>CAWJYL010000002.1:0-2233577 GCA_963847075.1 uncultured Acidobacteriota bacterium
ATGTACGTCTACTTCGTTCAGTTACATTGTTAGCAAAAGCGATGGGAGAAGGGAAACGGTTATTCTTATATTGAGGATCGTGGAGTAGGGAATAGGGAATTATTAATTTTACATTATTGATGTGGGTCAGTGTGTGGGAAATTACAATGCCCTACAGCACCGACCATTTCATTTTCAGCTAATCACGTCTTAATTTGGTAATTCGACCTGTCTGGGCATCAATTTCCATATCATACTCGATTCCTTGCCTTGTAATTATATCTACTTCATATACCAGTCTGCCATTCTCAGTATCTAACTCTACTTTAAGTTCACCAGGTATTTGTGACAACGCGATACTAATTGCATCCTCAATAGAAATTCGACTGTATCGATTGTACGGTTGATCCCAATAGTTATTGGTCATACATTTTCCCTTTTCTCATTTACAGATACAATCCTAGTCTATTCATAAAATAGATTTTAGTTCACATGAAAAAAACAGCTATCCAAATTAATGGAATAGCTGTTTTTAAGATTACCGAACACCCATCATGTATCGTTGAATTACGGGTGAGATCAAGAATAAGAGGAGACTTAGCACAATCGCTGTTCCACCGATGATTCCAAAATACATCATTTCGGTTTCTGGTGAATATAATTTGACGAGTTGTGCGTTAAGCGCTTGTGCAGCCGCGTTCGATAAGAACCATAGACTCATCGTCTGTGCAGAGAACGCTGCAGGTGCCAGTTTCGTCGTTGCAGACAATCCGACTGGTGATAAACAAAGTTCGCCTAAGACGACCATAAAGATGCTTAGAATCAACCAGAGTGGATTCACAAGAGTATCTGTGCCGCCAAAATAGCCTGGTAGTAAGATAACGATGAATGATAATCCAGCAAACAGAAGACCTAAAGAGAACTTTTGCGGAATATTGGTTGTCGGTCACCAAGTTTCACCCACAGCCATGCAAACACTGGAGCCATGTAATGATGAATAACGGGTTAAATGATTGGAAAAAGGCTGGAGAAATTTGATATCCAAAAATATTCAAGATTCGTTCGTGTATCTGCATAAACTGCAAGAATTGTTGATCCTTGCTCGGCGATTGCCCAAAACATAACGGATGCCAGGAAGAGCGGAATGAACGCAATAATTCGTGATCGTTCCACATCATTCGTTTTTGGACTCTTATACATAACAATAAAATAAGCCGTTGGAATAAGGAACCCAAGAATTCCGACAATTGCGATGAATGAATCAAAAGTTAACCAACCTCGAGGGATGGCGATCGCAACTAGAACTGCAATGACTACAGTGGCAATTGCAAAAATTGAGAATACTCTTTTCTTCTCAGACGGTTGCAAGTGGATTTGCAACTTGCGTACCTGCTAAGCCAAGATTTTTCTTTTTCGTTAAGATGAAACACTAATAATCCGAAAAACATCCCGACTGCAGCAACACCGAATCCTAGATGGAAACTTGTTTTCATTAAACTCGCCGACGATAAGTGGTGAAATGAATGCACCCATGTTAATTCCCATATAGAAGATACTGAATCCTGCATCACGTCGATTGTCGTTTTCAGGATAAATGTCACCAACAACACTGGAGACGTTTGGTTTTAGTAAACCTGTTCCAATGACGATGAGAACCATCGAAACAAAGAACATTGTGATGTTACCGGGAATCGCAAGTGCAATATGGCCAAGCATAATGAATATTCCACCATAAAATATTGCTTTCGACGTACCGAATATCCGGTCGGCAAGCCAGCCGCCAATAATTCCCGACATGTAGACGAGCGATCCGTATATAGACATGATTGACAATGCGACTGTTTTATCTAATCCAAGTCCGCCATTCGATACTTCGTAGTACATATAGAATACAAGGATTGCTCTCATACCGTAATACGAGAAACGTTCCCAGAATTCAGTGAAGAATAATGTGAATAAACCTTTCGGGTGTCCGAAAAATCCTTTTTGCGGGACACTCTCCACAATTGTTTCTTGTTTTTGTAAATTTAGACACAATAAACCTCCTCATATTATTATCCATTATAATAAAATCAATTGATTTCAATTGTCAAAAATAATTTTTACCATTGATAAATGTCTTATAATACTGACTGTTACACGTTTTAAGATAACAACAGTTTTTTTAATACAAAGAAAATAGTATTGTAAAATAACTAATAAGTATATTAATAAAGAATATTAATATACTTATTAGTCTTGAAATGTTTCATTAAGTGTTCCCATTTGATTCAATAACATACTGAACAGGTTTTGTTGCGGAATAAGAAAAAGCAGGTACCGAGTTTTTCTGGTACTTGCTTCATTAATTTCTTTTTCGACTCATTACTAGAAGTGAGAATCAAAAACAGAATTGTTGTAGCGAGCAAATAAAGGATTGCTGATTAGTTTTAGTTACTTTATAGCCATTAATTTACCATAAATACGCCCATATCGAATAGGAATGCTTCTTTCATGGCCTGATGGTGCGTTAGAAAAAAGCGTCTATAAGGCGAACTTTCCATTAAGATTTGTCGAAACAAAGATGCAGAGTGGGAGACCGGGAAAAATTTCACGATGGTTTGTAAATAGTCTGGCTAGCGTGCCAATCGGAATATAGATTCCAGCTAAAAATCCAAGAAGCGTTCCGATAACAGTACTTGCGGCAGCAAATGCATTTGATGTTTTGAAGAATGAGACCATTAGAAGAACCATCGAACCGCTTGATACTACTGATAATACAATTACGCCAACTAACCGCTAGCATTTTACCAAACGTCAGTAGTGCTTCTCCTGACACTAAAAGATAGAAGTTCCCAACAATGAATGTTAACTGTACACATCATAAATCCTATAAACAATGCACTGGATATATAGCCGCCAACTAACTTAGCTCGTGAAATAGGGGAAGCGTAAAAATCCATTATTCGTTTTATTTGCTCGATCCTCAACTAAAATTCCGAATGAAGCTAAAGTGGTTGTCATTGAGGTAACTGCCAAAATTCCCGCGATAAACCACGATGTCAGCAACATGCTTTTTTGACGGGAAATCGGGAAGACCTTTTGATGTTAAGTCTCCAAGAAAAAAAACGTACAAGGCTATGAGAATAAATACAGCGAGAAGGGAAAAGAAAACAGCTGTTTTATCACGAAAATATAATAAAATATTCCGTTTAGTAAAGGCAATCATCGTTATTCCACATCCTTTCCATTAATGGCAATGAAGACATCATCCAAACTAGACTTTCTAACTTCAAATGAATGAAATGGCATCTGCATGTTTCTCTAGAAATGGTATTGCAGATCTTCGTATCTTTAAGTGGAAGACGGAAGATTGATTTTTCTTCTATATATTCAAGTTTCTTCAGCGGTAAGTATTCTTCTCATTTCCATCATTGTCATTTGGCGTTAAGTAGTAACTTATCTGAGGCATATTCATTTTTTAATTGGTGGGGGGTACCTTTCCCAACAATTTCACCTTCTTTCATAACAACTACATAGTCTGAGTTTGCCGCCTCTTCAATATAATGAGTTGTTAGAAAAACCGTCATTTTCGTTTCTTTTTGAAGTTGTAAAATTGTATTCCAAATGTTTTTTCGACTTTGGGCATCAAGTCCCGTTGTCGGTTCGTCCATTATTAAAATTGATGGGTTATGAATGAGTGCGCGGGCAATATCTGTCCTTCTTCTTTCACCGCCTGATAATTTTCCATAAGGGCGATTTATAAACGATTGTAAGTCCGTCAGAACAGTAACCCGCTCTAATTGCATTGTTTTTGTCTTTTTTCGACATTCCGTAAAACGAGCCACGAATTTCCAAGTTTTCTTTTACCAGTCAGTAAAGGATCTAATAAGCTATCTTGAAAAACGACACCTAATTCTTGTCGAATTTTGTTGTCATGTTCTCCAACTGTGTAGCCATTGACCTTCACTTCGCCTATATCTTGTTTCAAAAGCGTCAACAAAATCGAAATTGTCGTTGACTTTCCGGCCCCGTTTGTTCCTAAAAATGAGAAAAGTGTACCTTCTTCTACATAGAAACTTATGTCATTTATCGCTTGCACTTTTCCAAAATTCTTTGACAACCGCTTCACTTCGATTATTTTATTCATTGAACCCCTCCAATTTACGTTGTTTTATTACCTTATTAATTTTCGTTGCACTAGCTTGTTCTCCTATAAAAATCACAGTAATTACAACACTGTACGTTAATATGCCAATGACAACGACGAAGAAGATATTATAGGGAGTTGAAGGGATACACGGTAAAAAGTCCTCCAGCCAACAGCAATACAAAGAGAACTGAAGAAAGTTCTAACAGTCTTAAAAAAAATGAATTTTCAAAGGGCGATAAATGCACTAGATAAATCAAAAATATAATTGCCATGGAAATTAGCAACATTTTGACAACCAATTCTTCAGTAAGCGGAGGGAAAATACTCCAAAAACTAAAGGACAGATAAAAGATGGTGCTAAATGTAAATGAAACACAACTTGCTGCGATATACCTCATAAAATTTTTCATGTTTTTCCTCCTCACTTCAGAAACTTCTCTTTGAATGCTTTGACATAATGTCGATTGACAATTACTTTTTCATTGTTCGTCAATATGGCCTCGAATCTCCCGTTGAATAAAGCTCGAACACTTTCGACAAAGGTTGTATTTACAATTAAGTTTTTACTAATACGAATAAAATCTGTTCCATCTACTAATTGTTCAAACTCATAGAGCTTTAAATCACTTTCGAAGATTTCATTATGATCATAAAGAAATAATTTATTGTCAACAGATTCGATATAATACAAATCTTTAGCAACAAGAGAATAAGTGCGGTCATTTCTTCTTCCAGTTAAGCTAATTTCATTTTGTTTAAGTTGTTCGATCAAATGTAAAACCCTATCGTCAATTTTAGGACATTTGATTAATATTTCGATTTTCTCATAGTCCTCAGATTCAGTCAATGTTAATCTCGATAATCATCACACCCTTTATAGAATACTACTAATTCAAGTTATCTGAATGGTACCACTTGAAAGAATTATGGAACAATAGCAATTATGTAAGTTGCATATATTCATAGTTAAGTTGCATGAAGATTGAAAAATAGCGGTAAAACATGAAACTCTATACTGTTTAGTACGAACCGTTTCAAAAATCATCCTAAATCAGCTATGATAGAGTTATGTATAGTTTAGAAATGGAAGTGAATGAATGAGTCAATTGATCGTTGAAAACTTGACGAATACAGTCGGGGAAAAAACATTATTTAATAATATTGCGTTTACAATTGCGAGTGGAGAGAAAGTAGGCCTAATTGGCATTAATGGAACAGGTAAATCGACATTACTTGTCGATTATTGCAGGTGTTGGGGATGCTGATTCGATTTCAATGGACCATCCGAATAATTATCGGATTGCTTATTTGCCTCAAGAACCTGAAGTGGATCCGAACTTACGGTAATGGAAACGGTGTTTATAAGCGATGCACCGATTATTCGCATGAACTTAGAATATGAGCATGCATTAAAAGCGCTTACTGCGAATCCAGAATCTGACAGAAAATCAAGATCGGTATTGCAAAAGCGCAAAATGAAATGGACGGACAGTCTGGTTGGGATTTAAATTCAAAAGCACGAACGATTTTAACGCAACTTGGCATCGATACATTTGATAAAAAAATGGGTGAACTGTCAGGTGGCCAACAAAAGCGAGTAGCCCTTGCAAAAGTCCTTATTGAACCAGCCGATTTATTGTTGCTTGATGAGCCGACGAACCATTTAGATGTGAACTCAATTACATGGCTACAAGATTATTTAATAAATGAACAAGGCGCGGTTATTTTTGTTACGCATGATCGGTATTTCCTTAGATGCGGTTTCGACGCATATTTATGAACTTGCGGACGCACAACTATATTCACATACAGGAAATTATGGTGATTATATTGAAGCGAAAGCGTTACGTGATGAAATGCAAGCATCTACGGATGATAAGCTTCGAAATCGTTATCGTTCAGAATTAAAATGGATTAAACGTGGGGCAAGAGCAAGATCGACGAAACAAAAAGCACGAATCGGTCGTTTTGAAGAACTTGCAGAACAAGTGAAAAAAGACAATACAAGTGATGAAATGGATGTCGGACTAAAAACAACACGACTTGGTCGAAAAGTCATTGAAGCAATCGGTATTTCAAAATCATTTGGGGATAAAACAGATTATTGAAGATTTTTCATGTCTACTTCAATCTGGTGACCGTATTGCGGTTGTTGGACCAAACGGAGCGGGAAAAACGACATTACTTAATATGTTCTCAGAAGAAATTACACCGGATACTGGTGATCATTGAAAAAGGATCGACAGTGAAAATTGCACATTTCCATCAACATATTCCAACAATGGATGACAATAAACGAATTATTGAATATATTCGTGAAACATCAAATGATATTGAAGACGCAGATGGCAATCGAATTTCCGCTTCGCAAATGCTTGAACGATTTTTATTCCCAACAAGGGCCCACGGTACACTAATCGGGAAATTATCAGGCGGCGAACGTAAAAGACTTCATTTATTAAAGCTTCTTAATGGAACAACCGAACGTTCTTCTATTAGATGAGCCGACGAATGATTTAGATCTTGAAACGTTATCGGTATTAGAAGGATTTATCGAAACTTTTCCAGGCGTTGTCATAACGATTTCGCATGATCGCTTTTTCCTAGATAGAACATCTACAAAACTTATGGGTGCTCGATGGTACTGGAAAAGTGGATACATGGCTTGGCATTTATTCGGATTTTCTTGAAACGTATGTGGCACCAGGTAAAGAAGTAAAAGTGGAGCCGGTAATTGAAATCCGAAACCTGAAAAGCATGAAAAAAAGAAGAGAATGACTTATGCTGAAAGAAAAGAATGGGAAACAATTGAAGCGGATATAGAAAAAGTTGAAACAGACTATTGAAGCAACAGAGGCAGAAATGGCGTCTGCGGGCTCCGATTACGATAAACTAAGAGAACTGACCGAGAACACTTGAAGAATTGAATGCAAAATATGAAAAGTTATTCGAACGATGGTCATATTTACAAGAATTTCAAGAAGCATAAACTAAAATAATAGGGGGCAATATAAATGAAAATAATATCAATTGAACCAACACCGAATCCAAACTCAATGAGAATTGTTTTTGATACTGAACTACCAGCTGGAACGAGCCATAATTATACAAAAAATGATGCGGAGACAGCATGCAGAACCTGCATGCTTCATTGCTTAAAAGTTGAATGGCATTAAAGGAATTTATCACGTTATGAATTTCATGGCAGTTGAAAGAAGCGGAGATGTCGAATGGGAAGAGATTTTAGCTGACGTTGAGGCTATTATTCCAAAGAAATAAGGGGGCAAGCGAATTGAAAATAGTAACAATTGAACCAACTCCAAGTCCAAACTCGATGAAAATTGTACTAGATACAGAATTACCAACTGGCACAAGCTTATAACTATAAAAAAAGCGATGCAGAAACAGCGCCACATCCAATGTCAGCTTTATTAGATATAAATGGAATTCGAGGCATTTATCATGTGATGAATTTTATGGCGGTTGAACGAGCTGGAAATGTTGCATGGGAAGCAATTCTTGCGGATGTTCAAGCGGTTATTCAATGAAGAAGACAAGTGAAAATGATACAATGGTTGAAGAAGAAGCAGATGAAAATTACGGTGAAGTTTATGTCCATGTGCAAACGTATAAAGATATTCCGCTACAAGTGAAAGTATTTGATAGTGAATCTGAAGAACGTTTTGGATTAAGTGAACGTTTCATCAAAGCGATGGATGAAGTGCACGGTGCTGAAGTTGAAAACTATATTTTGCTCCGAAAATGGGCAGATTACGGCATTCGATACGGTGAAAAAGCTGAAATTGGTGAAATTGTATTGCAAGAAGTTGAAGCTGCTTATCCAGACGAGCGACTTACAAGAAATTATTCGTCAATCCAAAGAAGGGCAAGACGAAGTAATTCAACGCGGTAGAAAAATACACTTGAAGAGTTTTCGATGTCGATGAATGGGAAAAAAGTTTCCAATTACTCGATCAAATGCCAGATCCGGATATGTATCTGACGCGCCGTTACTTAACTTTGCACTTGATGATGAGAAAATGTCGATTCGTAGACTCGCAACAGTTTATCTTGGAATGATTGAAGATACAGCAGTTATTCCATATGTTGAAAAAGCATTAAGAGATAAAAGTTGGGCGGTTAGACGAACTGCGGGGGATTGTATGAGTGGTCTTGGTTTTGAAGGTTTTGAAGATGCTGCAATCCGGCTACTAAAAGATCGAAATAAACTTGTTCGTTGGCGTGCGGCTATGTTCCTATATGAAACAGGAACTGAAAAAGCACTTCCTGCATTAAAAGAGGCAGAAAAGATCCTGAATTCGAAGTGAAACTTCAAATTCGTATGGCGATTGCACGAATTGCAGAAGGTGAAGATGCAAAAGGATCCGTTTGGAAACAAATGACCGAAGCAAGAACTGATTAATTATAGTCAAATAGCCATAATAATAATGATTTTTAGCGTTAAATAAATGTGGGAATTCACATTTATTTAACGCTATTTATAATTTCATCATAAAATATATATAGTTGTAAAAGGACTTAAGCCTTTTTAGACTAAAGTTTTGTGCATAAAATAGCTATAAACGTGATGATTTTTTTCATTCACAAAAAGGGGCTATTATATGGTTAAAATTGCAATTGATGCTAGTCAAGGACTGAGAATTTCGGAGGATATGCTACCTGAGGACGACCAAGGAATGGATGTGCAATGAAAAAGTTGTACGTGCAACGATAGATAAATTAAAAACATATAAAAACGTGGAAATATTACGTGTTGACGATTCAGCTGGAAAGATGGAAATTCCTTTAAATATACGTTCAAATCGTGCAATCGAATGGAAAGCAGATGTATATGTCACATTTCATAACAACCCGAAAATCGGTAACCGCAGTAATAATTATTCTGTTGAATCATATTTAGAGAATCTGCTAAAACTCTATTCAAACTATAAAGATAAATCTTATAGAACTTATCCTAGAATCGTCAGATCGATGGGAAATAGGGTGGCAGTCAATTCCAATGAACTTTCATGTATTACGTGAATCCCGATGCCTGTAATCGTTAAGGGAAGGTGGATTTGTTAACTCTACAGTTGACATAATAAAATTATGTACCAATAAATTAGTAATGGCAGAGGGGGAAGCTATTGCGGACCGCCCTTGCTGCCTATATTAAGCTTGAACCAATAAATGAGATTAAATCAATGCTAAATAACCCAACCAGTGATGAATTCATTCGAGCGACTTCAACTATCTTAATCTATCTAGAATCAATTGAAAAAGGAATAATTCCTGAAAAGTGGTTGGAAAAGATTCAAAACGGGACACTACATGAATCGGATGCGATTGGATTATTATATCTAGTTTTGCATCGGTGGATTATCGAAATAACTTCTGGAATAGGGTGCGGTGTACTGTCCTCTTTTGGTCAGTATATCTACATATATTATAGAGAGACTATTATTCTCTTTTAATATACTGGAGGTGAAATTGATGGTTAAAATTGCAATTGATGCTGGACACGGAATGAATACAGCCGGTAAAGCGAACACCAGACGGAGAACGCGAGTGGTCATTTAACAATAAAGTAGCGCTTGCGGCGATTGCCAAGCTAAATACCTATCAAAATGTAAAAATCGCTAAGGTTAGATGATCCATCCGGTAAAAATGACGTTCCACTTAAATCGCGAACAGATCTTGCAAATGAATGGGGCGCTGATGTACTGGTATCGATTCATCATAATGCTTATTATGGGCAAGTGGGGGGCACATGGTGGCGTTGAAACTTATACCTTTCCGGGGGGAAGTCAAGAATCACTCGAAATCGCCAACGTGATTCATCCACTTGTCGTAAAAGCAATGGGGCTTCGAGGACCGCGGGATTGAAAACGAAGAATTTTCATATGTTACGTGAATCAAAAATGCCTGCAATACTCATTGAAGGTGGTTTCATGGATTCAAGTATCGATATTCTCGCATTGCGCGATAACAAGAAATTAACGGCATATGGTGAAGCAATTGCTAGTAGGCATTGTAACCTATTATAACTTGAAATTAATAGGCGGTGATTCATGGCGGTAATCGTTTATAAGTATGGAGATACGGGACCAGCAATCGGGCTTATCCAGAAAAACTTAAACAAACTTGGATATAATCTTGTCATGGATAACAGCTTTGGGCCCATAATGCTAAATACAGTGAAAGATTTTCAATTAGAGAATGGACTAGCTGTTGATGGAATTGTTGGCCCGCTAACAAAACTGAAAATATCGGATACCCTAAAAGGTAAAAATCTCAGTTTATCGAGTTATTGTTGAAGGGAAGCAAATCGGAGCATACACCAATCCAACAAACATAACAATTGAAGTTTTAAAGGCAGTAAATAATGGTGTAAGTAAGATTGAGATAATTAATTTAAGAACTCCCATTGATTAAACTTAAATGATAAAATTGAGCGATCTAGAGTAGAATGTTAGTTGTATTATTAATTAATGGCTATCAAACGAATAGTAGAGGAGCGGTAATATGAATGCGTATGATAAGTTTATGCAAAGTGTTTATAAACCAATGCGTGAGGATCTAGTTCAGTCTGGTTTTACAGAATTGACAACCGAAGAAGAAGTTCAAGAAAACAATGGAGCAACTAGAAGGATCGGCACTATTGTCATAAATTCGGTCTGCGGATGTGCGGCAGGACAGGCTCGTCCAGCAGTCAGAGAAGCGTTAAAAGAAGCGTACAAGCAAACCTGATCACTTATTCACAGTGTTTGCTGGACAAGATAAGGAAGCAACTGAAAAGATGAGAGCATATTTCCCGGAAGTTCCACCGAGCTCACCCTCAATTGCCCTTTGGAAAGATGGAGCACTCGCTTATTTTATTCCGAGGGAACAAATTGAAATTTCCCAAAAGGAAACAATTAAAACCCATCTAACTGAAGTACTTGAACAATTCATTGAACAATGAAAACAGTATAACGACAAATGGGCGGCCAGATGAGCAATCTTTACAAATGCTTCATAAAGCGGTTGATACATTGGCTATGAATTCGTAGACTCGTGCTAAACGTTCGATTAGTCGCATGCAAGAAGAGTATGATAGTGCTGTTCTCGTTGCTAGCGCTAATCGATATGAACTATACCGGATTGGAATGGAAAAGCCGTTTTTCTTTCATCCAAATACGGCTGCGTTTCGACTTAAACGTTTGTTGAATGGTGAATCAGATCCATTTTTAGAGGCCACACAATTGAGTCCTGGTGATTCTTTTCTGGATTGCACACTTGGTCTGGCTTCAGATAGCATTATTGCATCTTATTGTACAAGCAAGCGTGGAAAAGTCCTTGGTGTTGAAGGGGATTCAGATATTGCTTTTATTACTTCGGATGGGTTTACAATCCTATGAATCTGAATCTGAACAGTTAACAGAAGCAATGAAGCGTATTCATGTAATTTCTCAAGATGCAGTGACTTTTTTACAAAGTCAAGCAGATAAGAGTTGGGATGTTGTTTATATCGATCCAATGTTCAGCACACCAATTGATGAATCATCGAATTTCACACCATTACGACAAGTCGGGTTGCAGAGTAGTTTGTCCGAAGAATGGATGCGAGAGGCTATACGCGTTTGTAAACGGCGAGTAGTTGTGAAAGACCATTATAAGTCGCAAGTATTTGATCAGTTTAATCTAAAAAGGCAAATTCGATTAAATACGAAATTTCATTTTGGTTTTTATCAAAAAGATTAAAAAATGTCCTGTTATGCATTCGCATAGCAGGACATTTTTTATTAGTTAGTGAAACATAAAGAACATAGGTAAACGAGTAACCCAACCATTCCTATTCCGCCAAGTAGCACAACATCCATCGGTAAAAAACCTCCTTCAAAAAAAGGGCTTACATTTCTATAGTTCTATTGTACAATGAAAGAGAGAAAGAAGAAACCTTTCCAAAATAGTTTCGTCTTGTCTTATGGAAGAAGATTAAAAAATGGACACAATTGTAGGTGAAGAACTTTGATGAAATGGTTGCAAAAATCACTTATTATCGCAGTTGCTCTTCTTACATTTGGTGTTATCACGCCAGCACATGATATTTGGAGTGACTTTCAAGAAAAAAGTGATTCAAAACATGAAGAAGGATCTTCCAATCAGTCATGATTATTCAATCGGCTTGGCGGAACCTATTGAAATCGTTGAATCAGTGGAAGATGTTTTTATTGATTCGGCAAAGACATTAGCTTATGAAAAGTTTGGTACAAAAATCGGACCAGTAATATCAGATGAATTTGAACAAGTAATTTTCCCGAAAATTGATGAAGCGATTCGAATGACCGTAAACATGTCTACTGAATGATGCACATCAAAGACTTTCAATTAGTGAAAGACCTGGCGGGAACTATTCCGAAAAAATTTTTCACGTATATGAAAAGGAAAGTCATAAAGATCTCATCCGTTTTCATGTTAGAACGGATAAGCGTCCTCAAGATGGATACTTCTTTAACTTCCATTACCATGTTGCTGAAGATGGATTCAACTCACATTACACAATTGGAGATATTTATTGGTCAAAAGACACACCACCAAAATGGTTATCGTAATAATGTTAAAACACTCGTTGAAATAACGAGTGTTTTTTCTTTAGGAAGGTTTATCTGTCAACGTTTATATGGTTTTGCAATCTGCTAATCTACGAAGCCAATTCTACGCCATCCTGCGGAGTTTCCAATCACAAGTAATGCCGAAATGATTTTTTGCGCCTAAACGTAAACCTGACGCTATCTACAATGTTATCTGTTCAATTTCTCGGGGATTACGCCTAAGCCCTTACCCACCTCAATGCATATTTTGTAGGTGAACCAGCTATTTGCCCAACTACCATCAAATGGCTGAAATATAGAGGGGATGTGTACCATTGTTGACAGGAAGGAGATTCAAACGTCCGTTAGCAATTTTGGGAAGCCTGCTATTACTTGTGGGATTGGTCTTGGGTGCTTGTGGCACCACTGAAGATGCAGAACCACAAACCACTGCAGACCAAAAAATTCGGATCGGTTATCAGAAAAATGGTCCTTTACTCATCCTAAAAAATTTAGGAACACTAGAGAACCGGTTAGAACCGCTCGGATATAAAGTGGAGTGGCATGAATTTCAGGCAGGTCCAGCTCTTCTTGAAGCGTTAACTGCGGGAAGTATCGACTTCGGAAGAACGGGTGATTCTCCTCCGATCTTTGCACAGGCCTCAGGTTCTTCACTGCAGTATATAGCAGTCGGATTCTCAAAGTTCAATGGTTCAGGGATTTTGGTGAAGGAAGATTCACCTATCAAAAACCTTGAGGATTTGAAAGGAAAAACGATCGGTTTTGCCAAGGGCTCAAGCTCCCACTTTTTACTTGTGAAAGCTTTGGAGAAGGCAAATCTGAGTTACGATGATGTTACATCGGCATTTCTATCGCCGGGGGATGCGCGCGTTGCGTTCGAACAAGGGGACATTGATGCTTGGGTGGTGTGGGATCCATTCACGGCCGACACGGAAGTATCAACAGATGCGCGACTCTTAGTAAACGGTGAAGGGTTAACTTCAGACCGTGATTACTTTCTTGCTTCGGCAGACTTTACCGCTGCACATAGCGATATCTTGAAGGAAGTAGTCGAAGAAATCCGGAACTCCAGTAACTGGGCCAATGAAAATCCAGAAGAACTTACGAAAATGCTGTCAGACATTTTAGGGATTGATGAAGCTTCCATGAAGTTAGCAGTAGAAAGACGTGTACATGGCGTAGAGCAAGAGATTTCCGAAGAAATCATCACTGAACAGCAGTCCATCGCAGATACTTTTTATGAATTAGGCATCATCCCGACAAAAATCAATGTAAATGAACGGGTTTTTTCATTTGAAAAGGTTGGAGGGAAATGAAGCCTTTCGCTACAAAGACCCTTCACAAAACACTCCCTTGGTTTGTACCCATCCTGCTGCTGTTCATTTGGCAACTTACAAGTAAGGTGGGAATCCTGTCCGCTAAAACACTTGCTGCACCATCGGATGTCCTTCTTGCAGCTGTTGAGCTGACGCAATCCGGCGAGCTGTTCGATCACGTTTGGGTGAGCCTTGGGAGGGCGTTAATCGGCTTTGTGATTGGAGGAGGTATCGGGTTCGTTTTAGGACTCGTGAACGGATTATTCCGTACATCCGAACTGTTACTGGATACATCCATACAGATGCTACGGAACATTCCGCATTTGGCGCTCATTCCACTCGTCATACTTTGGTTCGGAATCGGGGAAGAGGCAAAAATATTCCTCGTTGCATCAGGGGTACTCTTCCCAATCTACATTAATACGTACCACGGCATTAAATCTGTCGACGCAGGGCTAATCGAGATGGGCAAGATGTATGGTTTGACTAAAATCTCCCTCTTTTTCAATGTAATCTTCCCGGGTGCCCTCTTCCTCCGTCTTAGTCGGAATCCGCTTTTCACTCGGAATGATGTGGATTACCCTTATCGTTGCTGAAACCATCTCCTCCACATCCGGAATCGGCTATATGGCGATGAATGCCCGAGAATTCATGCAAATGGATGTTATACTCCTGAGTATCTTACTGTATGCCTTCCTCGGAAAACTATCTGACATGATTGCACGCTTCCTTGAGCAACGATGGCTAAAATGGCATTCAGGCTATGCAAAACAACCATAGGGATGGGGGCTCTTGAACAGCATATAACAACCTATAAAAATAGTTAAAAGTCTATTGATAGTATGTCTATTTTTCCGTGCAAGGGGTAAATGATTTGTACGGAGGTGTTTTTGGTGAAACGATATCGTATAGGCCAATTCGTAAAGAAAATCAATGTGGCCGTTCAAACGTTAAGAATTTGGGATCATGCGGGCAAGCTTAAGCCCGACTATGTTACTTCGTCTCGCCATCGTTATTACTCCCAGAAACAACTTGATTACGTTGGTGTCCATCTTATCAAGGAGTTGAAGGAGGGATGATTCTAGGGAAAAAGGTCAGGTTGAAACCGACAAAAGCGCAAGAATTAGTAATGTGGAAGTCGGTAGGTACCGCAAGATGGGTCTATAATTGGACGCTCGCAAGGCAACAAGAGAACTATAAACAAGGAAACAAATTCATTTCCGACAATGACTTAAGAAAAGAAATCACCGAAATGAAACAACTGGAAGAGTTCAAATGGCTGTTTGACGTATCGAATAATGTGGCAAAGCAAGCTGTCAAAGATGCTTGTAATGCGTACAAAAACTTCTTTCAGGGAAAAGCAGAATTCCCCCGTTTTAAAAGTCGAAAACGTTCCCGATTATCTTTTTATAACGATACGGAGAAATTGAAAGTTAAAGCAAACAAACGAGTACTAATTGAAAAAGTAGGGTGGATGCAGACGTCCGAACAAATCCCGGTTGGCTTGAAGTATTGTAATCCAAGGGTCTCGTTTGACGGAAAGTATTGGTATTTGTCTGTCGGGATCGAGCAAGCGTTAAAAAAAGAAAAGCTGACAGATGAAGTTATCGGGATTGATTTGGGCATTACAACGTTAGCGGTTTGTTCAAACGGCAACAAAGTGAAAAATATCAATAAAACAATAGAAGTACGCAAGATCGAGAAGTGCCTTCGTAGGTTGCAGAGAAGCGTTTCCCGTAAATATGAAATGAATAAGGAGGGAGACCGTTACGCCAAAACAAGCAACTGTATAAAAATCGAAAAGCAAATACAACGCCTACACAGACGATTGGCAAACATCCGTACCAATCATATTCACCAAGCAACGAACGCAATCGTGAAAACCAAGCCTTGCAAAGTTGTGATGGAAGATTTGAATGTGAAAGGGATGATGAAAAATCGTCACCTGTCCAAAGCGATTCAACAGCAAAAGTTCAAGGAATTCTCCCGCCAAATGAAATATAAATGTGAAAAGTATGGGATTGAATTCATGGAAGTCGATCGTTTCTTTCCGTCATCCAAAAAGTGTTCTTCATGCGACGAAATCAAGAAAGATTTGAAGCTGAAGGACCGTGTTTATACATGCAAATGTGGATTTAAGATAGATCGGGATTTGAATGCGGCATTGAATTTGCGAAAGGCAGGGCAATTAGCAGCTTAATCACCAACAAGATACTGCTAATGTGTAGGATTCGTTGCATCCGAATTGACGCCTGTGGAGTGTCATACCAAATGCGAGTAGCTACGGCAAAAGCAGATACGATGAAGCAGGAAGCAAACAAGGCTTATAGATTTTTATAGGTTTTTGGCAACGGAAGAGCATGAAAGAAGAACAATTTCACATACAGTTGAAGAGTTTGAAGAAATCCTATAATGACACGAACGTACTCGATCAATTATTCCTGGACATTCGTAAAGGGGAATTTGTCGCGATTGTTGGCAAGAGCGGCTGCGGGAAAAGCACGTTGCTTCGGCTACTTTCCGGATTGGAAAAACCCTCGGACGGACAAATTCTGATTGAGCACGAACCATTGACGACCATCAATCGACAAGCGTGCATGATGTTCCAAGATGGACGCCTATTGCCATGGAAGCGGGTTTTGGAGAATGTTGCGTTGGGATTGAAAGGATCACAACGGGAAGAGTCGATGACCGTATTGAAACAGGTCGGCCTCGAACAGCGAATCCATGAATGGCCAGCCAAACTATCTGGGGGTCAGAAACAGCGGGTTGCATTAGCGAGGGCCCTCATCCATAAGCCGAATCTGTTGCTGCTGGATGAACCGCTCGGCGCACTCGATGCGTTCACCCGTCTGGAGATGCAGAGCCTCATCGAAAACATCTGGCAGAAACACGGATTTACGGCGTTACTGGTTACACATGATGTGGAAGAAGCGGTTGCTTTGGCAGATCGCGTCATCCTGCTCCAAGACGGAATGATTGCCCAGGATGTAGCGATTCCGCTTCCGAGGCCGAGACAACGAGATCACGCTACCTTCACTTCTACTGTGAACCAAATCTTGAAGCAGATCCTTGATGAGCCGCATCCTAGCGTACCAGACAGGTCGGAAGAGATCAGTTACCAGCTCAAACCGGTACCGAAAGCGGTTTTATAAGAAGTTGCCGGGGCATTCGATAGACGGATGCCCCGGCAAAATGATGGAATGCATTCTTTTTACAAAGCATAGACTGACCTAGTACAAACCATTGTACGAGACCTAATTAGGATGATGCCAAGTGAAACGAAGAGACCGTAGACGCCTCCCAAAAAATACGCGCAACGCCTTACGAAAATACATGCTTCTGACAATAGGGGCCGTTATCCAAGGCTTTGCAATGGGTGTGTTTTTATTTCCAAACTATATCCCTTCTGGTGGAGCAGGCGGCTTTACAGTATTGCTGAACTATTGGTTCGGCATTCCGTTAAGTCTGGCCCTTTGGATCATGAATGCGTCCATGTTATTATTTGCCTTGCATTATCTCGGCGGCAGAAGTACAATCGGCACCCTCTATGGGATTACCGTCGCCTCCATCTCCGTTGATCTATTTAACGCGTTTTTGGAATCCCCATTGCCAACTGTTTCGCTCGACATCGTATTCGGATCTATTTTTTTAGGCTTAGGCATTGCTATTCTTCTAAGACAAGGTGTCTCAAACGGTGGCGTGGGCGTCATTGCGTTGATCCTTGCCAAGTACAAGAACATCAATCCGGGGAAGTCCCTATTTTGGATCAATGGTGTCATCTTTGTGATAACGGGGTACGTCATTGTATGGGAAATCATCATTCAAGCATTGATCTGCCAATGGGTCTCTACGACGATTGTTAGATGGTTATATCATGTACGTGTGCCAGGAAAAAGAGTGCTTATTGATTTGATTTGGGGAAGGGATTAGTAGCAGATATGAAAGGTTTAATTCACTAAAATGTAAAATAGTGTATTTTTTTTTGGCTCTTGGAAACTCTGTTAGAAGTTTTTTAAGAGTTATATTTGTTTGGGATAGTAATATGAATTGAAGCTTTTGTTGGTTGTTGATGGCACCGAATAGCTCTATATTATAGGTTTAGCATTATTTTTGTTTTAATCGATTTTGCAAGATATTGCAGTCAGTTTGTCTTTATAAATAGTGATAAATACTAACTCGGTTATTATTGGTCGGGTTTTACAGGGTATAGGGGTGGCTGGAGTCCTGCCAATTGTTATGTCACTCGTAGGAGACCTCTATAAAGATGACAGCGAAGATTTTCTCAACGGCAGTTATATTATCGCAGGTGTACTGGGAGCTATCCTAACGTTCATTGTTTTTAAGTTCATTAATGTCGATGAAATTGAAGAATCAAATGAAGTAACATAAGGGATACTTCTATTATACTGCCTGTTACTGCGGGATAAAATCAATAAGGACCTAACAGCAATTGTGAGCTGTATGGGTCCTTTTCATAATGGAGATATGTAATAATGAAGAATTGGCATTACTACTTTTCGCAACTAAATGATGATACGATTCAAACACCGATTCTGCAGAGTGTTTCGACTACAAAATATGAAGCAATGTAAACAGCATTGGATTTTGGTCAAAGACACACCGCCAAAATGGTTATCGTAACCTTTTGTGCGGTGTGTTTTTTTGGTGTGTAACTGTCGTTATTGGTATACTAAATTTAACTGTTAGGAGGATATAAAATGAAACAATATTTAGAACTTTGTAAACATGTTCTTAGCAAATGGAACAAAAAAAGAGGATCGAACAGGTACAGGTACTTTTAGTCGTTTTGGTTACCAAATGAGGTTCGATTTAAATGAAGGGTTTCCCCTCTATGACGACGAAGAAAACCGCGTTTCGACTTAATTGCATCAGAATTGTTATGGTTTTTAAAAGGCGATACGAATGTTCGAACGCTTATTAAAGAACGGAACCCAATTTGGGACGAGTGGGCGTTTGAACAATGGGTAAATAGTGATGAATATACAGGACCGGATATGACAGACTTTGGACTGCGTGCAACAAAAGATCCCGAGTTTGCTGAAGTTTATAAAGAGGAAATGAATTCATTTAAAAAACGTGTAGTAGAAGATGAGTGCATTTGCGGAAAAATATGCGTGATCTTGGGCCAGTTTACGGAAAACAATGGCGTTCTTGGACAACAGGGGAAGGATCGATCGATCAAATCGCGAATCTAATTGAAGGATTAAAAAATAATCCGGATTCCCGCCGTCATATTGTGACGGCATGGAATCCATCAGAAGTAGAAGATATGGCATTGCCGCCATGTCATGCATTTTTCCAATTTTATGTTTCTGATGGTAAACTTTCTTGCCAACTTTATCAGCGCAGTGCAGATATTTTCCTTGGCGTTCCATTTAATATTGCATCCTATGCATTACTCGTTCATTTAATTGCACAAGAATGCGGTCTTGGTGTTGGTGAATTTATCCACACATTAGGCGATGCACATATTTATTCGAATCATATTGATCAAGTTAATGAACAACTTATCACGTGAGCCGAAAGAACTTCCGACATTAAAATTAAATATCAAAGGAAAATCGATTTTCGAATTGGAAACAGCAGATATTGAAATTGAGAATTATGATCCACATCCAAGAATAAAAGCACCAATTGCTGTTTAAGAAAGGAGAATGTAAATGATTTCATTAATTGTCGCGCATGATCCAAACCGTGTGATTGGAAAAATAATGATTTGCCATGGCATATTCCGGAAGACTTGCTTATTTTAAAAAAATGACGATGGGTAAAGCAATGGTCATGGGACGTAAAACATATGAGTCAATAGGTAGACCATTACCTGGAAGATTAAACATTGTCGTTACGAGAAATCCTAGACTATACAGCAGAAGGGGTTGTCGTAGTCAATAATTTAAATGAAGCGAATTGAAAAGGCAAAAGAGTATGCTGATGAAGTAATGATTATTGGCGGTGCTGAAATATTCAATTTGGTATTGGATATTGCAGACCGACTATACATTACATTAATTCATACAGAATTTCGAAGGCGATACTTTTTTTCCAGCATATGAAGATGAATGGGAATTGAAATCCACTTCTGAAGAAATTATGTCGAAAAATGGGACAGCGTTTGTTATACCAAATTTATGATAAAAAATAAAAGCTGTCATACGATGAAAGCATAGAGTATTAAGACAATCGGATAATTTAACTTATTGAAACTTTATAGACTATTACTATTTAAAAAGAGGCGGCGTTTATATTGAAGAAAATTCATATTGTAACGGATTCTACTGCTGACTTAACAGAAGAAGAGATTAGAAAATATGGAATCCATATTGTGCCATTAACAATTCAAATTGAAATGAATCATATATTGATGGAGTTGATTTAGAACCTGAAGAGTTTATGGGATAATGACAAATTCACAAGAACTCCCAAAAAGTTCACAACCAGCTGTTGGTGTATTTAAAGAGCTTTATGATCGTCTAGGAGAAGATGGAGTGAAATAATTTCGATACATATGACAGGTGGAATGAGTGGAACTGTAAAATCAGCCCAAGCAGCCGCTGAAATGACAGAGGCTAAAGTGACTGTACATCGATTCAATGTATATTTCCCATGCGTTATCATTTCAAGTATTAGAAGCCGCAAAAATGGCTGCGAGCGGGAAAGAGTTGAAGAAATTGTTGACGAGACTTGAACAGGTTCGAAAACAAACTACACTTTTTGTTGTTGTAGATAAACTTAGACAACTTGTGAAAGGTGGACGCATCGGTAAAGGTCGAGGATTGATTGGTTCATTATTAAATATTAAACCAATTGCAACATTGCAAGATGGCGTTTATACACCAGTTGCGAAAGTGCGAAGTCATCGACAAGTCGTTGCACATTTATTTAAAGTGTTTACTGAAGAAACAGCTGGGAAAATAATTCGAGGTGTTGGAATTTCCCATGCAAATGGATTGGCAATGGCTGAACCATTGAAAAAACTGATTGAAGATACTGGGTATTAAAGATGTTAGACTAACATTTACAACCCTATTATTAGTACACATACTGGTGAAGGTGCAATTGGTTTCATGTATTATACTGATTAAGATAGATGATTCTTTACTAAGAAAAGGGGAACTATACGTATGAGAAGGATTATTATACTGTCATTCGTCTTCTCATTATTTTTGTCTGGTTGTAAATCACCGTTTGTTAAGTCCACGATAGCCTGTTACGGAAGAGAATGTATACCGCAGTTTGACAGAATGGAATATTCCAGGGACATTTCATTCCTAAAAGACATCAATGTTGTTGGACTTGGTGATTCACTGACAGAAGGTGTCGGGGATGAACTTAAAAGAGGTGGTTATTTTGGACGATTAACCAATGCGATGACTGATTGGAAAGGTGTCAAAGATGTAGAAGTTGAAAACTTGGCAAAAAGAGGACGTAGAAGTGATCAACTTATTAGAGCAACTAGAAGAGCCAGAAATTCAAGAACTATTATAAAAAATGCAGATTTTATATTATTTACAATTGGCGGCAATGATATAATGAAAATTGTAAAGAGAGATTTATTTAATTTGAAAAAAGAAGCTTTTTACGATGAACTTGAACAGTATTGACAATCGATTAGATGAAATTTTTAGGATGATTAGAGGATTGAATGCGGGATGCGATTATTATTGTAGGCGGACTTTATAATCCATTTTCAATTGTGACGGATGAAGCAACTGAATTTGAGGAAATTATTGAGCGACTGGAACAATGCGATTGAAGTTCGGACTGTGTTGGACGGTAAATCATGCTTCGTTCCTGTAACTGATTTGTTCAATTCAAATGCGAATATGGTTTACCACACCGATTTTTTCCATCCAAATGCAAAAGGATATGAAGAAATGGCAAATCGTTACATCGAAAAAATTGATGAATGCGGTTTACTAGAACTATCGGATGGGGAATTGGATATGTAGGGAGCTGATTGAGTGAATCTTTGGAAAATCGCGTTTTTTCGTACTAGCTGGACTTATTGCAGCGTGCAGTTGTCTATTTATTTATATCTACTTGGGCAACACAGATGAATCTGATGCCTATTCCAGAGCAGAAATAGAATATCAGTGCAGCAAATTACTTAACGGTGAGTGCAACGAAGGAAGATTTTGAAGGTATTGCGAATACGTATATTCGAAAAGCGATGAATAAGGAGCCACTTCCAGTAACGATGGAGGTTGAAGATGATATTATTTTGATATCGGAACTAACTGTTTTCTCTTATACGTTTCCTGTTAATATGCATTTTGATCCGATTGTTCGGGAGGATGGTAATTTAACGTTGAAACAATCTATCCGTTGAAATTGGGAAGTTAAATATACCACCAGCAACGGTATTGAAGATATTAAAAGATTCAGTTGAAATTACCGCCGTGGATGATTGTTCGTCCAAAAGAAGAAGAATTATTTATCGATCTTAAGCGCAATACCCATTTCAGGGGATTTACAAGTAAGAGCAAAAGAATTTAATCTTGGACAAGGATGAAATTATTCTTGAAATAATGATTCCAAAATGAATGAGGAGGATAATATGTATGGCTGAAGCATTAGCAACATTTGCAGGAGGTTGTTTTTGGTGTATGGTCAAACCATTTGACCGATATGAAGGGGTCCAGTCCGTAATTTCTGGTTATACTGGCGGTGATGTAGAAAACCCTTCCTATGAACTTGTTTGTACAAATACAACCGGTCACAGGGAAGCCGTGCAAATTACATTTGACGAGGATCATTATTTCATATGAAGAATTACTTGATCATTTTTTGGCGCCAAATTGATCCAACTGATTCAGGCGGACAATTTTTTGACCGAGGCGAATCTTATGAAACTGCAATTTTCACACATTCAGAAGAACAAAGACATCTTGCCGAAAAATCTAAAAGAGGAACTTGAAGCATCAGGAAAGTTTGATAAACCAATTGCAACAGAAATTTTACCAGCAAAAACATTTTATCCTGCCGAAGAAGGCCATCAAGATTATTACATGAAAAATCCGACTCATTATAATAGATATGCAATTGGATCAGGTAGAGAGCAATTTAAAAGCGATAATTGGAGGGAAGAATAATGAAGGAAGATTTGAAGAAATAGATTAACGGATATGCAATATCATGTAACGCAAGAAAACGGAACAGAACAGCCATTTCGAAATGAGTATGATAGTCATTATGAAGAAGGAATCTATGTTGACATCGTTTCTGGCAAGCCATTGTTCAGCTCAAAAGACAAATATGATGCAGGATGCGGATGGCCAAGTTTTACAAAACCAATTGAAGAAGCAAGAAGTAACTGAGCATTTTGATGATAGTCATGGAATGCGACGTACTGAAGTGAGAAGTAAAACAGCCGACTCTCATTTAGGTCATGTTTTTCCTGACGGACCAGGAGCAGATGGACTTCGTTATTGTATTAATTCTGCGGCATTGCGTTTTGTTCCAGTAACTGATCTTGAAAAAGAAGGATATGGCGAGTACAGTAAATTATTTCAACGGTAATTATAAGGAGTTGAAGACATGAATCGAACTTTTTATCAGTTTACATTTTCGTTTCGCGGCGGTGGGAAAGATGATGACAAAGCCGTATTTGCTGAAGGTATGTTTAAAGATCTCAGCTTTCCAAAAGAAGAAACAAGATACGATCCGTTATCACGGTATATTGAAGAGAAAGCTGATGAAGAAATGCGACCAATCGTATTTGACGAATTATATAATATTTATATGAGACCGTGTAAATCCTGATTCTCAATAAGAAAATATTTATATGCGTTCTTCATTGGTATCATACTTCTTTGCATCTAGCGACAATAAATGTATGATTAAACAAGATAATTTGAAAGAGAGGGAAAATTAATGAGTATACATATTAATGCTGAAAAAGGCGAATTGCTGAAACGATTTTATTACCAGGAGATCCACTTCGTGCAAAATACATTGCGGAAACATTTTTAGAAGACGTAACGCAATATAATGAAGTTCGAAATATGTTTGGCTATACTGGAACTTATAAAGGAGAACGAATTTCAGTTCAAGGAACAGGAATGGGTGTTCCATCTATTTCCATTTACGTGACAGAACTGATGCAGGAATACGATGTTCAAAACTTAATTCGTGTAGGGACATGTGGTGCAATTCAAAAAGATGTGAAACTCCGTGATGTCATCATTGCTCAAGGAGCTACAACAAATTCAAGCATGAATGATATTATTTTCGATAAAATTAATTATGCACCAATCGCCGATTTTGATTTACTTAACTAAAGCCTACAATGCAGGGATTGAAAAAGGATTAGATTTAAAAGTCGGTAATGTCTTCACAGAAGACTTTTTTATAATGAGTTTTCGGATCATGAAAAATTGGCTCAATATGGGGTTCTTGCAGTAGAAATGGAAGCATCAGCACTTTATACGCTAGCTGCTAAATTCGGCACGAAAAGCACTTGCGATTTTAACAGTAAGTGATCATATTTTAACTGGTGAAGCAACTTCTCGGAAGAACGTCAACTCACATTTAATGATATGATTGAAGTGGCATTTGAAGCTGCAATCAAAATAAGTAAATGACCGCTTGAAATGCCTAGCGGCCGTTTCTGACAGGCATAAGCACTTATGCCCAGAGTCTGCTGCTAGGCTGATATACATGCGGTCTTTTTACACTATTTGCATATCAATTGTAGGGAAAGTGGGGAATAGGATGGACGAAAAAGAGAAAGAGTATGAAGCCAAATGACGAAGATAAGAATCCGAATTTACACCTGTTCCAGATAGACCGGGAAAACGATCGATTCAATTAAAACCATTCTCCTTCGTTATGCTTATATTTGGCCTTATTCTTATTACAGCCGGAATTACGTTTTTTATTTTAACTGCAGGTGATGATAAGGTTGTAGAAGTTGTAAAACCGCCACAACAGGTTGCTGAAAGAGAAGAATTTAAAAAGTTGTATGAAGCATATGATGAAATGAAAAAGAATTACTTTCGAAGATATTGATGAAGCAGCAGTAATAGATGGTGCGATTAACGGAATGATTGATGCACTAGATGATCCTTACTCAGATTATTTGAATGAAGAAGAAGCACGCCAATTAAACGAGAGTATTTCATCAAGTTTTGAAGGAATTGGTGCGGAAATCCAAGAGCAAGATGGTTATATTGCTGTTGTTTCTCCAATTAAAAATTCACCTGCAGAACGAGCAGGAATATTACCAAAAGATAAAATCATTGCAGTTGATGGCGAAAGTATTCAAGGGATGTCTTCATCAGAAGCAGTGCTTCTTATTCGAGGTGAAAAAGGAACACCAGTTACATTAACAATAATGCGAGGTAGGCACGGATGAACCAATTGAAGTGAAAATTGTTCGTGACGTTATTCCAATTGAAACCGTTTATTATGAAATGATTGAAGATGGAATTGGACATATACGTATTACAAGTTTCTCAATGGGTACATATGAAGAGTTACTGGCAGCACTTGATGAGAATGGAAGCAGAAGGTATGAAAGGGCTTGTAGTTGATGTTCGTCAAAATCCAGGTGGAATACTTAGATGCGGCATTAGAAATATCAGATTTATTTGTTGAAAAGGGAAAAAACTATATTCCAATACGAAGAAAAAGGTACAAAACGCTGAAGTTTATCCAGCAACTAGCGGACGTAAAGTAAAAGTACCCGTTACAGTTGTTAATCGATGACGGAAGTGCATCAGCTTCTGAAATACTTGCAGGCTGCACTTAAGCGAATCATCTGGTATTCCACTTGTTGGTGTGACAACATTTGGTAAAGGAACTGTTCAATCACCAAAAGATCTTCCAGATGGATCAAATTTAAAACTAACCACTGCGAAATGGCTAACACCAGATGGCAATTGGATTCATGAAAAAGGCATAAAACCAGACGTTGAAGTTCCTTATCCTTCTTATGCAATGTTGCCATTTTTAGATCCAGCTGTGGAAATGAAAGATGGCTTGCTTTCTCCAACAGTAAAATCTGCAGAGGAAATGCTTGAGGCGGTTGGTTATAATCCAGGTGAAGTTGATGGCTTATTCGATGATGAAACCGATAGAAGCTGTAATAAAACTTCAAGAAGATCTTGCATATTGAAACAACAGGGATTTTGTCGGTGATACAACATTTGGTTTGATGGAGAAATTACGAGATAAAATTGAAGAAGATGATCCGCAATTATTGAAAGCAAAAGAAGCTATATAAAAGAAAAACTTAAGCAAAATAACTAGTTAGCGTCAATACTTCTATGAAGTCAGAAAAGCGTCCGTCCTAAATAGGATGGGCGCTTTCTTAATTCATGAAAATGAGGTGAGCGTAGTATGATTGATGTTTATTTATTTAGTGGTTTTCTTGGAAGTGGAAAAACATCATTATTACTAAATGTAATTCAGGAATTAAAAGAAGCATGGGAAAAAACCAGCAGTCTTCATGAATGAATTTGGAAATTTACCAGTTTGATTCAAACTCAGTTGAAGGCGAAGTGTTCCGCTAAAAGAATTACTAGATGGTTGTATATGTTGTACGGGTTCTGAGAAGACAGAAGCGCAGATTCAAGGGTTACTTAGAAGAAAATGATGATATTGATGTCATTTTAATTGAAACGACAGGTGCTGCACATCCTGTAGAAGCACTTGATGCAGTTTATTCACCACTTATTTGCAGATCGACTACAAGTTAAAGGGAATTGTAACAGTTGCCGATAGTAAACTTTGGCTTAATCGAGACACATTATCACCAAGAATCCGTGCACTTTATATGGAACAAATTAGACATGCCCATATACTACTTGCAAATAAAACAGATCTTATTAACTGAAGATGAACTCGCGACAGTAACAATGGAGTTGTCTAATTTTAATAGTACTGCCCCAATAATTCAAACAGTAAATGCAAAAGTTGCTTTTTCATATATTGAAAAAGTACTTCAATTCAGCGAAAAAAGAGAACTACTAAAGATGTTATTTCAGGGCAGGGCTTCCGCTATCTTCAAAACTGATCACATTTTCAGAAAGTGTGAATATGGAGGAGTTTGAAAATTGGGTGAAATCTCTTCCAGATACCGTGTATCGAATGAAAGGATTTGTTCCTGTAGTAGGAACTAAAAATCCTTATCTATTTCAATATGCATATGGAATGGTGAATTGGATGCCAGAATATGTGAAAATGGAGCCTAGACTTGTAATTATAGGTGAAGGAATTGAAAGTATAGACTATGAAAATTCGGTAAAATACTAGATATCGTCAACCCCAATATAGATGAAAATAAAAACATAGTTGCCCAAATGTATCCAGTTTTCGATTAAATGTAATGTCCTATTGCTAACGTATTTATATGATAAACTGGTTTATATTGGTAATAAATATCCTATATTCTCAATCTCTAGACGTTATGATAGATTGCGAAGGGAGGAGTTAAGAGATGAAAAAATCGATAGCAGATCATCTTACTCGGTTCGGCACTCTTACTGCCGAACAACAATAGTGTAGAAGCTTCATATTCAAACAATAATGTACAGGTGAAAAAAGTGTACAGTACGTTCAATTGCGTTGGATTGGGAAGACAAAAAGTTCGATTTCAGTAATATGAAACTGAAAAAGAACGATTATAAAGCTCTTCAAGACAATTTGATGAAAAGTTTCCAAAATATCTACAGCTAGAAAAGGCTCCAGTCTAACCTGCTAGAAGCTAAACCAGCTCCAGAAGCTAAGCCAGCACCAGAAGCTAAACCAGCTCCGACAACAACCGGAAGCTAAACCAGCACCAGAAGCTAAACCAGCACCAGAAGCTAAACCAGCTCCAGAGGCTAAACCAGCACCAGCTAAACCAGCTCCAGAGCAAGCCAACACCGGAGGCTAAACCAGCACCAGAAGCTAAGCCAGCACCGGAAGCAAAACCAGCTCCAGCTCCAACTACACCAGCACCAGCACCGGAAAAACCAGCTAAACCAGTTGAGGCTGCACCAAATGCTTCAGTTTCAGCAATTGAAAAAGCGGTACTTGATTTAACAAATGCTGAAAGACAAAAAGCAGGTCTTAAACCATTACAAACAGATAGCAAGTTAATGAACTCAGCTCGTGCAAAAATCAACAGATATGGCTATCGAATAATTATTTCTCACATACAAGCCCAACATACGGTTCTCCGTTTGATCAAATGAAAGCAAATGGTGTTTCATATAAATCGGCAGCGGAAAATATTGCAATGGGTCAACGTACTGCAGAAGAAGTTGTAAAAGGATGGATGGAATCTCCAGGACATAGACAAAAATCTTAAACCTGGTTTCACTCATATCGGAATTGGTTATGATGAAAACGGTAATTACTGGACACAACAATTTATTACAAAATAAAATATAAACTTGAAAAAGCGATTCTTTGAGCCAAATCTATATTCGGCTTAAGGGAATCGCTTTTTTTATTAATTTTAAGTGATAGAATTAATTAACGTTTACATAATAATATTATTGGCTTTAATCGTTAGTTTTTATAACGTTTAGATAATCACGTTTCCTGCGCATACTCTTTTTATGGGGTGAGGGTATGGAAGAAACGATTTCGACGAGCAGTTTGATTTTATACATAAAAGAAAGATTTCATAATACTTCAGATCTTTTTGTAGAGGAAATCGAGTGGCAAGGTCAACCGCAATTGTTTGTTATTATACAGTTTTAACTGAAGGCGGGACGTTGAATGAACAATTAGAAATCCTAAGGAAAAGAGCTAAAGACGGAATTCCAGATTGGGGTGAGACCGGAGCTTCAACTGTTCTTCCATTTTCGATGTCGACATTGATCGAAACAGTTTGCTATTGGTTCCGTCGCGGTTATTTTTCCTAAAACGAATAAACTACTAAAAATTACAATTCCAAACATTACAGTCCGTTCGCCAGATGAGCCAAAAAATGAATTTGTCATTCGAGGTTCCCATGAAGGCTTTGTGGAAAGCATTGATAAAAATATTTCGCTTATTAGAAAGCATCTCACAATCCCAGATTTAGTTGTAAAAGATATACGAATCGGGAAAGAGACAAATACGAAAATCACCTATATCTATATCGAAACAATTGCTGATAAAGAAGTCGTTGAAGATGTTAAAAATCGACTTGAAAAAATCGATACTCCTAAAATATACAGCATTGGACAGATCGAAGATTATTTAGAGGATTCGGTTTGGTCTCCTTTCCCGCAGTTCTTAACACTGAAAGGCCAGACCGTGCCGTTGCGAATTTACTGGAAGGAAAAATCGTTATTTTCACCGATCAATCTCCTACAGCCCTCATTGCACCGGTTACATTTTTTTCGTTTTACGAGTCACCAGACGATTTTAATGGACGTGTCTATGTCGGATCTTTCTATCGTATTCTAAGGCTGTTTAGTTTCTTGATAGCCATTTTTCTTCCTGCATTTTACATTGCAGTAGTCGGTTTTCATTCGGAGATTTTGCCTTTTGAAATTAGTAAAAAAGTGAAAATTGCAGTACAAGATATCCCATATCGTCCGATAGTTGAAGCGCTAATTGTGGAAATATTCATCGAAGTCATCCGTGAAGCGACAATTCGATTACCTGCACCGATTGGTCCGACAATAGGAATTGTAGGCGGTCTTGTCATAGGTGATGCAATTGTCAATGCGGGTCTTGTGTCAAATTTGATGGTCATCGTCGTAGCGATGACTGCAATTTCCAGTTTTGTCGTACCGAATGTCGAAATGAATATGACTATACGTATTATCAGATTTCCGTTCATGGTTGCAGCGTCCCTTTTTGGTTTTTTCGGCATCGCTATTGCAACACTTATTCTATTTATCCATATGATGAATCAGTCTTCACTGAAACAACCTTATTTGTCACCAGTCGTACCATTTGATCCATCCCGTTTTAAAAATATATTCTTTAGGATTCCATATTATAAAACTCATAAGCAACAACAAACATTTACTCACGGAGGGGCCAAGAAGAAGGATGGTGGAGAAACTTGAATATCAATTTATCAAGATTCCAGTTTTTCTTAATTCTATTAATTACACAGACAGGCTCGGCATTCTTCTCCTTTCCTTCACCATTCATCAATGCGATCGGCAGGGATGCATGGCTTGTTTTTATCGTTGCTGGAGTCCATTCACTACATGCTCCTTCTCTTTTATGAACGGTATTATAAGCGGTTTACTGTTGGTCCTTTCGTAGGGTGGTTGTATAAAGGGTATTGGCTTTTTGTTACAGTGGCTTATCTCGCATACATCGACTATACATTAGCGGTATGGGGGTTCCCAGAAACGCCTCAAGTTATCGTCCTTACAGCGCTAGTTAGTATTTCGCTGTATGCTAATTTGAGTAAGCCGGAAACAGTCATAAATTTAACGTGTCATTCTAATCCCACTCATCTTCATTTTTTTTGTTTTTTCTCCAATTTACTTGGAATGATCTCGTTTGGACAAATTTATTCCCGTTAGGAGAAGCTACTGGAAAAGAATGGTTCGAAGGTGTTTTAAAGGCGCAAATTGCATTCTTAGGAATTGAGTTATATTTATTTTTCAGAAGGCATGTCGATATTAAGGAGAAAATAACCGGTCTTCCGTTATTCGTCTACCAAATGATATGGTTTATTTTTTTCTTTTACTCTGTCGTTCTTGCTCTCTTATATTTCACACTTCCAGGGTTGAAACAAATTCCAGAGCCACTTCTTTATATATTAAAATCCCAAGAAGTGACTTTTGTTGAGCGGCTAGATTTGTTTTTCCTTTACATTTGGATGATGTGGACCATAATTACCGTTACAATTATTTCATTTACCTCTTTGTATGTCCATCGGCTACATACAAAAGAACAAAAAAAAAGGGATATAATTATTTGGCATATATTGCTCGTTGTTTTGCCTTTATTCTTTGTTAAAAAATATGTAGAAGAACTAAATGACATTATCGTTTATCTTCACCTTCTATTTGCCATAATTATCCCAGTAATCGTCATCATTTTAGATAGGAGGAAAAGAAAAATCAAAAAAATTACACTAATTTCCATCGCATGTTAATTTCTATTAGCAGGCTGTTGGGATGAACGACTATTCAAGGATCTTACCCTCGTTTCGCTTATTGGTGTTGAGGGAGAACCAGGAAAATTAACTGGACATTACACATTTTCCGCCGTAACAAATGATGCCATTAGTTATTCCACTGTTGAAGGAAGTGGTGTATCCATTAGGGAAACCCGGCTCGATGCAAATCGGAAGACGAGTGAAACTCTTGATGTTTCACAATTGCAAGTAATACTCCTCACTACGGAAACTGTGAAGTCAAATATAATTGATACTTTCGATGTCTGCTTCAGAACTCCACGTAACCGGTTGAGTAGTAGATTTGTGGTTGTAGAAGGGGAAATGGCTCCGTATATGGAGAAGACAGAAAAAATGCCCTTAGAGCTACCTGATTACTATAACAGATATTGGAAACTGCCATATCGTTCTCTATTATTCCGGATATCGATATCCAGCAAACAGCTGAATACTATTAGATGATGCGATTGACCTTGCATTGCCTTTTATTAAAATGTCTGAAAGACAGGTACACCTGAAGTGTCAGGGATAGCATTGTTCAGTGACAAAATTTTTACGGGTCACACATTGGATAGGAAGGAATCGACAATCATCCAAGTTATTCAAAAGAAAACTGGAAAGCAATACGAAGTTCACATATATGTGGGAAAAAGAGGATAAATCGTATCCGATCACCGTTGAACTCGCCAAATACAAAAGGAAATGGGACATTCAGGACAGCAAGATCGATGCAACTTATAAAATGAAATTTGCTGTAGAAGAATTTGCTTACGATCATCTGGATGATGAAAAAACAAGAAAAGAATTAGAGAAATTTCTTTCGAAAGAACTGACAAAGGATTTCAACGAAGTGATCAAGAAATTGCAAGAAGCCAAAAGTGACGTCGTTGGTTTCGGCAGAACAGTTCGAGCATTCCATCCCCACTTATGGAAAAAGGGAAATGGCAGGATACGTTTTCGGAACTTGATATAAATGTAAAAGTAGAAGCGGAAATTACACGTACTGGCATATTGAATTAAACGATAAAAAACCCGCGAGCTAATAGCATCGCGGGTTTCATGTTTAACGAATTTCTTTATCTGGATATAGACGCAGTCGAATCGCAAGTGTAATTGCACCAATTGTCAGCCCGACAATAAGACCAATCCAATAACCGTACGGTCCGAAATCCGTAAAAGTTGCCATAAAATAACCAACTGGTAAACCAATGATCCAGTATGAAACAATTGCCATAATAAATGTCATATTCACATCTTTATATCCTCTAAGCGCTCCTTGAACAGGTGCTTGAACTGCATCGGACAATTGGAATATGGCGGCATAAATAAAGAAATGAACTGCCAATTTAATAATTTCAAATCAGTTGTATAAAGCGATGCAATTTGTTCTCTAAATAGCAAAGAATGGTAATTGAGATAAAACTAAATATGATTGCAAAACCGACACCTAAGATAACTATATTGCTTTGCATCACTCATTCGTCCTGCACCAATTTCTTGTCCGACGAGAATCGTTGCCCCCATCGAAATACTAAGCGGAATCATATACAAAAGCGAGGTGAAATTAAGTGCAATTTGATGTGCTGAAATAACTGCTGTAGAATAATTAGCTCATTAGTAATGTAACTGCAGAAAAAATACTTATTTCAACAAAAATCGAAATCCCGATTGGTACTCCAATAAATAAAATTTCTTTCCACTTTGCAAAAGAAATTTTTCCCCATTCACAAATAGTTGATATTCACTAAATGGTCCCCATCCACGTGCAATTGCGCATGCAATAAAGAACACAAGCCAATAAGTAATTGCAGAAGCATACCCCGCCCCGACACCACCAAGTTCCGGAAATCCCCAATTTCCGTAAATAAGTAGATAATTTAAGAAAATATTAATCGGAGCGGATAAAAGAATGATAGACATCGACACACGCGTTGCTCCAAGTGCATCGAAGAACGAACGAAAAACAGTATAAGCGAATAAGAGGAAAAAGACCAAAACTCATCCTTTTAAATAGTCAGCACGCAACAATGCGTACTTGTTCTTCAAGTGGCATCGCTTCTAGGATCGGTGCAACCGCCGAATCTAATAACTAAAAAGACAATTGCAGAAAGTGCAATTGATACGTATAAGTCCTTGTTGTACAGAAGGTCTTACGTCTTCTTTTCTGCGAGCGCCAACAAGATGAGCAATAATCGGTGTTAAGCCCCATTAATATTCCTGCAAGGCCCGTATAAACGGGTACCCAAAATGAAGAGCCAATTGTAACTCCTGCAAGATGGTATGTATCGTACCGTCCAGTCATAAGTATATCGAAGAACGTAATCAAATACAAGGCGACTTGAGTGATAAGAATCGGAATGACGATTTTAGCCATTTGAATGGTTTTTTCTTTAGAGGTAAAGCATTATCCAATTAAATCATCCTTTATTTCGAAAATTAAACATTAGTGTACCATGATTTTTGCTATAATAAGATTGACTATCAATGCAATACAAAATTTTTCATAATAGAAGAGGTGAAGGCCATGAAACGGCCGATTATATTATTAACGGGCGGCGGAACTGCCGGGCATGTTTCTGTAAATGAAGCGCTCATTCCTGTATTTCATGAACGTGGTTATGATGTTCATTATATAGGATCACATGATGGAATTGAAAAAGAACTGATTGGAGATGGTCAGCCAGATGTCACGTATCATGCAATTCAAAGTGGTAAATTAAGACGATATTTTTCAATGAAAAATTTTACAGATCCATTTCGAGTCGGAGCAGGATTCTTCAAGCATTATCAATAATTCGAAAGTTAAACCTGAAATTATTTTTTCGAAAGGTGGATTCGTTTCCGTACCAGTTGTATTTGCAGGCGAAAATGGCGAAAATTCCTATCGTTATCCATGAATCCGACGTAACTCCAGGACTTGCAAATAAACTAGCACTGCCTTTTTCAAATCATATTTTTACAGTATTTGAGCAAACATTGAATTATGTTCCAAGTGGAAAAGCAACATGTTCTGGTGCAATTATTCGACCTGAATTGTTTGAAGGGATAAAAGAAGATGGGTTACGAATTGCCGGATTTAACGGGAGAAAAACCAGTAATCATTGTGATGGGGGGAGTCAAGGTTCAGCTGTGCTAAATGAAGCATTAAGAGAAGACTTGAACTGATTTACAAAATTTAATGTGATTCATCTTTGTGGAAAAGGAAATATAGATGAATCACTTGAAAATATCAAGGGTATACACAATTTGAATATGTAACAGATGAATTGCCGCATTTATTAGCAGCTTCTGATTTTGCGGTATCGCGTGCAGGTTCAAATGCTATATTTGAATTGCTTGCACTTAGAATCCCAATGCTCTTATTCCGCTTTCTGCTGCGAAAAGCAGGGGAGATCAAATATTGAACGCAACATCATTTTAAATCACTTGGACTTGCGCAGTGTATTGAAGGAAGAAGAAATTCCACTTCGACCATTATCAGAAGAACTTAGCTTACTTTAAGGCAGAGAAAAAGAATTATTAATAGCAAAAATGCTGGAAATTGAAACTGCCAAAAACCCCTGAAGAAATGGTTGAATTAATTATGGAGCATTCAGAAAATAATATTGAAAGTAACAAATTCATATAATTACACAAAACTACTTAATATTCAATAAAAACTGGTAAAAATCTAGTTAATAGCATAAAAGTTTAATAGTTCGTGCGAAACCCTTTAAGTTCTAGTCTTTGCATGGTAAAATTAACAAGGATTAAAAAATAAAAAACACAATATGCCAATAGGCAAATGTGGAGGTCATTGTACATGTCGAAAAATTCAGATACCCATCGTTCCCCTATGATGCTTTTACGGGGCCTAACCTTGGGTATGTAATGGAAATGTATGAATTGTTCAAGTCGTCCCCAGAATTAGTCGATGCTGAACTTGCAGAAATGTTCAGTCGTTTCGGTGCACCAGAAGAAGATAATGGAGAACAGCAACAGCAGTTAATGCTGTTCCAACCGAGTAATATTGGTAAAGTGATAGCAGCTTTTAAATTGCAGGAAGCAATCCGTACATACGGACATCTTGCAGCTGATATTTATCCGCTAAAGGATCGTCCAAAAGATTCATCACGTATAGAACTTTCATATTATGATTTATCTGAAAGAGATTTAGAAGAAATGCCTGCATCACTTATTTTTAAAGAATGTACCGACCAATGTAGAAAATGGTCTAGATGCAATTAACTACTTAAAATCATTCTACACAGGAAAAATTGCCTATGAATTTGATCATGTAATAGATGAGGAAGAACGGAATGGATTCAATCGAAAATTGAAAGCGGTAACGTATCTGCGAATCTATCCAAAGATGAGAAAAAAGCACTTCTTGAAAGACTTAACAAAAATCGAAGGATTTGAAAAATATATTCACCGAACATTTGTCGGAGCAAAGCGATTTTCAATAGAAGGACTGGATACACTTGTTATTCTTTTTGATGAACTTGTTCGCCGATCTGAAGAAAATAAAATTGAAAAAATGCTTATTGGTATGGCTCACCGTGGTCGTTTAAATGTTCTTACACATGTGTTAAATAATCCATATGAAATGTTTTTTGCACATATTTGCAGGCGTTTCAGATGAACCATTTATTACCAAAAGATGGGTCGTTGGAAACTACCCGTGGTTGGTATGGAGATGTCGTGTACCATATAGGTGCAACATATACCGGAAAATCTGGAATGAAGCGCTTTCTTGCATATAACCCATCTCATTTAGAAGTTGTAAATTCAGTTGTCACTGGGCAAACAAGAGCTGCTCAAGAACAGAAAAATAATACTGGTATTACCAGAACAAGACACGAATGCTGCCTATGCGGTACTTGTACACGGAGATGCAGCATTCCCGGGTCAAGGGATTGTTCCTGAGACTTTTAACTACAGCCGAGTACGTGGATTTCAAACAGGTGGTTCCATCCATGTCATTGCAAATAATATGATTGGATTTACAACTGAACATTATGATTCAAGATCAACACATTATTCATCTGATCCAGCAAAAGGATATGAAGTTCCAGTTATCCATGTAAATGCTGATTGCCCTGAATCAGTTATTGCAGTTGCAGCATTTGCATTTGAATACCGTCAAAAATTTGGAAAAGATATTGTGATTGACTTACTTGGATATCGCCGATATGGTCATAACGAAATGGATGAACCACTTGTAACAAATCCAGTAATGTATCATGTCGTTCATAAACATCCGACAGTTCGTGAACTTTATGGTTCTACACTTGTTTCAGAAAACATTGTTAGTGAAGAAGAAGTTGACAAATTAGATGATGATATTTTCAAAGTTATGCAAGCAAGCACACGATGTTGTCAGGGATCATCCGCGAATCTAAAAGATAAGAAACAAGGTCCGCTTGAAATTCCGGAAGAAGTACTTGCTGGTTATCCTAGAGATTTAGAAACAGGTGTTGAAGAAGGAACACTACGCAAAATAAATGAAGAACTTACTCACTTACCCAGAGAATTTCAATGTCTTTGGACGACTCGTCCGAATTTTGAAAAGACGTGAAGAACCATTCAAAGGAAAAGGGAAAATTGATTGGGCACATGCCGAAACATTAGCATTTGGTTCAATTTTACAAGATGGCAATCCAATTCGATTACTGGTCAAGACGTGCAGCGTGGTACATTTGCACACCGTCACTTAGTGTTGCATGATGAAAAAACGGGTGAAGAATTAGTTCCATTACATCATATTAGCGGTTCAAAAGCATCATTCGCTGTACATAACAGTCCATTAACTGAAGCGGCAATTGTTGGCTATGAATATGGTTATAATCTAGAAAATCAAAAAGCACTTGCGATTTGGGAAGCACAATATGGTGACTTTGCAAATATGGCACAAGTTATGTTTGACCAATTTGTTTCATGCTAGCAGATCGAAATGGGGACAAAAATCTGGTCTTGTAATGTTATTACCACATGCTCATGAAGGTCAAGGTCCAGAGCATTCGAGTGCAAGACTTGAACGATTTCTTACAATTATCTGCTGAAAATAACTGGACAGTTGCGAATCTTTCAAGCTGCTGCAAACTATTTCCATATTTTACGTAGACAAGCGAAAATGCTTGGTGAACGATGCAATGCGTCCACTAGTTATTGTTTCTCCAAAATCATTACTTCGTCATCCATTAGTTGGAGCAGATGTTAGCTGATTTAACGGAAGGTAGTTTCCAAACAGTTCTTGAACAACCTGGAACAGGGACAAAGAAAACAAAAGTTGAGCGAATTTTGTTTGCAAGTGGTAAAATGGCAATTGATTTAGCTGAACAAGTAAAAGATGGGGAAGGATTCGATCACTTACACATTATTCGTGTAGAACAACTATATCCATTCCCATCTGAAAAAATTAGTGAAATCGTTGCACGTTATCCAAATGTGAAAGAACTTGTTTGGGTTCAAGAAGAGCCAAAAAACATGGGTTCATGGTCATTTGCAGCTCCGTATATTCAAGAAATTGCAGGCGATAAAGAAAGTATCATATGTTGGTCGAATTCACCGTTCAAGTCCTTCTGAAGGTGATGGAGCATCCCATGCAACTGAACAAAAACGTATTATTGATGAAGCTTTAAACGCGTTAAAGCGGATATGACTAAAGGAGGAAATTATAGTGGCAGAAATTATTGTACCAGAATTAGCAGAATCGATTACAGAAGGAACGATTGCACAGTGGTTAAAACAACCAGGTGAAAATGTTGAAAAAGGTGAATTTATCGTTGAACTAGAAACAGATAAAGTAAACGTTGAAATAATTTCAGAAGAAGCTGGTGTTGTTCAAGAACATCTTGCAGCTGAAGGCGATACAGTTCAAGTAGGTCAAGTAATTGCAATTGTTGGAGAAGGTTCAGGAGCAGCTGCAGCAGCCTAGCTCCAAAAGCAGAAGCAGCTGCAACTGCAGCAAAAGCTCAGGAAGCAGCACCAGTAGCAGTAGAAACTTCTGGAGCTGAATGATCGTACACTTGCTAGTCCAGCAGCTCGTAAATTAGCACGTGAAAAAGGAATTGACTTGCAGCAATTTCTCCAGTAGATCCAATGGGTCGTGTACGTGTACAAGATGTTGAAGCACATGGCAACAGCACCAAAAGCACACCTGCTGCAACAACTGCTCCAAAAGTAGCAGCAGCAGATGATGGTCGTATAACACGTGAAAAAATGACTCGTCGTCGTCAAACAATTGCAAAACGTTTACTTGAAGTAAGACAATCGACAGCAATGCTAACAACATTTAACGAAATTGATATGACAAATGTGATGGCACTTCGTTCACGTAAAAAAGATCAGTTTTTCGAGCAAAATGATGTACGTCTTGGTTTCATGTCATTCTTCACAAAAGCAGTTGTAGCAGCACTTAAAAAATATCCATACGTAAACTCAGAAATCGATGGCGATGAAATTCTTCTGAAAAACTTCTATGATATCGGTATTGCTGTATCAACAGAAGGTGGTCTTGTAGTACCAAACGTTGTTGATGCAGACCGTAAAAACTTTGCTGAAATCGAAGGACAATTCGTGAACTTGCAAAAAAAGCACGTGATAACAAACTTACAATTGCTGATATGACTGGCGGTTCATTCACAATTACAAACGGTGGCGTATTTGGTTCATTAATGTCAACACCAATTATTGAATGGTACACAAGTTGGTATTCTTGGAATGCACACAATTCAAAGACGTCCAGTAGCTATTGGCGATAATATTGAAATTCGTCCAATGATGTACGTGGCACTTTCTTATGACCACCGTGTAATCGATGGAAAAGATTCAGTTGGATTCTTGAAAATGGTTAAAGAATTACTTGAAAATCCAGAAGATCTACTTCTAGGTTCTTAATAAATAGAATCGGCCTGCCTAACTACGGCGGGTCGATTTTGTCACTTGAAAGGTACCGATTTATCTACTTGAAAGGCGAGATGCTTACTATGAATTTTAAGGATTGGACAGACATCACCGACGACTCGTACTGTCGTTTGTAAACATGCAGATGCTGAAAAATATGTAGTGAATAATGTCCTAACACCAGGTAAAGAGTATGAAGTGAAAAATGAAACAGAAGAATTCATTTTCATCCTCGATAATACAGGAAAAGTTGGCGGCTATTACAAAACATATTTTGAATGAACAAAAGCCCGATACCCGCTATATTGCGGTGCATCGGGCTTTTTTAATTAATTGGAGGCTAAAGAATCGATATGAATGCAACGTTAGTATGAAAACGAATTAACTGATAAACGATGTCATATAAATGAACGATTCATGACATCGAACAGAATACTGAAGCGTTGCTGAATTACAAGAAGGTGGTTATATTTCACCAGATGAATCATTTATGGGAAGACATACTGATTAGTGTAGTATTGAAAAAACCAGTATTACTTAAAGGGTCCACAGGTTCGGGAAAACAAAACTTGCTCAATCTGTTTCAAAGTTATTTTAACCAACCGATGCAAAGTATAAATTGTTCGGTAGACCTAGATGCGGAATCACTGCTTGGTTTTAAAACAATTATTCAAAAAGATGGACAAACCGTTATTGATTTTGTTGAAGGCCCAGTCGTTCAAGCAATGAAAAAAGGGCATATTTTGTATATTGATGAAATTAATATGGCAAGACCCGAAACGTTGCCTATTTTCATAGTGTTCTTGATCATCGCCGCATGTTAACAAATCCTTTTACAGGGGAAGTTATCTATGCACATGAGGATTTTACGGTAATCTCTGCAATAAACGAAGGATATGTTGGAACATCTCCGATGAACGAAGCATTAAAAAATCGATTTGTTTCTTTCACTGTTCCATATCTATCTGGTGAAGAATTAAAGAAAGTTAGTCGAAGAATGAATTTCCAAATGCATCCGCACAAATTAATTGAAACGATCTTAAAATTGGAAAGGATTTAAAGAAACAAGTGATGAATGGATTACTATCAGATGAAGCTGCATCGATACGAAGTTTACTTGACGCGATTAGGTCTTGCGGAACATATCCCAATGAAACGTGCGATTCAATATGCAATCGCAGAAAAACTGGATGATCAAATTGAACGAAGACTTGTCATGGAACTAGTAGATACTTGGGTGAAATGAGGCGATCGCAATGGTGAAGATGAATCGATTCATTCAGTTTAATGACGAAACTGTCGATACGAAAACACTGTTATTGTATGAACGACTGGGCCGAGCACTCGCAGATGCACAATTATCTTGAATTGACGGAACGAAAACTTCTTGAATTTCGTCCAAAAGAAGGAATAATCTCAATGAGTGTTTTCTGGCGTCATCGAACGGAAGAAGTCATGCATAAAGGCAGACTTTCAGATATTTACTTTTAACAGTCGGCTATTGGAAACATTTTGATGTACAAACTTGGATTCAATTCAAGCGGAAATATCAAGCTACATCCCCTACGAAAATTTGCTAAAGAACTACTTCTACTTACTCGAAGAGTTTCGTCTAATGGATAAGATTTAAAGAACGGCCAGGAACTGTGACGGCTTTTGAAACTAGAAAAGAAGCTTATGTTTCGTTTCATCAAAATGAGTGTACATGCAAATATGCAGAAAAACTTTCTAGCGGATGCATTACATGCAATGAGATTATTCATAGTACTTCATGAAGGGATGTTTCAGGAATCGGAATTGACTGGGGTCCAATTGATTTTGGACTTCATAAAATCGATACTTGAAAACGCATATGATGCAAAAAGTACGGAAGACAATACGTATATTGTAGAACGAATCACGGGGATCGTTGAGAGTCAATTGCATCAAGATCTTAATTCATCAATATTATTCAGTCGGCAGATTCAATCACTGAAGAAAATACTGTCATTTCATTACCATAAAGGAATAAGAGATGCAGAAAAAGGTGAAGAAGACACAAAAGAGACAATTGAAGAGGTCTTTAGGTCCTGGCATGAAGAGAATGAGCGTGAGGCAGGCGTTCATCTTGAATATGAACTTGAACACGGCCGTTCTGGTAAAATCGGACGGGAGTGATGCAACACCGGGCAATGAGGATGCCGAAATTGAAGAAATTGGCTATGGACAATCCGAAGGCGATGATAGCGAACACTCGTCCGATGAGGAAGAAAGTGACAAGATTGAAATAATGATGACAAAAAAAAAAGCAGGGAAGACGTTTGGAAAAGAACATTTAAATGTTGTTTATGAAGAACAGCGAATTGAAGTAATTAAGATGAAGTGAGAATCGCAGAAAGCTTAGTTGACTGGCGTGAGCTGCAAAAACCATTTGTTCGTTCATTTGTCGAAGAAATGAAAAAGAGAATTGATTTAAAAGAGGATTCGAAACGAGAACGACTAATGAAGGGGAGACTATCAAAAAATTGACAACGCTTGTACTCAGATGAACGACCAAAGCCATTTTATCGAAAAAATGCGCCATCTGTTAATTTAGATGCTGTATTCGGTTTACTTGTTGATGGTTCTGCTTCCATGATTGATAAACTAGATGAGACAAAACAGGCGGTATTATTATTTCATGATGTGTTAAGTGAACTTCGCGTGAGTCATGAAATTTCATCGTATTATGAGGAGGCGTACAAAGCTTCGGCGGAAATTCAACCGAATGTTTTTGGTCTGATGCACACATTTACGGATCAGAATCATGATAATGGCATGTCAATTCTATCTTTTGATGCAAATGAAGATAATCGTGATGGTTTTGCAATAAGATGGATGGCGGAACGACTTGCGACGAGACAAGAAAAACATAAATTTTTACTTAGTTTTTTCTGACGGGGAACCATCTGCCTTCGGTTATGATCGAAATGGTATTCTTGACACAGCAGAAGCTGTAATGGAAACAGAAAAAAAAGGGATATCTGTTATTCATTTGTTTCTTATCCATCTGAAGAACCTGTCACGAAGATCCAAAAAGAGTTATTCTTAGGATGATGTTTGGAAATAAAACTGCATCATCGAACATACTGTTGAAGGATTTTACGATCAAACACTGCGCATATTTTAAGAAAACCTTACTTTGCTTACAATTGTACATTCGGTCAATTTGAAACATATAAAAAACACGAAAACCACTCATTAATGAGCGGTTTTCTGTTTTTTCATGGACAGCAAGAAGTCGTTGTTTCAATTCTTCTTCCATACGGCCAATTTCAATTTCTGCTGCTTTTCGTTTTTCGCGGCCATCTGCTTGAATGAGTAGTGTTTCTTCAATTGTTTGAATTAAGTTTTCTTGTGTTTTTTTTAATGTATCAATTTCAATAATGCCACGTTCATTTTCTTTTGCAGTTTCAATAGAATTCATTTTTAACATTTCTGAGTTTTTAAGTAGTAAATCATTTGTCGTTTTCGTTACGAGCTTTTGAGATTCAACAGCTTTCTTTTGACGATTTAACGTTAGTGCAATCGCAATTTGATTTTTCCAAAGTGGAATGGATGTCATAATTGACGATTGAATTTTTTCTGCTAATGTTTGATTCGTTTGTTGAATCATCCGAATTTGTGGGGCACTTTGAATTGTAATTTGACGGGATAATTGTAAGTCATATAAGCGTTTTTCAAGTCTATCCAGAAATTGGGCCATATCATTTACTTCTTGAAAGGCCATTTGATCATTTGATAATTCAGCTTCACGTCGCATTTGCGGAATGATTTCATACGTTAATTTCATCACGTTTAATTTCTGCGGCAGCGATATATACATTTAATGCTTGGAAGTACGTTTTATTTTGTTCATATAAATTATCAAGCATTTTCACATCTTCGATTAAACCACGTTTAGAATGTTCAAGTTGAACACCAATACGGTCAATTTGGGTACTCAATTTTTGATATTTTGTCATCATTTCTTGAATAGACTTAGAAACCCTTCCAAATAATTTACCTAATACAGATTGCTTCTTTTCACCTAAATCATCAGGGTCTATTTCTCCAAGCCTATCCATCAACTCTTTTAACACATCACCAACAGGTCCAATATCCTGGCTCTGAACATGATCTAGCATCTTGATGGGAGAAGCGGGAAAGTTCACCTTGTGCATTTGCACCGTAAGTAATGATTGCTTCATAATTTCCAACAGGGATCTGGCTAGCGAGTTGAACTGCTTTTTCACGTTCTTCCGGTGTTAAACGATCTAATAATTTTACTGCGGTTCCTGTTGTTGTTGATTATCCGTTTGCATTTCTTTCGGTAGTAGTGGTTCATTCATATCAAATGGATTATCAAGTAAGATCATCCATGGATGTAACATTATTCGTCGTCATGCTATTATTTTCTGTCATTTTTTGTTTCGTCTCCCTTCATTTCTAAAAGCGGTTTTTTCTTATTCATTGTCACATCGACAAAGTCGAGTTCCATTTGAAGTTTTTCCATATCTGAAGCGAGCAAATTACGCAAGTCTTGCTCAAGTTGTTGATTCACATCAGACAATGTAGATCTCGTGTTCTGAAGTGCTATTTGGAGTTCCTTATCTTTTAAAGGTTGGTTAACAAGAATTGCGTATTTAGATGTTAATTCAACCGCTGAATCAAGATGCGCATAAAAAAAGTTTTCGGCATGATAAAATTTTTCAGGATTTGTTCGAACAATACTTAATATCCTTCTGGATAGCGTATTCATTTCATGAAGTTGTTTGAATGCTTGTACGGATCTAACTTTTCCGTAATAGCCATTTAACCGTTTTAGTTTTAGTTTTGCATCAGTCATCTGGCCATTAATATAATTGAACTCAGATCGACTTAATCCAGCTCTTTTAATTGTAGATGAAGTTTGTATTTGTTTAATTGTAAATGAACTACCAAGATAAATCGCAATGACCAGGCCTGTAGCTGCAAAGAAATTCAAACTGGTACCGAGTATTAAATATAACCACGAACCAAAGCTTATTGGTGCTGAAATAGTGTGTCGTATGAAAAAATTCTTTATTTCTCTCACATTCAGGCCCCCTTTACTCATATGCTTTTAATACGAATTAAAACCGATAAAGTTTCATTATCATTGTTAATTATACCTTATATTTGTCTTGGTCACATGCCTTTTGATTTTTCTATAGGCATTTAAATGGACTTACTATTCTATTTGCTAAAATTGAAAGTCATTCTTAAATGAGATTATTATCTCCCGGAAATTGGAGGGAACTGCAAATGTATGAAGTAGTTTATATGAAAGCTGATTTTGAACCATGGTGGATGTTCGAAGGTTGGGAACAAGAAGTTCTTACACGGCATTCATTTGTTGAGGAAAGTAATGCGATTCATTTCTTAGAAAATACTTTGTCTAACCTTCGTATGAAGTATAAAAATGAATCAGTGAAAAAAAATTGTTTTTTTGCATTTTGGTCTGAGAACGAAAAAATTAGTTGTGAAGCATGTGGTGATGATTTACAAATTTATCATGGAATTATTTTATTATTTGAGGGAAAACCATATAATAGATAAATAAAAGTAGTAAATTAGAATAATTTGTTTTTTCAATTGACATATTTGTTTACAATGTTATAATTGATACAACAATTAAAGTAAATGAACTTCCGATTAACGTATTCACATATTACAAAAAGTGATCGGTGTTTACGGTACTTTTTGTAATATGTGAATTTTTCTTTTTCAAGAAACATTCCATATTATAGTATTTATTATTTGGAGGTATTAACATGAAACAAGGTACAGTAAAATGGTTTAACGCAGAGAAAGGTTTCGGCTTCATCGAAGTTGAAAACGAAGACGACGTATTTGTACACTTCTCAGCAATTGAGGGAGAAGGGTTCAAATCACTTGACGAAGGTCAACAAGTTGAATTTGAAGTTGTTGAAGGTGATCGCGGCCCACAAGCAGCGAACGTTGTTAAATTAGTTTAATCTGAGTAATAGAAGAGGCATCCTCCAATGAGGATGCCTCTTTTTCATTAGTACATTTTCTAGGTTTTTATCGAAAATGTTCTGCGCGTATTTTCGAGGCTTTAATCGAAAATGATCTGGCGCGTTTTCGAGGATTTTATCGAAAATATTCTGGCGCGTATTTTAGAATCTTAAATATAAAAATACTTCCGTAGAATCGCTGTTACTTACTAACCGATTCGAGTGTCGAAGTTACAACAAAGTCCTCTTCACCTTCAGTTATCATAACCGACTCTCTTTTAATTTCGCCATAGTTTTCTGCGAAGTATTTTCGATTCGTAAAATCTTTTTCTTGTCATTTCAATCACGATTACATTCTCAAATTTTTTATAAGGAGTATCAATTGTTCCGTCGGTTTCAACAATTGTCCAGTCATTAAATTTCGTTCCCACTTCGAAAGGTTGTTGCAAATAGATTTCTTTTACAGTTAAGTTACTGATTGTTTCTTTTGTTGGTAACGGATCATCATTATCAATGGCATCTTCGAAGAGTGTTTCAATTTTCTTATTTTCGACTTTATATATTTTCCGGATTAAAGCACCACCGTTATTTTCATCTATTACCACAAATTTATCACCAATATGGGTAACTTCAATTCTTAGTTCTGCGAATTCATTTCCATCGCCTTCAAAATGTGCATTTGAACCATTTGGTAGAAAGAAATTCATCATTGAGACTTCTTTTTCATTATCTGCATCATTTTTAACATCATCTTCTGTAGCTTTGTCATCTGATTTAATTTCTTCATTTGAATTTGGATTGGTGTTATTGGCAGCAGGAGGATTATTGTTATTTTTTTGAGCACAACCAATCAGTATTAAAAATGCACTAAAGAGCAACAACAATAGCTTGATTTTCTGCATGTAGAGATCACTCCTTTTTTTAGGTAGTATACCACTTATGATGCACTTTAAATCATAAAAAAACGTCCTTCTAAAGTAGAAGGACGTTAATATTATTTTTTGGAGTTGTTTTTCCATTCCAAGTACTCATTATATGTCATAAGCTTATCAGTAATGGTTCCGTCATCATTAATCTCAATGACTCGGTTCGCAATCGTTTGAATGAACTGATGGTCATGAGATGTAAAGATCATTGAACCTTTAAATGCGATTAAACCATCGTTTAATGCTTGGATTGACTCTAAGTCTAAATGGTTTGTTGGTTCATCTAGAAGAAGAACGTTCGCGCTTGTAAGCATCATTTTTGATAACATGCAGCGAACTTTTTCGCCTCCAGAAAGAACAGAAGGTTTCTTATTGACTTCTTCACCAGAGAATAACATACGACCAAGGAAACCACGTAAAAATGTTTCTGTTTGATCTTCAGGGGAGTATTGACGTAACCACTCGACTAAAGAGTTTTCAGAGCCTTGGAAGTATTTGTTGTTATCAATAGGGAAGTATGCACGTGTTGTCGTGACACCCCATTTGATAGTACCAGCATCTGCTTCTGATTCTTCTGCTAAAACATCTAAATAGAGCAGATTTCGCAAGCGGATTTCCTAGAAGAATTACTTTATCATCTCTTCCGATGATAAATGATGCATTATCAATCATTTTATTTCCATCAACTGTTTTTGATACATCTCTAACAGTAAGAACATCATTTCCAATTTCACGACCGATTTGGAAATTAACGTAAGGGTAGCGTCTTGATGATGGACGAATATCATCTAGTTCAATCTTATCTAGCGTTTTCTTACGAGATGTAGCTTGTTTAGATTTAGAAGCATTTGCGCTAAATCGAGCAATAAAGGCTTCAAGTTCTTTTATTTTATCTTCTTTTTTCTTATTTTGGTCTTGAGCCATTTTCAAAGCAAGTTGACTTGACTCATACCAGAAATTCATAGTTACCAGGATAAATTTGTATTTTGCCAAAATCTAAATCGGCAATTTGCGTACAAACATTATTCAAGAAATGTCGGTCATGGGAAACTACGATGACCGTGTTATCGAAGTTGATCAAGAATTCTTCTAACCAATGAATTGCTTGTAAATCTAAATGGTTTGTAGGCTCGTCGAGTAGTAAAACATCTGGCTTGCCAAATAAAGCTTGAGCAAGAAGTACTTTTACTTTATCAGACCCTTTGAGTTCAGCCATTTTCACGTGGTGCATTCCTTCACCAATACCTAGACCTTGTAAAAGAATCGCTGCTTCAGATTCAGCTTCCCAACCATTTAAATCGGCAAACTCACCTTCGAGTTCAGCTGCGCGCATTCCGTCCTCATCTGAAAAGTCTTCTTTCATGTAAATTGCATTTTTTTCGTTCATAATATCATAGAGATGTTTGTGACCCATTATTACTGTTTCTAGTACTTCGTTTTCCTCGTATTCGAAATGGTTTTGTTTTAAGATGGCAAGACGCTCATTAGGATTCATAATTACGTTTCCTGATTGAGGTTCAAGTTCACCAGACAAAACTTTTATAAATGTTGACTTTCCTGCACCATTTGCACCAATTAGACCGTAGCAATGCCCTGGGTTAAACTGTATATTAACGTCTTCAAAGAGTTTGCGATCTCCGAATTGAAGACTCACATTATTTACTGCTATCATAGATATCCTCCTAAAATTCTCAATGCTATTAGTATAGCACGAAATGGTTAAGGAATGGAATGTCTAAAGCAATCATTTCCAGATTAAATATATATATGTAGAAAGGGAAATGTCTTTTGTTGACTCAATCAAAGAAATATCGCTCAATCATTATTCTGTTTACAATATTTGCAATCTCAATAAACCTACGTCCTGCAATCACTTCAATCGGACCGATGCTTGAAACAATCCGAGAACAATTATCGCTATCAAATGTCCAAGTAACCTTACTTACGGCAATACCTGTTGTATCTATGGGGGTTTTTGCAACGCTTGCGCCGATATTCAATCGTCTATTCGGTATTAAACGTACAATCTATATAATGCTTAGTCTTATAGGTATCATGACAGGTTTAAGAGGCGTACTTTCCGGATTTCCGATTTTAATCAGCACTGCATTTATCATCGGAATTTCGATTGCAATCATTGGTCCGCTTCTTTCCGCGATGATTAAGCAATACTTTCCAGACCGCGCTGCTTCAGTCATCGGTGTCTATTCTTTCGGGATGGGAGTTGGATCAGCTGCAAGTGCGGGACTAACTGGTTTTTTTTATGAAACGACTAATTCATATTTTTTCGCGCTAAGTATTTGGGCGATATTAGCTTTTGTTGGACTAATCTCTTGGTTTTTTATGATGAAAGAAAATATCGACGTGCGACAAACAGATCCGGTCCCCGTAAAAATAAAGAGAATAGGGAAGTCACCATGGAGAACGGGTAAAGCATGGATGTTTCTATTGTTTTTCGGATTGCAATCAGTCTGTATTTTTTCAATTATTACATGGCTCGCTCCTATTGCTATAGCTTCTGGAATGACTTTATTGCAAGCCGGTACTTTACTCAGTGTCATGACAACCGTTCAAATATTTTTAAATATACTTCTCCCTCTGCTAATGGAAAAGTTTCCAGCACGAATGTTTTGGATTAACACCATGTTAGTCTCGGGCTTACTTGCAACCATTTTATTTTGGACTGGAATCCATCCGCTCATGTGGGTAGGTGCAGTCGTTATGGGGATTCCACTTGGAGGTCTATTTCCAGTAGCTTTGCTATTGCCTTTAGACGAGACGGATACCCCTAACGAAACGAATTCGTGGACAGCTATGATGCAAACGGGCGGTTTTATCATCGGTGGACTTTTGCCATTACTCATCGCCTATGTCTATGATTGGTCGAGTAATCATACATATACTTTCATAATATTGTCGACGATGTATCTCATGATGTTTGTCTTAACAGTAATGATTGGAAATAAGAAAGAAATCTAATGAAAAAAGAATGGATAGGGAAATCAGCCTGCCTTTGATGGCTAACTAATTTCTATCAAGAGTATTTTCGAAACATTATCGAAGTCTGAGTATTTTCGAAGCATTTATCGAAAATAGTTCTATTTAGGACCAGTGATTGGAGATAAATTCATCACGGCCGGAACGCGCTCGGTCTTCTTCATAATGTTCTTTTTCTTTTTCATAATAATCTTGGTGATATTCTTCCGCACGGTAAAATGTTTCAGCCGGACGAATAGGCGTGACGATTGGTTTTGTGAAAATTCCGCTTGCATCTAAGTTGTCCTTTGATGGTTCAGCAATTTGACGCTGCTCGTCCGTATAATAAAAAATGGCTGTTGAGTAGGAATGGCCGCGGTCATGAAATTGTCCATCCGCATCTGTTGGATCAATTTGTTGCCAGAAAACATCTAGTAATTTTTCATAAGGAAATATAGCGGGATCATATGTAATTTCGACGACTTCCAAATGACCAGAATCGCCTTTTTTAACATCTTCATATGTAGGGTTCTCGACATGCCCACCCATATAGCCGGAGACAACATCATGAATGCCGTCCCATTCTTTAAACGGCTTCACCATGCACCAAAAACAACCACCAGCAAATGCTGCTTTTTCAATTTTTTTTCAGTCATCATTGACATCAACACCTTTCATCTCATATCTATAGAATTAGTATAACAAATGAATAATAAAAAAAGAGCGCGTAGTTAAGCGCTCTCAATTTACAAGAGGTGCCTCTGAGCGAATTGTGATAGTTTTTCAATCGATTAATAAATAAGCTTGCACCAATAATAATCAATAGGATGAAAAGTACGACGATTAAAGCAAAAGAATTACCTTCGCCTGCTCCTCATACATTCACGCCCCATAAAATACACCACCTTTCTTGACGAACATCTATTGTAGCATATGATTGATCCATTAGTAAGGAGTTGGGGAATATGCCGTGATAATTTACTCCTATAGATATTTATTTTATCAATGCAAAAGTGAATAGCGAAAAAGGTACTTCATGGTATAATGATCACAACAAATGCAACCAAGAAGTTACCGTTCGTCCTAATTAGGAAGATCATATTTTGGAGGAATAATTAATGAAAGATCATGATGAAACCTATACCAAAAAGAAGAAGAAAAAAAAAACTTCGATTGGCAGGGTCATTTTTACAATATTTACACTTTGTTTTATAGCTAGTTGGACTTTATTCATTCATTCAATATAATGCAGGGAAATCATTGGCAAAAGGAAACGCCATTGATCCAGGTTCATTTAAAGGCGATACAATTCATCCGAATTATACATCAGTTGAAAATTATTTATTACTAGGTGTTGATAATGATGGTGGTGGTAAATCACGGACGGATACGATGATGGTATTATCTTGGGATAAAAGTGAAGGGACGATGCGAGTCATTTCATTTATGCGAGATATTTATGCAGAAATTCCGGCTATCAATCGTACAAGTTAAATACTGCTTATTATTTAGATGGCGTTCAAACTGCAAAAGATACAATTACAGGTATGTTTGGAATTCCTATTCATCATTATGCAATCGTTGATTTTGATAATTTTGAATCAATCGTTGATATTGCATTTCCAGAATGGTGTTGAAATTGATGTCAAAAAAGAGATGTCAGAAGAAATTGGTGTGACATTAACGCCAGGTAAACAACAATTAAACGGTAAAGAGTTACTAGGTTATGCACGTTTCCGTGCAGATTCAGAAGGAGATTTCGGACGAGTCGCAAGACAACAAGAAGTAATTTCTGCAATGAAAGACGAAGCGATACTCCCAAGTATGATTATGAACATACCGAAAACTTGCAGGTGCTTTATCGGGTTACATTCATACAGACTTAACGGCTAAAGATGAAATTTCTCGTGCACTTTCACTTGCCTTAAAAAAGGTGCGGATATCGAAACAATGACTGTTCCAATTGAAGGATCCTATTCGTTTAATTCTTATAGTCACGCTGGATCTGTTATCGAAATAGATCTTGCAAAAAATAAAGAAGCGATTTCAAAATTTTTGAATATGAAATTGGATTAAACCTAATTGATTCGGAAATGAGGGATGAAATTTGAAGCAGGAGCCGCTATCAACAACAGATACAAATGAGAGAAAATCGGACAATTGAATATATTCGTTTTCTAGGTGGCAAAAGTACAATATTTGTTTTAATTTCAATTTTACTTATTGGGTTAATCATTGTGGTCTTCAAAGAATATCGTTTATATTTTATCCAATAAAGGTATTTTTTTCGACAGTAGTATTGCCAATTATATTAGCATCAATCGGCTATTATTTACTAAGGCCAATCCTTCGCTTATTAGAAAAAATACATATTCCGCGTCCATGGGGAATACTTATTATTTTTCTAGGAGCTGCCGGACTCATTACATTATTGGTTTTTTAGTTCTTCCATTTTTAAAAGTACAATTTAATAATCTCGTAGAAGATTTCCCGACATATTTCAGACAATTAACGTTGACATTGATACTTTTTTAAGAACATCTATATTTTCATCGTATTATGAAGAACTTGATATTAACGTGCTTTCAATCGTGGAATCTAGCCCCGGAGAATATCGGAAAGTTTCTAACAGACATGGTAGGCGGGATTGCTGTCGGTATTAAATTCTTTTGTTAGTGCGATTACAGGTTTTGTATTAGCAATTGTTACTGTGCCATTTATTCTATTTTATTTATTGAAGGACGGAGAGAAATTACCGAAAGTTCTTTATAAAAATGTTGCCGCCAAGTATGCGAGATGATGCGAAAGTATCTCAAAGATGCTGACCATCAAATTAGTTCTTATATTCAAGGGCAAATTCTAGTTGCAATTTGTATCGGGATAATGGTATCGATTGGATTTCTCATTATCGGCATGGAATATGCATTGCTTCTCGGTGTATTAGCCATGTTTACAAGTGTTGTTCCTTATTTAGGCCCTTTGATTGCCATAACACCGGCTGTCATCATTGCGATTGTCACATCGCCATTTATGTTAATAAAATTAGCAGTTGTTTGGACAATTGTGCAATTGGTAGATGGGAAGTTTATCTCTCCTCAAATTATGGGGAAATCACTTAGCATTCATCCAATTACAATTATTTTTGTGTTATTAACTGCTGGTTCGTTATTTGGTGTCGCAGGCGTTATTCTCGGTATTCCGGGGTACGCGTTACTAAAAGTATGTGATTACTCATTTATTTAAATTATACAAAGCACGGTATAATAAACATATCCCAGAAAAGAAGTATCAATATGATATATCCGAATAAGCAAAAACGCGCCTCATTACATTGAGCGCGTTTTTTTAAAAATATACATACATTTATGGGGGGGCATATAATGGAGAGAAACTATGTACTATTTAATGAACTTACGAAAAGCTTGAATAAGATTCATAAAGCTAGTTGCAAGGGCGTTACAGTCGTTCAAAGTTCGATTCTGTATGAAATCTCATTGCATGAAAATCCGTCAATGCAAACAGTTGCTGAAGCTCTTGGTATGGACAAAACAACATTCTCCAGGCAAATTGGAACGTTGGAAAAGAAAAGTCTAATCACACGAACACCTAACCAGAAAGATCGACGAATATACTTATTATCACTAACGAAAACAGGGCAAGTTCTTGTCAAAACAATTAATACTAACATCGCTACAATAATGGAAGAATCTTTGTCTACTATGAATGACTTTGAAAGAGAAACTGTAATGAGGTCTATGCAACTACTTAGTGATAATCTAAAATTGTAGTCAACTAGCAGCAAACGAAAAGAAGTGCGGCAAATAGTTGCATAGTGCAAATTTAAAACGATACAATTACTTGCGTGATGCAAGTAATTGTGATTTTAGTGATACTTTCATTAGTAATGGGGCTGCGTATCTAATAGAAAAGGGATGAGAGGATGACAAAGGGGATTGATCCTTCGTTCGTAATGTTTTCGACTGAACATCTATTGGCGATAGTTGTGTTTTTCTTATGTGTTTTTCTATTGTTTATTTCAAAAAAGAACATATCGATTCGGCAAGAACATTTGAAAGTAAAAGAGAGACTTTTTGCCTGCACTTTATTAATCATGGAACTATCTTATCATATTTGGATGGTTACAGCAGATCGCTGGAGTTTATCGGGCTCGTTACCACTTGAATTATGCAGTATAAGCCTACTCGTTACCATTGCATTGCTATGGACAGGGAATAGGCATCTCTACATGTTTGTGTTTTTCGCAGGCATTGGAGGGGCTATCCAAGCTATTGGAACACCTGTTCTAGACCTTGGATTTCCGCATTTTAGATATGTCCATTTTTTCTATACACACATCGGAATTATCGTGACCGCACTGTATTTTACGTGGGGGAAAGGTTACAGGCCAACATTTAGAGGAGTTATTACGACGATGATTGTGTTAAATGTATTGTTGCCATTCATATTTTTTGTGAATCAGCTATTCGATACAAATTATATGTTTTTACGGATGAAACCTACAAATGGTAGTTTACTTGATTTTTTAGGTCCCTATCCTTGGTATATTTTTTCTCTCGAAGCTGTAGCCTTTATTATCTTTGTTTGTTTGTGGTTGTCCTTTAGAAAGCGGAAGTCTACGACTACAGGCTGAGATGAATACACCTCCCGAGTCCATTCCAATCGAATACGCTAACCACTACAATAGAATGTATAGGAAACAATCATATAGGGGGTAGGACAATGAAACAAAATAGAGGAATACTAATTATATTGGCATTGGTGCTATTCATTGTGTTAGGCGGCACTTTCTTTTATCAGGCTTGGAATACGTTTGTTGACGATGCAAATAAAGTGATTAAGAACGAAACATTTACAACCATTGAAGTCGTTTCCGACAATGCTTCTGTGGAGATTATGCCGACTGATAGCACCACTACTACTGTTGAATACATTGGAAAGAAGAGAAAAAACGATAAGTATAATTTCAATGTAGACGTAAAAAACGATACACTTACTATAGAGTTCAAGGAAAAAAGATGGAGTTTTTTACGATTTGATTTCTCATTTTCCAAAATGGAATTACTTGTTAAAGTTCCCGAAACGCAATATGACCTGGTTAAAGTGAAAAATAATAATGGTAAGATCAAGACAGAAAAATCTCGTACGCAAAGAAAATTTCGTTTGAAACCGATAATGGGAGTATCGAAATGAAAAATGTCGACGCAGTATCGACTAATGTGGAATCCGATAACGGAAAAATTATTTTAGACCAAGTTAATGGTGAAATTATTGGAAAGACAGACAACGGACGTATAATGCTTGTAACAAACGAATTGGATCGCCCAATCGAGTTAACTACAGATAATGGGCGAATCGAAATTATCACGAAAACTGAGCCCACTAATGGAATCATTGATGTGAAAACAGATAATGGGAAAATTGATGTTTTCGGAAAAAAGAATGAGCAAACTGTGTTTGGTGAAGGAAAAAACTTGATTAAATTGAGAACCGATAACGGCGGAATAACCGTGACTAAAATGACTATAATGCTAATAAAAACTAAACCGTCCTTAGACGATAAAAGCTAAGGGCGGTTTTATTGTTTATTGTTCATTCTTTACATTCTTTTTCGAATGGTAAAGTTGTCTTCTAGCAATACCCAGTTTTGTGGAAATGGATACCCCAATACCCAGTAGCTAATCCCACGTAAATTATAGTTTTTCACCGTATCAATTTTGCTTGTGCACTCCTGGCGTCTTCAAACCAGACTTCATGCGTTTGCCCTTGCTCATCCGCATAACGAAAGAACGGGGACTGGGCTGTTACGTTGTATTGAATGGCTACATCATGTTCAACAGCCCGTCGCATAGCTTCTTGTTGACTAAATGTCTCCGCCTCTGATCCAGGAACATGTGGGAGCACCCAGTCGCGAGCATAGATTTGAAAACCGAAAAAAATCTTGTCCCTGGGTATTACAGTAACAGCATAATCTAGTACGCGTTTTATTTGGTTAAGTGGTGAGATTGCTTGGGGCGGTCCAAGTCTGTATCCCCACTCATAGGTCATTAACACAACAAAGTCGACGATTCTTCCATGCGCTTCATAATCATGCGCCTCATAGAGTAACCCTTTTTGTTCACCGCTAACTTTCGGTGCTAGAGCGGTGGAAACAAAATAGCCCATAGGATGCAAGCGGTCAACTGTAAGCTGTAAAAATTGATTGTATAGGACACGATCCGCAGGTAACACGTTTTCAAAATCAATATTTATTCCTCGATATCCTTTTTCTTTCATTAAATCGATGATAGTCGTTAATAAGCGCTCTTGAATGTCATTATTTGATAGTATAGTATGTGCTAAAGTTGAACCTGCCTCTGTTGCGCTAAAATTGGTAATGCATAATACCGGGACGATTTGTTCATCAATAGCTTCTTGAATCATAGCCGAATCGTCGATTGCTTCTAGGCCGCCGGTTACTGTCATCCGATATGCGAAAGGCATCCAAAACGTTAAATCTTCACCAACATCGTCTAGCTCTTCAGCACCTGATTCTCCTGTGTTAATCGTATAAGCATTCACATCGATAACAGGTTTAGCTGATACCGGGGTCAGCGTTGGTATGATAAGGGCCTGGCCTACAACCAGTTTTCCAGGCATTTCCAACTGATTTATATTAACGATTTGTTCCATCGCTATGCCAAATTGATGAGAAAGGTCCCAGAGAGATTCTCCCTCTTTCACAACATGAATCTGCATTTCAATTCACCTCTTAGTAGTCATTTACTCAGTGATTTACAGGCTTCGTTAATTTGACTCACCAATGGAGTAACATGGCCATTTGACAACATCTACCTAGAAGTTCCGAGTTATCTAATTTAATCTGAATTCCGGTTGGGGTAAATGTTGTTTCGACTTTCGCTGTAATTCCGGTTGATTTTATTAATTCCTTTACTTTTTCAGCATTAGACAGCTGTGCCTGATTCATTAGTTCATGGGCGAACTCATTAGAACTAGTAATTTTATCGACTAGTTTATTCGCTTCCTCCATTAGTTTTTGAAACTTTTGCGCTGACCTATGCAGAAGTTTAGGGTCAACGGGTGGGAACGGACTTGGATCGATGGCACTCTGTATGGGTGTTTGTGGGTCTGAGGTCAAAGTTGAATAATAAACATAGTGCAAAAAAATCCTCCTTTCCAATTTTCAGATACCTTATCCTATGTATCATCGCAAGAAGAGGTTATGAATATGCGATGACGGATGATTGGAAGTATCCATTAATCATGTTAAAATCAAAAGTGACGTATTTTTGATACGGGTTCAAAGTAAAATTATCTAATTTAGAAAGTGAGGTTACTGTATGGTTGATGACATACCTCGTAAAAGAAAAAGTGCAGTTGGCATTGCACATAGTAAGTTAATATTGATAGGTGAACATTCAGTGGTCTATGGTAAGCCAGCGATTGCTCTCCCATTTCCGACGATTGAAGCACGAACTACAATCGAAGAAATTAAAAATAATGATACGATATTATTTGAATCGCACTATTATAGTGGTCCTTATCAAGAAATCCCCAAAAATATGGAAGGTATTACGGTTTGTATAAATGAAACCTTAAGTTATCTAAAGCAAAAACCAGAGGGACTCCGAATTCGATTGGAATCTACAATCCCCATTGGGCGCGGATTGGGTTCAAGTGCTGCAATTGCCATTTCAATCGTAAGGAGTTTGTTTCTTTACTTTGGACAAGCTTTGAACAATGAGAAACTTAAGGAACTAGTTCATATTTCCGAAACCTACGCGCATGGTAATCCTAGCGGGATTGATGCGGCGGCGTCTTCTAATGACCACCCGATTTGGTTTCAACAGGGAAGTCCAATAACCTCTTTAAAAATAGGCGGACCATTTTACCTAGTCGTTGCGGATACTGGCCGAATTGGCAATACGCGCGGGGCTGTAGAGAGCATTAAGGAATTGTATACTCTCGATCCAGCCAAAACCGAGCAATCCCTTAATTCACTCGAGAAAAATACACTTATTGCCAAAAATGCACTCATCAGTGGAGAGATTGATGTATTAGGTGAGACTTTGGACGTGGCACAACAAGAGCTGTCTCTACTAGGCGTGAGTGATACTGGCATCGATTTACTAGTCTCGGCCGCAAAGCAAAAAGGTGCACTTGGAGCTAAGTTAACAGGCGGTGGTCGCGGCGGCTGCATACTTGCACTGGCAAAAGATCATCTACATGTTAAAGAAATTGAAAAAGCACTACTTGACGCAGGGGCTTACCAAACCTGGAATTTCAAGGTTGGTAACAATTGATTGGAAAATGCGTGCATTTATGAAAGGAATGTAAATTTGGAAGCAACAGCTAAAGCTCATACGAATATTGCTTTAATTAAATATTGGGGAAAACGTGATGAGGAATTGTTTTTACCGATGAATAACAGTCTATCTATTACGTTGGATCGGTTTTATACAATAACTTCTGTACAGTTTTGCGAGTGCTTGAATTCGGATAAATTGTACTTAAATGATACGTTAGCAACTGAAGATGAAACGAAAAAAATTAGTGAATTATTAGACCTGATTAGAGATTTATCGGGTATGAAAATGTACGCAGTAGTAGATTCTATAAATGAAGTACCTACGGCGGCTGGTTTCGCTTCCTCGGCGTCTGGTTTTGCGGCTCTAGCAGCGGCGGCAACGAAAGCATTAGGCATGGATATCGACGGGGCAACACTTTCAAAGATAGCACGCCAAGGGTCCGGTTCTGCTTGTCGCTCAATATACGGCGGTTATGTAGAGTGGAAAAAAGGTGAGAGGTCTGATGGATCCGACTCATATGCGGAACAAATCTTACCAGAAGAAGCATGGGATTTGAGTATTTTATCTGTCCTATTAGAACCGAAACAGAAAAAAGTCTTAAGTCGTGAAGGCATGAGACGATCTGTTGAAACATCCCCTTTTTATCAAGGCTGGTTAGATACGGTCGATGAGGATTTGGAAGTTGCGAAACGAGCCATCAACCAACGAAATTTTGAAATGCTTGGAGATGTCCTCGAAAGAAATGCTATGAAAATGCACGCTACAACACTAGGAGCAAATCCACCTTTTATGTATTGGCAAAGTGCAACTTTCGATGTAATGGAAAAGGTTCAAGAATTGAGGGAGTCGGGTATTCAAGCTTACTTCACAATCGATGCCGGTCCGAATGTTAAAGTTCTATGTCAGCCTAAAGATGAACAATTCGTTCGAGAAGCGTTAATGACATTGACTCCGGTACAAGATGTGTATACTTGTCATCCTGGTCCAGGTATTTCCTATTTGCCCCAGACCAAAAGAAAGACGTGTTGTTGAAAATGAAGACTACGGTACATCATATCAAAGTGCCTGGAAAACTAATGATTGCTGGAGAGTATTCCGTACTGGAACCTGATCGGCAATCAATTGTCGTTGCTGTTAATCGATTTATGAGTGCAGAAATTAAAGATAGTGATCAAAACCTTCTTTCACTCCCACAATTGGGGCTAAACAATGTTACTTGGGATTCTACTGATGCTGAAGTGAATTTTAGCATTTTAGATTCGAAGTTGACATTTGTTCAAAATGCAATCAAGACCTTCAATCTGTTTATCGTAGAAAAGTCGATTCAACCCCGACCTTTTTCCTTATTCATTACTAGCGAGTTGGACGACTCATCAGGAAAAAAATATGGTTTAGGTTCTAGTGCAGCAGTAGTTGTTACGACGATAACCTCTATGTTTAAATTTTATGAATGTGAAAAACTACAGCCTACCAAAGAGTTGATTTATAAACTTGCAGCGATTGCTCATTTTAAAACTCAAGGAAATGGTTCATGTGCGGATATTGCCGCTTCTACATATGGTGGATGGATTCGTTACGCTGCTTTTACATCCACATGGCTTTTGGATGAATTACATAAAGAGACGCCAATCCGAGAAATCGTCGAAAAGAGTTGGCCGAGTCTTTTAATTGAGAACATAACCCCGCCAAAAGAACTAATCCTATGCGTCGGGTGGACAGGTAATGTGGCAGCAACTGCACCAATGATTACCAAAATCGACCATCTACGCGACAGCAGGCCGATAGATTATGCAAAGTTCATCGAACAGAGTGAAATAGCGGTGAGCAACCTTATTAAAAGTTTTGAAAATAACGATTGCACCTTAGCAATTTCAAGTCTGACAGAAAACCGTGAAGCGATTAACCTATTAAGCGATTCTGCTGGGGTTAATATAGAAACACCCAAACTTAAAACGCTGATTCAACTAGCTGAAAAGTATGGAAGTGGCAAAACGTCCGGTGCGGGCGGCGGCGATTGCGGAATCGCCTTTGTCCAGGATGAGAAAGCTGCAGAGCAACTGTATAAAGATTGGAAATCGGAAGCTATATTACCTTTACGCTTACATGTATCTCAATATGGTGCATTATGATTCACTTCCGACATATAGAATAAGGGGGTACGATTTAATGACGGGATCAATTGACAAAAGAAAATCAGAACATATTCAGATTGCGTTAGATGAAAAAGTGACAGGACATTCTATTTCAACCGGATTTGAACGTGTCAGTTTTCTTCATAATGCCTTACCCGAAATAGATTTCGAAGACATATCAATTCAAACAAATTTTTTAGAACATGATCTCAAGACACCATTTCTAATCAGTTCAATGACTGGCGGCGCTGAATTTGCTGAATCGATTAATCGAAACTTAGCTGAAGCTGCTGAAGAAAGAGGATGGGCATTAGCATTAGGATCTACACGAGCCTTAATAGAAAGCGAAAAGTACCGTTCTTCTTTCCAAGTAAGGAAATTTGCACCTAGTATACCGATTATCGCAAATCTAGGCGCAGTACAATTAAATTATGGCTTTGGAACGGATGAATGCAGACGGATTATCGAGATTACCGAGTCGGATGCGCTGGTTTTACATTTAAACAGCATCCAAGAAGTCATTCAACCAGAAGGAAATACTAACTTCAAGAATTTACTGCTAAAAATCGAACAACTTTGCTCTGAACTTGGTGTTCCCGTCGGCGTGAAAGAAGTCGGTTGGGGGATTGATGGTGCTACAGCTAAAAAGTTATGTGATGTAGGCATATCTTTTATCGATGTTGCAGGTGCAGGAGGTACTTCTTGGAGTCAAGTTGAGAAATTCCGCTCCAAGATACCAGTGAAACGAATCGCTGCAGATGCTTTCAGCGAGTGGGGTATACCAACCGTAGATTGCATTACATCAGTTAGAGATCATATCGAAAACCAATCGATTATTGCGAGTGGCGGTGTGAAAACTGGTGTAGAGGCGGCCAAAGCAATTGCATTGGGCAGCGATATAGTCGGAGTTGGTCGTTCGATATTAAAAGAGGCCACTCAATCAGTGGAAGATGTAATTGAAGTCATGGAAACAAGAGAGCTAGAACTTCGCTTGGCGATGTTTGGCGTTGGAGCAGTTACCCTTAAAGAATTGCAACAAACGGATCGAATAAGAGTAGAATCCAGATAAATTAAGTAGTACAGACTAAGAATTTAGTTTGTACTACTTTTTTTGAGTAACCTTTTATTTCAATTAAGAATAGTATGCGGATAGGGCAATTTATCCCGTTATTTATCTAAGAAGGGAATGGAGATATGTTACGAATCATTCTGGCAGCTATAGTAGTAGGCGTCGGATTCGGTATCGTAGTCGCAATCCTTACAGGCAATTTAACAAAAGAGGGCATAGCTATGGGATTGACTTCAATTGCACTAATGATTGCATTGCTTGGAATCGCATATCTATATAGTAAAAAACAAGAAACAAGCACTAGCCACTAATAAGCCTCTTATCAGGCTTTTTTGTTTTTACAACTAATTGGACTAGTCATAATGATACGCCGGACAAACATAAACTAATAAACTTGTTGTTTTAAAAAAATAATAGAAGGGATGTTCCTACTAATACAATCAAGACTCTCTTTAGTAATAGGAAGTGTAATTGGCGCATTTGTTTTGGTTTATGGGACGGCGATCATGAATCGGGTGCTAGTTGGAGATTATTTTATGAACGAGGGACTGTTGGATTTAAATTATGCTTATTTATCATTACTTTGTGCGATTCCGTTTGCACTCGGAAGTTTGGTTAAACTGAATATAACTACAAAAAACCGTTTCATATTCATTATAGCAGCCGGATTATTATTTGCAGTGCTTTTTACCACAGTCCATTGGGCAATTGTTTATTATGGAGTGGAGATGGCTGCAGATGTCTTATTTAGAACATTACTTGTGTTACCGATTAGTGCTCTTCTTGTAGTATTGGCAGTTTATATTGGTTGTGCTATGGAAGGAGATTTTAAGAAAGAATCGGATATTATATAGTAATCGCTCAAAATTGTTTTGATTTTCCTACCTTAGTAACTACTATTCTAACAGGTCGGTCGATGCACAAACATCGGCCAGCCTTTTTATGTTTTATACAATCTATGTGTGTTTTGCATTGGGACTTAAAAGTTTTATTTTCCGTCAATCTTTTCCTATGTCCATCATTTACTAAATAGAAAGCTAATTGTTTTCGAGGGGGATTAACATGGGGAAAAGTAATAGAGGAAAAACATTAAAAAAACTGCCAGCAAAGGGAAGAGGCGAGTGTCCAATCTGTTTTCGCACAAGAATAAAGTTATTGTATGATCTTAAAATTGATAATAACGAAACGATTACAGTATGTAAAAATTGTAGAGAAAAGTCTTATTAAAAACTTCTTGCAAATAAATAGTCCACCAAAGGAGAATGGATTTGCATTCTCCCTTGATGGATTATTCACTATGTGATACATACTCTTACATCACAATTGCTTTTACTAATAAACCAAGCATTAATCCTAGAAATATAGAGGATAATGTTCCCAACAAGAAATATTCTGCCCAATTTCGATCATCTAACTGTTTGAAACGTGCAATCGATTTTGCCGCTATGATAAAAGCGATAGATGGATACGCACCAACAATTGTTAATGAAATAACTAGTAATCTCTCTATATAGCCAATTAGCTTCCCGCGTGAATGGAGTGGGATTGGAATAGGTAAAGTAATGATATTCCTCAGTAAAATTACTTTCGAATTTTAGGCTTATTTCTATCATTTGATTCAGTTAATTGATTCTTAAGAGTAAATTCCCCTTCGAAATTTGCAAGATTCAGATGGCAATGAACCTACTAATAATTTGATAATATGCCCACTCACACTTGTAGCTAAAATAAAAATAATGACGATAAAGAGAAGTATGTTGACTACACCTAAACTGCTTGTCCCATCGTCTTCCTAGAAATGCAGTAAGCTAGTCATCATAGTCGTAGCGCTTCATATCGAAAGAAAAGAATGCAGGTGATGAGTAGCATCGCAACATGTAGTAGCTGATCTAATAAGAAAAACCATAATTTTTTCAAACTATTGCTGTCCGTTGTTTTAATCGTGTCCAGCAGTTTTATTTCAGCACATCAATAATGAGATGTGTCACACAAATAAAAAGTAAGGGGAATAGGAGATAGCTGATGATGTTCGTAAAGTGATAAATGATATCCCCAGATGATTGTCAATGCTAGCCCTGTTGTGATTAGGTGATGAAGCATATGCTTTTTTAAATTGTTTCATCTTATTTTTCACCATTAAGTCTGTTTGCAGCCAAAAGTCAGCAATTAAATGTGCAAGAAGTAGCAATAATACAACCATCATTTCTCCCTCCACTTCTAGTTAATTGGAAAATAATCATCAAGATGATCGCTCACAATTCTGCTTGATGTTATTTTGCAATTGATTATTGATTATTTGCTGGATAGATTCTGAATCGACCTCATTATGTGGTTGCAAGGAATTCAATACGTTTACAACATCATTAAATGCACTAATAATATGATCAGATTTCCCTTTTTTTATATGGCTTGAAACAGTGGATGCCGACCGACCAAGATATTGACTCACTTTATTTTGTTGGTTAAGGATGAGAAACAAAGAACAGACAAGTGACTGAATATCTGTTTGTTCATTTACTTGATCTTGTTGCAATCTTAAAATGGTATTCAATAAAGTTTCAAATTGACTTCTAAAGAAGTGGTAACCTTCTAATGATTTATTGCTTGAAAAATCATCTAACTCAAAGTTGAATTGGTCTCTATTTTGTTCTTGTTGTTTCAGCACATCATTGGAATATCTTGCTTGCTTCATTAATGGATGGATCCAAGTTTCTATATTGAGGGTACTAACATCGTCATGAATGTCGCCAAACGAAAGACCAAAATAAGGTTTATGATCTTTGAATTTCCATATTCGACTAATATAAAAGGCAAGTGTATAAGCCGTTGCATAGCCACTACTAACGACTACAATCTCATCACCAGAACGATGGATGACTTTAGTCGTTGCGATATCCTTCGTCCAGATAGAAATCCTTTCTTCTAAATGATGAAGATAATTACTTAATTCACCTCCAATGTCTTCTACGGAAGAATTACTTACATCCATAATAAAAACAGAAACTGGATAAGTCATAGCAGACTCCTTTCAACTGATTTCCAATTAATTATACCTCAACACAACAAAAAGTTCGACTATCTAATCGAATATACTAGTAGTTCGATTAGATAGTCAAACTCATAGAAAGTTTGATTACTTAAGCTTATTATGGTTTTCTATCCTTCCAGTTAAATCTAATATCAGTCACTATCACGTTCAAATCCGAGATAGCGAGTGCCTTGGAAGGAGAGCATTCCTATATCTGTTTCCGCCAACATTCCAAATTGTGGACCGTTTAACGAGAACTCTGTCCGATCTCCACTTTCAAATTGAAATGTTACATAATAAAACGTTGTCGTCATCGAATGTGTATTATCAGTTGAGTGATGTCCACCTCCAGACGTACTTGTTCTTTTCGTGACAACTTTTGCGGGAACAGTCAGTTTCGGAGAATTATTATTTGAACTCCATTCGGTGGCCCCTTTAATGATTATAAAAATAAAAACGCCAATGATAAAAATAGGTACAATCGTAAACATTGCATTTCCAATAGGATTAGGATCAAAAAACATAAGCATTGCCTCCAATCGGTATACTAGCAAATATACGTTTATTTTAACGAAAGGTTTCATTTCAGGTGTTCAGATTATTTTTGTACAATCCAAATGGGTTGATTTAGCCTGCATTGAAACCTTTCGTCGATTCTCTCGTATCATAGATAGGGGTTATATACGGGAGGGGAATGATGGTTTGCCATTTATAGTGGAACATCAATGGGGAATTTTTATAACGATTGAATTATTATCGGTAATTTCACTTTTTCTTTTTGGGTTTTTACGTTATTTATTTAATAAACAGAGGGTAAGTTTATTGGCGATTGGTGCCTTTCTTGTGTTGCTACTAATCGAAGCGTTGCTGGGCATACTGATTTATCAAGAAACAAAAGAGATTTCCACATTCCAAATTGTTATCATCATTTTTGTTGTGTATGCATGCACATTCGGGATTATCGATTTTCTGAAATTGGATCGCTGGATGCGGAAGACAGTAGGGAAGTGGCGCAATGTTGAACTTTTAACGAACAAAGACTACGCAATTATAAAGCGCGAAAAGAACCCAAAATTTGTTGCAAAAAAGTATCGAGTAACATCGACGATTCACTTGGTTTTGTTTTTGATTGGACAATCAATTTTATGGTTTTATGGAACTGGAAGTTTGAATGGGATATTAAATTTTTTAACAGACTTTACATGGGTTGAGGCAGGAACAGCTGAACAATCGCCATATGCGAATGAAGCAGCGTACTCAATTGGAATGATATGGACGTTAGTTTTTGTTATTGATTTTATATATTCCTGGTCATTCACAATTTTTCCAGCTAAACAGAAAACATAATGTTGATCATTCTAGTTCAGCAGCATGTATTGATACACACCTCCTGACTCATCATAACAGCAAGGAGGTGGAGCCACATGGCACAAGAAATTTTATGTGAAGTTAATAACTGTAAATTTTGGAGCAATGGGAACAGATGTAGTGCAAAATCTATTTATGTTGTTAGCCAAAAGGGAAAAAAAGCAAAAAGCAGTGAAGAAACGGATTGTAAAACGTTTGTGCCGAGAGACTAAATTGTAAGTTGATCAAAGAAAGAACCTAAAGAGGAAGCTAATTTATAGCATTCTCTTTGGGTTCTTTTTTGTTACAAATTTCTTGTAACTAAAAACATTTGTTCGTATAATAGAAATAAGACAATTGTGTTAGGAGGGGAGAGAATGGCTAGAAATCCAGGTATGACCGATGAAGTAATTATTCAAATGTATAAAAGTGGCATGACTTTTAATAAAATGGCTCCCATCATTGGAATTTCTGATCGAGCTATAAGGAACGTTATGTACAAACATGGAATTCAGATGAATAGGGAGCGATATTCAGGACAACCTCGAAAAAATAAGGTGAATGAGGACTATTTTAAAACTTGGTCACATGAAATGGCTTGGATATTGGGCTTATTTGTAACAGATGGCCATGTGAATAAGAAAATTCAAAGCATCTATTTTTCGCAAAAAGATGAACGTATTCTTCGATTAATTGCAAATTACATGGAAGCAGACTATGTTTTGGCTGCTACTGGACCGACTAAAAAGACACCGACTCTAATTATTAATTCGAAAATTATTAAGGAAGATCTTGCAGCTTTAGGAATTGTTGCTAATAAATCTTTATCTGTACCTTTTCCGAACGTTCCTGAAGAATTTATATCGTCATTTGTTAGGGGAGTTATTGATGGAGATGGATGGGTAGGAAGAGAAGGTTATGAAATGCATGTAACATCTGCGAGCTTGTATTTTGCAGAGGACCTTCTATCCATATTACTTTCATGGGGATTAAGCGCAAAAATCACCTCCTTTAAAAGTAAAAATGGTACTTCCATATATCGGGTATGGGTAAGTGGGAAATCTGATCTTCCCAAACTGGCTAAGATAATATATGCAAATGCAAACTCTAATGATTTTCATATATATAAAAGGGTGTATATGACGCAACATTCAAGGAATCCTTATTATATTGAAGATGATAGTGAATTACCAATGTGGAAGTTTGAAAATGGCAAGTTAATTCACAGTACAACTAGTTTAAGAAAATCATTTAGAACAAATATCAGTAAGTCACTATTAGAATCTTTAAGGGTAATTGCCAACGAAAAGAATACGCATATCAATTATTTACTCGAAAGTGGAATGAAAAGAGTTTTGAAACAAGAAATTATCTCATTCAATAAATTCAAAAGACCTAAGGATCGGATTCAATATAAATCAACTTATGATGATATATTGTTAGAGGAAGTAAAGTTGTTTGCCAAGAAAAATAAGCTATACATCAATGATGTGATTGAGTATAGCGCGCAGTTTATAGACATCGGAGAAATGAATGACGATTAGAAGGGACCTATAACAATGAGTCCCTTTTCTATTTTTCATTTTTAAGTTGACATAATATATATTATCGGTAGCTACGTATCATTAATAAGTATACTCTTGATAGTGAGATAAAACGAAAAAAAGAGCTTATTTTATAGTTTAGGTGAAAAATCGCATTTTTAATAAATCAGTTCAATCTCATTACAAATCCCGTACTTTTTGCCGTAAATCCATTATCTAAATAAAACTTATGAGCTGCTTTACGATCTATTCGATTTCCACTATTTAAAACAAGTGTATTTCCATCCAGATCACTAACGATTTCTTTAGCTCTGTCAATTAGCTTTTTACCAATGCCATTCTTTCTGTATTGCTTATTTACTACTAAACACACAATTCTTCCATAGCAACCACTAAATTCATAAGCTAAACCTATGTGTAAACCCAATAATCCTACAACTTCATTCTCTAATTCTGCAACAATTGTGTGATAATCAGGATTATTTGCGATTTCTAATAATCTATTTTCCATCTTACTTACAGGCGTTTCATAACCTAATTCATCCATAAGATCCGTTATATGAATCAGATCTGTTTCATTAACATTTCGAATTAACATCATCCTGTCCTCCTTTTCAATCGTTAAACTCATTAATACTATTTAAACAAACAATTTACAAGAGAAAAACCGCAAAAAGTTAAATACTTTCTGCGGTAGTTAGCTTAGGTTCTTGTTCTTCCAACACAATATTTCTTCTTTTCATTTGAACAAAAAACAAAACTGTCAAACTTAGACTGATCATGCCGAATACAATGACCATCAATTGTAGACCGATAATATCAAGAAATGCGCCAGCTGTTAATAATACAACCTGGAACATGACTCGTTCCAACATATTCCGAAACGAGAAAAATCGTCCGTGATACTCTTTTGGCATTTGTTTTTGAAAAATAACCATTGCTGTTGGAAAAAAACATCCTAATGCGAAACCTAGTACTGCAAATGCTGATAATGTAATAAATGTACTTTCCACAAAGAACAGCATAAATTCAGCAACGGCAACCATTGTTGCAAAGAAAAATAAAATAGTAGTCGTTCGCCATTTTTTTGAAATGTATTTCACCACAAACGCCCCGGCCATAAATGCAATTCCTTCAAATGTATAAACAAGGCCTTTAATAGCTGCTGAATCTTGAATTTCACTAATGTTTATGACGATTAAATTAAATGAACCGATGAATAGTAATGGAATTAGCGTCATAATTAATGTCATACCAACCGCAGGATAGGCTTTTAACACTGGAAATACTTCCATAAACCCACCTGAATTCTTCGACGTGGATTTGACTTCGCTTCCCTTCCCTCTTCCTCATCGATGCGTAGCATCATCGTGAATATGAGAAGTGCTCCGTATGCAATCATGGAAATCCAGTACAAGGAGATTAGTGACCAGTAGACCAGCATTAATCCCGCTAGAGCAGTTCCAATGAACGTGAGATGGTCGCAACATTCATATGCATACCATTCATCGTTAACAAATCATCGTCTTTAACAACGAGTGGGATCGTTGCTTGTAATGCCGGAAAATAAAATGTAGCTGACAATTGGATACTGATCATAAAGGCAACCATCCACCAAATCGATCCCGTACGCAATTGCAATTAGCATAAAAATTACACTAAACATTCGGCCAAGGCCTGAAATAAGAAGAACAGTTTTTTTCTTAGATTGGTCAATTATCTTCCCGGCAAGTGGTCCTGCAACAAGACCCGCTAGAAGTCCAGTTGACATTATAAGTGCTTTTAGAAAATCTGAAGGTACTTTTTCTTGCATGAATTCAAGATTACCAATAATTCCAGTCCATAATCCTAGCCCAGCTATCATTTCCCCAAACAAAATTATCCAAATATTTCGATTTCTCCACATACCTCTATCCCCGTTCTGTTTATTATCGCATTGCATTATATTTCGTATGTCGAACCATTATACGTCAAAAAAAATAAATAGTCACGGGAATATTTTCATTCCGTGACAATCATTTGCTAACTTTATTCTAATTCAGCTTTGGGTCTTTGTATATATGGGTTACTTGTCCATCTATTTTCTCGTCTGCTATGAAACTTCCATTTGAATAACGATCCACTAGTCTCAATGCTCCAGCAAGAATTGGTATTTTATTATTTTTCTCAGTTGCTAACACAATGATTTCATCATTAGTCACCATTTTAACACCAATAACTTCATGCGGATTTGATTGTAAGACTCTTAAAACAACCACTCCACGCTGAGCCCTCTTTGCAGTTTCGAATTCTCTTAAATTCATTCGTTTTGCAGCACCACGTTGAGTTGCAAGAACCAGTGAGGCATTATCTTCACGAACAACTACCATGGACACAAGTTTATCTTCATCTTTTAAATTTATTCCTTTGACGCCGGCAGTTCTGATACCAGTGACGGATAATTCGTCGAGTGGGAATCGAAGTGCATAATGCCTGATCTGTGAATAAGATGACATCCTCGTCACCTTTAACAAGCTGTGCATCGACCATTTGATCACCTTTACGTATTCCCATTGCTTTAAATGTACGATTAAAACGTTTCACTTCATAAGCTTGCAAGGCTTGATTGTTTAATCAAACCATTTTGAGATACGGTGATAATGTTTGCATCTTCCTCGAATTTCTCTAATCCAATCGCTGCAATGATTGTTTCGTTTTGTTCGAGCGGAATGATACTTGATATATGTTGTCCTAAATCTCGCCATCTGAATATCAGGTAATTCGTGTATAGGTTGATACAAATAATTTCCAAATGATGTAAATAGCAACAAATGATGCTGTGTATTCATTGGAGATTCAAATAACATATAATCGGAGTCTTTCATGTCATGTCCAGTTCCATTCGATGCGGTATAAGAACGAACGCTCGTCCGTTTCACATAACCATCTTTTGTTACTGAAACGATAAACTTCCTCACTCGGAATTAGTATATCAATATCTACTTTAATTTCTTCGATTTTCTCTTCAATATCCGATCTTCTCGGCTCAGCAAATTGTTTTCGAATTGATGAAAGTTCTTTTTTAATAACATTCGAAAGCTTTTTATCGCTTTTTAAGATTGCATCCAATTTGTCAATTAATTTTCGAAGTTCTTCGTCTTCTCTTTGCAACTCGGTAATATCCGTGTTCGTTAAACGATAAAGTTGTAACGAAACAATTGCTTCAGCTTGCACTTCAGAAAATTCGAATTTCGAAATAATGTTATTTTTAGCATCTCGCTTATCTTTAGATGCACGAATTGTTTTAATCACTTCATCAAGAATCGACAATGCTTTCATAAGACCTTCTACAATATGTAGCCGATCTTTTGCTTTTTGAATATCGTATTGTGATCTGCGTGTAACAACTTCTTTTTGATGGTCAATATACGCATCAAGAAGCATTGGAAGTGACATTAAGTGTTGGTCTCGTCCAGCAATGGCAATCATATTAAAGTTATACGTGACTTGTAAGTCAGTGTTTTTAAGCATGTATTGTAAAATTCCATTACTATCTGTTTCTTTTTTCAATTCGATTACGATACGTAGACCCGTACGGTCAGATTCATCACGTACATCTGCAATTCCGTCAAGTTTTCGATCGATTCGAAGCTCATCCATACGTTTAACCATATTGGCTTTGTTGACTTCATAAGGGATTTCCGTGATAACAATTTGTGATTTTCCGCCTTTAATTTGTTCAATGGAAGTTTTGGCACGGATGATAATGCGACCTTTTCCTGTTTCATAAGCTTTTTTAATGCCGTCTGTTCCTTGAATGATTCCACCTGTTGGGAAATCGGGCCCTTTTATAACAGTCATTAATTCTTCAACAGTTACTTTAGGATTATCTATCCGTAAAAGAACCGCATCCAGCACTTCATGAAGTGCATGCGGTGGAATGTCTGTTGCATATCCAGCCGAAATACCCGTTGAGCCATTTACTAGTAAATTTGGGATATCGTGATGGAAGAACTGTTGGTTCAGGTTCCGTTTCATCAAAGTTCGGGACGAAATCTACCGTATTTTTACTAATATCGCGTAGCATTTCACCGGCAATTCGCAGAAAGGCGGGCTTCTGTATAACGCATCGCTGCTGCAGAATCCCCGTCAACTGAACCGTTGTTACCGTGCATTTCAATCATCATATGACGAAGTTTCCAGTCTTGACTCATACGAACCATTGCCTCATAAACAGACGAATCACCATGCGGATGATAGTTACCGATTACGTTACCGACTGTTTTCGCGGATTTTCGGAATGCTTTTTCATGTGTATTTCCTTCATGAAACATCGCATATAAAATCCGACGTTGAACAGGTTTTAAGCCATCTCTTGCATCTGGTAATGCCCGGTCCTGAATGATGTATTTACTATATCTTCCGAACCGATCACCAACAACTTCTTCAAGCGGAAGGTCTTGAAATCGTTCTACAATGTCATTCATAATCCTCCTCAACATGAATAAATTCATTGTCTAATATATTATGGTCTTCAAGTTGGCCAAAATCGACATTTTCTTCAATCCAACGTCGTCTTGGTTCAACTTTATCTCCCATTAGTGTTGTAATACGACGTTCAGATTTTGCACCATCCTCAATTGTAACACGGATAAGTGTTCGAGTTTCAGGGTTCATCGTCGTATCCCATAATTGGTCCGCATTCATCTCCCCAAGACCTTTATAGCGTTGTATTAAATAATTTTTGCCGATTTTTCCAATAGCTTCTTCTAAATCAGCTTCAGTCCAAGCATATTCTATTACTTCTTTTTTACCTGCACCTTTATAAACTTTAAATAGTGGTGGAAGTGCAATAAATACTTTTCCTGCCTCAATCAGCGGCTTCATATAACGATAGAAAAATGTGAGAAGAAGTACTTGAATATGAGCACCGTCTGTATCCGCATCCGTCATAATAACAACTTTGTCATAAGCCGACATCTTCGATTTGGAAATCAGCGCCGACTCCGCCGCCAATGGCATGGATAATCATGTTGATCTCTTCATTTTTCATGATATCTTCTAAGTTTTGCTTTTTCAGTATTAATAACTTTACCTCGTAAGTGGCAAAATTGCTTGGAATACACGATCTCGTCCTTGCTTTGCAGAACCTCCGGCAGAATCACCCTCGACAAGATACAATTCGTTTCTTGCAGCATTTCTCGACTGTGCTGGGGTTAGTTTACCTGAAAGTAGCGTTTCGGATCTTTTTCGTTTTTTACCAGATCGTGCATCTTCACGCGCTTTTCGTGCCGCTTCTCTTGCCTGTTGAGAACGAATTGCTTTTCTAATAAGCGATGCACTTAAATCTGCATTTTCCTCTAAGAAATAAAGAAGTTTTTGTGCAATGACCGATTCAGTTACAGATCTTGCCTCACTTGTCCCAAGTTTACCTTTCGTTTGCCCTTCAAATTGAAGGATTTCTTCAGGAATCCGAACAGAAATAATCGCAGATATTCCTTCACGAATATCTGCGCCTTCTAAGTTTTTATCTTTTTCTTTTAATAAGCCCTGTTCGTCTCGCATAATCATTAAAGACACGAGTCAGTGCAGATCTTGGCACCTGTTTCATGTGTGCCGCCATCTTTCGTTCGAACGTTATTGACGAATGAAAGAATTGTTTCCGAATAACCGTCACTAAATTGAAATGCGAACTCAACTTCGATGCCATTCAGATTCACCATCTAAATAAGCAACATCATGAAGTACATCTTTTTCTTCATTTAAATACTCAACAAATGCTTCAATACCTGTTTCATAATGGAATACTATCATGTTTGTCCGTACTTTCTTCTTTAAGTCAATTTTTAATCCTTTTAAAAAAACGCGGATTCGCGAAGTCGTTCGCTTATTGTTTCATATTGATATTTTAATGTTGAAAAGATCGCTTGGATCCGGTTTGAAGTGAATGAGTGTCCCTTTTTCACGTGTTGTTCCAATTTTTTCTAAAGTAGTTGACGGGTTTTCCGCCATTTTCAAATCGTTGACGAAACTTTTTGCCATCACGAAAAATTGTTACTTCTAGCCATTCGGAAAGGGCGTTTACAACAGCGGCACCAACACCATGAAGTCCACCACTTGTTTTATATCCGCCTTGTCCAAATTTTCCACCTGCGTGAAGAATCGTTAAGAATAACTTCGGTTGTTGGTTTTCCAGTTTGGTGTATTCCTGTTGGCATTCCACGTCCATAGTCACGGACACTGATGCTGCCATCTTTATGGAGTGTTACATCTATTTCGGAACCAAATCCACCAAGTGCTTCATCTACCGCATTATCTACAATTTCATAAACAAGGTGATGAAGTCCACGTGTATCGGTTGAACCGATATACATACCAGGTCGTTTCCGCACAGCATCTAATCCTTCAAGTACATGAATCGAATCATCATCATATGTAATAATTTTCTTGTTGTTTCGTCAAATTGCCGCCTCCATCAAACGAATGTTCTTATATATATAATCGTACCGCTTCCGAAAAAGGTTGTCAAATCAACGTTTCCGGAAGCTTGCTCAATTAATTGTATAGAAAAAATTTTAAATGCAATGAAGATGAAGAAATTGCTAATTACTGTAATTTAACTGTACTACTTTCATTAGACCGTTGTCGCATGCACAATAGTTCTGGTAAACTAAGACCATAAGAAACGACACAAAATGGTAAAGGGGTATATGATGGAACTTATTTTAATATTACTTATTCGCTTATATTATTGGCTCAATCCCTTCCGCTTTTGGATTGGCAAATTATTTTACAAAATGGATATTCGTGAACATGGAAGTGGAAATCTCGGTGGGACAAACACTTTTCGCGTTCTTGGAAAAAAAGCGGGTCTTATTGTAACAATTCTCGATATTTTAAAAGGAACTGCAGCGACATTACTTGCCCTTACTTCCATTTTTTCAAGAAACAACTGTCCACCCACTTATTCTTAGGGTTGTAGCAGTTATCGGGCATATGTATCCACTTTTTGCTAACTTCAAAGGTGGGAAGGCAGTAGCGACGTCAGGCGGTGTTATCTTGGCGTATAACTGGCCTTTCTTTCTCATCGTGCTAGTCGCATTCTTTATCGTATTGAAATTAACAAAAATGGTTTCTTTAACTTCGATGATTGTTGTAATTATCGCATTAATTTACACTATTATTTACTATTTCTGGACAGGTGATTTTTATTTAATGATATTGATTTTCTTCTTTGGTGTTTTTATCTTTTATCGACACCGTGCAAATATTTCTAGAATAAAAGCAGGAACCGAACCAAAAGTGAACCTATATACTATGAAATACATTGAAGTGTATATCAGAAGCACTAGTTGGTTTAAGAGAAATGAACATCCGGTGATGCATTCGCTTTTTCAGATACGATGGTGAGCCCACTACATAAGGCTTTTCACTAGGCGTACGAAGAAGCGTGATCGTCAAATCGATTCACGCTTGTTTTATGTTGAATAGACAGTACTTGACCAATTTTGTATTTAAATGATTATTTTGTTATTCATAATGCTTGAAGTGCATTTTTATCGATTTTTCCAATAGCTGTTTTAGGTATTTCAGGCTAAACTAATGATTTCTTTCGGTATTTTATAGCTACCGAGAAACTTTTTACAATGCGCAATCACTTTTTCCTGATTGAAAGCATATCCCTCTGCTTCTGTAACAAATGCGATAATGGATTCGCCCCACTTTTCATCCTTTTTCCCAACAACAGCAGCTTCGTTGATTTCCTGGAAATTCGTTAAGCATTGTTCAATCTCCTGTGGATAGACATTTTCACCACCACTAATAATAATATCTTTTTTCCTTCCAACGATATAATGGTCCCCGTCTTCATCATATTTAGCTAAATCCCCTGTTCGCAGCCATCCATCATCGAATGCCTCCAATGTATCATCGGGGTTTTTCCAATAAGAACTGAAAACATGGGGACCTTTTACATACAGTTCCCCGACTTCATCGACACCGCAACGATTCCCTTCGGATTTACGACTTTTACTGAATTAAATAACATCGGATTTTCCGACAGACCCAATTTTTCGATAAGGCTTCTTCAGGACGAATAAAGAAATTATTTGGTCCAGCTTCAGTCAATCCATAGCCTTCTTTAAAGTTAAGCCCTTTAGAATGGAACTTATTATAAATCGTCTCTGGACACGGAGCACCGCCAGAGAGGAAAACTTTCATGGATGAAAAAGATGTTTCACTTAAAATATGGCCTATTGATCATCGATTGGTACATCGTCGGTACAAAAAGTGAAATCGTTGCCTTGTATATATTCGTTGCTTTAATCGCTTCTTCCGCATCAAATCGGTTTCCAATTACGACTTTTCCTCCTGCCATAAGAATTGGAATGCTAAGTGCGTTAATGCCTCCTGTATGAAAGAGGGCATATAATTAATCGTTGTATCTTCTTCAGTTAATCCCCAGCTAATAATTGTATTGATTGCATTGGAATTGATCGCGTATGTAGAAAGGACTACTCCTTTTGGTTTCCCAGTTGTCCCGCCTGTATAAATAATCATCCAAGGGTTCGTAGCTGATCTTGTTGTTCGATGTTTGACAGCTTCACTGATTGTGACTCAATCGTTTCAATCGAATCGAATGGAAATCATCTGTATGAAATTTATTTCTTGAATAAGTGATTAGATAGTGTCATCGAACAAAAGAATAGAAGGTGAGCAATCATTTAAGAGAGCAATAATTTCAAATTGGCTTAGTCGCCAGTTTAGCGGGACATAAATAAGTCCTTTTAATTCACAGGCAAATAAGATCGCGAATAATTCCGGATTGATTCGGTGCAAGTACAGCGATGCGTTCTCCTTTTTTATACCCTTTATTCATAAAAAAGGATGCCCAGCGAAGAATGCGATTTTTCAAATGGTATACGTCCACGTATCTTCGTATGAACATCGACAAGTGCAGTCCTATTCGGAGAAAGTGCAGATCTTTTTAGTATCCATCCAGGTTCATTGAACATCTTGTAACGCCTCCTCTTCTGTTACATCATAATTCCGCCGTCGACATGCAAGACATGACCATGTACATAATCAGATTCATCACTTGCAAGAAATAAATAAGCATTTGCGATATCCCGCGGTTTCCCAAGCCGTTGTAAAGAAACAATGGACTTCATTTGATCAATCACTTTTTCAGGCATTTTACTCGACCATTGCTGTTGCAGTAAAACCTGGTGCCACAGCATTCACATTAATGCCTTTACGTCCAAATTCTTTTGCCCATGTTTTTGTCATTCCGACGACTGCTGCTTTTGTCGCTGCATAATTCGTTTGCCCAAAGTTGCCATAAACGCCACTCACTGAAGATGTATTAATAATCTTTCCCGATTCCCTGTTTCCAGCATATGAGGGACAACTGCTTGCGTGCAGTTGAAAACTCCTGTTAAATTTACATTAAGTACATGTTGGAAATCTGTCAGGGTTCCATTTTGAGCAAGTGTTGCATCCTGTGTAATTCCAGCATTATTGATTAAAATATCTATTTTTCCATACTTCTTTATTGTTTGTTCTACTAATATTCGAAACACTTTGTCGGTCTACAACATCCACTTGTAGAAATGTTACATCCAATTCTTTTGATTTGAGTAACGCTTCTTGTTCTTTACCAGCAACTTCATCAAAATCTGCCATAATAACATGAGCGCCTTCTTCTGCAAATCGTTCACATGCAGCAAGGCCAATGCCATTTGCGCCGCCTGTAATAATGGCTACTTTATCTATCTAATCTCAAAATACATTCCTCCTAGTCTAAAAATGTTTCAATCAGTTCTTTTAATTTTCGGTAAGTCATCGATTAACGGTGAATGTCCAATGTTTTCCAATGGAATATACGTGGCATTGTCACCCAGGTCTTCTACAATTTCCTTGTGTCATCTGCTCTGTTACAACATAATCTCTGTCGCCTCTCAATATAAGTATTGGAATTGTAAGATTTTTCGCTTGATTTGTTCCGTCTGATAAGCCATTAGTTTTTATCACTAATATTAAATGTGTTAATGAATGGTACACATCCGCCAAGTTTCTTTGTGTAACATGTCGTCAACGTATTCATCGTATTTTTCATCGTCTGGTTTGTTATGCGTATAAATTAACGCATTCCATACCGCTTTTAACCCTTCACGATTTTCCGTATCGTATAGGCCTTGCATCGCTAATGTTTTACCTGCATCTTGTTCAACGTCTCGGATCGTTACTAAGACGCTTCTCCAAATCTGGGGTACCGTCTGCTTTTGTTCCATAAAACGGATATCCCCGTGTCGATGCGGAGGCAAGAAGGACAAGCTTTTCGACAAAGCCCAGGATAATCGGCCTCAAATTGCATGCAAACTGCCCCACCTGTTGACCAACCGATTAAAGAGAAATCACGTAGTCCAAGTGCATCAACAAATCCTTTCAAATCATCGGAAAAATCTTTAATACGTGTGACGCGTTTCGTATAAGACGATTCCCCAAATCCTCGTAAATCGAGTGCATAAACCGTATATTTCGGATCTAGTGTATCCATCAGCACATCCCAGTGTTTTGATGAGGTCATATTCCCATGAACTAGAATAATTGTTTGCTTCACCACCGGGTCTTTCTCGATAAGCAATTGGTTTCATTGTTTGCTTAGTGTTACTTTTTGCAATGCCATTACATTTCATCTCCCTTATGCTGTCCCCATTTTACAGTTATTGCACCCCACGCATAGCCAATTCCAGCACTCACGAGAACCGCGACATCGCCGTCTTTTAGCTTTCCTGCTTTCTCCGCAAGTTCTAGAGAAAGAATTTGATCCATTTGACCAATATGCCCATAGTCATGTAAATAAATCGATTTTTCCGAAGAGATCCAAGTTCATTTAATACAAAATCATGTGCGGATTTTTTCATATGCAAAATGGCAAGATAATCGATTTGCTCTTCTTAATATCCGCTCTTTTCCAATGAAGTACGAATAACTTTCAAAAAGTTTTGCATTGATTTTTGTTCTAATCTTGCTTTCATCCCAACTGGATCGAGAACATCAAGTCGATACAATCCATTTTGTAGATGTTCAGCTGTAAGTGGTTGTTTTGTTCCACCAACAGGCACGATGACATCTTCTGAAAATGATCCATCTGTAATGATTTCTGATTCCAAAATGATATTTTCCGAGTGATCCCTTTTGTAGATATCATTGCCCCGCCACCTGCACCTAAATTAAACATAAATCGTGTCCGTTCATTCGTATAGTCAATGAAATCTCCATTTCTATACCCACCCGCAAGCAGATACGGTTTTAATAGATACGATCTGATTCCATCATACTTTTTGCTACTTTCATAGCCATAATCGTCGTTCCGCATCGTTGCGCAACATCAAATCCCCATGCGTGATAAGCACCAATTTCTTCTTGAATTTTAATAGCAGCTGTCCATAATGGATACTCCTTATGCTCTTCCCCGATATAAATAATCAAATCGATTTTTTTCGGATCTACATTCCCCTTTTTAAGCGCATCTTCTGCCGCCCATACCGCCATCGCAACTGTATGATCGTCTTCTCCAGGAATCGGTTTTTGAGTAATGCCCATTTTCTCGACAACAACATTGACAGGAATTCCCGATAGGTTTGCAATTTCTTCTGCGGTCATTTTGTTTCAGGTATATACACACCCGTACTGACAATCCCGATTCCCATTACAAACCCTCCTTATTCGTGTTTTCCTTCGTTGTTTTTGTTCTTCGTCTTCCATAACTTTTCACGTAATGTTCCGACAACCCCTTTCGGGAAGAAGATAACGGCTAAAATAAAGATAATTCCAAAGAAGATAATCCATCGTTCAAAAATCGGATACTCTTTAGCAAGTCCAGATAAATAATGTTGACTTAACTCAATAACGCCTGCCCCGAGTATAGGTCCAATAAGCGTTCCCACTCCGCCGATAATCGTCATTAGAAGGGCATCTAACGTAATATCAAGTGACAACACACTAGTATTTACAAAGCGTAGAGATACTGCATAAAGTGAACCTGCTAGACTTGCGACAACTCCGGCAACAACAGATGCAATCACTTTGTAATGGAGTGTATTAAATCCGAGGGACAATGTTCGTTGTTCATTTTCTCTAACCGCGACAAGCACCCTACCAAACGGTGAGTTGACGAAACGCCGCAGGAAAAAGTAGACAAGAACAAGACAAAGTAAAGCAACGCAGTAAAACATAATTCGATCTTTAAAAAATTCAGGTGCTTTAAATGTAAAGCCGTCATTTCCTTGCGTTACCGTTCGCCATTTTTCAGCAAAAACTAAAAACAGTCCAGAAACAGCCAGGGTAAACATTGCAAAGAAGTGTGTTTTTAATCGTAAAGTTAATAAACCGATAAAAAAGCTAATCGTACCTGCAATCACCATTCCAGCACCAATCGATAGAAGGAAAACACCCATCGTCGGTTCAATATTTTTTAGCATGACTGCTGTCGTATATGCACCCATTCCAAAAAACATCGCATGCCCGAATGAAACAATTCCTGTATAGCCTAGTAAAATATCATAACTCATCGCGAGGATTGAAAAGATAAAGATTTGCGTTAATAAAATTGTCCATGTCCTCGAATCAGATACGAATGGAAATATTGCAAGAGCAACTACAATGATTCCGAGAAATACATTGTTCCATTGAAAAGTCCTTTTCATGTGTCGTCACTCCTTTGCTTTGAAAAGACCTTGCGGACGGAAGATTAATACGATTGCCATGAGAATCATATTGACCGCAAGTGATAGAACAGGTACATAATACGCCATATAACTACCCGTAAGCCCAACTAGAATCGCTGCGAATAATGAACCTGGAAAGCTCCCCATACCGCCAATAACAACAACAATGAAGGCTAAAATGGCAAATTCCATTCCCATTTCTGCATAAATTACACCCGAATACGGGGCGAACAAGACACCACCTAATGCAGCAAGCGCTGATCCTGTCATAAAAACAAGAAGAAAAACGCGATTAATATTAATGCCGAGTGCTTGCACCATATCTTTATTCAAAACGCCGGCACGTACAATTAGTCCGATTTTCGTTCGTTTTAAAATATACTGGAAAATACCAAAGATGAGAAAGCCCACGACAATGATAAAAAAGCGATATTTAATAATAAGTACATCACCAAATTCCCAGCTTCCGGCCAAATAAGTTGGTACTTTCGCAGCAATCTGGTTTGGTCCCCAGACAACTTTTAACATTTCACTAAGGACGAGCATGAAGCCAAGTGTGATTAAAATCTGTTGTACGTGATTTCCATAAACAGGGCTAATAATTAACTTTTCCGTAATGAATCCAAGAATTGCGCCTGTTAGAATTGCGGCCACAATTCCTATAATAAAACTTCCTGAAAGTCCATAAACCCAAATCCCTGAAAATGCACCCCATGCAAACAGGCCGCCGTGAGCAAAGTTTAATACGCTCATCAATCCGAAAATAAGCGTTAATCCCGAGGCAAGAAGAAAAATGAGCATGCCCGTTGCCAAACCGTTTATTGTTAGGTTAATGATTAATTCCATCGCGCAGCCCCCCTTAGCCGATTCCTAAGTACTTGCGTTTCAATTCCTCATTTTGAATGAGATCCTTCATCATTCCTGCATGAACCGTTTCACCGTCGTCAATGAGTGTGTATGTATCTCCGATTCGACTCGCCATAAAAAAGTTTTGCTCGACAAGAACAATGGTGGTGCTTTTTTTCATTTCTGAAATAGCTTCCATTACTGTTTCAATAACAATTGGTGCAAGCCCTTTTGATGGTTCATCAATAAGAATGAGTTTGCTATCATTAACAAATGCCCTTGCCATTGCTAGCATTTGCTTTTGTCCGCCTGATAAATGTCCGGCATCCTTTTTCCAAAATTTTTTAAATCTGGAAATAGATCTAGCACATAATCTTGCCGTTTAAATGCCTCGTCATTTTCTATTCTCATCGCAACTTTCATATTTTCTTCAACTGTTAATGCACCAAAAATCCCTTGATCTTCCGGAACATAACCAATTCCTAAATTTGCGATTTCATAGGTTGCTTTTCGTGTAATGTCTTGTTCGTTGAAAGTAACTGAACCTTTTGAGGCAGGTGTTAACCCCATAATTGTTTTTAACGTTGTTGTTTTTCCTGCACCATTACGTCCAAGTAACACGCTAACTTCACCAGCGCGTGCCTCAAAGGAAATGCCTTGTAAAATATGATATTGCCCGATATGCGTGTGAGCATCGTCAACTTTCAGCAAGGTTTTCATCATGTAGGCCTCCTAAGTAAGCATTTTGAACCGTTTCATTATCCATTATTTCCTGTGGACTTCCATCTGCTAGTAACTTACCGTTAAATAGCACCATGATAGAATCCGATAAATCGAGAATCAAATCCATTTTGTGTTCGATTAATAAAATCGTTTTATCTCCTGTTTTTTTAATATGACGAATAACATCTAGAATGGCAGGTACTTCCTCCAGAGACATCCCAGCTGTTGGTTCATCAAGAAGAAGTACTTCCGTATCTAGTGCCAGAAACATGGCAATTTCTAATTTTCTTTTTTCTCCATGAGAAATTGACTTGCCAGTACAAATTCCTTACCTGACAAGAGGACAAGATCCAATAATTTTTCCGCCTCTTCCGTCAATTTTGTATAGTTGATGAAATGACGAAGCATCTGATATCTAATTTTCTCCTTTGATTGAACAGCAAGGCGTACGTTTTCTAATACAGTTAAGTTCGGGAAATACATTTGTAATTTGGAACGAACGACCTAGCCCTTTTCGTGTTCTTGAAACCGAAGAGGAATTTCCTAATGCTTCTCCTTTGAAGTACACCTCGCCTTCAGTTGGTTTTAATTCACCGCTAATTAAATTGAAAAATGTTGTTTTCCCTGCGCCGTTTGGTCCGATAATGGACTTGAAGTGTTTTTCAGGCATTTCAAAATTCACTCGATTGACAGCTGTATGGCCACCGAAACGAATTGATAAATTTTCAGTTTTTAAAATGGGTTCCATTTAATAGCCTCCTTAACATCTATCCCTCTCAAGGCGATAAACCGTATTTATCACCTTGAGAGGGACAAGTCCCTAATATCTCGGACTGCCCCACATTGTTATTTGTTCATAATTGGTGGTTCTGTTTCGGACGGTGAAGCTCTCGAATAAGTACTGGTACTGGATAATCAACGCCGTCTTGTTTTTCAAGTTTAATAGAGTAAAGTGTTTGAAGTGCTTGGTGATCATCTTCTCGGAATGTCATTGTTCCTTTAGGAGTTTCAAATGACATACCTTCCATGATTTCAATCAATTTATTTCCATCAGCATCACCTTCAGACTTTTTCAAAGCCTCAACAATTGCAATCGCAGCTGACATGCCTCCCGGTGTAAATAGGTCAGGAACTTCGCCGTTATAACCGTTCTTTATGCTCCTTAACAAGCCAATCATTAATTTCATTATCTGGAAGCGTATGATAGTAAACTGAGAAACCTTCCATTCCGACAAGTGGTTCCATTATAGATAGTGCTGGAATATCAGGTGCTCCTGTCGAAATTTTAATGCCTTTTTCTTGCATTTTTAAATCAGCAATTTGATTCCAAGGTGAGTTTGCTCCTGCCCAAACGACAAATAGATAGTCAGGTTTTGCTTCGATGATTTTTTGTAAGTTCGAAGTGAAATCCGTAGCTGCAGGATCTGCAAATTCTTCAAGAACAACTTCTGCTCCAAGATCTTCTGCTGCCTTTTTAAATGCAGCGACCCCATCCCAACCAAATGAATAATCGGGTGCAAATGTCGCGATTTTCACACCAGGTTTTGCAATGGCTGCTGCACCTGCCACCGCATCTTGTGAAGAGTTCCGTGCTGTTCTGAAAATAAATGGATTGAACTCAGAACCTGTAATACTATCTGCTACTGCCGGTTCAACAATCATAATTTTCTCGTATTCTTCTGCTAACGGAAGAACTGCGAGTGTATCTCCTGAACTAGAAGAACCGACAAGGAAATCGACTTTATCGTCTTCGAGTAATTTCGTCGCTTTTTGTACCGCAACAACAGGTTTTGTTTCTGTGTCTTCAAAGACAACTTCAATCTTTTTACCGGCAACTTCCATCGTGCCGTCTGTTGCATATTCCAAGCCTAATTCAAAACCTTGTTTTGTTTGTTTTCCATACGATTCTAGAGCACCTGTAAGTGAAGCGAGCACTCCGATTTTGATAGTACCTGCTTCTTCAGTCTTGGTACCGGGTTTCTCATCTTTTTCTTCTGTTTCTTTACCAGAGTCTTCGCTACATGCCGTACTAATCATTAACACAAAAGCTAGCATAGCTATCATCCACGATTTCTTCTTCATAAACAAACCCCTCTCTTCTCTAGTATTGCAAGCGCTTTCTTACTAACTATTACTTTATAGAATGAGAGTTACAAATGAGTTGCAAAATAGGAAGCAGTAACATTACCGCCTCCTATAATTCATTCATAATTATTTTATACATTTCCTCCGTTGTTTCCATTGGAGTGATGTTCAGTTCATCTTCAAGTACATCGACTGCATTTTTTGTACCATTTCACCGATTGGGCTCGATTTTGCAATTGGTAATTCGCATACATAAGTAACCTGTATGCTTCCTCCCATGTATAATCGATTCGAAGGATTTTTTCTGCCCAAAAGATTGTTTTTCCGAATTCTTTCAGTCTTGTATACGTTTGTGCAAGTCGTTCAAGAAGTTGTATATACTGCTGTTGGACTCTTTCACGTTCTTCAGCGATCCACTCAAGCTCTAGTTTCTCTTCGAATAAATGTCCTTTATAGATTGAACTCGCTTTCAATAACTGTTCAACGATAATTTCAGGCGAACGTGCAGATAATCCAAACGCTAAATATAAGTTGAAAACGGTCCAAGGTCACTTCGAATTGCGGCACGCGGATTTAATCTGATACATGGTTTGCTTCCGTAATATAAAATAGGATGGTTCTCTTGCTCCCCTATGTGGTTCAATTACCTTCAACAAAGCATTTAACGCAACTTTGAAATCTCGGTCCGCACTTTTCTCGTCTACATCGCCCCAAAGTTCGCGCATGATTTCATCTTTTGAAATATATCGCTCCCGGTTTAGGAGTAAATATACAAAAAGTTCTTTAGACTTATCCCGTTGCCATCGTCGTTCTTCTACTTCCTCTAAGCCAAGCATGATTTTAAATGGTCCCATTAATTGAACGGTAATTGTATAGCCTGGATGAGCAGTTACACCTTGTAGATTTAGTTGTTTCACGATTTGTTGAGTGGCAGCATGATCTTTGTTTTCACTTGCCGCCCGTATGAACAATGGATATATAATTTGCATATCAAATGGACTGAAAATCGTGTTTGTAGTTAAGAAAAAGAGATAATTATGATGAATGCACAACGTTGAAAAGTCTACTGAGGCTTCTGAAAAACAAAGCGATTGGTCTAATTTATCATAAACCCTCATCAGCCAAAAAGATGCGACCATTTCTCCATACGTATCACCGCATTCTATAAAAAGACTTTTGGCAGTCTTAGAATGCTCCGCAGATTCCTCATAAGTTACCGGCGTAAAAATGGACGATGGCTAGACCGATGCGAATAAGTCCAGATAACCAACCGTCACTCACTTTTTCAGTTTCACGTAATCCCGTTTCACCAAATTGAATTGCTTCCATAAAAATGCCTTGCCGTGCTTTTAAAATGGACAACCCCATAAGCGGCTCCGCTTTCCCGCGGGAAACATTCAGTTCATCCATGCGTGTAACGGCTTGAACGTAGTCTGATTCTGGGTCAGCTAAGTCATAAGGATCTTGTAAGACTTTCGCATGTCCCAGACCGAATCCAACCGACAGCCTCGACAAAACCAGATTTTTCCCTTTTTCCGAGTTCAATTCCCTTTACTGCACTCTCCATTGCTAGTCCTGCTTGTCCAGTCATTGAATAGATAAGTGAGAGCAGCACATCGGTTTCACGATGTGCATCGGGCAAAGCGAAGTTATCCGCCTTTCGGTCGTTTAAAATCTCTAGTGCATTCGATTAATTTTCCTGTTCGTAGCAAGATCCGAGCATCAAGATTCCCTTCACGAAGAATGCTTTTATCCATCTTTTCGGTTTCCACCCAGGCAGCAGCTTCAGCAGCTTTCCCAAGATTCACAAGGTTTTCTGCAAATTGCCGTTTATGCATTTCCATCTCATGAAAACTTACCTTTTTACTTTTTTGTGCAAAGGAAATAGCCTCTTGTAAAAAAGGCTTTGCCTTACCAGGCTGGATAGTATCTAAATAAATATGAGCAATCCCGGCATTTGCCCGGCTTAGAAAATAAGAGTCATTATTTTGTTCTGCCAACTGAAGGCAAGCTGTGTAAGCAATTCGTGCTTTTTCGTAATAAGCTCGGTAGCGATGGGCTTCTCCTTCATAGTAATGAAGAGGATAATACATGTCCTTAATCTCTTCCGGTAATTCCTTAATGGTGTCTAAAAGCCAATCAAATTGACCGGATGTTATCAGCGCTGCGCCCATTTCCGCTACCATTTCTCCTATAAATTTATCATCTGCGCTTTTAATCGCATGATAAACAGCTTGACCAGGATTATGTTTATTTTGTAATAAAGTGCAGCTTCTTGGTGTATCGCAGTGAATTTTTCTGGGTTCATTGAAAGCCATTTTTCTTCAAGAAATTGTTGAAAAAGAGCATGGTAACGATAAGTTCCTTCTTCGCTAAATGGCTGAATGAACACATGCTTTTTGGCAAATTCCAGCAATCGATCCGCCGCTTCATCTCCGAAAAAGTCGATTGCAAGCTGATGTGAAATGACTGGAAATATTGAAAATGAAAATAGCCAATTTTGTTCTTGATTCGGACATGTTTTGAAATACTTCTTCTGATAAATAAGAGAAAAGCTCATGTAAAGCGGGTTTCATAACGGATGATAAAGGAATTTCGGAATCCATCATATGCAGAGCTAGTAGATTGATAGCAATTGCCCAGCCTTCGGTCATTTCCACAATCTTATTAGCTTCTTCAGGAGTTAAAACCTTATCAAAGTAATCTTCAAAGAACACAGTGATTTCCTCTGTTGAAAAAGTGAATTCCTCTTCCGCTATTTCGCATAACTGTGAGGTCAATTTCAACTTATTGAGACACGACCATTTCGGACGGCTTCGTGTTGCAACAATTAAATGAATATGGGATGGAAGGAATTCTATCATTTTTTCCATCATGTAATTGATTTGAAATACATGATCTACAATATGGAAATCGTCAATGATGATGGAAGTGGGCACTCCAATTTCATATAGTTCATTAATGAATAAAGCAAGCCAACGATTAAGATCTGCTTCTTTTGGATACATAGAAGGTGTTTCCCATTCTCCAAGGGAATGTCCAAAATTCGGGCTAATCCGACGAATACTCTGAATGAGATGCGTAATGAACGGGAGAATATCATCATCCTCTTCAGTAATCGAATACCAAGAATAGGTAGACCGCGTATCTGTGAAATAGGAAGCAAGACCAGAACTTTTTCCGTACCCTGCTCCGCTATGCAAAAGTGTCAATTTAACACGTTCCGATGTTTTCATTTTTTTAGTAAAGGAAGCCCTTCGCATATATGACGATGTAGGGGTTGGTGGAATTAACTTTGATTGTAGTACAGGTGTGTGGTCCATCAGCAATCACCTCTCGAAACCTTCTTTTCTATAAGTTTATCATAACAATGTTCGGAATTGAATGACATCTACGAAAGAATGGCACCATAAATTGGTTTTAATAAAAAAACGTGAAGCATAATCGCTTCACGTTTTCATGTTCATAACAATCCAAACCGATTTAATTGGTCAGTTAGTCCTTCACTTAGTAAGATATTTCTTTCATGTTCGCCAAATAAATCAAAATGCGGAAAGTCATCTCGCATATCAATCCACTTGGGTTTCAGTCCGTAACGTTTTCCCCATTCGCTGAGTTTTTCTAAGTCAGCACAACCTGCTTTTGTCACAGTTTTACAACCAGGAAATCGCTCGTCGATCCAATAATGTGTTAGAAAAGCAATTTCGCCGCTACTAACTGCTTTTTTCCAAGCCATCAGTTCATCTCTTTTAATTCCAAAAGCCATTAGTCTTGATTCCGCCTGATTTCTTTATATTTCAAGTCCCAATCTGGTGCTACTTTTGCAAGAGATACTGGCCGGAATGATTCCTTTTTCACCAGAACGTGTTCCGATGTAGCGGTTGCAGCAATTGTGCCGTCTTCATGGAGAATCTCGTATCCGTATGTCGTCCGCAATCTACCGTGTGACTCAATCCATGTTCGAACCATTGCTTTTTGGCCATACTTCATCGATGCTTTATATTGGATAGATAGGTCGATGACAGGCGATATAAAGCCTTCTGCCTCAAGCCCGGCATATGTAAAACCCAAGTCCTCGATAATCTTCGTTCGCCCAATTTCCATCCACACTAAATAATTCGCATGGTAGACAACACCCATTTGGTCCGTCTCCGCGTATCTGATTTCAATTTCCTTTTCGCTAATAAACAAAGCGCTCACCTCTCTGTCTATTATACAAAAGGAATGCGAAAAAAGCTGTCCGAAAGTGGGATCAGCTACTATTTCTCTCTACTTTTCAACATTTCTTCAGCTTTAGCGACAAGGTCTGTATAACCGAACTCAGTTCCCTTTTCAACAATTAGTTCAAGCGTTTTTGTACGATGGGAAGCTAATAATTGTAGATTGGCTAATTCGGATTTCAGTTTGTCTTCGTCTTCATTATAATTTGCCAATGCGATTGAAATTTCCATATTTGCTGGGTTTTTCATTGATGCAAGTTCTTTTTCCAGAATCGGTTCAACGATTTCAGGTTGGAAATCATAAAAGGTGTAGTAATACATGAACAAGATAATTATAGAAAAAAATCTCTTCTGTTAAACTTTCATTTTCAATTGCAGTTAACGCATTCAAAATCTGTTCCCCATTATCTTCATAATAAGCATCGCTTGCAACGATTTCTAAGTAATAGGCGGATTGTCCAAGGTCTGAGGTCGCGAACTGTTCTCCCTTATACGGAATGAGTGTCGTAAATCTGTCTACAGTGGCTAGCCTCGTTCGGTCAACTGATTTCTTTTCGCCTGTTTCAAAATCCATGTAAGCGAATTGTTCGTCAGAATACCCATAAAAGATGACTTTCCAAGTATTATTACTAATTAGTGCAAATTCAGCATAAACGGGTTTCCCTTTTAGCACTGCTTCTTCTATAACGTCATAATCCGTATATATAGGTAGAATCGGAACCCCTTTATCCTGAACAAGATTTAGGACATCCAAGACCGATTCCTTGCCATACATTTTTGTTTTACGGACTTTTTGCAAATCATCATCAGTTAGCGGGGCATCATAGTATTTCATGATTTTGTCTACTGCTTCAAGTATTGGCGAATCGGTAAATTTGTTTTCTCCTTCAAACATTTTTTCAGGGTTTTCAATTTCAATAAATTCCTCTTCAATTTCCACAACCACATCTTCTTCCGGCTTCGGATTGCAGGCGTTAACGATGAGTAATAATCCCGCGAGTCAATAGCAACCATTTCCAGCGCATTAAACCGTTGCTGCCTTTTGCAATGTTTGCTCGACTTTTCCGTCAAGGACATGAATCGTTTCCTCTGCTCGTTTTGCAAGGTCCGGATCATGTGTAATGAGAACGACAGTAACACCATCTTCTTCATGAACTTTTTCTATCAAGTCAATAATTGCCAATCCTGTTTCAGAGTCCAAGTTTCCAGTCGGTTCGTCTGCTAGAATGATTTCAGGCTTTGTGACGAGTGCACGTGCAATTGCGACACGTTGTTGTTCCCCGCCTGAGAGCCTTGAAGGTAAATGGTGAAGCCGATGGGCAAGCCCGACACGCGTTAATGCTTCCTCGGCATCTTTTTTAATTTGCGCGGATGAAAACATTGTTAGTAAGGGGCATCATCACATTTTCAAGCGCAGTGGCGGTAGACAACAACTGAAATTGTTGAAAAACGTATCCGATTTTTTCAAGCCGAAGTTTCGCTAACGCATTATCTTTCATTTTATGGACAGGTTGCCCGTCGACCCATACTTCTCCTTCATCAATGGGCTCTAATCCCCCGATTAAATGAAGAAGCGTTGATTTACCCGAACCCGAAGGTCCAGTTATCGATACGTATTTTCCTTTATCAATTTCAATCGAAACATCTTTCAACACTTCTGTGTTTTCTGCACCTGTTTTATAACTCTTTTTTACGGATACAAGTTTAATCATGATATTATGTCCCCCTTTTGATTTCTTGAATTAAGCAGAATAATGATTGTTTACAATACCTTTCATTCTCAGGGACTGTACAATCGCCATAGAAAAAAGAAGCATCAGAATAGGCGGTGTAATAATGATTGTGATCAACAACCAAATCGGCAACCAAATTGCCGAGAAATAGGTTAATAATGCATAAGCGGCAATGCCCCCAATAATCGACCCCACAACCGCGACTAATAGAACTTCAATACCCATATAAAGTTGGATTCGTTGTAAAGACCAACCAATCGATCGCAAGATAAAGAACTCGCCTCGTCGTTCTGTGATATTCAAATAGAGTAAAAGGAACACAATTGACACCGTCAGAATGATTCCCGCAACTAAAAATACAGTTTGGAATCCTTTCAAATTAAGATCAATTGTTTCACCTAAAAAGCTGAGTAATAGAAAATCGGATAGACTTTTCTGTGTGGCGATGAACAGAATAACCATAAATGAAGTAAGCGCCAATACAATCGATAATAAACCAAAACGTAAGGGGCGTCGCATAAGTTGATGCGTTACGTATGTGAATAGACCTTTAATGGAAAAGAACCGCATGAATTTCCACTGCGTTCCTTCCCCTTCAAGTCCGGCACGTGGAGAAAGTTTGAGTGCTTTACGGCTTCCAGTGAAATAGCCAATTCCGATAACGGGCAGAATGATGAGAAACACAAACCCTAGTTGATACCAGGCCAATATATTTAATTTTGCATTCGCAATAACAATTGGAATGAACGCCAACAAGCTTAACGCGAAGATTTCAACAATAAGTGAGCCAATGATTTTTCTTCTAGACCAGCCAATTGCCCGTAGCATCGCAAATTCCGTAGAACGTCGGAGCAAACTATGTGTTATAACCGTATAGCAGAATACGAAACTAACTAGAAGTAAATAGATGAAGAGAACGACATTTGACTTCTCAATTTGTTCTTGAATAGACCAGCTAACGCCTGCTTGTTGCCAGCCTTCTTCGACGACTCCCGGTTCATTATCGCTTTCTGCCGCTAAATCTATATGAACTTTTGATGCACTTGATCCAAGTAAAATCTCAACATGAAGACCTGTTTTGTCGATAATCTCTTTCGCAATCATTTCGACCTTTTGTTGACTTGCGTTCGTGCGCTCTTCCACCCCATTGACTACAACACGGACAGAAGATAAAAAGTTTTGGTCACCTTCGTAAAATATCTTTGCAGCGTCCAAAATTGTAATCATATCCGGTGATCCCGTGTAATAAGTATCCTTGTAAGGAAGTGGGATTAACGGTGTAGGATCGACCTCATTTCCTGTACCATCTGCTATAATCATGCTATGTTGTGGCGTATAAACATCCGTCGGTTCTCCAACATTCCACGAGCCTTTATAAATCGGTTCAATTTCATCTGGAACATAATAATCGACAACATTCAAACCAAAATCCGCAAACTTTAAATCCCCAGACACTCTTTCTCGATAGAGTGTTAAATTTCGTGTGTCATGCTCATTCTTTTTTACAGGTATCGCTTTAAGTTGAGGGATTCCTGTACTATTGGTCGTATCCCCCGACTCAAATTTGATTGGTGAATAATGGTAGTACACCCCAAAAAATGAATCGAGATATGGTTGTTCTTCAGATTTATCTTCCCCAGTTAAATTAATACTTACATTCTTATACTTCCATTCCGGAGAAAAAGGTTCCAATGTAATATCTGCATACAAACTTCTTGGTAAATTCATTAAATAATCAGTTGCACTTTTTCCAAAATCAGATTCACTTACATTTTCCGGTACTTGAATATCATAAACTTTTAGGGATTCCGTCATTTGTACTTTTGAATCTGCAAGCGCTAATACGGGGATCAAATCAAACTGATCAACTTTAGATATTGCTAAATCATTCAAAGGATTTCCCAATACTAAACTATCATTTAATGAATATAACTTATTTTCCTCAATAGGATCGATTGCAATCAACATGAGATGATTGGGTTGTCTCATTGATACTGTCGCGGGTCCATACATCCGATACAAATTTTCCTCTTCATTCTCGTAAGCTAACTTATTCGATAGCTCAGAGTAGTTTTCAGGATTCCACTCATCTCCACCGAAATGCAAGGAATGCTCTAAAACTACTTCAGATTCATAAATTGTATAATGTGCAAGCCCATTAAAGGCGCTGGATTTTCTTTCACTATACGTGTAAGTTCCCGGAGGTTGGTTGTTATTACTGACGCTCAATATATCTCCTTCAGGATAAGCGAGTATGGATATTGGTGCAGCTACTTCCACTCCCGAAATCTCCCGGATTGTCTCTACATCCTTTAAAGATATACCTCCGTAATTAGAAATACTTGCCTGTGGAGCTAGCCAACCATCGCCTAGAACAGTAGAAGTTTCATCCTTATTTGGCAATACTAAAATATCATATTGATATCTCCAGTTTTTATCTAAATCACCTTTTGCTTGAATGACCATTCGTTCTGATACCGATAGAGCCCCCATATAGCCGAGTCCAATCGTACTTAAAATAATCATAACAACTAAAAATAACGGCCATCTTTCTCTTAAGGTAGTTTTTAAGTAATAAAACAAGTGTACACCCCTTAACAATAAATTTGATGGTATACAAAAAAGTGAAGGCAATATCAATAAAGAAAATGCTTTCACTTTTTGTAATACTGAGCCTATACCATTCAATATTTATTCTTCAAATTCTAATGTTTGTATCATACAGAATCCTATGGCGGTCCTTCTTTCTATTTTCATTGTTACTTTACTTCCATTTTCAAACTTGTAATAGTGTTTAATTTCATATTGGTCTCCAGCACGGCACTCGTAGGTTGTTTTTTCATATATCCAACCGTTAGTCGCAACAGTTTCCTGATTCGCCGAGTTAGCTGAAACTGTTGGGGAGTATACACCAAATAAAGATGAAGCTGCTATCATTCCTGCTACTATAAATGAACTGAATCTTTTCAATTAATTCATCTCCTTTTTCATAGTTTCCGAAATATAGGCTCCCATAAATTGTATAGTGGATTCAGAAGGTTGTCAATAGAGTGAAGAACTGTAGAATGAATTGATAAATTATTAGCGAATTGATTATCCTTCTAATTGGGCATATTTATTAGATTCTCATGCGATTGCTTTCAATTTCATTGACTGCACGATAGTCATAGAGAATAGCAACATTAATATTGGCGGGGTCAAAACGATGGTCACCAACAACCAAATTGGCAACCAAATTGCTGAGTAATAGGTTAATAATGCATATGCGGCAATTCCTCCAATAATCGATCCCACAACCGCGACTAATAGAACTTCAATGCCCATATAAAGTTGAATCCGTTGCAGAGACCAACCAATCGAACGCAAGATAAAGAACTCGCCTCGTCGTTCTGTAATATTCAAATAGAGTAAAAGGAACACGATTGAGACTGTCAGAATGATTCCCGCAACTAAAAATACTGTTTGGAACCCTTTCAAATTAAGGTCAATTGTTTCACCTAAAAAGCTGAGTAATAGAAAATCCGATAAGCTTTTCTGTGTGGCGATGAACAGAATAACCATAAAGGACGTTAGTGCCAATACAATCGATAATAAACCAAAACGTAATGGACGGCGCATTAGTTGATGCGTAACGTATGTGAATAATCCTTTAATGGAAAAGAACCGCATGAATTTCCACTGCGTTCCTTCCCCTTCAAGTCCAGCACGGGGTGAAAGTTTAAGTGCTTTTCGACTTCCCGTAAAATATCCAATTCCGATAACTGGCAGGATGATGAGAAACACAAACCCAAGTTGATACCAAGCCAATACATCTATTTTGGCATTCGCAATAACAATTGGAATTAACGCCAACAAGCTTAACGCAAAAATTTCAACAATGAGTGACCCGATAATTTTTCTTCGTGACCAGCCAATTGCACGTAGCATCGCAAACTCAGTTGAGCGTCGAAGTAGACTATGTGTAATAACTGTATAGCAGAATACGAAACTCACTAACAGTAAATAGATGAAGAGAACAACATTTGATTTTTCTATTTGTTCTTGGATGGACCAGCTGACCCCTGCTCTTTGCCAGCCTTCTTCCAAAAGTCCCGGGATTCCAGCTTCGTCGTTTCCTAAATCAACATGTACTTTTGCCGCAGCAGAACCAAGCATAATCTCAACATGATGGCCTGTTTCATCCATAATTTGTTTTGCAATATCTTCGATTATCATTTGACTTGCATCTGATCGTTCTGCTACATCTTTCACGGCGATTCGAATCGAAGAGATTGGATCCTCTTTTTTATAAAACACTTTAGCCGCTTCCATCGTCGTTATCGCATCTGGTGCGCCTGTATAATAAGTATCCTTGTATGGTAATGGCAGTAAGTATGTTTCCTGCACAGAATTCCCCGCCCCATCCTCAAGAACTTTACTGTTTGGAGGCGTGTATATATCGACTGGGTCCCCTTTTTTCCAATTTGTCTGAAGAACAGGAAGAACTCTTTCAGAGTCGTAAAAATCGATGTAATTATAGCCCAATGCGAAAGAGCCCGCTTCTTCAACGACTGTGCGAAACCGGGGAATTTCAATCTTCATATCACTATGGTAAATATTTGATTTTTCAAATTGCAAAGGCTGGACTATTGGTACAGTATCGTTATCATTTCGAAGATATTTGTATTGAATCGAAGAATACCTAAACAAATCTTCTGCGGATGATACTCCTTGCCCTGCGGCATTTATCTCTGTGTAGGAATTCCCCCCAGTCAAATAAACCCCTGACAAGTTATATTTCCACTTTTCAGCCGAAACGCAGGGCGACCTGTTGCGGCTGCGCAACGCCGCGGCAGGGGCCGCGCCGGATGCGTCCTCCCCCGGTTTGCCGCCGGCCGCGTCGACCCCGGCGCATTCTTCGCCCTCTCCGGCCGAGCTCTACGACACGGCCTATGCCGACTACGCCAAGGGGCGTTACGCGCTCGCCATCCAGGGGTTCGAAGACTACCTCTCGAGCTACCCGTCCACAGACCTCTCGGACAACGCGCAGTACTGGATCGGCGAATCGCGGTACGCGCAGAAGAAGTTCACGGAAGCGATCGCCGACTTCGAGAAGCTCCTCAAGCAGTGGCCCGCGAGCGACAAGGCGGCCGCCGCATTGCTCAAGAAGGGTTACGCCATGCTCGAGCTCGGGCAGAAGGCCGAGGCCGTCGTCCAGCTCCAGTATGTCATCCACGAGTTTCCGAGCTCGGAGGAGGCGCGGCTCGCCCGCGCCAGGCTCAAATCGATCGGAGTGGATACCCAATGACCCCCGGGCCTTGTGCCCGGTCGCAAACCACCGCGAGCAACCACTGACTTACCGAGGAGTCCCATGGCCAACATCAAGTCTGCCAAGAAACGCGTCCTGACCTCCGCCAGGAAGCGCGCCAGTAACCGGACGCGCGTTTCCCGACTGCGCACGGCGGTCAAGAAGTACCGATCCCTCGATGCGAAGAAAAAGAGTGAGGCGATCCCGGCGACGCATTCCGAGATCGACCGGGCACTGGCGAAGGGCGTGATCCACCGAAACGCGGCGGCGCGCTACAAGTCCCGTCTCGCGCAAAAAGCCGCGAAGTAGCCTCGGGCGGGGTCGCAAGGCCCGCGGGCCCTTTCCTAGAAGCCCTCGAGCATGCTCGTCACGAGCGCCTGCGCGAAGCGCACCGCCACGCGGTCGATCGCGTCGTTTTCGCGGTCGACGTAGGATGCGGCGGTCGCCGAGAACTCGTAGTTGTCCCGAAACGTGTAGGCCGGGTTCTCCCAGATCGGTTTCTCGTCGGGCAGGCTCTTGAGCGATACGCGGGCGGTCACGCGCACCTGGTAGTCGGTTGCCACGCCCTGCGCGTTGAAGGAAACCGGATACAGGTCGAAGGCGGTCACCGCTCCGGCGAGAACGGCGTTGGCGCCATCGGCCCCCGACTGCACCTTGAACCGGCCCCGCGAGGCGAGCTCATGGGCAATCGCCTCCGAGAACCGCTGCTCGATCTGCACGCGGGGCGTCTGGTTTTCGAGCGTCGTGAACTGCACGACCCGCACCGACTCCGGAAGGGAGGAACCCTTGCCGACCAGCGTGTAACCGCACCCCGTCGCCGCGAGGAGCACCAGGACCCCGCCAAGAGCCAGCCGGGACCGCTCGCGACCCCCGACCCTCGGCCCTCGACCCCGGGCTGTCAACGGACGACCAGGTTCAGGAGCCGGTCGGGAACGAATACCGTGCGCGTGATCTGCTTGCCGTCGAGCCACCCGCGAATGCGCTCGTCCTCCCGCATCCGCGCCAGGGCATCCGTCTCCGAGGCCCCCCGGGCGAGCGAGACCTTCCCCCGCACCTTTCCGTTGATCTGAACGACGACCGTGACGTCCAGCGACGTCGCGAGCTCGGGGTCGAAAGCGGGCCACGCGGCCTCCACGAGGAGGCCGCCGGTCCCGATGCGCTCCCACAATTCTTCCGTCAGATGCGGAGCAATCGGGTGGAGCAGCTTGAGAAGCGTGACGGCGGCCTCGTGGAGGGCATCGCGCGCCTCCCCTGCCTCGTCGAGCGCGTCGGCGATCCCCTTTTGAAACTCCATCAGTGCCGCTACTGCCGTGTGGAAGTGGAACCGGGCAACGTCTCCGGTCACGCGCTCGATCACGCGGTGCGTGAGACGAGCCAGGGGCGTGTCGCGCAGCGCCTTCCTGCCATCGTCGGGGAGCTCGAGTACGCGCCCGCAGAGGTCGTGCACCCGATTGAGAAACCGGTACGCGCCCGCCACGCCTTCCTCCGACCACTCGGACTCCTTCTCGGGCGGCCCGATGAAGAGCGTGTAGAGGCGCACCGTGTCGGCTCCAAAACGCGCGATCAGCTCGTCGGGAGAGACGGTGTTCCCCCGGGACTTCGACATCTTCTCGATCTTCCCGGTGGAGGGATTGAGGCGCGTGATCATGCCCTGGTTGAAGAGCCGCTCGAACGGCTCCTCGAGGTTAACGAGGCCCATGTCCTTGAGGACGCGGCACACGAACCGGGCATACAGAAGGTGAAGTATCGCGTGCTCGATGCCCCCGATGTACTGGTCGACCGGCAGCCATCTCGCGACACGCTCGGCATCGACCATCCGTGCCGTGTCGCGCGGGTTGAGAAAACGCAGGTAGTACCAGGACGAGTCCACGAAGGTGTCCATCGTGTCCGTCTCCCGCCGAGCGGCCTCGCCGCACCGGGGGCAGGACACGCGCAGGAAGGCTTCCGATTTCTCGAGGGGATTGCCCTCCGCTCCCAGGAAATCCACGTCCTCGGGGAGCAGCACGGGCAGGTCCGCGTCCGGGACCGGCACGACACCGCAGGCCGCGCAGTGCACGGCCGGGATCGGCGTGCCCCAGTAGCGCTGGCGCGAGATCAGCCAGTCGCGCAGACGATAGCCGACCTTTCCCCGGCCGACACCCCGCTCCTCCAGCCATGCGACAGCGACGCGCAGCGCCTCCGGGCCGTTTGGCGTGCCGTCCCAACTGCCAGACCGGCACAGGACGCCGTCATGGGCCTGGGGCGCCGTCATGGTGTCGGGGTCGACCTCCCCCTCGGCAAGACGGTAAACGGGCCGGATCGGAAGGCCGAATTTCCTGGCAAACTCGAAATCCCGCTGGTCGTGCGCCGGCACTCCCATGATGGCGCCGGTGCCGTACTCGGGCAAGACGAAGCTCGCGAGCCAGATCGGAATTTTCTCGTCGGTCGCCGGATTGATGGCGAAAGCGCCCGTCGGCAGGCCCTGCTTCTCGCCGCCCTCGGATTCCCGCTCCATCCGCGACTCGCGCCGCACGCGTTCCACGAAGGCGTCGATCGCCGGCCGGTCCGCCGCCGCGACTTTCAGTCGGGCGACGACCGGGTGCTCCGGCGCCAGAGCGAGGAAGGTCGCCCCGTAGAGCGTGTCGGGGCGCGTCGTGAACACCGTGACGGGCTCCGGGAGCCCCTCGACCGAAAAGAGAACCTCGGCTCCTTCGGAGCGGCCGATCCAGTTGCGCTGCATGGTCTTGACGCGTTCGGGCCACTGTGGCAGGCGATCGAGCCCGTCGAGAAGGCGCTCAGCGTAGTCCGTTACACGGAAGAACCACTGCGTCAGGTCGCGGATCGCCACCGCGTCGCCCGACCGCTCGCATCGGCCTTCCACGACCTGCTCGTTCGCGAGAACGGTCCGGCAGCCCGGGCACCAGTTCACCGGAGCCGTCTTCCGGTAGGCCAGACCGCGCTCCCACATGCGCAGAAAGAGCCACTGATTCCACCGGTAGTACGCCGGATCACAGGAGGCCAGCTCCTTCGACCAATCGTAGAGGCAACCGAGGGAGCGCAGCTGTTCCTTCATCCGGGCGATGTTTCCAAGCGTGTATTCGCGCGGCGGAATCCCGTTCTGGATGGCGGCGTTCTCGGCGGGCAGCCCGAAGGCGTCCCAACCCATCGGATTCAGCGCTTGCGCCCCGCCATCCGCTCGCGCCGATAGAGAGCGTCGCCCAGGATGTAGTTGCGGCCATGCCCGACATGCAGGCGACTGCCCGAGGGATAGGGGTACATGTTGAGCATGTAGAACTCGTCGCCGGGGGCCGCGGTGTCCACGTCGGCCACGCGGGCCTCTTCCCAGCGCCGTTGCCACTTCGCGTCGATCTCGCGGGGGTCGTACCTGTCGGCCATGCCGCCGCCATATTACCGAACCGGGCCGGAGCCCTCACAGTTGCTGAGAAGGGGTGTGGGACGGCGTTACGAGCGCCGCTGGGTCAGATGCAAGGAAGCGCAACGACGGCGAGGCGAGAGCACCTTTCGGCGCCCCCGGGCGGCTCGGGACCTCGGAGCGTGGACGACTGCGGGAGATCGAGCGCCGGATGCAAAGTGCCGGGCACGACCCCGGCATCCGCTTTTCAGCAGCCTGCTACCGAGAACTCCCGGTGGGCCGGACGCGCAGCGTCGCTTCGGGCAGGCGGACGAGCGGATAGTCCAGATGGCCAGATGCCTCGAGCTGCGTGAGCGTCAGCCCACGGGGGCGCTCGAGCGTGCGCTGCCCGAAGGGGATGTAGCGCGCATCGACCCCGTTGATCGAGGCCGACGGATCGGAAAACACGAAACCGCGATCCGGGTAGTAGATTTCGACCCAGCGGTGATACGCCCCGCCGATCGTGCTCTCGTACCCGTCACCGCCCGGCTTCGAGCGCAGGATGCCCTGCACCGTACGCGCGGGGATCCCCACGCGACGCAGCAGGTCCACGGCAAGCTCCGAGAAGCCCACGCAGTGCGCCCGCCGCGATGCGAACACCGACGAGGGATCCTGGCGCCTTCGACGGTCCGTGTCGTAGCGAACCGCGCTGGCGATTCCCGCGAGGATCCGCTCGACGGCCTGGGCCTGGGTCACCGCGTTCCCCGCAAGAGTCCTGGCGAACGCGTCTCGCGAGGGCGCGGCCGGAAGCGAAGCCTCGAGCGCAAGCCCGGTGGGAAACGGAGCCCGGCTTTCGAGTGGCCCCGCGCTCACCCGCACGACCAGCTCCAGCCCGTCCGGGCCCGCGGTGACCGCCAGCGAATAGCCGTCGTTGTCGTACTGATCGAAGAGACCGGCTGGAGCGCCCGCCGCGCGATAGATCGCGAGTTCGTCGGCGCGGGCCCACCGTGCGGCCAGGGCGGCCGCCACGAGGACGGCGCCCGCCATTCGCCTCACGCCGGCGAGGCCTCGCCGCGCCGCCCCTTCAGGACGCCGTCGAGGATGCCGTTGATGAACTGCGAAGACTTCGGAGTCGAAAAACGCTTGGCAATCTCGAGCGCCTCGTCGATCACCACCGGCCTCGGCGTGTCCGGCTCGTGGAGGAGCTCGAAGAGGGCGAGCCGCAGGATGTTGCGATCGACGACCGGCATTCTGGCCAGCCGCCAGTGGTCGGCCTGGCGGGAGATGATCGCGTCCAGATCGTCGCGATGCGACAGGGTGCCGGACACGAGACGCTGCGTGAACGCCTGGATTCCGTCGGGGGCCTTCTGCAGGTCGTCGGAGCGCCGAAACATCTCCTGCGGCTCCGTCCCCGAGACGTCGTGCTCGTAGAGCATCTGGAGGGCGAGCTCCCGCGCCTTGCGCCGCGCACCCACTCAGCGCCTCCGCAGGTGACGCCGGAGGTTTGCCATCTCGATGGCGGCCTCGGCCGCCTCCACACCCTTGTCAGAGCGGCTGCGCGCCTGCTCCATGGTGTCGCACGTGAGGATCCCGAAGCCAATCGGCACTCCGGCTTCGACGGCGAGCGACGCCAGCGCGGAGGCCACCGAGCGCCCCAGAATCTCGTGGTGGCTGGTTTCGCCCCGGACGATCGCGGCCAGAGCAACGAGGCCGTTGCACTTCGCGCCAGAGTCGATGAGGGCCCGCGCGCCGCCGGGGACTTCGAAGGCTCCGGGCACGCGCACGACGGAAACGTCGGACGCCCGAGCGCCGCGGCGGCGCAGCGTATCGAGGGCCGCAGCGAGCATTGCATCGGTCACGGTCGGATTCCACCGCGCGCACACCACGCCGAACTTCAATCCCACCGCGTCGAGGCTGCCCTCGAACTGCCTGGGGGAAAAGGACACCGCTGCCCGGCGCGTCACGCGCATGCTCAAGGACCTGACCTCGTTGAAAGATCGCGATTGTAACCCGGTTCGGCCGTTCTAGGCGAACAGGCCCTCGAGCCTGTCCTGGTCTCCAAAGTTTCGCGCGTACCGTTCGAGAAACTGTGCGGGCGTGTACCGAGGCGGCTGGGGCCCCTGATTCTCGAGGCAAAATACCGCGGCCACGCTGCCGATTCGCCCCGCAACGGGCCACGGGGCGCCGATCCGCAGCCCGCGCAGCAACCCCGCCCGGTACGCATCCCCCACCCCCGTGGGGTCGAGCGCTTCGGCCTCGACTCTGGCCGCGGGCACGTGGTGCACGATCCGTCCCTCCGCGCCCGCCCCGAACGGCGCATGGATCGCCGACCCGTCCGCACCGTGGGTCACGATGAGGACGGGGACCTCTCGCTCGATCTGTTCCCGGGTCAGGCCCGTCTTGTGCGTCAGGATGCCGAATTCGTAGTCGTTGACGATGAGGACCGCCGCCCCGCGGAAGCCCTCCCGCATCTCCTCGCCGGAGAGGCGCGTGACCTGTTGGCTCGGGTCATAGAGGAACGGGATGCCGAGTTCGCGGCAGACGCTCGCATGGCTCGCCATCGCCGGCGGATCATTGGGCGAGATGACGACGAAGGCCATGGACGCCGGGTCCTGCTCCCTCAGGGAGAGCTCGCGGGCGCGCGCCATCGCCCCCGTGTAGAAGGAGGCGAGCTGATTCTGCACCTCGTCGGTCGAGACGAAGAATGAGGCCGTGAAGAGGTCGGCCTCGAGCCGCAGGCCCGTCACGTCGATGCCATCGGCCGCGAGGCGGTCGCGGTACTCGACGGCGTCCTTGCCGGCCGTCGCGACGAGCGCCGGCCTCTCGCCAAACAGTGCCAGACCGTACGCGATGTTGGGGCCACAGCCGCCCGGCACTCGCCGCATCTCGTCCACCAGGAACGAGACCGAGAGCCGGGCCATGCGATCCGGTATCAGGTGCTCCGTGAACTTTCCCGGAAAGGTCATCAGGTAGTCGAAGGCCACCGACCCGGTGACCACGATGCGCCCGCTCGTCCTCACAGGTATCTCCCGGCTACGGGGCGCAGGCGTTCCCGCGCCTCCTCCGATATGGCCTTGCGATCCGTGATGATTCCGAATCGCATCGCGTCGCGGCAGCCGCATCGGCGGTCCCCCGCGATCTGCAGGACCGCCCCGGACAGCGCCCGTCGGGCCGCGGCCGCGTTCTCTCCGAGGATCGCGAGAATCGTCTCGACCGACACGTCGTCGCTCGTCTCACGCCAGCAGTCGTAGTCGGTGACGAGGGCGAGGCTCGCGTAGCAGATCTCGGCCTCGCGCGCCAGGCGAGCCTCGCTCAGGTTGGTCATGCCGATCACGTCGGCGCCCCACGAACGGTACAGGCGGGACTCCGCGCGCGTGGAGAACTGGGGGCCCTCCATGCACACGTATGTCCCGCCGCGGCGCACGACGAGCCCCGCCTCCCGGGCGCCCCCCTCGAGCGCCGCCGAAACCTCGGGACAGACCGGATCCGCGAGGCCGGCATGCGCAACGACGCCCGCGCCAAAAAACGTGTCCGCGCGATGCCGTGTGCGATCGATGAACTGATCCGGGATGACGGCCTGGCGCGGAGCCAGCTCCTCCCGCAGGCTGCCGACGGCCGATGCCGAGAGCAGTGCATCGCATCCGAGCATCTTGAAGCCGCACACGTTGGCGCGATAGTTGATCTCCGTCGGCGAGAGTCGGTGGCCACGCCCGTGCCGGGAGAGAAACGCGACCGGCACGCCTCCAAGCGTCCCCGTGAAATAGTCGTCAGACGGGTCACCGAACGGCGTCGGCACGCGCTCCTGCCGAAGATCCTCCAAGGCCGCGAGATCGTAGACGCCGCTTCCCCCGACCAGACCCACCCGGCGCGGCGCCGTCACGGTCCACCCTCCCCCGCGCTACGCCGGTGGTCATCGATCGCCGCGAGGACACTCTCCGCCAGCTCCAGTGCGATCAGCCCCGTCTCGCCTGAGACGAGCGGGTCGCGCCGCTCCCGAATCGCCGCGACAAAATCCGCCAGCTCGCAGGCGAGCGGATCATCCTGGCGGACGCCGATGTCCACCGGAACGATGCGCGGCCCGTCGGGACCGTGTGCCAGGCCATGGGCGTCGACGGTTCGGGCATCCATGTCGATCGAGCAGTACAACCCGCGCGAGAACACGCGGAGCTTGCGCACGCGTTCGAAAGAGACCCGCGAGGCCGTCAGGTTGGCCACGCAGCCGCCCGCAAATACGATGCGGGCGCTCGCGATGTCGACCTGGGCCGTCAGCGTGGGGACCCCGGCCGCGCGAACCTCCCGGACCGGACGACGCACGAGGTCGCTGACGATCTGAAGGTCGTGGATCATCAAGTCGCGCACGACGTCGACGTCCAGACCGCGCGGCGTGAAGGCCGCCAGTCTGTGTCCCTCGATGAACACGGGGTCTTTGGCGACCGAAAGCACCGCCTGGACGGCCGGGTTGTACCGCTCGATATGCCCGACCTCCAGAATCCGTCCCCGGGAACGCGCGAGCGCGATGAGCGCCCGTGCCTCCGGGAGCGAGCTCGCGATCGGTTTTTCGACCAGAACGTCGAGATCACGCTCCAGGAAGAAGCGCGCCAGCTCGGCGTGAGAGCTCGTTGGCGTCGCGACAATGACCGCCTGCGCCTTCCGGGCGACCTCCTCCGGCCCCGACAGCACGGGAAGCCGGGCTTCGCCCGCAACCTCCTCGGCGCGGCCCTCGTGATGGTCGTGGACGCCGACCAGCGTGACTCCCGGCAGCGTTCCGGCCACCCGCGCATGGAGCCGGCCGAGGTGGCCGACGCCGACTACGGCGAGTCGAACGGCCCCTTCGCCCCCGCTCATTCGCGGCCGGTCTCCCGGCGCGCGCCGATCACTTGATGAAGCCCCGCTCGCTCGAGCGGATGAAGGCCACCAGCTCCTCCACGTCGGGCTGCCCGGGCAACTCGGCCTCGATGCGCTCGATGGCCTGGCTCGTGTTGAGCTTCGATTTGACGAGCAGCCGGTACGCCTTCTGCAGGGCCTCGATCCGCTCGTCCGAAAATCCGCTGCGCTTCAAGCCGATGGTGTTCAGACCGTACGTCTTCGCATCGAGCCCGTCCGTGCGGCAGAACGGCAGCACGTCCTGACGGCAGCCCGTATACGCCCCGAGGAATGCGTGCGCGCCCACCCGGCAGAACTGATGGATGGCGTTGAAGGCGCCGATCTTGGCGTTGTGGCCGACCTCGACATGTCCCGCGAGGACCGCGTAGTTGGCCATCACCACGCTCGAGCCGATCCGGTTGTCGTGGCCCACGTGGGCGTAGTTCATGAAGTAGTTGTCGTCGCCGATCACGGTTTCGCCGCCGCCGCTCGCCGTCCCCCGGTGGATGGTGCAGAACTCCCGGAACACGTTGCGCGCACCCACGATCAACCGTGTCGGCTCCCCCCGGTACTTGAGGTCCTGCGGCTCGAAGCCGAGCGTGGCGTGGTCGAACACGCGGTTGGACTCCCCGAGGATGGCCGGCCCCTGGATCGAGGCATGGGCCCCGACGGTCGTGTGCGCGCCGATCACGACATCGTCGCCGACTACGGCATAGGGCCCGATCGTCACGTCCTCGCCAAGAACCGCGCTCCCGGCGACGACGGCGGTGGCATGGATGAGTTCCCTCACGGCCGCTCCACGAGGACCGAGAGGAGCTCGGCCTCGGCGCAGAGCTTGCCGTCGACCGAAGCGGTCGCGCGGCACTTGCACACCTTGGTCTTCAGCGACAGGATCCGCGCCTCGATGCGAAGCTGGTCGCCGGGCACGACGGGTCGCCGGAACTTGCAGCGGTCGACGCCCGACAGGTAGAGGAGTTTCTTCTCGCGGTCCTCGGTCACTCCCAACAGGGCGATTCCCGCCACCTGCGCCATCGCCTCCAGGACGAGCACGCCCGGCATGACCGGATTGCCCGGGAAGTGCCCCTGGAAGAATTCCTCGTTGAAGGTGACGTTCTTGAGCCCCACAACACTCTTGCCCGGCTCGAGCTCGAGGATCCGATCCACGAGAAGGAACGGGTAGCGGTGTGGCAGCGTATTCAGGATTTCGCCGATCCGGAGCTCCAAGGTCTCCCCCCTTTCTCCATGCGGCCGATGGCCTCCTCGATCGCCGCGAGGCGCGCCAGGGCTGCCTCGAGCCTCCCGAGCAGCGCCGCGCGCCTCAGAAATTCCCGGTGCGGAAGCGCGGGCATTCCCGACAATATCGCGCCCGCGGGTACCCGGCCCTGCCTCGCGATACCCGCCTGTCCCGTCAGGATGGCGCCGTCGCCGATTGTGACGTGGTCCGATACCCCGACCTGGCCCGCCAGCGTCACTCCCTTGCCGAGCGTCGAGGACCCGCCGACGCCCGCCTGGCCGCACAGGATCGAGTGCTCCCCCACCACCACGTTGTGCCCCACCTGGACGAGATTGTCGATCTTGCTCCCCCGACCGATGACGGTCTCGCCGAGGGTCGCCCGATCGATCGCCGCATTGGCACCGATCTCGACGTCGTCCTCGATCCGGACGATCCCTACCTGCGGGACCTTGCGGTGCCTCACCCCGTCCCACACGTAACCGAAGCCGTCCGCGCCGACGACGGCTCCCGGCTGAAGCGTGCAGCGCGCTCCGATCCTGCAGCGCGCGAGCAACGCCGAGTTCGGATGCAGGACGCAGTCCTCGCCGACGACGGCCCCCGCACCCACGAATGCGCCGGCGTGGAGGATGGTCCGGGCGCCCACGCGAGCCCCTGCCGAGACCGTCGCGCCCGGGGCCACCGAGACGCCCACCGAGAGCTTCGCGCTTCGGGCCACGAAGGCCCCCTTGGCCACCCCGCCCGGGGCGCGCGGAGCCGGGCTCGAGGTCTCGAGCCAGGCGACGAGCGCCAATGACGGCGAGTCCACCACGATGCACGGTTTCCCTCCCGCGATCGCCTCGGCGGAAACGAGCAGCGCCCCGGCGCCGCTGCGCGCCGCCTCGCCCGCCCGGCGCCCATCAGCGACCCACGACAGGTCGAGCGCGCCGGCCGTCTCCAGAGGCGCCACACCCGTCAAACTCAGGCTTGCGTTGCCGCACAGGCGCCCGCCCGTCGCGGCTGCCACTGCCCGAAGGGTGAACCCCCTTGGCCGTGGCGCGGAACGCCCGTGCCTGCTTTTGCCTCGTCCCGGGACGCGCGAGCGGGCCACGGCGTTTCGCTTCTCGAGTCCCGCGCTACGGCTTCTTCGTGGGCGCCGGCGCCGGCGGCTTCGCCGCGGGTGCGGTCGCTTTCGGGGCCCCCTCGGCAGGCTTCGCCGCGGGGACGGCCACCGTCGTGTTGAAGACCTTCAGGACCTCGTCGGTGATGTCCACGGCCTCATCGGCGTAGACGAGGCCGGACTGGAACTTGTTGAAGATGAGAGTGAAGCCCTTCTCCTTGCCCACCTGGTTGATGACCGGGAAGACGCGCCGCTCCAGCTCGGAGAGCTCCTTCTTCTGCGCGGCCTCGAGATCGCGATTGGCGTCGTCCTGGAACCGCTTGAAGGCGATCGCCTTCTCCTGATAACTCTTCTGGAGGGCGTCGCGCTTGTCCTCCGCCATGGCCTGGCCCTGGTCGGCCAGCTTCTGCTCCATGTCCCGGAGCTCTTTGGAAAGCTTGTCGCCCTCTTCCTTCTTCTGGTCGTTCAACTTCTTGACGCGGTTGAACGCCTCCTTGCCGAGCGCCGACTCCTGGACCAGCCGCTCGACGTTGATCACGCCGAACTTCGGCGCTGCAACGCCGGGTGTTTGGGCCGCAGCGGTGAGGGCGCACAGAACCGCCGACACCGTCAAGACAAAGCGTTTCATTCGAAGCTCCTTATGCGCGAAAGCGCGAGAGTTTAGCAAAACCCCGGCCTGCAGAACAGGCCCGGATTTCTGCGCATTCCGGGCTCGGGCTGTCGGATTTCCTCTGTCCGTGGTCAGCCAGAGGGCCCTCCCCTCCCTCCCGGCCGATGGCCGACAGCGGAAAGCGTATGGCTGACGGCTCTAAAAAGTCCGGCCGATGGAGAAGAAGAACCCCGAAGGCTTCTCGGCAAGGTAGCTGACCGGAAAGCCGTACTGGTCCAGAGGCTGTATGGGGTCCAGGTTGATGGCGTAGATGAAGCGCAGGGGCGCCTGGAAGATCGGCAGAAAGATCCGCAGCTCCAAGCCTGTGGCGGCCCGCAGGTTTGTCAGGTCAAAGGACTGGGTGTCGTAGTAGTTCTGCCCGAAGTCGACGAACGCGAGCAGCGTGGCCGGACCAATCGTCAGGAACTGGTACTCGACGTTGACGACGAAGAACTTGTTGCCGCCCAGGATGCGGCCCAGGTCGTCCGTGTACACCTGGTTGGTCTTCGGGTGCAGCGGGACGACCGCGCCCTGCGAGAACCCGCGCATGCTCTGCTCGCCGCCGAGCTGGAACCTCTGATAGACCTGCAACGGAGTCCCCGAAATCGGAACCACGTATCCGATCTCGGCGTTCAAGCCGAGCACGGCGTTGCGCGGGAACCGCAGCGGGAGGAAGTACGTCGCGCCGAGCGTGGGCCGGAGGAAGGCGTTTGCTCCTCCGAGGAAATCCGGCGCGACCTGAACTGCGGCAAAAAGCTTGAACCCCTTGGTCGGATTTATCGGATCGTTGAAGCTGTTCCAACGGTAGGAGGGCGTTATCGATGAGGTCGTGCCGGTCGTCTCGACGAACTTCTGGGGCGGAATCGGCTGGCCCGGCGGGATGGGCGCACTGCGCACCGGATAGTTTGCCGTGATCCCCTCGTAGGAGTAGAGCAGCGACACGCTGTCGAAGAGGCCGATCCCCCGGCCGTAGAAGAGCGTGCCGCCATGCGTCTTCTCTTGAACCGACTGGTAGTTCTGGTCGCGGTTGTAGAGGGAGGCGCCGACCGTCTGGTTCCTGTCCAGAAACCAGGGGATGGTGTACGACAGGTCGAAGAACTTGGAGACCTTGCCGAGCTGGGCCGATGCCCCGAGGACCTCGCCCCGTCCGAGGAAGTTGCGGGTCTGGAAGGAGAACTGCCCGAAGAATCCGTCGAAGCCCGAGTACCCGGCGCCGAACTGGATCTCGTTGCGGCTGGCCTCCTGCCCCTTCAGGACGATGTCGACCTTCTTCTCCTCGGCCCGCACGCCGAACTGCGGCTCCTCCCCGAGCTTGAAGTACCCGAGCTGCGAGATCTTCGTGATGCTCTTCTTGATCGCCTCCATGTCCATCACGTCGCCTTCGTCCAGGGCGAACTCCCGGCGAATGACCTTGTCTCGCGTCTGGGTGTTGCCCTGGACCTCCAGACGGCCGAGATAGTACCGGTCGCCCTCGAAGATCTTCACGTCGATGTCGACGCGATCCTTGCCGACCTCCTTATAGACGGGATCCGCGAACCAGTAGATGTAGCCGCGGGTCTTGTACATGGACTCGATCGCGGCGAGGGCCTCCACGAGGCGGTCGCGGTTCAGGACCGAGCCGGGCGGCAGCTCCCAGAACTGCTTCAGCAGGATCTTCGCCGGAAACACGGTGGGCTCGGGCGGGTCCGCCGGCTGACCGTTCTGCTGGACGCGCGTGATCTGGACCGAGTTCGTGTAGAACTTTTCCCCCTCCACGATGGGCACCGTGATCCGCACGCGCCTCTTGATCTTGGTGGGCGCCGCCTTGGGATTGGCGACGTAGACGTCGAGGATGGCATCCTTGACGACGATGTCCTTGTAGCCCTTGGACTGGTAGAGCCCCTTAATGCTCTCCACGTCGGCCTCGTAGTTCGCCTGGCTGTAGACGGTGTCCTCCGAGAAGAGGCGCCACCAGGTCGCCACCTTCGTCTTGTGCATGACGTTGCGCAGCGCCTGGGCCGAGACATGGGGATTGCCGGTGAAGGAGATCGACTCGATCTTGACCTTCTCGCCTTCGTCGATCAGGAAGACGACCTTCTTCTCCATCTTCGTGAGGTCGTCGATGCGGAAGTCGACCGTGGCGCTGCGGAACCCCTGCGACTGATAGAACTCCGCGATCGCCGCGCGCGCATGGGCCACCTCGCGCACCGACAGCGGCGCTCCGCCGTGGATCTCGACCTTCGCTTCCTTCAAAGCGTCCTTGATCTGGGATGTCGTCACCTTCTTGTTGCCGACGAAGTCGATCTCCTTGACGATCGGGCGTTCTTCGATCGTCACGACGAGGGTGACGCCGGCCGAGGACCGTTCGACCTCGATCTTCGCGTTCTCGAGAAGGCCCGACTTCCAGAGGGTCGGGAAGTTGGCCCGGATCCTGTCGGCGTCGTACACGTCTCCCACCTTCACGCCCAGGTAGTGCGCGATGGCATCGGGCGAGACCGTCTGGTAGCCGACCACCCGGATTCCGACGATACGGTCGGCGGACGACTCCGGCGCGGCCCCTGCGTCCTGCACGGCGGGCTTCTGCTCCGCCGGCGCGGTGGCGGGTTGCGGCGGCGGCGCGACCGGGACCGAAGATGCCGCCGGCGTGGGTACAGGAGGCGGCGGCTCCTGGGCGCACAACACCGAAAGCGACATCCCGACCGCGGCGGCGACCGCGGCCCCGAAGGACCCCTTGCGCAAGAGGCTAGTGCCCCTGGGGGATCGGCTCGCTCTCGCGTGCCTCGACCCGCAAGCCCTCGGGGCCGACCCGGACCTCGATCGCCTCGAGCCGCTCTTCGCGGGCCGCGATCAGGAGCTCCGAAACCGGGTCCTCCACGTGCTTCTGGATGGCACGCCGCAGGGGCCGTGCACCCATGTTGGGGTCGTCGCCGCTCTGGGCCAGGAGCCATTCGACCGCGGCATCGTCGATGTCGATTACGGCTCCCTTGGGAGCAATCGTCGTGTTGACGTCGTCGATCAGGAGGCGGCAGATCCTGGCGAGCTCGGGCCGCCCGAGCGGATGGAACACGATGATGTCGTCGATCCGATTGATGAACTCGGGCGAAAAGTCCCGACGGAGCTCCTTCAGGACCAGGTCCTCGATCTCCTTGTTCGTCTGGGTCTCGCGCGACCCGCCGAAGCCGACGCGCGTGCGATTCACGAGGTGTTTGGTCCCGATGTTCGAGGTCATGATGATCAACGCGTTCTTGAAATCCACCAGGTTCCCGTACGCATCGGTCAGGATGCCGTCCTCGAGAATCTGGAGAAGCAGGTTCGCGATGTCGGGGTGCGCCTTCTCGATCTCATCGAACAGGATGACGCTGTAGGGGTTGCGCCGAATTCGCTCCGTGAGCTGGCCGCCCTCCTCGTGCCCCACGTACCCGGGCGGAGACCCGATCAGTTTCGACACGGCGTGCTTCTCCATGTACTCGGACATGTCGAAGCGCACGAGCGAGCGGGGGTTCTCGAACAGGAACTCCGCAAGCCGTCGCGCGACCTCGGTCTTGCCCACCCCCGAGGGGCCGAGGAAGATGAACGAGCCCATCGGCCGGTTGGGGTTGTTGACGCCGAGGCGCGAGCGGCGGATCGCCTTGGAGACCCCGATGATCGCTGCCTCCTGTCCCACGATCCGGCGACGGAGAGCATCCTCCATGTGCAGCAGCTTCTCGGCCTCCTCCATCTCGAGCGAGGCCACGGGAATCCCGGTCCATGAGGAGATGACCTCTTCGATGTCGCGCCGCGTGACCTCTTGCGTCGCGTCACTGCGCTCGGCGGACTGCGTCTTGGCGCGTTCGATCTCCTCCTTGAGCTCGATCTCGCGCTCCCGCAGGAACACGGCCTTTTCGAAATCCTTGTCGGAGATTGCCTTTTTCATCTCCTTGACGATCTGCCGGATCTCGACTTCGAGCTTGCGCAGGTTCTGCGTATCGGCAACGCGCTTCAACTTCACCTTGGCGCCGGCCTCGTCGAGGATGTCGATCGCCTTGTCCGGGAAGAATCGGTCGGTGATGTACCGGTTGGACTGGTAGACCGCGGTCTTGATCGCCTCCGCCGAGTACCGGACCTTGTGGAACTGCTCGTACCGGTCCTTGACGCCCTCGAGGATCTCAAAGGTCTCATTCTCCGACGGAGCGGTGACGTGAATGGCCTGGAAGCGTCGCAGGAGGCTGCGGTCCTTCTCGATGTACTTGCGGTACTCCTTGAGTGTGGTCGCCCCGATGCACGACACCTCGCCCCGCGAGAGCGCCGGCTTCAGGATGTTCGCCGCGTCGAGCGACCCCTCGGCCGAGCCCGCACCGATCAGCGAGTGGATCTCGTCGATGAAGATGATGAGATCGGGGTTCTCGCGCAATTCCCGGATGATCCCCTTCAGCCGCTCCTCGAACTGCCCGCGGTACTTCGTCCCCGCGACGATGAGCGAGAGGTCGAGCGCGAGAATCTTCTTGGCCGAAAGAAACATCGGCACCGCACCCTCGACGATGCGGGTCGCGAGGCCCTCGACAATGGCCGTCTTGCCGACCCCCGGCTCACCGAGCAGAATCGGGTTGTTCTTGGTGCGCCGCGACAGGATCTGGATGATCCTCTCGGCCTCCTTGTCGCGGCCGATGAGCGGATCGAAGGCGCCCGAGGCCGCCAACTGCGTGAGGTCGCGGCTGTACTCGGCCAGAAACGGCAGTTCCTTCTTCTGCTTCGAGACCTCCCGCTCCTTGATGAGGGAGATCGTCTCCTCCCGCACGCCGTAGAGGTTGAAGCCGCGCGCCGTCAGGAGCCTGCCCGCCACGCAGCCGTCCACGCGGAGGAGCCCGATGAGCAGGTGCTCGGTCCCGACGTACGGATGCATCATGGATTCGGCCTCGTGGGAGGCGTAGGCGAGGATCTTCTTGGACTCCTCGGAAAGCGGCAACTCGGCCGTCGACGAGATCCGCTCCACGAAGATCCGATCGCCCTCGATCTCGCGGCGGACCTCCTCGGGCTTCACGTTGAAGCGCGCAAAGATCTCCTTGATGATGTCCTCGCCCTCGCGGAGGATCCCGAGCAGCAGGTGCTCGGATTCGATCACCTTGGAGCCGAGCTTCGAGGCCTCGTAGCGCGCGAAAAACAGTGCGCGCCGCGCCTTCTCGTTGTATTTCTCAAACATGGGAGCTCGGCTCAGGCATCAGTCGGGCGATCATGGGCCATGAAGGGACGACTCCGGAATCATCCTCTCTCTGGCAAACCCTGCGAAGGAGCCACTCCTTCCCGCGACATCACGAAAAGTCTATCACAGCGTTCGGCGATCTCGGGGTTGTGGGTGACGATCACGGTCGTCATCGCCCGCTCCCGGTGGAGCGCGCGCACCAGGTCGAACACTCCCCCGGCCGCGGCGGCATCGAGATTCCCGGTCGGCTCGTCGGCCAGCAGAAGGGACGGGTTGCGCACGAGCGCGCGAGCTATCGCGACCCGCTGCTGCTCGCCGCCGGACAGAGCGCGCGCCCCGTGGCCGCGGCGGTCCGCGAGTCCGACCCGCTCGAGCATTTCCACAGCGCGCCGCCTCGCCTCGCGTTCGGGGAGGCCGGCGATACGGCACGGAAACGCCACGTTCTCCTCTGCCGTGAACTCGGGCAGCAGGTGATGAAACTGGAAGACGAATCCGATTCGCGCGTTGCGAAAGTGGGCGCGCTCTCGCGACGGCAGCTCCTCGAGGGACCGGCCGAACACCTCGGCGCGGCCCGCGTCGGGCCGGTCGATGCCCCCGATCAAGTGGAGCAGCGTCGACTTGCCCACCCCGGAGGGCCCCATCACCGCAGCCAGCACGCCCTCGGACAGTTCGAAAGACAGGCCCGAGAAGACCGTGACCGGAGCGCCTTCGCCCCTGTAGGTCTTCGCGAGCCCCTCCACCTTGATCGCCAGCATGATCAGATTTCGGGATGAGGGATTCGCATCTCGGGCCTGGAACCTCTCCCGCCACGTTCGAGTGAAATCCGAAATCCGAAATCCGAAATCCGAAATGTCTTCATCGCGACAACCGGATCGCCTCTCCCGGCGCCAGGCGCGCGGCCGCACGCGCAGGCAACACGGCCGCGGCCACGGCCGTCAGCAGCGCGAACGCGGCTGCAAGCGCCACCTCGCCCGGGTGCACCGAGAACGGCACATGGGAGAGCATGTAGACGTCCGTGGGCAGCGGGACCAGACCGAACCGATCGAGCGCGACCGAGAGTCCGACCCCGAAGAGTACTCCGGCACCCGTTCCGAGCACGCCGACGACGAGGCCGAGCGTGAGGTAGATGCGGGCGAGGGCGGATGGGGTCGCCCCCATCGTTGTGAATACGCCGAGATCCCGTTTTTTCTCGACCACGGTCAGCGCGATGTTGGACACGATGTTCAAGGCCGCGACGAGGATCACGAGCCCCACGGTCACGAAAATGACAGCCTTCTCCAGACGCAGGGCGAAGGCCAGGGGCCCGTTGAGCTCACGCCAGGTCTCGACGCGATAGCCAGGCCCGAGAGAAGCGGTGACGCGGCGCGCCGCCAGGTCCGCGCGTTCGGGATCCGCGAGGCGCGCCTCGAAGGCCGCGGCCCCCGAGGTCATGCCCGCGAGCAGCCGCGCGGCGCTTTCGGAGATCTCGGCCTCGCCCGGACGATCGAGCGCGCTCGCGCGACGAATGTCCACGACCCGCAGGATCACCGAGACCGGAAGCGGTCCGACCGGAGACAGCCGCGTGCGCGACGAAGTGATCCGGATCTCGTCGCCGGCTCCCACGCGCAGCCGCGCTGCCAGCGGCGAGGCGATGCGAGCCGCCGGCTCCTCCCCTTCCCGAAGGCGTCCGCTCCGGTACCGCACAGGCACCGCAGTCGTTCCCCGCGCGTCCGAGGCCCAGCCTCGCCCCTCGATGGCCGGTTCGATCGCGAGGACCCCGGGGACGGATGCCAGGGCCGTGCGAACGCGATCCGAATCCGTGAGAACCGTCCCGCGCTCCGGCGAGACCCGCAGGTGCGCGCTCCGGTCCATCATCTGGCGCCGGATCCGGTCCTGGAATCCGGAGAGAAGAGCCAGGGAGACGACCAGCGCGGCGACACCGACAGCGAGGCCGACGACCGAAATCGTGGCCACCAGGGCGACGTGCGCGCGACGACGCGGGGCGACGAGATAACGCAGTGCGACGGCGGTCTCGAATCGCATGGACGCCTCAGCGGGGCCGCAGCAGCGGAAACAGGATCACGTCCCGGATCGAGTGCCGATCCGTCAGAAGCATCGTGAGCCTGTCCACGCCGACACCCTCGCCGGCCGTGGGCGGCAGGCCGTACTCGAGGGCCTCGACATAGTCTTCGTCGTACGGCGGCGCCTCGAGGTCGCCGCGCTCGCGCTCGGCCGCCTGCCGCCGGAACCGCGCCGCCTGCTCGACGGGGTCGTTCAACTCCGAGAAGGCGTTGGCGATCTCCATGCCCCCGGCGTAGAGCTCGAATCGGTCCACCCACGCGGGATCGTCCGGGCTCTGGCGTGATAGCGGCGAGATTTCGGTTGGAAATTCGTGGATGAACGTCGGCTGAATGAGCCCCGCCTCGGCAACGGCCTCGAAGAGCTCGGCCAGGAGCTTTCCCTTCCGGCCGCGGAACCGTTCGGGACTCTCCACGCCGAACCGCGAAGCCGCCTCGAGCAGTGCGGTCTCGGACCCGAGGTCCTCGAGCCGCACGCTGCCCCGCGGATCGTCGCGCGTGAATGCGACCACGGCCTCCCGCATCGTCAGACGGCGAAACGGCGGCGACCAGTCGATCGTCTCGGTTCCCCACGGCGTCTTCTCGCCGCCGGTCACGGCGCGGGCGAGCCCCGAGAGCATCTCTTCCGACAGGTTCATCAGGTCGGACGCCGCTGAATAGGCCTCGTAGAACTCGAGCATCGTGAATTCGGGGTTGTGATGGGTCGAGATGCCCTCGTTACGAAAGTTGCGGTTGATCTCGTAGACCCTCGGGATCCCGCCCACGACGAGGCGCTTCAGGTAAAGCTCCGGTGCGATGCGGAGGAAGAGATCCAGGTCGAGCGCGTTGTGGTGCGTCACGAACGGGCGCGCCACCGCCCCGCCAGGCAGGGGCTGCATCATCGGCGTCTCGACTTCGAGATAGCCGCGTTCGTCGAGGAATCGTCGCAGGAATCGCACGACGGCGGCCCGCCGCTCGAAGACCTCGCGCGACTCCGGGTTGACGGCGAGGTCGAGGTAACGCTGCCGGTACCGGCTCTCCACGTCCTTGAGGCCGTGCCACTTTTCTGGAAGCGGACGGAAGGATTTGGCAAGGAGCGTCAGGGACCGCGCCTTTACCGAGAGCTCGCCCGTACGGGTCTTGAAGATCTCGCCCTCGACCCCGATCCAATCGCCGAGGTCGAGATGGCGGTAGAGCTCGAACGCCGGATCGCCGACGGCATCGCGACGCAGGTAGACCTGAAGGCGAGACCGCCCGTCCGAGAGGTCGAGGAAGCCGGCCTTGCCCGCCGTGCGCAGCGAGAGGACCCGGCCCGCGGTCACGACCGACGCTTTCTCGACCTCAAGGTCCTCGCCGCTCTTCGCCCGCCAGCGAGCGCCGACCTCGGAGACGGTCGCACTCAGAGGAAACCGGAGCGGCGTGGCGCCGAGGCCCAGCTTCTCCACCCGGCGCAGGTTCTCCCGGCGGTTGTGGAGAAGATCACTCTCCGACGGGGCCTCCGCGGCGTCGGGCTTTTCCTCGGGGCCGCTCATCGACCGCGAGTATATGGGCGGAGCGTCCCGGCCGGGATGCCGGTGTCGGGCCGGCTTCTAGCTGCGACTGTCGCGGCGATCGCTCTTGGGCGAGTCCTGCATGAGCCAGAGGTCGGAGGTGACTCGCAGGAGCCGGAAGCGCGTGCGCGTCCAGGCCCGGATTTCCTCGGACGACGAGACGGCTTCCGCTTCGTCGATGATGGACGTCAGCGCCGCATCGAGCGTCGACATCCGGCCGAGGGTGGCGCGGGCAGCCCGCAGGGTGTCGGCCGACGGGTTCAGGCCGGCGGCGGCGCGCATGGTCTCGGTCTCCTGCTCGGCTTTCAGGCGCAGGGCTACGGCACGCAGGAGCGTCCGATCCCGCTCGGACCTTGGCTGCCCTCCGGCGGCGACCGTCCGGCGCGCGGCCTTCAACTCCCACGGCTCCAGCCGCAGGTTTGCCAGACCGGCGATCTCCGTGCGCAAGGGCCCTGTCCCGTCGTCGTACAATTCCACGGCCCCGAGGACGCGATCGAGGTACGGCTTCCAGAAGGCCTCCTCGTCCCCTTCCGACTCGACCTCTTCGACGAGCTCCAGCACGCCGTCGATGTCCTCGGCCGCCAGCCCGGCGAGTTCGAAGCGGCCGAGGACCTGTCCGATGGCCTCCTTGAGCTCGACCACCTGCAGCGCCTTGACGTTGCTGTCTCGCGACTGCAGCTCGAAGCGCTGCCGGGACTCGTGGAACCTGCGGAACTCGTCGGCCGTCGGAGCCTCCAGGCCGCCGCGCGCGAGCTCCCGCTCGAGGTCGCCGATCCGCTCGGTCGCCTCCTCGAGTCGCTCCTCCTCGCGCTCGTAGAGCCGGTGAAAAACGGATCGGGTGCTCAGGTTGCACGCTGCGACGGCCGTCAGGACCTCCGGGTTGGACAGTCCGTCACCCACCTGCCGTTTGAGCGTGCGCACGTTGTTCAGAAGCCGGGCCGTCACGAGGTCCTCGAACTCCTGTGCGCGCGTCATCTCCGCGGCGAGATCGTCGAAGGCCCGCACGATCGCCGGGGCCGAGGTCGCGTCGAGGCGCGGCCAGACCGAGACGGCCGTTGCCGACTCGAAGAACTTCCGCATGTCGGCCCGCGGCCGCGAGGCGGGCGCGTCCGTGGCCTCGCCGCCCGCGAGGACGGTCGCGAGGAAATCGACCTTGTCGATGACGTCCTCGTCCACGTCGGGCTGGGAGAAATAGAACCGCATCAGGTGAAACGCGATCTTCGCGTCCTGGGGCCGCACCTTCTCGAAGAACCGGCGCACGTACGATGGCGAAACGTGGCGGTCGGCCTCCCGGAGCTGGCGGCCGAAGGCGTCGAGGCGGGCCGAGAGCTCCGAAAGCCTCGGGGTGACCTTCTCGGGCGAGGTCGTGTCGAGCGCGCCGGCAACCCCGCGCACGTCGTCGTAGAGCCGTCCGAAGTCCAGCGCGTAGCCCGGCTCGGAGGCGAAGAAGGCCTTCTGCACGCCGCGAAGGAACTGGTGAAACGTCCACTGCGCCTTGAACCTCTCGGTAAGGCGAATGTAGTCTTCGTGAAGAAGCTGAATTCGCTCGACGGACATCGTGTTGTTCCGCGGTTCCAGCTATTCTAGCCCGGAAGGGCCGAGGGAGCGGAGGAAGATGAAGACGATCGCGACAGACGGGGCCCCCCGCGCCATCGGGCCCTATTCCCAGGCGATTCTGGACGGCGGCCTGCTCTTCGCATCGGGGCAGATCCCCCTCGACCCCGGCAGCGGCGAGCTCGTTACCGGAGGCTTCGAGGCGGCGGTCGAGCGTGTCTTCGACAATCTCGAGGCGGTCCTCAAGGCGGCCGGGCTCTCCCTTTCCGACGTCGTGAAGACGACCGTTTACCTGCTGCGCATGTCGGACTTCGCGGCGATGAACGGCGTCTACGCGCGTCGCTTCGGAGACCACCGGCCCGCCCGCTCGACGGTCGCCGTCGCCGAGCTCCCCAAGGGCGCTTCGATCGAGATTGACCTCGTCGCCCGTCTCCGCGTCTGAGCCGCCCCGTCAGGGGCGGCTGGTCCCTCCGATGAAGGCAGCGACGTCCGCCTTGAAGCTCTTGAGCGACCCGTCTTCGATGTACATCATGTGCCCGGCCGGGTAGTACTTCATCTCGATGTGCGAGCGCAGCTTCTTGTCGAGACCGAGGTGCGACGCCATGTACTCCGCCGCGAGAAACGGCGTCGCGAGGTCGTAGAGGCCGTTCATGAAGAGCACCTTGAGATTCGGGTTGTAGCTCATCGCCCGTGCGAGGTCCGGCCCCGTGTTGGCGAACCCCGGAATGGGAAACTCGCTGCCGGGGGAGCGATGTTTCCACTCCCAGTTCCGGCCGACCTCCTCGCTCAGAAGCCGATAGTTCTTCCCCTCGCCGAATTTCAACTCTCCGTGGTAGTACTCCAGGAACCCGGCGGTGAACGCGGAGCTGATCGCCGCGCTCTGCGGGTCGTACTCCGCTTCCTGCCCGAGCAGATCGAACGTCACCCCGGTGAAGCGCGAGTCGAGCCTCCCGACCGTCTCGTGGTGCTCGCGCAGGAGCTCCTGTGTGAACTCCCCTTCGGTCACGCGCAGGTTCGCCTTCTCGATGTAATCCGCCGAGAGGCCCGTGTACTGGTGCAGCTTCTCGGCCACGGCGCGGCGCTCCACGTCCGTCAGGGTGTCTCCCTTCATGAGCGCGTCGGTGTAAGGCCCGAGGGCGTACTTGCGGACCTCGTCGAGAAAGGGATCGAGCTCCTTCGGCTGCGAGGGCAGGACCTTGTGGTACCAGGACGTCGCCGCGTAAGTCGGAAGGATGAGCGCGTAGGGCCGATCGTTTCCGGGAAACGTGAAGAGCGCCTCGATGTCGATTGCCACCGAAACCAGCACCACCCCGTTGAAAGACATCCCCTCGCGACTCTGGAGGTAGTGGACGACGCCGGCCGAACGCGTCGTTCCGTAGCTCTCCCCGAGCAGATACTTCGGCGAATTCCAGCGCCCGTTGTCGCTCACATATTGCTTGATGAAGAGCGATACCGACTGGATGTCGGGGTCCACGCCCCAGAAGTCCTTGTCCTTCGCGTCACCGACGGCCTTCGAGAGCCCCGTCCCGACCGGGTCGATCATCACGAGGTCGGTCTTGTCGATCACGCTAAAGGCGTTGTCCACGACCTGATACGGCGCAGGGGGCGTGAAGGCCGCATCGCTCGTCACGACGCGCTTGGGTCCGAGTACGCCCATATGCAGCCACACCGAGGAGGAGCCGGGGCCGCCGTTGTAGGCGAACGTGATGGGTCGGCGGCCGGCCGTCCCCGCGTCCTTCTTCACGTAGGCCGTGTAGCCCATGCTCGCCCACGGCTCGTCCTTGTCGTTCTTGACGATCAGCGTGCCCGCCGTGGCCGTGTAGGCGATGGGCGCGCCGCCAACGACGACGCTGTGCTGCGTCACGGACTGCTCGGACTTGGGGGGCTCCTTCTTCGCCGTGTCGGCGGCCGGCTTGTCCTTTTCGGGAGCTTTCTCCTGGGCGGGAGCCGCCGCGCTCCAGAACAGGGCGGCCGCGGCGATGATCCAGATCGAAGTTCGTCTCACGCGTTCCTCCTTCGTGACCCGCACAGCCTATACCGGGGGATCAGGCCCAGAGCGCCAGACCCACGGCGGCGGCAATCCAGCCGAAAACGAGGACTCGCGTCGACCGGCGATGCAGGCGATCAAAGCGCGCCCTCCACGGATCGTCGGGTGGCGCCGCGTCGAAGGACCCCACCTTCATCCGGAAGTACTTCATGCGCGGGCGCAGGACCATCGCGAGGTAGACGTTGGTCGCGACGGCAAGGAAAATGGCGACCGCGGCGACGACCGCCCGCGTCGTGACGACTCCACCGCGCTCCAGGGTCACGAAGATCCCTATGACGAGGGCCAGCGACAGAACCTGCTTGACGACCTCGAAGCGGCGCAGGATCTCGCCGAAGACTGCGCCCGCGAGGTCTCTCGACCCAATCTGCCGAAAAATGATCGGCGCGGCGATCACGACGAGAAGCGTGCCGCCGACCCAGAGGGCGAGCGAGAATCGGATGATCTGATCGGCGGGGCCCAAGCGAGCGAGTCTAACCGAGCCCCGCGAGGGTTATTCTCGACACCGATGTCTCGCCGCTTCCGATGGGCTCTGGCCGGAATCGCCGCGGCCGCGCTCGTGATTCGCATCTATCGCCTCGACCATTTCTCGTACGGACTCGACGAGATCCTGCAGGCCTACTGGATCCACGGGCCCTGGAGCTTCTTCTGGAAGTCGCTGCGGGTCGACGCCTTCCATCCGCCTCTCGACTACTTGATCGGGCGAGCCGTCGAGGTCTTCCAACCGGCCGACGCCATCCGAAAGCTCCCCGCCGTCGCATGGGGCACGGGAACGGTGGTCGCGATGGGGCTCCTGCTGGCGCGCCGGGCGGGCGAGGCAGTCGGGCTCTGCACGGCGGCGTTGCTCGCGCTCGCGCCCTTCCACGTCCGATTCTCGCAGGAGCTGCGCCCCTACTGCCTGTCGCTGCTTCTGATGAGCCTTTCGCTGCTCGCTCTCGAGCGCTTTCTCGCGCAGCCGGGTCCCCTCCGACTGCTCACTGTCTTCGTGGCTTGTCTCGGCACGGCATACACGCTCTACACGGCCGCTTTCGTCCTCGCCATCGCCGCAGCCGCTCTCTTGGCGGAAGACGCCGTCGGCCTTGAGCCGCAGCGGCGGCGATCCGCCCGGCGCTTCCTCGTCGGGAGTCCCGCGTTTCTCGCGGGGCTCTGGATTGCGTACCTTCCCTGGTGGCCGGTCTTCGTCGAAGCGGCCCGTCGCCCGGCGATGGCGCAGCGCGCTCCCCTCTCGCTCGCCCGCGCCGATCGCATCCTCTCCTACTTCGCCTTTGCCCCCGACGACGGCTACCCGCTCGGCCGGACCGGGCTCGCCTTTCTCGCTCTCGCCGGGGTCGGCGCGGGCATCGCGGTCTCGCGCCGCGGGCTGCGGTTCCTCGCGGCCTGGGGCGTCGGCGGCCTCGTTGCGATCGAGGTGCTCGGGCAGATCCATCCACACTACGACGTCTCGCGCCGCTTCCTGCCGGCCGGGCCCGCCGTGACGGCGCTCGCCGCGTTGCCGCTCGCAGCTCTCCTCGCGCGGCCCGTGACACGCCTGGCGGGCGCGGGCCTCCTCGCGGCGGTGCTCGTCCTCGATGCGCGAAGCCTTGGCATCTACTATCGCGAGGGACGCGCCGACTGGCGGACGCTGGCCGACTATCTTCGCCGCGAGGCCGCTCCGGGCGAGCGTGTCTTCACGGAGAATCAGTACTCGCAGCTCTGCGTCGCCTACTACCTCGTCGGCCCGGAATGGCTCTACCAGGCGACGGAAGGCGGCAAGCCCTCACGCGATCTGCCGAACCTCGACGGCGAGGTCGTGCGCCTCAACTGGGCCTGGAAGCCCGGCACACGCGCCTGGCTGGTGCTCGGGGGCGAACCGAAACACCCCGCCCTGAGAGCCTGGGCCGCGCCGTTTCCGGCATTCGCGTTTCGGCGCGCCGAAGGCTCCGTCCTCCACCGCCTCGATCCGGAGCTTCGCGATCGGGCCTTGGCCGCGGCGCGCTAAGATCGAGCGGCCATGGATCCGGTGCTCTCCGACGCCCTCGACGACCTCGTGCTCGGCCGCGGCGTGGCACGGGGGCGGCACAGCCTGAGCCTCCAAGGGCGCATCGTGCGGCGAGAGCTGGAGGAGCGCCTGGCCGCCCAAGGCTTCACCCGGACGACGGTGCGCGAGGCGTCGATCGAGGCCGGCGAGAGGATCCCGGCCTTCTTCCTCCACGGCGACCTCGTCGATTTCGGGTACGTGCGCTGGGAGATTTTCACGCCGCGCAGCCGGCGCAAGCTGTTCGCTTCCGAGTGCCGTCGTCCGGACAACAAGGAGTGGGCAGTCCAGCTCTCCCTGGCCTCGCCCGAGACCATCTGGGCAAACCCGGCGCTCAAGGAGCACCATGACGTCGAAACGGTCGTGGCGGTGCACCCGTGAGCGCCGGCCCGCTCGTCGAGACCTTCCCGGTCGGACCGCTGCAGTGCAACTGCACGATCCTCGCGGACGAAGACTCGCGCGAAGCCGTGGTCATCGACCCCGGCGATGAGCCCGAGCGAATCCTGCGGGCCCTCGCGTCCATGAACCTGAAAGCCGTGTCGCTGCTTCACACGCACGCGCACCTCGATCACATCACCGCATCGCGGGCCGTCAAGGAGGCCACACGGGCGCCGATTCGGCTCCATCCGGCCGATCGACCCCTCTACGAGGCTCTTCCCGAGCAAGCGGCCTTCTTCGGCCTTCGGGCCGAGGCGCCGCTTCCTCTCGACGCCCCGCTCGAGGACGGCGAAGTCATCCATTTCGGGCGTCACGCCCTGCGCGCGATCCACACTCCGGGTCACACGCCCGGGTCCACCTGCTTCGAGCTCATGGGCGAGCGGCCGATGCTCTTCTCGGGCGACACGCTCTTTCGTCGCTCGATCGGCCGCACCGATCTGTGGGGCGGCGATACGGACGCGATCCTCGCCTCGATTCGGGAGAAACTCTTCGTCCTTCCGGGCAACCTGCCCGTGATCTGCGGCCATGGCCCCGATACGACCGTCGGCGAAGAGAAGCGGCTCAACCCCTTCGCCGGCTCGCTATAATCGCGGGCCATGAGATTGTCCCTGCCGGAGAAATCCCGGCTCGTGTCGGCCTTCTGGAAGGACTCCGCCTCGGTGTGCCCCTCGCACGAGGTGCCGATGCGCACCTTCTTCGTGGACCGCGTCTACAAGCCGCAGGTCGTCATGGTCTGCCCGAAGGGCGAGATGTTCCGATTCGCCCAGAAGCCCAAGCAGATCGAGTTTTCGCGGCCCCACGTGAAGACGATGGTCCGGGATGCCCAGGAGCGCGAGGCCCCGATCTGTCCCCAGGACTTCGATTCGCTGGTGGTCTACCGGACGCCGGCGGTGTTCATCCCGCAGGGCTGGGATTACGCGTTCGTCTGCCCGACCTGCCTGTCGTACGGCCAGTGGATCGAGACCGGCCGAGAGGAGGACGAGGTCGTCGCGGCGGCAAGGCCGAAGAAGGAGGCGCCGCCCTTCCACGACGAGACGATCCCGCTGCCCAAGCGCATGGAGATGGCGCGGGAAGGCAACCTCGCGCTCAAGCTCTACGCGGCCATGGCCCAGACCGACTGCACGGCCTGCGGCTACGACTGCGAGGGGTATGCCGCCGCCCTCGCATCGGGCAAGGAGAAGGACCCCAACCTCTGCGTGCCCGGCAAGGAAGAGACGGCGCAGGTCGTCAAGGACCTTCTCAAGGGCACGGGGCTGCCCGCGGCCGGTTGATTCGATCTAGACTTCGGGGAGGGGCGCCGCGGCGACTGGGTCGGCCCTTCGCTCCGATCCTCGGATCGGCAACGCGAAGGTGAACCGGCTCCCCTGCCCCACGACGCTCGATGCCCAGATGGTTCCCCCGTGCAGCTCGACGAGCGAGCGGGCGAGCGCCAGGCCGATCCCCATGCCCGCGTGGCCCCGTGTGGCCGACCCGTCGACCTGCCGGAACCGCTCGAAGACATGGGGCAGTTCGCTCTCCGGGATCCCGATTCCGTCGTCCTCCACGCTCACGAGGTAGCGCTCGGGCTCCCGCTCGACCCGAACCACGACGCGTCCGTGCGCCGGCGTGAACTGGATCGCGTTGGCGAGCAGGTTCCAGAGCACCTGCTGGAGCCGGAGAGCATCGGCGCGCAGAGGGGACGTCGGCTCGGGCAGCGGGGCGAGCATCAGGACCACTCCGCGGGCCTCCGCCATCCTCCGCACAGTCTCGAGCGAGCGCTGGACGACCTCGGAGAGAAAGACCGGCCGCAATTCGAGGGTCAGGGCGCCGCGTTCGAGGCGCGCCAGATCGAGAAGGTCGTCGATGAGGGCGAGCAGTACGCGAGCCGACTGCCGAATCTGCCGCAGCCCGCGTTGGAGAGTCGCGTCGTCGAGCTCGGCCTCTTCCTCGAAGAGGTCCGTCCAGCCCACGATCGCCGTCAACGGCGTGCGCAGCTCGTGGTTCACGTTCTGCAGAAAATGGTCCTTCAGGCGGCTCGCACGCTTCAACTCGTCGACTGTTCCCATAAGCGTCGCGTACAAACGTGCGTTCTTGATCAGGAGCGAGGACAGGTCTGCAAACGAGGTCACCGCGTCGATCTCCTCCTGGCCGAAGCCCTCGCTCCGGTTGATGGCCACGGCGACGCCCAGAGTCTCCTCCTCCGTCTTGAGAGGGGCGAACACGCCGTTGTACGCCGCGACGAGTTGCTGCAGGCTGGGGTTGGCGTACGGGTCTCGGGCGAGGTCATTCGAGCCGTACACCTCGCCCGTGCGGAACACCATCCCCGCGATCGACCGAGCATCGACGGATACCTTCAGCTGTCGCGCCATGTCCTCGGTGAGGTTCCAGGCCGGCAAGGCAGCCTCGAGGCGGCCGGTGTTCCGATCGAAGAGATGGAACCACACGCGCTCTGCGTTGGTGAAGGCTGCAATGGCCTGCGTGGCCCGGGCGATGACCTCCCGCTCGTCGGTCATGCGGTAGGCCGCGCGGGAGAACTGGTGGAGCCGGCGGAGGTTCTCGACGCGGCGCGCGACGCGCTTGCCCATCGCATCGATCGCCAGCGCGAGGCGGCCCATCTCGTCCGCGGAGCCCTTTCCTCCCACTTCGACCGACCTTCCGCGGCCGATCTCCTCGGCGGCGCGGACGAGTTCGCCGACCGGAGCCGAGACGCGGCGGGAGACGATCCCGACGGCGACGAACACCGCCCCGAGCAGGAGCGCGAAGAGCAACAGGACTTCCTGCTTGAGGCCCGAGTACGACGCCGGCGGGAAGGCGCGCACGGCCTCGGCCCGCAGGCCGTCCACCGCCTCGCGCGACAGGCCCTCGAAGAAGACCCACCCCGTCGCACCGACCTGCGCCGACGCGATCCGCAACGGCTTTCCATCCGCCACGTAGCCCTCGATGGACCGGGGCGCGTGGAAGGCCCGAGACGCCAGACGCTTCAGATCGGGTGACGGCGCCTGCGCGAGCACGGCGCGCCCCGCACCGCTCCAGCCGAGAATCGCCGCAGCCCGGGGTGTCATGAAGATCGCGTGGCCGGCGGCATCCGTGGCGAACCAGAAGTCGCCCGCCGGCTCCCAGGTCTCGAGCGCCTCGGCGAAGTAACGCCGGGGATCCAGCTCGATCGCCACACCCGCGACGAGCTCTCCCTGGCTTCCGCGCACCGGAACGAAGACGGTCGCGATGCGCCCTTCCGGCGTCAGCGAGGGGCCCGCGTAAACACCGGTCCACACGGCCGCGTCGCCGGATGCCGGCCGCGCCTCGGGAAAGTGCGCAACCCGGTTGAAGACGAACCGCTCGAACTCGCCGCCGGAGTCGCGATTGGCCCGGTGGAGCTCAAGCCAGGGGCTCTGCCGCATCGCTCCCGAGGCCGTCCAGACGCCGACGGACGATACGTTCGGCCGCCGGTGCCGCAGCTCCAGCATCATCGGCGCCAGGGCACGCAATCGCGCGGCGTCCTGGCGCGCCGCCTTCGGATCCGGGCTTCGCGTGGACACGACCGCCAGGGACTCTTCCTCGGGAACCTCTGTCCACACGTGCCCGTCGGCGTCAGGGGCCAACCGGGACCCGGCAGCCGACGAGGAAAGGTCGCCGCCGAGGGCGAGGGCCGCAGCGGCCGCCAGCGACCAAGCGTCCTCCTCGGCCACGCGAGCACGCCGCTCGACCCACTCGGCCCGGAAGCTCGTGTCCTGCGAGAGGCGCATGTCGGCCTCGGCGACCCGAACGGCCCCGACCTGGGCCGCGGCGGCCGTCTGCAGCTCCGACAGGCGCCTTTGGATCAGGAGAACGAAGACGCTGCCGGGCAGCAGAAACGCGAGAAAGAATGCGATGAGAAGGCGGGCCGCGATGCTGCGGCGCGGATCGAACCGCCGCCAGATGCGCTCGAACGGCAGGGGTGACACCAAGAGATTTTAGCGCGACGTGCTACTCGTACCTCAGCGCCTCGATCGGGTCGAGCCGCGACGCCTTGCGCGCCGGGTAGAAGCCGAAGAAGATCCCGATCGCCGCCGAGAAGCCGAAGGCGAGGCCGACGGCGCCCGGCGAGAGAACGATCGGCCATCGGGCCTTCCACGCCAGGAACCGCGAGGCGCCGATCCCGAGTGAAATTCCGATTGCGCCCCCGGCGACCGACAGCGTGAGCGCCTCGATCAGGAACTGCGTGAGGATGTCGCGCCCCTTGGCCCCGATTGCCATCCGGATGCCGATCTCCCGCGTGCGCTCGGTGACCGAGACGAGCATGATGTTCATGATCCCGATTCCGCCGACGAGCAGCGAGATCGAGGCGGCCGAAGCGAGCAGCACCGAGAGCGTCCGCGAGGTCTCGTCGGCGGTTTGCGCGATCTCCTGTTGAGACCGGATCATGAAGTCCGAGTCCTGCCCGGCCTGAAGGCGATGCCTCTGGCGCAGCAGGGCCTCGATCTGCTTTTGCGCCTCCTCCACGGCATTCCGCGACACCGCCGAAGCCATGAACATGTCGATCTTCACGTTGTGCTTCAGGAGCCGCATCACGGTCGTATAGGGGGCCACGACGGTGTCGTCCTGATCCTGACCCATGACGCTGCCGCCCTTGGCTTCCAGGACGCCGATCACGCGGAAGGGAAAGTTCTTGATTCGCACCGTCTGGCCGACCGGATCCTGGCCCTCGAAGAGAGCGTTGGCCACCGTGCTTCCGAGCACGCACACCTTGGCCGCGGCGCGGACCTCCGACTCGTCGAAGAAGGCGCCCTTCTCGATGTTCCAGGACCGAACGAAAGGCCACTCCACGCCCACGCCCTGAATCGTCGTTCCCCAGTTGAGGTTGCCCGTGACGATCTGGGCTCCCGTTCGCGACGACGGCGACACGTAAGCGACGGCCGGGCATTCCGCCTTCACCGCAGCCACGTCGTCCTCGGTGAGCGTGGATTGGCCCGTGAAGATCCGCGCCCCGGACTGCGTTGCGATTCCGGGAAAAATCATCAGGAAGTTTGTCCCGAGCGCCGAGATCTGCGCCTGGATCGCCGCTTGCGAGCCCTCGCCCACGGCGATCATCGCGATGACGCAGGCCACGCCGATGATGATTCCGAGTGAAGTCAGGATCGACCGGAGCGTGTTTCGAAGGATGGCCTTGAGCCCCACCTTGAGGATCGTCACGAACTTCAGCATGGGGAGGCGGATCTCGGGTTTCGGATCTCGGACTTCGGGCCCGGGCTCGTGCCGAAGGCGCGGCGCCGATGCGCGACCGGCCGGTCCTCCACGAGTTTGCCGTCGCGAAATACCACGACGCGCTTCGCGTATTCGGCAATATCGGTCTCGTGGGTGATCACGACGAGCGTCTTGCCCTCGTCATTCAAGCTCTGGAAGACGCCCATCACCTCTTCGGAAGTCTTCGTGTCCAGGTTGCCGGTCGGCTCGTCCGCCAGCAGCAGCTTCGGGTCGTTGATGAGGGCCCGCGCGATCGCAACGCGCTGTTGCTGTCCCCCGGAGAGCTGGCTCGGCTGATGATCCTCCCGTCCCTGAAGGCCGACGGTCGCCAGGCACTCGCGGGCCTTCTGCTCGCGTTTGCGCGCTGTCGCCCCTTCCGAGGAGTAGATCAGCGGCAGCTCCACGTTCTCCCGCGCCGTCGTCCGCGGGAGGAGATTGAAGGATTGGAAGACGAAGCCGATCTTGCCGTTGCGAATCTCGGCGCGCGCGTCGCGGTCGAGCGCCGAGACGTCGGCGCCGTCCAGGAAATACCGCCCGGACGTCGGACGATCGAGGCACCCTACGATGTTCATGAAAGTGCTCTTCCCGGATCCCGACGGTCCCATGACCGCGACGAACTCTCCCGGGCCGATCGTGAGTGAGACGCCATCCAGAGCACGGACTTCGACCTCGCCCATCTGATAGACCTTGACGAGGTCCTCGATCCGGATGACCTCGGGCAACCTCAGAATCTCCGCCCGCCGGGCGCCCCCGGAGGCCGCGCCACGGCATCCGCCTTTGCGGTCACGAGCCCGACGATCACCGTATCGCCCTCCTTGAGCTCGCCGGAGACGACCTGGGTGAACCGGTTGTCGGTCACGCCGCCACGGATCTCGACCGGCTTCGGCTCCCCGAGCAGACCTCCGCCGATCGTGTAGACGGTCTGCCCGGCCTTGCGCCCCTTTGCGGAAGTCCGATCGAACTGCTTCATGGCGGCGACAGGCCCCTTCTCGCTGGAAGTGGCGGCCGCACGCTCCTCGACGGTCGCACTCTGGGCCTTCTCCTCCGGCCGCCACCGCAGAGCCGCGTTGGGGACCCGCAGCACGTCCCGCGCTACCGCAACGTCGATCGTGACGTTGGCCGTCATGTTCGGCCTCAGGTTCAGCTCGGGGTTCGGAACGTCGATGATGACCGGATAGGTCACGACGTTCTGGTTCACGGTCGCGTTCAGGCGGATCTGCGAGATCGTGCCGCGAAAGGTCTGGTCCGGGTAGGCGTCGACCGTGAACCGCACGCTCTGCCCGACCTTGCACATGCCGATGTCCGACTCGGACACGTCGGCGGAGACCTGCATCTTGGTCAGGTCCTGGGCGATCGTGAAGATCGTCGGGGCCTGGAACGACGCGGCGACACTCTGGCCGACGTCGTACTGGCGGTCCACGACCACGCCGTCGATCGGCGCGACGATCTTACTGTTTCTCAGGTCGGTCTGCGTCTGCTGGAGCGAGGCGACGGCCTGTGCCACGGAGGCGACGGCCGAGTCGTAGTTGGCCTGGGCCTGGTCGAGATCCGCTTGCGGCGCCAGCCCCTGCTCGGCGAGCGCCTTCTGCCGGCGCAGGCCGATCTCCCCGTTGCGCACGTCCACCCGGGCCTTGGCCAGAGCCGCCTGGCTCTGGTCGACCTTCTCCTGAAAGGGCACGGGGTCGAGCTCGGCGAGCAGCTCGCCTTTCTTCACCTGTTTGTTGAAGTCCGCATGGAGCACTGCCACGTTACCCGACACGACGCTGCCGACCTTGACGGTCGTCACGGCCGAAAGCGTGCCGGTCGCGGTCACCGTCTGGGTGACGTTGCCCCGATCGACGGCCGCCGTGCGGTACTTGGGCTCGGCCTTCTTTCGGCTGCCCAGCAGGAAGACCCCGCTCCCCGCCACGCCCAGGACGAGAAGGGCCCAGATCCACTTTTTCATGTCGCTCCGTCCAACGTGCGCGGCCGCCGGGTTCTTCCAGACGGGGCGCCTGCCCATCGAAACGGCCGAAGCCCGGCCGAGATTACATCGTGCCCGCATTCGCCCGGCCGGCGCTCGGGCAGGCAAGAAAAAAGGGGGGATTGCTCCCCCCTTCCGGACGCGTTCTCGAGCGGCTTACAGGTTGCGGTCGATCAGCTTCACGAACTCGCTCTTGGGGAGCGCGCCGAGGGCCCGGTCCGCCACCTGGCCGTTCTTGAAGAGGATGAATGTCGGAATGGAAGTGACCTGGTACCGCATGGCGACGTCCGTCGATTCGTCGACGTTGACCTTGGCGACCTTGAGCTTTCCCGCGTACTGGGTCGCCAGGTCATCCACGATCGGCGCGACCGAGCGGCAGGGGCCGCACCACGGCGCCCAGAAATCCACGAGAACCGGGACGCTGCTCTTCAGGATGTCCCCCTCGAAGCTCGCGTCGGAAACCTGTGCCACGTTGGCGTTAGACATCAAATGGCTCCTTACAGACACATATTATGCCGGACGACTCGATCCGGATTCACGGCCAATGGAAGGCCCATCTTATCAAGACGCGCGGCGCCCGTCCCGCAGCCTCCGCTCGGCGGCCTCGCCGCTCAATGGACGTGCGCATGAACGCGCCCGCGAGCGTGCGCCAGACCCTCGCGCAAAAACCAGGGAACCATCAGGAGAGAGAGTGCGGGGTCGACCCAGCCGGGAGCGCCGGCCAGGCCACCGACCATCGCAAGCAGCGTCAGGGCCGAATCGATCGAGCAGGCGATCGACTCTTTTGCCTCGGCGGCGAGACCCTTGCTGCCGAGGCGCCGGCTCGTCTTCCACTTGAAGTACCCGACGAGCGGCATGCCGAAGGTGGCGAAGATCGTCAGCAAGAGACCGAGGACGCTCGGCTTGACATGCGTTCCCCCGGCGATCTCGGCCACCCCGCGTGTCAGCGTGTAGGCTGCGAGCAGCAGGAACGACACGCCGATCCAGCGGGCCAGCACCTGGTCGTGCCGCGCGTGATCCTCCTCCTCGTCGGCCAGGTGCCGCAGGTGCCGCACCGCCAGGAAGGCCGCGCCCCCTTCGATGACGCTCTCGAGTCCGAATGCCAGAAGCGCCAGGCTCCCGGTGCGGACCGCCTCGAAGAGGGCGAGCCCTCCCTCCCCCACGACATGGAGGAACGTGAGACCGAGGAGCCAGTGCATGCGCCGCCTCAGGATGGCGTTGTCCTCCGGGCGGGCGCCTCCCGGCGCGGCCGAGGGAAATCGCGGGGTCACCGGCGCATTCTACGCAGGCGCCAAGCCCGGGAGGCCTCGGGAAGGAATACAATCGACCGCCAAAGCCTTGCCAAGCCAAATGTTCGGTTCCATGCGGTCGGCGGCGGGGGTCAGGCTCGCGCTCGGCGCAGCCGTCCTGCTCTCGGTCGTCGCCGCGTTCGGCCTCCATCCCGAGCCCGGGCATCAGTGCTCGATCGGCCCGACCGGCGCCGTTGCCTCGGCGGGCCCGGATCGAGTCTCGCCGCATGCCTGCCTGGCCTGTCTGACGTGCGGAGCGGCTGTCGCCGCGCCGATCGGGGGCGTGATCGTCTCGAGCCCGGGCTCCGTGCGTTCCCCCCAGGCCCCCGCGACCAACCCTCCGGCCAGGCTGGCCGGAAGAAATCTCGCGGGTCGATCTCCTCCCGGCCGCTCGTAGATTCGAGGGTGGCTCGCGCTCGTGCGGGTCCGCCCGAATTCGAGTTGGTCAGGAGGACTTCATGCACGTACGATCTCGATTGTTCTTCGCCGCCGCGTGGCTGCTGGCGGCTGGCCTCGCTCGCGCACAGGACGTTCCGACCCCCGCGCCGAGCCCCAAACCGACGCCGCCTCCGGAACCCCCGCCCGCCGCGCCCGCACCCGCGCCGGCGGTCAACCCGACTTTCTTCAATCCCGCGATCTCGGTCATCGGTAATTTCCTCGCCTCCGCAGGCCACAATCCGGTGCAGCCCAGTCCCGCCTTTCAGGTCGAAGAATCGGAGATCGCGTTTCAGGCGGTGGTGGATCCGTACGCGCGTGCGGACCTCTTTCTCTCGTTCACCAACGACGGCGTGGAGGTCGAGGAGGGCTACGTCACGTTCCTGAACCTCCCGTGGCAGACCCAGGCCAAGGCCGGAAAGTTCAAGGTCCAGTTCGGAAAGGTGAATACGCTGCACCTCCACGTCCTGCCCTGGGTGGACGAGCCGCTGCCGATCACCGACATCCTCCTCCAGCCCCAGTTCGAGACGTGGGCGGCCGAAGGGATCTCGACCTCGAAGGTGATCGAGCTGCCTGGCGACACGTTTTCCGAGGCCTACTTCCAGGTCCTGGACGGTACGTCGGGAGGTGGCCTCTTCGTCGCGCCCTCCAAGAGCGACCTGACGTACGACGGGCAGTACCGCGTCTTTCGCGACTTCGGCGACGATCACAACCTCGAGATGTCCTTCAGTTACGCCTATGGCCACAACGGCACGACGCCGGCCAACACGACGAGCCTGCAGAACGCGGCGCTGGTCTACCGCTGGAAACCGCTGCAGGGCCGACCCTACCGCTCGTTCATTCTTCGGAGCGAATATTTCTGGAGCCAGCGCGAGCAGCCGAACGGCGTGCAGAAGGCACAGGGCTTCTACGTCGGCGGTGACTGGCAGCTCGCCCGCCGCTGGTTCACGGGTGCCCGGTACGAGTTTTCCGACCGCGCGATCGTCGCGTCGATGCGCGACAAGGGCTACGCCGCGACGCTGACGTTCATGCCGAGCGAGTTCTCGGTCATCCGGGGAGAGTTCCGCCAGCGCGTATACGCCCCGGGCATCAAGGCCAACGAAGGGTTTCTGCAGATACAGTTCGCGATCGGCGCACACGGCGCCCATCCTTTTTAAGGAAAAGGCAAATGAAACGCTCTCCACTCGCCCTCGCCCTGCTGCTCGCCGCTTCCCCGGCTTTCGGGAAAGTCCAAATCGTCACGAGTCTCCAGGACTTCGCGTCCATCGCCGAAGCGGTCGGCGGAAACCGGGTCGAAACCGTCGCCCTCGCCAAGGGCTATCAGGACCCGCATTTCGTCGACCCGAAACCCTCCTTCGTGCTGAAGCTCTCGAGGGCGGACCTGCTCATCGTCGCGGGCCTCGAGCTCGAGATCGGTTATCTGCCTCCACTGATCGACCAGAGCCGCAACGACAAGATTCGCCCGGGGGGCGCCGGGTACCTCGACGCCTCCAACGGGTGCGACATTCTGGAGCGGCCCACCGGCACGGTGACCCGCGCCATGGGAGACGTCCATCCCTTCGGGAATCCCCACTTCTGGCTGGACCCCGAGAACGGCCGCATCATCGCCCGCGCCATCGCCGCGAAGCTGAAGCAGCTCGACCCCTCCGGGGCCGCCGACTACGACGCCAACCTCGCCGCCTTCGAGACGAAGCTTGCCGCCGGAGAGAAGCGCTGGGAAGCAACCCTGGCGCCGTATGCGGGCACGGAGCTCGTCACGTACCACAATTCCTGGCCCAACTTTCTGAAGCGCTTCCGGATGGTCGCCGCGGGCTACATCGAACCCAAGCCGGGCATTCCACCCTCACCCTCGCACACGATCGAGCTCATCGACCTCATGCGGGCCAAGAAGATTCCCGTCATCCTGATGGAGCCCTACTTCGACCGCAAGACCCCGGCGCAGATTGCGGAGAAGACGGGCGCCACGCTCCTCACTTTCATCCCATCGGTCGGCGGAGTGCCCCAGATCAAGGACTACTTTGACCTCTTCGACTACGACGTGAAGCTGCTGGCGGACGCCCTCGCGGCCAAGAAAGGCGGAGCGCAGTGACGGCTTTCGAGATTCTCCTTCCCGCGTTCGTGGCGAGCCTGATCCTCACGGGAATCCACGCCTACCTCGGCGTGCATGTGGTCGAGCGCGGAGTCATCTTCGTCGACCTTTCCCTCGCACAGATCGCGGCCCTCGGAACGACGGTGGCCTACCTCGCCGGCCACGACCTGCACTCGAGCATGGCGTACGTCTACTCGCTCGGCTTCACGTTCCTGGGGGCCGCCATCTTTGCGGTCTCGCGCGTGCATCGCAAGACGCGGATCCCCCAGGAGGCGATCATCGGAATCGTCTACGCGGTTTCGGCGGCGGTCGCGATCCTCGTGATGTCGAAGGCCACCCAGGAAACCGAGCACCTGAAGGAAATGCTGGTCGGCAACATCCTGTCGGTCTCCTGGAGGGAGCTCGGCAGGACCGCCGTGCTGTATGCCCTCGTCGGCCTCTTTCACTTCACCTTCCGGCGGCGATTTCTCCTCATCTCGATGGACGAGCAGGAAGCCGAAAAGCAGGGCCTGAACATCCGCTTCTGGGACTTCCTCTTTTACATGTCGTTCGGCTTCGTCGTCACCTCCTCGGTCGCGATCGCTGGCGTGCTGCTCGTCTTCTGCTTCCTCATCGTGCCCTCGGTCACGGCCATGCTCTATGCCGAGCGGCTGGGGACGCGCCTGGCGATCGGGTGGACGATGGGCGCTCTCGTTTCGGCAGGCGGCGTCGGCCTCTCCTTTCTGTGGGACCTGCCCACGGGAGCGACGATCGTCGCGACGTTCGGCGCCGCGCTGCTCGTGCTCGCAGGCGTTCGGCTACTGACCCGCCGCGCCGCCTGAGACCGGGTTCGGCGACCCGCCGGACCCTCGCCCGAGAAAGTAGGCACGCGTCGCCTCGATGTCCTTCTGAATCTGGGCCTTGAGGTCCATCATCGAGGGAAACTTGCGCTCGTCGCGCAGGCGATGGAGAAAGTACAGGCGGACCTTCTCCCCGTAGACGTCCGAAGAGAAGTCGAGGACGTAGGTTTCGATCGTCGTCGTGTAGTCCTCGTACAGCGTGGGCCGGCGGCCGATGTTGCTCACGCTCGGAAACCGCCGCCCGAAGGAACGGATCTCGATCTCGGTCACGTACACGCCGTCGGCCGGCGGCAGCTCGTTCTCCGCCTCGAGGTTGATCGTAGGAACGCCGATCTGGTGGCCGAGCCGGTCCCCGCGGGAGACGATGCCGTCGAGCTCGTACTCGCGGCCGAGCATCGCGTTGGCTTCGCCGATCTCTCCACGCTCCAGCGCCCGCCGTATCCGGGTGGACGAGACCGGCTCTCCAGCCGCCACCACTTCACCGACGGAGGACGCCGCGAAACCGCATTCCGCGCCCAAGCGCGACAGGAGGGCGAGGTCGCCGCGCTTGCCGCGGCCGAAGGCGAAGTGCGCGCCGATGTAGAGCTCGGCGGCGCCGAGCCGGTCGCGCAGGAGTGAGCGCACGAACTCCTCGGGCTCCGTCAGGGAGAAGTCCCGGGTGAACGGGATGACGAGCAGGGCGTCGATGCCGATCGCCTCGATCGCCTCCTCCTTCTGCCGGAGCGTCTGGATACGGCGCGGCGCGTGGTCGGGCCGCAGCACCGCCATCGGATGGGGCTCGAACGTGATGGCGAAGGAAGGGCGGCCGACCTCCCGGGCGCGCGCCACGACGGTCTCGAGGATCCTGCGGTGGCCCCGGTGGACGCCGTCGAAGTTGCCGATCGTGCCCACTCCGCCGCGGGGCAGATCGGTCGCGCGGAGGGGATCGCGGATCACCTGCATGACGAGGCACCGGTCATGCGTCGTGAGCGGCTGGGCCGGGGGCGCATGGCGCATGACCCACGACCGTCCCCACGGCGTCGTAGTCGTAGGTCGTGTCGATCTTCACCGACACGATCTGGCCCGGATTCACGACCCGGTCTCCCGTGTCCGTGATCAGGAGGCGGCCATCGATCTCCGGAGCCTGGGAACGCAGTCTGCCCTCGACCAGGTAGTCGGTCTCCTCCGAGGGCCCCTCGATGATGGCCGCGACCGTTTGCCCGCGCAGCGTCCGGAGCCTGCGGCGGGCAATGGGTTGTTGGAGAGCGAGCACGAAGTCCCTGCGCCGTTCCTTCTCCTCGGCGGCAACGGGGTCCCCGAGCGGCTCGGAGCCCGACCCCGGCTCGGGCGAGTAGTTGAAGGCGCCGACGTTGTCGAGCTCCGCCTCCCGGACGAACTGACAGAGCTCGCGAAACTCGGCCTCGCCTTCTCCCGGAAAGCCGACGATGAAAGTCGTCCGAATCGCGATCCCGGGCACGAGCTCGCGCATGCGCGCGATCATGCGCAAGTACGCCGCCGCGTCGCCGCCGCGCCGCATGGCCCCGAGGATCGGGCGCGACACGTGCTGCAACGGTATGTCCACGTACGGAAGGAACCGCGGTTCGGCCGCCATGAGCCGGAGCACCGAATCGTGCAGCGTCCTGGGATACGCATAGAGAAATCGGATCCATGGGAAAGACGTGCTCGAGAGCAGGGCCCCGACGAGGCGCGCGAGCCCGTCGCGGCCCGCGCCGAGGTCTTCTCCATATCGCGTGGTGTCCTGCGAGATCAGAACGAGCTCCGACACTCCCTGCGCCTCGAGGCTCTTCGCCTCGGCGAGCAACGACGCGATCGTGCGACTCCTCTGCAGCCCCCTCATCTGCGGGATGGTGCAGAACGTGCACGGGTTGTCGCAGCCCTCGCCCACCTTCAGGTAGGCGTATCCCCGGTGCCGCGTCAGCACGCGCGGTGCGAGCTCGTCGTAGAGCCGCGTGGCCATCGGCTTGTCCGTGAACCGCGGGAGCGTCGGCAGGCCGGCCGCGGCAGCCGGCGCATTCTCGAGTTCGTCCAGGCCGACGAAGGCGTCCACTTCGGGAATCTCCTGCGAGAGCTCCCGCCCGTACTTTTGCACCATGCAGCCGGCCACGACCACGCGGTCGATCTCTCCGCGCTTCTTACGCTCGACCTGCTCGAGGATCGCCTCCACGGACTCTTCCTTCGCCCGGTCGATGAAGCCGCAGGTGTTGATCAGAACGACCCTGGCCTGCTCGTCCGGAACGATGCGGTGTCCAGCCCGCTGGAGATGCCCGAGCATCACCTCGGTGTCCACGAGGTTCTTCGGGCAGCCGAGCGAAACGACGCCGACGCTCGGGAGGTTTTTCGTGCTCATGGCGGCAGCCCGGGGCCTAGGGGTAAATGCGCTTGAGGGTGCGCGGGTACGGGATCGCCTCGCGCAGGTGATGGATTCCGCAGATCCAGGTCACGACCCGCTCGAGGCCCATGCCGAACCCGGCGTGCGGAAACGTGCCGTAGCGGCGCACGTCGAGGTACCACTCGTAGGCCTCGCGCGGCAGCCCGTGATCCTGGAGCCGCCGCTCGAGAAGCGCGAGGTCGTGGATGCGCTGGGACCCCCCGATGATCTCGCCGTAGCCTTCCGGCGCGAGCATGTCGAGGCCGAGAACGACTTCCGGATCCTTCGGGTCCGGCTGCATGTAGAACGACTTGATCGCGGTCGGGAAGCGCGAAACGATGAGCGGGCGCTCGTGCTCCGCGCAAAGGGCGGTCTCCTCGTCTGCGCCGAGGTCGTCCCCGAACTTCACCGGGAACCCCTTCCCCTCAAGCGTCCGGATCCCATCACGATAGGTGATCCGTGGAAAAGGTTTCTGGATGACCGTGAGCTTTCCGGGGTCTCGCTCGAGCCGCTTCAATTCCTCGCTGCAGCGCTCCAGCGCGCGGCCGACCAGGTAGACGATGAAGTCCTCGGCGAGCTCGCAGAGGCCCTCGAACTCGAGAAATGCCACTTCGGGTTCGACCATCCAGAATTCGGTCAGGTGGCGGCGGGTCTTGGACTTCTCGGCGCGAAACGTCGGTCCAAAACAGTAGACCTTGCCGAACGCCGCAGCGGCCGGCTCGAGATAGAGCTGTCCCGACTGGGAGAGGTACGCCTTGTCGCCGAAATAGTCGGTCTCGAAGAGCGTCGAGGTCCCCTCGACCGACGATCCCGTCAGGATGGGTGAGTCGATCCGCACGAACTCGCGCTCGTAGAAGAAGTCGGCGATCGCCTGCTCCATCTCCGATCGCACGCGCAGCACCGCGTGTTGCTGCGACGAGCGCATCCAGAGATGCCGCAGGTTCATCAGGAAGTCGACGCCGTGCTCCTTCGGCGAAATCGGATAGTCGGGCGACGCTCCCAGTATCTCGACCGCGCTCGACGCCATCTCGTACCCGCCCGGAGCACGCTCGTCCTCGCGAACGGTTCCGGTCACGGCGAGCGAGCACTCCTGCGTCGCCCGCTCGGCCGCGTCCCACACCGCGCCCGGAACATCCGCGCGCGGGACGACGCACTGGAGGTACCCGGTCCCGTCCCGCACGATGAGGAACTGGATCTTTCCCGACGAGCGCTTGTTGTAGAGCCACCCGCGGACGGTCGCCGTGCCCCCGGCCTTGCCCCCGATTTTCGAGATCGCGGTCGTTTCCATAAAGGGGCGGGATTATACGGTCATCGGACACGGATCGTCCGCACGAGCTCGGTCCGGCCGCCGTCCCGGGCGATGAGCGTCACCGTCAGCGTGTGCGGACCAGGCGAGAGGCGCGGCAGGGAGAATCCGAACCCCGCGCTGCCGGCGCCCGGGTAATCCGGGTACGCCTTCTCGAGGTCGGGCCTGCGCCCGCCGCCAAGCACGGGCGCGGCCGGCCCGCCGTCGGCGGCGACCTCCACGGAGGCAACCCCCGAGTCGTCGAGCGCCCAGCCGTAGCCCCAGCCGCCGGACGACACCTCGGCCCCCTCGACTGGAGCGTCGATGACGCCGAAAGGTGGAGCGATTTCGGCGTCGGTCTGTGCCAGGATGCGTGCCGCCTCGGAATCCGACCCGGCTTGCAGCCGCGGATCGAAACGCGGCGCGCTCGTCAGACGAAAGACGATGTCGCGATCCGCGCCATGGGGAAAGCTCACGAGGACCTCGAGCCGCCCGTTCGCGAGGCCGCGACGGACCGCTCGGGCATACTCGACCCTGCGGATCGGGTCGGCAGCCCGCGGATGGTAGACGAGGACGCTCGCGCCGAGGCCGGCCATCTGCCCCCAGACCGAGTCGGAAATCGGACGGCGCCCTAGCGTTTCCTGGAGTTGATCGTACGCCTTCGGAAAGAACCCCGAGTAGCCGTTGAGGATCGGCTTGCCGTGCACCGTCTGGCAAAAGATGTAGTCGAGATCCTGCAGAGGGTCGAGCGGCCACTCGACGACGGCACCCGGCAGTGCCGCGGTCTTGAGCCACCGATACACCGGAGGCGGCGCGTCGATCGGATCGAGCTTCAATGGGAAGGCCCGGTACTCGATCCCGAGCATGGCGATCGCGGCCCCCACCCACGCGACACGCCGGGCCCGCGAATGCGCCCGGGTCAACGAGGACAGGCCCCACGCTGCGAGCACTCCGAGGGCGAGGTGCAGGAGCACGATGCCGCGCGCGGGCGAACGGATCGCGCGAAACACCGCGCCGAAGGATTGGAAGAGGAACCGATAGTACGGCGTGTGGCCTCCCAGAGCGACGAGGATCCCGAGGCCGCCGACGACGACAAACAGCATCGCCCGGCGATCGGCCAGCCGATGGGAAAGCCAGTCGCCGAGATCGCGAAACCGGCTCCGCTTCGGGAAGGCGACGCCCAGGCGCACGACCACGAGCGCCGTCGCGACCACGAGGGCGCGGCCGGCGTCGCCCAGCCCGACGGGGCCGATGCGCAGGTTCGGCCGGCCGAGCGCCGCCGCCGCGGCAACGGCGCTCATCACGATCGCCGCGTCGAGCACTCGAATCGCCGTCGAGCGGCCCCGTGCGCTCGCCGCGGGCGCGGCTCCGGGCCGGCGGCGCAGACCGGGAAGTCTCGCGATCGCGGTCCCCGCAAGGACGAGCGGCAGAATACCCGGGAAGAAGAACCCTTCCGGCGCGTCCCATCGGCGCGTCCACGGTCCGTACAGCCGGTTGCGCTCTCCGGCCGAAAGGAAGTCCGTCAGCCGCCCGGAGTAGAGCTCCATCTCCCGGATGCCCCGCCGCATCCCGTACATCTCCACCGCCGCCCGGTACGGCAGGAGCCAGGGAAGGCACACCGCGGTGGCGAACGCCGCTGCCGCAAGGACACGCCCGATCCGGCCTGCGCTCCCCGTTCCGCCTCCGATGGCCTCGACGGCGAGCGTGACGGCGACGAGGAGTCCGGCAAAGAGGGCGAAGTGAAGATTCGCCAGGACGTTCCACGCGAAAGACACGGCGAACAGAGCCAAATCCCGGCGCCGGCCCGAATGGAGGTACCGAAGAAGAAAGAGCAACAGGAGGCAGAGAAAAGGCCCCCATTGAAACTGGAGGTGTGGAAGCTGTGAGAGCCGCCAGGGGACGAAGGCATACACGATCCCGGCCACGAGGGAGGCCAGCGGATCTCCGGTCACCCACCGGGCGAGCGCCCACGCGGCCAGAGCCGACAGAAACATGCCCAGAAGCAGCAGGGAGTTGTACACGACCACCGGCGAAGCGCCCAGCGCGACGAGCGGAAATCCGAAGAGGGCGACTCCATACAGGTTCTCCGAGAAAGCCAGCACGAAGCGGGCGGGATGAAAGAAATTGAGCTGAAAGAGTTCGAGCGGGTCGCGCAGTGTCTGGTGAATGTCCCAGTCGAGGATCCGGAGATTCAGTTTCGCGTCCCAGAGGTCGGTCATTCCGTTCGATAGATGCGCGGCCTGCGGCCAGGTCATCACGACAGTCGCCCCGAGAAAAAACAGTGCGGCCAGGGCCGTCTCGCGGGCGGGTCGCGACGCGGAATCCGGAGGGTTCAACGCACCCGGGTGCGAACGTTGTTGGCGATCGTCATCGCCTGCTGCAACCGCTGCATCTTGCGGTGTCGCTTCTGCGTCGCATCGATGTCGCCCGCGGGAACTACGGTGCCCCGAATCTCGCGCAACAACTTGTCCGCCTCGAAGCCGAACTGCTGGAACTCCGCCTGCTGGAACTTCTTGAAAGTCAGCTCGGTTGCGATGATGTAGCCCTCGGCCACGTCGCGGACCATCGTGTAGGCGGAGCCTCCGAGGAAAGCGCTCATCGACGGGCAAAAGTGTACCCCGGCAGGAGCGCGAGCGGGGCCGCCGCTTGGTGCCGCAGGCCCGTCCGGGGTACGATCCCCGCCTTTGCGGGAGGGCCGAACGTGACGACCCGAGCGGACTATCTGGATTTCGACGCGCTTCTGACCGAGGAGCAGCGCCTCGTACGGGACACCGTGGGAGACTGGGTCGACGAAAAGGTCCTTCCCGTGATCGAAGACGCGGCCTGGGAAGGGCGATTCCCCAAAGAGCTCATCCCCGCGATGGCCGGGATGCATCTCTTCGGCTCGACCATCGCCGAGTACGGGCTCCCGGGGCTCGACAACGTCGCCTACGGGTTGATCATGCAGGAGCTCGAGCGCGGCGACTCGGGCCTGCGCTCGTTCGTCTCCGTCCAGTCGGCGCTCGTCATGTATCCGATCCACGCCTTCGGCTCGAAGGAGCAGAAGGATCGATGGATCCCGAGGCTCGCGAAGGCGGAAGCGATCGGCTGTTTCGGCCTGACCGAGCCCGATTTCGGCTCGAATCCCGCCGGCATGCGCACGGTCGCGAAGAGAGACGGCGATTCCTTTGTCCTGAACGGCGCGAAGGCCTGGATCACCAACGGCTCGATCTCCGACGTGGCGGTCGTCTGGGCCAAGTTGGACGGTGTCGTCCGCGGCTTCCTCGTCGAGAAGGGCACGAAGGGCTACTCGACCTTCGAGCACAAGGGGAAGATGTCGCTGCGGGCCTCCGTCACGTCGCAGCTCGCCTTCGAGGACTGCCGGATTCCCGCCGAGAACATCCTGCCGGGCGTCGTGGGCCTGAAGGGCCCCCTGTCCTGCCTGACGCAGGCGCGGTACGGGATCGCCTGGGGAGCGATCGGGAGCGCGATGGCGACCTACCAGGCCGCTCTCGACTACGCGAAGAGCCGCAAGCAGTGGAAGGACCGGCCGATTGCGGCGCATCAGCTCGTCCAGGAACGCCTCGCGTGGATGATCACGGAGATCACGAAGGCCCAGCTGCTCGCGTGGCGCCTCGGCCGCATGAAGGACGACAAGACGATGAAGCCGCACCACGTATCCATCGCCAAGCGCAACAACGTGTGGGTCGCCCGCGAGTGCGCCAAGCTCGCCCGCGAGACCCTCGGTGCCAACGGCGTCGTCAACGAGTACCCGGTGTTCCGCCACCTCGCCAACATCGAGAGCGTCTACACCTACGAGGGGACCCACGACATCCACACGCTCATCATCGGCGAGGCCGTCACGGGCGTTGCGTCCTACAACCCGCCGATGGAGTAGAGCGCAGCGCCAAACCACGGCCCCACAGTCTCTTGCGTTAAGATACTGTCTCGTTGGGCATAACCGGAAATCTCAAGACGATGCAGCTCGGCGAGCTGCTGCAGTGGCTCTCCCTCGGCTCGAAGACAGGGACCCTCCTGGTCGACGGCCACGGGATCGAGAAGCGCATCTATTTTCAGGACGGTCGCATCGCCTCGACCTCCTCCTCATCCGAGCGGGAGTACCTCGGCCACTTTCTCGTTTCTCACGGCTTCATCTCCGAGGAAGAGCTCAAGATGGCGATGGAGGTGCAGGAGGAGTCCCAGATCCTCCTCGGCAAGATTCTCGTGATGATCAACGCCATCGCCGAGGCCGACCTGATGCGCCTGATGAAGAAGAAGGCCGAGGAGTCGATCTACGACATCTTCCTCTGGACGGAGGGCGACTTCGAGTTCGTCGAGGGCCAGATGCCCGACCAGAAGATGGTCCCGTTGTCCCTCGACGTGACGGGCATCATCATGGAGGGAATGCGCCGCTACGACGAGTGGCAGCTCATCCGCCAGCGCGTCCCCGACTCCTCGGTGGTCCCCGAGATCATGCGACCCCTCGACATGGAGCTGCTCTCGGACCGCGAGAAGCTGATCGTACCCTACGTCGACGGGCAGCGCTCGATCGAGGAGGTCGCCCTCCAGACGCACAACGCCGAATTCACCGTCTCGAAGCTCATTTCCGAGGGCCTGCGCACCGGGACGATGCGGTTGGTCGAGAGGGGGCCGCGCACTCCGGCGGTCGCCGCGCTCGGCCCCGGTGTGTCCGAGGTGGACCACTTCCTCCAGCGGGGCCGGGCTCAGCTCAAGGACGATCCCCAGGCCGCCTACAAGATGTTCAAGGTGGCCCACGAGCTCGATCCCAACGACGGCCGCACCACGGAGGCGATCCGCGAGGCCGAGCGCGAGATCAAGGCCGCCCTCGATCGCGACGGGGTTTCGGGGGAAAAAGTCCCAGAGCTCGCCATCTCGATGCAGAGCCTGACCCAGCGGGCTTTCTCGCCCCACGAGGGATTCGTGCTGTCCCGCATCAACGGACAGTGGGACGTCAAATCCATTATGAAGATCTCGCCGATGAAGGAGCTCGAGGTTCTGATGATCTTCCATAGGTTCCTCAGGGACGGCGTGATCCACTTCAAGGGCCGCCCGACCCGAGGCTGAGGCCCCGGGGGGCCTCCCCGGCGCCGTCGTAGAATGAGGGATGCAAGGAGGGGCCTCGGGATGACCCCATCGCGCAGCCGAGCGCGGGCCTTCCGGGGGCTCCAGCTGGGAGTCTGCGTCGCGGCCGTCGCGCTGCTGGCGGTCCTCTCCCCCGGGATCCCCTGGGAGCGATCCGGTGAGCTCCTCTTCTTCGCCGCCCTGGCCGTGCTCGCCTTCCGACTGCGGGTGCGTTACGCCGGAAATTTCGTCGGCGTCGAAGCGGCGGCGCTCGCCCCCGCCATCCTGCTGCTCAACGCGCCCGGAGCCGCCCTCCTGATCTGCCTCGGCGCCGACGCCGTGGCCAAGTGGATCGGCAAGACGCGCCGGGTGACGCTCTCGAACGCGTTCGACCTCGCGCAGCTCTCGATCGCCTATGCCGCGGCGGCCGTCTTCTGCCGCACTCTCCATGCCGCAATGCTCGGCTGGGCCACGGTGGCGGCCCTCGCGATCGGCGTTCTTCTCGTGTTCTTCTTCGTCAACACGGCCCTCGTCCTGGCCTACCTCGAGCTCGGCTCCCTCGTGCCGCGCGAGCGCCTGCTCGAGATCGCCCTCTTCCAGCTCGCTGCCCTGCTGCTGCTCGCGCCCATCGTGATCCTGGAGACGCTCGTCTACCCGCTCTTCGGCGCGCCCGGGATGCTGCTCGCGTTCTTCCCCGTCGTGCTGGCCTCGTTCGTCATGCGCAATCTCTCTTCCATGGAGCGGCGCGTTCAGGAAGTTTCGCGGGAGAACCGCCAGCTCGACGCGTTGCGGGACATCTCGAACACGTTCGGCATCAGTGCCCGCGTGGACCGCTACGAAAGGCTCTTCGCGGCGATCGCCCGGCTTCTGCCGGCGCGCGCCGCGGCCATCCTCGAGTGGAGCGGCGTTCACGGCGACGAGCTCGCGCTCCACCTGTCCGAGGGCGCCGGCGGGGCCCGCGCGGAGCTGCTGGCATGGGCTCGCCGGACCCGCATCGACGAGACGCGCCTGGACCGTGGCGCCTCGACGCACGAGCTGGCATGGGGTGACGCCCGCGAGGTACGACTCACGCCCGAGACGCCGTACCAGGTGCGAATCCGGCTTTCGACGTTCGAGATGCATGCGGGGCTCCTGATCGTGGAGGGGGACTCCCCCGCTCTCCACTCCGCCGAGACCCTCGCCTCGCTGCACACCGTTGCCGACCACATCGCCCTCGTGCTGCAGGAGCGCTCGATCCGTGCCCAGATCGAAGACCTTTCGGAGCGCAACCGCGAGCGCGCCGAGACGCTCGACCAGATCCTCGGGATCTCCAACGACCTGAAGCGCAACCGCACGCTCGACGATCTCTTTCCCTCCATCGCATCCGCGGTCGCTCGGGGCCTCGGTTTCCAGGAGGTCGTGCTGTCGTTGTACGATCGCGAGAAGAACGTCTTCACGCCCCGCGCCGCCTTCGGGCTCGACGACCGCTGGCCCGCGATGCGCGACCAGAGCGTGCCGGCCGAGGAGATCACGCGCCACTGGAACGAGCGCAACCGCGTGTCCAAGTCCTACCATGTGCGCGACCGCGCTCCGCGGGAGGGCGTGGTCTCCCGCGCGGCTGCCCCTCGCCGCGTTCTGACCGCGGGGGACGACGGCTGGGCCCCCGACGAGCTGCTCTGGATCCCTCTGTACTCGGAAGATCGCCTCCTCGGCTGCCTCTCCGTCGACTCGCCGCTGAACGGGAGATCGCCGTCCCTCGAGACGATCCGGTCCCTGGAGATCTTCGCCAATCAGGCCGTCACGGCGATCGAGAGCGCCCGCTCCTACAACGAGGCGCGGGAGCAGTCGATCCGGGACTCGCTGACCGGCGCGTTCAATCACCGGCATTTCCAGGAGGTGCTCCAGCGCGAACTCGGCCGAGCGGAACGCCTCGGCCGCCCCCTCACGGTGCTGATGCTCGACATCGACGACTTCAAGTCGATCAACGACCGCTTCGGCCACCCCGTCGGCGACGCCATCCTGCAGGGGATCGTGGCCGAAATTCGCAATGAGGTCCGCGGCGACATGGACCTGCTCGCCCGATACGGCGGCGACGAGTTCGCCCTCGTCCTGCCCGAGACGCCGGTCGCCGAGGCGGTCATCGTAGCCGAGCGCGTGCGGCGAAGGGTCGACGAACGTCTCTTCCGGATGCCGGATTCTCACCAGGTTTTGCGCGCGACGGTTTCGATCGGACTGGCGACCTACCCGGACGACGCCGGCGAGAAGAGGGACCTGGTCGAGAAGGCCGATTCTGCCCTCTACCGCGCCAAGCACGGCGGTAAGAACGCCGTCGTCGCCACGTCCGAATCGGGGCCCGGGCAGCTACTCCTCTTGCCCCACTGAACTTCGCTCGCGCCTGCGCGGGATCTGCGCCCGCCGGGCGCACCGGCGTGCGGCTGGTCGAAAGGGGCTCGAAACGGAGGCGGAGTCCTTGTCGTAGAAGCGCAGCGGCCAGGCACGGGCTACTCCGGCGTAGTCGATGCCGATGCGGGGGGCGACGCCGAGGCGGCGGGCCCGGCGCGCCGAGACGAAGATCCGGACCGAGTCGGCCAGCAGGTCGAGACCGCTATCCCGGATCGTGATTCCGAGCGCGCTGCAGAGCCTGCCCGGACCGGCCATGAGGCGCGGGGCGCCCTCCGGGCTTTCGGCCGCGCGGAGAAGCACCGCCTCGGGCACGCCCTCGCGGCGGGTCACGACGTTGGCGCAATGGTGCATGCCGTACACGAGGAACACGTACAGATGCCCGCCGTCGGCGTACATCGGCTCGACCCGTGGCGTGCGACGACCGGCCCAGGAGTGTGCCGCGCGGTCTTTCACACCGAGATACGCCTCGGTCTCCACGATGCGCGCGCCGTACCAGCGCCCCCGGTGCACCCGGGCCAGGTAGGCGCCGACAAGGCTCCGCGCCACGGCCACGGTCCGGCGCCGGTAAAACTCCCGGGGCGGTTCGGAGAGCCCAAGCGCTTCCGGGTCGAACGCGAGGCACGGATCCGGAGACTTCTTCGGTATCATGCGGAAAACCCGGACAAGGAAGGAATTCTATGAACATTCTCGTCACCGGCGGCGCCGGCTTCATCGGATCGCACATGGCCAGGCGTCATCTGGCCGACGGCCACCGCGTTGTCATCGTGGACGATCTCTCCACCGGTCGACGCGAGCGGCTCCCTCAGGCCGCGCGTTTCGTCCAGGCCGACATCGCCGAGGCGGACCTCGAGCCCCTTCTGCGCGAGGAGAAGATCGGCTTCGTCTCCCATCACGCCGCCCAGATCGACTTGCGGCATAGTGTGGCGGATCCCGTCGGCGATGCGCGCGCGAACATCATCGGGGGCCTGAAACTCTTCGAAGCCATGCGTCGCGCCGGAACCCGGAAAGTGCTCTTTTCGTCGACCGGCGGCGCAATCTACGGGGAGCCCGAGGGCGGGCGGCCGGCGACCGAGAGCCATCCGACCAACCCGATCTCGCCGTACGGCTGCGCCAAGCTCTCGATCGAGAAGTACATGCACTACTACCGCGTCGTCCACGGACTGCAAACACAGGTCTTCCGCTACGCCAACGTGTACGGCCCATGGCAGGACGGCACGGGCGAGGCCGGAGTGGTCGCGATCTTCTCCGAAGCGATGCTCGGCTCCCGGCCGCTCAAGATCAACGGAGACGGCGAGCAGACCCGCGACTACATCTTCGTGGAAGACCTCGTCGAAGCCGCCGCCAGGGCCACGACGAGCGACAGGAGCGGCGTCTGGAACCTCGGCACGGGCGTCGAGACGTCCGTCAACCGCCTCTTCGCGGCGCTTGCCCGGCAGTTTGGCTATACGGCAACCCCACCCCACGCGCCCGCACCCGCCGGTGAGCAGATGCGCAGCGTTCTCGACGGCTCGCTCGCGCGAGAAGACTTCGGCCTTCCGCCGTGGACCCTCCTCGAGGACGGGCTGAAGGCGACGGCCGACTTCTTCCGGAGCCGTCACAGGGCCTGAGCTCCGCTCGCTCAGGTCGGCTTCGTGACCGGAACTGAGCCGCCGGTCGCTCGCCGCTCTTCGGAAGCCGGCGCGGCGGCGAAGTGCCGCTTCAACACGACAACCGTGCGATCGTCCTCCGGCTCTCCGCCGCCGGCAAAGTCCGCGACGCGCTTGATAAGCTCCCGCGAGATCTCGTCGCACGGGCGATCGCGCATCTCGAGAAATGCCTTCGTCAGCCGCCCGACCCCGTACTCCTCCCCGTCCTCGCCGTGGGCCTCGACCATGCCGTCGGTGTACAGAAGCACCGCATCGCCCGGCGCGAGACTCCGGTAGCCGCGCGTGTACGTCGCGGTCGCGGTCGGCCCGAGAACCAGCCCTGTCTGAACGAGCGGCGTGACGCTTCCCCCGTGGAAGTGGAGGGGATGCGGATGGCCGGCGTTGACGTACATGAGGCTGCCGCTGTCTTCGATCTCGCCGTAGAAGAGCGACACGAAGCGCGTCGTGAGGCGGGATTCGTGGATGATCCGGTTCAACCGCTCGACGGTTCGCGTGATCTTGAAGTCGCGCTCCACCGCCATGCGCAATCCCGTGTAAACGTCGCGGACCTGGAGAGCGGCCGGCAGCCCGTGCCCGGACGCGTCGGCGATCGCGATGCCGAGAATCCGATCGGACACCGGGATGAAGTCGAAGTAGTCGCCACCCACGAGTTCGGCCGGTGTCGTGTAGCCGGCGATCTCGATCTCGTCGCGCCGCAGGGCCCGCTTGGGGAGGATCGACATCTGGATCCGCCGCGCTTCCTGGAGCGCCGAAACGTAGCGGTCTTGCCGCAGCTTCTGGTCCACGGCCAGGCGAAGGATCCCGAGCGAGGCGAGCAGGTCGTCCTCGGGCGCCGTCGGGTCGACGGTGAACGACAGGATGTACTCGTCATCCCCGACGGCAATCGCGGCAAAGCGCTCCGCTCCGAGCTTGCGCTCGAGCTCCGCGTCCACGCCCGGGGCCGAGAGGTCCATGACGACGACGCCCTCGTCGATCACCCGCTCGATGGGCACGTAATCGTCCGGAATGAAGAGGCCCGGCGGGATCTCGGGCACTCCGCCGAACGTGCGTTTCAACTCGTAGCCGTCGTCGCGCCGTTCGTAGAGCCGTCCCCCGCGCACGCCGAGAACTCCCGAAAACTGCTCGATGACGGTCGAGGCCGTCTGCATGATCGTCGCCGACGGGTCCCCCGCGCGATCGATGGCCTCGATCGCCTTCTCGACCTTGCGGAAGAGAAATTTGCCAGTCGAACTCGTGGCCATCGAGCGTCGGATTCTAGCGCGACGTCGGGCGCGTCCGCCGCCGCACCCCCTTCTGCCACGGCAAGCGGCCGGAGCCCTCGGAGCGGCTGTTCAGCTCGGACAGCGCGAGCTCGAGCTCCGCGCGTCCCTCCTCGCTACGCCGTCCGCCCGTGTCGGCGCCAACGCGCCCGGCCCAGCGCTCCCACGATTCGAGAGTCCGGGTGTGCTGCCCGTTGCGCGTGTGCACATCTTCGCCGCGAACGAGCAGACGCAACTCGAGCTCCCGTGCCGCGGAGCCGGAAGCCTCGATCGGGCCCTCGCGCCCGACGCGCCGCAGCAGGGCCCGGGCCTCGGCCGACAGGCCATCCATCTGCCACGCCTCGCCTGCGGACGCCACCGCGAGCAGCGCCGGCCACAGGCGCCGGTGAACCCAGGTCTGCTTTCCCGAGACGAGCTTGACGGCCAGCACGTCGGGATTCTCCGCCATGGCCTGCCCCAGCGCGAAGATCGTGTGGGCCAGTGGATGGCTCCACCAGGAGCCGTGCACGGGAGCCTCCGTGACGAGTGCGACCAGGCTCGGCAGCTTCGGGTCCGTCTGCAGGAGCAACCCGTCGCGCTCGAGCTCGCGCACCGCGCGGGCCACCTGGCGGTCGAGATTGGGGTTCACGGCCGAAGCCTAGCAGCTTCGCCCGGCGGATCTGCGCGGCTATCCCAGGGCCGGCGCCCCGGCGCGCAGCGCCGGGTGCTCGTTTGGCCGGTCGTCGCGAATCCTCCCGTCCTTCAGGCGCACGATCCGTCGCGCGTGGGCGGCAATGTCTTCCTCGTGCGTGACGAGGACGATGGTGTTGCCGCGGCGGTTCAACTCGTCGAAGAGAGCCATGATCTCGGCTCCCGTCTGCGAGTCCAGGTTACCGGTCGGTTCGTCGGCGAGGAGGATGCTCGGATCGTTGATCAACGCCCGGGCGACCGCGACCCTCTGGCGCTGGCCGCCCGACATCTCGTTGGGTGTGTGGCTCATCCGGTCCGCCAGACCCACGGCGTGGAGCGCCTTGATCGCCCGTTCGCGCCGGTCCTTTCGCGAGAGGCCCCCATACACGAGCGGCAGCTCGACCTGCTGCAGGGCGGACGTGCGCGGCAACAGATTGAACGTCTGGAAGACGAAACCGATCTCCTGGTTGCGGATCGCCGCGAGCTCGTCGTCGGTCATCCGCGCCACTTCCTTGCCGTTCAGGATGTAGGATCCCGCGGTCGGCGTATCGAGGCACCCGATGAGGTTCATGAGCGTCGACTTTCCCGAGCCCGAGGGCCCCATGATCGCGACGTATTCGCCGCGCTCGACGCCGAGGGTGCAACCGGCGAGGGCCTGGACCCTCTCCTCGCCCATCTCGTACACCTTCGTGATGTCGCGGATATCGATCAGCATCGCGCCCGTCTCCCCCGGCCCCGGCATCCGCCGCGGCGCGGCCATTGTGCCATTGGTCGCACGGCTCCCTGCGCCCATATACGGATCTTGGCCGCCGGTGTTTCGGTCGCGCGGGCCTGCGCTCAGGCGAAGAGCGCGGCCAGGCCCGCCTTGCCGAGGACATAGAACCCCCACAGGCTCAGCACCAGCGCCGCGACCCGTGCACGCGGCGCCCTGGCGGCCGCCGACAACCCTAGGACGAGCAGCCCCAACGTCCAGAACGCGAGCACGTCGAGCGAGGAGAGGAGCGAATGGAGCGCGGCCTGGCGCCTGGCATCGACCGGCACCCCCGGATGTGTGGGCAGCAGGTCCGCGACGGCCTGCGGGTCGATCGAGACTCGGTTCCACAACATCGCGAGAAGGACGAGCGACGCCGCCACCCCGGGTAGGAAGGCGTGCCGCGTGATCCCGAAGGACTGTCGGAACCCGACCTCCCACCCGACAGCCTGGCACGCCAGCCACAGGGCCGCCGCCGTGGCTGCTGCGATGAGAGCCGGAGCGGCGGCGGCAAAGACCTCGAAGACCCACGCAAAGCGGCGCGAGCGCTCCACGGCGTCCTCGACCTGGACGTCCGTCAGCTTCTGGTCCCGCCGTGCCGCACCCGCTCGAATGACAATTCCCCAGTCGGAGCGGGTAACGACGATCTCGCCGACGAGAAACGCGAGAGACGTCCACAGAATCAAGGGCGCGAGCCAGGTCGGCCGGGCCGCGATTGCCGCGAAGGTCTTTGCCGGAGACACGAAGGCCCCGAAGAGCCGCCCGACGGCGGAGTCGAAGCCCCGGCCCGCCGGAGGCCGTTCCGGCGTCGCGCCCACCGCCACTACGGCGCGGGCGTCGTGCCCTGCAAAGCCGTGCGCATGAGGTCGGCGCGCATCGTGAGCGGTTCCGGCGGCGCCATTTCGGGCATCCCCTCGATCTTCACGCCCTTCCACTCGAGGATGTCGGCGATGGCCTGATGGTAAGCGGACACGGCCTTGCGGTAGATCACGCGGGCGTTCAACTCGCGCGAACGCGCGTCCGAAAGGTTGGTCTGCAGCTGCGAGACTTCGAACGCGGTCGTCATCCCGTTTTCGTACTTCTTGCGGGCGGCGTCGAGATTACGCTCGGCGAGCTCGCTTCCCTTGGCGGCGGCGACGATCTGCTTGGCCGCCGTGTCGATGGCCCGGTGCGCGTTGCGCACGTTGACGATGATGTCCTGCTCGATGACCGTGAGCTGGGACTTCGCGGTCTCCAGGTTGTACTTCGCCGCGCCCCGATTTCCCAGGGCCTGTCGGTTCAGGATCGGGTACGAGAGGACGAGTCCGACCTTCCAGTTCTTGTAACTGCGATCGAAGACCTGGTCGACCGCGCCCCCGAAGCCGGTGTCCACGAACATTCCCTGGGTGATGGTGCCCAACCCGCCCAGCCCGTTGTTGCCGTAGGTCCCCTGGAGGTTGAGCTGGGGCAGCACCTGGTTGTCGTAATACGCGTACCGGATCTGATCCGACGACACGTTGTACTGCTGGGCGATGATCTCCGGCCGACGCTCGAGCGCCATTCGCATGCCGGCCTCGAGGTCGAAGGCCTCCTGCTCGACGCGGACCGAGTCGGTCGGGATGATCGGTTCCGAACCCCATTTCGCGGGATCCGTATTCAGAAGGCGTTTCAACTGATCCTGGGCCAGGCCGATCGCACCCTCGGCATTGATGATGTCCTGGTCGGCCGTGGCGATGTTGACCTCCGTCTGAACGATGTCGATCGGCGCGAGCGACCCCACGTCGATCTTGATCCGGGTAATGCGGTTGAGCTCGACGGCGATTGCCTTCGTCTCCTGCTTGACCTTCAGGTTGTCGTAGGCGTAGACGAGGTCCCAATAGGCCTGGACCGTGGAATTGACCGTAGCCTGGACGCTCTGGACGAACGTCTGGTAGGACGCATCGCGCGTATTGCGCGCCGTCTCGATCAGCCAGTTCGTCGGCAGCTTCCCGAATCCGCGCAGGAGGGGCTGCGAGAACGCGAGGGAGAGGCCCGCCGTAAAGGAAGGATTCAGATCATAGAACGAGGAGTTGGTCTTCGTCCGATTGCCCACGAATCCGAGCGTAAACGTGCCGCCCCAGGGAATCAGCTGAGAAACCTGACCGCCCCCGTCCGACAGATCGGTCTTCAGAACCGTCGCACCGGCAAGCTGGGAGGCCGTCGGCTGGTCGTTGTGCGTCCGTGTTCCGAACCCCTGCAGCAAGGGGTCGTAGATGCCCTTGTTCGCCATCAGCGAGAACTGCGACGCCTCGGCGGCATTGATGGTGACGTTCAGATCCTGGTTGTTCGCGATGGCCAGGCCGATCGCCTGGTCGAGCGTCAGACGGATGCCGTCCGCCGCGGCCGCGGGCAACGGCTGCGTGGTTCGCTGGCCCGGAACGGCCGACACGACGGGACCCGTTTGCGCCGTGAGCGGGAGAGCCAGCAGAAAAACGAGAACCGCCGACACCGGCGCGCGGGAACCCCGGAAAATGGCCAACCTCTTCATTCCATGACTCCTTTGTCACACCACTTTACGCATCCCCGAGGGGAAAAGTTTCGGAAAACGAAGCCCTATCACCGCATTTCGCCCGGATAAAAGCAAGCGGCGCGATGACCCGGTTCGACCTCCACGAGCGCCGGCGCCTCGGCTCGACATCGCGCCCGCGCGATCGGGCAACGCGGATGGAACGGGCAGCCGGGCGGCGGATCGAGCGCCGACGGCGGCTCCCCGGCGAGCCGTGTCGGGCGCCCGGAGGAAGACGGATCCGGCCTCGGAACGGCCGCTACCAGTGCCGCGGTATATGGGTGCTGGGGGCGCCGCGTCACGCCCTCGAGGGCGCCCTCTTCCACGATCCGGCCGAGATACAGGACCGCGATTCGATCGGCGACCCGCGCAACGACGGCGAGGTCGTGGGAGATGAAGAGGTAGGACAGGCCCTCCCGCTCGCGCAGATCGAGCAGGAGGTTGACGATCTGGGCGGCGACCGAGACGTCGAGCGCCGAGACAGGCTCGTCGCAAATCACCAGTCGCGGCCGTGTTGCCAGGGCGCGCGCGATCGCGATGCGCTGGCACTGTCCCCCGGACAGCTCGGACGGAAACCGGGAGGAGATCTCGGGCGCCAGCCCCACGTCTTCGAAGAGCTTTTGCACGCGGTCGGCAATCTCGGCCGGGGGCACGAGGTCTTGAACGCGCAGTGGCTCGGCGACCTGATGGCCGACCCTCATGCGCGGATTCAGCGAGGTCAGCGGGTCCTGGAAGACGATCTGAACGTCCCGCCGGCGTCGCCGCAGCTCGCGCCCGCTCAGGCCGAGCCAGTCGACGCCGTCGACCAACAGCCGACCGGCCTCGGGGTTCACCAGCCGCGCGACGATGCGCCCGACGGTCGTCTTGCCGCTGCCGGACTCGCCCACCAGGCCGAGCGTCTCTCCGGAGCCGAGGTCGAAGCTCACGCCGCGAAGGGCCGGGAGGTGCCCGCCGCGGCCCCCGAAAAGGCCGCGCGCCAGCGCGAATCGCTTCTCGAGGCCCACCGCCGAGAGAAACGGGGCCGGCACGGAAGCGAGGGCGCGCTCGTTCACGCCGGCCCGCCTGAAGAAACCTCGTGGAGAAAGCAGCGCGCGCGCCCGATGCCTGTCGCATAGAGATCCGGCTCGCGACGCTCGCAGGGCTCGAACCGCTCCGGACAGCGCGGCGAGAACGCGCAGCGCCCCCGGGCGCGCCCGGCCAGGTCCTCGATCGATCCCGGGATGGCGTCGAAGCGCTCGCCCGACTCCCGCGCCCGAGCGTCGAGGCGCGGGACCGAGCGCAGGAGGCCGCGCGTGTACGGATGGGCCGGCTCGCGGAACAACCCGGCAGTGGGTGCCTCCTCGACGATCTGGCCCGCATACAGCACGAGGACCCGGTCGCAGCGCGTCGCCACGATCCCGAGATCGTGCGTAATCAGCAGAACGGCCAGCCCGCGCTCGCGCCGAAGCCCGTCGAGGAGATCGAGAATCTGGGTGGCCACGGTCGCGTCCAAGGACGCGGTGGGCTCGTCGGCAACGAGAATCTTCGGCTTCCCGCAAAGGGCGATGGCGAGGCACGCCCTCTGCCGGAGGCCGCCCGACAATCGGTGGGGATATTCGTCGATCCCGCGATCGGCGTCGGGAAAGGCCACTTCCTCCAGGGCCGCGCGCGCGCGGCGTCGGACTTGGGCCCGCGAAACGGGATCGCCCGATCGAATCGCCTCCTCGATCTGCGCTCCGATCGTCTGCACCGGGTCGAGCGCCGACGCCGGCTCCTGAAAGACCATGGCGATCTCGCGTCCCCGGATCGCGCCCCAGCCGCGGTCGGAGAGCCGAAGGAGCTCCTTCCCGCCGTACGCCACTCGGCCACGCACTCGCGCGCCCGCAGGCGACAACCCGAGGATCGCGCGCGCCAGCTGGGTCTTGCCCGAGCCGCTCTCCCCGACGACCGCCAGCGCCTCCCCGGCGTCGAGCGAGAAGGATACGCCGTCGACCGCGGGATAGAACGCTCCCTCGACCGGCAAATCGACAGCGACGTCCTCAACGCTGAGAAGGGGCTGACCCGTTTCGGGTTTGGGAGCTCGGATTTCGGAATTGGCCAGGAGGGGGCCGCGAGACCGGGAATCGGCAGTCACGCGTCTCTCGTCACCGGGCAATCTCTCACGAGTTCTTCCGGACCGCGTCGAGCTCCCGAACCCGCTGCACGACGTCCCGGTAATTCGCGTTTAACCCGTAGACCTCCTGAAACGTCCTGTAAGCGAGCTCCATGTCGCCGGTATCCTGATAGACCTGCGCCAGGTCGTAGAGCATTCCCGCCGTGGACATCTCCGCGATCCCCGGCGCCTCGAGACCCTTGCGAAACCACTTGATCGCCAGCTGCGGCATGCCCTTCTCCAGGAAGCAGTGGCCAAGCATGCTGCAGCATTCGACGGCGCGGCCCGGGTCCTTGCTCGCGAGCTGAAACTCGCCGATCGCCTCATCCACGAGGCCCATCTCCTTGTAAGCGATGCCGAGGTTGTAGTGGGTCTCGTAGTCCTCGGCCGAGAGTTGCTGCTCGACCCCCTTCTTGAATTCGCGGAAGATCTCTTCGAGCGACACCTCGCCCTGGGGCGTCGAGATCTCCGCCGACTCCTCGACCGGCGGCTCGTCTCCGAGGTCCTTCTCGAGCTCCTCGGCGAGATTGAAGAACTTCTGCTCGTCGGTGAACAGGTTCTCCTCCGCGACGAGCTGGACTTCCGGTATCGCGGGACGCGCGATCTCCCCGGCCCGGTTCATCTCGTCCTCGAGAAGGTTGCCAAGCTGCTCGTACGCGACGAATTCGGTGTCGGGCGGCGTCTGGGCCTCCGGCGTGGCCAGCCGTTCCACGGTGGGCGCCGCGCTTCCATTCGGCTCGCCGAAGTCCAGAACCTCCCCGCGAAAAGGAGCCGCCTGCGCCGGAGGACCGGCCGGAGGCACGGCCTCGAACTCTTCGAACTCGACCTCCGCGCCGGGAACGGGCGGCAGCACCTGGGGCGAGGGAGGCGGTTCGGCCTCGGCGGCGTGCAAGCCCGCTCGCGCCAGCACACGGCTCGCATCGGCGGGGCGCTCCACCTCGACGTATGCGGCGGCCAGGGACTCGGCCTCGCGCGCGTGGGCCGGGTTCTTCGACTCCGCGAGAAGCTCCACGAGACGCTCGCGCACCTTGAACAGGCCCGGACGCCGGCGCGCGAGCACGAAAAGGCGCTCGATCGCCTTGTCCGTCAGTCCGTACTTCGCGAAGACCTCGGCCTCGACGATCAAGGTCTCGACCTGCTGGTCGTCGACCTCGGAACTCTCCGCTCCGGCCGCAGCGGGCGCGGGCGGCTCCTTTTCGGGCGCCGCCGAGGGAATCGGCGGGGGTGCCGCAGATTCGTCCCACTCGATCGAGGCGACCTTCGGCTGGGGCGCATGGACCGAAGCCGAGTCCTCGAGGTCGATCACCAGTTCCTGGTACTCCGGGGGCACTTCCGCCGGCTCGGCCGCCGGGAGCGTGGTCAGGGTCGGCTCGCCGATCGCCTTGAGGCGCGTCGCGGCCTCGATGTTCGAAGGGTCCGCTTCCTGCGATCGATGGTAGTGCGCGAGGGCCGTGGCCGGATCCTGCCGCCGCTCGGCCGCCTCGCCCAGGGCGACGTGGGTCTTCGCCAGTGCGGGCCGATTGCCCTCCGCCTCCTGGACCTGGCCGAGCTTCTCGAGGGCGGCCGTCTGCAGGGGATCGGCAGCCAGGATCGGCTCGAGGTACTCCGCGGCCCGCGCAAACTCCCTGCGTGCAATGGCGGCGTCCACGATCGGGGCCATGATGGCGGCCGCCCTGTCGAACGCCTGTTCCTCGAGCCGCACTCGACACAGGAAGAGCCTCGGGGTCTCGGCGTCCGCGTCGAGCGCCAGGGCCTGCTCGGCAGTGCGCACCGCCTCGGCACGCTGCCCCATGGCCAGCTGCGCCTCGGCCATCAGCCCGAGACTCTCCCCCGTGCGCGGCGAGGCCTTGAGGATCGCCAGCGCCGCCTCACCGTTCTTCTGGGCGAGCAGCGAGCGCACCAGGTTGCGCTGGGCTTCGACGTCGTCGGGCGAAAGCTCGAGCGCCTTCTGAAAGACCTGCGCCGCCTCATCGTGCGCACCGCGTTTCAGAAGCATGGAGCCGATCAGGCCGTACTGCATGACGGCCTGATCCTTCTGGTTGGCGGCGCGGTAGACGTCGGCCAGGCGAACCTGGATTCGCAGGTCCGCCGGGTCGATCGCCGCCATCTTCTTGTAGACGCCGATCGCGTCGGGAAGCCGGTTGTTCTTCTGATAGTGGTCGGCCAGGACCTGGTATTGACTCCGGGCGTCCTGGACGAGACCCTGCTTGTGGTACAGGTCGGCGAGTCGATCGTAGACCTCGAGCTGGGCGGGATCGATCTTGTTGATCTTCTTGTAGATCGCGATCGCCTTGAGGAAGAACCCGTCCTTCGAGTAGAAGTCGGCGATCCGTTCGAAGAACGGGATCGACTCGCCCGGCCGATTCATCCGGACGTACAGGTCCCCGACCTTGTTCAGGGTCGCGATGTCCTTGGGGTTTCCCTCGAGGACCCGCAGGTACTCCTTGAGCGCCTGATCGAGCTTGCCTCGGGACAGAAGCTTCTCGGCGGACTGGAGGACCTGTTCGCGGTTGACCGCCATTCAGGGAGATTCTACCCGCGACCGCCTGCGATTGCCCCCGCGGCGCCGTCCGGGACTACTCCGCGAAAGGTCAGGCGGTGCTGCGGGCAGGGCCCGCAGAGCCGTAGGGCGTCCCAGTGCTCCGGCGTGCCGTAGCCCTTGTGGGACTCGAAACCGTACGCCGGATGCTCGCGGCCGAGGGACTCGAGGAGGCCATCGCGGTGCACTTTCGCGACGATCGATGCGGCCGCAATCGACGCCGAGAGGGAGTCGCCCCGGATGACGGGCAGTTGGGGCATCCGCACACCCGGCACCCGCACGGCGTCCACGAGCAGCGCGTCCGGCCCCGGCACGAGCGCGACGACCGCACGCCGCATCGCCTCCAGGCTCGCTCGCAGGATGTCGCCGGCGTCGATGTCCCGCGCCGGCACCTCGGCGATCGCCAGCGCGAGCGCGACGCGGCGGATCTCGCGATCGAGGCGCTCCCTCGCGTCGGCGTCGAGACGCTTCGAGTCGTCCACACCGGGAAGAACGCAGCCCACCGGAAGGATCACCGCCGCCGCGACGACGGGGCCGGCCAGGCAACCGCGCCCGACCTCATCGACGCCCGCGACCCGCACGAACCCCCGGCGAGTGAGCTCGATCTCCAGGCGCGCGAGCTCCCGCAGCCGCCCGAGCTCTGCAAAGAGAGCGGCGAGCGGTTCGCTGGTCACGGAGTAAGAGGCGAGGAAGCTAGCTAGTCCGCCCGCTTCTCGTCGATGCGCGCCGCCTTGCCCTTGCGGTCCCGCAGGTAGTACAGCTTGGCCCGGCGGACGGCGCCCTGCCGCTCGACTTCGATGCGGTCGATGATGGGTGAATGGAGCGGAAAGACACGCTCGACACCGATCCCGCCCGAAATCTTCCGCACCGTGAACGTCTCGCGGGAGCCGCCCCCGCGCCGAGCGATCACGACGCCGGCAAACATCTGGATGCGCTCTTTCTCACCCTCGCGGACCTTGACGTGGACCTTCACGGAGTCTCCGGGCGAAAACGCCGGCAGTCCACTCTTGAACGAGGGCTTTTCCAACTCGAGCAGAAGATCACTCATTGCGAACACTCCAAGATTCGGGCGGGGTGACCCGCACGAGGACAGCGGACCACGAATTCTAACGGAAGCTCCGGTCCGCGCGCAAGCGACGCCTATTCCTCCGACTCCTCCGGCTCCGGAGGCCTCTTCTCCAGAAGATCCGGCCGCCTTTCGCGGGTCCTGCGCAGGGCACGGGCTCGGCGCCACCGCTCGATCCGTGCGTGGTCGCCTGAGACGAGAACCTCCGGCACCGACAGCCCCCGGAACTCCCGGGGCCGGGTGTAGTGCGGGTAGTCCAGGCGCTCCCGGAGGAAGGACTCCCTCTCGAGCGACTCGGCGGCCCCCACGACGCCCGGAACGAGTCGCGAAACCGCCTCCGTCAGCGCCAGTGCCGCCGACTCCCCGCCGGGCAGCACAAAATCTCCCAGCGAGATCTCCTCGTCGTACAGGCCGAGCTCGCGCACGCGCTCGTCGATTCCCTCGTAGCGCCCGCAGACGAGCACCAGGCGCGGGCGCAGAGCCATCGTCCCTGCCCGGGCCTGATCGAGCGGCGCGCCTTCGGGCGTCAGGAAGACGGTCCACGCGCGGGGAAGGCCCGGGACGTCGCGGCGCGCCTCGATCGCAGCCGCCACCACGGGAGCAATCAGGACCATCCCGGCTCCGCCGCCGTATGGCTCGTCATCGACCTTGCGGTGCCGGTCCTGCGAGAAGTCGCGCAGATCCGTGATCGTCACCTCGAGCAGCCCCGCCTCAATCGCCTTGCCGAGCAGGCTCTCGCGCAGGGGCGATTCAAAATACGAGGGAAAAAGGGTCAGGATCTCGATCTGCATCGCCTTGCGCGCTCAGAGCTCGAGCAAACCGTCGGGCGGGTCGAGCACGATGCGTCTCTCCTCCCGGTCCACGCGCGCAACGATCGGATGCGCGAACGGCACCAGCGCCTCCTTGCCCGGCGCCGTCTCGATGGTAAGCATGGGACCTGCAGGCGTCGACTCGAGCCCCGTGGCCCGTCCGAGGAACTTTCCCGATGGCCCTTCGCAGGTAAAGCCCTGAATCTCGAACGCGTAGTAGAAGCCCTCGGGCGCCGGAAACGCCTCTGCCTCGGAGACGCAAAGCTCGCCGCCCTGGAGCGCGCGGGCCGATTCGACCGAGGAAAACCCCTCGAATCGCAGGAGCAGCCGGCGCCCGTTGCCGCGCGCCTCCGCGACGGTCAGCTGCCGCTCGACCGCACCGCGCCGCCACAGCAGGCGAAGTCCGGGCACGAATCGTTGAGGGAAGTCGGTCCACGGCTCCACGGACACCTCGCCCGAAAGTCCGTGGGGGCGCGCCACGCGGCCGACGACGAGTTCCGGCATGATCGTGAATGTCGAAGGCGCCGCTTGGGGCGCGCGGCCTAGTCGCGGACGCGGACCAGGACCCGCCGGCCGCGCGCATTGGCCGCAGCCGTGACGAAGGCACGCAGGGCGCGCACGGTGCGCCCCTCGCGACCGATCAACCGTCCACGGTCCTCCTCCCGAACCTCGATGTCGTAGACCGCGGTCTTCCCGTCGAAGCTCTCCATGACCCGGGTCTGCTCGGGATGATCCGCGAGACGACGCACGACCGTTTCGATCAGACGCTTCATGCGACGGCTCAGGCCGCCGGAGCCGCGGCCGGCTCGGGCCGGTCGAGCAGCGACTGGACGGTCGGCGAAACGAGCGCCCCCTTGGAGATCCAGCGGCGGGCTCGATCGCGATCGAAGGACAGGCTGACCGGATTGGTCACCGGGTCGTAGGAGCCGAGCTCCTCGAGGACCTCGGCGCGCGCCGTCCGGCGCGAGTCCGACACCACGATCCGGTAGTAGGGACGGTTGCGGGCGCCCATGCGGCGCAGGCGGATTTTCAGCATTGCGTTATCCCTTCCTCGACAGAACGGCGCATTCTACACGAAGTGCCGGCCCGCTTCTCACGGCCCCCCCTTCGGGGCCGGAAAGGCCAGTTTCGACAGATCGAGCCCCCGGGAGCCCTTGCGCGCGGCCCGCATGAGCCGCCGCATCTGCTGGTACTGTTTCAGGAGCCGGTTGATCTCGGCAACCGACGTTCCCGACCCTGCCGCGACCCGCTTCTTGCGGCTCCCGTTCAGAACCTGCGGGTAGCGGCGCTCCTCGACCGTCATCGAATCGATGATCGCCGTCGTGCGGGACAGGGCCTTCTCATCGACGCTCTCCGGCGCCCGCAGCGCCTTCATCGCTCCGCCCTTGGGCAGAAGGTCGAGGATTCCATCGAGGGGCCCCATCTTCTTCATCGAGGCGAGCTGTTCGCGCAGGTCCTCCAGGGTAAACTCGCCGGCCGCCGTCCTGTCGGCGAGCTTTTGGGCCGCGTCGGCATCCACGCTCGCCTCGACCTTGTCGATGAGGGTCAGCACGTCGCCGAGGCCGAGGATGCGCGACGCCATGCGGTCCGGGTGGAAGGGTTCGAAGTCCTGGGGCTTTTCGCCGACGCCCACGAACTGGATCGGCTTCCCCGTGGTCGTGACCACCGACAGCGCCGCGCCGCCACGCGCGTCGCCGTCGGTTTTCGTCAGGATGATGCCCGTCAACGGCAGCGCCCGGGCGAACCCTGCAGCCGAGTTGACGGCATCCTGGCCGGTCATGGCATCGGCGACGAAGAGGATGTCGTGCGGCTCGACCGCGGCCGCGATCGCCCCGATCTGCTGCATCAGCTCGTCGTCGACATGCAGGCGCCCGGCCGTGTCGATGATGACGGTGTCCCGACCGGTCTGCCTCGCCTCGCGCACGCCCTCGCGCGCGACGGCGACCGGATCGGTGCGGGCACCCGGCTCGAAGACCGGCACGCCGATTTGCTTTCCGAGCGTGACGAGCTGCTGCACCGCTGCCGGCCGTGCGAGGTCGGCGGCAACGACGAGCGGATACCGGCCGCGCGCCTTCAGGTGCAGGGCGAGCTTGGCGGCCGAAGTGGTCTTGCCCGAGCCCTGGAGTCCCACCAGGGCGATGACCGCCGGTTTTCCGTGCAGGGCGAGGTCCGTCTTCTGCCCGCCGAGCAGGGCCATCAGCTCGTCCCGGACGATGCGGGTGACTTCCTGTGCCGGCGAGAGCTGCTGGGTCACCTTCCCGCCGACCGCGCGCTCCTTGACCCGGGCCGTGAATTGGCGCACGACGGGAAGTGCGACGTCGGCCTCGAGCAGGGACAGTCGGATCTCTCGCATTGCCGTTTCGAGGTGGTAGTCGGTCAGATGCCCCTCGCCGCGGAGCTCCTTGAAGACGCCCTGGAGACGATCGCTAAGGCCCTCGAACACGTCTGGTAACCTCCGTCCGGTCGCTTCGAAAAACGCGGAAAATGCCCGCCCCCGGAGGATACCGGCCGCGGGCTCCCGGGTCGAGCCGGAATCGCAGTTGACACTGGACGGGCTTTCGATATGATTCCCCGTCGATTTTCCCCGCGGCAGCGATTCGTTTGCGCTCTCGAGGAGAAAAGCGCTTTCACTTACAGAAGGAGATGAGGGATATGAAGAAGTTCCTGACCCTGGGTTTCGCGGCCGTGGCGGCGATGGCGCTCAGCACCGGTTGCCAGAAGAAAGAGGCGGCCGCTCCCGAGAGCGCGCCCACGGCGGAAGCCCCGGCCGTGGTCGAGGAGTCCGGTACTGCGGCGACCAGCACGGCGACCACGGGGACCGAGTCGACGACGACAACAACCACCACCACGACCTCGACCGAGACGACCCCCGGCACCTCGACCAGCTCGAAGTAACCCCGCGTCTTTCGCTTTCGTTTCGAGGCCCCCTTCACCGGGGGCCTCGTTGTTTGTGGCTTGCGCGCCAATCGAGCGTCGTTGCCGCTACACTGGGCGGTGGTGCTGCCGGTATGGGCCGAAGCCCTCCTGCTCCTGGCAGCCGCCGGCGCTTCGCTGCGCGCGTGGCGGCTTGGCGGGCGCGTCCGCACGCTCGCAGCGCGCCTCCAGACCCGGGAGCGCGAAAGCCACTTCCTGGGCGAGTCCCCTGATCCGCAGCAGATCCTTCAGCACGCTTACAGCGCGGCAAGGGAAATCCTGCCCCTGGACGCCTTCACGCTGTATCGCGTCGACCAGACCCAGCGTATCCACGAAGTCTGGTCGCTCTCGGGCAACCGCCCCGATGAGCGCCGCCCGACGCTCGTCGCCGCGCACCCATACCTCGGCGAACCGATCGATCCTCTTGCCCTCCTCAAATTTGCGGCCACCGAGACCGACCGCTCCTTCGCGCCGATGCAGCTCTTGCCGGGAGCCGAACCGACCCGACGTCTCGACTTGCCCCTCTACTCGGGCGACATCCTGGTCGCCTACCTCACACTCGTCTCTCCTTATCCGATCGACGAGCACCGCAAGGCCGAGATCCGCGCGTTGCTCGCGCCTCTGACCGCCTCCCTGCACGCCTCCCGCAACTGGGAAATCGCGGTCACCGACGAGCTCTCCGGCCTCTTCGCGCGCCGCTACTTCGAGACTCGACTGGTGGAGGAATGGGCCCGCCACCTGCGCTACGGGGCGCCGGTTTCGGTGGCGTGCTTCGATCTGGACCACTTCAAGAAGCTCAACGACACGCTCGGACACGGGGCTGGCGATGCAGCCATCCGCCGCTTCGGCGCGATCCTCCGAGAGGCCATTCGCTCGAGCGACATCGCCGCCCGCCACGGCGGCGAGGAATTCGCCGTCCTCTTCCCGGAAACGACCTCCCGCGCAGCGCTCGCCGTGGCCGAGCGTGTGCGGCGCACGCTCGACCGGGAGCCGTTCACGAGCGAGGGTCGGCCCTTCCACGTCACGGTCTCGGCCGGAGTCGCCGACACGGCGGGCCTCGGACGGGACGACCGCCACCAGATCCTCTTTCGGGCCGACAAGGCTCTCTACGCGGCCAAGGACGAGGGTCGCAACCGCGTGCGGCTCTGGACCGAACGCCGCCATGCCGCACGGCCACGTTCGCCCAAGCGAGCCTGATCTAGGTTCGCCGCACCGCGCGCGCGAGTTTGCGCAGGAGCCGCGCGAGCCCCTCGGGGAGGCGCGGCAATCGCCTCACGGTGGTCAGGCTGACGATCGCATCGGCCTCGGCCCGCGTCCAGTTCTCGTCTTCGGGCAGGACGCCCATCTCGCCCAGCATTCGCCCTCGCTCTTGCGCGAGGCGGCGCAGCGGGTCCGGCGGCACCATGCCGCTCACGCGAGCCCGGCCGCCGCGAGCAGCGCCGCGATGGGCCCGTCCCAGTCGAGCAGCGCCGCCCGCCGGCGCCCGGCCTCTCCCATCGCCGCCAGCACGTCCGTCCTGTCCCAGGCGAGCCGCAGTGCGACGCCGATGGCTTCGGGCCGCGGCGCGGTGACGATCCCGGTCTCGCCATCCCGCACAAACTCGAGCGGCCCTCCCGCGTCCTCTGTCGTCAACACCGGCCTACCCGAGAGAAATGCCTCGAGTGGAACGTATCCGAGGTCTTCCCCGGCGGCCGTGACCGCAACGATCCGCGCCGCGGAATACAAACCAAGGAGCGCCTCGTCGTCGACCGACCCCGCCCAATCCACGCGCCCTGCCACCCCGAGCTCTCGTGCGAGGGTGCGTAGCCTGGCCTCCTCGGGCCCCGACCCCACGAAGATGGCCCGCACCTCGGGTGCATGCGGCAGCGCTTCGAGCAGCAGGGCCGGGCGTTTCCACCGGTCCAGCCTCCCGACCCACAACACGGCGTTCCCGGGGGTGCCGCTGCGGTATCGCCCGACCAGCGGCGGCGGATGATACAGGGGCTCGCTCGTGATTCCGTTGAAGCGGTAGAGGCGCGAGGCCACAGTCTGCGAGTTGGCGAAGACCTTGCGCGCCTCCGTCAGGCCGACCGAGTCGATCCGCGCGATGACCTCGCGCGTGCGGCGATCCTCGGGCGCGGAGGTGAAGTCGCTGTAAACCGTCCCGAACTGGTCGTAAGCCTGTCTGTACTGGTGGATCAGCCAGACGATCTTGTTCGGGTGTCGGACCGCATAGCTCGGAAAGCGCGTGGCAATCACCGCGTCCACGCTCCCGCCCCCGACCTCCGTCACGTCGAGGCTGCGCCAGGCGAGCGCGCCGCGCACCAGGTCGAATCGCTCCCGCTCCACCAGCGGCATGGTGACGAGATCCGCCTCCACCCCGCGCCTGCCGAGCTCGTCGGTCAGTCGGCGGACGTGTCGCTCGGCTCCTCCGCTGGAGAAGGGCGTCTGCACGCCCAGGACCAGAACGCGCCGGCGTCTCAAGGAACGGCCGCGGGCGCCCGCCCGATGAGCGCATAGTCCTGCGGTCCGAAGAGCAACGCGTTCAACTTTCGCTCGTTGTCGGACCGCTCCTCCAGCCGCTCCGAAGCAGGAAGCGGGGAGCGGTACTCGATCCGGATGTCCGTGAAACCCGCAGCCTCGGACAGGAATCGCAGCGCCTCCGGCGGCACCGGCCGGACATGGGTCGGGTCGAGATAGAAGGCTCGCAGCGCCGAGATCGAGTCGGCGTTGATCGTTTCCGCAAGGAGCAGCCCGCCGGGAGCGAGCGCGCGCCGGGCCTGCTGCAGGAACTGAAACAGGATCGCGGGCGCCCAGTGCTCGACCACTTGGAAGGCGACGATCGCCCCGAGGCGGCCCGCCGGGCGCTTTGCGAGCGTCGCCAGCGCGTCTGCCTCTTCGACTTCGAGGCCCTCCTTGCGGCAGCTCGCCGCAGAGATCGGATTGGATTCGATACCGGCCGCGGCGATTCCGGCCCCCTTCAGCAGGCGCAGGAACTCTCCCCTCCCGCACCCGACATCGAGCACCGGCCCCGCGACTCCGCGCAGCAGATCGAGGTACCGCCTCTGTCCCTGTTCGATCTGCCCGGGGCTGCCGCGATATCGCTCCTCGAAGAGAGCGTACACACCGGCCGGCAGCCCCTCCGCGGCCGGAGCCGCCGGTCGCCCCGGGGCGGCGCCGCTCGCCGAGCCGGCCGACTCCGCGAGCGTCAGACGGGCCTCCTGGACCCCCGCACGCCGCGACAGCTCGTCCCAGCGCCGCTCGCTTTCCGCGCGCAGCCGATCCAAGCCGTCGGCCAGCTCGGACGCCGCATCGAGCGAAAGCGAGTTGAAGGCGGCCTGGTTGCGCCAGAGAAAACGGAGCGCCCGAATCGCCAGGCGCTTGACGGGCTCGAGCGGTGCTCCGGGAGGCACCGAAGGCGTGAGGGTTTCTGCTGCGCGCCGCATCGACGCGCGCGCAGGCGCCGTCGGCGACTCCGCGGCGTGCGGGCCGCCCGGTGCCGGGCTCGTTTCCGCGATCGCGGCGCGGATCTCCTCCGCGAGCAACTTCTTCAGGTCTTTCGATACGTCCATCGCCGGCCTCGGACGAGAATAAGGGCCGGCCTCGGGGGATGCAACCGCCGCGGCCCTGCTAGAATCCCCCGCCGCATGCGATTCCGACTCCTCGGAGCCCCGCTGGCCCTGGTCCTGGCGATCGGAGCCGCGCCGGATCCGCCGACGCCGAGCCCGGTCGTGCCGAGCCTGCTCGCACCGGGAGAAGAGAAGTTCCTCGCGAACGTCCGCCAGTTGACCTTCGGCGGCCAGAATGCCGAGGCGTACTGGTCGGCAGACGGCTCGCACCTGATCTTCCAGTCCAACGCCGGCAGCCTCCCCTGCGATCAGATCTTCACGATGAGGGCCGACGGCTCGGATCGGCGCCGCGTCTCCAACGGCGAAGGCAAGACGACCTGCTCCTACTTCTTTCCTTCCGGCGACCGCATCCTCTATGCCTCGACGTTTCGCGCCTCGCCGGCCTGCCCGCCTCCGCCGGACCGGTCGCACGGCTACGCCTGGGCACTGGACGACTATGACATCTACGCGGCCAGGGCGGACGGCAGCGACATCCGACCTCTCTTCGCCTCGCCGGGTTACGACGCCGAGGCCACCGTCTCGCCCGACGGCAAGACCATCGTGTTCACGTCGACCCGCGACGGAGATCTCGAGATCTACACGATGAACGCCGACGGCTCGAACGTGAAGCGCCTGACCCATACGCCGGGTTATGACGGCGGGCCGTTCTTCTCGGACGACGGCAAGAGGATCGTCTACCGCGCGGACCATCCCGCGACGCCGGAGGATCTCGCACGCTATCGGGATAACCTCGCCCGCCACACCTACGCGCCCCGCGCGCTCGAGATTCGCGTCATGGATGCGGACGGCTCGAACGACCACGCCGTCACGTCGAACGGGGCGGCGAACTTCGCGCCCTTCTTCCTGCCGGGGGGCAAGGAGATCATCTTCTCCTCCAACCTCGCCGACCCGAAAGGCCGCGACTTCGACCTCTACCTGATCCGCGCCGACGGAAGCGAACTGCGTCGCGTCACCTTCAGCCCGGACTTCGACGGCTTCCCCATGCTCACGCGCGACGGTAAACGCCTCGTGTTCGCCTCCAACCGCAACGGCAAGGCGCCCCACGAGACGAACATCTTCGTCGCCGACTGGATCGGGAACTAGCCGCCGGGCCCGCTCGTCCGGCCCTCTTCCTCGGCGAACTCGATCAGGCTCAGGGCGAGCGCGAGGATCACCGGACCCAGGAAGAGGCCGATGAGACCGAAGGCCGCTAGCCCGCCGAGCACTCCGAAGAACACGGTCAACGTGCCGATCTGGCTCTTGCCCGAGACCAGCAAGGGCTTCAGAACGTTGTCGGCCGACCCGACGACGGCGGCGCTCCAGATGACGAAGAAGATGGTCTTCCAGGCCACGCCCTGAGCAAAGAGGTATATCGCGGCTGGCACCCAGACGAGCCCCGTCCCGACGAAGGGAATGAACGAGGCCACCGCCGAGATCACTCCGAAGACGACGGGCGAGCTCAGCCCCGTGATCCAGAATCCGACGCCGAGCATCGCCCCCTGTGCGAGAGCGGTCAGAACCGTCCCGATGACGACGGCCCGTGTGACACCTTGAAGGCGCGTGGTCAGCCGCTCCTTGCGCTTCGGATCCAGAGGGATCAGCAACGAAACCCGAGCCGCGAGGACATCGCCGTCGCGAAAAAAGAAGAAGAGGATGAAGAGCATCAGCGCCAGATTTCCGAAAATTCCGAGCGCGCCGAAGAGCACGTCGCGGCTGTGCGAGAGCAGAAACTGGACCGCCTGCTGCGCCCCCAGGACCAGCCACTTCTGGATCTGCCCGGCATCGAGGCGCAGGTGGTCGCGCAGCCACGCCATGGCTCCGCCGATGACCGGCAGCTTCAGAATGTCCTCCACCCCGCCGATCTGGTAGCGCTGTGCGGCTCCCGAAAGGTGCCCTCCGAGCTCGACAGCCTGCCTGGCGAACGCGACCATTCCGACGGCGGCCGGAACGGCGATCCCGAGAGTCACGCCGAGCGTCGTCAGCGCTGCAGCGAGCCCGTTTCGGCCCTTCAGGAGGCGGCGTAGCCGCCGGTTGACCGGAAAGAGCATGAAGGCGAGCAGGAACGCCCAGTAGATCGGGGCGAAGAACGGCTCGAAAATGTGAAACAGCAGGTAAGCGAGGATCGCGATCACCGCAAGGCCGAAGACACGTGTGGAGAACCGGTCCGGTTGCGGCAAAGGCTGCCCCCCGGCCGATGCTAGCATCGGCGGTCGTGAGCGTGAACGGGCGCCCCGACCGGCTGCTGGCCGTCCGGGTCCTGCGCGAAGAGGCCGAGCGCGAAGGCTTCACGCGGTTCGGCGTCGCGCGGGCCGAGCGTCCACCCGGTTTCGAGCGCTTCGAGAGCTGGATCGACGGCCGCCACCATGCCGGCATGCGGTACCTCGCCGAGACCCGCGCGATGCGCGGCTCTCCCGCCTCGCTCCTGCCGGGAGCCCGCTCGGTCGTCTGCCTCGCTGCGCCCCACCCGGCGGCCTCCCACGTGGCCCCGGACGGGTCGCAGTATGCCCGCTACGCCCGCGGCGCCGATTACCACGGTTCCCTGCGGCAACGGGCCACACGCGCCGCCGAGCGCGCCCGCGCGCGCCTGGGATCCGCCTGGACCCACCTCGTCTGCGTCGACTCGACGCCCCTTGCCGAGCGGTCTCTTGCGGCCGCCGCGGGGCTGGGCTGGATCGGAAAGAACGGCTGCCTCATCGACGGGAACCAGGGCTCCTACCTGCTTCTCGCGGAGATCCTCACCGACCTCGATCTTCCGGCCGACGAACCGGTTGCCGAGCGCTGCGGATCGTGCGTGCGCTGCCTCGAGGCGTGCCCGACCGCCGCGTTTCTCGAGCCGGGCCTGCTCGATGCCGGCCGCTGCATCGCCTACTGGACCATCGAGCACCGCGGCGCGATTCCGCAGCCCTGGAAGGAGGCGATCGGCGATCACATCTTCGGCTGCGACGTCTGCCAGGAGGTCTGCCCCTGGAACGCGCCTGTCGACCGCGTTGCCCCGGCGAGCGAGGCCCCCGCTCCGACTCGCCGCGAGGTCCTCGCGATGGGCCGAGGCGCCTGGCGTCGGCGATTCGGGAAAAGCGCCGTGAATCGCGCCACGCGCCGGGGGCTCCAGCGCAACGCCGCCCTGGGCGCCGGTGCACGGGCGGACGCGTCCTGCGGCCCGGCGCTGCGCACGGCCGCCGAACTCGCCGAAGCCGGCCTTTCCGACGCCGCCCGCTGGGCGCTTTCTCGACTGCCCGTTCTTCCCCTGTAGACTCTCGCGTCCGGTTTCGAAAGGAAGACTCCGTATGGATCCCCACACGACCATCTACATCCTGGCCTTCGTCGTTTCCCTCGGCTTTTCGGGCTTTTTCGCCGGGTCCGAGACCGCGCTCGTGGCAATCGGGCGCATCGATCTCCAGGCAATGCGCGAGAAGGGCGACCGGCGCGGAGAGATCATCCGGGGACTGAAGGCCCAGACCTCGCGGCTGCTCGCCGTGATCCTGATCGGGCAGAACCTGTTCCTCTCCGCGGCCACCGCATCGGCGACGACGCTGGCAACCGGCTGGTTCGGACCCAAGTACGGGGTCCTCCTCTCGATCCTCTTCTCGACGATCGCACTGTTCGTCTTCGCCGAGATGACGCCGAAAGCGATCGGCGCCGCCTCCCCGGTGGCGGTTGCGCGCGCGGTCGCCATTCCGGTGTCGTGGATCGTGAAGCTCCTTTCCCCTGTGGCCGAGGTCTGCGTTGGCCTCACGACCTGGCTCCTGCGAACCCTGGGCGTGGCGGAGGCCCGGCCCGGCCTCACCGAGGAGGAGCTCAAGAGCGTCTTCAATCTCGGCGCCGATGAAGGGGTCATCCACCGGGAGGAGAAGCGCCTGCTCCACAATATCGTCGAGTTCGGCGATAAGACGGTCCGCGACATCATGGTTCCGCGCACCAAGATCGTGGCGTTGCCCGAGACCGCGAGCTTCGCCGACGTGCGCGCCCTCCTGCGCGAACAGAAGCTCTCGCGCCTGCCCGTCTACCGCGGGTCGCTCGACAACGTCGTCGGCATCCTCCACGCGAAGGACCTCTTCGACCTGACCGACGTGGAAGAGGAACGCTTCGAGCTCGCGAAGTACCTCGATCCGCCTTTCCTCGTGCCGGAGTTCAAGCGGGCCGAGGAGCTCTTCCGCGAGATGCGCCGCCGCCGCACCCACATGGCGATCGTCGTGGACGAGCACGGTGGAACGGCCGGACTCGTGACCATCGAGAACGCCATCGAGGAGCTGCTCGGACAGATCCAGGACGAGTACGACGAGGAGACGCCGGGATTCGTGCCGGCCGGAGAAAGGGAGTTCCTGCTGGATGGAAGCCTCCGGCTCGACGATCTCGAAGAGCAGTTCGGCCTGCGCCTGCCACGCGACGAGGCCGAGACGATCGCGGGCCACCTGATGCTGCGGTTCGGCCGGATTCCCCGCAAGGGAGAGCGATGGAAGGGACGCTTCGCGGATTTCCTGATCGAGGACGCCACCGCGACCGGGATCCGCAGGGTGAAGATGATCCTTCCCGCGGCGCCCGAGAAGCGCGAGCTGACGTGACACCGCCGCGCGTCGTCACGCTGATTCGCGGCGACGGGATCGGACCCGAGGTCGCCGATGCGGTCCTCGCCGTCCTCTCGGCCGCCGGGGCGCCGCTCGCCTTCGAAGAGGTGATCGTGGGCCGCGAGGCCGAGAAGAGCGAGGGCGATCCGCTGCCGGAACGCGCCCTCGCCGCGATCCGAAAGACGCGCGTTGCTCTGAAGGGCCCGGTCGGCACGCCGATCGGCACGGGGTTTCAATCGGTCAACGTGCGCCTGCGCCAGACACTCGGGCTCTACGCGAACCTCCGGCCGGTCAAGAACGTCCCGGCGGTGGAAAGCCGATTCTCGGACGTGAATCTCGTGATCGTGCGGGAGAACACCGAGGACCTGTACAGCGGCCTCGAGCACACCGTCGTCCCCGGGGTCGTCGAGTCGCTCAAGATCATCACCGAGGCCGCGTCGACCCGCATCGCCCGCTACGCCTTCGAGTACGCCCGCAAGAACGGCCGCCGCCGCGTCACCGCCGTCCACAAGGCAAACATCATGAAGCTCTCGGATGGCCTGTTCCTCGACTGCTTCCGCCGCGTCGCCGAGGATTACCCCGAAGTGGCCGCCGACGACCGGATCGTGGACGCTCTGTGCATGCGCCTCGTCATGTCCCCGGGGTCCTTCGACGTTCTCCTGCTCGAGAACCTGTACGGGGACATCGTGTCCGACCTCGCCGCGGGGCTCGTCGGCGGGCTTGGCCTCGTCCCGGGTGCCAACCTCGGGGACGAGGTCGCGATCTTCGAGGCTGTCCACGGCACGGCGCCGGACATCGCCGGGACCGGCAGGGCCAATCCGACGGCTCTGCTGATGTCGGCGATCCTGATGCTGCGCCACCTCGATCTCGCGGACCTCGCGGACCGCGTCGAGCGGGCCCTCCACGGGACCTTCCGCGCCGGCATCAAGACACCGGACATCGGCGGCACGGCCGGAACGAAGGCGTTCGCGACCGCGGTGGCCGAGAGACTCGGCTAGGACGTGGCACCCTCGTCCGGTAAGGCTTCCCGGGGCTCCTCGGGCCCGGTGTCATCTCGAGGAGCGGCAGCAACGAGGGATCCCTATTCTTAGCGAAACCGAGACTCGAAAGGGATCCCTCGGCCCTTCGAGCCCTCGGGATGGAGTTGTCCTCGACGCGCCTGCGGCCGCGTCAGTACAACTCCACCTTCGGAATCATCAGCGCCCGCACCGCACAATTGCCGAAGACCCGCGCCTGGCACCCGAGGCGCCGGCCATCGCCCATGTCGTAGGCCTGCTCCTGCGGATTGAGTGCGGAAAGGCAGTCTCCCCCCACGACGACTTCCACACGGCAGGTCGAGCAGGTGCCGTTTCCGCCGCACACATGACTGATCTTGACGCCGAGATCGAGCGCAGCCTGGAGCACGGTCGTGCCCTCCGCGACCACGCCGGCCTTGCCTTCGTTGACGAACACGATCGTGGGCATGAGAATCGCGGTCTTGCAAAATCAGGGTAGCACAGCGTCGGCGGCCGGCCGCTTCCCCGCCTCGTCGGACGAGGAGCTCTGGCGCGCGCGCGTTCTCGACCCGGGCACCCTCTTCCACCGCATCGCGCCGGTCGAAATCGAGATCGGCAGCGGCAAGGCGCGCTTTCTCATCGAGGCCGCTCGGGCCCGGCCGGCCCACGACTTCCTGGGCCTCGAGCGCTCGCTCTCCTACTATCGCCTCTGCCGCGACCGCGTCGCGCGGGCAGCGCTCCCCAACGTGACGATGATCCGCGCGGACGGGCGCGCCTTCCTCGAGGAGGCGCTGTCGCCCGAATCACTGCGTGCCATCCACATCTACTTTCCCGATCCGTGGCCGAAGAAGAAGCAAAAAAAGCGCCGCCTGATCGACGGCTTCTTCCTCGAGCTCGCCGCCTCCCGCCTCGAGCCCGGCGGAGTTCTGCGCGTCGCCACGGACCACCCGGATTACGGCGCGGGCCTCGGCCCCCTGCTCGATACGATCACGGCTTTCGAGCGCCTGCCCTGGGATGCGTTCCAGCCGCCGCCGCCCACAAACTACGAAATCAAGTACACGCAGCAGGGACGGCCCATCTGGCGCCTGCTCGCCCGAAAGAAGTCGTAGCGCCCCTTGTTTCCGGCCTACGGCCCATCGAGCGCGATTCGCCGCAGGAACCGGACGAAGTACTCGGTCCCCGAAATCAGCGCGACCGCGACGACGACCCACAGGGCCGCGCGTCCAGGCGCCGCGAGCACCTCGTGCCTCAGCGCGAGGATGAGCAGCGAGACCGCGGCGATCTGCGTCAGCATCTTCGCCTTGCCCCACCCCGACGCCGAAATGACGACGCCCCGGCCCGAGGCGATCGACCGCAGACCCGATACGGCGAATTCGCGCCCGATTACGACGACGACCATCCAGGCCGGAGCGAGGCCCAGCTCGACGAGCGAGATGAAGGCCGCGGAAATCAGCAACTTGTCGGCGATCGGATCGAGCAGGGCTCCGAGCGTCGTGATCTCCCCCCGGCGGCGCGCGAACCACCCGTCCAGGAAGTCCGTCGCGACCGCCGTCAGGAAGATGACGAGGCCGACCATTTCGCGACCATCGAACTTCGTCAGCAGCACGACGACCAGAAACGGAACGAGGAAGATGCGCAGAAGCGTGAGCGCGGTTGGAAGGTTGATCTTCAAGGGCGTCAAACGGAACTATACCGTCTCCAGCGCCCGGCGCCGCCGTCCCCCATAATAGGAGCGTGAACGTCCCCTGCCCGACCCACTCCGGCCGGCGCGCCCACAAGAGCTGCCACTTCTGCCGGAAGCCGATCTGCCGGCTCTGCGAGGTGCGCATGCGCGGCCACCTCTACTGCTCCGAGCGCTGCGCGCGGGACGCCGGCCGGCATGCGGTGTGGCGCCGCGTCAGCGGGGTTCTCGTCCTGCCGGTGCCGGCCCGCCTGGCGGTCGCTCTCGCCGTGCTTGCGGCAGCGGCACCCCTGCCCTTCGTGCTGCGCACGGTGCGCGAGCTCGACCGTTTGAGCGACCTTTCTCCTCAGAGCCGAACGCCCGCTTCCCGCCGACGCGGCCCGGCCACCGGCCCCGCATTGACCCCCGCCGCCGCGACCCCGGCGGCTTCGACCTGGGAGCCGGCCCTGCGACCCGCCGCTGCCCCAGTCCCCGCGGCCGCCTTACGGGTCGCTCCGACCGAGCCGCACGCGGAGCCGGCTCCGATGCCGAGGCCGACGGCGGCGCCCATCGAGGCCCTGGCTCCGCAGGCGGCGCCGCCCTCGATGCTCGGGACGACGCCTCCCGACCTGACCCGCGGTCCCGATGATCGCAAGGACGTGCTCGTCTCGTTCGATGCCGGCTCCTCGGAGCGCGGCGCCGGCGAAATTCTGGACGCCCTCAAGGCGCGCGGAATCCGCACCACCATCTTCGTGACGGGCGAATTCATCAGACGCTACCCGGACATCGTCCGCCGCATCGCCGCGGACGGCCACGAGGTCGGCAACCACACCGACACCCATCCGCACCTGACGACGTACGCCGCGGACGGACGGCAGGCCACGCGCCGGGGCGTCGACCGCGCCTTCCTGGCCGGCGAGCTCGCGCGCACGGCGCGCCTCTATCGCGAGACGACCGGCCGCGCCATGGCGCCGCTCTGGCGCGCCCCCTTCGGCGAGCACAATCCCGAGATCCGGCGCTGGGCCGCCGAACAGGGCTACTGGCACGTGGGCTGGACCGGGGGGCGCACGGGGCTCGACGGACTCGACTGGATCACGGATCCCCGCTCCCGGTTCTACCAACCGGCCGAGCGGCTCCTCAGCCGGCTCGTGCAACATGCCGAGAACGGCGGGATCGTCCTGTTGCATCTCGGCAGCGACCGCGACGAGCCGGTGGCTTCGAAAATCGGAGTCCTGTTCGACGGATTGAGGGCCCGCGGGTTCCGGTTCGCGCGGGCTTCCGAGTTCTTGGAGCGCGAGGGCTACGACGCGACGCGGCTGGCCGCCTTTCGCGGCCCGGCCGCATCGAGCCTCGCGCCGTGACGATCGCCTTCGGAACCGACGGCTGGCGCGGTGTCATTGCCGACGATTGCACGTTCGCGCAGATCCGGCGCCTCGCCAGAGCGACCGCCCGGTTCTACGCCGCGGGCCCCTCGGAGGGCGACCGCACGCGGATCGTCGTCGGTCACGATACGCGCTTCCTCTCCCCCGAATTCGCCCGTGCCGCGGCGGAGGTCTTCGCTGAGGCCGGAATCGACGTGCTCCTCGCGGCCGAGCCCATTCCGACTCCGGCCGTCTCTTACCATGTCCGGCGCCTCGGCCTCCGCGGCGGCGTGGCCATCACGGCCAGCCACAACCCCGGCAACTACAACGGGTTCAAGGTCAAGGCCCATTTCGGCGGAAGCGCGCCGCCCCAGGACTATGCGGCGATCGCCTCCGAGGCGGATCTACCCCTGCGTCCCGCTCCCCGCATCGGTACCATCGAGGTCGCCGACCTGCGCCGCCCCTATCGCGACCGCCTCGCGGCCCTCGTCGACGTCGCCGCGATCCGCGCCTCCGGGCTCTCCGTGCTCGCCGACTCGATGCACGGGGCGGCAGGCGAGCTCCTTCCCGAGATCCTCGGCGGCGGGCGCCTGCGCGTCGAGGGCTTCCGCGCACAGCGCGACCCCCTGTTCGGCGGAGTCCACCCGGAGCCGATCGGAAAGAACCTCGAGGCCTCCTCGGCGCGAGTGCGTGCGGGAAACTTCGATCTCGCAGTGGCACAGGACGGCGACGCGGATCGGCTCGGCGTGCTCGACCGAAAGGGGCGATTCGTGTCGCCGCACCAGGTGCTCGCACTCCTGATTCTCCACGTGTTTCGCCACCGCGGCATCCGCGGTGGGATCGCGAAGACGTTCTCGACGTCGTTTCAGATCGACCGCATCGCGGCCCGCCTCGGCGCCCCGCTCGTGGAGACCGGCATCGGGTTCAAGTTTGTCGCCGAATTGATGAATCGGGGCGAGGCTGTGGCGGGAGGCGAAGAGAGCGGCGGCTATGCCTTCGCGTTCCACCTCCCGGAGCGGGACGGCGTCCTCTCGGCCCTCCTGCTGCTCGAGAGCCTCGCGACCTCCGGGCTCACGCTGGAGGCCGCGCTCGCCGGCCTCGGCGCGGAATTCGGCCGCTTCGAGTACGGCCGCCGCGACGTGCGTCTACCGATCGAGACCGTCCGCCGGTATGTCGAGAGCGTTCGGACCGCTCCGCCGGCCTCGATGGCCGGCGAAGCCGTGACGGCGGTCCAGAATCGGGATGGCGTCAAATACATCTTCGCCGAGCACGGGTGGCTCCTGCAACGCCTGTCGGGGACCGAGCCCCTGGTTCGGCTGTACTGCGAGCACGAAGATGCGACGAAGATGGAGGCGATCCTGAACGAGGCCGAAGCGCGACTGAGGAAGTTCGCCCCCGGGTAGTTGAAGATTTGAGATTTGTGATTATTCAATCCCCAATCACGATCACAAATCCTTCAGCTTCTCCTCTGGTCCACGGGACGGTCCATGTCGGAGGCGCGGCGGCGTGGCCGCGGTGGCTCGGTCAACACCACGCCCTCTCCCTCGAACCGGATCTTGGGCGGGCTTGCCACGTCGGGCTGCATGACTTCTTCCAGAAACCGGTCGTCCAGAACCGACGCGACGAGCTCTCCGGTCCACGCGACGAGGTCGCGCGAGGAGATCGAGAGGGGGTACTGCGTCGAAACCTCGTGGGCGAGAACGGGGCCTCCCACCGAGAAGACCACGCTGCCGCGGCCATGGACCTTGAGCACGTCCACGCGGCGACTGCGCCGGAAGTCGTGGATCGCGTCGAGGCGAAACGTCAGGCCGTGATCGAGCGCGAGCAGACGGCTACCCTCGACGAAGAGGGTCTGGGCGTTCAGGTCCTTGCGGTATGCCCGGCGGCCGGCGTCGTTGACCAGCAGCGTCCCCAACCCGGTTGCCCGGAGGATTCGCTCGAGCGACGTCCCGCGGAAGGCCGGCTCGGCGGAGAACTGGATCTTCCCGCTGTACCAGGCCACGCAACCCTTGCGGACGAAGACCGTACCCCGGGAGGCAACCTCGAGTCCGCCCTCCGGCCGGATCTTGAAGAGGGGGCGCGCCTCCGGCGCCGCCGCCAGAGCCGCCGACGGCGCCGACTCGGCGGAGTCCGGGAACGCGGGCTCGAACCTCGGCTGTTCGGCCAGGGCGGGGTCCCCCGAGGCCGCCCGTTGGGAGGGCGCCGTGTCGGACAGGTTGACGCGCCCGTTCCCCTCCCGCCCGGGGCGGCGCAGGGTTTCCTCGATTTCCGAGACCCGGCGTCGCGCGCCCGCCACGCGCAGGTGTTCGACGGCCAGGCCGAGCTTGCCGCGCATCTGGTAGAGCAGCCCGAGGTAGAGGTGGCTGCGCAGGTGGCCCGGAGCGAGCTCGATCGATGCCTGCAGCTCTTTTTCCGCCTCGACCAGACGCCCCGACTTGAGAAGGATCAGGCCCAGATTCGCACGCAGCACTTCGGAGGCGGGATTGGCAGCGAGCAGCGCCCGCGCAGCCCTCGCCGCTTCGTCGTAGCGGCCGCGCTTGAACTCGATGAGCGAGACGAGGTTGAGCACGTCCTCGTCCTGGGGGCGCAGGCCCCGAGCCTGATCGAGCTCCGTCCAGGCCTCGTCGAAACGTCCCTCGCGCACGCCACGCCGCGCGCGGTTCAGATGCAACAGGAATAGCCCCTGATCGAAGGGCGGCAGGTCGCCGGGAGCCCTCGACACCGCGTTCGCGCGCCTAGCCGAGCCGGCGCGCCACGGGTCGCCTCTTGGTCGTCAAGGTGACCCGATGCGTGGTCGCGTCGCGCACCCACTGCACCGACTTTCCCTGCTCGCTGGCGATGCCCCGATAGGTCTCGGCCGCCGGCTTGCCGAAGCCGCCCCCGAGCGTCGACTTGCCGTAGTACGCCGCCAGCGCCTTGCGCACGTAGAGCTGCGTCTCGGCATAAGGAGGAACGCCGTCGTATCGGTCGACGGCAGCCTCGCCCGCGTTATAGGCGGCGAGCGATTTCACGAGGTCGCCGCCATAGTAGGCGAGCAGCCGCGAAAGCTGGCGGGTTCCGGCCGCGACGTTCTGGCTCGGATCGTGAACGTCGGAGACGCCGTGCTCCGCTGCCACTTCCGGCATGAGCTGCATGAGCCCGCGCGCACCCTTGCGCGAGATGGCCGCCGGATTGAAGCCCGACTCGATCAACATGACGGACTTGACGAGCTTCGGGTCGACCGCATTCTCGGCGGCGGCAGCGGCAATGATCGCGTCGTAGGCCGAGCTCTGGCGGACGCGGGAAGCCAGCCACGTTTCGCTTGCGGCGATCTTCGCGGGTCCGTCGTTGTAGATGACTCGCTTGCCGTCCCTGACGGCCACGCGCACCTCGGCCGCGGCGACCGACGCAACGGCCAACAGAACCCCCGCCAGGAGTTTCGCCCGCATCTTCATGGGAAGTGAAACCATTATAACCGACCGCGAAGAGGCCGCAAAGGCCTCGGATGACTCGACTTATCCTATCCCTCTCGACCGGCTGCGACCGGCTCGGCCAACAGGTCCCGGACCGCCTCTGCCGCCGCCTTCAGACCCGCGGGAAGCTCGGCCGCGTTCTTGCCACCCGCCTGAGCCAGATCCGCCTTGCCGCCTCCGCTGCCGCCGAGCGCCTTGCCCACCCGAGCCGCGATCTGGGATGCCGGAAGCCGCTTCGTCAAGTCGGGCGTCACGGCCACAACCACGGAGGTCTTGCCCTCGGCCACGGTTCCGACGACGACCACTCCGCTCTTCAGCTTCGAGCGCAGGGTGTCGGAGAGGTTGCGCAGCTCGGGAATCGAGAGGCCCTCGACGACCCGGGTCACGATCGGGATTCCCGCGACTTCGATGCGATCTGCCTGTGCGCCCCCATCGCCGGACGCCAACCTCAATTTGAGCGAGGCGACCTCGCGCTCAAGAGCCTTGACGCGGTCCTCCCGCTCCTGCCAGCGCTCCGGCAAACCCTCGCGCGGCGTCTGAGCGGCGGCCGCGAGGGTGTTGAGAACCTGCTCGTCTCGCGCCAGAAGCTCCACGGCCCCGAGCGACGTTACCGCCTCCAGGCGGCGAACACCGGCCGCGAGCCCCCGGTCGGAAACGATCTTGAACGCCCCGATCTCTCCCGTGCGGGGCACGTGGCATCCGCCGCAGAGCTCCGTGGAAAATCCCGGCACCGCGACCACGCGCACACGCTCGCCGTACTTCTCGCCAAAAAACATGTCGGCTCCACGCCGCCGCGCTTCGTCCATCGGCAGGATCTCCTTGCTCACCGGTAGGTCCTGCAGGATCTCCTCGTTGACGAGACGCTCGATCTCGGCGAGCTGTTCGGCAGTCGTCGCGGCCGCCGCCGCGTAGTCGAAGCGCAGGCGGTCCGGAGCGACCAGGGAACCCATCTGCCGCGCCGAGCCTCCCAACACCTTTCGCAGCGCGGCGTGGAGCAGATGCGTGCCCGTATGGTTGGCCTGGGTGCGGCGCCGGGTCCATTCGGGGACCGACATGTCGACGGCCATCCCGAGCTCGAGCCGTCCTCGGAGCACGCGGACCCGGTGTGCGATCACGCCCGGCGCCGCCTTCTGCACGTCGCTGACCTCGCCCGACCCTGCCTCCCAGCTCCAGGAACCCGTGTCGGCCACCTGACCACCCCCCTCGGGGTAGAAGACGGTCCTGTCGGTGATGACGTCGCCGGAGTCTCCTTCCGCGAGAAGGGAGACCTCGCTCCCGTCGCGCACCATCGCGAGCACGCGTGCACCGGCGAGCGTCACGAAGTCCTGTTCGGGATACCCGCGAAATTCGGAGTGCCCGGCCGCAAGCTCGAGCCTCTCGAACACGGAGGCGTCTGCGGCCTCGAACTTCGCCGAGGCTCTCGAGGAGGCTCGCTGGCGCTCCATGGCCTCCTCGAATCCCGCCCGGTCGACAGCCACACCCTCGTCGCCCGCGATCTCCTCGATCACCTCGAGCGGGATCCCGTACGTGTCGTAGAAGCGAAACACCGTCTCCCCCGACAGGGCGGTCGCACCCTCGCGGCGCAGCCGTTCGATCGCCTCGCCCACACGGTCGGCTCCCTCCGAGAGCGTGCGGCCGAAGCGCTCCTCTTCCGGGGCCACGACGCCCGACACGCTCTTCGCGACGCGATCGACCTCCGCCGGATCGAAGTAGACGCCCGCAAAGCCGCCGATCACGGTCGGGACGATCTCGTGGAGAAACGGCCGGTCGAAGCCGAGCCGCCGCCCGTAGCGCATCGCCCGGCGCAGGATCCGGCGCAAGACGTAGCCGCGCCCCTCGTTGGAGGGCAACGCGCCGTCGGCGATGAGCATCGAAGCGGCCCGGGCGTGGTCGGCGATCACGCGGAAGGGCGCGTCCTCCGGTGCCATCGCCCCGCGGTACTTCTGCCCGGACAGCTCCTCGATCCGGGCCAGGATCGGCGCGAAGAGATCGGTGTCGAAGTTGTTGTTCACTCCCTGCAGGATGGCCGCGATCCGCTCGAGGCCGGCGCCCGTGTCGACCGACGGCCGCGGCAGCGGGGTCGTCTTGCCGGAGACGTCCTTCTCGAACTGCATGAAGACCAGGTTCCAGATCTCCAGCGTGTCGTCGCCCGGCCCGTTGACTCGATCGGACGTGTTGCCCGCCAGGTTGGCGCCGCGGTAGTAGTGCAGCTCGCTGCATGGCCCGCACGGTCCCGTCTCGCCCATCGCCCAGAAATTGTCCTTTTCGCCGAAGCGCAGGATCCGGGACGGGGGCAGGTGCCGCTCCCAGAGCTTCGCGGCCTCGTCGTCGTCGGTGAAGACGGTGGCCCAGAGCCTCTCGGGTGCAAGGCCGTAGCCCTTGCCCGGCTCGGTGACGAGCTCCCAGGCAAAGCGAATCGCGTCGTCCTTGAAGTAGTCGCCGAACGAGAAGTTGCCGAGCATCTCGAAGAACGTGTGATGGCGGCCCGTGTAACCCACGTTGTCGAGATCGTTGTGCTTGCCGCCCGCGCGGACGCATTTCTGCGCCGTCGCCGCGCGCGCATACCCACGCCTTTCCCGGCCCGTGAAGACATCCTTGAACTGGTTCATGCCGGCGTTGGTGAAGAGCAGGGTCGGGTCCTCGGCCGGGATGAGCGACGAGGACGGCACGCGCCGGTGCCCGTGCCGCTCGAAGTACTGGAGGAATCGCTCCCGGACCTCAGTCGCCTTCATACAGGCCCCGGATCATCTCAGATATCTTTTCCGCCGGGAAACCGCGGCGCGTGAGCGCGTCGAATACCCGGCGGCGGCGCAGCGGCGGCGCGAGGTGCGCGCGCGCCTTCCAGAGTCTGGCGAAAGCCCGCGAGAGCGCCTCGGTCTCCCGCGCCTCACCGCCCTCCGCGGCGATCGCCGCCGCGACGGTCTCGCGCGCGAAGCCGCGCACCTGAAGCTCCCGCTCCACGCGGGCGCGGCCGTACCGGGCGCCCCGCCCGCGCACCGCCGATCGGGCGGCGGCCAGGTCGTCGAGCCATCCCTCGCGTTCGAGGCGATCGACCGCCTCCCCGGCCGCGCCGGCCGTGAACCCGCGGGAAGCGAGGGCGCGCTCGAGCTCGACGCGCCCTCGCGGCCGCATTGCGAGCAGGCGCAGTCCCTTCTCCCGCGCCGCGTCGGCGGAGGTGGGGTCGGCGGGAGGCGAAGGTCGGCGCGCCGTCGGGAAAAGCTACCCGCGGCCGGGGGGCTGGTTGGAGAAGTCGAACGGCGACTCCTCCTGCATCGGGTTGAAGTCGGACGCCACCTCGAGCGCCGCGTCCATCTCCTCGCGCGCCACGTCGGAGGTCGACTGGATGCCCTGGATCTTCAGCTTGAACTCGTTCGGGTTCGTCGACCGCTTCAGAGCCTCTTCCAGCGTGATCAGCCCCGACTTGTAGAGGCTGTAGAGCGACTGGTCGAACGTCTGCATTCCGTACTGCGACGTGCCCTGCTGGATGGCGTCCTTGATGTACTTGGTCTTTTCCTTGTTCTCGATGCACTCGCGGACGTAGTTCGTCCGGATGAGCACCTCGGCCGCAGGCACGCGACCAAGCCCGTCGGCGCGTGGCATCAGGCGCAGCGAAATGACGGCCTTGAGCACCGCCCCGAGCTGGAGGCGGATCTGTTTCTGCTGGTGCGGCGGGAAGACCGCAATGATCCGGTTGATGGTCTCGGTCGCGTCCAGGGTATGGAGTGTCGAAAAGACCAGGTGGCCCGTCTCGGCCGCCGTCAGAGCGGTCTCGATCGTCTCGTAGTCGCGCATTTCGCCCACCAGGATCACGTCGGGGTCCTGGCGCAGAGCGCTGCGCAGCGCGACCGAGAAACCCTTCGTGTCGACATCCACCTCGCGCTGGTTCACCAGCGACTTCTTGTCGCGGTGCAGGAACTCGATCGGGTCCTCGACGGTCATCACGTGCTCGTTGCGGGTCGCGTTGATGTGGTCGATCATCGCCGCCAGCGTCGTCGACTTGCCCGAACCCGTCGTCCCCGTGCAAAGCACGAGGCCGCGCTGCTCCTGACAGATCTTTTCCAGGATTGGCGGAAGCAGCAGGTCCTTGATGGACAGTATGCGGGCCGGAATGACGCGCAGGACGAGTCCGACAGTGCCCCGCTGCTGGAAGATGTTGCAGCGGAAACGTCCCAGGTTCGGCACGTTGTACGCGATGTCGATCTCGAAGGTGTTCTTGAACTTCTCCTTTTGCCGCGCGGACATGATGGAGAAGGCCATGGCGATCGTGTCTTCCTGCATGAGACGGCGCATGTCGGCCAGCGGGACGAGCGTCCCGTCGATGCGAATGACCGGAAAAGCGCCAACTTTCAGGTGCAGGTCGGACGCCTTGCGCTCGACCGCAATCTTCAGCAGATCGTTGATGTGCATGGTCTTGTTGTCCCTCGGTTACGAGCTAGAGTACGCCGGTTGCGAGGGGAAAGGAAGCTGCCAGCTGTCGACCTTCGGCTCTCAGCCGGTGCCCGGAAGCCGGAACCGTCCCCTCGTAACGCATTGAGCTGACGACTGATAGCGGATAGCGCAGAGCTAGCCGACTCCCGCCTCCACCGGAACCGGAGTCAACCAGCCATACCGGTCCTCGGCGAGGCCGCGAACGAGGTTGAAGAAGTCTTTCTGGAGGCGCTCGGTGACGGGGCCTCGACGGCCGGCCCCGACGAGAATGCGATCGACCGAACGGATCGGCGTGATCTCGGCCGCCGTTCCGGTAAAAAATACCTCGTCGGCGACGTAGAGCATTTCGCGCGCAATCTGCTGCTCGACCACCGCGAAACCCGCATCGTGCGCCAGACGCATGATCGAATCCCGGGTGATTCCGGGAAGGATCGTACCGGCCAGTGGAGGCGTCAGGATACGGCCGCCGTAGACGAGAAAGATGTTCTCGCCGCTGCCTTCGGAAATTCGTCCCGCATTGTCCAGGGCGATTCCCTCGGTAAAGCCGTTGGTGACCGCCTCCATCTTGATGAGCGCGGAATTCAGGTAGTTGCCCGTCGCCTTGGCCATCGCCGGGAAGGTGTTGGGCGCCATCCGATTCCAGGAAGACACGCAGACGTCGACACCCGCCTCGATCGCCTCGTCGCCGAGATATTTCCCCCAGCGCCACACGGCAACCATGACGTCAACCGGGCTGTTGAAGGGATTCACGCCGAGTGCGCCGAGGCCCCGATACACCACCGGCCGGATGTAGCACTCGTCGAAGCCGTTGGCGCGGATCGTCTCGAAGATGGCCTCCCGGAACTCCGCCGCGGTGTAGGGGACCTCCATCCGGTACACCTTGCACGAGTCGAACAGCCTCTTGATGTGCTCGTCCAGGCGAAAGGCGGCCGAGCCGTGTTTCGTCTTGTAGACACGCGCCCCCTCGAACATCGCCGAGCCGTAGTGAAACACGTGGGAGAAGGCGTGGATCTTCGCGTCGGCGAAGTCCACGAGTCGTCCGTTCATCCAGACCTTCTTGACGTCCTCGTAGGACATGCTGCCTCCGCTTCGAGGTAATCCTGACTCCAGAGTATTTCCTCCTTCGAACGGACGTGTCAATGCGGATCTCCAGCGCCCGCACGCTCGAGCGCGGAACGAGCGAGCGCGAGCGCCGCGACCGCGGCCGTCTCGGCCCGCAGTTTGCCGGCAGCCAGCGACGCGGCCGCCCAGCCCGCCGACAGCGCCGCGGCGAGCTCCGGCTCCGTCCATCCTCCCTCGGGCCCGACCAGCAGAGTCGTTGCGGCCCGGGGCAGGGCCGCCGGAAAGGCCTCGCCGCTCGGGTCGAGAATCAGGCGTGTCGGAGACACCTCGTCGCGGAGCGCCGCGGCGAGCGTGAGCGGGCCCGCGATCCGCGGCCAGCGCGCCGCCTCGGCCTGCTTGGCGGCTTCACGCACGACGCGCTCGAGGCGCGGCACGAGGGCGGCGTTCGCGCGGAAGCGCTGCGTGCGCTCCGTCACGACGAGAGTGAGGAGCGACGCTCCGAGCTCCGTTGCCTTCTCGGCGATCCAGGAGAGGCGCTCCGGCCGCACGGCTGCGACGAGCAGGTGGATCGGTGGAACCGACTCGGCACGATCTCGCTGCGAATCGACGAGCACTTCGAGCGCGCGCGGACCGACCACGGCGACACGGCCCATCGCCTCGCGCCCGCTTCCATCGACGAGGACGACCGCGTCACCGACGGACAGACGCCGAGCCCGCGCGTGGGCAACCTCCTCGCCCTCGATCCGGCACGAGGCTCCCACCGGCGGGAGCGCGCCGACTACGAGGCGCGCGCCACGCACAGGCTGATCCACTCCCCCTCCGTCCGCCGACCGGCGAGCTTCCAGGGGCCTCTCCGTAGCGCCGCGAGGACCTCGCCCTCACGCTCCTCCGTCACGCCCGAGACGACCACACGCCCCGCGCGCCCCGCGCGGTCGAGCAGCCGGGACGCCTCGGGCAGCATTTCCTCGGCGATCATGTTGGCGACGACGATGTCGAATTCGCCTCGACACGCCTCCAGCGGTCCGGCGTAGAGCCCGACCCGCTCCCCGAAGACGTGGCGTCGCAAATTCTCGCGCGCGACGAAGACCGCCTCGGCATCCGTGTCGAGGCCTACGGCCCGACTCGCGCCGAGGCCCACCGCGGCCAGAGCCAGGACGCCCGAGCCCGTCCCGACGTCCAGGACCGATTGCCCTGCGAGCGGCTCGTCCTCGAGCGCGATGAGCGCGAGCCGCGTCGAGGCGTGGCTTCCCGTGCCGAAGGCCCGCGTCGCCGGAACCCGCAGAACGACTCGATTCTCGGGTACCGCGCCGCTGCCCGACTCGCCCGGCTCGATCCAGAGCCGCCGTCCCACGGCAAACGGGCGCGAGTTCGCGCGGTAGGCCTCCAGCGGATCGCCCTCGGAGAGATCGGTGGTCAGCTCGTGAGGGACGCTGCGCGCCCGCAGCGTGTCGCCCGCGATTCGTGCCGCTGTGGCCTCGCGGAAATAGGCAACCAGGTCCTCACCCGCGATCTCGAACCCGAGAGGATCATGAAGGCAAAGGACGCCCAGCACCACCTCATCTCCGGCTCTCTTCGGAACGAACAGGCGACTGTAATGATGGGCGGGCATAGAGGTTCGATTTCGGATTTCGGATTTCGGATTTGGGATTTCGGGGTCCGAAATTACGAAAAGATCTTCTTCGCTTTCCCGAACACGCCCTTGCCCTTCCCGACGGGCGCGCCGATGAGCTCCGCGTACTTGCGCAGCTCCTCTTTCTCCACCTTCGAAGGAGACTGCGGAACGTGCACGTCGACGCGCGCGACGAGATCGCCTCGCCCGGCGCGGCCGAGTCGCCCCATTCCCCGCCCTTTCAGGCGCAACTCCGCGCCGACGATGGTACCGGCAGGGACGGTCACCGTCTCGCTGCCGTCGAGCGTCGGAACGGGCACCTCCCCGCCGAGCACGAGGGTCGGAAAAGCCAGTTCGAGCGATACGACGACGTCATCGCCCTCCCTCGCGAAGACCTCGTCGGCCGCGACGTTCAAGACCACGTAGAGGTCGCCGGCCGGCCCCCCGTTGGGCCCGGCATCCCCCTCTCCCGCTAGCCGCAACCGCGAGCCCGACTCCACGCCCGCCGGGATGCGGATCGTCATGTCCTTCTTCGCGCGCCGGCGGCCCTCGCCGCGGCAGTCGGCGCACGGCTTGTCGATGACCTGACCTTCGCCACGGCATTCCGGGCACGGGCGCATGACGGTGAGGAATCCCTGCGACATGCGCTGGCGCCCGCGGCCACCGCACGCCGGACAGGTCCTCGGCTTCGTGCCGGCCTCGGCGCCGCTGCCCTCGCAGGTTTCGCACCGCTCGAGCCGCGAGATCGCGATGGGAGCCTCGACGCCGAATGCCGCGTCGCGAAACGCGATCTCCATGCGGTAGACGAGATCGCTCCCCGCCATCGGCCCGGGGGCGCCCGCCCCGAAGCCCCCGCCGGAGGCAAAGCCGAAGAGCCCGCTGAAGAGATCCGCGAAATCGCCGAACGAGGACGCGTCGAACCCCGGGAATCCGCCGGCGCCCGGCGAAACGCCGGCGTGCCCGAAGCGGTCGTAGCGCTCCCGCTTTTCGGAATCGGAGAGCACGGCGTAGGCCTCCGACGCCTCCTTGAACTTCTCGGCAGCCTCGGGGTTGTTGGGGTTGCGGTCCGGGTGGTACGTCAGCGCGAGCTTCCGGTAGGCGGACTTGAGGTCCGCCGCCTCCGCCTCACGGCTGACGCCGAGAATCTCGTAGTAGTCGCGTTGGGCCATAGGAAGATTTGAAGATTGACGACTGATGACTGGTGATTTTCAATCAGCAATCACACATCGGAAATCGCAAATTCAGCTCGCGGCCGCTCCCCCGGCGCCGGCGCGCTGGAGCATGACGCGCGTCAGGACCTTGGAGACTCCCTGCATGTCGAAGATTGCTTCGTTGAAGGCTTCCCGCGACTCGCCGGCGGCGATCTCGCGCGAGCGCTTGAGCGTCTCTTCGATGCGCTGGCGCTCGTCGTCGGCCAGAGCCGCGCCGAACTCGGCGAGAACGCGCTCGTTCGAGGCGACCATGCCCTCGAGCCGGTTCTTGATCGCCGCAATCTCGCGCCGCTCATGGTCGGCCTCGGCAAACGCGGAGGCCTCCCGAATGATCTTGTCGATCTCGTTCTGGGAGAGCCCGCCGGCCGGATTGATCTGCATGCCTTGCGCCTTGCCGGTCGCGAGATCGCGCGCCGAGACGTTGACGATGCCGTTCGAGTCGATCGCGAAGGTGACTTCGATCTGCGGAACCCCCCGGGGAGCCGCCGGGATGCCCACGAGCTCGAAACGCCCGAGCGACTTGTTGTCCTTGGCAATCTCGCGTTCGCCCTGCAAGACGTGGATCTCGACGACCGACTGGTTGTCGGCGACGGTGGTGAAGACTTTCGTGTTCTTCGTCGGGATCGTGGCGTTGCGCTCGATGAGCTTCTCGAAAACGCCGCCGTGCATCTCGATGCCGAGCGAGAGGGGCGTGACGTCGAGCAGCACCACGTCCTTGATCTCCCCCTTCAGCACCCCGCCCTGGATGGCCGCGCCGATCGCGACGACCTCGTCCGGGTTGATGTCGCGGTTGGGCTCCCGGCCGAAGAGCTCGGCAACCATCCGCTGCACCTTGGGCGTGCGCGTCTGGCCGCCGACCAGGATGACCTGGTCGACATCCGAGGGCTTCAGCCCCGCGGCGGCGAGCGCATCGAGACAGGGCGCCGCCGTCCGGTCGATCAGATCCGCCACGAGGGTCTCGAAGCGCTCGCGCGTGAGCGTCCGGTTGATGTGCTTGGGCCCGGAGGCGTCCGCCGAGATGAACGGCAGCGTCAGAGTCGTCTCGGAGGCCGTCGAGAGGTCGCACTTGGCCTTCTCCGCCGCCTCCTTGAGGCGCTGAAGCGCCATGCGGTCCTGGCGCAGGTCGATCCCGGTCGACTTGCGGAAGTCGTCGAGCAGCCAGTCCATGATCTTCTTGTCAAAGTCCTCGCCGCCGAGGTAGGTGTCGCCGGCCGTCGCCTTGACCTCGTAGATCCCGTCGCCGAGCTGCAGAATCGAGATATCGAACGTGCCTCCGCCCAGGTCATAGACCGCAACAGTCTCGCTGCCCTTCCGGTCCAGGCCATAGGCGAGGGAAGCCGCCGTCGGCTCGTTGATGATGCGCATGACTTCGAGGCCGGCGATCCTCCCGGCATCGCGCGTGGCCTGCCGCTGGGCATCGTCGAAGTAGGCCGGGACGGTGATGATCGCCTCGGTGATCTCCTCGCCGAGGGCCTCCTCGGAAAACTCCTTGATCTCCCGCAGGATGAAAGCCGAGATCTCTTCGGGGCTGTACTCGCGCGCCCGGGCCCGGATCTTGACGTCGCCGTTGACCGCGCGGACGATCTCGTAGGGGAGGACCTCGCGCGCGTGCTGCGTCTCGTCGGCCTCGTACTTGCGGCCGACCAGCCGCTTCACGGCGAACACCGTATTCATCGGGTTGGTGATCGCCTGCCGCTTGGCGATCTGGCCGACCAGCCGCTCGCCGTCCTCGGTGAAGCCGACGATCGATGGGGTGGTGCGGCTGCCCTCGCGGTTGGTGAGCACCTGCGGCGTGGCGCCTTCGACCACGGAGACGCAACAGTTCGTCGTGCCGAGGTCGATGCCGAGGATCTTGCCCACGATGCCTCCTTACCCGTTCCCGTCCGATTCGCCCTTGCGCACGGCCACCTTCACGAAGGCTGGCCGGATCAGCCGATCGTTCAGGAAGTACCCCTTCTGAAGCTCCTCGAGAATCGCATTCGGCGCAACCGATTCGTTCTGCTCCGTCGCCACGGCCTCGTGCAGGTTGGGGTCGAACGCGCCGGACGTATCGATCGGAATGAGGCCGTAGCGCTTCCAGAGCTCGCCGATCTGCTTGCGGATGATCGCGATGCCCTGCCCGAAGTCGCTCTCGAGGTCCTGGGGACGAGCGTGGGCGAGCGCCCGCTCGAAGTTGTCCATGATCGGAAGAAAGTCGTGCACGAATCCGGCGAGCGCGATCTTGAAGTACTCCTGGCGCTCGCGCTCGCTGCGCTTCTTGTGATTCTCGAACTCCGCGAGCTTGCGGACATACCGGTCCTTGAGGTCTTCGAGGTCCTTCTGGATTCCGACGATCTTCTCCTCCGCCGCCGCGAGCGCCCGCTCGCCTTCGGCGGCGAGCGCCGCGTCGAGGGACTCGCCGGCGTCCTGGACCTCGATCAAGTCCTCGTCCGGCACCGGTGGCGCGTCGCGATCGCGCTCGCTCATTCGGAGTCCTCCGCCCCGCGATGGTCGTCGCGGGACTCGAGGCGGTCGGACACCGCACGGCCGAGAAGCTCGACGACGGGAATCACGCGGGTGTACTCCCGCCGCGCCGGACCGATGACACCCAGCATTCCCGTCAGTGTCTCTCCCGTTCCGTACGAGGTCAAGACGGCCGACAGCCGGGGGTCGACCGTGTGGTCATCCTCGGAACCGAGAACGACGCTCGTTCCGCGCGCCTCGAGGTATCGGGAGACCAGGTCCAGCACCCGCGCCTTCTCTTCGAAGGCCTGGAAGATCTTTTTCAGCGAGAAAACGTCCGAAAACTCGGGTTTCTCCAGCAAACGCGCGGTTCCGTCGAAAAACAGGCGGTCCTCGCCATCCTTCTTGTCGAAGACCCGTTCGGCGAGCTCCGAGGCTCGGCCGATGATCCGGTCGACCTCGTCTCTCTCCCGCTCCATCGCAAGGAGAAGCCTGCGGCGCGCCTCGTGGAGGGTCAGTCCGCCGTACTCGCGGGTCAGCCGGTCGGACAGCGCCTCCAGCTCGGCCGGCGTGTACGCAACGTCCGTCTCGAGCACCCGCGAGATGATGACGTCGGGCTCGTTGACCTGGACCACGAGGACCTTTCCGGGGGCGACGATCAGGAACCGCAGGCTCTTGATAACCGTGTGCAGAGCGTCCGGCGCCACGACGAACCCGACCTCCCCGGAGAGCTGTGAAAGCAGCTTCGAGGCTGCCGTGAAGAGCCGACTCACGTCGGCGCCGGCCAGATCCAGATCCGAGCCGACCTGCTCGCGGACGTCGTCGGCAACCCGCCGTTGACGCATCAGCTCGTCGATGTACAGCCGATAGGCGCGATCCGTCGGCACGCGCCCCGCGGAGGTGTGCGGTTGGGCGAGATAGCCGCCGTCGGTCAGGTCCGCCATGATGTTGCGGATGGACGCAGGCGAAAGGCCGAATCGGTTGGATTTAAAAAGGGTGCGGGACGACACCGGGTCTCCCGTGTCCACGTGAACCCGGATGATTTCCTTCAGAATGGCGCGGCTGCGAGTGTCGAGGCCGATCATTTAGCAGTCTATTTCCTCGAGTGCTAATGATAGCAAAGTCGGGATGCGGGGTCCGGGATGCGGGACACCGGGTCGCGATTAGACTGCGGCGATCGTAGCGATGCGGATCTTGGAGAGCTCACTCGCGATGGTCGGCCCCGGGCGGGCCGGCCGGGCATTCGCCCGCTCGTGGCGAGCTGCGGGCGGTCGAATCGCGGCCATCATCGCTCGCCGCTCCGGCGCCGAGCCCCGCGTCGAAGGTGTTCCCGTCGCCGGCGTGGAGGACCGTTCCTTTCCTCCGATCGACATTCTCGTTCTCGCCGTGCCGGATGATGCGATCGAGGCCGTTGCAACCCGGCTCAGCGACCGTCTGACGTGCCGGCATGCCTTCCACCTCTCCGGAGCGCTGCCAGCCGAAGTTCTCGCCGCGCTGCGCGCGAAAGGAGCCCGAATCGGATCGCTCCATCCACTCCGGCCGTTCACCGGGCTCGAGGGCGAAGACTGGAAAGGCGCCTTCGTCGCCGTCGAAGGGGATCGGGAAGCGATCGCCGTGGGCGAACGCATCACCGCAGCCGTCGGTGCCCGGCCCCACGTGCTCGAAGCGGCGAACAAGGCGCTCTACCACGCCTGCGCGTCGCTTGCCGCGGGAGGAAGCGTCGCAGTCCTCTCGGTCGCCGTGCGCGGCTGGGCGGAGGCGGGAATCCCGGAGAACATCGCCCGGGAGGCGCTTGCCGGCCTCGCATCCCGCGCCACGGCCGCTGCGGCGGATCGCCCCTTCGCGGAAGCGCTGACCGGAGCCGTCGCCCGGCGCGATCTCGGCACGATTCGCGCCCACCTCGCCGCACTCGCCGCCCATCCGGATGCCCTGCGCCTCTACCGCGCTCTCGGCAAGGAGATTCTGGCGAGGACCGCCGGGCGAGGGCGCGAAGACGAGACGCGCGATCTGCTCGACAGCGGGCGGGACTCGTCGATGCCGACGACCGGCTCGTCGTAACCCTCTCAGAGTGTTACAATTTCGGCAGTCCGCCGCGCGCGCGCGGTGGCAAACAGCCGAATGGTTTTCTTCAACTACGCCACGATGCAGATGGCGGCCAAGGTCGTGTACTACGGCCCGGGCCTGTGCGGAAAGACGACCAACCTGCATCACATTTACGGCCGCACGGCCCCCGGTTCGCGCGGCGAAATGGTGTCGCTGGAGACCGAGACCGACCGCACGCTGTTCTTCGACCTGCTGCCACTCGACGTCGGCGTGATCGGAGGCTTCAAGACCCGGGTCCAGCTCTACACGGTTCCGGGCCAGGTCTTCTACAACACGACCCGCAAGCTCGTGCTCAAGGGCGTGGACGGAATGGTCTTCGTCGCCGATTCGCAGCGGGCGATGAAGGACGCCAACGTCGAATCCCTGGCCAACCTCAGGGCGAATCTCGGCGAAATCGGCATCAAGCTCGACGAGATACCGCTGGTCTTCCAATACAACAAGCGCGACCTCGCCAACATTCTTTCGGTCGAGGAGCTCGAGGAAAGTCTCAATCCCGAAAGGATGCACGAAAGCTACGAGGCGTGCGCGGTGCTCGGTCAGGGCGTCTTCGAGACTCTCAAGGCCATCTCGCGACTGACGCTGCGGTCGCTGAAGAAACGCATGCTGGGCGAGGAGAAACCCGCGCAGGCCGCGGCGCCGCGGCCCGCTGCGACCATGCCCATGGCAGCCGTAACGGCCGCACAGAAGGCTGCGCCTCCCCCGCCGAAGCCCCCGGCGCCCGAGCCGACTTCGGAAATCGAGGAAGCGCTGGAGGTCGAGCCGGGCACCTTTTCCGACAAGACCGCCCCTCCCACGCTGGCGCACGAGCTCAATCAGCCGCCCTCGGCCTTCGATGCGGCCGACGTGGCGACCGTTCAGGAGTTCGAGCAGGCGCTCGATTCGCTCGACGCACCGTTGCCCGACCAGACCCGGCCCGCTGGCCCCGCGCCCGAGGCCGAGATCGCCGAGGTTTCGTTCGCCGAATCCTCCGAACCCGAACCCGAAAAAGCGGTCACCGAAGAGGTCCGCCACGTCAAGGTCCGCTCCAACGTCGACATCCTCGCTGAACTGGAGCGCCTGCGGAAGACCTCGACGGCGACGGCTCCGGCGGTCGACGAGAAGCCGCGGCGACCGGCCGCGGGGATCTCTGTGGACGACCTGCTCGCCTCGAGCCTGAATCACCGCAAGGAGGTGAGCAAGGTCTTCGAGGTCCAGGTGCCGAAGCGCCAGCTCAGCCAGGGACATCAGGTCACGGTCGGCCTGCGCTTCCAGGACCGGCAAGGCCAGGAGCTCGGGGAGGCCCAGTCGTTCTCGATCGAGATCCAATCCCGCAGCGACATCGAGAAGCTGCTCTTGTCACTGAAGTTCCACATCCTCGGAAAGTGACCGAGCGCCGCACGCGCGCGGTCATCCCGAGGGCCGTGAGGTCCGAGGGATCGTCTCTCCGGCCACACCGACGTTCGACCTGATGAGCCGTCGCCGCCCTCGGCAGGAAAGGGATGTGAGCAGCAACACTGTCCTCCCCGCAAGACACCGCCCTCGAAAGCCTTTGCAATCCCGACCGAAGCCGGTTTACCCTTTTTCCATGCGTTCGGCCTTCGTCGTGCGGGGGGGAGTATTTGTCCTCGCGGTGATGACCGCGGCCGGGTGCGCGTCCAGCGCGGCACCCGCCAAACCGGCGACCGGCTTGTCGGCGGACGGCGTCTCCGTGCCCGATCCGGCCATCGCCCGGAGCTCGGACGAGTTCGCCCTCGGGCAGGAGGCTGCTCTCGCGGGCGACGTCGAGTGCGCCCGCTACCACTTCGAACTCGCTGTTGACGCAGTCCAGCCAGCGGGCGCGCCGGCGGCGGAGGGTAGCCGACGCGCCTTCGCGTTCGACCTCTACGATGGCATTCAGCGCTACGAGGCTCTCGCCGGGGCAACCGAGGAGGCCGGCACTTCGCACGGCCAGGTTGCCCCCGAGCTTGCCGAAATCGAGGCCCCGGCCGCCACGCCGGAGGAAATCTCCAACGCTGGCGCGGAAGTGGCCTCGTCCCTGCCGACCGTGTCGTCCGACGTCCCGATCGTCGTCAACGATTCCGTGCTTCGCGTCATCGCGGCCTTCCAGAGTGACGCGCTGCACGACAAGATCGCGGCGGGACTGGCGCGCTCCGGACGCTACGTTTCGATGATCGAGGAAATTTTCGCCGAGGAAGGTCTTCCCCGCGACCTCGCCTGGATCGCCTTCATCGAGTCCTCGTTCCTGCCCCACGCCCGCTCTCCGCGCGCGGCTCATGGGATCTGGCAGTTCATGCCGCGAACGGGCCGCCAATACGGCTTGAAGGCCAATGGCATCGTCGACGAGCGCAGCGACCCCGAGAAGGCCACGCGCGCGGCAGCCGGATACCTCGCCTACCTGCACGAGATCTTCGGAGACTGGTACCTGGCGATGGCGGCGTACAACGCCGGCGAAGGAAAGATCCTGCGAGCGATGGAGAAGACGGGCGCCAGGGACTTCTGGCAACTCGCGTCGACCAGCGCGATCCGGCGCCAGACGCAGAATTACGTGCCCGCCTTCCTCGCTTCGGTCCTGATCTCGAAGGACCCTTCCCACTACGGCTTCGAGTTCGTCCCCGAAGCACCCGTCGCATTCGAAACGATCCAGCTCGACCGGGCAATCGACCTTCAAAAGCTCGCCGCCGGCGCCGGGCTGTCCCTCGATGAGCTCCAGAGCCTCAACCCGGAGTTGCGCACGCTCGTGACGCCCCACCAGCCCGAGGGCTACGAGCTGAAGATCCCGTCGGGCACCCACGAAACGGTGCTCCTGGCCTACGCGGCCTCTCCAACGGCCAGGCCGCCGGCCTTCCGCACGTACGTGGCTCGCAAGGGCGATACGCTGCCCCGCATCGCAAAGCGGTACGGGGTTTCGGTTGCGAGGCTCGCCACGGCAAACTCCCTGTCGTCCAAGTCCAAGGTCTCGCGCGGCCAGGAGATCCTGGTCCCCCAGAAAGTTGCAGCCGTGTCGGCCGGCGCTCCTGGCAAGAAGGGCTCCGCGGCGAGGGCGAGCAAGCCGGCAAAAACGCAGGATGCCGCGTCCAAGAGCTACAAGGTCAAGAACGGCGACACTCTCTACCGTATCGCCCTGCGGCATGGAGTGTCGGTTGCCGAGATTCTCGCGATCAACGGTCTCGGCGGCGGCTCGATCAAGCCGGGCGACAAGCTGAAAATCCCGAACAACTAGGCTAGAATCCATCTCGAAATTCGAACTTCGAAATTCGGATTTCGGACTCGTCCTCATCCGATCAGGCGCCCTCCTCGGCCCCGAGGAGGTTGCATGCTCGCCCGGATCCACTCGGCCGCCACTCTCGGTCTCGATGCCCGTGTCCTGGATGTCGAAGTCGACGCGTCGGACGGACTCCCCCGCTTCACCATCGTCGGCCTCCCGGACACGGCCGTGCGCGAGGCGCGGGAGCGGGTACGCTCAGCCCTGAAGAACGGAGGTTTTCCGTTTCCGGGAGGAGCCGTCACCGTAAATCTCGCCCCCGCCAGCTTCCGGAAATGCGGCGCCGCGCTCGACCTTCCTGTCGCCGTCGGACTCCTTCAGATATCCGGCGTCCGGCCCGTCCGTTCCTCGCGGCGCGCCTTCGTCGGCGAGCTCGGCCTGGGCGGGCAGGTGCGAAGCGTGCGGGGAGCGCTCTGCCTCGCCCTGGCCGCCCGCGAAGCCGGGTTCGACGAGATCGTCCTGCCTGCCGGAAACGGCGCCGAGGCCGCCCCGGTCGAAGGTATCCGGGTCGTTCCCGTGAGCCATCTGACGGAAGTCGTGGAACATCTGTGCGGGCCGCGGCCGCTGGCAGCGGCATCGGCGCCCACCGGACCGCCGCCTCCCGTCGCGTTCCCGGATTTTTCGCAACTGCGTGGCCAGGCGGTGGCCCGCCGGGCGGCCGAGATCGCGGCGGCAGGGGGTCACCACCTCCTGCTGACCGGCCCCCCCGGGGCGGGCAAAACGATGCTCGCCCGTCGACTGCCCGGGATCCTGCCGCCCCTGTCTCTGCCCGAAGCGATCGAGGTCACCAAGGTCCACTCGGTGGCCGGTACGCTTCCGGCGGGAGGCGGGCTCATCGGCTGGCCGCCCCTGCGAGCCCCCCATCACGGCGTCTCCGCAGCCGGCCTCGTCGGCGGCGGGTCCCGGCCGTTGCCCGGCGAGCTGTCTCTCGCGCACCGGGGCGTCCTCTTTCTCGACGAGCTCCCGGAATTTCACCGCGACGCCCTCGAGGCGATCCGGCAGCCTCTCGAAGAGAAGCGCGTTTCGGTCGTGCGCGTGCACGGAGCGGGCACCTTCCCCTGCGACGTCTTGCTCGTGGCCGCGATGAACCCGTGTCCCTGCGGATTTCTCGGAGATCCGCGGCGGGCCTGTTCGTGCGATGCACGGGAGCGCATGCGTTACGCACGCAAGCTCTCGGGCCCGCTGCTCGACCGCATCGATCTGCATGTCGCGATGGCCGCGGTGCCCTGGAAGGACCTCTGGGCATCGTCTCCCGCGGAGAGTTCGGGCGACATCCGCGAACGCGTCCTGCGCGCGCGGATTCTGGCCGCAGCCCGCCGGGAGGGAGCACCGGGGTTCCGGAACGCGGAGCTGTCTGCACAGGAAGTTGGGCAACACTGTGCGCCGGATCACGCCGGGCGCAGGCTGCTCGAAGCCGCCGTGCTGCGCTTGCACCTGTCCGCACGGGCATTGGGCCGCGCCCTGCGCGTGGCGCGCACGATCGCAGATCTTGCGTGCAGCGAGCGCGTTCTCAGCGCACATCTGGCCGAGGCACTGTCGTTGCGCACGCCCCTTCGCGGTTTTTCCTGCCCGGATGAGCAGGTTGACACAAGACAACCGGCCCCATAGGATCGCTTTCACCTCGGGGGCCGATGGCCTTCGGTCTGTGACTTTCTCGCCGATCTCGCTCGCGTAGGCGGGAGCGGTCTGCCAGCGGGACGGCGGCGGGAGGAGGGCCGGTGAAGTACAACACGATCATCTTCGTCCCGCACGCGCGGGCCCGGTTCCGCAAGCTGACGATCTCCTCGCGATTCCTCGGCCTCTCGGCAGCCGCGGTGGCCTTCGTCTTCCTGGCGGCCGTCGCATTCGGCTGGGCATTCCTGAGCTCCGCGCGCGTGGACCGGCAGTACCGCCTGATGATCGCGGAGAACGAACGGCTCCGGTCGACCTCGGCAGTCCTTCACCAGCGCCTCGACGGAATCTCCCGGCAGCTCTCGGACTTCGAAAATCGCACCAAGCGCCTGGCGATCGTCGCGGGCCTGGCCGATTCGACACGCCTCGGCATCGGGGGCCCCGCTCCCATCCCGGCGGTATCCGACGCCCTCGCCGCGCAAAGCGACCGACTCTCGTCGCAGCTCTTCCTGCTCGAGACGCAGTTCTCCCGCCGCTCCACGCTGGTCGCCGAAACGCCGACGGTATGGCCCGTCCACGGCGCGGTCAATTCGGGCTTCGGCGTACGGCCGGACCCCTTCACCGGGCTTCCGGCCTTCCACGAGGGGGTCGACATCTCGACGGCGCGTAACGAGCCCGTCCTCGCAACCGCCGACGGCACGGTCCTGCGCAGCGGCTGGGCGGGCGAATATGGAAAGGCCATCGCGATCGCGCATGGCGACCGTTACGAGACGCTCTACGGTCATCTCGAGGAGACTCTCGTTCGCGAGGGTCAGAAGGTGCACCGTGGCGACCGCGTCGGCCTCGTGGGCTCGACCGGCCGCTCGACCGCACCCCATCTCCATTACGAGGTCCACGTGGACGGAAGGACCGTCAATCCGCTCGAGTACATCCTGGAGACGAAATAGCTGTCAGCGATCAGCCCGGAGGGGGCCGACGCCGCGGCCCGGCTGACAGCTGACGATTGACGGCCCACGGCTCCGGCCCTCTGCCCTTCCCGACCTCAACAATCCGAAATAGACTGGTGCCGTGATGGTGTTTACGGCTTAATCATGATCGACCGCATCCTCGCCAAGGTCTTCGGAACCCAGCACGAGCGGGACATCAAGAAGATGTTGCCGCGGGTCGCGCGGATCAACGCGCTCGAGCCGGCCACCCGGGCCCTCTCGAACGAGGCCCTGCGGGCGAAGACCGACGAGTTCCGGGCCCGGATCGCCCGGGCGCTCGAGGGCGCCCACGAGGACGATCTCAAGGCCGCGCGCGTCGCCGTCCTCGACGAGCTGCTCGAGGAGGCGTTCGCGGTCGCCCGCGAGGCGTCGGTCCGGGCCCTCGGCATGCGCCCCTTCGACGTGCAGCTGATCGGCGGCATGGTGCTCCATTCCGGGAAGATCGCCGAGATGAAGACGGGCGAAGGCAAGACACTCGTCGCCACCATGCCGGTGTACCTGAATGCCCTGACCGGCCGCGGCGTCCACGTCGTCACCGTGAACGACTACCTCGCGCGCCGCGACGCCGAGTGGATGGGCCGCATCTACACATTCCTCGGCCTGACGGTCGGATGCATCCAGAACAGCCTGCTCGACGACGAGCGGCAGAAGGCCTACGCCTGCGACGTCACCTACGGCACCAACAACGAGTTCGGCTTCGACTACCTGCGCGACAACATGAAGTTCGAGCTCGAGAGCATGGTGCAGCGGTCGCACGTATACGCGATCGTGGACGAGGTGGACTCGATCCTGATCGACGAGGCGCGCACGCCGCTCATCATCTCGGGGCCCTCCGAGGAGAACACGGACGTCTACTACACAGTCAACCGTGTCATCCCCCACCTCGTCAAGGGTGAAGAAGTCAAGGACAAGCACGGCAACAAGTCGACGACCGGCGACTACCTCGTCGACGAGAAGGCCCGCACGGCGCACCTGACGGAAGAGGGGGTGGCGAAGGCGGAGAAGCAGCTCGGCATCGACAACATGTACGAGCTCCAGAACATCGACCTGCTGCACGGCGTCGAGCAGGCGCTGCGGGCCCACGCTCTCTACAAGCGCGACGTGGACTACATGATCAAGGACGGCCAGGTTCTCATCGTCGACGAGTTCACCGGGCGCGTGCTTCCCGGCCGGCGCTGGTCGGACGGGCTTCACCAGGCGGTCGAGGCCAAGGAAAACGTCAAGATCGAGAGAGAGAACCAAACGCTCGCGACGATCACGCTCCAGAACTATTTCCGACTCTACGAGAAGCTGGCGGGCATGACCGGTACGGCCGACACCGAGGCGTCGGAGTTCCACCAGATCTACAAACTCGACGTCGTCGTCATCCCCACGAACCAGCCCATGATCCGTGCCGACCATCAGGACGTCGTCTACGCCTCGGAGCGCGAGAAATACCAGGCCGTGGCCGACGAGATCGCGGCCCTGCGCGAAAAGGGGCAACCGGCACTCGTGGGCACGGTCTCGATCGAAAAATCCGAGCGCCTGTCGGACCTCCTCCGCGAGCGCAAGGTCCCGCACGTGGTCCTGAATGCCAAGTTCCACGAGAAGGAGGCCGAGATCGTCGCCCAGGCCGGCCGCTCGGGCTCGGTCACGATCGCGACCAACATGGCCGGCCGCGGCACGGACATCGTGCTCGGCGGCAATCCGGACGCCGTCGCCGCGCACGAGCTCAAGGGGATCGAGGACCCCGCCGAGTTCGAGCGACGCCTCGCGGGCTTGCGGGAGTCGTGCGCAGCCGACAAAGCGAAGGTCCTGGCCTCCGGGGGCCTCCACATCATCGGCACCGAGCGCCACGAGTCGCGCCGGGTCGACAACCAGCTCCGGGGCCGTTCGGGCCGTCAGGGCGACCCGGGCTCGTCGCGCTTCTACCTCTCGCTCGAAGACGATCTGATGCGCATCTTCGGGTCCGACCGTCTGCAGAACATCATGCGCAAGCTCGGCATGGAAGAGGGCGTTCCCATCGAGCACGGCATGGTCTCGCGCTCGATCGAGCGCGCCCAGAAGCAGGTCGAGGCCCGCAACTTCGAAAGCCGGAAACATCTGCTCGAGTACGACGACGTGATGAACCGCCAGCGCGAGGAGATCTACGGCATGCGCCGCGAGATCCTGAAGGGCGAGGCGGCGCGCGAGCACGTCCTCGGCCTCGGCGAGACCATCCTCGACTACGTCCTCGCCCGCCACTTGAACGAGGACAAGGACCCGCAGGAATGGGACCTCGCCGCCTGCGACATCGATCTCCAGGAGTACTACGGCCTCAAGCCCGGCAGCTTCGACTATGCCGGCAAGGACCGCGAGCAGATCCGGGAGGAGTTGTGGAAAGGCCTCCTCGCCGTGTACGACCGCAAGGAGAACATCCTCGGACCGGAGATGATGCGGACGCACGAGAAGTTCGTGATGCTCCAGGTGGTCGACCAGCAGTGGAAGGACCATCTTCTGGCGATCGACCATCTCAAGGAGGGCATCGGACTGCGCGGCTACGGCCAGCGCGACCCCCTGATCGAGTACAAGAAGGAGTCCTTCGAGCTTTTCACGCTTATGAAGGAGCGAATCGAGGACCAGATCGTGCAGTACCTCTTCAAGCTGCAGCCGGTGGCACGGGAGGAAGGCGAGCAGGCGCAGGCCGAGGCACGCGCGCGGCGCGCCCCCGTGGCGATGCCGGCGCGGCGAGCTCCCGCGAACGTCAACTACTCCTACGGGGCCGCGGCCTCGGGCGGCCAGGACGCGAAGGTGGAGACGATCCAGCGCAATCAGCCCAAGGTGGGGCGTAACGACCCGTGTCCGTGCGGCTCGGGCAAGAAGTACAAGAAGTGCCACGGCGCGGCGGCGGCGGGGGCCTGATGGCAGTCAAACGCAAACGCCGCAGCGCGGGCGACATCCCGCTGGCCCTCACCTTCGACGACGTCCTCCTGCTGCCCGCTCGTTCGGAGGTCCATCCCCGCGATGTGGACCTGCGGACGAGCCTCACAGCCCAGATTGGCCTCAACATCCCCGTGATCGCATCGGCAATGGACACGGTGACGGAATCGCGCCTGGCCATCGCGATGGCCCAGCAGGGCGGGCTCGGGGTCATCCACAAAAATCTCTCGATCGAGAGCCAGGCCGCGGAGGTCGACAAGGTCAAGCGCTCGGAGTCCGGCATGATCGTCGACCCGGTGACCTGCCGGCCCGAGCAGACGATCGCCGAGGCGCTCGAAGTCATGTCACGCTACAAGATCTCGGGTGTGCCCGTCGTGGATGATCGCGGCAAGCTCGTCGGCATCCTCACCAACCGCGACCTGCGGTTCGAGACGCGCACCGACCGGCCGATCTCGGCCCGCATGACAAGAAAGAACCTCATCACGACACCGGTCGGCACCACCCTCGAACAGGCCAAGGAGCTCCTGCACAAGTACCGGATCGAAAAGCTCCTGGTCGTCGACCGCGCCGGAAATCTCAAGGGCCTCATCACGGTCAAGGACATCCAGAAGGCCATCAAGTACCCCAACGCCGCCAAAGACGCCCTCGGGCGCCTGCGTGTGGGCGCCGCGATCGGTGTCACCAAGGACATCCTCGATCGCGCGAGGGAGCTCGTCCGAGCGAAGGTCGACGTCCTCGTCCTCGACTCCTCCCATGGCCACAGCCGGGGAGTTCTCGAGGCTCTCCGACTCGTGCGCAAACGCTTCGCCTCGACGCCGATCATCGCGGGCAACGTCGCCACCGAGGAAGGGGCCCGCGATCTCGTCAAGCGAGGCGCCGACGCCGTCAAGGTCGGCATCGGCCCGGGCTCGATCTGCACGACCCGCGTCGTCACGGGCGCAGGCGTTCCCCAGATCCACGCCATCCGCGAGTGCGCCAAGGCCACCCTGGGAACCGGGGTGCCACTGATCGCCGACGGAGGGATCAAGTTCTCCGGCGACATCACGAAGGCCATCGCCGCCGGCGCCCACCTCGTGATGATCGGCTCGCTCCTGGCCGGCGCCGAGGAGTCGCCCGGCGAGACCATCCTGTACCAGGGCCGCACGTTCAAAGCCTACCGGGGGATGGGATCGCTCGGCGCGATGAAGGCCGGCTCCTCCGACCGCTACTTCCAGGAATCCATGGAGAGCGAGCCGTCCATCAACGGTGGCTCCCTGTCCAAGCTGGTACCCGAGGGCATCGAGGGGATGGTCCCGTACAAGGGCAGCGTCGAGGCCCTGATCGCGCAGCTCACGGGCGGCGTGCGGAGCGGCATGGGCCTGGCCGGTTGCCGCACGATCGACGAGCTGCGCTCAAAGTCGAAACTCATCCGAATCACCGCCGCGGGCCTCCGGGAGTCCCACGCCCACGACGTCATCATCACGAAGGAAGCGCCGAACTACCGCAGGGAAGAGGTCTAGGGGTCCGCGACCGGCGACCGGTGAGAAACCGGGCGCGCCCCTCGTCACTCGTCACTCGTCACTGGTCGCTTTCCTCGGCTTCTTCTTCCGTCTCTCGCTCTCGTCGGCGGCTTCCCTGGCCCACTTCTCCTGTCGGAGCTTGAGCACGGCCTCGAGCCGGCGCGAGAGCTCCGCCTCCTCGCCGGAAGCACGCGGCCGATAGTAACGGCGTCCCCGAAGACTCTCGGGAAGGCACTCGATGCCGCCCACGCCCTCGGGCTCGTCGGGTGCGTACCGGTAACCTCTGCCGTACCCGACGTCGCGCATGAGCTTCGTCACGGCGTTGCGGATCACCTGGGGCACGGGCTCCGCCGGCTTCTCGGCGACGTCGCGCTTGGCCTCGCCCTCCGCCTCGTACAACGCGGTCGACTTCGGCGCGAGCGCGCAGTAGACCGCGGCCTCGGCGAGCGCGAGCGATCCCTCGGGCATGCCGAGGAAATCGAAGGCCTCCTTCGCGTCGAGGGCCACGCGCAGCGCGCGCGGGTCGGCCAACCCGACGTCCTCGGAGGCGAATCGCACGATGCGGCGGGCGATGTACAGGGGCTCCTCTCCGGCCTCGAGCATCCTCACCAGCCAGTAGATCGTGGCATCCGGGTCCGACTCGCGCATTGCCTTGTGCAACGCGGAGATCAGGTTGTAGTGCTCTTCCCCCGCCTTGTCGTAGAGGAGGACCTTGCGCTGCAGAAGATCGCGCAGCTGCTCGACTCCGATCGTCTTGGTGCGGGCCGCCTCGGCGTCGGCGGCTGCGGCCTCGAGGAGGTTCAGGGCGCGGCGGGCGTCGCCGCCCGAGGCCTGCGCGATGAAAGAGAGGGCATCATCGTCCACCCCGAAGTCCCGGGCACCGAGGCCCCGCGAGATGTCCCGCAGCGCCCGCTCGACGATCCGCACGATCGCCTCGGGGGCCAGGGGCTCGAGCACGACGACCTTGCAGCGCGACAGCAGGGCCCCGTTGAGCTCGAAGGACGGGTTCTCGGTGGTGGCACCCACGAGCACGATGTCTCCGGACTCGACGTAGGGCAGAAACACGTCCTGCTGTGCCCGGTTGAACCGATGGATCTCGTCGAGAAAGAGAATCGTCCGCTTGCCGTGACGAGCCCGCAGCCCGCGCGCCTCCTCGAGGACCTCGCGCATCTCCTTGACGCCCGTTGCGACGGCCGAGTACGACAGAAAGAGCGACGCGGTCTGCGTGGCGATCAGGCGTGCCAGGGTCGTCTTCCCGACGCCCGGCGGTCCCCAGAGAATGAGCGAGGGCGCCCGGTCCTCCGCGATCGCACGCCGCAGGAAGCCGTTGGCGCCGACGACTGCCTCCGGCCCTTCGACTTCGTCGAGAGAGCGCGGCCGCATGCGATCGGCCAGAGGAGTCGCCGGCGGAAAATCGCCGGCGCCTTCCGGCCGTCGGTCGGGGTTGAACAGGCTTCCCGTCAACCCGCCGCCTCGAGCGCCTTGCGGCACTTCTCGGAACAGACGGCCACCGCGGCTCCGCGCAGAGTGCCCGGCAGCGCGAGCCTCCGGTCGATCCAGGTACCGCAGATGGGGTCGCGCACCATCTCTCCCTCCGGCGCCCCCACGTTCCCGGGCCGGGCGGCCGCTCCGCCGGGTCTCATGAACGCCGCGAGAAAAATCCGCAACCCCCGGAGGACCGTCAGAAAGAGGAACACGACGAAGAGAAGCAGGACGAAGCGGGCCATCAGCTTGCCTTGGAGATGCTCGAGATCTGCTCCTGGATCTTGTCGAGCTGCGGAATCTCCGGGTAACGCCGCTTGACCTCGTCGAAGAGTCGCTGCGCGGCTTTCGCGTCCCTGCGATCGTAAGCCTCGAGAAGCGTCCAGTTCAAGAGCGACTGCCAGTGGTTCGGATCGCTCTCCCGCGCCTTCTGAAAGAAGGCTTCGGCCAGATCGAACTCGCCCCGGTTACGATGCGCCGCTCCGAGATCCGAGAGCAGGTTCGGATTCTTCGGGGCCTTGCGCCTGGCCTTCTCGTAGAGTGCCGCCGCGTGGTCCCAGTCTTCGCGGTCGTAATAGAGGTTGCCAAGCTCCATCAGAAGCTCCGGATTCTCCGGGTCGCGGTCGAGCGCGAGCGACAGGTCCGCAAAACGATCGCCGGTCGGTGTACGCGAGGCGTTCGATGCGGTACCCGCCGGCCGTCCTCCGCCACCCACGAAATAGCCGGCACCGAACCCCACGAGTGATCCGACGAGCAGCATGACCCCGAGCTGAGCCCTGGAGGCCTTCCTGGTCACTTCCATCCCGGCCATTCTAGCCCGACCAAAAGAAAAGGGGCGGCTTTCGCCGCCCCATGGAGGTCCCTTTCGCAGCCGGGCTCAGTGCGCCGTCGCCCGACTCGACGCCGACCGTGCCAGGGCGCGATCGACCTGACGCTCGACTTCCTGCTCGTCGAGGCCGTTGATCACGGCGATCTCCGAGACGATCAGGTACTTGGCCCTCTCGTACATCTTCTTCTCGCGGAACGAAAGCGTCTTGCGGACGGAGATGAAGTTGAGCGTCTTCAACACATCCGCAATCTCGTTCAACGAGCCGCTCCTCATCTTGTCCAGGTTCTGCTTGTACCGGCCCTTCCAGTCGCCGGTCGAAGAGAATCGCCCGTCACCGAGGGTCTTCATGAGGCCCGTGATGTCCTTACGCTGCGTCAGTCGCCGCAGACCGATCAAGCCGGTGTTGCCGACAGGCACCATCACCCGGGAGTTGTTGGACAGGAGACGGAGATGATAGAAGCTTCGCGGAGCCACAGGCTCCGTCTGGAACCCCTCGCCGATCTTCTCGACCACCGACACCCCGTGGTTCGGATAGACGATCTTCTCTCCAACCTTAAATCCCACTCATTCCTCCTCAAGTAGTTCAAAAAGACCTGAACCGGGAGCCGGGGATTATAGGGAAAAGAAAGCCAAAACTCAAACCTTTAGACCTGTATCTGGTCCAAGAACTTATGCTGTTTCAGCAAGTTACACCTGTCCTGTGAGCCAGGTCACACTGCAGTCCCAACGGACAGGAGAGGGCTAACTAGGGCCCTGTCAATGCGATGCCCGCCTCGCGTCGGGACTACCCGCAGGCAAATTTTACCGACCGACCCCGGCGGGGCCGGGAATGTGCCGGGACGGACGGAGGCGTTTTGCATCGAGTTCGTCGAGGAACTTCCCGACTCGGGAAAGGCCTTCGAGTGTCTTTTCGAGGTCGTAACCGTAACCGATCCGAATGTACTTGCCGATCCCGAAGTGGCCGCCAGGCGTGATCAGGACCGACTTCTCCTTGCGAAGTCGGTCGAAGAGCGAAACCGAGCTGATCGGGAGTCGGTACCTGACCAGCACGATGGCGCCCGCGACCGGAGCAATGGAGTCGAGCACCCCTTCCCGCTCGCGAATCCAGGCCTCGACCTGCGGAAGGTGCCGGCGAATGATCCCGCGCGTGCGGGCGAGGATCTCCTCGCGGCGGCCGGGCTCCATCGCCGCCCGTGCGAGCCGGTCGGAGAGCATCGAGGGCGTGAGCGTCGTGTAGTCCTGGTATGACCAAAAGGAGGCGATCTTCTTCGGAGGCGCGACGATCCACCCGATGCGCAGCCCCGGCAGCCCGAAGGCCTTCGAGAGGCCGGCGGTCGCGATCACCTTCGGATAGCGGCCCCAGAACGTCGGCGACGTCGTGTTGCTCGCGACCTCCGCGCCGCGATAAACCTCGTCGGCAACGATCCATGCTCCCACCCGCCGGGCCACGCGAATGATCTCGCCCATCTCTTCGGCAGTCAGGACCGCCCCGGTGGGATTGTTGGGGTTGGTCACGAGGATGACCGTCGTGCGTTTCGTCACGGCGCGTTCGAGGCTGGCGACATCCAGGGCCCAACGATCGTGCAGGCCCTTGTGCTTCTCGACGAGGCGGTACGTGTCCACGCTGCCCGCGAAGCCTCGGGCCAGCCCCCAGGACTGCAGGTAGTTGGGAATCATCACCGCCATCCGGTCGCCCTTCTCGAGCAATCCCCACAGCGTCGTGTAGTTGGCCTCCGAACAGCCGGTCGTAACGAGCACGTTGTCCGCCGTCGCGCCGGGATAGAAGGCCGCGATGCGTTCCCTCAGAAGGCGCGAGCCGTTGGACTCCGGGTACTTGAGCGCCTGCCCGAGGAGCTCCGCCCGGCCGCCCTCGCCCTGGAGCAGCTCCTCCACCTTGAGCGGGAGCACGCCGCTCTCGGACAGGTTCCAGCGGACCTCGTTTTCATAGAGGGACTGGGCGCGTTCCATCCGAAAGCGATCCATGCGCATCGCAAAACCTCGCGGAAAGTCTGGGGATCGTATCAGCCGAGCGTGACGATGACCTTCCCAGTCGTGCCGCGGCCGGCGAGCGCGCGGTGCGCGTCGGGCAGGCGTTCGAAGGGGAAGCGCGGTCCGAGCAGGGGGCGAATGCTCCCCTTTTTCCACGCGTCGAGAAGCTCCGCCGCGGCGCGCCGGAGCTCTCCCGTCCGGTCCGGCAGGAGGGACAGGTTGAACCCGATCAGTGTCCGGCAACCCTGGACGAGCGCAAACGGCGCCAGCAATCCCATGGACAGAAGCTCACGGACAGCCGTCCACTTCGCGATGCCACGCGCGCCCGACGCCGCGGCGAAGCCGTAAATCACGTAACGGCCGCCGGGGCGCAGCCTCCCCCAAAGCCGCCGAAAGAGCCGCCCGCCCACGGCATCGATCACGACGTCGGCGCCGCCGCCGAACGCACGGTCGAGCAGGGCCTCGGTCTCCGCGTAGATTCCCGCCTCCGTCGCGCCGAGCGTCCTGCAAATCGGCAGCTTGGCCCTCGCGCCGACGAGCGCGACGGTGCGCGCCCCGCGTCCAGCGAGAAGCTGGAGCAAGGCCGAACCGACGCCGCCCGCCGCGGCGGTGACGACCACACGATCTCCCCGCGAGACGTCCGCCCGGTCACACGCGTAACGCGCCGTCAGAAAGACGACTGAGACGGCCGCCGCGTCCACGAGGTCGACTCCCTCCGGGAGCACGAAGACTCGCGATGCCGGCACGACGACCTTCTCCGCGTGGCCCCCGAAAATGGGAACGGCGACAACAGGCTGGCCGGGACTGAGATCGCCTGTCCCTTCCCCGATGGCTTCCACTGTCCCGGAGATTTCCATTCCCGGCACGAACGGCGGCCTGGGCGTGCGCGGATAGGCCCCGGACCGGACGAAGAGATCCGCGAAGTTCAGCCCGATCGCCGCGGTCCGGACGAGGACCTCCCCGGGGCCCGGCGCGGGATCCGGCCGCGCTCGCAGGACGAGCCGCTCGGGCCCGCCGTACCGCTCCACGAACCAGGCGCGCGAGGTCGAGGCCACGGCCCGGAATTATCACCGATGCGCGATCGGGTCAGGCACGAGTCGCGAGGCCCAGACGTCGTGCAGGACGGGAATACACTGAGCCGCCATGAGGTCCGTCGGACCGAGACCGCGCGCCCTACCCTGCACCGCCCTGGTTCTCGCGGCTCTCTTCCATGTCGGATGCAAGAAGGCGCCGCCGCTGACCCACGCCGATGCGCGCAAGCTGATCGAGCGCTCCGAGGCGTTCACCATGCCAATGGATCCCGGAATCGTATTCACCGATACGACGTTCCACCCCGGCCCGAACACCAGGCGCCAATTCCTGGAGATTTCGGGCCTGGTCGTCAAGGACGACGGCCCCTTCGGAATGGCGGGACAGACGGCAACGATGGTTTTCACCTGGCAGTGGACCGAAGGCCCCTATGCGCACCACGTTCTGCGCTCCAAAGCGAAACTCAACTCCTCGAACGGCGCCTGGAAGGTCTACGACGATTACCTGACCGAGCATCTCTGGGCGTCGGAGCGCGGCGAAGAGGACTGACCGCCTTTCCGCGGGTGGGGCGCAAGAGTCTGATTCTCGCCTAAACCCGTGTTCATCAATGCCAGCGTGGCCTGTCTCGCGCTCCCTTCCTCGCACCTGACGCCCTGTGATGCCGTTTCCGTCAACTGATCGCGATACGCACAACGGGCGGCACACCCCTTTCGGAGCGGTAGACTCTCCAGTAAGTGAGCGACCCCGGACCCCGCGGGCCGGGGAGTTACGATCCGTATTGATAGGGAGTCTCAATATGGGCATGAAGCACGCAGGGTTCCTTCGCGTCGCCGCGGTCGCGCTGCTGCTGGCGGCCCCCGCCTTCGGCGCGACGACGACCTACACCGGTTCGCTGTCGGGTTCGGCGGAGAACCCACCGAACGTCTCGCCCGGCACCGGCTCGGCGTCCGCGACCTACGACTCGATCGCTCACACCTTGGCCGTCAACGTCGCGTTCTCAGGGCTGGTGGGAAACACGACGGCCTCCCACATCCACTGCTGCGCCGTGGCTCCGGCCAACGCCGGCGTCGCGACCCAGACGCCGACCTTCACCGGGTTCCCGCTGGGTGTCACGTCCGGGACCTACAACCACACTTTCGACCTGACCCTGGCCTCGAGCTTCAACCCCGCCTTCGTGACCGCGAACGGCGGCACGGCGGCGACGGCGGAGACCGCTCTCGCGACCGGCCTGGCAAACGGCCAGGCGTACCTCAACATTCACACTGCCCAGTACCCTGGCGGTGAGATCCGGTCGTTCCTCGCTCCCGTGCCGGTTGCCCCCGTGCCGACGCTCTCCGGCCTCGGGCTCGGCCTGTTCGGGTTGCTGGTAGCCGGCGCCGGTGTCCTGGTTCTTCTCCGCACCTGACCGATCCCTCTGCCGTACGTGAACGGACGGTGCCGCCGCAGTCGAGTCTCGCCCTCTTTGGGTGCGGCATAGGCTTACTCGAACTAGGGAACTTGATCATGTACAGCACGACTGACTCACCGGCTCCTCGGCGTGAGCGCGCTGTCGATGCCGTGGGCCTGTCTCGGTAATGCCAAGAAGCGAGCGCGCAGACGCCGCCACAAAAAGCAACTCGCGAAGCGAGTCGAGTCGGCGTCGTCTGACGCCGTGGCGAAGAAACGGCTCGGTCACGCCGACGGGGACGTGAAGTCGGTGACTACTGCGACGCTGCGCGGTTGGACGCCTACGAGGCCGTGTTCAGCGCCTTAGCCCATCCGGCTAGGCGTCGGATCTTGCAGACAGTTCATTTCAACAGCGGATCGCGATGACCGCAGGCGAGATTGCGGGGGTATTCGCACATGCTTGGCAGACGACGACTCGGCACCTTCAGGTTCTGGAGGCGGCCGGACTGCTCAATTTGGTCAGAGACTGGCAACCCGTGACAAACGAATGAAGGAGGCAGAAAGATGCCCGCGAAAAGGAAGCCGACGAAGCTCAACGCAAAGCGCAGAACCGCGCAGACAGCGCGAAGAGGGGTGGGCGGCGACGTGCCTCAGTTTTTCAGGCTGAGTGTCGAGGTTGGCAATCTCGACGCGGCAGTCAAATTCTACAGCACGCTGCTCAAGGTTCAGGGTCGCAAGCAGGGCGGTTTCCGCTGTTACTTCCAATGCGGTTCGGTTACGCTCTCGGTTCTGGATGTCTCCTCCGCAAGAACGCCTTATCCGGCGGCAAAGGCCCTCTACTTCACGGTGAAGAATCTTGAGGCAGCCTTCGATCGGGCAAAGTCCCTCGACTGCCTCACCCGCGAGGACGTCCATGACGCTCCGGGAGGTGGGATCGTCGTCCGACCGTGGGGGGAGCGCTCGTTTTATGCGGAAGACCCGTGGAAAAACCCGCTCTGCTTCGTGGAGGACGGAACTGTCTACACCGGCTAGCCCTGCTCGCCTGAGCCGTCGTCTGCTTGGCGCTGACATTCTTGGCAGCGACACGCCAAACACCCGCGGACTCGCCCGACGTTGGCTCCGGTGGGGCCCACAATGGGCGGATCTCGCCTGGAGCCGGTACCTCAAGCTCAGGCCCTGCGTCTCGACATGACATAGCAGGCGATCATGGATGAACTCGAACGGCGCTGGATGGGGATCCGCGCTGCCCGCGACACCTTCTTCCAACCCGACGACAGCTCGCATCCTTCGTTCGTATCAGCCCGGATGCGAAACCGGCTCCCAGTGAATCTCAGCAAACTAGTCGATGAGAGCTCGCCGCCGCCAGACGTGCTTACAGACCCGTTGCGGGATGGCATACTTGATGGCACCCCAGCGATGCGTCTCGGCTGCGCACGCATATTCCGCATTAGCGGATGCGCAAGGGTTTCAGCAGATGCAGGTTCGGTCTATCATCGGCAATTCCAGCCGGAGTGGCGGAATGGCAGACGCAGGGGACTCAAAATCCCCCGCTCGCAAGGGCATGTCGGTTCGAGTCCGACCTCCGGCACCACGAGCCCCTGACCCCGTCCTTCTCCCGCCGGCCGAGGGCGCGAGAGTAGACCTCAGTGCTCCAGTCCGTATTCCTTGATCTTGTTGTAGATCGTCTTCAGGGAGAGCTTCAGGAGCTCGGCGGTCTTTTTCTTGTTGCCGCGCGCGAACTCGAGCGTCTTCGAGATGAGACGACGCTCGACGTCGGCGAGGGAGTCGCCCACCGCGATCTTGACGACGGGCGGCTTGCGGCGACGCAGGCGCGCGCGCGGCAACGGGCGCGCGAGCACCGAACGGACGACGGTCGGGCCGATCTTCTCCTCGGAGAGCCGCGCAGCGCGGCGGACGACTTCCTTCAATTCGTTCGCATTGCCCGACCAGTCGTGCGCTCGGAGGACGTCGAGCGCATCCGCCTCGAACGCGAGCGCCGGATCGAGATCGTCAAGGAACTCCTGAGCGAGAAGCGGTACGTCGCCGTCTCGCTCGCGCAGGGGCGGCAGATGCACAATCCCTTCGGCAAGCGCCTCGAACAGGGGGCGAGACAGCCGGCCGCCCTCGAGAGCCTCGCCCGGATCCTCGTCGATCGCCACGATGAATCGCGTCGGCCGCCCGGAGCAGAGGTGAGCCAGGAGCATCTCCTGGTAGCCCTGCGAAGTCGCTTCGACGTTCGGGAGAAAGAGCGTGCCCGCTCCGGTCTGGTGCATCGCCAGATCGAGCGACTCGCCTTCGGAGATGTAGGCGAAGCGACCGGCCCCTCGCGGCGAAAGGCGATGGAGCGCGAGGGCCGCCGCATCCTTCTCCGTCCCCGACTCTCCCGTCATGAGAACCGACGCGTTGCTGCGCGCCGATCGCTCCAGTCCGGCGAGCGCCGCCAGCCAGCGGGGCGAGCGGCCCGGCAGCGTCCGAGCGAGCTCCGCGCGCGCGAGATTCACCCGGGTCTCCTCCGCGGCGACCTCCCGGCGGCGGCGCTCCACCGCAGCCGACAGAAGCTGTGCGACCCGCGCGGCGGACACGGGGCGCCAGAGGAAATCGTCGGCGCCGGAGGCCACCGATTCGACCGCGCGCTCGAGATCGGTCGCGTCGACCAGAACGTACACGATTCGCCGCGGAGCCGCTGCGTCGCTGCGGGCGAACGGCGCCCCTTCGCCCGCGCTTGCGGCGGCGACGACGATGTCGGGATCGAACTCGGCGAGCGTCTTCTCGATCTCACCCGGGCCGGTAAACCCGCGCACCGGACAGCCGAGCGCCGAGAACGCCCGGCGCAGCGCGTCCCGGGAGCCTTCGTTCGGGTCGAGGAGAAGGACTTTCATGGCAGACCTGGAATTCTACACCCGGGCGATCAATCCCGCCGGCCGCTTCCTATCCCGAGCGAGGGCCAGAGGCGGTCGACCTTCTCCTTGACCTCGGCCGACATCTCGATCGCGTCCGGCCAGGGCCGCAGGAACCCTTCCTCCTTCCACTTGCGCGTTGCGTCGATCCCGATCTTGCTTCCGTAGCACGGCAGCCGCGAGGCGAAGTCGAGCTCGTCGACCGGGCCATGGGCGATCTCGATGTCCCGCTCGGGGTCGATCGCGGTCAACGCCCTCCAGGCCACCTCGGCCATGTTGCGCACGTCCACGCCCCTGTCCACGACGACGATCGTCTTGGTGAACATCATCTGGCCGGTTCCCCAGATCGCGTGCATGGTCTTGCGCGCGTGGCCGGGATAGCGCTTGTCGATCGCCACGATCATGAGATTGTGGAAGATCCCTTCGACCGGCAGGTGCATGTCCACGATCTCGGGAATCGTCTTCTTGACGAGCGGCAGGAAGAGGCGCTCGACCGCTTCCCCCATGAATCCATCCTCCATCGGCGGCCGGCCGACGATCGTCGTCATGTAGATCGGCCTCTCGCGGCGGGTGATCGCCGTGACGTGAAAGACAGGGAAGTCGTCCTCGAGAGAGTAGAAGCCCGTGTGGTCGCCGAAGGGCCCCTCGCGGCGGCGCTCCTTCGGGTCGACATAGCCTTCGAGCACGATCTCGGCCTCGGCGGGAACGAGCAGGTCGATGGTCTTCGCCGCGACGAGCGAAACGGCCTCCCCCCGCAGGAATCCCGCGAAGAGCAGCTCGGAGAGCCCGGGCGGCAGCGGAGCGATGGCGGAGAACACGGTCGCCGGATCGCACCCGATCGCCACGGCCACCTCCATGCGGCGCCCCTCCCGTTCGTAACCGCGCGCCTGCCCGGCTCCATCCTTGTGCTTTTGCCAGTGCATGCCCGTCGTCGCGCGGTCAAAGACCTGCATCCGGTACATACCCATGTTGGTCTTGCCGGACGCTGCGTCCTTCGTGATCACGAGCGGCATCGTGATGAACGGCCCGGCATCCTGCGGCCAGCACGTCAGGACGGGGAGCTTTCCGAGGTCGACGGCGTCGCCGGTCGCCACAATCTCCTGGCAGGGGCCGGCCTTCACCGTCTTCGGGAAGACCGCCGCGAGCTCCGTCACCTTCGGGATAGCCCGGAGCTTGTCGAGAATGCCCTCGGGCGGTTTCGGGTCCAGGAAGAACTCCAGGCGCGCGTCCCATTCCTCCCAGTTCGCGATCCCGAGCGCTCGCCGCATCCGATGCGGCGTCCCGAGAACGTTGATCGCGACCGGAACGTCGAAGCCTTCGACGTTCTCGAAGATCAGGGCCGGCCCGCCACTCTTGACGGCCCGGTCCGCGATCTCCGAGATCTCGAGGCGGGCCGAAACGCGCTCTCGGACCCGCACGAGATCTCCGTCTTCCTCGAGCGCCTTCAGGAATGCCGACAGATTGCGGTAGGCCATGAGCTCCTATCTCGACCCGGTGCGGCGACCGCGGCCCGCTTTCTTCCGGTCGGCGAGGGGAACGTCGGCCTCGATGCGCCCGACCTCGATGCCGCGCGCATTGCGAAGGACCGGCTCCGCGTATCCCGAGAGGGAACGCCGCAGAGGCAGCGGCAGGGCATCCAGGCGCGCGAGCACGTCGAGCGTCACGGCGTCCCGCGGCCGGGCCGAACCGTCCTCAATCTTCAACGCGACTCCCATGGCCTTCCGACCCCCGCGTCCGCCGGCCGTGAGCCCGACCGCATAGACGCCCTCCGCCCCTTCCTTGCCGATCCACCTGCCGCCGCCAGCCGTGAGGAAATCCGTGGTGAAGCGCCCGGCCCCGGCGACCATCTCGGGTTCTTTCGTCATGGCCCGCACGATCCGCGCGCGCGCGGCCGCTGCCGTGCGGTCCTCTCCCGGAAGAGGCCCGGCAACCAGCGCCGCGTAAGCGGTCGCCAGCGCCGAAAGCGGAAGCCGGAACACCGGCGCGTTGCAGCCGTCGATCGCCACCGCGATCACCGATTCCGGGACGCCTGCATAACGCGCGAGCAGCGTCCGGATGCGGCGCTGGAGCGGGTGGCTGGCATCCGTGTAGTTCGCGGGAGGAAAGCCGAGCAGGCGGCACGCGAGCAGCATACCGGCATGCTTTCCGGAACAGTTGTTGTGCAGGACCGACGGCGCCTGCCCGCGGCGCACGAGTTCCCGCGCGGAGGGCTCGTGCATCGGAGAGTGGGCCCCGCAGAGAAGATCGGTCGGCTTGAATCCCCCTCGCCGCAGCAGACGCTGGGCGAGACGCACGTGTCGCGGCTCGCCGCCGTGAGAGGCGCACATCAGAGCGATCTCCGCGTCGTCGAGATCGAACTCCTTCGCTCCTCCGCCGAGCAGCAGGGGCATCGCCTGGAACGGCTTCGCGGCCGACCGCGAATAAACGGGAAGGGACGGATCGCCGCACGCTGCCAGCCCCCCTCCTCGCTCGTCCACGACAGCCACCGCACCGCGGTGAACGGACTCCACAGCCGACCCCCGGTAGACCCGTGCCAGCACCGGCGGCGCCTTTGTCATGGCGCCCATTATCGCGGATCGGCTATCCTCATCGAGAGGATGCCGAGGAATAATCGGGTGGCTCGACCCGTTCGCCTCTGGAGAATGCGCCGAACCTTTCTGGCCCTCGCGCTGGCCGCCGCGTTCGGCGCTCGCGCCGCGGCCGAACAGCCCCAGGCAGCCCCGACCTTCCCCGACCTCGAGTTCGTGGGCGCGGAGGGCGGGAGCGTGCGCCTCTCGCAGCTCAAGGGCAACGTCGTGCTCCTGAACGTCTGGGCGACCTGGTGCGGCCCCTGCAAGCAGGAGCTTCCGCTCGTCCAAAAGATGTACGACACCTACAGCGATCGCAACTTCGTCGTCCTGGCCGTCAACATCGACGCCGAGCGCAAGCGCGTTGCTCCCTTCCTGAAGCAGTTCAACATCTCGATCCCGGTCTACTACGCGGCTCCCGAGGATGCCGGACCGCTGACGGCGCAGGGCATTCCCTCGACCTTCATCCTCGCGCCGGATCGCACTCTCATCGATCGCGTCGTCGGCTTCTCGCCCCAGTGGGAGGACCGCTGGAAGAAGGATGTCGAAAAGTATCTGAGACCCCGGAAGTAATCTTCGGCGTCGCGAAAACGTCTGTATCCAGGGAGGAATGGCGATGAAAACCCGAGTGCTCCTGCTCGCCCTTGCCGCGGCGCTGGCCGGCGCTGGATCGGCCCATGCGCAGTTGCGCGGAGGAACCGTCGAAATCAATCCATTCGCCGGCTATCTCTTCGGAGGAAATTTCGGCCGCGGCGCAGCCGACCTGACCTACCCGTATGACTACAGGATCGGCGTGGCCGACGACCTCAACTACGGGGGTCGCATCGGCTACAACTTCAGCAGCCTCATGGAGGCGGAGTTCGAATACAGCCGAACCGACACCAACATCGACATCAATCCGGAGCGAGGATCCCTGCCCACCGTCCAGGGCGGCGACCTGAACATCCAGTACTTCATGGGCTACCTGACCCTCAACTTCGGGCACGGCCGCACCGTCGGGTACTTCACGTTCGGCGGCGGAGCCGCCGATCTGGACCCGCGAGTGGCCGGAGTCCAGGTTCGTTCCACCACGCGATTCACGGCCGCGTTCGGGGGAGGGGTCAAGTACTTCTTCAACCCCCACTTCGGCCTGCGGGCCGACGGGCGACTCTACTCGACGTACCTCGGCACGGACTACTTCTACTGCGGCCCGTACTACGCCTGTTCCCAGACCTCCTGGCTCAGCAACTTCGTGTTGAACGGCGGCCTGATCATCGCCTTCTAGGAACCGGTCCGTGCCGCGGTACTCACGCGGACACGTCGGCTCTGGTCCGGCAGCGCTTCGAGCGTGACCTCCAGGCTCGGCGGCAGGAGCCGGCGAACGGCCCGGCGCGGCCATTCGATGCAGACCGGCGTCCCGGACACGGATTCCGGCAGGCCGATTCGCTCGAGCTCCCGCGGATCATCGGGGAGGCGATAGAGGTCGAGGTGGCGCAGGACGACCGCGCCCGCTGGGTTCGCGTACTCGTGGAGAAGGGCAAACGTCGGGGAAGCCACTTCGCGGGCAATGGCGCCGAGGCCAACCGCGAGGCCCCGCGCAAAGGTCGTTTTCCCCGCACCGAGCTCCCCAAGAAGGTAGACGACGTCATCGCGCGAAAGCTTCGACGCGAGATCCCTCCCTTGCGCTTCGGTGTCCGCCTCCGTCGGACAGAAGAACTCCCGGCTAACCATCCGTCGCCGGAAGCCGGAGGCTGCGCCGCACGCCGGGCAGGGCGTCGGCGACCTCGTGCGCGAGAAGGCCCGCGTCGCCGAGCCGCGGCTCCAGCGATTCGGCGGCCGCGCCGTGGAGCCAGGCACCGGCAACCGCCGCCTCCCTCGCGCCGAGCCCGCCGGCCAGGAGCGCGCCGATCAGCCCGGCGAGGACGTCCCCCGAACCGGCAGTCGCGAGCAGCGGCGTTCCCGTCGGGTTGACGACGACCCGTCCCGATGGCTCCGCCACGAGGCTGTGTGCCCCCTTGAGAAGGACGATCGCGCGGCTGGCACGCGCGAGCGCCCGCGCGCAGCCGAGACGGTCGGCCTGGATTCTCCTCGATGTGCTCGACAACAGCCGCGCCGCTTCCCCCGGATGCGGCGTCAGTACCGTCGCCGCGCGGCGCTTCGCCAGAAAGGCGGGCCTTCCTGAAAGCGCGTTCAGGGCATCCGCGTCCAGGACGAGGGGCACGCGGGCGCCGCGCACGAGGGTTTCCAGGAGGCGCACGGTACCGGCGGACGCTCCGAGCCCCGGACCGGCAACGCATGCGTCGAAACCGCCGAGCTGGCCGAGCAGTTCCCGAGCACCCGCCTCGGCGAGGGCTCCTCCCGACTCCGGCAGGCCAACCGTCATCGCTTCCGGAAGAGTGCCGAGGACGAGCGACTCGAGCGACGCGGCGCAGAAGACGGTCACGAGCCCCGCCCCGCCGCGCAGCCCTCCGCGTGCCGCGAGAATCGCGGCGCCCGCCTTGCCGCGCGATCCCGCGACGATGGCGAGGCGCCCGAAATCCGCCTTGTGGGATTCGAGGGGCCGCGCGGGGAGCAGCGTCCGCACGTCGGGCGGCTCCGCGAGCCACACCCGGCCGCCCGGCTGCGCGAGTTGACTCCGCGCGATCCCGATATCCGCAACGACGAGCCTCCCGGAGTACGAGCTCGCCGGGGGCAGAACGTGGCAGAGCTTCGGGGCACCAAAGGCGACCGTGAGCGAAGCGCGCACGGCACTTCCGAGAAGGGCACCCCCATCGGCGCTGACGCCGGAGGGAACGTCCGCCGCCACGACGAAGCGGCCGGCGCGATTGACGAGGGCGACCGCTCGCGCGGCAGTGCCGGACAGGGCCCGCGCCAGCCCGGTGCCGAAGAGCGCGTCCACGATGATGTCGCACCGTGCAATCGCGCGCGCCAATCGCCCAAGCCCACCCGGGGCCCCGAGCGACTGCGGGCTCAATCCGACGGCGCGCGCCCGCTCGAGGTTGGCGGCGGCGTCTCCCGTGTATTGGGACTCCCCCGCAAGGGTGAAGAGCTCGATCGCCACTCCGCGCCCGGCGAGCTGCCGCGCGGCCGCCAGTCCGTCTCCGCCGTTGTTGCCGGGGCCGCAGGCAACGACCGCGCGCTTGCATCCGGGTCTCGCCCGCAGCACCTCCGCGCAAAGCGCGGCCGCCGCGTTCTCCATGAGCTCGTCGCCGGAGGTTCCCGCCCGTATTGCGGCCGTGTCTGCCCGACGCATGCGCCGCGCATCGAGAACCGGGATCACGCAGCGCCCCGCATCATGAGGCGATTATCTGAGATTTCGAATTTCGAGTTTGGAGTTTCGGATCCGAAAGCCGGGCCGAAGGCCTCCAATCCCTCGATCCGGATTTCGAAATCAGGCTCCGGGCTTTGCCGCCGGCGGCGTCTGCTTCTCCTTCGGGAGCACGGATACGAAGAATTTCCTCTGAAGGTAGGAGGTCTGGCTCGAGACCGCGTCGCGCACGGCGACGGCAAGCGTCTGGCCCCCCGGCACCACGACGAGCGTGGCGTCGAAGTAGAAATCCTTGCGCTGCGCGGCCTCGAAGCTGGCCTTCGGAACTCGGACGTGCTGCTGCTGCACCTGGAGATCCGACTGATTGCCCGAGACGTCGAGCACGACGAAGTAGACGAAGAATTGGCCCTCGTACTGCTCGCCCGCCGGCACCAGGGTGATCTTGGAGAGCGGCACCGCCACGCGCACGGCAATCGTGTAGTTCTCGGCGTCGTAGGGCTTCGGCTCGCCGACCGAAAGGTTGGCATGCAGCGGGTTCTCGGTGCGCGGATAGTGCAGGCTGGCGATGACGCCCTCGGCCGTGCGGGTCTCGACGGATTTCTCGACGAAGCTCGAGCGCGTGCGCACCGTCATGCCCTTCTTCTTGACCGACACCTCGATCTTGTGCGGCCGGTCGATCGCGCCCTTCGCGCTACGGTAGCCGAGCGAATAGAAATTGGAGAAGTCGGCGCCGATCTCGTCCAGGGTCGATTTCCAGTCGTTGGTGTTGACGGAGACCAAACCGCCGGTTTCCTCCGCCAGCATCTTGATCGGCCCTTGCATGTTCTGGCGCACGAAGAAGTCGTTGATGTGGACGTCGGTCGTCCTCTGCTGAGCGGTGACCATCTCGTTGACGGCGAGGCCCGAGGCGTCCAGCGGGTAGATGGTCACGCCGGCCGCGTTGGCCGCGCGGGCGATGGTCGTGTATTTCGCGTTCATGTCGTACTCGTACTGGTTCATCGAGTACGTGGAGTTCTGAAACTTCGTGAAGATCGCGTCCCAGAGCTCGATTCCGACCGAGGCCGGAAGCCCCTCCGAAACGTAGATGAAGTTCTTCCGGCCCGGCAGGCCTGCCAGTCCGTCGATCGTCGTCTTGATGGCGTCCACGGTGAACTCGAGATCGTTGCGCACCGACTGGGAGTACGAGCGGACCGTGCTCGCGGCCTCGGCGGCCGTCTTGGCATCGTTGATCTTCTGGATGGCATCGCGCCGATCGCTCTGCGTCGCGGTCCCGCCTCCGGTCTCGAGCTCGATCTGGCCGATGACCTCGAGAAGGTCGCGTGTGTTGGTCGTGAAGTTGCGGCGCACCTTCAGCGATCGATTGAACGTCACGATCATCCCCTCGGCGTTCGGCCCGATGGCCTCGGGGATGAATTCCTTCAACCGCTTGAACATCCGGTTGCGGTTGTTCGGCTGGATGTTCAGGTTGTCGATGAAGAACACGTAATGGGCCTTGAGGGTCTGCGGCACCTCGGCCTCGACCTCTTTCTGGTCGAGCGGTATCTCCTTGCCGTCCTCGAGCAGCACCTTGCCCCCGCTGACGGCGTAGAAGTTCGTGATGGCCTGGGGAATGCCGTCCTGCTTGATCTCGAAGTCCGCGGCGGTCAGCCCTGGCACGCGCTTGCCCTTCGAGTCGGTGACGATGACGTCGACGTTCGTGATCGCGACGTCCACGGCTTCCGTGTAAGGCATCTCGGCCTTGCCCGGCTCGGCCGGCGCCTGCGGCGCCGCGGCCTTCGGAGGGGCCGGGGCCGGCGGCTTGTCCTGGCCGCTCGCGGACGCCGCGAGCAGGCCCACCGCCAACAGTCCCACGAAGCTCACGCGTGCTCCCACGATTCCTCCCGTGAGCGCAAAGCATTGGCGCCCACGACATTATTCCCCGCCCCGGCCGCTTCCCCGAACGCGCCCAAACGCGGTGTTCTGCCTCGCGAGCACGACCTCCGCCTGCAGCGCTCCGGCATATGCAGGGTGGACAGAAAAAACTCTGTTGCTTTGTCCGTGTGAATTCAACAGAATTCGGCACTCTGGCGCGGGCCGATCCGAGCCCGGGTGGAAAACGTAGTGCAAGGAGCGAACCGAAGCATGCCACGCCATCGGCACCGTGCGGCCCTGGCCGCCTTTTTCTTGCTGGCGGTCGCCGCCCTGGCCGGCTGCGACAAGATCAAGTCCAAGCAGGCCATCAAGAAGGGCAACGAGTTTCTCAAGGCAGCGCAGTACCAGAGCGCTCTGGCCGAGTACGAGGAGGCCCTTCGGCTCGACCCCGGAGAGACCCGGCTCCACAAGCACATCGGCATCGCCTACATGGGGATGTACCAGCCCGGGTCGAAGCATCCGAAGGACCTCGAGTTCGCGCAGAAGGCGATCGACAACCTGAAGCAGTACGTGCAGGCCTTTCCCGAGGACAGCAAGGCGCGGGAGTATCTGGTTTCGCTGTACCTGAACGCCGAGCGGTACGACGACGCGATCAATTTCTACCAGACCGAATTCCTGAGGCGGAATCCAAGAGACAGCAAGGCGATGCAGTCCCTCGCGATGCTCTATTTCAAGAAGGGGGACTTCGATAACGGCGTAAACTGGCTCAAGAAACGCTTGGAGGTGGAAGGCAACAACCCCGAGGTCTACTACCTCATCGGCGTCCAGGCCTGGGATCGCTCCTACAACTTCCCCGACCTCGATCCTGCCCTGAGAGCCAAGATCGTCGAGGAAGGCCTCGTGTCCCTGAACAAAGCCGTGGAGATGAAGCCCGACTACTTCGAGGCCGTCTCCTACATCAACCTCCTGTACCGCGAGAAGGCCAAGATGGAGACGGACCCCGCCAAGAAGCAGGAGTACACGGAGACCGCGAACAAGTATCTCCAGCAGGCGCTGGAGATGCGCAAGCAGGCGCAGGAAAAGGCAAAGGCGGAGGCCGCCCAGGCGACTCCGGAACCCGGGAAGTAGGGCCGGTGTCTTACCGGGTCGGAGGGACATGCCATGTTTGAAGGCGCCCTGATCGAATCGAGCCACCGAAAGGTGGAGAGCAAGAAAGCGGTCTCCCTGCCCCTCTCGATGCTGCTCCACGGGCTGGTCATCGGCGCGGCCCTCGGAGCGTCGATCTGGTTCGTCGGAGACGTGCCCGAGCCGCCGATTCCCGTGACTTTTTATGCAGCCGCTCCACCGCCGCCACCTCCTCCGCCGCCGGCCGCGCCCAAGGCGGCTCCCAAAGCTCCCGAGGTTCAAAAACCGGTGGACATCAAGCCGGTCGAGATGACCCAGCCCGTAGTCATGCCGGAAACCGTGCCCCAGCCCCTGGCCGAGCCCCAGGCCGAAGCGCCGAGCGGCGTGGAGGGTGGCGTCGAGGGCGGCGTCGAAGGAGGCGTACCGGGCGGGGTGATGGGGGGCGTGGTCGGAGGAACGGGCGCCGGTGGAGGCGGCGAGCCGCTGCGGGTCGGCGGGGACGTCAAGGCGCCCACGTTGACCTCCCGCTTCGAACCGACCTACCCGGAGGCCGCCCGCAAGGCCCGGATGGAGGGCGTCGTCATCCTCGAGGCGATCATCACTTCCGAGGGCAACGTGGAGGACGTACGGGTGTTGAAGTCCGTGAATCCCCTCCTCGATGCCTCGGCAGTGAGGGCGGTGCAGCAGTGGAAATACAAGCCGGCGACCCTGAACGGCAGGGCTGTCCGCGTATACCTGACCGTGACGGTGACCTTCCGGTTGAACTAGGATTGGCGTGGATCGGGAGCCCCGAAGACTAACGAACAGAAGGAGCGTTGCATGAGTTTCAATCCAATTGAGTTGTGGGGCAAGATGACGATCATCGCGCAGGGCGTCGTCCTCCTGCTGCTGATCATGTCGGTGTACTCGCTGACGATCTCCTTCGAGCGCTTCCTCTACTATCGCAAAGCGCGCAACCAATCCGTGTCCTACGCGAAGCTCGTCACGGGCTACCTCAAGCAGGACAAGTTGCAGGAGGCGATCGACGCTTCGAAGAAGTTCAAGAACAGCCACGTGGCCAGGGTTCTCTCGGCCGGGCTGTACGAATTTTCGCACGACATAAAGAGCGGGGGCGCAAACGTCACGGGCCACGACATGATCGAGGCCGCCGAACGCGCGATCGAACGCGAGGCCCTCGTCACCACCGCCGACATGAAGAAGGGCCTCTCGGGCCTGGCCACGATCGGCACCACCGCCCCCTTCATCGGGCTCTTCGGGACGGTCATCGGAATCATCAACGCGTTCCGCGGCATGGCGTTGACCGGCTCGGGCGGCATCGCGGCGGTCTCGGCTGGCATCGCCGAGGCCCTCGTGACGACCGCGCTCGGCCTCTTCGTGGCCATCCCGGCCGTCTGGATGTTCAACATCTTCATGAACAACATCGAGCGCTTCCAGGTCGAGATGTCGAACTCCTCGAACGAGCTCATCGACTACTTCATCAAACGCCGCGGCGCGGGCGCCCAGCTGTCCGCATAGGAGTACTTCCATGGGAATGGGTGGCGGCGGAAAACGCGACAAGCTTCAGAGTGACATCAACGTCACTCCGCTCGTGGACGTGTGTCTCGTGTTGCTGATCATCTTCATGGTCGTCACCCCGCTGCTCCAGAACGGCGTGAGCGTCCAGATTCCGCAGGCGGACAATCCGGACAAGAAGCCGGAGAGCAGCAAGCAGAAGATGATCGTGGTCCAGTACTCGACGCCTCCCTCGTACTGGATGGATTCCAAGCAGCTCTCGAAGGCCGAGTTCCAGACGGCGCTCGACGAGCTCTACCAGCGCAATCCGGCCGCGGAGATCGTCATCAAGGCCGACCAGCGCCTCAAGTACGGCGACGTCAAGGAAGTGTTCAGGATGACCAAGGACGCCGGGTTCCAGGACGTCGGCCTGATCGCCGAGAAGAAGCAAAAGGGCGCCGGCTAGGCCTTCGCCTCCACGCGACCAAGGAGACCTGCGACATGGGAATGGGTGCCAGCAGCCCCGGCGAGTACAAGAGCGACATCAACATCACGCCCCTCGTGGACGTGGTGCTGGTGCTGCTCATCATCTTCATGGTCATCACGCCGCTGCTGCAGATGGGCTATGACGTGAAGGTGCCGCCGAAGAACCCGCCGAACACCAACCAGCCGCCGCCGGCCGACCTGATCATCGTGTCGCTCACGCCCCAGAACAAGATCTATCTCAACAAAGACGAGGTCAGCGCGCAGACGCTGTCGCTGCGGCTGACCGAGATCCTGAAGAACCGGTCGAACAAGACGATCTTCTTCTCCGGCGACGACGCCACGAGCTATGGCGAGGTCATCAAGGTCATGGACCTCTGCCGCAACGCAGGCGCCAAGAGCATGGGCATCGTCATGGAGGCCGTTCCCGTCCAGTAGCGCCCTCCGGAGCTCCCTTCCCGGCGGCCCGTTCTGATATTCTCCGGCTCCCGATCCGGTCCTGCGCCGGAGCGGGTCCGAATCACGCAAAAACAGGAGTTGGACGAATGTCTTTCGAGCTTGCCCTGCCCCTGATCCTCTTCTTCTCGATCGGCTCTCTCTTCGTCGCGGGCTTTCTGGCTTCCTGGGTCCTGAAGAAGGACACCGGGACCACCGCGATGCAGGCGATCTCGAACGCCATCAAGGAGGGCGCCGAAGCATTCCTCCGCCGCCAGAATCGGACGATCGGAATGCTCGCCGTCGTGCTCGCGGGGGTCATCTTCCTGCTCTACGGGTTCGTGCGAAGCCACCACGATTTCGATCCGGTCCCGAGCGCCCTGCGTCTCGCCTTCTGGACGACGCTGTCATTCGTTCTCGGGGCGGCGTGCTCGGTCATCGCCGGCTACATCGGCATGTGGGTCTCGATCCGGGCGAACATTCGGACGGCTTCGGCCGCCCGCACCTCCCTGAACGACGCCCTGAGGATCGCCCTGCGCGGCGGAGCCGTCTCGGGCCTCTTCGTCGTGGCGATGTCGCTGTTCGGCGTCGGGGGCCTGTACTGGCTGGTCAGCCACTTCACGGAGGTGCCCCCCGTCCAGATCCCGCTTCTCATCGTCGGGTACGGCTTCGGAGCCTCCTTCGTGGCCCTCTTCGCGCAACTGGGCGGAGGCATCTACACGAAGGCGGCCGACGTCGGCGCCGACCTCGTCGGCAAGGTCGAGGCTGGAATCCCGGAGGACGACCCGCGCAACCCGGCCGTCATCGCGGACCTCGTCGGCGACAACGTGGGCGACTGCGCGGGCCGCGGCGCCGACCTCTTCGAATCCACGGCCGCCGAGAACATCGGCGCCATGATCCTCGGCGCGACCCTGGCCGCCACCCTCCAGAAGCAGGACATGGCCTTCTCGGCCGGAGTCGTCGGCGTCATGCTGTTCCCGCTCGTGGCACGCGCCTTCGGCCTGCTCGCCTCGATCGTCGGCATCTTCGCCGTCAAGACGCGCGAGGACGCCGACCCGATGGCGGCCCTGAACCGCGGCTACTACATCACCTCGGTCCTCGCGATCGGCGGCTTCTTCGTCGCGACGAAGTGGCTCCTGGCAAACCCCGCCAGGCCGGATGCCTGGTGGATGTTCTTTCTCTGCGGCATCATCGGGGTCCTCACCTCGATCGTCTTCGTCTTCATCACCCAGTACTACACCGAGTACAAGTACCGGCCCGTGCGCGAAATCGCCGAGGCTTCGCAGACGGGGCCTGCGACCAACATCATCGCCGGCATCGCGGTCGGCCTCGAGTGCACGCTCGCGCCGGTCGTGGCGATCTCCATCGCGATCCTCGCCTCGTACAAGATCGGCGCGGCAGCGCTGCCGGGCGGCGGCCTCTTCGGCACCGCGGTGGCAACGATGGGCATGCTCGGAACGGCGGCCTACATCCTCGCGATGGACACCTTCGGGCCCATCACCGACAACGCCGGCGGCATCGTCGAGATGTCGAAGCAGCCGGAAGAGATCCGCAAGAAGACCGACCGGCTCGACGCCGTCGGCAACACGACCAAGGCGCTGACCAAGGGCTACGCCATTGGCTCGGCCGCGCTGGCAGCGTTCCTGCTCTTTTCGGCGTACCTCGACGAGCTCAAGAACTACGGCGCGGAGTTGACCTCGGTCAACCTCGCCAAGCCGGAGGTCTTCGTCGGCGGCTTGATCGGCGCCATGCTCGTCTTCTTCTTCTCCGGGCTCGCGATCAAGGCGGTGGGCAAGGCCGCCTACGTCGTCATCCAGGACGTCCGCGCCCAATTCCAGGAGCATCCCGGCATCATGCAGGGAACGGAGAAGCCGGACTACGGCCGCACCGTGGACATCGTCACGCGCGGCGCGCTGCGCCAGATGATCGCGCCCGGCCTGGTCGCCGTCGGAACGCCGATCGTGGTCGGCCTGATCTTCAAGCAGTTCGGCGTGGGCGCCGAGGCCGTGGCAGCCCTCCTCATGGTCGGCACGATCGCGGGCGTCGTCATGGCCACCTTCCTGAACAACGGCGGAGGGGCGTGGGACAACGCCAAGAAGTACATCGAAACGGGAGCCTACGGCGGCAAGGGCTCGCCCTCGCACAAGGCCGCCGTCGTGGGCGACACCGTGGGCGATCCTTTCAAGGATACCGCGGGGCCGTCGCTGCACGTGCTCATCAAGCTGCTCGCCACGATCACGCTCGTGCTCGCGCCACTGTTCATTTGATCGGCGGCCTGCACGGCCGCCGATCATCCCGAGGCGCGTGAGCGCCGAGGGATCCCGGACTTGACAGCCGCTGCCTCACGTCGAGTCCGGGATCCTTCGCTTCGCTCAGGATGACACGCACTTCGCTCAGGATGACACGCAGGGCCCTCACACGAACCGACTGAGAACCTCATTCGAGACGAGGAACCCGCGCTCCGTGAACCGGACGTGATCCTGCGCCCTCTCGAGAATCCCCTCGGCGAGCCAGCCTTCGTAGTCGTTCCAGAGCCGGACGTCCTCGGAGCCGACGACGAAGGCCTCGATCTGCTCTGAGGCTACCCCTGCCGCCAGGCGCAACCCCAGAAATATCTCCTCCCGTGCGGCCGCCGCCGCTCCGATCGGCTCATCGAGGGCAAGCGGCCGCTGGCCCGCATCGAGCCGCGCCAGGTACTGCTCGAGGTTCGACACGTTGGCACGCCTGCGCCCGCCCCAGAGCTCGTGGGAGGACACGCCGAGGCCGAGCGTTGGCGTCCTTTGCCAGTACTTGACGTTGTGCCGGGCCTCGCGCCCGGGACGCGCCCAGTTGGAGATCTCGTAGTGGACGAGGCCCCTGGCAGCGAGCGACTCCCCCATTTCGAGCCACAGCTCGGCCTGCGCGTCGTCGGAGAGGTATCGATTCGGGCGCAGGCGCCGGTCCTCCTCGATCGTCTTCGTCTTCTCGGTTTCGAGGAGATAGATCGAGACGTGCTCGACCCCCGTCTGGCCGAGGCCGGAAAGGCTCGAGCGGAAGCTCTCCCGCGTCTGCTCCGGAAGACCCAGGATCAAATCGCCGGAGACCGAGACCCCCGTTTGCGCAAGCGTTGCGAGCGCCGAGCGCGCCCGCGCCGCGTCGTGCCGACGCCCGACCGCCGAGAGCTCCGCATCCGCGAGCGACTGCACGCCGACCGACACCCGGTTGACGCCCGCATCGGTCCAGGCACGGGCCGCTGTCTCCGTCACGTCCTCGGGATTTGCCTCGAGGGTGACCTCGGCGCCGGCCCCGATCGCGAATCGAGAGCGCAGGGAGGAGAGCAGACGCGCGACGTCAGCCGGCGGCAGGAGGGACGGCGTGCCCCCGCCGAGGTAGATGGAATCGAAAGAAACGACACCGGCTTCTTTCTCGACCAGGGCCGCCTCCCGCTCCAGTGCCCGGAGGTACCGGTCCCGACTCGAGGCGTCGGTCGTCACCACGAAGGCGCAGTAGCCGCACCGCGACGCGCAGTACGGCAGGTGCACGTAGAGGCCGGCCGGAGTCACTTCGCCTCTGTGAGCGCCGCCTCGGCGGCTCCCACGATTTCGTCCTCGAAGGGAAAGACCTTCCGGAAGTTGCCTTCTCGGGCGAGGATCCCAAGGTCGCGGCCGCACTCGTCGATCCATCGGACGGCGGCGAGGAGGCGGGCAGCGCGGTGCTCGTCGGTTCCCGAAACCTCGGCAAGCTCTTCGAGACGAGCGGCGGCGGCGCCGTTGCCCGCAGGCTCTCGGCGGCCGACGGGCCGAGGCGGGAGGCAGGCGAGGCCGTGCCGCTTCGCCGCGGAGCGCGCCTCCCCCAGTCGGGCGGCAAGCCGCGCCGTCCAGTCGGCGTGGTGGATGAACTCGAAGAATCGGTCCACGGCCTCGGGGTCCACAGCCGCCCGGGCTTCCACGATGGCACGCCGACCCTCGCCGTCGGCAAACGGGATGAGGGCAGTCAGGGAGGAGGCTCCCCCGGTTGCCGCGGCTGTCGCGAGAGCCTCGAGAGCGTCCGTCTCGCCGGTCCAGCCAGGCAGCAGGGGAAACAACGCAGCGATCGAGATGCCGGCTGCGCGTGCCGCCTCCAGACCCGGGAAGGCCGCCTCGGGCCGGCCTGGCCGCCAGGTACACAGGACGACGGCCGAGCGCCCCGCATCTGCGGGTAGTCCTGCCGGCTCCGGATCGAGCAAGTACACGCCCCGGCCTGCTCCGAGCGCACCCTCGGCGGCCGCCAGGAAAGCGCCTCGGACGTTCTCGGACGCCGCGCAGGGACCCACCAGGAGCGGGCCGGCCGGAATCCGCGACGTCGCCTGCCTCCAGTGCTCCGGACCGGACGGCCCGACGGCGACGACGGCCTCGCCGCGAGCGACAACAAATCGGCGCTCCAACGGATCGAACCGAACGGCCGCCGCTGCCGCTTCAGCCCCGTAGGGCAGCAGCCGTCCCGCGATCCGACGACCCGCGATCTCGCCCTCTCCGACGCGAATCGCCGGTGCCGCGGCCGTCTCGAAGACGATCATCGCTCTGCGCGGAGCCGACGGATGCCGCGCGTCGCGGCCGCATGGCCATATCGCGCGAAGACATCCACCTCGAAGTTGATCGGATCCCCGGGCCTGGCGCGGCCGAGCGTGGTGCGCCGAAAGGTCGCGGGGATGACGGCGACGTCGAAGGCCCGCCCCTTGCGCCCGGCCACGGTCAGGCTGATTCCATCGAGGGCAACGGATCCCTTCGCCACGACATAGCGCGACAGGCCGGGCGGGATCGTGAACGTGAACATCCAGGAGTTCCCGCACCGCGCGACGCCTCGAACGCGGGCAATCCCGTCCACGTGCCCCATGACGAAGTGGCCCGACAGGCGATCCCCCCAGCGAAGCGCCCGCTCGAGGTTTACGGCCCCACCCTCGCCGAGGCGCCCGAGGCTCGAGCGACGCAGCGTTTCGCGCGACAGATCCGCGACGAGATCCCGACCCGCGGAGAGGGCCGTCAGGCAGACGCCGGCGACGCAGACGCTCTCGCCCGACCGGAACCGGCCGTAGCGCCCCGGAGGGCGCACCCGCAGCCTCGCGCCGCCCTGCCGGGAGACGAGCGAGACGACGGCGCCGACGCCGGACACGATGCCCGTGAACATGGAGGCAGTCTACGTGACGCGGCCGGTGACGAGGAGGTCGCCGCCCACGTCCTCGACGGCCAGCCCGGACAGCCCCGGTGTTCGAGCCAGAGCGAAGCCCCTTCCTCCCACGGCCGCCATCGCACCCCGGCCGCCGAGGACGCGCGGGGCGATGAACGCGGCGACCCGGTCGACGAGGCCGGCTGAGAAGAAGCTCCAGAGCGTTTCGGCTCCCCCCTCGACCATCAGTCCCGTCACGCCGTATCGAGCCAGAGCGCGCAGCAGCGCGGGCAGGTCCACGCTGCCCGAAGACCCGGACGGCAGGCTCCAGACGCGCAGACCTCGATTCTGGAGCCGCCGGAACCTGCGGGCGCCCGGCGGCACCGCGGTGGCGATCAGAATCTCTCCGGGCCCCCGGAGAACCCGAGCCGTCTCGGGAATCCGCAGGCGGCCGTCAAGAACGATTCGCCAGTGTGCCGTCGTCCGATTGCGCCCAAGGCGTCGCGTCAGGCGCGGATCGTCGGCGAGCACGGTGCCGGCCCCCACGAGAACGGCGTCGAACTCTTCCCGCAGGAGCAGCGCCCGGCGTCGCGCGGCCTGTCCGGTTATCCAACGACTCTGGCCCGCTGCCGAGACGATTCGACCGTCCAGGGTCGAAGCCCACTTCGCAAGCACGAGAGGAGTGCCGGAGGCGATCCAGGTTCGAAACCTCGCGTTTTGCTCGATCGCGCGATCGCGCCAGACAGCCGGAGCGAGTACCACATCCAGGCCCGCGCGTCGCAGCGCCGCCACGCCGCGGCCGGCCACCAGCGGGTTCGGATCGCGGACGGCAACGATCACGCGCCGAATTCCGGACGCGATGATCGCGGGGGCACACGGTGGCGTCCGCCCTTCGTGCACGCAGGGCTCGAGGGTGAGGTAGAGATCGGCGCCTCGGGCGGCGCTCCCCGCGCCCCTCAGCGCAACGACCTCGGCGTGGGGCCCTCCGGCCTTCCGGTGAAATCCCTCGGCGACCAGGCGTCCCGCGCGGACGACGACCGCGCCAACCATCGGGTTGGGGGACGCCGAATACCGGCCACGCTCGGCCAGCGAGAGGGCGCGGTCGAGCCAGGCGAGATCGATCGGCCGGCGGCCACTCACGCCGGCGCCACCGAGGTTTCCTCGCCGAGCAGGGCCTTCGCGTACCCGGAGGGGTCGAACGGCACGAGGTCGTCGAGGGCTTCGCCCACGCCGACGTACAACACCGGAAGCTTCAGCTCGCGGTAGATCGCGAGCACGATGCCGCCCTTGGCGCTCCCGTCGAGCTTCGTGAGCACGACGCCCGTCACGCCGGCCGCCTCGACGAAGCGCCGCGCCTGGACGAGGCCGTTGACCCCGGTCGTTGCATCGAGGACGAGCAGAGTCTCGTGCGGCGCCCCCGGCACCTCGCGGGCGGCGATGCGGCGCATCTTGGCGAGCTCCTCCATCAGGTTCTTCTTTGTGTGGAGGCGCCCGGCGGTATCGACCAGCAGCGTGCGAACCCCGCGAGCCTTCGCCGCCGCGAGCGCGTCGAAGAGAACGGCCGAGGGATCGGCCCCCTCGCCGTGGCGCACGAGCGCAAGCCCCAGCCGGTCGGCCCAGGTCTGGAGCTGCTCGATCGCTCCCGCCCGGAAAGTGTCCGCCGCGGCGAGCAGAGTGGAGCGACCCTCGGCCGTCTCGCGCGCGGCGAGCTTGGCGGCGGTCGTCGTCTTGCCCGAGCCGTTGACGCCCACGAGGAACGTCACGAAGAGCGGTACGTCGGCCCGGCGGGCCGGTCGCGGAGCCGAGGCGATCAGCTTCTCGATTTCCTCGAGAAGGATGCTGCGGACCGCGGACAGGTCCGATCGCTCGGATCCGCCGGCCCGCTCCCGCACGGCCTCCGTCAGCGCACTCGCGGTGTCGGCGCCGACGTCCGCCCCGACGAGGGCGTCCCCGAGCGCTTCGAGAACGGACTCATCGATCCCCAGGCCCTTCTTGACCGCGGTCTCGAGCTTTTCGAGGATCTCGGTATGGGTCATGAAGAGACCGCGTCGGACCTTCGCAAAGAAGCCTCCGCGGCCGCGCACGCCGGGAGAGGCGGTCCTGGGATCGTCGGTCATCGTCAAGGGAAGATACCAAGTCGAGAGACGGGAGCGGCCGGCCGGAATCGGAAGTCTACGTGGCGCCGGCCGCCATGCTCTCCATGAGCAACCGGGCTCGGGCTCCCGTTTCACCGTTCGGATCGAGATCGATGGCCCGCTGGAGGTACCGGCGGCCGAGATCGGGCTTGTGGAGCGAAAGGAGACAGAACCCCAGACGCAGGTTCGCCTCGGCGCTGGTCGGCTCGATCTTGACGGCCGTCAGGTAATCCTCCGCCGCACCCTCGACGTTGCCGGAGGACTCGCGGGCCCCGGCGCGCCCGAGCAGGGCCGCGAAGGACCGCGGGTCCCTCGCCAGCGCATTCGTGAAGTCCTGCTCGGCCCCCTTGAAGTCGCCCTGCCTCTGGCGCAGGCGCCCGAGGTTGATTGCGGCCGAGATGCGATCGTCGGGATTCTGCGACTTCTCGGCGGCGTCGAAGTCGGCCTCCGCCTCCTTGAACTGCCCGAGCTCCATGTATGCCACGCCCCGGTTGTTGTGGTTCGAGCCGTTCTCGGGCGCGAGCTGGACCGCCTTGTCGAGTGGACCCAGGGCGTCCTTGAATCGGTTCTGCATCAGAAGCGACACGCCCAGTCCTCCCCACACCTCCGGGTTCTTGGGATCGTCCTTGAGCGCTTCCTTGAAGGCCTTTTCCGCCTCGACGGGCCTCCCGTCCCTCAGGAGCACCTGGGCCATCCGCTCCGTCAGGAGAACTTCCGCGGACGTCTTGGGCTTCCGCGGCTGACAGCCGGCAGGACACAGAAGGAGAACGCAAGCGCCGGCTGCGAGCAGCCGCCTCATCGCGCCACCGCCGTGCCGGTCCGCGGGATGGCCGGCACGCTCGCCACTGCCCCATCCCGGGGGATGAGGGTTCCTTTTCCATGGGACCGGGCCAGAGCCTCGACGACAGCGCCGTCGAACCGCTTCTGGGACATCTCCCGCAAGCGCTCGAGCACGTACGTCACCTCCATGGCCTTCTGGTACGGGCGGGTCGTCGTCATGGCATCGAAGGCGTCGGCGACGGCGACGATGCGGGCCTGCATCGGGATCTGCTCCCCCTTGAGGCCGTCCGGATAGCCGCCGCCCTCCCACTTCTCGTGGTGGTACTTCATGCCGGGGATGATATCGGCCAGCTGAGGAATTGTCTCCATGATCGCGGCGCCCTTGACCGGGTGCGCCTTCATGAGCTCGAACTCGTCGTCGGTCAGGGCGGTTGGCTTGCGGATGATCCGGTCGTCGATGCCGATCTTGCCGACGTCGTGGAGCAACGCCGAGAGGCGTACCTTGCGGACCTCGTCGGTCGGCAGGTTCATCTCCTTGGCGATCGCGGAGGAGTAACGCGCCACGCGCTCCGAGTGGCCGCGCGTGTACGGGTCCTTCGCATCGATCGCGGCAGCCAGAGCCCGAATGGACGAAAGAAACAGCTCCTGGTTTTCCCGGGCCGCCTTCTGCACCTTCTCGAAGGCGTCGTGGATCGACGCACTCATCAGGTTGAAGTTCTCCGAGAGGCCGGCGATTTCCGCCGTGCCCCCGACCTCGACCGTGGCGCCGTATTGCCCCTCGGCCACCGCCCGTGTCGACTCGGCGAGCTGGGCGATCGGTCGCGAGAGCCCCCGCGCGAAGAGCAGGCCCAGCATCAGGGCGCCGGCGAGACAGGCCGTGCTCCAGAGAACCGTGTCGCGGACCATCCGATCGACCGATGCGAAGGCAATGTCGCGGTCGCGCTCGACGAGCACACCCCAGGGCGGATCCTCCACGGGAGAGATCGACGCCAGAACCGCTCCCGTGGCCGTCGACTCGGAGCGCGTGAGGCGGGCTGGGAAGCGGACGAAGTCGGCGACCAGAGAGGACGGGTGTGTCGTACTCGCGCCGCGGGTGGCCGGCGGGAAGAGGATGCGGCCCTGCCGGTCGATCAGCGTCGCCCGGACCTCGCGGCGGGCCTCCTCCTGGAACTCCCGCACGATCGGCTGCCAGGACACCAGGGCCTCGACGACGCCGATGCGGGTCCCCTTCTCGTCGGAGACCGGAGCCGCGAGCACGGCCACGGGCCCGAGCTCGCCCAGCGGAAAGGGATCGCCCGCGTACCGCACTCCATCCCGCGCGGATTGGAATCCCTTCCGAAACTCCAGGTCCATCTCGGGCGCCTGCAGGTCGGGGCCGACGCGGCTGCCCCGCCCGTCGAGATTCACGCCGTGCAGGGCCACGAGCGCGCCCTGTCCCGCCAGGACCGATCCCAGGATTTCCGGGCCGTCGGAGGGGCCGAAGGGATCCTTGCCCGTCAGCTGCACCGCCAGGCGGATGGCGTCGGCGGCCTTTGTCAGCTGTTGCCCGGCCGCCGCGTAGTAGGCCGCGATATGGTCGGCGATCGCGGCCGACGAGCGCGTCAGGTACTTTTCCTCGAGCGTCTCGAGTGTGCGCCGATTGCGGTTGATCAGGACCGCCTCGGCCACGACCAGCGGAACCAGGGACGCGAGAATCAGCGCGCCGGCGAGCAGAACGAAGAGGCGGATCCGACGCCGTCCGGAGCGCCCTTTCACGATAGCGTCATTATAGCTGCTGCCTCGAGCCATTCCTCCGCGGGCACCGCTTCCTCGACGCGCGCATCGCCGATCGCAGCCAGCAGGACCGACGCGAGACCGCGCGCCGTCGTCTTCTTGTCCTGCGCGAGTAGCGGCGCGAGCCGGCCCGCATCGCGATCCGGAGTCGGGAAGGGACCCAGGCCTTTGAGCACCGCCCGCACCTCCGTGGCGTCCGCGTCCGAGAGCCCGGCGCGCCGTCCCGAGATTGCGAGGGCCGCGGCGATTCCCCAGGCGACCGCCTCGCCATGCCGCAGCCGCTCGAAGTTGCCGGCCGCCTCCAGAGCGTGGCCGAGCGTGTGCCCGAAGTTCAGGATGCGCCTGCGCCCCGAGTCCCGCGGATCCTCCGAGACCACGTTCGCCTTGATCCGTGCGGCGCCGCCCACGAGGTCGAGCATCGCGTCCTCGTCGCGCGCGAGGATCGCCGGCAGGCGGTTCGCGGCCCGCGCTGCGAGGCCCGCGTCCGCGATCCACGCCGCCTTGAAGGCCTCCACGAGCCCCGCTCGATAGTCGCGATCGGGCAGCGTTGCCACCGCGGCCGGATCGACGAGCACGGTCGCCGGCGGATGGAACGCCCCGATCAGGTTCTTGCCCAGCGACAGATTCACGCCGGTCTTTCCCCCGATGGCGGCATCGGCCATTCCGGCGGTCGTCGTCGGGACGGCATTCCAGGTGACGCCCCGCAGGGCAATGGCCGCCGCGAAGCCGACGAGGTCGGTCAGCACGCCGCCTCCGACGGCCACGAAGGCATCGTCGCGCCGCAGCCCGGCGCGCAGCGCCTGACCGGCGATCTCCAGGGCCGTCTCGGGTGTCTTTGCCGACTCGCGGTCCTCGAGGGCGCGATCGAGAAGCAGGCGCCCCGCGAGCTCCCGGCGCAGCGGTTCGGCCACGGATCCTGCAGCGCTGGAGGCAAACAGGAGGAACCGGCCCGACGGCGACACCAGATGCCGGCCCGCGGTGCGCAGGAGGCCCCGGCCGATCCAGAGCGCGCTCTCGACGGCGCCCTGGCGCACCCGAAGCATTTCGGGCGCGTCGACCGTCACCGCTCCGGCCGCCGGTCCGGCGGATCGAGCCCGAGCTCGCGAAGCTGCTGCGCAGAAACATCGGCGGGCGCCTTCGTCATCAGACAGATCCCCGAGGTCGTCTTCGGAAAGGCGATCACGTCGCGCAGCGACGTCGCCCCGGCGGCGATGGCACAGATCCGGTCGAGGCCGAGCGCGATTCCGCCATGCGGCGGCGCTCCGTACTTCAGGGCATCGAGCAGGAATCCGAATCGCTCCCTGCCCTCCGCTTCCGAGATTCCGAGGACTCGAAACACGCGCTCCTGCAAGTCTGCCCTGTGAATCCGGATCGAGCCGGAGCCGAGCTCCCAGCCGTTGACGACGACGTCGTAGGCTCGGGCGCGCACGCTTCCGGGATCCGATTCGAGCCGTTCGATGTCTTCCTCGCGCGGGCCCGTGAAGGGGTGGTTCATGGGGAACCATCGCCGGGTCTCGTCGTCGAAACCGAGCAGGGGAAACTCCGTGACCCAGCAGAAGACGTGGAGCGAGTCATCGACGAGTTTCATCTCGCGCGCCGTCTCGGCACGCAGCGCGGCGAGCGCGGCGAACGCCGCCTTCTGCTTGTCGGCGACGACGAGCAGCAGGTCGCCGTCGACGACCTCCGCCCGCTCGAGGATGCGGCCGAGGTGACCCTCCGCGAGACTCTTCTTCGCCGGCGACGTCACCTCCCCGTCGAACTTCTTCATCCACACCAGGCCCCCCGCCCCGTGCTCGCGCACCCGTTCCGCGAGCTCGTCCAGACGCTTGCGCGACACGCCCGCCCCGCCGGGCACCCGGAGCCCGCGCACCGTCCCGCCGGAGTCGAGCGCCTTCTCGAACGGCGCGAAACCGCTTCCGGCGGCGGCCTCGGAGAGATCGCACAGGGGCAGCCCGTAGCGCAGGTCCGGCCGGTCGGTGCCGTACCGATCCATCGCCTCCCGAAAGGTCAGCCTTCGGAACGGTCGCGCGACGCGGATGTCTGCCGCCGCGAAGGCCTCGACGAGGAAGGCCTCGACCGTGTCGAAGACGTCCTCCTCGGTCGGGAACGAAATTTCGAGATCGATCTGCGTGAACTCGAACTGGCGGTCGGCGCGCAGGTCCTCGTCGCGAAAGCACCGGGCGATCTGGAAGTACCGCTCGAAACCCGAGATCATGAGAATCTGCTTGAAGAGCTGGGGCGACTGGGGCAGTGCGTACCACTGGCCCCGGTGAACGCGCGAGGGCACGAGGAAGTCCCGCGCGCCCTCCGGGGTCGAGCGCGTCAGCATCGGCGTCTCGACCTCGAGAAAACCGCGCTCGTGCAGAACCCTCCGGACGCGAAACGCGATCTCGTCGCGCAGCACGAAGTTCTTCAGCATCACGGGGCGGCGCAGGTCGAGGTAGCGGTACTCCAGCCGCAGCTCCTCGGTCGCGTTCGTGCGGTCCTCGACGACGAAGGGAGGCGTCTCGGAGCGCGCGAGAAACTCGAGCCTCGTCCCGACGACCTCGATCTCGCCGGTCGGCAGCTCGCGGTTCGTCTGCCCCTCCCCGCGCAGGACGACCGCGCCCTCGACCGTCACCACGTCTTCGCTGCGCGCCTGCGCCGCATCGGCAACGGCCGCCGCGGGGCAGCGGGCCCTGTCGAACACGACCTGGACGAGCCCGCTGCGGTCGCGGACCGTCAGAAAGATGAGCTCCCCCAGGTCGCGCCGCCGGGCGACCCAGCCCTTCAGAAGCACCGTCCGGCCCTCGTCGCCCGCCCGGAGGGCTCCCGCAGGCTGTCGCGACACGCTCATCTCTCGCGCCCTGCCAGCCGCTCGGCGAGCTGCCCCCGGGGAAACGTCTCCTGGGCTCCCGTCTCAAGATCCTTCATCGTGACCATGCCCCCTTCCCGCTCCCGGGAGCCGAGGAGCACGGCGTGGACGCTGCCCACGCGAAACGCATGCTTGGATGAATCCTTCGCGATCTGTCCCGCCCGCGAGAGGCCCTTGACGATCCCTCTGCCGGACAGGTCGGTCTCGACGATCGTCTCGGGTAACAGAGACCGGATCTCGCTGGCCACGCCCAGGGCGTATCGAAACTCCTCCGGCCCGTCGGGAATCGTCCAGAACAGGGTCCGGCTCGGTCGAACGTCGGTCGTCATGGCCTCGACGAGACGGTCCTCGCCGATGGCAAACCCGACGGCCGGTGTCGGCGGGCCCCCGAGCTGGCCGACCAGATCGTCGTAACGTCCGCCGCCGAGCAGCGCGTTCTGTGCACCCAGGCGCGCGGAAGTCACTTCGAACACCGTGAGCGTGTAATAGTCGATGCCACGCACGATTGCAGCGCTTTCGGAGTAGGGCACGTCGTTTTCCGGAAGCAGCCGTTTCAACTGCTCGTGGTGGGCGCGGGACGCGTCGTCGAGAAAGGCGAGCGTGGCCGGCGCCCCCTCGAGGACCCTTCGCGCCTCCGGGTCCTTGGAATCGAAGAGCCGGAGCGGGTTCTCGTCGAGACGCTTGCGGTCCTCGGGGCCAAGACGCCCTGCGTGGGGCCGCACATGCTCCTGCAACGCACGGGAAAATGCCAGCCGCGCCTGGCCGCGGGGGATGCAGTTGATCGTCGCGACGGCGTCCGTGAAGCCGAGAGCGCGCAGAAACCGGAACAGCATCCCCAGGACCTCGGCGTCGCCGGCGGCCGACGCCACGCCCACGAGCTCCACGCCGATCTGGCGAAACTCCCGGTATCGCCCGGCCTGAGGCTGCTCGTAGCGAAACTGCGGTCCGGCGTACCAGAGCCGGATCGGGCGCGGAAGCTCCTGCATGCCCCTCTCGACGAGCGCGCGCACCACGCCCGCCGTGTTCTCGGGGCGCAGCGTGAGGGAGCGGCCCTTGCGGTCCGGAAACGTGTACATCTCCTTGTGGACGATGTCCGTGGTCTCCCCGACCGATCGGGCGAAGAGCTCCGTCGACTCGAAGATCGGCGTGCGGACCTCGCCGTACCCGTACGACCCGAAGACCCGCCGCGCCACGTCCTCGACTGCCGCGAACCTCTCCGCCTCGGCCGGAAACAGGTCGTGGGTGCCCTTCGGCGCCTTCAGGCGGCCGCTCATCGCGCCCACCTCCCGTCGACCCGGAAGTACTCCTCTTTGTAGGCGAGGTAGTGCCGATGATATTCGCGCAGGTCCACGACCTCGGCGTCGGACAGCTCCCGGATCCTCCGCGCGGGCACGCCGAGCCAGAGCGTGCGGGGAGGAACGACAGTTCGCGGCGTGACGAGAGCGCCCGCCCCGACGAAAGCCGACTCGCCGACCTCGGCACCGTCCATCACCGTGGCCCGGATGCCGATGAGCGCGCCGCGCCGCACCGTCGCGCCGTGGACGATGGCCCCGTGTCCGAGCGTGACCTCTTCGTCGAGAATCGTCGGGTAGGTGCCCTCTGAGACGTGAATCGCGCAGTTGTCCTGGATGTTGGAGCGAGCGCCGACGCGCACGAAGTGGCAGTCGCCGCGCACGACCGAGTTGTACCAGATCGACACGTCGTCGCCGAGCACGACGTCTCCGATGACGGCCGCCGTCTCGGCGAGGTACACGCGCTCTCCGACGACGGGGCACTTGCCGGCGAACTCCTTGAGGATGCCCATAAAAGCGGGCAATTTAGCACGATCGCGAAAGGTTCACGACCGAGGCGCCGGCCACGGGTAAGCGCCCTCCCGTACGACGCGCGGTGGATCGACCGTGGCGTCGACGAGCGTCGAGGGGAGTCCGCCCGGCGTATCTCCTCCGTCGATCAGAAGGTCGAGCTCTCCCCGCAGCAGGCGCGCCGCCTCGTCCGGATTGCAACACGGCGGATCGCCGGAACGGTTCAAGCTCGTGCCGGTGACGGGGCCAACGCGCGTCAGCAGCGCACGCAGCGCCGCGTGCGCCGGCAGCCGCAGGGCGAGAGTCAGGGCGTCCCGCGACGCGGGAAGCGGAGCCGACAGCGGGAAGACGACGGTCAGGGGCGCCGGCCACATCCCGAAAAACCGGTCGAACGTCTCCTCCGAGGCGGCGACCCCGAGCGGCGCGAGATGCGACCGCGCGCCGAAGAGTACGAGAAGAGGCTTGGCCGCGCCCCGCCGCTTCAGGGCAAGAACGCGCCGCACCCCTTCCTCGCTCCTCGGGTCGACGGCCAGACCGTAGAACGTCTCTGTCGGGATCGCGACGACTCCGCCGCGTGCGAGCACGCCGGCAAGACTCTCGATTTCCGCCGGCGATGCCAGAAGCTCGGCGATGCGGATGCGTCGCACGGTCACCCGCCGACGAACCGGTCGTAGAAGGATCGTGCCCGCGCGAGGTCGCTCGTGCCCCGTACGACGCAGCGGCCATCTCCGAAAATCGTCAGGCTGACGTCTCCAACGTCGGCGTGAAGAAGCTCCGGGGATCGGCGGACGGTTCCAAGGGCCGCGAGCCGGCGCTCGAGCGCCTCGAAGTCCGGACGCGCGCGGGTCGACGGCGTGATCTGCACGGACTGGCGCCCGCACAGCTTGACCATGCCGGTCGCGCCCTCGCCCTCGAGCGCCGGGAATCGTCCCCCCGAGCAAACGGGACAGTTCGCCGAGGGGCGCGCCGTCTCGAAAATCCGGCGAGCTCGAAAACCTCCGGTCCAGACCGAAAGCATGAGAATGCCCGGCGCCGGCGCCTCTGCGCTGGCGATGCGAACGGCCTCCGTCATCCCGAGCGAGGCGACGAGCGGCGGCAGGGTCGGCACGACACCGACCGTGTCGCAGGTCGGGCCCGAGCCCGCCGGCGGCAGGGCCTCGAGGTAGCAGCGCAGGCAGGGCGTCCTCCCCGGCACCGAAACGGCCACGCGACCCTCGTCTCCGACGCAGGCCGCGTAGATCGAAGGCAGGGCGAGCGAGCGGGCCGCGTCCGATACCAGCAAGCGCGTCTCGAAGTTGTCCGATCCGTCGAAGACGAGATCGTGGCCCGCGAGCACCTGCCGCGCGTTGTGATGGTCGAGGTCCGTCACCAGGGCTGCGACCGGCACCGAGGCATCGATCTCGCTCAGCCGCCGGGCCGCGGCCTCGGCCTTGGGTGCGACTCGAGAGGCGTCGTCTTCATCGAAGAGAAACTGGCGCGAGAGATTCGACGTCTCGACGACGTCCCGGTCGATCACCGTGACCCGGCCGAATCCGGCCCGTACCGCCATCTCGGCCGCCGCGGCGCCGACCGCGCCCACGCCCACGAAAGCGATCGAGAACTCGTGAATCCTGTTCTGCCCCGTGTCCCCTATGCCCGGGAAGAGCCGGGAGCGCGAATGCCTCTCTCGCTCCAGGCGCGAGGAGGACTCCGGGGGCGCTGCCCGATCACTCATCGCGCCGCGGCCTCCAACAGGGTGCGGGCGTGCTTGAGCGCCGTTTCCGGAACGATCTCACCCGCAAGCATGCGGGCGATCTCGGTCACCCGCTCCTTGCCGTCGAGCCGGCGCACGGACGCGATCGTGCGTCCGCGCTCCTCCCGCTTCTCCGCCAGGTAGTGACAGTCGGCCAGCGCGGCGATCTGAGGCACGTGCGTGACGCACAATACCTGGTCTCCCTCGGCGAGATCCCGCAGCTTCCTGCCGACGACCTCCGCCACCCGGCCACCGATTCCGGCATCCACTTCGTCGAAAACCAGCGTACGGCCCCGGCGGCGACGTCCCGAGGCGACCGAACGGATCGCCAGCTGCAGCCGCGAGAGCTCGCCTCCGGACGCGATGCGCTCGAGCGGCTTCTCCGGTTCTCCGGGATTCGGCGCGAAGAGAAAGGACGCGGTCTCCGCGCCGGAGACCCGCGGCGACTCCTCGCCGGCCGGTTCGAGCAGGACGCGCAGGCGGGCCTTCTCCATGGCCAGCGCCCGGATCTCCTTTTCGACGGCCTCTCCAAATCTCACAGCGGCCGCCCGGCGCCTGGTCGAGAGGAGCGCCGCGGCCTCGCGATAGGCCTTGCGTGCCGCGGCTTCTTCCGCACGCCGGCGCTCGAGGGCGTCTTCGATGTGGGAGAGCTCTTCGCGCTCGGCCTTAAGAGCCTCGAGTCGGCGAAGCATTTCCGCGATCGACTCGCCATACTTGCGCTTGAGGCGGGCCAACTGCTCGAGCCGTGTCTCGAGCGCCGTCAGCCGATCGGGGTCCGCCTCGATCGCCTCAGCCGCATCGCGCGCGGCAGCGGCCAGGTCTGTGACGCGCCGCTTCAGGTCTTCGGCCTCCTCCCGGTGCGCGTTCTCGCGGGGATCGATCGCGGCGAGGTCGGCGAAAGCCCGCGCGGCCTCGCCCAGCCGGTCCGCGGCCGACCCCTCCTCCTCCGACAGGGCTGCGAGCGCCGCCACCCCGGCCCGTCGGATGCGGTCGGCATGGAGAAGCCTTTCGCGCTCGGCCGGCAGCTCGACGTCCTCCCTCTCGGTCGGACTCGCCGCCTCGACCTCGCGGATCTGGAATTCGAGCATCTCGAGTCTCTGCCCGCGGTCGCGACGCGAAGCCTCCAGCGCTTCGAGCCGCTCCCGCGCCTCGCTCCAGAGCCGCGCCGCGGACGCGGTCGCGTCGCGCTCGGCCTCCGACCTGCCGAAGGCATCGAGGAGCTCGAGCGGCGCGGCCGCATCCGCGAGCTCGCGCTCGGAGCCCTGGCCGTGGATCGAGACCCACTGCTGCCCGATCCGGGCCAGCGTGCGCACGGAGGCGACCTCGTCCTCGACGAATGCGCGACCGCGGCCGTCCGCGGAGAGCTCGCGCCGCAGGAGCACGCACGGCGACTCGGGCAGACTCGCCTCCGCCAGGATCGCCCGAACGGGGCCATCCGCGTCGAGCTCGCCGGCGACCGTCAGGCGCGCCCCGCCCTGCCGGATGAGCTCCGAGCTCCCCCGCCCGCCGGCGAGCAGCGCGATCGCGTCCACCAGGATGGACTTGCCCGCGCCGGTCTCACCCGTGATGACCGTGAGCCCGCCCGAGAGCTCGATCTCCAGATCCTCGACGATCGCGAGATTCCTGACCGTCAGGCGCCGCAGCACGGGGAGAGTTTACAGTCTCAGGGCTTGACGCTCTTTTGCGCGATCAGCTTGGCCGGGATTCCGCCGACGATCCAGCCGGGCTCGACCGGCTTGGACGCAACGCCCATGGACCCGACGATCGCATCCCTGGCCACCTTGACGCCCGAGAGGATGACGGAGTGGTAGGTGACCCGGGCCCGGTCGCCGATCTCTGTCTTCCCGAGCGTCACGTCGTGAATGTCTTCGACGGCGTGGGAGTGCGAGTAGATGTTGGCGTAGTCGGAGATCGATGCGTCGTTGCCGATCACGACCTCGCCCCGGTCGTCGATCAGGACGTTGCGGTGAATCGTCACGCCGTCGCCCACCGTCAGGTTGTAGCCGAACGACACCTCGAGCTCGTGAAAGATACGGACGCCCTTGCCGCACTTGCGAAACACGCGCTGGGCCAGCATGTACCGCATCTGCGTACCGAGCCGCACGTTGCGGCCCACGGGCGAGTGATCGAACATCTGCCAGAACCAGAGAAGCGGCTTGATCGGCTTCCACTTCTCCAGATCGATCTCGCGGTAGTACTCGGCCTCCAGCGTCGCGTTGCGCGGGTCGAAGGACGCGACGAGCGTCTTCGTCGCGAGCGGCACGTTCGGGTCTCCGATCGTCGCCTCGTAGTCCACCGTGCGCCCGAGATAGAGCTGCGCGAGCGCGTCGCGCACGACGATGTTGCGGTCGAGCCCGGGATCGTCCAGCTTCTCTGCCAGGCGGGCCACGAACCGGGGATAGACTTCTTCCCCGACCGGGCCGACGGGGAAATCACGGAGGGGCATCGTGGCCGGGAACCTAACAAAGCGATTCCGGCGAGTCAAACCTGCCCTGGCCGCGCTGGTCGCGCCGATGTGCGTGGTCGCCCAGGATCCGGCGGAGCCGGTCGGACCCCGACTCTCGACACCACGCCTGCGGCGAGCTCCGGATCCGTCCCGCGCTCGGCCGTCGACGAGGCCGCGTTGCGCCAGACGGGCCTGCCGGCTGTGCGCTTCACGGAGCCGCTCGAGAACTCCGATCACGCGCCAGACGCTGCGCACCGAGGCCGGACGCGAGTACGGCAACCTCGACCACAATCTCGACTTCACCTTTCCTGGCAACGTGACGCGGGTCGGACTCTCGACGGACAACCCCTTCTTCGCCGTGCGCGCCGTCGGCAAGAGCGCCGGACGAACTCTTCCGGTTGCCCCGCAGCCCAAGCCGCCGCCGCCGAAAGAGTGACGGAAGCCGAGGGACCCACGGGGACGTATCACCGCCTCGCTTTCGAGCGCGCCGTCGAGGCTGCGGCCTTTGCCGCGGCCCTCTCCCGGGCTCTCGACGCGCGCCGGGTCTCCGGAGGCGGTCGCACCCGGACCATCGAAGTGTGGAGCGGCCGGCCCGACCCTGGCGAAGCCGTCGCTCTATAACTAAACGACGCAGCGATGGAGGAGGCGGCCGAGGCATTCGGTCCCGTACCTGGAGCCTCCACGCACGCTGCCCTGCCCGCGCAATGCGCGCGGATCATTGATTCCGAGTCTCCGCCCTGGGGACTGGAGCAAGCCCTGAGCCGCCTTTCGACCGCGTGGCGCGAAGGGGTGGGGCCCTAGCACGGCCCGCTCAGGCCGTGGATCGCCTCGAGCGCACCGTCCGCATCGCTTTCCGCGAAGCCGACGCGAAGCGCCGCTTCAGGAACTCCATCGTCAGCGCCACGCCGAAACCCGAAGCACCCGCCGGCCAGCCGCTCTGCTCCTTCTCGAAGTGTGCTACTCCCGCGACGTCGAGGTGCGCCCAGGGCACGCCCTTCGGGACGAACTCCTTGAGGAACATTGCCGCGTTGATGGTGCCCGCGCTGCGCCCGCCGGTGTTCTTCATGTCGGCCCACTCGGACTTGATGTTTTCGCGGTAGTCGTCCCACACCGGAAGCCGCCAGACACGCTCGCCCGTCGCTTCACCGGCCGCGACCAGTTCCCGGGCGAGGTCGTCGTCGGGGCTCATGAGCCCCGCGCACTCGCTGCCGAGAGCGATCAAGACGGCGCCGGTCAGGGTCGCGTAATCGATGACGACGTCCGGGCGGAAGGTACCGGCGTAGGACAGCGCGTCGCCCAGAATCAGCCGGCCCTCGGCATCCGTGTTGTCCACCTCGACGGTTTTCCCGCCGCGCATGCGCAGGATGTCGCCCGGTCGGGTCGCCGACCCGCCCGGCATGTTTTCGGTCAGAGGCGTGAGAGCGACCACGCGCACCGGCAGCGAGAGCGATCGGGCCGCCGCCAGACACGCCAGAGCGGTCGCCGCGCCCATCATGTCGTACTTCATCTCGCCCATCGACGCTGCAGGCTTGAGCGAGATACCCCCGGAGTCGAAGGTGATCCCCTTGCCCACGAGGACGGCGGTACCGCGCGGCCTGGACGGTGAATACTCCCCGACCAGAAAGACCGGCGGCCGGGAGCTTCCCGCATTGACGCCGAGAAGGCCGCCCATCTTCTGGCGCACGATCCACTTCCTGTCGAAGGCCGAGAGGCGCAGGTGGTGCCGCGTCGCCAGACCGCGGGCCTCCCTTGCGAGCTCCATCGGGCCGAGGTCGTTGCCGGGAGTGTTTCCCACGTCCCGCGCCCAGACGACAGCTTCCGCGATCGCCGCGGCTTCCCGGGCAGGGCCGGCAAAGGCACGGGCCGCGAGCCCGGCCGGCGGCAGGACCAGGGCTTCGGCCCCGGCCACAGTCCGCGTCTTCCCGGACTTGTAACGGTGGAATGCGTAGTCCGCCAGCGCAATCTGCGGCAAGATGGCCCGGAAGTGCGCCTCGGGGAGCTTGTCGTCGAAGCAGAGGACCAGCTGGCGCCGCCCCGGGCGCAGGGCTTCGCGCACCGCGCGCCGCAGCGCGGTCCTCAGGCGCGGCGCCGAGGCAGGCGCGGGACCCAGCCCGTAGAGACTCCAGGCACCGGGATCGGCGGCCACCGTCGACTCCTTTTCCTTGCCGCGGAATCCGCCATTCCGGATCGACTCCGACAGCGCCTTGCGTACGGCAGCGGACGCTCTGGCCGGAGCGCCGGCGCCCTCGTGGAGAAACGCGATCCGCGAGATCCCGGCGCCGCGGGGCACGGAGTCCGTCAGTCGAATTCGCATGGCGGATTACGATAGCAGAGCATCGGGTCCAGCCTCGCTTTGTGCTAACTTCCCACGCCAATGACGACGATCACCGAAACGCACCTGTCCGGAGCCCGCCTCTCGCGCCGGGGCAAAGTCCGGGAGCTCTACGACCTCGGCCCCTCACTCTTACTTGTCGCGAGCGACCGGATCTCCGCCTTCGACGTCGTGCTGTCGCCCGGAATCCCCGACAAGGGCAAGATCCTGACGCAGCTGTCGAACTTCTGGTTCCGCAAATTTTCCGACGTCGAGAACCACCTGATCGAGGCCGAGATCGCGCGATTCCCCGAGGATCTCCGCGCCGACCACGACCTGCTGGCGGGGCGATCGGTGATCGTTCGCAAGTGCGAGGTCATCCCCTTCGAGTGCGTCGCCAGAGGATACCTGGCGGGCTCGGGCTGGGCCGAGTATCGAAAGAGCGGGACCGTCTGCGGGATCCGCCTGCCCGAGGGCCTGCGCGAGGCCGACAAGCTCCCCGAGCCGATCTTCACGCCGGCCACCAAGGCCGAGGAGGGTCATGACGAGAACATCGCGTTCGAGACGATGGCCCGGGCACTGCCGGAGGGAGAAGCGGAGCGCCTGCGCGACCTGACCCTCGGCCTGTACAAGCGCGCCAGCGACTACGCCGCTTCGCGGGGCCTGATTCTGGCCGATACGAAGCTCGAGTTCGGGCGCTTCGACGGACGGATCGTCTGGATCGACGAAGCCTTCACCCCCGACTCCTCGCGTTACTGGGACATGGCCCACTACGCGCCCGGAAAGGGTCAGCCCTCCTTCGACAAACAATTCGTGCGCGACTGGCTCGAATCCACCGGCTGGGACAAGCGCCCCCCGGCGCCCAAGCTGCCCGAGGGCGTCGTCCGGACCACCCGGGAGAAGTACCTGGACGCGTACAGCAAGCTCACCGACGCGATGCCGGAGCACCTGACCGGGTAATTGCGGTCTGTCATCCCGAGCCTTCGGCTTCGCTCAGGCCAGGCTCCGCGAGGGGAACCTTTCTTGGCCATAGCGGCACTCAACAGGGATCCCTCGGGCCGCCGGCCCTCGGGACGACAGGACGGCTACTGGCGGCCCAGCCGCGAGAGGAAGTCCGAGACCCGGTCGACGGGACGACAGTCGAGATCGGGAAACCCCGCTCCTTCCCCCGCGTTGCCCGAGGGCAGGTAGACCGTCCGGAACCCGAGCGCGAGCGCTTCCTTGAGGCGAGCCGGACCCGCCGGGACGCGACGCACCTCCCCGAGAAGCCCAATTTCGCCGAACACGACGCTTCGCTCCGGCAGGGGCCGACCCCGGAGGGATGAGACGAGAGCGGCCACGATCGCAAGATCCGCCGCGGGCTCGCTCACCTCGATACCGCCCGTGCAGGACGCAAAAATCTCCCGCGAGGCCAGCGCCAACCCGGCACCCTCGAGAACGGCGAGCAGCAGCGCGAGACGCCCCGGGTCGAGTCCGAGTGCTACCCGCCGGGGCGATCCGGCCGCGGCCGCGCCGACGAGCGCCTGGATCTCGACGAGAACGGATCGCGTTCCCTCCCTTGCAGCCGTCACGGCGCTACCGGGCAGTCCCGCCCTCCTCTCCGCGAGCAGCGCCGCGGAGGCATCGGGGAGCTCCGAAAGACCCCGGCTCGTCATTTCGTACAGGGCGATCTCGTCGACGGGACCGAAGCGATTCTTCGTTGCCCGCAGCAGGCGCCGCTCGAGGCCCCGGTCCCCCTCGATCGAGATGACGGCGTCCACCAGGTGCTCCAGAGACTTGGGGCCGGCGAGCGAGCCGTCCTTCGTCACGTGTCCGACGAGCAGGACCGGGACGCCGCGAGACTTCGCGTACCGGGTCAGCTCCGCCGCCGCGGCGCGCACCTGCGACACTGTCCCGGGCGCCGAGGCGAGGGACGGGTGCTGCACCGCCTGCACCGAATCGATGACGACCACGGCCGGCGATCGCGCCTCTGCCTCGGCGATCACTCGCGTGACGTCGGTCTCGGAAAGCACCAGGAGCCGCCCCTCCCGGATGCCGAGACGCTCTCCGCGCAGACGGACCTGCGCCGCCGATTCCTCCGCGCTCGCATAGAGCACGTCGCGCGAAGACGCGGCGAGCCCCCGTCCCGCCTGCAGCAACAGCGTGGATTTTCCGATCCCCGGCTCCCCGCCCAGGAGCACCACCGAACCGGCGACGAGTCCGCCGCCGAGGACCCGGTCGAGGCCCCCGAGGCCCGTCGAGAGCCGCGGCTTCTCCTGTGCCGCGATCTCGCCGATCGCCATCGAGTGCGAAACGATTGCGGGCGCGGTGCCTCGGGCCGGCCGCTCCCGCGCATGCTCCACGTACGAGTTCCACTCTCCGCACTCCGGGCAGCGGCCGAGCCACTTGGGCGCCTCGGCGCCGCAGCCCTGGCAGGCGAAGACGCTCGTGTCCCGGGCCGCCATCAGGCCGTCCTCCCGGAGACGCTTCCCGCGTAGACCCGTCGGACGCGCGGGCCAATCCCGCACAGGATCTCGTATGGAATCGTGTCGGCGGCCCGCGCGAGGTCCCAGGCCGTAACGGCATCGTCTCCATCGCGCCCGAGGAGGATGGCCCGATCGCCCCGCTCCACCCCGATCCCGGTCGCGTCCACGAGCGTGACGTCCATGCTGACCGCCCCGACGACCGGTGCGCGCCTGCCCCGCAGGAGCACGTCGGTTCTTCCCGAGAGGCAGCGTCGATACCCGTCCGCGTACCCGATCGGAAGCACGGCGACCGTCGTATCGCGCGCCGTCACGAACCGCCCGCCGTAGCCGAGTGGGGTCCCGGCGGGAACGCGCCGCACGGAGGTGATTCGGGCCTCAACCGTCATCGCCGGTACGAGACCATCGCCCCCGATCGCCGGCGACGGAGCCACTCCGTACAGGGCAAGGCCGGGCCGCACGCCGTCGAGCCACGAACGCGGATGCGCCATGACGCCCGCAGAGTTCGCAAGGTGCACGAGGCCCGGAGCCACGCCCGATGCCCGCAGCCTGCCGATCCCGGCCTCGAATACGGCGATCTGGCGATCGGTGTCGGGGGAAGAAGGATCGCTCGCCGAGGAGAAATTGGCGTAGGTTCCGGAGAGTCTCACTCTCGAATCGCCCCGCAGAAGCTCGATGACCTCGTCGAGCGCTTCGGGCCGAATGCCAGCACGTCCCAGACCCGCGTCGATCTCGAGCTGGACGTTCAGAGGCTCGGAAAGCCCGCGTGCGGCCAGGACGAGCGACCGCGCCTGCGTCAGATCGTACAGCGTCGGCGTCAGACCGTAAGCGCGATGCATCGCGAGGTCGGAAGGCTCCGCATGGCACAGCATCAGGATTTCGCCGAGGATCCCCGCCCTGCGCAGCGCCATCCCCTCCTCGGCATTCGCCACGACGAAGCGATCCACACCTGCCTCGGCGAGGCGGCGCGCCACCGCGGTTGCGCCGTGGCCGTAGGCATCCGCCTTCACGACCGCATAGACCGTCCGACCCGAACCGACGCGCTCGCGCACGTGTCGGTAGTTGGAGACGATGGCGTCCAGATCGACGATCGCCCGGGCCGGGGCCAACGGTTCCGCCGGACGGCCTAGAATGGCCGCTCTTCCGGGGGTGCGGTGGGGCCGCCCGCGTAGTTGGCGAAGGTCATGTGGTCGCCGAGGAACACGACCTGAAAGTCTCCCGTCGGGCCGTTGCGCTGCTTCGCGATGATCACGTCGGCGATCCCCTTGCGCTCGGTCTCCTTGTCGTAGAGCTCCTCGCGGTAGAGAAAGACAACCATGTCCGCGTCCTGCTCGATCGACCCCGAGTCCCGCAGGTCGGCGAGCTGCGGCTTGCGGAGCTCGCCCTTGCGCTGCTCGGGCTGCCGCGAGAGCTGCGACAACGCGACAATCGGCACGCGCAGCTCCTTGGCGAGCAGCTTGAGGCCGCGCGAGATCATCGACACCTCCTGGGTGCGATTGTCGAAGCGACCGTGGCCCGCCATCAGCTGCATGTAGTCGACGATCAGGAGGTCGAGACCGTGCTCGCGCTTCAGGCGCTGCGCCTTGGCCCGCATCTCCGGAACGTTCAGGGAGGCGCTGTCGTCGATGTAGAACTGGGCGCCATGGATCTTGGATTGCGCGAGCACGAGCCGCTGCATGGCTTCCTTCGATGCATAGCCGTCGCGCACCTTCTTGGCATCCACGTCCGCCTCGGAGCAGAGCACGCGAAAGCCGATCTGCTCCTTCGACATCTCGAGCGAGAAGAAACCGACCGCCCGGCCCTCGCGAACCGCCACGTGCTGGGCGATGTTCAGCGCAAACGACGTCTTTCCCACCGACGGCCGGGCGGCCAGCACAATGAGGTCGGTCGTCTGGAGGCCCGAGGTCATGCGATCGAGATCCTTGAACCCCGTCGCGAGGCCCGAGAGCATTCCCTGCCGGCCCCGCGCGTCTTCGATGACCTCGAGGTTGTGCCGCACGACCTGTCCGATCGGCTCGAAACCGCCCCGCACTGCCCCCTCGGCGATGTCGAAAATCTCCCCCGTCGCCTCGCCGAGCAGCGCCTCGGCATCGCGTGCCCCCTCGATCCCCTCCCGGACGATCCGCTGACCGGCCCGGATGAGGCGCCGCAGCGTGGACTTTTCCTTGACGATGCGGGCGTAATGCTCGACATTGCCGACGTCGGGAACGCCGTCCACGAGAGCCGTCAGGTACGAGGCGCCACCGACCTTGTCCACCGCTCCCGCTCGATCGAGCTCTTCGCGCAGCGTAATCACGTCGATCTCCGCCGAACGCTGCGAGAGCTCGACCATGGCCGCGAAAATGCGGCGATGCGTGTCCGGGAAGAAGTCGTCCGGCCCCAGGATTGGAATGACGAGGGAGATCGCGGCCGAATCGAGAAGGATCGCGCCGAGAACCGAGCGTTCGGCTTCGAGATTCTGGGGCAGGCCTTTTTCGGCGCTGATCGCTTCGAGCATCGGAGAGTGAGTCGGGATTCTGGTCGCGACGCTCAACGCTGTCAACGGCCCCGCGGATTTCCGCATGCGCATTTCGTCCTTCTCGTTCGTCGCGCGCGAGGAAAGAAATTTCTTTTCCGCAATCGCGCCGTTTTCCGCAGGGCCATTGAACCTCGACGGGTAGGACAGATGATGTCCGGACGCGGTGCGGGATACCGATACGGGATGCGGGAGCCGGGATGCGGGATGCGGGATGCGGGATAGGAGGATGCGAACTGAGTCAGGGACGGCGAGCGCGCAGAACGTCGAGCATCGCGCCGTCACCGAAGACCGCGCCAGGACTCTTTCGGCCCTCGGGGGTCCCGTGAAAGTCACTGCCGGCCGTCTGCGCGAGGTCGAGCTCCCTGGCCAGGGCGGAGAAGCGGCGCTCCTCTTCGGGCTTGTGGTCCGGATGGAAGACCTCGATCGCGTCGAGCCCCTCGGCCGCGAGCGCGCGGACCAGGGCATCCGTCTGCTTGTACCAGACGGCGTGTGCCAGCGACGAGACGCCGCCCGCCTCCCGAATCGCGCGCACCACCTCGACGGCTTTCCACTTCTCGTAAGCGACGTACCAGGGATGCTCGCGCCCGAGGAATCGCTCGAAAGCCTCGTCGTTGGTCGCGGCGTAGCCGGCGTGGACGAGAGCCCGCGCCAGGTGAGGCCTGCCCCAGACGCCGTCGCCGACGTCCCTGCGAATGGCATCCAGATCGATCGCGTATCCGTGTTCGACCAGCTTCTTCGCCATCCTCTCGCCCCGCGTCCGTCGTCCCTCCTGCCGGACCGCCAGCTGCTCGTTGAAACGCCGGTTGTCCTCGTCCACGAAGAGGGCCAGGATGTGGATGTCGTCCTGGCCGCCCCATTCCGCGGAGATCTCGGCGCCCGCGATGAGCTCGATGCCTCGCGCCTGCGCCTCCGCGCGCGCTTCCGGCAGGCCCTGCAGGGTGTCGTGATCGGTCAGGGCGAATGCGTTCAACCCCGCTTCCGCCATCCGCCGCACCAGGGCCGCCGGCGAGTCGAGGCCGTCCGAAACGGTCGAGTGGCTGTGGAGGTCGATCTTCATGCGAGCCGCATCGTATCGCGGAGTCCGCACTCGTATAGAATTCGCCACTCGCGGCGCTGGAGCCGCGAGGTCATACCCAAGGAGCCGCCCATGCCCCTCAAGACCGGCGACATCGCACCCGACTTCACGTTGCCTTCGACCGTGGGCGAGAAGGTCACGCTCTCCGACTACCGTGGCAAGAAGAGCGTCGTCCTCCTCTTCTACCCGCTCGACTTCTCCCCGGTCTGCTCCGGGGAGACCAGGCAATGCGCCGAGTTGCTCCCGACGGGGAGCGCGGCCGACGTGGAGGTCCTCGGCATCTCTGTGGACTCGCTCTGGGCCCACCGGGCATTCGCTGCCCAGCAGGGCATCTCGTATCCCCTGCTCGCCGACTTTCATCCAAAGGGGGCCGTCGCCGAGAAGTACGGTGTCTACCTGGCCGACAAGGGAATCTCGGCGCGCACCGCATTCATCATCGGCAAGGATGGCAAGATCCGCGAGGTCGTCGGCAGCGAGATCCCCGTCGCGCGCGACATCGCGGGACTGCTGGCGAGGGCCCGCGCCGCTTAACCCGGGAATCTCGACAGATGGCACGGCCGCGACGACTCGGCATGAGGATGTAGCCCGTCGATGAACGACACGACCAGCGCCATACCGACGCTCGCGGACACGGACCGGATCCGGGACATCGCGTCCCACTTCCGCAAGGTGATCGAGCTGCTCGGTCTCGATCTCGAGGACCCGAACCTCGTCGAGACGCCCGAGCGCGTGGCCAAGATGTATCTCGAGCTCTTCCAGGGTCTCTCCGAGGGAGCCGAGCCCAAGGTCACCTTCTTTCCCAACGACGAACGCTACTCCGCGATGGTCATCGAGAAGGACATCCCCTTCTACTCGCTCTGCTCCCACCACTTCGTTCCCTTTTACGGCCATGCGCACGTCGCCTACATACCGAACGCGTCGATCGTGGGCCTCTCCAAGATGGCCCGCATCGTCGAGTTCTATGCGCGGCGCCCCCAGCTCCAGGAGCGGCTGACCGAGCAGATCGCGCGCTACATGGCCGACAAGCTCGATCCGCAGGGCGTGATGGTGGTCGTCGAGGCCCGGCACCTCTGCGTCGAGATGCGGGGAGTCAAAAAGCCGGGGGCCCTCACCGTGACCTCCGCCATCCGCGGCATCTTCAACACCCAGTCCGTCCGCGAAGAATTTCTCGACCTCCTCAATCGGCGAGGCTCGTAGGGGCGAATCCTTGCCGCCGATAGTCGCGGCCTGGACGTCATCGGCACCCGTTGACTCTCGTTTCGGAACGGGTTGTTCGCAGTCGGCCGGAGGCCAGCGCGGCGTCGAACGGGCGCCTCCGATATCCGATAGGATCCCGGGAACCGGGAAACCACACTCAACACAGGCTCCCCGGCTCGAGGTTGTCGTGAACAACACGCTGAGGACCTCCAGATAGCCAGGCCCCGTTGATTACGTCGCGTCGGCCCGGGCTTCTCGCGATTGCCGGGATCGCCGCTCTCGCAATCGGTCAGGAGGGCTCGCCTGCGGCGAGGCCAACGCCCTTCCACGAGACCGTGGGCGTCTCCCTCGTGCAGGTCCCGGTCAGTGTCCTGGACCGCGGGCGCAAGCCCGTCCTGGGCCTCACAACGGCCGACTTCGAGCTCAGGGACGAGGGCAAGCGAGTCGCCATCCTGTCGCTCGACGTCATGGAGTACATCGGGATGCGAAAGGCCGACGCTTCCGCCGCGGCATCGCTTCCCGGTTTCGCGCGCCGCAAGTTCGTGCTCCTCTTCGACCTGTCCTACGCGACGCCAGAGGAGGTCGCGCGAGCTCGCAAGGCAGCCGTGGAGTTCGTTCGAAACCAGAAGGGTGCGCTCGATCTCGTGGCGCTGGCCGTCATTTCGGCCCAGCGAGGGTTCAACGTCGTGCTCGACTTCACCGCCGATGGCGAGAACCTCCAGGCGGCCATCGAAGAACGCGCCGCCCCCCATCCGCCCGAGCGGGGCTCGGAAGCGCTTGCCGAATTCCATCTCGAGGGGCCGACCCCGGTCACGACGGGGGACCGTCCTTCCGATCCCTCCGCGTCGCAACGTGGGACCGAGACCGGAGAGGGGCGCGCGCTTCGGCTTCTGCAGGCGTTCGACGCCCTGGCCGAATCGCTCGCGGCGATCCCGGGCCGCAAGAACGTCATCTATCTCTCCCATGGCTTCGACATTCGACCCTTCCAGAAGGTCGGGAAAGCGCCTTCCCTCATTCTCGACCCGGCGGGGCTTCGAGACTCCGAGGGCGAAACCGGCCTCGCTGGAGTCGCGCCCGGTCTGCGGAAACCCAACCGGGAAACCGTCCCCACGGACTCGTCCCAGATTACGCTCGAGCGGACGCTCGCCGCGTTCCGAGCGTCCGACATTCTCATCCACACCGTCGATCTCTCCGGCGCCCCAAGAAGCGCCGGGGTCGAGTCCCTCGCGGCGATCGCCGCCGGGACGGGGGGGGAAGCGCTGGCGAGATCGAACGATTTCGCCTCCCTGCTCGGCCGCATCCTGGATTCGACGAGTGTCATTTACGTGCTGGGATTCGCGCCCCCGACGATGGAAGACGCCGGGCGGTTTCATCACCTCGCGGTAGAGGTTCGCCGCGACGGCGTCAAGACGTTTGCGCGCGCGGGTTACTTCGAGGGCGGGCGGCCTCCGCGCATCGGCAGCGAGGCTCGGACGCCGAAGCCGCCGGGCTCCCTCTAACGGACGTCGTTGCGGTAGGTCTTCCCGTCCTTCATCACGAAATTCACCCGCTCGAGCACGGTTACGTCCTGGAGGGGATCGCCGGCCACGGCGACAACGTCGGCGTAGGCGCCCGGTGCCGCGATCCCGATATCCCCCGTCATTCCGAGCATCTCCGCGGCTTTCGAGGTCGCGGCCTGGATCGCGGCCATCGGCGTCATCCCGAACTCGACCATTCGCGCGAACTCCTGAGCGATCGGCTCGCTCCAGGAGAAGCCTCCGACGTCGGTCCCGAAGGCGATTTTCACCCCCGCCCTGACCGCCTTGCGCAGAGACGGGCCGTGCAGGGCGACCCGTTTTCGGTCCCGCGCGCCATCGGAGGTCCCTTCGGGCGCCCACCCCTTGTAGTACACGCTCATCGTCGGGACGAGCCACGTGCCCTGCCGGACCATCCGGGCGATGGCGTCGTCGTCGAGCTCGAGGCCATGCTCGATCGAATCGCACCCTCCGTCGAGCGCGCGCTTGAGCCCGGTGCCGTTGTAGGCATGACAGGCGACCTTCCTTCCCCAGCCGTGCGCCTCGTCCACGATCGCCTTCAGCTCTTCGACGGTCAGGGTCGGCTGCGAGACGAGGTTGCCTTTCCGATCGACCCACGACCGGTGCGTCATATAGACCTTGATCCAGTCGGCGCCATTGTCGAGCTGCTCTCGCGCCGCCTTGCGGGCCTCCACGGGCCCATCGATGAGCTGCGCTCCCTTGGGCACCGCGATCTCCGGGGCGTACCCTTCGAGCGGGTACCCGCCCGTCGAAGATATCGCCCGGGTCACGCACAGCATCCTCGGTCCCGGGATGTATCCCGCCTCGATTGCCTGACGGATCTCGACGTCGCCATATCCGGCGCCCTCGGTCTCCACGTCGCGAATCGTCGTGAAGCCCTGCTCGAGCGCGCGACGCGCGGAGACCGCCGCCCGCGCGGCCCGAAAAGCGATGCCCTGCTTCAGCAGCTGCGCGTCGTAGCCGCCTTCGGCGGGATCCTCCCCCTGCAGGAAGATGTGCGTGTGCGTGTCGATCAGTCCCGGCAGCACGGTCGCGCGCGACAGATCGATCACCGTCGCCCCCGCCGGGACCCGCACCGACGGCCAGCTCTCGACGGCCTCGATGCGTTTGCCGCGTACGACGATCGCCTGGTCCGGCCGGGGGCTCGAGGACACGCCATCGATGAGCGTTCCCGCGTGGATCACGATCATGGGCTCCGCGACCGGCTCCGGGGTGGCCAAGAGTGCCAGGGGCGAAGAGAAAGCCCACGCGGCGGCGAGCAGGCGGCTCCACGATGTCATCGCTGGCTCCTTTGGACCGGCCTCAGGCCGACGAGAATGAACCTACACTGAATAAAAGTAGGAACAGAAGTCTATATACATGAATAAATTCGGATTATAGCTCACTTTGCGTAAATATGAAGCGCTCTAGCGGCCTTTAGGCCTTCTAACGTTCGAACACCGTGCCAGCAAAAATCGTCCCCGGCGACAAAGAGCCGCCGGGCGAGCGTCCCGAAGACCCTTTCCACGAGCTCGCCGTGCCTTTCCTCGACGAACGGATACGGCTCACTCGGAAAAACGTAAACCTGGGCCTCCCGGACCAGCGCCTCCGCCGGAGATGTCGTCGGGTACCGCGTGGTCTCCTTCCCGTAGACGTTCACGCCTCCACCAAGACGGATCAGGTCGGCGACATAGGTGTCGTCGGAAATCGTCATCCAGGGGTCCTTCCAGATCCAGTAGGCGAACCGGAAAGAGCCATCCGGGCGCGCGGACGCGAGTGCCTTCCACTCCAGCTCGATGCGGGCCGACAGGACGTCCGACTCATCCGTCTGGCCGAGCTTCTTACCCCACTGGCGGATGGCGTCGGGAACCTCTGCAACCGTCTTCGGCAAAGTCACGTCGACCTCGACGCCCTCGGCGCGCAGGGCCTCGACGTCTTCGGCCCGGTTCTCCTCGGCGTTGGCGAACACGAGGTCGGGCTTCAGGGCCAAAATGCGCGCGATATCCGGGCTCTTGGTGCCCCCGATTCGCGGCAGCCCCCAGAGCATGCCGCTCGGACGCGTGCAGTAGCGCGTGACGCCGACCAGGGCCTTCAGGCCCCCGATCGCGACGATCGTCTCGGTAATGGACGGGCAGAGGGAAACCACCCGCTTTGACGGCACGGCGGAAGTCTATGCCCGTCGCGTCCGGTAGCCGCGGGAAAGCCAGGCGAGACCCGCCAGAGGGCAGCCATCAGCCGTCTCTCAGGCCGGAGCGGGGAGCGGACCGCGGTGGCCCCGAAAATCGGATGCCGTCCGCGGGCACAGCTCTTCGTAGAGCTCGACGCAGCGGGCAGCCGTTCTTCGCCAGCTCAGTTTCGCCGCCTCCGCGTACGCACGACGGGCGAGCAACCAACGATAAACCGGCGACTCGAGGAGGAAGAGAATCCGTCGCGCCAGGCCGACCGCGTCGCCCGACTCGAAGGGAACGACGCTTCGGACGACTTCGGTCACGCCGGCATGCTGAGACACGATGGCCGGAACGTGACTCTTCGCCGCTTCGAGCACGGTCAGCCCGAAGGGCTCGGCGAGGGACGGGAGAACGTAGACGCTTGCCCGCCGGTATATCTCCTCCAGACGGGCGGGGGCAGAAAGCCCGGGAAGGATACGCTCCCCGTTATTCCGAGCTCCTCGGCTCGCGTCCGCAGCCAGTCCATGCGATCTCCATCTCCGGCCATCAGGAATTCGACGTCCGGCTCCCGCTCGAGCACGAGTCGCGCCGCCTCCAGGAAGCAGCCTGGGGCCTTTTGCCGGGTCAGGCGGCCGACGAAGAGGACGAGAGGCCGATCGTTGGGGAAAGGTTCCATCTCGTCGGAGTCGCGCGAATCGATCGCGTCGTGAACAACGCGGATCTTCCGCGGGTCGACTCCGTACCGCCGTCTGACGACGCCCGCCGTCCGATGCGACACGCAGAAAACGCGATCCGCTCGGCGGGTCCCTTCCCGCTCCACCGTGGTGATGAACCCGTCGCCGTCGCCTCCACTGCGTGCATACTCCGTGGCGTGGACGTGCGCGATCCACGGCTTCCCCGAGGTGCGGTGGAGCTCGAGGGCGGCGGGCAGGGTCATCCAGTCGTGCGCGTGGATGAGGTCGAAGCTCTCCCGCCGGCAGACCTGCGAGATGCCGCGGGAGAGCCGGAGTACCTGCCGCGGAAGGTCGGGATCCCCCCCATCACCGCAGGGCTCGAGGCGAGACTCCACGCGCAGGATCCGGAACGACTGTTCCGCCGAGGGAAGCCGGCCGAGGATCGGCGCCGAACCTCGAGTCGGCCGGTCCGGGAGAGCCAGCGTGACCCCACAGCCGAGCGATAGCAGGCCTCGGACCAATCCGTCGCATGCGATTCCCGTCCCTCCGGCGACCAGCGGGGGGAACTCCCAACCGACCATCAGGACCCGCATCACCACCCCCGATCGTTCCGGCCGCCCGTCGGCCGCCGCTCGATCATATCGTACTACGACATAAGTGAGAGATGGCGCAATTCCATCGTGTCCCGATATACTTGCCTCATGGCAGGCCGAAGGCGAGCGCTCGAGGAATCCGACTATCAACGGCTGGCTCGCTTTCGCTATGCCCTGCGCCGCTTCCTCCGATTCTCCGAGGCCGCGGCACGCCGCGCCGGCGTCTCTCCCGCCCAGTACGAGCTCCTGCTGTTCGTGCGCAGCTTCGGCTCGAAAGCGCCAATCGTCGCGGAGCTGGCCGAGCTTCTTCAGATCCGGCACCAGAGCGCGGTCGGGCTTCTCGATCGCTGCGCCAAAGCGGGCCTCGCCCGACGGGAATCCGACGGCCACGATCGTCGGCGCGTGCGGGTGCGGCTGACCGCGGCGGGTCGCCGCCGGCTTGCGCGCCTGGTCCTGCAGCACTATCGCGCCGTTGACGAATTGCGCCGGGCCGTGCCGAGGCCCGCGTCGATCCAGGTTCCCATTCCCAACAAGGAGGGCCAAAATGGCTGAGTACACGCTGCCCGATCTCCGATACGACTACGGGGCGCTCGAGCCCCACATCAGTGCGCGCATCATGCAGCTCCACCACGACAAGCATCATGCCGCCTACGTGCGGGGAGCCAACACGGCGCTCGAGCGGCTCGCCGAGGCGCGCGACAAGGAGAACTTCGACAACCTGCCGGCGCTCGAGCGGGCTCTCGCCTTTCACCTCTCGGGCCACGTCCTGCACTCCCTCTTCTGGAAGAACCTTGCGCCGAAGGCGGGAGGCCGGCCCGAGGGAGCGCTCGCGGAGGCCATCCAGCGGGATTTCGGCGGGTTCGACAAGTTCAGGAAGCAGATGACGGCCGCTGCCGGCAGCATCATGGGCTCGGGGTGGGCCGCCCTCGTCTGGGAGCCGCAGGGCAAACGCCTGCTCGTGTCGCAGATCTACGATCACCAGTCCAACCTGGCACAGGCGGGCGACCCGGTTCTCGTCCTCGATGCCTGGGAGCACGCGTACTACCTGCAGTACGAGAACCGCAAGACCGATTTCTTCGAGGCGGTCTGGAACGTCTGGAACTGGGAAGACGCGGGCGCCCGCTTCGAGGCGGCGGCCGGCGCGCCCAAGGGTCCCGCGACGCGATCGTAATGCCGCCCGACGGCGCCGCCGCTCGCCTGTGGAACTCCTCGACGGATCGCCGCGGGCCTGCTGGCCCCGTGCTGCTCGGGCTTGACGGTGGGGTTGGCTCCCGGACCGGGTGCCTCCCGAGCGGCCCGGCGGCCATTTCGGCCGTGCGGGCGTCCTTGGCGAACGACAGCGAACCACCGAGGAGGAATGCGCCCGGGAACGGGGCCAGCGCGCCGCTACTTCGTTACGCTGTAGGCCGTCGCAAGCGCCTTCGGATCCGCCTCGGCCCCTCCCAGCCATCGGTGCAGCCAATCCATGACGACGTTGTGCCAGAGCGCCGAGTTTCCGGGCTTCAGCACCCAGTGGCCTTCGTCGGGAAACGTCAGGAGCTTGGAGGGCACGCCCTGGATCTGGAGCGCCGTGAAGAGCTGGAGCCCCTGGCCGAAGGGAACGCGATAGTCCCTCTCGCTGGTGATGACGAGCATCGGGGTCTTGAAGTTTCCAGCCGAGAGCATGGGGCTCCACTTCGCGTACAGCTTCGAATTCCATGGCCAGCCCTGGAACTCCCACTTGGCGAACCAGAGCTCTTCGGTCTCGAGATTGCTTCCCGCCGTATCGAAGTCCCCGTCGTGCGACACGAGCACCGCGAAGCGCTGCGTGTGTCCCGCGATCCAGTTGACCATGTACCCGCCGAAGGACGCGCCGGCCGCCCCGATCTTCGCCCGGTCGACGAACGGCAGCGACTCGAGGTCGTCGGCCTGGCGCATCAGGTCGTCGTACACCTGGCCGCCCCAGTCGCCGCTCACCGCATCCAGAAAGTCCTGGCCGAAGCCCGTCGAGCCGCGGGGATTGGCGGCGTAGACGACGTAGCCGTACGCCGCCCAGACCTGCGGATTCCAGCGGTTCGACCAGCCGTCCACCCAGGCGCCTTGCGGCCCGCCATGGATGAGGAAGACGGCGGGGTACTTCTTCGCCGGATCGAAGAAGGGCGGCTTGACGACCCAGGCCTGCAGCTTGCGCCCGTCCGAGGAGTCCGTGAAGCGCTCCGACACCTCTCCCATCGAGAGGCCCGCGAGCAACGCGTCGTTGACATGGGTCAGGGGCAGCGGTGCCTTGCCGTCCAGGCCGACGCTCCAGAGCTCTGCGGGACGCGCCAGCGTGCCCGCCGCGAAGAACGCGCGACCGCCGGCAACCTCGAGGCCGGCGATCGACCCGCCCGTCCACAGCGAGGTTGGGGCGCCGCCCGCGAGGGCCACGCGGAAGAGCGTCTCGCGGCCCCGCACCTGGGAGGAAAAGACCAGGCCCTTCGAGTCCGGATCCCAGCGGTAGTCGTCCACCCAGAAGTCGAAGCCCTCGGTCAGGCTCCGGATCTGTCCGGTCGACCGCTCGTAGACCATCAACCGGAAGCGGTCCGCCTCGAACCCGGGCCGCTTCTGGGAGCGAAACGCGATCCACTTCCCGTCGGGCGAGAAACGCGGCGCGCCGTCCCAGGAGGGATTGGACTCGGTGAGATTTCTCGCGGCGGCACCACCGGCCAGGGGCGCCTGCCAGAGGTCGGCATTGGTGGACAGGGCCTCGATGCGATCGTGGACCGACGGGTAGACGAGATCCAGCCCGTCCGGGGACACGTCCCAGTCCGCGCCTCCCCCGATCTCGAAGGGCGGCGCGTCGAAGTCGCCCGGCGTCAGATCAACGGCCGTGCCGGAACTCGATACGGGAACTTTCCAGATGTGCGACCGCGTTCCATCCTTCCAGGTGTCCCAGTGGCGGAAGAGAAGGCGCTCCGCGATCCGTGCCTTGATCGTCGCGCTCGCACGGGCCTGCACGATCTTCTCGAGGCAGGCGGTGTCGGCGCATTCGGGAAAGATGTCCGTGGAGATCAGGAACCACTTGCCGTCCGGCGTGAAGGAAAAGGCGTTGACCTCGGTCGGAAACGCCGTCGCCTGGACCGGATCTCCCCCGGACAGGTTCATGAGCCAGACTTGAGACCCGCCGGAGCGGTTCGACAGGAACGCGAGCTTGCGCCCGTCCGGCGAAAACCGGGGGTCGCTGTCCCTGTTGCTGCCGGAGGTCATCCGGACCGCGTCTCCCCCACCGGCCGGAACCATCCAGATCGCCGAGCGCGTCGTGTTGGCCGCGACATCGGGCGTCCCGACGGCAAAGACGACCTGGCGCCCGTCGGGAGACACGCCAAAGCCGCCGACCCGCTGGAGCCTTGCGAGCTCCTCGAAACGAACGGGCCGGAGAGTGGTCCCCGAGGCCGCGGCGACTGCCGTGCCCAGCAGAAGAGCGCACGACAAGGCCGGACGATGGAATCGCATTGGAATTCCCTCCGGGGGCGCATTGTAGTGGGTCGGGCCGGACCGGCCTTCGCCCCGGATCCCTTTGGTATCATCCCGAGTCTTGCGGGTCCTGGCCCGCCATAAGGAGTAGGAATGTCTACTGCCGTCCTCGAAGAAAGGCGAGCGGAGCCCGCAAACCGGCCGCCGGTGATCAACGATTTCTCGATCCACGTGGCCACCGCAAACGGCTCCGGGAGCATGTCTTCGAACAACATCCTGATGCGGGCTATCTTCCAGATGGGGATCCCCGTGTCGGGCAAAAACCTCTTTCCCTCGAACATCCAGGGCCTGCCGACCTGGTTCACGATCCGGGCGTCGAAGGAAGGCTTCATCGCGAGGCGCCGCGACGTGGGCGTCCTCATCTGCATGAACCCGGAGACCGCCCACGAGGACGTCCGGACCGTTGCGGCCGGCGCCGCGGTCATCTACGAGGAAAGCCTCAAGCTCGACGCCCTGCGCAGCGACGTCCTCTTCTATCCGGTTCCCTTCCAGAAGCTCGTCCTCGAGCTCGTTCACGACGGCAAGCTGCGGCGCCTCGCGATCAACATGATCTACGTCGGCGTGGCCGCGTGGCTGCTCGGCATCGACATGGCGGAGATCGAAAAGGCGGTCGCCAAGCAGTTCAAGAGCAAGGCCGCCGCGGTCGAAATCAACATGAAGGCGATCCGCGGCGGCCTCGAGTGGGCCGAGAAGAACCTGACCAAGCGCGACCCCTTCCACCTCGAGAGGATGAACGCGACGGCCGGCAAGATCATCATCGAGGGCAACGCGGCGTCCGCCATCGGCTGCATGATGGCCGGCGTGCAGTTCCTGGCCTGGTACCCGATCACGCCCTCCTCGTCCCTCGCCGAGTCCCTCATCGACTATGCCGGCAAGCACCGCATCGACCCCGAGACGGGGCAATCGACCTTCGCCGTCGTTCAGGCCGAGGACGAGCTCGCCGCGCTCGGCATGGTGCTCGGCGCGGGCTGGGCCGGCGCACGCGCGATGACGACGACCTCGGGGCCCGGGATCTCCCTCATGTCCGAATTCACGGGCCTCGGCTACTACGCCGAGGTCCCGGCCGTTATCGTGGACGTCCAGCGCGTGGGCCCCTCGACGGGGCTGCCGACCCGCACGATGCAGGGCGACATCACGTCGACCTACTACCTCTCGCACGGGGACGCCAAACACATCCTTCTCCTCCCGAGCTCGGTCGAGGAGTGCTACAGCCTGGCTCTGGAGGCCTTCGATCTGGCCGAGCGCTTCCAGACTCCCGTTTTCCTGATGACCGACCTCGACCTCGGGATGAACAACTGGATGGCCGACCCCTTCCCGTTCCCGGAGAAGCCCCTCGATCGGGGCAAGGTCCTGCGCTCGAAGGAGGAGATCGAGGCCCACATCGCGAAATTCAAGGAGTTCGCCCGGTATCGCGACGTGGACGGCGACGGCATCCCGTACCGCACGCTGCCGGGAATCACCGACGTGCCGGCGGCCGCCTACTTCACGCGCGGCTCCGGGCACAGCGAACGGGCCACGTACACCGAGCGGCCCGACGACTACAAGAACAACATGGACCGCCTCGCGCGCAAGTTCGACACCGCGCGCAAGTACGTCCCGAAGCCCGTCGTGGCGGCGGGAGCCTCCCGCGTGGGCATCATCGCCTACGGCTCCTCGGACTTCGCGGTCGAAGAGGCACGGGTGCTGCTCGCCCGCAAGGGCCTCAAGACCGACTACCTCCGCCTGCGTGCGCTCCCCTTCACGACCGAAGTCGCGGCGTTCGCGGCTGCGCACGACCGCATGTATGTCATCGACCAGAACCGGGACGGGCAGATGTACGACCTGCTCCGCCTCGAGCTCGGCGCCGACGCGACCAGGCTTCGGTCCATCCGCCACTACGACGGCTTCCCCCTCGATGCCGAAACGGTGATCGAGGGGATCGAAGCCGGGGAGAAGAACTGATGTCCTCCGTCGCCGAACCCAAGACTCCGCCCGTCAACCGCTCCGGCCTGACCGTCAAGGAGTACGGCGGCTTGAAGTCGACGCTGTGCGTCGGCTGCGGCCACGACGTCATCACGCGGCAGATCACCCAGGCCCTTTACGAAATGTCCGTGCCACCCTATCGCGTCGCGAAGATGTCGGGCATCGGGTGCTCGTCGAAGACCACGGCGTACTTCGCCGACCGCGGCCACGGTTTCAACGCCGTCCACGGCCGCATGCCCGCGGTTGCCACCGGGGCAGTCATGGTCAATCCTTCCCTGCTCGCGATCGGTGTCTCCGGCGACGGAGACACGGCCTCGATCGGGGCCGGCCAGTTCGTGCACCTGCTGCGCCGCAACGTCCCGATGGTCTACATCGTCGAAAACAACGGCGTGTACGGCCTGACGAAGGGCCAATTTTCGGCCACGGCCGACGCCGGCTCCAAGCTGAAGACCGGTGCCGTCAACGACCTTCCGGCGATCGACCTGTGCGCGATCGCGATCGAGCTCGGCTGCGGATACGTCGCGCGGTCGTTCTCGGGCGACATGAAGCAGCTCGTCGGATTACTCAAGGGCGCGATGGCGCACCGGGGCACGGCGCTGCTCGACGTCATCTCGCCGTGCGTCACGTTCAACAACCACGACACGTCCACCAAGTCCTACAAGTGGGCCAAAGACCACGAGATCCCGATCCACGAGATCGGTTTCATCCCCTACTACGAAGACATCTCGGTCGAGTACGACCCTGGCACCACCCAGGACGTGGCCCTCCACGACGGTTCGCACATCCGCCTGCGCAAGCTCCGCGAGGACTACGACGCAACCGACAAAGCCAAGGCCCTCTCCCTCTGCCAGGAGGCTCAGGCGAAGACGGAGTTTCTGACCGGCCTGATCTACGTCGAGCCGACGAAGAAGGACTTTCTCGAGCTTTCGGGCGTGGGCCGCGAGCCGATCGTCGCCCTCCCGGACGCCAGGCTGCGCCCGCCCAGGAAGGCGCTCGACGAGATCATGGAGGGTTTGAAGTGACATTCGCGCAGCTCGCGCAGCGAGCTCGCGCGAATGTCATCCCGAGGGCCGAAGGCCCGAGGGATCCCGTGCTCGATGACCACGTTGGCCGACAAGTCCGGGATCCTTCGCTGTGCTCAGGATGACAAAAGGACTGCCCTACCAGCTCGCGCAGCGAGCTCGCGCGAATGTCATCCCGAGGGCCGAAGGCCCGAGGGATCCCGTGCTCGATGACCACGTTGGCCGACAAGTCCGGGATCCTTCGCTGCGCTCAGGATGACAAAAGGACTGCCCTACCAGCTCGCGCAGCGAGCCCGCGCGAATGTCATCCCAAAGCGCGTAGCGCCGAGGGGATCTCCTTCAAGCCGCGGCAGGGCAGAAGAGACCCTTCGCTGCGCTCCGATGACAGGGGGAAGTTTGGCGACCCGCACGATGTTGCAACCGGCATGAAATTCCATGCAGCCGCGGCCGCCCTTCTGGGCTTATCCGCTCTCTCCCTGACCGGGGGCGCCACCAATCCCAAGCCGACCGCCGTTCCCACGAACTCGTGCACGACCTGCAAGGAGCGCCGGCCCACGCTCGACCCCGCCCAGTTCTCAAAGGGCTACGAGCCCGACGTCAAAGCAGGCTATGAGATCGCACGCAAGTACCCGGCCACGCTCGACAAGATCCACTGCTTTTGCGAGTGCGCCGAGAGCCCGATTTTTCATCACAAGACACTGCTGACCTGCTACACCGACAAGCACGCCGCCGGTTGCGGGATCTGCCTCACCGAGGCCCTTCTGGCGGCCCAGCTGAAGGACAAGGGCCTCTCCGACGAGGAGATCAAGGTGACAGTCGAGTCCGTACACCGGACCGACGGGCACCCGCCGACGAACTGACGCGGGAGCTGGTCGATCAGGCCGGGGGGACGGCCTTCTGCGCCTGGGACGGGGCGTTCAGGGGACCCGGGCCCGGGCCGCGATCGGGCAGCCGCACGCCCTCCTGGCGCAGCGTATCGCGTTCGCCGCTGCCCGGCAGCACCGGAAGCAGCGAGGCGTCCGAAGGGGGCGTGGTTCCGTCGCCCGGGTAGTACGGCCGGTACCCATAGCCGTACTTTGCGATCTCTTCCTTCGACTCGCGCAGCCGGTCGATCGAAAACACGGCGTCCTCGCGCGTGAAGAAAGCCATCTGGTCGTTCTTGGTCATCCAGATCGCGTCCTTCGGGCAGGCGTCGACACAGAAGCCGCAGAACACGCAGCGGAGCATGTCGATGTCGAAGACGACCGGATACTTTTCGTACGCGATCTTCGGGTGTTCGCCCGCGACGATGGTGATGCATTCCGCCGGGCAGGCCTGCTGGCACATGTAGCAGGCCACGCACTTGAGGGATCCGTCCTCCCGGGTTTTCAGGATGTGCTTGCCGCGGAAGCGCTCCGAGTATCCGCGCTTCTGCTCCGGGTAGGAGATCGTGGGCAGCCTCTTCGGGTTCGACAGATTGCGAGCGAGATGCCCCAACGTCACTGCCATACCCCGCAGGATCTCGGGAAGGTACAGCCTCTGCGCCAGCGTCAGCCTCGCTCGGACCTTTCGGCTGACATCGATCACGCCACTCATCGATCGAGCTCCCCCGCTATGACGTTCAGCGTTCCCAGCGTCGCGATCGCATCGGAGATGGTGCCACCGACGACGATCTTCTCGAACGCTGCCATGTTCGGGAAGCACGGCGGCCGAATCTTCAGACGGTATGGCCCGCCGCGGCCGTCGGACACCGCGTAGAAGCCGAGCTCGCCGTTGCCGCCCTCGATCCACTCGTAACGCTCTCCCGCCGGGACGCGGATGCCCTCCATCGTGAGCTTGAAGTGGTAGATGAGCGACTCCATGTCGTGGTACACGGCGTCCTTCGGCGGCAACACGACCCGCCAGTCGTTCGCATTGACCTCACCGTGCGCCGGAAAGACGTCCAGCGCCTGGCGGATGATCTTCAGGGACTGGCGCATCTCCTCCATCCGGACGAGGTACCGCGCGAAGTTGTCACCGTCGTTGGAGACCGGAATGTCCCAGTCGAACGTGTCATAGAAGTCGTAGGGGCGTGCGCGACGCACGTCGTAGGCGACGCCGGAGGCCCGCAACATCGGGCCGGTGAGCCCCCATGCGACGGCCTGCTCGCGGGAGACGAGCCCGACGCCCTGAAGCCGGTTGCGCGCGATCCGGTTGTTGTTGACGAGCTTCTCGACGTCGTCCAGAAACGGAGGGATCGACTCGAGCAGCGCCCGGGATCGGGCCACGAAATCCTCGGGAACGTCGATGGCGAGGCCACCCACGCGCACGTACGAGACCGTGAGCCGGGCGCCGCAGCACGCCTCGATCAGATCGTAGATCTGCTCGCGAGGCTGATACAGGTACCAGAAGTTCGTCAGCGCTCCGAGGTCAACGAGGTTCGCGCCGATGCAGACGCAGTGGTCCATGATCCGGGAAAACTCGGAGAGTATCGTCCGGACGAGCTGGCCGCGCTCGGGGATCTCCACGCCCAGCATCTTCTCGACCACGCGGACATAGCCCACGCCGTTCAACATCGCCGAGATGTAGTTGAGACGGTCGGTGTACGGGATCACCTGGTTCCAGTGGTGCTTCTCCGCCATCTTCTCGAAGCACCGATGGAGGTAGCCGATCATCGTCTCCGCGCGAATGATCCGGTCTCCGTCGAGCCTGGCCACCAGATGGACGATCCCGTGCGTTGCCGGATGGGCGGGCCCGATCGAGATCGTCTGCGTCTCGAAGTGCCCCGCGCGCACGTCCGTCTGTTTCGACCACTCGGGCATGCGGATGTCCTCTTCCGCGAAGAACCAGCGCTGGCCGGGCGCATAGTCCTTGCGCAGCGGGTGCCCGACGAAGGCATCGTGGCAGAGCAGGCGGTGGAGGTTCGGGTGCCCGACGAATTCGAACCCGAAGAGGTCGTAGGCCTCGCGCTCGAACCAGTCCGCGGCGGGGTAAACGCTCACGACGCTCGGCAGGGACGGACCTTCGCCGTCGGGTAGCAACACCCGCACGCGGACGTGCTGGTTGCGCGAGAGGGAGTGCAGATGGACGACGGCCTCGAACCGCGTCGTCCCGGAGCGCCGCTTCAGGTTGTCGACGCCGCACAGATCGAGAAACAGGTCGTAGCCGCACTCGGGGTCGTCCCGCAGGAACCGCGCCAGAGCGGGCCAGTCCCGGGGCGCGACCTCGATGGTCGGCAGGTCGCGATCGAGAATCGCGGCCCGGCCGGAGAACGGGGACGTGCTCAGGCGCTCCCGCAGCGCCTCGGCCGCCGGGGAGAGGGCGGCCTCGGTCGCGACCGTCACGTCAATTGTTCCGCGGCGAACTTCGCCGACCGCGAGTCGCGGGACTTCTCGCCCTCGGTGATCTTCCTCTGGAGCTCGAGAATGCCGTACATGAGCTCCTCGGGCGTGGGCGGGCAACCGGGCACGTACACATCGACCGGGATGATTTCGTCGATGCCCTGCGTCACGTGGTAGGCGCGATAGAAGCCGCCCGAGGACGCGCAGACACCCATCGAGATGACCCACTTTGGTTCCGGCATCTGGTCGTAGATCTTGCGCAGCACCGGGGCCATCTTGTCGGTGACGGTACCGGCCACGATCAGGAGATCCGCCTGGCGCGGTGAGAACCGAACCACTTCGGCTCCGAAGCGAGAAAGGTCGTAGTGGGACGACACGACCGACATGAACTCGATCCCGCAGCAGGCCGTGGCGAAGGGAAAGGGCCAGAGCGAGTTCTTCCGAGCCCAGGAGACCATGGCCTCGACCCGCGTCACGAAGAAATCCGCGCCCGTCGCGGGAGCGCCCTTCGCCGCGGGGTGCGCCGGCAGATCGCCCTTCGTTCCGAAGAGACCCATCGCGGGGATTGTATTTCAGAAAGTCGCGGCCGCGTCGAACCCGTCCCGTACGGGCGGCGCAAACCCTACCCGAAGTTGACGGTGTAGGAGAGCGACTTCATGTCCTGCATGCGATCGAGATAGACGAGCCCGTCGAGATGGTCGATCTCGTGCTGCAGGACCCGCGCGTGGTACCCGGACGCCTCGAACTCGACCGGCTTGCCCGACCGGTCGAGGGCCCGCACCCGTATGCTCTCGAACCGCGGCACGATCCTGCCCAGCAAAAACGGCACCGAGAGACAGCCCTCCGAGTCCTTCTCCTGCGCCTCCCCGACTCCCTCGTAACGGGCGTTGAACAACGCCGTCAGCGGGATCTCGGGCTCCTTGCGCTTCCGGGTCTCCGGATGGACTTCGTACAGGAATGCCCGCAAAGGTGTGAACACCTGCGGCGCCGCGATGCCCGTTCCGTCGTACTCGCGCATCGTGTCCTCGAGATCCGAGAGGAATGCCTCGTAGTCGCCGCGGGAGACCGCCTTCGGATCAACCTCCAGCGAGACCGCGCGAAGCACTTTGACGCCGAGCTTGGCGACCTTGAGGATCATGACTCGCTCTCAGCTATCGGCCGTCAGCTAAGGGCTGACAGCTCAAAAATGGTGCCCAGGGACGGAATTGAACCGCCGACACAGGGATTTTCAGTCCCTTGCTCTACCGACTGAGCTACCTGGGCGTCGCGGGCCGCCGCACCGGAGCGCGGAGTCTAGCGGAAGACCGGCCCCCGGGGCAATCCGAGACGGCGCTGCGGGAATTCCGGCCTCCCCGGCCGGGTTCTCCCGGCGAATGCGCAGTCTCCGTATCGCGGCTCCGGCCGCCCTTTTCGTCTTCGCGCTCGCCGCGCCGCGGGCCCTGGCACAGGACGCCGCGCCGAACCCGGCGCCCGAGCGCAAGGTCACGAGTCCGGGCAACGCCGAGTGGGCCCCCGACGCCGCCGAGGCGAGGTCGCGGGCCTCCGCGCAGAGAAAGCTGGTCTTCTACGAATTCACGAATTCCGGCTGCGGTGACTGCCGCCGCATGGAATCCCTCCTGTACCCGGCCTTCGATTTCGAGGCTCTGCTGATCGGTATGGTCCCGGTCCGGCTCGAGCTCGATTCGCCGGCGGGCCAGGAGTTCGCGAATCGCTACTCGATCACCGACGTGCCCGCGATCCTGATCACGACGCCAGAGGGACGGCTGGTGTTCCTGATGCAGGGCTTCATGAACGCGCCCGACTTCTACCGACACGTTCACAAGGATCTCGACGCGTACCGCGACGTGGCGCGCCGCATCGACAGCCAGGATGTCGCCACGCTCAAGGCCGAGGAGGCCTACGCGTCGGGGACCGAGCTCTACGCGCGGGCGGATTTTCAGGGTGCCGCATCGCGTCTGCAGCGGGCGGCCGCGGCCGCCGACGCCACACCGCAGCTGCGTGTCAACGCCCTCGAAGGCCTCGCGGCTGCCGACCTGCAGCTCGGGCGGCCGGCCGACGCGCGCCGCGCGATCGACAAGGTCATCGCCTCGACCCAGAAACCGGAGCAGAAGCAGCGCGCGGAACTGTTCCTCGCGCAGATCGCCTTGAGCGAGAACAAGCCGGCCGAGGCCCTGGCGATCTACAAGAAATTCGAGAAGAGCTACCCCGACTCGAAGTACCTCGCCAAGGTTCACTCTTTCGTTGAACGGCTCGAGGCTCCGACCGCAGCGAAATGAAACGCGCCGCGCTGCTCGGGCTCTTGCTCGTTGCACCCTCCGCGCTGGCCGCGGCGCCGGATCCGGCGAGCCTTCTCACCGTCGACGCGGGGGTCAGGCGCGCGCCAGCCGACGGAAAGATCACCCTGCGGGTGAACGCGAAGCTCGCCGCCGGGTGGCACGTCAACAGCCACCACCCCTCCGAGGACTACCTCATCCCAACGGAGGTCAAGCTCGAACCGGTCGAGGGCGTTCGGTTCGGTGAACCCCGCTATCCGGAGGGCAAGTCTCAGAAGTTCTCCTTCTCCGAGACTCCGCTCTCGGTCTACGCCGGTGAATTTGCGATCGACGTTCCCCTGGAGGTGTCGGGCCCGGCGACGCCGCCAATCGCGGGGTCCGTCGCGTTCCAGGCGTGCAACGACACGCAGTGTCTGGCCCCGGCCTCCGTTGCCTTCCGATCCGCCAGCGCCCCGGCTCCGGCTGCCGGCAGCGCGGCGGCACTGACCGGCGGAGCCGTGCCCCTGTCCGAAGCCCGGCGCCTCCAGCGGTCCGCCACGGCTGCCGCCGGCACCTCCGAGGACTTCGGCGACCTGCTCAAACGCCGCGGCCTCTTCGGCGTCCTCCTGCTGCTCTTCGGCTGGGGCCTTGCCCTCAACCTGACGCCCTGCGTCTATCCGGTCATTCCGCTGACGGTCAGTTTCTTCGGCGGCCAGGCGCACGGCCACAGCCGCCGCACTTTCCTGCTCGCTTCCTTCTACGTCCTCGGCATGGCCACGACGTACTCGGCGCTCGGCGTTGCCGCCGCGCTCTCGGGCCGGCTGTTCGGCGTCGCTCTCCAGTCCCCGTGGGTGGTGGGTACCGTTGCGGCCATTCTCGTCGCCCTCGCCCTCTCGATGTTCGGCCTCTACGACCTGCGCATGCCGACCGCGCTGATGCAGAAAGCGGGCGCCCGGCGCGGCGTGCCCGGGGCCTACGCAATGGGACTGCTGGTTGGAGTCGTGGCGGCCCCGTGCGTCGGACCGGTCGTACTCGGCCTGCTCGCCTTCGTGGCGGCCACGCAGGACGCGCTTTTGGGCTTTCTCTTCTTCTTCGTGCTCTCGCTCGGTCTCGGGCTCCCGTTCCTCTTCCTCGCCGCATTCTCGGGACGGATTGGAACGCTGCCGCGCGCCGGAGCTTGGATGGAAGGCGTCAAGAATGTCTTCGGCTGGGTCCTGCTGGCCATGGCCGCGTACTTCCTGCGCACGGCCCTGCCCGGTACCGTCGGCGTCTGGCTGCTTCCGGCCGTGCTCGCAATCGGGGCCGTCGCCCTCCTCGCGGTTCACGCGCACCTGCGGCTGCCCGTCAGAGCCGCCGTCGCCACGCTCTTTCTCGCCGCCGCCGCTTTCTTCGCTCCGCTCGGACGCGCCGAGGCGCGGGGTCCCAGCTGGGCCGCGTACGACGCTGCGCACGCCGCCTCCGCCGGCCGACCGACGGTCGTCGATTTCTCGGCCTCCTGGTGCCTGCCATGCCTCGAGCTCGACAAGAAGACGTTCTCCGACAGCCGCGTGCGCGAAGCGCTCTCCCGACGCAGTCTCTACAGGGCCGACATGACGAAGGCAGGCGCCGCCGAGACGGTCGCGCTGGCCGAAAAGTTCGGCATCCTGGGAGTGCCGACCGTGATCTTCCTGGATGCTTCAGGGATCGAGCGCAAGGACCTCCGCCTCGTCGGATTCGAGGACCCGGACGCTTTCCTCAAACGCCTGGAGCAGGCTCCGTAGGCCGTCGCCTTCGCTTGCTCGCGATCTGGCTGCGCCACCGGCTCGTGGCTCGCCCGGATGCGGGCTCGACCACGAGCCTGACCGCTCGCCGCGCTCCGGCTCCCGCGGTGCGAACCTCCTCCCTCCCTTCGGTCGGGAGACTATTCGCACCGCGAGATGCATTATGCCGGCAGCCGGCCCAATTTCTTCAAGGCTTCCTTCGCGGCCTTTCGCTGGGCCTCCCGCTTCGAGTTGCCCTTGCCGCGGGAGAAGGCCTCGCCATCCCAGAGCAGCTCGACCTCGAAGGCCTTCTCGTGGTCCGGCCCCGACTCGTCGACCACGCGGTACTCCGGCAGCGGGAGCCCGAGGCTCTGTGCGGTCTCCTGGAGCGTGGTCTTGTAGTCGTGAAAGGAAAGGTCGCCGATGTCGATCCCCGAGACCTCGGGCTCGAAGACGCGCCTCACGAACGCGGCGGTCGGGGCCAGCCCTCCGTCGAGATAGATCGCGGCGACGACGGCCTCGAACGCGTCGGCGAGCAGGGATAGCTTCTCCGCGCCGCCCGAGCGGGCTTCGCCGGCTCCCATCCTCAGGAACCGCCCGATCCCGAGGGCCCGTCCCTTGGCTCCCAGCATGTTGGCCGAGACCAGGTGCGCCTTGATCTTCGACAGCGCCCCTTCCTGGAGATCCGGAAAGGCGCGAAAGATCATCTCCCCGACGACGAAGCCGAGCACCGCGTCGCCCAGGAATTCCAGGCGCTCGTTGTTGAGGGGTCGGATTTCCCGGATCTCGTTGCTGAAAGATTTGTGCGTGAGCGCCCGTGCGAGCAACTCGAGATCGCGGAAGTCGTAGTCGAGCGTCTGCTGGAAGGCGGAGATCGCCTCCGTCGTTGCCCCGTTCATGGTGCCTTCAGTGGTGCCGGAGGCCGGGATCGAACCGGCACGGGCCCTGCGGCCCTCGGGATTTTAAGTCCCGTGCGTCTACCAATTTCGCCACTCCGGCGCAAAGATCCGGGGGGCTCGAAGAGGCCACGCCTAAGGAAGCCTTCATGAGCGTCTTTCGGACTGAGATGCGCTCGGTCATGGGGCTCCACGTCTGCCGGGGCGGTCGCCTTTCGATTTGGAGGCGACGGGCGGATTCGAACCGCCGAATAAAGGTTTTGCAGACCTCTCCCTTAACCACTTGGGTACGTCGCCGACGTCCGAATTCTACCGCAGGCTCGCGGTCCGGCTCCGGTCAGCGGGAGGGATGGGCGTAGTCCCGCATCAGGCCCGTGACCACGCCCTGGATCATCACTTCCCGCGCGTCGAAGGTCAGCGGTCTCATGGCGGAGTTGGCCGGCTGAAGCCGCACACGCGCTCCCTCCGGGTAGTAGCGCTTGAGCGTTGCCTCCCCTCGGACCAAAGCCACCACGGTCTCGCCCTTTTCCGCCCTCTCGCGCTTCGCCACGACGACGAAGTCGCCATCGAGAATCCCGTCGTCGATCATCGACTCGCCCCGCACGCGCAGAACGAAGTGCTCGCCCTTGCCGAGCATCGTGGAAGGCACCTCGATCGATTCCTCGTGTGGAAAGGGCTCGATCGGGCGGCCCGCCGCGACGAGCCCCAGCAGAGCGACGCCTCGGGCTCTTGCCGGCTCCTCCTTGGGCGAGATTCCCCTGCTGCGGTTCCACTGCCGCGCCAGGGCGCCCTTCTCTTCCAGGCGTTTCAGGTGCTTCTGGACGGTCCCGAACGAGGAGAGCTTGAAGGTTTCCCGGATCTCGCGCTGAGTCGGTGAGATCCCGTGCTCGGCGCGGTAGGACCGGATGAAATCGAGGATCTCCTTCTGCCGTTTTGTGAGGTTCATGCTTCGCCTAATTAAATTAGGTAATAATCACTATTATCAAAATAAACTAAGGCCGAGGGAACCACCGCGGCTGCCCGGAGGCCTAACCGGGCCAGCCCATCGGCCTTGACGATTCACTCTAGGCGAAAATAGGGCGCAAGTCAAGATCTCGAGATCGCGCTCAGGATTGCGCCGGACAGTCGCCTGCCCGGCGCCAGTTCGAGCTATCCGCGCGGCTTGACCGTCGCCGTGGCGTCGGTCACGTCGAGGGTGTCCCCGGTCTGGTGATCTTCGATCTGAAAGCGCAAGAACTCGTAGATCGCGGCGCGCGCTTCGGCGTCGCCGGTCACGATCAGGATCCGGCCGCCCCGAGGGACATCGGCATACGTCCAGCGGATCGCCGCACCCTTCTGTTTCATGAGCGGGACCCCGGGCACAACCCGATCGTGAATCAGCATCGGGGCCTCGAAATCGCCTTGCGAAAACATCAAGGCAATGTGCGACAGGTGCGTCCGGATTGCATCGCGGCTCGCGGCGTCCGACTCGGCGTTGGCCGTGACGTCGATGATGCCGCCCGTGGGCGTCAGCAGGAAGTGGTGCGTCGTCTTGTCGTGGTCGAATCCCATCACCCGATCCCCACGGGACTCGACGCCGGCATGGTGAGCCGAGCAGGATGATGCATCCTGTGCGAGCGCTGTGAGTGGAAACGCGGAAGCCACAACCGTCAGGTAGAGAGATAGGGTCCCAAAGCGAGTCTTCATCGCAATCCTCCGATCAGTCAAGAGTTTGGGGACCATGGAAGGAGAGACCGGAGATCGGCGATCAGTTCCGCATCGGGCGCCGATACTCATGGGGCAGGAACACGGGGCTCGGGGAGCTCGGCGCAAGAGCTCGCGGAAACGTGTCGAGCACGAATGGCCGCAGAGACGCGACTTCGGAGGCTCGCAGCAGCTGCACCTTCGGGCATGCGTCCGCCGCCGTGCTCTTGCAAAGCGTGAGCGGACAGCGTTCACAGGCAGCCGAGCAGCAGTTTGAGGGCGCCAGGCCTGCGGACCAGCCGCTCATCGCGACGAAACCGAACAGCGCCGCGAGGCCGATCAGCCTCTTGCACGCACCCACGGGACCTCGAACCCGGGAGGGGGGCCGGGTATTCCGCCGTTCGTCCGGCGCCAACTGAATCAGCTTCCCGTCAGGGGCTGCAGCGCCCGGGACACCCAGCCGTCTCCCGTGATGTTGTCGACCGACGCTCCATACGCGCTCCACCAGAAACCGGATCCCGTCGTCTGGAACTGAAGAAACAGATCCCCGTAGGTTGCCGCCGGCAGGGCCACCTGATTCATCGAGTACGGCGGAATCGTCACCGTAAACGTCGCCGTCGGATGCAGCAGGCTGTAGATCGTAATCGTCCACGTGTGGCTCACCGAGTCGAGGTTCACGATCCCGACGTTGGTCCGGTACTGCGAGTCGTGCCGCAGCCCAATCGCGTACGCCGAAGCGGATCCCACGGAATCGATGAGCGAAACGGCCGGAAACTGCAGCGAGACCGTGCCCGAGGCATTCGGCTGGTTGGTCCAGATCCGCGAGAAGCCGAACAACGCCGCGGAGCCGTCCGAATCGAAGGTCGAGGTCTCGCCAAAGATGGCCACGGATCCGAGGCCGGTTTTCCCAAGAGTGGCGGATACGAAATCCGCCAGGGACACGGTCACGCCCGGCCGAATCGTGAAGTGCTGCAGAGGCGCCTGGGCGCTGTTGACCCCTTGAGCAATCCAGGCAATACCGATCGTCTGATCCACGCTCCGGCGATTCGAGATCGCAAAATCGGAGCGGAAGTACGTTCCACCGGCACCGTGCACGCTGCTCGCAACCGGGATCAGAAAAGCGCTGTCCGCGCTGTCGAGCTGAATGACGTCCGGGTGCAGGACACCCATGGTCGCCTTCCCGGGATGCCGCTTCGCAATCGCATCTTCCACCGTGATCGGTGGCCCGCTCACCGGTACGAGTCCGCCCGCCGGGCCGTTCTGTTGACCGATCGCCGTCGAAACCGACACGAGGAACAACAAAAAGCACGTGGTAGCCTTCAAAGCTCCCTCCTTCTCGTTCGAGCGGACCTGCCAGAGCCAGTCAAGCAATGCCAAAAAGCGGGGCCAGTTACCTTCAAGTGTAGCAGGTCGCGAAAGAATGGATGCGGGCGTCGGCGCCGGTCGAAGGCTCCCAGTTCGAGCGGCGGTTCCCGATCCGCGGTCATCGGGGCGTCGTCTCGTCCGGGTTCCTCGTGCTGTCACTCAGCCGCGGGATCATCGCGCGTTCGAACGACGATTCGCGGTCTGTAGCGAATGGATGACGTCGCGGAGGGCACGAACGGCGGGCGCGATCTCTGCGACACTCGTTCCCCCGTAGCCGAGAATCAGCCCCTGTCGAGCCCTGTTTCCCACGTAGGATTCGGACAGAGGTGCCGCCATGAGTCCGGCGAGGGCGGCACCTTCGGAGATGTCGCGGTCGCGCCAGCGTCCAAGGAGCGCCGCCGTCAGGTACATCCCCGCCTGATCGCCCAGCACACGCAGGGTGTCCCCGAGCTCGCTCGAGAGTTCCTCCACCAGGGCCCTTCGCCGCTCCCGACAGAGCAGCCGCATCCTGCGAATGTGACGGGCGAAGTGCCCCTCGCGGATAAACGTCGTGAGGACCGCTTGATGGAAGGTCGGTGAAAACATGTCGGTCGCCCGCCGTACCTCGGTGAAGGGTCGGATCAGGTCGCGCGGGATGACGACGTAGCCCAGTCGAAGCGCCGGAAACACGATCTTGGTGAACGTGCCGATGTAGACCACCCGCGAGTCGCGATCGAGGCCCTGGATTGCAGCGATCGGCAGGTTTCCGTAACGGTACTCGCTGTCGTAGTCGTCCTCGATGACCCATGAACCTGTAGTCCTCGACCAGTCCAGCAGCTGGAGCCGCCGTGTGGCGCTCATCGTGACCCCGAGGGGAAACTGGTGCGAAGGCGTCACAAAGGCAGCCCGCGCCTTCGGACAAAGCGCGACGGCCCTGTCCACGTCGAGGCCTTCCTCGTCGACCGGAACCGGAACGAGCCGCGCGCCCGCCAGTCTCAGCGCCCGACGGGCCCCGAAATAGCTCGGGTCTTCGATCCACACGGGGCTACCAGGGTCGAGCAGGACGCGAATCGTGAGATCCAGCGCCTGCTGAGATCCGTTGACGATCATGATCTGGTCCGCTGTGCACCGCACGCCTCGCGCGTTGGTGAGATATCCGGCGACCGCCTCGCGAAGCGAGCCGAGTCCTAGCGGATGGCTGTAGTGCAGGAGATTCTGGTCCGGCTTCCGCGACTGGCGGGCGACGAGGCTCGACCACAGCCTGGAGGGAAAGCAGTCGATCGGGGGCTGTCCCACACTGAACGCGCCCGTGCCCCTGTACCAGGGCCCCGGTTCCATGCCGAGAAGTGCCCTGCATCGTTCAGACGTGACCCGCGGCGTCCTGCGCGGCGGCGGCTTCCTGGCCGACGACGGGCGCGGAGGCGACGCCAGGCCCTCCGGAAGAGACCTCGCCACGAAGGTCCCCGAACCGACTCGACTCTCGAAGAACCCTTCCGCCAGTAACTGCTCGAAGGCGTTCAGAACGGGAATGCGAGACACGCCGAGCTCCGCCGCGAGGCTCCGAGTCGACGGCAGCCGCTGACCGGGCCGCAGGCGGGACACGAGGATCGCATCCCGATAGTTGTCGTAAAGCTGGCGATAGAGAGGCTTCGCCGAGGCACGATCGACGGGGATGACCGGCGGAATCTCCGGCGGCGGCACCTTCACACGCGAAAGAATAGCGGTCATATCGATCCTCTCGCAAGTGGCTATTTTTGACGACCACTTCTACGCACACAATACGCCCATGAGACGCGGGCGATCGACTACCGAAGCGTCGCGGCGATCAGCGGCGGCGACCGTTCTCTTCGCCGTTCTGGCGGTGGCGGCAATCTGCCACGGAGGCTCGCCGATTTGCCAGGCCCAACAAGGCAACGGACCGGAGGCGACCGATTCGCCTCCCGTAGGCCAGCACGCCGTCGTCGTCGAGCTGTTCACCTCCCAGGGCTGCTCGACCTGTCCGCCCGCCGACCGCCTGCTCACCGACCTCGGGCAGCAGGCCTCCGGTCGAGTGATTCCTCTGGCGTTTCATGTCGACTTCTGGAACCACGACGGGTGGACCGACCCCTTCTCGAGCCGCGAGTGGACGGAGCGGCAGGTAGCGTACGCTCGGGCCCTCGGCTTGCGGCAGGTCTATACGCCTCAGGCCGTCGTCGATGGAGCGGCCGAGTTCGTTGGCTCCGACGAACATCGGCTTCGGGCGGAAATCGCCATGGCAGGGTCGCGACCCGCGGGCACGATCTCGCTGCACCTGGAGCCGGCGGGCTCCCGAGTCTTGGTCCGCGCGGAAGTCAGTCTTCCGGAGGCGCTGCGGAATACGAGGCTCGATCTCATGCTCGCTGTATTCGAGACCGAGCTCGTCACGTCCGTGTCCAAGGGCGAGAACGGCGGACGAACACTGCGCAATGACTACGTCGTCCGAAGCCTCGAGCGCGCCGACAAGCTGCCTGCCGGAGGTTCGAGCCCAACGCAACACCTCGCAAAGCTCAGGCTTGCCAGCAAGTGGAACCTCTCGCGGCTGGGAGTTGCCGCGTTCCTGCAGGATCCCCGGTCACTGGAAATCCACGGAGCCACCGCCCGACCCTTCCCGATTGCCGCGAGCGGGCCGCCACCGAGCAATCCCTGAGGCACCGCGTGCGCCGCCCAGGTACTGCCGAAGACGAGGTTGGGCCGCCCGGAGGAACGCCGCCATGGGCCAACCGGCCTCTGAGCATTCTTCTCGCGCTCTCGATCGCGGCATGCGCTGGCCCCCCATCGGCGCCCGGAAAAAAGCCGAAAGCAACCTTTCCCCCGGGTTACGCGACCACGCGCACCGGCGACGTGCGCGACTTTGACTACTTCGCAGGCGGCTGGACGACACGCCAACGTCGCTTGACGACGCGCGGAGCTGGCAGCACCGAATGGGAAGAGTTCCCTGCCACTCTGTGCATGTCCCTGTACCTCGGCGGCATGGCCACGGTCGATGAGCTCTACTTCCCCACGAAGGGGTGGGCAGGCCTGACACTGCGCGCGTTCGATTTGAAAAGGCGCCAGTGGTCGATCTATTGGTTGAGTAGCGCCAGTGGGAAGTTGGAGGCGCCGGTGGTCGGAGGCTTCGAAGGCAACCGCGGTGAGTTTTACGGCGAGGACCAGGACAATGGTCGCCCCGTGAAAGCCCGCTACACATGGAACAAGCTCGACAGAGATCATGCCCATTGGGAGCAAGCATTTTCGTACGACGACCGCACCTGGGAGACAAACTGGACGGCAGATTTCATACGCGCCGACCCGGCGGCAGCCTGCGAGGCTGGCCGCCCGAAGCGCTAGCGGACTCAGGGTCGGTCTGCTTTATGCGACCGGAGCGTTACACGGGTTGGCCGGCGTGAAATCCCGATTCGCGTTGCGGAGGGCCGCACCGAGCGCACCGCCGAGATGAGGCTCGCTCCAGTCGCAACCCTGGTGAGGTCGTAGGTATTGTCCGCCGCGGAACGGAATGCGAGCCAGCGCAGCTCGTGGAAGCGATCGTGCAGCGAGACGGCGACAGCTCCCTCAATGTGGTCGTAGCAGGTACGTGCGGCGCGAAGACGGCTTGCTTCACTCCCGTTCTTGCGAACTATGGATTGACGGGGCCCTCCCTTCGGTGTGGCTCGAGGCTTCGGATCCGGACACGTCCGGATTCGGAAACGCGGTCCGCGTCATCGACCGTCCGGCCGAGCCCGCCGCGCGAAATACGCCGCGGCCGGTCCTAACAAAAGGGTGTGAACAAAGAGCCCTCCGATGTTGAAAGGCGACCAGACGAAGGGCCGGGGACCGATCCGCGTCAACGGGATGACGATCTCGTTCATGACGAAGAACGCAACCCCACCGTACGCGAGCCCGCACAGCACGCTCTTCTGTACAAGGACGGGAATCCACCGACTCGCGATCACGTAGACGCCCACGATGCATGTGGCGACCGTGAAGTGGAGGACAATGCCGACGAGCGCTGTCGGGAGGCCGCCTTCAAGGGAATCACGACCCAGCAGCGCGCTGGCGACACCCTGCCATGCCCGGTACCACGGGCGCCCCATCAGGGCAACGCCGACGCTGGCGTAGACGAAGTCGATGCTACCGACGACTCCCGCCCCGTACAGAGTGGCTCGCCCGGGGGTGAGTGCAGACCGGAGCACGCCGTCCGTGCTCAAGGCTTCTCGTCCAGCGGCATGAAGACTCCCTCGTCGATCCTTCCGGCCTTGACGCTGTACACAGTCACCCCGGATCTCGTGTGCAGCAGACCGGCTTCGCTTCCCCCGACGATCGCAGCGGCCTGGTCGAAGCGCGGGGCCATGTTGTCGGTGTTTTGGGAGGTATCGTCTCCAGATCGGCCTCTCACGACTAGGAGTCCCGGCAGCCTAATCATGGGGCGCATGCATCAGTGCCATCGTGGCGCTGAGGTCATTCTCCGCCCCATCCCAGTTCCGAGGCCATCACAAACGGTTCGACTTTCATTGCACGCGAGATCATCGTCAATGACCACTTTGTGGACGATCCGTATGACCGCTCTCCGCATCGGGCCCAAAAACTCTTCACGCCTCCCACGGCGTTCCGCTCGGCTCAGACGGCGATCCACCCACGGCGGCAGCGTGGCAAGGCCCATGGCCGATCGTGTGAAGGGTGACCTTGGCCGCCTGACCGCGGAGATGGCCCTCGCGCGGAACTTAGAATGCCGCCGCCAGCGCCAGCCGGATTTCGGGAGCGACTCTTGCGCGCATCTGCTGCACCGGAGTCAGGCGACGGAGGTGAACCTTGGCCACGGACATCCAGAAAATCGTTGAAAACCTGGTCGTCTTTTTATGACTTTTCCGGCAGGACCGTGGTTTCCGTCGGCGCCGGCGGCGGACAGCTGGTGGAGCTCGCCCGGCCTGCCTATCGTGTGATCGCGGTCGATCGGGATAAGGATGCGATGAAGCGACTTGCCGCGAGGGTCCGCGAGCACGGGCTGCTCGACCGATTCACTTTCGTGACGAGCGACTTTCTCGGAACCCGACTACACGGCGATGTGGTGCTGTTCGAGTTCTCCTTGCACGAGATGGGGCGGAGCCGAAACGAGCGCTCCGCCACGCGCGAGCGCTGGCCCCCGATGTGGTCGTGATGGACCATTCCCCCGATTCGCGCTGGTCGTGGGTGGCTGCCGAGGAAGCCGGCGTGGCGGAAGCCTGGAAGGCGGTCGAACGAGACTCGGTCCGCCGGCAGCAAGAGTTCGAGGCATTCCAGCAGTTTGAGGACTACGTCGAGCTGGAGACAAAGCTCGCCGTCCAGGGACCGAAGAGCCTCGAACGCATACGCCCTCACCTCGGCCAGACGGCCATCTTCATACCCATGCCTTACCGGTTGGCATTGCTGTGAGCCTCGCGAGGCGGAGGCAAACCTTCGGCAGGTGAGTGCGGTAGCGGCATTGTCGGACGCCGGCTCGCTCTCGGCGAGGGGTGGTCATAAGAACATCAATAGAAGTGGATATTGCTGCATACCACTTCTGCGCCCATCATCTCGATTCTGATGCTTCTGCCTTCGTTGAGCGGGCGGGTCACAAACCTGGATGACTGCCGACCGAGGGCGCTCTCGGCAGGCGCCGCCGGCGGCCCGGGCGAGGTTCGGCACTTCGCGTCTCTCGCACCCGCGCCCCCGCGGGTCCGAAGTGCAAGCGTCTTTGACGAGCGGACCACTCCGTCCCGAGAAGGACAGGAACTCCGATGAGTGGGCAGTCGGGGCGGTCCCTTCCGTTAGCCGTCCTGCCAACTCGCCCCGGCGACCCGCCGGCGCCACCGCCCCGGGTTTCGTCCCCGGACGCTTCGCCGACTGAGATCCTGCGTTGCGCCGAGACGCTCGGCATCCCGTGGAGACGCGTGCTGCTCGAGGAGATCGAGGCCGAGCAGAAGCTCCGTCGCTACATGCCGGACCTCGATCGCCAATTCTCTCTCCCGCACGGCCTGACGGTCCTGTCCTTCTCGCTCTTGCATTCGTGGCGGCTGCGCGATCGCGTCGAGGGACTCGCCTGCGAAGCCAGGGGTGCCTCGATCCCGGCCGCGATACGCCAGCTCCGCATCATCTTTCAGCACCTCATCGGAGCGGGCGGCTCCGACCCGGAGGCGGTCGCCCGCCATTTCTGGGTCGCCTACCAGCGCGTCCTCCTCCTGCAGCGCGCGCGCCGAATCGCCGCGGCCACCGGCAGTGGAACGATGGAGGAGCGGCTGGCTCTGGTCTGTTCGAGGGCGTCGTGCAGCTTCGAGGACGCGGCCTGGGCGCTCTCTCAGCCCGCGCTGGAGCGCAGGGGTCGTCGCCTCGAGCTCGCGATGCGGAAGGTGCGCGAAGAGGGATTCTTGATCCCGAGGGCGGAGAGCGAGGCGCGCGCCTTCGCCCAGCTTCGCCGGATCACCCTGACGTCGCCGCAGCTGGCCAGCACGCACCGCTCCCGTCGCCGGCCCCAGGGTCGTGCGGCTTGCCGGCAGCGTCCCCCGCTTTCGATCGGCGGAGCCGAGGCAGATTCCACTTCAGAGCGTTGACGCCAGACCTGGCGGTATCGCTGGAATTCATCAGCGTCGACGCCGATTCAACGCACCGTCTTTCAAGGGTGGTCTTAATGCAAATCGTCCGTGGTCGCAAGTCTTTGACTCGAAATGCCTCTGCGCGGTCGGCGCTCTCTTGGCCGTCGCTTTGCAATTGCCTCAACAGCGGGCACGTCCAATTCCGGGCGGCGCCCGGGAGGGAAACCGATGACTCAAGCCGTTCGTCCACCGATCAAGTCGCCGCCAGCCTCTCAGAAACCCACCGACTCTTTGAAGGAGCGATTCATGAAGACGGGCATTCGAGCCTTTGCCATAGCAGCAACCGTCGCGGCGACGATGCTGCTGCTGGCCGCGCCGCTGATGGCTCAGTTCGGCGGTTCCACGGGCAACATCTACGGCACGGTGCAGGATGAACAAGGCGGGGCGCTGCCCGGGACCTCGGTGTCCCTGTCGGGCATGGGCGCTCCGAAGTCGCAGACGACCGACGCACAGGGCCAATATCGGTTCATCAACCTCGCGCCCGGCAAGTACACGGTCGTCCTCGCATTGCAGGGATTCAGCACCGAAACGCTGGACAACGTGACCGTGAACGTCGGCAAGAACACCGATCTGACGAGCAAGCTCAAGCTCTCGGCGGTCGCTGCGTCGATCACCGTCACGAGCGAAGCGCCGGTCATCGACACGCGCAAGGTCGAGACGGGCGCGGCGATCACCAACGCCGAGCTCCAGGACATCCCGACGGCGCGCGACCCGTGGGTCGTGCTCCAGACGGTTCCGGGCATCCAGATCGACCGCATCAACGTGGCCGGCAGCGAGAGCGGCCAGCAGTCCAACTTCCAGAGCAAGGGATCCATGGCCGGCACCTTCTCGGTGGACGGCGTCAACCTGACCGACATGTCGGCCCTCGGTGCCTCGGCCGGCTACTACGACTTCGACTCCTTCCAGGAGATGAACGTCGTTACGGGCGGAGCCGATCCGTCGATCCAGGGCTCGGGCGCGCACCTTTCGATGGTCACCAAGCGCGGCACGAACGAGGTGCACGGCAGTGCGCGGTTCTTCGTGGTCGACGAGAGCCTCGAGTCCAACAACCTGACGCCCGAGGTGGCGGCTCAAGTCGGCGCGGGCAACAGGATCAACAGTCTCCAGGACTACGGTGTCGAGGCCGGCGGGCCGGTCATCCAGGACCGCCTGTGGCTCTGGGGCGCCTACGGCCGCGATCAGATCAACCTGACGACGGCGGGAGGGGGTCCGGCGGGAACCAAGAACAACACCACGCTCGAGGATTTCAACGCGAAGTTGAACGCTCAGCCCATCCCCTCGAATGCCTTCAATGCCTGGTACCTCGGAAGCAACAAGCTCGTGTTTGGCCGCAACGCTGGCTCCACGCACCCGCAGCAGACGACCTGGGATCAGACTCTGCCTCAACACACCTGGAAGTTCGAGGACTCGCAGGTCTTCTCGTCGAACCTGTTCGCGACGGCCGCCTACAACGGCCAGAACGGCGACTTCACGCTCACGCCGGAAGGCGGAGACCAGGCGCTTTACATCGACGCGGGCGGCGTCTGGCACAATTCGTACCTCTACGCCGATGCCCCGCGCCCGCAGCGTCAGGCCAAGTTCGACACATCGTACTTCTTCAACACGGGCAGCCTCGGCCACGAGCTCAAGGCGGGCTTCAGCTACCTGAATGCCCAGGCCAGGTCGACCACTTCGTGGCCGCTGTTCAATCCGGCCGCGGGTTCGACTCTCGCCGCCCAGACCTACGGTGACTTTTTCGACTGTGGCATCCCCTGCGCGGCGATCACGCGCGACAGCGCCTTCAAAGTCGAAGCCAAGTATTACTCCGCGTATGTGGGCGATACCCTCACGTGGGATCGATTAACAGTCAACCTCGGAGTGCGCTGGGACCAGCAATACGGCCAGAACAGCCCGAGCCTCGTCCCGGAGAACGTCTCGTTTCCCGGCATCATGCCGGCCATCGTCTATCCGGGCTCCGGCACGCAGTTCAAGTGGAACGACTGGCAGCCCCGCATCGGGGCTAACTATGCGCTCGGCCAGAACCGCACGACGGTCCTCAAGGCGAGTTACGCGCAATTCGCCGACGCCCTCGGCACCGGCACCATCGCCACCACCAACCCGATCGCCGGCGCCTCCTACGCGTACTACGCGTGGAATGACGCCAACGGCAACAACCTCGTGGACGTCGGCGAAGTGGACACCAGTGCCGCCGGCTTCCAGTTCGGAAGGAGTTACAACAACAACAGCCCGGGCTCAGCCTCCTCGTCGAACGGAATCGACCCGAACCTGAACGCTCCGAGTACGAGAGAATTTCTCGTCGGGGTGGATCAGGAGGTCGCGGCGAACTTCGCGGTCGGCGTCAACTACACAAACCGCAAGGCCACCAACCAGCTCTACGCGCCACTTCACGTCTACGATCCCACGACGGGTACGATCCTCGACTCGGGCGACTACGAGCAGTACACGACGCTGACGGGCTTTACGCCGAGCGGCACCGCCTACAGCCAGCCCGTGTATCAGATCAAGCAGTCGGTGCTCGACGCGATCGGCGGCACGCCTTCGGGTTCCTTCGCGTTCAATCGCGGCGACTTCAGCACGACTTACCAGGGCATCGAGCTCGTGATGACCAAGAGGCTGTCGGACAAGTGGATGGCCCGCGGCAGCTTCGTCTGGAACGACAACAAGCAGAACGTGGGCGCCGGCGGATGCATCGACCCCACCAACCAGCTCGCCGGTGCAGCGAACAACTCCGGTGGGGCCTCCACCGTCAACGCGCAGACCTGCCGCGACAACGATTACGTCGCGGTCCAGTCGACGGGCAGCGGCAGCAAGACGAGCGTGTTCTTGAACTCCACCTGGCAGTTCGCGTTCAACGCTCTGTACCAGCTCCCGTACAACTTCAACATCTCGACCAACGTCTTCGGCCGCCAGGGCTTCCCGATCAACTGGTACCTCAACTCCACGAGCGCCACGGACGGCCTGACCCGCAACGTCGTCGTGGTCCCAGCCGGGAGCGACCGTTACAAGGACGTCTACGAGTGGGACCTGCAGGTCGGCTACGTCGTCAAGATCTTCGGAACGGGCACGATGACCCTCACCGGTTCCTGTTTCAACGTGCTCAACTCCGCCACGGTTCTCCAGCGCTTCAACCGGCTCGAACGGTCGAACACCGGACAGATCAAGGAGATCCAGAGCCCGCGTGTCGCCCGCTTCGGAGTCCAGATCTCGTTCTGAGACCCCTCCAGTTCTCTTTCACACCGCCGGGAACCCCCGGCGGTTCTTTTTTGGAAAGGACCACGCTTAAGTCGCTAAGAGGATTGGGGCGAGAAGATTTGAGCCTCCGACCAGCGGTTTTCTTCGGTTTCTCGGGTTCGGGGACATCTTCGGGTACAGAAATTTAGAGGTTCGACTGCTCAAGCGAATCCGGCCACGTGCGCCCGTCGGGAGGCGATTTCTCCCATCTCGGCCAGGCTGACTTGCTAGGGCATATCATCCCCGGAAGAGTCGATCCTCATGGGATAGGCGAATGTTAGACAGCGTCCTTCGCAGGCTAAGCCGAGATCCAACCGAAGTTGGTGGGATGAGCAAAGGTCTGAGTCGTCGGAACCCCAGATCGCGCCCGAAAGTCGCCTTTCAAGTGGGCGAGCATCGCTGCGTTCACTCGTTTCACATGGGCGGCCTAAGTACGTGTTAGGCGTCGTGGGGGCCAGGGTAGCGTGAGCCAGAGAGGGACCCGATGAGTGACGTTCGCGAGAAGGTCGAGCAACACTACACGCGAGGGCGGATTCTCGATTCGATAGTGGGGGCGCTCCGGGAAGTAGGAAAGGATCTCACGCGGCTGAAACCCGAGGATCTCGCACCCGTCGACGAGTTTCACGTCCGCGGACGGGAGGCGACTGTGGAGCTGGCACATCGCGCCTCGCTCAAACCTGGCTTACGAGTTCTGGACGTTGGCTGTGGTCTCGCCGGCTCTGCGCGTTACCTGGCCGCAGAGCACCAGTGTCAAGTAACCGGGATCGACCTCACCGACGAATATGTGGAAGTCGCCAGCGCCCTTGCAGACATGATCGGCCTCTCTGACAAGGTCGCGTTCCAACAGGCGAGCGCCTTGGAAATGCCTTTCGACGATGGCACGTTCGATGTCGTCTGGACACAGCACGTCCAGATGAACATTGCAGACAAGAGGGCTTTCTATCGCGAAATCGCTCGGGTGACGCGCCCTAATGGGCTGTTCCTATTTCACGATATTTTCCAAGGCGATGGAGGGCCACTCCATTATCCGGTACCCTGGGCGGACGAGCCTTCTATCAGCTTCTTGGCTGCACCGGGGGACGTGAAACGAATCCTGGCAGACCTCGGTTTCGTCATCCACGACTGGGTGGATAAGACAGAGCCCTCCTTACAGTGGATCGTCGCAGCGATCGAGAGGGGCACGGTGGCGGGCCCCGCACCCCTTGGACCGCACCTGCTGATGGGAGTTAACGCGAAGTCAAAGCTCGAGAACGCCAGCCGCAACCTGCGCGAAGGGCGCTTCGTCGTGTATCAGGTCTGCGCAGAACAGGCGGGGCGGCGCTCCGCCGAACCACCCGCCGCAGCCGACGCCTAACATGCGCGTGCAGCGGACTCGCTCATCGCCTTCGGCTCTTCGCTCGCCGCCGACGCGCCACCAGTTAGCCTCGCAAGACTCTTAACTCGGTCCTCCCAGCATGAAGGAGACTCCTGATGAAGCGTGTCACTGGTATAGGCGGCGTGTTCTTCAAGTCCAAGGACCCGAAGACACTTGGTGAGTGGTATCGAACGCACCTCGGATTGAACGTCGAAGAATGGGGCGGTGTGGCATTCCGGTGGGTCACTTCCGACAATCCGACCGGTACGGGCACCACGATCTGGAACCCATTCAAAGAGGACACTTCGTACTTCGCGCCAAGCACCGCTAGCTTCATGATCAACTTCCGTGTCCATGATCTTCATGCTCTCCTCGCAGCACTGCGAGCTGAAGGCTGCGACGTAGACACGAAAGTCGACGAGTCTGAATATGGGAAGTTCGGCTGGGTCCAAGACCCAGAAGGCAACCGCATAGAGCTCTGGCAACCGCCAGAAGGCCAATGAAATTCTCTGTTCCTTGCCCTCCAGATCGGCTATCTCACCGCGCGCTCGAGCTTCCTCCCCCGCTGGCTGCGCGTGCTCGTGGCGGTGTTCGGCGCGGGTTGGCTCGCGCTTCTGTATCCGCCTCTCGCGCGCGCTCTTCTACATCGCGCTTTCCAGCCTTGGAGAAGGACTCCTGGTCCTGTGGCTCGCGGTAAAAGGTGCGGACGACCAACGCTGGCGCGAGCCGGCCGCTGCGGGATCAAATTGAGGAGCCGTTGCATTAGCCGACAGCCTCGCTCAATTTCTCCGGGCGGGGGGATCGCGGTGGACCGGTTCGACTTGCATTCTGCCCGGCACCTCTATGGAAAAGTTGAGGGATCGACGGACGCCTGCGGCTGAGGCGCTAACGCTCACCGGATAGACGCCAGAGGCGCACCGGGAAACGATTGAAGAAAGCGGGTCCCTCGTGTCGATGTCGGAGAACAGAGACAAAAAACGGGGACAAGCTGAGCGTCGTCGACTCAGGATCGAGCGAAGCGACTCCACGCAAGTCGCTGAGAGGATTGGTCGGGGCGAGAGGATTTGAACCTCCGACCACTCGGTCCCGAACCGAGTGCGCTACCAGGCTGCGCTACGCCCCGGGGAAGGGGGTTTATACGCGATCCTGAGCCATTGTGCAAAGCGCCAGGGCGCCCCATGGAGAGCACCGGGCCTCCCGCTCCCGGCTTTGCCGTCTCGAGCCCCTGGGGCGCCGAGGGAGGGCCTTCTGCGAGTCATGCCGAGCTCTCTGAGGGATCCCCCGCTGCGCTCGGCGAGGACTCGAATCGCCTACTGCAGCCGGGCCGAGAGCTTGCCGCCGACGTATTCGAGCCGCAGAATGCGGGACTCGCCTCCCGCGAGTTTGTCGTTGACGGATGCATAGGCCGCCGGCATGCCGGAAGCGGAAAGCCAGGCCTTGATCGTGACGTCCCCCGGCTGCACCGTCAGGTTCGCCGAAACGACGTGACTCTCGTCCTTTTTGAACGAGAACGGTTTTCTCAGCACTATCTGATCGTTGACGGCCAACATGACGTGCCCGTCGGAAATCGGCGAGTCGAAGGTCAGCCGCAGCGTCGCGGGACCGACGGCAGCCGGGGCGGCCGACGCCGGGGCAGCGCCTCCCGTGGCGCGCGAGGCGGTCGACTGCACCGGGGCGGCCTCCTTCTTCTTTGCAGCGGACTCCCTGGCCGCCTTCGCGCCCTTCTTGCGCGCCGCAGCCTCCGCCGCGAGCCGAGCCTCGGTGATCTTGCGATCCGCCTCGTCGCGGACCGAGGCCGCGTCGGCGTTGCTGGCATCGAGACCGAGTGCCTCCTCGGCCTTCTGTTTGGCTTCCCCGCTCTTTCCGTCGTTGAGCAGCGCGCGGGCGGACTCGACGAGGGCTGCCGCCTGCTGGCGCTTCTGATCCTCGTCCTGACGGCTCTTCACCGCGCTTTCCGCCATCTGGGCGTACTTGCGCGCTTCCTCGTTGTTGGGACTGCGCGCCAGCACCTGCCGCGCCCGCGCGAGGCTCTCGTCGTACTTGCCGGCGGCGAACAGCTTGCGCGCCTCCTCGAGGGCCTGCTTGCTCTCCTTGACCTCCTGCTCCATCACGGCGTCGGGCTCAGCGGCCGGCCTGGAAACCGCCCTCGCCCGCAGCGCAAAGAACGCGACGACCAGAGCGAGCAGGCCCACCGCAGCCGCCGTGACCATCCAGAACCAGCGGGGATTGACCTCGGCTTTGGCCAGTTTCTTCCAGTCCTGCGGGGCACCTGCCGCGGGCCCGGGCGCGGCAACAGGGGCCGGACCGAGCGGCGACGCGGCCTCGTTCGCGAAGTCGCCCGACCGCGGAACATCCGGCGGAAATCCTCCTGGCGGCGCAATCGACGTGACCTCGTGGTCCTGGGACTCGTCGAAATCCGCACGCAGATCGCCGTCGCCGAGGGGCGGTCCCGGCTCGCCCGCCGCGGGCGGAGGCAGGACGTCCGTCTCTCGCGGCGCGCCCTGCGCGGCGACCTGCTGCAGGTTGGCGAGCTTGAGCGTCGGCAGGTTCTCGGCGGCCGATACCATCGTGCCCAGGTCCTGCAGCGCCTTCTGCTCCTCGAGGTGAGCCTTCAGCTGGTAGAGCGCGAGGGCGAGGTCCTTGCCGCGCTGATACCGGTTCCAGGGGTCCTTGGCCATCGCCCGGGCGACGACCGCGTTGAAGTCTGGCGGTACCTCCGGGGACAGCTCGCCCGGCGGCGTGAAGTCCTCGTGGACGATCTTGTACGAGATCGCGGTGAGGTTGTCGCCCTGAAAGGGTTTGCGGTTGGTCAGCAGCTCGTACAGAACGACGCCGAGCGAAAAGATGTCGCTGCGGCCGTCGACCGGCGCGCCCGAGACCTGTTCGGGGGACATGTAGTTGGGCGTGCCGAGAAACTGCCCGGTCGTCGTCAGGTTGGAAGACGCGATCTTCGCGATGCCGAAGTCGGTGATCTTGACCTTGCCGTCGGTCGTCAGAATGATGTTGGCGGGCTTGACGTCGCGATGGATGATCCCCTTGCGGTGCGCGTAATCGAGCGCCTCGCCGATCTGGGCGACCAGGTCCGCGATCTCGTCCCAGGTGAACCTGTTCTTGTCCCCGAGCAGCGACTTGAGGTTGCGCCCCTCGATGTACTCCATCGCAATGAACGAGGTCCGCGTCTCGGCGTCCTCGCCGATGTCGTGGATTGTGACGATGTTCGGGTGCGACAGAATCCCGGCGGTCTGCGCCTCCCGGACGAAACGCTCCCGGAACTCGCGCGACTCCGAATCGTCGTCGCCGGTCTGGGAGGTCCGAATGGTCTTGATCGCCACCAGGCGCCCGATGACCGGGTCCTTCGCGAGGTAAACCACTCCCATGGCTCCCTTGCCGAGCTCGTTCAGGACCTCGTAACGCCCAAGCTTTGCGATGCGCGCTCCCGCCGTCACCTTCTCGGACATAGGTTTGGAACCGGTTCCTCCAACCCGTAAAGCGGGGCCCCGGGGCGCACTCTCACGTCCCGACACCTCAGGTCCGCCGAAATTCTAGCAGGTTGCCCCCTGCGAGGGTGGCCAATCTGGCTGCGCGGGCAGCTCGGATGACCGGGTCAAGGAGCCCGGCTTCCAGCATATTCTCCGATCCATGGAACACCCCGCCACGGCCGTTCAAGGCACGAACCTGCTGCACTGGGAGAACGAGGCATGTTCCACGCGGGAGGACAGGGTTGCCGTCGAGGAGCCTCTGGAAATTCGGGTCGGAGGCCAGACGCTCGCGGTCACGATGCGGACCCCGGGACACGACTTCGAGCTCGCCGCCGGCTGGCTCCTCACGGAGGGTATCGTCTCCCGGCCCGAGCAGATCGTCCGCGTCGAGCACTGCCGGGAGGTACGCTCGGCCGAAGAGGAAGGCAACGTCGTCATCGTCCGAACGACCGAGCCGTCGGAAGGCGGCCTCGCTCGCGCGCGGCGGATGCTGGTGACTTCTTCATCCTGCGGTCTCTGCGGCAAGGGATCGATCGAGTCGATCCGGGGTCAGTTTCCCGCCCCCGACCCGAGCACGAAGTTCGCCCCTGCGGTGCTCCTCGGCCTGCCGGACGCCCTCCGAAGAGCGCAGGCCGGATTCGCGAGCACGGGCGGCCTCCATGCAGCCGGCGTCTTCAGCCTCGAGGGGCAGCTGCTCGCCTGCCGCGAGGACATCGGCCGCCACAATGCCGTCGACAAGGTCATCGGGTTGCTTTTCCGGGAGGGCCGCCTGCCTCTCTCCACTTCGATTCTGCTCGTCTCGGGTCGAGTCTCCTTCGAGATCGTCCAGAAGGGGCTGGCGGCCGGCATCCCCATCCTCGCCGCAGTTTCGGCCCCCTCCTCGCTCGCGATCGACCTCGCCCGTGCCTCCGGCATGGCTCTGGCCGGCTTCCTCCGGGGAAATGCATTCAATCTCTACGCCGGCGAGTCGCGTTTGCTCGCCTCCTCGCCCGGGCGATGAGTTCCGGGAGCACCCCGCCGAGCAGGATCCCGGCCCCGACCAGCAGGCCGACCGCCAGCAGGAACGCGATACCGATGACCACACACGAGACCGCCGTCATGGAGCGCCCATTGTCGCGCGGAACCGGAGGCCGACGGCGCACGGGCCTTCAATATAATCTCCGCCCATGAAACCTCTTTCCGCCCCTCAGCTGCGTAACGTGGCCGTCGTCGGCCACAACTCCGTCGGGAAGACCACGCTCGTCGCCGCGCTGCTGCACGCCGCCGGCGCCACGACGCGGGCCGGCCGCATCGAGGACGGGACGTGCCCGACGGATTTCGACGGCGAAGAAATCGACCGGAAGATCTCCATCAACCTCGCGTGCGCGCACGCGATGCACCGCGATACGCGGATCAACTTTCTGGATGCGCCGGGTTACGGGATCTTCGCACCGGAGGCGCGGGCCGCCGTCTACGCCGCCGACGCCGCCCTCATCGTGCTCGACGCGGTCTCCGGGGTCGAGGTCCAGACCGAGCGCGCATGGAAGTTCGCGCAAGAGTTCGCCCGCCCGGTGCTCTTCGTCGTCAACCGGATGGACCGCGAGCGCGCCTCTTTCGACCGCGCCATGGAGACGATCCGCAAGAAGTTCGGTCGCGGCGTGGTCGCGCTCCAGATCCCGGTGGGCGAGGAAAGGGCCTTCCGCGGGACCGTGGACCTCGTGCGGATGGAGTCGCACTTACACGATGGAGGCAAGCGCGTCGACGGCCCGATCCCCGCGGAACTGGCCGAGCGGGCCAAAGAGGAGCACGAGCAGCTCGTCGAGATGGTGGCCGAAGGCGAGGACGATCTCATGGAGAAGTTCTTCGCGCAGGGGACCCTCGAGGCCCAGGACATCCTGCCGGGACTGAAGCGGGAGATCCTCGAGCGCAAGGCCTTCCCGGTGCTGTGCTCTTCGTCGGCATCCGGCATCGGGGCGATTCGCATTCTCGATGCCTGTGTCGCCCTGCTGCCCTCGCCGGAGGGCCGGCGTGCCGAGGGTGTCGGCAAGGACGGGAAACCGGTCGTGGTGTTCTGCAACGAGCAGGATCACGCGGTCGCGCAGGTCTTCAAGACGGTCTCCGACCCCTTCGCCGGACGCATCTCCTATCTGCGCGTCCTGGCCGGCCACTTCCAGTCCGACGGCAACTACTGGAACGCGACCCGGGGATCGCATGAACGCTTCTCCGGCCTCTTTCTTCCGCAGGGCAAGGAACACGTCAACGTGCCGGAGGCGCGCGCCGGAGACATCGTGGCCGTCGCGAAATTGAAGGAGACCTTCACCGGCGATACGTTGACCACGAAGGACAACGCCGTCGTGCTGCCCCCCCTCTCTGTGCCGGAGGCCTCGATCGCCTATGCGATCGAGCCGAAGACCAAGGGCGACGAGGACAAGATCTCGACCGCGCTCCACAAGCTGATCGAAGAGGACCCCTCGCTCGCCTTCCAGCGCGACGAGGAGACGAAGGAGTTTCACCTCGCCGGAGCCTCCCAGCTGCACGTCGAGATCGCCGTCGCGCGGCTCAAGAGACGGTACGGCGTCGAGGTCATCCTCCACCCCCCCAAGGTGCCCTATCGCGAGACGATCACGAAGAAGGCCGAGGCGCACGGCCGCCACAAGAAACAGACCGGAGGCCATGGCCAGTTCGCGGATTGCCGCATTCGCGTCGAGCCCCTGCCGCGGGGCAAGGACTTCGAGTTCGTGGACGACATCTATGGAGGCGCGATTCCGCGCAACTTCATCCCCGCCGTGGAGAAGGGCATCCAGGAGGTGCGCCGCAGGGGGTTTCTCGCCGGATATCCGATGGTCGATTTTCGGGTCACCCTCTACGACGGGCAGTACCACGACGTGGACTCCTCGGAGCTCGCCTTCAAGCTGGCCGGCGCACTCGCCTACAAGGAGGCGATGGCGCAGGCGAAACCGACTCTCCTCGAGCCCGTCATGAGCGTGGAGATCACGGCCCCGAACGAGTATGTCGGCGACCTCATGGGAGACCTGTCCTCGCGCCGCGGACACGTCCAGGGCATGGACGCCACGGAGGACGATACGGTGATCAAGGCCCAGGTGCCCATGGCCGAACTCTTGACCTACGGGGCGCAGCTGCGGTCCATCACGCAGGGTCGAGGCGCCTTCCACCTCGAGTTCTCGCACTACGCCGAGGTGCCCCACTCCCTGCAGGACAAGATCATCGCGCAGTCCCGGGCCGGAAAGGCCGAGGTCAAGGAAGCCTAGCCGGGCCCGGTGGAGCGTCCGGCACGCGCCGGCCCGAGAGGACTCGAGGTCGTGCCCGCCGCTCTCTTCGCGGCGCGTGGACCCGCGGCTCGAACCCGACTCAGCGGGGAGCCGGCGCCGGCAGGAGGAGCTCGCGACAGCGCGCGACGGGGACGGGGCCGGGCGCGAGCATCCCGTCCATGAAGTCCTTGAGACGAAAGCTCGTCCCACGCGCCGCCTTCACCGCGTTGTAGAGGTCGGTGACCTGGCGGTAGCCGAGGTAGTAGGTCGTGATCTGGGTCGGCGACGTGATCGCGCGCGTCCACATGTTCGACGCGAACTGCTCGTCCTGCAGGGCGTCTTCCCGGACGAAGCGAATGACCTCCTCGCGCGGCATGTCCTTCGTGTGGACGCTCACGTCGACGATCGCGCGGGCGATGTTTTCCATCTGCTTCTTCAGGTGCGCGAGCCGGTCGAGCGGCCCGCCCCATCCGAGGTCGAGCATGAGCCGCTCGGAGAAGGTTCCCCACCCCTCGACGTACACGCCGTCGGGGAAAAGGGCCCGGACCTTGCGCGGCAGATGGGCGGCGACCTTGAGCTGCAGGTAGTGGCCCGGCAGGATCTCGTGGGGCGTGATCATCACGTTGAAGTGGTGGTTGAAGTCGCGGAAGAACCCGTCGCGCTCCGCGGGCGTGGCGCTGTCGGGCGGCGTCGGCAGGAACCAGAGTGTCTTCGCGTCGGGAGAATACGGACCCGCCGCGTAGACGCCGCCGACGCTCTGCCCGACGAAATAGGCGGGCGAGCGATCCGTGTAGAGCGTCAGGGGGTCGGGCAGGGTCACGATCTCGTGGGCGTGCAGGTAGGCGTTCAAGTCGGCGACCTGCTTGCGGTAATCCTCCACGAATGTCTCGGTCGTCTTCGCCCGGTCGGCCGAGACCCGGGCGAAGAGCTTCATCAGCACGTCGCGGTCCGAGGCCGGAGGCTCCGTGCCCGGAAAGATCTCCTTCCAGACGGAGCGCCCGTATTCCGCAGCCTCCCTGCGCTTTGCCGCGAGATCCGCCGTCGCCCGTGCGAGCAGCGCATCGGAGTCCGGTTCGCCGGTCGCAATGCGAAGGGCCTCCGCGTAATCCGAGCCCAAACGGGGTGATCCGGTCGCGGTTCGAGAGACTTCCTCGAAATAGCCCCCGAGATTCTCGAGTGCCGTCGCCGCCGCGGCAGCGTCGCGCTCGGCCCCCGTCTTGTCCGCGTTCGCGTAGAGTCCGGCGAAGCCCTGCCGGTAAAAGGTCGCCGAGGCCTTCGCCTGCCCGGCCGCGATTCGCGCGAAGTCGGGCGCGACCTGGCTCTGCGGAGTCGCCGCGATGGCCTGCTGCGCCTGGCGGCAGAGCCGCGGAATCTGCCGGACCCGCGAGCGCGCGGCCGAGAGACGATCCGCGAGCGGCCTGTCCTCGCGCACGAGGAGAAAAACGGTCGCGTTTCCGGCGATGCCGGTCCAGAAGAGCGGATCGCGGGACGCGCGCCGCAGCGTCTCGAACTCGTGGAGCTGGCCGCGGACCTGCGCGCGAAGAAGCTCCGCGTCCAGTCGGTCGTCCTCGGAAAGCCCGGAAGACGCCAGCTCCGCGGACAGTTGTTCGAGGGCCTTGGTGTTGAAGTCCGCCCAGGCGCGCAGGCGCTCGGGGGTCAGGTCCTCGAGCTCGGCGTCCCGATCGTGGCGGCCGGCCTCGGTCGCCCGGCTCGGGAACGTTTCGAAATACCTCTCGATGTAACCGGACACGAGCTCGGCGGGCGACGAAGCCGAAAGGGCCAGAGACAGAAGCAGGCTCAGCATGGGCGGATCCTATCTGACCTGAGAACCCGCACGGTCCGCGTTAGAGCGTCCTCCAGCGGCGCCCATCCCGTTCGAGGAACCGGTCGGCCGCCTCGGGTCCGAAAGTGCCAGCGGCGTAGTTGGGAAATTCCGGCGCCGCCGCCTTCGCCCAGGCATTCAGGATCGGTGTCAGAACCGCCCACGCGTTCTCGGCCTCGTCGCCGCGGATGAAGAGCGTCTGGTCTCCGTGCGTGACGTCGAGCAGCAGGCGTTCGTAACCGCCGGCGATGGCGGCGCCGAGCCTCGAGTACGGAAAATCCATGTAGACCGGCTGGATCTGCAGGACGGACCCCGGGATCTTCACGCCGAACTTCAGCGAGACGCCCTCGTCGGGCTGGATGTGGAGGCGCAGCACGTTGGGCGCGAGCTCTCCCGAGGCCTTCGAAAAGAAGCGGTGCGGCACGCCCTTGAACTCGATCGCGATCTCGCTCACTCGTTTTCCGAGACGCTTGCCCGAGCGCAGGTAGAAAGGCACACCGGCCCAGCGCCAGTTGTCGATCGCCACCTTGATCGCCGCATACGTCGGCGTCGACGACGCCGGGTCCACCTTCGGCTCTTCGCGGTAGCCCGCCACCTTCCTGCCATCCACGACCCCGGGCCCGTACTGCCCGCCGACGGCCCAGTCGTCGATCGACTCCTCGGAAAACGGCCGGATGGACTCGAGGACCTTGACCTTCTCGGCGCGAATCGCGTCCGCCTCGTAGGCGGCCGGGGGCTCCATCGCGGTGAGCGTCAGCAACTGCAGCAGATGGTTCTGGAACATGTCGCGCAGGACTCCCGCGCTCTCGTAGAAGCCCGCGCGGTGGCCCACGCCGACCGCTTCGGCCACCGAGATCTGGACGTGGTCGACGTAGCGGTGGTTCCACAGCGGCTCGAAGATGCCGTTGGCGAACCGCAGGACGAAGATGTTCTGAACCGTCTCCTTGCCGAGATAGTGGTCGATCCGGTAGATCTGCTTCTCCGGAAAGACTGCCAGGAGCACGCGGTTCAGATGCCGGCCGGACTCGAGATCGTGACCGAACGGTTTCTCGACGACCGCCCGCACCCATCCGTCTTCGACCTCGGCGAGGCCCTCGCGGCCGAGCGCCGCCACGATCGGCTCGTCCGCATCGGGAGGCGTCGCAAAATAGAAGATGCGGTTGCGCACACCTCCCCGCCGGCTTTCGATGCCCTCGAGCGCGGAGCGGATCCGGCCGTAGAGCGCCGGGTCGCCGAAGTCGCCCGCCACGTACTCGCAGGTCGTCGGAATCTCCCCGGCGCGCCCCTGCGTGGGAGGCGTGAACTCGCGGGCCCCGCCCTCCAGGTGCGCCCGAAAAGCGTCGTCGGTGTACGGCGTGCGCCCGACGCCCAGAATCGCAAATTCCGGCGAGATGGCGCCGTCCCGGTTCAGGTGCGCGATCGCGGGGGCGAGCAGGCGGCGCGTCAGGTCGCCCGAAGCGCCGAAGATCACGAGGCTCGCCGGTGGCCGGATCGCTTCCTCCGCGCGCCGCGGCGCGACGGCCGCGGCGGTGGGTGCGCTCACGCCACCCTCATCGCGCGTTCCTTCTCCGCGATGGCCGCGAGCAAGGTGTCGAACGAGTCGGCGAACTTCTTGACGCCCTCGCTCTCGAGCTCGCGGGCCACGTCGTCCATCGAGATCCCGAGCTCCGTCAGCGCCCGGAAGTCCGCCTGTGCCACGTCCCGGTCATCACGGATGCGGACCTTCGGGTCACCGTGGTCCCGGTAGGCCTCGAACGTCTCGGGCGGCATCGTGTCGACCGAGTCGGGCGCGATCAGAGCCTCGACGTAGTACAGGTCGGGCAGCGCGGGGTCTTTCGTGGAGGTCGAGGCCCAGAGGGGCCTTTGGAGCCGGGCGCCTTTTGCCTTGAGGGCGCCGAAACGGGGCGCGGCGAAGACTTCCTCGAACGCCGCGTACGCCAGACGCGCGTTGGCGATCGCGAGCTTCGCCTTCATGGCCTTGGCCTTGGCGTCGCCCGCATGGATCCGCGCCTCGAGCTTGCCGTCCACGTTCGTGTCCACGCGCGAGACGAAGAAGCTCGCCACCGATCGAATCCGGTCGACCGGCTTGCCGGCGGTCACACGGTCCTCGAGCGCCGCCTGGTATGCATCCATCACCTGGCGGTGGCGTGCCACCGAGAAGAGCAGCGTGACGTTGATGTTGATTCCGTCCGCGAGGCATTGCCGGATCGCCGGAACGCCCTCGGCGGTTCCGGGGATCTTGACCATGACGTTCGGCCGCGCGCAGGCGCTCCACAGCCGGCGCGCCTCGGCGATCGTGCCCTGCGTGTCGCGCGCCCGGCCGGGCGAGACCTCGATCGAAACGAAGCCGTCGTCGCCGCCGCTCGCCTCGAAGACGGGCCTGAAGGTGTCGGCGGCGGCACCGACGTCGGCTACGGCGAGCGCCTCGAAGATCGCCGCGGGGTCCTTCCCCGCCGCCCCCGCGCGGCGAATGTCCTCGTCATAGAGCGTCGAGCCCGCGATTGCCTTCTGGAAGATCGTCGGGTTGGAGGTCATGCCGCGCAGGCCGTCGTCGTCGATCAGCCGCTTCAACTGCGGGCCCTGGTACAGATCGCGCCGGATGAAATCGTACCAGACACTCTGGCCGAGCTCTCCCAGCCGCCTCAGCGGATTCGCACTCATTCTGACCTCCCCGGCTTCACATCGAAGACGCCTCGCCGTGCGTCCGCTTCGATCGCGTTGACCTTGTCGAGGCGGCGCTGGTGACGCTCCGCCTCGGAGAACTTCGCGCCGAGAAAGGCGCGCACGACCTCGGCCGCGAGGAGCGGCCCGATGACCCGCGCGCCGAGGCAGAGGACGTTCATGTCGTCGTCCTCGACGCCCTGACGCGCGGAAAAGGTGTCGTGGCACATGGCGGCGCGCGACCCCGGCACCTTGCTGGCCGCGACCGAGGCCCCCACGCCGCTGCCGCAGAGGACGATCCCGCGATCGCAGCGCCCGTCTCGGACCGCCACGGCCACGGCGCGGGCGTAGTCGGGATAGTCCACAGCCTCGGTCGAGAACGTGCCGAAATCCTCGACCGTATGGCCGAGGCGGGCCGCGAGGTCGATGACCTCCTGCTTGAGCGGGAAGCCGGCGTGGTCGCAGCCGACTCCGACCCTCATCGCAACAGCCCCCGTGCGAACCGCACGACATGCTCGACGGTGAAACCGAGCTCGCGCATCACGACCTCCCCCGGCGCGGACGCCCCGAAGCGATCGAGGCCAATCGAGCCGCCCGCGTCGCCGACGTACTTCTGCCAGCCCAGCGTGACGCCCGCCTCGATGGAGAGCCGCGCGCGACAGGCCGAAGGCAGCACGGCCTCCCGGTACTCGCGAGGCTGCGCGTCGAAGAGCTCGCAGCAGGGCATCGAGACGACGCGGGTCGCAACTGCCTCGGCCTCGAGCTTCTCGCGCCCGGCGACTGCAAGCTGCAACTCCGACCCCGTCGCCATCAGGATCACCCTCGGGGCCCCGCCCGTGGCCTCGGCGAGGACGTAGCCGCCCCGCGAGGCATCGCCCCTCTTGCCGGAACGGTCGAGAACCGGGACGTTCTGCCGACACAGGACGAGCCCGACCGGGCCGCTGCGATGCTCCATCGCCGCGCGCCAGCATTCCACGGTCTCGTTGGCGTCGCCCGGCCGCATCACCGCAAGGTGCGGAATCGCGCGCAGGGACATCAGGTGCTCGACCGGCTGGTGGGTCGGGCCATCTTCGCCGAGGCCGATCGAGTCGTGCGTCCACACGAAAATGGTCGGGAGCTCGTTCAAGGCCGCCAGCCGCACCGAAGGGCGCATGTAGTCGGAAAAGCAGAAGAACGTCGCCACGAACGGCCGCACGCCGCCGTGGTAGGCCATGCCGTTCGCAATCGCCGCCATCGCGTGCTCGCGCACACCATAGTGGACGTTGTTACCGGAGCCCGTCCTGCCGTCGAAATCCCCTGCACCTTCGATCTTCGTCTTCGTGGACTCGGAAAGATCGGCGTCACCGCCGAGAAGCCACGGAACGCGCCCGGCAATCGCGTTGATGATCTTGCCCGACGCGACCCGCGTCGCCAGAGCCTCGCCCGGTTCCCAGGAAGGCAGCGCGGCGTCCCAGCCCGGCGGCAGTGCGCCCTTGCGCTCAATGCGCCAGAGCTCGGCCAGGTCGGGGTAATCCCTGGCATACGCCTCGAATCGGCGATCCCAGTCCGCCTGGGCGCTCGCGCCGCTGTCGACCGCCGCGCGAAATCGGACCAACGCTTCCTCCGGCACGAAGAACGGCTCGGTCCACTGCCATCCGAGGGCCTTCTTGGTCAGTGCGACCTCCTCGACACCGAGGGGACTGCCGTGCGCGGCCGAGGTCCCCGCCTTGTGCGGGGAGCCGTACCCGATCGTGGTGCGCACGGCAACGATCGTCGGGCGCTCCTCTTGCGAAACCGCCGTGCGGATCGCCGCGTCGATCGCCTCGAGGTCCGTGTTGCCGTTCTCGACGCGCAAGACCTGCCAGCCGTATGCCTCGTATCGCCGCAGGACGTCCTCCGTGAAGCTCCACGCGGTCGGCCCGTCGAGCGTGACGTGGTTGTCGTCGTAGAGATAGGTCAGCTTTCCAAGGCCCAGGTGGCCGGCGAGCGACCCGGCCTCCGAGGAGATCCCCTCCATCAGGTCGCCGTCCCCCACGATCGCGAACGTGCGGTGATCCACGATCCCGTGGCCGGGGCGATTGAACCGGTGGGCCAGCCAGCGCTCGGCCATCGCCATTCCCACGGCGTTGGCCGTCCCCTGCCCCAGGGGGCCGGTCGTGGCCTCGACGCCGGGCGTGAGCAGCGTCTCCGGGTGCCCGGGAGTCCGGCTGCCCCACTGCCGGAACGCCTTCAGATCATCGAGGGACAAATCGTAGCCGGTCAAGTGCAACAGGCTGTACAGGAGCATGCAGCCGTGCCCGGCCGACAGCACGAAGCGGTCGCGGTTTGCCCAGTGCGGGTCCCGCGGGTTGTGCTTGAGGTGCCGGGACCACAGCACATACGCCATGGGCGCGGCTCCGAGGGGCAGGCCCGGATGGCCGGAGTTGGCCTTCTGGACCGCGTCGATCGACAACGTGCGGATCGTATCCACGCACAGCTCTTCCACCGACCGGGGCGTCGTGCTCAACTGGCCCTCCTGACGAGGCAGATCTTATTACGCCCCGCGTGCATTGCGCCCCGGTTCCGCCAGGACGATATGAACCTCGCGAGAAGACTCGAACTCCACGCCCATCTGATAGAGAATCGCCGCGAAAGGTTTCACGTCCTCGTGCCCAACGACGTACCCATCGCCTCGGAGCGCCGGAAGCCGCTCGAGTGGTCGGCCGCGCAACTCGCGGAGCGATCGACCGGCCTCGAGTGGCTGGAGACCGACGGCCTCGGAGGCTTCGCCTGCGGAACGGTCGCCGGCGTTCGAACCCGCCGCTACCACGGTTGGTACGTGCCGGCCATTCCGCCGCCCCGGCGCCGGTGGATCCTCGTGTCGGGCTGTGACGAGTTCGTGACGGCGGGGGGCAAGACGACCGGAATTTCCACGCAGGCCTATCGGGGCGCCACGCATCCGGACGCACGGCAAAGCCTGGCGGCCTTCCGGCTCGAGCCGTTCCCGACGTGGAGGTACGAGACCGCGGATTTCGCAGTCGAAAGATCTCTCTGCCTGGTGCGCGATCGGTCGGTGGCGATCGCTCGCTACGTCAATCTCGGGCGGGCCGAGATCAACCTGCGCGTGCGGCCGCTCATGGCCTTCCGGGGCTCACACCGTCTCCAGCACGAGAGCACCGACTGGGATCCGGCGACGGAGGTCCGCGGCGAGGTCTCCTGGGTCCGACCCCTGCCCTACCTCCCGCGTCTGTACTTGCGCGGCGTCTTCGCCTCGACCCGCGTGGAGCCTCTCTGGTACCGCAACTTTTTTTACGCCGAGGAAGCCGCACGGGGCTACGACGCCGAGGAGGACCTGTGGACCCCGCTCGAGTGGGAGTGGACTCTGCGGCCGGACGCCAGGGCTTTTGTGCTCTTCTCCCTCGACGAGGTCGCCGCGGAGCCCGACCACCTGCTGGACGAGGAGCGCCGGCGCCGACAGGCATTCGCGCGCACGAAAGACCCGGTCTTCGACGAGCTCTCGCGCCGCGCCGAGAGTTTCCTCGTCGAGCCGGATCACCGCCGGGCGTCCATTCTCGCGGGTTACCCGTGGCTGGCCGACTGGGGCCGACAGGCGATGGTCGCCGCTCCCGGCCTGGCACTGGCCACCGGCCGGACCGGGACCGTGGCGCGCGTGCTCAACACGTTTGCCGCGGGGAGCCGCGACGGCCTGATTCCCGACCACTTCTCCGGTGAAGAGGGCGAGGCCGAGTACGGCTCGATCGACGCGTCCCTCTGGTTCGTTCTCGCGGTCGACTGGTTCGGCCAGGCGCGAAAGCGCCCGGGTCAGCCGTCGCCGTTGCTCGGTGCCGTGCGCGCGATCATCGACGCCTACCGGCGCGGAACACGCTTCGGAATCGGCGTCGGGCCGGACGGCCTGCTCGTCGGCAATGCTCCGGGCAAGGCGCTGACCTGGATGGACGCCGTCGTGGATGGCGTCCCCGTGACGCCACGGTCCGGACGTGCCGTCGAGATCAACGCGCTGTGGCACGCAGCCTTGAAGAGCGCCGCCCGACTCGAGCGGCTCGCCGAGGAGACCGGTCGGGCCCGCGAGCTCGAGTCCGATGCCTGGCACGTCGCGCGGCGCTTCAACGAGATGTTCTGGTACGGGCAGAAGGGCTACCTCTACGACGTCGTGAGCGAGGGCGGGCCGGACGCGAGCCTGCGCCCGAACCAGCTGCTCGCCGTCTCGCTGACCGAGGACCTCCTCCCGCCGCATCGCGCGCGCTCCGTGTACTGGGCCGTACGCCGCGAGCTGCTGACGCCGTTCGGCCTGCGCACCCTCGACGCGACCGATCCCCGTTATCGCGGCACGTGCGCGGGAGACGAACCGGCGCGCCTGGCCGCCGCCCACCAGGGCACCGTCTGGCCATGGCTCATGGGAGCCTTCGCCGACGCGCACTTCCGGATCTTCGGCAACACGGCGGAATCGCGCAGATCCATGCGGGCGCTGCTTGCGCCGCTGCGGGCCCATGTGCGCGAGGCGGGCCTCGGATTCCTCTCCGAGATGTTCGACGGCGATCTGCCGCACACGCCCCGCGGCTGCTTTGCGCAGGCCTGGAGTGTGGCGGAGGTCGCGAGAGTCCTGTACACGCATCTGCTGGGAGGAGATTGAGCTGTCAGCCTTCATCTGTCCGCTGTCAGCCGGACAAATCAACGCCCCTCGGGCTGACAGCCGAACAGTCGACAGCTGATAGCTTCCTTTCATGCGCGTCCTCATGCTCGGCTGGGAGTTCCCTCCCTACGTCAGCGGCGGCCTCGGTGTGGCCTGCGAGGGACTGGTCCGCGCCCTCACCGAGCTCGATACCGACGTCACGCTGGTGCTTCCCCGCCGGGCCCTCGCTCAGGCTTCGCCCCGCCTGAGAATCCTCTGCGCGCGCGACGGCCCCCCGCGCAGCGCGGGCCGAAGAGGCAGAAGCGCCCGGCTTCGGCTGCGCCGCATCCCGAGCCTCCTGCGTCCCTATGTGACTGACGCTCTCTACGAGCAGGCGAGGCGGGCCGCCGCCGGCGCCGGAACCGCCTTCGCGGGCAACTATGGGCCCGACCTGCCCCGGGAAGTCCTCCGGTACGCCGCCGCGGTCGCACGCATTGCCGAGCGCGAGAACTTCGACGTCATCCACGCCCACGACTGGCTCACATTCCTCGGCGGCGTCGAGGCCCGACGCAAGACCGGAAAGCCACTCGTTCTCCATGTACACGCCACGGAGTTCGACCGGACCGGCGGCGGCGAGGGCGGATTCGTGGCCGCGATCGAGCGGTTCGGCCTGTCCCAGGCCGACCGGGTCATCGCGGTCTCGAGTTACACGGCCGAGCTCGTCGAGCGCCGGTATGCGGTCCATCCCGACCGCCTGCGTGTGGTGCACAACGCGATCGATGCGAAGGAGTCCATGGGCGACTGGACGGTCGGGGAAGGCGATCCACTCGTCCTCTTCGCGGGACGGATCACGTGGCAGAAGGGCCCCGATTACTTCGTCGATGCCGCCGCGCGCGTGGCGCGCGCGATGTCTCGTGTCCGGTTCGCCGTCGCCGGCTCGGGCGATCGGATGCCCGCCATGATCGAACGGGTGGCCCTGTACGGCTTGCAAAGGCGATTTCTCTTCACGGGATTCGTACCGCCGGCCGAGCTCGACCGGCTCTACGCCCGGGCCGACGTGTACGTCATGCCGTCGGTGTCCGAGCCCTTCGGCCTGACGGCCCTCGAGGCCCTGCAACAGGGGACCCCCGTGATCGTTTCGAAAAGCGCCGGCGTCTCGGAGGTCGTGCGCAACGTCCTGAGCGTGGAATTCGGCGACGTCGAAGACCTCGCTTCCAAGATCCTCTCGGTGCTCCAGTTCCCGCCGCTCTCCGCGACCCTATCGGCGCGCGGCCGCGCCGAGGTGCAGCGCCTGTCGTGGCGCGATGCGGCCGCCCGATGCCTCGGCGTCTATCGGGAATTGGTGGGACAATGGCCGGCGACGCCATGATCCCGGTCTGCCTCTACTTTCAGGTCCATCAGCCATACCGGCTGCGCCGGTACAACTACTTCGACGTCGGGCGCGAGCACCGCTACTTCGACGCGGACGCCAACCGGCGCATCCTGCGGCAGGTGGCCGATCACTGCTACCTCCCCGCGACCGCCATGCTCGAGCGGCTCCTGGCCCGGCATCCCCGCTTCGCCGTTTCGTTCTCTCTCTCGGGCTGCCTGCTCGAGCAGCTGCGGGAGTCCGCACCCGACGTTCGCGACGCCTTTTGCCGTCTGTTCACGACCGGCCGGGTCGAGTTTCTCGCCGAGACGTCGCACCATTCGCTGGCATGGCTGGCGTCTCCGGCGGAATTTTCGGAGCAGATCCGGATTCATCGCGAAGGGGTTCGGGAAGATCTCGGCGCCGAGACCCGGGTCTTTCGGAATACGGAGCTCATCTACTCGGACGCGCTCGCGGCCTTTCTCGAGCGGCAGGGCTATCTGGGGGTTCTCGCGGACGGCGTCGAGCCGCTGCTCGGGTCGCGGGCGCCCAACCACGTCTTCCGGGCAGCCACGCCGGAGGGTCTGCCGCTGCTTCTGCGTAATTACCCTCTCTCGGACGACATCGCTTTCCGGTTCTCGAACCGGACCTGGGGTGAATGGCCCCTCACACCCGCGAAATACGACCGCTGGATCTCGGGCATCGCCGGGGACATCGTTTCCCTCTTCATGGACTTCGAGACCTTCGGCGAGCACCAGAGGCGGGAGACCGGCATCTTCGAATTCTTCGAGACCTGGGTCGACAAACGGCTGGCGCACCGCGGCGCGGCGTTTCTGACTCCTTCCCAGGCGATCGAGACGCTGCCGCGGTCGGACACCTTGTCGGCCCCCCGGACCCTGTCCTGGGCGGACGAGGCGCGCGACCTGTCGGCATGGCAGGGCAACGACCTCCAGAAGGACGCCCTGACCAGGCTCTTTGCCCTGGAGGCGCGCGTCCGGGCAGCCGGGTCCGAGGAGCTCGTGCGCGACTTCCGGCGTCTCTCGACGTCCGATCACTTCTACTACATGGCGACCAAGCCCTCCGGAGACGGCGCCGTGCACGCCTACTTCTCGCCCTTCGAGTCCCCGTACGACGCCTATATCACCTACATGCACGTCGTCTCGGATCTCGAGCGGCGGCTCCCGCGCCCGGCCCGCGCGCGGAGCGCATTCGTGGACCCTCGCCGCCCGGCCGCCCCCGCTTGAAGACGGTCCCGGTCCTTCTCCTGATCTGCGATGGCTGGGGCCATGCCCCGCCGTCTCCGGGCAACGCCATCTCGCGCGCCCGCACGCCGATCTACGACCGCTGGCTGGCCGAGTTTCCCTGGACGCTCCTCGAGGCTTCCGGCGAGGCGGTGGGCCTGCCCGCGGGAGTCATGGGCAATTCCGAAGTCGGGCACCTGACGCTCGGCGCCGGCAGGATGGTTGCCCAGGATCTCCTTCGGATCGACATCGCTCTGCGCGACGGGTCCTTCTTCGAGAATCCCGTTCTCCTGGCCGCCATGCAGCAGGCAAGACACCGGGGAGCCACCCTTCACCTCATGGGCCTTCTGTCCGACGGAGGCGTCCATTCGCACGAGCGACACCTGGCCGGCCTCCTCGAGGCCGCGGCGAAAGCCGGGGTCCCCCGCGTGAGAATCCACGTCTTCACCGACGGCCGCGACACGCCCCCGAGGTCCTCCCTGACCTACATCGCGCGCCTGGAAAAGGAGCTCTCCGGCGGACGAGGAAAGATCGCCACGGTCTCGGGGCGCTATTACGCAATGGATCGCGACAAGCGCTGGGACCGCGTAGCCCGGGCCTACCAGGCCCTCGTCTTCTCGTCCGGCCTCCATGCCGGCAGCGCGACCGAGGCCGTCGAGGCCGCGTACGCGCGCGACGAATCCGATGAATTCATCCAGCCGACCGTCATCTCCGAGGACGGCGAGCCGTCCGGGCCGATCCGCGACGGCGACGCCGTCATCTTCTTCAACTTCCGCGCCGACCGCGCGCGCCAGCTCACCCGGGCCCTGAACGCGGAGACCTTCTCGGACTTTCCGCGCCCGAAGCCCCCGCGCATCCACTTCGTCGGCTTCACGGAGTACAAGCGCGAATTCGGCCTTCCCGCCGCCTTTGCGCCGCAGGACCTGAAGCACATCCTCGCCGACGTCTGGGCCGAGAAAGGCTTGAGGAACCTGCGCCTGGCCGAGACCGAGAAGTACGCGCACGTCACCTACTTCTTCAACGGCGGCGTCGAGGAGCCTTTTCCCGGTGAGGAGCGAGTCCTCGTTCCATCCTGGAAGGGCGCGACCTACGACCTGCACCCCGAAATGAGCGCTGCTCAGATCACGGAAGAGGCCGTGCGGGCCCTGCGCGGCGGCGAGTTCGGCGCGCTCGTCGTCAACTACGCCAACGCCGACATGGTCGGCCACACCGGGAAGCTGCCCGAGACGATCGCCGCGATCGAGACCCTGGACCGCTGCTTCGGGATCCTCGAGGCCGCATGCAAGGACACGGGCGTGCTGCTCATGATGACGGCCGACCACGGCAATGCCGAGCAGATGCTCGACGCCACGACCGGAGAGCCGCACACCGCCCACACGACCAACCCCGTACCTCTGATCCTCTGCGGCCGGCGCGGCGTTCTCGCCGACGGCGGGAGCCTTTCCGACGTGGCGCCGACGCTGCTCGGGCTCCAGGGACTGGCCGTGCCGAAGGAGATGACAGGAAGGGACCTGCGGTCGTGAGGCCGACCTACCCTCCGGCGGAGATCTTTCTCTCGCGCGCTCCCGGAAAGAGCCGCCGCTGTGCGGCCCGCAGCCCGGCAGCGGCCGCGGGGTCGCCCAGAATCTCGTAGGTCCGGATCGCGGCGAAGTACGCCTCGGGCGTATTGACCTCCTTGACCAGATCCGCGAGCGCCTTGCGCGCTTCGGCTTCGCGTCCCTGGCTCGCGTAGAGCATGGCGAGGGCCGGCCACGGGGCCGAGTTCTGCGGAAAGTCGTGGATCTCCTGCTTGAGCGCCGCCTCCGCTTCCGCTTCCCGCCCGAGCCGGGCGAGGCTGTCGCCGCGCAGGAAGTTCAGGTTCTGGAGCGTCGCCGTCTCCGCGCCCCGGTGCCGGCCGGCGAGCTCGAGCTCGGCGAGCGCCCCGGCGTAGTCGCGGCGGTCATGCAGGACGCGGCCGAGGATCAGGTGCGGGATCCGGCGGTTCGGCGATTTCGCGAGCGCGGCCCGCGCTTCCCGCTCGGCGGCGTCGAGATCCCCCTCCGCCAGGGCGATGCGCGCGAGGTTCTCGTGAGGGTTCGCCATGCCGGTCTCGCCGACCGCCTCGGCGTGCCGCTTGGCCTCCGCGAAATTGCCCGTCTCGAGATAGTGATTGGAGAGAGCCATCAGGATCTGGGGGCTCCCCGGAGAGAGGCGGGCGGCCTCCTCGAGCGCCATGAGCGCCTCCTGCTCGCGCCCGAGCCGCATGCAGGCGTCGGAATACATCTGCCAGACGTCCGTCATTCCGGGCTCGGTCTTGAGCAATGCGCCGAAAATCCGGGCGGCGTCCTCGTACCGGGTCTCCTGCAGCGCCGTGAATCCCGCCTTCAATTGAGCGACGGCGCCGATTCGGTCGCGCGGCGCCGGCAGATCCTTCTTCGTGAGGTCTGCCGTGGAGGCGCTGACGTAGCCGAGCGCGGCGAGCTTCTTGATCTGCTCGGGGTCCGAGCCGCCGGGAGGCTGGATGGGCCGGGGCATGCGCTCCAGTTCCGCCCGCATCGACCGAAAGGCTGGCGGCAGCCCCTGCGCGAGGTCGTGCCTCTCTCCCGGATCGGACACGATGTCGAAGAGCTCGGAGCGCGGCGACTGAATGTACTGATTGCGGTCGTCGATCAACGATGCCAGGTCGCTCCAGCCCAGATGGAGCCGCGGGTAGAGCGTCTCACCGTAGATCCGCCGGGAGGGCCCGGCGGCCTCGGCGCCGGACGACGCAGACGCCATCGCCGCCGTCAATGACGTCCCCGCGAGCCCCGCCGGCGCGGCGATGCCGACGACTTCCGCGACGGTCGGGAAGACGTCGACGAGGGCGACCGGCGCCTTCACTGTCTCGCCGCGCCGCCGCGATTGCGGAAACTTGACCATCAGCGGCACGTGGATGTCCTCGCGGTAGAGCAGCACCCCGTGCTCGTCCTCGCCGTGCTCGTTCAGGCCCTCGCCGTGGTCGGACAGGAAAATGATCAGAGAGCGGTCGTACAGGTCCTGCCCGCGAAGAAAGGAGATGAAAGTGCCCACGATCTCGTCGGCCCGGGCGATCTCGCCGTCGTAGGCGAGCTTGTACCGGGACTTGTAGGGCTCGGGCGGTTCATAGGGAGTGTGCGGCTCGAAGAGGTGAAGAAACGCGAAGAACGGCTTGCCCGCATTGCCGCCGACCCACTCCGCCAGCAGGGCCTGCGTATCGGCGCCTCCGCGCTGCACACGGCCTATGGGCTGGTTGATTTTCGTCGGCTCGACGTTGTCTTCGTAGAAGTCGAACCCCCGTGCGATGCCCGTCGCGTGGGTCAGGATGACCGTCGATACCGCTCCCCCGGTCGCGTAGCCGTTCGCCTTCAAGAAGCCGGCCAGCGTGACGGGCCGCGGACCGAGCGAGTAGCCCATGTTGTCCCGCACGCCGTTCTGGGGAGGCAGCAAACCGGTGAAGATCGATGTGTGCGAGGGCAGGGTCAGCGGCACATGGGAGTAGGCGTTCTCGAAGAGGACGGCGTCGGACCGCAGGGCGTCCAGGTTGGGTGTCGCGACTTCGCGGTACCCGTACGCCGGCAGGTGGTCCGCCCGCAGCGTGTCGACCGAGATGAGCACTACCGGGGCACCCCGGAAAACGAGATCCGCGCCGCGGCGGCAGCCGGCGACACCGACGAGCGCGAGGGCGAGCCCGACGGCCATCGCCCGGCACGCCCGGGCTGCGCCCGACTCTGCTAGCATCCGCCCCATGATGTCCAAGCGTGAAATCTACCTCCGGCGGCTCGAATCCGCGCGCGACAGGATGCGTTCGCTGCCGGCCGACGGCCTCTTCGCGACCCCGTCCTCGAGTCTCTTCTACCTGACCGGGATCGACTTCCACCGCAGCGAACGCTTGACGGCCCTGTTTCTCTTCCCGGATCAGGAGCCTTTCGTCGTTTGCCCGGCGTTCGAGGCCGAACGCTTGCGCCGGATGTCCGCCGTCGAGCGGGTCGTCACATGGGAGGAGACGGAGGATCCCTTTACCAGGGCCGCGGCGCTGCTGCCGGCCTCGGCCGGGACCCTCGCCGTCGAGCCCTCCACGGCCTACGACGACGTGGAGCGGCTTCTGGCGGCGCGATCCGGGTGGAAGGCGGTGTCGGCGGCGTCGCTGCTCGCGACCCTGCGCCTGATCAAGTCGCCCGAGGAGGTCGAGGCGATCCGCCGCGCGATCGCCGTGGCGGTGCCCCGCTTCCAGAAGGCGTTCGCGGCCCTGAAGCCCGGGTGCCTCGAGTCCGAGATCTCGTGGCTCTTCGGAGGCGAAAACGTCGTCCAGTTCGGACCCTCGTCGGCCTCGCCCCACGGCGCTTCCGGCGCACGAGCGCTCGCGCGCGGAGAGGCCGTTCTCATCGACGCATGGGACAAGCCCGAGGGGTACTACTACGACATCACGCGTTCGACCTACTACGGCACGCCGACGGACGAGTACCGGAAGGTGTGGTCGATCGTGCTCGAAGCGCAGTCGGCCGCGATCGACCGGGCCGCCCCGGGAGTTCCCTGCTTCGAAGTCGATGCGGCGGCGCGCCGCGTGATCGAGAAGGCGGGCTACGGCGAATACTTCACGCACCGGCTCGGCCACGGCCTCGGGATCGACGTCCACGAACCGCCCTACATGGTGGCGCACAACCCGACGCTGCTCGAAACCGGGATGACCTTCACCTCGGAACCCGGCATCTACCTGCCGGGCCGCTTCGGCGTCCGCATCGAGGACGACGTCCTCTGCACGGATCGCGGTGCCGAGACGCTCTCGCCGAGGGTCGCCCGCCTCGAACCGATCGCGGCCTGACCTGCCAGCCCGGGGCGGCGCCCCCGGCTTTCGTCCCCGGGCCCGGGCCTCCCGTCCTCGCAGCGGGCCAAATTGCCGGGTTATAGTGATTTCATTGGCGAGATGAACTTTCGGTTTGGAAACCTCACGCTCGATTCCGCCAGCCGCGCCCTGACGCGCGAGGGGCGCCCGGTTTCGATCTCCCCCAAGGCCTTCAAGCTCCTGCAGACGCTGATCGAGGCCCGGCCGCGGGCGATCCCGAAGGCCGAGATCCATCAACGCCTCTGGCCCGACACGGTCGTCTCCGAGGTGAACCTTCCGACGCTCATCGCCGAGGTTCGCACCGCGATCGGAGACGACGCCCGCGCTCCCGAGTTCATCCGCACCGTGTATGGATACGGATACGCCTTTTGCGGCACGGCCACTCCCCTCTCGCGGCACGGGAGATCCCCGGACAGCAGCGGCGAGGATCGCGTCTTTCGCCTGGTCTGGGGCAATCGCGAGGTCGCGCTCGGAGAAGGCGAGAACGTCCTCGGGCGCGGGGCCGACTCGATCGTCTGGATCGATGCCCAGGGCGTGTCGCGCCGCCATGCCTGCCTGATGATCGCCTCGGACCTGGCGACGATCGAGGACCTCGGCTCCAAGAACGGCACGTTCGTCAACGGCACGCGCGTGGCGGCGCCGATCGCGCTGCGCGACGGGGACGAGCTGCGCATCGGCAGCGTCCCCATGACTCTCAAGATCTACACGAAGCCGAGCTCGACCGAGACGGCCACCGGCTACTGATGCCGGACCGATGACGGGCGGCCGATGGGCCCGCGGGATTGCCGCGGCGGCCTTTGCCATGTTTTTGCTCGCCGGCGTGACGCTCGGATCCGAGGCGCCGGCGGGTCCGGAGGCGGAGGAGGCGGCAGATTTCGCGCGTCGCGCCGCCCTCGCGGCGCTGCACGGCTCGCCCCGCATGTTCCTCGAGTCGATCGACACCGACGGGCTCCTGCAGCGGCTGCTCGGCAGCCCGGTCTGGCTCGGCCTGACACCCCGCCAGCGCGACATGTTGCGTGCCGCGGTCCGCGAAGCATTCGTCCAGGCGATCGCTCCCGTGGCCGGCGCGTCGGCCGACATCGCCTGGGCTTCCGTCGGCCCGAGCGAAGGAGGACCCGTGCTCGTCGACCTCGGCCTCCGATACGGCCCGTCCATTCTCAAGACGCGCTGGGCCGTCCGTCGCACGCCGCAGGGGTGGACCATCGAGGACATCCGCCTCGTCGATCCCGGTCTCTCGCTGGCGGCGGAGGTCGGACGCCTGCTCGGATCGGAGCCCGCCCGGCGCCGGGATACCGCGCGCGAGGCGCGCTCCCGGGCCCTCCCGAGGCTGGCCGGCATTGCGATCATCGCCGCCTTCGCCCTCGTCGCCCTGCGGCGCCTGCCTCCGGAGCGACGCGGCCTCATCGGGCTTGCGGCGGTGCCTGCCCTTCTTCTCGCGGTCGACGGCGCCCTTGCCGTTCGCCGCGCATTGTCCGAGCCCTACGCGCTCGTCGAGGCTCCCCCCGGCCAGGACTGGAGGCCCTTCGAGAAGCTCGCCCTGGAGGCGCAGAGCGACGGAAAAACCGAAGCGGCGCGGGCCGCCTGGGCCCGGGCCCTTCAAGCGGGGGCGCCCGCGGCTCCCGTCGCCTATCGGATGGGGTTGGCCTCCCGCTCGCGCGGCGACACCGTCCAGGCTCGAGAGGATTTCGAGCGGGCCCTGTCCCTGCAGCCTCCGGCGCCGGGCGCGGCCCGGGAGCTTGCCACGCTCGCACTGTCCCAGCGCCGGTACGCCGATGCCCTCGGTCTGCTGCAACGGTACCTGCACGACGCCGGCCCGGATCCCGACACGCTCGCGGCGCTGGCCGTCGTCCAGACCGACCTCGGCGACCCGGAGGCGGCCGTTCGAACGATTCAAGCGGCGCGGGCCCTCGTGGGCGAGGGTTGGAGGAAGGCGGAGCTCGAGGCGCAGATCTATGCCCGCTCGGGCAATGCCCTCGCCGCGGTCGCCGCGCTGCGGCCGATCGAGGCCGAAGGCCATCTGGATCGCTCCGCTCTGCGGGCCGAGCCTGCGTACCTGCCGATCGCCACGGACGTGGCCTGGATCGCATTCCTCGCCGAGCCGCCGGCCGCGGCGACGACGCCGGGTGCTCCGGTCACGACCCCGATCCCCCGCTGACAGGCCCGAGCCGCGGGCGTTGCCGCGGCCGCGTCCTACGGCACGACGAAGGGCGCCGAGGCCTGGCGGGCCTCGCCGGTGGCCCCGTCCTGGACCACGATCCGAAGGCCGTACAGTCCCGGCGCGAGGCCGTCGGGTGTCTTCAAAGACAGCAGAACCATCCGCCGGCCGTCGGGCTCGCTGGCCGACCTTCCGAGCAGGGAGAGATCCCCTCCCGGAAGCGGCCGTCCGTCGGCACCCAGAATCTGGCTTCCGATCTTCAACCCAGCCCCCTCCGGGCCGAAGTGATACGCAACGAGGCAGAGCCGCAGGGCATCTCCCGGCCGCGCCCGGGGCATCGCCGCCGGGGAGACGCCGTCGCCGCCGATTCCCGACCAGGCAGAGTCCGGGCTTCCCGAAGCCCGATTGCGGCCTCGCAGGACGAGCCAATCGCCGTCGCTCTCGAGAAACACCGGCGGCAGCAAGTAGGGCTTGCCGGGCGTGAAGGCCGGCACGCGGAGCGGCAGAACGTCGAGCCCCATGCGGCCCGTGTCGGCATTTCGGACCAGCGCCCGCACGCGGTACGACCCCGGCGCAAGATGGAGCTCCCCCCAGAACTTGAGGCCTCCCGCATAGAGCTTCTCGACGTTCTTCGTCAGATCGAGCGTGATCACCTGCGTGAAGAAGTCACGCAGTTGATTCTCGGCGTCCACGGCGTACACGTAAACCTCCGCTGTCGCGTGATCCCCCTTTTCCCCTTCGACCAGAGGCCGCCCGGGGATCTCGAGGAGCACCGGAACGGAAGCCTCGCCATCGCTTCCCGCAAACGGCGTCGCGAGGACGCGGGCAGGGATGTCGTGAACCGGCGTCTCGTTGGCGATCACGTCGGCCGCCGATAGATTGCGCTCGAGCGGCGTCTGCCGCCGGAACGAGCGTCTCTCGAAGTACCCGGCCCGGGCGATGACGCGCGCGCCCGAGCGGGCGACTTTCACCTTGAGCTCATGGTATCGCCCCTCTTCCCCCCATCGGTCGGGGCGATAGGCGAGCACGTAGACCAGATCGAGCTGCGCCTTGAGCCGTCCGAGCTGGCCCGTCAGGTCGTTGGCGTTGCGGAAGACCTCTCCGCCCGTCGCGCTCGAGAGCTCGAAAAGCGAATTCTCCGACTGCCTCTCCCCGATCGACACATCGTCGATCGCCGCGGAGTCCGCGTCCGAATGAATCCCGGCGATGTCCACGGCGTGGATAACGCAATCGGTCTGGCGAAATAGCGCTCCCATCTCGCCGATGTCGTTGCGCAGGGGCGTGTTCCCGTACCTCTTGTCCGAGTCGAGTTTCCAGAACTCGCCCGACAGCAGCCATTCCCTCTCCTGGTCCGTGTCCTTCGTCCCGACCAGGTAGCGGCCTCGGAACCCCTCCGACAGGTAGATGATGTCCTTGCGGCCCTCCACGGACGCCAGTCCGCGTGCCAGGCCATCGAACGACTGGATCAGGCTGCGGACCCGTCCGCGCTCGTAGTCGTCGTTGCGAGCCTTCGCGACCTGAGACAGCGTCTCCAGGGACTCGATCATCATCGCCGCCCGCGCCTCCGTCTTCGAGTTGCCCGAGTCCAGGGCGGCCTTCAGGAAGCGCGTATCGAACGCGAAGGCGAGGGGGTCACCCTGCTGGCGCTCGGCCTCGATCCCGAGCGTGTCGATCGCCCTGGCGAGCTGAACCCGATCCGAGGAAAAGGTCACCAGAAGCTGGATCCCACGCTCGACCGAATAGGTCGCCACGGCAGCGAGGTCGCGCTCGCCGAGGCCGGAGAGGACGAACTCCTTGGCGGCGCGACGGGCGGCCAGAACCGCCTTCGGACGGGCGAAGGAGAAATCAAAGAGGATGAGGAATCGGCGCCGCGCCGCCGGAGGAAGCGGGTCGCTCGGATTCCCGGAGACGGTCTTGTCGGCCAGGTCGATCGCATCGAAACCCACCACCGTTTGCTTGTGGCCGTCGTCGTAGAGCGTGAAGTCGGCCGCCGTCAGGTCGCGTACCGGATTGCCGTTCTTGTCGAGAACCCGAACGGGCACCTCGACGAGCACCGCCTCAGCCTGCTCGCGAACCTTCCCGGCCTCCTGGGCGAGCGCGCTCGAGAAAAGCAGCGACGCTGCGACAACGGCGGTAATACGGGAGGCGAGGCTCATTTCCAGGGCCCTCGGGGGCTACTCCAGCATTATGTCCTGCCCCCGGGGGGGCCGGCAACGCCGCCAAGCGGCTAGCCCCCGCCCAGGCCCCGGAGCAGGCGGCGCGCCTCCGCCAGATCGGCGCCGTACCGGTCGGCCGGAGCCTCACGCACGAACCGCTCGAGCGCCTTACGGGCGGCCGCGGCGTCACCCCGCTTCCCGGCGGCAATGCCCTCGTTGTAGAGGACATCGTACTGTCGCGGATCGATCTCGAGCGAACGCCGCCAGGATTGCAGCGCGGCCGTCTCGTCGCCGAGGCGCGCCTGGGCCATGCCGAGCGCGCTCCAGCCGCGGGCAGATTTTGGATCGAGAGCGACCGCCCGCGCCAGAGTCTCCCGTGCCGGCTCGAGCTCGCCCCGGGCGAGGAACACCTTGCCGAGGTTGACGAGGGATCGTGCATCCCCGGGCTCGAGAGCCGCCGCCTTCTCGAACGCCCCCCGAGCCGCGTCCAGCCTGCCCACCTCGGCTTCGGCCAGACCCACCGCGTTCAAAGCCTCGGGATCCGTGAAGGCGCTCGTGTCCGCGATCTCCAGCACCTCGGCGCCGCGGCCGGCCTGCGCCAGCAGCACCGTCAGGCGCTCGAGAGCGGCCACTCTCCTCGCCGGTGCCGCCGTCGAGGACGACTCCCGCAGGCCCTGCTGGAGCGCCGCGATCGCCTCGGATTTCTTTCCCTGCCGGTCGAGAGCGTCGGCCAGCAGCCGCCAGACCTCGATGTTCGCGGGGACCTTGTCCAGCCACTCCCGGCATGCGCGAGCGAGCCTCGCGTCGTCCTTCTTTGCGAGCAGCGCTGCAAAATCCGGCGCGGTGGCGATCAGGCCGATCCGGTCCTTCGGGTCCGGGAGATCGGCCTTCGCGGCGTCGGGCGATGTGGCCGAGATGTAGCCGAGCGAGGCGAGCTTGCGTGCGTGTTCGGGATCCGACGCCGCGGGCAGCGTGAGCGTTCGCGGCAGCCGCAATAACTCGGCGCGCATGGATCGCAGCGCCGGGGGCCGCTCTCCCGCGAGGTTCGTGGTCTCCCCGGGGTCCGTGAGGATGTCGTAGAGCTCGGGCCGCGGCGCCTCGATGTACTGGAAGCGCTCGTCCACGAGGGAAGCCAGATCGCTCCAGCCCAGGCGCAGCCGCGGGTACAGCGTCTCGCTATACACCCGCCGCGAGCCGGATGTCGCGCCAGGTTGCTCGAGGAGCGACGCCCCGGCCAGGCCCCCGGGCGGCGCGAGACCCACGGCGCGCGCGATCGTCGGGAACACGTCCACGAGCCCGACCGGCGCCGCGACCGTCTCTCCGGCGCGCCCGTTTCCGGGCAGCTTGACGAAGAGGGGAACCCGGATCGTGTCGCGATAGAGGAATATCCCGTGCTCGAGCTCGCCATGCTCGCCGAGCCCCTCGCCATGATCGGACAGGAAGATGACGAGCGCCCGATCGTACAGGTGCTTCTCCTTCAGGCGCGCCACGAAGCGACCCACGACCTCGTCGGCTCGCGCAATCGTCCCGTCGTAGGCGAGCGCGTACCGGCTGCGATACGGCTCCGGAGGCTCGTAGGGCGCATGGGGCTCGAAGAGATGGAGAAAGAGAAAGACCGGCCGCGCCCCGACTCCGTCGAGATACGCGGACAGCGCTCTCTGCGTCTTGTCGCCGTCCCGCCGCTCGGCGCCCGCACCGTCGTCGTAGAAGTCGAATCCCCGGCCGATTCCCGTGGACTTCGCGAGCACGGCGGCCGAAACACTGGCACCCGTCGCGTAATGGTTGCGGGTGAGAAAGGCCGCGAGCGTGTCGACCGAGGGCGACAGCTCGAAGCCCGTGTTGTCCCGCACCGCATTCTGAAAGGGCAGCAGCCCGGTGAAGATCGTCGCGTGGGACGCGAGCGTCAGCGGCACGTGGGAATACGCGTTCGAAAAGAGGATCGCGTCCCTGCGGAGGGCGTCGAGGTGCGGCGTCGCCACCGCCGCGTACCCGTACGCCGGAAGATGGTCCGCGCGCAGCGTGTCGACCGAGATGATTACGACGGACGTCCCCGCCGACGCCTCGCCGCGCCGGCAGCCGCCCACCGAAAGGACCGCCGCCAGAGTCGACGCGAGCGCGCCGGCCGCCGCGCGTCGCAATCGCCATCGACGCCCGCTCACAGGCCCGCCCAGGCCTTCCACCGCGGGACGATCTCGCCCGAGCCCAGGCCCATCTCGCGGCGCATCGCCTCGTCGAGCGGGATGCCCTCGCCGAGTGCCCGGACGAGGCACGCGACAGCCCCCTCCCCCCGGCGCGCGACCAGGAACTCGACGAGCCCCAGGGCCTCTACGTAGTTCGTCCTCGCCGCGGCCCGGTCGCTCCGGCGCGCGAGATTGGCGTCGAGCTCCGCGAGGGAATAGGGCGCACGGCCCCGGAACGCTTCGCGGATCTCGCTCCTCGGCCGACGCCGGCCCTCGAGCCACTGCGCGAGCCCCTCATGCAGCCAACCGGGCGCGGCGTCGCCGGCGGCATTGCGGATCATGGCGTGCGCGAGCTCGTGTGCGAGAACCGCCTCGAAGCGCGAGTCGGACTGGGCCTCGGGGTCGATGGAGACGCGGATCTTCCCGTCGAAGACTCCGGAGACCCAGTCGGGAACGGAGACGAGCGAGAAGTACGTCCTGCCTCCATAGAGGATGACGATCTGGTCGCCTGACAGGCCCTTTCCGAAGAACGCTTCCTGCTCACGATAGCTCTTCTCGAGCGACTCCGAGACCCGCGCAACGGTTTGCGCGGAGACCTGCGGATCGGAGAAGAATCCGAAGTGGTCGGTCTGAAGGTACGTCTGCCCCGCGGCGACCGAGAGCTCCTGCCGGGCGCCGAGCAGGCGCCGCAGCGTTTTCGGGTCGGCGCCCTGGAGGCGCTGAAACTGTTCCCAGGCGAGAATCGCGTCCTCCAGCCGGTGCAGCGAGTAGTAGACCTCCCCGAGGTATGCGTAGGCGGCGGGAGGTGCCTTCGGCACGAGCTGCTCGGCAAGCTCCAGGTAGAAACGTGCAAATGCGAAGTTCTCGACGCGCACGTATGCAAGGGTCAATTCGGCCAGAACAAGGCCGTTCTGGTCGTCCAGAGCATAGGCCTCCTCGAGCAGTTCGATCGCGCGGCCCGTGTCGCCGCGGTCGAGATAGAAGCGCCCGACCCCCTCGAGCTCCGCGGCGACGACTTTGGCCTTCGCGGTCCCCGGCGCAACCTGCGCCGCCCGCTCGCGGATGGCCGGCAGTCTCGCCGACGGGTCGTCACCGCGGGCAGAAGCGGGCGCAGCTGCGCCCATCGCGACGCTCAGAAGAAACGCCCAGGCCGCTACCACGAAGCCGAGCTTATCGAACCAGAAACGGCGCCGAGGCGTAACCCGCCTGACCCGTGGCCGGGTTCCGCAGGAAGACGCGCAGGGCGTAGGGCCCCGGTGCAAGCGACTTGGGGGTGAAGGTCACGAGGAGGATCTGGCGATCGTCCGTCTCGCGGTTGGATCGGCCGAGGACCGAGAGGGAACCGTCTCCGAGCGGCCTGCCGTCGGCCCCCAGGACCTGGGCCCCGATCATGAGATCGCCCGCCTCCGCGGCAGAGCCCTGGAAGTGGTACGCCACGACCGATACCTGCAGGGGCGTTCCCGGCGTGGCCTCGGGGAACGCCGTCGGGACGAGGGTTTCTCCGCCGGCCTCGATCGTCATCTCGTCGGAGCGCGGCTGCGAACGCACTCCCGCCCTGGCGGCCCCCCGGACAACGACGCCCGCCGAGGCGCTCTCGACGAAGATCGGAGGCGCGAGGTACGGCCCCGGAGCCGAAAAATCCGGGACGCGAAGCGACTGGACGGAGAGGCCCATCCGTCCGGTCTGCCCGTTGCGGACGAGGACGCGCAGGCGATGCTCGCCCGGAGGCAGCTGGAGCTCGCCCCAGTATCGCAGGCCCCCCGCGAGCAGTCTCTGGCGGCTCGCCGCGACGTCCAGGAACACGGTCTGCGTGAAGAAGTCGCTCAGGTGATTCTCCGTGTCGTTCGCGTAGGCATACAGCTCGAGCGTCGTCCGGCCGCCCTTCTCGCCCTCGAGCAGAGGCTCCCCGGATAGCTCGACGAGGACCGGGACCCGAGCGAAGCCGCCCTCGGCCGGCCTCGGGACGGCGAGCACGCGAATCCCGATGTCTGCCATGGGAATCTCGTTGGCCAGGACATCGGCCGCCGAGAGATTTCTCTCGAGCGCGGAGAGGGCCCGGAAGGTCTTTCGCTCGTAGTAGCCGGCCCGGGCGGATACCGACGCGCCCGCGCGTTTCACTTTGACCCGGAGCTCGTGATAGCCGTCTGCGACGCCCCTGCGGTCGGGCCGGAACGCGAGCACGTAGACGAGGCTCGTGCGCGCGATCAGGCGGTCGAGCTGCGCCTTGAGATTGTTGTCGTTGCGAAAGACCTCCCCGCCCGTCTCGCTCGCGATCTCGAAGAGGGCGTTGCGAGCCATCATCGGGTCCGCGTCGGGAGAGGATCCCACCTCGGCGACCAGCCCGCCGACGTCTATTGCGTGGACGACGCAGTCGGTGCGCCGGAAGACGCCCGTCATCTCCCGGAGGAGCGTCTGCAGGTGGTAGTTTCCGAAGTTCTTCTCGTTGTCCACCCTCCACGGCTCGCCGCTCAGGATGAATTCGTTCTCCCGGTCTGTCCGCCTCGCTCCCACGAGCAGCCGCGTCTCGAATCCCTCCGAAAGATAGATCACGTCCTTGCGCCCCTGGACCGCGTCCAGGGCCGTCGCGAGATTCCGCAGAGATTCCGTCATGCGCACGACCCGCGCGCGCTCATAGTGGTCGAGGTGAGCCTTGATCAGAGCCGCCCTGGTTTCGAGGGTCTCCAGGAGCCCCGCCGCCTGCGCCTCGTTGGTGGCGCCCGGATTCCTGGTCCCGCCTCCGACCGCGGCCATCACGTCGTACATGAACCCGAGCGGGTCGGAGCCGATCGACGTCGGGTCCGCGAGGCCGACCCTGTCCACCGCGCGCGCGAGCTGTGCGCGGTCGTTCGAGAAGGTCACGAGAATGCGCACCCCCTGCTCCACGGAGAAGGAGGCAACGCCGGCCAGATCCTCGTCGCCCATGCCCGAGAGCACGAACTCCTTGGCGGCGCGCTGCGCCGCGACCAGCTCCCTGGGGCGCGAGTAGGACATGTCGAAGAGAATCAGGAACCGGCGGCGGGCGGCGGGAGGTAGCGTCTCCGCGTCCCCCGGGCGATCGACGCCCTTGTGGGCAAGGTCGATCGCATCGAATCCGACGATCGCCTGGCGGCGCCCCTCGTCGTAGACCTCGAAGTCGTCGGCCGTGAGTCCGCGGATCGGGTTGCCCTGGCGGTCGACGACGCGGACCGGCACTTCGACGAGGACCGCTTCCGCCGTCTCGGAGACGACTCGCTCCGGTTCCGCAGCGCGCGCCGGGGCCCCGGCCGACACCAGGAGGGCCAGGGCGGCGCAAGGGGAAATCCGGAGCTTCATGGTGATGCGCTTATGAAGAATACTCCCAATCGCGGCAAGGGTTTCATGAACCGGCTCGACTGAGCACTCGGAGCAGGCCCCGTGCCTTCTCGATGTCCGGGCCGTACTGCGCTCGGGGGGCCGTCGAGACAAAGAGTTCCAGCGCCTGACGAGCGTCCCTTGTGAGTCCGAGCTTTCCGGCCGTGAGACCCAGGTTGAACAGGGCGTCATAGAGCCGGGGGTCTGCTGCGACCGCCCGCTTCCACGCCTCGACGGCTCCCCGCTCGTCGCCGAGCCTCGCCAGCGCCACGCCGAGCCCGTTCCACGCCCTTGGAAACTCGGGATCGACGTCGAGGGCCTGGCGGAAGAACCCCCGGGCCCCGGCCGGATCGTCCAGCCGAAGCCGGACGACGCCGAGGTTCGTGTCGGCATCGACGTTATGCGGATCGAGCTCCAGGACCCGGCGAAAAACGTCGGTCGCCTCCGTCTGCCGGCCGCTGTCGGAGTACGCGATCCCGAGGGCGTTCAACGTGTCGGGGTCGCGGCTTCCGGACAGGGGGGCCAGGCGCGCCAGCGCTTCGGCCGCACGGCCCGATTCGCACAGGGCGAGACCGTACTGCACTTCGAGCTCCTCGGGCGTGACGCCGCGTTCCACGGCGTCCCGATACAGATCGAGCGCCTGCCGGAACTGCCCCGCGCGGCGCAGGAGAAATCCGAGATTGACGTAAGCCATCGACATCGACGGGCGCTCTTTCACGATCTTCCGGCCCACATCGATCGCCTTCTGCAGCTCGCCGCGCTGATACAGGTCCACGCAGCGGTGCAGCTCGGCATCCACCTCGACGAGGTTCTTCGGATCGTCGGCCGCCGTGTACGTCTTCTTGATCGCGGCGCTTCCCGAGAGGTACCCGAGGTTTCGAAGCTGACTGACCTCGTTGGCGGAAGAAGGTCCCGGAAGCGCGGCGGCGCCGATCGCGGAATCTGCCGGCACGAGCCGCGCCAGCGTGGCCACGCGGTCGGAATCGGCGGCGGCGAGGTTGTGTTGCTCGGCCGGGTCTCCCGCGAGGTCGTAGAGCTCCTTCTCCGGCAGGTCGATGTACTTGAATCCCGAGACGATGACCCCGCGCAGCGGCGCCCAACCCCGGTTGAAGGCCGTCGAGTAGGCCTCGAAATAGGTGCGCTCGGGCCCGGCCGTATCGGGCGGCTCGAGGAGCGATCGGCCGGGCCAGTTCGCCGGCTTCGGCAGGCCGGCCGCCTGAAGCAGCGTGGGCGCGATGTCGATGTGGCGAGCCGGATCGTCCCTGGCGCCGGCGGGGACCCTCGTCGGAGACCAGACCACGAGCGGCACATGCAGCGTCGCCTCGTAGCAGAAGAGGCCGTGCGTCGGCTCCCCATGGTCGCCCCGCGCCTCGCCGTGATCCGCGGTCATCACGACGAGAGCGGGCTTCGCCTTTCCGGAGAGGAACGGTTCGAGCAGCGGCCCGAGCGCGGCGTCCACGGAAGCGACCTCGCCGAGATAGGCATCGTCCCGGTAACGCTCGGCAAAAGGCGGCGGCGGGTTGTAGGGCGCATGGCAATCGTACAGGTGCACCCAGAGAAAGCGAGGCCGGTCCCCCGAGGCATCCCACCATCGCCGGGCCGCGGCGATGGTCTCGGGCGCCGGGCGCTCGGGCATCTCGAAATCGAGACGGGTCTTTCCTCGCGGGTACCGGTCGTCGTAGACGTCGAAGCCTCGGGCCAGGCCGAAACGCGAATCCAGCGGAAACGCTCCGACGAAGGCCCCGGTCGCATACCCCTTGGCCTTCAGCAGCGTCGCGACCGTCTCGAACCGGGGATCGAGGCGGAAGCCCTCGTTGTCCCGCACGCCGTGCTGGTAGGGCAGGAGTCCCGTCAGGATGTTCGCGTGGGAGGGCAGCGTCACCACGTTGTGAGCGTGGGCCTGTCGGAAAACGGCGCCCTGCCCGGCGAGCCGGTCGAGCACCGGGGTCTCGACCCGCGTGTTTCCCATGAAGCCCAGGGCGTCGGCACGCAGCGTGTCGATCGTCACGAGGACGATGTCGCAGCCGGCCGGGAAGCGCGGCACGGCCGCCGCCGGCTGCGCCGCCCGAGGCGAGCCTTGGCGCGTGAGGCGCCAGGCGGCAAAGGCCGCCGAGGCCAGGACGGCCAACCCGAGAAAGACGGCGACGCGCTTTGGTCCCGACATCCGACCTCAAAAAAAAACCGCCGGGAAGTTCATTCCCGGCGGTTTCGAAAAGAAGCGAAGCCGTCTTAGAACGAGATCTGGACTCCGAAGCGGGCGACACGCGGGCTCTGGATTTCCTTGATCTGCGCGGTGTTCGACCGTTCGAGCCGGTTGAAGCGCTGGAGAACCGTGGCGGAGTTGAGCACGTTGAAACAGGAACCGGTGAGGGTCATCGTGCCCGTTCCGAAGATCTTGACGACGTAGCCGACCTGCAGGTCCCACTCGAAGACATCCTTGTACCGATCGGAACCCGCCGGAACGACGACGACGCTGCGGGTCAGGCCGTCCGAAGCCCCCGAGACGTTCTGGTACCAGTTGATCGGGAAGCCCTGGCGGCCGAAAAAGTTCGTCGAGATGTTGAAGTTGTACGGGAGCTGATAGAGGGCGTTGAACGCGAACTGCCAGGTGGAGTTGAGGAACACGCTCGACTTGTTGCCGCTGCCCGTCGACTCGATCGCGACGTAGTCGTTGTTGCGGCAGGTCTGCGCGTTGACCGTGGAGGTCGTGAGCTGGTTCGTCGGGTCGATGCACCCGCCCGGATCCACGTTCTGCTTGTTGTCGTTCCACACGAAGCTGCCGCGGGCCATCCACTTGTCCGACAGCCTCTTGGTCATCACAAACTCGATGCCCTGGTAGGTCGTGTTGAAGTTCGTGCGGTTGTAGGTGTAAGAGCCCGAGGGCGTGCCGCCGATCGCGTCGAGCACCGACTGCTTGATCTGATAGACGGGCATGTCGAACGCGGTGCCGCTCGGCGTAATGCCGGTGAGCGACGTGTACTGCTCGTAGTCGCCCGAGTTCAGTACCTGACCCGTCGTCGGATCGTACACGTGGAGCGGCACGTAGAGCTGGCCGGTCGCCTTGCGGTTGGTGTAGTTGATGCCGAGAGCGAAGTTCGCCGCAACTTCCTGGTCCACGCCGACGAGAAACTCCGTCGTCTTTGGTGCGTTCAGGTTCGGGTCGATGCCGTTGGTCGAAGAGGCTGAGCCCGGGTTGGCCGCGTTGTAGTTTCTGCCGAACGCGAAGCCGGCGGCGCTGGTATCGACCTCGTTGACATCCACGAGGCCGTTGCCGTTGGTGTCCGTGTAGTAGTAGTACGCGTACGACTGACCGGCGATCGGGTTCGTCGTGGCGATGGTGCCGGTGCCGAGAGCGTCGGCGAACTGCGCGTAGCTCGCCTTCAGGACCGTGGTGCGGTTCTGCCCGAGTGCGTAGTTGACGCCGATGCGGGGCTGCCAGTCGTTCCACGTGAACTGGACACCGGAGCCCGGATAGTTGATCGCCGGCTCGATATCGGGGAACGACGGGTTCGCCGGCACGATGGTCGCGGAATTCGAGCCGTACTGCTTGTCCCAACGGACGCCGAGGTTGACCGTCAGGCGATCCCACGTGAGCGTGTCGCCAGCATATGCGCTGTAGTACTTGGCTTCGGCGTGGAACGCGCTGTTGCGCAGGATCGCAGCGCACGGAGCGCCGCAGTCGAAGCCGTTGTCCGCCCAGGTCGAATAAGCGAGGGTGGTCCCGGCGTTGCTCGCCGTGGGGAACAGCGGCCACGACGAGGTCGACTTGGACTGGGCGTTCAGATAGCTAAAGCCCGCCTTGAGCTCGTGGCCGATGTTGCCCGTGTTGAAGAAGAACGATGTGTCGATCTTGGCCTGGCGCGTGGGCCGCGGGGCATCGTAAAACTGGTACGAGTTTGCCCAGACGCCGTCCGCGGTGACGGAGGTTGCCGCGTTCCCGCCTTCCGGCGTGAGCGAGAAGTCGCCGTTCTGGCCGCTGTAGTTGGCCGTCGCGAAGAAGTTCGACGAGAAGACCTGCGAGTCCTCGAACTTCCAGATGTGGGCCGGAGTGTTCTGGTCCCAGCTCGTCGCCTGCGGGCGCGTCGAGCCGGCGCTGCGGCCGAACTTCAGCTTGTTGCTGCCGAGATACCAGGAATTGAAGGCGTTGGACGGGATGATCTGGAGGTTCAACTTCGCATTGAAGTCCTCGAGCGTCGTCTTGTCCTTCGTGCCGGCCGGTGTCCCGCCGGCCGTGCTCAGGTTGATCTGATCGCGGCCGTAGGCGCCCCACAACCAGGCGATGTCCTTGACGACCGGTCCTCCGGCCTCCACACCGTAGTCCTGGAGACTGTCGATCTTGTTGCCCGCGCCGATCTGCGCGGCCACGATGGGCGTCAGGTTCGTGGACTCGAGCTTGTCATCGACCACGAAGAACCGCGCACTGCCGTGCACTTCGTTCGTGCCGCGCTTGGTGACCATCGAAAGGTGCGCGCCCGAGCCCTGCAAGGAGGGATCGGCTCCGCCCGTGACGACGTTCATCTCCTGGAAGGAGTCGAAGTCGTAGTAGCCGGCCGAGGCACCGAGGGCCGACATGTCGGTCAGGTTGACGCCGTCGACCGTGAACGAACCGGCCGCGGAGCCCTTGCTCGCGAAGTTGGACTGCTGGCCGCTCTCGCTGCCAGCCACGTTGATGCGGTCGATCTGGATGCCGGGAACCGTCTGCAGCACGACCCACGGGTCGCGCGCCGTCGGGATGTCCTGGAGCTCGGCGTTGGTGATCGCCGCGCCCGTCTCGACCTTGCGCGTGTCGATGACCGGCGCCTCGCTCGTGACGGTCACCGACGCGGCGACCGCCGAGAGCTTGAGCTTGCTCGAGAGCTCCGTGTTCTTGCCCACCTGCACCGTCACGCCGTCCAGCGTCTCGGAGCTAAACCCCGTCAGCGCGAGGACGACCGTGTACTTGCCGGGCGAGAGGTTGATGAAACGATACTGCCCCTTCGCGTCCGTTGTCTGCGTCTGCGGTGCGCCCATGCCCGTGATGGTCACGGAGACTCCGGGCAGCACGCCCCCCTGCTCATCCTGAACCGTGCCGTAGATGTTGCCCGTGGAGCCGCCGTATTGAGCCATCAGCGGCGCGGCCAGGAGAAACATCGCGGCGAGCGCGATTGCCGAACCGAGAATGCGGAAGCCTTTCGGCATGAAACCCCCTCCTTTCAGATTTAAGCGAACCTTGGAAACTTTACGCATCATTAGCCAGGTCTTGGAAGAAAGCAAGATGGAGGCCATAAAATCGCTGGAAAATTCCAATTCTGCTACAGGGGCTAAAGCCGCTTACGGCAATGAGATGAGGCTTATGGGTGGAGCCTGAGCGGTTCCCGGGCTAGCCCGGGAATCCATAATCCCAAGAAGAAATCCAAAAAACCGAATCAGACTCCGCCGCCTGCCCGGGAAGCCAGCGTCTTCCACCGCTTCGAACCCTCGACGTCGCCCACCACCTCGCAGACGCGGGCCGCCGCCTCGTAGGCGCGCCGCGTGGGAACCCGGGTGGTAAGCGTCGCGAGAAGGCTCCGAAGCTCCCCCTTCCTCCCCTGCGCGGCATACAGCAACCCGAGGCGCTGCCATGCATCGAGGTTCTCGGGGTAAGCCTGGATCTCGGCCTGGAATGCCGCCTCGGCCTCGGCTTCCCGCTTGAGGTGCGCGAGCGCATCGCCGCGCATGGACTGCAGGTTCATCGGAGCCTGGACCCCGCCCGCGGCCGCGAGGCGGGCGGCCTCGTCGAGATCCGCGAGCGCGGCGGCGAAATTACCGGCCTTGCTGTCGACCCTCGCGAGCAGGAGCAGGGGCGCCGGCGACGACGGCCGCTCCACGCGAGCTGCCTCGGCCTCGCGGCGAGCGGCCGAAAGGTCCCCGCGCGCCAGGGCGATGTCGGCGAGCTGTCCCTGCACGTCGCGCGAGCCCGCGACACGCGCTGCCTCCGCATAGAGGCTGGCGGCCTGGATGTCGCCGGTCTCGAGAGACAGTCCCGAGAGCCCGATCAGGATCTGCGGCGTGGCGGGCGAGAGCCTGTCGGCCTCCTTCAGCGCGTCGCGCGCCTCTGCCGGGCGACCCGCCTTGCGCAGGGCCCGCGCGAGCATCTCCCAGGTGTCGATCATCCGCGGGTTTTCCTTCGCCACCGTTCGGAGGAGGATGATCGCTTCCTCCTCGCGGTGCCGTTCGAGCAGGCTGCCCGCCTTCTTCAACAGGTCGACCGTCCGAATCTTGTCTTTCGGATCGGGAAGATCCTTGTCGTCGGCGCTCGGGGCTGCCGCCCCGATGTACCCGAGGGATGCGAGCTTCTTGACGGCCTCCGGGTCAGCCGTTCCCGGCGCGTCCATCGGGCGGTTCATCGCCACGAGCTCCGCGCGCATGGAGCGAAAGGCCGCCGGAAGGCCTCCCGCGAGGTTCTCCTTTTCTTGCGGATCGGCGCGGAAGTCGAAGAGCTCCGGCCGCGGGGCGTGGATGTACTGATACTTCTCGTCCGTCAGGGAGGCGAGATCGCTCCACCCGAAGTGGAATCGGGGGTAAACCGTTTCGCTGTAGATCCGACGATTCGACGCTCGATCGGCGAGCGCGACGAGGGACATGCCGGGGCCGCCGGAAGGCGCCGGCTTCTCGCCCAGCACGGCAAGAACTGTCGGCAGAACGTCGGAGATGCCGGCGGGCGAGGCGACCCTGCGTCCTGCCGAAAGCCCTCCCGGCAGCTTGACGAAGAGGGGGACGCGGGTCGTCTCACGGTACAGGAAGATGCCGTGCTCGTCTTCCCCATGCTCGCCGAGCCCCTCGCCGTGGTCCGACAGGAAGACCACCAAGGCCCCCTCATAGAGACCGCGCTTCTTGAGAAACGCGATGAACTCGCCCACGACCGCGTCGGATGCCGCGACCTCGCCGTCGTACGGCCGGTCCCTGTAAAGAGAGCGAAACGGCTCCGGCGGCTCGTAGGGGGTGTGCGGCTCGTAGATGTGGAGAAACGCGAAGAGCGGCTTGCCGGCAGGTTGCTTCGCCATCCAGTCTTCGAGCCGCCGGAGCGTCAGCGGCCCCGGGCGCTGAACGCGGCCGAGGACCTCGCCGGCTTCGCGGACCTCGATCTCATCGTCGTAGAAATCGAAGCCGGCCGCTATTCCCGTCGAACGGTCGAGCACCACGGAGGACACCGCCGCTCCGGTGGCAAACCCAAGCTTCTTCAGCAGGCCGGCAAGCGTCGCGTGCCCCGGCGACAGGCGGTATCCGAGGTTGTCCCTCACCCCGTTCTGAAACGGCAGCAGTCCGGTCATGAGCGTGGCATGCGAGGCGAGCGTCAAGGGCACGTGCGAAACGGCGTTGTCGAAGACGAGCGAGTCTTTCGCGAGGGCGTCGAGGCTCGGGGTGGCCACGCCACGGTATCCGTAGGCGGGCAGGTGGTCCGCGCGAAGCGTGTCCACGACGATCAGGATGACCGGAGCGTTGCGAGAGACGAAGGGTGCGCGCCGGCACGCCGCGGCGACGCAGAGGACGAGACAGAGGAAGAGACGAAGCGGCCTGCCCGCCGGCAGGCCGCTCGAGCCCGGGCTCGCGCCGCCGATCACTTGAGAGACTTCAGGATGTCCTTCACGTCCTTGGCGTCCGGGCCGTCCGGCGCAAGCTCCAGGTACTTCTGCAAGTCGGCCTTGGCCTCCGCGTTCTTCTTTTCCTGAAGATACGCCAGACCCCGGTAGTAATAGGCGTCCGCGTAGTCCGGCTTGACGGCAATCGCCTTGTCGAAGGCGGGCACGGCTTCGGCCGGCTTCTTCTTGTTCAGCAGGAGCACGCCGATGTTGAAGTACGGCTCGGGATCCTTGACCTTGCCCTCGGGGACCTTGTCGAGGGCGGCGCGACCGGCATCGAGGTTTCCGCGCTGGAGCTCGATCTCCGCGATCATCATCCAGGCCCCCACGTCGTTCGGGTCGATCTGGCCGGCCTGGGTTGCGTACTTGACTGCCTGGTCGTAGTTCGACTCGCCGTAATAGGAAGCGGCCAATCTCTCGAGCAGCGCGGCGTTGTCCGGAAGCTCCGCGACGGCCTTCGCATACGCCTCCCTCGCGCCGGCATAGTTCTTGGCATTCAGGGCCTGGTTACCCTGCTCGATCGCCTCGGCGGTCTCCTTCGAGACTTTCTTGCCGCCGATCAAGAACTCCTGGTGGGCCTCCACGGCCTTCGGCTTCTCCTTGAGCTCGATCTCCACCGGCGGATTGCGGGAACCCTCCGAGAACTCTGCCGAGATCCTCCTGGTCTGGTAACCCTCGGCCTCGAAGTCGATGTTCCACGGACCGCCCGAGAGACCGAAGTAGGCCCATTTCCCCTTCTTGTCCGTCGTCAAGTCGGGCCCACCGTGGCTGCTCTTGCCCCACCGCAGGGAGACCTTGCATCCCGCGATGGGCTCCCCCTTCTCGTTCTTGACCGAGCCTTCGACACGGGCCTTGCCGACGGCCCACTCCTGCGCGACGAGGCCCGCCGCCGAAAATAGTGCGGCCGCCAGAGCCGCCGAAAGAACCCGTTTCCTCATGTTCCGCTCCTCCCGCCTTCTCAAGTTTTGGCGGCGCAAGTATATGCAACTGCGGCGGCGCCCGTTCAGTGCCCGGCCGCCGGCTCCTCCACGATCTGGTACACCCCGGTCCGGGGGGCTTCTATACGCTGCCTTTCGCCCGAGGGCCACCGGATCTCGAGGCTCTTCGGCCGGGCGCTCCCGAGGCCGAAATGCACGCGCGGATCGCTCGAGGACTGGTAGCTGTCGCCGGCTCGAACTTCGCTCACCTGCCGGCCGGCGTCGGTCTCGAGGGTCACGCGCGCGCCGATGCCCTGCCGGTTCGAGCGGCGGCCGCGCAGGACGAGCCCGACCCAGGCACCGTGGGTCCCGTCGTTGCGCAGGAGCTCGAGCGGTCCGCCGGAATTCGAGACGGCGATGTCCATGTCCCCGTCGTTGTCGTAGTCCGCGACGGCCGAGCCGCGGCCCACGAGCTCGCGCCGGAACGGGGCGCCGCATCCGCGCGCGCTGAACTTGCCCTTCCCGTCGTTCCACAGGAAGAGGGGCCGCTCGGCGTACGTCAACCCCTGCATCCGCGGCACCTCGAGCACGTGACCGTTTGCGATGAACGCGTCCAGCCGCCCGGCGTTGGCGGCGTCGAGGAGACTCAGGCCGAAGCCCGAGAAACGGAAGCCGGGCGGGCCGAATCCGCTCGATCCGGAGACGTCCTCGAAGACTCCCTCGCCGAGGTTTCGGAAGAAGCTGTTCGGCTCGGCCTCGAAATTGGCGACGACGAGGTCGATCCGCCCGTCGCCGTCGAGGTCCCCAGCGTTGACCCCCATGCCGCCGAAGGCGCGGCCGGCGGCGTTGACGCCGGCGCCGGAGAGGAGCGAAACGTCCTCGAATTTCATCCCGCCGAGATTGTGGAAGAGCAGGTTCATCGTCGTGTCACAGGCCACGTAGATGTCGGGCCGGCCATCGTCGTCGAAGTCGGCGACCACCACGCCGAGCCCCTTGCCGGGCGTGCGCGCCACGCCGGAGGACTCCGAGACGTCCGTGAACGTGCCGTTGCCGTTGTTGCGGTAGAGCAGGTTCGAGACCGGAGGATAGAGCGTCGGGTGACAGTACTCGCGGCTTCCCTTGGCAGCGTCGCCGCAGAAAAAATTCTTCTCGACCGAGTAGTCGACGTAGCGCGCGACGAAGAGGTCGACGTACCCGTCCCCGTCGAAGTCCGCGAAGGCCGCGCTCGTCGCCCATCCCGAACCCCGGACGCCGGCCCTGTCCGTGACGTTGGTGAAGGTGCCGTCGCCGTTGTTGCGGTACAGGATGTTGCCGTCGAAGTTCGTCACGAAGATGTCCGTGAACCCGTCGTTGTCGAAGTCGGCGGCGATCGCGGCCATGCCGTATGCGGTGTCGGAGAGCTTGGCCTTCGCCGTGACGTCGGTGAACGTGCCGTCTCCGTTGTTCCGGTAGAGGCGATCCTGCGCGCGCGGGCTCCCGGACGGCGGAAACGGGCCGGATTGCACGACGTAGAGGTCCATCCAGCCGTCGTTGTCGAAATCGAGCCAGGCCAGGCCCGAACCCATGGTTTCCGGGAGCTGGTGGGCAGGCGTGGCCCCGCGTTCGTGCGTGAACCTGAGGCCCACCGACGGCGCCACGTCGGTGAACGTCACCGGGCACCCGGCGTCCTTCGTCTCCGCTCCGGGTGCTGGAGACAGGGTACGCATCGCGACAAGGGCCCCCGCCGCGGCGAACGTCGTCATCTTCATGGCCGCGAGCGCTCGCGTTCGCGGCTCAAGGCCCAGGCAAGCCGCGCGTCGCCGGGCGTGAGCGCGAGCGCGGCTTCGAGGGCGCGGACCGCCTCCGCGTGGCGGGAGAGGGCGGAGAGCGCGGCTGCTCGTCCCCGCAGCGTTTCCGGGTCTTCCGGAAGGTCCACGAAGATCTGCAGAGCGGTTTCCGCGCGTCCGGCCGACAGCTCCGTCCACGCCAGGACGACCCGTGCCCGCCGCGAGCTCTCGCGCTGGCGCCGCTTCTGCTCCGCGTCGAACGCGGCCTGGTAGAGCGCGATCTCCGCGCGCGCCTCCTCGCCTCGGGACATGCGCGCGAGCAGGGTTCCCAGAGCGTAGTGCGCGCGCGGCATCTGCGGGTCGAGGGAGAGCGCCTGGCGGTACTGCTCCTCGGCAGGTCCGTAGCGGCCGAGGGCCTCCAGCGCTCGACCGTACTCCACACGAATCGCCGCGGATCCCGGCTCGAGGCTCGCGGCGCGCGACAGCGCCTCGGCCGCGCCGGGCGCATCCCCCTTGAGCAGGAGGAGCCGGCCGAGGCCGTAGTACGACTCGGCCTGCGCCGGCTGCGCCGCGATCGCCTTGCGCCAGGCCTCCGCCGAGGCGTCGAACCGGCCGGTCTCGAGCAGGGCCTCCGCCCACTGTTGCATCCGGCCCGCGTCGCAGGCGCCCGCGCGGCAAAGGCGCTCGAGCTCCGCGGCCGCCTGCACGAACCTTCTCTGCCCGATGAGGACCTCGGCGTATCGGGCACGCAGTCGCGTGTTCGAGGGACCGCGGACGAGCAGCTTCTCCATCTGGGCGTTGCCGTCCTCGATGCGGCCCTCCGCCCAGTAGAGCTCCGCAAGGCCGAGCCGCGCCGGGCCGTCGTTCGGGTCCGTCGCGAGCGCGCGCCGGAACGTCTCTTCGGCACGCTGGTCGCCGAGAGCCGCGTACGCCGAGGCGAGACCGTACATCGCCGCGAGGCTGCGCGGTTGGGCGGCGAGGGCCCTCTCGTACGCGGACGCCGCCCCCGCGAGGTCGCCTCGCTCGAACAGCGCCCGGGCATCCGCCACGGCATCGTCGGTCGAGGCCGGACGGGGCGACGGAACCGGCGAAACGGCCAGAGAGGCTAGCGCCACGCCCGCCCAGAGCGCCGCGAACCGCACGCTAACGGGTCTCGGTAACCCGGACCGTCGTGTTCGCGGCGACGTTCTCCAGCACCGAGTGGCGGCCCGACGGCCAGAGAACCTCGACCTTGTCGACTTTCGAGGCATCGCCGAGGCCGAAGTAGAGCGGAAGCGCGCTCTGCGACAGGTAGCCGGACTTGCCATCCTGCTGTTGCGTGAGATTGCGGCCACCGGCGGACACCCGCACGACCGCCCCGAGGCCGTCCCGGTTGGACGCCGTTCCCGAGAGCGCGACCTTCAGGTAATGGATCTTGCGCTTCTGCGCGAGGTCCGAGACGAGCACCTGCGGCTGCGCGTTGAATTCGTTCGTCACGATGTCGAGATCTCCGTCCCCGTCGATGTCGAAAATCGCCGCCGAGCGGGTGCCGAGCGCGCCGAGCACGGTGATCCGCCCCGTCTGCCCCTGGCAGGCGGGCCGGCCCGCCCCCTCGGTCGCGCAGTCGAGGTCGAACCACGCGACGTGCGTCCGGCCGCCGCGCCGCGGCTCGACACCCAGCAGGAACTCGGCATCGCGGAAACGCACGCCCCGGTCGTTCAAATAGACCGAGTCGATTCCGTAGCGGAACGGGAAGGACATGCTGGCGGCGACGAAGATGTCCTGCCACCCGTCCGCATTGAGGTCTCCGATGCTCGGCCCCCAGGGCCAGTAGTTCTCGACACCGATCTTGTCGGAGATCTCCTCGAAGCGGCCCTCGCCGAGGTTGTGGAAGAACGCGTTGCCGAAGATGCTGTTCCTGCCGTCGTGCAGGACCTCGGCGGGCCAGAGCATGTTCGACTTCAGGTTCTCCCGCTCGGGGCCGATCTCATCGCTCATGTCGGAGTGCATGTCGGTCAGATAGAGATCGATCTTCCCGTCGTTGTCGTAGTCGAAGAACTTGATTCCCATCGCTCCCCACGGCGTCTTCCCGAAATGCGCGGCCGTGTCCTCGACGAAGCGCCGCCCGCCGTCGTTGTGGAAGAAGTGATCGTCGCCCTGCATGTTGAGGACGTAGAGATCCTGGAAGCCGTCGCCGTCGAGGTCCGTGAAGCTCGCGTCGCCGCTCCAGCCCGTGTAGCTCGGGCCGACCGTGTCGGTCACGTCCTCGAAGCGGTTGCCGCCGAGGTTGTGGTACAGCCGGGAAACTTCCTTGCGCTCGGGCTTCAAGTGCCCGTGGAAGGCGTCGGAGAAGCCCACGTAGTACCCGCCGCGGCCGCGCTCGTCGGTCGTGTACTTGCCGACGTTGACGAGGAAGAGATCGAGGCGCCCGTCGTTGTCGTAGTCGAAGAAGACGGCTCCCGACGAGTGGCCCACGTAACCGAGCCCCGAGGATTTCGATATGTCCTTGAAGTGGCCCTTGCCGTCGTTCTCGAAGAGCACGTTGCCGCCGCGAACCGTGGTCACGTAGAGATCCTCGTCGCCGTCGTTGTCCACGTCGGCGAAGGACGCCGAGACGCACACGCGATCCTCGAGCCCGACGCCGGCCGACGCGGTGATGTTGCGGAAGCGGCCATTGCCGAGGTTCTTCCAGAGCTGGTTGCCGCCGAGCTGGCTGACGAAGTAGATGTCGGGCAGGCCGTCTCCATCCACGTCCGCGACCACGGTTCCGTTGCCGTGGTCGTAGTGGTTCGGCTTGTAATACTTCCCCGAGTCGTCCGTGATCCGATGGAGGAACGTGATGCCGCTCTCCTTGAGCCTGTCGACGAATCGGAAATCGTGATCCACGCCGATCTCCGCAGCCGACTTCTCCTGCGCGGCCTTTCGCGCCGGAAGGGCGTCCACGCCGGCGTCCTTCGCGGGAACTCGGACGCGGGTGGGGGCGGCTGCGCCGGCCAGGCCGATGCCCAGGGCACACGCCAGCCCGCCCGCGAGCAGAAGCGACGAACCCGAGAATTCCTTTTTGCTCATAGGGCGCGATTCTATCGCCGGGCCGCCGAGCTGGGAGCCCCGGCCGCCGAGGTTCGCTCCGAGCCGCCGTAGAAGCCAACGAGGGCCGCCACGAGGGCATCGGCGACGCGTTCCCGGTATGCCACCGTGCGCAGGAGGCGGCGGTCGTCCGGGTTGTTCAGGTTGCAGATCTCGACCAGGGCGCGCGCCGGAATGCGGTTGTAGCGCAGGATGGCCGGAACCCACTCCCGGCCGCCCCGGATCACGTTGCGCCGGATCGGCTCGAAGGCGTGGAGAGGCAGGTCCGCCGCCCGAAACGCGGCCACGATGTGCTCGGCCAGGTCGCGCGAGATCCCCTCGGCCTCGATCTTCTCCGCCCGGGAGAAGGACACCCGCGGATTCTCGCGCACTTCCCGGCGCGAGTCGTATGGCTCCCCCGCCTTGCCGTAGGAGCCCCCGAGATACTTCTCGCCCGGGACGTAGACCATCGTGCCCCGGACGGCCGGATGCAGCGAGTCCGCGTGCAGAGAGAGGAACACCGTGCGATCCGGCTGCCCCCCGTTCTTTCCGACTTGCCCCCACACCGAGTTGGCCAGATACCACCGCAGGTTGACGCCGACCGCGGCGTCCTCGATCGTGTACGGCGGCGAGGTCAGCACGCGCGCGCTCTTCGAGCTCGCGACGGCGTCGGCAGGCGCCGCTCTGCACGGCGCATCCCGTCCGACAGTCGGCACGACCCGCGCCCGCGTGCGCTCCCGGATGCGGCGCTCGACGCGGCAGGCGATGTCGTAGACATAGGCGGCCTCCTCGATCCCATCCACGAGGGCTCCCGTGTCGCGTCCGCCGTGGCCCGCGTCGAGGACCAGCGTGACGCCCGAGAGATCGGCGCTCTTGACCTTGTTCGCGAACTGCGATGCCTCCAGCGCAGACTTCTCCTCGGCGATGCGCTCGGGATCGTCGGGCGGCCGGAATTCCGGCGACAGGTCGGCGATCGGGATCCTGACCGGGAATCCCACCGGCATCGCATGGACGTCCGCCACGCCGTTGCGGGCCGCGATCTCCGCGGCCTTGGCGTTGACGTCCTCGGCGTGGACGCGGCCCGTGAATCGCACGACGACCGCCGAGTAGAGGGCCTCGCCCTTCTGGAGCCGGTAGATGGCGTAGCGGCCGCCATGGTCCTCGCCATACTCGAGCTTCGGCGGCTCGGCCTCCGGCGCCGGAGCGGCCGCGGCCACGGCCTCGCGAAAACCGCCCGACAGCATCCGCGTCGGCACCACCACCACCTGGCCCTCGTGCGTCTCGAGCGAAGCGATCCCGTCGGCCTGGCGAATTTCGCGGTACCTCGCGGGATCCTCCGTAAACCATTCGGCGATCCGCCAGAGACTCTCGGGCTTGCCGGTCGGAGCTGCGATGCGGTGCTCCCACCCGGCGGCGGTCGCGCGGTCGGCCGGGAAGAGAGCCTCGATCGCGACCTTGCGGTAGCTGCCGGAGAGCAGCCGATACGGCACGCGCAGGAACTGTCCCTTCTTCAGGCGCATGGGATTGCCGTTGCTCCTGAGGATCTCCTTCTTGGTCTTCGGATCGTCGGTCAGGCGCCGAACGAAGCGGTCCATGCCCTCCCCCGGCAGAGGCCGGGCCGACAGGACGATGGCGTCGCCGGCGCCGATCGTGACGCGAATCTCGGGCGAGACCACCACGGTCTTCTCCCGGGCAGCGGCCGGCAGGGCAGTCGCCACCGCGAGCAGCGCGGCAGCCGCGGAACTGGCCCTCATGAATGCGTCAGCCCGCGGCCGGAGGGAGCGTATCCGGGAAGCCGGCCCCCGCCTCGAATGCCCGCGCCGCCGCGAAGACCCGGTCTTCGCCGAAGCGGGGACCGAGAAGCTGGATGCCGAGCGGAAGCCCCACCCGCGTCAGCCCCGCCGGAACGGAGATCGCCGGCAGTCCCGCGAGCGAGGCCGGGACGGTGAAGATGTCGGAGAGATACATGGTCAGGGGATCGTCCGTCTTCTCCCCGATGCGAAACGCGGGGGCGGGGATCGACGGGCACGCGATGACGTCCGCCTCCCCGAAGGCGCGGGCGAAGTCGTGGCGCAGGAGCTCCCGGGCCCGCATCGCGCGGCCGTAGTACGCCTCGTAGTACCCCGAAGCCAGGGCGAACGTCCCGAGCAGGATCCGCCGCTTGACCTCCGGCCCGAAGCCCCGGGTGCGGCTCTCGACGTAGAGCGAGGTCAGGTCCCTGTCGGTCGCGCGCGGGCCGTAGCGCACGCCGTCGAAGCGCGCGAGGTTCGAGGAGGCCTCGGCGCTGGCCACGACGTAGTAGATCGCGATTGCGAGGCTCGCGCGGGGTACGGAAACGTCGACGACTTCGGCGCCGGCGTCGCGGAAGATCGCGCGTGCGCGCTCGATGCTGTCGGCCACCTCCGGGTCGAGTCCTTCGCCCGCCGCCTCCCGGAGAAACCCGATCTTCATTCCCGACACGCCCATCTCGATCGCGGCCTCCGGGTCGCCGGCCGGCTCGGGCGCGGTCGTCGAGTCGAGCGGGTCCGCGCCCGCAACGACACTGTAGAGCCTCGCACAGTCGGCAACCGAGCGTGCGAGCGGGCCGATCTGGTCGAGCGAAGACGCGAACGCGACCAGGCCGTACCGGGACACGCGTCCGTACGTGGGCTTGAAGCCCACGACGCCGCAGCAGGCGGCCGGCTGCCGGATCGAGCCGCCGGTGTCGGATCCGAAGCCCCCCGGCACGAAGCGGGCCGCCACCGCGGCCGCGCTGCCGCCCGAGGAACCTCCGGGGATCCGCTCGGTGTCCCAGGGGTTGCGGGTGACGTGACTCGAGCTGTTCTCCGTCGAGGAGCCCATGGCAAACTCGTCCATGTTCGTGCGGCCGATGAAGACAGCCCCCGCCTGCCTCAGCCGCGACGCCACCGTCGAGTCGCCCGGAGGCCGGAACCCGGCGAGAATCCGCGAGGCGCAGGTCGCCCGGCGCCCGGCGACCCAGATGTTGTCCTTCACGGCGAGCGGCACTCCCGCCAGCACAAGGCGCTCGCCGGCCGCCACGCGCCCGTCCACCGCCCGGGCCTCGTCGAGCGCCTGTTCGGCGGTCACCTCGATGAATGCGCGGATCCGGCCCTCGCCCCGCTCGATGCGCCCCAGGGCCTCTTGCGCGACCTCGACCGCCGACCGGCGGCCCGTGGCCACGGCCTCGGCCGTCGCGACCACGCCGGGGACCGCCTCGCTCAAGGAAAGACCGCCGTCGAGCCCGCGGCCGCGGACGATCGGTGCCCCACCCCGTCAGCTTCCCGAGCCGACGACGCGCGGCACGACGCCGTAGCCGTGCAGACGGCGGGGGGCGTTCGACTCGAGCGCCGCCTCTCCGGCTCCGTCGCGCGGCTGATCCTCGCGCAAGGGCGTCGCGGGGCCCGATTCCCCGCCGCCGGCGGCATCCTGCACGACGCGTTCGAGCTGGTCGATGTAGGACACGATGCGCGAGAGCTGTTCCGTCCACCGGTCAAGCTCCGCCTCCGGAAGGCTCAGACGAGAGAGTTCGGCCACCCTGCGAACGACCTCGGGCGTGACAACGGGGGGCGGGGATGTCATCCTGAAAATTGTAGCCGTTTCCCTCCGTTGATGCGATCCAAGACGCCGCCAGACGCCGCCGCCGAACTCGCCGCTCTCCGAAGACTGCCGGCCATGCGAGCCCTCCGCGCCCTCGCCGAGCGGCGAGGGATCGCGGCGTGGATCGTGGGCGGGGCCGTGCGGGACCGGGCGCTCGGACTCGATCCCGACGAAATCGACGTCGCCGTCGAGCGGGATGCCGAGGGACTCGCACATGCCCTCGAGGCCGGGGGGGCCGGGCGTGCCGTTTTCCTGTCGCAGGGTCGCCCCGGCCCGCGCGTCTTTCGCGTGGCCGGACGGCGCAACCTCGACATCGCCGAGCTCGAAGGCGGGTCGATCGGCGCGGACCTCGGGCGACGCGACTTCACCGTCAACGCCGTGGCCGTCCCGCTCGGCGGCGGAGAGGCATTCGATCCCTTCGGCGGGCTCCCCGACCTCGCACGGCGCCGTCTGCGCTGCGTCCACGCACGCAACATGCTGGAGGACCCGTTGCGCACGCTGCGCGCCGCGCGTTTCATGGCCACGCATGGTCTGCGTCCCGACCGGGCGACACTCGTCGCGGCGCGCCGGGCTGCACCGGGGATGGCCGGGGTCGCTCGAGAACGGATCGGCGCGGAGCTCGGCAAGCTTCTCTCGAGCGAGGCGACCGCGCCCTCCCTCGCCTGGGCCGCTCGCGCGGGAATCCTGCCCCTCGCGCTCGGCCTCTCGCTGCCCGCCGGATCCGTGGTGGCCCTGACGCGGTGGATGGCCAAATGCGACGATCGCGCCACGCGCTCGCTCGCGCCCGAGCGCCGGCGGCGTCTGAGGCTCGCGATGGCTGCCATCCGCCTGGGCCTCTCGCCGGTCGCGGCGCGCGGGTGGCTGCGCACCCTTCGCTGGGCACGTGCGGAGACCGAAGAGGTCGCGCGCCTCTGCGGACTTTCGGAAACCGCACTCGGCATCCGATCGCGACGCGACGCCTGGCGATGGACCCTGGAGGCGGGGCCCCTGGCGCCCGACGCGATCGGGCTCCTGCGCCGTCTCGGACCGGCAGCCGCGCGCAAGGCTGCACGATTGCGACCGCTCGCGAGTGGGCCGATCCGACGGGTCCGCGTGACGGGAAACGACGTCGTGCGCTGGCTCGACGTGGCACCGGGCCCCCTGGTCGGCCGCTTGCTCGAGGCAGTCCGGATCGAAGCCGCGATGGGCATGGTGAAAAATCGACGGGAAGCGCGGAACTGGCTTTCCGGACAGGTCCGAATCGGGCCGTAACCGGCTATAATTCGAGGGCATTGACACTCGCTGAGCTCCTGAAATTCATGGCCAAGAAGGAGGCATCGGACCTCCACTTGAAGCCCATGAGGCCTCCCCTGCTTCGTATCAAGGGGCGGCTGATCCCTTTGAACGCCGACGCGCTGCAGCCCAAGGAGCTCGAGGAGATGCTCCTCTCGATCCTCACGCCGGCGCAGCGGGAGAGGCTCGAAGCCCACCAGTCCGTCGACGTCGGCTATGGGCTGACCGGGGTGGCTCGGTTCCGCTGCAACATCTTCGTGCAGCGCGGCTCCTACGCCGCGGTCTTCCGGCGCATTCCTTTCAAGCTGCCGTCGATCGCAGACCTCAACCTGCCCGAGGTGCTCGAGAGCTTCGTTCACCTGCAGAAGGGCCTCGTTCTGATCACCGGACCCACGGGCTCGGGCAAGTCCACCACGCTCGCCGGGATCATGCGCTCGGTCATCGAGAAGAGGTCGGTCCACATCGTCACGATCGAAGACCCCATCGAGTTCCTGTTCGCCGACGGCAAGGCCGCGGTGTCGCAGCGCGAGGTTTCGACCGACTCGCCGAGTTTCGCCGAGGCCCTGAAGAACATGTTCCGGCAGGACCCCGACGTGATCATGGTCGGCGAGATGCGCGACTGGCTGACGATGCAGACGGCCCTGACCGCGGCCGAGACCGGCCACCTCGTCTTCTCGACCCTTCATACCAACAGCGCCGCGCAATCGATCGACCGCATCATCGACTCGTGCCCGCTCGAGCAGCAGGCGCAGGTCCGCTCGCAGCTGTCCTCCGTCTTGCGCGGGATCGTGTCCATGAGCCTCATCGAGACTTCCGACGGGGCCGGCCGCGCCGCGGTCGTCGAGGTCATGATCAATTCCCCCAAGATCGAGAAGCACATCATGTCGGGAGAGGTCAAGGAGATCCACGAAGAGATCGAGAACTCGGTCAACTACTACAAGATGCAGTCGATGAATCAGTCGCTCATTGCGCTGCTCGTCAACCGCCGAATCACGTACGCGAAGGCGATGGAGATCTCGACAGACCCCGAGGACCTCTCCCTCAAGCTTCGCAAGCTCTTCCCTCAGATCGAGGAGAACCAGCGAGGAGGCCTCATGGCGTCCGACAACGATTTTTCCCAGATTACGCAGCTCATCGAGATCAAGCGGCTCTACGAGGAGCAGGAAGAGAAGTGGAAGCTGCGCTTGACCGAGAAGGACGAGGAGGTCGGCCGGATCACGGCCGAGTTGCGCGACCAGCGCCGCGTGATCGAGGGCCGCGACCAGGTCCTGACCGACATGGAGAACGACAATGCGCGCCTGAAGGCCGACGCCGAGCGCATCAACCGCGAGTACCAGCAGAAGATCGCGCAGTTGAACGAGCGGATCAAGGAACTCAACCAGCGCCTCACGCTCGGGGAAGGCGGCGGGAGGGCGGCGGCGAGCCAGGGCGGCGGCGGGGGCTTCTTCAAGAAATAACTGCATCCCGCATCCGGCGTCCCGGCATCCCGGATCCCGGATCCCGCATCTCGCATCTCGCATCTCGCATCTCGCATCTGGCGCCCCGAATAGAATGCCCCGGTGCAAGCCGTTGCGGCCCTCCTGACCTCTCTTTCCCTCGCAGCCGCAGATCCCTCCGCCCTCGAACGCGGCGAGAAGCTGCTCGGGCAGAAGCAATACGCGAAAGCCGAGGCGGAGCTTCGCCTCGCTGCAGCGGAGGATCCGACCTCGGCGCGCGTCCATGGCAACCTCGCCCTGGCGCTCCTGCCGCAGAAGAAAGTGCGGGAGGCGGTGGACGAGGCACGGCTGGCCGCCGCCTTCGGGCCCGAGAGCCCCGAGGCCCGCTACATCTACGGCCTCGCCCTGGCCTCCGACCGCAGGCCCGTGGAGGCCGCCCGGCAGTTCGAGAAGGCCATCGCCCTGAAGCCGGGCGAGCCGGGCCCCGTCCTGGCCCTTGCAGCGGCCTACGCCGCCGCTGACGACGAGCGCACGGCGGCCGCCTATGCCGCGGCGATAGCCCTTCGGCCCGGGGACCCAAGGCTCCGCGGCGAGCTCGCCGAGTATCTGTGGCGCGTCGACCGTTCCGACGAGGGCAACCGCGCGATCGAGGAAGCCCTGCGCGCGTTTCCGTCCAGCGCCGGGCTCACCCTCCAGTACGGCCGCGCCCTGGCCGAACAGGAGCGCTTCGCCGACGCCGCGATCGTACTCGAGAAGGCCCGCAGCCTCGGTTCCACCGATCCTTCGGCCCTCGCCCTTCTCGCCGCAGCCTACGCCCGGATGGAGAAGAACGACGAAGCCATCGCGGTCCTGGAGGCTGCGACCGATACCCATCCCCACGACGCCGCTCTGCAGCACGATCTCGGGAAACTGCTCCTCGCACAGGGCAAGCCGCGGGAAGCGTTGCCGCATCTGCAGGAGGCCGCCCGCGGCAAGCCGCGCGACGCCCCGATTCAACTCGATCTCGGCAGGGCCGAGGAGATGCTCGGCGAGCTCGACCGCGCCGAGGAATCCTTCCGCCGCGCAATCCAGCTCTCGCCCAATCTGCCCCGCGGGCACTACGCCCTCGGACGCCTGCTCCAGCGCGAAGGCAAGACGGCCGAGGCCGAGCGCGAGCTCGCCGCCCACCACGCCCTCTACGAGCGCGGCACGAAGATCGTCGCAGCCACCGACGTGGAGAGCGGGCAGATCACGATGGCCCGGGCAGAGCTCGGCCAGGGCAAGGCGGCTGCGGCCTTGAAGCGCTTTCAGTCGCTGCCCCCATCCCCCGAATCGCTCGTCGGCAGCGCCGAAGCTCTCTCGCGCCTCGGGCGCCAGCGTGAGGCGGTGGCGGCGCTCGAGCGCGCCCACGAGCTCGCTCCCGAGGACCACCACATCGAGCTCCTGCTGGCCGCGGCGACCTCCCGGGCCGAGGCCGAGAAGTGACTCTCGCTCTTTCGGTCGCGCTGTTGGCGGGCCTCGCTCCGGCCGCGGCAGGAACTCCGACCGGAGGCGGCTGTCCCGCCGGTTTCACCGACGTCGCCACGGCCGCCGGGATCCGGTTCGTCCACGACAAGGGCGGAACTCCCGAGCACCGGCTGCCCGAGACGGTTGGCTCGGGTCTGGCCTGGATCGATTACGACCGCGACGGCTGGATGGACCTGTATGTCGTCCAGGGAGGCCCGTTTCCGCCCTCCGGGAGCCCCCGGGCGCAGGACCGGCTCTACCGGAACAACGGGAACGGCACTTTCACGGACGTGACCGCGAAGGCGGGCCTCTCCGACACAGCGTATGGCATGGGAGCCGCCGCGGCGGACTATGACAACGACGGCTTCGTGGACCTCTACGTCACCAACTACGGCGGCAACATCCTGTACCACAACAACGGGGACGGGACCTTCACCGACGTCACCGCCCGGGCCGGCGTCGCCGGCCCCCGGTGGGGCACGAGCGCCGCGTGGGGCGACATCGACGGCGACGGCTACCTCGACCTCTTCGTGGTGCAGTACGGCGACGACCGCAAGGACAAGGATCTGTTCTGCGGCGACCCGAAGACGGGCGCGCGCGAGTACTGCCCCCCGGTCATGTATCCGGGGACCATCAGCGTCCTCTACCGCAACAACGGCGACGGCACGTTCGCCGACATCACGAAGCAGGCCGGACTCGGATCGGCCGTGGGGCGCGGTCTCGGCGTTCTCTTCGTCGACATCGATCTCGACGGAAAGCCCGACATCTATGTCGCCAACGACGAGATGATGAACCGCCTCTTCCACAACCTCGGCCACGGCCGCTTCGAGGACATCTCGGTCGTCTCGGGAACCGGCTTCGGACTCGAAGGCAACCCTCAGGGAAGCATGGGAGTCGATGCCGGCGACCTCGATGGCGACGGTCTCCCCGACATCGTGGTTGCCAACTTCGAGGGCGAGACCAACGAGTACTACCGAAACCTGGGCTCCGGAGTCTTCGAGGACCTGGCCATCGCATCCGGCTTCGGCGCGCCGGGCTCGAACCGGGTCGGCTTCGGCCTGAACCTGCTCGACATCGACAACGACGGTAACCTCGACGCTTACGTCGCCAACGGGCACGTCTACGAGAGCCCGAAGCGTCAGGGGATGTCCTTTGCGCAGAAGGCGACGCTCGTCTGGAACGACGGAACCGGCCATTTCCGCGAGCGCGCCTGCGGGCCGGCCTTCGACCGGGAATTCGTGGGCCGCGGATCGGCCGTCGCCGACTACGACAACGACGGGGACCCGGACATCGCCGTCTCGAGCTCGGGCGGAGCGCTGCAGCTCCTGCGCAACGACGGCGTCCACGGAAACTGGATCGGCATAGAGCTCGTGGGCAGGAAATCCAACCGCGGGGGAATCGGAGCGCGCCTGGTCGCCGAGACGCCGGGCGGCAGGAAGCTCACCCGCTTCGTCGAGGCCGGCTCGAGCTACCTGAGCTCATCGGACCCGCGGGTCCTGTTCGGTCTCGGCTCGGAGACGACGGTGAGGAAGCTGACGATCCATTGGCCGTCGGGCATCGTGCAGGTGGTGGAGAACCTGCCGGCCGGCAGGTACGTGAAGATCGAGGAGAAGGAGTGCCTAACTCTTCCTGACTTCCCCCGCCTGCCCGCGGCTCCTCGCGACGGACACGCGTGACGCCACGAGCGCCCCGGCGAATCCCGCCACCGTGTCCATCACCGCATCCCCCACTTCCGCGGAGCGGCCGGGAATCCAGATCTGATGGACCTCGTCGAGGCTGCCCCAGACCGCGAGGATCCCGCTGATCGCCAGGGCCCGACGCCAGGAGAAACGCTCGCCTCCCCGCCAGGCCACGGCGAAGTACAGCAGGAAGCCTTCCACGCCGTACAGCACTCCATGGACGAGCTTGTCGAAGTTCGGAATCCATCCCACCAGCGGTACGCTCGGCGGGGAGGGCCACGAAGTCAGGGCGAGCAGGAACAGGCCCCAGACGACGGCCGCGATCCGGGCCCTCCGGCGATCGGCCTCGGCACCGCCCGTTATCGCCAGTGGTCTCATTTTCGAGCTCCGGTTCGCGGCGCGCCGCCCCGGTTCGCGGCGCGAATAGTCTCCCGACGAAGGAGGGAGGAGGTTCGCGCCGCGGGAGCCCGCAGCGGTCGCGCAGGAGCGCGACCCGCGAGGGCGACGGTCAGGCTCCCCGCTTCGAAGGACCGGTCCGGGACGGGCCCTTTTTCGGAGCCGGCTTCGCAGCGGGCTTGGTCTTCTCGGGCTTGGGCCCCGCCGCCTTGCGCGCCGGCCGGGCGCCCGCCTCGCCGCCCTCGGCCGCCTCGGGCTTGTCCTTGCGAACGGTCTCCACGCGGCCGCCCGACGCGCGGCGGGCCCGGTCGGAAAGCGACTCCTTGCGCGGAGCCGCCTCCTTCGCTTCGAACTTGAAGTCCACGAACTCGAGGATCGCCGCCTCGGCCGCATCGCCCTTGCGCGCCCCGAGACGCAGGATCCGCGTGTAGCCGCCGGGCCGGTCCACGAATCGCGGGGCGATCGTCTCGAAGACCCGCTTGATCGTCGTCCGATCCGGAATCCATCGCGACACGCGGCGCCGCGCCGTCACGTCGTCCTTCTTGGCCGTCGTGATGAGGCGCTCCGCCAGGGGCCGCAGCTCCTTGGCCTTGGAGAGGGTCGTCTGAATCCGCTCGTGCGTCATCAGCGACGTCAGCTGGTTCGAGAACATCGCCAGCCGATGGGGTGTCGAGCGGCGGAGCTTGCGCCCCGCACGGTTGTGCTGCATGGTCTACTCGCTTCTGACTTCGACCGGCTCTATCTCCATCCCGAGGGACAGGCCCATCGGGCGGAGAATGTCCTTGATCTCGTTGAGCGACTTGCGGCCGAAGTTCTTGGTCTCGAGCATGTCTTTCTCGGTCCTCTGCACGAGGTCGCGGATCGTCCGGATACCCGCGTTCTTCAGGCAGTTCGCGCTGCGGACCGACAGCTCCAGCTCGTCCACCGACTTGTTCAGGTATTCCGCCAGGTTCTCGGGCAGCTCGCCCTCGCCGACGCCCTCGAAGGCGGTCTCGTGCTCGGCGTTGACGAAGATCGTGAGGTGATCGCGCAAGAGCGTGGCCGCCATGCCGACGGCGTCGGTCGGCGAGATCGTCCCGTTCGTCCAGACCTCGAGCACGAGCCGGTCGTAGTCGGTCGCCTGGCCGATGCGGGCCGCTTCGACGTGGTAGTTGCAGCGCCGCACGGGAGAGTGTACGGAGTCGATCGGGATGTAGCCGATTCCCATGTCGTCGTCGAAGTTCTTGTCCGCCGACACGTAGCCGCGGCCCGTCGAAACCCGCATCTCCATCTGGAGCCGTCCGTTCTCGGACAGGGTGGCGATCGGCGCGTCCGGCTCGAGGATCTCGATGGCCGAGTCGCCCTGCAGGTCGGCCGCCGTGATCTTGCCCTTGCGGGAGACGTCGAGGGTGAGGATCTTCTCGTCCGTCGTGTGCATCTTGATGGGAATCTGCTTCAGGTTGAGGATGATGTCGGTGACGTCCTCGACGACGCCGGGCAGCGAGGAAAACTCGTGCAGCACGCCCTCGATCTTGACGGCCGTGATCGCAGCCCCCTCGATCGAAGACAGGAGCACGCGCCGCAGCGCGTTGCCGATCGTCGTCCCGAAGCCCCGCTCGAAGGGCTGCGCGTAGAACTTTCCGTAGGTCGAGGTCAGCGTCTCGCTGTCGATCTCGAGGCGCTTGGGCTTCTGGAATCCTTTCCACAGGGTCATGGTGCTCTCCTCCTCAGGCCAATTACTTGGAGTACAGCTCGACGATCAGCTGCTCCTGGATGGGCAATTTGATGTCCTCGCGCTTGGGCAGCTCGACGACCGTTCCGGCGAAGGTCTCAGGGGTCAGGTCGAGCCACGCGGGGACGCCGCGGGCACGAGCCGTCTCGACCGACGCTTTGATCTGCTCGTTGGTCCGGCTCTTCTCCTTGATCGCAATCACCTGGCCCTTGCTCACGCGGAACGACGGGATCGAGACCTTGGACCCGTTGACCGCCACGTGGCCGTGGCGCACGAGCTGCCGGGCCTGGGCCCGGGAGGCCGCGAACCCGAGCGAGTACACCACGTTGTCGAGGCGACGCTCGAGCTCCTCGAGCAGGTTGGCGCCCGTGATGCCCTTGCGGCGCTCGGCGCGCACGAAGGCGAGGCGGAACTGACTCTCGAGCAGGCCGTAGATCCGCTTGACCTTCTGCTTCTCACGCAGCTGGATACCGTATCCGAGCAGCTTGCTGCGCCGACGCCCGTGCTGACCGGGCGGGTAATTGCGCCGCTCGATGGCGCACTTGTCCTTGAAACAGCGGTCCCCCTTGAGGAACAGCTTCATTCCCTCGCGCCGGCAAAGCCGGCAAACCGATTCGCTGTATCGCGCCAAACCTTGAACCTCCTCGGTCCCTCATTCCGCTTTACGTCCTTCGTCCCGGCCAGGACCGATGAGCCGGTTTACAGACGAATTCGGATTTCGGATTTCGGATTTCGGATTTGACAATCCGACGTCCGCAAGTCCGAATTCCGAAATGTTCCCTAGACTCTCCTCCGCTTGCGGGGCCGGCAGCCATTGTGCGGAATCGGCGTCGTGTCCTTGATGGACTTGATGTCGATGCCGTTGGCCTGCAGGGCCCGGATCGCCGATTCCCGTCCCGCGCCAGGACCCGTGACCCGCACGTCCACCGATCGCACGCCGTGCTCCTTGGCATGCTCCGCACAGTTGGCCGCCGCCAGCTGCGCCGCGAACGGCGTGCCCTTGCGCGAGCCCTTGAACCCGATGCGCCCCGCCGAGGACCAGGCCAGGATGTTCCCCTCCTGGTCGGAGATCGAGACGATCGTGTTGTTGAAGGACGCCGCCACGGTCGCCTGGCCGTGGGGAATGCTCTTCTTTTCCTTCTTCCCCGCGCGGGCGCGCTTGCCCTTGGGCTTGCCCGCGCCCTTTTCGGGGGTTGCGCTTACCGGTGTCGCTTCAGCCATGGTTCGCCATCCTCATGAACAAATCCGAATTCCCAAATCCGAATTCCGAAATCCGAAATCCGACCTTACTTCTTCGTAGCCTTCTTCTTGCCCGCGATCGTCTGCTTGCGCGGACCCTTGCGAGTCCGGGCATTGGTGTGCGTACGCTGCCCGCGGACTGGGAGATTGCGTCGGTGCCGCATGCCCCGATAGCAGCCGATGTCCATCAGCCGCTTGATGTCCACCGACGTGTCCCGCCTCAGATCGCCCTCGACCTTGACGTCGTCGGTGATCACCTTGCGGATGCGGACCACCTCCTCCTCGGAGAGGTCCTTGACCCGGGTATCCGGCCGCACGTCGGCCTTCTCGAGGATGACGTTCGCCTTCGGCCGCCCGATGCCGAAGATGTACGTCAGCCCGATCTCTACCCGCTTGTTCAGCGGCAAGTCGACTCCCGCAATGCGTGCCATGCTCTATGCCCTCTTCAAATCCGAATTCCGAAATCCGAAATCCGAAATTCTCCCCTCATCCCTGCCTCTGCTTGTGCTTGGGCGTCGAGCAGATGACCCGCACGACTCCCTTTCGGTGCACGATCTTGCACTTGGCGCAGATTTTCTTGACGGACGCTCGAACTTTCACGTTGGCTCCCCTGTCACTTGTACCGATAGATGATCCGACCCCGCGTCAGATCGTAAGGCGACAATTCCACGAGCACCTTGTCGCCGGGCAGGATGCGGATGAAATTCTTTCGCATCTTGCCCGAGATGTGCGCCAGAACCTGGTGCTTGTTCTCCAGCTCCACCTTGAACATCGCGTTCGGCAACGGCTCGACCACCGTCGCCATGACCTCGATCGCTTCGTCTTTGGACATCGCTCTACGCGCCGACGGCCGCCGTCCGCAACGCGGACAGGCTACCCGTTCCCAGAATGACCGCACCGTGCGGCTCGATCGCGATGGTGTACTCGAAGTGGGCCGAGGTCGAGCGGTCGCGCGTGCGCACGGTCCAGCCGTCCGCATCCACCGAAACCTCGGCGCGGCCGAGGTTGAACATCGGCTCGATCGCGAGCACCATGCCGACCTTCAGCAGGCTGCCCCGGCCCGCCGGCCCGTAGTTGGGAACCTGCGGCTCCTCGTGGAGCGCCGTGCCGACGCCGTGGCCGACGAAGTCCCGGACGACGCCATACCCGTTCACGAGCGCCACGGCCTCGACCGCCGCGCCGATGTCCGAAACGCGCCCGCCGGGCCGCGTCGCCTGGATGCCGGCGGAGAGGGCCCTGCGCGTGACCTCCAGCAGCTTTGCGACCTCGGCGCTCACGCGCCCCACGGCGATCGTGCGCGCCGCGTCTCCGAAGTACCCGCCGACGACGGCGCCGCAGTCGACGCCGACGACGTCGCCCTCCTGGAGCCTGCGCTTGCCGGGGATTCCATGCACGACCTCGTCGTTGATCGAGGTACAGAGCGTCTTCGGATACCCTCGGTAGCCGACGAATGCCGGCCGCGCGCCGCGCCCCCGGATCTCGGCTTCCGCGATCCGGTCGAGCTCGTCGGTCGTGACCCCCGGGGCCACGGCCTTCTCCACGACGTCGAGCGTCTCGAGCACGATCCGTGACGCCTCGTCGAGCTTCAAGAGCTCCTCGTGACTGCGGATGGTGATCACGCTGCGCCCCCGGCCCGGCGGACGGACATCAGGGCCTGGTCCAACCGACCCGAGACTTCGGCGACGGTCCCGATGCCCTCGACGTCGGCCAGCAGGTCCCGCTTGCGATAGAAATCAACCAGCGGCTCCGTCTTCTCGCGGTACACGCGCAGCCGCTCCCGGATCGTCTCCGGCCGGTCGTCGGCGCGTCCCTCCGCTTTCGCGCGCCCGAGCATCCGCTCGACGAGTGCGGCTTCCGGAGCCGTGAAGTTGACTGCCGCCGAAAGCGCGTCGTTGCCGAGCAGCGCCTCGAGGGCCTGCGCCTGCGCGATCGTGCGCGGGAAACCGTCCAGGATGAACCCGCGCCGGGCGTCCCGGGCGGCGAGCCGCTCGCGCATGAGGGCCACGATGAGCGCGTCGGAGACGAGCTCTCCCTTCTCCATGACGGCCTGCGCCTGAAGGCCGAGCGCGGTGCGATCGCGCACGGCCGCGCGCAGGATCTCGCCGGTCGAGATGGTCGGAATCCCGAGCCGCTCCGAAAGGAGCGCCGCCTGGGTTCCCTTGCCGCTGCCCGGTGGGCCGAGGAAGACGATACGCATGCGCCCGCTAGCTCCGGCGCCCGCGGATCCGGCTCTTCTTCAAGAATCCGGTGTAGTGATGCTCGACGAGCTTCGACTCGACCTGCTGCACGGTGTCCATCGCCACGCCGACGACGATCAGGAGCGAAGTTCCGCCGAAGTAGAAGTTGAAGCCGAAGCCCTCGGTCATGAACTTCGGCATCACGGCCTCCAGCCACGGCCCAATGCCCGGGATCCCCTGGACCTTGAAGCCGTTGTTCAGCAGGTCCGGCAGAAGGGCGACGAACGTGAGGTACACGGCGCCGACGATCGTGATACGCGACAGGACGGTGTCGATGTAGTCGGCCGTCTTCTTGCCGGGCCGGATGCCCGGGATGAAGCCGCCGTACTTGCGCATGTTGTCGGCCGTGTCCGTCGGGTTGAAGACGATCGACGTGTAGAAGTAACAGAAGAACAGGATCCCGGCCGCATACAGCAGGATGTATAGCGGGTGGCCCATGGAGAGCGAGGTCGCCGCGCGCTTCATCCAGTCGGCCCCCGAGATCTGCGCGAGGTAGCTCGGCAGCGACAGGATCGAGATCGCGAAGATGATCGGAATGACGCCGCCGGTATTGACCCGAAGGGGCAGATAGGTGTTCTGCCCGCCGTAGACCCGCCGCCCGACCACGCGCTTGGCGTACTGCACCGGAATCCGGCGCTGGGCGCGTTCGACGAAAACGATCAGGGCGACGATCGCGAACATGAACCCGAGCACGGCGATCAGCGTGATGATCGAAATCGTCTGATTCCGGATCTGCTGGAAAAGCCCGAAGATCGCGCGCGGCAGCCCCGCCACGATTCCGGCGAAGATGATGAGCGAGATGCCGTTGCCGATCCCGCGCTCGGTGATCTGCTCGCCCAGCCACATGATGAAGATCGTTCCGGTCGTCAGGGTCAGGATCGTCATCAGCCGGAATCCCCAGCCGGGGTACGGCACGAGGGGCGCTCCGCCCGGGGCGACCTGCTTCTCGAGCCACAGGGCGATGCCGCTCGCCTGAATGAAGGACAGGAGCACCGTCCCGTAGCGGGTGTACTGCGTGATCTTCTTGCGGCCCATCTCCCCTTCCTTGGAGAGCTTCTCGAGGTAGGGCCACACGACGGTCAGCAGCTGCAGGATGATCGACGAGGAGATGTAGGGCATGATGCCCAGAGCGAACACCGACAGCCTCCGGAGCGCGCCGCCCGAAAAGATGTCGAGAAACCCGAAGATCGAGCCGGCGGAGGCCTTGAAGAACGCGCTGATCGCCTGCGGGTCCACGCCAGGCGTGGGAACGTGCGCGCCCAGCCGGTAGACGGCGAGCACGAGAAACGTGAACAGGACCCGCTTGCGCAGGTCCGGCACGTTGAAGACGTTGGCGAAACTCTGCAGCGCGCTCAACGGGACAGCACCTCGCAGCGGCCGCCGGCCGCCTCGATACGGGCCTTCGCGGAGGCGGAGAACTTGTGGGCCGAGACGTTCAGGACCTTCTTGATCTCGCCGTCCCCCAGGATCTTGACCGGCCGGCTCTTGCGCGCGAGCCGCGCCAGAGCGAGAGTCTCCGGGTTGACCGTCGCGCCGGCGTCGAACCGGTCGAGGTCGGAGAGGTTGACGATGTCGTACTCGATCCGGAAGATGTTCGTGAAGCCGCGCTTGGGCAGGCGCCGGTGGAGCGGCATCTGACCGCCCTCGAATCCCCGCTGGTGCCGGTACCCGGTGCGGGACTTCTGCCCCTTGCTGCCCTTGCCCGCGGTCTTGCCGTGGCCGCTGCCCGGGCCGCGCCCCACGCGCTTGCGATAGTGCGTCGCTCCCGCTGTCGGAGCGAGATCGTGCACGCCCGTCGCCGCCGGCCGGGCCGCAGGCGCGGCGGCCTTCTTCGCCGGCCGCGGAGGCCGGGCGGCAGCCGGAGCGGGGGCCTTCGGCGCCGCGGCCCGGGCCGCCTTCGCGGAAGCCTTCGCGGCCGGCCTGGCGGCCCTTTTGGCCGGCTTCTTCGCGGTCGGAGCCGCGGTCTTCTTCTTTTCGACCATGTCGTCAGCCCTTCGCGACCACCACGAGGTGGCGCACTTTTCGGATCATGCCTCGCACGGCCGGCGAATCGTCGCGAACGACCTGCGTCCCGAGCCGCCCGAACCCGAGGCCCCTCAACGTCGCCTTCTGGTCCTTCGGCGTGCAGATGCCGCTCTTGACGAGCGTGATCGTCACGCGGTCCTTGCCGGCGTCCTTCTTTGCCCGGGCCTTTTCGCCCGGCTTGCCCGCTTCGGTCACGCCTTCTCCTCCACCACCGGCTCGGCCATGCCGCGCCCGCGGCGCTTGTTGATCTCGTCGGCGTTCTTCAAGCGCAGGAGCCCGTCGAAAGTCGCCTTGATGACGTTGTGCGGGTTGGTCGTCCGCAGGGACTTCGTCAGGATGTCCTGGATGCCCACGGACTCGAGGACCGCCCGCACGGGGCCCCCCGCGATCACGCCCGTGCCCGCGGTGGCCGGCTTCAGGAGAACGCGGCCCGCGCCGTACGCGCCGATGACCGTGTGCGGGATCGTCGTTCCCTTCAGGGAGATCTTTTGCATGCTCTTCTTGGCCATCTCGATCCCCTTCTTGATGGCCATGGGGACTTCCTTGGCCTTGCCCGATCCGTAGCCGACGCGGCCCTGCCCGTCGCCCACGACGACCAGCGCGGAGAACGAAAAGTTCTTGCCGCCCTTGACGACCTTCGTGACGCGGTTGATGTGTACGACGCGATCGATGAGCTCGCGCCCCTGCGCGTCCCGCTCCTTCTCGCGTTCCCGCGGCGCCCGCGGTCCCCGGTTGCTGCTCATCGCCTGGCCTCCCCCGTGATTGCGTGCATGCCTAGAACTCCAGGCCGCCCTGACGGGCGGCTTCGGCGAGGGCCTTCACCCGGCCGTGATACAGATAACCGCCGCGATCGAACACGACTTTCGTGACTCCGGCCTTCTTGGCGCGCTCTGCCACCAGAGAGCCGACGTGCACGGCGGCATCCCGGCTGGCGCCGCCCTTCTTCGCGTCCTTCTTCAGACCCGGGTCGAGCGACGAGGCGTGGGCGAGAGTCGCACCGCTGCCATCGTCGATGACCTGCGCGTAGATGTGGCGCGCGCTCTTGAAAACCGCCAGGCGCGGCCGTTCCTTGCCGCCGCGCACCCGCGAGCGGATGCGGATTCGGACGCGTCCCCGGGCTTCGGTGCGTGCTTGGGATCGGTTCATGATTACTTCCCGCCGGCCTTTCCGACCTTGCGCCGGATGACCTCGTTGGCGTACTTGATGCCCTTCGCCTTGTAGGGGTCGGGAACCCGCAGCCCGCGGATCTCGGCGGCGGTCTGCCCCACGCGCTGCTTGTCCGCGCCCGTGACCGTCATGCGCCCCGCCTTGGCGTCGATCGCAATCGCGATCCCGTCCGGGATCGGGAAGTCCACGGGATGCGAGTAGCCGAGCGAGAAAACCACGGACTTTCCCTTGACCTCGGCCTTGTAGCCGACGCCCGAGATCTCGAGCTCGCGCGTGAAGCCCTTCGTCACGCCCTCGACGGAGTTGGCGACGAGGCTGCGCAGCAGGCCGTGGCACGCGCGGGCGTGCGGCTCCTCCGACCCACGGGCGATGCGGACCTGGCCGTCCTCGACGGACACGGTCAATCCCGCCGGGATCGCGCTGACGAGCTCCCCCTTCGGGCCCTTGACGCGGACGCTGGACGCGTCGGCCTTGACTTCGACCCCCTTGGGGATCACTACCGGCATTTTTCCTATGCGAGACACGGGTGTGCTCCTCTTATCCTCACCAGACGTTGCAGAGCACTTCGCCGCCGAGGCGCGACTGGCGCGCCGCCTTGTCGGTGACGATGCCCTTGGAGGTCGACACGATGGCCACGCCGAGCCCGCCGAGCACCGAGGGGATCGCTCCCGCCCGGGCATACACGCGGCGACCTGGCCGCGAAACGCGCTCGAGACCCGCGACGATCGGTTCGCCCTCGGGGTCGTACTTGAGGCCCACCCGCAGCAGGGGCCGGCCCGCTTCCTGCACCTTGCGGAACGACGCGATGAAGCCCTCCTGCTCGAGAACCTTCAGGACGGACTCCTTCAGGCGGGACGCCGGAACGTCCACGCGGTCGTGGCCCGCACGCATGCCGTTGCGCAGGCGGGTGAACAGGTCGCTCAGGGGATCGCTGGTTTTCATCGCCTCACCACGACGCTTTCTTGACGCCCGGGATGTACCCCAGATTGGCGTTCGAGCGGAAGCAGATGCGGCAGAGGCCGAACTTGCGCAGAACGCTTCGGGGCCGCCCGCAGACCCGGCAGCGCCGGACGGTCCGCGTCATGAACTTCGGCTTCCTCGCCGCTTTGATTCGCATCGCTCTGGTGGCCATCTGTTCCTCTTGGTTACTTCGCGAACGGCATGCCGAGCTCGCGCAAGAGCGCCTTCGCCCGGTCATCCCGGCCCGCCGTCGTCACGATCGTCACGTTCAGACCCTTCGACTTGTCCGTCTTGGCGTAGTCGATCTCGGGGAAGATGAAGTGGTCCCGCACGCCGAGCGTGTAGTTGCCGCGCCCGTCGAAAGCCTTGCTCGAAACGCCGCGAAAGTCGCGCACCCGCGGCAAGGCGATGTTGATCAGCCGGTCGAGAAACTCCCACATCCGGTCGCCGCGCAGGGTGACGCGGGCCCCGATCGGCATGCCGGTGCGCAGCTTGTAGGTCGCGATCGACTTCTTGGCCTTCGTCACGTTGGCGCGCTGCCCCGCGATCGCCGAGAGCTCCTCGGTAGCCCCGTCCAGCATCTTCGGGTTGGCGACCGCTTCGCCGAGCCCCATGTTCAGGACGATCTTGTCGAGACGCGGGACCGCCATGGCGTTGTCGATCCCGAACTCCTTCTTGAGCGCGGGAGCGACCTCCTTCGCGTACCGTTCTTTCAGTCTGGCTGCCATTCTGTCTTCCTCGTGCTCGGTACCTGGTTTACGCCAGGACGGCGCCGCTCTTCTTGGCGACGCGCTCCGGGTTGCCCTCGGCGTCGCGCCGGCGGCCGATTCGCGTCCGGGTATTGCGGTCCGGGTCGACCAGCATCACGTTGGAGATGTGGATCGACGCCTCGCGCTCGGAGATGCCTCCGGCGATGTTCTTCCCGGGATTGGGCCGCGTGTGGCGCTTGATCATGTTGACCCGCTCGACGATCACGCGACCGGCCGTCGGGAGCACTCGCAGGATGCGGCCCTGGCGCCCGCGGTCCTTGCCCGCGATGACCACCACGGTGTCGTCCCTCTTCAGCTTCGGCTTGCTCTTCATCACAGCACTTCCGGCGCCAGCGAAATGATCTTCATGAACTTCTTCTCGCGCAGCTCCCGGGCCACGGGCCCGAACACGCGCGTGCCGATCGGCTCGCCCTCGTTCGAGATGAGAACGGCCGCATTGTCGTCGAATCGGATGTACGAGCCGTCGCGCCGCCGGTGATTGCGGCGGGTCCGCACGATCACCGCCCGCACGACGCGCTTGCCGTGTTTCTCGACGAAGGGCGAATCCGGCGCGCACTCCTTCACGGAGGCCGTGATGATGTCGCCCAGGCCCGCGTATTGCCCCGCGGAGCCGCCCCGCATCCGGATGCACGCGATCTTCCGCGCGCCGGAATTGTCCGCCACCTCGAGGATGGTCCCCATCTGGATCATCGCGCTGCTCCTCGCCTCACGCCTTGGTCACGATCTCGCGCAGCCGCCAGCGCTTCAACTTCGACATGGGCCGCGTCTCCTCGATGCGGACGCGGTCTCCGATCTTCGCCGCGTTGCCCTCGTCGTGGGCGTGGAAACGGCTCGTGCGCTTGATGGTCCGCGTGTACTCCGCGTGCTGGACGCGGCGTTCCACCTCGACCACGATGGTCTTGTTCATCTTGTCCGAGACCACGCGGCCGAGCTTCGTCGCCCGGCCCTTTCTGACCGCTTCGCTCACTGGCCCGCCTCCGACTTCAATTCCAGGGCCCGCCGGTAGGTCTGGACGCGCGCCACGTCGCGCCGCAGAGCCTTCAACCGGCTCGGGTTCTCGAGCTGTCCGGTCGACTTCTGCAGACGCAGTTTCCAGCTCGACTCCCTCAGCTCCCGTTCCTTCTCCGCGAGCTCCGGCGCGCCCTGCAGCGCCAGCGCCTCGCGCTCTTTCTTCTTCATCGGATCTCCATCTCGGATGCCCGCGTCACCAGGCGCGTCTTCAATCCCAGCTTGTCGGCGGCGAGCTCGAGGGCCTCCTTGCCCGTTGCGAAATCGACGCCCTCCATCTCGTAGAGAACCCGGCCCGGCTTGACGACCGCGACCCAACCCTCGGGAGCGCCCTTGCCCTTGCCCATGCGCGTCTCGGCGGGCTTCTTCGTGTACGGCTTGTCGGGGAAGATCCGGACCCAGATCTTGCCGCCGCGCTTGACGGCGCGCGTCATCGCGATGCGGCCCGCCTCGATCTGCCGGGCCGTGATCCATCCCGGCTCGAGAACCTGGAGCCCGATGTCGCCGAACGCGAGCGTGCCGCCGCGATACGCCTTGCCGCGCATCCGGCCGCGCTGCTGCTTCCGGTACTTGACTTTCGAGGGCATCAACATGGCTTAAGTCTCAGTTCGTCTCAATCGGTAATTTCGGAATTCGGATTTCGGAATTCGGATTTGTCCTCACGCCGCGGTCTTGCGGCGGTTCTTCGCCTTGTGCTGCTCGCCCCGGTAGATCCACACCTTGACGCCGATCTTTCCGTAGGTCGTGTTGGCCTCGGCGAAGCCGTAGTCGATGTCCGCCTTGAGGGTGTGGAGCGGCAGACGCCCCTCCTGGTACCACTCCGAGCGGGCGATCTCGGCGCCGTTCAGGCGCCCCGCGCACCGGATCTTGATTCCCTGCGCGCCGAAGCGGAACGCCGACTCGATTCCCTTCTTCATCGCGCGCCGGAACGCCACACGGCGTTCGAGTTGCAGGGCGATCGATTCGGCCACCAGCTGGGCGTCCGTCTCGGGCCGCTGGATCTCGATGATGTTGATGTGGACCTCGCCGCCCGTCCGCTTCTGCAGCTCGTCACGCAGCTTGTCCACCTCGGCGCCGCGCTTGCCGATGATGATGCCGGGCCGCGACGTCTGGATGTTGACCTTGAGCTTGCCCGCGAAACGCTCGATGTCGATCTCGGAGACTCCGGCGTGCGACAGCCGGCCCTTGAGCTCCTTGCGCAGCTTGAGGTCCTCGTGGAGGAACTTCAGGTAGTCCTTCTCCGAAAACCAGCGCGAGTGCCAGGTCCGGTTGAAGCCGAGACGGAATCCGTAGGGGTGAACTTTCTGGCCCATCGCTTACACCTCGTCCGAGAGTTCGATCGTCACGTGGCTCTTGCGGTGCAGCACCCGGAATGCGCGCCCCATGGGCGCCGGCCGCACGCGCTTCTCCTGGGGTCCCTTGTCGACGGTGATCCGGCGCACCACGAGCTCGTCCACGTCCAGGCGCGCCTCCTTCTGCTCGGCGTTGGCCACGGCCGAACGCAGCGTCTTCAAGAGGTCGCGCGCGGCGGCTTTCTTCGCGTGCCGGAGGATCGCGACGGCGTCGTTGACCTTCTTCCCGCGCACGAGGTCGGCGACCAGACGCACCTTCTGGGCGGAGCCCTTCATGTACCGGAGCCTGGCGGTGGCTTTCATGACATTTCCCTCAGGCCTTCGGCGCGGGGGCAGCCGGGGCCGCGCCCGGTGCCGTCACCGGCCTGCCCGGCGCCGCTGCGACGGCCGCGCCGGCCTCGGCGGCCTTCTTTCCGCCGTGGCCCTTGAAGATCCGCGTCGGGGCGAACTCCCCGAGCTTGTGCCCGACCATGTTTTCGGCGACGTAGACCGGGATGAACTTGCGGCCGTTGTGCACCGCGATCGTATGGCCGACCATGTCCGGAATGATCGTCGAGCGGCGCGACCAGGTCTTCACGACCTTCTTCTCGCGCGACGCGTTGAGCGCGGCCACCTTCTTCGCAAGGTGGTCGTCCACGAAGGGGCCCTTCTTGACGGAACGCGACATGGTTTATGCCTTCGACTTGCGGCGCCGGACGATGAATCCGTCGGTCCGCTTGTTGTTGCGAGTCTTCATGCCCTTGGTCTTCCAGCCCCACGGCGAGGTCGGGTGGCGGCCGCCCGAGGTCTTGCCCTCGCCGCCGCCCATCGGGTGATCGACCGGGTTCATCGAGACGCCGCGGTTGTGCGGACGCCAGCCCATCCAGCGGTTGCGGCCCGCCTTGCCGATCGAGACGTTCTCGTGCTCGAGGTTCCCGACCTGTCCGATCGTCGCGTAGCACTCGACGTGCACCTCGCGCACCTCGCCCGACGGAAGGCGCACCTGGGCGTACGAGCCTTCCCGGGCCATCAGCTGTGCCGCCGCCCCGGCCGAGCGGACGAGCTGGCCGCCCTTGCCGCGGGTGAGCTCGAGGTTGTGGATCGTGGTGCCGAGCGGGATCGCCTTCAGGGGCAGCGCGTTGCCCGGCAGGATGTCCGCCGTCGGGCCCGACACGACCTTCGCGCCGACCTCGAGGCCGTTGGGCGCGAGGATGTAGCGCTTCTCGCCGTCGGCATAGTGGAGCAGAGCGATCCGCGCCGTGCGGTTGGGGTCGTACTCGATCGACGCCACCTTCGCCGGGATGTCCTGCTTGTCGCGCCGAAAGTCGATGATGCGATAGAGGCGCTTGTGGCCACCGCCCATGAAGCGGGAGGTCATCCGCCCCTGGCTGTTGCGGCCGCCGGTCGAGCGCAGCCCGACCGTCAGGCTCTTCTCCGGACGCACGTCCGACAGCTCCTGGAAGTCGTGCATCGTCTGGAACCGCCGCCCGGCGGAAGTCGGCTTGTACTTCTTGACTGCCATTACACGCCCTCGAAAAACTCGATCTTCTGATCCGGCGCGAGCCGGACGTAGGCCTTCTTCCAGGCCTTGCGCTGGCCGAGAAACCGGCCCATGCGCTTCCACTTGCCCTGACGATTCGCGATGCGGACGTCGACGACCTTGACGCCGAACAGCTTCTGCACCGCGCGGGCGACCTCGATCTTGTTCGCCGTGACGGCGACCTCGAAACACAGCGTGTTCGAGGTCTCCTTCATGCGCGTCGCCTTCTCGGTGATCAGCGGCCTGCGAATCAGCTCCTGCGCCTGCATCACTCGCCTCCCAGGTTCTTGACGACCCGCAGGAACGCGCTCTTGGAGAGCACCACGGTCGAATGGGCCAGCACGTCGTACGCGTTGACGCCGAGCGAGTCGACGAGCTTCCAGGCCTTCACGTTGCGCGAGGCGAGGGCGAAGTTCGCGTTCTCGCGTGAGTCGACGAACAGCGCCTTGCCCTCGATGCCGAGCGTCCCGAGAGCCGCCTTCAGGTCCTTCGTCTTGTGGCTGGCAAGATCCATCTTGTCCACCACGACGACCCGCTCCTCGGCCACGCGGCGGGAGAGAACGGCCTTCAGAGCATTCTTCTTCTCGCCGACCGAGAGGTCCTGGGCGTACGAGCGCGGCCGCGGCCCGTGGGCCGTGCCGCCGTGGCGGTGGATCGGCGGGCGCCCGCCGCCCTGCCGGGCGCGCCCGGTCCCCTTCTGCTTGAAGGGCTTCTTGCCCGAGCCGGAGACCTCGGAGCGGATCTTCGTCTTGTGCGTGCCCGCACGCTGCCCGGCCAGGTAGGCCTTGACGACTTCCCACACGAGGTGCTTGCGGTACGGGTAGTCCAGGACGCCGGCCGGGGCCGACACCTCGCCCACCTGCTCCTTCTTCCAGTTCCAAACGGGGATCTTGGCCATGCTCTTATGCCTTCTTCGCCGCGAAGCTCGAGCGCACGATCTTGACGATCGAGTGCCGGGCGCCCGGCACCGGGCCGGAGATGTAGAGGAGGTTCTTCTCGAGATCGACCCGCACGACGACGAGGTTCTTCGTCGTGGACTGGCGGCCGCCGAGACGTCCCGAGGACCGCGTTCCCGGGAAGACGCGCGAGGGGAACGCCGAGGGGCCGATCGAGCCCGGGGCGCGATGAAACATCGAGCCGTGGGTGGCCGCGCCGCCGCGAAAGCCGTGCCGCGCCACGACACCCATGAAGCCCTTGCCCTTGGACGTGCCGATGACGTCGACGTGCTCCTGCTCGGCGAACAGGTCGCAAAGCACCTTGTCGCCGGGCTTCAACTCGTCGCCCTTGTCGGCCTTGACTTCCATCAGCGTCCGCATCGGCGCGACCCCGGCCTTCTCGAAGCGGCCCCGGGAAGCCTTGTTCGCGCGCCGGTCAGGGCGCGCGCCGACGAAGCCGATCTGGAGGGCGTCGTAGCCGTCCTTGTCGGCGGTCTTCTTCTGAACGACGAGACAGGGGCCCGCCTGCACGACCGTGACCGGCACGACCGTGCCGTCCGCCGTGAAGATCTGGGTCATCCCCACCTTCTTGCCGATGATGCCGTGTACGGCCATATTCGCTCGCTCTGCTGCCTTACTTTCCGAACGCCTTGATCTCGACATCCACGCCGACCGGAAGCTCCAGCTTCATCAGCGCGTCCACCGTCTGCGACGTCGGCTCGAGGATGTCGAGCAGGCGCTTGTGGGTCCGCATCTCGAACTGCTCGCGCGACTTCTTGTCCACGTGCGGAGAGCGGTTGACCGTGTAGCGCGAAACGGCGGTCGGCAGCGGAATGGGGCCCGCGACCTTCGCCCCGGTCCGCCTCGCCGTATCGACGATCTCGCTCGCCGACTGGTCGAGGATCCGGTAGTCGAAGGCCTTCAGCCGGATGCGAATCTTTTCATTTTTCATCGGCGGGTCTCTTTCAGCGGCCGCTCGACGCGGCCGGACGGGAGCAAACGGCGGTTGGGCAACATCCCCTGGCCAAAACGCAACATCACCACTACTCCAGGATCTCGACGATGGTTCCGGCACCGACGGTGCGGCCGCCTTCGCGGATGGCAAAGCGCAGGCCCTTCTCCATGGCAATCGGCGTGATCAGGTTGATCTCCAGGTTCACGTTGTCCCCCGGCATCACCATCTCCACACCCTTGGGCAGCTGCGCCGTCCCCGTCACGTCGGTCGTCCGGAAGAAAAACTGCGGCCGATACCCGTTGAAAAACGGCGTATGCCGCCCCCCCTCCTCCTTCGTCAGGATGTACGCCTGCGCCGTAAACTTCAGGTGCGGCGTGATCGATCCGGGCTTGGCGCACACCTGCCCGCGCTCGACGTCCTTGCGCTCCGTGCCCCGCAGCAGAAGTCCCACGTTGTCCCCCGCCTGCCCCTGGTCCAAGAGCTTGCGGAACATCTCCACTCCCGTCACGACCTTCTTCTGTGTGGGCCGAATCCCCACGATCTCCACTTCCTCGCCCACCTTCACGACACCACGCTCGACGCGACCCGTCACGACGGTCCCACGGCCCGATATCGAGAACACGTCCTCGATCGGCATCAAAAAGTCCTTGTCGATCGCTCGCTCGGGCACCGGAATGTACGCGTCCACCGCGTCCATCAGCTCCAGGATGCACTTGGCATCCGGCGAGGCCGGATCCGCAGACTCCCCGGCCTTTAGCGCCGATCCCTTCACGATCGGCGTCTTGTCCCCGGGAAACCCGTACGAAGTCAAAAGCTCCCGAACCTCCAGCTCGACCAGCTCCAAGAGCTCGGGGTCGTCCACCATGTCCGTCTTGTTCAAAAACACCACCACGTACGGCACGCCCACCTGCCGCGCCAGCAGAATGTGCTCCCGCGTCTGCGGCATCGGACCGTCCGCGGCCGACACCACCAGAATCGCACCGTCCATCTGTGCCGCACCCGTGATCATGTTCTTCACGTAGTCCGCGTGACCCGGACAGTCCACGTGCGCGTAGTGACGCTTGTCCGTCGAATACTCCACGTGCGCCGTGTTGATCGTGATACCACGCGCCTTCTCCTCCGGCGCGTTGTCGATCTGGTCGTACGCCTTCGCTGTCGCCAGACCCTTCTTCGACAAAATCAACGTGATCGCCGCCGTCAACGTCGTCTTCCCGTGATCCACGTGCCCTATCGTCCCAATGTTCACGTGCGGCTTACTACGATCAAACTTCTCTTTGGCCATCTCAAATCCTCAATTTCGAATCTCGAATGTCGAATTCCGAACTTACTTGCTTCCGACTTTCGCGATGATCTCTTCGCTGACCGCCCTGGGGACCTCGTCGTACGCCGCGAACTGCATCGTGTAGTTGCCGCGGCCCTGCGTCATGGACCGCAGATTCGTCGAGTAACCGAACATCTCGGACAGGGGCACGCGGGCCGTGATCACCTGGACTCCCGCCCGCGGTTCCATGTGCTTGATGTGGCCCCGGCGCGAGGACAGGTCGCCGATCACGTCGCCCATGTAGTCCTCGGGCACGACGACCTCGACGTCCATGATGGGTTCTTTGATGATCGGCTTGGCCTTCTTCGCCGCGTCCTGGTAGGCCATCGAGCCGGCGATCTTGAAGGCCATCTCCGACGAGTCCACGTCGTGGAACGACCCGTCGTAGAGCTCGACGTGAACGCCCGTGGTCGGATAGCCGGCGAGGATCCCCGTCTCGAGTGCTTCCTTGATCCCCTGCTCGATCGGCTTGATGAATTCCTTCGGGATGGCGCCGCCCTTGATCTCGTTCTCGAACACGAAATCGTGGCCTTCCTCGGCCGGCTTGATGCGGATCTTGCACTCGCCGTACTGTCCGCGTCCGCCCGACTGGCGGATGAACCGGCCATGGCCCTGGGATTCTTTCGTGATCGCCTCGCGGTAGGCGACCTGCGGCTTGCCGATGTTGGCGCCGACGTTGAACTCGCGGACCATGCGGTCCGTGATGATCTCGAGGTGCAGCTCGCCCATTCCGCGGATGATCGTCTGGCCCGTCTCCTTGTCGGTGTGCACCTTGAAGGTCGGGTCTTCCTGCATGAGCTTGGCGAGCGCCATGCCCATCTTTTCCTGGTCCGCCTTGGTCTTCGGCTCGATCGCGACGGCGATGACGGGCTCCGGAAAGTTCATCGCCTCGAGAATCACGGGGTTGTCCCGATCGCAGATGGTGTCCCCCGTCTGGACGTTCTTCAGCCCCACGGCCGCGGCGATGTCGCCCGCCCAGACTTCCTTGATCTCTTCGCGCTTGTTCGCGTGCATCTTCAGAATGCGGCCGACGCGCTCGTTGGTGTCCTTGGTCGAGTTGTAGATGCCCGTGCCCGCATCCATGTGGCCCGAGTACACGCGGAAGAACGCGAGCTGGCCGACGAACGGATCGGTCATGATCTTGAAGATGAGCGCCGAAAACGGTGCGTCGTCGGAGGCCGGCCTCTCGAGCTCCGCTCCCACGTCGTCGTGGCCCACGATCGGCTTCACGTCGAGGGGCGAGGGGAGGTAGTCCACGACGGCGTCGAGCAGCTGCTGGACGCCCTTGTTCTTGAAGGCCGAGCCGCAGATGACGGGCTGGACGTGGCCGGCGATCGTCGCGCGGCGCAAAGCGTCCTTGATCTCGGCGGCCTGGACCTTGCCGCCGTGCAGGTACTTCTCGAGAAGCGTGTCGTCGGTCTCCGCGACCGCTTCGATGAGCATCTCGCGGTACTTCGCGACCTCGTCCTGCAGGTCGGCCGGGATCTCGAGCAGGTCGAACGTCGACCCCTGCGCGTCGTCGTGGAATTCGATCGCCTTGAGGTTCACGAGGTCGATGATTCCGCGGTGCTCGCCCTCCGTGCCCCACGGGATCTGGATCGGGGCGGGCTTGGCGTTCAGCTTCGTCTTCATCATCTCGACGCATCGCGGGAAGTTCGCGCCGACCCGGTCCATCTTGTTGACGAACGCGATCCGGGGGACGCCGTAGCGGTTCGCCTGGCGCCACACCGTTTCGGACTGCGGCTCCACACCGGCCACGGCGTCGAAGACCGCGACCGCGCCGTCGAGGACGCGCAGCGATCGCTCCACCTCGGCCGTGAAGTCCACGTGGCCGGGCGTGTCGATGATGTTGATCCGGGCAAGAGGGGCCGGGGGGGCCGATGGATCTCCCGACCCGGACGGCTTCCAGAAGCAGGTCGTCGCGGCCGACGTGATCGTGATGCCGCGCTCCTGCTCCTGGACCATCCAGTCCATCGTCGCGGTCCCCTCGTGGACCTCGCCGATCTTGTAGTTGACGCCCGTGTAGAAAAGGATGCGCTCCGTCGTCGTCGTCTTGCCGGCGTCGATGTGCGCCATGATGCCGATGTTGCGGATGTCTTTGAGCGGATGAAGGCGCGGCATGTCAGTATTTCGGGTTTCGGATTTCGGATTTCGGAATTACCAGCGGTAGTGGGCGAAGGCCTTGTTCGCCTCGGCCATCTTGTGCGTGTCGTCCTTCTTCTTCATCGCGCCGCCGCGGAGGTTGGAGGCGTCGAGCAGCTCGGCCGCGAGCTTCTCCTTCATCGTCTTCTCGCCGCGCGCGGCGGAGTACTCGATGATCCAGCGGATCGCGAGCGAGGTCCGGCGGTTCGGCCGCACCTCCACGGGCACCTGGTACGTCGAACCGCCGACCCGGCGGGACTTGACCTCGAGCGCCGGCTTGACGTTCTCGATCGCCTTCTTGAACGTCTTCATGGGGTCGTCCTGGGTCTTCTCGGCGACCTTGTTCAGGGCGCCATAGAGAATGCCCTCGGCAACCGCCTTCTTGCCCTGGCTCATCACGGAGTTGATGAACTTCGTGACCAGCTGGGAGTTGTACAGCGGGTCCGGCAGAATCTCGCGCTTGGCAACGACTCGGCGTCTCGGCATGGTCTTAGGCCTTCGGGCGCTTGGCGCCGTACTTGGAACGCCCCTGCTTGCGGTTGGCCACGCCGACCGCATCGAGCGTTCCGCGAATGACGTGATAGCGAACCCCCGGCAGGTCCTTGACGCGCCCGCCGCGGATCATGACGATCGAGTGCTCCTGGAGGTTGTGGCCGACGCCCGGAATGTAGGTGGTGACCTCGATCCCGTTCGTCAGGCGCACGCGCGCGACCTTGCGCAACGCCGAGTTCGGTTTCTTCGGCGTCGTGGTGTAGACACGGGTGCACACGCCGCGCTTCTGGGGGGAGCGCTGCAGGGCCGGGGACGCGGTTTTCACCGCGAGCCGCTCGCGACCCTTCCGGACGAGTTGAGAAATTGTCGGCATCGACTCTCCTGATCTCCCCGAGTCCCCCGGAGCCGTGGAAGGACCCGAGATCGACCGTAAAACCGCTTTACTTCGGATCGTGCGAGACCAGTCCCACCGACTCGCCCGAGTCCAGAGGAAAAACCCGCGAATCATACGCGGGGCCCGGGGGTCTGTCAACGCCAAAGTGCTGGTAGCTCTCGGCTTTCAGCCATCTGCTCTCAGCCTTGGACCTCCCCCTTTGGCTACAACCTCGAAAACCCCCTCCGGAAAAGAAAGGAGGAGGGCGACCGCCCCCCTCCCGGCAGACTCTAACTCTCAGAGCCGATAGCTGATAGCTAACAGCCGACAGCTGACCGCTACTCTTCGTCGCTCGCGTCGACCTCGGCGTCGGCCTCCGCCAGCGCCAGCTCCTCGGCCGGATCGGTGAGGAAGTCCTCGATCGCCGGCTCCTCGACCTGCGGGATCTCCTCCCTCTCGAGGACGACGTTGCGGTAGTACTCCATGCCCGTGCCGGCCGGGATGAGGCGGCCGACGATCACGTTTTCCTTGAGGCCGCGCAGGCTGTCGATCTTTCCCGAGATGGACGCCTCGGTCAGCACGCGGGTCGTCTCCTGGAAGGACGCCGCCGAGATGAACGAGTCGGTCGAGAGCGAGGCCTTGGTGATGCCGAGCAGCATCGGCCGAGCCGTCGCGGCCTGGCCGTTGGCGGCGAGCACGCGCTCGTTCTCCTCCTCGAAACGGAAGCGGTCGACCTGCTCGTCGATCAGGAAGTCGGTGTCGCCGACATCCTCGATCTTCACGCTGCGCATCATCTGGCGGACGATGACCTCGATGTGCTTGTCGTTGATGGCCACGTTCTGGGAGCGGTAGACCTCCTGGATCTTGTCCACCAGGTAGCGCTGCAGCTCCTTCTCGCCGAGGATCGCGAGGATGTCGTGCGGGTTGATCGGGCCATCGATGAGCGGATCGCCCGCGCGCACGCGCTCGCTCTCCTGCACGTTGACGTGGGTGTAGCGCGGGATGAGGTACTCGCGCGTCTCCCCATCGTCGCCCGTGATGATCACCTTGCGCATGCCCTTGGCGATCGGGCCGTGCGACACGGAGCCGTCGATCTCCGTGATGACCGCCGCGTCCTTCGGGCGCCGCGCCTCGAAGAGCTCGACGATGCGCGGGAGACCCCCCGTGATGTCCTTCGTCTTGGTCGTCTCGCGCGGAATCTTCGCGAGCACGTCGCCCGGGTGAACCTCCTGCTTGTCCGTCACCATCAGGTGCGAGCCGATCGGGAGTAGATACTTGCGCTCGCCCGACCTGCCCTTGATGATGACCTGGGGCGAGCGCTTCTCGGCCCCAACCGTTTCGACGATGATGTTCTGGGCGAGACCCGTGACGCGGTCGGTCTCCTCGCGCAGGTTCTCGTTCTCGACGATGTCCCGAAACTCCACGTTGCCGCCGACTTCCGTCAGGATCGCGGAAGTGAAGGGATCCCACTCGACGAGCTCCTGCCCGGGGACGACCTCGTGGCCGTCGGTGACCTTGATGGTCGAGCCGTAGACGACCGAGTACCGCTCCTTCTCGCGGCCCTTGTTGTCGACGATCGCGATCTTGCCGTTCCGGTTGACGACGACGAGGTTCTTGTCTTTGCGTTCGACCGTGGCGATGGACAGGAACCGGACCGTCCCGGGGTTCTTGGCGGCGTGCTTGGACTGCTCGGTGACGCGCGATGCGGTTCCGCCGTAGTGGAAGGTCCGCATCGTCAGCTGCGTGCCCGGCTCGCCGATCGACTGCGCCGCGATGACTCCCACGGCCTCGCCGATCTCGACCATCTTGCCCGTTGCCAGCATGCGGCCGTAGCAGAGGCGGCAGACGCCGCGCTTGGTCTCGCACGTCAGCACCGAGCGAATCTTGACGCGCTCGATGCCGGCCTCCTGGACGTTCGAGGCCAGGTCTTCCGTGATCTCGTCGCCGATGCCGATGATCTTGGCCTCGGAGAGCGGGTCGAAGATGTCTTCCTGGCAGACGCGGCCGACGATACGGTCGCGCAGGGGCTCGAGCGTGTCGCCGCCCTCCATGATCGCGGAAACCGTGATGCCGTCGGAGGTCCCGCAATCCTCCTGGATGACGATGACGTCCTGGGCCACGTCGACGAGCCGCCGCGTCAGGTACCCCGAGTCGGCCGTCTTCAAGGCCGTGTCGGCGAGGCCCTTGCGCGCGCCGTGCGTCGAGATGAAGTACTGCAGCACCGACAGGCCCTCGCGGAAGTTGGCCGTGATGGGCGTCTCGATGACCTCGCCCGAGGGCTTGGACATGAGGCCGCGCATGCCGGCGAGCTGGCGCACCTGCTCCTTGGAGCCGCGAGCGCCCGAGTCGGCCATGATGTAGATCGGGTTGAACTCGCTGCCGACCTGGTCGGACTTCTTCATCTCCCGGAACATCTCGTCCGAGATCGCCTCGGTCGTCCGGTGCCAGATGTCGATGATCTTGTTGTGGCGCTCACCGGCCGTGATCACGCCGGAGTTGCGCTGCGCCTCGACCTCGACGACCTCCTTGCGGGCCGCGCCGAGGAACTCGTCCTTCTTGGCCGGGATGACCATGTCGTCGACGCCGATCGAGATGCCCGCGCGCGTGGCCGCGGCAAAGCCGAGGTCCTTCAGGTCGTCGAGCATCTTGACGGTCATGGTGTCGCCGAAGGTCAGGTACACGTAGCTCACGAAATCCGAGAGGCCGCGCTTCTTCAGGTTGCCGTTGATGAAGGGCACCACCTCCGGCAGCGCGCGATTGAAGATGACGCGGCCGACGGTCGTGTCGACGAGCGTGCGCTCGACGTCCTGGACCTCGGCGTGCGAGATGTCCTGGTCGTTGTACTGCGTGGTCAGGTCGATGTACCGGCCCGAGTACCGCACGCGAATCGGCGTGTGGGTCACGACGTCGCCCTGCTCGTACGCCAGGATGACCTCGTCGAAATCCGAGAAGATGCGCCCCTCGCCCTTCGTGTTCGAGCGCGACTTCGTCAGGTAGTAGATGCCGAGGACGAGGTCCTGCGAGGGCACGGCGAGAGGCCGCCCCGAGGCGGGCGAGAGAATGTTGTTCGAGGAGAGCATCAGCAGCTCGGCCTCGACCTGGGCCTTGGGCGAGAGGGGCACGTGGACCGCCATCTGGTCGCCGTCGAAGTCGGCGTTGAAGGCCGGGCACACCAGCGGATGGATCTTGATCGCCTTGCCCTCGACGAGGACCGGCTGGAACGCCTGGATGCCGAGGCGGTGGAGCGTGGGCGCGCGGTTCAAGAGCACCGCGTGATCGCGGATGACCTCCTCGAGCGCGTCCCAGACCTCCGTGACGCCGGACTCGACGAGCTCCTTGGCGGCCTTGATGGTCTGGGCGAGACCCTTCTTCTCGAGGCGGTTGTAGATGAACGGCTTGAAGAGCTCGACGGCCATCTTCTTGGGGAGGCCGCACTGGTGGAGCTTCAACTCGGGCCCGACGACGACGACCGAGCGGCCGGAGTAGTCGACACGCTTGCCGAGGAGATTCTGACGGAAGCGGCCCTGCTTGCCCTTCAGGGTGTCCGAGAGCGACTTCAGGGGGCGGTTGTTCGAGCCCTTGAGGACCCGGCCGCGCCGGCCGTTGTCGAACAGGGCGTCGACCGCCTCCTGCAGCATGCGCTTCTCGTTGCGCACGATCACTTCCGGGGCGCGCAGCTCGAGGAGCTTCTTCAACCGGTTGTTGCGATTGATGACGCGGCGGTAGAGGTCGTTCAGGTCCGAGGTCGCGAACCGCCCGCCGTCCAGGGGCACGAGGGGCCGCAGCTCGGGAGGAATGACCGGAATGACGTCGAGGATCATCCAGTTCGGGCGGTGGCCGGAGCGACGGAACGCGTCGCACACCTTGAGGCGCTTGGCCGCCTTCTGGCGCTTGATCTGCGAGGTCTCCGTCTTCATGATCATCCGGAGCTCTTCGGCGAGCATGTCGACGTCCACGCGCTCGAGAAGCTCCTTGATCGCGCCCGCGCCCATGCGCGCGACGAACACGTCGCCGAGCTCCTGGCGCAGCTGCCGGAACCGCTCCTCGGACAGGAGCTCCTTCTCCTTCAAGTCCGTGTCGCCCGGGTCCACGACCACGTAAGACTCGAAGTAGAGGATCCGCTCGAGGTCGCGCAGCGAGATGTCGAGCAGGTGGCCGATGCGCGACGGCAGGCCCTTGAAGAACCAGACGTGCGAAACGGGCGAGGCCAGCTCGATGTGGCCCATCCGCTCACGGCGGACCTTGGACTTCGTGACCTCGACGCCGCACTTGTCGCACACCACGCCGCGGTGCTTCATCCGCTTGTACTTGCCGCAGAGACATTCCCAGTCGGTGATCGGGCCGAAGATCTTCGCGCAGAAGAGTCCGTCCCGCTCCGGCTTGAACGTGCGGTAGTTGATCGTTTCCGGCTTCGTGACCTCGCCGAAGGACCACGACCGGATCTTCTCGGGCGACGCCAGAGAGATCTTGATCGCGTTGAAATCCTTCAGGGTCGTCGGCCTGTTGGCAAAAGCGAGCGTTTCCAATTTAGTCGCTCCTTCTAAGCGGCCGCTCGACGCGGCCGGACGGGAGTAAGAGGCCGCTGCTCACCATCCCATGGTGGGCAAGCAACTCTGAGACAATTCGAAACTTCGGATTTGTCATCGCTTGATCAGCTCCACGTCGAGGCAGAGCGACTGCAGCTCGCGAACGAGGACGTTGAACGACTCGGGCAGGCCCGGCTCGGCCGGAACCTCTCCCTTGACGATCGCCTCGTAGGCCTGCGACCGGCCCTCCACGTCGTCCGACTTGACCGTCAGGAGCTCCTGCAGGGTGTAGGAGGCGCCGTACGCCTCGAGGGCCCAGACCTCCATCTCGCCGAAGCGCTGGCCGCCGAACTGGGCCTTGCCGCCCAGGGGCTGCTGCGTGATGAGCGAGTACGGCCCGATCGAGCGGGCGTGGATCTTGTCGTCCACCAGGTGCGAGAGCTTCAGCATGTAGATGTAGCCGACCGTGACCTGCTGTTCGAACGGCTCCCCCGTCATCCCGTCGTAGAGGACGGTCTTGCCGGAGTTCGGCAGGTTCGCGTCCTTGAGCATTTTCTTGATCTCGCCTTCGGTGGCGCCGTCGAAGACCGGAGTCGCGACGGAGTAACCGAGGACCTTGGCTGCCCAGCCGAGGTGCGTCTCGAGGATCTGCCCGACGTTCATGCGCGAGGGAACGCCGAGCGGGTTCAGCACGATGTCCACGGGCGTGCCATCCGGCAGGTACGGCAGGTCTGCCTCGGCCAGGATGCGGGAGATCACGCCCTTGTTCCCGTGGCGGCCGGCCATCTTGTCGCCGACCGAGAGCTTGCGCTTCATCGCGACGTAGACCTTGACCATCTTGATCACGCCGGGCGGCAGTTCGTCGCCCTTCTGGAGAAGCTCGATGCGCTCGGCGTTGACGCGATTGAGGACTTCGATCTGGGAGTCCTGGCGCCGGAGTACGAGCTGGATCTCGTCGGCGATCTCCTCGTCCTTGAGCTTCAACCGCTTCAGCTGCTGCGGCGTCAGGCGCGCCACGCCCTCCGGCGTGAACTTCGCGCCCTTTCTGGCGATCTCGTTTCCGTCGCGGTCGGAGACCTCCTCGGCGGCGATACGGCCGACGAGAAGGTCCCGGATCTTCTTGTTGGCTTCCTCGCGGATGATCCGGATCTCGTCCTTCGAGTTCTTCTCGATCTTCGCGATCTGGTCCTGCTCGATCGAGAGAGCGCGGAGGTCCTTGTCGATTCCCTTGCGGGAGAAGATCTTGACGTCCACGACCGTGCCCTCGATGCCCGGGGGGCACTTGAGGGACGCGTCGCGCACGTCGCCGGCCTTCTCGCCGAAGATCGCGCGCAGCAGCTTCTCCTCGGGCGTGAGCTGGGTCTCGCCCTTGGGCGTCACCTTGCCGACGAGGATGTCGCCCGGCTTGACGCTCGCGCCGATGCGGATGATGCCCGACTCGTCGAGATCGCGCAGGGCCGTCTCGGCCACGTTCGGGATGTCGCGCGTGATCTCCTCGGGGCCGAGCTTGGTGTCGCGCGCCTCGATGTCGAACTCCTGGATGTGGATGGACGTGAAGTAGTCGTCCTTCACGAGGCGCTCCGAGACGAGGATGGCGTCTTCGTAGTTGTAACCGCGCCAGGGCATGAAGGCGACGAGGACGTTGCGGCCGAGGGCGAGCTCGCCCTGCCGCGTGCACGGGCCGTCGGCCAGGGCCTGGCCGCGCTCGACGCGCGCGCCCTCCTGCACGATCGGCTTCTGGTTGATGCAGGTGTTCTGGTTGGACCGGCGGAACTTGGTCAGCGGGTAGATGTCCGCGCCGAACTCCTTGCCTCCCCCGCCCGTCTCGCCCGGCCCGCCCTCGACGCGCACGATGATGCGCTCCGAGTCGACCTGGTCCACGATTCCGCCGCGCTTGGCGAGGACGACGGCGCCCGAGTCGCGCGCGACGGTCGCCTCGAGGCCGGTGCCGACCAGCGGCGCTTCGACCTTGAGAAGCGGCACGGCCTGCCGCTGCATGTTGGAGCCCATCAGCGCACGGTTCGCGTCGTCGTGCTCGAGGAACGGGATGAGCGCCGTCGCGACCGAGACGAGCTGCTTGGGCGAGATGTCCTTGTAGTCGACCTTGTCCCGATCGGCCGTTATGAACTCCCCGTTGAAGCGGGCGATGACCCGATCCTCCCTGATGCGGCCGGCGGCATCGGTCTCCGCGTTGGCCTGGGCGATGACGTAGTTCTCCTCCTCCCAGGCCGAGAGGTAGAAGCCGAAGGGCGAGGCGTCCGCCGCCTTCTTGTGGTTGCGTCGCAGGCGCTCGTTTTCTTCCTCGAGCTCCTTCTTCTCGACGATCTGGCCGAGCTTGAAGGCGGTATCGCCGACCTGGGTGACCTGGAAGTGGTCGATGACCCGGCCCTTCTCGACCTTCTTGTAGGGCGTTTCGATGAAGCCGAAGTCGTTGATCCGCGCGTAGCACGAGAGCGAGGAGATCAGGCCGATGTTCGGCCCTTCCGGCGTCTCGATCGGGCAGACCCGCCCGTAGTGCGTCGGATGGACGTCGCGGACCTCGAACCCCGCGCGCTCGCGCGAGAGGCCGCCCGGCCCGAGGGCCGAGAGACGCCGCTTGTGCGTGACCTCGGAAAGCGGGTTCGTCTGGTCCATGAACTGCGAGAGCTGCGAGGACCCGAAGAACTCCTTGATCGAGGCGATGACGGGCTTCGAGTTGATGAGGTCGTGCGGCATCGCCGAGTCGATGTCCTGGTGGACGGACATCTTCTCCTTGATGGCCCGTTCCATCCGCACCAGGCCGATGCGAAACTGGTTCTCGAGCAGCTCGCCGACCGAGCGGACCCGGCGGTTGCCGAGGTTGTCGATGTCGTCCGTGCGGCCGACGTCGCGCTTCAAGCGCAGCAGGTACCCGACCACGCGGAAGATGTCCGCCGGCGTCAGCGTGCGCGTGTCCTCCGACGAGTCGGCCTCGAGCTTGATGTTGAACTTGAAGCGGCCCACGCGCGAGAAGTCGTACTTCTTCGCGTCGAAGAACATGCCCTCGAAGAGGTTCTTGGCCGACTCGTAGGTCGGCGGATCCCCGGGGCGCAGGCGCCGGTAGATTTCGAGGATTGCCTCGTTCTTCGTCTTGTGGGTGTCCTTGCGGATCGTGTTGACGAGCACGTCGGAGGTCAGGTCCCAGTCCGGAAAGAAGATCTCGACTTCCTTGATCCCGCGCTCCTTCAGGGACTCGACGGCTCCGGCGCCGAGCTCCTGCCCGGCCTCGAAGAGCACCTCTCCGGTCGAGAGGTCGACGATGTCGGCGAGGAAGCAGGCCTTCTCGACGGCCGATTCGTCCACGGACCGTTCGATGGAGCCCTTCTTCGCGATCTCCTTCTGATCGTCGCCCGAGAGCTTGATGCCGGCAAAGACGAGCTTGGTCTCGCGCTTGACACGGGCGTACCGGTCGCGCATCTCCTCCTGCCGGAGGACCTCCTTGCCGACCGTGAGATACGCGCGGCCGCGCTCGAAGCGGGCCGGAACCGGGGCGTAGAACTGCCGCAGGATCGCCTCGTCGGTCTCGAGGCCCAGAGCGCGCAGGAAGATGGTGGCCGGAAACTTGCGCTTGCGGTCGATGCGGACGAAGAGCACGGCCTTCTGGTCGTACTCGAACTCCACCCACGAGCCGCGGTAGGGAATGATCTTCGCGAGGTAGCCGTGCGCCGACTCCTTCGTGAAGAACACGCCGGGCGAGCGGTGGAGCTGCGACACGATGACCCGCTCGGTCCCGTTGATGACGAAGGTGCCGTGCTCGGTCATGAGCGGGATGTCGCCGAAGAAGACCTCCTCTTCCTTGGCGTCCCGCATCGTCTTGACGCCCGTCTCCGGGTCCTTGTCGTAGACGAAGAGCCGGAAGGTGACCTTGAGCGGGACCGAGAAGGTCATTCCCCGCTCCTGGCACTCGGCCACCGAGTACTTCATCTGGAGATCGACGGGGTTACCGCAGACGTCGCACAGCGAGACCTTGTTCGGATTCTGCGCGCCGCACTTGTCGCAGGACACGACCTCCTCGTGGGGGTGGGCCGTGACGATCCGCGCGCCGCAGGAACGGCAGTCCATGCGCAGGTGCTCGAGCCCCTTCAGGCGGCCGCACTTGCACTCCCAGTTGCCGATCGCGTACTTGACGAACTGCAGCTCGCAGGCGCCGCGGAAATCGGCGAACGGGAACACGCTCGTGAAGACGGCCTGCAGCCCCGACTGATCCCGCTCCTCGGGGAGCAGGTTCATCTGGAGGAAACGCTCGTACGACCGGCGCTGGACGTCGATCAGGTTCGGAAGATCCATGAACGAACGGATCTTCGAGAAATTTTTCCGCTCGTCGGAAACAACGACCTCTGTCATCTACAGATACTCCCTTTAAGCGCGAGGGACGCTGCGCGCCGCCGCAAGAGGCACCAAAGACTCCGTACCAAAAGCGCCCAACGTCTACTTAATCTCGACTTTGGCGCCAACCTCTTCGAACTTTTTCTTGATGGCGGCCGCCTCGTCCTTGTTGACGCCTTCCTTCAGAACCTGCGGGGCGCCGTCGACGAGGTCCTTGGCCTCCTTGAGTCCCAGGCTCGTGACCTCGCGAACGGCCTTGATCGTCTTGATCTTGTCGCCCGCAGCGGCCAGGTGCACCGTGAACTCGGTCTGCTCTTCCTCGGCCGGAGCCGCCGCCGCGGCCGCTCCCGCCGCCGCAACCGGCATCGCCATCGCCGCCGCCGAGACGCCGAACTTCTCCTCGAGCGCCTTGACGAGCGAGTTGAGCTCGAGGACCGTCATGCCCTCGATTTCCTTCACGAACGTTTCTGCCGTCATCGCCATGATCCTTCTCCTCTCAACGTTTGCGTTTCTTGAGTTTTCAGTTGGCGGGCGCGGCGTCGGCCGCACCCGATTTCGACTTCTGGTCCGCGATCTGGGACATCACGCCCGCAAGATTGCGGACCGGCCCGTTCAACACCGTCACGAGACGCCGCATGGGCGACTGCATGACGAACAGCAGCTTCGACACGAGCTCCTCGCGCGAGGGAAGCTCGGCGATCGCCTTGATCTCGGCCGCGGCGACGGCCTTGCCCTCGATCACGGCTGCCTTGAACACCAGGTTGGGGTTCGTCTTGGCGAAGGCGGTCAGGACCTTGGCCAGCGCCACCGGGCTCGAGCGGTTGTAGGCCACCGCCGTCGCGCCGCTGAAGTGCTCCGCCATGGCCTCGAGCGCCGTGCCCTTGGTCGCGCGAAGCGCGAGCGTGTTCTTGACGACGAGGTACTTCGACTGCGTTCCGCGCACCTGGCGGCGCAGCTCCGTGACCTCCGGAACCTTCAGGCCGGCGAAGGCGAAGAGGATCGCGTTCGACGACCGCGCAAGGTCCGCCCCCAGGGCCTCGACCATTTCGGTTTTTTCCGTGCGATTCATCGTTGCCTCGCTTGCCCTAGGTTGCTTCGACGATCGACGCCGTGTCGATCTCGACTCCCGGCCCCATCGTGGAGGAGACCGAGACGGTGCGGAAATACTTGCCCTTGGCCGCGGCCGGCTTGGCTTTCAGCACGGCGCGGATGAACGCGGATGCGTTCTCCTCGAGCTTTGTCTCGTCGAACGAAATCTTGCCGATCGGGGCGTGGATGATCGACGTCTTGTCCACGCGGAACTCGATCTTGCCGCCCTTGATCTCCTTGACCGCCCTGCCGACGTCCATGGTGACCGTGCCGGCCTTCGGGTTCGGCATCAGGCCCTTCGGGCCGAGCACCTTGCCGAGCTTGCCGACCAGGCGCATCATGTCGGGTGTCGCGACGAGGGCCTCGAACTCGAGGAACCCTCCCTGGATCTTCTCCACCAGGTCCTCGGCGCCCACGTGATCCGCGCCGGCTTCCTGCGCCTCCCGGGCCTTCTCGGCTCCGGCGATGACCGCCACACGCTTCGACTTGCCCGTGCCGTGGGGCAGGACGACCGTGCCGCGCACCATCTGGTCGGCGTGCTTCGGGTCCACGCCGAGCAGCATCGCGAGATCGACGGATTCGTCGAACTTCGCGTACCGCACGTCGCGTACGAGCTTGACCGCCTCGGCGAGCACGTACGGGCGCGGCTCGACCTTCGCCTTGGCCGCCAGAAACTTCTTACCGCTCTTGGGCATCGTCCTCCTTCGTCGTGCTAACGATCGAGCCGTGGCTCGATCTCCGACTTTTCAATTTCGAATTTCGAAATTCGAATTTCGAAACTGCCCTAAACAACCTCAATTCCCATGGAACGCGCAGTGCCCTCGACAATCCGGACGGCCGCCGGCAGGTCCGCGGCGTTCAGGTCCGGGAGCTTCGTCTTCGCGATCTCCTCGACCTGCGTCTTCGTCACCTTGCCGACCTTTTCCTTGTTCGGCGTGCCCGAGCCCTTGGGCACCCCGGCGGCCTTCAGGAGCAGGATCGCGGCCGGCGGCGTCTTCGTGATGAAGGTGTAGGACCGGTCCGCGTATACCGTGATGACGACCGGAATGATCAGGCCCTTCTGCGACGCCGTCTTCGCGTTGAAGCTCTTGCAGAAGTCCATGATGTTGACGCCCTGCTGGCCGAGCGCCGGGCCGACCGGGGGCGCCGGAGTCGCTTCTCCTGCAGGAATCTGCAACTTCACGTACCCGGTAATCTTTTTTGCCATCTGCTTCGATCTCCAAATCCGAAATGAATCCGAAATCCGAAATTTCCCTTACAGCTTCTGCACCTGCAGAAACTCCAATTCCACCGGCGTCGAGCGCCCGAAGATCGTGACCATGACCTTGAGCGTGGAGCGGTCCAGGTTGATCTCCTCGACGACCCCCGTGAAGTTGGTGAAGGGGCCGTCCGTGATGCGGACGTGCTCGCCCTTCTCGAACGTGTGCTTGGGCTTTGGCTTCTCCTTGGTCGAGGTCACGCGGTGGAGGATCTGCTCGACCTCCTCGGGCGTGAGCGGCGTGGGCTCCTTGCCCGAGCCGACGAATCCCGTGACCTTGGGCGTGTTCTTGACCAGATGCCACGCATCGTCCGACATCTCCATCTCGACGATGATGTAGCCGGGGAAGAACTTGCGCTGGATCTCGCGGCGCTTGCCGCCCTTCATCTCGACGAGCGTCTCGGTCGGAATGCGGATGTCGCCGAAGCGCTCGTGCATGCCCATCGCCTCGATGCGCTGGCGCAGGTTCTGCCGCACCCGCTCCTCGAACCCGGAGTAGGTGTGGACGATGTACCAGTTCTTGGTGTTCGTCTCGGTGATCATGCGGCCACCACCCCCGCGGCCTTGTAGATCTTGTCGACGAGCCAGGAGAGGCCGCTGTCCACCAGAAAGAGGTAGAACCCGAAGATGAAACAGGCGATGATGACGACGATCGTCGTCCCCGTGACCTCGCTCCGCACGGGCCAGCTGACCTTCTTCATTTCGGACCAGACCTCGCGGAAAAAGTCCCGCGTCGTGGGCCACCATTCTTTGATCGGCATCATGGCTTCATCTCGTTCTTCCCGATTCCTGTATGGCAGGGGTGGAGGGATTCGAACCCCCAACCTACGGTTTTGGAGACCGCCGCTCTACCAATTAGAGCTACACCCCTAAATCGATCTCGAAATTCGAATTTCGAAATTCGAATTCTCAAACCTTCCCCTCTTTATGCGCCGTGTGCTTGCGGCAGAAGCGGCAGTACTTCGAGAGCTCCAGCTTCTCCGTGTTGGTCTTCTTGTTCTTCGTGGTCGTGTAGTTCCGACGCTTGCACTCGGAACAGGCCAGGCTGATGTTTTCCTGCATGGTTTACTCCAGGATCTCGACGATGGTTCCGGCACCGACGGTGCGGCCGCCTTCGCGGATGGCAAAGCGCAGGCCCTTCTCCATGGCAATCGGCGTGATCAGGTTGATCTCCAGGTTCACGTTGTCCCCCGGCATCACCATCTCCACACCCTTGGGCAGCTGCGCCGTCCCCGTCACGTCGGTCGTCCGGAAGAAAAACTGCGGCCGATACCCGTTGAAAAACGGCGTATGCCGCCCCCCCTCCTCCTTCGTCAGGATGTACGCCTGCGCCGTAAACTTCAGGTGCGGCGTGATCGATCCGGGCTTGGCGCACACCTGCCCGCGCTCGACGTCCTTGCGCTCCGTGCCCCGCAGCAGAAGTCCCACGTTGTCCCCCGCCTGCCCCTGGTCCAAGAGCTTGCGGAACATCTCCACTCCCGTCACGACCTTCTTCTGCGTGGGCCGAATCCCCACGATCTCCACTTCCTCGCCCACCTTCACGACACCACGCTCGACGCGACCCGTCACGACGGTCCCACGGCCCGATATCGAGAACACGTCCTCGATCGGCATCAAAAAGTCCTTGTCGATCGCTCGCTCGGGCACCGGAATGTACGCGTCCACCGCGTCCATCAGCTCCAGGATGCACTTGGCATCCGGCGAGGCCGGATCCGCAGACTCCCCGGCCTTCAGCGCCGATCCCTTCACGATCGGCGTCTTGTCCCCGGGAAACCCGTACGAAGTCAAAAGCTCCCGAACCTCCAGCTCGACCAGCTCCAAGAGCTCGGGGTCGTCCACCATGTCCGTCTTGTTCAAAAACACCACCACGTACGGCACGCCCACCTGCCGCGCCAGAAGGATGTGCTCCCGCGTCTGCGGCATCGGGCCGTCCGCGGCCGACACCACCAGAATCGCACCGTCCATCTGTGCCGCACCCGTGATCATGTTCTTCACGTAGTCCGCGTGACCCGGACAGTCCACGTGCGCGTAGTGACGCTTGTCCGTCGAATACTCCACGTGCGCCGTGTTGATCGTGATACCACGCGCCTTCTCCTCCGGCGCGTTGTCGATCTGGTCGTACGCCTTCGCCGTCGCCAGACCCTTCTTCGACAAAATCAACGTGATCGCCGCCGTCAACGTCGTCTTCCCGTGATCCACGTGCCCTATCGTCCCGATGTTCACGTGCGGCTTACTACGATCAAACTTCTCTTTGGCCATCTCTCTTCTCTCTCAACAATTCCGAATTCCAAAATCCGAAATCCGAACTCCCTTATTGGAGCCCACGACCAGGATTGAACTGGTGACCTCGTCCTTACCAAGGACGTGCTCTACCAACTGAGCTACGTGGGCGCGCACGTCTTCTGTTCCCCACCTCTCGCGTCTCGCGCTTATGGAGCGGGAGACGGGATTCGAACCCGCGACCAACAGCTTGGAAGGCTGTGACTCTACCCCTGAGTTACTCCCGCGCTCTTGCAACTCCCCGGCGTCAATTGGTGGGCAGTGAAGGATTCGAACCTCCGTAGCGCGAAGCGCGGCAGATTTACAGTCTGCTGCCATTAACCACTCGGCCAACTGCCCGAGCTTGAAACGAATCGAACCTACTCCCGCCGACGACGGACCTTGCTCTTTCTGGAGCCGGCGATGGGACTCGAACCCGCAACCTTCCGATTACAAATCGGATGCTCTACCGTTGAGCTACGCCGGCGACGAAATCCGGATCGGAATCTTTGCGGTCCTCGACCCTGCTCGCCGGCCTTCAAAGAGCACACCCATCCCCACCGGCGCGAACCGCGGAGTGTAGCAGCGGCAAAGCATTGAATCAAGACCCCTTTTTGGCTGCTTCGAGCCTTTGACGCAGTGCCTCGTACCCGGCGGCCGCGGCGGCCGTCGAGACGTTCAGAGAGCCCACTTTCCCGGTCATCGGCAGGCTGGCGAGCTCGTCACACCCCTCCCGAACCAGCCGCCGGATCCCCTTTCCCTCGGCGCCGAGAACGAGAGCCAGGTCGCCCGAGAGGTCCAGACCGTACAGGCTGGACCCTTCCGGGTCGAGACCAACGACCCGAAACCCTTCATTCTTAAGCCGATCCACGAAGCGGCGCAGGTTTTTGGCCCTCGCGATCGGGACTCGCTCCACGGCCCCGGCCGAGCTTCGCGCCACGGCCTCGGACAACGGCGCCGAGCCACGCTCCGGCACGACGACCGAGGCCCCGATCGCCTCGGCGACCCGGATCACGGCACCGAGGTTGTGCGGGTCCTGGACCTCGTCGAGAACCAGCAGGAGCCGCGCCCCCTCCCGCCCGCGGAGGGCCTCGTCCTCGTCGAGAAACTCCCGGACCGCCAGCCGGGCGACCACCCCCTGATGGGAGGGCCCCGCGAGCTGGTCGAGCGAGCGTCGCTGCCCGTACCGGACGGCGACGCCCTGCGCGCGGCACAGGTTCTTCAGGTCGTTGACCCGCCGGTCCCGCCGCTCCGAATCGAAAAGGACGAACTCGATCTCCCGCGGACGAGCCTTGACGGCCTCTTCCACGGGATGGAGACGGCAGAGGATCATGCCGATTTCGGATTTCGGATTTCGGATTTCGGATTTGGATTCATTCGGGGCGAGTCAGAAGGACGACCGCCATAGCCGCGAGGCCCTCGCCGCGTCCCAGGAAGCCGAGCCCGTTCGTGCTCGTGCCGCGGACGCTGACGGTCTCCGGATCGATTCCGAGGATCTCCGCGATGCGCTCCCGGATCTTTGCCGCGTGCGGGGCGATCTTCGGGGCTTCGGCGATCACGAGCGCGTCGATGTTGCCGATGACGAAACCGCGATCGCGCGCCAGGTCCTGCGCGCGTGTCACGAAGGTCGTGCTGTCGGCCCCCTTCCACTGCGGATCGGTCGGCGGAAAGTGTTCTCCGATCGAGCCGTGGCCGGCCGCCCCGAGGATGGCGTCCGTGATCGCGTGCAGCAGGGCGTCTCCATCCGAATGGCCCTCGAGCCCGACGCCGTGCGGGATCACGACCCCGCCCAGGCGCAGGTCCCCCGTGAGCGCAAACGGATGCGCGTCGAACCCCATGCCCACGCGAACGGTCATCGTTGCCTCCGCGCCAGGATCGCCTCCGCGAGCTCGAGATCCTCCGGCGTCGTGATCTTGAAAACGAGGCGAGATACCGGAACCACCGCCACCGGGATTCCCAGATGCTCGCACAACGCCGCCTCGTCGGTTGCGTCCCTGCCCCCGGCGAGGGCGCGCCTCAGGACGTCGGCACGAAAAGCCTGCGGCGTGGCCGCACCGTAGAGAGCGCTCCGATCCACGGTTTCGACGACCCGGCCGTCGAAAACGCGTTTGATCGTGTCCACGACCGGTGTGGCCGCGATCGCCGCCCCCGTCGCTTCCGCCGCGGCGAGCACCCGGCGAACATCCTCCGCCATCACGAGCGGCCGCGCCGCGTCGTGAACCGCCACGATGTCCCCGTCGGCCGCCCCAAGGGCGTCGAAACCCAGGCGCACCGAGTGGGCGCGGGTCTCGCCTCCCGCTACGACCCGAGCCCCGGGCCCGCAAAGCCGCGAGAGTTCGTCGAGGTGCTCGGGCGGAGCCGTCACCACGGTGCGATCGAATGGAAGAAACGAGAACGCTTCCAGCGTCCAGGCGAGAACGGGCCTACCCGCCAAACTGACCAGCGCCTTCGGCTCCGCGCGACCGAGGCGGCTGCCGCTGCCGGCGGCGACGATCAAGAGCAGTCGAGCCATAAGAATCCTGTCATCCCCTGGAAGTCACCCCGCAGCTTGAGAGAGGGAGACCTCGCCGAGCTCGGCCTTCCCACTGTCATCCCGAGCAAAGCGAGGGATCCCGTTCTCGACCCGCGACGACGGCCGTCAAGCGCGGGATCCTTCGTCGCTTCGCTCCTCAGGATGACAGGCAGAAGTCACTCCGCGCGTCGGGGTGACATGCATCCCTTAAACAGCCAATATCTCCGACTCCTTGGTGCTCAGCAGATCGTCGACCTCCTTGATCCTCTTGTCGGTCAACTTCTGCGACTCCTCGAGGCCGCGGCGCTCGTCGTCCTCGGAGATGGTCTTGTCCTTGAACATCTTCTTGATCCGGTCGTTGCCCTCGTGGCGGTAGCGCCGGATCTCGACCCGCGCTTCCTCGGCCATGTGATGGGCCTTCTTCGCCAGGTCCTTGCGCCGCTCTTCCGTGAGCGACGGGATCGGAATGCGCACGATCTTGCCGTCATTCTGGGGGTTTAAGCCGAGTTCCGACTTGCGGATCGCCCGCTCGATCTCGGCCGCCATTTTTGGGTCCCAGGGAGTGGCGGTGATCAACGTCGGCTCGGGGACCGAAAGGTTCGCCACCTGGTTGATCGGCACGTCCGCTCCGTACGCCGACACCAGAATGCCGTCCAGCATCCCGAGGTTGGCGCGCCCGGTGCGCAGCGTCTTGAACCGCTCCTTGAGCGCGGCGATGGCCTCGGCCATGTGCTTCTCGATGTCCTTCAGCTCCTGCCTCATGCCTTCACGTCTCCTGCGGAAACCAGCGAGCCGATGTCGGCCCCGAGCACGACCCGCTGGATGTTGCCCCGGACCTTGAGGTTGAACACCTTGATCGGGATCCCGTTCTCCATGCACAGCGCCACGGCCGCCGCGTCCATCACCTGGAGGCCCTGCTCGAGCGCGTCCCGGTACGAAAGGGACTTCAGGAACTTCGCGCCCGGGTTCCTGTCGGGGTTCGCGTCGTACACGCCGTCCACCTTCGTGGCCTTGAGCAGCACGTCGGCGTGGATCTCGTTGGCGCGGAGCGCCGCCGCCGAATCGGTCGTGAAGAACGGATTTCCGGTGCCGGCGACGAAGAGCACGACGCGGTTCTTCTCGAGATGGCGGATGGCGCGCCGGCGGATGAAGGGTTCGGCGATCTGGCGAATCTCGACCGCCGACATCAGCCGCGTGGTCACGGAGCGCTTTTCCAGCGCGTCCTGCAGCGCGAGCCCGTTGATGACGGTCGCGAGCAGCCCCATGTGGTCGCCCGCCACCCGGTCGATCCCCTGCGCCGCCGCCGAGACGCCCCGGATGATGTTGCCTCCGCCGAGGACGACCGCGGTCTCGACGCCGAGCTGATGGACTTCCTTGATCTCGTCGGCCAGCCGTGCGACCACGTCCGGCGCGATGCCGAACTTCTGGTCCCCCATCAACGCTTCCCCCGAAAGCTTCAGGAGGATGCGGTGGTAGACGGGGGTCTCGGCCATCGAGCCCGGATTATGCGTGAAACCGCCGCCGGCGTCTAACCGACATTAGGCCACCCGAGCGGCCGTGAGGCCGATGGTACTATTTGGGAGTGGGTAGCGTCTCGCTGTCAGAAGTCCTCGAGATGGATGTACCCGCGCGGATCAGGCTTGCGCAGGCCATCTGGGACAGCATCGCGCAGGTTCCGGACGCCGTACTACTGAGCGAGGCGGACAAGGCTGAACTCGACCGCCGCTTGGAAGCATACAGTCGCGATCCGGAGGCCGGCCTTCCCTGGTCTGAGGTCAGGGCGAAACTCCTCGGCCGCGGTTGAGCTACTCGCTGCTGGTCCGGCCTGAGGCACAGGCCGACCTCGCAGAGGCGCAGAGGTGACGAACAGCGGGCCGCTGGCTTGGGTCGCGAATTCGTTGAGGCGATAGACGATGCCTTGACGTCGATCATCACGAATCCGCTCGTATTTCCCGTCATCCGAAAGGCAGCGCGTCGCACGCTCACCAAGCGTTTTCCGTACGGCGTCTTCTTCTTGGTGGAAAAGCGCACTGTCGTAGTCCTTGCAATCCTTCACCAAGCGCGCGATCCGGAATTGTTGGCGGAGCGAGCCTAAACTCGCGCGTGCAGCGGACTCGATACCATGAGCACCTCGACCATTCGCGCTGCGAACGATCGAACCAGCTTCGCTAAGCGGCTTCCTCTGCCCCTCGCCCCAAGCCCTCGCCCAGCTTGAAGCGGACGAAGCGCAACGCGAGCGCCTCCTTGCCGGCTCTCTCAATAGAGACACGAAGGCCGTGGGCAGATAGAGGTACGTCTCTGACGGACCCTTTGCGAAGACAAGCACCGGTATCAACGCGAGCGCCACTCCCCCTAGCAGGAACAGAACCGCCACGAGATCTGTCCCCTGGAGCCGACGAGCCAGGCGAACAAGCGACTTCAAGCTCAGCAGCAGAATCGTTACGGCCAGTACACAGACAGCGAGCGCGGCCCCCGAAAAAGGCCGGCCCCCGAAGTCCAGCTTCGACGGGAAAGGAATTCCGATCGCAGAATTGGCCAGGACTGGATCGATCGGATTCATCAGCGCCGTGGTATACAGCGCCACGTCCCGCGCGATCCTTCCTATCGTCGGCGCGTTCCGCGCCGCGCCCCCGAAGCCGGAGGCCACGAGCAGACGCAGCGCCAAATAGACTACGGTTGCAGCGACGGCTCCCACCACCACGAACTTGAGACTTCGCAAATCACGCCGATTGGGTAAGAAGCCTTGTCGTAGCAGAGGAACGCGATGACCTGGCCGACCGTCTTCTCGGGGTCCTTGACGAAGGGCTGCTCGACGAGAACGGCCTCCTGGTAGAACTTCTCGACCTTGCCGTCGGCGATGCGCTCGACGACGTTGGCCGGTTTTCCGGCCGCCGTCGCTTGGGCCTTCGCGATCTCCCGCTCGGTCGCGAGGATCTCGGCCGAGACCTCGGCGCGCGCCGCAAAACGCGGGTCGGAGGCCGCGATGTGCATCGCAACGTCCTTGCCGAGGGTCTCGTCGGCGCCCGGGAGGCCCACGACGACGCCGATCCGGCCGTTGCCATGGACGTAGCTCGAAAACTGCTCGCCCATGCGCGGGGTCAGCCGCGCGAAACGGCGAATCTGAATGTTCTCCTTGAGAGTGGCGACGAGCTGGGTCACCGCGTCGCCGACGGTCTCCCCTGCCGGCCACGAGAGCTTCGCCAGCTCCGCCACGTCTCCGGAGCGCGTGTCGCCGAAGGCGTCGTGCGCCGCGACGCGGTCGGCGAGCTTCTCGGCAAACGTCCGGAAGTCCTCGGTCCGCGCGACGAAGTCCGTTTCGCAGTTGACCTCGAGAAGGACAGCCCCCTTCACGGTCACGTGCGCCACGACGAGCCCCTCCGAGGCGGCGCGCCCGGCCTTCGACGCAGCGGCCGCCAGGCCCTTCTTGCGGAGGATCTTCTTCGCCTCCTCGAAGTTGCCCTGGGCTTCCACGAGCGCCTTCTTGCAGTCCATCATGCCGGCGCCCGTCTCGGTGCGCAGGTCGGATACGAGCTTGGACGAGATTTCCATGGTTTCCTCTGACGTTCAGTAGTCAGCTATCAGTCTTCAGTTTCAGTCCGAACTGAGAACTGAAAACTGCGAACTCGAGTTACGACGCGTCGGCGACGACCGCGGTCTGCGAGAGCTCGGGCGTGCGCGGACGATCTTCCGACGCGGCCTCTTCGGCCCCCTCGCGCTCCCCGTGGGCGTGCAGCCCCTCGAGGACGGCATCCGCGATCTTCGCGGCGAAGAGCCGGATCGCGCGGATCGCGTCGTCGTTGCCCGGGATCACGTGATCGACGAGGTCCGGGTCGCAGTTGGTGTCGACCACGGCCACGACCGGGATGCCGAGGATGTTCGCTTCCTTGACCGCGATGTACTCCTGCTTGGGATCGATCACGAAAAGCGCGTCGGGCAGCTCGTCCATCTCCTTGATGCCGGTGAGATTCTTCTCGAGCTTTTCCTTCTCGCGCTCGAGCCGCAGCCGCTCCTTCTTGGTGAGGTTCTCGTTGTCATCCTGCGCGAGGATGCCCTCGATCTCCTTCAGCCGGTGGATGGACTTGCGGATCGTGGAGAAGTTGGTCAGCGTGCCGCCGAGCCACCGCGTGTTCACGTAGAACATCCCGCAGCGGTTGGCCTCTTCGTAAATCGCATCCTGCGCCTGGCGCTTCGTGCCGACGAACAGCAGGTTCTTGCCCGCGGAGGCAAGGTCGGTCACGAACTTCGAGGCTTCCTTGAACTGCTTGAGCGTCTTCTGCAGGTCGATGATGTAGATCCCATTGCGCTTGCCGAAAATGAACTTCTTCATCTTCGGATTCCAGCGCTTGGTCTGATGACCGAAGTGGACGCCAGCCTCGAGCAGTTCCTTCATCGAAATAGATGCCAGATCACACCTCCTTAAAAAGTAATCCGCCGTCAGTCGTCATTTCTCAGTCCGGAACCGTGAACCGTGACCTGAGAACTGAGATCTGAAAACTACACATTAGCGCTTGCTGAACTGGAACCGGGCCCGCGCGCCGCGCTGGCCGTACTTCTTGCGTTCCTTCATGCGGGGATCGCGCGTCAGGAAGCCTTCCTTCTTGAGCTTCTTGCGCAGCTCGAGGTTGTACAGGGTGAGGGCGCGCGCGATGCCGTGGCGGATCGCGCCGGCCTGGCCCGAAGGCCCGCCGCCGGCAACCGACACGTGGATGTCGAACTTCTCGGCCGTCTCCGTGGCGAGGAGCGGCTGCTTGATGACCATCTTCAGGACGTTGTTCGGGAAGAAGTCGTCGAAGGGACGCTTGTTGACCGTGATCGCTCCCGTCCCCGGAACCAGACGGACGCGCGCCATCGAGGTCTTGCGACGCCCGACGGCCCTGTGCTGAATGTCGACTGCTGGCAAGACTCCTCCGACTTATTTCCCGCTGCTCGCGGCGATCTTGAGGGGGCGAGGCTGCTGCGCCTCGTGGGGGTGCTTGGATCCCCGGTAAACCTTGAGCTTCTTCAACTGCTTGCGGCCGAGCTTCGTCTTCGGAAGCATCCCGCGCACGGCCGCCTCGATGAGCCGCTCGGGATACTTGCCCTGCATGTCCCGCGCGCCCACCGACTTCAGCCCGCCCGGGTAGCCCGTGTGCCGGCGATACACCTTGACGTCGAGCTTCACGCCCGTGAGCCTGACCTTCTCCGCGTTCGTGATCACGACGAAGTCGCCGGTGTCGAGGTACGGAATGTAGCTCGCGCGGTGCTTTCCCGAGAGGATCCGGGCAACCCGGGTCGCCAGGCGCCCGAGGACGAGGCCCGAGGCGTCCACCACGAACCACTCGCGGCGGGAGTCAGCGGCCGATGCCTTCGTTGTGACAGAGACCATTCTCGAAACCCCAAAAAAACGTGTCCTCAAGGTGGCCCGCGACCGGCGAGCCTGAACGGAAACCCCCGTGGAAGGGCGCGTAAGAATACGCAAGGGGGGCGGGACTGTCAACCGGGCCGGCCCGACCCTCTCCCCGGGGGAGAGGGCAAGGCGAGGGGGTAGCCCGCGTGTCCCTATGAGGCCGGCCGTTCGGGGACCCGTTCGAGCTGCGTGAAGGTCAGGAGAATGAGGTCGGCCCGCCGCCGGACGCCGTACTTGGCCAGGAGGTTGGAGACATGGAACTTGGCCGTCCTCTCGGACATGTTGAGCTTGCTCGCGATCTCCTTGTTGGAGAGGTTCTCGAGCAGCGCCTCCATGACCTCTTTCTCCCGTCTCGACAGCCTCGCCGGTCCTGCCGGACCCCGTGGCCGCTTGGTCGAAGTGATCGTCTCGTCCACGAACCGGGACAAGAGGGTCCGGGGCACCCAGAAACCCCCGCCTGCCACCTCCTGGACGGCCCGGCCGAGCTGCTCGTTGGCCTCGCCAAACGTCAGCAGGCCCTTGGTGCCCAGCCGGAGCAGCGAGAACGCCCCGTCCTGCTCGAACTTCTCGGCAACCACGACCACGCGGCTCCCCGGATGGCGGCCGAGCACGCCGACCACGAGCGACTCGGTCGTCGGCCGATGCGGGTGCCCCTCGACGACGAACACCGAAGCCTTGGGCACCACGAGCTTCGAGGGGTCCGCGATCAGATCCGGCTCGAGGCGTCGGCCCTGGACCGAAAGAGGGAGATCGGAGAGGAGCCGCTCGAATTCCGACAGGACGAGCGGATGAAAAGAAAGAAGGCAGACGGACGACCGGCGAGTCGACGAGACCTTACGCATTAGCTTGAGGTTAAAGGATTTCCGAAGCGGCTACAAGCGCGGAGCTGGCCGAAAGGCCACGATGGCTCAGACATATGGCGTCGTCGAGCCGGTCTTATCTGCGGCCCCCTCGGCTCTGGGCGTCTCCTCACGGGTTACCCGCCGCACGCCCAGGTTCGCCTCAGGTAGGAGCGAGTTGAAGAACCGCCGCACCGCCGTCCCGTCGGCCTCTCGGGAAAGCTGCTCGAGATAGCGCAGCGCCTTCTCGACTTCCCCGGTCGGGATAGGCCGCAAGCTTCCCGATGAAGATCTTGGGGTGCCGGGTCTTGGCGATCTGCTCGCCCGCGAGCTCGAGCTCTTCGAAGAGCTTCTCGCCCGGTCGCAGCCCCGTGAACACGATGTCCATGTCCACGTACGGTCGCAGCCCCGTCAGCGTGATCATCTCCTCGGCCAGGTCCAGGATGCGGACCGGCTCGCCCATGTCGAGGATGAAGATCTCGCCGCCCTCGCCGATCGCGCCCGCCTGCAGCACGAGCTGCGCCGCCTCGGGAATCGTCATGAAGTACCGACGCATCTCGGGATGGGTCACGGTGACCGGACCGCCCCGGCGAATCTGCTCCCGGAAGATCGGGACGACCGAGCCGGCGGAGCCGACGACGTTGCCGAAGCGAACCGCCAGGTAGCGGGTCGCGTGCCGCTTCGCCAGGTCCTGGACGGCGAGCTCCGCGGTGCGCTTGGTGGCTCCCATGATCGAGGTCGGCCGAACTGCCTTGTCCGTCGAGATCATGACGAAGGTCTCGACGCCATGCTCCCCCGCCACTTCGCCGAGCAGGCGCGTCGCAAGCACGTTGTTCTTGATGGCCTCGCCCGGGTTCGCCTCCATCATCGGCACGTGCTTGTGCGCCGCCGCATGAAAGATGATCTGCGGCGCGTGCTCCTGAAAGAGCGCCCGGACCCGCCCCTCGTCGCACACGTCGGCTACGAGCGGCAGCACTTCGACCTGGGGACACACGCGCCGCATCTCGGCGTCCACCTCGAAGAGCGCGAACTCCGCCCGCTCGACGAGCAGGAGCTTCGCCGGCTTGAAGCGCGCAACCTGGCGGACGAGCTCGGAACCGATGGAGCCACCGGCCCCCGTCACCATGACGCGCTTGCCGGCCAGAAACTGCCCGAGCTGCGCCTCGTCGAGATACACGGGCTCGCGCCCGAGCAAGTCCTCGATCTGGACGCTGCGGATCCGCGTGACGTGGACCTTGCCCTGCAGCACCTCGTACAGGCCCGGGATGATCCGCACGGCGACCTGGATCTTTCGGCAGAGGCCGATCAGGCGAAGGATCTCCTGGCGCGAGATCTGGGCGATCGTGATGACGACCTGGGTGATGCCGAGCTCCCGGACCAGGCGCGGGAGATCCTCGGTCGTTCCGACGACGCGGATGCCGTGGATGACGGCGTCCTTCTTTCCAGGGTCGTCGTCTACGAACCCCTTGACGTCGAGGTTCATGTCGCCGCGCCCCACGATCTCGCGCGCCGCCAGTACCCCGGCCCGGCCCGCGCCGACGAGAAGGGTCGGCGCCCGCGTGCCGTCAGAGAGAGTGGCCCGATGCAACCGCTGCCCGACCTCATAGAGATATCGCCGCAGCACCCGCAGTCCCAGAACGCCGCCGAACGAGAAAACGGTCCCCATGAGAATGATTGAGAGGGGGACCCTCCAGCCGCCAAAGCGCTCGGGTAGCGTGAGGCGCACGGCTGTAAGGGCTAGCGCGGACCATAGAGCCGCGTAGAGGAAGGCCTTGACCTCGCCGAGGCCCACGTAGCGCCAGATGAAGCTATAGACCCCGGCCAGGGCCAGGGCCGCGAACTGAATGACCACCACGTACGGAAGCTGCTGGAGGGCGTTACCGAGCTGCTTCTGGGGCACGGCGAACTCGAAACGCAGCAGGTACGCCAGAGCGAAGGACGTAACGAGCGCGGTCACATCCAGCGCGAACTGGATGCCCCGCGTCAGTGTTGGCGAAGTCGACCTCTTGTTCACGAGGACAGATTTCCTCCGGGCCGACGCCGCGCGGCCTGATCAAGGACTGCTGTCATGGTGAGGACGAAGGAATGCCGTCCCACGGCGACACTCCCTCTTCCCCGCCTTCTGACGGCGTGGGAATTCATTTTAACTCCGAAGACCCGCAAGCTTACTCGAGGACCGTCCCGCTTTCAACCGGATGGATTGGCCTCGAGCCCACTTTGGCCCGCGCAGTCAGTAGCTTACGGCCCGAGGCGGGGTTCGAGAAGAGCTCGGGCGTCTCAGGACCCTGCGCGATATTCGCCGACCTCCGCGACCGACGTAATCGACGGCTCCTGCGCCTCCGAGACCCCCCGTCGAGTCGTTCACTCAGAACTTCCACCACCCGGTGACGACCTTGCTAATCCTCTCAGAGCCCATCGCGACCCTCCCCCTGCCCTCGCCCACCCACACTCGATAGAGCCGGCCCGCCCCAGGATGCCAGACGTAGGGCGTCTTCTCCTCGAACCTGACTCCGGGGTGCTCGGCGAGGTACCGGGCGAACCCGCCCTGGTAATCCAGAACCCAGAGTCCATCCTTTAGCCGGCCCTCGACATCCTCCGGGCGCTTCCCGTAAGTAATCCGATACTCGCTCGGAATCAACCCCATCCGAGGCCACAGCTCGGCCGTATACGATCCGTAAGTAAATCTCAGCAGGAAAAGTGCCTGACCCTTCTCCTTCGTTCGCCCCAACACCTCGAGAACTTTCGCGTCAGGCACCTGTTCCGTATTCACTCGAAAATTATCAAACCAATCGTAATATTTCCGCATGAGCCACGCGTATGCCCTCCCCGTCGCGACGCCGCGCGTGGAGCTCGCGCGCCACATCGGAAGATCCAGGCCATGGGGAAAATTGAAATACGCATTGCCCACAACAACCCAGCCGATCGCCAGTACCTTCGCCGACCGCTGCAGCCAGGCTCGGCCGGGACTCAGCAACCGGCCCGCGCCGTCGCCAACGACGAGACCGAATATGAATGCGATCGGCAAATAATACCGAATATTGTAGGTGCTCCCCGGGTACACCAACACCGGGACGATATAGCCAACGACGGCGACATACAAAATGCCTCGCTCTTTCCACTTGCTGAATCGGAGACTCAGTGCCGAAAAGACACCAAAGCTGACGGCAAGGAAGACGACAAAACACGCAAGCCCGTACAGCGCCGTACGAAAGCTAGCCAGCGCTCCAACTCGTACCTGTAGTCGGCCTCGCCCCCGCCAAGATTGTAGAGCGGCAGTGTCCCCCGCTGAGCCAGGTAGAGCAACCACGATGCCAGGCTCGCACTGACGGCCGAGGCAACCGCTCGCCGGCGATCGAGACGCCGAGCGGCGCCAACCAGGTAGAGAGCCGCAACGAAGCACAGGATAAAGGCCATAGTGTTTCACCCACACACTCAGCAGGACTAAGAGTGCCGCGACGCAAATATCCCGCGCCGACCCTTTCTCTGAGAATCCTCGGTCGAGGTAGTACCAGCACCAGGCGAAGAAGAACGCGAACAAGATGTCCGGGTACCCTGAGAAGAACTGGGCCACAAAAAGCGGTGATCCGCCAATGAGGAATAACTCCCAATGGAAGGTGGGATCGCCGGAAAAGTATCGGCGTTTGAAGTACGGAAGGATCTTGAGCAACGAGAGTAGATAGAGAACGCTGGCCGCATACGAAGAGAGTTTTAGACCGCCATTGGCACCAAATAGCGCGACGAAGGGCAGAGAGACGATGGGGAACCCCAATGCCTTGTCCTTTGCCGGTATGTCTTGACCGGTCCCTAATAGAGCGTCGCAAATCTTGGCATAGATCAAGGAATTGCGGACTATCGGGAGCTGGTAGTTCACGGCCGTCAGCGCCGTGCCGAGGATCAGAAGCGAGCCGAGCGTCACTGCGAGGGGAGAAATCCTGGCTCGTTTCGTTTGAGGTGTCATGCGCGCGTCGCCTCGTCATCACGATCGCACAATCACGCTGCGCGCGCCCAACAAAAAGAGAGAGAACTCCCTTTTGGTGGCGCGTGACGCGAAGTTAGGGGTTCATAAATCGTTAGCGAGCACGTATCTCGCCATTTGATCCGTGTGTCCGAGTGACGGAGGCCTCGCGGGCCCGATCCGATTTGGGGAGTTGGAGCCAGGCGATCCCAGCCACGTTATAGGAAATCATCGCAAAGGCCGGGACCGGTCTTATGTACAGGAAGTGAACGCACTGGGGCATCCGGCGGCAGATATTCCCGAAGGTTCGGCTGCCTCTGGCTGTCCCTCCTTTCTGCTGAGCTGAGTGGCGCTGTCGAGGAGGTCTGGCAGGGGTACGGGCGGGGCCCGGTTGGAGAGACGAAAATCCAAAATCTGGAACCCGACGGCCGACGCTTCCCGGCCAATGTCTCAATCGGCCCGATCCGGCGCCCAAATCCGGTTACTCAAAGAACCGGATACCTCCAAATCTACGGCCGGGAGAACCCGAGGGCAGCCAACCCGTACTGTTCTTCCGAGCCCTTTCCCGTCGTCGGAAACGGGCTCAACCGACCCTCTGCGTCGTACTGGGCGAACCGTCCTCGTAATCCAGCTGGATCGTCGACTGCGGTGCCCGCGCGCACTCCCTGCCCTCGACCCGAAAGTTGTGGCATCGCGTGACGCCTCAACACTCGCTTCATTTTCGCCCGTGAAATACATATCGCTCATAGCGCCACCAGGCTCGACGACCGATGCCGGAGTGGTTCCCGACCAACTTCACATCTCGGAAGCCAACGCGCCGCAGCATCTCTTCCATGCATACCCGGTTGAATGCCCACCAGGTGCGGTGATCCATTTTCTTGCTCACCGTTCCAAGGAAGCGCATCGAGGGAGCCTCGCCGGGATCCGCGAACAGATCGGTACCAATGATCAACCTGTCTTTGCACAGGGGAGCGATGACGTTCAATGCTTTCAGCGGTGCGAACAAATGCAGCAGTATGTCTCCAAGAAACACGATGTCAAACTGGTCATCGCCCAATATTTCCGCGGTCAGGTCATAAATGGGCGAAAACACCCGCCTGACGGACGACTTGCGCTGGCTGTGACAAAAGTCGAAGGGACCCTTTAGATGACGGTAATAAGCGTCTTCCGGGCTTGTCGCCTGGCACTCGGCCATGATCGACAAAATCACGGCGGCCTTCTCGTCATGGATAATGTCCCAGTCATGCAGAGAGGGCAGTTCTACCGAGACGACTTTGGCACCGCGCCGTTCGAATTCGAAGGAAAAGAAGCCGGTGGCAGAGCCGACGTCCAAGACTTTCATACCATACATGTCGTCTGGAAAGTGGAACGAGGGCAGGGAGTGTCTGTAGTCGTAGTCACCGGGGGTGACAATGCCGTTGCCTAGATCGACGGTGTGGTACCAATAAAAACTCGGCAACCCCGGCAGATCGATGTTCTTGATGTACTGCTTGAACCGATCGCGTTCCTGCTGATACTCCTCCTTCTCCTTGTCGATCAGCATTTCAATGTTTGGAGAATGCTGTCCCAAGCGTGCGCGCAAGCGCCTGAACACACCGCTCGGACCCTCGCTGATCAGAATTCTCAACACTCGGCCAATCAAGTGCATCGGTTACCCTCCATGAAACAGGCTGGAAAGCCGTCCGTAGACCGCGAATCGCTTACGCGTGGCCGCGAACGAGCAGCACTTCCACGCTCTCGCCGTTCTCGCCGAAACCGACGACCAATTCCTTCCCGATTCGCGCGCGGACCAGCTGCCACACGGAAGGTTCGTAATCGCGTAGTGAGGAGTCCACATAGATCGCGTCGACGCGTTCCCGATGCAGCCAGTCGGAAAGGTCCCCGTCGGATCTCATATAACGGAGATCGCGGTGCATTTTAACGGGGGTCATATTCGCCGTCCAGAGGACGCCGGGCGCCCAGCCCCCGACCCGTGCTCCCGCCCGCAGATGCGTCCTCATGAACAAGACCGCCCGCTCATCTGAACCGGGCGCCCCGCCCCGGCCCGGCTTCCGGCTCGGGATTTTCCTGAGATACTCGGCTGGCCGGGCGGCGCCGCGACGCCGACTTCTCGCTCCTCGGCGAGAGGTCCTCCGCCCCTCGTCACCAAAGCCATGGCGAAGAACATGAGGCAAGCGCCGGTGCTGACGAGATCGCCTCGGCTCGTCTTTCCCGCAGCAGTGATGCCAATCCCCGCGAAGGAAAGGACCACCATGAACGGCATCAGCAGATGCGATGGTTGAAAACACAGAAGGACGTAGAGCACCGAATAGGCCGACCACAGAGCCAGAATGCCTGCGAGCCCCCATTGTCGCCGACGCGCCAGCGTGATCCTACCGAGCGCCGCGAGTACAAAGAAGATCCAGGCAAGATGCCGCCGTACACACGAATCGCCTCGTGAATAGCCTCCTTGGCGAGAAGGGGAATTCGCCGAAAATACGCGCGTCGGATTGCGGCGAATTGCTCGCAGGATCGAAAACTGATTCTCCTCGGCCGTCCCGAACAATTGACGCGCCTCGAGCTGCCCTTCGACGTACTCCACTCCCCCCTTGTACCGGTCACGAAAAAATGCCATTCCATGTCCTTGCTCGAAGGTGTAGTAGGCTCTCTCGGCGGTGCCCGTCGCCAAGCCGGCCTGTATTCAGTGTATAGACCAACAAATACCCACCGGTCAGGGCCGCGAACGGGAGGACGGCAGCAGTCAGACAGGCCCTCACGTTGTCCAGCCGCCATCCGATGAGCAGCGTGAGGCCGATGAAAATCACAAAGATCACCGCTCCCTCATTCCTCGACAGTCGCAGCCAGTCCTACAAATACCGAGGTCAGGCGGGCATGATGGAGCTGTTGAGTCTGATAGAACGCCAGGAATTCCGCCAACGCGAATCCACTCATCGCCGCAAACAGGGCGTTGCTACCGTTATCGAGGAGGCTCCTCGCTGCCGGCGACACGACCAGCAGTCCAATGATGATCAACGGATGTACGAGGTTGGCAAATCGCCGGGACACTCGGTAGCACGCGAGCCACAGTAGCCCGAAAAGGATGAGGCGCCCGAGCCGGCAACTGTAAACCAGCCAAAACGGCGAACTGCGGACAGGCAACCAAGTCAGGGCGTACAGAAGCGAGACGGCTGGATTGTCCGAATACAGGGGCAGGTGACCCTGAGCCAGTTCCCTGCCATGCTCAATATAAATGGCTTCATCCCAGGCATTGATGTCATGCAGCCGCGGAAAGAGTGCGGGGTACACGAGCGCCACATTGAACAGGAAGATCAAAGGCAGGAGCTTCTCCCACTTACCCAGCTCCTGTTCCCTCCGTTTCTCTCCTGCCCAACGCATCGAGGCCCCCGGACGGTCTGCCGGTCCCACCTCTCGCATCGCGCAATCACCCGGCGTTCGAGGGCTCGACGCTATACGCGCTACCGCGGGCGCAGCATCCGCCGGGAGGTACCCGCCGGGGCCGCTTGCGCTCTTCATTTGGTGGAGATCGGCGTGAAAGACGTCACCAGGTGGTGCGGGAGCGGCTGCGAGAATGAGCGACCCACCGGGAAGCAGCCGCGGAGAGTTGGAAGAAGCCCATTGAGAGTATCGCTGTCCCGCGCCCTAGAAGCGGCATCTCTGAACTCCTCTATTCTCTCGTGGTGAGGCGAAATCTTAGCACAAAAGCCCTGCTCTTGAGGACAGGCTTAACCACCTGATCTCCGGGCCAAGACCGGTCTCTAAACCCTTTCTTGTCAAGTCAATACCTCGATACGTGCCCATTCAGGTCGCTTGATGCCTCGGAAGGACCCCCGCCCCCCGCGGCGCAGAGCGCGAGGCCTGGTCGATATCCGCGTGGTCGTGTGCAGTCCCGGCGAAACCGGGTCCTCCCTCGCGGAGCGAACAGGCCTCGAACCCGGCTCGCAATGACACGGGCACCTGGCGCCTGCGTCGCGTGCTCTATGGGCTCGCGTCCATGGACGCAGAGGCTCGGACGGGGGCGCTGGCGATCGATTGGATGGTCAGGCCAGTCCCGGGCGCGCCAGAGTCCAACGACGGTACCGCAACTATGCGCTCGTTCTGGAAAGCTCCTCCGCGACCGCCTCCCCAGCCATAGTGGACGAGCGAGGGTCCCCGGGAACTTATCGAGCCCCCGGACGATCGCCGGTCCTACTTCTCGCAAAGCAGCAGCTGGACGCCGGTCGCCGACCCTGACACTTCGGATATCTTGCTGAAATGCGCCGCCAACGCGGCCCGCAGCCGCTCCAGTGTGTACTCGGCGGGGCGCTCCTCATTCGCATATTCTCGCAATGACGGATGAGTGGCGAGACGAAAATCCACCAGCGCCCAGCGATCGTGAGAACTGGGCCAGCGCGAGCGCAGCATGCTCACACAACAGGCGCCGCCGATACACAATCTCCGCCACCAGCCCCATCGCGAGCACAAAGTCACAAGCCAGGCGCTCCGTCGCAGCCTCCGTCCAGTGCCCCAGAATTCCCCGCTCGGGTGTGGGCTTCGTCACGTCCATCAGCAGCGGCAGGATCGGCAGCTCGTCCCCGCGCACTGCCTCGTATAACCGGGTCACGCGCAACGGTTCGTCGTCGATCGCCACAACTCGGCTCCCACAGCGCGCGGCTAACCGAGCATAAGCCTCTACCTGTCGTCCCACGCACAATACCGATGCCGGCCGCAATTCATCCAGCACCTTCGCCACTCGTGACGTCGCCTCTGGTTCGGTATGCGCGAATTCATTGCCCCTGCTCGTAAGGCTCGAAGGGCCGGATACGTCCAGTCGCGCGAGATCCCTCCTCAGGCCGCGCAGATAATCCAAATGCGCAGGCAAATCTACTGCCGGCTCTTCGCCTGAGACCGGGGTCGTGCGAAACACTGCCTTCAAGGCCCGTCTGAAAGACCCCGGAAGAGTTTTGCCAACCAAGCTTCGGCCCCGCTCCACGAGCGACATCGGTACACCCGACACGTTCGCTGGCTCGGTAATCGCCGAGAACTCGGACTCGCGAACGCCATCGTCTTCGCACATCAGCAACCGCGCGATCCGCTCCTGTCCGCAAGCCATCAATCTCAAGGGGCGGACGGCATACCCTTCGAACTCATCCCGGCCCGGCCAGGGGGATTTTGGGCCCATCGCGATGATCGATCCCACGTCGACGTAGACGAGCTTGCCGTCGTCCAGAAGCATGTTGGCGAGATTGCCATCCTGGAAGGTGAGTCCACGAGCGCCGAGCTCCGCGAGGAGATCCAGACAAGTCAGCACGGCATCCCTGAACGTCGCTGCGCACCACTCGTGGGGATAAGACACAAAGGGGATACGACGATGTCGCAAGACCAGCGCAAAGCCATCGACGATGTACGGCGTCACATCGGTCTCGATCAGCAGACCCCCGCCGAACGAGTCTCTCGAGAAGTCCTCCCTGCAAGAGCCTCTCCCACACCGGCAGCCACCGGGCCGTCACCCCCCGGTAGAGATTGCCCCTCCACTCAAACAGCCGGCCATTCGGGTCGCACCTCGAATGCGGATGGAAGGTCAGCTCCGTCTCGGGCATGGATTGCGGCGTTTCGAGCGTCCCGCTCGGAGAATCCATGGACACATCGGCCACGTTCATACGCTGCGGCTTTCGACCGACCACTGATGCGGCACCAACCCCACGACCCGGTCCCGCGGCGGAATCTTCCCCAAGCCGTACACATCCTCCATTTCGACATCGAATAATGTCGCGTACTGGACATAATCGGCGATTACCCCGCCCTTTCGGACACCGAGATTTACATAGCACCGTCCCGGTGTAACGTTGATCGGCTCCGTCACACATGTCACCGTACCCGCCGGAGGCAGCTCGTCGGGCAGGCCGCCAACGGCTTCGTTCGTGAGCAAATACAAGCCGGTGCTGCTGTTGTAATCGTAAATCGTGGCCCAGAACACCGGATACCGTAGGGGCCCCTTGCTGCTGTATTCGACGGTGATCTTCAACCGACTGGTCGGGCGGACGACGTTGTCGGCGCCGACGGCTTCAACTCGGATCGATAGCAGGCGCGCCGTCCCATCACCCTGCCGGTCAGTGCGCTCATCGAGCGGCGTGGAATCCACAGTGCTGAATGACTCCAGGTAGTGCTGCACCACGCCCTGCGTGGAGCCTTGCATCTCCAGCTCTCCTCTGGTCAGCAGGATGGCTCGACTGCACAGCGACTGAAGCGCGGCCATGTTGTGACTGACGAACAGCACCGTTCGCCCGCTCTTGGCGCTGTCGCCCATTTTGCCCAGGCACTTTTTCTGGAACGCCGCGTCGCCTACCGCAAGCACCTCGTCTATCAGCAGAATGTCCGACTCCAGATGCGCCGCCACCGCAAAGGCCAGGCGCACATACATTCCGCTCGAATATCGCTTGACCGGTGTGTCGATGAAGGCTGACACCTCCGCAAAATCCACGATTGCGTCGAACCTCGCAGCCATCTCGGTTCGGCTCATGCCGAGAATTGCCCCGTTGAGATAGATGTTCTCGCGCCCGCTCAACTCGCTATGAAAGCCGGTGCCCACCTCCAGGAGCGAGCTCACTCGGCCATGAATCTCCGCGGTCCCGCTGGTAGGTTCGGTGATTCGAGATAAAATCTTGAGCAGCGTGCTCTTGCCGGCCCCGTTGCGGCCAATGATGCCGACGACTTCACCGCGTTCGACTTCAAAGGACACCCCCTTCAAGGCCCAAAAATCGCTATCGCTGGCTGTCCGGCTGCCACGCGCGGTCCACGATCGCCAGCCGTACATCAATTGATCGCGCAGCGTATTGTGTTCCAGCTTGACTCCCAGCTGATACCGCTTGGCGAGATTGGCCGCTCGAATGGCAACCGAGCCCATCGCTTAGATCACGTCCGCAAATGTTCGCTCGACGTACTTGAAATAGATCACGCCGCCCACCAGCATCGCCGAAACGACCACGAGGGCGAGCAACATCACGCCAAAGTCCGGCTGCGCCGTGCCCAGGAGCGCCCACCGGAAGCCCTCGATCACGCCCACCATCGGATTCAAGCTGTACAGGAGCTTCCATTTCGCGGGGATCAGTTCGGTCGAATACACCACGGGTGAGGCGTACATCCAGACTTGCACCAGGAACGGAATGGCATGCCCGACATCCCGAAACCGAACGTTCAAGGCCGAAAGGAAAAGGCAGGGCGCCAGCACGGTCAAGAAAGCCAGCACCAAAAATGCGGGCAACGCCAAAACTGCCCAACCGGGCTTTACCCCGTACCAGGCCATCATGGCCATCAGCATCACGAACATGATGCCGAAATCGACCAACGGCCCCAGCGCCGCTGAAATCGGGACGATCAACCGCGGAAAATACACCTTGCTGATCAGATTCGAGTTGCTGACCAGGCTGGTTCCGCTCCGGCTGACCGCCTGCGCGAAGTACGTCCATGGCAAAAGGCCGGCAAGGGAGAACAACTGATAGGGCAACCCCTGGGACGGCATCCTGGCAAATTTGCCGAAGATCACCGTGAATACCACGACGGTCAGCAGGGGCTGTAGAATCGCCCAACCTATGCCAATGACGGTCTGCTTGTAGCGCACCGCGACATCGCGCCAGACCAGAAAATAAAGCAATTCACGGTACCGAAACACGGGCGCCAAATCCAGCTGCAACAGACCCCTTCGGGGCCCGATGAGCAGCACGGGCGGCACGCTCTCCTCCCTGTTCATCGGACGACCGCCTCCTCCTGCGATAGGGTCGAGTCCCTCGCCCCCCACGCCCTGGCGGAATCTCGCTCGGCGAATCGCCGGGCGTGCCCGTCGAGGGAAAACCGACCGAACATGGGCAAAATCCGACGCACTCCCATCATCGATCCGCCGGCCAGGACCGCGTTCACGCCTGCTTCGCCGACTACCCGGCTGCCTCAGCCGCGTGACCGTGCCGTTCGAGGATCATGGCAACCGTAGACCGATACTCGGCGGCAAATTTCGCGCGCGTGTGATTGGCCCGCGCGTATTCGTACGCCTTCCGAGCACGACTCGCGAGCTCGTCTGCCGGAAGGCTTCCGATCATACGAACGGCCTTCCGGATGTCCTCCACCGAGCAGCTCTCGAGCAGGACTCCGAAATCCCCCATGTCCACGCCCGACTCGCGGCTCACGATTGGAACTACGCCCATGTGCATGCACTCGATTGTACTCGTACTTGCCCCCTCGGAAGCGCTGGGGAACACGAGGCCGGCACAGGAATCCGCGATCTGTCGCAACGTCTCACCGCCCGCATCGACCCAGCCGACTGTGTGAATGTTGGCCGATTCGTAGAGTTCCCCATGATACGCCCGCGCGAACCTTCTCTCCCCCTCGACCGGAGCACAAATCGTCAGGTGACAGTCCGGCATTTTCGCGAACGCCTCCAGGACGAGGTCCAACCCCTTGAGGACCAGGCCAGAGCTGCTAAAAAAAAGAAACCGATTCCGGCACCCCTCCCAGTCCTTGTGCGCGGGCCACTCAAACGTGTTCGCCGCTGGAATGGGCACCCGGTAGATAGGCTTGCCCGCATACTCGAACGTCGAGATCGTGAATGCATTCCCTGGCGTCGTGCCACAGTCTGCGTGCTCGATCCCCTGGTTCGGCCCCTGCGTGCGCCACGCCTCCAACGTGACGCCCCGGCGCCGCTGCAGCGCCAGGAGGCGAGCCGCTTCGGCAGCGTTCGTAAATAGCATATGAGCGGTGTCAATGTGAAAAATCTTGAGACAGCCGTTCCCCAGCTGCGGCGATAAACGCTCGAGATTGTGGCGAGTGTCGACGACGACCGAATAGGCTTTCTCCGGCCGAAATCCCTGATTGAGAAAATGTATTACGTCGACGCTATAGCCCAGATCGACGAACGTATGCGCCATCTGTGCCGACTGCCAGTAGGCGGTATGCGACTTCAGCCGCGCGTCGCCCGCCGGCCATACGAGAGCCTCGATGTGGTACGAAAGGAGCACATTTCCCCGAGACGCGCCCGGTGGCTTCAGCGAGACCACTTGGTTCTCGAGCGACCGTCGGTCGAGTCCGGCTAACGTCTTCCGCATGGAATGGCGGAGCTCGTTTGCGACAAACACTGGCCGCCATTTCTTGAGGCGGTCCTTCCATGGTGGCGGCATACCTACCTTTATTGCAACCTAGCCGAGACTTCCAGTTGACGGCGTGAGAAGGTTCGCCCACTCGGCCCACCGCTCTGTCACTTGCATGCCGGTCGCGAAATCAAATGCCGGCTCGTAGCCGAGCAGGCGCCGCGCCTTGTCAATGCGGACCCGGGTCTTGGCGGCCAGAAGACGGAGCAGTGGCGGATCGAGCAGATGAATCGGCTTTTCCGCCGGAGCCGCAGCCAGGGAGCGGCCAGGCTGCTCAATCCTCATGCGCCGGCGAAACGCCCTCCCGACGATCAGCCGGGCCCCGCGCCGGGAGATCCGGCCAACGGTCGTATTGGCGAGCGCTTCCGAGAACCGGCCATCCGCACGCAGCGCGCGCAAGGCCTCTACCCACACTTTTCCCCGCCGCGAGCGCCAGCGGGCGTCCGCCTCGTCCATGGACAGGCTGATCGTGCCGCACGTCCCGAGCATCTGCTCGTGCCGCTCGAAGAAGCGGCGATACGTCACCGGCTCGTCGCCGGAGATCAGGAAGACCTCGCCGACAGCCTCCCGCTTGGTCGCCGCCAGGAGCATCGCCGTCACGACGTCATCGACATAGACGACGTTCTGCAGGCCGTCACCGCCATTGACGAGTATGATCCGACCCGTCTTCAACTGATCGAGGACGCCAACCGTCCAGACCGGCGCGAATGGGCCGTACACCGCCGTCGGCTGCAGAATGGTAACTGGCAGAGCCTGCTTCCGAACGTACTCGAGCGCCAGCCTCTCCGCATCCAGTTTGCTATCCATGTAGACGTGGCCCGAGTGACGGCGCGGGGCCGTCTCGTCGAGATCGCCATCGGGTGTCGCACCGTAAACGGCAACCGTGCTGAGATAAACGATACGCGAAACGTTGGCGGCCCTGGCCGCGTTCAGCACGTTCGCCGTTCCCTCTACATTGACACGCCGCTGCAGCTCCTCGCTTCCTCGATTGCCGTAAGCGCAGTGAAAAACGACGTCACAGCCGTTCGACGCCCGGGCCAGCGTCGCCGGCTCCAACACGTCGCCCCGAATCATTTCCACCGGGAACCGCGCAATGCGCCAGCACCGCCCGAGCTCTCTCACCAGCACGCGCACCCGCGCCCCGCTCTCCACCGCCAGACGCTCCGCCAGCCGGCCGCCGATGAAGCCCGTGCCCCCCGTCACCAACACCTGCTTTCCCTCGAATTCGCTTCGCGCCCTGTCAGCCCCTCTCATGCGGCGCCACCCCGTTCGGCGGAGCTCACCGAGAGCCAGGGCAGCTCCCACGGCCGTCGGCCCGCGTAGCAACGCTCCAGTACCTCGACCGATCGCCGGCCTTCCGGCCCCGATACCAACGGGGGCCGTCCTGACCGAATCGCATCGAAGAAATCGATCATCTGCCGCTGGTAAATCTCCCGAAAAGTCGGATCGGGCGCGGTGGCGCGCTCCAGGCCGCCCAGCAGACTAAACTCCTGTTTGTTCAGCCTGAGCCGCACAAAAGGCTTCCATATCCCCGTGTCCACTTCGAGAACCCCCTGCTCACCGACGATCACGCACGTGTTGCGAAGATCCCGCGTGAAGCTGCACTCGAACACTCCCGTCACGCCGCTCGCCATCTTCATTTGGATCAGGCAATCCGCTTCCACACCGCCCATCGAATCGTCGACATATGTGAGATCGGTGCAATCGCCGAACCACCACAGGAGCAGGTCGACCAGATGCACGCCCATCGTCGTCAGCACGCCGCCGCCTGCCAATTCCCTGCGAAAGATGTAGTCCGACGTGATCGGATGGTTGAAAATGCTCCCTTCGCGCAGGTCGAAGGTCAGGATCCTTCCCAGTACTCCACTCTCCAGGACCCGCTTGACGAACTGTGAGGAGTCATAAAAACGCCGCACCAATCCCACCGCCAGCACGGTGCGGCCCTTACCCGCAGCCAGCATCGCATCGCACTCGCTGACGCTCAACGCCATCGGCTTTTCCACCAGAGACATGAATCCCGTGCTTCACAAGTTCCGTCGTTACCGACGCATGGAGATCGTTCGGCAGCGCGACGATTGCGACATCCGCCTTCCCCACAACCTCGCGGTAATCGACCGAAATGGCCTTCACACCATACTGTTGTCCGAGCCCGCGCGCCCGCTCCGCGACGCTGTCCACCAGCATGACGAGTTCCGCTTCCTCGGACGCCGCAAGAAGGGGAATGTGGACAGCTTCCGCTATCGCGCCGCAGCCCAATACCGCCACACGCAATTTGCTCATCTCAACTGTACTCGTGAAGGTTGCGCGGGACCGGCCAGACATCATTGTTATCGAACCACCCGTCGACACACGCGATCCAGCGGCCGTCATCGAGACGATGCGCATCCACCTGGTGCATCCCGCAGCGGTTCCAGCCCCGGCCCGAAGGGCCGACTACCGGGTCCGTCCGACGGGCGTCTCCTCGTACCTCGATGTGCTCAGTTCCGTGACTTCAAAGGCGCGCACCCGTAAACCATAGTGAGGATCGCAGTCCTGCGCATATCGGAATATGCGGCCGCCTGTAATGACCACTCTCCCGCAGGGCCGAGAGATATGCGCGTCGCCGTTGATGATTGGGCTCCGCGGATGTTCGCGCCACGGACCGGTCAGACTGTCGGCATAGAAGAGGCGAAGGGTGTCATTGCGAACCTCGGAGCTTTCTGTAAAGAACCACCATTTCTCGTCGTAACGAAAGATCGTGGTGTCGACGAACCGCGCCCCGCTGAACAGTATTTCGGCAAGGGTCCAGTCCGTCGGAAAGTTGCGGGCCTTGTAGAGACGCAGGTCGGCATTCGAGCTCGAGTCGGGGATCATGAAGTAGTCGCCCTGCGACTCGAAAACCTGCGGGTACGTGATATGAAAAGGCTCCGCCAGAATCTTCTGCTGATACTTCCAGCGTAATGCATCCGGGCTCGTAGCCAGCGCGAACTCACCCTTCTCCGTCCTGGAGTTGTAGTATTCAAAGAACATGTGCCAGAGCGATCCCACCTTCAGCATGAATGGATCGGCGCAAAACCAGGCTGTCGCATCGGTGACGTCCGACCTCACGAGAACTGGATTCCGGGCCTCCCGCGCGGGTCTGAGCTCGTAAGGCGAAGGGCCGACGTAGATTCCGATCGACCAGATGTGATTCGGCTCGGCAGTGCACCTTGCAGCCTGCCCGGATGCCTGGCGCAACAGCAGCCTGGCATTTCGACCAATGAAACGCGTCCCCCGACTCCAGAGTGATGCCGTGATCATTCTTGATGTCCTCTCGCCCTTACGACTAGCCAGGTGTGACCTCATGAGATCCATCGAAGTCATCTCGCACCGCTCGCGAATTGCTCTGCATACCATTCGACCGTAACTTTCAGGCCATCTTCGAGACGGGTTGACGGCCGCCAGCCGGTCAGCGCCGTCGTCGGCGCCGGGTCAGCCCTGCGGATCTGCTCGAGCGGCCGGTCCGCGATGGCACCGAAGTCGGGTTGGATCCGGGGGTTGACGAGTCGAACGAGCTCTTCCACAACCCGCCTCACGGTGAGCAGGCGGCCCGAACCGACATCGAGCGTCCGGCCGCCGATATCCGGGGCGGCCGCCGCCGAGAGCAACGCGTCGACGACGTCCTCCACGAAGATCCAGTCGACGGCGCGGTCTCCGCTCATCAGGCGTGGGGACTTGCCCCCGAGCAGCGAGAGGATGACGTATGGGACGAGCTTACGAAGATCGCGCTGGCCAGGCCCGTACACCATGAACAGCCTCAGGACGACCACCGGGAGACCGTAGAGGGCGTGAAACATCCGAGCATACGCACTCGCCGCATGCTTGGCGGCGGCGTAGGGAGAACAAGGAATTCCGTCGGCCTCCGTCGGCTCCTCGAGCGAGCCCGCGAGCACGACTCGCCGACAGCCCGCCTCGGTCGCCGTGGTCAGGACATTCACCGTGGTCAAGAGGTTGCTATCGAAAGTGGGCCGGACGAGCTCGAGGCCTCGGCCGCCAGCCACGTGACTCGCAAGATGAAGCACTACCTGAGGCTGGATGTCGCCCAAGAGCTGGCGTACCGTCGAGAGCTCCGTGAGGTCCCCGACCCACCACCGTGTCCGACCCGGGTCGCAGATGGGGGTTTTCCGGGACACTGCGTGCACCTCCACGGCACTGCTGCTCAGGCGGTGCAGGAGAGAGGAACCGATGAACCCGCTGGCACCGGTCACCAGGACCTTCTGTCCATTCAGTTTGTCGATGGCACTCACCCCGCCGCCTTCGAGTCCTACGGTGGTCATGCCGTTGTCGACGAAGGAACCGCTCTGAGAAGCTCACCCTCGATCAAAGCGTCAGCCGCCGTTCGGACGAGTTCGAACTTCAGACCTGCGCGCTCGGCGACGTCCAGCAACGAGTGCGCCCCGTCAGACAAGTTGAGCACCCAGAGCATCGCCAGCTCTCGGCTGGCCCGGTCGAGCTCGCCTCCGATCGCGCGATACAGGCCTCGCTTTCCGAGCTGGGGCTCGCATTTCGGGTTCCGATTGACGAAGGTCCCGTTGTGCTCGAGCACCTCCAGGATCTCCACTGCCATCCGCAGCGACTCCGCAAGCGCCGCCGGCGTGATCAGAGCGAGGTCGTCGGCCGACGTGTGGTACTCCGGATATTCGCCGTGCGGCGTCCGCATCAGACACCCCACCGGCAGGTTGAAGCCCGGCGAACAAAACTGCCGCTCGTCGTATCCATAGGGCGAAAAATCGCGAATCGAGTACGGCCCTCCGGCATGCCGCAGAACGTGCGCGGCCGCCCGGTCGATCTCCGCGTCGCCCCGCCGGCTTCTCTTATAGGTGAACGGACCGGGATCTCCGACACCCGTCACCACCAGGCCATGTCGAATCCGCGACGCTTGCTCCTCGTTTCGGGCGAGCCAGGTGATGGAGCCGATCGTTCCCGGGATGAAGAGAAATCGGTACGAGTACCGTCGCGGCCGCGAGGATAGGTGTCGAGCGAGACAGGCGACCAACGCCATGCCCGAGAGATTGTCGTTCGCCAGCGACGGATGGCAGATGTGGCACGAGATCAGGACCTCATCCTCGGTGGCGCCGCGCCGGTAGTACTCGCCATAGGTGAGGCTCCCCGCCTCGAGCGTGGAATCGATGACGACTTCGTATTCCCCCTCGGGCATTTGCTCGAGCTGGCGGTGGCTCAGGCAGAAACCCCAGCTCTCGGCGTAGTACGAAGTGCGGTACGGCACGACGTCGGGACGATCCGGCCGGCTGAACAGGTGCTTCCGTAGCTCCGCAAGCGGCAGCCGAGCGCGCACCGGCACGCTGTAGCCCACGACGTGCAGGTTCGACTCCTGGAAGTCGATCACCCGCCGCCCATCGGGGCCCTTCACGTAGGCATCCCGAATGTTCCATTCCCGCGGCACCGTCCAGTCGAACACCGGCGTTCCGGTAGGAACCTCATGTCTCTCGAGCGGGACAATCTTTCCCAGGATCTCGAGCGTTTGCCTCACTCCGCGGCCCGTGATGCTCCGACAGATCGGATAGAGCTCCGCGGCGAGCGCATACATCTCCTGTCCGATCGCCTCGCCGGTGCCGCCGGACATCCCGCGTGACACCGCGGCGGAGCTCTCAGCCGGCAAAGTCAGGGAAGCCTCGGTCCCGATCTGAAATGATCGGATCGTCGAGAGGCCATCGGATCCCGAGCGCCGGATCGTCCCACCGTAGACCCTGGGCGTGATCGGGCGAGTAGAACTCGGAAATCTGATAGAAGACCTCGGTTTCATCCTCCAGCGTCTGAAATCCGTGGGCGCAACCCCTGGCGATGTACAACATCTTCCGGTTCGCCGCGCTCAGCTCCAGGGCCACGTGCTTCTTGAAGGTCGGCGAGCCGGGGCGAATGTCCACCACGACGTCGTACAACTTTCCCATCGTGCAGCGCACCAGCTTGGCCTCCTCGCGAGGGGCGCGCTGATAGTGCAGGCCACGGACCGTTCCCTTTTTCACATTGAACGAGATGCTGCACTGGACCCAGCGGTCGGTGATCCCGCGCGCCGCGAACTCGCGCTCACACCATGTTCGAGCGAAGAACCCGCGGGAGTCTTCCTTGAGCTCCGGTGTCACGATCCAAACTTCCGGCAGCTCGGTTTCCGCGAACCGCATCAAAAGATCTCGGCTCGTGGGATCGGCACCACGAACCGGCCGCCCCACTCCCGGATCATGCTCATCTGCGCCGCAATCTCGTCTTTGAGATTCCAGGGCAAAATCAGCACGTAGTCCGGCTTCGTGGTTGGAATTCGCTCGGGCGCATAGATCGGGATCCGCGTACCGGGCAGGAACAGGCCCTGCTTGTGAGGGCTTCGGTCTACCGTGTAGTCGAGAAAGTCGGTCCGCACGCCGCAGTAGTTCAGCAGGGTGTTGCCCTTTGCCGGGGCCCCGTACCCGACGATCGACTTGCCCCTTGCGCTTGGCGCAGATGAGAAAGTCGAGGAGGGCTCGCTTGGTCTCCAGGACGTCGTTTGCGAAAGCTTCGTAGCGATCGAGCCGCGTCAGGCCCGCCGCCTCCTCCGCGGCGATGAGTCTCGCCACCCGGTCGCTCGGAACCTGGGAGTCGTCGTCCCGATGGCGGGCGTGGACTCTCAACGAGCCGCCGTGAGTCCAAAGCTCTTCCACGTCGACCACGGCGAGCCCGTGCCTCTCGAAGACTCGTCGAACGGCGCCAAGGGAAAGATACGAGAAATGCTCGTGGTAGATCGTGTCGAACTGACTCTCGTTGACGAGTCGCAAGAGATGCGGAAACTCCAGGGTCAGCAGTCCCCGAGGCTTCAGGATGATTCGAAGCCCGCCCACGAAGTCGTTGAGACCCGGCACGTGGGCGAGCACGTTGTTGGCGATCACCAGGTCGGCCTGCTTCCTCTCGTCCGCCAGACGGCGCGCGAGGTCGGTCCCGAAGAACTCGGTCAGCGTCGGGATGCCGGCGGCCCTGGCGGCCTCGGCGACGTTCCGCGCTGGCTCGATGCCGAGCACCGGAATTCCTCGCCGCTTGAAGAACTGCAGGAGATAGCCGTCATTGCTCGCAATTTCGACCACGAGACTCTCGGAGCCGAGGCCGAGCTCGTGGACCATCCGGTCGGCGTATTCCTCGACATGTTTGAGCCAGGCCGTGGAGAACGACGAAAAGTAAGCATATTCGTCGAAGATCGCCTCGGGCGTCTGGACCGCCGGCACCTGGACGAGAAAGCACTCACCGCACACGGACACCTGAAGCGGATAGAACGGCTCGGCCCTCGGCAGGTCCTCCGCCCGGAGGTAGGAGTTGGCCAGCGGCGTCACGCCGAGGTCAAGAAAGGGCTCTCCGAGCCCCGCGCCGCACCCGCGGCACAGGTTCCCAGTGCCGGTCACGCCCGAAAACCCGCGCTGACGCCGGTCGGCGCCCAGGCAAGATCCGCATCGAGCAAGCCCCGATCCAGGAGATCTGCGAGGACGTTCAGACGCATGTATTTCGACTTCCGAAAATCGGCATCCGCAAAGCTCATCCGTTGCAGCCCCTCTGCGAGCTCGGTGACAGTCTCGGCCAGGCCGTAGCGCGGTTGGTGCTCCGGCGCGAGCCGACGAAAGCGCTCGAAGCTGACCCGGTAGGAACGCCGGTCGGGGCTTGCGTCAGGATTGATCCAGGTCTCGACGCCTGGAATCGCCTTTGCCACGGCCTGCGCGAGATCCTTGACCTGGTAGTTCCAATCGTCGGCGCCGGCATTGGCGGTCAGAAAATCGTCACCGCCTCGCCCGACCCCCCAGGCGATCGCTCTTGCCATGTCTTTCACGTGGATGAGCGGACGCCAGGGTGTCCCGTCGCTCATGATTCGGATCGTCTTCGACGCGATCGCCGCCGCCACGAAGTCGTTGAGGACCAGGTCGAGGCGCAGGCGTGCGCTCATCCCGCATGCGGTGGCGAATCGCAGTGCAGTCACCTTGAAGCCGCTCGATGCAAGCTGCCGCAGGTCGTTCTCGGCGAGAATCTTGGACCTCGAGTAAGCGGTGAGCGGAGCGACCTCGGAGTCCTCGCTCCGAGGCGCGTCGCTCGCGAGGCCATAGACGCTGCAGCTCGAGGCGAAGACGAACGCCGATGCGCCAGCGGCTTTCGCGCGGGCGGCCAGCGAGACCGTCGCCCGGTGGTTGACCTCCAGCGTCACGTCTTCGAATCGCGAGCCCATTGGGTCGTTCGAGATCGCCGCGAGATGAACCACCGCGTCGACGCCGCGCAGCGCCTCCTCCGGCGGTTGGCGAACGTCGCCGAAATACTGAACGGCCAGGCGACACTCCGGCAGCAACTCCGCGCCCGACAGCACCTGGCCGAAATACCCCATATCCAGACCGGTGACCGAGGCATCCGGGTGCGAGGCGCAGAGCTGCTCGACCACCCCCGGTCCGACGTAGCCCATGTTGCCGGTGACGAGGATTTTCACGGCTGCACCCTCCACGGCGCCTTGCCGGACTGCCAGAGCGCCTCCAGGTAGTTCTTCTCCTTGAGCGTGTCCATGCACGACCAGAAGCCATCGTGGCGGTAGCCCATGAGCTGCCCTGAGCGCGCCAGCTCTTCGACCGTGTCCCGCTCCCAGATCGTGTCGTCACCCTCGACGAGATCGATGGCACCGGTATTCAAGACGAAGAAACCTCCGTTGATCCATCCTTCGCCTGTTTCCGGCTTCTCGAAGAACTCTGCCACGCGGTCGCCCTCGAACAGGATCCTGCCGAATCGCTCCGGCGAGCGGACCGTCGTCACGGTCGCCAGCTTGCCATGGGACTGGTGGAACCGAAGCAGCGCCGTGATGTCGATATCTGCGACCCCGTCGCCATACGTGAAGCAAAACGTGCCATCGCTCTCGAGCCACCTGCGAAGCCTCTTGAGGCGCCCGCCCGTCTGCGTGCGAAGTCCGGTGTCGACGAGATGCACCGTCCAGGGCGGCCGATTGTTGTCGTGGATCGTAGTCTGTCCGCGCGCCAGGTCGATCGAGATGTCGCTGTTGCTCGTGCAAAAGTTCAGGAAGTAGTTCTTGATCATCTCGCCCTTGTAGCCCAACGCAATCACGAACTCGGTGATGCCCTGGCTCGCATAGATGCTCATGATGTGCCACAGGACGGGCTTCTCCCCGATTTCCACCATGGGCTTGGGGCGGAGTACCGTCTCCTCAGAAAGACGCGTTCCGAAACCGCCTGCCAGGATTACAGCTTTAATGGCGTCTCCTTCCCGCACCCGGGACAATACGGGCGCCTGACCCTGTAGATTTTGTGAGGTGAAGCATAGCATCACAGCGTGAGCCGCGCGAGCCGAGACGCCGTCGCCGACATGGCTCGGCCCGGAAAGCAGCGGGCGGTTTGCGGGTCAGGCGGAGCAACCGCCGGTTGCCCCTCAACTGCTGAGGCCCAGGTCGAGCGTCGCGGCCTGCTCCTCTGAGTTGTACGCCGGGTGATCGAAGACGTGCAGGACGAAGAACTGATCGGTCCAGGGGGCAAAACGGTAGGAGCGCCCGAGGCAGTGCTTCAACCCGAAGATCTGGCCGAATCGCCGGTCTCTTCGGGTGGAGTTGAACTCTTCGATCGCCGCCCACTCTCCGCTGACCGTGGTGTAGGGGTATCCGAGAAGATCGTCGAAATACATCGTGACCCGGGGAAGCAGTCGGCTTGTTTCCAGATCGAAGAGCGCGAAGCTGTCCCGAGTACTCGTGTAGAGGTCGAGGTCATTCGCCACGAAACCAATTGGCGCAAAATCCTCCAAGGCGAAGGACCGGATGGTGTCCGCGACATCGCCGAGCCGAAGTTCGGCCCGACGGAGAGTGGCGCGAAGCTTCGTCTCGTCCATCGCGAACTCTCCACCACGGAATATGAAGGGGCAATCCCGAGGGTCGGTCCGGCGCGGGAGCCCGGTCGAACTGTCGAACCCGACGACCCGGACGGACACGCCCCACCGTTGTTCCACAGTCGCGGCGTGCTGCTCCATCGCGACGAGCCCTCGGCCACCGGCCACGCCGAATTCGATGGCCGTAAACTGGCTGGCGCCAATGGCTCGGGCGGTTCGGGCAGCGCAGAGCAGCCCGTAGAGATACTGGGGATAGCCGACGCGTCGAACATCTGACCCAAGCTGATCGAGCTGGACTGCCGCCTCGTCCCACCGAGCCGGCGCTCTGTCGATGGCGGCCAGCGTCTCTCGCATGTCCGCCATCGCCTCCCGGGCGCTCGTCAGCTTCTTCCAAAGACCCACAGGGAGCACTGCCCGCAGTCCTCGCGCCGCCAGCCGCCTCATGGCAGGATCCCCCGCTCGAGCATCAGTGTCCCCATGGATTTTGGCGCGGCTTGCGGGAAGGTCGATCGGTTCGGTGGCCGACTGTCGATCGTTCCGCGGCCGCCGGTCAAGAGGCGTCCCGAAGGCAGCGACACCTTTCGATGTCGAGGCGCGAAAACGCCACGAATGGCCCCATGACGGCCCAGGCGCCCGAGGCGGTCGACCCGTTGGCCGCGCAAACTTTGGGCTCCGCGAGACACCTCCCCATCGGTCTCACCGCCGACGACAATATTGTAGGAGCCCCTCCATTCTACAGCAGCCAGCGAGACGGCTCATCCTTTGATCTATAATTCAAATCTGCGCAGATCCCCCATACTCGGGCTCTGGGCGAGGGCCAGTCCTCCGGCACGGTGGAGGGGCGACTTGCCCATCAAACAGTTCAAAGCTGAGGAGAGAAACGTTCGAACTTCGGCCGAGCGCCCGGCGCAGGACCAGCCCCACGTCGTCGGATCGGGCAAGCGCCCGAGCGATGCCTCGGCGACCAGGACCGTAGCCGTCGTGGTGACGCTGTCCGACCGGGAAGGCCTCACATCCGACGAAGAGACGTCCCTTCGGCATCTCCTGCACTTCCTCGGAAAGTACGACAAGTATTTCGTGGCTCCGAAGGGGGTCAAGGTCCCTCACCCCGACTTCGAGGTCAAGCGATTCCCCGGGCGATTCTTCGGAAGCCCCGCCGCCCACGGTCGCCTGATGCTCTCTTCCACCTTCTATTCGGCGTTTCGGGACTACGAGTACGTACTGGTGCATCATCTCGATGCGTTGGTGCTCGAAGACCGACTGGAGGAATGGTGCGCCACGGGCCTCGACTACATCGCGCCTCCCTGGCTCAAGTGTGATGACTCGCCATGGGTCGACGTCCCGCGGGTGGGAAACGGCGGCTTCTCGTTGCGAAGAGTCGACAGTTTCTTGAAGGTAATCCATTCGCCGCGATTCCAGGAGCCCCCCGATCAGTATTGGGAGCGGTTCGCCAGCGGCAAGCCGCCCCGAGTTCGCTACGCGAATGTCTGGCGAAAATACCTGAAACGCCTGCGCATGTTCAACGGCGCGCGCTGGCTGATGCGACGGTGGGAGCGCAACGAAGACTATTTCTGGTCGGACGAGGCCACTCATTTCTACCCCGAGTTCAAGGTCGCCTCGTTCCAGGAAGGGCTAAGGTTCGCCTTCGAGGTCGCACCCCGGCTATGCTTCGAGCTGAACGGGGGCAGGCTCCCGTTCGGCTGCCACGGGTGGCCCAGATACGACCGGGCGTTCTGGGAACCATATCTGCTCAGATAGGTTTCCGAGTTTCGAACGGAGGGAGCGGAGATGAAACGGGCGCTCACCGGAATCACCGGACAGGCCGGCTCGCATCCCGCCGAGCGGCTGCTCGGTGAGAAGTACGAAACCCACGGAGTGATCCGCCGGGCATCCACCCTCGACAACGGGCGCATCGACGCTCTTCATCAGGAGTCGGCTCGTCAACGGGGACGGTAGCGTGGTTTTTGGCGAAACATGTCGACGCTCCCCAAGTTCACCATTGTCACGCCCTCGTACAACCAGGGGCGCTTCATCGAGAAGACAATCCTCTCGGTCCTGAATCAGGGCTACCCCAACCTCGAGTACTTCGTGATCGATGGCGGCAGCAGCGACGAAACCCGCGACATCATCGAGAAGATACGCCAAACACCTCGATTACTGGGTCAGTGAACCCGACCGTGGGCAGAGCCACGCCATCAACAAGGGGTTTGCGAGAGCGAGCGGCGACCTTTTCGGCTGGCTGAATTCGGACGATCGGCTGGAGCCCGGCGCGCTGCACACCGTCGCCGACCATGCGGCGCGGTTCCCCGAGGTCGGGGCGTTCGTGGGAGGAGGTCGGATCGTCGACGAGTCGGAGCGGATCGTCTATCACAAGGAGCCCGGGGAACTCACCTTCGAGGGGTTCTGTCGCTGGCTTGCCGGAGGCGACTTCATGCAGCCGTCGTGTTTCTTTCGTCGATCGGCTTGGGAGGCGAGCGGCCCTCTGGACGAGAGTGTCCACATCGCGCTGGATGTCGATCTCTGGCTTCGTATGGCGCGGAAGGTGCGGTTTCAGAGCATCGACGCCGTTCTCTCCACCTCGCTCGCCCATGACCGGGCCAAGACGACCGCGCTCCGGGCCGAGATGCGCATCGACACCGCCGTGGTGGTGATCAAGGCGGGGGGCGAGCAATGGATCCGGCCGCAACTGGTCGAGATGGCCAGGGCGGCGGCGGCGCACGAGGCCAGCCGCCTGCGGAATCGTCGAATCGTGAAACCGTTCATACGGCTCGGTCGGGCCCTTTGGCAGCGTACGGTCGGCCGGGGCCGGGCCGGGACCCGGGCGGGAAGGGAATCGATGTGAGGGTGAACGGACGATGAGCAAGTGTTGTATCCCCGTTGATGCAGGTCGCCGACCACCGCGCTGCTGTGGTATCCGCGATCGGCCACGATCTCCAGGATGTCGCCCGGTGGGTTGGCCTTCTGAACCGCCGCGTCCGCTCGAGTCAGCGTCTGCGGCAACGTCGTCGTGTCTCCCGAATCGGCCGGGGGTCTCCGCGGCCACGAGACTCCGCTGGAAAGATCCACCGCATGCTCGGCCTTGTGCGCCAGGTGCGTCGTTCCGTCCTTCATCTCGTGATCCGCGCGTCCGGATCGCCGGGCTCTTCCAGTCCGGAGACCTTCGCCTTTCCCCTTGCGATCCATCCGCCCGAGATCTCGGGCGCGGGCCTCGATCCCTTCGGCCTTGGCCAGCCTTTCCCGCTGGATCAGCAAGGCGGCGTACTTAGTCGATGACCGGTAGATTTGGCACATCGCCAAAGCCAGCGCACTGCCGGCAACATAGGCGCGATCTCTGCAAGTAGCCGGACCTTGAACACGAGCTTGGGGTCTGGATAACCTTTTCGGCAGAAGCGGTCGAGAAGCTCCCTCGCCTCGTCGGATCGGCCCCAGAGCGCTCTCGTCCGAGCCCTCGCGAGGGCGCGTAGAGCGAGCGACTTCTGCAAGACCACCCGCTTCTGCGGGGGACAAGAGGCAACGATCTCGCCCGGATCGACCATGAATGGCTCGAGGGGAGGAAGAGTCCTCTCTCCGCCCCACAGCTCGGAAGCCTCCGTGTGGTAGAACCCGTGCGACTCGGTGAGAACGCCGAACCTCTCATTGAACACGAGCTTGAGCAGGAGATCCTCGTCTTCGCCGCAGACGCATCTGTCGCGATCGAAGAAACCACCCAACCGTCGAGCCACTTCGGCTCTCATGATCGCGAAGCACGCCACGTTGCAAGCCGTGACGAGTCTCCGCACCACAAGAGCGTCAGTTTCTGCGGTGACCTCAAAGGCCCTGCCATCAAGCAGCCCTTCTATGCCCTCGGTGCTTCTCGCCATTCCCGGCAGCCTGTAATGTCCCGCGAACACGACGCTGACATTGGCTGCGTGGTCCGCGAGCAGCGCGAGGCCGGCCTCGAGAAAAGATGGCAGCCACTCGTCGTCGGCATCCAGGAATGAAACATAGGGACCCCGGGCCATCGCCAATCCTGTATTGCGGGCTGCTCCGGGTCCTCTATTCTCCTGCCTGACGATTCGAACCCGGGGGCTATTCAACGCGAGCACCCTCTCGGGGCCGTCGTCCGTCGAGCCGTCGTCGACGACAATGACTTCCAGGGGTGGCCGAGTCTGTGCCAGTACTGAGGAGACGGCGCGCGCGGCATATCGTCCCTTGTTGTAGAGAGGTATGATTACGGACACCGCATCCGCCGGACCCTCGCTTCGTGATGGAGTGATCGCCATGTGGCGTACTACGCCGACGTCGACAGGTGTTGTATCGCGCCGTCGATCATGTTCACCACCCCTGCAAGCGCCCCATCAAAAGCTTCAGGCGAGTACTTCGCCCTGACGAGCTCGCTGGCATTGCGTACCAGCGTGCGATAGCGCTCGCGGTCCACGAGTTCCGCGTACCGCGCTGCGAACTGGTCCGCATCGTCGAACGACAGCAAGTCGCGGCCGGCACCCAAATCGAGGCCCGCTGCTCCCAGGGGTGTCGAGAGCACCGGTCTCCGCGCCAGGGCGGCCTCCAGGATCTTGATGCGGGTGCCACCGCCGGCCAGCAGCGGCACGACGACGGCGCGCGATTGCCTGTAGTAGGGCTTAAGGTCTGGCACGTCACCGTGAAGCTCGATGTCGGCTCTCGTCGCACAGAGCCGCTTGATGTCGTCCGCAGGGCTGCGACCGGCAACCAACAGTCGCGCGTCGCTGATTCGCTTCGGCAAACGACGGCCAGATCGACTCGATGAACCAGGCCAACCCTTCCACGTTAGGCTGATAATTCAGCGCCCCGACGAACAGCAACGTATTGCGGTTCGAAAAACCGTCACCGAAGTCATAAGTCGCGAAAGACGGGTCGTGATGGACGTTGGGGACAACAAATGCGTTGCGCCTCTCCTCTGTGCCGAGCAGGCTGAGCCTGTCCCGCTCCGAGCAGAACAGCGACGCGCCGAGGTCGAGACATCGCTGCTCAAACCTGACCAGGCGTTTTCTGTTCCACCTGAAGATTCGGCTTTTGAGCGGGCCCATTGCTGAAGCGTACATCGAATCATACAAGGACCCGGACAATAGATCATCGAAGTCGAGGATCACCCGGCGGCGATACCGGGCCGCTATGGTGAGCAGATATGCCGCGTTGTAGAGATAGCGCACCAGGATGTAGTCATACCGTTGCGAACCGATCAGCTTCGACAGCGTACGGCATGACTCGGCGGACAGTTCATAGATGGGCAGGGGTATGCCCGTGATGAATCTATGCAGCAGCTGGGCTCTGTAGCTCTTGTGAGCTCGATGCGTAAGGCGATGTTCTGCGCCGAAAATGGCGCTTCCTGTTCGCGCGCCCGGTGGGAGATGCGAATATGCGATGTCGACGGTTCCTCGCTGGCGGAAAAAGCGGACGAAGTTCATGGTCCGGATGTGGACGCCGATAGCTTCTGGCAACGGGTAGTGACCGCAGATGAGTAAGGTGTGGGACATTCTCGGTCGTGGGTGCCCGCTGGTTAGCCCCTCCCGGACGAGCCGGCTCGCGGCCGGGTTCGGTGTGATTTGCCGGGCGGGATCGATCGGAACTCTGCAAGGCTCACCGCTGACTGGCTCCGATTACAAGAGACCTGGCGGCTTTTCTCCACCGCGGCAGAGTAGCAAAACTCGATTTGCGGCCGCGAAGGCTGCGGTCGCTCAAGTCATCTGCCTGAGAGATGCAAGGCTCCGTCGCGGGTGACCTGGGTTCCCTGGGCCCTCGACAGAAGCCTTTACCTGCATGTAGCGGGAGATGGGTGGACAGTCGGGTCCTCTGGCGGTTGGAGTACTCGGCTCCCGACATCTGCGGGGGCTACAGACAGACGCGCCTATCGGCATTCCTGGCGGTCTGCGCCTTTGATCCGGCCAGCGGTTCCGCTGACATGGTCACGGCGCTTGGTGCAAGGAGTGTCTCGCCAGCAGCACGAAATCCGTTCGCGAATTCCTCGGGGACATCACCCCCACCGGGGTCGTCTCTCGACTTACGTCAAGGGCGATCTCAGCGGGTCTGTACCTGTACGGAAGGCCAAGTAAACTGCCCGGAAGGCCGAGGTGACCAAGGAGGCTCGCCTTGGCCTTCTTCGGCCCTCATGGGCAGTAGTTTACGGCGCTCTTCTCGCGTACCGTCCATACCAAGCGAAAGTAAGGAGAGAGCTTGATGGTCACGAAAGCGCCCAAAGCGCCGAAACTACTCCCGCGTCCGACGAGGCGGGGAACGCTTTCCTTTTTCGCCCACCTCGACCGGAAACTTCAAATCGGCCTGGTCGCCGCCACGATGCTCGTCCTCGGAAGTGCAGCGGCCATAGCGGCGACCTGCGACTACTATGCCTCGCCGACGGGTACAGGGAAACGGGCTCTCCGCTTCCTCCCCATTCAAGATCTCCAATTTCTGGGGGGTCGCATCCGCAGGCAAGACCCTCTGCCTCTTGGACGGGACCTACACCGGCGACTCGAGCATGATCGTCCCGCCAGCCGGACTCAACGGCGCCTCGGGACTCCCAATCACGGTCCGGGCACTCAACGATGGCAAGGTCTTGATCACCGGACAGGGCACCCGGCGCCCCGTCTGGCTCTCGCGCGACGACTGGTGGGTCATCGAGGGAATCAACGCCTGCTGCTCCAGCGACTCCGTCGTGTACCTCTCCTACTCCAACAACAACGTCATTCGGCGGGTCGCCGCCTGGGATGCCGCGGACAACAACACGGAGATCTTCGGGACACACTACGGCGCCTACAACCTCTTTGAGGACGTTGCTGGCTGGGGAACGGCGCGCAAGATCTTCCAGTCGTCCTACGAAGGCGACTACACGACCATCCGACGGGCATGGGGACGCTGGGAGCGCTCGACCGTCGTGGGCCCAAAGATGACTTACACACTCGCCTACAACAACTACCACTTGACTTGTGAAAACTGCCTGGGCACCTGGAGCGGCCAGGGCATGCCCGAAACCTTACGTCCTGATGGGCTACGACGGCAAACCCTGGACGGGAACCGACGCCGGTACCTATACAAACTATGACGTGAACGAGCCGGACGGGATTTTCGGTACCGACAGGGAGGACGGAGACCTGAACGCGCACGCCCGACTGCTCGGCAGCCTCGCCTACGTTCTGTCCACGGACAACTACAAAGCCCCCTACGCGGCATCTTGATCACGACAATAGCGCTGAGCTCGATCGAGATCAAGGACACTGCGAGCTACATCGCTCCCGGAAAAACCTCTCGGTCAGGCCATTCACTATCTCGGCTCCAGCCGGCGCCACCAACTTCAGGCTGACCGACTTGACCTCTTTCGCGGAGCGAGCTCTGCGTTCGCGACAGTGGGCCAGCAGCAACGTGTGGGCGGCCTCGTCTCCTGCCGCCTACGGTCCCGGCGAGAACATCTTCAACACTGCTCGCGGCGCAAATCTCTGCTACCAATATCAGGACGGGAATCTTACCGATCAACCGCTCTGGCCGTGGCCGATGAATCAGCGGATCAAGGACGCGCTCATCCAGTCGGGCCGCAGTTCCGTCGACATCACGGCGACGATTCAGGGTCTCTTCGGAACGATTCCCGCCGCCTGCCTTTCGGGAAGCGTCTCGCCGCCCGCTCCCACGGCTACTCCGCAGCCTCCCTCTCCGACTCCCACACGGACGCCCACGAAGGCTTCACCAACCGACGACGCCCAAACCCCCGTCTCCAACTCCTACACGGACGCCCACGAAGGCTTCACCAACCGCAACGCCCAAACCCCCGTCTCCAACTCCTACACGGACGCCCACAAAGGCTTCACCAACCGCGACGCCCAAACCCCCGTCTCCAACTCCTACACGGACGCCCACAAAGGCTTCACCAACCGCAACGCCCAAACCCCCATCTCCAACTCCCACACGGACGCCCACAAAGGCTTCACCAACCGCAACGCCCAAACCCCCGTCCCCGACTCCCACACGGACGCCCACGAAGGCTTCACCAACCACAACCCCAAAGGCGCCGTCGCCCACTCCGACACGGACGCCGACCAAAGCATCGCCAAGCGCAACACCAACAATTCCGTCGCCCACTCCTACACCCGTACCCGGTGCACCGACGCCAACTCCGACCCACAGGGGTAACCGGCCCCCTCGGATAGTCGTGCTCGTGCAAGGACCGACAGGACCGACGGCGACTCCGGGAACGCAAACTTACGGCACGCCCGCAACTCCGGTATGGGGCTCGAATCCCACGCCGACACCGCTCGGGGGCGGATCGTGGGGTCGTCCGACCCCGCGGGTGGTCAACCGCCCGGAACGCTACGCGAACTAGGCGCCCGTGTTAAAGGGTCCGCCAAGGAAGTCCGGGCCCGAGGTCGGCTGCCAGGCCAACCTACCGCTCTACTGCCTGACAGCCCCAAAACACGCGGCCAGCGGTGTGCCTGGTCTAGACGTTCGGGCTGAAGCAATTCCTCGGCGATCCACGCCCCCTTTCATGGCGTTCGGGGCACTGGAGGGACCTTCGCCGTGTTACCTTTCATAACCTTGATTGGGACGCATTCTCCGTAAGCAGCCGCCGTTCTAGAATCCACCGACACCATCGGCGCGGACGAAGGCGCAGCCTCGCCTCCGTCGCGCTTCTCTTGGCTGCCGCCGTCGTTGCATCCGCGTTCCTGCTCCGGGCGTCCCAAGCCCAGCGCCGAACCCTGATCCAGATCGCTGGGCCGATGACCAGGGAACCCAAGCGAAAGTGGGGGGATACGCCGGTATCTCATATCGCGGCCGCTGGGGCGCTTGGAGACGCCCCCTGCGACTACTATGCTTCCCCGGACAGGCACGGGAGGCTGGGCTCTCTGTTTCCTCCCCGTTCCAGGTCTCCACCTTCTGGAACATCGCCTCTGCCGGGAAGACCCTCTGCCTGCTGGACGGGACCTACAGCGGTGACTCGAGCATGATCCGGCCGCCTAAGGGACTCAGCGGCACCTCGGAAGCCCCGATCACGATTCGGGCACTCAACGATGGGAAGGTCTTGATCAACGGACAAGGCAGCAAAGACCCCGTCAGGCTCTACGAAAATGACTGGTTCGTCATCGAGGGAATCAACGCCTGCTGCGGAAGGAACGCGGATCAATCAGGCGTGGTTTATCTCTCGGGTTCGAGCTACAATGTCATCCGGCGCGTCGCCGCATGGGATGCTGGAGACAACAACACTGAGATCTTCGGTGCTCACCGCGACTCGAACGAGAAGGATTCCCTGCACAACCTCTTCGAGGACGTCGCCGGCTGGGGAACGGCGCGCAAGATCTTCCAGATGTCCTATGGGGGCGACTACACGACGATCCGGCGGGCGTGGGGACGCTGGGAACGCTCGACCGTCATGGGCCCGAAAATGACATACACGCTCGCCTACAACAACTACCACATGACCTGCGAGAACTGCCTGGGAACCTGGAGCGGCCAGGGCATGCCTGAAACCTACGTGCTGATGGGCTACGATGGCAAACCTTGGACGGGAAACAAGCCGGACCTACTCCAACTATAATGTAGACAGCCCTACGGAATCTTCTGTGCCGACGGGGAGGACGGGGACCCGAACGCCCACGCTCGACTCCTCGGCAGCCTCGCGTATGTCCTGCCCACTGACACCTACAAGCAGCGCTCAGGCATCTTGATCACGAAGATGGATCGGCATCGAGATCAAGGACACTGTTGCCTACATCGCTCCCGGGAGGAACTCTTCGGCCAGCCCCTTTCGGACTCTACGGTCTCCAAGCGGGAGCCACCCAACGCTTCATGGCCACCGAACCTCACCGCCTTCGGCGGGAGCTCTTCCGTTTTCGCCAAAGACTGGCTCATGGGCAACGTCTGGGCGGCCCCTTCTCCCGAGACCGCCTACGCTGCCCGGCGAGAACATCTTCAACACCACCCGCGGCGCAAACCTCTACTACCGGTATCAGGACGGAAACCTTACCGACATACCCCTCTGGCCGTGGCCCATGAATGAGCGGATCAAGGAGGCCCTCGTGCAGTCAGGCCGCGACCCGGTCGATGTCACTGCCACCGTCATCAGACTCTTTCCGGCGTCCCGGCTCCCCATCGTGCCGCCGGCATCGCCGCGCCCGCGCCGCGAGGGAGCTTCCCGATCGTCCCGGGAGATAATTTCGGGCGGGATCTGCCTCTCCACGCACGTAGAAGCGATCGAAATTCACCAGGTTCCGCATCTTTCGAAGAGAGGCCATCCTGATGCGCCTCTTCGCCACGAGCCCCTCCAGGCGGCGCGGGTCAAAGAGCGGGGACTCTGCTACGCCGAGGTGGCAAGTTCATCGTCGGCCGACCAACCCGAACGAGCCGGCGCGCGATGGAATCGGGATCTGACCGGCTGGAGGCCGGCCCTCCCGAGCCGAAGCAGGTAAACGGAGAGCGGGAATAAAGCCTGCTGTCTCAGCGTGATCGGGAACGAGGTCGCAGGCAATTCCCCAAACTCGGGGAAGCGGTAGAAGCCTGCGTAGCAATGCGGTTTCTGGTCCACGAAGCGGACGGGAAGCCTGAAATACAGATCCAGGACGGAATTATCGAGGTTGGGATAGAGGATCTGGACATACTGCAAGGCCGGATTCATCACTTGTAGAACACGCTTGAAGTTGCGATTCTGAAGTCTCTGCCAGATGGAGATATCGAGTAGCGAGTTACGCCAGGCCTCCCTCTCGAAGGTTGCCATCCAGGAGGACAAGGTCTCTGCGCGGTGCCCGCAAGCTCCCGCGCCCAATAGCGCTTCCGCTTGCCGAAACGACAGAAGCTCCATCTGCTCCGCGAGGACGCTATGCGCGAGCTGGCCAATGGTCCGGGCGCGCCCGTACCAGGGGACTGGCGCGGAGCCGCTCAGCAGGTCTCCACCAAAACCAAGCATGACTGTGTCCAGCCCTTCGAGGGAACACTGCAGGCCCGGCCACGTGAAGCCGTAGGCGTAGAGATGCTGGCCGTCCGTGTAAGCGAATGCCGCTCTCCGGATCTCCTCCAGGCTTAGACGAGAGGATTTCGGCGCGAAGTGCGGCACCATGCGAGCTCGAGCGCAGAGCTCCGAGATGACCCGGTCGTTGAAGTTATTGTCCCGCCAACTGACGGCTTCGAACGGAACCTTCTGGTGAAACTGCACGTTCTCTCCCTGGCATTCGAGGCACTGAAGGGGGGACCTTCGCCGTGTTATCCTTCATGACCTTGACTGCGGCGCATTCTCCGAACTCTGGGGCCACGTAATCCGGCTTGAACCTCAACCCTACTGTGCCAAACATTCCAGCGGGGAGACTCCCGACGTCGCCGACCGCCGCCTCGGCGGCCGGCGGGCGGTCCAGAACCTACCGACACCATCATCGGCGCGGGCGAAGGCGCAACCTCGCCTCCGTCGCGCTTCTGTTGGCTGCCGCCGTCGTTGCCTTCGCGTTCCTGCTCCGGGCGTCCCAAGCCCAGCGCGGAACCCTTGTCCAGATCGCGGGGTCGACGACCAAGGAACCCAAGCGAAAGCTGGGGGATGCGCCGGCATCTCATGTCGCGGCCCTCGAGGCGCTTGGAGACGCACCCTGCGACGTACTATGCCTCCCCGACAGGCACGGGAGGTGGGCTTTCTGTTTCCTCCCCGTTCCAGGTCTCCACCTTCTGGAACATCGCCTCTGCCGGGAAGACCCTCTGCCTGCTGGACGGGACCTACAGCGGTGACTCGAGCATGATCCGGCCACCTAAGGGACTCAGCGGTACCTCGGAAGCCCCGATCACGATTCGGGCGCTCAACGATGGGAAGGTCTTGATCAACGGACAGGGCAGCAAGGACCCCGTCAGGCTCTACGAAAATGACTGGTTCGTCATCGAGGGAATCAACGCCTGCTGCGGAAGGAACGCGGATCAATCAGGCGTGGTTTATCTCTCGGGCTCTAGCTACAACGTCATCCGACGCGTCGCCGCGTGGGATGCTGGAGATAACAACACTGAGATCTTCGGCGCTCACCGCGATTCGAACGACAAGGATTCCCTGCACAACCTCTTCGAGGACGTCGCCGGCTGGGGAACGGCCCGCAAGATCTTCCAAATGAGCTATGGGGGCGACTACACCACGATCCGGCGGGCGTGGGGACGGTGGGAACGCTCTACCGTCACCGGCCCGAAGATGACCTACGAGCTCGCCTACAACAACCACTATTTGATATGCGAGAACTGCCTGGGCACCTGGAGTGGCCAGGGAATGCCTGAAACCTACGTGGTGATGGGCTACAACGGTCAACCCTGGACGGGCGCGGACGCCGGCACCTATACTAACTACGCAGTGCAGCAGCCGTACGGGATTTTTTCAGGCCCCTACGACCATAAATTGCTCGGCAGCCTGGCATATGTCCTGCCCACGGATGTCTACAAAGCTTCTCAAGGCATCTTCGTCAATGGCAAGAGCTCGGTCGAGATCAAGGACACCGCCAGCTACATCGCCCCCGGGACAAACCTCGCGGTCAGGCCCATCGTGCTCTCGGCTCAATCGGGAGCCACCAACCTTCACGCCACCGGCCTCACCTCCATCGGTACGGCGAGCTCTGCGTTCGCGACTCAGTGGACTATGAGCAACGTCTGGTCCGCCTCCTCCCCGCCGCTTACGGTGACGGCGAGAACATCTTCAACGCCACCCGCGGGGCAAACCTCTACTACCGATATCAGGACGGGAATCTCACCGATCAACCCCTCTGGCCCTGGCCCATGAATCAGCGGATCAAAGATGCGCTCGTTCAGTCGGGCCGCGACCCGGTCGATGTTACGGCCACCGTCCTCGAGCTCTTTCCGGCGCCCCGGCTTCCTGTCGAGCCCCCGGCATCGCCGCGCCCGACGCCGAGGGAGTTCCCGGCCGTCCGGCCCGAGAATCCGCATCCTTCGAAGGTCGCTCATCAGCCTGGTTGACCTCCTTCAGTGGTCCAGCCTCGTCGGCGCGAGCACGGCGGCTGAAGCAGAAGCGGGAGATTCTGACAAGAGCCCCAGCCTGTTTGCTCGGGAGACCGACGCGGCGCCCCAGAAGCCTAGGCCGACGGCGTAGGGAAAGGCGCTGACGTCATCGTTCGCCACCCATCCGCGGGTACCAACCGCGTTGGTCGGGACGCACCACGCTGGGGAGTGAGCAAGGAGCGCAGCCCGCACGAGGCTTCAAACTTGTTCATCGCGGGTGTGAGTACGTTTCCGACAGGACGGGTAACACAACCGCCGCTGGCCGTCGTCGCCCTCGCGCTCCGGCTCGTGCTCTGCTCCCCGATTTTCTAGACACCTAAGCTTGTGCATTGCTGGGCACGGAACTCCTTTGGTGAAAGAAATCCGAGGGAGGAATGGGGAGCGTTTTCGTTGTAGTCCTGGATCCAGCCGGGAAGCTGCCTGAGGACGGTCTGGGCATCCGAGAGGTCCGCTCCCTGGACGTAGTCGCGCTTGATCGTGTTGACGAAGGCCTCGGCCATGCCGTTGGACTCGGGGCTGTAGACCGGGGTCGTGATCGGCTTGAACCCGAGCGTCTCGGCGTAGAGCACGGTCTCGACGGAGACGTACGGGCCCCCGTTGTCCGAGAGGAACTGGATCTGGACGGGAGTCTTCAGGGCGCGCCTCGCCGAAGCGAGCCCAGATCGAGCGATCCAGAAGAAGCCGGACGTCGGAGCCGTTGAGGGCCCTGGCCTCGGCAACATGACCGAGCGACCTCGCGATCATGGCAGTCCAGAGCGAAGACGACCTGGACCGTCTCTCCGTTCCAGCAGGGGATGTTGAACCCGTCGGAGCACCAGCGTTGGTTGGAGCCGGGCGTTTCGATCTTGCCGGTGTGGGGTCGGTCGATCCGCCGTCGCATCTTGCCCGGCAACATCAGGTCGTTGATCCGCATCACCCGCCGAATCCGCTTGCGGTTGTAGGCCCTCTCTCCGCGCTCGAGCCTGGCCCGGTTGACCAGCCGCCAGACGCGCCGATACCCGTAGCTGGCCCGCTTCTTGGTCACCGAGAGGATCTCGCAGCAGGACTTCTATGTCCTCGCCGCGGCGATAGAAGCCCCCCGACGCGGCCGAGCCCGCAGATACGCCGTGCTCCGAGCCACCTTGAGCGTCCGGCAAACGGCCGCCATCGGACGACCCGTCACCGACCGGATCCTTTGAACAAGTGTGGACTTTTTTTTACCAGGTCCCGAGCCGCCTCGAGGATCTCGATGGTCATCGCCTGCTTGCCGACCAGGCGTTGCAGCTGCTTGACCTGCTGCTCGAGCTCACGAACCGACTGGCCGGCACCACGTCCTCGCCTGCGGCGACCGCCGTCGTCCCACCACGGTCCACCAGGACGATCTAGTTGCGAAGAACGGAAGGCTGGATCTCCAGCTCCCGAGAAAGCTCGGCCAGAGTCTTCTCTCCAGAATGAATCTGGGCCACGACCGGACGCTTGAACTCAACCGAAAAGATGCGACGCCGTCCGCCTTCCGCTTGACCCTTCCATCGCCGACCACCTTTCTGAGCCCCATTCTAGGACTCCAAAAAGTGTCTAGGCCAAATGGGGGGCAGAGCAACCGCTGGAGACCGGAAATAAGACGTCGACCCACACGTGTCCCGATGTCTTAACAATTATGAGATACAGCCGTACCGGACTCTGCCTGACAAGACGCAATCATCTTTAGAACTCGGTCCGCAGCCTCCGCACAGAGACTTTTCGATTGTAGAGAGAGCATCCTGAGAGAACGGCGTCAGAACGTAGTCGGAGACCTGATCAGTTTTCCCCTGATCCACTCCGATCTTAACTCGGCGCATCTCGTCGGTTTGAAAAGCCTGGAGTATGGACCGTACCCCTCTGTGACCTCCGTCGGTGCTTCTCCTGACGCGCATGCGCACGGTGCCGAGTGGAAGATTGATGTCGTCATGCACTAAGACGCACTCGGCCGGTCCAAACCCGAGCTGAGAACCAAGATGCAAGACAGACGGACCGCTGCTGTTGATCATCCCTAGCGGCTTAACGAGATAGACGGCTTTGCCCTGATAGTCGATGCGAGCCACCATCGCTCGATCAATCTGCCCCCACTCTCCTCGTAGTGAGCAGGCAAGCAGGTCAACAACGCGCTGCCCGACGTTGTGCGGCGTATCCAGATACTCCTCACCCACATTCCCCAATCCCACCACAACTTGGACGGGTCGCTTGATCGTCGTCGACGGTTCGGTCGTGGACCGACGGTTCGGGAGATTCCAGGGGCCTGATTCTCCATGAAATGGGCCATTGGACGGTCGGCCGCAGGACCCGTTGGTCGTCGCGACTCCTCGGGGACTACGGCGTAGCCGCGTTGCGCAGACAGTCGCTCAGTCCCGGTTGTTCGAGCCAAGATAATTTCTTGCAGGCGGTCAGCGGGTCCGCCCTTGAGAAGCACAAGATCACCAGGTAGCAGCAAATCATTCATGTATTCACTGGCGGCTTCTACGGAATTGAAAGCCTGAAGCCTGTCACCCTGGGAATGTCCTTTCGCCTTCAGGGACTTAGACGCGTACGGTCCAACGAAGATAACGTGATCGGCCACCGCCAACGCCTCTTTCGCCACAGAGATGTACCTGTGGCGGGAACTCCCAACCGCCTCCGAGATATGCCCGATGACAACGATCTTACGCTTTGCCTTCGCATCCTTCATGAAGTGCAATGCGGGGGGAATCGACCAAAGCGTTGCCTTAGCGTGGTCCCGAATAAACGTGATTCCGTCCGGGTGATTCTCCGGCTGCATGCGATCCTCGAACGGGGGAATCGTTTGGACTGCATGCACCGCTAAGGCTAGGGGCACCCCCATTGCTAGACACCCACCGCAAGGGCCGCGAGAACGCGAGATACCCAGTGCTCGCCACATAGTTGTGTTTGGACTGCGTGGGATTGACCGTTGGCGAAGACCGTGAAGGAAAGTCTCTCTGGCCATCTTGAGGAGATGTTCTCTGCCCTTACCGTCGCATTCGATGCGCGACCGTAAGTAATGATCCGACCAGAGCACCTTGCTTGCATGGCGAGAACATGCGCATCGTCGGCATTGAGAACAGCTGTACCATAGGGCGGTAGTGCGGCGATCAGTTTACCTTTGTGAGCAGCTGTTGCCTCTAGGGTGCCAAAGGCCTTCGCATGATCAGTCCCAATGGTGGTGATCACGCCGATCTGCGGCTTCACCAGCCCCAGAGGCCCTTCGAGTGGAATCCTGCCGCCCTTCCCTGCCGCGGAGATCTCCTGGACACAGAAGGCATGCCATGGTCTCACGCCAAGGATCGTCCGGGCGATTTCCGTTGGGCGATTAAAATAGGCGTAGCTCCTGCGGCCTTTGAATTGACTCAAGAGAACTCCTGCGATGAGTTCTTTGGTGGTCGTCTTGCCACAGCTACCAGTGACACCGATGAAGACGACACGGCGAAGCAACGCTCTTCTGTAGATGAAGGCTAACTTGAGACCAACTTGTCGACGCATCGCATGCCACAACTCAACGAGTGACTCGGGCTGAGGGCCCGGCGCGCCGGCGCCGCCCGCACGAGCTTTCGACGGGCTCAGAAAACGTTTGAGGCGACCTAAGAATCGTTTGTAGTTACCTGGCATATGACTAACTTACTCGGCAACCCCGAGTCGCTCGTGACCAATTTCACGGTCGGCACGGCGGGCGGTGAAACCGGCGCGCACGAGGTGTCGAACTTGTTCATCGTTGGCAGCGGTACGTTCCCGACGGGACGGCAATACAGCCGCCGCTGGCCGTCGTCGCCCTCGCGCTCCGGCTCGCCGACCAATCTGGTCGCCAGGCCGAGGGGCGATCACGCACGAGCGCGCACGACCTTCTGATACCAGAGGTGGAAGTTGAGGGCGTACAGCAGGTCACCATCCAGTACATTGCGCCGCTCGGCCTCGGCCACGCTCCGGTCGAAGTAGGCCTGCATTCCAGTTCCCAGCCGGGAGTAGTCGGCGTCGCGCAGGTCTGCGAGGAGCCCGCGCAGAACGGTGCCGCGCTCGAGCAGCGGTCGCAACGGCTGGGCGTTGCTCACCTTGGCGCGGTGAACGATGGCGCGTGGGAGATAGCTGCGGAGACACCGCTTCGTGAGGTACTTCTGCGTCATGTGGCGGAGCTTCAAACGGCCGGGCACCGTGCACATGTAGGCCAAAAGCCCCCCATCGGCGAATGGCTCGACGAGACGCAGGCCCGCGCTCTGTGCCAGAGCACGCTTGACCGACAGCGTCCGCAACCTGTTGCTCTGAAGTGAAGACGCGCACCTTCCACACAGTATCTTCCAGTGCGCCAAGCGTGGACGATGCAATGGCCACATGCTCTCGATACAGCTCCCGGGTTGTCGTCCGGAAGTAGCGCGTAATCATGGCGACGCGATTGGAGGCTCCGCGCGGTGCGCATAAAGAACTCGGCATCGATATACTTCCGGCGCAGCCAGTGGCTCAGGCGCCTGAGCTCCGGATATCGCCAGCCAACCACGGCGTAAGCAAGGCGGCGGGAAGGGGTGCGGCATAAAGGCGTGGAGCAGCAAGTCCAGGCTGGCCCCTCCCATAACAGTATCGGCGATATCTCCGCCGAATAGCGTTATCGGCGCGGTGGCTTGCGCGGCAAGCCACTCATATCCGCACAGCGCAGCAGCCTCGCCCCCGTAGACACGGGGAAGTCCGCAATGGAGGATGCCTCGGGTGATCGCGCCGACGAACTCATCCGGTGCCAGGGTGAGGGCCCGGTGCTCTGTGCCGAGCAGCTGAGCGACTTCGTTCGCGTACGTGTGATGATGTTCCGCACCCTCGACCGCGATCGACAGCGAGCGCCGCTCGCCATGGCGCCCGAGCAGGGCTTGAATCAACGACGAGTCCACGCCGCCGGACAGCGTGTTCCACGCCTGGCCGGCGTTGATCAGGGCATCGGTGATGCATGCGTCGAGCAGATCATGTACGGCGGTGACCGCTCTCGCTGGGGTGCCCGTCGTGTCCACAGGGAGAGCCTGTAATCGCTGATAGCGGTCGGAAAGTTCCCTCCAACCGGCGGGGCCCAGCTCGAGAGCCCGCAGCGGCTGAAGGCGCTGTACCCCCTTCAGCAGCGTACGCGGCCCGCTGAGGCCGCCGAACATGAAGTACTCGGGCAGCGCCGCCTCCTCGACCTCTCCGGGGGCAAACTCCAGGAGGGTTTTCACATCGTTTGTGACCACGAATGCGGGCTCCTGCTTGCGCCCCAGCTCGTAGAAAATCGTCTCCAGAGCGCTGTCATCGCAGAGCACGAGCAACGTGCCCGCTCTATGGTCGGCGATCGCGATCGTGAAATTGCCGCGGAGACGCACCGCAAGGTCGGCGGCATGGCGCCGATAGAGCAGCGCCAGGATGTCGGTTACGGGCGTGTCGATCGGCTCGCCGAGCGCCTGACACAGCGCGACTCGATTCGTGATGCTACCCGACCAGAGCACCGCGAGCTGCGGGTCGCGTGAGGAGAAAGATGGGGCGCAGGTGGCGCGCGCCATGCCGGGAAGCAACTCGAACAGGCCAGCTTCTGGAACGGATCTGGCAGGAAGGATCGCGAACGCACCGATCGCCCTGTCCCCTTCTGAACGAGGGTCAAGCCGTCTGGACAATTCCACTACCGGTCGCCTTTCGGGGAAACCATCACAACAACCGCTGGTGCGACATGCGCCGACCGCATTGTGTCTCTACCCTTCTGGTCCTGGAGCCGGATGTGCCTTGCCTGAGGGCGGTTGAGCTTTCGATAGCTCGTTCGGGCCCGTTGACTGGGAATCCCTCCGAGCACCTCGCGACCTCTCGGCATCGCGAACTCAGTTGCCCGGCTCTACGTGTCCAATAAACCGACTTTGCTGCAATTCCTCGGTACGTTGGAATGGGCACGGGCGAGCAGGAATGAGTTGAGCCTCCTTGTGTTGACTACCAACCCAATGCGCCGTTCGGGCGTCGCGAGGCGAGGTTCAGACTTGTTCATGAAAGGCAGAGTCCTGTGGATACCCAGGCCCTCGGAACCCCAGGACCGCTCCTCCAACCGCCAGCCCTCTCCTTCGACAGCCAGGGCAGCCGCGAAACCGGGCACGGTTTCTAGGGACCTCAGCGACCAGGCTCGGATCTCCTCTGGCGAGGAGGGATAGTCGAGGAGGGCCGCGGGCTCCCCGGGTGCGAGGGTGACAGAGAACGAACCCAGGGGAATCGAGAGGCCTGCCCCGCGGGCTTTTATGTAGGCCTCCTTGCGCGTCCAGCAGGCGAAGAAGGCTTCCTCTCGAAGCTCACGCGGGAGAGCCCGGAGCGTCGCGACCTCGGCTGCGGAAAAAAAACGTTCCGCGATGCGCCGTACGGCGCGCCTCGGCGGCGACGAACTCCAGGTCCACGCCGACTCGCCGCCCGGCCGCAACGGCAACGAGCGCGAGTCCCCGGCAGTGCGACAGGTTGAACTCGATATCGGAAGCCATATCGTTCGCCAGCGCGGGTTTGCCGCAGGGCCCGTACTGGAACGGGATGTCACGTGGCGGCAAGCCCAGGTACTCTCCAAGAATCTCCCGAAGGGTAGCCCGGGCGACGACGAATCTGCGGCGATCCCGGTCGAAGTGAAATCTCTCCGCCCTGGCCAGTTCGTCTCGTGAGAGGCGCGCGAGTCCGCGAAGCCACCCATCTCGGGTGTCGTCCAGGGATACGGTCCAAACGTGGACTTCGTCCTTCGAAGGACCGACGCAAGTCGGAGCCTTCGCGGCTGTGACCTCCTTCATCATCTCGATGAGGACACCGCGAGACCTGTTTCGGGCTGCTGGGAATCTGCGACGTCCTCACCCGACTCGCGCAGGCGTACTCCAAGCTCGCGAGCCAGCGTTCTCACCTCCGGCTCAGAAATGATGCTGTCGTGATCTCCCGTGACCTCGATCACTTCGAGCCCTCCTGTGCAGACTTCTTGCCATCCGAGGGAGCGATCGTCGAGGCTCCACTTGCCGGTCCGGAAGAGGGCCACTCGCCCGTCGTAAGGCCCAGGAACATATCGGTCTGCCGCTTCCTTGTTTGCTGCAAGAACCGTCCGAATGGCCTTCGGCACCGGATGCCGTATGGGCTCCAAATAGGCCTCGCTCCCCTTCCGAACCCACCGTGATGCCGTAATGGCCTTCTGGCGAAAATATGGAAACATGGCCCTCGGCTCGAGCCGGCTCAACGCCCCCGCGTGTAACTGGAGCCTTCGCAAGAAAAAACCAATGTTCTTCAGCGCTGCAGACGCGCCCGTGCTGCGAGGAGGCGGCCGAAAGTTATCGCTGTCGATGAGCGCCACAAGAGAGATCCTCTCGCCAGCCGCCCGGAGCTGCCGAGCCATCTCGAAAGCGACGGTTCCCCCGAACGAATATCCGCCCAACGAGTAAGGGCCGGCCGGTTGGACCTTGCGGATTTCTTTCACGTAGCAAGCCGCCATTTCCTCGACCCGCCTGAGCGGAGCCTGCTTTCCATCGAGACCTTGCGCTTGAAGGGCATACAAGGGCTGGTGGGGTCCGAGATGACGAGCCAGATCCCGGTAATCCAGGACGTTTCCTCCGACGGCGTGGACGCAAAATAACGGACGTCGCGAACCTCCCGGCTGAAGCGGCACGAGCGACGACCACGAGGGCGACCACCCTTCCTTCCGAAGGAGAGCAGCCAGCTGCCCCACCGTGGGCGCATCGAAGATCACCGTGAGCGGAAGCTGGCGGTCGAAAGCCTTCTCGATCTGCGAGAGCATTCGCACGGCAAGCAGCGAATGGCCGCCGAGCTCGAAAAAGTCATCCCGGGTGCCGACCCGCTCCACGTTGAGCACCTGCTCCCACAACCCTGCAAGCTTGATCTCCAGGATGTCTTCCGGCGCTACGTACTCTCGTTCGACCCCCGACCCGGTATCGGCTTCCGGAAGAGCCTGGCGGTTCACCTTTCCGCTCGAAGTCAACGGAAGCCGGGCAAGCGCGATGAACTTCGACGGGATCATGAATTCGGGAAGAGTCTTTTTGAGGAGAGCCCTGAGGTCCGCCGCAGCCGGCGCCCCATCCTGGTTCGCAACGAAGTAAGCAACGAGCCGTTGGTGCGGCTCGTCTCCCCGCAGGACGACGACCGCCTCCCGTACGGCCGGGTGTGAGCAGAGCGCCGCCTCCACGTCCCCCGGCTCGATGCGGAAGCCCCGCAACTTGATCTGCCCGTCGACGCGGCCCATGAACTCGAGATCGCCTCCGGGTTGGTAGCGCACCCGGTCGCCGGTCCGGTAGAGCCGCTCGTTCGCGCGGAAGGGATCCGGAACGAACGCCTCCGCCGTCAAGTCGGGCCGGTTCCGGTATGCGCGCGCCAGCCCCGCACCTCCGATGTACAGCTCGCCCACGACGCCGATCGGCACGGGTTCGAGACGCTCGTCGAGAACGTACAAACGCGTATTGGCGACCGGCCGCCCGATCGGCACTCTCGCAAGGTTCGAAGGCACCTGCCCGCCCGCCTCCCAAAAGGTGGCCGCAATCGTCGCCTCCGACGGACCGTACCCATTGAGCAGGCGGACACGGCCGGCTCCCGCGATCTTCTGCCACTGCGCCAGCCGCTCCGGGAGCGCCTTCTCTCCGCCGATTATCACGAGACGCAGAGACTCGGGAAGGCGAAGGCCTTCGGCGATGGCGCCTGCGGCGAGCTCATGCCAGTAGGAAGTCGGCAGATCGAGCACGGTGATCTGCCAATCGCGGCAGGCCGCGAGAAAGCCCGCGACCGACGCGATCATTTCCTCCGTCCGCAACACGAGCGCGGCACCCCGCGCCAGGGTCGCGAAGATCTCTTCGGCCGCCACATCGAAGCTCAGGGACGCGAACTGGAGGACTCGGTCCCCAGGGCGAAGGGCGAAGAGATCCGCGGTGTACTGAATGTAGTTGGCGAGCGAGCCATGCTCGATCTCGACTCCCTTGGGCTCGCCCGTCGAGCCCGACGTATAGATGACGTAGGCGAGGTTTTGCGCAGTGACGTCGGCTGGAAGAGCCTCGCCGCTCTCCGCCTCAATTTCTTTCGATAGGTCGTCGAGAAAGAGAGTTCGGGTCGACGTCCTCGGCAGACCGGCAGCGGCGTCGCGATCCGCCAGCAGCACCGTTGCGCCGGAATCCCGGATCATTTGACCCAGCCTCTCCGCGGGATAGGCGGGATCGAGCGGCGCGTAAGCACCGCCCGCCTTGAGGACTCCCAGCAGAGCGGCCACCATGTCCAGCGACCGTCGCACGGCCAGGCCGACGAGAGCCTCCGGGCCGACGCCGATCCCTCGGAGGTATCTCGCTACTCTGTTGGATCGCCGGTTCAGCTCGCGATAGGTCAGGGATCGACCCCGGAACTCGACCGCCACGGCATCCGGTGTCCGCTCCGCCTGCTCCGTGAAGAGCCGCGTTACCGTCACGCCGTCGCCGTACTCGACCGCCGTCTGATTCCACGCCTCCAGCACCTGTCGCCGCCCCCCCGGCGCCATCAGAGGCAACTGCGACAGCCGCCGATTCGGGTCCTCGACGACTCCCCGCAGCAGGACCTCCAGGTGGGCGAGCAGGCGCCGGATGGTTCTCGGCTCGAAGAGCTCCGTCTTGTATTGAAGCGACGCCCACGCGTCCCTCCCTTCGGACCCGAAGCAGAGCGCCAGCTCGTAGCGGGCGATCTGCCGCGGCGTTGCCAACGGCGTCACCGAGAGTCCCGTCAGTCGAAGCGGAGTCGCGGAATTCTGCCGGAGAGTCATGACGACCTGAAACAGCGGCGGGTAACTCAGGGTCCGCTCGGGATGGAGCTCTTCCACCAGCTTCTCGAAGGGAACGTCCTGATGCGCCTCGGCCTGGACCGCCACCTCCCGCACGCGGCGAAGCAGCTCGCGGAAGCTCGGGTCCCCCGAAAGATCGGCGCGAAAGACGAGGTTGTTGGCGAAGCGTCCGATCAACCCTGCGAAATCGGGCCGGCGGCGGCCCGCCACGGGCGAGCCCACGGCAAAATCGCCTCGGCCCGAGTGTCGCAGCAGCAGTACCTGGAAGGCCGCGAGCAGCGTGACGAAGAGATCTACGCCCTCGCATTCACCGAGCACGCGGAGTGCCTCGAACAGCTCCCGGCCAAACTCGGCGACCTCCGCAGCTCCCTGAAAAGTCGACTCCTGGGGACGCCGGCGGCTCGCCGGCAGATCCAGGGTGGGTGGCATTCCCTGGAGCTGGCGCTTCCAGTAAACGAGCTGCTCCTCGAACTCCTTGCCGCGCAGAAGCTCCGCCTGCCGCCTCGAGAATTCACGATACTGGATGGGCAGCGGCGAAAGCGGCGATGGGCGCCCCTCGACGAAGACATCGTACAGCGTGCCGAGCTCACGATCGAAGATTTCACTCGATCGCTCGTCGAAAACGATCTGGTGTGAAGTGACGAGGAGGACGTGTTCTTCAGCGGAGAGACGCAGCAGCTTCGTTCGGAGCATCGGGCCCCGCCCCAGATCGAACGGCGTCTGTGCTTCCTCCTCGGCGAGCCGCAACACCTCCACCTCTGTCACTGGCTTCCCATGCGAGCTCAAGTCGACGATCGGCAGCGAATCGAGGGTCGAGGCGACGACGGTTTGCGCGAGATTCCCGTCGATCGATCGAAATACGCTCCGCAGGACTTCGTGGCGCTCGCGAATCGCATCGAGCGCGCGCCGGAGCGCTTCGCCATCCAGCCAACCCCGGATGCGGAAGGCCCGGGACACGTTGGCCAGAGGCTTGCCGGGATCGATATGGTCGAGGAGCCAGAGACGCTGCTGCGCGTACGACATGGGCGCGGCGTCTCCCGAGGTCCGGTCGAGACGCGTGATTGCTCGCTTCTCGTAGGGCTGCCCCGGGAGGGATCCGCTTCGACGGGCGGCGGCTTCTCGGGGACGCCGTTCGCTGCGCGTCGATCGTTCATCGGGGCCCCAGATTCCCCGAGACGCCGGCAGGCGTCTTCGCCGCCGCGCCGGGGCGCACAATGGCCAGAACGGTCCTGTATAGAACCTCAATGTCTGTCAACCAGCTTCTGCTCCTCGCATAGACCACGTACCCCCGCAACTTGGCGGGCTGCAGCTCCTCACGGTAGAACCGTTCGGGGTCGCCCGCAACCCCCGCGAGCACGGACTCCTCGTCCCGCAGCTCGATGGCGACCGGATCGGTAATCCCCGGTCGCACTCGAAGCGCTTCCTTCCAGAGCGGATCATTCAGGTTCACGAACCTCGGAACTTCCGGACGCGGGCCAACGAGAGACATGTCTCCGCGGACGACATTCCAGAGCTGCGGCAGCTCATCGAGCTTTGTCTTCCTCAGGATGCGTCCCAAGGGCGTGATCCGGCCGTCTCCACGGGTCGTCACCAATGGTCCGTCCGACGAGTTTCGCATCGTCCGCAGCTTGTAGGCGATGAATCTTTTTCCGTCCCTGCCCACGCGCTCCTGACGAAATACGATCGGGCCGCCGGAGGAGGAGCGAATCATCATGGCCTGCGACCGCCATCACGGGCGCAGAAAGAATCGAGACCCAGTGCGGCGGCCACGAATTCGATGGGTCGTGGAATTCCCCCGGGCACGGTTTCGGACCAGCCTCTTTTCTTCATCCACCCATCGAGCTATTCACGACGCGCCTCGGACGCAGATGACGAGCACAGAGACTCCGCACGCTATCGATAACGTGTCGCAGTTCCTCCTCGCGCATCCCCGGGAAGATCGGAAGGCTGACGAGCCGCTCCCACATGGCTGTCGCAACGGGAAGGTCCTCGGGCCGCCAGCCGAAGGTCTCTTGATAGTAGGGATGCAGATGCAGCGGCCGCCAGTGTACCGAACACCCCACGCCGGCCTCCTTGAGCTCCTCCATGAAGGCGTTCCGATCAATCGCGAGGCGGTCCAGGCGGAGGCGAATGGGATACAGATGCCACGAGTGCACGCGGTCCGGGACGTCGGCCGGAGTCTCGAGCTCTTCAAGGTCCGCAAAGGCCCGGTTGAATTCCCGCGCGATGGCTTCCCGCTCCTTTCTCATCTGTTCGGCTCGCGCGAGCTGAGGAATCCCGATCGCCGCCGCGACGTCGGTCAAGTTGTACTTGTAGCCCGGCGCTACGATTCGGTAGTCCCAGCTCTTGCCCCCCGAATATCTCTCCCAGGCGTCCTGAGACAGGCCGTGGAGCGACATCAGCCGCATCCGGTCGGCGAGCTGCGCGTCGTCGGTGACGGCCATCCCCCCCTCGCCGGTCGTGATCGTCTTGTTCGCGTAGAACGAGAAACAGGAGACATCGGCGGTCGTTCTCCCCGCAGCGCTTCCAGCCCCCCGTCGCAGTCCGGGAAGCCGCCGGGAAGGCATGGGCCGCGTCCTCGACGATCCACACGCCCTCCGCCCGCGCCCAGGATCGCACCCTCTCGGGGTCCATCATCAGACCGCCGACATGGACAGGAATCGCCCCGACAACGGGCGTCTCGGGCGGAATGGCTCCGGGTAGGCGACCTGCCCTCAGGCTCGAGACCTTCCGAGAGGCGTCGGCAAGATCCATGTTCAGTGTCACAGGATCGCAGTCCACGAGAATAGGGACGCCCCCCAGGTAGCGGATCACTTCGCCGGTGGCCGCGAAGGTCATGGTCGGGATGAGAACGCCCGATCCGGGCGGCAGTTTCAGCGCCTCCACGGCGAGGTGGAGCGCCGCGGTGCAGGAGTTCACGGCCACGGCGTAGCGGGCTCCGACAGCGGCGGCAAATTCCCGCTCGAACTGCTTCACACGCGGCCCGGTCGTCAACCAGCCCGAACGGAGAGCGGCGACGACCTCCTCTATCTCGCCTTCGCCGACGGACGGTCGGAAGAATGGGACCTTCAGCTCCGCCATGATTGTCTTCTCCTCGGCGTGTTTTGACCGGGCCGTGCGCCAGGGAGGCTCACCGAAAAAAGCGCGTCACCGCGTCCACGACGGCGCTTTGTTGTTGACCGGTGAGCTCCGGATAGATCGGCAGAGCGAGGGATGTGGCCGCCGCGGCTTCCGACTCGGGGAAGTCGCCTTTTTGATATCCAAGGTCCCGGAAGCACTCCTGGAGATGGAGCGGAACCGGATAGTAGATCTCCGTTTCGACCCCACTCTCCTTCAGGTAAACGCGCAGTCCGTCGCGGTCCGGTACTCGAATGACGAACTGGTTGTAGATGTGGCCCGGAGCGTCTGCTGGCAGGACGATTTCTCTCGGCGATCCGGCCTGTGCGAAGAGATCTCGATACCGCTGAGCGTTTCGGCGGCGGGCCCCCGTCCACTCGTCGAGATACTTCAACTTCACCCGAAGTACCGCCGCCTGCAGAGCGTCCAGCCGGAAATTTCCACCCACGACCCGATGAAAGTACTTCGGTTTTCCGCCGTGGACGCGGAGCATGCGAAGCCTGTCGCCGAGTTCGGCATCCCCCGTCACGACCATTCCTGCGTCTCCGAATGCTCCCAGGTTCTTGCTGGGGAAGAAGGAGAAACATCCCATGGTCCCAACAGTTCCGGCCTGGCGCCCGCGACAATCCCGGGCGCCGATGGCCTGTGCCGCGTCTTCGATCAGGGAAATACCGGTGCCCCGTACGGCTTCGAGCAGCGGGTCCATGTCCGCGCACCGGCCGAAGAGGTGCACCGGGATGATCGCCCTGGTCTTCGGCGTGATTTTCCGGGCGACGGCCCGCGAATCGATGTTGAAGGATTCGGGCTCGATGTCGACGAAGACGCTCCGGGCGCCCAGCCGGGCGATCACGCCTGCCGTAGCGAAGAAGGAGTACGGCGACGTGATCACTTCGTCGCCGGCTCCCACGCCGAGGGCCATCAGCGCCACCAGCAGAGCATCGGTTCCCGACGAGACTCCGACGGCGAACCGGCTTCCGCAATACCCCGCGACCTCCTCCTCCAGAGCGGCCACTTCCGGTCCGAGGATGAAGTATTGAGACTCACAGACTCGCTCGATCGACTGGAGAATCTCCGATCGGATTCCAGCGTACTGAGCTTTCAGGTCGAGCAACGGAACTCTAAGCATCGAGAGACACCATCATTTCTATTTTCGTATAGTTTCTTCGGCAATCGACACACGAACCCCTGCCCCCGTCGCCCGCAAATTCAATTCGGTTTCCGCAGACGCACATCCAGCCGACCACTCTTCCTGGGTTTCCGACCACGAGCGCATGGTCCGGAACGTCCTTCAGGACGACGGCCCCCGCGCCCACGAAGGCATATCGCCCGATCGTCACGCCGCACACGATCGTGCAATTCGCCCCCAGGCTTGCGCCTCGGCGCACCAGCGTGGCACGCAGCTCGTGCATCCTCCGGATCTCGCTGCGAGGATTGAAGACGTTGGTGAAGACCATCGAAGGCCCGCAGAAGACTCCATCCTCGAGAGTCACCCCCTCGTACACGGACACGTTGTTCTGGATCTTGACTCCGTTCCCCACGGTCGCGTTCGGGCCGATGACGACGTTCTGGCCGATGCGGCAATCCCTGCCGATTCGGGACTTCTTCAGAACGTGCGAGACGTGCCAGATGCTCGTGCCTTCGCCGATCTCGACGCCCTCATCGATGAAAGCGGACTCGTGCACGAAGTAGGGCGGCTTCGAGACTCTCGCACCCGCGCCGGGGCGCGCCGGAGCTGGCCTGTCTTCGAGGGCTTCCTGGCAGGCCTGGAGCACCTTCAGGACGCGCAAGCCTTCCCGCGCATCCGTCCGGGGAGTCTCCCGGGTCCGGATGCAGTCGAGAAAGTGCACGCATTCGGCGTGCAGCGGCTCGCCCGGCTCGAAGGCGACGGGCTGCGCCTCGGCCCTGGTCGGCACCGCCAATTGCTTCTTCCAGTGGATGGAGTGGGGATAGAGAAGGAGCTTGTCTTCCTTTTCCACATCGTTGAACACGGCCATCTTCCGGTCGCCGACGACGACGAGCTTCTGTTCTTTGAAGGGGTGCAGCCAGGACACGAAGACGTGCGCCTTGACTCCGCTCGGGAACGAGAGCAGGCTCACCGTCACGTCGGCGACCCGGTCGTTGAGATAGTTGCCTCCCTGCGCCTGGACCTTCGACGGCATCTCCCCGACGAGACCGAGGATCACCGAAACGTCGTGGGGCGCGAAAGACCAGAGAATGTTCTCTTCGGCGCGGATCTTCCCCAGGTTCAGCCGATTCGAGTAGATGTACTGGATCCGGCCGAGCTCCCCCTCGTCGATCAGACGTTTGAGCCGGAGGACGGCGGGATGGTACCAGAGCAGGTGGCCCACCATGAGCACTCGCCCTTGCTCGCGGCGAGCCTCGCGAGGTCCTCGCCCTCTTCGATCGAGAGACAGAGCGGTTTCTCCACGAAGACGTCCTTCCCCGCGGACAAGGCGCGGCGAACGAGGTCGCCGTGGGTTTCCGCGGGCGTCGCGATCGCCACGCCCTGAACCGCAGGATCTTCGAGCACCTGGTCGAGGGAATCGGTGATGCGGAGGCCGGGCGTAGCCTCCGCGAGCTCTCTCCGTCGAACCGGATCCGCCTCGCAGATCCAGGACAGGGCCTGGAGACTCTGGAAGTTCCGAACCAGGTTCTTCCCCCAGTAGCCGGCGCCGATACAGGCGATCGAAGCAGCGACATCCCTGCTCACAGGTCTCCTTTTCGCGAGTTCTTAAACTCCCCGCTCAGGTCCCGGGTCGTGCCGCTCAAAATCACGCTCAGGCGGCGTACGTTCTCGCGGCGATCGCTGATCCCACTGCAGCGGAATGTCGCGGTAACCCCCGAGCTGGACGCCCGAGGCCTCGAGCGCGGCCCGGAATTCCGGATCTACCAGGACATCACGCTCGCGTTCTCGCTGTTCGAGATAGGTCGACCAGCGCCTCAGCTCGTCGTCCACATAGCCGGGATGCGCGACGAACTCGTTGAAGCCAGTCGGCAGATTGCGAAGCATGGCTCCGTACTCGCGCACGCTGATCGCGTCCGGCCGCGATGCCATGGCTCCGATCGCGACCCTGCGATCTGGCATCGAGAGGCCACGTCTCTGAGCCTTCTCGCGCAGCAAAGCGTTCCAGAAGAGCGCTGGAATTCGCCGGGGAGAGCCAATCAGAAAACGCAGCCGTCGTGACGGCGACGCCGGCCTTTCGATACCCACGAGGTTTCGGTGAGTTCGAATTCGACACACGCTGGAGGCCGCCACGTCCAGAAAGAGACTGTACAGACCCGGCAGCCGGTGTAGACCCATGTGAAAGTCGACGTGCGAGAAGGCGGCTCCCGCAAGGTCCCGCGTCCTCGCCACCTGAGCCTGGAACTCCGCTCTCAGCTGGCTGGATCGAAATCGGCCTGAGAGATAGCGGCGCGCGAACGACTTGTAGAAGAACTCTCCGTTCTCGTCGACTAGCGACGGCACTTCCTCCGGCCGAAGCACGGGGCGGCCGACGACTGGATTAATGTGGCACCCCACGGAGATCTCGGGATGTTTCTTGACCAGTGCTCTCAGACGCTCGGCGTGGGAAAAGTTGACATTCATCGACAGGCTCCGAACCGTCCCGAAATCGACACACTCTTCGATGGCCTGGGTGACCCCGGGAGTAAACCCGTAGCCGTCGGCGTTGATGATCAGCCAACGCATCCCTTGCCGAATTCTTTTATCGCGTCGGCCCGACACTCGTACGTTCTCCGTCGGCAGTCGGCTGCCACGCTCTGGCCGGGATCCCCGGCCACCGTTACCCATCGATTCCAGAACTTCACTAGCCCGGTGAGGAATCCCGCCCCATAACCCCAGTGAATCGCCGCGTAGGCTAACGACAACGCGGGCAGGATCCGCCAGGCGATCCGACGGGCCACCACAATCGAGGCGATGAGATTTGCCAGCAGGTAGACGCCCAGAACTCCCACCGCCGGCCACCAACCCCAGGGCCCAAACAGAGCCGCCACGACGGAGAGAGGGAGCGCGACAACGCAGGCGGGCGGCACGAACTGACGCAGCCGCATTTGGCCGGGATGCTTCTGCATGACCCGTACTTTCCAGTAGCCGTACTGAAAGTACTGCCGCCAGAGCGACTTCAGGCTTCCACGCACTTCGTAGCTCGATCGGATCCGTGGGCTCAAGAGAATCCGGCCACCGTTCTCACGCAGGCGGTAGTTGAACTCGTCGTCCTGGTCGCGCACCATCTCTTCATCGAAGAGCCCGAACTCATCGAAGACCGGACGGGGCCAGGCGCCGAGATACACGGTATCCACCCATTCCTCCCGATCGGAGTAGTGGAACCGAGCTCCTCCTACTCCGAAAGGTGAGCTCGTGGCGGCGGCCACGGCCCGCCCGAAGCGGACTCGCTCCCCGCGCTGCCATCCTGCCTCCCACGTTGGAGGCTCCCGTTCTCGCAAGCTCTGCGACGCACTGGCTCACGTAGTCGGGCGCGATCTCGGTGTGGCCGTCCACGCGAACGATGACATCGCCACGCGCCTGCCGCAACGCGATGTTGAACCCGGTTGGCACGATACCGCCAGGGTTGTCGAGCAGCACGACTTTCGGGTGCGTTCGCTGCAGACTCTGGACAACATCCCGCGTCCCGTCGGTCGACCGCCCATCCGCTACAAGGACTTCCAGCCGCTCCGACGGATAGTCCTGTGCGAGCACGGCGCCCAGACTCACACCGATCGATCGGGCCTCATTGCGGACCGGCATGATGACCGTCACGAACGGGCGCATCGTCGGGGTCAGCCTGCCCTCCCGAGGAGATCCCCATACAGCTTTCCGAGCTTATCGGCCTCGGACACGAAGTTCATGTGTCTTTCTGCCACCCTGCGCAGCTCCTGGCCAGGCTCGGCACCGGCCTCGATGGCCTCGAGCCACTGCAGCGCCGCCCGGACGTAGTCCTCCGGCTCGCCTCCCTGGATGAGCGAAAGCGACGCCGCTTCCGCTCCCGCTGTCTTCAGAAGGGAATCCAGAACCGGCATGGACGACGACACCACGGCGCATCCGGCTGCCATGTACTCGCAAACCTTGACGGGAAGCGCCACCTCCAGATGAGGGTCGGGCCATGGATGCACGTCGAGGCCGACCCGGGCATTGCCGAGCAGATCGACGATCCGCTCATAAGGCACCGTGCCGGCGAGCGCGCACCCGGCGGGGAGACGGTCTTTCAGCAGATCCACGATCTCCACCGAGGCGCCGACGACCATCGATCGCGCTTGAGGGCGCAAGCGATGGAAAACCTGCAACACCTCCGCCAGAAAGAGCGCACGCCTCGAGCTCAGCGTCCCCAGGTGGAGCAGGTCGAACTCCCGCTGACGGGACGGCCGCGCTACCTGCGCCGCACGGATGAAAAACTCCTCGGGAACGAAGTTGTGCACGACCGCTTTGTGGCGGTGGCCGAACTTCTCGGCCAGGGGAGGCGTGACCCCGACGACCCCGTCCGCCAGCAGCGCAAGACCCTTCTCGACCAGCGCGGTCACCGTGCGCACGAGCGGCCGCAGAGGTCGGGGAAACCACTCCCGGATGAGCATCAGGTTCGGAAAGTCCTCGTGCACGTCGTAAACAAACTTGCTCCGGGGCCATACGAGCTTCGCGACGGGCAGCGTGGCAAGCATCTCCGCGTCGTGGAAGTGGACGATGTCCGGTTTCATGCGGCGGGCCGCCCAGACGCAACGCCAGGGCTGGAGCAGAAAGCGAGCCACCCGCGATGAGACTGGTGCGACCGGGACCACCCGCACTCGCCCCGCGGCTCCGCGGGTAAGTCTGCCGACAACCGTTACGTCCGCTCCCATCGCGTACAAGGACTTCGCTTCCCTCGCATAGATCCGCCCATCGAGAGCCTCGTGTCCCGACGTCAGCACGAGGACTCGGACACCTGCAAGCCGAGCCTTATCGGACGCGGCGTCAATCGTCGCCGCCATCATGAAGCGACAGATCTAACTGCAAACCCTGCCCGGGATGTGAGGAAGTCGTAGGGGGTTCGCGCCGGGCCGGACTTATCCGCGAGCCGAACGACCAATCTCATTTTCCCCGTATGCGTCTTGGGGATTTCGGAAACCTCGACGATCTCGAACTCGAACCGTCCGATCCGCTCGAGCAGGTCGCGCTGCACCGCCAGCGCATCCTCATGCCGGTAGCCTTCTCCAGGCCGGACGAGGAGATAGGCATGACCCGGCCGGTCCTGGGCGATCTGCGCCGAGTGGATGCTCGGGCTGCGCTTGATCGCCGTCGAAAGCCTCCCGATCCGACGCCCGTCGGCCGCCTCGAGGTAGTCGTCCACCCGCCCTTCCAGGGCTTCGATCAGGGGCCCGGGCGCCCCGCAGGGACACGAGTCCTCTGGCGCCCAGGCCGCGCGGTCGCCGCTACGGTAGCGAATCAACGGCATCGCCCGGTTCAGCAGTCCCGTCGCGACGATCTCTCCGACCTCGCCCGGCGCGCAGGCGGACCCGTCGTCCTCCCGCAGGATCTCCACGATTCCGACTGCGGGAAGTACGTGCATGCGGCCGTGAACGCACTCCATCGTGGTCGCGACACCCTCGGACTGGCCATAGCTGTCGAAGCATCGGCACTCGAAGAACCGTTCGATGCTGGAGCGCATCGCGGGGAGCAGCGTATCTCCGCTCACGATGACCGCGCGGAGGGGGCACGGCGCAACGCCCGCCGCCTGCGCACTCTCAGCGAGCGCGGCAATCGCGGAGCCGTAACCCGTCAGCCATTCGGAACCGTATCGACGCAGCGCTTGGACGTAGCCCGCCGCAGACTGGCGCGACACGTGATAGCTGGAGAGATAGAGCTGCCGCCAGTACCGGTTGAACCTCCAATACGGTGGAGATGTCGCCGCGCCGGGCACGATGGGGCGGCCGCCCATCATCGCGCGGGGGATCTCCTGTCCTACTCCCGCGGGATTGCGGATCATGACCTCGGTCAAGGCGTACCAGCGAGCCAGCAGGGATTTCGGCCAATAGACACGAATGGCGGTCCCGGTTGTCCCGCTCGTCTTCTCTACCCAAAGGGATTTTGGATTCAACCCCTCGACGAGGAAGGCTCGCTCGTTCTTTCGAATTGCCTGCCTCTCGAGAAGGGGAAGAAGCTTAAGATCTTCCCGGGAGCTGACCCGCCTCCAGTCGTGATCGCTCCACGCCTCCCGGTAGTAGGGAATCTTGCTGCCCGCCAGCCTCACGATCTCCCCGAGCTCGTGGTTCTGCCAGGCTGCGATCTGAGTCGAAGTCCAGTTCTTCCAGCCTTCGAACTCCCTTCGCCAGCTCTCGAAATCCCGCCCGTAATAGAGGCGATCGAGGTGTCTCGCGTAGGCGGCGAGAGAGGCCTCCTGGAGGCGCACCGGCAGGCGCCAGTAGAGCTCCATCTTCCAGTCGTGCGTCAACGCCCGGGTATCTCCTAGATGGCGGCAAAACTGATGAGCTCGATCCCGAGCCGTTCGGCTTCTTCACGAAGACGCCCCGAGCGCAGGATTTCGAGCTCGCCGCGCCGCTCGTCCTGGTAGTAGGACCAGCGTCGAAGCGTCTCGTCAGGGTACGCGGGGTGACAGTAGATCTCGTGGGTGCCCACCGGCAGATTCCGAAGCAGGCGCAGCCAGTTCTCCAGGATCGACTTGTTCCCGATTCCGGCATAGCCGACGGTCACGAGGCTGTCCGCCATTCTCATTCCCGACGATCGAGCCAGTCTCATCTGGTGCCTTCGGTACCGGTGGGCCAACCAGACGTGCGGCCGGGTCACATAGACCCTCAGCCGCGACCAACGCGGGCTCGGCGCCTCCAGGCAAATGCTCGAAGCGTTGGTGCGCATGCGGTGTAGTCCCGACTGCCGCGCCAGCTCCAGAAAGAGCCGAAAGTACCCGAGATGCCGGTTGCCCTGCGAATCGAGATGTGTCAGGCGGTGTCCGGCCCACTCGGCGACTCGGCGGATCTGCTCCCGCAGCTCGGCCTCGAGCTCCTGCGAACGATCCGGCCCCGGCGCAAGAACTCCGGAAACCTCTCGCCCTAAAACAGGCCTTCCCCGTCGACGAGCGACGGGACCCGGCCGAGGGGCAGGCACGGCCGTCCGACCATGGGATTTAAGTGAACTCCGATACTCACGCAGGGAAACTCTCTCGACAAGCTCTTGTACGCGCTCGGCCGCGGCAAAATTCGCATTCACGCTCACACTCGAGATAAACCTCCGCCGAGCGCGTCGAGAATCCCCCGCGTCGCACCCTCGCCGAACCCGAATCCATCTGCGTTGACGATCAGCCGCCTGACGGGGCGCATGCTCCCTCGATAGCCCTGGGCAAGGCGACCCACGTTTCCACCATGCCCGACAGACGAGCGAAGGCGGCAGCCATACTTCGCCGCACGAGAAAGCGTTCTATCACTTGTGTCCGCCCGATAGCCCCGATGCGAGCTCTCTCGTCGGGGTTGGAAGCGAGCCTCAAAATCTCTTCCGCGAAGCGCCCAGAGTCACGCGGAGGAACTAACACGAGGGCTCCCGTTCCCGCCTCGATTTCTTTGACTGGAGGGATCGCGAAGGCGATCGAAGCAACTCCCATCGACATCGCCTCGAGAAGGCTGTTCGGCATTCCCTCGTTGTGGCTGGCGAAGACGAAGATATCCGCGGCGCAGAGATAGTTCCAGACCGCCGAGGGGTCGCAGGCGGGAAGTATTTGCACCCGCCCGCACAGTCCAGGAATCTCGGACAGCCGCTGCTCCACTGCTTCTCTGTCGTCGAAACCCGGCATGGCGCCCAACATCACGGCGGTCACTCGCGAATTCTGGGATGCCGCAATGGCCAGGGCATCGAGCAGCTCGAGAACACCTTTGGTACGAAGTATCCGGCCCACCGCGAGCAGGAGAACCTGCCCTTCCCCGATTCCCCACTCCTTCCGGACACGGTGACGTGTTTCCTCCCTGGACAGCGCGGGAGGGTCCGGGATCCCCTGGGACAACACAATGTTCCTGTCCGGGTTGAGCTCAGCTGGAGAAACATCGAGGATTCGTGCCGCCTCGCTCAGCAGCTCGTGGCTTTGATAGAAGATGAGCCGAAGGTTAGCGGCTGCGCGCCGAACGACAGCGGCAAACGGGGATGTTCGAGCAACTCTCACATCGCTGCCTAATGCCCAGCCGGCGGCAGGGATTCCAAGATCACGTCCGAGCCTCCACGCCAGACCCCCCGTCTGGATCAGATCGAAAGAAAGGATTGCATCGAAGGGCGAGCGCCGATGCATCGCCCTCGCCGGTCCGCGTGTGAAGACATAGGATCCAAGGTCTGGCCACAGCGCCGCACCAACTCGAGGAATCTGGAGGTAGCGAGGGCGTGAGATCGAGACGCCCGCCCTCACTTCGTGGGACGGGATCTCCGCGTAGGCCCTCCAGCGCGGATGTAACGCAGCGATCAAACGAGGTGTGTAAGGGCGAGGCGCGAGCACCTGAAGCTCTTCGCAAAGGGGCCGGAGGGCCACAGCACACCTTTCATTGAACACGCCCGCGAACGGATGGCTCGCATGGGGATACGTTGCTGAGAGAAGCAGGATGTTCATGGACGTAACGCAACTTGCCGATTCACCGGAGAAGTCATTCCTTCGCGGTTGCGTGAGCAGCCGCTGGTAGGATGAGCCACATCGCGTTACTCTCCAGCCGTGCTACCCGCCATCGCACCATTCTATGCAGCTGCTCCGCTGCGAGCGGTGCCGTCGGTAACAATGACCACGGCCAGGACGATCAGGATCTGTCGTGTTGAGGCCCCCCTGGCCACAATTCTTCCAGGAGCGCCAATGTCTGCCAGTTCTGTCGCTGTGCTTCGGTCGCACCAGCAAGCATCCTGACTGTCTCTACTTGCGACATCAGCGAACCCGCGCTTGGTCTGATCGAACTCGCCTGCGGCTCCCTCGGCCTCAAAGCGCCGAACCGCCGAGCGAGCCCAGTTGGCCTCATCTTCATGACCATCTGAATCACGGCCCTGAACCCGGTCGGCAGCCGACGCCAGGTCCGACGAGCTCTCAACACCGCGGGCAACCACACCGAATCGATTGCAAGCCCGAAGTTCGCATTTGGAATGTGGGCAAGGGTTGGGTTCAACTGCTTGTGAAACTCAATGTAGAGTGCAGCATCCCTCTTCGTGTGGTCAGGGATTTCCATCGCGAGCCGAACCATCGGAAGCGAGTAAAAAGGACTGAACTGCCACATGAAGCAGCGATTTCGGTCCTCTCCTTCGAACAACCATTTGCGACCCCGCTCATATAGTTTGAAATGAACAGCCTTTTGCACCGGATCCTCTTCCGGATACCCACGCACACATTCTTCAAGTTCGTGCTGAAGAGCGCCTTCCTCCAGACCCATGATCCGCTCAGCTGTACTTGAGGGCAAGAGGCCGTGGTCACGGACAATCGCTTTCGTCAGGCCCTTGGCATCTCGACCCAGCCGCTCTGGGCGCAGGTCCGGAATGAACTCGTCCCCTCCGTCCCCAGTAACGTAATCCGTGGCTCGTCCCCATTCACCTGCAAGTCGCTCCAAGAAAGTAATAACAAACGCCATCCCCGCGTAATTGAGACCGTCCTTTAGCCATACTAGACGCTTCGCGTTCGCCGGAGGCGTAGCTCCCAACTCGATGAGGAACCACGGTCTGTCGAGCGCCGAAGCGACACGGCTCGCTATGTCTACGTCAGCCCTGACGTCCGTTCCGAGTCAGAAAACTGGCCGCAACCCACGGCCGACCTGTACGGTTCAGAGCTGCGGCCACCGCGCGCGAGTCAAAACCTCCACTCAGCGCCAGCACGGTTCGACGAGAGGAGCCCCGTTCGCTCGATCGACCCTCCGAACAAACAGGTCGACGAGCGCTGCTGCGTCCTCGCGAACAGATCTCGGCCTTCTGTCCTTCACTTCGCAGTTCAAAGTCCAGAGCGCTCGGCAATTACTCCTGACCCGATCCGGCTCGAGGCGACCTTCCAGCAGGGTCGCGCCGCTCACTCGCCTAACCCCATCGAATAAGGTCCTTTCGCCCAAGGGATAGCCAACCCAGAGTTGTTCGGCCCAGCCGACGCGATCGAATGCCACGCCGCCCTTCGCCGCGACCACAAACTTGCACTCGCGTCCGAGCCATAACCCCTTATCGTCGGCGGCAAAATAGAGGGGCAACCGACCGAGTGCGTCCGTGACCGCGCACAAGCGCTCTCCGTCACTGGTGGCCAATACGATGACGTAGTCACCGTCGTGAGCGAGAATCCATTCCCTCACACTGCGCTCTACCGCGTACTCGGCTCCAAGTAACGCCTGCGCCAGTGCATTGAGGTCATCCGCCAACGGAATGTCGCCGTTAGATAGAAGAATTCCTTCGACAGAAAGCGTGTATGCGGGCGTCCGGAACACAGCGATGGGATACTCTGGATAGCCGACGTGGCCGACCATGCAGCCGTCGCTCGACATGTGCACGACGCATCCGTAGTCCGGCGCGTGTTGCATCAACCGCTGTGCTGCCGCAAAGCGTTTCCTTGACGCCGCATCGCCTGACCGTACCAGCTGGGCAGTCAGCCCGGGCATGAGACCATCTCTGTGGCTTGCTCTCCATGCACGCCCGACGCTCGCCGCGGCCACCGCCTGGTGTGGCTGTATTTCAAGCATTTTCGCCGGCGCTCTGAGAGCCATCTCATCGAACAGGCCGTCAAAGGACGCGCCCAGGCTGACCGATGCGAGGGAACCAGAGCCGGCGGCCTCAAGGCTTTCTCGTTGGAGCCAGCGCCTTAGGGTGTCCAACAGCCGGGGGGAGCCGCTTCGCCGTACCTGTGCCTATCGCGACCGCCAGGACGAACCACATCTGCCTCTCATACATCGTGCCGAGTGAAAGGCTCCCGACCAGCATCCCGATCTGTAACGCCAGGGGCAAGACTCCGAAACGGCCGGCGCGAGCACCCCAAGCCGCGCGAGTGCAAAGCCAGAGCCCGACAAGGAACGGGAGCGCCCCGACGATACCGCCTTCCGCGAGCAACCCCAGGTAGAGGTTGTGGGGACCTCGGATAGGGAGATTCAAGCGAGAGCCAAGCTCATAGTAAACCTCAACGCTGCCCCATCCCAGGACTGGCCTGTCCCGAAACATGTTCCAGGTCGCAGCAAAAATCCTATCGCGACCGGCCGTGTCGCCTTGCGTGTACGTTTTCGTCCATCGCCTTACGGACATCGGGTCCGAGGCGACCAGGTACCCAACGCCCACGAGAGTCACGATGCCGAGCACGATAGCGGCAATTCGGCGGCCGCGGCGGCCCAGCGGCAGCAAATACAGCGTCGAAGCAACGACAAAGGAGAGCAGTCCCCCACGTGAGCCTGTCCGAATCAGAAGGGCGAGCGCCAAGACCATCGACCCGAGCAGCAAGACTCGTTTCCAGCGCTTCCATCTCACTCGATCCAGGAGCAGGCCGATAGCGACGAGAGCCACGACGCTCAGAAACACACCAAGAAAATTAAGCTCCCAGCCGAGCGCCCCGGTCCTGACCCCGTAGGAGGTGTAGGAGTGCCTGCCCATCTCGCTTCTGAAACCAGGAAGCCCGACGAGACTACCCAAAGTCATCAGCGAGGTTGAGGTGAGCAACGAAACAAGAACGGTTCTGAGGAGCCTCTCTTCCCTCAGAAGGACCGAGCCCGTCCAAAGAAACAGAATCAACCACGCAAGGTTCAAATGCATGGCGATGAGAGAACGTAGTAACTCACCCGGGCCGAAAAATCCATAGAGCAGCGTCACCAACCAGTAACCAGCAAACCACAGCACAGCGGGTGAAGGGTGCGGAAACCATGATCGGTACCGAAGGCACATTGCGAAAAACAGGACGAACACAAGCCTCGGGACCGAGAGGACACTCCACTGGAGGAGTCAAAAGGCATCGACGCCACAAACAGGACACAAGCCCAACGAAGACTTTTCGGAAAGCGAGAGGGAGCGACACGCACGGCTGATGATGCGAACCCGGGTCGGATCCAGGACGATCCGCCACGGTGGACCCCTGCCGCAAGGGGTTTCATTCCCGCTTTGGTCCCTGCCAAAAGGTTGGCGCGCGACCTTGCTTCAGTCAATGCTCACGTCGAAGCTCTACCTCTGAGGCCCAACTACCGGAACATAGAGAAGCAGCGCCGCGACGACAGGCTTCGAGCCGGCGCCGAGTTCGCGAGAGCGTCGTTCCCGCGCGCGGGATTGGGGGGGGCGCACTCACCGCGCGCTCCGCGGCTGGGCCTCGGACGAGCGCCCTAGGAGAATGCTCCCAATGGCAGTAAACCTTCCGGCCAGCTCCTGTAATGTCTGGATCCATCTCAGAGGGAGGAGAAAGTTTCTACAAAGCAGCAGAGTCTCGACCACATGCGCGTACGCGAACCAGGCCACATCCAGAAAGGATCGCTCCGGCAGGCCGCGCCGCTGGATCTCGTAAGGGTTGTAGATTCTCATATAGCCGAGCCGGAAGAGGTTTGGACGGCCGCTCGGATCATGGAGGTGCGCCGCAAGCGCCGGACCATCACGAGGCGCCCACGTCGGCGCATCCGAAGCGAGAAGTCGACATCCTCTCCTCTCGCGTAGCCGGCGAAACCCTCGTGGAACCTCACCTCCCGAGCTGCTGCGGTCCTCCACATCATTCCGCAGCCGGGAAGCCAATCACCGTCCGCCAACCCTCTCGTGGCTCGATAAATTCCCAGGGGATCGAGAGGCCGGAACGCGAGTAGCTGCCCGGCTCGAGATTTGGAATGACGCCGAGGCCGCGCCTGAGGCGCCAGATGAAGTTGGGATTTGAGGCTTTCTGGTCCGAGACCATTGCGCCGGTGCCTGCCACCTCTTCGCCGAGAAGGCGGTGCACAGCCTCCATCTCGGAAAGACATGCCGGATCGAGCACGGTGTCATCATCGAAGAAGGCTACGAGGTCGCAAGAGACACGATCCAGGGCGAAGTTGCGCTGCCGCGTGAGCCCTCGGTAGCGGCCCCTCACGCGAAAATAGCGGAACGGCGCTCCGATCGAATCCGCGACGCTTGAGCCCCGGATCGCGTCCTCCGTCGAGGCGCCGTCGCTCGCGTCGACGATCAACACCTCGTCCGACGACCGAAGCTGCCCTTGCAACGAGCCGAGACATCGCAGAAGGCTCGCAGCCCGCTGGTAGGTGCAGATCACTACCGAACGGCCCCGCTCAAGCTTCATCGCCTGAGGCCGCGGCGCGGCCGATGCCGGCTCCCATCGCCGCCGCTCTCTCGACCACGTAATGGAGCTGGCGACGTTCGGGTCGCCGGCCATGGGGAGGTCGACTTCCACCGAGTCAGTCACCCGACTAGCGCCTCTCGAAGCCGATCCTTGATCGCCTTGGCCAGACTGTATCCATTCACGCCGCGCATGGTGAGCAGGAAGTTGAGGTATCCCCGCAACTCGAGAGGGTTCCAGCGGACCGCCTGCAGGAAAGATCTCCGGCCGCCGCCGCGTCTCCGGCCTTGCAGAACCAAACACCGAGTGAAGTAGCGTCGAGAGAGGAGCGCCCGATACGCGGCGAACGCTGAATGCTTCGCCGCAGCATGTCCTCTCCCCGGCTTTGGGAGGGCCAGTTCGAGGACAGCGAGTCGGGATGGACGCAGTAGTGCACGAGCGGCTCCGGGATGTAGCCGACCGTGTAGCACGCCGTCAGGCGAAGCCACATGTCGGCGTCGCTGCAACACGGCATCGCCTCATCGAACAACCCCAGTCTCGTGAAGCATTCGCTCCTGGCGTCGACGAGGTGGGAGCCGATGAACCCCGCCGCCCCGTGACGAGGACCCGGTGGCCGCGAAAGTCCGGTATCGGCAATTGTTCCCTTCGCTGCTTCAGTAGAGTTGTCGGTACTTATGCCTTGACGACGTTTGGCATCGGCTGCCGGTACACACCACGGCTGTCGACAATCAGTGGCGCGTGGCGGAGAACGAAATCGTAGTCGACGCTCGAATGGTCCGTCACGATCACGACGGCGTCCTGGGCGGCGAGCCGCTCCTGCGTGAGCGTCTCCGACGAGAGCGAGCCCAGGTCGGGCCAGGCGCGAGTCCGAGGCACCCGGGGTACGTGAGGGTCGTGATACGAAACTGCCGCGCCACATCGAAGGAGCGCATCGATGATCTCAAAGGCCGGGCTCTCCCGGACATCGTCTACATCCTTCTTGTAAGCCAATCCGAGGATTAGAATCCGGCTGCCCTTGACCGCTTTCCCCCTCTCGTTCAAAGCGTTCTGCAGCTTCTCAACCACATAGTGAGGCATCTGGACGTTGATCTCGCCGGCAAGCTCGATGAATTTTGCGGTCACTCCGTACTCGCGGGCCTTCCAGGCGAGGTAAAAGGGGTCGAGCGGGATGCAGTGGCCTCCGAGCCCGGGTCCCGGATTGAACCGCATGAAGCCAAACGGTTTCGTCGAGGCGGCCTCCAAGACTTCCCACACGTCGATGCCCATCTTGTCGAACACCATTTTGAGCTCGTTGACGAGTGCGATGTTGACCGCGCGAAAGATGTTTTCGACGAGCTTGGTCGCCTCGGCCGTCCGCGCCGTCGACACCCGCACCGTCCTTTGGATCGCGAGGTCGTAGACGGCCTGCGCCAGGTCGCCGGAGAGCGAATCTACGCCCCCGACCACCTTGGGAATGCTGGTCGTTCCATACCGAGCGTTCCCCGGATCCTCGCGCTCGGGAGAGAACGCGAGGAAGAAGTCCTCGCCACAAACGAGCTTTGACTCTTCGAGGATGCCTCGCACCAGATCGTCGGTGGTGCCGGGATAGGTCGTCGACTCGAGAACTACGAGCTGCCCACGGCGCAGGCGCAGCTGGACCTGTCGGACCGTGTTCACAACAAAGCTCATCTCGGGCTCGCGCTGAGGCGTCAACGGGGTCGGGACACAGATCAGCAACACGTCCGGTCCGGCCAGCTCGGAGAAATCCGAAGTCGCGCGAAACAGGCCGGCAGCAATTGCCGCTGTCAGCCGCTGCCCGTCGAGATGCTTGATGTAGGAGCGGCCAGCCCCCAGGGCAGCGACCTTCTCAGGATCGACATCGAACCCGACCACCGAAAGGCGTTTCTCGGCGAAGGCCAGGGCGAGTGGAAGCCCCACGTACCCCAGCCCAAGGACCCCAACGACGATCGAGCGGTCCTCGATCTTCCTCCTGAGTTCCGCGCCTGCGGAGCTGAAGATTTCCGAATTCACTCTCTTGCTCATCTTTGTCGGGCCCTGTTCAGGCTTCGCCCCCTTCGGTGTACATGCACCGAAAGAGCACTCCGCAAGTTAAAGAAGCGCCGGACCGACGGGCTTCTAGAACCCCACGGCGCTTCGAGACCGATCCAGGGATCGCGGCGGAGCGACCAGGCTGAGAGTCTCCCGGCTGAACTCGACGGCAACGGCCTGCCTCAACATCGAGATGGACACGATCAAACGCAGGCGCGACTGCTCGCGCAGCACCTTCCCCGTGTATCCGCTGAAGGGGCCTTCCACCACCCGAACGGTCGATCCCGGGGCAATCGGAATATGGGGGGTCAGCGTCGCGCCGGCTTCCTGAAGTGCGCGCAGCTCCCGCAGCTCGTGGGTCAGAAGCTGCTGGTCTGGCACTTCGAGCAGCCGAACGACGACGTTGCTCTCGAGGACCGCGATCCTCTGCGACGCCGACCCCCGAAAGAACAGGTAGCCCGGAAAGAGCGGCAGGTGAGAGACGAAGCGCCGGCCCCCCCGGCATCTCCCGTTCTCGTGCAGCGGGAGGTAGAAGGGGACCTCGAGCGGGGCAACGTGGCGCGCCAGGACCTTCTCCTGGCGGCTACGAACATGAGCGACACACCATGGAAACTCGGTCTCGGAGAGCTCAAAGAGGCTTTGCGGGAATATCTCTGCTCCGCGCTTCAAGAGCGGCATCTGTGAACCCCCTCTATTCTCTTACCCCACAAGCAATTACCCCATGGAGAAAGAGGCTTCTTTGATGGCTCAGGATCTTAGCACAGGCCCGGTGGCAGAAGCGTGAAAATCCTGGTCTTTGGGACAGTTATCAGCACCCGGCCTTTCGGCCAGCTAGTGGAATAGAGGCCTGCTCTTTCAGCTAGATACTCGAAGCCCCCACGGCGTCGGCGAGGCATTCAAAAAAAAAAAAAAAAAAAAAAAAAAAAAAAAAAAAAAAAAAAAAAAAAAAAAAAAAAAAAAAGGATTACGCCACCACCCGGTCGCCGCATCGCCCGTGTGCTCGTCAGGCATTCCGCGAGCTTTTCGCCCGAGTGCTGCGAGATTGGGCTCTTCCAGGATCGTCAGGTGGCCGCCGGGAATCTCGACGACTTCGAAGCGTCCTGCCACGACGTCTCTCCATCCCAGAGAATCGTCCTCGCGGCTGCGAGAGCCCCAGTCTCCCGCCCGGAACAGGGTCACGGGGCCGTCATAAGGCCTCGCAACGAAGTGCTCCGCCGCGCGCCAGTGGGCGGATTGCACGAGGCGCACGGCTCTGGGAACACGGATGGCGGCGTACGCGGTCTTGAGCTTCTCGCAAGCCCATCGCAGCATCGTCCGCCTTTCTCGCGGAAGTACGGAATTCTGTCTGAGGCTCGAGTCGCCCAGGATCGCCAAGTGAACCCACAGACGCCGCCCGAGGAAGCCCAGGTTCCGAGCCACGGCCGGCGCGCCACTGGGCGGACGACGAGCCCTGCTATTGGCGGAGTCGAGCAACGCGAGGAGTGCGACCTCTTGACCGCCATCTCGGAGCTGCCGTGCCATCTCGAAGGCAACATTGCCCCCGAAGGACCAGCCTCCCAGATAGTAGGGACCCTGCGGTTGAAGCTCACGGATCGCCCGAATGTAATGGGCCGCCATGTCTTCCACGCGGTCATGAGGAGGACGTTTGCCGTCGAGCCCCTGGGGCGCGAGCGCATAGAGCGGCTGATCGGGATCGAGATAACGCGGGAGACCGCGGTATTCCAGACCGTTGGTGCCCCAGGCATGCACGCAGAAGAAGGGCGGCCGCGAACCGTGAGGCTGGATCGGCAGGAGAGACGACCAGGAGGAGAGGGCCTTCTGATCCGCGAGTCGGCGGCCATCTCTACGACCGTTTGAGCCTGGAAGATCGTAGAAAGGGAAAGCTTCAGGCCTGTCGCCTTCTCGATCTGCGTGAGGAGTCGAACGCGAGCAGCGAGTGACCCCCGAGATCGAAAAAGTTGTCGGTGACGCCTATAGGTCGCACGTTCAGAACCCGCTCCCAGGTCCGGACGAGTTTGGACTCCAGAACGTTCCGGGGACGCACCGAAGACTCTGCTCCGGGAGAAGGCGTTCGTAGCCCGGGGGCGGCAAGGCGGCTCGGTCCACCTTTCCATTGTGCGTGAGGGGAAAGGCATCGAGCCAGACGAAGGAGGATGGGATCATGAAGTCAGGCAGCTTTCGCTTGAGAAAGGCTCTCAACTCCGAAACGCTCTTCGGCCGTTTAGGGTCGATGAACGAGATACGCGACGAGCCGCTGATCTCCGGGCTGGTCCTCCCGCAACACGACGACGGCCCCGAGTACGGAAGGGTGCTGAACCAGAGCGGATACGATTTCGCCCGGCTCGACCCGAAAGCCGCGGATCTTCACCTGGTCATCGATGCGTCCCAAGAACTCGATCGTTCCGTTCGCCAGATACCGAGCCCGGTCTCCCGTTCTGTAGAGGCGCTTCTCACCGTCAACCCCAAAGAGATCCGGCACGAACCTTTCCGCGGTCAGCTCCGGACGCCGGAAGTAATCGCGCGCAAGACCGTCGCCTCCAATGTACAGCTCGCCCGGCACGCCGACCGGCACCGGTTGGCGATTGCGGTCCAGGATGAAGACGCGGGTGTTCGCGATCGGTTTCCCGATCGGGATGCTGGTGCCAAGCGACTCATCGCGCTCCACCGTGTGGCAGCAAGCGAACGTCGTGCTCTCGGTCGGGCCATAACCGTTGATCAGGCGGCAGTCCGGAAGCTCGCGCAGCACCTTTTCCACGTGGGGCACCGACAGCACATCGCCGCCCGCTAACAGTTGCCTCAGGCCGCGCAAGCTCTCGATCTGCGTCTCGACCATCTCACGGAAAAGACCCGCCGTCAGCCAAAGCGTCGAGACCTCGTAACGGCTGAGCGCTGCGCCCAGCTCCTCGAGTGAGACCGGACCCGGCGACATGACCGCCAGGCGGCCACCGTTCAATAGCGCTCCCCATACCTCGAAGGTGGACGCATCGAAAGCGATCGGAGCGAACTGAAGAAAGACCTCTTCGGGTCCGAACCTTGCGTAATCGGTCTCTCGGACGAGGCGGACCACGCTGCGGTGGCGGATACTGACCCCTTTGGGGGTGCCGGTGGAGCCGGAGGTGTAGATGACGTAGGCGGGTTTCCGGGGAGCCGGGCTCGGGAGATTGTCACCACTCTCGTGCGCGATCTGCGCCCAGTCTGCATCGAGTTGCACGCGCTGGGCGACCGCTGGAAGATTGCCTGACAGACTGTTCTGCGTCAGCACGAGCTGCGCTCCCGCATCTTCCAGCATGAAACGAAGCCTCTCGCGCGGGTACGCGGGGTCGAGCGGCAGGTACGCCCCGCCCGCCTTCAAGATCCCCAGGAGCCCCACCACCATCTCCAAGGACCGCTCGACACACAGCCCCACCAGGACCTCGGGCCCCACACCGCGCTTTCTCAAGTACCTCGCCAGGCGGTTGGCCCGCTCGTTCAACTGGCCGTACGTCAGCCGCTTGCCTTCGAACTCCACCGCCACGGCCTCCGGCGCCCGCTCCGCCTGCTCCTCGAAGAGCCCATGCACCGACTTGTCCCTCGGGTAATCCGTCTGCGTCTGGTTCCACTCCACGAGGACCTGATGCCGCTCTCGCTCGGTCAGCAGCGGCAACTGCGACAGCGGCCGATCGGGATCCTCCGCGATCGCTCCGAGCAAGACCACGAGGTGCGAGACCATCCGCCGCATCGTGGAGGCTCGAAGAGATCCGTGTTGTACTGGAAGGAGGCGGTGATCTCTTCCCCAGTGTCCGCAAAGAAAGCCGTGAGATCGAACTTCGAGGTGGCCACGTCGAGCGGCAGCGCAGTCACAGAGACACCCGCGAGCCGAGGCGCGGCATCAGCGGCGTTCTGCAGGACCATCGACACCTGGAAGAGCGGCGAGTGGCTCAGCGTCCGCTCCGGGTTCAACTCCTCGACCAGCCTCTCGAAGGGAAGATCCTCATGGGCATAGGCCTCGATCGCAACCTCGCGCACCCGCCCGAACAGCTCCCGGAAGGTCGGATCACCCGACAGATCCGTGCGCAAGACGAGCGTGTTGACGAAAAAGCCGATCAACCCTTCGATCTCGCTGCGATGACGCCCGGCCACGGGAGAACCCATCACGATGTCCTCTTGTCCCGAGTGACGCAGCAGCAGAACCTGAAAGGCGGCAAGCAGCGTCATGAAGAGCGTCGCTCCCTCGGCTGGCCGAGCCGGTTCCCGTAGGCCCGGGAATCGAAACCGTCTCCGCCTGCCCACGAAACTCTGCCTGGAGAGACGCGAACGGCTGGTGGGCAACTCCAGAACGGCAGAAACACCCTCGAGCTGTCTCTTCCAGTAGGACAGCTGTTCGTCGAGCACGCTCCGCTGAAGCCACTCGCGCTGCCAGATGGCGAAATCCGCGTACTGAATCGAAAGAGGAGACAAGGACGACGGCCGCCCCTCCATGGTAGGCCGCGTAAAGCGTCGCGAGCTCCGTCTCGAAGATGGCGATCGACCACCATCGAAAACGATATGGTGAATGTTGATGAGCAGGACGTGCGCCTGCTCGGCCAAGACGCAGCAGCGTCGTGCGCAACAAAGGTCCCCGCGGCGAGATCGAAGGGCCTCTGCGCTTCCTCTTCGGCGATGCGCAGCGCCTCGGCATCCCGGTCCGCTTCGCGGAGCGTGCCGAGATCGAAGACAGACAGCGATGAAGTTCGAGCGAGGCCGACGACCTGCATCGGATGCCATCGACCGATAGGAAGACACTGCGCAAGACTTCGTGACGATCCTGAATCGCGTCCAGAGCACGCCCGAGCGCGTCGACGTGAAGAGGCCCCCGAATGCGAAGGGCGCGAAAGATGTTGTATACGGCCAAACCCGGGTCCAGCCTGTCCAAAAACCAGAGCCGCTGCTGTGCAAACGAGAGCGGAATCGGACCGTCCCCGCATCTGGCGCGAAATGAACTCCTCGGCCACCCGCGAAGCCCTCTCCTGGAGCCGACGCTCCAGGGTTGCCCGCGCTTCCGGCGAGAGCCGGGCAACGCGCTTCGGTGAAGTCGCGCATCGCGAATTCGCGATCCGGGTAAGCGCTCATTGCCGCTTCTTGCGCTTGTGGGCGGCTCCAGCGCGCACAGAAGCCGCTCCATCTCGGGGGGTGCGATTCGCTCGGCCTGTTTTCGGGCAATCGACAACGCGAGCCCCGTAACGGTGGGATTCAAGAAGAGATCTCGCAGAGGCAGCGCGACATGAAAGGCGTCTCGGATTCGGGAAATGACTTGCGTCGCGAGCAGCGAGTAACCGCCCAACTCGAAGAAGTTGTCGTCGACACCGACCGTTCGACCCGCAGCACCTTCATCCAGATCTCTGTCAAGGCCTGCTCCACGGGCGTGCGGGCTTCGCGGTAGGCACTGCCGAGCTCTGGGCGAGCGGGTCAGGCGCGGGGGAGGGCCGCTGCATCGATCTTACCGTTGCGAGTCATCGGCAAGTGCCAAGAAAGACGAAGTTCGCGGGCACCATATGGGCCGGCAGGGTCTCTGTCAAGAGCTGGCGCAGATCACTGACGGAAGGAGGGCATGCGGCTCGGGCACGACATACGCTACGAGCCGCGTCTCTCCCGGCCTTCCTCGAGGGCCCGCACGACGGCCTGGCGCACCCCGGTAACCCCGCGCAATGCGCCTCGATCTCTCCAGGCTCCACCCGGAAGCCGCGCAGCTTGATCTGTCGATCGACGCGGCCCAGATACTCCAGGACGCCGTCGGGCCGGAAGCGCACCTGGTCCCCGGTCCGATAAAGCCGCTCCTTGCCGCCACGGAACGGGTCCGGGATGAACTTCTCCGCCGTCATTTCCGGACGATTTCGGTATCCACGTGCCAGACCTGCACCGCCGATATAGAGCTCGCCGACGACTCCGACAGGCACGGGCTGCAAGCTGTGCGTCAAGCACGTAAGTCGCGAACGTGAGGAATCGGGCGTCCGATCGGCACCGTCCGCGGGACGAGCTTCGCTCCGTCCGGCCGTCGGGTTCCCAGAATGTAGAGGCCACGGTGGCTTCCGTGGGACCATAACCGTTGAAGAGCGTATACGGGTACTCGCCATCTCCCGCCACCGCGCGAACCGTTCCGGAAGTGCTCTCTCTCCCCCGATGACCACGAGACGCAACGATTCGGGAAGGCTGAGGCGCTCCGCCGATAGCCACCGCACCAACTCGTGCCAGTAAGAGGTCGGAAGGTGGAGGACCTGGACGTTCCATTGCCGACACTGGCGAGAAAGGTCGCAACCGTTGAGATCATCTCCTCGGAACGTAGGACGAGAGTTGCGCCTGCCGGAAAGGGCCGAGAAGATCTCCTGGGCCGCAGTGTCGAAGCTCAAAGAGGCGAACTGGAGGATCCGCTCGCCCGTCTGAAGGCCGAACCGGTCCGCCGCAAACCGAACGTAATTCACGAGCGACCCGTGCTCGATCTCGACGCCTTTGGGTTTTCCGGTGGAGCCGGAGGTGTAGATGACGTATGCCAGGCTTTCCGAGGTGGCCTGACTCGCGAAGTTCTCGCCACTCTCCGGCTCGATATGCGCCCAGCCTGCATCGAGCCGCACGAGTGGCGAACGCTCCGGAAGACTCTCCGACAGATTGCCCTGCGTCAGCACGAGGGTTATACCGGCGTCTTCCAGCATGAAGCGCAACCGATCGGAAGGGTACGCCGGGTCGAGCGGCAGATAGGCCCCGCCCGCTTTCAAGATCCCAAGGAGCCCAACCACCATCTGCAAGGACCGCTCCACGCAGAACCCGACCAGGACCTCCGGTCCCACACCCTGTCCCCGGAGGTACCGCGCCAACTGGTTGGAACGACGGTTCAGCTCGCAGTACGTCAACCGCTGGCCTTCAAATTCAACCGCCACAGCCTCCGGCGCCCTCTCCACTTGCTCCTCGAAGAGCCGATGCACCGTCTTTTCCCTGGGGTACTCCGCCTCCGTCTGGTTCCACTCCACCAGGACCTGTCGCCGCTCCGCCTCCGTCAGGAGAGAAAACTCCGCGATTCGCCGGCCGGGATCGGCCGCAATTTCTTCGAGCAGAATGCGCCAGTTTGCTGCGATCCGGGCGATGGTCGCGGCTTCAAACAAATCCGTGTTGTAGATGAAGCGACCGATGACGCCCTCCGGTCGGTCGTCCACATCGAGGTCCAAATCGAACTTCGCAGTACCAACCTCGACATCCATCTGGGTCAGGTTCCATCCGGAATCGAGCGGTGCGAGCGGAGGCTCGAGGTGACACAGCACCTGAAAGAGAGGATTACGGCTCGGATCTCGCCTGGGCTGAAGCTCCTTCACGAGGTACCCAAAGGGCACCTCATTGTTCAGGGCCCCGAGGGTCACCTCCCTCACTCGCCCCAGAAGCTCCCGGAAGCTCGGGTTGCCCGACAGGTCGGTGCGCAAAACCAGCTCGTTCAAGAACAACCCAATCAGCTTTTCGGTCTCTGCCTGATCGCGGCCAGCAGTGATGCTCCCAACCACGATGTCTTCCTGGCCTGTGTAGCGGAAGAGAAGGGTCTTAAACGCAGCGAGAAGAGTCATGAACAGCGTGACTCCCTCGCGACGGCTCAATGCCCGGAGCGATTCCGTCAGGCCTGTCGACAGCGCAAAGGTCCTCTGGGCGCCGCGAAACGTTTGAGTCGAAGACCGCGACCGGTCGGTGGGTAGCTCGAGCGTCTCGGGCGCGCCGCCGAGCTGCTGGCGCCAATAAGCCATCCTTGCGGACAGGGTGTCCGCCGAAAGCCTTTGGCGCTGCCAGTCGGCAAAATCGGCATATTGAATGGCCAGCTCCGGAAGTGGAGAGGAGTTTCCAGTTGAGAAAGCCTCGTAGAGCGCCAAGAGCTCGGGAACGAATACGTTGTTTATCGAGACACCGTCGAAAACGATGTGGTGCAGGCTCAAGAACAGACGGTGCTCCTCGTCGCCAAGCCGCACCAGGGTGGCTCGCAGCAGCGGGCCTCGGATCAAGTCAAAGGGGCGGCGTGCGTCCTCGGTAGCCAGCCGCACCGACTCCGCCTCGCGTTCGGTCTCGGGGAGTCCCCGGAGATCCACCACCGGCAGCTCGAGCTGCCAGGCCGGCTGAACAATCTGGGCCGGCTGCCCATCCACCGTCGCAAAGGTTGTTCGCCATGCTTCGTGGCGTCTTACGATTTCGTTGAGGCTCCGAGAGAGCGCGCCCGTGTCGAGAGCGCCAACCCGGTGAATCGAGATGGCCTCGTTATAGACGGGCGTCCCGGGCGCGAGCTCGGCAAGGAACCAGAGTTGCTGCTGCGCGAAGGAGAGGGGGATGGGACGGTCCCGCGGGTGTCGCGGGATCGTACGTTGACCTGTCTGCGTCTGCGAGAGCTCCCCCCTCAGGACTTTCTCGAGCAGTCGGCGCTTCACCTCGGAAAGCGGAACGAGATCGGGTTTCAAATCCCCTTCGCTCGTGGCGGGAGAAGGCGAATTCAAACGGCCCGATTCCGTGTGCGGCATGCGGAGGCGCCTACCCGAAGGTGACCGACAGGGCGGTCAGGCCTCGCAAGCCCAGGTTCTCCCGCCACACGAGAGGCGCCGGATCCAAAGTCAGATTGGGAAGCCGGCGAAGCATCGTCTCGAAAGCGATCTGTCCTTCCATTCTCGCCAGCGGCGCGCCAAAGCAAAAGTGGCTGGCCCAGCCGAACGCGACGTGCCGGTTGTCCTGGCGGTCGATGTCCAGCCGGTCCGGGTCGGGGAACCGCTCTGGATCGCGATTGGCGGCCCCCATCACAGCGATGACCGCCTGGCGCTTGCGGATCTGCTTGCCCCCGAGTTCGACCTCTTCCGGAGCCAAGCGGGCGGTCTGCTGGCTGGGGCTCTCGAAACGAAGGAGCTCTTCGACAGCCGACGGAATCAGAGACGGATCACTACGCAGCCTCTGAAGCTCGCCCGGGTGGCGCAGCAGGCTCAGGATCCCGTTGCCGATCAGGTTCGTGGTGGTCTCCTGGCCGCCCACCATGGTGACGATGCAGTTGGCGATCACTTCCTCTTCCGTCAAGCGATCCCCCTCGACTTCGGCGGTGGCGAGCAGGCTGATCAAACCGCCCTGCGGTCGATGGCGTTGGCGGCGGATCGTGTCGCGGAAGTAGGCGCTCATCTGCTCAACGCTTCGAAGCAACTGCGGGGCGTGGTCCGGGTTGTTCTGGAAGTTGCCCAGGACTTCCGCAAAGTCCGCCGACCATGCCTTCAGCTGTTCGTGGTCGGCAGCGGGGACTCCGAGCATTTCCGCCATGACGATGGCAGGCATCGGGTTGGCGAAGTCCGTCATCACGTCGAGCCGGCCAGCGGACTGCACGGCGTCGAGCAGGCTGTCCACGATCTCTTGGATCCGCGACCGGAGGAGTGCGACTCTGGCGGGCAAGAACGCCGAGGAGGCCAAGCTCCGGATCCGGGTGTGTGCGGGAGCGTCCATGAAGAGCATCTGTTTGACCATCACCTGGGCGATCGGATTCAGCGTGGACAGGCCCATGGCAGTCAGTTGTTCCGGCGTGGTCCTGCGGTTGGCGGAGAAGTCGTGAAGCACTCTCACCACATCCGCGTAGCGCGTCACGACCCATGAGTCCAGGAAGGGATCCCAGTGTACCGGGTCCTCCGTTCGGAGCCTGCGGTAGAGAGGATAGGGATTGGCGAGAACCTCGGGATCGAGCAGACGGTAAAGGCTCAGGGTGGAATCCGCCGGCTTGCCCGTCGCAACGGAAGGTTCCGCGTTCGCGGTCACGCGAGGTCCCGGACCGGGCGGGAATGTATGGAGAGATCGAGCAAGCGCCGGGCCTCATGTTCGCTCATGCCTTGCAGCTTGGCGGAGATTCGCCGCTCAATTTCGGCGGATAAGCCTCTTACGGTAGGGGTCTCGAACAGTGTGCGCAGGGGAAGCTCGACTCCGAAATCATCACGCACTCGGGCGATCATTTGTGTTCCCAGCAAGGAGTGTCCACCCAGCAAGAAGAAGTTGTCTTCCATCCCGACCTGCTCCAGACGCAACAGGCCGGACAGAATCCGGCCCACTCGCTCCTCCACCGGTGTCCGGGGCGCGACGAATGCGTTCTCCCGAAGGATGTTGGCGTCATTCGGAGCCGGTAAGGCAGCGCGATCCAGCTTGCCGTGAAGACCGAGCGGGAGCGCCGCCAGCCGCACGAAAACCGTGGGCACCATGTACTCGGGCAATGAGATCCGAAGGAAGTCGCGCAGCGCGCCTTCCATGGGTCTAGAGGTGGGGGCCGGGACGATGTAAGCAACGAGTCTCTTGTCTCCGGGCGAGTCCTCCCTGCCAACGACCAGGCTCGCCGCGACTGTCGGGTGCCGATTGAGCGTCGCGACGATTTCCCCCGGTTCGACCCGGTAGCCCCGGATCTTGATCTGGTCGTCGATCCTTCCCAGGAACGCGATCTGGCCGTCCGGCAGGTAGCGGGCCAAGTCTCCCGTCTTGTACAGGCGGCTGCCGGCAGCGTGCGAAAACGGGTTTGGAATGAACTTTTCGGCGGTCAGCTCCGGTCGGCTGAGATAGCCCCGCGCCAAGCCCGCTCCGCCAATGTGCAGTTCTCCAGGTTCGCCGATAGGAACCTGGCGCAATTGCGCGTCCAGGATGTGTATCTCGGTGTTGGCGATCGGCCGTCCGATCGACGGCGGGAGATCTGAACTCTCGACGGGCGGAACGGCGCCAGACGTGGCCACCACCGTGCTTTCCGTCGGGCCGTAGTTGTTGACCACGCGGAACGGCAGCCCCGGTGGAGGGTAGCGGCGGAGCGTGTCGCCGCCGGTGAGCAACACCCGCAGGGTCGTCTCGGGCGGCCACTCCAGGGCCATGACGCTTTCCGCCAGTGCCGTGGGGAGAAAAGTAACCGTGATTCTCTGTGCCACCAGCCAGTCGCGCAGCACGCCGGGCGCGACGCGGGTCGCTTCGTCCAGCAGATGGATGCTCGCCCCCGCGGTCAGGTACGGCCAGACTTCCCAGACCGACGCGTCAAACCCGATACCGGCCTGCTGGGACGCTCGATCGACTGGCGTCACACCGAACGAGCTCTGATGCCAGTACACCAAGTTCCGGAGGCTGTCGTGGGTGACCTCGACGCCTTTCGGCTGTCCGGTCGACCCCGAAGTGTAGATCACGTATGCCAGGTCTGCCCCCAGCACCTCGCTTTTCGGAGAGGCCCCCGACTTCCGTGCGATCTGAGGAGCTTCGACGTCCATTGCAACCACGCGCCAGCTGCCCTCGGGCAGTCGCGCCGCGAAGCCCTCGCGCGTGACCACGACCGGCGGCTTTGCGTCGTTCAGCATGAAGGCGAGCCGCTCCTGGGGATATTTCGGGTCCAGAGGCAAGTAGGTGCCCCCCGCCTTGGCGATTCCGAGCATTCCCACGAATAGCTCCAGCGATCGTTCCAGATAGGTCCCGACGATAGACCCCCGCCGGACGCCGAGCTTCCGGAGGTGATGAGCGAGCTGATTGGCCTTCGTTCGGAGCTCGAGATAGCGCAGCTCCTTGTCTCCGAAAGTCAGCGCCACGGCGTCTGGCGTGCGGGCGGCCTGTCGCTCGAACAGCTGATGGACGCACGCGTCCCTGGAGTATGGCGTCCGCAGCTCCTCGTTCGACCGCGCGATCGGGCGGCGGCCCTTTGAGAATATCGCTGTGCCGCGCCCGGGAAGCGGCATCTCTGAACTTCCTCTATTCTCTTGCCCACAGGTGATGGACTGTGGCGCAATGGCTGATGTGAAGAGGCGAAATCTTAGCACGAAACCCTGCCCTTGAGGACAGGCTGGACGACCTGATCTTCGGGGCAAGGCCAGTCTGTAGACCCTGGCCTGTCAAGCAAATCCTTCAATACGCGCGCCTTCCGGTCACCTAATTCCGTCGAGGGGATCTGCGCGGCTCAGAGCACGAGGCTGGCCGAGATCCGCCTGGTCGTGTGAGTCCTTGTGAACCGCGGCGCGGTCTCCCCCTCGCAGACCGAACAGGCCTCCAACCCGGCTCGCAATGACACGGGCATCTGCGCCCGCGTCACGTGCACTACGGGCTCGCCTCCAGAGACGCAGAGGCTCGGACGGGGGCGCCGGCGATCGATTGGACCGTCAGGTCCCTTGCCCCCGAGAGACCGGCGACGGGTATCGCGACCATGCGCTCGTTCTGGAAAAAGAGGGCTCCCTCGCGGCCGCTCCCCCAGCCATAGCGGACGAGCGCGGGTCCCTGGGAGAGCAGCTTCAGATTCACCCCCGACCTGCCGGACTGCTCCGGGTCCACGCAGATCGAAATCGGCGCGCCGCCCGGCACCGGATCCTGTCGACGCGCGGAGGTCCTCAAAGCCGCGAGTCGTTGGCCGACGATGGCCAGCTCGGTCGAATCTCCCAATGCTCGCGCGACGTCGCGCCGCGCGAGCAGCGCCTCGCAGCCGTCCCGAGTCGGCAGAGAGACTAGATCGAGAGCTCCTCTCGCGTCCCGCGCGCGCCCCTGCTTCACGAGCAGGCGGGCCAGCTCCGCATAGTAGAGGGTCCAATCGGGCGCACCCTGATTCTCCGGACGGCTGGCCAATTCCTGCGCGCCGGCGACGTCGCCGGCCAGAAGCAGGGCCCGCGCCGCAACCTGATCCGGAACGTCCGAGAGCACACGGAGCGTGCGCAGGAGAATTTGCGCGGAAACCGCGGATTCCCGCCCGTCCAGGAAGAATCGAACGAGGTCGGCCCGCGGATCGCCGTCCCAGGGACCTCCCTGGTCGCCAGGCCACACCTCGAGGATCCGCGCTGCTTGCGCGCGGCCCTCCGGGTCGTCCAGCTCCGACGGCGGGTTCTCCGTCGCCCAGTCAATGCAGGCCGCGCGGAGTCCCTTCTCGTCTCTCGCCCGAAAGCGCCCCTCGATCCGCGCCAGATCCGCCGCGCGCCGCTGCCTCTGCGCCGTGTCCCGACGGCCCAGAAGCACCGTCGCCGCCCCAAGATCACCCTGCAACAGGAACGCGTCGGCCGCTGCACCGAGCAGCTCCGGGTTCTCCGGGAGAAGACCCATCGCCTCGTTTCGACCCACGGCGGCGGAGATGGCGACGAAGCGGGCCGAGACGAAGTGGGGGTCCTGCAGAGCGCGACGCAGGACGGGAACGGCCTCCGAGGTCTGCGAGGAGGAGAGCCCCCGCCAATTCTCGAGGTACATCTGGCCGAGCGCGGACCAAACGTCGTCGACGCCCGGGGCGCCGACGGCGGCGAGCCGCAGCGGTGTCGCCCAGGTTCCCCAGATTGCCGGCGCGGACGGATCGCGGGCGGCTTCCGCAGCTCCGTACATCAGCTGGCCGAGCAAGAAACGGTGATATGCCCAGCCGGGCCGAGTGGTCAAGGCGTCGAGCGCAAGGTTCCGGGCGGCGGCAATCTCCTCGTCGCGCGCGCCAGCGCCGAGGGCAGACGGCAGAGGCCCGGCCGAATCGTTCAGCGCAGCTCGAACCGCGATTGCGGCAGCCAGATCGGGCTCCGACTCCAGCCTCATCGCCCCGGTTTCCTCGGGCCTCCGAAGGTCGAGCGCGAATCTCTTTACAAACGCCTGGGAGTTCGCCCGCTCAGATCGCTGCCTGACGAAGAACAGGACCGATGCGGCCGCCAGGGCGAGGCAAATCAGCGCCGCCAGACTTCGCGAAACTCGCGAAGCGGGCCGGACGGCGTCCTCGAAAAGCGTCGACATCGGCAACTAATCCTGCACGGAGGCGACCCGGGGGCCGGGCTCCATCGAGGGCAGGGGTTCCGACTCCAACAGCGCCCTCGGATTGGTCTCGAAGAGATCGGTTTCCGCCTGGCGACCCCAGTGGCGTCGCACGTGGCGGCGAGCGGCCGCCAGGCGTGGCGGCCGGCGGCTCATCGAGTGGGCGTCTGATGCGATCAGATGAACCAGGCCGCGCCGGAAGAACTCCTCGCAGGCCGCCAGAGCCTCGACCCCGAAGTCCCCGAGAAGGCTGCCCGCTGTGATTTGCACGATCGCTCCCCGAAGGACGAGCTCCTCCACGCGATCCGCGGAGGAGGCCAGCCACCGGTCCCGCTCCGGGTGCGCGATCACAGGGGTCACTCCGAGCAACGAGAGTTCGTGAAAAATCGAGGCGACTCCAGGAGGCGGGCCTCCGGAGGGAAACTCGAGCAGAAGGTGCCGTGTGCGGTTGAGGCCGGTCAGTGGCCCCCATTTTCCGCGCTCCACCAGCTGCACGGCGTCCGAGGACAAGTAGTACTCGCAGCCAGCGAGAACAGGGGGTTTGCCCTCGAGCAGCGCGTTCAACTTCAGGATCAACCGGTCCCGAACGGCCGGATCGTCGTTCAGCCACGGGTCACGGAGCACGTGGGGCGTGGCTATGAGCGTCGTCGTCCCCTCAGCCGCGGCGGCCCGGCACAGGGCGACGGCCTGGTCCCAGTCCTCCGGCCCATCGTCGATCTCGGGCAGACAATGGAAATGCGTTTCGATCATTGGATGCGTGGGATCCAGGGCCGGGCGACAGGACCGGAGTCGGGGCCTCGGACCGAGAGAGAATCGATCGCGCGAATCACACTCTGCGCGCCGCCGCTACCGCCTGTTTGCGCTCCGCCGCTTGCGGCGCGATGTCGAAGTACGTGTCGTCGTAGGCATATCCCCCGCCGTAGGCGACGTCCTCGGCCGGAAGATTGTTGATCACGACGCCGAGGATCCGAACGTTAGCCCACAGCATGCGGTCCCGGATGTGGGCGACCTGCTCGCGTGGTGTCTTTCCGCCCTTCACGCAGAGGACGGCTCCGTCGACCAGATTGCCGATGAGGAGAGCATCGGCGACGGGGCCGACTGGCGGCGTGTCGACGACGACGAAGTCGAAGTTCAGGGCGGCGAGCTCAAGGAACTTCGACATCGCCTCCGAAGAGAGCAGGCCCGACGGGTTCGGACACGCGGGACCTGCCGGCACGAGAAAGACGTCCGGGATGCCTGTCTTGACGATGACCCGCGCGGACTCCATGCCCTCCGCGAGAATCGAAACCAGGCCGACCCGGTTGGACACGCGAAAGATCTCGTGCTGGCGCGGTTTGTGAAGGTCCCCGTCCACGAGCAGGACCCGCTTGCCGAGCTGGCCGAGGACGACCGCAAGATTGGCGGCGGTTGTGCTCTTGCCTTCCTTCGGCAGGCAGGAAGTGACAACGACCGCCTTGATGCCGCCAGCCCGCGAAAGAAGCAGGGCCGCGCGAAGGGCCCGGTAGGCTTCGGCCACCGCCGACCGGGGTTGCGAATGGGGCAGGAGCTCGATCACCGCGGGCTCACCTGCTCCTTCGCCCTCGACCTTGCCCCGAAGCTTCGCGGCATAGCCGTAGGACTTCGCCGAAGCGCTCGAGAGCGCGGTGATCACGCCGAGAGCCGGAAGCTGGAGGAGCCGGGAGACCTCTTCGAGGCTGCGTATCGAGCGATCCATATAGGCAAGAAAAAGGGCGAGGCCGATCCCGATGGCTCCACCGGCGAGGATGGCCAGAATGACGTTCTTCTTATACGAAGGCTTGACAGGGCCCCAATCGGGCAGAGCTCGATCAACGATGCGTGTATTCGAAGTGTGTTCGCCCCGCAGACGCGAAGTCATTTCGGTCTGGCCCTGCTGTTTGAGGAGATCGTCGAGCTGCTGCCGCTTGGTCTCCACCTCCAGGCGGAGGTTGTTGTATTCGACGGCGTTCGTGTTGGACGCCTGCACTTCCGTTCTCTGAGGCACGAGGACAGCCTTGAGACTCGCCGCCCGCCGGACGGCCGTCTCGTAGTCGTTTTTCGCCGAATCCCGCGCCTTGGTGACTGTCTCCTGGATCACCGCGTCCAGGTGCTCACGGCTCTTGTCGATCTGCGCCTTCAGCTGCTGCATCGCCGGCCACTCCGGCTTGTACAGATTCAACTTCTCGGCGTAGTCCCGCTCGAGCTTCGCCAGATCCGTTCGGAGACTGGTCACCAGACCGTTGGAGAGAGTGTCGGCGATCGTCTCCGGCCGCGCCGTCATCACCTCGTGGTACTTGGCCTCCTTGGCCACCCGATCCGCTACCGCGTTGCCGTAGTCGCGGTTGAGCGCGTCCAGATTCTGTAAGGACGCGTTCTGTCCCGGGTCGGCCGAAATGATGTCCTTCTCGCGCCCGTAAGCGAGCAGCTGCTGCTGCTTCGCGTCGAGCTCCTTCTTGAGCTGATCGATCTGCGCCCTCAGGAACTCGGTGGCTTCCCCTACGAGGGTGAACTTGGTCTCGGCGCTCCAGGCGATGTACGCTTCGGCGACACCGTTGGCAATGTCCGCGGCAAGCTCCGGCGAGGGGCCCTGGAAGGACAGATTCAAGATGTTGGTCGAGCGGACCGGGACGACCTTGATCTTCCCTCTGATCCTCTCCGCAAGTCCCGTCGTCGCGTCCTCCACCGAAACGCCGGCGGCGCCCCCGAGACCCGGAATCAAGCCTGTCCGCTCGGGATTGAGCTGGCGGTTCTCCAAAAGCTTCAGCTTACGCACGACGCGCTCGGCGATTTCTCGGCTCCTCATGAGCTGCATCTGCGTCGTCAGATACTCTTCCTGGAAGAAGAAGGTTTCTTTGGTGTTGGGGTCCATGACTGTCGCCCGCTCCTTCTCGACGTCCAGGACCACGTTTCCCTCGAAGGCCTCCTTCGTCAACAGGCCGGCGAGAACCCCAATCGCGACGGCCACGAAGACACATAGCGCAACCAGGCGGCGGCGCTTTCTGATGATCGCCCAGTACTCGGAAAGGTGCAGCTCCGCGTTAGCAGCTTCGGGCGGCGTCGGCTCGGGATTCGCGAAGTCATCCGGCGGGGGCAACTCGGGGATCAAAAGAAAGACTCCTTGACGACCACCACGTCGTTCGCCTCCAGTATAGGATCCCGGTCTTTTCCAGACAAGATTCGCTTGTAGTCGACGACGATCTCCGTGTCCTTCCCGTCGGGGCTGCGTCGCTTGATGCGCATCTTGCTCGACGCGCGATCGGTGGGCCCCCCCGCCCGCGCGATCACGGAGAGGAGGGTGATGCGGTCGTCGCTGTTGAATTCGAGCGCTCCGGGAGCCCTGAGCTCGCCGATGCAAAAGATGCGGATCGTCGTTCGCGGAGCGACGTTGACGACGTCGCCGGGAACGATCGGCACGTTCCACACGGAGTTCGCATTGTGGAAGAGCTCGTTCGTGTCGACCTCGAGCGTGTCCGAGAGCCCGTTGTCCGCCTTGCGCAGCACGTAGATTCGCTTGCCCGCGTTGTCGGTCAGGCCGCCGGCCGCGGAGATCGCCTGCAGCAGGTACCAGCGCCCGGAGATCGTGAGGGACCCCGGCTTGTGCACGGCTCCCACGACCGAGACGGGCTTGCTCGCGTACTCCTTCACGATCACCGAGACGTTGGCGCGGTTGACGTACTTTTCCTTGAGAAGGCGCTCGAGTCTCGCCCCCGCTTCGGTTGGTGAGAGGCCCGACACGGGAAATTCGCCGATCAGCGGCAGGGCGATCATTCCGCCCTCCGACACGCGTCGCTCGACGTTCAGCTCCGGGATTTCGAGAACGCGGATCTCGAGGAGGTCCTTCGGGCCGATCGGGTATTCGTTCGGGACGTCCTGCGGCAGGGCCATCCGGGCCGCCGCGGCGAGGATCAGGACGGAGAGAAAACGCGCGCGCCTCATCGGTTGAACAGGGCGTCGAAGCTGAGGCTCGTCAGCACGCGAAGCGCGTTGCGGTTGAGCCCGGGCACCGGTGACGTCAACGTGGACTCCGTGGCGTAGGTCGACCAGGCCACCTTCCGGAAGATCGTCGTGACCACGCCGCCGCCGTAGTCGAGGGTCTTGTCCGTGTGTCCGGGCGTCATCGTGCCTTCGACGTTCGTCGCGCCGTAGGCGTTCGTGCCCCAGACGCCGAACGCACGGAGCTGGACCTTCGGGAAGAGCTCGAAATTGATGCCCCCGCCATAGCGCGACTGCAGGAACTGGGGGATGAGAATGCCGTAGGTGACACGCCGGTCTCCGTAAGCCCGCAGCTCCAGATTGCTCGTCAGGCGGTAGGACATGAAATACCCGCCCGTCGGCGTCGCGTAGCTCGCGAAAGTCGAACCGTTCCACGGCTCACCCCGCCGGTAGCCTCCCGAGAGGTTCACGTAGAAGCGCGGCCGATCGTAACGGATGTTGACCAGGTAGGCGTCACTCTGGTTGTCGCTCGACTGGGGATCGAACACGAACTCCGTACGCGTCTTCTCGTAACCGAGCGCGGCGCTGAAGGCGGACGAGAAGCGATAGCGGACCCCGCCGCCGAGAGCCCCTTCCGTGCGCTGGAGTCCACTGGTGTCCGCGATTACGCCGACTCCGAATCCGGAGTCTCCGAAGCGCAGCCGGGCCACCTCGGCCCTGGCGTAGATGGAGAAGTTCGACGCGACATCCACCTCGACTTTGGCCGACCCGTCGAGCGTGGTCTGGATGACCGGAGTCTGCGCCTCCGAGCTGATGAACTGGAGGCCCTTCGAATTGAAACCGCCGACCTCGAGCGAGGCGCGATTGAAGAACCCCAGGAGGTATGCCGAGTAGTTGCCGCCGAAGAAGCTGCGAATCGCGAGATCCTGGTACCAGATGTACGTCGGGACTGCCTGCCCCACGACGTAGAACTTCGAGCCGGCGGGCACCAGCCATTTGAAGCCAAACGTCGCGGAGGCAGTCCACCGGGCCACTTCGAGAGGGGGAGGGAGCCCGAAAACGTTGCTGTCGTACCCGACGTTGTTCAGCTCCAGCACGGGCGCCAGCCGGAGGGGACCGAGGCGGAAGTGGTAGGTCTCGGCATCTTCCTTGACCTGGTTCTTGGTCGGAACGATTCTATTCCGGGCAACCTGGTCGGTCGAAATCTGGGCCGAGGCGGGCGCCGCGAGGAGCAGGCCGACGGCCAGCCCGGTCAGGAGGCGGCGAGAATCTCTTTCCGCCCGGTGGCGAACCGGTGGCATCATCGGCTTCGGCGTGTCCACGACATGAGACTGAAGACGGCTCAAAAGCTACGCGCTCTCGCGCGCGCCTCGTTCTCGCCGGCCGACTCGGGGCGGCTGGACGTCGCGGCGTTCTGCCTGCTGCTGGTACTCGTCCTCATCGCCCCGCTCCTCTTCGGCAATCGCGGGGTCCGCTTCGCGCCGCTGGCCTGGCCGGGCGCGAGCCGGTCGTCCGACCCACTGTTGGAAGTCTTCGCATTCTTCATCGCCGGCATCACGTTTCTGTCCCGCGCCCGCCTGCGTTCCCCGGGCCGCCTGGCAGTCCCGATCGGCGCGATGATCGGGATCGCCGCTCTCGGGGGCGTTCAGATGGTACCAATCCCCCAGGCGGTCCTAGCCTCCATTGCTCCAGTGAATCTCAAAATTTACCATGAAACCAGCCAAATTCTGGGCCTCTTCGACCGAAAGGGTCCCGCGCCGCGCATTTCGATAGCCCCAACGGCGACCATGGCCGCCCTTCTGCTCGCCCTGGCTTGTTACGCGCTCTTCTTTTCCGCCTCGAACCTGCTGCGCAGCCGCGAACGCAGGCGGCTCTTCGCCCTGATCTTTTTCGCCGCTGCCATCCTGAGGATCCTGCTCTCCACGCTTGGCGAGGCCGGCGTCGTTCCGAGCATGACCTCCGGCGGAGCGGTGGGGTATCTCGAGATCGCGCTCGCGCTCGCCTTCGGCGCTCTCTGGGCGGAGATCCTCACGAATCGCGATCGCTCCGCCCCCGCGACGGCAGACGCGGGAGATCGGTTCGAGACCCGTTCGCTGCCGCTGGTGGGCCGCTTCCTGCTCTGGGGCATCGTGGTCTTCGGCGTCGTTCAGACCGGCTCGCGCGTGGCTGCGCTGGCGGCGACGACGGCCACTCTCGCCGTGCTCGGTATCGCGCTCTTCCATCGGCGAGTCCACTTCCACCGCCAGCGCGCCGTCGGCCTTTCGCTCGCGCTCATCGCCGTCGTCCTTTTCGGAGCGACACTCGCCGGAGCGCGGCCACTCCTGCGCTTCCTCGAGTCCGATCCAGCCGGCCTGAACACGAGCTCCCGGGTCGTTCTTTGGCGGACGGCGTACCGCGCCTGGCAGGATTTCCCGATCGTGGGGTCGGGTCTCGGGACGTTTCCCGAGGCCGTGCGCCGGGTGCAGCCGCGCGAGCTTCGGGGGCGCATCGAGCACGCGCGCTCCGATCCGTGGCAGGTCCTCGTAACCGGCGGAGCCGTGGGGGCGACGCTCGTCGGCCTCCTCTATGTATCGATGTTCCTTGTGCTCCTGCGATCTTTCCGCGACCAGCCACATCGCGAGGAGAGCGCACTGCTGCTCGGCGGGTTCGGCGCGATGCTGACCCTGAGCATCCATGGCCTGATCGACTCGGCGTACATGTCTCCGCTGATTCCCGCGATGCTCGCCTGCGTCGTGGGTGCCGCGTGGGCGGCGGCTCGGAGAGCTTAGCGGCGAGGAATGGCTCTCGAACTATCGCGGAGCGGCCCATCCTCGCCGCCCCGCCCGTGTCGACTGAACCGTCTCCTGTCCCCTTTCCCCTTTCACGGCGAGCATCGTGTCGCCAACGATGTCGCTGCGGTGGCTCGTCGTGGTCAACAGCCTGTTCGTCGCGATTCTGGGCGCGTCGATCTCTACTCTCTGGATGACCCGCCGGCCCTCGGAATTGCGCCCGCCTACTTGAGAGTTTTCAGGAACGCGATGATGTCCTCCCGGTCCTTCGTGGGGAGCGCGGCAAAGGAGGGCATCCTGCCGTAAGGATTGTCGAAGCGAGGCTCCTCGAGATGGTAGTGGATCCACGTCTCCATACGCTTCTCGCCCCTGGCACCCAGCACGTTGGTGAGCTTGGGCCTCTGCTCGACCATGAATGCCGCGTTCGCCTTGAGAAACGACTCGATCACCTCGATGTAGCCCTCGGAGTTCAGGCGCCGGTCGAGCTCGGTCGCCTCGTGGGTGAGCTCTGGGCCCTCGTGCCCGCCCTCACCGGCCACCCGATGGCACGTCGAGCAGTTTCGCGAGAAGAGGGCCCGTCCCCGGTCGACGGGCCCGAGCCCCTCCAGGGACGCATTTGAGGCCGCAGCGAGCTTGAGCGTCGCCTCCGAGCGGACGACTTTCCACACGGCGCCCCTTCCGGTCGGGTCGCCGTTTTCGGGCGTCTCGCCGAAAAAATCCGTGAAGTACAGACCGTCGGGCCCCTCGGCCAGACCGAGCACGGTGGTCATCGCCTTGCCGCCGTACTGAATCAGGGGCTCCGGCACACGCTCGAGCATCCCGGCCTTCGAGTCGATGACCGCCTCGACGATCGACTTGCCGTAGTCGGCTCCGACTTTTCCGGTGGGGCCCCACAGGCCCACATACATGCTGCGAATCGCCTTGGGCGTGCTCGGTCCGGCCTGCGGCTCCGTACCGAGCACGTCGTGTCTCAGGAAAGCGAGGCCCACAGGGCACGGGTTCGCCACCGGCCCCCAGGTGAAGATGGAATTGCTGCGCATGCTCTCGTCATCGCCCCTCCAGCCATAGTTGCCGCCGCGAACCACGCGGATGATGCGGTCGAGCCGTTGGCCGTTGTCGGTGGCGTAGAGAGCACCGGTACCCGGTTCGGCGTCGAAGCCGAAAGCGTTGCGAACCCCGTAGGCGAACACGTAGCTTCGCGGCGATTGGGGGCTCGCCCGGTCATAGAACGGGTTGTCCTCGCAGGCCGAGCCGTCGAAGTTGAGCCGTAGGATCTTGCCCCCGAACCGGTCGAGGTCGAGACTGAATCGCCGATTTTCTCCGTCTCCGACCGAGACATAGAGCTTGCCATCGAGGCCCTCGACGAGGGTCTGGATCTGATGCGACTCGGCCGTGAGCTCCTTCATGTCGAGGACGACCTTGATCGCCCGCAACGTCCGCCCCCCCGGCTCGCTGACGAGGCGAAGGACGTGATTGAACAGGAGGCCGCTCTCCGCATCCACATAGCTGCCCGTGACCAGAAGGTCTTCGGAGCCCGGGACGATCATGAGGCCGCTCAACCCCTTCTCGTCGCTCGGAAGCGGTTTGGCGCTCGGCCCGAAGTTCGTGAGCGCGGTCGCGTAGGTCCGGATGTCGCCGTTTCGAGTCACGTACTTGATCGACCCGTGCAGCTCGTTGACGTAGTAGAGCGGGGAGTCTGGCTCGCTGCCCGGCCGGGGCACGAACGCAATGTTCACCGGGAAGGTGAAACCCCGGGCAGCGAGGGCGACGTCGTAGCCCCGGCGCACCTTCCACACCGGGCTCGTGGGCGACACGACACCCCCCCAGTCCAGTCCGTAGTCCACCGGGACAGGGGCGGCGGGGACCTTCCTGAAACCCGCCAGCCTGAGGACCCGAGTCACGACCCGCTTTCCGGTCCTCTGGTAGAGGACCGCCAGGGAGCCGAGGCCCGCCAACAGTCCTCCCAGTGCGAATGCGAGGGCGAGAGATCGAAAGCTGGCGGAGCCGGCCGATCCTTGTCCGGTGAAGGTGATGGGGAATCTTACATCAGGCCCGTGCGCTCGTGCGGATTCGAGCGCGGACCGCGGCCGTCACACCCTTCCGGCGCGAGTGCTCGGCTATCAGGGGGTCGGCGTCGGGACGGGCGTATCCGTCGGCAGCGGCGTTGGCGTATCGGTCGGCGGCGGAAGTGGCGTATCCGTCGGCGGCACTGGTGTATCTGTCGGTGCATTCGTCGGCGTATCGGTCGGCGTATTCGTCGGTACAACCGTCGGTGCACTTGTCGGCGTATTGGTCGGGGTATTCGTCGGCACAGCCGTCGGCGTGTTGGTCGGCGTATTCGTCGGTGTGTTTGTCGGCGGGACCAAAGTTGCCGTCGGAGTCGGCGTAATCGTCGGCGTGTTGGTCGCGGTGTTCGTCGGCGTGTTCGTGGCCGTGTTCGTGAAAGTCCGCGTGGGCGTCGGCGGCACAGGCGTCGCGGTCGCCGTCGGCGTGCGCGTCGCGGTCGCCGTGAACGTCCAAGTCGCAGTGTTCGTCGGTGTGTTCGTGCGCGTCGGCGTGTTGGTCGAAGTCGGCGGAATGAACGTCCCGGTCGGCGTGACGCTCGGCGTGTAAGTTCTCGTCGGCGTATTCGTGTGTGCGGCTCGGCGTCAGGGTGAAGGTCGAGGTAGGCGTATTGGTCGGCGTGTGCGTCGACGTCGGCGGGACGATTGTTCCGGTCGGCGTGGAGCTGCTCGTCGCGGTGAGCGTCGGCGAGCCCGTGCGTGTGGCCGTCGCGGGGTTCGTCGGCGTCGGGCTGGAAGCCGCTGGCGAGGCCGTCGGCGAGGCAGTCGCCGTCGCCGAAGCGATGGCTGTCGGGCTCGCCGCCCCCGGCGTCCGGGTCGAGGAGGGAGCCGCCGTCGGCGGAACGGTTCGCGTGATCGGCGAAGTGGGCGGATCCTTGAAGCAGGCGACCGGAGCGAGCGCGACCCAGAGGAACGGGGCCAACAGCGCCCATTTCGAGGACAGTCGCCCGCATGCCGGGACTCTCGGGCGAGGCTTCGCTGCTCCCATATTGAGATCGATTCTACAGGTTGCGGCCCTCGACACCGGCTTACCGTGGTGTGCCGGTATGCGGCAGCGCCGCGGAACCCGTTACCCGCCGCCGGGCCGGGTTGGTGTTCGGGTCGGGCTCGGCTGAGAGAACGGGATCGCCTCGAACGGGAACTTTACGATGGTCCACGCCAGGGTCGTCCTGCCGCCCTGGACGGCAGGCTCGAACCTCCAGCTGCGGACCGCTTCGACAGCCGCCTCCGTGAGATGGCCCCGCGCTCGCTCGAGAACGACGATCTCGAGCGGAGCTCCCGTCTCGGAGACCAGCACACGCAGGACGACGACCCCTCGGACACGGGCCCTCAAGTCATCCGGCGGGTAAATCGGATTCGGGAAGACGATCGGGCGCGGGGGCCTGTCGCTCTGGAACCGCGGCAGCGGCGTTGCAACGCTGCGCGTAGTCGGAGTTCGCGACGGCCACGGGGTCCACGTCGGCAACCTGGTCGCCGAAGGCGGAACGGGAGTCGCGGTGCGGGTGGATGTTGCGGTCGGCACCTTCGTCGGTGACGGCGGCACCGACGTTGGCGACGGCGTCCACGTCGGGGTATCGGTCGGAATCGGGGTCGATGAAGGCGGAACCGGCGTCCGCGTCGGAGCGGGTGTCGGCGTCCGCGTGAGCGTTGGCGTCCGGGTGGGCGCCGGAGTCGGGCTCGATGTCGGGGGAACCGGCGTATCGGTCGGCACAGCAGTCGCCGAGGGTGGGACGGGAGTCGCCGTGAAGGTCGTGGTCGGCGTCTGAGTTGGCGTCGGGCTCGGCGTCTGAGTCGGCGTTCGGCTCGGAGCTTGAGTCGGTGTTCGGCTCTCAGCCCGAGTCGGCGTCTGACTGGGCATCTGAGTCGGTTCCGCCGTGGGAGGCTCCGGCGCGTCGGTCGGTAGGGGCGTCGCGGAAGCCGGAACCGGCGTTCCGGTTGGCGGCCGCGACGGGGCCCGGCCCTCGAGAATCGCGAACAGGCTGGGAATCGACGCGAGCGTTGCATCCGGGATCTCGCGTTTCAGGATCGCCTGGAATGCTCGGCGTTCCTCCGGAGTTAGTTCGGCGCCGCCGTAGGCCATGAACTGGCTCTCCACGAGAAGGAAGCGGTCGAGGGTCGCCTTTCGTTCCGGTGCGGGATGCCCGGCTCCCGACTGCGCGATCGCCAGCAGCGCAAGGCTCTCGAGGAGCAGGGACGGCTGATCGAGCAGAGCGAAGCTCGCTATTTGGAGATTCTGGATGGCCTCCACGTAGCGCTGGCGCACGAGCGCCTCTCGCCCCGCTTCGATGCGCGCCCGTCCGAAGTCTTCTGCCGGCGCGAGTCCTGCTGCGCTGCAGAGCAGAAGACCGACCGACAGGGCCGTTTTGAGGACCTTCATGAATTAGGAGCCGGCCGGTGTTATTCGGTTGTTACCCTCCCGGTCGAGGCGTTGGCTCTGAGGGCTTTGGGTGCGGCGTGGGCGACGCCGTGGGAAACGCCAGTAGGCGTCGATGAAACCGCGTTTCGAACTCGGCCCGGACCGACAGGTCGATCCTGGCCTCGCCGCAGGCGGGAACCCGCCGTTCGACTTCGCTCAAACGTTCGAGGGTCGCTTTCGTCTCGGCCTTCCGCTCGGCCGCCTGCTCCGCGAGCGCAAGGTAGACGAGGGACTCGCAGAGCAGGGCGGGTCGGTCCAGGAAACCGAAAGCCGCAATCTGAAGCAAGTTGATGGCCTCGACGGGGCGCTTGGCGGTGAAGGCCTCCTTGCCCTCACGAAGCCTCGCTTCCGAGAAGTCTGGCGCCACCACCACGGAGGCATCCTGCGCCACCGCGGCCAAGGCGATGGTCATCCAAAGCACCGCGCTGAGCGTGACCGGAAGTCTCATCCAAAGCCTCTCTTGCAGGGCCCAATGACGACTGGTACAGGCTCCACCCGCCAGCGAACCGCTTCCGAGTCTAACTGATCCATGCGCCGCTGCAGCCCACGCCCAAACGGTTATCCTTGGCCGCGTGCAGCCATCGACGAGCTCTCAGATCCTGGATGGTGCGAGTCTCGCCCAACGGTTGCGCGAGCAGGTCAAGGTCCGGGTCGCCGGAAGGTCCGGCCGGCCGCCTCACCTGCGGGTGCTGCTCGTCGGCAACAACCCCGCTTCGCAAGCCTACGTGTCCTCGAAGGCAAAGGCTGCGGCAGAGGTGGGGATCCGGGCCGAGACGCGTCTTCTTCCGATCGACATCCCGCCCGAGTCGCTGCTCGATGAGGTTTCCTTGGCAAACGCGGACTCGGATGTGGACGCTCTTCTTGTCCAGCTCCCCCTTCCCGACGCGCATGACGCCTCCCGGGTTCTCGACGCGATCGACCCCCTCAAGGACGTCGACGGCTTCCATCCCGAGAACGTCGGCCTACTGCACCAGGGACGCCCGCGGTTCGTCCCGTGTACGCCGGCCGGCATCCTGGAACTGCTCGACGCGTATCAAATACCGCTGGCCGGCCGCCGCGCCGTCGTCCTCGGAAGAAGCGACATCGTCGGAAAGCCGATGGCGGCGTTGCTCACGGCCCGGGACGCGACGGTTACGGTCTGCCATTCGAAGACGCGGGGGCTCGCGGCTGTGTGCCGAGAAGCGGATATTCTCGTGGCCGCGATCGGCCGGCCGGGATTCGTGACCCGGGAGTTCGTGCGGGAAGGCGTCGCCGTCATCGACGTCGGGATCAATCGCATCGTGTCGCTCGAGGCGGCGCCGGAGAATCTGCGCGGATCGACTCGGGTTCGCGCGGCCCTCGAGGAGAAGGGGCGCGCGATCGTGGGGGACGTGGATTTCGATGACGTGGCGCCCGTTGCGGCGTGGCTAACTCCAGTGCCTGGCGGCGTTGGACCCCTGACGGTAGCGCTGCTGTTACAGAATACGCTTAAGGCAGCAACCCTTAGGGACGAAATAAAATAAGGAGAACTATTGTAATTTCCTAATTTCATTAGGGTCGCTGGCACGGTACCAGCCGTCACCCCGAGAACCGCAATCCCTCCGATTCCAGCAAAACGTTTGGCCCCCTCCCTGCGTCTTAGGGCGAGGAGGCCAGCATGACCCCTGAGCATCGGACCGTCCCGGCGCGTCTGCGCGCCATCGTCACCGCTCTTCTTCTGTCGACGCCGTCGCTCCTGGCGGCGGCCTCCGACTCCGCGCAATCCGTCCGGGGCCGCTGGATCATCGACTTCGAGAGCGACAGCCGCGTGCAGCTCACTCTCAAACGCGGCTCCGCCGGCCACACCTGGAACAGCTCGGACGACAACTACAGGATCACGGACTTCAAGGACCTCGGAAGGCCGACAGCCGGCTCTCCCGACAAGCCGGCGCACTTCGAGCTCGTCCGCGACGCCGGCACGATCGTCTTCGAGGGCCGTCTCGACGAGGCGGGCGGCTCCGGGCGCTTCTCCTTCGCGCCCAATCCCGAGTACGTCGCCGCTCTCGCGAAGATGGGCTACCGGACGGGCGACGAGGACGACCTCTTCTCGCTCGCCGTGCACGACGTCAGCCGCGCCTACATCCGCGATCTGGATGCGCTCGGCTACAGGCACGTGCCCCTCGACGACCTCGTTTCCCTGCGCATCCATGGCGCCGGGCCCGAGTTCATCCGCGCGCTCGAGGATCTCGGTTACACGGGTCTCTCGACGGACGATCTCGTTTCCATGCGGATCCACGGCGCCTCGCCCGAATACATCGGCGCGCTCAAGAGTCTCGGCTACGCCAATCTCTCGGGCGAGGACCTCGTATCCATGCGCATTCACGGCGCAACCGCCGAGTACCTCTCCGAGCTGAAGGCCCTCGGCTACTCGGGCCTTTCCGCCGACGACGTCGTCTCCATGAGGATCCATGGCGTGTCGCCCGATTTCATCGGCGGGCTCCAGCAGCTCGGTTACCGGCACGTCCCGGCCGACGACCTCGTCGCGATGCGCATCCACGGGGTCTCGCTCGACTACGTGAAGAAGATGAAGGCTCGCTACGCGAATGTCTCCGTGGACGAACTCGTGGCGATGCGCATCCATGGGCAAAGCTGAGCGCGGTACGGCGGGTGTTCGGAATCGGACACCCGCGTCCCGCAGCCGGTCAGCTGCCATCCCCTACCGAGACTCAACAACGTTTGTTTTCAATAGTCTACGGCCATTTGACTCTGGCACGTTTCTCGCCTTCTCGAGACACCGTGGATATCGTTCGTGAAGACTTCGCCGAGAAGCGGCGCAAGAAACGCTTCATCATCGCCGGGGCCAGTGCCGGTGCGATCCTTCTCATCACGCTCGGCCTCTCGCGCCTCAAGCCGGCCGCCCCGACCGTCGAAAAGGGCACGATCTGGATGGACACGGTCAAGCGCGGGCCGATGCTGCGTCAGGTGCGCGGACCCGGAACGCTCGTGCCCGAGGAGATCCGCTTCATCTCGACCGCCACCGACGGCCGCGTCGAGCGGCTCGTGATCCTGCCGGGCGCGCTGGTCACGCCCGACTCCGTGCTTCTCGAGTTGTCGAACCCGGAGCTCGAGCGCGATGCCCTCGACGCGGATTCGCAGGTGCGCGCGGCCCAGGCCGAGCTGACCAACGTCCGCGCTCACGCCGATCGCGACATCATGGACCAGCAAGCCGCAGCGGCGACGGTCCGGTCCGACTTCCACCAGGCGCAGCTCCAGGCGCAGACGAACGAGGGGCTCTTCAAAGAAGGCCTCGTCGCCGACCTGACGCTGAAGCTCTCCAAGGTGCGGGCGGAGGAGCTCGAGACCCGCAACGCGATCGAGGAGAAGCGGGTGGCCGCGGTGGCCGACGCGGCCAGGGCCCAGATCGCCGTGCAGGAGGCCCGCGTCGAGCAGCTCAAGGCATTGGCGGCGCTCAAGCGCTCCCAGCGGGAGGCCCTGCACGTGCGGGCCGGGATTTCCGGGGTCCTCCAGGAGCTGCCCGTGCAGGTCGGCCAGCGGGTGACGCCGGGCACGACGCTCGCCAAGGTCACGGAGCCGTCGAAGCTGAAGGCACAGCTGAAGATCGCCGAGACGCAGGCCAAGGACATCCAGATCGGCCAGCCCGCCTCGATCGACACGCGAAACGGGATCGTCGCCGGCAAGGTCTCGCGCATCGACCCCGCGGTGCAGAACGGCACGGTGACCGTCGACGTGGCAATGTCGGAGGCGCTGCCGCAGGGCGCGCGGCCCGACCTCTCGGTGGACGGGACGATCGAGCTCGACCGCTTGAAGGACGTCCTCTACGTCGGCCGGCCGGCCTTCGGCCAGGAGAAGAGCCAGGTCGGGCTCTTCCGCGTCAACGAGGACGGCGACGAGGCGACGCGCGTGAAAGTGCGCCTCGGCAAGAGCTCGGTCAACACGGTCGAGATCCTCGAGGGGTTAAAGCCCGGCGACAAGGTGATTCTTTCGGACATGAGCGCGTGGGATGCGTACGACAGAGTGCGATTGAAGTAGGGCGAGCGAAGAGAGGGAGAGGCATGAACGCGAATGGAAACGGGCACCCGGTCATCAAGCTCGACGGCGTCGAGAAGGTCTTCTTCACCGACGAGGTCGAAACGCACGCGCTCTCGGGCGTGCACCTCGAGATCGCCCACGGCGAGTTCGTGTCGATCGCCGGGCCGTCGGGCTGCGGCAAGTCGACGCTGCTGTCGCTGCTCGGCTTGCTCGACTCCCCCACCGCCGGCCGCTACTCCCTGAACGGAAAGCCGGCGGAGTCGCTGACGCTCTCGGAGCGGGCGCGGATCCGAAACCGCGAGATCGGGTTCATCTTCCAGAGCTTCAACCTGATCGGAGACCTCTCGGTCTACGAGAACGTCGAGCTGCCGCTGACGTACCGCGGCATGCCGGCACACGAGCGCAAGAAGCGCGTGCAGGAGTCGCTCGAGAAGGTCGGCATGGCGCACCGGATGAAACACTTCCCGTCGCAGCTCTCCGGCGGCCAGCAGCAGCGCGTCGCCGTCGCGCGCGCGATCGCCGGCTCGCCCCTCATCCTGCTCGCCGACGAGCCCACAGGCAATCTCGACTCCGTCAACGGCGAGGCCGTCATGAACCTGCTCCAGGAGCTGCACCGCGCGGGCGCGACGATCTGCATGGTCACGCACGACCCGCGCTTCGCCAAGCACGCGGGCCGCACCATCCACCTCTTCGACGGCCGCGTCGTCGAGGAGGAAAGGGGCGAGGAGCGCGTGCACTCGGAGGAAGAGCTCAAAGAGAGCGGCTACCGCGTCAGCTGAGGAAGAAGTGACGAGTGACGAGTGACGAGAGGAAAAGGGCGGCGGGCTTCAAAGACCTGATCGTTTGGAAGAAGAGCATGCTGCTGGCAAAGGGCGTCTACGAGATCACGAGCCGCTTTCCCAACGATGAGCGGTTCGGCCTCGTCGCCCAGATGCGCCGCGCGGCCGTCTCCATTCCGTCGAACATCGCGGAGGGACAAGCCCGGCACCCGACCGGGGAGTTCATTCAGTTCATCTCGCATGCCGAGGGCTCGCTCGCAGAGCTCGAAACCCAGGTCATGCTCAGCAAGGAGCTCGGCCTCTGCGCAATGCCCGCGATGAAGGACATCGACTCTCTCACCGACGAGATCCGCAAGATGCTCAATGCGCTCAGACGAAAGCTGGCAGCAAGTGTCTGACCGGTTCTCCGCTCGCCACTGGTCACTCGTCACTTCCCCATCTCGTCACTTGTCACTCGTCACTTGTCACTTGCCGATCGAGCAAACGGCGTGACTCCAGTCTTCCAGGACCTGCGCTATGCGGCGCGGACTCTCTCGAAGAGTCCGGGCTTCTCGGCCGCGGTACTTCTGACGCTCGCCATCGGCATCGGGGCGAACGTCGCGATTTTCAGCGTGGCAAACGGCGTCCTGTTCCGGCCGCTCCCCTTTCGCGATCCGGACCGCCTGATGCGAATCGGGCATGTGCGGCCCGACTCGGCCCCGGCGGGAGCGAGTTTCTCGCCGCAGGACTTCGAGGACTTCGCCGCCGTGCATCCAGGACTCGAGAGCCTGGGCGCGTGGGCATATTTCCCCAACCTCTCGGGCGCAAACCTGACCGGCGCGGGCGAGCCCGAACGTCTCGCGACCGCGATGGTCTCGGGAGGATTCTTCCCGACGCTCGGGATGCCGGCCGAGATCGGCCGCACGCTCGGGCCCGACGACGACCGGGCAGGCAAGAATCAAGTCGTCGTCTTGAGCCACTCGCTCTGGCAACGCCGATTCTCGGGCGACCCGGGCGTCGTCGGCCGCCCGATCGAGCTCGACGGCAAGCCCGTCACGGTCGCCGGCGTCATGCCCCTCTCCTTCGAGCTGCCGGCTGCCGAAATCGATGCGTGGCTTCCGCTTTCGACGTTGGGCGACAGCCAGATTCCCCATATCCGCTCCCTCCGGTGGCTTTCCGTCGTCGGCAGACTCGGTCCGGGCGGGACCGCGGAATCGGCGCGCGCCGGCGCGGGCGCCCTGTTCGCGCGCCTGGCCGCGCAGTATCCGGACAGCAACGCCGGCTTCGATCGCGCCCTGGTGCAGCCGCTCGCGGCCTCCCTCACGGGCGAGGTCCGCACGCCGATCCTCGTTCTCCTCGGCGCCGTCAGCCTCGTGCTGCTGATCGCCTGCGTCAACGTGGCGAACCTGATGCTCGTGCGGGCGAGCACGCGGCGCCGCGAGCTCGCGATCCGCGCCGCGCTCGGCGCCTCGCGATCGCGCATCGTCCGCCAGCTCTTGACCGAGAGCCTGGCCCTGTCGCTCTCGGGCGGCGCGGCCGGGCTTCTGCTCGCCCGCTGGGGAATCGACCTGCTCCTCGCCGAGGCAGCCGGACGCATTCCGCGGGTCGGCGATGTGCGCATGGACGGGGCAATCCTCGTCTTCGCCCTGCTGCTTTCCGTGGCCACGGGCGTCGTCTTCGGCCTCCTGCCGGCTTTCCAGGCAGTCCGCGGCGGGCTCCGAAGCTCGATCGAGAGCGGCGGCGGCCGCTCCGGAACTGGCGGACGCGGTGGACGGCGCCTGGGCCGGGGGCTCGTCATGGCGGAGGTGGTGCTCGCCGTCGCACTCGTTTTCGGCGCGGGGCTCCTGCTGCGCAGCTTCTGGCAATTGACGCACGCCGAGTCGGGAATGAAGCCGGACTCGGTGCTCGAGTTTTCGATCACGATTCGCGACGCCCGGTTCGCGACTTCCGACGGCGCCGCGGCCGCTGCCGCCTACCGCTCGGCCATCCTTTCGCGGATCCGGGCGCTGCCGGGGGTGGTGGCGGCCGGCGGCAGCAAGACCCTGCCCCTCCATGGCGGTGGCGAGCCCTACGAGTTCCGGGTGGATGGGCGGCCCGAGAGCATCGCGCCCGCGGCCGGCACTTTCATCGTCACTCCCGGCTACTTCGCCGCGCTCGGCATCCCGGTGCTGCGCGGACGGGGCTTTACGGAGGCGGACCTGCAGGCCGGGGCGAAAGTGCTCCTCGTCAACGCCGCCCTCGCGAACCAACTGTTCGGAAATGCGGACCCCGTCGGCAAGCGCCTCGGCTTCGGAGACACGGCGTCCTTCGAGGTCGTGGGCGTCGTCGGCAACGTGCGACACGCCGGCTTGAGCGCGACGCCGGGCGGAGCGGCCTACGTTCCGATCTCCCTTTTCCCGCGCTCGACGCTGAAAATCTTCGTTCGCACGAGTGGCGCGGACGCGGGGCTGCCCGCGGCAATCCGCGCGGCGATCCGCGGACTCGACGCCGACCAGCCGGTCTCCCGCATCGTGCCCCTGAACGACGTCGTCTCCGAGACGGTCGCTCGCCCGCGCCTGACGACACTGCTCGTCGCGGTCTTCGGGGCGGCCGCGCTCCTGCTCGCCGCGCTCGGGATCTACGGCGTCATCGCGTACGGCGTCGCACAGCGCACGCGGGAGATCGGCATCCGCATCGCTCTCGGCGCCGATCGGTCCGTCGTGCGCCGGCTCATCCTCGGAGAGGGAATAGCCCTCGCGGCAGGCGGAATCGGCGTCGGCCTGGCGGTGGCGCTGGCGCTTGCTCGAACCCTGCGCAGCCTGCTCTACGAGGTCGGCGTCGCCGATCCGGCCACGCTCGCGGCGGTCGCCGGCCTGCTTTTCGGCATGGCGCTTCTGGCGTGCGCGATTCCCGCGCAGCGGGCCGCCCGCGTCAGTCCCACGGTCGCTCTGAGAAACGAACCATGAAAAGCGGGAGAGCGCGATGACGACACTGCTCCAGGACCTGCGCTACGCCCTTCGGGCGCTCGCGAAGAGCCCCGGCTTCACCCTCGCGGCAATCGTGATCCTCGCTCTCGGGATCGGGGCAAACACCGCGATCTTCAGCCTGATGGACGCGATCGTCCTGCGGCCACTACCCGGCGTCGTCAGGCCGTCCGAGCTCGTCGACGTGTCCTCCGACCCGATCTCGTTTCCCTCGTACAAGGACATGCGCGAGGAAGCGAAGGTCTTCGCCGGTGTCGCCGCGTGGCGGGATCGCGGAATGAGCCTCTCCTCGACCGGCGTCGCCGAGCGCATCCGCGGAGCCGTCGTCTCGCCGAACTACTTCGACGTCCTCGGCGTGCGCCCGGCGAGCGGCCGCTTCTTCGTGGCGGCCGAGGAAGAATCCGCCGAGCCGATCGTCGTCCTGGCGCACGGCCTGTGGCAAACCCGATTCGGCGCCGACCCCGGGATCCTCGGCCGTTCCATTCGCTTGAACGGCATCCCCTTCACCGTCGTCGGCCTGGCGCCGCAGGGCTTCCGGGGAACCGGCTTCGCCTCGTCCCCCGACCTCTGGGTACCCATCGGAGCGTGGCCGCGCCTGGCCACAGGATCGCTCGGAAAGCTCGACATCCACATGCGCAACTGGGGCTGGCTCTCGGTCCTCGGTCGCCTGAAGCCCGGCGTGTCCCTGCGGGAGGCGGAAGCGTCGCTCGGCGTCATCGCTCGCCGCGACGCGGAGGCGCGCGGCGACAGTGTGGCGGCCGGGTTCCGCGTCACCCTCCAGCCGACCATCCGCGCCGCGGCAGGATTCGGCCAGAGCGGCGATCCCGTGCGCTTTTTCGCCGTGCTCGTCGGCGCCGTGGCGGCGGCGCTTCTGATCGCCTGCGCCAACCTCGCGAACCTTCTGCTCGCGCGGGCGGCCGGCCGTCGACGCGAGATCGCGGTCCGCCAGGCGCTCGGGGCCAGTCGCGGGAGGCTCCTGCGGCAGCTCCTGACCGAGAGCGTGGCGCTCGGCATTCTGGGCGGCGCGGCCGGGCTCATCGTCGCGAAGTGGTCGCTCGGCCTCCTCGCAGGCCTTCCCCTGCCCGGGGATCTCTCGCTCGCGGCCTTCGCCCCCCGCCTCGATCCGCGCGCGCTTGCCTTCTCCTTCGTCCTATCCTCCCTGACGGGAGTCGCGTTCGGCCTCTTCCCGGCGCTGCAGGCATCGCGTACAGCGGTCGCTTCGGCGCTGAAGACCTCCTCCACGACGACTTCCTCGCGTTCGCGCTTGAAGAGCGCGCTCATCGTCGCCCAGGTCTCGCTGTGCCTGCTCCTGCTGGTCGCCGCGGGCCTTCTCGCGCGAAGCCTCCAGCGCGCTCTGGCGATCGACCTCGGATTCCAGCCCCGCGACATCACTCTCGCGTCGGTCCATCTCGGCCTCGCGCGCTACGACGCTCCGCGTGCCGCGGCCTTCGTCCGGGAGCTGCCCCGCCGCATCGGCGCGATTCCCGGCGTCGCCGCGGTGAGTTGGGTCGGCAATGTCCCGCTCTCGACGGGAAGCGGGAACGACACCGTTACGATCGAAGGCTACACGCCGAAGCCGGGCGAGCAGATCGTGATCGAAGACAACGCCGTCGGCGCGGGATTCCTTCGCACGATGGGGATTCCGCTCGTTTCCGGGCGCGAGTTCGACGATGGCCTCGACCGCGAGGAGACGCTGCCCGTGGCCGTCGTCAACGAGGCGATGGCGCGTCGGTACTGGCCCGGCACGAGTCCGATCGGTCGCCGGCTGCGGCTCGACACGGAACGCACGATCGTGGGCGTCGCGCGGGATTCACGCTCTCTTTCCCTGTCGGAGAGACCGGCTCCGGTCATCTACTTCCCGCTCTCGCAGACCGCCGACACGTTCGCCCTCGCCGACATGACGCTTCTGGTACGCGCCGCGGCTCCGACGTCGGAAATCGCGAAGCGCGTGCGCGACGAAGTCCGGCGGCTGGACGCGAGCCTGCCGGTGACGGGAATCCGCTCCTATGAGGAGGAGATCGGAGCCCAGCTCCTGCCCCAGCGCCTGGGGACGGCGATGCTCGGGCTCTTCGGACTCCTTTCGCTCGGGCTCGCCGCGGTCGGGATCTATGCCGTCGTGTCCTTCTCGGTCGCGGGTCGGACGCGGGAGATCGGAATCCGCATGGCCCTCGGGGCCCGCGCGCAGAACGTGTGGGCCCTCGTGGTGGCGCAGAGCGCGGTGCCGCTGGCATACGGACTTGCGATCGGACTCGTGCTCGGAGCGGCCTCGGCGCGGTTCCTTCGCGGATTCCTCTATGGTCTCTCGCCGTCGGACCCGGTGACCTTCGTCGGCGTCACAATTCTCCTCGGCGCCTGCGGCCTTTTCGCGGCATGGCTGCCCGCCCGCCGCGCCTCGCGGATCGATCCGATGACCGCGTTGAGAGGCGACTAGCCATGACGACGCCGATCCCCGAGATCCGTTACGCGGTGCGGGCGCTGGCGAAGGCTCCGGCGTTTGCGCTGGCAGCCGTCTCGACGCTCGGGCTCGGGATCGCGGTCACGACGATGCTCTTCTCGGTTCTGCACGCGGTCGTGCTCCGGCCGCTTCCCTACCGAGAGCCCTCCCGCCTCGAGGTGCTCTGGGAAGTCGCCGATGACGGGAAGCTCTGGCGCCCCTCTCCCGATGCGTTCCACGCCTGGCGCGATGGCACCCGTGCTTTCGAGAGCCTCGCCGCCTTCAGCGCAGCGGGGCACACGCTGACCGGATCGGGCGAGCCCACACCGCTGCGCGGCGCAAGGGTCACGCCGAACTACTTCGACGTGCTCGGCGTCTCGCCGTCTCTCGGCCGCGGCTTCACCGCCGATGAGGGGCGCGGAGAGGGAGCCCGCGTCGTCGTTCTCGGCCACGACCTCTGGATCTCCCGTTTCGGAGCCGACCCGGGCATTCTCGGCCGCGCGATCACGCTCGACGGCGAGCCGTACACGGTCGTCGGCGTCACGCCCCCGGCGCCGTATCCGAGCTGGCCCCTGACGACCGGCCAGATCGCGTTCCAGAAGGATCTCCGGCAGTACTTCGTCCCCAGATCGCTCGACGGCATCGGCGGCCGTCCCGGCCGCAGCCACGTCCTCGGCGTGATCGGCCGCCTCAAGCCCGGCGTCGATCGACTCGCCGCCCAGTCGGAGATCTCGGCGATCGAGCACGGCCGGCATGCCGCCGATCCGGAGAGCTCCTTGCCCGGAGCCCGGCTGCGGCCGCTCGGCGCGGAAACGACCGGGGCGGCGGGAAAGGCGCTCTGGCTGCTCTTTGGGGCCGTCGCCTTCGTCCTCGCGATCGGTTGCGCAAACGTCGCGGGCCTCGCGCTCGCGCGCGGCGAATCTCGAAGCCGCGAGGTCGCTATCCGATCCGCACTCGGAGCCGGACGCGCGCGGATCGTCCGGCAGATGCTGACCGAGAGCGTCCTCATCTCTCTGGCGGCCGGAGCCCTCGGTGTCGCCCTCTCCGTCGAGGGCCTTCCCCTTCTCCTCAGCCTCGTGCCCGGCGACCTGCCTCGCCTTTCCGAAGCCGGCATCCACGGCGGCACGCTGGCATTTGCGGTGTTCGTCTCCGTTTTTGTCGGAATCGGGTCCGGCCTCGCGCCCGCTCTGCTCGCGACACGGCACGACGGTTCCGAAACCTTGCGCAGCCACGGCTCGACCGAATCTCGCCGTGCCCGCCGCGTGCTGCGACTGCTCGTCCTTGGAGAAGTGGGGCTCTCGGTGCTCCTCGTCGCCGCGGCGAGCCTCCTAACGAGAAGCTACCTGAGCCTCCAGAGCGTCGATCCGGGGTTTCGCGCGCCCCGGCTGTTGGTCGCGACGGTCTCCGTGCCGCGGGAGCGGTATTCCACGTGGCGACACGTAGCTCGTTTTCACGCCAGTCTGCTCGACGCGGTGCGCGCTTTGCCCGGGGTCGAATCGGCGGCGCTCGCGTACGACCATCCCCTCGAGGCGAACTGGATCGGCGGAGCGGACCTCGAGCCGGCGCCCGACCACCGCTCCGCCCCGGAGTCCCCCTCCTGGTTCCGCGCGGTGAGCGAAAGGTATTTCGGCTCCATCGGAGTGTCCTTCGTCGCCGGCCGAGACTTCGACGCCGGGGACGACGCCGCTCACCCGGGCGTCGCGATCGTCAACGAAGCCTTTGCGCGCCGCTACTTTCGCGATGGCACCGGGATTGGCCGCCGACTGGTGGCGAGCGACGCGATGCAATGGTGGGGGGCCGGACTTCCCGAGCGCTTCGAGATCATCGGCGTCGTCCGCAACGTCCGGTTCCTCGGCCTCGACAAGGAGGCCGAGCCTGCCTACTACCTCTCCGTGAGGCAGTTCCCGATCGAGGACATGAAGCTGGTCGTGCGCACTGCGGGCGACCCAGCCGGAGCGATCCCGGGCATCCGGCGAGTCCTCGGCGCGCTGGATCCCGCCCTGCCGCTCGCAAACCTCCAGACGATGAGCCGCGTCTACGACGGTGCGCTCGCTCCGTCTCGACTGAACATGCGCCTCATGCTGCTCTTCGGGGCGGCGGCTCTCGCTCTCGCGATGCTCGGCGTCTACGGCCTGTTGTCTTACCTGGTGACGCTGCGAACGCGCGAGATCGGGGTCCGCGTCGCGCTCGGGGCCCGCCCGCGACAGGTCGTGCGCAACGTGTTGGGAGAGACCGCGCGCCTCGCAGCCGGGGGGGCCGCCCTCGGGCTCGCCGGATCCCTCGCCCTGGCTCCCTTGCTTCGAAGCCTTCTCTTCGGCGTCACCGCAACCGACGCCGTCTCGCTCGCCGCGGCGCCGTTGCTGCTCGGTCTCGTCGCCCTGGCGGCGAGCGGGCTTCCCGCCCGCCGCGCGGCGCGGATCGACCCGATGACCGCATTGAGAACGGAGTAGTCATGACCACGCTCATCCAGGACCTGCGATACGCGCTGCGGTCGCTCTCCAAGAGCCCCGGCTTTACGGCGATCGCCGTCGCGACGCTCGCCCTCGGGATCGGGGCGAACACGGCGATCTTTTCGGTCGTTCATTCCGTGCTCTGGAAGCCGCTGCCTTTCGCGTCGCCGCAACGCCTGGCCGTGATCTGGGAAACAGACATCCACAACGGGGAGCTCGACGGCGGTGCCTCCTGGCCCGACTACCGCGACTGGAAGGCGCAGGCCGGAGCCTTCTCGAGCCTGGCCGCCGCCAAGAGGCTGCATCTCAACCTGACGGAGGGCGGCCAGCAGCCCGAGCGGGTCGCCGCGAGCGCGGTCTCGCACGAGCTCTTCCCTCTGCTCGGCGCCCGCCCTGCTCTTGGCCGCGCATTTTCGGAGGCCGACGACCGCCCGGGAGCGCCCGGCGCCGTCGTCCTCTCGGACGCGCTCTGGCGCGGGCGGTTTGCGGCATCGCCCGAAGTCCTCGGCCGCCCGATCTCGCTCGACGGAAAGGCGTGCATCGTGGTCGGCGTCATGGCACCGCGGTTCGAATTTCCGCAGCAGACGCAGGCCTGGGTCGCCCTGGAGCCGAACCTCGCTCCCTTTGGCGACGTTCGCGGGGTCCACAACCTCACCGTGTTCGGCCGCCTCGCGAAGGGCGCGTCGCTCGAGACCGCCGGAGCCCAGATGGGCTCGATCGCGCTCCGGCTTGCCCGGCAGTACCCCGACGACAACGCCGGCCGCGGCACGAGGGTGCAGGACCTGCGCGAGGCCGAGGTCGGGGACGTCCGGCCAGCCCTGCTCGTCCTGCTGGGAGCCGTCGCCCTGGTGACGCTCATTGCCTGCGCGAACGTCTCGGGCCTCCTGCTCGCGCGGGCGGCGACCCGGTCGCGCGAGGTCGCGATCCGTCGCGCGCTCGGGGCCGGTCGCGGGCGCCTGCTGCGCCAGCTATTGACGGAGAGTCTCCTGCTCGCAATTCTCGGCGGCGCTTCGGGGCTAGCACTCGCTGCCTGGGGTACCGACGTTCTGCTGGCCCTCGCTCCCCGAGCCCTTCCTCGCACGGCAGAGGTCGGGCTGCACCTTCCGGTCCTTGCGTTCTCGCTCGGAGTCTCGATCGCCGCCGGCATCCTGGCGGGACTCGCGCCTGCGCTGGGCGCCACCCGCTCCGTCGCCCTCGCCCTGCGCGAGGAAGACTCGCGCACGGCCTCGAGGTCCAGGGGACGCGCGGCCCTGGTCGTCGCGCAGGTGGCCCTGGCCTGCGTCCTCGCGACCGGAGCCGGCCTGCTCCTGAAGAGCCTTCACAACCTGCTGCGGGTGGACCCGGGCTTCCGCGTGTCGGGCCTTCTCACGGCGGAACTGACGCTGCCCGACTCCCGGTACCCGATGCCGTCCGGCAAGGACTGGTACCGCTGGCCCGAGGTCCTGCGCTTCTACGACGCCATCCTCCCCCGGTTGCAGGCCCTGCCCGGCGCTTCGAGTGCCGCGCTCGCGATCAACCACCCGCTGCGTCCCGGCTGGACCTCGCAGATCGAGGTCGAGGGCCGGCCACAGCAGCCGGGAGCGCGGGACGAAGTCCGGATTCGCGCGATCACGCCCGACTACTTCCGAACGATCGATACGCCGATTCTTCGTGGCCGCGCCCTGAACACGGGCGACCGGCAGGACACCGCCCCCGTTCTCGTGATCAACGAGGCGCTGGCGCGCAAGTACTTCCCCGACGTGGACCCCGTCGGCCAGAAGATCAGCTTTTGGGGCCAGTCCCGGGAAGTCGTCGGTGTCGTGCGCGACGTGCGATTCCGCGGTCTCGCCAGCGGGGCGGACCCCGCCGTGTACCCGTCGCTCCTGCAGACGCCGATAAGCTCTCTCGCCGTCGTCATTCGCGCCCAGGGCGACCCGGCCTCGCTGATTCCGGCCCTGCGCGAGGCTGTCCGGTCCGCCGATCCGGACGTGGCCCTCTACAACATCAAGACCGCCGACACGCTGCTCACCGAGTCCCTCGGAGCCCCGCGCTTCCAGACGACCCTGTTGTCCGCGTTCGGCGCCGCGGCCCTGCTGCTGGCCGCGCTCGGGCTCTACGGCCTGCTCGCCTATGCCGTCACCCGGCGCACGCGAGAGATCGGCATCCGCGCCGCCCTCGGCGCGCGGCGCGCGGACCTCGTCCGAATGATCCTGCGCGAGGGCTTCGGCCGCTGCCTCCTCGGTCTCGTCTTCGGCGTGGCCGCCTCGTTCGCCGCCGCGCGGCTGCTCTCGGGAATGCTCTACGGCGTGGGTGCGGCGGACCCGATGGTCATCGCCGGCGTCGTCGGCGTGCTGCTCGTCGTCGCATTGCTTGCTTCCTACCTGCCGGCCCGGCGCGCGGCGAACGTGGATCCCATGACGGCACTGCGAGCGGACTGAAAGGACGGCCAATGCTTCTCCAGGACCTGCGATACGCCTTGCGGTCGCTCTCCAAGAGTCCCGGCTTCACGGCGATCGCCGTCGCGACGCTCGCCCTCGGGATCGGGGCGAACACGGCGATCTTTTCGGTCGTTCATTCCGTGCTCTGGAAGCCGCTGCCTTTCGCATCGCCCGAAGGCCTCGCCATCCTGTGGGAGACGGACCTGCACAACGGCGAGCTCGACGGCCCGGCGTCGTACCCCGACTACCGCGACTGGAAGGCGCAGACCCGGACCTTCTCGCGCCTGGCCGCCACCAGGGGCCTTCCCCTCAACCTGACCGAGGGCGGACGCGAGCCCGAACGGATCGCGGCGAGCGCCGTCTCCCACGAGCTCTTCCCCCTGCTCGGCGTGCGCCCGGCGCTCGGCCGCGGATTGACGGCGGCCGACGATCGACCGGGCGCGCCCGGCGCCGTCGTCCTGTCGGACGCGCTCTGGCGCGGGCGCTACGGCGCATCGCCCGACGTCCTCGGACACTCCATCTCACTCGACGGAAAGGTCTGCACCGTGGTCGGCGTCATGCCGCCGAAATTCGAGTTCCCGGAGCAGTCTCAGGCCTGGGTCGCCCTCGAGCCCAATATCTCGACCTCCGCCGACGCGCGAGACGTGCACAACCTGACTGTCTTCGGCCGCCTCGCCAGGACCGCCTCGCTCGAGACCGCGGCCGCCGAGATGAGCGCCATTGCCGTGCGCCTGGCGCGCCAGTATCCGGACGAAAATGCCGGCCGCGGTTCACGGGTCCAGGATCTGCGCGAGGCCGAAGTCGGAGACGTCCGTCCGGCCCTGCTGGTCCTGCTCGGAGCCGTCGCCCTGGTGACGCTCATTGCCTGCGCGAACGTCTCGGGCCTCCTGCTTGCGCGGGCGGCGGCCCGGTCGCGCGAAGTCGCGATCCGCCGCGCCCTGGGGGCCGGCCGGGGACGGCTGCTCCGCCAGATGCTGACCGAAAGCCTGCTGCTCGCGCTCCTGGGCGGGGCAACGGGCCTCGCGCTCGCCGCGTGGGGCATCGACGCGCTGCTCGCACTGGCGCCCGAGGCCCTCCCTCGCACGGCGGAGGTCGGAATGCACCTTCCGGTTCTCGCCTTCTCGCTCGCGGTTTCGCTCGCCGCCGGGATCCTGGCCGGCCTGGCGCCCGCCCTCGGCGCCACGAGCTCGGTGGCCATGGCCTTGCGCGAGGAGGACTCGCGCACCGCTTCGCGCTCGCGCGGCCGCGCGGCGCTCGTCGTAGCGCAGGTGGCCCTGGCGTGTGTGCTCGCGACGGGAGCGGGCCTGCTCTTGAAGAGCCTTCACAATCTGCTCCGCGTCGACCCGGGCTTCCGCGTGGCGGGCCTTCTCACGGCGAGGCTGACGCTGCCCGAGTCCCGGTATCCGGTGCCCTCCGGCAAGGACTGGTACCGCCGGCCCGAGGTCCTGCGCTTCTACGACGCGATCCTTCCCCGGCTGCAGGCCCTGCCTGGCGCTTCGAGTGCCGCGCTTGCGATGGACCATCCCCTGCGTCCCGGCTGGACCTCGCAGATCGAGGTCGAGGGCCGGACACAGCAGCCGGGAGCACGCGACGAGGTCCAGATCCGCGCGATCACGCCGGACTACTTTCGGACGATCGGGACTCCGATTCTTCGTGGCCGCGCGCTCAGCGAAGGCGACCGGCAGGACACCGCCCCCGTCCTCGTCATCAACGAGGCGCTGGCGCGCAAGTACTTCCCCGACGTCGACCCTGTCGGTCAGAGGATCCACCTCTGGAACCAGTCCCGGGAGGTCGTCGGCGTCGCGCGCGACGTCCGTTCTCGCGGCGTCTCCCACGAGGCCGACCCCGCCGTGTACCCGTCGCTCCTGCAGCTTCAGTATGGCTGGCTCACCGTCGTCATTCGCGCCCAGGGCGACCCGGCCTCGCTGATTCCGGCCCTGCGCGAGGCTGTCCGGTCCGCCGATCCGGACGTGGCCCTCTACAACATCAAGACCGCCGACACGCTGCTCACCGAGTCCCTCGGCGCCCCGCGCTTCCAGACGACCCTGTTGTCCGCGTTCGGCGCCACGGCCCTGCTGCTGGCCGCGCTCGGGCTCTACGGCCTGCTCGCCTATGCCGTCACCCGGCGCACGCGAGAGATCGGCATCCGCGCCGCCCTCGGTGCGCGCCGCGCGGACCTCGTCCGAATGATCCTGCGCGAGGGCTTCGGCCGCTGCCTCCTCGGTCTCGTCTTCGGCGTGGCCGCCTCGTTCGCCGCCGCGCGGCTGCTCTCGGGAATGCTCTACGGCGTGGGTGCGGCGGACCCGATGGTCATCGCCGGTGTCGTCGGCGTGCTGCTCGTCGTCGCGTTGCTTGCTTCCTACCTGCCGGCCCGGCGCGCGGCGAACGTGGATCCCATGACGGCACTCCGAGCGGACTGAAAGGACGGCCAATGCTTCTCCAGGACCTGCGATACGCGCTTCGTTCCCTGGCAAAGAACCCGGGCTTCACTGGCGCCGCCGTGCTGACCCTCGCCCTCGGCATCGGCGCGAACACGGCGGTCTTCAGCCTCGTGCGCGGAGTGCTGCTGCGCTCGCTCCCCTACCCGAGGTCCGAGCGGATCGTCGCCCTCTTCGAGACCAACATCGCAAAGAGCGCGATCCCGATCACGGTGTCTCCCCCCAATTTCCTGGACTGGAAGGCGCAGAGCCGCAGCTTCGCGACGATGGCGGCCTACACGACTTCGGACTTCGCACTGTCCGAGGGGGGCGAGCCGGAATGGCTCCACGCCACGATGGCCACGCCGGACTTTTTCCGGACTCTCGGCGTGGCCCCCCTTCATGGCCGCGCTTTCGGCGACGCCGAGGCGGTCAAGGGTCGCGACCGGGTCGCGGTCTTGAGCCACGGCCTCTGGGTGCGCCGCTTCGGCGCCGACGCCAGCGTGGTCGGGAGAACCATCCGCATCGAAGGCGAGGGCTACCGGGTCCTGGGAGTGATGCCCGCGGGGTTCCGGTTTCCCGAGAACAACGCCGACGTCTGGGTGCCCCTGGCCTTCGGCTCAAAGGTCGGAACCCAGAGAGGGGCGCACTACCTCGAGGTCGTCGCGCGGCTGCGCGACGGCGTCACGCTCGGCGCGGCGCAGGCCGACCTCTCCGCCATTGCCGGACGGCTGCGCGCCCAGTACCGATCCACCAACGAAGGGTACGGCGCATCCGCGACCCCGCTGCAGGAGATGATGGTCGGTTCGATCCGCCCCACCCTCAACGTGCTGCTCGGCGCGGTGGCGTTCGTGATGCTGCTGGCCTGCGCCAACGTGGCCAACCTCCTCCTGATCCGCGCCGCGCGCCGGGGCCCGGAGATCGCCGTGCGGACGGCGCTCGGGGCCGCGCGCTCCCGCATCGTCCGGCAGCTGCTGACCGAGAGCCTCGTGCTCGCCGTCGCGGGCGCCGCGGCGGGGCTCGCGCTGGCGCTCGGCGCGATCGATCTCATCGTCCGGATGGGACCGGCGGACATCCCCCGCCTCTCCGACGTCCGCGTGGACGGCGGCGTGCTCGGGTACACCATCGCCTGGACCGTGGCGGCAGCCCTCCTCGCGGGCCTCGCCCCCGCGATCGCCGCGATCCGTCCGGGCTCGATGTCCGCCCTGCGGGGCATCGGGGCCGACGCGTTCTCGCGCCGCGGGCAGAACCGCCTGCGGCGTCTGCTCGTCGTCGGGCAGATCGGCATCGCCCTGCTCCTCCTGACGGGAGCGGGATTGCTCGCCCGAAGCTTCGTGCGCCTGTCCTCGGTCGACCCGGGCTTTCGGGCCGAGTCGGTCCTGACGTACGACATCTCCCTGCCCGAATCCCGTTACCCGGACCCCGCGCGCACGGGGGCGTTCACGGAAGAGCTGCTCACCCGGATGAAGGCGCTCCCGGGCGCGCGTTCGGCGGGCGCGATTTTCGGGCTTCCGCTCTCGGGGTTGAGCTTCAGCGGCAGCTTCACCGTCGAGGGCGCGCCGGTGGACGAGGCCGACGAGCCCTCGGCGCAGTTGCGCGTGGCAAGCCGCGACTACTTCGCGACCCTCGGGATCCCTCTCGTCGCGGGACGGCTTTTCGCGCCGTCGGACCGGGCCGGCTCGCCCCCGGTCCTGCTCGCCAGCCGATCGGCCGCGCGCAAGTTCTGGCCGAAGGGCGATGCCCTCGGCAAGCGCATCCGCTTCGGCGCCCGGCCCTCCACGACCCGGATCGAGGGCGAGATCGTCGGCATCGTGGACGACGTGCGCGATGCCGGCCTCGCCCGAGGACGGATCCCGGAGTTCTATGGGAGCCTGGAACAGGCTCCGTCGGAGTACTTCAGCGTCGTCGTCCTCGCTTCGGGCGATCCGGCCCGGCTCGCAACGGCCGTGCGCCGCGAGCTCAAGGCCCTCGATGCCGAGCTGCCCCTCACGCAGCCGGAGGGCCTCTCGGAGGTCGTCGCGCGATCGGTGGCGAGCCGGCGCTTCGCCTTGCTGCTGCTGCTCGGGTTCGCCGGCATCGCGGTCGTCCTCGCCGGCGTCGGCATCTACGGCGTGATCGCGTACGCCGTGGGCCAGCGCACGCGCGAGATCGGGATTCGCCTGGCCCTCGGAGCCGATGTGGCCGGTGTGCGCCGCCTCATCGTGCGGGACGGCCTGCGCCTGGCGGCGGCCGGCCTCGCCCTCGGGACGATCGCAGCCCTCGGGCTGACGCGCCTGCTCACGAGCCTGCTCTTCGAGGTGCGCCCGGCGGACCCGCCGACCTACATCGCTGTGGCCGCGCTGCTCTTCGGCATCGCGCTGGCGGCCTGCTGGATCCCGGCGCGCCGGGCGGCCAGGCTCGACCCCACCATCGCTCTGCGCAGCGAATGAGAGGAGTTTCATGATCCGGCTGTCCAACCTCGAGAAGTCCTACGCCACGCGCGCGGGAGAGACATTCGTGCTCCGGCGTATCGACCTCTCGATCGCCGAGGGCGATTTCGTGACGATCATGGGGCCCTCGGGGGCCGGGAAGTCGACCCTCCTCGCGATCCTCGGCATGCTCGATCACGACTGGCGCGGCGAGTACCGGCTCCTCGATCACGACGTGCACGCCATGAAAGCGAAAGACCGCATCGAGCTCAACAAGAAGCACGTCGGCTTCGTCTTCCAGCAATACCACCTGCTCGACAACCTCACGGTGGCCGAGAATCTCGACATCCCGCTTTCCTACCGCAACGTGAGGGGAGCCGAGCGCGCGTCGATCGTTGCGGACACGCTCGACCGCTTCCAGATCGTCGGCAAGAAGGACCTCTTTCCGAGCCAGCTCTCCGGCGGTCAGCAGCAGCTCGTCGGCGTGGCGCGCGCCCTCATCGCCAAGCCCAAGCTGCTCCTCGCCGACGAGCCGACCGGGAATCTGCACTCCGAGCAGGGGCGCGAGATCATGCGCCTCTTCAAGAGGTTAAACGGCGAGGGCACGACGATAGTGCAGGTGACGCACTCCGAGGAGAACGCATCCTACGGCAACCGCATCGTGCGCCTGCGCGACGGCTGGATCGAGGGAGAGGGCGCAGGGGCGTCCGCAGCGCGATGATCCACGACCTCCGCCACGCCCTTCGGGCCCTGCGCCGGACGCCCGGCTTCACGTTCGCAGCGGTGCTGACACTCGCTCTCGGGATCGGCGCCGGCACCGCGGTCTTTTCGGTGATCGACGTAATCTACCTGAGGCCCCTGCCGCTCGCCCACGCGGATCGGCTGGTTCGCCTCCGTGACTTCGTACGCGCGGCCGACGGGGCGCGCCAGGAGGCCAACACGTCGGCCCGGAGTTTCGAGGCGATCCACTCGGGAAATTCCGTCTTCGATTCCATCGCCGCCTTCAACTACGGAAGCGCCACGGTCCCGACCGAGGAAGCCCCCGAACGCGTGAGCGTGGTCGCCACGACCGCCGCGCTCGAGTCCACGCTCGGCGTGCACACGGTCACCGGACGCGACTTCGATCCCGCGGAGCTTCGGGCCGGGCGCGACAGCCGCGTGGCGGTCATCTCGAGCGCCCTGTGGAGGCGCCGTTTTGCATCGACCGATCCGGCCAAGGCCGTTCTGCCTCTGGACGGCGTTCCCCACGCCGTCGTGGGCGTCCTGCCAGCAGGGTTTCATTTCCCCTACGACGCCGACGTCTGGATCCCCGCCCGGCTCGCCCCCGGCGACGAGCCGGCGGTCTTCGCGCGATTGAAGCCCGGGATCGGCCTCGCGCGGGCTAACGCGGACCTGATGGCCATCGCCGCGCGACTCCGCGCGGATCATCCGGAAGTCGGCCGCGGGTTCGGAATGAGCGCGACTCCGGCACGCGAGAGCCTGATCGGTGACGAGGACCGGATCGCGGTCGGGCTACTCGTCCTCGTCGCCTCGCTTCTGCTCCTGACGGCAGCCGATGTCGCGAGCCTGCTGCTCGCGCGCTCGGTCTCCCGACGGACGGAAACCGCGATCCGCGCGGCGCTCGGGGCGAGCCGAGCGCGGCTCCTCGGCCCCATCGCCGCGGAAGCATCCCTGCTGGCCCTGCTGGCTGCCGGCGCCGGCCTCGTCGTCGCGTATGCCATCCAGGCGCCTCTCGCCGCGCTGGTCCCGGACAACCTGCGGCATCAACTCGGCCTCTCGCGGCCCTCGTTCGATTGGCCCACGATCGCTTTCTGTCTCGTCGCCACCGCGGTGACCGCCCTCCTCTGCGCAGCGGCACCCGCCTGGAGAGCGCTTCGCGGCGCCCCGGACACGGACTTGCGGGAAGCCGGCCGGTCTCCCGGGCTCGGCCGAACGGAGAGCCGGGCGCTCGCCGGGTTCGTGGCCGCCGAGATCGCCCTGGCGATGGCGTTGCTGTGCGGAGCCGGTTCGTTCGCCCTGCACCTGCGCCGCGAGCAGCGGCGGGAGCTGGGACTGCACACCGAAGACCTGCTGACGATGCAGCTCGCTCTGCCTCGCCGATGGGCGACTGGCGCAGAACGCGCGGCCGCGGTCGACGCGATTCTGCGCGAGGTACGCTCCGTTCGGGGTGTCGCCCGCGCCGGCGTGACGACCGTCAACCCGCTCTCGGGGGAACCTGGGTCACGCCGATCGACGTCGAGGGTGTAGCGCCGCCGGACCCCGCCTTTCGATTCCTCGCCAACTACCGCCTGGTGAGCCCGGAGCTGCTGCCCACGATGGGCACGCCCGTCCTCGAAGGTCGCGACTTCGACGCGCACGACGGGCCGGATTCGCCGCCGGTCGCGCTGGTCAGCCGCTCCCTCGGGCGACGGTTCTGGCGGGACACAAGCCCGATCGGAAAACGCCTCGGTCTGCCACGCACGAACGGCGAGCCGCCGCGCACGGTCGTCGGTGTCATCGCCGACGTCGCCGACGCGGGCGACGTCGAGGACACCTGGTACGTCCCCTTCGCCCAGAGGGCCGGCGCGGACGGCGCCGAAGAACTTTACGTGATGGTGCGCGCCTGGGCCGGTACCTCGGCGGGTTCCCTCTCGACGCCCGTGCGCAAGGCGATCGCCCGCGTTGACCCGACACTCGGCGCCTACTCCGTCGCCACCATGGAGGAAGTTCGGCGCCAGGCTCTCTCCCGCGAACGCCTCGGGAGCGTGTTGCTCGGGGTTCTGGCCGCGTTCGGGACGCTCGTCGCCCTGTTCGGCGCCTATGGCGTCACGACCTACCGGATGGAGAGACGTCGCGGAGACATCGGGCTCCGGATCGCCCTCGGCGCCGGTCCCGCGCGGGCGTTTCGCGACAGCCTCGGCGAAGGTCTCCTGCCGGTCGTTCTGGGAATCGCCGCGGGCACAGTGTTGACCGTTCTCGAGTCGGCCATCCTCCGCCACCTGGTGACAGGCGTCGAAGGAGTTCCCGCTGGCGGCACTCTCGCTCTCGCCGCGGCCCTCGCGGCCGCCGCGGCCGCAGGCCTGCTCGCACCCGCACTCCGGCTCTCCCGCCTCGACCCCGCGGCGGCGCTGAAAGACCTATGAGCTCTCAACTCCGAACCCGGTAGGCAGACAGCCATGAGCACTCTTCTGTCCGACCTTCGCCAGGCCCTTCGCGGCATCCGCCGCGCCCCGGGGGTTGCCGCGGTCGTCATCGCGACGGTGGGCGCCGGAATCGCCGCCAGCGCGACCGTCTTCGCTCTGATCGACGCTCTCTTCTGGAAGCCGCTGCCCGGCATAGCGCAGCAGTCGCGCCTGGTCAACGTGCACGCGACCGCTCCCGACGGCTCGAGCTTCCACGGCGTGTCCCATCCCACCTGGCGCGATCTCGGGGACGGAGCCGGCAGCTTTTCGCAGCTCGCGGCCTTCAGCTCGAGCCTTGTCAGCCTTTCCGACGGCGGCCAGCCGAAGCTCGCGGTCGCGCAGATCGTGACCGGAAACTACTTCGGCCTGCTCGGCGCCCGGCCCGCGCTCGGCCGCTTCTTCGGCCCCGCGGAGGACGCCGTGCCGGGCCGCGATGCCGTCGCCATCCTCGGCAACGGGGCCTGGAAGAGCCGGTTCGGAGCCGATCCATCCGTCCTCGGCCGCAAGATCGAAATCAACGGGCACGCCTTCACCGTCATCGGCATCGCCGAGCCCGGATTCGTCGGAACGTTCCTCGGTGTCCCGTTCGACGTCTTCGTGCCGACGATGATGGCGCCGACACTTTCCATCGGGGAAAGTCTCGACGCCCGCGACCGGACATGGCTCGAGATGGTCGGGCGACTCGCACCGGGCGTCACGCTCGAGACGGCCCGGCAACGCATGGCGGCCGTCGGCCGCCGGCTCGAAAGCGAGTACCCGGACTCGCAGCACGGCGTCGGCTACGACGTCCGGCCGGTCACGGGCTTCGAGGACTCGCTGCGCGATGCGGCGGTCGGATTCTTCGCCATCATGGCCGCTCTGGCCGGCCTCGTGCTCGCCGTCGCCTGTGTGAACGTCACCGGAATCCTGCTCGCGCGCGCCATGTCCCGCGAGAAGGAGATGAGTGTTCGGCTCGCACTCGGCGCCGGACGCATTCGCCTCGTTCGCCTCGTGGTCATCGAGACAACGGTGCTCTTCCTGATCGGCGGCGGTGCCGGGACTCTTCTGACCCGAGTCACCACACCCCTGCTCGAGCAGTTCCGACTCCCGCTGCCGATTCCCTTCGGCTTCGACCTGTCCCCGGGCCCCCGCGTCGCGGCTTTCGGCTTCCTCGCGGCCCTGGCCGGCGGCCTCCTCTTCGGCCTCGTCAGTGCCCTTCCGGCCACTCGCCCCAGGGACCTCGTCCTGCTGCGCACCTGGGGAACGACGGAGCGAAACTCCGCCTCGCGCCTGCGATCGCTCTTCGTGTGCCTGCAGGTGGCCGCCTCGGTCCTCCTGCTCGTGACCGCCGGGCTCTTCGTACGCACCGTGAGGCACGCGGCGGCGGTCAATCCCGGCTTCGACCCCGACGGGCTCTACCTGTCGAGCCTGCAGCTCTCGATGCTTGGATACGACGCCGGCCAGGCACGCGCCTTTTACGACCGGCTCCTCGAGCGCACGAAGTCGCTACCCGGTGTCGAGTCGGCGGCCATCGCGGGCGTCGTGCCCCTCGGGTTCGGTAACCGGTCGACCACCGTTCGGATGCCCGGCCGGACGGCGCCGGGGGAGGAGGTCAACGTCGACACCACGGACGCCGGCGAGACCTATTTCGCGACGATGCGGATCCCGATCGTGCGAGGCCGCGACTTCCAGGCGCAGGACTCCGCCGGAGCCCCGCTCGCGGCGATCGTCAACGAGACGCTTGCCCGGAAGCTCTGGCCCGGCCGCGACCCCATCGGCCAGTCGCTCACCGAGGGCGAGAAGGCGCTGACCGTCGTCGGCGTCGCCCGCGACGGAAAGTACCGCCGCCCGTGGGAACAGCCTCGGCCCTACCTCTACCTGGCCTTTCACCAGCAGGGCCGCACTCGCGAGAACATCGTCATCCGCGCCAGCGGCCCGCCGCAACGTCTCGCGACGGCGCTGCGCGAAGAAATCCACGAGCTCGAGCCTGCGCTGCCGTCGAGCGCGCTGGTTCCGGTTCGCGAGCACATCGGGTTCTCGCTGCTGCCCCAGAGGGTCGCCGGCGCTGTCGCGGCCGGCCTGGGTGCGGTTGGCGTGGCGCTGGCCGGGATCGGGCTGGCGGGTCTCGTCGCGTACTCGGTCGGACGCCGTACGCGCGAGATCGGCGTGCGTATGGCCCTCGGCGCCGCGCCCGGGGACGTGCTGCGCCTCGAGATGCGGCGGGGCGCCCGGGTCGCGGCCGGCGGGCTCGTCCTCGGAACCGTGGCGGCAGTCTTCGCGACACGGCTGCTCCGGGATTTCCTCTTCGGCGTCGGCCCGCTGGATCCGCCGACCTTCGGCGCGGTGATCCTTCTGCTTTCGACGATCACCCTGGCCGCGAGCTATCTCCCGGCCCGCCGCGCGGCTCGCATCCGCCCGACGGAAGCCCTGCGTAACGATTGAGGTGAATCCATGAACCGCATCGTCCGGGACGTGCGCTACACGTTACGGGGGTTCGCAAAGAGCCCCGGCTTCACGGCGCTCGCGGTCGTTATGCTGGGCCTCGGCATCGGCGTGAACGTGGCGATCTTCTCGGCGGTCGACGCCGTCCTCTTCCGGCGCCTCGCCGTGCAGGATCCGGACAGCCTCGTGCGCATCTTCGCGAAGAACTTCGAGGGCATGGACTTCTCGAACTCCTCGTATCCCGTGTTCACCGATTATCGGGATGGAGCGACAGCGTTTGCCGGAGTGGCTGCCTACGACGACTCCGAGGCCTTCCACCTGGCAAACGGTGGCCGGCCGGAGCGCGTCACCGGAGCGATCGTCAGCGGGAATCTCTTCGACCTGCTCGGAGCGCGCCCCGCGCTCGGTCGCCTGCTCTCGAGCGTCGATGACCGCCCGAGCAGCATTCCCGTCGCCGTACTCAGCCATCGCCTCTGGCGGGCTCGCTTTGCCTCGGATCCTCGGACAGTCGGGTCCACGGTCCAGCTGAATGGGCACCCCTTCACCATCGTTGGGGTTGCCTCACCCCAGTTCACCGGGGTGAGCCTCGACAGCCTTCCCGACCTGTGGGTGCCGATGGCAATGGTGGACAAGGCCCTGCCCGAGTTCGGGGATGAGCACATCCTGACCACCCGCAAGCTGTCGTGGCTCGACATCGTCGCGAGGCTCAAGCCGGGCGCCTCGCGCGCGCTCGCCCAGGCGCAGCTCGACGCGATCGCGAAGCGGAGAGCCGCGGGGCAGCCGAAGGACCACCAGGACCCGATGGCGCGTGTTCTTCCCGCCGGCGATTTTGCGGTTGGGCCGGACTTCCGCGACGGCGCGCGACGGCTGTCGTGGCTCCTGGTCGGAATGGCGGGACTCGTGCTCCTGATCGCCTGCGCGGACGCCGCGAGTCTCCTGCTCTTACGCGCGGAGCGGCGTCGCCGCGAGACCGCCGTGCGCATGGCCCTCGGAGCCTCACGTCGCCAGGTCGCCCGTCTGCCCCTGGTCGAGAGCCTGCTCCTTGCCGTCATGGGAGCCGTCGCCGGCATTCTTTTCGCCGCCTGGGGTGCGGACTTTCTCTCGCGGGCCGTGCCACCGGAATTCGCACTGCCGATGGGAGCCGCGACCTCCGTTCTCGGTACGCGCGCTCTCGGCTTCGCTCTTGCTGCCGCCAACATTGCGGCGCTGCTCTCCGGGCTCGTCCCCGCCTTGCGCGGAGGGACGGTCGACCTGCTCACCTCGATCAAGGGAACTGCCGCGGGCGGGCATCTCTCCCGTTTCCCGCTCCGCGACGGCCTCGTCGCGGGCCAGATTGCGCTGACCACCGTGCTTCTGGTGGGCGCCGGGCTGATGGCACACACGCTGGCGCGCGAGGCCTCGGTCGACCCCGGCTTCGACCCCGAGGGGAAGCTCGAGGCTACCGTCGACCTCGCGCGGCAAGGCTACGACCGGGAGCGAGGATCCGTCGTCTTCTCCGAGCTCCTCCGGCTCGCCTCCGCGATGCCGGGCGTGCGCTCGGCGGCCCTCGCCCGAACGACCCCCGTGCAGACGAGCGGCATGCGCACCAGCGTCGTGAGCGACGGATACACGGCCGGCCCCAACGAGGACCCGCACGCCGATCTGAACATCGTCTCCCCGGGGTTCTTCCGGACGCTCGGAAGCGGGATTCTCGCCGGCCGCGACTTCGACGCGCGCGACACGGCGCACAGCCCGGCCGTCGCGATCGTCAGCGAATCCATGGCGCGCAAGTTCTGGCCGGGCGTCAATCCCGTGGGCCGGCGAATCCAGAAGCTCGGCGAGGTCATCGGTGTGGCCCGGGACCTGCGTGTCCGGAGCCTGCGTCGTGCGCCCGACCCCACCGTCTACGTGCCTGCATCACAGTTCTACATGCCGAAGATGACCATTCTCCTCGAGGCCCGGGGCGACCCCGCCGCACTCCAGCGTCCTCTGGAGACGCTCGTCGCCGGCATCGATCCCGGGCTGCCCCTCTTCCACGTCAGGACGCTCAAAGAAAAGCTCGGCCTGTCGCTCGGCCAGGGGCGTCTGCTGGCCCAGCTCGTGGGAGCCTTTGGCGCACTCGCCCTGCTGCTCTCGGCAGCCGGACTCTACGGCGTGGTCTCCTACGTGACGCAGCTGCGCACGCGCGAGTTCGGGATCCGGATGGCGCTCGGCGCGCAGACCTCGGACGTCGGCGGACTCGTCCTGCGCAGGGGCGCCCGGATCGCGGCAGTCGGCCTCGCCGTCGGGCTCCTCGCCGCCGCCGCGACCTCGAGGCTTGCGGCGCAACTGCTATTTGCCGTATCTCCCCTCGATCCGCTGTCCTATGGGGCCGCGGCGGCGGTCCTCGCGACGGCCGTTCTGCTCGCGAGCGTGCTGCCCGCGCGACGCGCGTCACGCATCAGCCCCACGGAGGCATTGAGAAGTGAGTGACGTGGGGCCCGTGACAACCTTGAAGGAGGCAACACCGTGACCTCGATCCTCCAGGACCTGCGCTACGCCCTGCGGAGCTTCGCCAAGAGCCCCGGGTTCAGCGCAATCGCCGTCGCGACGCTCGCGCTCGGCATCGGCGCCAACGCGGCCATCTTCGCGATCGTCAACCGCGTGCTGTTGACGCTTCTGCCGGTGCGCAATCCTCAGGAGCTCGTCCTCTTGCGCTCCGACGGGCCAATCCAGGGACACGGGTGGAGCGACGCGGACATCGCCACCTCCTTTACGTACCCGATGTACCGGGGCCTGGCGGAAGGCGGCACCGTCTTCGCCGGCCTCATGGCCCAGTATCCGTTCGACGCGAGCGTGGCGGCCCGCGGCGAGACGGAACGCGCGGCCGGCGAGTTGGTCAGCGGCAACTCCTTCGGCCTGCTCGGCGTCACGCCGGCCCTCGGGCGCGTTCTGACGGCCTCGGACGACCGCACACCCGGAGCGCATCCGGTCGCCGTGCTCTCCCATGGCTACTGGACTCGGCGCTTCGGCGCGGACCCCACGGTGCTGAACAAGACCATGGTCGTCAACGGCCAGCCGTTGACGATCGTGGGCGTGGCGCGCGACGGGTTTTACGGAATTCAGCCGGGGCGGCCGGCCGACCTCTTCGTTCCGATGATGGAGAAGGCGCAGATGACGCCCTTCCGGAACGGCCTCGACGACCCCAAGGACTACTGGGTGCAGGTCGTCGGGCGACTGAGGCCGGGCCTGACCCGCTCCCGGGCGGAGGCGCAGATCGCACCGCTCTATCGGTCCCTGCTCGAGGGTGCCGTGGTGCATGTCACCGGATGGGACCAGCAGAAGCGGCAACGCTTCATCGGCAAGAAACTCGAGCTGCTGCCCGGCGGTGCCGGCCGTGCCGTCATGCGTGACGGGATCCGGACTCCCCTGATGTCGCTCATGGGGATGGTCGTGCTCGTGCTCTTGATCGCATGCTCGAACCTGGCCGGACTCCTGGCGGCACGCGGAGCCGCACGGCAGCGCGAGTACGGCATCCGGCTGGCGATCGGAGCGGGCCGGGGCCAGTTGCTGCGCCAGTCGGTCATCGAGTGCCTGGTCTTCTCCGTTGCCGGCGGGGCGCTGGGGCTCGCCGTCGCAGCCTGGACCCTCCAGGCCCTGCTTTCCGCTTTTCCCCCCGACTCGGATCTCCGACTGCTCGCGATCCAGATCGATCCCCGCGTCATTGGCGTGGCGGCGGCGCTCTCGCTGCTGTCGGCGCTGTTCTTCGGCCTCGCCCCGACGCTGCGGGCCATCCGGCTCGATCCGGCCTCGACCCTGCAAGGGTCCGACCGCGGCTCGGTCTCCGGCGGTCGCGAGGCAATGCGCTTCCGCCGCTGGCTCGTCACCGCCCAGGTGGCCCTGACTCTCGTGCTCTTGGTCGCGGCCGGCCTTTTCGTCCGGACGCTCCAGAACCTCGGGCGCGTGGACCTCGGATTGCGGCCCGATGGCGTCATCGGTTTCACGGTCGCTCCGGAGCTCAATGGCTACACGGCCGAGAGGACGGCCCGATTCGGGCGGGAGTTGACGCAGACCCTGGCCGGGCTGCCCGGCGTGCGATCCGTGACGGCCGCCGAGTTGCCGACGCTCGCCGACACGACGATGGGCAGCAACGTCACGGTGGAGGGCGCCGAGCCGGGCGCCGGCGACGCGACCCACGTGCGCCGCAACGGCGTCGGGCCCGACTACTTCGCGACTCTCGGCATCCCGCTGCTGGCCGGCCGCGAGATCCAGTGGACCGACGACGCCTCCTCCTCCAGAGTCGCGGTGATCAACGAAACGATGGCGCGCAAGTTCTTCGCCAAGCGAAACCCGCTCGGCAGCAAGATCGGCTTCGGGGGCGGCGACTCGGTCAAGGCGGACATCGAGATCGTCGGCGTCGTCCGCGACAGCAAGGGCGCCGCGGTGGACGAGACGATCGAGCCGTTCGTGTATGAAAGCTGGCAGCAGGATTCCAGGCTCGGACAACTGACCTTCTACGCCCGCACCCAAGGCGACCCGGCCAACCTCGTTCCGGCGGCCCGGGCCGCCGTCGCCCGCCTGGATTCGCAGCTTCCCCTCTTCGATATCAAGACGCTTCGGACACAGATCTCGGACTCGCTGTTGAACAGGCGGCTCGTCATGGTGCTCTCGGCGGCATTCGGAGGTCTGGCCGCGCTGCTCGCGGCCCTCGGCATCTACGGCACCCTCGCCTTCGCGGTCGCCGAGCGCCGGCGGGAGATCGGCGTGCGGATCGCGCTCGGAGCCACCCCATCCTCCCTGCGGCACCTGGTGTTCTCGGAGGTGGGGCGCTTCCTGGCAGTCGGCGCGCTCATCGGCCTCCCGGCCGCCTACGCGCTCGCGCGCGCGGTCGAATCGATTCTCTTCGGCGTTCACGCGACCGACGCGGCAATCTTTGCCGCGGGCACGGCGCTGATGGGACTCGTCGCGCTCGCGGCCGCCTACCCTCCGGCCGCGCGCGCGGCCCGGATCAGCCCCATCGAAGCCCTGCGCAACGAGTAAGGAGGAGGCGTGAGCATCCTGACCCAGGACCTGCGCTACGCCCTGCGGAATCTCCGCAAGAGCCCCGGCTTCGTCGCGGCGACCGTGGTGACGCTGGCGCTCGGGATTGGAGCCAACACGGCCATATTCAGCGTCGTGCGAGCCGTGCTCATGAGGCCGCTTCCCTACCGTGAGCCGCAGCGTCTCGTCGGAATCTGGGAAAAACAGCCCGAGGTCCCATGGGCTCCGGGAGCTGCCGCCGACATCGCGGACTGGCAGTCTCAGAACCGAACCTTCGAGGCGATCGCGTTCGCCGACTATGCCTGGTTTGCGCTGACTCGTCAGGGCGATCCCGAGCGGATCCTGGGCGCGAAAGTCTCGCCGGAGTTCTTCGGGCTGCTGGGCCTCGGGCCGAGCCTCGGCCGTCCTCTGTCGAATTCGAAGAACCCGGAAGGGACGCGCGACGTCGTGATCAGCTACGCCCTCTGGAAGCAACGCTTCCAGGGACGCGATGACGTTCTGGGCCGCGCCCTCCGTCTCGACGGTGAGAACTACACGGTCGTGGGCGTGATGCCGCCGACCTTCGACTTCCCCGAGGGTGTCGCCGTGTGGACGCCGCTCGTGCTCACTCCTGCGGAACGGGCCGATCGGGGGACCCATTCGTATCAGGTGATCGGTCGGTTGAAGCCGGCCGCCTCGCTGGCATCGGCCGCGGCCGACCTTCATGCGATCGAGACTCGTCTCCAGCGCGAGTTTCCGAAGACCAACGCCGGCCACGACGTGCAGCTCCTGCCACTGGACCGCCAGCTCTCGAAGGAGGCACGCCCGATCCTCGTCACCCTCTTCGGAGCCGTGGCCTTCGTGCTGCTCATCGCCTGCGCGAACGTGGCGAATCTGCTGCTCGCACGCACCCTCGCACGACGGCGCGAGATGGCGGCGCGCGTCGCGCTGGGCGCGGGACGGTGGCGCATCGTCCGTCAGCTGCTGACGGAAAGCGTCCTGCTCGCCGGCAGCGGAGGCCTGCTCGGGCTCATCGTCGCGACGTGGGGGTTGGACCTGGCCGTCAAGCTCCTACCGCTCGACCTTTCCCCCGCTACGCCGGTGACGATCGACGCCGGCGTGCTCGTCTTCACGCTCGGCGCCTCGCTCGCCACGGGAGTCCTGTTTGGCCTCGGCCCCGCGCTTGCGGTGGCCAGGCCGGATCTCGGGGCAATGATGGGCTCCGGGGACCGGGTCGGGACCGAGGGCCCGGATCGCGGCCGCCTCCGCAGCCTTCTCGTAATCGCCGAGATCGCCCTGGCCCTGGTCTTGCTCGTCGGCGCAGGCCTGATGCTGCGGACCCTGTCCGCGCTCGGGCGCGTGGATCCGGGCTTTCGTTCCGAGGAGGCCGCGACGTTCGAGCTCTCACTTCCCGCTTCGCGATACGCCAACGGCGACTCCCAGCGGGCGTTCTATCGCGAGGAGCTCCAGCGTCTCATCCGGCTCCCCGGCGTGGAGGCGGCCGGAGCCATCAACAGTCTTCCGATTGGGGGATCCAACACGAACGGCAACTTCAAGATCGAGGGACGCGCGGCCTGGCAGCCGGGAGAGCAGCCCATCACCTATTACCGCGTGGCCACGCCGGGCTATTTCCGGGCGGCAGAGATTGCGCTTCGGCGTGGCCGTGCCTTCGAGGAGTCCGACCGCGAGGGGACCGCTCCCGTCGCCCTGATCAACGAAGCCATGGTCCGTCGGTTCTTTCCCGCGGAGGAACCGATCGGCAAGCGAATCCGGATCGAGTGGGGCGAGGGCGAGCAATGGCGGGAGATCGTCGGCATCGTTGCCGACATCCGGGCAGAACGCCTCGACGGCGAGCCGGTGCCCGAGACTTACTTCCCCTACTTCCAGCATCCCCTCGCGACGATGTCGTTTGTCGTGCGGACGAAGGGCGATCCCGGACGGCTCTTCGAGCCCATTCGGAGCTCGATGCGGCCGCTCGACGCCGACCTGCCCGTGTCGCGGCTCACTCCGTTTGCGCGCGTGCTGGATCGGGCGGTCGAGCCGCGGCGCCAGTCCACGCTGCTCCTCGGGCTCTTCGGGACTCTGGCCATCGTGCTGGCGGCCCTCGGGCTCTCGGGGGTGCTCGCCTACTCGGTGGCCCAACGCCGCCGCGAGATCGGCATCCGACTCGCCCTCGGCGCCCAACGCCGCGACATCCTTCATCTCATCGTCCGTCAGGCGATGGGTCTTTCGCAGATCGGCATCGCAGCCGGACTGCTGGGCGCTCTCGCGCTGACGCGCCTGCTCGCCGGGCAGCTCTACGGCGTGCAGGCCACCGATCCGCCCACCTTCGCCGTGGGCGTACTCCTGATGGCTGTCGTCGCACTCGCGTCGAGCGCGCTGCCCGCTCTGCGCGCATCCCGCATCGACCCGCTGATTTCCCTGAGGAGTGAATGATGCAGGACCTCCGTTACGCGCTGCGCACCCTGTCCAAGAGCCCCGGATTTTCCGCGGTCGCGATTGCCACGCTCGCGCTCGGCATCGGGGCCAACACGGCGATCTTCTCGGTCGTGCACGGGGTCCTCTGGAGACCGCTCGCCTTCCGGGAGCCGGAGCGTCTCGTCACGCTCCAGGAGCGCGACAAGGACGGAAATGCCGACAACACGGGCTACCTGACCTACCTCGACTGGCGGGCGAAAAACCGATCGTTCGAGGACATCGCGGTCATGTCCTACTGGAGCCCCAAGCTCTCGGCCGAGGCCGGCGTGGCCGCCGAACGGCTCGAGGGGATGCGGGTCTCGGACGGGTTCTTCGAGCTCCTCGGTGTCCGCCCGGCGCTCGGGCGCCTGCTCCTTCCATCCGAGCAGATCCGGGGAAATCACCACGTCGTGCTGCTTTCCGACGGGCTCTGGAAGCGCCGCTTCGGCACGGACCCCGTGCTGCCCGGAAAGACGATCCATCTGGGCGACACCCCCTACCTCGTCGCCGGAATCCTGAGTCCCGAGTTCGAATCCGTGTTTTCTTCGGACCCTTCGCGCCCCGCGGAGATCTGGGCTCCGCTCGCCTACGACGCGTCCCTGCCCTGGACCTGCCGGGACTGCAGGCACCTGCGAGCCATCGGCCGCCTCAAGAAGAACGTGACGCTCGCACAGGCGAGCGCGGACATGCTGTCGATCTCCCAGGAGCTGGTTCGGCAATATCCGACGGAGTACGGAGCCCCCGGCGTCTTCGTGACACCCTTCTCGAAAGCGCTCACGGGCAGCGCGCGCCCCTCGTTGCTGACGCTGCTCGCCGCCGTCGGCTTCGTGCTTTTGATCGGCTGCGCCAACGTGGCGAGCCTGCTGCTGTCGCGGGCCGGGCAGCGGCGCAAGGAGATCGCCGTGCGCACGGCGCTCGGCGCATCGCGCGCGCGGATCGCGCGGCTCTTCATGGTCGAAGCCCTCGTCCTGGCGCTTGCAGGCGGCGCGCTCGGTCTCATCGCGGCAAGCGCCACGCTCCAGACCCTCGTGGCTCTGGCGCCGGGCGACCTGCCGCGCACCGCCGCGGTTCGCCTCGACGTCGTGGTCCTGCTCTTCACGCTCGGCATCTCCCTCGTCACGGGCCTGCTCTTTGGCGCCGTTCCGGCCCTTCGGTTTGCCCGCCTCGACCCCGAGCCCGTGCTCCGCGGCGCAACGGGAGGCTCGGCCGGCCGCTCATCGCGACGGTTCGCCGGCTCGCTGGTCGTGTTCGACGTGGCGCTCGCGCTCGTCCTGCTCTCCGGTGCCCTGCTGCTCGTCGCGAGCGCATCGCGCCTGCTCCATGTCGACCCCGGCTTCCGTCCGGAGGGCCTGCTGACGCTCGAGGTCGACGTCTCCGGAAAAGCCTATGAAAAAGATCCCGCGATCCGGGCCTTCTATGACCGGGTGCTCGGGCGAGTCGCGGCATTGCCGGGTGTTACGGGTGTCGGAGCCGTCAGCCAGCTGCCGCTCGGCGGCAACTACGACGGCTACGGCGTCCATGCCGAGGACAAGCCTTCGGCGAATCCCCAACACGACCCTTCCGCCGACCGCTACGCCGTCAGCCCGGATTACCTGCGCACGATGGGCATTCCGATCCTCCGCGGCCGGGGCATCGAGCCCTCCGACGGCCCGGACTCCGCGCCCGTCGTTCTCGTCAACGACACGCTGGCGCGCCGTCTCTGGCCAGCGGAGGACCCCGTCGGAAAGCGTGTGAAGGTCGGCGGAGACGACGGGCCGTGGCGCACGGTGGTCGGGGTCGCTCGCGGCGTGCCGCACAAAGGCCTCGACGCCCCGCCCACACCGCAGATCTACCTGCCCCGCGCCCAGTGGGTGGACTCCGGGATGGTCGTCGTGGTCCGCGCGAAGGATCCGGCGCAGCTGACGAGCGCGGTCCGGGCCGCCGTCGCAGCGGTCGACCCCGATCAGCCGGTCATGCACGTCGCCACGATGCCGCAAGTCATCGCGACATCCGCATCGAGCCGCCGCTTCTCGGCCGGCCTGCTCGCGACCTTCGCCGCGCTCGCCATGCTGTTGACCTCCGTGGGCATCTTCGGCGTCCTCTCCGGCTTCGTCCAGCAGCGAACGCGGGAGATCGGCATCCGCGTCGCGCTCGGCGCCGACCGCGGGTCGATCGCGCGCCTGATCTCCGCGCGCACTCTCCGGCTGGCGCTCGCGGGGATCGGCCTCGGCCTGCTCGGCTCGCTCTGGCTCGGCCGAGGGCTGCGCGGCCAGCTCTTTCACGTCGCGCCGCACGATCCGTTCTTGCTGCTGGCCGGGGCGGTGCTCATCCTCGCCATCGCCCTGGCCGCCAGCCTCGGGCCCATGCGTCGGGCGACCCGCGTGGACCCGATGACGGCGCTGCGGGCCGAGTAGACGGCGCGGTGGTAGATTCCGGCCGTGGGCGACGATAGGACCGATCGCGTCGAGCACACCGAAGAGGAGTGGCGCGCCGCGCTGACCCCCGAGCAGTTTCGCGTCCTGCGCGAGAAGGGCACGGAGCGCGCCTTTACGGGAAAGTACTGGAACCACCACGACCCCGGAACCTACGCGTGCGCGGGGTGCGGACACCCGCTCTTCGACTCGGAAGCGAAGTTCGACTCGGGCACCGGCTGGCCGAGCTTCAAGACGCCCCTCGCGGAGGCGAGCGTCAAGACGCACGAGGATCGCAGCCTCTTCCTCGCGCGCACGGAAGTGCTCTGCCGGAGGTGCAACTCGCACCTCGGCCACGTGTTCGACGACGGGCCCGAGCCGACGGGGCTGCGTTACTGCATGAACTCGGCCGCGCTCGCGTTTCGACCGCGGTAGCGGGGTGCCGATCCTGGACCTCTCCGTCCTCCCCGGGGCCCTCGCGGTCTGCCGCCTCGACGCTTCCGCGCTCCTGCCGGGCTGGCCGCTGTCCGGCGCGTTCTGGGCGGCGACGCGCACGGCGGAGGAGCTCTCGATCGTGTGCGAGGCGAACGTGGTCCCTTCGGGGATCCCGGCCAGTCGTCCGTGGCGCGCGATTCGCGTGGCCGGCCCTCTCGATTTCGCCCTGACCGGGATCCTCTCCTCGATCGCGGCGCCGCTGGCGGAACGCGGCGTGTCGATCTTCGCGCTCTCGACGTACGACACGGACTACGTGCTCGTTCGCCAGGAGTCCCTGGAACGGGCCGTCGCGGCCCTGACCGCGGCCGGACACCGCTTCCCCGAGTCGGCGCGATGAGAAGCGCGGTGCGGGTCTTGATCGCCGACGACCAGAAGGACGTCCTCGAGGCCCTTCGTCTGCTGTTGAAGGGAGAGAGCCTCGACTGCGAAACCGCGTCCTCCCCCGCGGGTGCGCTCGCCGCGCTCGAGGCCCGCGAGTTCGATGCCGTCCTGATCGATCTCAACTACGCCCGCGACACGACGTCTGGCAGGGAGGGGCTCGACCTGCTCGCCCGGATCCGCGAGCTCGATCCGCATCTGCCCGTCCTCGTCATGACGGCCTGGGGGACGGTGGACCTCGCGGTGGAAGCGATGCGCCGGGGGGCTCGCGACTTCGTCCAGAAGCCCTGGGACAACGCCCGACTCCTGACGACCCTGCGCACGCAGATCGCCCTCGGCCGGGCGCTGCGCAAGGGCGAGCGCCTCGAGGCCGAGAACCGGATCCTGCAGCGCGACGGCGAGCCGGCGATCATCGCCGTCTCCGCGGCCATGCGGCCCGTTCTCGCGATGATCGAGCGCGTCGGACCATCGGATGCGAACGTCCTCATCACCGGCGAGAACGGCAGCGGCAAGGCCGTGGTCGCGCGGGCGCTCCATGCGACCTCGCAACGCGGGGCCAGGCCGTTCGTCACGTTGAACGCCGGCGGAATTTCCGAGGGCGTGTTCGAGAGCGAGCTCTTCGGCCACGTCAAGGGGGCCTTCACCGATGCCCGCTCCGACCGCGTCGGCCGTTTCGAGCTGGCCGACGGAGGCACGCTCTTCCTCGACGAGATCGGCAACGTGCCTCCTTCCCAGCAGGGCAAGCTGCTGCGGGTGCTCGAGACCGGCGACTTCGAGCGCGTGGGGTCCTCGCGGACCATTCGCGTCGACGTCCGGATTCTTTCGGCGACCAACGCGGACTTGAACGCCGAGGTCGAGGCCGGACGCTTCCGCCGGGATCTCCTCTTCCGACTGAACACGATCGAGATTCGTGTCCCGCCGCTTCGCGAGCGGCCCGAGGACGTGCCTCTGCTCGCCCGCCACTTCCTCGAGGCCCACGCGCGACGCTATCGCAAGTCGCTCGCCGGCTTCGAGCCCGCCGCCCTCGATGCGCTCCTCGCCCACCCGTGGCCCGGCAACGTCCGCGAGCTCGATCATGCGATCGAGCGCGCCGTCCTGATGACGACCGCGGACCGGATCGGGCCGGGCGACCTCGGGCTGCGCAGCGGCGGCGATGCTCCGCGGCTCGACGCCCTGTCCCTCGAAGAGGTCGAGGGCCTGCTCGTCCGCAAGGCGATGGATCGCTTCGAGGGCAACGTCAGCCAGGCGGCCAAGGCGCTCGGCCTGTCCCGCAGCGCGCTCTACCGGCGATTGGACAAGCACGGGCATTAGACAGAAGTGACGAGTGACCAGTGACGAGTGACACGAGGAGAAAGTCCCGGCTCGTCACTTGTGACCTGTCACTGGTCATTTCCCCATGAAGCCGCTTTCGCACGATCGGCGGATCGTGCTCTACGCGTTCCTTGCGGCGCTGCCGGCCGCCGCCGCCGCTCTCGGAATACTCTGGACGGGCGACTACAGCGAGAAGACGCGCTGGACCATCTCTGTCGTCGTCGTGGTGCTGTGGCTCGGTTTCGTCCAGGCGTTGCGCGAGCGCGTGGTGCGCCCGCTCCAGACCATCTCGAACCTGCTGGCCGCGATGCGCGAGGAGGACTTCTCGATCCGGGCGCGGGGCGCCCGGTCGGACGACCCGCTCGGCGAGGTCCTTCTCGAGGTCAATGCACTCGCCGCCACGCTGCGGGAGCAGCGGCTCGGCGCGCTCGAAGCCACCGCGTTGCTGTCCCGGGTCATGGAGGAGATCGAGGTCGCGGTCTTCGCCTTCGACGAGGGCGGGCGCTTGAAGCTCGTCAACCGCTTCGGCGAGCGGCTGCTGGGTCAGCCCGAGCCGCGCCTGCGCGGACGCAAGGCCGAGGAGGTCGGCCTCGCCGCCTTTCTCGAGGACGCCGCGCCGCAGATTCTCGAGGCCGCATTTCCCGGCGGATCGGGCCGCTGGGAGATCCGGCGCAGCTCCTTTCGCCAGGGCGGCGCCCCCCATCGGCTCCTCGTGCTGGCCGACGTCAGCCGGCCCCTGCGCGAAGAGGAGCGTCAGGCCTGGCAGAGGCTCATCCGGGTGCTCGGGCACGAGCTCAACAATTCGCTCGCCCCGATCCAGTCGATTGCCGGCAGCCTCCAGCGTCTTGCGACCGAGGCGGAGCCTCCGGCCGACTGGCGGGAGGACCTGCGGCAGGGGCTCTCGGTGATCGCCTCGCGCGCCGAGGCGCTCTCGCGCTTCACGACAGGCTACACGAAGCTCGCGCGCCTGCCGCCTCCGCAGGTGGCGCCGGTTGCGGTCGACGCCCTCATCCGGCGTGTGGCGGCTCTGGAGACGCGCCTGCCCGTCGGCGTCATCCCCGGCCCCGGCCTGAACATCTCGGCCGACGCGGACCAGCTCGAACAGCTGCTCATCAATCTCGTCCGCAATGCGGCCGACGCCGCCCTCGAGGCCCGGGGCGGTGTGGCCGTCGGCTGGAAGCGGGGAGCAGCACAAACGGAGATCTGGGTCGCCGACGACGGGCCGGGCCTGCCGAGCACGACGAATCTGTTCGTTCCGTTCTTTACGACCAAGCCGCAGGGCTCGGGCATCGGCCTCGTCCTCTCGCGCCAGATCGCCGAGGCACACGGCGGAAGCCTCACGCTCGAGAACCGGCGCGGCCATCGGGGAGCGATCGCGCGCCTCCGGCTGCCGTCCTGACTTCGGTCGCGGTCCGGTCCGCGGTCCGCCGGATCCGATCGTTCGTCCCCGCGCGCCTCGCCTTCGTCCGCGCGCCATTGAGACGGGGCGCCCGTTCGGGGTCTTCTCGCAAGCGTGGCCACCGGCCGCGCGCGACTGACGACCGCCACACTCGTTCTCGCCCTGTGCGCGGCGGGCTCGAGCGCGCTCGATCCTTCCGTTCCCCTTTCGCAGCTCGGCCACGAGGTGTGGACGAGCGACTCGGGGTTGCCGCAAAACTCGATCACGGCGATTCTGCAGACCCGCGACGGATACCTCTGGCTCGGAACCCAGGAGGGCCTCGTTCGCTTCGACGGAGTGCGCTTCCGGATCTTCGACACCCGCAACACGGAGGCCTTCGGCGACGATTGGGTCCAGGCGCTGATTGAGACGCGCGACGGCGCCCTCTGGATCGGGACGGTGACTGGCCTCATCCGCATGCAACACGGGGAGTTTCGAAAGTTTCCCGCGGGCGGCCTCGACACCGCAGTCGTCGAAGCGCTCTTCGAGAGCCGCGACGGCGCCGTCTGGGTGGCCTCGAATCTGGGAGCCAGCCGCATCCAGGGCGGCCGTGTCCGGACGTACACCGACTGCGAGGGGCTGCCCGGCATCGACGTCCGCTCGATTGGCGAGGACGGCGAGGGCAACCTCTGGGTCGGGGGGGCCTGGGGCGTGGCGCGGTGGGATCGCGCGCGATTCGTCCCGTGGACCCTGGACGACGGGCTGCCCGGCGCGCTCGCCCTGGCGCCGGATCCCGAGGGCGGCCTCTGGGTCGGGACGGGGCATGGCCTCGCGCACATCGGAGCGGAGGATGCGCGGACCTACGAGGCGGGGGCAGGCCTGACCAACGGCCTCGTGCGGGCGGTCTACCGGGATCGCCGCGGGACTCTCTGGCTCGGCACCGATGGCGGGCTCTTCCGCCTGCGTGACGGGCGCTTCCAGCAGCTCACGACGGCCGACGGTCTCTCGAGCAATCGGATTCTCGCGATCCACGAGGACCGCGAGGGAAGCCTCTGGGTGGGAACGTACGACGGCGGGATCAACCGCCTGCAGGGCCAGCGAGCCGCCATCTACACGGAACGCGACGGCCTCTCCGACGACAAGCTCTGGGCGGTTCTCGAGGACAGCCGGGGCGATCTCTGGGCCGGCACCGCCGAGGGCGTCCTCAATTGCCGCGCGGCCGGCACCGAGCGTTTCAAGCCGGTCGCGAGGCTCGGGGCCTCGATCAACGCGATCGCGGAGGCCCCCGACGGGTCCCTCTGGGTCGGCACGCGGGGAACCGGGCTCGTGCACCTGGAGGGGCGCCGCCTCACCCGGTACACGACGGCGCAGGGCCTCTCCGGCAACTCGATCTCGTCGGTTCTCGTGGATCGCCACGGCACCGTCTGGGTAGCGACGGTGACCGCGGGGCTCGACCGGCTCGAGGGCGGAAGGGTCGTCAGCTTCCACGCGGGGGACGGTCTCGGCACGAACGCCGTCTTCTCGCTCTTCGAGGACCGCAGTGGCGACATCTGGATCGGCACGTTCGGCGGCGGCGTCACGCGATTCTCCGCGGGACGCTTCCAGACCTTCACGACCCGGGACGGTCTCGCCCACGACGTCGTGATGTCCACCTACCAGGACGCGGAGGGGACCTTCTGGTTCGCAACGCGCGGCGGTTTGTCGCGCTACAGGGACGGCCGATTCACGACGTTTCGACAGAAGTCGGGGCTCTTCCACGACGCCGCGCAGCGCGTTCTCGAGGATGGCCACGGCTACCTCTGGCTGACCGGCAACCGGGGCGTCTTCCGCGTTGCGGCGGCCGAGCTGGGAGCGGCGGCCGGCTCGCCCGGCCGCATCGCCGACCGTGCGACCTTCACGACAGCGGTCGGCATGATCGGGGCGGAGTGCAACGGCGCGCAGCACGGAGCGTGGAGGGACCGTTCCGGGCGGCTCTGGTTCGCGACCGTCAAGGGCCTGGCGATGGCCGACCCGGCGCGCATCGACGTCAACCTGGTGCCGCCCGAGGTCGTCATCGAGCAGGTCGTCGCCGACGGCCAGTCCCTCGAGCCCTCGGCGGCTGCCCGCGTGCCGCCCGGCAATCGGAAGATCGAGTTCGGCTTCACAGCGCTGTCCTTCCGCAACCCGTCGGCGGTGCGCTTCCGGTACCGGCTGGACGGGTTCGAGGCCGACTGGACGGATGCCGGGCCGCGGCGATCCGCCTACTACACCAACCTGCCGCCGGGGCGCTATCGCTTCCAGGTGGTGGCGGCCAACGAGGACGGCGTCTGGAGTCGCACCGCGGCGTCGATCGATCTCGAGATCGCGCGGCACGTCTACCAGACGGCGTGGTTTCGCACGGCCGCTGCGCTCGCGGCCGCCCTTCTCCTCGCGGTGGGATACCGACTGCGCGTGCGCCGCCTCGAGGCCCGCGAGCGCATGCGCACGGCCCTCGTCGAGGCTCAGCTCGACGCGCTGCAGTTTCAGCTACGGCCGCACTTCCTCTTCAACACCCTCAACAGCATCCTGCCCCTGATCGGGAAGGACCCGGAACGCGCTCGCCAGATGGTCGTGCGCCTTGGCGACCTGCTGCGCCTTTCGCTGCGATCCGAAGACGCTCCGCTCGTCACGCTCGCGGACGAAATCGCGATCCTGGACAAATACCTTTCCATCGAGAAGGTCCGCTTTCGCGAGCGCCTCGAGATCGCCGTGCGCGTCGAGCCCGATGTCGCCGCGGCTCACGTTCCGTGCTTTCTGCTCCAGCCCCTGGTCGAGAACGCGATCAAGCACGGGCTCGCGGACGGGGGCGGGCGGGGGCGCATCGCGATCCACGCGCGCCGCGAGAGACGCGGGCTTTCGATCTCCGTGCGGGACAACGGGCCCGGCCTGCGGGAGGGAGCGGCCGACGGCGCGGGAATCGGGCTCTCCAACACGCGGCGCCGGCTCGAGGCCCTCTACCCTGGCGTCCACCGGCTCGAGCTCGCCAGCCTGCCGGGAGGAGGCTGCGAGGTCTCGGTCCAGATCCCGTTGACGCTTGCGCGCGCGGAGGGTCCGGTCGGCGAGGGGCCTCGCCGCATCGTGCGCGCCTCGTAGCGCCGAGGCGCGGCGCCCGGGACGACGGGCGCGCAGGGCCGAGCCGGCCAAGCCGGCCCGACGTCAGACCAGGTCGGCCGCCCGGATCGGGACTCGGCGAAGCCGCTTGCCGGTCGCGGCGAAGATGGCGTTGCCGACGGCCGGCGCCACACAGGGAACCGGACTCTCGCCGAGGCCCGACGGCGGGCGGTCGCTATCGACGATGTGGGTTTCGATCTCGGGCGTCTCGTTCATCCGCATGAGAGCGAAGTCCGCGAAGCCCGTCTGCTCCACTCTGCCTCCGCGAATCGTGATGTCGCCCTTGAGCGCGTACGACAGCCCCCACAGGACTCCGCTCTCGACCTGGCCTTCGATCCCCGCGAGGTTCACGGGCTGACCGCAGTCGACCGCGCTCACCACGCGGTGCACGCTCACGTCGCCCGAGGCACCCACCGAGACTTCGGCCACCTGAGCGATGACCGTGCGGCCGTGGTAGACGTTGCACGCGATGCCCCGCCCCGTACGGCGCCCCGAGCGCGGCGGCAAGGGCGTTGCCCAGCCTGCCTTTGCCGCGGCCAGCTCGAGAACCGCCCTCAACCTCGACCGGTCGACCTTCCGAGACGCCCACGGGAACTCGCCGACCAGAAGCCCCGAACGCAACGCGAGGGGATCCTTGGCCATCCGGTTCGCGAGCTCGTCCAGAAAACACTCGCGGGCGAACACGTTCGGGGGGTAGAAGACGGATCGCCAGGCGCCCGTTCGGATCGGCGATTCGATGTCGAGCCATTCGGCGCTCAGGTTGGCGATCGCGTACGGATTGTCGTAGCCGCCCCACGGATTGACATCCGGCTCGTCCCCGCGACCGGGATCGAAAGCGCCGAACATCGAGAGATGGAGACTCACGAAGCGCTGGCTCCAGGCGACGACCCGGCCGCCCGGGTCGAGACCGGCCTCGAGATCGACGCGCCCCGCCGGGTGAAGCCAGTCGCTCTCGAAATCGTCCTTGCGCGACCAGACGACCTGCACCGGCCGCCCGGCCGCGCGGGCGACTTCGACCGCCTCGGTCGCGTAATCGGCTCCCAGACGCCGCCCGAATCCTCCGCCGAGCAAGGTCACGTGCACCGCCACCTTTTCGGGGGCGATCCCGAGGAGCTTCGCGGCCTCCTTCTGCACGCGCTGCGGGTTCTGGGTCGGCGCCCAGATCTCGCACCTTCCTTCGCCCACGCTTGCCGTCGCGTTCATCGGCTCGATCGTCGCGTGGGCCTGGAACGCGTCGCGGTAGGTCGCTGACAGACGGGTCGCGGCCGAGGACAGCGCCGCCCCGGGGTCGCCGTCCTTTCGCGAGACGAAGCCGGAACGGCGCGCGCCTTCGTCCAGCCGGCGCTCGAGCTCGTCGGTCGTGAGCTTCGCGTTCGACCCCTCCTCCCACGCGGCGCCCAGAGCGTCCCGGCCTGCAAGCGCCGTCGCGGTATCGACGGCGACCACGGCTACGCCGGTCGAGACGACGTACACCCCGCGCACGCCGGAGATCGCCTTTGCCTTCGCGGAGTCGTAGCGTGCGGCCTTTCCGCCGGCGACCGGACAGCGGGCGACCGCCGCAAAGAGCATCCCGGGCACGCGCACGTCCATGCCGTAGGCCGCGCGGCCGGACACGATCGCCGGTCCGTCGATCCTGGGAACCCGCGTGCCGAGCAGTCGAAAATCCTTGCGGTCCTTGAGCTTCGGCTCCTTCGGGACGGGGAGGGCCGCGGCCGCTTCGACGAGGGCGCCATAGGAGAGGCGCCGTCCGGTCGGCGGATGCAGGACGGATCCCCCCTCTGCCCGGCAGGACTCCGGCTCGACCTTCCAGCTCCGCGCCGCGGCCTCGACGAGCATCTGCCGCGCCGCCGCGCCGGCCTGCCGCAACGGCCGCCAGGAGTCCTCGACGCTGTCGCTTCCGCCCGTGTTCATGGAGGTGTAGTCGGGGCCCGGCGACGCCTGTTCGATCGCGATCGTCTTCCAGTCCGCGTCGAGCTCCTCGGCCAGGATCATCGCGAGCGACGTGCGCACGCCCTGCCCCATCTCGGAGCGCGCGATGACGAGCGTGGTCTTCCCGTCCGCGCCGATGCGCAGCCATTGGTTCGGCGCGAAGGGGGCGGCCGCCGCGCTCGCCGCCTCCAAGTCCGGGATTCGCAACAGAAGCGCCGCGCCGCCGATCGACGAAACCTTGATGAAGTCCCGCCGGGTGGCGCTCATCGGGCGCCTCCCGCGGAGACGGCTCGCTTCACCGCCCGTCGCATGCGACAGTAGGTCCCGCACCGGCAGACGTGCTCCGACAAGGCCGCCTCGATCTCGGCAACGCTGGCCGGCTTCCCGACCCCGAGAAGGGCCGCCGCCTCCATGATCATCCCCGGTTGGCAGTAGCCGCACTGGGCCACGTCCTCCTCGAGCCAGGCGAGCTGGCACGGATGACGGCCATCGGGCGACAGCCCCTCGATCGTCGTAATCCGATGCCCGACCGCGGCCGATACGGGGACCTGGCAGGATCGCATTGCCTGACCGTCGAGATGTACGGTGCAGGCGCCGCAAGCCCCCACCCCGCACCCGTATTTCGTCCCGGTCAGGCCCAGCCGGTCCCGAAGGACCCAGAGCAGCGGCATGTCCGGATCGGAAGCCTCGATCGTCCGAGGCGTTCCATTGACGATGATCGCAAACGTCGACACGCGCTCCTCCCCTTCGAGGGTCTACGGAACCGGCACTCCAAGGTTATGCCCCCGGCACGGATTCCGCGGGACGCTCAGCCGGTTGCGAGGCGGGCGAGCGTCACCGTCACGCGGCAATCCTTGCCCCCGGCCGCCCACTCGACGCGGGTCGTCTCGAGCCACGACTTGCCCTCCGGATCTCGCAGCATCCACCGGCTTTCGGATGCACCCCCCGCCCCGCTCCTGCCTTGGCGCGTCCAACCCGGGCGGCCGTCGAATGCAGCGTCGAGCCGTTCGAGGATCGCTGCCGGGGTCGCCGCCGCCTCGATCTTCCACGACGTCTCCCAGCGATCGCGCGTGCCTTCGTGGCTCACGACCGATCGGGGGTACTGGCGGATCGTCTCGTACGCCGGAGCGAGATAGCGGTCGGCCAGGTTCGCGCGGGCGTAGCCCGAGTCCGGGCGCCAGTCGTACTCCATGCCGAGGGCCGCGACCTGCGCCGTCCCCTTGCCGTAGAGCTTCTCGATCACGTGCAGAGAACCGTCGATGCCCGAGGACAGGCCGGCGGAAGTCACGATCTTGCCGTTGTCGACGAAGCGCCTGTCCCGGACGACCTTCGTCTTTGGCGCCGCGTGTTTCAGGTCCTCGATCATGCCTGCGAACGTCGTCGCCTCGAGCCCATCGAGCAGGCCCGCTCTTGCGAGGAGGAACGCGCCATTGCAGACCGACAACACGACTTCGGCCGTGTGCGCGCTCACCTGGATCCAGCGGATCACGGCCTCGTCCTCGAGGCTGCCGGAGACGTCGCCCCCCGGGATGACGAGAACGTCCGGCTTCGGCGCCCTTGCGAGAGAGAAAGAAGGGATGACCGTCATTCCCATCGCCGTTTCGATCGGCGAGGCCGTCGCGGCCACCGAGTAGATCCGGAACGCCGGCCGGCCGTTCACGGACGCGTGTCCGAATACCTCCCAGGGGCCGGTGTAGTCGATGATCTGAACGCCCGGGAAGATCAGGACCGCTACGTTCCTCGAGCCTCCCACCTTCGGAGAGACTGCCGGGCCGGAATGGGCCGCCAGGAAGACGACCGCCGCGAGCAGAATTCGTTTCATGACTGCTTCTCGATCGTCAGGCGTCGCGCAAGGCAACCATCGGATCCACCGCCGTCGCGCGGCGCGCGGGGACGAAGCAGGCAGCCGCCGCCGCGCCGCCGAGCACGAGGGCCACGGCGAGATAGGTCGCGGGGTCGGTCGGCGTGATCTCGAAGAGCAGGCCCGCAAGAAGGCGTGTCAGCACCAGGGCTCCAGCGAGGCCGAGGGCGAGCCCCATTGCGACCAGGGTCATTCCCTGCCGCAGCACCATGGCGAGCACGGCGCGGGGCTCGGCGCCGAGCGCCATCCGGACCCCGAACTCCTGTGTGCGCTGGCCGACCGAGAAAGAGATCACCCCGACGATTCCCGCAGCCGTGATCAGGACCGCGAGTCCCGCGAAGAGCGCGAGCAGCAGAGCCGTCAGCCGCGGCGATTCGAGGGAGCCCGCGACGACCTCCTCCAGCGTGCGAAAGCGGTCCACCGGCTGCTCGGGGCCGATCGCGTGAACGGCCTCGCGCAGCTGGCGCGTCGTCTGCGCGGGAGCGCTCGTCGTGCGGATGAGGCAGGTCGCCGAGAGCGCCGGGTACTGGGCGAGCGCGACGTAGATCTGCTCGACGGGAGGCTTCGAAAGCGCGTACTGACGGATGTCGCCGACCACGCCGACGATCTCGATCCAGACGTCGTTGGCGGGGCCGGGGGTGTTGTTGGCGATCTGGATGCGTTTCCCGATGGGATCTTCGCCCGGAAAGAAACGCCGCGCGCCCGACTGGTTGATGATCGCGACGCGCGGTGTCTCCGGCCGGTCCGTGCCGAGGAACGCGCGCCCGCGTACCATCGGCACGGCGATCGTTCGGAAGTAATCGGGGCTGACCTGCTCGAAGTCGGCGCGGGGCAGCGCCTCGGGACTCGAAACGGCCCGGCCCTCGATGCGGAAGCGACTCGTCTGCACTCCGCCCTCGTTCAACGGGAACGTGCCCGAAAGCGCCGCGGACTGGACTCCCGGCAAGACGGAGAGCTTCTCGAGAAGGCGATCCTCGAAGGTCCGATAGTCCGACGGGCTCGTGTAGCGCGAGAAGTTCAGATCGAGACGCGAGGTCAGCACCCGCTCCGGCCGGAATCCCGGATCGACGCGGCCGAGCTTCCAGACCGTCCGAAGCATCAGCCCGGCGCCGATCAGGAGCATGAACGAGACGGCCACCTGCCCGATGATTAGCGCGTTACGCGTCCTCATCCGGCCGCCGGACGAGGCGGAGCGGCCCCCTCCGCCCTGTTGCAGCGCGGCAGTGAGGCTGCGCCGTGCCGAGACCGCGGGGATGAGACCCAGGACGAGGCCGGTCGCGAGCGCAACGACGAGGGTGAAAGCCAGCACCGAGGCGTCGATCGCGATCTCGCCCGCGCGCGGGCTGAACCGTGAGGCGAAATGCACCAGCAACCCGTGGACGCCCCAGGCGAGCAAGAGCCCGAGCGCACCGCCCAGGGTTGCGATGAGCAGGCTCTCGGTCAGGAGCTGGCGCGTCAGCCGGGCGCGGCCGGCGCCCAGGGCGGATCGCAACGCCATCTCCTTCTCCCGCCGGATCAGCCGCGCCAGGGTGAGGTTCGCGACGTTGGCGCAGGCGATCAACAGGACCAGGCCGACCGCCGCCAGGAGCACGAGAAAGGTCGGGCGCGCGCGTTGGGTCAGCTCGCTCGTGAGCGCAACGGGGACTATGGAAAGTTGCATCGAGGCCGGATAGCTCTCGGGATGGTCGGCAGCCATGCGGGCCGCCACCGAGGCGAGATCCTTCCTCGCGGCCTCCAGCGTCACGCCCGGCTTCATTCGTCCAAACGCCTGCATCATTCCCATGTCGCGGCTCTGCTCCATGTGCGGCGCCGAGCGGAAGGGGCACGCCGAGATGGGCATGTAGAGGTCGTTGTCGTCCGGATAGCCCGGGATCGGCGGTAGGACGCCGATCACCGTGTGGGGGCGGTCGTTCATGCGGAAGACCCGGCCGACGACACCCGGATCGGCGCCGAAGCTGCGCTGCCAGTATGCGTGGGAGAGAACGAGAACCGCCTCGGCGCCGTGCCTGTCCTCGCCGGGCAGGAACGTGCGGCCGAGAATCGGACGCACGCCGAGCAGGTCGAAGAAGCTCGCCGACACGACACCCGTCTGCACCCGTTCGGGCTCCGGCCGCCCGAGCAGCACGAACCACATCGAGTGGTACTCCACGACTCCCGAGAGCGTGCGGCTGAGGGTGGCTAGGTCGTTCACCTCGGGCGCCGAGAACCGCCCGTCCTCGATCCCCGCTCCCGGCCCGTCCACGCGCAGGCGCACGAGCTGATCCCCGCCGCCGTAAGGAAGAGACTGGAGCAGAACGCCATGGACCACGGAGAAGATGGCGGTGTTCGCGCCGATGCCGAGCGCCAGGGTCAGCACCGCCGCGGTCGCGTAACCGGGGCTTCGCGACAGGGTCCGCAGCCCGTACCGAATGTCCTGCACCACGGTCTCGAGCAGCACGGTGCGGCTCGCCTCGACCGACTCCTCGCGGGCTTTCGCGACGCCGCCGAAGCGAAGCAGCGCCGCCCGCCGCGCTTCCTCGAGCCCCATCCCACGGCGAACGTTCTCCTCGGTTTCCCTTTCGACGTGGAAAGCGAGTTCGTCGTCGAGCTCGCCCTCCATCCGGCCCGGACGGAAGAGTGATCGGACGCTGGCGCCCAGCTTTCGAAGCATCTGCTGTCCTCCCTACGTCGCCGCGAGAACCCGGCCGACGGCCGCCGCGAAACGCTCCCAACTCTCGGTCTCCTCGGCGAGCTGGCGTCGGCCGTGGCGCGTCAGCGTGTAGAACCGCGCCCTGCGATTGTTTTCGGAGTTGCCCCACTCGGCCGCGATCCAGCCCTTCTCCTCGAGGCGGTGCAGGGCCGGGTAGAGAGATCCCTGGTTGACGGCCAGGACGTCCTGCGACAACTGCTGGATTCTTTGCGAAATGCCCCAGCCGTGCATGGCACCCGGCGAAAGCGTCTTCAGAATCAGAACATCCAGGGTCCCCTGCAAGAGCTCGCTTCGCGACGGTGCCATCCGACCTCCTCTCGAATCTCTCCAGGAGCATACGGAGCCTCCTGTAGATTGTTTAGGGGAACGATGACCTACTTCGACCCGGGATAGGCTAGGCGGCGACGGAGGACCTGTGACGAAAAGACTCATCGTATTGGCTCTCGCAGCGATCGCCGCGGGGGCTCCGCTCGGCGCCGCCGAAGCTTCGAAGCCACGGCTTGCCGTCCGCGCCGCGCGCCTGCTGGACGTCACGACCGGGCGCTACGTCGAGCACCCGGTGGTCGTCGTCGGCGCCGACCGGATCGAGAGCGTGGGCACCGAGATCCCCCCCGGCGCGCGCGTCATCGACCTCGGAGAACGGATCCTGCTGCCCGGCCTGATCGACGCCCATACGCACATCTTGCTCCAGGGCGACGCCACGGCTCCGGAATACGACTACCAGATCCTCCAGGAGTACCCGGCGCATCGGGTCGCGCGGGCCGTGCGTGCGATGCGCATCGCTCTCGATCACGGCTTCACGACGCTGCGCGACCTCGAAACCGAAGGCGCCGGATACGCCGACGTCGGGCTGCGCGATGCCGTCAACGAGGGAGTCGTTCCCGGGCCGCGCATGAAGGTCGTGGGACCGGCTCTTTCGACGACGGGCAGCTACCCGATCGTCCATTTCCGGCCCGATTGGAAGTTTCCGGCGGGTGTGATGGTCTGCGACGGCGCCGACGGCTGTCGCAAGGCGGTGCGGGAGCAGCTCTCCTACGGCACCGACTGGGTCAAGATCTACGCCAACACCGGGGGCCTCCGGCTGACCGCCGACGGTTACATGGACTCGCCACCGAACTGGACGACCGAGGAAATTGCGGCCGTCGTCTCCGAGGCCCATGCGCACGGCGTGAAAGTGGCCGCGCACGCCCGCTCCGACTCGGGCGTTCGGCTGGCCGTCACGGCAGGCGTGGACTCGATCGAGCACGGCGATTCGATTCGGCCGGAGATGGCGACCGCGATGGCCGGCAAGGGCATCGCGTTCTGCCCGACACTCACGGTCGTGCACTACGTCTCCGGGCCACGCGCGCAGGAGGGCTGCACGATCTGCGCTGAGTCCGAGAAGATCCAGGCAAAGTCGTTCGAGAACTGCCGCAAGGCGGGAGTCGCGATCGTGTTCGGAACCGATGCCGGCGGGTTTCCCTGGACGGAGATCAACGAGGCCCGCGAGTTCGAGTACGAGGTCGCCCTCGGCATGACGCCTCTCGAAGCGATTCGCACCGCCACGACCAACGCCGCCGCATTGCTCGGCCAGACCGGCCAGATCGGTTCGGTCGAGAAGGGGGCTTACGCCGACCTCGTGGCCGTTTCCGGCGATCCGCTCCGGGACGTGGCCGTCCTGTCGAGGATCGACTGGGTCATGAAGGGCGGAAACGTCGTCCGGGAGCCCTCCCGATGAGCGGCTCCACGTCCCGCATGCTGCGCGTCGGGCTGACCGGAGGCCTCGGCGCGGGCAAGTCCACGGTTGCGGCCCTCCTCGCAAAGCGCGGAGCCGCGGTGTTCGATGCCGACGCGCTCGTGCACGATCTCTACCACCCGGGCGGCGCGGCCGACTGGGCGGCACGCGATCTCTTCGGCGACGCGATCCTCGACGCGGACGGGAACGTGGACCGCGTGCGCATCTCCCAGATCGTCTTCGAGGATGCCGGCAAGCGCCGCGCGCTCGAGGCCCGCATCCATCCACTGGTTCGGGAAGAGCGCGAAAAGCGATTCGCCCAGGCCGCCTGGGCGGGCGCCCGGGTGGCGGTGTGCGAAGCGACCCTGCTCTTCGAGGCGGGCACCGAGTCGGAGTACGACCGTGTGCTCCTGGTCGTGGCGCCGGTGGAAGAGCGCATCCGCCGCTGGGCCGCCAAGGGAGGCAGCGAAGAGGACGCCGTGCGGCGGATCGCGGCCCAGATTCCGCCCGAGGAGGCGGCCCGGCGCGCCCACGAGACCATCGTCAATGCCGGCTCGCCCGACGACCTCGACCGCCAGGTCGAAGAGATCTGGCGGCGCTGGCTGCCCCTGACAGGAGACTAACCCAGCCGTTTTTTCGTAGACTTGCGCCATGCCTGCAAAAAAGATCCCGGCTCCCCCGGCACTCTCGGCCAAGGACGGCGACGCCCTCCTGCTCGTGGGAACGATGAAAGGCCTCTTTCTCCTGCGTTCCGGCCCGGCGCGCAAGCGCTGGGACATGTCGGGACCGTTCTTCCCGGGATCCTCCGTCTACGGGGCCGCCTTCGACGGGCGCGCGGGCCGGCACCGCATCTGGGCGGCGCCGTCGAGCATGCACTGGGGAGCCGAGCTCTGCTCCACAGACGATTTCGGCAAGACGTGGTCGCGTCCCGCGCAGCCGCGGGTGCGCTTCCCCGAGGGGGCGGGCGCTTCGCTCAAGAACATCTGGCAGATCGCGCCCGGCCGCGCCGACGCTCCGAACACGATCTATTGCGGGGTCGAGCCATCCGCGCTCTTCGTGTCGCACGACGCCGGAGAAACGTGGGCGCTCAACGACGGCCTGTGGAACCATCCGCATCGCGCGAAGTGGAACCCTGGCTTCGGCGGCCTGTGTCTCCATACCGTCCTCGTGGATCCGGCGCTTCGCGGCCGCCTGACCGTCGCGAGCTCGACGGGAGGCGTGTACCGCTCCGACGACGGCGGGGCTTCCTGGCAGGTCAAGAATCGCGGCGTGCGGGCGGAGTTCATGCCGGACCCGTATCCGGAATTCGGGCAGTGCGTCCACAAGATCGTGCAGCACGCCGCGCGGCCGGGCCGCCTGTTCCTCCAGAACCACTGGGGCCTCTACCGCAGCGACGACGGTGGGGACTCGTGGCAAGACATCGCCAACGGCGTGCCGTCGGATTTCGGATTCTGCCTGGGCATCCATCCCCGCGACCCCGACACGGCCTTCATCGTCCCGCTCCACTCCGACATGTTCCGCTGCACGCCGGACGGCAAGCTCCGCGTCTACCGGACGCGGGACGCGGGAGCGTCGTGGAAGCCGATGACCCGCGGCCTGCCGCAGAAGAACGCGCTCGAGACGGTGGTGCGAGACGCAATGGGGGTCGACGGCCTCGATCCGGCCGGCGTCTACTTCGGAACGCGCAGCGGAAAGCTCTACGGCTCGCGCGACGAAGGGCGCTCGTGGGAGCTGCTGCGCGAGGGGCTGCCCCCCGTGGTGTGCGTCAGGGCGGCAGTCGTCGCAAACGTCGCGGCCCGCAAAGGCGTTCGCCCCAAGGCCCGGGGCTCCCGCAGGGCGGCCTGATGCCGGTCGTCTTCCTGATCCCCGGCCCCCTCCAGCCGTTTGCGGGCGGCCGGCGATCCGTCGCACTCGACGCTTCGCCATCCACGGTCGGTGAGGCGCTTGCGGTGCTCGGCAATCTGCATCCCGGGCTGCGGGATCGCGTCGTGACCGAGCAGGGCGAGGTGCGCCCGCACGTCAACGTCTTCGTCGCCGCCGAGAACATCCGCGACGCCGGAGGCCTCGCGACGCCAGTGTCCGAGGGCTCCGAGATCGCGATTCTGCCCGCCGTCAGCGGCGGCTAGGGGATGCGGCTTCTCGTCGGCACGCGGCCCGCCTGGACGGCGGCCGTGCTCGCGGATTTCGATGCTTTCCTGCTCGACCACGCGGCCAATGAGCGCAAGGCCTCGGCCGCGGCGATGTCTCTGGTGGCCCACTATCCGGACCGTCGCGAGCTCGTGGGCCGCTGCATCGCCCTTGCCGCCGAGGAGCTCGAACATTTTCGGGAGGTCTGGAGTCACCTCGACGCCCGCGGGCTGACCCTGCGCCCGGACGTTCGCAGCGACTACCTGCAACGCCTCGCGCGCCAGTACCGCGAGGGCAGCGACGCGTACTTCCTGGATCGGCTCGTGACGGCCGCGGTCGTCGAGGCCCGAGGGTGCGAGCGTTTCGGCCTGATCGCGGCTGCGCTTCCGGACGGGCCGATGAAGAATTTCTACCGCGACCTCGCCCGCTCCGAGGTCCGGCATCGGGAGCTCTACCTGGAGCTGGCGCGCCTCTACTTCGAGGCGGACGCCGTGGAGGAGAGACTCGGCACGGTTCTCGAGGCCGAGGCAAGCGTCGTCGCGGAGCTTCCGATTCGCGCTGCGCTGTATTGACGGGGGCGACCAGGCGCAATTCCCAGCCTCGCTCGTCGAGTCCGGGGTCCTTCGCTTCGCTCAGGATGACAGGCGTTGGCCGCCCGCCGACTCTCGCTGTTCATCCGGAGGAGAGCAAGCGACCAAGGACGGGAGGGAACAGTAGACTCCTCGCATGGCGACGGACAAGAAACCGGTCCCCCAATACCTTTCCCGCCACGCCGAACCCGAGGCCGCGGTGGCCGACCGGCTCGACGGCTCCTTTGGCCACGTCCTCGTCGTGCCCGCCTACGGCGAGGGGCGCAGTCTCTTCGACACGCTCGGCTCGGTTCCCCGAGGACCGCGAGGAAACACGCTCCTCGTCGTCGTGCTCAACGCGCGGGCCGATTCTCCTGCCGACGTGCACGACGCCAACGCACAGGCGCGGGAAGCGCTCGCCCGCGCCTCTTCCGCCGCCCGCCGGATGGACTCCGCCCATCCCGTCACGGCGTTCACCTACCCGAACGGAACGGTCGTCCTGATCGACCGGGGGCTGCCCGAGCACTACCTCCCCGAGGGGCAGGGTGTTGGTCTCGCCCGCAAGATCGGCAACGACTTCGCCCTGCGGCTCCATGCGGCGGGACGGCTCGTCTCGCCGTGGATCCACAACACCGACGCGGACACGCTCCTCGCGAACGACTACTTCGACCAGACCGCGGCGATTCCCACCGACGGGAACGCCGCCGCGCTGTACTTCTTCGAGCATCGCTTCAGCGACGATGCGGATCTCGGCCTCGCGGCGCGACTCTACGAAATCTCGCTGCGCTATTACACGCTCGGCCTCGCGTGGGCCGGCTCGCCCTACGCCTACCAGGCCATGGGCAGCTGCATCGCCATTCGCCCCGAGGCCTACGCCGCCGTGCGTGGTTTCCCCCGCAAGAACGCCGCCGAGGACTTCTACATTCTCGACAAGCTCGCGAAGCTCGGCACGATCGTCCGCCTGGCGGGAACGCCGCTCCGGCTCGAGGGACGGATCTCGCACCGCGTTCCGTTCGGCACCGGCAAGGCGCTCTCCCAGCTGACGGCGAAGAAGAATGCGCTCTCCGGGTTTGGCCTGTATCACCCGGCAGTCTTCGGACACGTCGCCGCCTGGCTGCGAGTACTGGAGGCCGTCGCTCATTCGGGAGGGCGCGTGGACACGGCTCTCGAGGAGCTCCCCCGCAACAACCCGTTCTTCAAGACGGACCTTTTGGTCGAGGCGCTCGAGAAGATGGGCGCCTTCGAGGCGATGCGGGACGCGATCGGCCGCTCCTCGGGCGACGCCGCGACGATGCGCCGCCACTTCCACACCTGGTTCGACGCGTTCCGCACGCTCAAGCTCGTGCATGCCCTGCGCGACGGCGGGCTGCCGTCGCTCCGGTGGCGCGAAGCGCTCGCGGAGGCTCCGTTCACGGGCCTGGCGGCGTCGACCGAGCAGGAAGCGGAGCCGCTGCGTCGGGCGCTCGCCGCCGAGGAGCGCCTTCTCGCAGCGAGCCCGGCCGGGGTACCGGCCATGGAAAACGTATAAGCGTTCGCTAATACGTCAGTTCATCGAACAGGAGCCCGGGCCGCGCGGATCGCCGCAGGAGCCGCAGCCCCCGGGGGATTCGGACGCCTTCGCCCCGCCGCCGCCCGAACTGACGGCGAAGACGGAGAGGAGCTTCTCGAGCTTCGGGCTCCGGCACGACGGGCACCGCGGCTTTGCGTCGCCCAGGACGAACTCTTCGAACCGAGCGTCGCACTGCCGGCATCGGTACTCAAACAACGGCATGCGCAGATTCTAAATCCGAAATCCGAAATCCGAAATCCGAAATCCGAAATCCGAAATCCGTCAAAACGGATACCCAATCGACAGAAAGATGCGTCCCTTCTCCTGGAAGTCGGGACCGCAAGGTTTGCCGACCTCGGGCCTGCACAGCAGCTGGTTGTCGGGCCCTGTAACAGCAACCGGGATGCTTCGCATTTCGACCGGCCGCCCCACCTCGAGACGCAGCGGACCGATCGGTGTCAGGTAGTGCAGCCCCACACCGACCGACTGCCGCAGCCCGGCCACTCCCTCCAGCGCAAGGCGCATCTGCCCGGGACTCGCCCACACCTGCGCCAGATCGTAAAAGACCGAAATCCCCAGGTTGCCCGCGATCGGAAACCGATACTCGAGCCCCCACGCCATGAAGCCGTTGCCGCCGATGATGCGCGGGCCCACGCTGCAGTTGTAGTCCGCCGCGTTTGGAAACGTGTACGACGGCGCGCAATTTCCAGTCCCCGGAACCGAGGCCAGGGTGGCCTGGGTGTTGGGATCCACGGTCGAGTTCGAAATGCCTTCGAGGTCCGTGTCGAACCCGCGCGCCGTGGAAGAGCCGCCCGCAAAGAACTTTTCGGCAATGGGCACGGTGTCGCCGAGCGAGGTGATGCTCTGCGGATAGATGCCGCCGGCGCGGAACGACGCGGCCAGCACTCCGCCGGGAACTTTTAGGAAATACGCCGCCTGGCCCGACACCTTCGCGAAATGTGCGTCGGCGTTCAGGAACGGGAACGCGTAGTTGGCGGCGAGGGAGACGTAGTACCCCTTGTGCGGATCGAGGACGTCGTCGCGCCGGTCGTAGAAGAGGCTCGGCCCGATCGCGGACTGCTTGATGGGGCGCGCCGAGAGAGGGTACTTGTCGATGATGATCGTCGAGAGGTCCTGGGGGTTCTCCGGTGCGATGTACTGGTAGGAGTACCGCACGCCCACTCGCAGGTGCCCGAACAGGCGCACCGACTCGAAGAAGACGCCGACCCGATTGATGTCGATGTCCTGGATCGGCTGCCGGCTGGCGAAGGCAGCCACGGTCAGCGGGAAGTCCGTATTGAAGAGGTACGGTTCGAGGAAGTTTGCGACGACGTATCCCCGCTGCGATACCGGGGCGTACTGGACCTCGAACGAGGCCGACTGCATCCGGCCGAAGAGGTTTCGGTAGGTGACCCCGAGCGTCACGAAGGGATCGTTCGGATTCGACGCTCCGTTGGCGTACTGGTATCCGATGCCGTAGAGAAGCGATAGCCGGCGTGCCTCGGTCAGGCCAACGTCGACGTTGTGCTCCTGGCTCTGGGGATCCGCGGGCTGTGGGCGGACGTCGATGGACCGGAACACGCCGGTCCGGGCGAGGTTGCGCTGCGTATCCGCGATCTTTTCCTCGGAAAACGGCTCGCCCTCCCTCCACGCGATCTGTCGCAGGATTCGTTCCGGATCGGTCACGGCGTTGCCGCGCAGGATCGTCTTGCCGAAGAAGGACCGCACGCCTTCGTCGACGCGATAGAGGACGTCCACCTTCGTCTTGTCCTCGGAAAGGGTCCAGCGTTCCTGGACCGACGCCTCGCGCCAGCCCGTGTTCTCGTAACGCGTCGTGATCGCCGCGACGTCCCGGCGTACGCTGCTCGGGTTGAAGGGCTCGCCGACGCGCACCGCCAGGAGCGCGTCGAGTTCGGCCGGGGTCAGCTGCTCGGCCCCCTCGACATGGCGCGCATCGACGAACGCACGCGGCCCCTCGACGATCGTGAAGTGGACGTCGAGCAGATCGGGCTTCGAGCCCTCCGTGACGACGGCCTTGTCCACGCGGGCTCCGATCCAGCCGCGGGTCTGGTAGTAGCCGAGCAGGGAGCTCGCGTCGCCCGTCAGGTCGCCGTCGAGGAGGTGGCCGGTCTCGAGGAGGGGTAGCCCCTTCTTGCGGGTCGCCAGCAGCGGACGCAGCGTGGCTTCCGGCACGGACGCGTTGCCCGAGATGCTGACCATCTCGACGGCGTACTTCCTGCCTCGGTCGACGGCGACCCGGACGACCGTCGGATCTCCCGCCTCCGTCGTCGCGGTGACGCGGGCCCGATAGCGCCCTGCACGCTGGAGCGCCTCGTGCGTCGTCTCGGTCCACTGATCCAGAAGGTCTGCATCGAAGCTCTGCACCTCGAGGAGCTTCAGGATCTCCTTCCGAACCGTCTTCTCGCTGATGCCCGTCGCCTCGATCACGAAGCTTGGCCCCACGGAGATCCGGTAAACGGGACGGACCCCGCCGCCATCGACCGGCTCGGCCGCGATCAGCTCGACGACCGCCTTGAAATGCCCCTCGCCGATCAGGAACTTCCGCAATCGCTCCCCGTCGGTCCGGGCCCGGGCCTCCCTGTATGGAGCCCCGACCTTCACCTTCGCCTTCTCGACCAGCGTCTCGGCGGAAAACGGCGTCACCGCTCCATCGAAGAACGGCGTAGCCACCCGCTCCCGCCCGCCGGCATGGATCCGATACACGACGTTCGCGGTGAAAGTCGCTGCGTCGAAGATGACCTCCGGGTCGACCCGCGCATGGAGATACCCATCCGCGCCCAGCCGACGCTCCATGGCCGCGGCGCCTTCGGCGAGGGCGGTGCCATTGAACGGGTCGCGCTCCGAGAAGGGAACCGTCTTGCGCAGATCGTCGCGCGACACCGAAGCCTTGCCGTCGATCTCGATCCGGCGGACGCGGTAGGAGCGCCAGAGGCGCACGATCACGGCGGCACCGCCGCCGGGAGCCGGCTCGGCTTCGATGACGACGTCGGCGTAATCGAGGGTCCCGAACAGGTTGCGAATCGTCGCGCCTGCTTCCGCCTCGGTCAGGGGCCAGCCGACCCGCAGGGCGACGAGCGAGAGGATCTCGCGGGGGTCGGCCGGGCCGTCGCACGTGTACGCGATCGATTCCACGGGCAGGCCGACCAGGCCGTCCGGCGGCGCATCGACGTCGGCGCGGCCCGCCGCAGCGCCGAGAAACAGCGCGAGGACGGAGACGCGAAGCTTCCCATCCATCACAGGCGCTGACGCCGCCGAACGCTGATCGAGAGGATGCCGTTCTCGTCGCGGATGAGCTGAACGAAGATCGTGTCTGTCGCCTGCCATTCGACCCGGATGATCGGGTCCTTGCTCGAGTCGAGCGCGATCGAGGACGACACGGAGAGGTCCTGCGTGATCTGCTTGCCGATCGTCGAGCGCACCGTCGTGATCTGGCTGCCGGTGAAGACCGGGTCGATCTGGAACCGATCGAGCCCGAAAAGGCGTTGCGTCTGCTTCCGGAGGGGGCTGGTCACCGCGCCGGCCACGGCCCCACCCGCAGCCGAGACCAGCTGGTTCGCCGTGTCCGTCGGATTGCGGGTGTCCGGAGGCGTGCCCGAGAGGAGCAACCCGAGGATCGCGTCGTTGGCCAGGGGCGGATCCGAGGTGAAGTTCGCCGAGATCTTCGGCCAGGTGCCCACGAGCAGCACGACCAGGTTGTAGCCTTTGACTTCCGCCCGGGCCCGCAGGTCTACGAACGGAGCGATGCGCGCCGTGTTGGAAAACGTGAGCGTACCGGCTTCGATCTCGTACCGGATGTCGCTGAAGACCACCCGCCCGCCCTCGTCGAGAATCACCTGACCGATCAGCACCGGGTCGGCGAGCGTGCCCCGGGCCGCCAGGTCAACCGAGCCGGAAAGGCGGGCCAGGTTGTTGCGCACCTCGAGGGCCGCGGAGGAGACGATGCGGACGTCGAGTCGCGTTCTTTCCTTCCACGGCTCCCGCGCCGCGAGCGCGCCCTCGGGCCGGCCCGCACCGAGCATGTCGGAAAGCGTCAGCTCGACGTCTTTGGAATAGGTGCCGCGCAGGAGCGTGATCTGTCCGCGGATCTGGTTGCCGTCGTCATTGCCGCTCGCCACCAGATCGGCATCGACGGTCAGGCGCAGGGCAGGAATCGCCCGCACGGCAACGCGGCGCCCCTGCAGCGCGAAGCGATAATCCTTCAGCGAGCCTCCTGCGAACCGGAAGGGGCCCGCGGCGTAGACTTCCCCGTCGCCCACTTTGGCTCTGAGCGCTTCGATTTCGCCGCCGGAGCCCGCCAGGCGCGCGCTACCCTCGATGCCCTCGAAGGAATATCCGGCCATCCGATACCCGCCGTTCTCGATGCGAACGGTTCCGTTCCAGGCGAGGCCCTCGAGCGGTCCGGCCGTTGCCAGGTCCACCGACAGCTGGCCGGTGAGGCCCAAATCCGGCGCCGCGAGCGTCAGGACCGAGGCGTCGGCGAACCCCGTCAGCCTCCCTTCGACCGTTACCGGTTCGGCGGCGAGGTCCACGGCTCCGCGAACGCGCAGGTCCATACCGTCGCCGACCGCATGCAACTCTCCGAGAGCGAGCCTGCCATTCTGGAGCGACAGGGGCGCGTTGCCCTCGGTGCGGAGCAGCCCCGGACGCCCGGGCCCGTCCAACCGCGCCTGGGTGACGACCGCATCCCCGGAAATCCGCTCTCCGTCCCGCACCGGGAGACGCACACGGCCGCGCGCGGCGACGGCGCCTCCGTCTCCGACGGGCAGCGACGCCGGAGTGAAGAGCAGGAGGGCCGCGACATCGCGCGCGTCGAGCCCGACGTCGAGCTCGGCCGGAGTGGCCGCCATGTCACCCCGCGCCGTGATCTCCCAGCGCCCCTCGACCGACGCCGAGGCGTCGACCTCGCCGTGCGTGACACGCAGGGCGAGGTGCGGGTCCAACTCCGTCGGTATCGCGTTGCCGTAGGCCACGGCGTCCGAGAGCGAGGCCGAGACCGTCAGGTCGGGTCGGTCGAAGGAACCCGAGCCCGCGACCTCGAAGGACAGCTTGCCCGACACGCTGGCGGCGATCCCGCCGAGGGCACCCACCGACTCGAGCGGGACGGCGTCGCCGGCCGCGCGCACCTCGAACGTCTTCTCGTGGTACGCGAGCGAACCTCGCCCGCCGACCATTCCACCGCCGATATTCGCCCGCACGTCGTCGAAGGAGAGCTGGCCGGGCTCGAGCACCATCCGCCCCGTGATCCGCGAGACCTTCTGGCCCCACAGGACCGCGTCATCGAGCGCCGCTGCGCCTCCTCCCGAGACCGCGTTCGGCGGAGTTCCCTGCAAGGGGAAACTTCCGGTGACACGCCCCGTGACGGGAAAGTCCAGGTTCAGGTACTGGAGGAATCGCTCGACCGGGTAGTCCTTGGCCGTGAGCGTGAGATCCAGCGTGGGCCGCTGCGGATCCGGGCGGTAGCGCGTCGTGCCTTCGAGCGACAGCGAGGCCGCACCCTCGTAGGCACGCAGTGGGTGGAAGACGAAGGCGCCGTCGTGCATGTCCGCCGCCCCGCGCACGCTGCCGAAGGGGACTCCTCCGTACCGCGCACTCTCCGCGGAGAATTGGACCGCCGCGTCCGGATCGCCCCAGGATCTCGAGAGGTGGCCTTCGACCTCGCCGCTGCCGCCGAGACCGAGCGGCTCGGGCTTGCCTCCGCTGGCCGCCACGAAGTTCTGGAAGAGCCGGTCGATCTCGGTGAGATCGCGCGAGCGCAGGCGAATGTCGAAATCCGGCATCCACTCACCGATACGCAGGCCCCCGGTGGCCTCGAGGCTCGAGGACGGAAAGCGGAACGTCATCGCCTCGAAGGCGATGCGTCCGTCCACCACCGGGAGGTCGCCCTCGCCCCCGACCGGAATGCCGAAGCGGCCGGTCAGGAGGGACTCGGGGCGGCCCGGCTCGATCGCGATCCGGGCGGCGCCGTTGGCGCGCTCGAGGCCGCCCTCGGACCAGCGCAGCGTTGCGGAAACGGCCGCCGTGCCGGACAAGCCCGTACCCGGCAGCTTCAGGTCGCCGAAGAACCTCTCGACCGAGATGCCCTTTCCTTCGAGGACGAGCGTCATCGGCTGCGGATGGCCATGCGGAGCCAGATTCTCGATCCGATACAGGCCCGACACGGTGCCTCCCGCGTAACGCGCCCTCTCGATGCGCCCGACGAGCGCACCCGGGCGGGCGAGGACCGTCGCCTCGAAAGCCTCGATCGGGAACCCCTTCGCGTCCAGTTGGTCGGTCGTGAGCCGGCCCGAGATTTCGAAGCCTCCGGCTTCGGGAATCCGCACTCGCGCCGAAAGCACGGCATCGGCTTCGAAGCCGAGCCGCGAGTGGAAGATGCGCTCGACCTCCGCTACGTGAAGCTCGCCCGAGATCGCAAGAAGCAGCGTGGGATGCGCGGGGCTCTCGACGGAACCCGAGGCCCGCAGCTCGCCGAACTCTCCGTTGATGCGCATCTTCTGGACCGCGAGGCCCCGCAAGGGGTCGAGGCGAAAATCGAGATCGACGCCGAAGACCAGGGGCTCCGCGCCGGCCAGATCCAGGGTCGTCTTGCGGCAGGCCAGGGTGCCGCGATACCCGTTGCGCCGCAGCGCTTCGAGCTCGAGGGCGAAGTCCTCCAGTCGGCCATCCACCTGCGATGCCCGGCCTTCGAACGTAAAGGTCCCCCGCTGCACCACGAGTTCGCCGATGCGCAGCGTCATGCCGCCCTTCTCGGCCGGCCGGGACAGACCCGGCGGCAGGTTCCAGCTCCCGTCGGGAAACTGCGTGAGCGAAATCTTCGGGCGGATGGCGCGGACCCTCCCGAAGCGGAGCTCCCCTCCGCTGACCGACAATCCCCCGCCGATCGTCAGCTCCTCGGCCGTCAGAAGCGGCCCATCCGGAGCGCGCGGATCGTTGTCGACGCGGACGTCGGCCAGGTGCACCGATGGCGGAAAGATCTGGAAGTCGACCCTCTGGAAATGGACCGGCCGCTGCAGGATCTCGGAGAGACGCTTCTCGGAGACGCCCTGGAAGAGCGACTGGAAGCGGTCGGAGTCCCAGATCGAGTACGCCGCCAGGGCCAGAAAGACGGAGACGATCAGGAAGAGGCGGGACGTCGAAAGGCGCTGCGCCCCGTGCAGCGTCTCATCGGTCCCGCGGTCGCGCTTTTCCTCGCCTGACATCCGCCGCGATTTACACTCCCCAGGAGAGCTTGCCCGCGAGCTGGTCGAAGTGATCGCTCTCCGGGGGGCGAAGCAGCGTCACGGACGCCGAGCTGGCGCGCAGCTCGATGGGATTGCCGGCGAGCACCGGAAAGCCCTCCTGGCCGTCGAGAGTCAGGTACACGCCTCCGTCCCGGCGCTCCGGACCGAGGACGCGCACCTGGATGTGCATCGTGGCGGGCACGACGAGCGGCCGCTGCCCGAGTGTGTGAGGGCAGATCGGCGTGATGACGATCGCGGCGAGAGCGGGGTGGAGAATCGGCCCCCCCGCCGAAAGGTTGTAGGCCGTGGAGCCCGTCGGCGTGGAAACGATGACGCCGTCGGCCCGAAACTCCGCCACCTTGCGACCGTCGAGGCCGATCTGGAAAGTCGAGATGCGGGCCACCGCCTCGCGATTGAGAACCGCATCGTTCAACACCCGGTACGTGCCATGGTGCGGGCCGCGCGACACCACGACGTCGAGGCGTCGGCGCCGGTCCTCGCGAAACCGCCCGGAGAGCACGTCGTCCAGGCGGCTGAGAGCCTCCTTGCGGGAGAGCCCGGCCAGAAATCCGAGCAGCCCGAGATTGATGCCGAGCAAGGGCGTCCCCGGGGGGGCGGCGCGAGCCACGGACAGAAGGGTTCCATCGCCTCCGAGCACGAGCACGAGATCCGTGACGCGACCGATCCGCGACCGCGCGACACCCTTGCCGCGGCCCAGAGCCTCCGCCGTCTCCGCGGTGAAGACGACCGTGCACCCGCGGCGCCGCAGGGCCTTTTCGAGCGAGGCCGCGAGGGCAACCGCGGTCGCCGAGGTCGTTTTCGCCACGACGCCGACGCGTCGGAATTTCGAGGACGAAGCGCGCGACCCCTTCATCCTGCACAATTTACACGAAATCCCAGGAGAAACTCGACGTTGCCGCGGGCCCCGCGAATCGGAGACGGAATGGCGCCGAGAACCTCGAGATCGAGCTCCCGACCCGCCGCCTCGATCTCCTCGACCACCCGGCGGTGGGTTCGTTCCGATCGCACCACCCCGCCCCGCGGAACCTCCGCGCGCCCCGCCTCGAACTGCGGCTTGACCAGCACGAGGATCGTGCCGCGCGGGCCCACGAGCGGCACGATCGCGGGCAGGATGAGGCGCAGCGAGATGAAGGAGACGTCGGCGACCGCCAGCTCCACGCGCTCCGGCACGTCGATCGCCGAGAGGCGCCGGGCGTTGACCTTCTCCCGCGCGACCACGCGCGGATCCGCCCGCAGCCTCGCATCGAGCTGACCCCGCCCGACGTCCACGGCATAGACGCGCGCCGCGCCGCGTTGCAGCAGGCAGTCCGTGAAGCCTCCGGTCGAGGCCCCAACGTCGAGGCAGACGAAGCCCGAGGGATCGATCCCGAAGTGATCGAGCGCCGCCGCGAGCTTCACCCCGCCGCGCGAGACGTAGGGGTGCGGCGGGCCGGCGACCTCGAGCCGGGCGTCGGCATCCACGGCGGCTCCGGCCTTGTCGGCGCGGCGGCCCTCGACTTCCACGAGCCCCGCGAGAATCAGCGCCTGCGCCTTCTCCCGCGTCGGCGCAAGGCCCCGCGCGACGAGCGCCACGTCGAGCCGGGACTTCAAAACGTGATCACGACCTTCAGCGAGCCGTCCGGCTCGCGTGCACGCGCAAAGGCTTCCGCCGCGCGCTCGATTCCGAACCGATGGGTGACCAGGTCCGCGACCCGCACCCGGCGCCCGGCGATCAGGCGGGACGCCTCGCGCGTGTCGTCGGGGCCGCACGAATAGGACGGGACCACCGCGACCTCGCGGAAATAGAGATCGTGGAACGGGAGCGGCCACATCTGGCCCGGCGGGACCATGGTGAATGCGAGCAGCGTCCCGCCCGGCGCCACCACCGCCAGCGCGTCGGTGAGCGCCTCGGGCTTTCCGGGGCAGACGAACACGAAATCGAAGCCGCGCCCCCTTGAGAGGCGCAGCGCCCCCTGCGCGAGGGGCTCCTGGCCGACATCCACGAGGCCATCCGCACCGCTCGCACGGGCCAACTCCATCCGCGACGCCGCCCGGTCCGCCCCGGCCACGGCCGTCGCGCCCGAGGCGCGCGCGAGGCGGACGGCGAGCTGACCCGTCGTTCCCAGCCCGACGCAGAAGACCGAGCGGCCCGCGGCGAACCGGCCCCTTCGGAAAGCCTTCACCACGGTGGCCAGGGGCTCGACGAAGCTCGCCTCTTCGTCCGAGACGCCCTCGGGAATCTTCCACGTGTCCCGCGCGAGGTTGCCCGCGGGAATCCGAACACGCTCCGCCATCCCGCCCGGATCCAGGCGGGAGGCGCGCCACTCGGCGCAGTGTACGTACTGCCCGGCCTCGCACTCCCGGCAAGCGAGGCACGGGGCGTGATGATGGGGGACGATCCGGTCGCCGACGGCGAACTCGCCGACGCCTTCGCCCACGGCGACGATCTCCCCCGCGAGCTCATGGCCGAGCACCGTTCCCGCCTTCTTCGCCACGTACCAATCCAGCAGATCCGAGCCGCAAATTCCGGAGACACGCGTCCGGATCAGCGCTTCTCCTCGCCCGATGACGGGCTCCGGCATCTCGACGACGGAGACCGCTCCGGAAGCCTCGACCCGCACGGCTCTCACGGATAGGATTATCGATCAGACTCTCCTGCAACGGCGAAAAGGGAGGCACCATGGCGACGACCACCATCGAGAACATCAGCGACACCGCGCGGTGGGTCGCGCTCTACCGGGCCATCGAGACCGACCGGCCGGACGCCCACTTCCGCGATCCGTATGCCCGGCGCCTGATCGGCGAAAGCGGCGAGGGGTTCGCGCAGACGATTCCGGGCTTCAAGTCGGGCCTCTGGGCCATGGTCGTGCGAACGTGCCTCATTGACGAGCTCGTCCAGAGGGCGGTCGAGAACGACGGCGTGGACACGGTCGTCAACCTGGCGGCCGGCCTCGACGCGCGGCCGTGGCGCATGAAGCTCCCGAAGACGCTGCGGTGGGTCGACGTCGACCTGCCGGACATCCTCGACTACAAGACGAAGACGCTCTCTGCCGACCGGCCGGTCTGCGGCTACGAGGCCGTGAAGGTGGACCTGAGGGAGGCGGGGGCGCGGCGCGATCTCTTTGCACGAATCGGAAAGGACGCACGCAGAACCCTCGTCATCACCGAGGGACTGCTCGTGTACCTGACGGCCGAGCAAGTGGGAGCGCTCGCCGACGACCTGCACGCGCCGCCGAGCTTCCAGTCCTGGTTGATCGACATCGCCTCGCCGCAGCTCTTGAAGTGGCTCAAGAAACGCTGGGGCGACACGCTCGAAAAGGGGCGGGCACCGATGCAATTCGCGCCAGCCGAGGGTACCGCCTTCTTCGCCCGTCACGGCTGGAAGGAAGCCGAGTTCCGCTCGACCTGGGAGGAGTCCAAGCGCCTGAGGCGCGAAATGCCGGGGGCGTGGCTCTGGAACATGCTCTCCCGCCTTCAGTCGGAAGAGCGCCGGGAGGAAGGTCGTCGGATGAGCGGCGTCGTCCGCTTCGAGCGCACTCAGGCGCCCGAAGCCACGGCCCGAACGCCCTCGATCAGCCGGTCGACCTCCTCTTCCGTCGTATAGCAGGCGCAACCGGCGCGCACGACGCCGTCCTTTTCCCGGCCGAGGCGCCGCACGACCGTCAGCGCATAAAAGTCGCCGCTCGAGGCGAAGACCGCGCGGCGCGCGAGCTCTTCCGCGACCTCGTCCGCGGTGCGACCGGCCACCGAGAACGAAACCGTCGGCGTCCGTGGAGCCCCGGGAGGCGGCCCGTGGCGGGTCACGCCGGGGATCCGGCCGAGGCCGCTCCACATCGTCTCGAAGAGCCGGGACCCGCGGGCATGCAGCTCGGCAAAGACGGCCTCCAGGGCGGCGCGTCGGCCCAGAGCGGGTGCCTCGGCGAGAGAGGCGAGGAAATCCACCGCCGCCGCGGCTCCGACGATGCCCTCGTGGGAGAGCGTCCCTGTCTCGAGCCGCTCGGGCGTCTCGTTGGGCGCGGGCTCCAGCTTCGGCACGTCGAGCGACTCGAGGAGCTCCCGGCGGCCCCACAGCACTCCGAGATGGGGCCCGTAGAACTTGTAGGGGGAGCACGCGAGAAAGTCGCACCCGATCGCCCGGACGTCGACGAGAACGTGCGGGGCATAGTGCACCGCGTCCACGAACGCGAGCGCTCCGACGGCGCGCGCCATTGCCGAAATCCGGCACACGTCATTGATCGTGCCGAGGGCGTTCGAGGCCGCTCCGATAGCCACGAGCCGCGTGCGGCTCGAGATCGCGCGCGCGAGATCTTCCTCGTCGAGCGTCCCGGTCTCGGGCCTCATCGCGACGGTTCGGATCGTGACGCCCCGGTCCACGGCAAGCGCCTTCCAGGGGTCCACGTTGGCGTGATGGTCGAGCTCGGTGACGACGATTTCATCCCCCGGGCCCCACGCGCGCCCGAGAGCGCGAGAAAGGTGAAACGTCAGCGTCGTCATGTTCTGGCCGAAGGCGATCTCGTCGGAAGACGCGTTCAGAAAATCGGCGAGAGCTCGGCGCGCCGCCGCGACGGCGGCGTCCGTCTCGACGGAGCTCGGGTACTTCCAGTGGGTATTGGCGTTGTGGCGGAGGAGGTAGTCCGTCATGGCGTCAGCGACAACGCGAGGGACCTGGGTACCGCCCGGACCGTCGAAGTACGCAACCGGAAGCTTTTCGTGCCGGCGCTCGAGCGCGGGGAAGTAGCTCCGGATCGTCTCCAGGGCGGCGGCCGCGGCGCCCCGGGCGGAAGCAAGGTCAGTCGGCATGCGGTGTCGGAGAATATCGCAGGGCCCTGTTATCCTTCGGCGCGGACTCCGATGCGATCACCGCGATTTCCTGCAGGCACCACGCGCCGCGAGTTCGTGCGGCGCACGGCAGGCGGTCTCGGCGTGGCAGCCATTCTCCCCCTGCCCGGCCTTCTCGAGACCGCCCCGGCGGCCGATCCGGACAGTGCGGCGCGCGCGGGCGTCGATGGTTCCCGATTTTCGCTGTCGAACGACCGGATCGCCGCGGCGTGGGATGTTTCCGGCGGCGGCCTGCGCCTGGTTTCCGTCGAAGACCGGCGCAGCCGGCGCCGTCTCGACGTTGCGCGAGGGCCCTTCTCCGTGGCGCTCGGCGGAGGCGTGCTCCTCGACGCTTCACAGATGGACATCGTCGCGCCTCCCGGGGTCGAGGAGATCGCGCCGAATCCGCGGGCGGCCCGCTTCTCGGAGAGGGTACCCGGCCGACGCATTCGCCTCACCCTGCGCGACGCCTCCGGGCGGCTCGAAGCCGAGTGGCGCGCGGTCATGCGAGACGGCTCGCACTATGTCCGCCAGGAGCTCACTCTCACGGCACTCGGCCAGGATGCCCCCATCGAGGAAATCGTCCTGATCGACCTCGACCTGCCGGGTGCGTGCGTGCGCGGAACCGTGAAGGGCTCGCCGCTGACGGCGGGAGACTGGTTCGCGGGCTTCGAGCACCCGCTCTCGGCCGCGACGGCGGGCCGCCGCGCCAGAGCGAGCCTCGAGCGGGCGCTCCCCCTCCGGGCCGGCCAGTCCCTGACGTGTTCCGCGGTCATCGGCGCCGCCGCCGCGGAGCAGATGCGGCGCGATTTCCTGCGCTACGTCGAACGCGAGCGCGCGCATCCCTATCGGACGTTCCTCCACTACAACTCCTGGTACGACATCGGCTACTTCACGAAGTTCGACGAGGCCGGCGCCCTGGGTGTCATCGAAGCGTTCGGGAGGCAGCTTCACGTCGACCGCGGCGTCACTCTCGATTCGTTTCTCTTCGACGACGGTTGGGATGACCGCAAGCTCTGGGGCTTTCACGAGGGGTTTCCGCGCGGGTTCGCACCACTCGCCGAGGCGACGGCCCGGTATTCCTCGGCGCCAGGGGTCTGGCTCTCGCCGTGGGGCGGATACGGTAAGCCGCGCCAGGAGCGCCTCGACTACGGCAAGGAACAGGGCTTCGAGACGAACGACGAAGGCTTTGCGTTGTCCGGGCCGGTCTACTACCGCCGCTTTCACGAGGTCTGCCTCGACATGGTTCGCAAGTTCGGAGTCAATCAGTTCAAGATCGACGGCACGGGGAGCTCGGAGAAGGTCATCCCCGGCAGCGAGTTCGGAAGCGACTTCGAGGCGGCGATCGCGCTGATCAACGACCTGCGCGTCGAGAAGCCCGACCTGTACGTCAACCTGACCACGGGCACCTATCCGTCGCCGTTCTGGCTGTGGCACGCCGACTCCACCTGGCGCGGCGGCGATGACCACGACTTCGCGGGCGTGGGCTCAGACCGGCAGCGCTGGATCACGTATCGGGATGCCGACACCTTCCGGCGCGTCGTCCAGGCCGGGCCGCTCTATCCATTGAACTCGCTCATGCTCCACGGCCTGATCTATGCACAACACGCCAGGAAGCTCGACACGGATCCGCTCAACGACTTCGGTGCGGAGATCCGGTCCTACTTCGGCTCCGGCACCCAGCTCCAGGAGATGTACATCACCCACTCGCTCCTTTCTCGGGAGAACTGGGACGCGCTCGCCCAGGCCGCCCGCTGGTCGAGGGCGAACGCGGGGACGCTCGTCGACACTCACTGGGTCGGAGGTGATCCGGCCATGCTCGAGGTCTACGGCTGGGCCTGCCTCGGGGGTGGGAAGGCGATCCTGACCCTGAGAAACCCGAGTGACCGATCCCGGTCGTTCGACCTCGAGGCCGGCGTGGCATTCGAACTCCCGGCCGCAGCCCGGAGTCGCCTGCGTCTGGGAAGCCCCTGGCGCAGCGACGCCGGGAAGCCGCCCGTGGAGCTCGAGGCGGGCAAGCCCCACCGCTTCACACTTTCTCCATTCGAGGTCCTTACTCTCGAGGAAACGGCGTCATGACCGCAGGCCACATCCGGAGCGCTCCGGCCCTCACTCTCGCCCTCGCAATCGGCGGCTGCTCGGGGCTGAGCCCCCAAGCCGCGAAGGTCGCGGTCTACCAGGCACCGCTCGACGCGCCGGCCGCTGCCAAGGGGATGCCGGCCGGTTGCACCGAGGTCGCGACGCAACCGCTCACGTATCTCTCCGAGTTCGCGATGACGGGTGTGGACGACCCCTATCGCGTCGAGCGTAACGCCGCCGCGGCGCAGGGCGCCAACGTCCTCCTCGTCCTGTCCTCCCAGATCGTGCCGCGCCAGTGCTTCAACTGCCCGGCCGCCTCGCCGATCACCGACTGCCCGCCGTGCGAAGGGGCGTGGTTCGACGTTGTTTTCGCGTCCTACGCCTGTTCGCCCGAGGGGCTCGCGGCACTGCCGTCGACCGTACGTCCGTGAAGCCTTTCGAAGAAGGCGATGCCGTCCGGCTCGCCCGCGAGCTCTACGGGCTCGACGCGACGGCGCGGCCCCTGCCGAGCGAGAGGGACCAGAACTTCCGGCTCTCGTCGGATAGCGGCGAGTTCGTGCTGAAGGTCTCGGGTGAGGCCGAGCGGCCCGAAGCCCTCGACCTTCAGAACCTCGCCCTGGCGTGGCTGGCCGAACGCGCTCCGCACCTTCCCGTCCCGAGGCTCGTGCGCGCATCCTCGAACGCCGGGACCCTCGAAGCCGACGGCCGCCTCGTGCGGCTCGTCACCTTTCTTCCGGGAACGATGCTCGCCGACGCGAAGCCTCGGCCGCCGCGGCTGCTGCGGTCGATCGGCCGGTTCCTCGGGACGCTCGACCGCGCGCTCGAGGGCTTTCGGCACCGCGCCGCGAGCGGGCGGGATCTCGTCTGGGATCCGGGCCGCGCGCTCGCGGTGATCGCAACCCACCGGGACGCGATCCGCGATGCGAGCCGCCGGGCGCTCGTCGAGCGCTTCGTCGAGGACTACGAGAAGATCGTGCGGCCCCTGGCGCCGCTCCTGCCGACGAGCGTCATCCACAACGACGCCAACGACTACAACGTGCTCGTCGGCGATCCGGTCCCGGGCGACCGCGCGGTGGCGGGCCTGCTCGATTTCGGCGACATGCTCGAGACCTGGACCGTCTGTGAAGCCGCGGTGGCCATCGCCTATGCGATCTTCGGCAAGGCGGATCCCCTCGCCGCCGCGGCGAGCCTGGCGGCCGGCTACAACGAGGCGCGCCCCCTGAACGAGGCCGAGATCGAGGCGCTCTGGAGCCTCGTCGCCATCCGCCTCTGCACGAGCGTGTGCCTGTCTGCGCACCGCCGCACGACGGAGCCGGACAACGCCTACCTGACGGTGAGCGAGGCCGCGGCCTGGGAGGCCCTCGCGAAGATGCGCGAAGTCCATCCCCGGTACGCCCACTATGCGCTGCGTGCGGCCTGCGGCACGGTTCCCTGTCCGCAGACCCCGCGGATCGAGGCCTGGTTGCGGACGCACGCATCCGAGATCGGCCCAATCGTCGAGGCCGATCTCAAAAAGGCCCTCGTCTTCGACCTCTCGGTGGGAAGCCCGGAGTTCGAAACGCCGGAGCAGGCGACGGACACGGATGCGATGACCCGGAAGCTCTTCGGCCGGATGAAGGAGTGCGGCGCGCCGGCGGGCATCGGCCGCTACGACGAGGCGCGGCTGCTGTATGCCAGCGAAGCGTTCGCCGGACCGGCCGGCGAGCACCCGGAGCGGCGAACCGTGCACGTCGCGATCGACGTCTTCTGCGATGCCGGAGCACCCGTGCTGGCTCCCCTTGCCGGCAGGGTCCACAGTCTGCGCGACAACGCCGCGCGCCTCGACTACGGGCCGACGATCATCCTCGAGCACGCGCCGGCCGGCTGTGCGCCCTTCTACACTCTCTACGGGCACCTGTCCGCCGACTCGCTCGCGGGCCTGCAGCCGGGCGCCGCCGTCGCGAAGGGCCAGCGGATCGGCGCCGTCGGGGCGCCGCCCGGCAACGGCGACTGGCCGCCGCACGTCCACTTCCAGGTGGTCGCGGACATGCTCGATCGCGACGGCGACTTCCCCGGCGTGGCCGCAGAGAGCGCGCGGCGGACGTGGCTCTCCCTCTGCCCGGACCCGAACCTCGTTCTCCGAGGCCCCGCGACCTTCCGCGCGGCCGCCGACGACACCGAGCGCCTCGGCGCCGAGCGGCGCCGGCGCCTCGGCCCGTCGCTGTCCCTCGCCTACCGCACACCGCTCGAGATCGTCCGCGGCGCCGGCGCGCACCTCTACGACCGGACCGGGCGCGCCTACCTCGACATGGTCAACAACGTGGCGCACGTCGGCCATTGCCACCCCCGCGTCGTCCGCGCCGGGGCCCGGCAGATGAGCATTCTGAATACCAACACGCGCTACCTCCATCCCGCGATCGTGCGCTACGCGGAGCGCCTCGCGGAGACTCTTCCGGAACCCCTGTCCGTCTGCTTCTTCGTCTGCTCGGGCAGCGAGGCAAACGAACTCGCCCTGCGGATGGCCCGCACGCACACGGGCGGCCGCGACCTCATCGTCGTGGAGGGCGCCTACCACGGGAACACGCAGGGCCTCATCGACGCAAGCCCGTACAAGTTCGACGGACCGGGCGGAAAGGGAGCGCCGCCCCACGTGCACAAGGTCCCGATGCCGGACGACTACCGCGGGCTCTACCGGCGCGAGGACCCCGGGCGGGGGGAGAAGTTCGGGTCGCACGTCCGCGAGGCGGCGGCGGCCGCGCGGTCGCGCGGCGGGCAACCCGCGGCCTTCCTGTGCGAGAGTCTGCTGTCGTGCGGCGGGCAAATCGAGCTGCCGCCCGGATATCTCGCCGCGGCTTACCGGTACGCGCGGGAAGCGGGCGCGGTATGCATCGCCGACGAGGTCCAAGTCGGTTTCGGGCGCGTCGGAGTCCGGTTCTGGGGCTTCGAGACACAGGGCGTCGTGCCCGACATCGTGACGATGGGCAAGCCGATCGGCAACGGCCACCCGCTCGCCGCCGTCGTGACGACCCCGGCGATCGCCGCCTCCTTCGCCAACGGCATGGAGTACTTCAACACCTTCGGCGGAAACCCGGTTTCCTGCGCGATCGGCCTCGCCGTGCTCGACGTGATCCGGGACGAGGCGCTCCAACAGCGAGCGCAGCGCGTCGGCGCCCACCTCAAGGGAGGCCTCGCCGGACTCATGGAACGGCACGCCATCGTCGGCGACGTCCGGGGGCTCGGCCTCTTCCTCGGGATCGAGCTCGTCCTCGACCGGCAGACGCGGACGCCCGCCGCGCCGCAGGCCGCCCACGTCGTCGAGCGCATGAAGGACCACGGGATCCTGCTCTCGACCGACGGCCCCGACCACAACGTGATCAAGATGAAGCCGCCCCTCGTGTTCTCCGAGGCGGACGCGGACCGCGCCGTGGATGCCTACGACCGTGTGCTCGCGGAAGACTTCGTGAGGTGGAGATGAAGAAAGTCACGAGCCGGATCTTCTGGGCCGGATTCCTGGCCGCCGCGTCGCTGGCGGCCGCGGAGCCGGCCCGGCGGACCGAGAACGTCGTCGTGATCGTGACGGATGGCCTGCGCTGGCAGGAGGTCTTCACGGGAGCCGAAACCGCTCTGGTGAGCGAGAAGCCGGGCGGCGTCGAGGACGTCGCGGCGACCAAGCGCGAGTTCTGGCGCCCGGAGCCCGGGGAGCGTCGCGCGGCCCTGCTGCCCTTCTTCTGGACGGAGATAGCGAAACAGGGGCAGATCTACGGCAATGGCCCGGCCGGCAGCGTCGCGCGCGTCGCCAACAGCTACAAGTTCTCCTACCCGGGCTACAACGAGATCATCACGGGTGCGCCGGATGAGCGCATCGACAAGAACGAGTACGGCCCGAACCCGAACGTCTCGGTCTTCGAGTGGCTGAACGGGCTGCCCGAGTTCCGCGGCCGCGTCGCCGTCGTCGGCGGCTGGGACGCCTTCCCGCGCATCTTCAACGCCGAGCGCAGCCACCTCCCGATGCGGACTGGCTGGGACACGCCCTTCCCCGGCAAGGCGACCCCGCCCGAGTCGCTCCTGAACGAGCTCTACCGCACCACGACGCGCGAATTCTCCGATATGCCTTACGATTCTTTCCTCCAACAGACGCTTCTCGCCTTCGTCGCCGAGCGCAAGCCGCGGGTCCTCTTCGTCGGCTACGGAGAGACCGACGAATGGGCCCACAACGGACGCTACGATCTCCTCCTGCAGTCGGCGCACAACGTGGACGGCTTCATCCGGCAGCTCTGGACGGCGATGCAGGCCATGCCGCAGTACAAGGACAGGACGACGTTCATCGTCACGACCGATCACGGCCGCGGCAACGGGCCCGAGAACTGGAAGCATCACGACTGGAACGTGGAGGGCGCCGAGTACATGTGGATTGCCGTGCTGGGCCCCGACACGCCGCCGCTCGGCGAGCGCCGCAACGTCGCGCCGGTCACGCAGAGCCAGATCGCCGCGACGGTCGCCGCCCTACTCGGAAAGGACTGGCGCTCCGCGAGCCCCCACGCCGCTCCACCGATCGCCGATGCGATCGGCGCAGCGGCGCAGTAGCGGGAAGCGCCGCTACAGCCGAACGACCGCTGGCCCGGGTCGCGTCACGAAGAAGCGGGACCGCTCCGTGATCTGCGGAAAGGCTTTCGCGTATCCCTCGGCCCAGCGCCGGCGAAACGCCTCCGCACCGTCCGTGCGGACGAGCGCCCAGACGCTGCCGCCGAAGCCGCCGCCGAAGGCCGATGCCGCCACCGCGCCGAGCTCCCGGGCCGTCCGGGCGAGCGCGACGGTCTCCGGCACCTGGTTGCCGAGGCAACGCTCCGCGAGCTCCTGCGATCGATCGACGAGATCGCCGATCAACCCGACCTCGCCCTTCGCGAGGAGGTCTCCCACCGACGGGATGAGAACGGTCGACTCCTCGAGGAACTGGTCGAATCGGCCGACCAGGAACTCCGCATCGAACCCCGGTGCCGGGAACATCGCCACGAGCTGGCGCATGCGCTCGGGCACGTCGGGCCCGCTCGTCGCGGCCGCGTAGAGGCTCGGGTCGCTGCGCCCGGTCGAGCGATTCCACAGCTCGAGGATCGCGGTGGTGGCGAGCGAAAGCCGGTTGTACCGGTCGCGGACGCCGCCGGTCTTGTCGGAGGCGACGCCGCTCGACGCGACGACGAAACTCCAGTCCTCCTCCAGGCCGACCGAGCGCTCGTAGCGCACCGGGCAGAAGGCGTACTGGGCGAGCTCTCCGGCGCGGCAGCAGAGGATCGCCGTTTGATCCTCGCTGCCTCCGAAAGTGCCCACACCCCGCTCGCCCGCGAGCGTTCCGAAGCTGCGGCCGTTTTCGAGGCAGCCGAGGTACCCGCCGAGATCCTCCGCGCTCCGGATGTTCGCCAGGTACTCCGGGCGCGAAGCGAGGTCGTTCCGGTCGGCGAGCACCGTGAAGAGCGCGACGACCAGAGCGCTCGAGCTCGACAGGCCCGATGCCCCGGGCAGGTCGCTCGCGAAAGCGATGTCCGCGCCGCGCAAAGGCTCCGCGAAATTCTGCGCCAGGCGCGCCGCGACCGTTTGCGCGTAGACGACCCACCCCTGCGCCGCGGCCGCCCCGGCATCGAGCGCCACCTCGGCCGACACGCCCCTGCCGGCGTCGGCAATCCGGACGAGCCGATCCGCGCGGCCCGACGCGGCGACGCAGAAGCCACGCCCGACCGTGCACAGGAGGCTTCGGCCGCCGGCATAGTCGGTGTGCTTGCCGAGGACCTCGACGCGGCCGGGCACGAACCAGCGCCCGTCCGCAACGACAGCGGGCCCGGCGAGTCCGCGCAGCGCCGCCTCCACCTCGCCGAACAGCTCACGCTTGCGGCGGGCCTCGGCCCCGAGGAGCCCGGCCGCGGACAGCCGCTCCTCGACGGCGTTCAGAGCCGCACCTCGACCCCGCGCAGCCGCGCGGCCACCGCGGCGACGTCGGCCCGGGTCGAGAGGTCGAGGACCCCTTCGTCGCAGGGCACCGTCCGAAATCGCCGGCCGAGCTCCCGGATGGCGTAGTCCACGGCCTGCGGCAGTTCGAACTCGCCGCGGGCGGAGCGTGGCACGCGGCGGCACGCCTCGAAGACGTCCGGCCGGAAACGCCAGAGGTTCATGCTGAGGAAGACCTCGCCCCCAGCGGCCCCCATCGCCGCCTCGACCGGCTTTTCGACGATCCCCGCGAGGTACCCGTCCGCGCCGATCGCGAGCCTCGCGTAGCGCGACACCCGCTCTCGCGGAAAGTTGCCGAGCGCGAGCAGCCGTTCCCGTTCGAATACCGGCAGCCCGGGCTCACCCAGCGCCACCAGGGCACGGTACGCCGAGACCGGATAGTAGTTGTCGGAATTCAGCAGCAGGAATTCGTCGCCGCCCGCGAATTCCTCCGCGGCGAGCGTCGCGTGCGCGGTGCCGATCGGCTCGGATTGGACCGCGAAGGCGAGACGGACGCGCGACGGTCTCGCGCCTGCGTAGTGCGCGCGGATCGCGTCGTGGCGAGGCCCGACGACGATGCAGACATCCTGCAGCCCGGCGTCGGCCAGCGCCGAGATCACGTAATCGAGGAAGGGCCGGCCGATCGGCATCATGCCCTTCATGCCCTGGCTGGCGGCAGCCTCCTGGTCGGGATGCAACCGCGAGCCGGCCACCTCGCGCCGCATCCGGGTGCCGAGCCCCGCCGCGAGAATGACGGCCTTCTCGACCATCCCCGTCATGCCCATCATCCCCATCATCCGGCGGCGACGCCGTCCGCCGTCCAGAGCCGCGGCAGGATGCGCGCGAGCCCGACTCCGCTCGCGGCGAAGACGATCAACCACATCGCGCCCGCCGCGGTGCGCCCATAGACGAAACTTCCGGCACCGAAGAGTGCCGCGTAGACGAACGCGCAACCGAGAATCCAGCCGAGCAGGGCCTGTGTCAGGCTGTCCGGCGACGGGCCCACACCGGCCTCGGCGAGGATCGGTCGCCATCCCGGCCCACCCGGGCGCACCAGGCGGTAGAAGGACACGAGCCGGTCCCGGTCCGTCGGCGGAGTCAGCCAGGTCACGGCCAACCAGATGAGGGTCGTGATGCCGACCGTTGCCACCAGCGACACGTGGGTCGGAACCTCGTGCCCCATCCGACGCGCCAAGAAGAAGCCCAGGGCCACCAGAAAAGAGCTCCCCATCGCCGCCACTTCACTCCACGCGTTGATCCGCCACCAGAACCAGCGCAGCAGGTAGATGAGGCCCGTTCCGGCGCCGATCGAGAGCATCAGGTCGAAGGTCTGCTTCGCGGTCTGCAGGACGAAGGTGAGCAGCGCCGCCAGAACCATGAGAAGGGCCGTGACGAGGCGGCCGACCGCAACGTAGTGCCGCTCGCTCGCATCCGACCGCAGGAACCGGCGGTAGAAATCGTGCACCAGGTACGACGTCCCCCAGTTCAGGTGCGTCGACAGGGTCGAGACGTAAGCGGCGAGCAGCCCCGCCACCATCAGCCCGAGAAATCCCTCGGGCAGGAACTTGAGCATCGCCGGGTAGGCCATGTCGTGGCCGATCAGCCTGGGATCCACGTAGGGAAACGCCCGCGCGATGTCGGAGAGGTTCGGAAAGACCAGCATCGACGCGAGCGCCACGATGATCCACGGCCACGACCGCAGCGCGTAGTGCGCCACGTTGAAAAAGAGCGTTCCCCCGACCGCGTCCCGTTCGCTCCGGGACGCCAGCATGCGCTGCGCGATGTAGCTGCCTCCTCCCGGCTCCGCCCCCGGGTACCACACCGACCACCACTGGATCGTGATCGGGATGACGAGCACCGAGAGCGCGAGGTCCCGGTCCGAGAAGTCCGGCAGGAGTCCCAGCGTCTTCGGGTCGATTCGCTGCACGAGCCCCGAAAGCCCGCCCACCTGCGGCTGCTTCAGCGCGAAATACGCCGCGGCGAAGGATCCCGCCAGGGCGATCCCGAACTGCACGAAGTCCGTCACGAGAACGCCCCAGAGGCCCGAGGTCGCCGCGAAGAGCACGTTCAGGAGCGCGCACAGGAAGAGCGTCTTGCCCATCGGCCAGCCGAGAACGATGTTGGCGATCTTGACCGCCGCCAGATTGACCGCGGCCATGATCACGCAATTGAAGAGAAGCCCGAGGTACACCGCGCGAAAACCGCGCACGAAGCTCGCGGGCCTGCCCGAGTACCGCAGCTCGTAGAACTCGAGGTCCGTGAGCACGTTCGAGCGCCGCCAGAGGCGGGCGAAGAAGAAGACCGTCATCATCCCGGTCAGCAGGAACGACCACCAGAGCCAGTTGTTCGCCACGCCTTTCTCGCGCACCATGTTCGTCACGAGGTTGGGCGTATCGGTCGAGAAGGTCGTTGCGACCATCGAGACACCCACGAGCCACCAGGGCGCGGACCGGCCCGAGGTGAAGAACTCGGAGGTCGAGGATCCTGCCCGGCGCATCAGAAATAGCGCCGGCGCAAACGACACCACGAGCGACGCGGCAACGACAAGCCAGTCCAGCCGTGTCAGGTGCATCGGTTGCTCCTCGGCGCCCCGGACCGGGGCTCGCTCCGGGCGAGGGCGGGGCCGTCCGGCTCAGTGCTTCTGCAGTTCGGCGAGGGCGGCCAGCACCTCCTCGCTGTGGGCCGCGGGCTTGACGCCCACGAACACCCTTGCGATCTTGCCATCGGGGTCGATGAGGAACGTATTCCGCGCCGAGAGCTTTCCCACCGCCACGTTCATGACGGAGCCGTACTCGGCCGAGACCCTCGCGTCCGGGTCCGAGAGCAGCTTGAAGGTCAGGCCCTCCTTCGTGCAGAAGTCCTTGTGCGACTCGGCGCTGTCGACGCTCACGCCGAGAATCACTGCGCCGAGCTTCTCGAACTTCGGGAGGTCCCGCTCGAAGTTGTGCGCCTCGAGCGTGCAGCCGCTCGTGAAGTCCTTCGGATAGAAATAGAGGACGACCCATTTGCCGCGGTAGTCGGAGAGCTGCACCGCCTTGCCCTCGTTACTCGTCAGCGTAAAGGCGGGAGCGGGGGCGCCGGCGGCCGGCTGCGGCGCGTCGGCTGCGCTCGGGCGCGCCAACGCGAGCGACAGGGCGCAGAGGGCGAGAGCGAATGTCGGCATGGGCTTTGTCTTCATGGATCCTCCTGTGTCAAAAAGTGGACTGCGACCTCAGCGTTGGGACCTCAGGTGCTCCGCCTTCCAGCGCATGGCGGCGTTGATCCGGGTCCGCCCGCTCGGATGGTCGAAGAAGATGATCTCTTCGACGGGGCCGGGGTCGAGCTTGCGGTAGTCACCCAGCTTCAAGTCCACCAGGGCCTCGCCGTCCGGCTCCTGAGCCGCGTTGATGCCATACATGTCGGCCTCGTATTCCTGCACCCGAATGAGGCTGTTCGTGACCGGTGTCAGCACGAAGACGAAGACGGCCACGAGCAGGGCGAAGAGCGGCAGCCCGGCCACGTCGTCGATGCCGCGCACGCCCCAGGAGCCTCCCCACCGGGCGAGCGCTCTCCCGAAGCCCCACCGCACGAAGGCGAAGCCGATCACCGTCAGCACGGCGAAGAACACGGTGAACGTGTAGACGTGATTGAGGACGTAGTGCCCCATCTCGTGGCCCATCACACTCCGGATCTCGGCAAGGCTGCACCGGTTCAGAAGATTGTCGTTCAACGTGATCCGCTCGGTGCCGAGAAACCCGCTGACGTTGGCGCTGACTCGGGTCGACTGCTTCGAGGCGTCGACGACGTAAACCTCGGTCACCGGGATGCCGTTGGCGCGGGCGAGGCTGAGGATGGGATCCCTGACCCGCGCATCCTCGAGCTTGGTGTACGTGTTGAAGATCGGGGCGATGAAGACGGGAGCGATCAAGGCGCCGAGCATCAGGAACACCACGGTCACGGCGCTGCCGAGGATCCACCAGGTTCTTGGCGCCCGGCGCAGCACGCCATAGATCCCGACCACGAAGAGGCCGCCGAGGACCGCTCCAACGGCGAGCCCCTTGAGCTGATCGGAGAGCCACGCACCGAAGGTCTGTGTCGCCAGTCCGTACTTGTGCTCCCGCGCGAAGCCCTCGTAGAAAGTGAGCGGGAACGCGAGCACGGACGTCGCGATCAGAAACTGGATCCAGTACAGGAACGTCTGCAGCGGCCTGAAGCGCGTGGTCCGTTCTGCGAGGCTGCGCATGCGCGCCGACCATCCCGTGGCGAGCAGGAGCAGATAGATCGCGGCCGCCGCCAGAAAGTCCCAGAGGATCAGCCAATAGCCGCCCTCGAAGTAGGCGTCCGACCGAGCCCGCTTCTCGGGTGGGACGGAGGCGAGGTAGGAATTCGTCGCCGCAAGAACGTCGAAATGATCGCTCGCCCGGGCCGCCTCCGGGATGGGTAGCTCCTTATCGCGCGGGACTGCCGGCGTAGTCGCCGCCTCAGGCGCGGGCGCGGGTTCAATCGGTGCCTGGGCCTGCGTTCTTCCGGAGAGAGAGAGCACGACGAGGAAGCCGCCGGGAATGCCCCGGAATCGACGAAGCATGACCCGATCATATCGAGGTCACGGAGCCGACGCCGTCATGGACCGCCAGCGTCGTTCCGCTTCACGGCGCAGGGCGGGCAGGAGGAGCCGTCGAATGGCCACGATGCCCGCGCGCGCCCGTCGCCAGTACTTCCGGAACTTCGCGCGCGCCTGTTCGTCGGTCGCGACCGCCCGCGTCTCGCTCGCGAACTGCGTGAGCGCGGGCTCCAGGCTTCTGGCTTCGAGGGTCCAGGCAATTTTCACGTGATCGGGGATCCCGAAATCTGCAAAGGTCTCGGGCGGCACGGGCCGAAACACGACGTCCGCCAGCCAGGGCTGGCAGGCCGCCCCCGCGACGAAGAGCTCGCCCGGTCGATCGACGAGGCAGGTCCACCCGAGGCCGAGGAGCTCGGCCTCCAATCCCTTCGGGCGCCGTCGCGAGGCGCCCTTCGAGCCCATGAACGCCTCCCGGAGCCGAAAGATCGCACGGACCAGCAGGACGGACTGCAGGTCGAATCCCCGCGCCACCTCGAGGACGAGCGCGGCCGGCGCTCGCACGAGCGTCTCGTGGCGCTCGCGAACGTCCGCCTGCGGGATGAAAGGGTCGAGCGCGGCGGGCACAGTACCTACCGACGCCTCGGAAATCGCGAACGTACGTGCCCGCTCAAAAGGTAGGCCAGGATGGCAACCGCAACCGGAATGCCGAACACCGCACGCGGCTCCGTTCCGAGCACCGCGTTGACCGCATCGCCGATCAAATTGACGCCGAGCACGCCCACCGCCATGCCATACCCCCAGCGCGCCCCCCACCAGAGGCCCACCGCCGCCAGGCCGCAGCACAGGCAAACGGCACCGAGCAGCAACACCGCCCAGCCGCCCATGCTCGAGAAGGCGGCACGCGCGCGTGGATTGAGCCGCCACATGGGCTCCAGAAATCCTCCTGCAAAGAAGAGCGACGCGCCAGCCGTGAAACTGATCGCGCACCCGGCGCCGAAGAAGACGGCGAGCGCCGCGATCCCCGGCAGACGCTCCCGGCTCGCTCGATCGGCCACGGTGCGTCTGGCGAGCCGCCGGCCGCGGCGACCTCAGCCTGCCAGGACGGCGTAACGCACGCCGTCGCCCCGCAACTGGGCCTCCAGGAAGCCGGGGAGCTTCGCGAGGGAGCCCCGATCGGCGATCAGGGGACGCGGATCGACGCGACCGGACGCGAGCAGCTCGAGGGCGACCTCTGCATCGGCCGGTGTGTAGTGAAAGGCGCCCGCCAGCGTGATCTCCGCATAGTGCAGCCGCGCAGCGTCGAACCGCACCGTCGCGTCGGGCGCGCAGCCGCCAAAGAGCAGGACCTGGCCTCCCGGCCGAACGAGGCCGGGCAGGAGCTCCCAGACTTCCCGATCTCCCGTGCAGTCGACCGCGACGTCGGGCAACTCCCCGTTGCCGGCGGCCAGAACCTCCCGTCCGCACCGGGCCAGATCCACGAACCGCGCGCCATATCGCTCCGCGAGGGCTGCTCGCCCGGCGCGCCGGCCGGCGATGATCGTCTCCATGCCTCTGCGCCCCGCGACGGCGGCCCACAGGAACGCGAGCGCTCCCGCGCCGTAGATCAACAGGGCACCCGATGGGTCGCGCAGCCGGCTCCAGCCGTGGAGGACGGAGGCGAGCGGATCGAGGAAGGCGGCGGTCTCGTCCGGCAGACCGGCCGGCACCCGATGCAGGTTCGCCGCGACGACGCCGGCCGGAACACGTACGTACTCGGCAAACGCTCCCCACATCCGATCGGCTTGGCCGGCCGCGCACAGGTTGCCGCGCCCGCCGCGGCACGCGGCGCAGTGGCCGCACGGGCCGGAAATTCCCGGCACCACGCGTTCGCCGGGCTTCCATCCCCCGGCGCCCGCCCCCGCTTCGACCACTTCGCCGCAGACCTCGTGCCCCATGGTGACGGGGAGCGCGATGCGGGCATGGCCGCGGCGCAGGAGCTTGAGATCCGTTCCGCACGTGAGCGCGGCGAGCACGCGCAGCACGACTTCGCCGGGTCCCGCCTTCGGCCGTTCGAGTTCCTGTTCTTCGTAGCGCCCGATGCCTGTCTGGACGAACGCTTTCACGACTTTCGGGCGCCGATGAAACGGGCAAGGTCCGGCAGGACCCCGCCCCCGCGCGGCAACGCCGAGGCCAACTCCACGGCCTCGGCGATATTCTCGAGAAGCAAACTTCGCGAGCGCTCCACCCCCCACACGACCGGAAACGTGGCCTTGCCCGCCGCGGCGTCTTTGTTCGATGCCTTTCCGAGTGTCGCGGCATCCGACTCCACGTCGAGCAGGTCGTCCTTGATCTGGAAGGCGAGGCCGATCTTGCGGCCATAGCGATCGATGCGCGCGAGCGTCGGCTCGTCGGCGCCGGCCAGAATCGCGCCCGTGAGAAGGGAGGCTCGCATCAGACGGCCCGTCTTGTGCTCGTGGATGCGATCGAGCAACTCGGCCGTCGGAGCGGTCTCCGCCTCCGCCTCGATGTCGGCCATCTGTCCGCCGATCATGCCCCGGGTGCCGATCGCTTCCACGACCGTCGCGAGCACGCGCAGCTTGGCCGCGGCGAAGGCGTCCCCCCGGGGATACACCGCGAAGACGCCCAGGCCGTGGGTCAGGAGCGAGTCTCCGGCGAGGATCGCGGTCGCTTCCCCGAAGAGGACGTGACAGGTCGGAACGCCGCGGCGCAGGTCGTCGTTGTCGAGCGCGGGCAGGTCGTCGTGGATGAGGGAGTAGGTGTGGATCATCTCGAGGCCGCAGGCGGGCTCGAGCGCGTCCTCGGCCTTCGCACCGAGCACCTCCGCCGCGGCCAGGCAGAGAATCGGCCGCAGGCGCTTTCCACCCGCGAAAACGGAGTGGCGGATCGCGCGATGGAGAGTCGAGGGCCAGGCCGATTCGGCGGGAAGGAGCCGCTCGAGGGCCCGATCGACATCTTCGCGCCGGGCGGCGAGATATTCCGCGACCCCGCTGTCGGCGGCGCCGTCAGCTCCGGCCGTCATCGTCCTCGTCCGCGCCGCCCGCCGGGTCGAAGGGCTCCGTCTTCCACTCGCCGGCCGCTTCCTTCAGCACGACCTCGACGGACTTCTCGACCTCGCCGAGTTTCTTGTCGCAGAGCCGCGCCAGCGACATGCCCTCCTGAAAGAGCGCAAACTGTTCCTCCAGGCCGCGGTCTTCCCCCTCGAGCTCGGCGACGATCGCCTCCAGTCGTGCCATGGCCTCCTCGAAGCTCTTCTCTTTTCTCGGACGCGCCGTCACGGTTCCTCCTCATCGCCGAGAAAGAGCGGCCCGGGCGCGGCCGCCCGCCCTCCTTTGCGAACAACGGCGCCGAGCTCACCCTCATGGAGCCGGACGCGAATGCGCTCGCCGATGCCGACCTGCGATGCCGCGAGGATCGGCGCCGCCGAGCCCTCGCGGTAGGCGACCGCGTAGCCGCGGGCGAGTACCGCCAGCGGTCCGAGGACTTCGAGCCGGCGCGCGAATTCCCCCAGGCGCGCGCGGCGACGCTCGAGCGCTCGCCCGATTCGTTCGGACAGCATGGACTGCCCGCCACGGACGGCGTCGCGGCGCCGGGCGAGCTCCGCGACGCGGGAAAAGTCCTGCAGGAAGCGCCGCGCAGCCGCAACGCGCCCTCCGTACTCGGCGGGCCGGCGGCGCAGGCGCGTCACGAGGGCATCGCGGCCCTGGGAGACGGACTCCCTCCACTCTCGCAAGCGGCGGGGCAGGCCGGCCAGCCCTTCCGATCGCGCGAAGGCGCCGAGGTGCGCCCGCTCGAGCGTCAGGCGCGCGCGCATCGCGCGCGGCAGGCGCCGGCGAATTTCCCCGAGACGCCGCTCCAGCTCGTCCTTGCGCTCGATGACGAGCTCGGCGGCCGCCGACGGCGTCGGGGCGCGCAGGTCGGCCACGAGGTCGGCGATCGTCACGTCGGTCTCGTGGCCCACGCCGGAAATGGTCGGGATCCCGGATGCCGCAAGCGCCCGCGCGACCCGTTCGTCGTTGAACGCGACGAGGTCCTCGGGCGGGCCGCCGCCCCGCGCCAGAATGAGCACGTCGAATCCGCCGTGGCGATTCAGATGGGCGATGGCGGCGGAAATCTCCGCCGCAGCGAGCTCGCCCTGGACGCGCACGGGGTACACCGTGATCGCGAGGCCTTCGAAGCGCCGCGCGAGCACGTGCAGGATGTCGCGGATGACGGCCCCGGTCGGCGAGGTGACGACCGCGATCCGGCGCGGCAGGCGCGGAATCGGCCGCTTGCGGGCGGGATCGAACAGGCCCTCGGCCTCGAGCCGAGCCTTGAGCTGCTCGAAGGCGAGCTGCAGCGCTCCGCGGCCCACGGGCTCGATCGCGAAGGCCTTGAGTTGGAACTTGCCCTGCGGCGCGTAGAGGTCGAGCGAGCCCCGCACGACGACCTCGAGGCCGGGCTCCAGCCGGAACGGCACGCGCTTCAGGTCGGAGGCGAAGATGATCGCGGGCAGGGTCGAGGCCTGGTCCTTGAGCGCAAAATACCCGTGGCCGCCGCGCAGGTCGAAGCGGCCGATCTCCCCCACGACCGAGACATCGCGCCACGTGGTCCGAAGAGCCGTGGACACCTCGGCGAGGATCTCCGACACGGTGTAGGGCCGCGGCGGGGCGGTCAGCGGCAGAGGGCGCGCGAGCATCGGCGCGATTCTAGCCCGCCTTGCGCGGCATCGAGGGGGCTCGGCCGCCGGCTTCGGGCGCGCTCGCCACGGAGAAGAGGACCGCAAACACGAGCAGCGTGGCCATCTCGACCTCGGTGTCGCCGAAGTTGTACTCGAACAGCCCGGCGACGGCGAGCGCCACCGTTGCCAGCAGAGCCCCTGTCCACAGGGCCGCGCGCTGCGGATCGTCGCGGCGGCGCACCAGGTGGGCCGCCCGGGCGATGACCATCCCCACGAGGACCAGGTACGTCGCCGCCGCGAAGATCCCGTTGGCGGCCGCAAACTGCAGAACGTTGTTGTGCAGATGCGGCACGCTGAAGCGGGGCGCGTCCGGGTCGCGGTACAGGGGATAGTAGGCCTTCACGACGTCCGGGCCGAGGCCGAAGATCGGATAGTCGCGCACCATACGCAGGCCGGCGCGCGCCATGGCAATCCGGTCACGATTGGTGGCGTCGGTGACGTCGACCGTCGAGCGGATACGGTCCTGAATTCCCTGGGGCGCAAGAAGGAAGACCGCGACCAGAGTCGGGGCGAGCCACAGCAGGCTCCGAGGGCGGCGCACCCCTGCATAGACGAGCAGCGCCGCAACGATTCCCACGTACGCACCGCGCGTGTAGGTCAGCAGGACGGCCATGAACGGGATCACGCAGAGCAGGCCGGCCGCGCGCCAACGCCCCGTCGCCTCGAGAGCGAGCCCGAGCAGCAGGCAGCCGGCGATCAGGGCGAGACCGGAAAAAGTCATGTAGTGCGAGAGCGTTGCCCGGATGCGGTTGCCGAGGCGATCGCCCCCGTGCAGGAACTGCCAGATTCCGTCCAGGGATAGTCCCGTCGCGCTCGCGGCCATCGCGAGAAACACCGTTCGCACGCGCCCGGCCGTGTCGCAGAGGTCCGCCCCGAGCGGCACCAGGAGATAGAGCATCAGGCCCGCGAGATGCCGCATCGAGAGCGCCGGGTCGCGCGAAAAGATCGCCGACAGGATCGTCAGCAGGGAGAACACGAGGAGCACGAAGGCGATCGGCGAGCGCAGGCTCTCGGCAAACCGCCGCTCGCGCCGGAGCGACACCATCCAGACGATCAGGAGCAGGACGGAGACGTTGTAGGCCGGCGCGATGAAAGGCGTCAGGAGTGCGAAGAGAACGAGAAGGCCAAACGCGAGTCGGCGCGGAGTCACCCGATCCTACCGCCGGCCCGAGGCCTCCGAGCCGGGAAGCGCCTCGTCGACGAGCATCACCGGGATGTCCGAAACGATCGGGTAGACGAGATCGGCCTGCTTCGAGTAGAGGCCCTGGGTCACGACGGGTTCCTCGTCGCGAAACTTGTCGCGATACTTCTGGACCAGCGTCTTGCGCGCCGCTTCCCGCAGCTCGACGAGCTCGAGGGGGCCCTTCGTCTTGGGGCACACCAGGATTGCCAGCAACTCCGGGTCAACGGCCATGTCTCTCGCCTCCGCGCTGGGAAGTATACCGGTCCGGAGGCCGGCTCACAGGGATGCCAGGATCTCCTTCGGGTGCGACTTGACCGAGACCTTCGGATGGGCCTGCGCGATCCTGCCGTCCTTGCCGATCACGTACGTGATGCGCGTCGCATTCGAGGCCTTCGCGTCGTCGGCGGCGCCGTAGGCAACGCCGATCTTGCGTTGGACGTCGCAGAGAAGCGGGAACGGGTAGTGAAACTTCTCGGCGAAAGCCGCATTCTCGGCGATCGTGTCGAACGACACGCCCAGGATCTCGGCGCCCTTCTTCTGAAACTCGGCATAAAGGTCGCGGAACCCGCAACCCTCGATCGTTCAACCGGGAGTGTCGGCCTTGGGGTAGAACCAGAGCACGATGACCCTGCCGGCGTAGTCCGACAGCTGCCGCGTGGCTCCGGTGTGGTCCGGTACGGCGAAACCGGGGGCGGTGTCTCCGACTTTCAGCATCCGGGGCGTCCTCCAGAGCGACCTCAGCAGCCCGATCATTCGCGGCCTAGCCCGATCGCCACGTTTCCTGCGACTCATCATATTCCGGCAGCACCACCGGCCATCCCTTCCGCTGGAACCGTCCCCACTCCCAGACCTTCGCCCACTTGAGGAAGACGCCCCATGCCTGGAGCGCGCAGAGCACGAGGCCGTGACGGCCGTCCAGGAACCCCGCCTGGATCACGAACATCCGGACGAATCGCCAGAACGGACGGAGCGCGAGCTCGAAGATCCCCGCCCGGTGGCCCTGCCGGAAAGCGTCCGCGGCGCCCCAGGTGGCGTACCGGTGGAGCTTTTCGAGGTACTGGTCGAGCGAGCGGCAGGTGTAGTGCAGCATCGGCGACAGCAGGGTCGGGACCCGGCCCTCGGGAGCCAGGTCGACGTGGACGCGCCGGTTCGCGTAACGCGCCGCACCTCGCTCGAGCAGCCGGACGACCTTGTCGGTCGACCAGCCCGAGTGCCGAATCGTCCGATCCAGGAAGACGTTCTCCCGTCGGATGAAGTAGTGCTTCGCGTCGGGAGTGCCGTCGAGCAGGGCAAGGATTTCGCGGGCGAGCGCCTCCGGGATTCGTTCGTCCGCGTCGACGATCAGAAGCCACGGCGTCGTCACCTGGTCCATGGCCCAGTTCTTCTGGGCCGCCGATCCGAAGTATTCGCGCTGAACGACACGGACGTGCGGAATCGACCGGGCGATGGTCAGGGTCCCGTCGCTCGAGAACGAATCGACCAGGAGGATCTCGTCGGCGAACGCCAGGCTCTCGAGGCACTCGCGGATGTTGGCCTCTTCGTTGAGAGTCGTGACGACAGCAGTCAGCGCGTGGCGCATGGGAGCAGCGCCAACCGATGATTAATGATCTTCAACCTTCAATCATCAATTTCCCTAGCCCACCCTGACCTGCACGCGCTCGATCCTTCTCGCCTTCCCGGTCGATTCATCGACGTCCACGACGCATCCGGAAAGTCGGATGTCCTTCTTCGCCGTCTCGAAGGAGCGCGGCGTCTGGGACAGGAACTTCTCGATGATGCGGTCCTTGGAGAAGCCGATGATGCCCTCGTAGGCGCCGGTCATGCCCGCGTCGGAAAGGTATGCCGTTCCGCCCGGCCGGATCGTCTCGTCGGCCGTGGGCACGTGGGTGTGCGTGCCGACGACCGCCGAAACGCGGCCGTCGAGGTACCAGCCGATGGCGGCCTTCTCGGAGGTCGCCTCGGCGTGCATGTCGACCAGAATGACCTTGACGTCGCCCGCGAGCGCAAGCTGCTCGTCGGCGACGCGGAAAGGCGAGTCGGCATTGGCCGGCATGAAGACCTGTCCCTGCAGATTCAGCACCCCGACCGGGACGCCCGAGGCCGTCTGCTGGACGGTCCACCCCCGGCCGGGGTTGCCGGGCGGGTAGTTGGCGGGCCGCAGGAGCCGGTCCGAAGCGTTCAGCGTGTCGTAGATCTCCTTCTTGTCCCAGATGTGGTTGCCCGAGGAGAAGACGTCGATCGGCATCTTCGAGAGATCCGCGAAGAGCTCGACCGTCAGGCCGAACCCCCCGGCGGCATTCTCGACGTTGACGACCGTGAAATCGATCCGGTGGCGATCGATCACACCCGTCAGCGCCTCGACGAGCGCGCGCCGACCCGGCGCGCCGACAACGTCGCCGACGAACAACAGATTCATCGGCTGCCTTCGCGTCCCAAATTCGAAATCCGAAATCCGAAATCCGAAATCATCGGGCGTATTCCACGGCTCGCGTCTCCCGGATCACCGTGACCTTGATCTGCCCGGGATACTGCAGCTCGGCCTCGATCTTCTTCGCCACGTCGCGCGAGAGCCAGAGGGCCTCGTCGTCCGTGACGCGATTGGCCTCGACCACGATGCGCAGCTCGCGTCCGGCCTGGATGGCAAAGGCCTTCTGCACCCCCTTGAAGCCGTCGGCGATGTGCTCGAGTTTCTCGAGGCGCTTGACGTAGGTCTCGAGAATCTCGCGCCGCGCGCCGGGCCGCGCCGCCGAGAGGGCGTCCGCGCCGTTGACGAGGACGGCCTCGAGCGACCGCGGCTCGTAATCGCCGTGGTGGCACTCCATGGCGTGGATGACCTCGTTCGACTCGCCGAACTTCTTCAGGACCTCCCGGCCGAGCTCGAGGTGGGTGCCCTCCATCTCCCGGTCGATCGCCTTGCCGATGTCGTGAAGCAGGCCCGCGCGGCGGACGACCTCGACATTGGCGCCGAGCTCGGCGGCCATGTTCATCGCGAGCCAGCCGACTTCCTTGGAATGCTGCAGCACGTTCTGGCCGTACGAGGTCCGGTACTTCAGGCGGCCCAGCATCTTGATGAGCTCGGGGTGCAGGTCGGGGATGCCGAACTCGAGCGCCGTGGCCTCGCCTTCCTGGCGGATCTTTTCCCAGAGCTCGGAGCGCACCTTTTCGACGACTTCCTCGATCCGGGCCGGGTGGATGCGGCCGTCCACGATGAGCTTCTCGAGGGCGTGCCGCGCGACCTCGCGCCGCAGCGGTTCGAACGCCGAGATGACGATCGCCTCCGGCGTGTCGTCGATGATCAGGTCCACTCCGGTGGCGGCCTCGAGCGCCCGGATGTTACGCCCCTCGCGGCCGATGATCCGGCCCTTCAGATCGTCCGAAGGCAGCTCCACGACCGACACGGTGGCCTCGACGACCGTGTCGGAGGCCAGGCGCTGGATGGCCATGCCGATGATCCGGCGCGCCTTCTGGGTCGCCTGCTCGTTGGCTTCCTCCTCGATGCGCCGGATGAGCCCCGCCGACTCGATCCGGGCCTCGTTCTCGACGGACTTCACGAGATCGCGCTTGGCGTCGACGGCGGTCAGGCCCGCAATCTGCTCGAGGCGCTTGCGCTGCTCCTCGATGACCCGCTGGACCTCGGCCTGCAGCTCCTCGGCCTTCTTCTGCGCCTCCGAGACGGCCCGCTCCTTGCGGCTGAACTCCTCGTCACGCCGCTCCTGCTGGGCGAGCTTGCGGTCGAGGTTCTCTTCCTTCTGCTGGACCCGGTTCTCCAGAGTGGCGATCTCCTGGCGCCGGGCCTGGACCGTCTTGTCGAACTCGACCCGCGCCGCGAGGACCTTCTCCTTGGCCTCGATGTCCGCCTCGCGCAGCCTGGAGTCGGCCTGCTTGCGGGCCTCCGCAAGCGCCCGCTCGGCGTCGGTCCGGATACCGAGCCGCTCCTGCTCGACCTTCTTGCGCAGGAAGAGATAACCGATGACGAGCAGCACCGCGGCGAGAACCAGTCCCGCCGCGACCGCCATCGCGAGAGTTGTGTTCATTCGGCCCCCCAAAAAAGCCCGGAGGGCGCCTAGGACGCGGGCGTGGCTACACGGCGAACCGGAAGAGGCTCTTCCGACGAGGGTTATGCATCAACCACCGGGACCCAATCCACAGGACCACTCGTATTCCTTCGCGTGTCCCCGATTCACTCGGGGGTGCCGACGCCTCGCCTTCAGGCGCCCAGGGCGTCGTCCAGTTTTCGAATCAGGCGTTCCGCACGGGCCTTCGCGTCCGTGGGGTCGCCCTGCCGCTTTCTTTCCGCCTGGTAAAGATCGTCTGAAATGTTCAGGGCGGCGAGAATCGCAATCTTGGTCGTGTCGACCGTCGCCGTCCGTTCCGCCACTTCTTTCATCCGGGAATCTACGAAGCGAGCCAGATCGTGAACATAGCCGCTTTCGCCGTCGGCGCGGACGCTGTACGTCTGCCCGAAGATCTCGACCTGAGTCACGCTGCCCCGCTTGTCCAATGGAGACACTGACTCCTTTCGGGCGCCAGTCTAGTCCGCCTGAGCGAAAGGAGTCAACAGTTTACGAGAGCGGCTTCCTTGCGACGGCCAGCATGTTGTCCCCGAGGCCGAACCGGTCGAAGGACCGCACACGTCGGGGCTTTTTCGAGGAATTGAGCGAGGACCGCGTGCAGGTTTCGACCTCGATGACCTCGAATCCGGCGGCCGCGAGCAGCCGAGCCAGGGTCCGGCGATCGAACAACGTCAGATGCTTCGGGTAGTCGAGGTGCCGGAACGGCCGGGCCTTCGCGCCGATGCGGCTCATCAGCGTCTTCCAGGCCATGGACAATCCCCGGATGTTCGGAGTCGCCACGAGAGCGTGCCCGCCGGGCCGCAGAAGCCTCCGCAGCTCGCCGGCAAAGGCCGCGGGATCGTAGCAGTGCTCGATCACGTGATTCGCGACGGCGACATCGAAGCCGCCCTCGGAACCCGGCCGCTTCAGGAAGTCGGCGACAGACTCGTTGAAGACGATCTGCCCGAGCGCTTCCCGCCCGTTCGATTCTCCGGAGGGCTCCACGCCGACGGTTCGTGTCCAGCCGCGCGCGGCAAGGTACTGCTGGAGCAACCCCGAACCGCACCCCACGTCGACCAGCCGCCCGGACAGGCCGTGCACATCCAGCGCCTCGGCGACGACCCAGTACTTGAAGGCGAGGTGCGCGTCCCGGCGGGCGAGATCCCAGGAACCCACGCGCGCGTGTCCGGGCGAGAATCCGTACAGCCGCTGGGTGACGTCGATCGGCGGAGGATTCTCCTGAAGCACGAGCCCGCAGCCGCGGCAACGGATCCAGCGACCCGGAGGCGTTTCCGCGAACGGCGCGAAGGCGTTGCCGCCGCAGACCGCGCACGATGGGCCGGGCGTGGAGACGGGCGCGACTGCGCACGGATCCGCGGGAGAGCGCAGGCTACGCCTTTCTCGGCTCCTCGGCCGCCTCGAGTGCGCGGATCAGCTTCTCCAGGCGCTCGCGCACCATCTCCTGCTCGCGTTCGAGCTTCTCGACCGCGCCCCGGGAGTCCCCGGCCTCGCGCTCGGCCTTGCGGGCCGTCGCCAGATCGCCCTTCAACTTCTCGTTCTCGGCCTCGAGGGACTTCAGGCGCGCGACCATCCGCTCAATCCTCTTGTCCAGGGCGTCGAAAACTTTGACGGTATCCATGTTCCCCTTTCCCTACTGATCCAGAGAGATTCCCGGCCGGGAGGCGAGCTCCGCGGCCAGGCGCCGCACCTGGCGATTGACTTCATCCTGTTCGAGCGTCCGCTCCGGCGAACGGAACGTCATCCGAATGGTGGTCTTGATCCTGCCCTGCTCCACGCCCGGGCCTTCGTACCGGTCGAGGCACCGCAGCGACTCGAGGTTCTCGAGCGCGCACTTGCGGACGAACCCCGCGAGCTCCTCCCAGGCGAGCTCCCTCGGTTGGGCGAAGGAGAGGTCGGCCGTGACGGCCGGAAGCGACGAGTACTCCTCGAATCGGAACGCGCGACCCTCGGACGGAATCGCGTCGACGACGAGCTCGCCCGCGAAGACCGCGACCGGCAGGCCGCGTCGCTTTCGCTCCGGCCCGGCGACCAGGCCCGCGATCCCGAGCAGGCGACCGGCGACCTCGCAGACCGCGGCCGCGCCGGGCGTGAACGCCTCGACCTTTACCGGCCTCCAGGCGAGCGCCGAAGGCGAGACCCAGGCCGACACCAGGCGCTCGGTCAGGCCCTTGAGGTCGAAGAAGTCTGCCGGCCTCAGCTTCTCGGGAACGCTCCAATGATCGCGGGCCTCTCCGGCGAGCGCGAACGCGAAGCGCCGCGACTCGAAGCTCTCCGGGCGGTCCGATTCGCCGGACGCTCCGAAGGTCCGGCCGACCTCGAAGAGCGCCACCGCCGGAGCGCCGTGGCGCAGGTTGCGCGAGACGGCATCCAGGAGGCCGGGAAGAAGCGTCGCCCGCAGGTGCCGCCGCGAGGCGTCCAGGGGATTGACGATCGCGAGCGGCTCGAGCGCGGTTTGCGTCAGCCGGAGCCAGTCGCCGAACACGGCCTCGTCGCCGTCGCGATCCACGAACGGATAGTTCACGGTTTCGAAGAGGCCGGCGGCCGCGGCGGACTCGCTCAGCCGGTCCTCCACCCGGCGCAGGGGCTCCTTCACCCTGCCCGCGCCAACCACGGCCGGCAAACGCGAGGGGAGCCGGTCGTAGCCGTAGACGCGCAAGACCTCCTCCACCAGGTCGTCCTCGCGGCGAACGTCCGTCCGATGGAGCGGAATCGACACGGCCAGGCGCTTGCCCTTGCGCTCGGCCGCGAAGCCGAGCCGGGCGAGGGCGTCTTCGGCGAAGTCGAGGCCGAGCCGGTTGTCGCCCGACAGCAGCCGCAGGCGCGCCAGGCGCAGAGCCGTGCGCCGGACGCGGAAGAGGTTGCCGTGGGCGTCGAGAAGGCCCTGCGCGACGATGCCTCCCGCCGACTCCACCAGGAGCCGGGCGGCCATATTGAGCGCGTCCGGGATCGCGTCGATGTCGGCGCTCCTCTCGAAGCGGTGCGATGCGTCCGTGTGCATTCCGAGCCGGCGTGCCGTGCGGCGCACCGTGACCGGATCCCACCACGCCGCTTCGAGGAGGACGTTGCGCGTCTCGGACGTGACCGCGCTCTCGAGTCCGCCCATGATCCCGGCCAGCGAAATGGGGCGCTCCGCGTCGGCGACCACCAGGTCGGCGGACTCGAGGACCCTCTCGATCCCGTCGAGGGTCACCAGCTTCTCGCCCTTGCGGGCCTTGCGGACGAACAGCATGCCTCCGGCGATCCGGTCGAAATCGAAGGCATGGAGCGGCTGCGAGGTGTCCCACAGGACATAGTTCGTCGCGTCGACTGCGGCCCCGATCGCCTTGGTACCGATCGCGGCGAGCCGGCGCCGGACCAGCGGCACCGCCGGCCGCCCATCGATCCCCCGCACCAGACGGGCTCCGAATCGGCGACAGAGATTCGGCGCCTGGATGACGATCGACGTGAGCTGCTCGGTGGACTCGCCGCCCGTCTCCGGCGCGGCGTACCGGGCTGCGACGTCCGTCATCGGCAAACCCGCCATGGCCGCGACCTCGCGAGCGAGCCCGCGATGCCCCATCGCGTCCGGCCGGTTCGGGGTGATCTCGGCTTCGAGAATCCAGTCCTCGTCGTGCTGTTCCACCGACTCGATCGGAATTCCGGCCTGATCGAGGAGCCGGCGCACGCCGTCCACGCCCCCGGCGGCCGCGATGTCCACGAAATCCCCGAGCCACGCGAGTGAGAACTTCATGCCTCCCCCGCGAACTGCCGCAGGAAGCGCTCGTCGCCCTCGAAGAGCAGGCGCAGGTCCGGAAAGCCGTACTTCAGGAGGGCGACCCGGTCGATCCCGAGGCCGAAGGCAAATCCGGTGTACTCCTCGGGATCGATGGCCACACCCTGGAGGACCCGGGGGTGCACCATTCCCGCGCCCATGATCTCGATCCAGCCGGAGCCCTTGCACTTGCCGCAGCCGCTCCCCTTGCAGAAGATGCAGCTCATCGACACGTCCACGCCCGGCTCGACGAACGGGAAGAACGTCGGGATGAACCGCGTCTTCGTGTCGCTGCCGAAGAGCTCGCCGAGGAAGGCCGACACGGTCCCCTTCAGGTCGGCCATGGAGATTCCGCGATCGATGACGAGGCCCTCGACCTGGTGGAAGACCGGGGAGTGCGTCGCGTCGACCTCGTCCTTGCGGTATACCCGCCCCGGGACGATCAGGCGCAGCGGGGCGCCGTGGCGGCGCATTTCCCGGATCTGCACGGGCGAGGTATGCGTCCGCAGGAGAAGCGGCGAGACCGCCTTGCGGTCGACGAGCAGGGTGTCCTGCGAGTCGCGCGCCGGGTGGTCGGGAGGAAAATTCAGCGCCTCGAAGTTATGGAAGTCGTTCTCGATCTCCGGGCCGTCGGCGACCGAGTAGCCCAGGCGCAGGAAGAAGTCCTCGATCTGGCGCCGGATGAGCGTGATCGGATGCAGCCCGCCGGCGCGGGTCCGCCGGCCCGGCAGCGTCACGTCCACGGCCGCAGCGCGGTCCCGCAAGGCCGCCTCGCGGCGCTCGAGGTCCGCCCCCAGGCGGCCGACGGACGCCTCGATCTCGGCCTTGGCGGCGTTGGCGCGTGCGCCGAACTGCGCGCGCTTCGCGGCCGGCACGCCCTTCAATTGCGCGAAGAGCGCGGGCACGAGCCCCTTCTCTCGGCCGAGGTAACGGCCCTTCAGGCGCTCGTAGTCGGCGCGCGTGGCAACACCCCGCCCCGCTTCCTCGCGGAAGGAGAGCAGCAGCGCTTCGATCGGGTCCTGCGGCACGTGCGTCGTCTGCCGTCGTCGGTTTATCGGCTCAAGCGATCTTGAGCGCCTGTTTGGCGACACCGACCAGGTGCGTGAACGCGGCCGGATCGGAGACCGCGAGGTCCGCCAGCATCTTCCGGTTGATCTCGTTGCCGGCCTTCTTCAGCCCGTCGACGAGCTTGCTGTACGAAATCTCGTGCTCGCGCGCGGCCGCATTGATTCGGATGATCCAGAGCCCGCGAAAATCGCGCTTCTTGGCCTTGCGGTCCCGATAGGCGTAGACGAGCGACTTCTCGACCTGGAGCTTCGCCATGCGGTACGACTTCGACTTGGTGCCGTAATAGCCCTTGGCGAGCGCCAGGGTCTTTGCCCGGCGGTTCTTTCTCTTGGGTCCCCTCTTGACACGAGGCATGGATTACTCCTTCGCAGGACGCGAAACACGAAGCGGGAAGCGGGTTGGATCCTCGCGGCCGCGCTCTGCGTTCGACGTCGATCGTTGGGTGTTGAGCGCGCTACGCGTAGGGCAGCATCTCGCGAACACGCTTTGTGTCGCTCTTGGAGACCATCGTCCCCTGGGCGAGGCCGCGTTTTCTGCCCGGCGCCTTCTTCGTGAGGATGTGGCTCTTGAAGGCCTTCGCCCTCTTGAACTTGCCCGAGGCGGTCTTCTTGAACCGCTTCGCGGCGCCACGGTGGGTCTTCAGCTTCGGCATGTTCCCTTTCTCCTTGCGGCCCGGCTATCCCGCCGCCTTGGTTCCCTTCTCGTGCTTGACGGGCGACAGAATCTGGTAGAGACGGTTGCCCAGCATCTCGGAACGCGACTCGGCGATGGCCTTGCCCGTCAGATCGACGAGGAGGCGGTCGAGCACTCGCTGGCCGTTCTCCCGGCGCGCCATCTCTCGGCCGCGAAACTGAACGGTCGCCTTGACCTTGTCGCCGTGGGCCAGGAACTTCTCGATGTTCTTCATCTTGAATTCGTAGTCGTGGTCGTCGATGTTGGGACGAAACTTCACTTCCTTGACCTGGGTCGTCTTCTGCTTCTTCTTCGAATCCTGCTGCTTCTTCTTCTGCTGGTAGATGAACTTTCCGAAGTTCATGACCCGGCAGACCGGCGGGACTGCCGTCGGCGCGATCTCGACGAGGTCGAGCCCCGCCTCCCGCGCCTTCTGGAGCGCCTCGGCCATCGGCACGACACCGACCGCCTCGCCCTCCGCGCCGATCAACCGGACTTCCTTCCAGCGGATCTGCTCGTTGACACGAATGCTTTTCTTATCGATCTTTCACCTCCGTCGTCAGTTCCGGGACCTTTGCCGCGACCGCCCTCGCGGAGGCCGCGATAAATTCTTCGATCGTCATGGCGCCCGCGTCGCCGCCGTGCCGCAGGCGGACCGAGACCGTTCCGGCCGCGGCCTCCTTCTCCCCCACGACGAGCATGCACGGCGACTTCATCATCTCGGCCTTGCGGATACGCGCGCCGACCTTCTCGTTGCGATCGTCGCACTCGACACGCAGCCCTGCAGCGGCCAGCCTGCCCGCGATCTCGCGGGCCTTCTCGCCGAACCGATCCGAGACCGGGATGACGACCGCCTGCACCGGGGCGATCCAGAACGGGAAGTTGCCGCCCGTGTGCTCGATCAGGATCCCGAGGAACCGCTCGAGCGAGCCGAGAATCGCGCGGTGGAGCACGACGGGCCGGTGCTTGCTGCCGTCCTCGCCGATGTACGTCAGATCGAAGTTCTCAGGCTGCGCAAAGTCGCACTGGATCGTACCGAGCTGCCATGGGCGGCCGATCGCGTCCTTGACCCGGAAGTCGATCTTCGGACCGTAGAACGCGCCATCGCCCGGCGTCACCTGGTAGGAGCGCCCGGTCTTGCGCAGGGATTCGTCGAGCGCCGCTTCCGCCCGCTCCCATTGCTCGTCGGTTCCGATGCGTTTTTCGGGCCGCAGGCCGAGCGAGATCTCGACGTCCGTGAACCCGAATACGCCGTACACGTAGTCGAGGAACCCGAGGAACGCGAAGATCTCCGCCTCGACCTTCTCGAAGGGCGTGAAGATGTGTCCGTCGTCCTGCGAGAAGGTACGAACGCGCGTCAGGCCGGCCGTGACGCCGGACAGCTCGTACCGGTGCAGCCTCCCGAAGTCCGCAAACCGTACGGGCAGATCGCGGTAGGACCAAAGGCGCGTCTGGTAGAGCAGAAAGTGGCCCGGGCAGTTCATCGGCTTCACGCCGAAATTGCGCTCTTCCACCTGCGTGAAGAACATGTTCTCGCGGTAGTTGGTGTAGTGGCCGGAAGTCTTGAAGAGATCGACGTCGAAGATCTGGGGAGTCACGATCTCTTCGTAACCCCGCTTGCGGTATTCGAAGCGCAGGAGCTCGAGCAGTCCGTTGTAGAGCACGGTGCCCTTCGGGAGAAAGAACGGCGAGGCCGGCGCCCAGGGGTGGAAGACGACGAGGTCGAGCTCCTTGCCGAGCTTGCGGTGATCGCGCGCCTTGGCTTCCTCCAGCCGCGCGAGGTGCTCGTCGAGCTCCTTCTGCGTCAGGAAGCAGGCGGCGTAGATCCGCTGGAGCATCGGGTTCTTCTCGTCGCCCTTCCAATAGGCGCCGGCCGTGTGCGTCAGCTTGAAGACTCCGAGCTTGCCCGTCGACGGCACGTGCGGGCCACGGCAGAGGTCGACGAAGTCCCTTTGCCGGTAACAGGAGACGCGGTCGTCCGGGATGCCGCGGATGATCTCGACCTTCAGTGCGTCCTTCTGAGCCTCGAAGATCCGGATCGCTTCGTCCTTCGTCATCTCCAGGCGCTCGACCGGATTGTCCTCGGCGACGATTCGCTTCATCTCGGCCTCGATCGCCGAGAGATCGTCGGGCGTGAAGGGACGCTCGGGATTGAAGTCGTAGTAGTAGCCGTTCTCGATTGCCGGGCCGATGCCTATCTGGACCGTCGGAAAGAGACGCTTGACCGCGTTGGCCGTCAGGTGGGCCGTGGAGTGGCGGTAGAGAGGCAGGGCGTCCGGAGACTTCGGCGTGACGATCTCGATCTTCGCGTCGGCCTCGACCCGGGCCGAGAGATCCACGACCCGGCCGTCGATCTTTCCCGCGAGGGCGTCCTTGGCCAGGCGCGGCCCGATTCCGGCGGCGATCTCGCGCAGGCTGGTCCCGGAGGGGACCTTGCGCGTCGAACCGTCGGGAAGCGTGATCGTGACCGTTTGCGCCAGGGCTTCCATTGTCTCCTGCTCTCCCAAAAACAAAAAAACGCGGTCACCCCGCGTTTTCAAGACCTGTTGGTAGGCGCTAACGGGATCGAACCGTTGACCTCTTCCGTGTGAAGGAAGCGCTCTCCCAGCTGAGCTAAGCGCCTGAATTTCGAAGAATTGGTAGGCTCGAGCGGATTTGAACCGCTGACCCCCACAGTGTCAATGTGGTGCTCTCCCCCTGAGCTACGAGCCTGTTCTTCGATCCCGGTTTCCCGGGGGGCTACCGGCCGGAAGCCCGCAGGGGCATTTTTCATCCCGGCCTTCGTCCCTGATTGAAAAAGAGCGTTCCGGCTACCCCGCCGGGATCGCGCAATGTACCAGAGGGGCAGGGGTCGGGGCAAACGTCTGCCACGACCGAATCCGAGCCCGTCGGGAGAACTCGGGAGGTGTGCGGCGAGCGCTCCACTCGCCCAACTTGGCCCCTGCTATATTGGAATCACTCACGCATGGCCTCCGTCATCCGCCGCTCGATCGACTCGCTCGCCCGGCGATGGGGCGCCCTGCGCGCGGCCCAAACCGAAGCCGCGGCCGCCCGCGAGTTCTGGGACGCGGGAGCTCCGGGCGAGCCCGAGGACCGGTACTGGGGTTCCCAGCCGCTCGTGCGGCGAGCGATCAACCGGCGCGTCACCGGCGACCCGAACCGCTGGCCGATGGAATGGTTCGCCGAGCGGCACGTCCCCGCCACGCTGCCCGTCGGCCTTTCGGTGGGCTGCGGCACCGGCCTGCTCGAGCGCGATGTCATCGCGAAAGGAATCTGCGACCGCGCCGAGGGCGTCGACTTTTCGCCCGAGGCAATTGCCGAAGCCCGCCGGGGCGCCGAGGAGGCGGGCCTCGCGCGCCGGCTCGCCTACCGCGTCGAAGACATCAACGCGATCCGCCTGCCGGCCGCACGCTACGACATCGTCTTCTTCCACGGATCGCTCCATCACATCCGCAACGTCGAGCCCGTCCTCGAAGAGGTGCGGCGGGCGTTGAAGCCGGGCGGCCTCCTGTTTCTCGATGAGTACATGGGGCCCTCCCGCTCGGAATGGACGGACGCGATCTGGGGATTCGCGAAGAGCGCGTTCGACGCACTCGACCCGGAGTTGAAGAACCGGCCGCAGCTCGCCGTCCCTCTTCCGATGGACGATCCCTCCGAGTCGGTCCGCTCGAGCGCGATCCAGCCTGCCGCGCGGCGCCTCTTCGAGATCCTCGAGGACCGTCCCTACGGCGGCAACATCCTGTGGTTCGTGTTCCCGTGCCTCGACATCGCCCGGCTGCGCGCGGACCGAACGGGGGCGCTCTCGCGCTTGATCGCTCTCGAGGACCACCTGCTCGAGAAGGGCTGGGTCGACTCCTACTTCCGGGTCATCGTCGCCCGGGCCGGCGGTCGCGCTTCTTGAAGCGCTACGGCCTCGCGACGCTCCTCGCCTTCGACCTCGTCCTGTTCGCCCCCCTGCTCGTGACCGGCGGCGTCTTCTCGTCGCACGACTTCGTGCGGGCCCACCACCCCTGGCGCATGACCCGGGAGGGGGTCCTCGAGGCCGAGAACCGCCTTCTGTCGGATCCCGCGGCCGCCGGCGAGACGACGCTCGTGCGATTTCGGCGCTTCCCGAAGGGCCTCTTCTGGAACCCGTGGGTCTCCTCGGGCGCGATCGGCCCCTTCCATCTGGCCCAGGGCTTTCTCTCGCCGTTCGCCTTCCTTCCGGCGCTCCTGGTGCCGGAGGCCGGGATCGAGACCGCGGTTCTGTTCCTCAAGTTCAACTTCGCCTTCGTCGCCGCGTACGCGTTTCTGCGGGGCCGGCGCTTCTCGGACCTCGCGGCCGCGTGCGGGGCCGCGGCGTGGGCGTTCTCGACCGGTCAGACGGCCTGGGGTCTCTGGATGCAAAGCTCCGTGTCGGTCACGTACCCGTTGCTCCTCATGGCCGTCGACCGTGCCTTCGACGAGCGTCGCGCCGCGCGCGTTCTGCGCTTCGCGTCGCTCGCAATCCTCCTGTGCCTCTCGGGGGGCTTTCCGCACTGGATCCTCTACGGCGCTCTCGCGGCCGCCCTCTACTTCCTCGTTGCGGCGTTCGCGCGCCGGGGCCGCGGCACGCTGCGCGCTCTCGCGCTCCTGGCCGGCGCCAGCGCGATCGGGGTCGCGATCCTCCTGCCATCCATTCTCGCCACGTCCCGCTTCCTCGAGGCGTCGGGCTACGGCGAGCTGCGCCGGGGCATGGGTGGCGCGCATGCCCTGCCCCTGCGACACCTCCGCCTGTACTTTCTGCCCGACTACCAGGGCACGCCCCGCCGCAATGACTACCGCGGCGTCGGGTGGATTCCCGGCGACAACTACATCGAGACGGCCGCCGGAGTCGGCGTGGCGGCGGGCGCCCTGGCGTTTCTCGGCCTCCCGGCCCTCCGACGTCGCGGGGAGGCCCTCTTCGCCGCGGTCCTCGGAATCGGGATCGCCCTGCCGCTCTATGGCGGCGGCGCGATCCTCTCGGCCGTCGGGGGACTACCCCTCTGGGACATCAGTCTTTTCGCGCGTTCGAAGATCCTGATCCTTCTCGCCGCCGCAATTCTCGCCGCGTGCGGCGCCGAGGCGCTCGAGCGCCTTGCCGCACAGGACGCCCTGCGCCGGCTCGCCACGAGCACGTTGCCTTTCCTCGTTGCCGTCCCGCTCGCGTTTCTCGCTCTCGACTTCTACCCCGTTTGCCGGCCGCGCGACGCGGTCTTCCGCGACACGCCCGGCATCCAATTTCTGCGGCAGGCGACGCGGGACGGCGGGCGCTTCGCCGCCGCGGGCTGGACGCTCATCCCCAACGTCGCGGAGGCGCTCGGCCTCGAGGATGTTCGGGGCCACTTCCTGCTCGATCTCCCGTACCGGCTGTTGATCGAGGCGGCAAGTCCTGGCGCGTTCGGACAGTACGGCACGTACCTCGTCTTCAGCCCGCGCGCCCTGCGCACCGACTCTCCCGTGCTCGACCTGCTCGGTGTCCGGTGCCTCGCAGCGCCTCCGGGTGCAACGAGCCCCGTCGGCCCCGAGGTCGAGACGCGCGACGCGGCGCCCTTCGAATCGACCGCTGCCTCGCCCCCGCCCCGGGCGGTCCCGGCGCTCGACCGCGTGTACGCCGGCCCCGACCTGACGATCTTCGAGAGGCCGGCGGCCATGCCCCGGTTCTTCTTCGTCGCTCGCACGCTGCCCGGCGGCATCCGCGAGGTGGGCGCGGCGGATCGCGAAACGCTCGCTCGGGCGGCCTTCGTGTCCGCGGAGGACCACCGCCGTCTCGCGGCCGGCGCGCCGGAACGGGTCGCGTCCGGAGCGATTCGCATCGACCGACTCGAGCCGGAGAGCTTCGCCCTGGAGACGGACAGTCCCGGACCCACCCTCCTCGTCTCCTCGCAGAAGCGCTTCCTTCCCTACTGGCGCACCTCGCTGGACGGGCGCGAGGCCCGGAGCTTCAACGCCGACGGCCTCTTCATCGGCCTCGAGGTCCCGGCCGGAAGGCACCGCATCGAGGGCCGGTTCGTCATTCCGAGGGCGGAGCTCGCCGTGAGCCTCGCCGGCCTCGTCGCGCTCGGCGCCGTCCTCCTCTCGGCGCGAAACCTGCGAGAATCCGGGACGACCCCATGAAGCTCGTCATCCAGATCCCCGCATTCAACGAATCGGCGACGATCGGGCGCGCGCTCGCCGTTCTGCCGCGAAGCCTGCCGGGCTTCTCCTCGGTCGACGTGCTCGTGATCGACGACGGCTCGACCGACCTGACGGGCGAGCTGGCGCGGTCGGCCGGGGGCCGCGTGCTGCGGCTGAACACCAATCGGGGCCTGGCCGAGGCCTTCTCGGCGGGCCTGGCGGAATCGCTCGCTCTCGGGGCCGACGTCATCGTCAATTTCGACGCCGACCTGCAGTACGACCCCGCGGACATCCCGGCGCTCGTCGCTCCGATCCTGGAGGGGCGGGCCGACTTCGTGATCGGCGATCGGGGCCCGGGCGAGCTCGCGCACTTCTCACCCGCCAAGCGGCTGCTCCAGCGCCTTGGAAGCTGGGTCGTCCGGCAGGCTTCGGGCATCGAGATCGCCGACGCCGTCTCCGGGTTCCGCGCCCTCTCCGGCGAGGCGGCGCGGCGTATCCATGTGTTCTCCCGGCTGACGTACACGCTCGAGACGCTCATCCAGGCCGGGTACAAAGGATTGCGGGTGGTCTCCGTCCCGGTGCGGGCGCATCCTCCCGTCCGGCCCTCGCGTCTCTTCACGTCGACGACCAAGTACGTGCTCCTGCAGGGCGCGAACGTCCTGCGGATCACGGCGCTCTACAAGCCGCTCAAGATCTTTTCGATCGCCGGGGGGCTGTTCGTCGCGGGAGGCGTGGCCCTGGGTGTCCGGTTTCTCGGCTATTACTTCTTCGGCTCGAACCCCGGCGGGCACGTCCAGTCGCTCATCCTGGCGGCCGTCCTGATCGTCGTCGGGTTCCAGACCTTTCTGATCGCTCTCGTCGCGGATCTCGTCGCGATCAACCGGAGGCTCTTGGAGGAAATGAAGTTGAAACGGGAGTCGTGAGTTGCGAATCGTGAATCGGCTCGATGAGCCCATTCACAACTCACAAATCACAAGTCTCCTAGGCCCAGTCCCCCGCCTTGCGCGAGAGGACGGGCGCCCCGTCCAGCACCGTCAGGATCGCCTTCGTCGTATCCGCAACCGCGAAGAGAATGCGATCCTCGGCGCGGGCGTACTTGTTCTGGATGGCGATCTCGAACTGCTGGAGGAGCGGGTTGAAGTAGCCGCCGATATTGGCGATGACGATGGGCTTGCCGTGGATGCCCATCTGCTTCCACGTGATCATCTCGATCACCTCTTCCAGCGTCCCGAATCCGCCGGGGAAGGCCACGAAGGCGTCGGAGAGATCGAACATCATCTGCTCCCGTTCGTGCATCGAGTCGACGACCTTGAGCTCGGTCAGGCCGCGGTGCGCCGACTCGCGTCCCTCGAGAGCCTTCGGAATCACGCCGGTGACCTTACCTCCGGCGGCGAGCACCTCGTCGGCCAGGGCCCCCATCAGGCCCCGCGAGGCGCCGCCGTAGATGAGCCGCACTCCCCGCCCGGCGAGGGCCCGTCCGAAGCCCCGGATCTGGACGTGGACGGCGGGATCGGTGTTCGGGCTGGATCCGCAGTAGACGCAGACGCTCCTCAGGTCCACGAGGCGGAGTCTACGTCTTCTGAAACCGGCTGCCCGGGGCGTCGATGGGAATCCCCTGCCGGCAGAGCGGGCATTCGGTTTCCGGCCAGGAGGGCACGGAGAGGGAGAGCAGAGAACGGCAGGGCACGGAGAAGGCGCCCGGCGGAAGCCCGCGATTCACGATCGATCCCACGGCCACGACCCGGCCTCCCGCCGTTTCGACTGCGGTGGCGGCTTCGCGTGTGGATTTTCCCGTCGTGAAGACGTCCTCGATCACGACGACGGTCTGCCCCGGGGCGAGGGCAAAGCCGCGGCGCAGGGCGAAGGCGCCGTCCCTGCGCTCGACGAACATCCCCGGCAGGCCGAGCGCACGCGCGGTCTCGTGGCCGATGACGACGCCGCCGAGCGCCGGAGAGACGACCACCTCCGGCGCGAACTCCCGGAGATGCTCCCCGAGCTCGCGGCCCGCCTGCTCGGCCCGCGCCGGCCACATCAGCAGGCGCGCGCACTGCAGGTAGTGATCGGAGTGGAGGCCGCTCGAGAGGCGAAAGTGGCCGGTGAGCAGCGCGCCGGTGTCTTCAAAGTCTTTGACGGTGATCATTTCGGGATACGGGATACGGGATACGGGATACGGGATACGGGATACGGGATACGGGATACGGGGTGGAGCCTAATCGTCAAATCCGAAATCCGCAATCCGAATTCCGAAATCCCTATCCGTCTTGATCCCTCGAGATCTTGTGGTGCTCGATCTTCTTGTACAGGTTCGACCGCGGCGTGTGGATGACTTCGGCCGTCCGGCTGATGTTCCAGCCGTTCTCTCGCAGCCTCGCGACGAGAAATTCGCGCTCCGCGAAGTCCTTGAAGTCCGACAGCGTCTCGAGCTCGAGTCCACGGCTTGCGATTTCGGCCGGCTGGACCCGCACCTCGGGCGGAAGGTCGCGAGCATCGATCGGGTCTGCGTCCGTCATGATGAGAACGCGCTCGATCAGGTTCTTCAACTCCCGCACGTTCCCGGGCCAGCTTCGCGCCGCGAGCACGGCCAGGGCGCCCGCGGCGAGCCGCCGCGGCCTGTGGCCATCCCGTTCCGCAAAGAGCTTCGTGAAGTGCTCTGCCAGGACCGGAATGTCGCCGGGACGCTCCCGCAGCGGCGGCGTAGTCAGCGGCACGACGTTCAGACGAAAGAAGAGATCTTCGCGAAAGCGCCCCCCGCGAATCGACTCCGACAGGTCGCGATTGGTCGCCGCGATCACGCGCACGTCGACCCGTCCGACCTTCGCCGAGCCGACCGGCTCCACCTCGCCCGCCTCGAGCACTCGCAGCACCTTGGCCTGCGCCCGGGCCGACATGTCGCCGACCTCGTCGAGGAAGATCGTTCCCCCGTCGGCTTCCACGAACTTGCCGATCTGCTTACGGACGGCGCCCGTGAAGGACCCCTTCTCGTGGCCGAAGAGCTCCGATTCGATCAGCTCCTCGGGGATCGCGGCGCAGTTGACCTGGATGAAGGGGCCGCCGGACACCTTCGAGCTCCGATGGATCTCGCGCGCGACGAGCTCCTTGCCGGTACCGCTCTCGCCCAGAATCAGGACCGTGGCCGAGGTCGGTGCAGCCCGGGCCACCTCGGCGCGGAGTCGCCGCATGGGCTCGCTTGCACCGACCAGGATCGACTCCTCCTCGACCTGCCGCCGCAGGCGGTCGTTTTCGGCCCGCAACCGATTGCCCGCCACGGCGTTGCGCACCGAGACGAGCACGCGCTCGCGCTGCAGCGGCTTTTCGAGAAAGTCCACGGCCCCCCGCCGGGTGCATTCGATGGCCGTGGCGATGTCGCCGTGGCCCGAGATCATGAGAACGGGCGGCGGCGCATCGCGGGCGGCGATCCGTTCGAGTGTCTCGAGCCCGTCCATCCCGGGCATCTTGATGTCGAGCAGGACCGCGCCGAAGGGCGCCGCATCGAGCTCCGCGAGGGCCACGCGGCCGTCGGCCGCGCCGACGACTTCGAACCCTTCGTACTCGAGGACCATCCGCAGCGCGTCGCGGATCGCGGCTTCGTCGTCGACTACGAGAATGCGTTGCGTCATGGCTCTACTGCCAAGAGTCTAGGATCGAGGGGTGCATCACGCCAGAGGGGACTCCTCTGGACTCTCAACGACCATCCCTCGACTTTACTTCCCGAAATGCCAGCGCCCGCCGAAGCGGGCGCTGGTCGAGGCGAAACCGCGGGGCGTCTAGTCGCCGATCTTCACCAGGGCGAAACGGGAGATGTTGACTCTCGGGTTGTAGACGTAGAGCTTGAGGATCGAGCCCTTCTTGGCACGGCTCACGAGCTTGCCGAACTCCGCCGTGGTCGTGACCTTCTGGCCGTCGGCCTGCGTGATGATGTCGCCCTCCTGCAGCCCCGCGTCGGCGGCGGCGGAAACCTCTTTGACCCGAACGACGAGCAGGCCTTCGACCTCGGCCTTGATGCGCTGCATCTGCCGCATCTGGGGCGTGAGCTCGGTCACCTGAATGCCGATTCGCTCGTGCGAGTCTTCCGACGCCGTCTTGTCGGCGTCGTCCTTGCCAGAGGACTCGTCCTTGCGCTCGGCCAGCGCGGCACTCAACGTCGTCTCCTTGCCGTCGCGAACGACTCCGAGCTGCACCTTGCTGCCCGGAGACTTGCCCGACACGTAGCCGATGAGGTCGCGCGTGTCCTTGACCTGCACGCCGTCCACCGAAACGATGGTGTCGCCCGGCTTGACCCCGGCCTTATCGGCCGGCTTGCCCGCCTCGACGGACTCGACGAAGGCCCCGTCTTCGGACTTCAGGCCGAACGCCGAGGCGCGGTCCGCATCCACGTTCACGATGTTGATCCCCAGGAATCCGCGCACCACCTTGCCCTTTTCGCGCAGCTGGGGAAGGATCTGCTTGAGCGTATTGACGGGCACCGCGAAACCGATGTTCTGGGCGGGGCGGAACATGGCGGTGTTGATCCCGATGACCTCCCCGCTGACGTTGATGAGCGGGCCGCCCGAGTTTCCGAAGTTGATGGCGGCGTCGGTCTGGATGTAGTTCTCGAAGGATCGCGTCGCGGGATCACCCGTGAGGCCCGAACGCTCCTTGGCGGAGACGACGCCGACCGTGACGGTCTTGTCGAAGGCGAGGGGATCGCCGATCGCCATGACCCACTCTCCGACCCGCAACTTCTCGGAGTCACCGAGCGCCAGAGGCGTGAGTCGCTGCTTGACGTCCACCTTGATCAGAGCGAGGTCCGTCGCCGTGTCGCGCCCCACGAGCCTGGCCGTGTATTTTTCCTTGTTGTTGATCCGGACCTCGATCTTGTCCGCGCCGTCGATGACGTGGTTGTTGGTGACGATGTAGCCGTCTTCCGAGATGACGAAGCCGGTGCCGCCCTGGACCTGCTTATGCTCCTCGTCGTCGGGCTGTCCGCGCCGCTGTCCCGGAGGGCCGAAGAAGAACTCGAAGGGATCCCCCTCGCCGCCGAACGGGTTCTGCTGCCCGCGACGGCCCTGGTTGCCCTTGACGATGTCCGTGGACGTGATCGAGACGACCGAGGGCATCACTTCCTGTGCGATGTCGGCGAAGGAGGGCAGCAGGACGCCGCCGCTGTGCGGGCGCGCCGCGGGTGTGGCCTCGCGCTGCGCCTCCGAGCGGGGCGTGACGTTGACCGAGCTCGCGACGACCATGCCGAACACCACGGCGGCCGCGATCAGAGCCGAGAACGAGAGTGCTTTTTTCGTGGTTCTTTCCATGACGAAGTTCATTTCTCCTCAAAATACTGCTTAGGTCCCAGGCTGCCGGTTCCCGGCCCTTCACGTCCCGGGACGAGACATGGAGGCAACGCCGCCGGGGCCTCCGGCATTCCTCGATTTCGGCGGAATTCCGAGCCGCTCGTGCTCGACCAGGATGCAGCGATCCATGGCGACCCCGATCCCCCGCTGCTCGAGGCGGCGAGCAGACGCCTCGTCGACCACCCCCTGTTGCATGAAGAAGAAGGCCACGCCGCGGGCGATGGCCTCGGCTGCCACGGGCGCCACGAGCTCGGAGCGCCGAAAGACGTCGACGATATCCACCCTGATCTCCGGCGGAATCGCCGACAGGGACTCGAAGCAGCGCTCCCCGAGAAGCTCCCGATGGGCCGGATTGACCGGGACGACGCGGTAGCCCTGGCTTTGCAGATACCGGGCGATCGCATGGGAAGCCCGCGAGGGGTCGGGCGAGCAGCCCACGACGGCCACCGTCTCGGCAGACTCGAGCGCCTTCCGAATCTCCTCGGCCTCGTTCAGAACTCCCCCTACTCGGATTCAGGACGCATGTTGTAGAAAAAGGTAATGGTCACGCCCTCCTTATCCTCGTGGAGGTCGGAGGGCAGGGGGCGGAATGGGTCCGACTTCAGGATGGCCTGGAGCGCCGCGAAGTCGAACGGTGGGATCCCGGAACCCCGGATGATCTTCGCGTCGGTGACGCGCCCGTCGGCCTGGATGAAAAACCGCACGGTCAGGCTGCCCTTCCAGCCGAGACGCGCGAGCTCGGGCACGTCCCAGTGGAGCTTGATGCGCCGGATCATCTCCGCCGCGTAGGGGCCCCAGTCGTACCAGGTGGTGTCGAAGGAGAGCGGGCCGGAATCGACGAAGCCGCCATCGAGATTGGCCGAAGGCGACCCCCCTTCGCCGCCGACCGTTCCGCGCGCCGCATCCTGGATCGCCCGATCCAGGCCGGCCAGCTTCGAGACTTCGCGCGCGCCTCCCGTGGCCTGCGGCTGGAGGTTCGGAAATTCTGCCGCCTTCTGGTCCGTCGGCGGAGCCTTGTCGGCGCTGGCTTGCCGCTCCGCCTCGGCCGACCCGCGGCGGGCGGGCGCCTGAGTCCCGGGAACGCGCGGGACACGCGGCCCGGGCGCCAGGCCCGCCACACCCGGGGCGGGCGGCACGAACGGCGTGTCCGCCTTCGGTTTCGAGGGATCTCCCCCTCCTGCCCGGCGGTCCGCATCGGACAGGGGCGAGCGCTTGGGATTCGTCCGCGCCGGCCCCGGCAGGTCCTGAAAGTTGATGGGAATCGGGCTGTCGTCCTTCTCGGGAGGCGCGAGCGCCGCGAAGAGACCCTGGCCCGCCGGCACCGGAGCCGGGGCGACAATCAGGACCACCAGAAGGAGCACGTGAAAGAGCAATGCGAGAAGCAGCGCCCGCTCGATCGGAAACGCGCTCGAGGGCCTCTCCTCGAGGCCGGCGAGCTCGTCCAGCGTGCTGTGCGCCGTCAGCGGCGCCGTGGAACGGTCCGTGACTGCCGGGGGGCTCGCTCCAGGATCGAGGGCGAGCATGGAAGTCTGGACCGGGGCGCTCGGGGCCGGTTCCTTCGCGGGACCGCCACGGCTGGCCAGGTCGCCAAGCATGCTGCGCACCGGCCGGCCGTCGTCGCGCGCCTCGTCCTCGGTCGCATCCGGGCCGTCCGAGTCCTCGTGTCCGCCGAACAGGCGCCAACGCCGACGGTTGCCGATCGCCCCTATGGAGCTGCGTTCGAACGGCAACTGTTCCTGTTCGTCGGATTCGGACACGCAGCTTTCCCCCGGACGCCTCATGCGCCTTTCACCCGTAACAGCATCCCTCCCGCCGGGATTCTCACCATTCCGGGGGCTTTCGGCCGCGGCATTCGACACGCAGATGGCGGGGAGAGTCCGGAGTACGTACGGAAAGCCGGATCCAGGCTTGCCGTCTCCGTTCCCGTCGGGGCGTCGAACGTCAGGCTCTCGCGACGCCGTCCCACGCCCATTTTCTGCAATCCGCCATGGCTAAACGGACCCAGGCAGGCCCGCGTTACAGACGAAAGCCCCGCTAAGTCCCGTGGCAGGCCCTCTCGGGGTTCTGATATAAACCGCCTGTCTCGATGTACTGCGGGCTCGGCCCGCTTTTTTGTTCGATGAAAACGCTCTTGGGTGAAAAAACGACCCTCGAAATCGGGGCCATCGCGCGGGAGAAGGGTTGCCGGCTGCTCGCGATCGAAGCGGGCGGCGCCGGGCGTTCAACCGTGCTCCGGCTCGTGCTCGAGCGCGAAGACGGCTCGGCCGTGACGGTCGAGGACTGCGAGTCCGTATCGCGGGATGCCTCGGTGGTGCTCGACGCCTCCGACGAGATCTCCCACAGCTACACCCTCGAGGTGTCCTCGGCCGGCCTGGATCGCAAACTCTACTCGCTCGCGGATGCCGCGCGGTTCGTCGGACAGCGGGTGCGGGTCAAGACCGAGGATCCCGTGACGCCCCGGGCGCTTCCCTCGAAGAGCGGGCGGCTTCCGGCGATCTCTCCCGCCCGGAACTTCGCGGGAAGGCTCGAAAGCGTCGAGGGGGACGTACTCACGGTCGTTGATGAGTCCGACCGCAAAATCTATAATGTCCGTTTCGGCGATATTCGGCTCGCCAGGCTGGAGTTTGCCTGGCCCGAGCGGGGCGACAGGAGAGCGGGTTCATGATCATCGATCCGGCGGTCATCCGACAGGTTTCGCGCGAGAAGGACATCGACGCCGAGAAGATGTTCGGCGCGCTCGAGGAAGCCATGTCCTCGGCCGCCCGCAAGTACTACCACGACAAGGCCATGGTCACGCTGATCGACCGGCAGACGGGCTCGATGACCGTCTACTCGCCCCGCACGGTCGTCGCCGAGCTCGACACGGAGTCCGAGGAGCCGCCGCCGCAGGTGCTGCTCGACGAGGCGAAGACCCTGATCGCCGAGAAGGGCACCAAGGCGGAGGTTCGCGTCCTGCGGCCGGGGGCGGAGGGAGAGCCCGCCGTCGAGGTGCACGACGTCCAGTTGAACGACGAGGTCCGCATCTACCGCGAGGCCATGGGCCTCGGGCGCATCGCCGCCCAGACCGCCAAGCAGGTGCTCTACCAGAAGGTGCGCGAGGCCGAGCGCGACAACGTCTACAACGAGTACTTCCCGAAGGTCGGGGAGTTGATGAACGGCACGGTCAAGCGTTTCGAGCGCGGCGACATGATCGTCGACCTCGGCAAGTCGGAGGCGATCATCCCGCGCGACCAGCAATCGCGCGCCGAGCGTTACGGCCAGGGCGAACGGATTCGCGCCATCCTCTACGACGTGCACAAGAACCCCAAGGGCCCACAGCTCGTCCTCTCGCGCACGGACCCTCGCCTGCTCATCCGGCTCTTCGAGATGGAGGTTCCCGAAATCTACGACGGCACGGTCGTCATCAAGGGAGCTGTCCGCCAGCCCGGGGAACGGGCGAAGGTCGCCGTGCGCTCCCGCGAACGGGACGTCGATCCCGTCGGGGCCTGCGTCGGCATGCGCGGCAGCCGGGTCCAGTCGATCATGCGCGAGCTCCACGGGGAGAAGATCGACGTCATCCTCTACTCGGACGATCTGATCACGTTCGCGCAAAACGCGCTCGCCCCGGCCAAGATCACGCGCGTATCTCCGATCCACCACGAGGACGGCGCGATGAGCCTCGACTGCGTGGTCGAAGACGACCAGCTCTCTCTGGCGATCGGCAAAAAGGGCCAGAACGTGCGCCTGGCCTCGGCCCTCATCGGCCTGAAAATCGAGATCAAGGGCGAGAGCGAGGTCAAGGGCGAGGTGGCGCAGGCCCTCTCGCGGATGCTCGAGGCGTCGCGGCGCCGCCAGACGGCCGTCGCCGACATCCCCGGCGTGGGCGAGAAGACGGCCGAGCGCCTCGTCGAAGCCGGCGTTGCGACGCTCGGCGACCTGATCGAAAAGTCCGCCGCCGAGCTCGCGGAGATCCCGGGCATCGGCGACAAGTCCGCCGAGAAGATCCTCGAGGCCGCGCGCGCGGCCGAGCAGAGTCTGTCCTCCGAAGAGCAGGAAGAGGCCGAGAGCGAAGAGGAATCCGCGGCCGAAGCCCCCGAAGAGACGGGCGTGAGGGAGTAGAGCGAGCGCAATGGGAAAGATCCGCGTCGAAGAGCTCGCCGCCCAGATGGGCATCGGCAGCAAGGAAGTCCTCTTCCTCCTGCAGTCCATCGGCGTGGACGTCAAGTCACCCCAGGCCGCCCTCGACGAGTCGACGGTGCTGGCGATCCTGCAGGGCCGCACGCATGCGCCCAAGCAGTTGATCGTCCGCGACACCGAGACGCGGACCGCGAGACCCCAGAAGAGCGCCCTGAACCGCATCAAGATCGTCGAGAAGCCGGTCGGCCAGGCGGCCGGCGAGTCAACCGCGGAGGCCGAGCCGGTGACCGCACTCCCGCCGGCAGCGGCGCGCCGGGCCGCGGCAGCCGAGGCCAAGGCGGCCAAGGCTGCCGAGCCAGCCAGGACAGCGGTCGTCCCCGTCGAGCCCGAGGCGGAGGCGCCAAAACCGGCGGCTCCGCCTGTGCCCCGCAAGATCGTTCTTCCTCCCCGGCCGGTCGTTCCGCCACGTCCCTCGGGACCCGCGGCGGGCACCGCTCGCCCGGCAGGTCCGGCGGCCCGCCCGATGGGCCCGGCCGCAGGGCGGCCGATGGGCCCCGCAGCCGGACGCCCGGCGGGCTTGCGGCCCTCGGGCCCGTCCGTCTATCGTCCGACCCCCGGAGGACCCGGGGCCCGACCCCTGGGCGGCCCGCCCCGGCCGGGAGCCCCGGCGGCGCGTACGACGGCGCCGCTTTCCGAGCGCGGACCCGCCAAGCGCAAGAAGGACGACAAGGAAGAAGCCAAGAAGACGGCGGCCGGCAAGCGCGGCGCCCGACCGAAGATCACGGTCGCCGACGAGGTGGACCTGCGCGAATTCGTCGGCACCTACCAGGAAGACACCTACTCGGACATCTCGCTGCCCCTGATCGAAAGGACCGGGGCCGAAGACACCGAGGCACCGGTCGAGGCGCGGCCCGCGTCCAAGTCCGCCATTCGCCGCGCCGCCAAGGAAACACGGGCGCACGACTCGGGCAAGCTGCTCGAGTTCAAGAAACCGGCCCCCACCGGCCCCGTGTTCTTCACCGAAGGCGTGACGGTCAAGGAGCTCTCCGAGAAACTTGGCGTTCTCGCCCGCGATATTCAGCGGCTCCTCATGCAGCGCGGCGTGCTGGCCACGGTCAACCAGACCCTCGACGCCGCGACCGCCGTGCAGATCGCGAAGGAAATCGGTGTCGAGGCCGCGGTCGTCTCGTTCGAGGAGGAGCTGGATCTGTCGCGCTCCGCCCGCGGGACCACCGGAGGCAGCTCCGGCGCGCCGCGGGTACCCCGCGCGCCCGTCGTGACCGTCATGGGCCACGTGGACCACGGGAAGACCTCGCTGCTCGACGCGATTCGGCAGACCAACGTCGCGGCGGGCGAGGCCGGCGGAATCACGCAGCACATCGGCGCCTACCGCGTCGAGGCGCGCAACAAGCCCATCGTCTTCCTCGACACTCCCGGCCACGAGGCGTTCACTTCGATGCGCGCGCGCGGCGCGAAGGCGACCGACATCGTCGTGCTCGTCGTGGCGGCCGACGATGCGGTCATGCCGCAGACGATCGAGGCAATCGACCACGCCCGGGCCGCGAAGGTTCCGATCGTCGTCGCGATCAACAAGATCGACAAGGCGAACGCCAACGTGGACCGCGTCAAGAAGGAGCTCGCCGACCACGGCGTCCTCCTCGAGGCCTGGGGCGGCGACACGCCCGCGGCGGAGATCTCCGCCCTCAAGAAGCAGGGCATCGATCACCTCCTCGAGCTCATTCTGCTGGTTGCGGACATGCAGGAGCTCACGGCCCCCGCCGCCGAGGAAGCCCGGGGCGTCGTCCTCGAGGCTCGCCGCGAGGCGGGCCGGGGCAACGTGGCGACCGTGCTGGTGCAGGGCGGGACCCTCAAGGTCGGCGACGTGTTCTTCGCGGGTTCGGTTTTCGGGCGCGTGCGCTCGATGCAGGACGACCGCGGCGCCAAGGTCGCCGAGGCCGGGCCGGCCACGCCGGTCGAGGTCACGGGCTTCGAGGACCTCCCGCAGGCGGGAGACACCTTCCAGGTCGTCGAGGACGAGGCGAAGGCGCGCTCCGTCGTGTCGTTCCGCCAGCTGAAGGACCGCGAACGGGCGATGGCGGCCTCCTCGCGCCTCTCGCTCGAGCAGCTCTTCAGCAAGATCCAGGAAGGCAAGATCAAGGACCTGCCGATCATCCTGAAGGCCGACGTCTCGGGATCGATGGAAGTGCTGTCCCAATCGATCAAGGGACTCGCCAACGACCGGGTCAAGGTCTCGCTCCTGCACGCAGGGGTGGGCGCAATCAACGTCAACGACGTGCTGCTCGCTTCCGCCTCGGGCGCCATCATCATCGGATTCAACGTGCGGCCGGAGAAAAAGGCCGCCGAGGAAGCCGAGAAGGCCGGCGTGGACGTCCGGCTGCACACCGTCATCTACAACGTCACCGACGAGATCAAGAAGGCGATGGAAGGCCTCCTCGACCCGACGTTGAAGGAGATCGTGAAGGGCCGCGCCGAGGTCCGGAACACGTTCAAGGTCCCGAAGTTCGGCGTGGTCGGTGGCTGCTACGTGACCGAGGGATCGATCCCGCGCAGCGCGCAACTGCGTCTGCTGCGCGACAACCGCGTGATCCACGAGGGCAAGGTCGGGTCGCTGCGCCGCTTCAAAGACGACGTCTCGGAGGTCAAGCAGGGCTTCGAGTGCGGCATCGGCCTCGACCGGTATCAGGACATCAAGGTCGGCGATGTCATCGAGGCATACCAGATCGAGAAGGTCGCCGGCGTCATGTAGCGATCCGCTGTCAGCTCTCAGCTGTCAGCCAGAAAAGACTCGTCCTGGCTCCGGTCCGGGCTGATAGCTGACAGTCGATAGTTGAGAGCTTCCCATGGTCATCGCCTACGCGCTCTTCGATCTGCACCTGCCCGGCTGCCGCGGGCTGAAAGAGAAGCGGATGATCGTCAAGAGCCTCAAGACCCGCATCCGCAACGACTTCTCGATCTCGGCCGCCGAGGTTGGCAATCAGGACCTGCTTCAGAGGGCCGCGATCGGCGTGGCTGTTGTCGGACCGGACCAGGTGCCCCTGGACGCGCTGCTCCAGAACGTCCTGCGCTTCGTCGAGGAGAACCTGGAGGGAGAGATTCTTTCGTACCGCAACGAGTTCATTCATGTGTAGCGCTCGGCCGTCAGCCAGAGCAGTCCAGCTCGGCAAGCGGATAGCGGATAGCGGATAGCCATGACAACATCCCGTCGCAGCCAGCGCGTCGCCGACCTCGTTCGGGCCGAGCTGTCCCTGCTCATCCTGACCGAGGCACACGACCCGGACCTGCGCCGCGCCACGATCACCGACGTCGAGATGCCGCCCGATCTCAAGTCGGCGAAGGTCTATTTCTCGTGCCTCGGTGGCGACGCGGAGCGCGAAAAGGCATCGGAGGCCCTGCGCCGGGCCGCGGGATTCCTGCGGGGAGAGGTCGGCCGGCGGTGCCGGCTTCGCTATGCGCCGGAGCTGCATTTCGTTGTCGACCGCTCGCTCGAGCGCGGCGCGCGCATCGAGGAGCTATTGAGGCAGGTCCTGCCCCCGAAGGCGGAGGAGCCGTGACCGCGCCCGATCCCCTCCAGCGAGGGTGTCTCTTCCTGGTCGACAAGCCCGAGGGCCTGACCTCGCACGACGTCGTCGAGCGCGTGCGCAAGGCCACGGGTGTCGCGCGCATCGGCCACAGCGGAACGCTCGATCCGATGGCCACCGGCCTGCTGCTTCTCTGCGCCGGCGGCGCCGCCCGCCTCCAGGGCTTCTTCACGCTGATGGACAAGGCGTACGAGGGGGTCATCGAGCTCGGGCGCGCCACGGCGACGTACGACCGTGAGGGAGAAGCTGTCGGCCCGGACCGCGACGCATCCGGGGTCACGGCGGCACGCATCGAGGCTGCGTGCACCCCGTTTCGCGGCGAGTTCCTCCAGTCCCCGCCACCCTATTCCGCCAAGAAGGTGGGCGGCCGGAGGTTCTACGAGATGGCGCGCAAGGGAGAGGCCGTCCCGTCGCTACCGAAGAAGGTTCGCGTGTCCCACCTCGCCTTCGGCGAGCTCGAGGGCGGCCGCCTGCACTTCTCCATCGCCTGCTCGTCGGGAACCTACATAAGGTCGATCGCCCACGATCTCGGCGAAAAGCTCGGCTGTGGCGCGCACCTCGCGGCGCTGCGGCGCACGCGGATCGGCGAATTTCGCGTCGCGGACGCGGTCGCGCTCGAGCGCTTCGAAAGCATGTCGCGGGACGAGCGGCTGGCCGCTCCGCATGCCGTCCCCCTGTCGCGGGTCCCCTTTCCATTTCCCCGCGTGCAGCTGGCCTCTCTCGAGATCTGGAAGATCCGACGCGGGCAGTCCGTCCCCGCCCGCGGCGTCGTCGCGCGGGAGGGAGACTGGGTCGCCCTGGTGGGGGCCTCCGACGACATGCTGGCGCTCGGGCAGGTCAGCCCCATCGGCGACCGCGGGGTGGCGATGATCAAGCCTCGGATCGTTCTGGGATAGCGATCGCTTATCCGCTGTCAGCCGTCAGCCGTGGATCGGCGTAAGTCGTTGTCCGGCTGAGAGCTGAAAGCTGAGAGCTGACAGCTCCCCGGGACCTGTGGTAGGCTGCGCGGCTTATTAAAAGTTGTGAGGATCGAGAGTCGTTTGGAGGCTGAGTGAACGTTACCGAATACGCGTCCGGCAAGCCCGAGATCGTCAAGAAGTACCGAACCCACGACACCGACACCGGTTCCCCGGAGGTCCAGGTCGCGCTGCTGACCAACCGCATCGCCTACCTGACGGAGCATTTCCAGTCGAACGCGAAGGACCACCACTCGCGCCGCGGTCTGCTTCAGATGGTCGGACGCCGGCGCCGGCTCCTGGAGTACCTGCGGAACGAGGACGCCGATCGCTACCACAAGCTGATCGAACGTCTCGGTCTCCGGAAGTAAGTCCGTCCGGCACCGGGGCGAGGCCGCTGCGGCGATGCCGCGGGGCCGCGCTGACTCTCCAGCCGACAACGGCCGTCCTCCGGCGCCAATCACAAGAAGGGTAAAGACCATGATCGACCAGATCACCATCCCCGTCGGCTCGAAGTCCATGGAGATACAGATCGGCAAGCTCGCCAAACAGGCCGACGGGGCAGCGGTCGTGCGCTTCGGCGACACGGTCGTACTCGCAACGGCCGTCTTCAGCAAGGAGCCGAAAGAAAACGCGGAGTTCTTCCCCCTCACCGTCGACTACCGGGAGCCCACCTACGCCGCGGGCCGGATCCCCGGCGGCTGGTTCAAGCGGGAGGGCCGGCCCACCGAGAAGGAGATCCTGACCTCGCGGCTGATCGATCGGCCCGTGCGCCCGCTCTTTCCCAAGGGGTTCAATCACGAGACCCAGATCGTGGCATTCGTGCTCTCGGCCGACGGCCAGAACGACGCGGACATACTCGCCATCAATGGCGCTTCCGTCGCGCTGACCTGCTCCACCATTCCCTTTTATTCGCCGGTGGGAGCCGTGCGCGTGGCACGGATCGGCGGGGACTTCCTCCTGAATCCGACCAACGCCGAGCGCGACAAGTCGGACCTCGATCTCATCGTCTGCGGCACGGATGACGCCGTGTGCATGGTCGAGGGCGGATCGCGCGAGGTTTCCGAGCAGACTCTGATCGACGCGATCCTCTTCGGCCACGCGGCCGTGCGACAGATCGTCGGCGCCCAGATCCAGCTCCAGCGGCGCGGCGGCTTCCAGAAGCCGCACTGGCAGGCTCCCGAGGCCTACCCGGCCAGCGTCTTCGCCGAGGTGCGCAAGGCGTGGCAGGAGCCGATGATGGCTGCCATGACGATGAAGAACAAGATCGCCTCCTACGCAGAGATCAAGGCCGTCAAGAAAGCCGCCGTCTCCCTCGTCCCCGAGGCGGAGGCGGAGCGCCGCAAGCACGTCGCCAAGGCCGCGGATGACCTCGTCAAGGTCCTGACGCGCGAGACGATCCTCGCCGGACAGCGGCTGGACGGGCGCGAGTTCGGGCAGATCCGTCCGATCAGCTGCGAGGTCAGCCTGCTGCCGCGGACGCACGGCTCCGCACTCTTCACCCGCGGCGAGACGCAGGCTCTCGTGACGGCGACCCTCGGCACCTCCGACGACGTCCAGATCATCGAGGAGTACGAGGGCGAGAGCGAGCATACGTTCCTGCTCCACTACAACTTTCCGCCCTTCTCCGTCGGCGAGACGAAATTCATGCGCGGGCCCTCCCGCCGCGACATCGGGCACGGGAACCTCGCGCGCCGCTCGCTCGCGCCGGTTCTGCCCTCCGAGGACGCCTTCCCGTACACCGTCCGGATCGTCTCCGACATCCTCGAGTCCAACGGCTCCTCCTCCATGGCCACCGTCTGCGGCGGCACGCTTGCCCTGATGGACGCGGGCGTTCCGATCAAGGCACCCGTTGCCGGCGTGGCGATGGGCCTCGTGTCCGACGGGGACCGTTTCGCGGTCCTCACCGACATCGCCGGCCAGGAGGACCACTACGGGGACATGGACTTCAAGGTCGCCGGGTCGCGCGCGGGCATCACCGCCCTCCAGATGGACATCAAGATCAAGGGGCTGCGGCGCGACATTCTCGAGAAGGCCCTCGAGCAGGCGCGCCTCGGGCGACTCCACATCCTCGCGGAGATGGCCTCCGCCCTCGAGAGCCCGCGCCCGAACATCTCGCGCTATGCGCCGCGCATCTTCACGATCCAGATCCCCAGGGACCGCATCCGCGACGTGATCGGGTCGGGCGGCAAGACGATCCGATCGATCATCGAGTCCACGGGCTGCAAAATCGACGTCGAGGACTCGGGAAAGGTCTCCATCGCCTCCTCCGACGAGGCGGCGGCGATGAAGGCGATCGAGATCATCGAAGGACTCACGCAGGAGCCGGAGATCGGCAAGGTCTACCGCGGCAAGGTGCGGCGGGTCGAGGCCTACGGCGCCTTCGTCGAAATCCTGCCCGGACAGGACGGGCTCGTCCACATTTCCGAGCTCGCTCCGTACCGCGTGCGCCAGACGACCGACGTCGTCAAGGAAGGCGACGAGGTCACCGTCAAGATCATCGCCGTCGACCCGATGGGCAAGATCAAGCTGTCCCGCAAGCAGGCCCTCTCCAAGGAAGAGCTGGACGCGGAGATGGCTCTGGCTCCGGTCGGCGCACCCGGCGAAGACGAGGGGCGCGGCGAGTTCCCGCGTGGCGGCGGCGGCCAGGGCGAGCACCGCGGCCACTTCAATCGCGACCACCGGGGACCGAGGGGACCGAGGAAGTAGATTTCATCGTCATCCCGAGCGCAGCGCCTCGGAATGACAGGCGGCAGGGCGCGGCGTCAAGCCGCGCGCTTTCATTTGATCTCGATCTGCACGCGCGACCACCACGAGGGCCGCGGTGGACCCGGATACTTCGCCGCGCCGAGCTCCGGGACGACGCAGCGCGCCACCGCCGTCTCGGGCCCGACCAGCACCTCCTCGGCCTCGCCCGAGCGGCCGATCCGGATCACGGCTTCGAACCCGATCTGCTCCTGCTTCCCGGCGTCCTTCGCGCACCTTTGCACGACCGCCGGCAACCAACGATCGAGGCTCGAAAGGAAGGCCACCTCGTAACGCCGGCCGGCCGGCGTCTCGGCGTTCTGCTCGGCGCTCTCCCGGGCGAGGGTGAAACTCGTGCGCCTGGGTTCCTCGGCGAGAGCGCGGCACGCCACGGCGCTGCAGAACGCGACCGATACCGCCGTGGGCCAGCGGGTGGCCATCAGTATGGCATCTCCTCGTCCTCGAGACCGAGCACGTGGCCGATCTCGTGGACGACGGTGTCGCGAATCTCGCGCACGGCCTCGCCTCGCGTCTCGCAGAGTCGCAGGATCGGGCCCCGGAAGATCGCAATTTGGGCGGGCAGGCTCGTGACCGTCGCCTGGCGATCGAAGAACGGCACGCCGCGAAAGATCCCGAGCATCTCCTCCTCGTCGGGCGTCTCCGACTCGTCGTAGTCCTCCGCGGTCGGCTCTTCCTCGACGACCACGACGGCGTTGTCCAGGTATCGCCGGAACGCCTCGGGCACGGCGGCGAGCGCTTCCTCGACGTAGGACTCGAACTCTTCGGCCGAGATGCGGAGCGCGCTCATCGCGGGAGAAAGAGCCTCTCGAAATTCGCCGTGGTCGCTTGCGCCACGGCCTCGAGGCTCGCCTGCTTGACCTCGGCCAGCCGGCGCGCGGTCTCGACCACGAATGCCGGCTCGCAGCGCTCGCCGCGATGCGGCACGGGGGCGAGAAACGGCGTGTCGGTCTCGACGAGCATGGAGGCCAGCGGAAGGCCCGCCGCCGCCGAACGAATGGCGTCGGCAGCCCGAAACGTGATCATGCCGGAAAAGGACACGATGTACCCGAGGTCGATGGCCTTCTTCCCGTACTCCGCGCTCTCGGTAAACGAATGAAAGACCCCGGCGTGCTCCCGCGCGCCGTGGCGAGCCAGAATCGCCAGCATCTCGGTCCCGCTCTCGCGGTTGTGGAGAAGGGCCGGAAGACCGAGCCGGCGGGCACACCCGAGCATCCATTCGAGGACCTCGATCTGCCGGGATCGCGGCGAGTGGTCGTAGTGGAAGTCGAGTCCGATCTCGCCGATCGCGACCACCCCGGGCAGGCGCGCCAGACCCTCGAAAGCGGCACCGTCGCGCTCCGGATCGAAGTCTTTCGCCTCGTGGGGATGAACGCCCACGGCCGCGAGCACGCCCTCCGGCTCGCTCGCCAGCGCCGCGGCCTGCGCGGAATCGGCCAGGGTCGTGCCGGGCACCAGGAACCGCGTCACGCCGGCCGCGCGCGCGCGTTCGACGAGCTCCGTGGCATCCGGAGCCATCTGGAGATGACAGTGGCTGTCCGCCAGGGCCGGATTCGGGATTGCGGATTTCGGATTGCGGATTTCCGGCGGCACGGTCATACCCTCAAATCCGAATTCCGAAGTCCGAATTCCGAAATCTCTACTTGACCTTGCTCCCGACCGGAACTTCGGAGGGCACATCGAGCAGCACGGGCGCGCCCGCCTCCCCCACCGAGGCGGCGAGCACCATGCCATTGGACTCGACACCCATGAGCTTGGCCGGTCTGAGGTTGGCAACGATCACGACGTTGCGGCCCACGAGCGCCTCGGGCTCGTAGACAGCGGCGATCCCGGCCACGATCTGGCGCTGCTCGTCGCCGAGATCGACCTGCAGCCGCATCAGTTTGTTCGATTTCGGCACGCGGTCGGCGGCGAGAATCTTCGCCGTGCGCAGCCGAATTCTCTGAAAATCCTCGATCCCGATGCGGTCATCCGCCGGGGCGGCGGACGCGGGCGCACCGGACCCGGCCGGGTTGGCAGTCTCCGTCATGGTGGCATCCTTCTCCTTCAAGTATGCGGCGGTATCGACGCGCGGAAAGAGGGCCGCCGCCTCCCGCATTGGGCTCGACGTGGGTAGCCGGCCCCACGCGAGGTCTTCGGGACGGGGGTCGGCCGGCGGCAGGGAGAACGTGGCGAAAACGGCCCGGCTCGTCGCCGGAACGAAGGGCGAAAGCATCACGGCCGCCAGCCGCACGCCCTCGGCGGCGGCGTAGAGAACTCGATGGAGGCGGTCGGAGCCGGCGCCTTCCTCCTTAAGGATTTTCCACGGCTCGCGGGCGACGACGTAGCCGTTGACGGCGGTCAGCAGCTTCCATACTCCTTCCAGAGCCCGGCTGAACTGGCAGAGCCTCATCGCGTCGCGCCACGCGGCCTCGGCCGCCGTGAAGGCCGCGAGCACCTCGTCGTCCTCGCACACCGCGTTCGGCGTGGCTCCGAAGGACTGCCGGCAAAGCGCCGCGACCCGGGAAACGGTGTTGCCGAGATCGTTCGCCAGGTCGGCGTTGTACCGCGTCAGAAATGCCTCGTCCGAAAAGTTCGCGTCCTGGCCGAAGGCCATCTCCCGCATCAGGAAATAGCGCAGCGAATCTGCCCCGAAGTCGGCCACGAGCCGATCGGGCCGCACGACGTTGCCCACCGACTTCGAGACCTTTTTCGCATCGCGCAGCCACCAGCCGTGCGCCCACACGGTCGTCGGCAGCGGCAGGCCGGCCGAGAGCAGGAACGCCGGCCAGTAGACGGCGTGGAACCGCAGGATGTCCTTGCCGATGAAGTGGACGCGCTCGGCCTCCGGATGGTCCCAGAACTCGCGGTAGCGCTCCGCGTCCTCCGATCCGAAACCGAGGGCCGAGATGTAGTTGGTGAGCGCGTCGAGCCAGACGTAGACGACGTGCCCCGGGTGTCCCGGAAACGGGATTCCCCACCGCACCTTTGACCGGGAGACGGAGAGATCGTTCAGCCCGCCGCGAACGAAAGACATCATCTCGGCGAGCCGGCTCTCGGGCCGCACGAACTCCGGGTGGCGCCCGTAGTGCTCGAGCAGGGGTGCCGCATACTTCGAAAGGCGGAAGAACACATTCTCCTCGGACTCCCAGGCCGTCGCCGTCCCGTGGACCGGGCACCGCTTTTCGGCGTCGAGCTCCTTTTCCGTGTAGAAGGCCTCGCAGCTGGCGCAGTACCAGCCCTCGTGCTTGGCCGTGTACAGGTCGCCCGACGCCTCGATACGGGCGATCAGGGCCTCGACGCCCCGACGGTGGCGCGCCTCGGTCGTCCGGATGAAATCGTCGTTCTCGATCTCGAACGTCCGGTACAGCGCGCGATACCGCTCGACTACCCGGTCGGCGAGTTGGAGAGGCGTGATTCCCTGTGCCGCCGCCGCTTTCTCGATGTTCTGGCCGTGCTCGTCGGTGCCCGTCAGGAATCGGGTGGTCTCGCCCTCCAGGCGCCGGAACCGCGTGACCACGTCCGTTACGACCGTCGTGTAGATGTGCCCGATGTGAGGCAGGTCGTTGACGTAGTAGATCGGGGTCGTCCCATAGAACGTCTTCATGCGGAACGCGAAAGATATCTCAGAAGAGATCGAGTTCGATCGGGACGACGACCCGGATCCGATCGAAACCGCGATCGCGCGTCAATACCGGGCGGCCGGCGTCGAGGGCCGTGACCGCGACGGCGAGATCGACGATGCCGGCCCGAAAACCGCCGCGCGCGAGTGCGAAACGATAGTCGGTAACGCGCTGCCAGAGCGAGGCCGGATCGGGCATCCACTCCACCCCGCCGAACACCCGCTTCAGGCGCTCGAACTCCGCGCTCGAGGATGCACCCGAGAGCACCTCGGCCGCGATGGGTCCCGTGAGCGCGGCGCGTCCTGCCGCCAGCAACCGGGACACGCGCGAAACGGCTTTGCCGTCACCTCGCAAGAAGTCCACCCACGCCGACGAGTCGACGACCGTCGGGCTCACCCGCGGCCGCGGCTGCGCGACACGGAAGGGTCGAAGTCGATCTTGATCTTGCCCGCCAGCTGACGGAGCTCCTCTCTCTTGGCTTTCTTGATCAGCTCCTCGAGACCGAGCACGATCGTTTCGCGCATCGTCTTCGAGTCGGTTGCGCGGCGGGCCTCTTCCAGGAGGTTTTCGGGTAGATCCACGGTCGTCCTCATGTATGAAGCATACCAAGAATATGGTTTTTATGCACTCTCAGAGGAGCCCCGATTCCCGGAACGACACACAGCCCTCCCGCCCCACGACGATGTGGTCGAGCAGGCGCACGCCGACCGCCTCGGATGCGGCCGCGAGTCGCCGCGTGAACTCCCGGTCCTCCCGGGAGGGGGTCGGATCCCCGGAGGGATGGTTGTGGTACAGGATGACGGCAGCCGCCTTGCCGACGAGCGCGCGCCGCAGAATCTCGCGGGGCTCGACAACCGCTCGATCGAGCGTGCCCCGGTAGATCTCCGGATCGTTTTTCAGAAGCCGGTTGCGCGCGTTCAGGTACAGGGCGCCGGTCCGCTCCTGGGCGTCGTCCGCCTGCGCCTGCCGCAGAAAGTCCTTGACCAGACGCGGCTCGTTCAGAAGGTCGCGGCCCGACAGAGTCTCCGCCGGCAGCCGGCGCGCGATTTCGATGGCCGCAACGATCGCCGAAGCGCGCGTGGGCCCGATGCCGCGCTCGTCGGCGAGCTCCGGCGCCGTGGCTCCCGCGAGGCCGATCAGGCCGCCGCGGGCCGCGAGGAGGCTGCGGGCCCGATCGAGAGCGCTCTCGCCGGGGATCCCCGTCCGCAGCAGGAGCGCGAGAAGCTCCTCGTTCGTGAGTGCGCCCGAGCCGAGGCGCAGGAGCCTCTCGCGAGGCCGCTCATCCGAGGGCAGATCGCAGATGCGAAAGACACGTCGCGGGAATTGCTCGGTCATGGTGATTCGCCGGCGAGGACCGCCCGCGGCCCGGTGAGGACATGGAAATCATAACCGATCTCGAGACCCGATTCGCAAGATCACGAATCGCGAACCCGGAATTCCAGCCTCCCTACCTCCCCTCCGGCACCAGGACGATCTTTCCGTGCTGCTTCCCGGATTCCATGAGGGCATAGGCCGCGGAGGCCTCCGGCAGCGAAAACACGCGGTCGATGCGCGGCCGCAGCTTGCGCGCCGCAACGGCAGCGAGGAGCGCCCGGAACTCGCGGTCGTTCGCCATCGTCGAGCCCAGGATCGAGATCTGCTTCCAGAAGATGAGGCGGATCTCCTCCTTCGGGTTCGGCCCCGTCGTGGCGCCGCACGTCACGATGCGTCCGCCTCGGGCGACCGCCTTGAGCGAGCTCATCCACGTGGCCTCGCCAACGGTGTCCACGACGACGTCCACGCCCCGCTTCCCGGTGTGGCGTCGGATGGCCGACCCCACATCCTCGGCCCGGTAGTCCAGGACGAGCTCGGCTCCCGCCTCGCGCGCCTGCCGCATCTTCTCCTGGCCGGAGGTCGTCGCCATGACCCGCGCCCCGCACAGGAGCGCTATCTCCAGAGCGGCTCCGGCGGCGCCGCCGCCGACTCCATGGATCAGGACCGTCTCGCCGGGCCGCACCGCGGCGCGTCCGACGACCATCCGCCACGCGGTCTGGTAAGCCAGGGGAAACGCCGCCGCCTCGGTAAAGGACATGCCTTCGGGCATGGCGAACGCGTTGCGCGCGGGCACCACGATGCGTTCCGCGAAGGTGCCCGCCACGTGCTCGCCGAGGATCCGGAATGAGACACAGAGGCTCTGCTCCCCGGCCCGGCAGTATTCGCACGCGCCGCAGGAGAGGCCGGGTTGCAGCAGCACCCGGTCACCCGGGGCGATACCGACCACGCCCTCGCCCACCGCGTCGACCACACCGGCGCCGTCGCCTCCCGGTATCTGAGGCAGAGGCACGTCCGGAATCCCGTTGCGCACGAAGATGTCGAGATGGTTGAGGGCGGCGGCCCGCAGTTCCACGCAAACCTCGCCCGGCCCCGGCGACGGGTCCGGCCTCTCGCCGTACCGAAGCACTTCGTTGCCGCCGTGCTCGGTGAGGTAGACGGCCTTCATCGGAGGATTTCGGATTTCGGATTTCGGATTTCGGATTTCACGCGGCTACTCCCACCGTCCGACTTCCGACGACGGAGATTCAGAATTCGACATTCGACATTCGGCATTCGACATTCGACATTCGAGATTCGACATTCTCACTTCAGGTACCCGAGGCTCCTCAGCTTCTCCAGGTATTCCCGGTCGCTCTGCGGCGGCGCCGAGACGGCCGGGACGAGGCGCGGTCCGTATGTCGCGACCGTCAACGTTTCCATCGAGCCGGCCGCGAAGAGGCTCGCCACGGGGCGACCCTCGAGGTCGCGCGCCGCCGGCACCCCGGCCCGCGCGAGGATCGAGGGCGCCGCATCCTCGGGCCGCATCTGCACGGTCATCGGAGATGTGCCGGAGCCGTCGAAGACCACCATGCGGCCGAGCGCCTGCGCCCCCGCCGGATGGCTGTCGGCAACGAGCACCACCAGGGCGATCTCCCCGCGCACCGCCCGGTCCACCCGCTCGCCGAGGACCCGCTCGACGGCGTCGGCCGCGGCCCGGCGCAGGCTGGACGCCTCCCGGGCGATGTCGCAACCCGGCAAGTACACGGTCGAGAGCCCGTACGCCCGCCTCGCCGCCGCGTCGAAATAGCGCAGGGCGACACGATCCGCCTCGGCTCCGTCGCGCGCCTGCGCGAATATCGTGCGATTCTCGATCACGGTCGCTCCCGGCCACGGCGCGGACGCCCACCACCCGACCGAGAGACTGGGAATCCCGGCGGAAGCGGAGACTTCCCAGAAGTCGAGACCCGACCGGTCCGCGCCCGACACCGGAGCGTTGACGACCAGGTGCAGCGCTGGTCCCAGTCGGCGCAGGTACCAGGACGTTCCAAACGGCGGCCGCAGAGCCAGCCGCGACCCGGCCGGGCGCACGCGAGCGAGAGTCCGCACGCCGTGGCGACGGGCGGAGATTCCGGTCGCAAGCGTCGTCCAGATCTCGGGCGGCGACTCCCGCACGGCCGGCCACCATCCGGTGGCGCCTCGGGAAAGAATCCGGGCGATCCCGGCCGGCCGGCCCGGCCCGTCGAGGTCGAGCCCGTCGAGAGCCAGCACGACGATCGGGACCGGCCGTGGCGAAGGCTGAGGTGCGGGGACCGCCGGAGCGTCGCGACGGGAGAAGAAGAGCAGGATCGCCACGAGCAGGCCGAGCGCGGCGGCCGCTGCGAAGCCCCTGCGGGCCGCGCGGCCCGGGAGCGCTCCCGATCGCGCGAAGGCTCTCGCCAGGAAGGCCAGCCTGACCGCGGCCGCCAGAAATGCCGCCGTGACTGCGACCGGAACGGCCCAGAGAAGCGCCCGTGCCGAGAGCTCGCGGCCGAGCCCATAGGTTCCGGCAATCCAGAGCCCGAACACGGCGGCCGCCGCGGCCAGACCCGCGATGGTTGCCACGAGTCCCGGAGGACGGGCGCGGTCGGCCAGCCATGCGAGCGCCAGAGCCAGGGCGCCAACAGGGATCAGGTCGGCGACGAACAGGTGCGCGAACACCGGGGCGATCGCTGCCGGCGATCCGAACCCGGGCTCGCACGCCTCGATGGCGGCCACCGCGGCCAGGGCCGCGGCAAACGCGCCAATCAGGACGGCCGGCAGGAAGGCCCCTCCACGGCCCTCGAAAACCGAGTGGAACAGCAACCGGTCGACGCGACTCTCGAGGTACCCGAGTGTCTTCAGCCGGGCGCGGGCCTCCTCGAGGGTAGGAGGAACCGTCATGCGCGGCGGTCCCGGACGACGCGCGCGAGATCCCCGAGAACCGCGGCGCGCTTTCCGAACGGTCGCAGCGACGCCAGGGCTGCATCGAGGAGCTCCACGACGAGGCGGCGCGAGGACTCCCGGCCGAGAACCGTGGCGAAGTTGGCGCGGTGGGCATCGCGGCCGGCATCCTTTCCCATCTCCTCCGGGTCCCCCTCGAGGTCGAGCAGGTCGTCGGTAATCTGGAAGGCGAGGCCAAGGTTGCGGGCAAAGAGAGTGAGAGAGCTCAGAACGCTCTCCCTCGCGCCTCCGGCCAGAGCGCCCCCGCGGACCGCCGCGACAAAGAGGGCGCCGGTCTTGCGGGCGTGGATCGCCTCCAGGTCGTCGAGCGTGATCGCGGCCGGGTTCGCAGCCAGGTCGGCGGCCTGCCCGGCCGAGCAGCCGCCGGCGCCGACCGCTGCGGCGAGCTCCCGCACGATACGCGCTCGAGCCGCCGCCGAAAGCCCTGGGGCCGCGGCAACGATTTCAAAGGCGCGCGCAAGGAGAGCAACCGCTGCAAGCTCTGTCGTGGCGACACCGTGGACGATGTGAAGGGCGGGCCTCCCCCGCCGCCGCCGGGCATTGTCCATGGAGGGCAGGTCGTCCAACACGAGGGAGGCTGCGTGCAGGAACTCGACGGCAACCGCGACTTCGGCCGATACCGCAATCGGCGCGCGCACGAGCTCGCCGGCCGCGAGCGCGGCGAGCGGCCGCAGCCGCTTGCCCGGGGAGAGGGCGGCGTCGGCGATCGCCCGGGACAGGCCGCCGGCTCCCGGGGCCGGGGGAGGGATGTGGCGCAACAGCGCCGCTTCGAGCGAGGGACGGGCGGCCGCCGCGAACCGCTCGAAGGGGCCTGCTCCCGCGGCGGGATCCCTCAGGGCGTCAGCCGCGATAACTCGCCAGCGCCTCCGACTCTGATTCATAGACGTCGAAGACGGTGATGAGCTGCGTGACCGTGAGCACGTCGTTGATCTTCGGGGGCAGGTGCAGAAGCTTCAGCTTCCCGCCCTTGTTCGTCACCGACGTGTAGCATCCGACGAGCTCGCCAATCCCGGAGGAATCGATCGTCGTCACGTCGTGCATGTCGACCAGGATGTGCTTCTTGCCCGAGTCGACCAGCTTGTTGATGGTCTCGCGCAATTGCACGTCCCCCGCACCGATCGTGATCTTGCCCTTGAGCTCGACGATCTGCACTCCGCCGGACTCGCGTACATTCGTTTTCATGCTGGGTTCCCCTCCTTCTCTTTTACAGCTCCCAGATTCTTTTTCAAAACAATTTCCATTCCACCCGCGGCGTGGCGCTCGAACCGGACGTCATCCATGAATGTCCGCATGTAGAAGATCCCGCGCCCCGAGGTTTTCAACCGATTCTCCGGCGACAGGGGATCCGCCACCGCGCCGGGGTCGAAGCCGGTCCCCTCGTCCCGAATCGAGATGGCGAGCGTATCGGCCACCACGTCCATCTCCAGGTGCACGTGCTTGCTGAGGTCCTGCCGGTTGCCGTGCTTGATGGCGTTGGCGAGGGCCTCCCGCAGGGCCATGAGGATCCAGTGGCGCAGCTCCTCGGGGACCTCGCGTCCCTCCAGCAGTTTGGCGCACAGGTGCTGCGCCATTTCGATGTTCTCGAAACGGCTGGACAACGACATCCGGATCGGGCCGGCTTTGCTGGACGGTCGCACTGCGCTCATTCACGGACTTCGGGAGTCCGGCGGATCTTAGCAGGTTGGCCCCGCGGCACGGCAACCCCCCATGCAGAGCGCCCCCGCGGGCCCCATGCTACCCTCGGGCATGCCCTCGAAACGCCGCGCATTCGGCGTCGGAATGGCCCTTTTCGCGCTCCTGGCGGCCGGGTTTTCCGAGGTTCTGCCGGACCGAGTGGCCGAGTCCTCGCGCGCCGTCGAGGACGTCCGGGGTCGCAAGTTCACCCGGGCCGTTCCGGCCACCGAGATCGATGCGGCCGAGGCGCGCCGCATCGTCCGAGCCAAGCTCGAGGAAGGGCTCCCTGCCTCCGCGGACGACTACCTCCGGTCGCTCGCGGTCCTCGGCCTCATCGACGAGGCTCCTGGCACTCTCGACCGCATTCTCGACCTCTACAACTCGCAGGTCGTCGCCTTCTACGACCCGCAGCCCCGGCGGTTCTACGTCGTGAAGGGGGCGTCGGGGGGGCTCGGAGTGGAAGGGGCCGTGGCGGCTGGCCTGGCCGAGAGCATCGTCTACGCGCACGAGCTCACCCACGCCCTGCAGGACGATTCGCTGCAGCTCAACGAACGCTTGCAGCAGCTGAAGGACGACAGCGACCGCGGATTTGCCCTCCAGTGTCTCCTCGAGGGGGAGGCGACGCTCGTGATGATCAAGGTCGCGCTCAAGGACATCCCGGGGGCGGATGCGCACGCCGAAGAGGAGCTTGCTCCGCTGCTCTCGGCCGGGAGCCTCGAGCGCGCGAACATGCCCAAAGACGTTCCACCGTACTTCGTGGACCAGCTCTTCTTCCCGTACGTCGAAGGGACCGCCTTCGTGCGGGCCGCCTTCAAGAAGGGCGGGTGGTCCGAAGTCGACCGCCTCTGGAGGAACCCGCCCGAGTCGAGCGCGGAGATCCTGCACGGCAGCCCGTATCCGCCGCCCGTGCGGGGCCTGCTGCCGGCGGGGATCGCCGGGCCCTCTCCCGACCAGCGCCTCGTCTATGCGGACACGCTCGGCGAATGGACGTTGCGGTTCCTGCTCGGACGCGCGCTGACGGAGGAAGAGGCGGCAAGGGGCGCGACCGGATGGCGCGGCGACCGGATCGCGTTCTTCGGATCCGGGCGCACGATGGGTTACCTGTGGCGCATCCGCTTCGACGAGGGGCTGTCGGCCGCGCGCTTCGAGACGGCATTTCGCAAGGCGCGGGCGAAACGGCCCGTCGCGCCCACCGAGAAGATCGAGCGGGGAGGCCGGGACGTCGTGATCGCGTCGGGATTTGCGAAGGTGCCGGAGCTGCCGTAGGGCGCGTCATCCGGAGGAGCGCGGCGACGGGCGCTCAATCGGCCTCGGCCCTCACCGCCGCCTCCACGCGGTTCTTCCCCGCCCGCTTGGCCCGGTAGAGCGCCTCGTCGGCGGCCGCCACGAGGGCCTCGGGCGAGGTCACCTCCCTGGCCCCGCTCGTGGCGACACCGAGGCTGATCGTAACGATGCCGGAGGGCGCGCTCCGGTGGCGCGTGGCCAGGGCCTCGACCCTCGTGCGGAGCAGCTCCGCCACGGCGAAGGCGCCGCGCGGAGGCGTCGAGGGAAGGATCGCCGCGAATTCCTCGCCACCGTACCGGGCGACGAGGTCGCCGGGCCGCGTCAGGGCCTCGCGAATCTCGCCGGACACGTGCCGGAGACATTCGTCGCCCACCTGGTGGCCGTAGGCATCGTTGAAGTCCTTGAAGTAGTCGATGTCGATCATGATGAGCGACAGGGGGAGCTCGTCCCGCGTCGCCCGGCGCCACTCTCGAGCGAGGACCTCCTCGAACCGTCGCCGGTTCGCGATGCCGGTCAGCGGATCGATCTCCGAGAGCTGCTGGAGCTTCTCGTTGACCTGCTCGAGCTGGAGCGTGCGTTCGGCAACCGTCTTCTCGAGCTCGCGCTCGCGGGCGCGCGCCCGGGCGGCCCGCATACGCGCCGCACCGAAACCGGCCAGCAGCAACCCGGCCGCGCAGAGGCCGTAGAACCACGGGGTCTGGCGAAAATGGGGCCGCAGCGTGAAGCCGACCTGGGCGTCTTTCTCGCTCCACACGCCGTCGTTGTTGCACGCCCGCACCCGGAACGTGTACGTGCCCGGCGGAATGTTGGTGTAGAAGGCCACGCGCCGCGGCCCGGCCTCGGTCCACTCCCGGTCGAAGCCCTCGAGCATGTAGCGAAACGCCACGTGGTCCGGGTCCACGAACGACAGGCCGGCATAGTGGAACTCGAGGTCGCCACGGCCGGGCTCGAGCAGGGCCCCCGACGCACGCGTCAGGAGGCGTCGGTCGACGAGCACCTGCTCGATCACGACCGGCGGCGCCAGCGTGTTGGTGCGGATGCGGTCCGGGTCGATGACGACCGCGCCTTCGATCGTCGGAAACCAGAGTCGGCCGTCGTGCGCCCTCCATCCGGCCGGCTGCGTGAAGCCGCTACACTCGGCCGAGCGCATTCCGTCCGCGCGGCCAAACGCCTGGGCGCTGACCGTGTCGCGCCTGCCATCGGCCAGATCCTCGAGCTCCTGCCGGCGCACCCGGGATATCCCGCGGCTGCAGCTCATCCAGAGATTTCCGCGGCCGTCCTCGAGGATCGCGTACTGAACGTCGTCGAAGAGACCCTGTTTTCGGGTGAAGCGGCTGAACTTCCCGTCCTTCAGACGCGAGAGCCCTCCTCCGTCCGTGCCGATCCAGAGGCAACCATCCCCGTCCTCGTAAAGCGCCAGGATCGTGTCGTCGGAAAGCCCGTCCTTCGTCGTAAAGGCCGTGAAGCGCTCGTGCGAGAAGCGCGCCAGGCCCGCTCCTTCGGTGCCGACCCAGAGGTTCCCGTCCCGGTCCTCCAGGATGGCGAGGACCGTGGCCCCCGGCAAACCGTCGCGCTTTCCGAAGACCGTGAATCGTCCGTTTCGCTCCCGGACGAGACCTCCGGCATCGGTGCCGATCCAGAGCGTGCCCGCACGGTCGCGGTAGAGGCACCGGATGATCTCGCTCGGCAGGCCGTCGCGCCGATGGAACTCGCGAAACCTGCCGCCCTCGAGCACGTCGAGGCCGTCGCCCCAGGTGCCGACCCAGAGGCGTCCGGCGCCGTCCTCGTACACCGACCGCACGAAGTTGCCGGAAAGCCCCTGCTTCGGACCGAATGACTCGAACTTTCCTTCCTGAAACCGGGAGAGCCCGCCGCCCCGCGTGCCGAGCCAGATCGCTCCGTCCCGGTCCTCATACACCGTGCGCACGTGATCGTTCGCCAGGCCCTCCTTGTGGGTATAGGCCGTGAACTTTCCGTCCTTCAGGCGATTCAGCCCACCCGCGACGGTTCCCAGCCAGAGGCTGCCCTCGCGGTCTTCGCAGATCGAGATCACCGTGTCATCGGAAAGCCCCTCGGCCGGCGTGAACTTCGTGATCTTCCCGTCCGTCATGCGGGAGAGCCCCGCCCCCTGGCCGCCGATCCACAGGTTCCCATCGCGGTCTTCCTGGATGTACTCGACCGTGTCGCTCGCGAGTCCGTCCTTCGTCGTGAACGTCGTGAATCGGCCGTCTCGAAGCCGGCCGAGGCCGCCGCTGTCCGTGCCGATCCAGAGCTCGCCCCGGCTATCGACGAGAACAGACTGGACGATGTCCGCCGGGATGCCGTCCTTCTTGCGATAGACGGTGAATTTTCCGTCCTGGAGCCGATTGAGACCGCCTCCGTCGGTGCCGATCCAGATCGCGCCGTCGCGATCCTCCCGGACCGACCAGACGCGATCGCTCGAAAGCCCGTCGCGGGTGGTGTAGCCCGTGACCTTGCCGTCCTTGACCCGGTCGATACCGCCTCCATCCGTCCCGACCCAGATTGCTCCTTCCCGGTCCTGGCAGATGGCGAGCACGCGGTCGCTCGTCAACCCCTGCGCCGTCGTGTACGCCGTCATCCGGCCGTCGCGGAAGAGATGGAGCCCCCCCCAGGTGCCGACCCAGAAGTTGCCCGCGCGGTCCTCGAAAAGGGCCTGGACGTTGCTGCTGTGCAGACCCGGCGTGTTGCCCTTGTCGAAAACCGTGAAGTGGACGCCGTCGAAGCGTACGAGGCCCCGCTCGGTCCCGAGCCAGATGTAGCCGTCGCGTGTCTGCAGGATCGCCTGGATCGAATTCTGCGGCAGGCCGCTGTCGGTCTTCCACACCTGGTGGGCATACTGCGTGATCGCTTTGCGGGGATCGAGCGCGCCGAGCGGCGACGCGAGGACAACGCCGAGCAAGGCGAGAATCGCAAGACGCCGCCGGTGCCCTCGGTGGCAAGAGGTCCGCATCGGCGTCATGGCCGATTTTACCAGCGGCGACGCCGGGCGGAGGCACCGGCGCCCGCGGTCATCCCCCGGCGACCTGGCGCAGGTACCAGGGAATGACGACGAACATCTGGATCGCGTCGAAAACTCCGTGGGCGGCGATGCACGGCAGAACGTTGCGGTACCGCGCGAACGTGATGCAGAGCACGGTCGATATGACGAAGATGCCGACCAGCATGAGGGGCTGCCCGTAGACCCCGTGGGCCGCCGTGAACATCAGGGTCGCCGCCACGGGTCCGACGCGGGTCTGGAGGAAGGAGCGGAAGAACAGCTCCTCGACGACCATCGCCGAGACGACGATCGAGAGCTTGAGCCAGAGGGGCCGGGAGACGAGCCACACGATCATCGGCGCCACCGTGCCGGCCCCCGTCTGGCCCCGGAACTTGTGCGAGATGAGCAACCAGAAGCCGATCAGGATCATGGCCGTCAGGATCGTCAGGATCCAGCCGGCGGCTCCGATCACGGCCCCGCGCACCAGATCGCCGAGGGGCCTGCGGCTCCTGAGCTTCAGGAAGTCGGCCAGGGATCTGCGCCCCGACAGCGCGTAGTAGCACACGAGAAAGAGGAGCAGGGTCCCGTGAACGGCGAAGACCGACACGAGGGAGAGCTCCTTGGTCTCCGGCTGCGCACCGGCGATCCCGCCGGCGAAGGGGATCGCGACCGTCAGCAGCAAGACGCCCGCGAGCAGCCCCATGGCCATCGCCCGCCGGCCCGGCTCCTCGAACCCATCCTCGGCGAACACCGCCCGCGACCGCGCCTGGAAGAAGGACAGGAGCATCCCGAAGCTTCCCGCCGCGACGAGAAAGGCGAACACGACAGCGTGCGTCGAAGGCAAGCGGCGCAGGTTAACCCAGTTCCCTCCAAGCGACAAAACTTCACCCGGATTGCTAGGATGCGAGGCGCATGACGGACGCCCCGCTTCCCCTCGAGATCCTGGACCTTTCGAAGTCCTTCGGGGGGCGGCGTGCTCTGGAGGGCGTATCGCTCTCGCTTGCCCGGGGAGAAGTCCTCGGCTTGCTCGGCCCCAACGGCGCCGGCAAGACGACGCTGGTTCGCAGCGTCGCGGGCCGCGTCGTCGTGGACGGTGGCAGCCTCCGCGTCCTCGGCCTCGATCCCACGGACAACCGGGCCCGTGCCGTCCGCGGATGGGTGCCCCAGGAAATCGCGCTCTATTCGCTTTTGTCGCCGCGGGAGAACCTGTGGACCTTCGGACGCTACCAGGGCCTCGCGGGAGAGGCTCTCGACGCCGGAATCCAGCGCAGCCTCGACTGGATCGATCTCGCGGACCGGGCGGACGAAAAAACGGGCGGCCTCTCGGGCGGCATGAAGCGGCGCCTGAACATCGCGGCGGGAACGATCCACGGGCCCCGGGTCCTCCTCCTCGACGAGCCGACCGTCGGCGTGGACCCTCAGTCCCGAGAGCGCATCTACGCGATGATCGGGGAGCTCCAGTCGCGGGGCGTCTCCCTTCTCTACACGACGCATTACATGGAGGAAGCGGAGCGGCTGTGCGACCGCATCGCGATCATCGATCATGGCCGGATCATCGCGCTCGGCACCAAGGACGAGCTCGTCCGAACGACGCTCGGAACCCGCCAGGCCCTGACGATCGACGCCGCCCTTCCGATTCCACCCGCGCTCGGCGAGAAACTCGGTCGGCTCTCCGCGACCGTGGACGGGACCAGGGTCCTGGTCTCGGTCGCGGACGCCGCCGAAGAGATCCGCACGCTGCTCGAGCTCTTTCACGGCGAAGACATTCCGGTGCGGGACCTCACCTTGAAGAGCCCGACTCTCGAGCAGGTGTTCCTCCAACTGACCGGCCGGGAGCTGCGCGAATGATTTTCGCCGTCGCCAGAAACCGCCTCCTCAACCTGCGCCGCGACCGGGCCGCGTTCATCCTGGCTTTCGTGCTCCCGGTCGCCTTCTTCACGATCTTCGCCGGGATCTTCTCGAACTCGGGCAGCCGGGCGGCGACCCGCCGCATCCGCATCGCCGTGGTGGACGAGGACGGCAGCGATGTCTCCCGGCTCTGGATCGACGCACTCAGGGCCGAGCGCGCCCTCGAACCCGTCACGGCCCAAGGCGGCGGAAAGGCATTGCCCGCCGGGCCGTACACCGCCCCCTCGGCCGCGGAGGCCGTGCGCAAGGGCGAGATTCCGGTCGCCCTCGTCATCCCGAAGGGTTTCGGAGAGCGGCCGTTCGGCATGCCTCCCGCCGCGGACCGGCCCAGGCTCCAGATCCTCGCGGACAGCTCCGACCCGGTCTCCCCGCAGGTGGTCGCGGGCCTGCTCCAGAAGGTTGCGATGGGAATGATCCTGCGCGATGCGACGCCGAGCTCCGCATCCGTGCCGGCGACCCACAGCAGCCTCGTCGGCGTGGAGATTCGGGACCTCGCCGGCGAGAAGAGGAACAATCCGACGGTTGCGTTCTACGCGGCCGGGTTCGGAGTCATGTTCCTGCTCTTCTCGGCCACGGGCGCGGGGGGCGCGCTGATCGAAGAGGCCGAGAGCGGAACGCTCGACCGGATCCTCTCGACGCGCGTCTCGATGGGAACGCTGCTCGCGGGGAAGCTCGTCTATCTCGCCGGCGTCGGCATCACGCAGTTGACGCTCATGTTCGTCTGGGGCGCCGTCTTTTTCGGCGTCGAGCTCTGGACGCACCTTCCCGGCTTCTTCATCATGACCGTTTCGACGGCGCTCGCCTGCTCGACCTTCGGGCTGCTGCTCGCGTCCGTCTGCCGCTCGCGCATGCAGCTCGTCGCCCTCGCGAACCTGTCGATCCTGCTCATGTCGGCGCTCGGCGGGAGCATGTATCCGCGGTTCCTAATGCCGGAAAAGATGCAGAAGTTCGGCCTGCTGACGATCAACGCCTGGGCCCTCGACGGGTTCCAGAAGGTCTTCTGGCGCGAGGAGCCCCTGTCCGCGATCGCCCCCCAGGTCGCCGTCCTCGTCGGAGTTGCCGCGGTCTTCTTCCTCGGGGCACGGCGCATCGCCCGGCGGTGGGAGGCCGCGTAGGCGCCGGGTCCGCGGCAACCCTACTCGTACACCCGATCGTTGACCGTCAGCCGCTCGAGGTAGACCGTCTCGCAGGATCCGGGCCCCTCGTCCGCGCGCGAGGTGCTCGTGCCCCAATGGAAGTCCGGGTCGCTCACGCCGTCCACGTCGACGAGCCAGCCCTCGAGACGCACGTCGTCCCCCCGGGAGACGGCGCGCGCAACACGCCGCAGCCTGCTGGTCGCGGGGATGAGGTGCACGTTGGCGGCGTGCGAAACGATCGTGGCGCGGTCGAGCGACGGGTCCCGGGCGCGCCAGAAGAAAAATCGCGAGTACTGACCGTACGAAATCTTGCCGACGTAGGGCGCCGCGAGTACGGGTCCCCAGGCCACGGCGTAGTCCTCCGGGATGAGAGCGCCCGCTGCGCCAAAATGATACGGCTCTTCGGAGACCACGCGGGCAGACTGGTCCCAGCGGAATCGGGGCGTCAGGCGATACCGCTTCCCGCCGGCGTAGATGTCGAAGGCCGGCCGGTCAGCGGCCGTCTGGACGGGGTCGACGCGAATGTCGGGCCGGGGCGCCGGGCGGTGCCGGAGCAGGGCGAGCTCCACGGGGTGGCGGAACAGAAAGACGGCCAGGGCCGCGCCGCCGATGACCGCTGCCGGGCGGCTTCGCATGATTGGCCATTGTCGCTCGAACCGGATGATGATTGAATCCCCTCCTTCCCATCCGTGCGATCCGAACACATCGATCTTTCGACCGTCCGCATAAGGAGAACCCGAATGCGCAAGGCGCTGTCCGCTCTTTCCACCACGCTCTTCCTCGCTCTCGCGATCCCCGCGTGGGCGACCGATCCCCCGAAGGCGGAGTCGAAGGACAAGAAGCCCGACGTCGCCGCCGAGATCAACACGCCGCGCCCCGACGCCCGCACGATCCGCTTCGAGGCATCGGAGGGGACGTGGATGTCGGTCGACGTCTCTCCCGACGGCCAGACGATCGTTTTCGATCTCCTGGGGGACGTCTATGCGGTGCCGATCGGCGGCGGTGCCGCCCGCCCCATAATGACCGGCCCCGCCTTCGACTGGCATCCGCGCTATTCCCCGGACGGAAAGACGATCGCCTTCACGAGTGACCGAAGCGGCATCGAGAACATCTGGTTGATGGACGCCGACGGAAAGAACCCGCGGGCGCTGACGGCGGAGAAGGACTCCTACGTGCGCAGCGCCGCGTGGACTCCCGACGGCAACTACCTCGTGGCCCGCAAGGAGGACGCCAAGCGGGCGGGCATCCCCCCGGTCGAGCTGTGGATCTACCACCGGGAGGGCGGCGGCGGAATCAAGCTGACATCGTCCGACGACGTCAACAACGCCGGGGGCGCCGTCGCCTCCCGGGACGGCCGGTGGATCTACTACGAGGCCCGCATGCGCCGGTTCAACTACATCCCGAATCTTCAGGATGGCCTCTGGCAGATCTGGCGGTACGACCGCAAGCGCGCCGAGAGCTTCCCCGTCACCGGCGGCTTCGGCGGTGCCGTTCGGCCGGCAATCTCGCCCGACGGAAAAACGCTCGTCTACATCTCGCGGCGCGACGACGACACGGTCATGGTCGCGCGGGACCTTCTTTCGGGCTCCGAGCGGATCCTGCTGCGGGGCACCACGCACGACGAGGAGGAAGGGTTCGCCCAGATGGACCTCTGGCCCAACTATGCCTTCACCCCCGACGGCAAGTCCCTCGTCTTCTCGAACGACGGACGGCTCACGCGCCTCGACGTCGCGAGCGGAGCGAAGAGCGACATTCCCATGACGGTCGCGGTCGAGCAGTGGATCGCTCCCCGCGTGGCCTGGCAGGAAAAGGTCGAGAGCGGACCGGTGAAGGCCCGCATCCTGCGCTGGCCGAGTCAGTCCTCCGACGGCCGCACGATCGCCTTCGAGGCCTTCGGGCGAGTATGGCTGCAGGAGGTTGCGGCCGGCAAGGCGGTCGGAGCGCCGCGGAGACTGACGAAAGACGGCGCTTCCCTGCCGAGGCGCGAGTATGCCCCGGCGTTCTCCCCCGATGGGAAGTGGATCACCTACGTGTCCTGGAGCGACGCCGAGGGTGGGCACCTCTGGAAGGCGCAAGCCGTCCCCGGCGCGGCACCGACCCGGCTCACGCGTTCCGCAGGCCACTACGCGAACCCCGCCTGGTCGCCGAAAGGCGACCTCATCGCGGTCCTGCGTGGGTCCGGGCTCGAGTTTCGCGGACACCAGCCCGAGGAAGAGGACTACTTCGAGATCGGGGTCGTCGACGCAGCGGGCGGCGACCCGCGCCTCGTCACGACGGTCCAGCTCGGCGAAGGGATGAAGTTCCATCCGCAGGTCTTCTGGAACGCCGACGGCTCGCGCATCTTTTATCGCGAACCCGTCGAGAGGAAGAAGCCGACCGACGACCCGAAGAACGACTTCGTCTCGGTCCGCCTCGACGGGACGGACAAGAAGACGTACATCCGCTTCCCCGCCGTGGACGACCTCGTGCCGTCGCCCGACGAGCAGTGGATCGTGTTCACCTCGCGCGACAACGTCTACGTCACGGCACTTCCGGGAATCCTGACCAAGGAGCCGTCCGAGGTGGGCCTCAAGGAGGGCGCGGTCCCCGTTTACCGCCTGTCGGACGACGCCGGCGGCTATGTCCGCTGGGCCGACGGCGGCAAGACCATCACCTGGGCGCTCGCGAACACGTTCTACCGCCTGCCGCTGTCCGCGGCCGTGGAGTTCGCCCGCGAGCAGAAGCGCAAGGCCGAAGAGAAGGAGAAGTCGAAGGGCGACGCCAAGAGTGACGCGACCGCGGGCAGGGACGAGAAGGACAAGAAGCCGGAAGACGAGCCCAGGGTGGCGAAGGCCGAGACGATCGAGATCGCCGTCACGGCGCCCCGCTCTGCCCCGAGCGGCTCCTACATGCTGCGTGGCGCGCGGGTCGTTCCCATGAAAGGAGATCTCGTTCTCGAGAATACCGACATCCTGGTGACCGACAACCGCATCGCCGCCGTGGGGCCGACGGGCACGCTCTCGGTGCCCTCGGGCGCCAAGACTTACGACGCCAGGGGCAAGACCATCATCCCGGGCCTGATCGACACGCACGCGCACCTGCACTACTCGGGATTCGAGATCTTTCCGGAAGCGAAATGGGAATACCTCGCCAACCTCGCGTATGGCGTGACGACCGTGTACGACCCGTCGGCGCCTTCACTCGACGTCTTCGCCCAGGCCGAGGACGTGGAGGCGGGCCTGATGGTGGGTCCTCGCGTGTACTCCTCCGGCGACGTCCTCTACGGCGGCCAGCAGGCCGACGTCTTCGCCGAGGTGAACAACCTGGACGACGCCAAGCACCAGGTGCGCCGCATGAAGGCCTACGGCGCGCGCATGATCAAGGTGTACCAGCAGCCGCGCCGCTCCCAACGCATGTGGTTTGCCGAAGCCTGCCGCGACGAGCACATGCTGCTCACCGCCGAGGGCGGCGGCGAGCTTCAGACGGACATGACGATGGCCATGGACGGCTTCACCGCTTGGGAGCATGCCCTGCCGGTCGAGCTCGGCCGCGACGCCGTCGAGTTCTTCGCGAAGTCCACGACCTTCTACACACCCACTCTGCTGGTGGCCTACGGCGGGCCGTGGGGCGAGCTCTACTTCTGGCAGAACGCGAACCCCCACGACGACCCGAAGTTGAACCGCTTCGTTCCCCACGAGTCGCTCGACCGCATGGCGCGCCGGCATCCCTGGATCTGGCCGGCCGAGTATCACTTCCCGATCGTCGCGCGCGGGGCTGCCGAGATCCTGCGCGCCGGAGGCAACGTGGCGCTCGGCGCGCACGGCCAGCTCCAGGGCCTCGGACCGCACTGGGAGATCTGGGCGATGGCGGGCGAAGGCGCGCCGCAGAAGAACTGGGCGATGACGCCGATGGAGGCGCTGCGCGCCTCGACGATCCTCGCCGCAGAGAAACTCGGCTTCGAGCCCGACCTCGGCTCGATCGAGTCCGGTAAGCTGGCCGACTTCATGGTCCTCGACGCGAACCCGCTCGAAGACATCCACAACACGGTCAAGATCCAGTGGGTCGTCAAGAACGGCGAGATGTGGGAGGCGGAGACCATGAAGAAGGTCTGGCCTCGCGAGGAGCCGCCGCCAAAGTTCTTCTGGCAGAAGTGACGGGCGAAGCGCAGCCGCCGCCCGTCATCGCGAGAATCCCCTCGACGGCGCTCAGGGCAGGCTCTGCGACGAAGGATCCCGTGCTCGAGTCGGATACCGGCTCGTCGAGTCCGCGGCCCTTTGCTTCGCTCCGGCTGACAGGCGCAACCCGCAAACTGACCGGCACACAAGCGATGTCATCCTGAGGAGCGCAGCGACGCCCAAATGACAGAGTAGACTCTCGCCCGTGACACCCCGCAACTCCCTCGCCCGCCGCGTGGGTGTCTATCTCGTCCTGACTTTCGCCTTCTCCTTCATTTTCTATTTCCTCATCATCCGGGCCGGGACGCTCGGCGGAGGAGGCGGATGGTGGGTGATGGGGCTGATGTGGTGCCCCGCTGTCGCGGCGATCCTCACCTCGCTCTTCGTCAAGCGGCCGCTCCGCCAGATCGGCTGGCGCTGGAGCTGGCGCTACGCCGCTTATGCGTACGTCATCCCGATCGCGTACGCCGCCGTTGCGTACGGGGCGACGTGGGCACTCGGCCTCGGCGGCTTCCCGAACGGGGCCTTCCTCGCCCGCCTGACAGAACGCTTCGGCGCTTCGGGCGCCTCCGACTCACGGGTCATCCTCCGGTACGTGCTGCGCCAGGGCAGCCTCGGCTTCTTCGTGTCCTGTCTCTCCGGTCTCGGCGAGGAGATCGGCTGGCGCGGGTTCCTCGTCCCGGAACTCGCGCGCAAGCTGTCGTTCACCCGCGTCGCGGTCGTGTCGGGCCTGATCTGGGCGACGTGGCACTACCCGGTACTCCTCTTCGCCGACTACAACGGGGGCACGCCGGCCTGGTATGGCCTCGGGTGCTTCACGGTACTGGTCGTGAGCATCGCCTTCGTCTTCGCGTGGATCCGGCTCAAGTCGGGCAGCGTCTGGCCGGCCGCGATCCTGCACGGAAGCCACAACCTGTGGATTCAGTCGGTCTTCGACCCGCTGACCGAGGACACCGGGCCCACGAAGTGGATCATCGGCGAGTTCGGCGCGGCGCTGGCAGTCGTCGGCATCGCGGCGGCCTGGCTCGTCTGGCGGCGGCGCGACGCGTTTGCGCCGCCTTTGCAGGAGGCGGCGTGAAGAAAATTTTCAAGTGGGTCGTTCGCATCGTCGTCGGGACCGTCCTGGTCGTTCTGACGATCATTCTCACGCGAGCCTTCGACGCCCGGCGGCAACCGGACTTGAAGCCCTGGCACCAGACGCTCCGTTCCGAGGTCCGCGCGCAGGACCTGAGCGCCGGATCCACCCTCGCCGACTACCTCAAGCTCGAGAACGCGGTGTTCGCCGAGATGGAGCGCACGGTGATCGCGAAGGTCGCGCCCGCCGACCGTGCGCGCTACAACCGCTACTCGCCGGACGGGGTCGTCAACCCGATGCGATTCCCGAAGAACTGGAACCGCACGTACGAGCTGGTACCGGATGGCGAGGTCCGCGGCGGCGTGTTGCTCGTCCACGGCCTGACCGACTCGCCGTACAGCGTGAAGGCGGAAGCCGAGCTCTACGCGCGCGAGGGCTTCTACGCCCTCTCGATCCGGATGCCGGGACACGGCACGATACCCGGAGCGCTGACCGTGGCTCGCTGGGAGGACTGGAGGGCGGTGACGCGTCTCGGCGCCCGTCACGTGCGCGGCCGCGTCCCGGCACCGCTCCCCTTCCACATCGTCGGCTATTCGAATGGGGGGGCGCTCGCCGTCCAGTACGCGCTCGACGCGCTCGGCGACCCCTCGCTGCCGAAGGCCGACCGGCTCGTCCTGATGTCCCCGATGATCGGCGTGACGCGTTTCACGGGCGCGGCCGCCCTGATCGCGAAGATGGTCACCGCGGTGGGCTCCGTGCCCTACTTTGCGAAGTCCCGCTGGATGGACATCCAGCCCGAATTCAACCCCTTCAAGTACAACTCGTTCCCGGCCTTCGCGGGTCAGCAGACTGTCGAGATCACCCGCGCCATCCAGGCGTCCATCGACAGCGAGGCGGCGAGCGGGCGCATCGCGAAAATGCCGCCGATCCTCGCCTTTGCCTCGCTCGTCGACTCGACCGTCGAGACCTGGGCCACCGTGGACGCGCTCTTCGGCAAGCTGGACGCCAACGGCAGCGAGCTCGTTCTCTTCGACGTCAACCGGTCGGCAGTGGCGTTGGGGTTCCTGAAGGGCAACTTCGACGCGCGCCTGTCCGCGCTCCTCGCCGACACGAGCCGCCGCTACAGGCTATCGCTCGTCACCAACGCGCAAGCGGGAAACCCCGATGCCGTCGTGAAGAGCCTCGCAGCGGGATCGGCCGAAGCCGGCGAAACACCACTCGGGCTCGCCTGGCCGCCGCAGGTCTTCTCACTGTCCCACCTTGCCGTCCCTTTCCGGATGGACGATCCGCTCTTCGGCCTCGCACCGGACATGAGCGTGGACTACGGCGCTCGGCTCGGACTGATGGCCCCCCGCGGCGAGCGGGGCGTGCTCACGGTCCCAATGAACCAGTGGATGCGCCTGAACTGCAATCCGTTCTGGGGGTACCTGGAAGCGAGAGTTCGGGAGGGGATCGAGAAGAGGGGGGAATGATTTGGGATTTGTGAGGCGTGACTTGTGAGGCGGCTCCTGAATCACGGATCGCGGCTTGCGACCGGAGCATCCCCGAGCCGCTCCAGGACGTAGCGCCGGATGTCCAGGCTCTGATCCTCCATCGGGGCGTAGTAGCCGAAGCGGTGAACGCGGGAGGACATGCCGCGCTGGACCTCTTCGCAGATCGCCCAGTCCTGGCGGTTGATCAGATCCCAGAACTCCACGGCGTCGGACGGATCGAAACCGGGCTTCGCCATCTCCGCGGGATCGAAGAGGAAGTCGCAGACGATGCGCGTGCGGTCGGGGGCCTCCGGGGTCAGACGGAACGCCGCCACGTGCTCGGGCGAGAGCGACAGGAAGAGGTTCGGGTACAGGAGCTCGCCCTTGTGCTTGATCTTCTCGTTTTCGTCGAGGCCCGGAAACGGAAGCCGTGCCGTCGTGCCGCTCATCGTGAACGTGAAGGCGCCCTCGCGGTGCGGAATGCCGTGATCCCAATCGAGCCCGGACCCTCCGGCCTCCTTGAAAGCAGGCACGACCTCGCAGAGCTCGGGATGGACGCCCGCGCAGTGGTAACACTCGTTGTAGTTCTCGACGACGACCTTCCAGTTCGCGTGGACGTCGTAGGTGACGCTGCGCGCCGTCGCGAGGGATGCCAGCGGATACCGGCGCAGGCGCTCGGGAACAGCCCCGAGCGCGGCCTCGAAGTTTCGCGCCACGGGGCCCGCGGGCCAGAGGTTCAGGAAAAAGAAGCCACCCCAGAGAGCGACACCGACCGGGTGGAGCGAGAACTCCTCCTGGCGCAGAGTCGGGTCCTGGTTCAAGAAGGGCGCCCCGAGTAGCTTTCCGTCGAGACCGTACGTCCACGCGTGGTACGGGCAGCGGATCGTCGCCGTGGTCGCATCCACAGTGCGCAGGCGCGCCCCCCGGTGCCGGCACACGTTGTAGTGCGCCGCGAGCTTGCCCTCCTTCGTGCGCGCGACGAGCAGGCTCTCGCCGAGAAGCTCGAGCACCCGCACGGCGCCGGCCTCGGGCAATTCGTCGGCGCGGCCCGCGCAGAACCACTCACGCGAGAAGATCCGCTCGCGCTCGCGGCCGAAGATCTCCGTCGAGAGGTAGTACTCGCTCGGCAGCGACTTTTCCAGAGTCATGCTCTTGCTCGTCCCCTCACGTGCCACGCGTCACGCGTCACTTCTTCTCGTGCCCGTAGTACTCGTACGCCGACATGGGCTTCGAGTAGTCCACCGTCCACTTGCGGTTCTCCTGCGGGAGCTTGCCGAGTGCGCGGGCCATCTCGCGCACGTGGATCGCGACCGAACCGCAGCAGGATCCGATGTAGTCGATTCCGAGATCGCGCGCCTGTTGTGCCCAGCGGGCCATCTCGCGGCGCGAATGCTGAAGCGGGTCGAGCTCGAACGGAAAAGCCGGCAGGCTCGTGAAGTCCGGCCTGTCTGCCGGCGTCCGGTAGGCGACCGGCTGGCACGCCACGAAGCCCGGAACGGCCTTGCGCATCTCTTCGATGAGCGCAAGCGTCGTCTCCGGGCCGCGCAGGCAGTTGATACCCACGATGTCGGCGCCCGCGTCCCGGAGCGCCTTCCCGCACTCCGCGGCCGACCTGCCGTCGGAGGTCACGGGCGCGTTCTCGAAGCAGACGGTGACCATGACGGGAAGCCCCGTCTTCTTCGCGCGCTCGACGGCGATGAGCGCCTCCCCGAGCCAGGAAAACGTCTCGCCGATCACGAAATCGATCCCCTCCTCGACCTGCACCGCGAGCTGCTCGTCGAAAGTGCGCCGCACGCGGTCGGCGGCCGACGGGCTTCCCTCCTCGTACATCCAGGTCAGCGAGAGATTGCCGGCTACGAGGCACGTGTCGCCTGCGGCTTCGCGGGCGATCCGCACAGCGGCCCGATTCAGGTCCTCGAGCCGGTTGTCGAGCCCAACGGTCGCGAGCTTGTCGCGGCTGGCGTAGAACGTCAGCGCCTGCAGCACCTCGGCGCCGGCCTCGCGAAATTCGACGTGGAGCTGCCGCAGGGCCTCGGGCCGCGTCAGGGCGACCTCGGGCGTGAACGGGCCGGCGCGCACCCAGCCCCTCTTCTCGAGCTCGAGCAGGTAGCCGCCGTCGCCGAGGACAGGACCTTCCGCAAGGCGCTCCAGGATGCCTTTCTTCTTCAAGTTGCTCCTCCCTCCTTGAGCCCCGAATTGCGAGTTGCGAGTTGTGATTTGTGAGCCGGCTCGCAATTCGCGAATCACCAGTCGCAAATCCTCAATCTCACGTATACGCCGTCGGCTCCTCGTCCCCGTACTCCCAGGCCGCCTTGATCAGCCGCCCCTGCGCGAAGCGATCCGGCGAAAGTTCGCGGATCTCCACACTGCGTGCCCTGCCGTCGAGCACGAGCTCCGCCATGACGAGGCCGATGGCCGGTGAGATCTTGAATCCCATTCCCGAGAACCCCGCTGCGAGGTACAGCCCGCGCGCTCCCGGCACCTCGCCGAGAATCGGGCGGAAGTCGGGGCTGACGTCGTAGACGCCGGTCACGGCCCGCCAGATCTCCGCATCGGCGAGCGCCGGCACCCGCCGCACCACGCGCCCGACGAGGATTGCCAGCGATTCGCTCGAGGCGGACTGTGGAAAGGAATCCGGATCGGCTCCGCGCCTTCCGAAGAAGTCGCCCACGAGGGTCAGGCCGCCGACCTCGGAGCGAAAATAGGTCGTCGTGATTCCGTCGATGCACGCCGGCGCGGGCTCCCGCAGTCCAGGCGGGTTCTTCAGGATCGCGACCTCGTGATACTCGCCCTCGATCGGCACTTCGAAGCCGAGCTTCGCGAAAAGGGAGACGCTCCACGTCCCCGTCGCCGCGACGACGACGGGCGAAGCGACATCGCCACGATCCGTGGCAACTCCGGTGACGCGGCCGGCGTCGGTCCGAAAGCCCGTCACCCGGGTCTGAGAGCGGTAGACGGCGCCCATCTCGCGGGCGCGCTCGAGAAAGTCCGTCGCGACACCGGCGCCGTCCCCGTAGCCCGAGCCCGGCTCCCAGGCGGCGTAGGGAACGTCATCGACGTTCCAGTCCGGGACGATCTCGGCGAGCTCCGCGCGCGTCACGACCCGGGCGTCGACGCCGTGCTCGCGCTGCATCGCCACGTTCTTGCGAAGTCGCTCGAGGTCACTCTCCGGGACGATCCGCACGAAGCCGGTCTGCCGGAAGTGGCCGTCGCGCCCGACGTAGTTCGTCCAGTCACGAAACATCTCGAGGCTCTTGACCGCCAGGTCCACCTCGATCGGATAGCTGTAGTGCATTCGCACGAGTGCCGAAGAGCGGCCACTGCCCCCGCTCGCCACGTCGCCCTTGTCGAGGACGAGTATCCGTCCCGCGCCCCGCCGCGCCAGATGGAAAGCGATCGAGGCACCCGTCACGCCGGCACCGAGAACCACGACGTCGGCCGTCTTCTCGAGAGCGGCGCTGCTCACGCCGCCCTCCGCTTCCAATCCCTGAGAACCTGTCGGGCGGCGTTGTGTCCCGGCGCCCCCGTTACGCCGCCTCCCGGATGGGCGCCCGCGCCGCACAGATAGAGGCCGGCGACCGGCGTGCCATAGCGCGCCCAGCCCGCGACCGGCCGCATGAAGAAGAGCTGTTCCAGAGAGAGGTCTCCATGGAAGATGTTCCCCTCCGTCAATCCGAACGTCCGCTCGAGATCGAGCGGCGTCAGCACCTGCCGGGCGACGACCGCGCCCGGGACATTGGGCGCGTACTCGCCGATCTTGCGGATCACGCGGTCGCCGAGCAGGTCCCGCTTCTCGTCCCAAGTGCCCTGGCGCAGGCGGTACGGGACGTACTGCACGAAGCACGTCATCACGTGGCGGCCCTCGGGCGCGAGCGACGGGTCCACGTTCGAGGCCACGACGCAGTCCACCCACAGCTCCTCGGGGACTTCGCCGAGCTTGGCGAGGTCGTAGCACCTCTCCGCGAACTCGAGCGAGGGCACCAGGGTGAAGAGCGCGCGCTGCGGGGTCGTGAAGTCCGCCGGCATGCCCTTGACCCGCGGCTCTTCGGAGAGAACGAGGTTCACCTTGGCGCAGGGGCCGTCCATCTTGATGCCGGCGATGGCGGTGCGGAACTCTTGAGGCAGGTCGGCTTCCGCGACGAGGCCGAGGAACGTCCGCTTGGGGTCCGCATTCGAGACCACCACTCTTGCCGCGATCTCCGTGCCGTCATCGAGCACCACTCCGCGCGCGCGGCCCTCCCGCACGAGGATGCGGGAGACGGGAGCCGAGGTCCGGATCTCGGCCCCGAATCGGCGGGCGGCGTCAGCCATCGCCTGCGTGATCGCACCCATGCCGCCCATCACGTGTCCGTAGAAGCCCTGAAGATCGTGCTCCCCCCCCGACAGGAGGTGAAAGAGCAGCCCCAGAGCCGTCCCGGGAGAGTAGGGGCCTCCGTGCCTGCCGTACACGGCGTTCGCCAGGAAGAGCGTCTTGACCTTTTCCGACTCGTAGTTGCGATCGAGAAAGTCGCCGAGGCTTCCCGTCAGAAAGGAGACCATGCGCGCGATCTCGCCACCCGAGATCCCCCGGAAGCGCCTGCCCACGCGCAGAGCCTCGAGGATCCCGCCGATTCCGCGCCCATGGACGTCGGGGGGCGGCTCGAGAAAGAACGGTTGCAAGTAGCGCGCGAGCCTTTTCAGCTCGTCGTCCACGCGGACGAACGTCCGCGCGTCGGCCTTCGAGAGCTTCTCGAGCTCGGCAACGGTCCGGTTGCGATCCGACCACCAGGGCGCGGCGGTGCCGTCCGGAAAAGGGACGAAGAGGGCCGGATCGCAAGGCACCATGCGCAGGCCGTGCCGGGCGAGTTCGAGGTCTCGGATGACCTCGGGGCGCAGCATGCTCGCGATGTACGAGGTCGTCGAGGCGCGGCATCCCGGTGCGATCTCCTCGGTGACGCAGGCACCGCCGACGATCGGTCGCCGCTCGAGGACGAGCGTCGAGAGGCCTCCTCGCGCCAGGTATGCGGCAGCGGTCAGGCCGTTGTGGCCTCCGCCGACGACGACCACGTCGAGGGAGCGGCCGGGAGCATGATTCGAAGTCACACTGGATAACTCGGAACTCTCGATAAACTAGCACGGGTTGCATTTGCGTGCGTACATCGGTAGGATGACCGTCGGTCATCAAATGGTCGTGAAGAGTGCGCAAAGCCCCCGGGGGGCCTCTCCTCCCGCCATCCTCACCGGCCCGCGGTCGGAGTCAAAGCGCGCGCGCATTCTGGACACGGCGATGCGGCAATTCGCCGAACGCGGTTACCACGACGCTCGCATCGAGGACATCGCAAAGGAGCTCTCGATCGCCAAGGGCTCGGTGTTCCAGCACTTCGGGAGCAAGGAAGGTCTCTTCCTTGCCGGCTACAAGAAGGCCGTATCCTCCTTTCCTGCCTACCTCGACGCGCCGGCGCCGATCGTGGCCAGGGGATTCTTCGAGACCCTGCGGTACTGGCTCGAGCGAACCGACCGCCTCGTGCGCGAGAACTGGGTCCCGTATCGCATGGCGCTGCTCGGAAACTACGGCACGGATCTCGGCCTGCGCCAGGAGATCAACCGATTTCTCCGCGACCAGGACCCCTACGGGACGGCCGCCTTCGTGCAAATGGGCATAAAGCGCGACGAAGTGCGCTCCGACATCGACGCCGAGATGATCGTCTCGATGCTCGCCTGGACCGTCGAGCGCTTCCAGGACGCGCTCCTGACCGAGGAGCTGGATCCGGGTCTCTTCTCGCGCCAGGGTAACCGCGCCGAAAAGACCGCAGCGCGCATCGGGCAGTTCCTCGAGCTCGTCCGCAGCGCCGTCTCCACTCGGCCGGCCGGGCAGTCGAGCCCGCCGCGCAAGGAGAGATCGCCATGACCGCCGAGTTCGCCTTCGACGCCGACCTTTCCTCCGCCGCGACGATTCCCGCGCGCTGGTATCTCGACCCGGGCCGGCTCACCCTCGAGACCGAGCGCATCTTCGGCCGCACGTGGCAACTCGTTGGCCATACGGAGCAGGCGCGGCTGCCGGGCGACTACTTCACCTGCACGGTTGCTGACGAACCGCTCGTCGTCACGCGGGCCGACGATGGCATGCTACGCGCCTTCTCGAACGTCTGCCGGCACCGAGCGGGGCCGGTCGCGCGCGGGTCGGGGCACCGCAAGGCCCTGATGTGCGGATACTACGGCTGGACTTACAGCCTCGACGGCAGGCTGCAGTCGACTCCCGAGTGGGAGGGCGTGCGCTGCTTCGAGAAATCGCAGCAGGCCCTTCCTCCCGTCCGGGTCGAGACCTGGGGGCCGTTTCTCTTCGTCTGCCTGGATTCGGCCGTGCCTTCCCTCGTCGATGTCCTCGGCAGCATCCCGGCGGAGACCGCGCACCTGCCCCTCGAGCACATGCGCCTCTTCAAGAAAATCGACTACGAGGTCGGGTGCAACTGGAAAGTCTACGTCGACAACTACCTCGAGGGGTACCACATCCCCATCGTCCACCCGGAGCTCTTCAGGGAGATCGACTACCGCGCGTACCGGGTCGAGACCGCGACGTACCACTCGAAGCAGCACGCGCCGATTCGATCGAAGAACGAGGACTCGCTGTATCGCCGGAATCTCCGCGAGGGCTCGGAGCCCGAGGCACTGTACTACTGGGTCTTCCCGAACCTGATGCTCAATCTCTACCCGGACAACCTGCAAACCAACATCATCCTTCCGCTCGGCCCCGAACGCACGTTGACCCGCTTCGAGTGGTACGTCCTCGAGCCCGACAGCCCAGGAGTCGCCGAGGAGTTCGCCCGATCGTTCGCATTCAGCGACCAGGTCCAGCAGGAGGACATCGCGATCTGCGAGGCCGTGCAGAAGGGGCTGCGGTCGCGGACCTACGCGCAGGGACGCTACTCGGTGCTGCGGGAGAACGGACTGCACCACTTCCACGGGCTGCTCACCCGTGCGCTCGCGTAAGCGAATCCGAAATCCGAAATCCGAAATCCGAAATCCGAAATCCGAAATCCGAAATCCGAAATCTAAGGCCCGTACAGCTTCAGCCCGAACGTGGTCGCGACGAAAGCGGCCATCTGGGCGCGCGTGGCGGGGCTGCCGGGACAGTAGTTGCCGCCGCCGCAGCCGGCCGTAATGCCTTCGGCGGCGAGCTCTTCGATCCAGGGCGCGTAAGCATCCGCAGCCGGGACGTCGAGGAATCGACCACTCGCGGCCGGCGGCACGTAGCCGATCCCGTGCCGCGCGAGGAGCAGGAACACGGCCATCTGCGAGCGCGTGATGGGGGAATCCGGACAGTAGTTGCCCGCGCCGCATCCCACGGTGATCCCGGTCGCGGCGAGATCCTCGATCCAATCCACGGCGAACGCGCCCTGCGGCACGTCTCGGAAGACCTTGCCCGAGCCGGCCGGAGGCAGGTACCCGGGCCCGAGCTTGCCGCGCAGAAGGAAGACGGCCATCTGGGCGCGCGAGACCGGCATGTCCGGGCAGTAGTTCGCGCCGCCGCAGCCCACGGTGACCCCGGCGTGCAGGAGTGCCTCGATGCTCGGATAGAAGGAGCTCGTGAGGGGCACGTCGGCGAAGCTGCCGCCGACGTGCAGCGTCCACCTTCGGGTCGCTGACCCGTTGATGGTCTCGGCAAACGACGCATCCCAGTGGATCGCGGGGCGGGCCGCGGGATTCGACACGGTGATCGCGTAGCAGTTGCCGGTCGCATCGTGACAGCTCGCCGCCTGCCCCGAGGCGGGCGAGCCGTAGGCTGCGGCACCATCGGAGATCGCGTACGTGGCCCCCGAAGGTCCTGCCAGGGCGGATGCCGTGCCGGCCAGGGTGGCCGCGGAGCCCGGCGGATTCTCCCAGGAGGGCTCGACGGCGACGGTCTCGCCGGGCTCGAGAATCCCGTTTTGGTTCGACCCGCCGCCCGGGTGCGCATCCACGGCGAGCGCGGGAGACAGCGGCGGCTTCCATCCGAGCTGGACCACCTCGAAGTCGGAGGCCGTCAGCGCGCCGAAGGCCGGATTCAGGACGTCGTTGTCCCATCGGTCGTCCCAGGTTCCGCTGACGTACATGTCGCTGCCGTTGTCGGCGACGATGAGGCCGTACCTCTTCATGGCGCGAAAGACCTTCTGCATTTCGGGCGCGAAGCCGGAGATGTTCTTCGAGGCCTTGAGCCGCAACCGCGCGCCCATCGGAAGGGCCCCCGCATCCTGGAGACCTGCCCGGTGCAAGGCCGGATACACGTAGCCGTTGGTATGCCGCACCGTGAAGCGCAGGGCATGGCGGATCTCGTCGGCTCCATAGACCTCGTCGTAGCGCACGAGCCCCGGCAAAATCGCGAGGCCCGCTGCGTCGGCCGACGTCCATCCGTCGGGCCGCCGGTCGTTGGTGTTCAGGTCGAAGAAGGCGCCGGAGTAAGCCTTCCACTGCTGGAGCGCGGGGTCGTAGTCGACGTTGTAGAGCTCGTAGAGAAAGTGATTGTCCCGGTCGACGATCAGCATGTGCCGGTCCTCGACCGCCGTGTCGTCGATGTTGCCGGGATCGCCCCCCTCGATCCAGTGCGGCTGTGTGATCGCCGCGTCCGGGATCGGGTAGAACGGAAACGCCGTGTTCCCCGGATGGGTCACACCGTCGCTCTCGCCCGGCTCGGCAAAGGCCACCGCCTTCTTCGGTTGGCTCCCGTCGACCACGATGTACGGAAACCCGTATATGCGGACGCCGTCGGCGAGCGTGCCGCCGAAGTCCGGATGCAGCGGGCGCGGGCTTCCGTTGTTGACGTAAGCGATGAATCCCCCCGAGCCCGGGTCCACCGGCGCGGCGTCGACTTCCGTGTTCCACCAGTTGGTCGCGGGAAAGAGAGGCAGCGGCCCGGGGAGGCTCGCCTCGAGCCGCGGCGTCATGCTCGCGCTCGCCGGGGCTCGAGGCGCGGGAAGCGACGCTTCGGCCGGCGCCGCCGCGAGACGAAACGCGAGGATGGGCCATGGCGCCGCGAGGAAAAATCGCGCGCTCCATGTCAACGGTCGCCCGGAGGAATTCGTCAGAAGGCGATTATGGGGGGGAACCCGACCGCAAAGCACCTGACCGGCGGGCCAGCGCGCGCAAGCGCCGCGCGGCTGTTCTTCTTCGGCCCGATCGGGCAGTCGTATTCTCGCCTAGCGCGCCGTACCGTGCAGGCTGTCGTGCCTCCTTCCTCACTCTTCTCCCGCTGTGACGCCGGTCACCATTCCCGCTCCACATGCTCGATACAATCCCGCCACCCATACAACCGATCGACCCGGGCCCTGAGAAAGGACTTGTACCGATGAGAGAAAGACCCTCTCGCCGAACGCTCCTTCCCTCGCTCGTCGCGAGAGAATCCGCACGCATCGCATCGGTGGTTCTCGCGGCCCTCGGACTCGCCTCCGGGGGAATCGCGATGGGTGCGACCGCGTTCGGGGCTTCGTATCTGTCTGTGACGTCGGGTCCGGCCTCGGGTGGCGCCACGTCCATCGTGGGCAATCAGTTCGCCCCCGGAGCCACGGTCAAGGTGGGGCTGGGGAGCGTCTCGGCCGTCGTCACGTCCTCGACGCTGATCAATGCATCCATCCCCGCCCTGGCGGCCGGCGCCCTCTACGACGTCAGCGTCGACAACGGCGTCGGTCCGATCTCGGTCCTTCCCCAGGCCTGGTTCGCCGACTTCAACGACGTCCCCCCGTCCGACCCCTTCCACGCCTCCATCGAGGGCATCGTGCGCGACGGCATCACCTCGGGCTGCACCGGCGGAAATTACTGCCCCTCCACCCCGATCCCGCGCTCGCAGATCGCCGTCTTCCTCCTGCGCGCCAAATACGGCAAGGCCTACTTCCCCCCCACCGCCCACGGCATCTTCGCCGACGTCATCCCGGGCACCACCTTCGCCGCCGACTGGATCGAACAGCTCTACACCGAGGGCATCACCAGCGGCTGCGCCGTCAGCCCCCTCAAGCTCTTCTGCCCCGACAACACCGTCACACGCGCCCAGGCCGCCGTCTTCGTCCTCGAGATCTACCACGGCGCCGGCTACGCCCCACCGCCTGCCCTCGGCACCTTCGCCGACGTCCCGGCAATCAGCGCCTACGCACCCTGGATCGAAGAGCTCTCCCGCCTCGGCATCACCGCCGGCTGCGGCAACAACAACTTCTGCCCGGACAGCCCCGTCACACGCGGCCAGATGGCCGTCTTCCTCAACACCGCACTCCACCGCCCTCAGGCCACCCGCTTCCTCGAACAGGCCTCCTGGGGACCCAACGACCCCAGCGTCAGCTCCGCACTCGTTCAGGGCCCCCTCAAATGGCTCGCCGGCCAATACAACGCGCCCGCCTCGAGCTACCCCCCCATGACGCTTTGGCCGGACACGGTACCCGCCTCCTGCGACACCACCTGCCGCCGCGACAACTACTCGATGTATCCGCTGCAGACCCGATTCTTCGTCAACGCGCTCTACGGCCCCGACCAGCTGCGCCAGCGCGTCGCCTTCGCACTTCACAAGATCGACGTCGCGTCCGGCCAGACGCTGTCCCATCCGTCGCAGATGGTGCCGTACCTGCGCATCTTCGACTACGACGCCTTCGGCAACTACCGGGACATCCTCTACGCCATCACGCTGAATCCCGGCATGGGCGAGTTTCTCAACATGAACACGTCGACGAAGTCGAATCCGAACGAGAACTATGCCCGGGAGATCATGCAGCTCTTCTCGATCGGCACCGTGCTGCTCAACCAGGACGGCAGCACCCAGGACGACGTCAACGGCCCCAAGCCCTCCTACGACCAGTCCGTGATCGACAACCTCAAGAAGGTCTTCACCGGCTGGTACACCCCCGGCACCGCCGCCTGCGATCCGGCGAGCGGGGCCGGCAACACCTGCCGCGACTACATCACCCCGATGCTCTTCAAGTCGTCCAACCACGACGTCACGACGAAAAACCTCTTCCTGGGCTTCCTGCCGAACCTGAACGGCGATGGAGCCTCCACGCAGATCACGGGCGATGCGGCGGGCTATTCCGAGCTCAATCAGGCGATCGACGCCCTCTTCAACCACCCCAACACCGGACCCTACGTCGCCCGCGAGCTCATCCACAGCCTCGTGACGTCGAACCCCTCGCCCGCCTACGTCGAGCGCGTGGCCGGTTTCTTCAACAACGACGGCACGGGCGTGCGCGGCAACCTCTGGGCGGTCGTCAAGGCGATCCTCCTCGACCCCGAGGCGCGGACGGGACCAACCGACCTCAATTCCGGAAAGCTCCGGGAGCCGGTCCAGTACATCGCCAACATCCTGCGAGCCTTCAACGCCATGTCCGTGAGCCGGGCCGCGCTGAGCGACGGGTACGTCAACCCGCAGGCCGTTCCGATGGGCCAGGACACCTACCGGCCCAACACGGTCTTCAGTTACTTCCCGCAGGACTACTTTGCGCCTCCCGCCTCGGCCGGCCTGCTCGGCCCCGAGTTCGGAATCATGGACGCTTCGACCTCGCTCAAGCGCGCGAACTTCATCAACACGATCGTCTTCGGCAGCATCGGGGTCAGCACGAACGCGCCCAACGGCACATCGATCGACCTCTCGGAACTGCAGCAGCTTGCACCGAACGCCGGCAACCTCGTGGACCGGCTCAACCGACTGATGCTCCACGAAACGATGTCGCCCGAGATGCGTGCCTCGATCATCACCGCGGTCAACGCCGTCACGCCGTCGACGGACAACCTGAAACGCGCGCGCCAAGCGCTTTACCTGGTTGCGACCTCCTCGCAGTACCAGGCGCAGAGGTAACGCCATGTCACACTCGAGAAGGGACTTCCTCGTCCGGAGTACGTGCGCGGCGATCGGCGCCGCCGCGTTTCAGGGATTCATCCGGCAGTTCGGTCTGGCGAACCTTCTCGCCCAGGAGGCGCCCGTCTGCGGCGGCGGGTACAAGGCGCTCGTATGCGTCTTCCTCGCCGGAGGCAACGATGGCAACAACATGGTCGTCCCGACCTACACGAACGTCCCGAACCAGGGATACAACGCCTACTCCGCGGCGCGCGGAGGACTGACCCTCGCGCTGCCGAGCGGACCGAATACGCTCCTGGCCCTCAATCCTGCCCCGCCGAGCATGGGCGGTCAGACTTACGCGTTCCATCCGAGCTTCGGCGACGACCCCGTCAACGGCTATTCGGGCCTCGCGAGCCTCTTCAACCAGGGCAAGCTCGCGGTCGTCACGAACGTCGGCTCGCTCGTGCATCCGATGTCGCAGGCCCAATACATGAACAACTCGGTCCAGAAGCCCTACGCCCTCTTCTCCCACTCCGACCAGGTGCAGGCCTGGCAGACCGCGCGCGCCGACGTCAAGGTCTCGACGGGATGGGGCGGGCGGATGGCGGACTCCGTCCTGAGCTGCAACGCCGGCGCCGGGCTCCCCACGATGACCTCCATCTCCGGTGCATCCACGTTCTGCATCGGGGCCCTGCAGCGGCCGCTCGCGATCGGGACGGGAGCCCTCAACACGGTGCTCGTCCTGAACGGTTTCAACAACAACACGTCGGACAACGCCCGCAAGGCCTCCATGAACTACCTGCGCACGATCGACAACACCGCGGCGATGATCGCCGGTGCGAGCTCGGTCACGCAGCAGGGCGTCGACGTGAGCTCGCAGCTCGCGATCGCCGATCCCACGATCAACACGGTCTTCCCGACGACGAGCCTCGGCAACCAGTTGAAGCAGGTTGCGAAGATCATCAAGCTGAACTCGTCCGGCGGGCTCGTCCCCGCCATGACGCGGCAGATCTTCTTCGTGTCCCAGGGCGGGTACGACACGCACCAGGATCAACTCTCCGACCAGGGCGGAAACTTCACCGCCCTGTCACTCGCGCTCGGCGCCTTCTACCAGGCGACCGTCAACGACATCGGCCTGCAGAACAGCGTCACGACGTTCACGCTTTCGGATTTCGGCCGCACGCTGCAGTCCTCGGGCTCCGGGAGCTCCATCGGATCCGACCACGGCTGGGGCAACCACCAGTTCGTCATCGGAGGCGCAGTCCTCGGCGGGGACTTCTATGGCAACGTCAATCCGGCCACGAGCTCCCGCTTCCCGATGCTCACTCCCGGAAGCCCCGACGACACGACCAACAACATGTCGAGCGGCCGTGGCCGGTGGATCCCCGCGACCTCCGTCGACGAGTACGCCACGACGCTCGCAAAATGGCTCGGGGTCGGAGCGTCCGACATACCGAGCGTTTTTCCGCTGATCGGCAACATGGCCTCGCCATCGGGCCTCGGCTTCCTGCCGTAGGACCGAACGAGCCCGCGGCGTGTCGATTTCGAAGAAGCTTCTCGCATTCCCCGTTCTGGCCTTCGCCGCCTGGCTTGCCGCGGCTGCGGCGCCGAACCTTGCGGTCCGGGTCACGCCGCCGAATCCGGTCGCCGGGCAGAGGGTTCTCCTCACGGCCGTGACACCGCAGGAGGACTCGGGATGGCTCTGGGACTTCGGAGACGGTCGAACGGCGCAATGCCCGGCGGCCGAGCACGCGTGGGAAGAGCCCGGAACCTATCGGGTCCATGTCCAGACCCAGGGCGCGAGTGCGGACATCTCCGTCGTGGTCTCGCCGTCCGACACTCTGCGGCTCCACGCCGGCCACCCGTTCGAGGCGACCATTCGCGCCGTCGACCCGCAGACGGGAACGGAATCGGCAGGTCAGGCCTTCGGGCAGGACGACGGATACGGCTACTTCCGTTTTCCGGAGATCGCCGGGGAGGCGGAAGGTCCGGCGGTCACTCTCCGGATTCTCGACCCGGAGGCTTCTGTCCGCGATGCGCGGCCCGACGCGGGCAACCGCGGAGATCGCTACCGCGTCTCGTGGGGCAGCCTGACCGACCTCGACTACACGCTGACCGTGCGCGACGTCGGCACCGGCCAGGTCGAGATCTACCGCGGCGCAGGCGCGTTCGCCGGCGGCGTCGACGCCGGGAGTTTTCCGCGGCAGCGCCCGGATCTGCCGGACATGACCCGGCCCGACCCCTACGGCGGCGTGCCGGGCCGGGGGCTCGCCCTTTCGCCGACGCCGGGCGCAGTCGCGACGGCGACAAGGACACCCCTGACGCCCGGGCCCAGCACAACACCGGCGCAGACCGGAACGCCGGGCGCGACGCACACGCCATCGTCGACGCCAACACCGACTGGCACACCGACGTCGACCCCGACGCCGACCGTCACCCCGACACCGACGGCCTCGGGACCGATCTTCATAGGGCTGCGCGCCATCCAGTGGCAATGGGACTTCTTCTCGACCGCCCTCGGCGTCAACGGGGGATCGAGCATCACGCTGCAGGTCGGCCAGACCTACCAGATCCGGGTCTGCAACGAAGACCTCGCGGACGTGACCGACGTGCACCAGTTCGGCGGTATCTCGGGCCTCGGACTCGACGGAGGGGCGCTTCCGAACGGAACGTGCCTGGCCGTTCAAACCTTCACGCCGTCGGGTCCGGGCGACTACCCCTTCAGCTGCACGAACTACTGCGGCGTCGGACACGACGGGATGGTCGGCGCCTTCCACGTCGCACCGTAGGGCGTGAACCGGCGCCGCCATCGCCGCGTCGGCCCGTCCGCGTGACGGCCGGCAGCCTCCGGACCAAGGCTCGCTCCCGGGTATCCTCGCGCTGCTGGCCGTCGGCTCGGTGATGTTCGCCGCCGCGGTCTATCTGATCAGATCCCCGGGGGCCTGACCGTCGCCGCGGGTGCCGTCGCGCCTGACGACGAGCCAGGCCGCGTCGGCCCGGGCGCATTCGGCGGCAGACCGCTCCAGTTCAGGATGCCGTTCCAGAGGAACCGATAGTCCGAGTGATTCAAGTCCCGGTGCATCGGGCTGAAGTTGAGGGCAATGACGCGGCCCTTGCCGACCGGCAGATCGAAGATCGCCGGGTATCCCTCGAGGTCGTCCTCGTGCTTTGCTCCGCCGGAGACCACCATCCCGGCGTCCTTCGCGTCTTTCCCCTTGCCGTCCTTCTCGGCGGCCTTGTCCGAATCCTTCTTGTCGGTGTCGTCCCGGTCTTCCTTCCTCGGCTTCGTGCCCCACTGCAGCACGACCGAAGCACGGTCCGGACGCCGCACGTCGTAGACCGGCAGGTTGGTGCGAAACGCCGACGTCTCCGCCGGATAACCGTAGGCGAGCGGGTGGTCGGGGCGCACGAACTTGACGCGCAGCTCGATGCCCGGTGTCCAGGCCTTGCCGCCGACGTTGCGCACGTTGCGCACGAGGCCTCCCTCGATGGGCAGCGCCGAGCCGTTGCCGAGCGTGATCATCAAGCCCCCCGCGCCGAGAAACTCCTGCAGGTTCGCCATCCCGCCAAATCCGATGCCGCCCGTGATGTCGTCCGAGGCATCGGGAACGCCGTGGCTCGGGAACTCGGCCGTCTTCGTGTAGGGCATCGGACTCCACTTCGGATCGAGACCGAAGACCTGGCCCTTCCAGCTCGAAGAGTTGTCCCCGTACAGAATGATGTCGTACCGATCGCGCAGCTTGCCCGCCCGGACCTCCTCGTCGCGGATGTAGGCATACGGGATCTTCTCCTGGTCCAAGGCGAGGCGCAGCCACCCGGTCGCCTCCGTGTCTTCCCAGAGATGCCAGACGGCGATCCGCGGAATGGGCGACGGGTGCGCCGCAACGCTCGGCGCGGAAGCGACGCCCTCGAACGAGAGACCGAGCTCCTCGGCCACGCTGTGAAGCGCGGGGACGAGGCCGGCCTGCGCGGGAAGGATCCACGATCCCGCGGGATACTCGATCGCGGCCATCTTGAATGGCTTCTCCGCGATCGAGATCGCAAACGCCGAGAGCCGGAAACGCGCGGCGAGGAGCGCCTCCTGGCCCGTGTCCTTCAGCAGGAAGACGGGACCCTCGCCCGAGATTCGGCCCACGACCGCGGGCGGTTCCGTGACCGGGGAGAGCGCCGCCTGGACGATCTTCGCGTCGTCGATCCGCTTCGCCTCGAGGCCGTAATGCACGGGCAGAGCCCAGGAGATGTCGTCGTACGGCTCGTATGGCGTCTCCGTCGGGAACTTCTGCGGCTCGAGCAGATCCACCGCGTAGTTTCGGTAGGGCTGGTCGAGCTTGACGACGAAGGCGCCCTTCGCGAAGGTCCCCTCCTTCACCGTCACCGGGGCGGAGAGGCGCGCCACTTCGATGCGGTGGCCCCGCAGCACCTCGATCATCTGCGCGACGCGGCGGGGATCGCCCTGGTCCTCGGGAATCACGAAGGCGTAGGGGTTGCCCCTGACGCCCTTCTGCCAGGAGTTGTATCCCTTGCGGTAGAAATTGCGCAGTACGTCCTTGGCGTTCTTCGCCGTCCAGTCGAGGATCGAAAGGCAGCCCGACTCCATGTAGTTCGTGTTGTCGCGGAGCGACCAGAGGAACTTCTTGTCCGGTGGAAATGCGCGGTACCACTCCCGATCTGTCACGGGCTTGTCGACGAATCGATTCGACGACCGAAGCGTCCGTTCGATCGTCTCCGCCGTGTGGTTGCCGAAGGTCTCGTAGCCGCGGCCGAGCGAATTGTGGTTGGACGCGACCGAGTCGAGATAGTGGAGCCCCCACGATTCGCCGAAGCCCCACGTCCAGACCCCCGGCATTCCGAAGGCAGTCAGCGTCTTCACCTCGTGAAACGAGGTCTCCAGCCACTCGTCGATCGCGATGGGATCGAGATTGACGTTGTACGGCCCGGTTCCGTTCCAGGTATGGAGGAGCGGAATCGACTCGTGCAGGTCGTGCACGGCCTGAGGGTGGTACGCGTAGAACATCCGGTGCACGGCCTGCGTGAGCTGGAGGGCCTTCTGGTGCGTGTCGCGGTTGTTGTCGTGGAAGACGTAGTAGCCCCAGTAGGGAGGCGACATCTCCGGCAGGTTGTCCCAGTCCGTCTTTCCCTTGAGGTACCGGTAGTACCAGTCGACCATCTTGTCCCGGCCGTCAGGCTCGGAGACGGGATTGATGAGGACGATCACGTTGCGCCGGATTTGCTCGATCATGGGCTGGTTCGAGACCGCCAACCGGTAGGCGAGCTCCATGACCATTTCCGGGCTGCCTGTCTCCGCGGAGTGGAGACCGGCGTTGAAATAGTAGATCGGCCGCGCCACGGCGATGACCTTCTCGGCCTCCGCGGGGCTCGTGGTGCGCGGATCGGCGAGGGCCGCCGTCGCCGCCTTGAGCCGGTCGAGGTCGCGGATTCCCTCCTCGTCCGCGACCGCCACGAGCAGGATCTCGCGCCCCTCCTCCGACCTGCCGATCACCTCCACCTTCACGCGCGGGGAGGCCTTCGCGAGCTCGCGCATGTAGCCGTAGATCTGGGTCGTGTGCGAAAGGTCCCCGGCCGCCCCCGCGATGTGACCGAGATACTTCGTTGGCGACGGCACGGTTGCCGAGGCGGGCACGTAGGCTACCCACGGATTGGAGAAGCGCGCTTCGGTCGTGAACCCGGCGATCGCCTCGACCGATCCTGTCTCGGGAATATCCGGCGCATAGGCCGCGTCTTCGGCGGCGGCGAGAGCGGAAAAGATCAGGAGCGCGAGGCACACGAAACGGGCGGCGCGTCGAACCATCGGAATCTCCTCTCGGGGCCGGAGGCGAAATCGTGCTGCGGCCGCCGCGCAATCTAGCAGGGATCGCCCGCCGCGGGAAAGCCGTCGCGCCGGGCCGACCCTAGAACTGGACCAGGAGCCCGGCGCCGCGCACGTCGCGCCCGAGCATCGGCGCGAAGGCGACGCGCACCTTGCCATCGCCCGCCCGCAGCCTCCGGTTGAGCGTCACCACCCCGCGGCCGACCACCGTGCCGATGATCGCCCCCGCCGTGACGTCCGAGGTCCAGTGCGCGTTGTGGTAGATCCGCGCGAACCCGACGAGGCCGGCGACCGTATAGGCCGCGATACTCACCCATGCCTGATCGGAGCTCGCGCTGATGACCGAGGCGACGGCGAAGGCCTGGGTCGCGTGGCCCGATGGGAAGGAGTTGTCGCTGCCGCTGAAGGGATGGAACGTCGTGCTGCTCACGGATGCGTTTGGCCGCTCGCGCCCGATGACGAACTTCAAGGTCGGCGTGATGATGCCCGAGGCGAGGAGGCTCGCGATGACGCTGTCGATCGCGATCTCTTTTGCGCTCCCATCGTGGAACACGAACCCCGCTATTCCATAGGCGCCGATGACCGCCCACGAATACCCGGCGCCGAAGGGCTCGACGACCTTGGTGAGCTCATCGAGCGTCGAGGTCTGGTGCGCCTGCGTCTTGTTGCGCATCGGGATGTCGAACGCGAAACCGACGGCGACGACCCCGGCGAGCGTGCCGGTCACGGCGATCCAGTCTTTTCCGGTCCAATGGAGAGGCGCGCCGAGGACCGAGACGGTGTCCTTCAGCGCGATCGTCCCGATGCCCGGCGTCGGACCCGCCGGCGCCGCCTCATCCGCATTCACGCCTTCCGGGTCCGCCCCGCTGCCGCCCACCGCCGCCTGAACCTCCGCGGCGGGGATCTCCTCGACGCAGGGCCCGGAGAGAGGCGTGTCGGGAGATTGCGCCAGGGCGACCCGGGAGACGAGGCACGAGAGGACCAGGACCTGGATCGCGCGCGCAAGACGCATATGCCCTCCTCCCTGCTGCCGGCAACAAGACCGTCGGGTCGGGGATTCCGTGCCCAGGCTAGTTCTCCCTCCGAGCCTGCCGCCTCAATGGAACCCCACGCGATACATGAGGTCGACGAACCGCGGGTCCGACCGGAGAGAATCGTACATCGGTTCCACTTTGAGGCTCGTGAGCCAGGGATCCCGCTCCTCGTTGGCTTTCTCCAACCACACCATAGCCTCGTCCTTCTCGCCAAGCCCGGCAAGCACGGCGGCCACCATCCCACCGGGCACGTAGCGTTGGAGCGATCTCTCCTTGAGCTTCGCGACGATCGCGAGCGCCTCGGCCCGGCGGCCGGCTTCTGCGTACGCGTATCCCAGGGCCGCGAGCTGCGCTGCACCGCCTCCGGATAGCTCGACGGCCTTCCGGAGCTCGGCGATGGCCTCATCGTGCCTCTTCTGGTGAATGAACGCGAGCCCGAGCCCGAATCGCGCGCGGACGAAGCTCGGGTCCATCGCGAGCACGCGCCGGAACCAGGGAATGCTCTCGTCGTCACGCCGCGCGAGACCCAGGGTGATTCCCATCATCGTGCTGACGTCGAGCGCGACGGGGTCGAGCTGCTGTGCTCGCTGCACTTCCGGGATGGCTTCGTCGAATCGGCCCATTCGCGCCAGGAACATCGCATAGTTCAAATGCGCAATCGGGTAGCTCGCGTTCAACCGGAGCGCCTCTTGAAACTGGCTCTCCGCGGTCTTCCAGTCGCGATCGAAAACATAGCTGCTCCAGGCCAGCGCGGCATGAGGCTCGGCGAGGGTCGGATCGAGCTCCACGGCCCGCAGCGCGGCGGACTTGGCCTTTGGAAAAGCTTCCTTCGGAGAGAGCGCGCCCTGCGCTGAGCCGGCCGCCGTTTCATAGGCCTCCGCGATGCCCGCGTAGGCCAGCGCATAGTCCGGCTGCTTCTCGACTGCCTGCTGGAAGTACTCGAGACTCTTCTCGGCGTCGGACGCCGTGCGCCGGAACAGGTGATACTGGCCCTTGAGGTACGCCTCGTAGGCCTCCGGGTTCACGGTCCTCCTGTCCGCCAGCCGCGACCGCTCCTCCGGCGTCAGCCGAACCCCGATCTCACCGGCGATGGTGCGGGCGACCTCTCCCTGCAGCGCCAGAACGTCTTTCAGGTCGCGCTGGAACGAATCGGCCCAGAGGTGCCTGTCCCGGGGGGCGTCGATGAGCTGCGCCGTGATCTTCACGTTTGAGCCGCTGCGGGTCACCGAGCCCTCGACGATGGCGTCGACTCCCAGCTCCTTCGCGATCTCCGGCAGCGATTTGGAAGAGCCATTGTACCGCATGACGGAAGTTCGTGACGTCACACGCAGAGCTGAGACTTTCGCAAGAGCGGTGATCAACTCCTCCGTCATGCCATCGGCGAAGTATTCCTGCTGTGGATCGCCCGAGAGGTTGGCCAGCGGCAAGACGGCCAGCGACTCGATTCGCCCCGAGGCCGCGCCGCGGCCGAACTGTCGAAAGCCCAGCACTACGGCGACCAGGGCGACCGCCACGGCGGCAAGGATGAGGGCCGTCCGCCGTGAGGGCACCACGCGGCCCGGCGCAGACGAAAGCCCGGAGCCGACCGACTCCTTGAGCGCGAACGACAGATCCCCCGCCGACTGAAACCGTTCCCCCGGACCCTTCTCCAGGCATCGCCTCGAGATCCGATCCAGGCCCTCGGGCACCTGGACCCCGAGGGTCGCGATCTCCGCGGGCTGGTCACGCAGAATCGCCGCCAGAGTCTGGGCCGGTGAGGCGCCGAGAAATGCTCTCCCGCCGGTCAGCATTTCGTACAGGACGCAACCAAACGAAAAGATGTCGCTCCGCGCGTCGGCGGGCCCGCCGCCGACCTGCTCGGGAGACATGTATCCGAGCGTCCCGAGAACCGTCCCTGCCTCCGTGGCGGACGACTCCGTCGGCGCGGAGGTCAACTGCCCCGAGGGTATCGCGTCGGCGCGGGCCAGGCCGAAGTCCAGGATCTTCACGAGCCCGCCGCCGGTCAGAAAGATATTCTCGGGTTTGAGATCCCGATGGATGATCCCTCGGGCATGCGCGGCGGAGAGTCCGTCGGCGATTCCGACCGAGATCTCGGCGGCCTTGCGCCATGCCAGGCGCTCACGCGCCAGCCGCTCCCGAAGCGTCTGCCCCTCCAGGAGTTCCGTGACCGTGTAACGAACCCCCCGGTCGTCGCCAAAGTCGTGGATCGCGAGTATGTTCGGGTGCGATAGCGCGGCGACCGCCCGGGCCTCGCGCTCGAACCGCGACAGCGCCTTAGGGTCGGCGGCAAGTCGCTCCGGCAAGACCTTGATCGCCACGTCGCGCCCCAAACGCGTGTCCCGCGCCCGGTAGACTTCTCCCATCCCACCGGCGCCGAGCGGCGCCAGGATTTCGTACGGGCCGAGGCGGGCGCCGGCCACAAGCACCATCGCGTTGCAGGAAGACTACAACTTCCGCCCACACACCGCTCTTGGTACTGTTCGAGAATGGCGAAATAATGCACGCAGAGAATTCGGCGCCTCGCGAGATGAGGATGCCATCATCAAGAACAGTGGCGCTCTCGCGGCGGTCCTTATGAGGGTCTGTCTGGCAGTGCGGAGGTCCTAGACCATGTCCAGCCGGTACGACGCAATCATCATCGGCACGGGACAGGCCGGCCCGCCGCTCGCGGCGCGCCTGTCGGCGGCCGGCATGCGGGTAGCGATCGTCGAGCGAGGCGCATTTGGAGGCACGTGCGTCAACACGGGCTGCATCCCGACGAAGACCCTGGTCGCCAGCGCGGCCGCGGCGCGGGCGGTCGTCCGCGCGTTCGAGTTCGGCGTGCTCGCCGGCGGGCCGGCGACCGTGGACATGAAGGCCGTCAAGGCCCGGAAGGATGCGATCTCGGGAGAGTCGCGGACCGGCGTCGAATCCATGTTGCGCGGCCTCCCGAACGGATCCGTCCACGTCGGCCATGCCCGGTTCGAGTCGCCGCGCGAGGTGCGCGTCGGCGACGACCTGCTGACGGCTGAACGCATCTTCATCAATGTCGGCGGCCGCGCGGCCACGCCGCCGATCCCGGGGCTCTCCGACGTGGCCTACTGGACGAACTCCTCGATCATGGCGGTCGATTTCGTTCCGCCGCACCTCGTCGTGATTGGAGGCAGCTACATCGGCCTCGAGTTCGCTCAGATGTATCGCCGGTTCGGAAGCGCCGTCACCGTCGTCGAGATGTCGGCCCGCTTGGCTCCGCGCGAGGACGAAGACACGTCCATCGCCATCCGCGACATCCTCGAGCGCGAGGGCATCGTCGTGCGCACGGGGGCCGAGTGCATCGCGGTCGCGAAGACATCCTCGGGCGTGCGCGTGGGGGTCGGCTGCAAAGAGGGAAATCCTTCGATCGAGGGGACGCACATGCTGCTCGCCGTCGGCCGCCGTCCGAATACGGACGACCTCGGGCTCGAGAAGGCCGGCATCGCGGTCGATGCGCGCGGTTACATCCCGGTGGACGACCAGCTCCGCACGTCCGTTCCCGAGATCTGGGCGCTCGGCGACTGCAACGGCAGGGGCGCCTTCACGCACACCTCCTACAACGATTTCGAGATCGTGGCGGCAAACCTCCTCGACGGCGACCCGCGCAGCGTGAGCGACCGCATCGAGACCTATGCCCTCTTCATCGATCCCCCGCTCGGGCGCGCTGGAATGACCGAGGCGAAGGCCCGCCAGTCGGGCCGGCGGATCCTGGTGGGAAAACGCCCGATGGCAAAGGTCAAGCGCGCCGTCGAGAAGGGCGAGCCTCTCGGCTTCATGAAGGTCGTGGTGGACGCCGACACCAGGGAGATACTCGGGGCGGCGATTCTCGGAGTCGGCGGCGACGAGGTGATCCACTCGCTGCTCGACGTGATGTACGCCCGCGCACCCTACACCGTGATCCAGCGAGCCATGCACATCCACCCCACGGTCTCGGAGCTCGTTCCGACGATGCTCGGAGACCTGCGCTCACCCTGAGCCGCAGCGGACCCGGAGTCAGTGGGGCCGGCTGACGACCCAGAACGCGAGCGCGATCGCGATGGCGTCTTCGAGAAGCGCGATCGGCAGACCCTTGCCGCCGACCGCCTGCGTCAGGCGCGAACGGAACTCGTAGCCGCCGAGTGTTCCCGCCACCGCGCCGAGAGCGCCCGCCACGAGCCCGCCGATGAGACCCACTCCGGCCGCCCCGCCGAGTGCGGCGCCGCACATCGCGCCGCTGACGATCCGCGCGATGAACGCGGGCGGAGCCTTGCGACTACCCGTTTTCGGCAGCTTGTCGTTGACGAGCTCCCCGAGCGCTGCGACGGTGAAGATCCATGGCGTCACCGCGGCGCCCAGAAACGCGAGCGGCGTGCCATCGAGCTTCAGCCAACCGAGGCGCGCCGCCCAGCTCACGGCAGCGGGTGCCGTCATCGCGCGCAGTCCGGCCACCAGACCGATCAGGAATGCCAGCGCGTACGGAGTCATGACGCGTCCTCCTTCCCGGCCGTACCGAACGGCCTAATCCTGGATGATCTTCGCCGCATCCCCCAGATCATCGAGAGCCTTCTTGTCCGCCGGACTCATCTCTGACGGCTTCAGATCGACCGTGACCTTCACGATCCTGCCCGTGAACTTGTTGTCCCCCTGTTTGTAGTCGTTGGACACGGCGGTCTCGCCGTCCATGCCCACGTCGGCGCCCTCGTCGCCCGAAAAGGCGAAGGGTTGCGTTTTCGGGACGTGCCCTTCGGCCACCTTCTGCCCGTCCACGAACAGGATGCCCTTGCCCCCGGCCCCCGGCTTCGGGGCGTCCGGCGTGAATTCATAGCGGATCTCGTGCTTGCCGGCCGGCACGGCGACCGGCCCGGAAATGTTCGTCCTCTCGACGCCGAAATAGTTGTATTCGAAGTGGACCCTTCCATCCTTCATGTAGAGCGTCCATCCGCCGAAGGCGCCAGCCTGAGCGATGATGACTCCGTTGGTGCTGGCGTCGAACAGCTCCACGGGCGCAGTGATCGTGAACGGCGCATTCTTCACGTTGATGAAGGCGTTCTCGGTCATTCCCATCATGCCCGGATAGACCGTCAGCGAGGTGCGCCCGTTCATCAGGTCCGGCCGACCGGCTATCCTCGGATCGAAGCGTTCCGAGCGCCGGTCGTCGATCGGCAGGACGTGGTTCGCCACCGCCTGCTGCTGGAAGAGCTCCTGCATCTCCTTGAGCTTTCCCGGGTTCTTCGCGGCCAGGTCGTGCGCTTCGCTGTAGTCCTCGGCCGTGTGGTACAGCTCCCAGACGTCGGCGGTCAGAGGCGGAAGCGGCACCATGAGCCAGGGGATGGAATGGCGCGCCGCCGCGATCCACCCGTCGTGGTAGATGCCGCGGTTGCCGAACATCTCGAAGTACTGCGTCGTGTGGGTTTCGCCGGCCGTCGGGTCGTCGAACGTGTAGGCCATCGAGGTGCCGTCGAACGGCCTCTGCGCGGTCCCGTTGACGATCCTGGGGAAGGGCAGGTTCGCGGCCTCCAGCACCGTGGGGGCGATGTCGGTGACGTACGTGAACTGCGAGCGCACGCCGCCGCCCCTCTTGATCCGCGTTGGCCAGTAAATGACAGTCCCGTTGGTCGTGCCGCCGTAGTGCGAGGCGATCTGCTTGGTCCACTGGAACGGGGTGTCCCCCGCCCACGCCCAGCCGATCGCGTAGTGTGGAAAAGTGCTCGGATCGCCCCAGTGTTCGAGGTGGGGCATGTTGATCTCGGAGTTCGCGATGATGCCGTTCAAGGCCATCATCTCGTTGTAGGTTCCCTCGGGCCCGCCCTCGGCGCTCGCCCCGTTGTCGCCGACGATGTAGATGAAGAGCGTGTTCTCCATCACGCCCATCTCCTCCAGGCCCTGGACGAGCCTCCCGACCTGCTCGTCGGTCTGCTCGCCAAAGCCGGCGAAGGTCTCCATCTGGCGCGCCGCGATCTTCTTCTGCGCGGGGGTCCGGGAATCCCAGGAGGGGATCTCCTTCGGCCGCGGTGTCAGGTCGGCAGTCTGGGGAATGACACCCATCTTCTTCTGGCGCGCGAAGGTCTCCCCGCGCAGCGCGTCCCATCCCTGGTCGAACTTGCCCCGGTACCGGTCGATGTATTCCTTCGGCACGTGATGGGGCGCGTGGAGAGCGCCGGTGGCGAAGTACACGAAGAATGGCCTGTCGGGCGTGAGCGAATGCTGCGCCTGCATCCACGCAAGCGCCTGGTTCGTCATGTCCACGGTGAAGTGGTAGTCCGGGGTGGGCGGATGCTCGACGCGGATCGTCCCGTCGTAGACCGCCGGAGCCCACTGGTTGGTCTCGCCGCCGATGAAGCCGTAGAACTTGTCGAACCCCGAATGGGTCGGCCACCGATCGAAGGGCCCCGACACCGACACTTCCCACGGCGGCGTCTCGTGATACTTGCCGAAGGCCGCCGTGCTGTACCCGTTCAACCGCAGCATCTCGGCCAGCGGCGCCACGCTCTGCGGCCGAATGCCGGTGTTTCCGGGGAACGCCGTGGCGAGCTCCATGATGGCCCCGGCGTTGTTGACGTGATGATTGCGGCCGGTCAAAAGCGCCATGCGGGTCGGGGAGCAGAGAGACGTCGTATGAAAGTTGTTGAAACGCAGGCCTCCGGCCGCGAGCCTGTCCAGGGTCGGCATCTTGATCGGACCGCCGAAGGCGCTCGACTGGCCGAAGCCAATGTCGTCCAGAAGGACGATCACGACGTTGGGAGCGCCCTCCGGCGCCTTGACGTCGAAGCGCGCGGGCGGCTTGACGTCGCGCGCCGAGAGCTCCGTGATGACGACCGGTTCCGCCTCCGGTATCGGCAAGACCGTGCGGTCGACCTGCTGTGCGACCGCATTGCCGTGCGCGCTCAGGACGGAGAGGCCCAAGAACAGAGTGAGGGCTCGTGAGATTCGGTTCTTCAAGATCGCCTCCATCGAGTAAACAACGTGCATGGATCCGCTCCGTCAACGGGCGCAGCGATCTTACACGCGGAAACGCGCACCCCGACGGCGCGCCCGTGGCCGCACACCGGCCCGGACGCGGCGGCCCCTGGCAGCAGTTCGCTCTCCTCTGTCTCCGCCTCCGCCTCGACGCCGGCGCTCACCGCGCGGCGTTCCCCGGCGCGACCTCCAGCACGACACGGAATCCCAAACTGGGGCCACGATCCTCGGGGCGATGCTTGTAGCGCAGCGCCGACCGCGCGCTGTCCGCATCGAAGTACCAGCTTCCGCCACGAATTACCTTGAACGGCGATGCGCACGCCCCGACCGGATCCACGGCGGCGCCGTCGTACGGGCAGTAGGAGTCCTCGCACCACTCCCAGACGTTGCCGTGCATGTCAAAGAGGCCCCAGGGATTCGGGGGAAACGTTCCGACGGGGGTGGGGCCATCCCGAAAGACCCCCGTGGCCGCGCCCGCGCGCGGATACCGCCCGTCGTAATTCGCCTGCGCGGTCGTGAGGTTTTCGCCGGTCGAGAAAGGCGTGACGGTCCCGGCCCGGCACGCATATTCCCATTCGGCCTCCGTCGGCAGGCGGAACTTCGAACCCGTCAGCGCCGAGAGTCGTCCGAGGAATTTACGGACCTCGTACCAGTTCACGCTCTCGACCGGGCAGGCCCCGCCGCAGTCGCGAAAGTGGGCCGGCCGCGTTCCCATCACCCGCGTCCATTGGTCCTGCGTCACCTCGCAGCGGCCGATCTCGATGGGTCGCGTGAGCCGGACGCGATGGGGAGTCTCCGACGGCTCGCGCCCCGCCTCGCCGGGAGGGCTCCCCATCGTGAACTCTCCGGGCGGAAGCCGGACGAGCTCCATTCCCGACACCGGCTCTCGCCGGACGGTCGGCTCCGGGACTGGCGCCAGCAGGCCCGCCGCCAGCAGCGCAGGCGCCATCACTCCGCGCCCCACCGCGCTCCCGACAGCTCCATGCTCAACATCCCCTCAGAATGGCCGTGAGCCTCTCGGCCGTGGACCGGGAAGGCGCAAGGGCCGCTGATGTTCGATATCGCAGACATCGATCGTCTGACCGCAAGCAGCCCGCTTCCTGCAGATTTCTACGTTAGCATGGCCAGGCGGTGGCGGATCCGAAGTTCGCGAGCTCGGAGTTCAAGCCGAACCCGTTTCCGTTTCCATCGGACCGACGCGCCGACGCTCCCGCCAACGAGGGGTTGAACACTTGAACATGTCGGAAGACTTCATCCTGGCAGCGACCGACCTCGGCCCGAGCAGCGACGAGACGGTTCGACAGGCGGGTGCGCTCGCCCGGCGGCGTGGCTCCCCCTTGCACGTGTGCCACGTGGTTCCCGACATGACGCCTTCCCGGCCGCTCTTTCCGCACTTGAAGCGCGCCGATGCGGAGGCCGTCCTGGCCTTCGAAGCCAGGGTCGCCGAGGAGCTGGCCGCGCGCGTCGTCCGACTGACAGGGCTCGAACGATCCGACTTTCGCGTCGCCGTCGTCAGGGGCTCGCCCCACGGCGGGATTCTCGGTGAAGCCGCGCGCACGCGTGCCCGACTGATCGTGGTTGGTGGCCGGGTCACACCGGCACCGGGCCTCGCCCATACGGCCGAACTCGTCGTGCGGTATGCGGATTGCCCCGTTCTCGTCGTCCGCCCGTCCCCGAACAGCGGACCGGTCCTTGCCGCAACCGACCTTTCCGAGGTTTCGCTGCCCGCGGTCGCGGCGGCCGCGGCGCTGGCCGACGAACGCGGGTCACGCCTCGTGGTCGTCCATGTCGTCGAGACACTCGCCGTCGGAACGGGGGCGCTCGGAATTCCGCTGCCGGTACCCTCCGGCGTTCAGGTTGCCGACTGGCTCGAGGACGCCCGGGCACAGTTGCGGACCGCCGTCGCAGCACTCGGCGCAACCGCCGAGACGATGGTCCTCGACGGTCATCCGACCCGGACGATCCTTCGGACCGCGCAGGAGCTCGAGGCGCAGCTGCTCGTCGTCGGAACGCGAGGCCGGACGGGCCTCGAACGCATGGCCATGGGCAGCGTAGCCGAAACGGTCGTCCGTGAGTCCTCGGTGTCGGTCCTTGTCGTCCGGCTTCGGCCCTCCTGAATATCGGCCTCGGCGACGCGTCCCGACTCAGACGAGACGACGCGCCCCGATCCAGCGCCGGCCCTCGAGACTCCGCAGGATCCGGCGCAGGCTCGGATCCCGCAGGGGGAAGCGTACGCGGTACACGCGGCGGAAGATCGAGTACAGGATCGAGCGCACCCGACGCACGCTCAGCCGGCGCACCGAGCCCGAGACGGGTTCGAGATAGAGGACGAGAGGCACCGAAGGCGTGCCGTGCCGCAGCGCCGGCTGCCGATAGTCCAAGTCGAGAGCCAGCGCTCCCCGGCTGCGCACGAGGTACCGGAGCCAGGGATTCTCGAGCTCGACTTCGCCCATGACGGCTTCGAGATCGGCCTGGCCGGTGGCGCGGGCATCGCGACGCATCTCCTTGACCAGTCTGACTCGCAGGCGACTGCCGATCCGCTCGCCCGTGAGCCTGGGGTCCGATGCGAGGTACCCCACGAAACCCATGTTCACGACCGACAGGTAGCTTCCCGTCGCGAGCCCGACGACCCGCCCATGCTTCCACCCGATCAGAAAGTGGATGTTGAAAGGATACAGAAACCCCTGCCGCTTCTCGCGAAGCAGATCGATGAAGTACTTCCGTTCGATCTTCTCCTTGGCGGGGAAGACCCGGTGGTAAAGGCGCAGGGCTTCGTTGAACCCTGGCTCCCGATGATCGTCGAGGGACTCGATCGTGATCACCGGAGGCGCCGCCGCCCTCCTCAACGTCGCCGCCGCGGGTAGTCCGTCGGCCCGGCCGGCGTCGCGCGTCCGCCGCCCTCCCCGACCGCACTGGAGATCTTGAAGAGCCGCATCGCGTTCTCGGACAGGATCAGCTGCTTCGTGGGCGTCGGCATGTCGAGATTCCTGATGAAATCCAGATAGGACTCCATGCTCGCCAGCGGCCAATCCGTTCCGTAGAGCAGGTACCGCGGCTCGCCGGCGTAGAGAATGACCTCCTCGATCTGTTCCCGCATCCAGTTCTCGAACTTGGAATCGAAGTCCCCGAGCACGAGGCCCGAGATGTCGGTGTAGACATTGCGATTCTTGTAGACCACCTCCATGCAGTCGCGCAGCCACGGATTGCCGAGGTGGCAGATGACGATCCTCAACGCGGGGTGGTCCACGGCCACCTCGTCGATATGAATCGGGTGCGCGTACTTCAGCTTTCCGTGCGGAGTGAATGTGTCCCCGCTGTGGATCATCACGGGCACGTCGTACTCGACGCAGAGCTCGTAGATGACCTGGCATCGCTTGTCCGAGGGATAGAAGTGCTCGTATCCGGGGTACAGCTTCACTCCCCTGACGAGCCCCTGCTGCAGGAACTCCGCGGTCTCACGGAGGTCGCGTTCCTTGTAGTCGAGAAAGCTGATCCCCGCGACGACTCCGACATTCTTGATGTCCCGGACCGCCCTCACGACGTCCCGGGTAGCGGGCCGATGCTCGCTCACCTTGTAGGACGTGAGCACGAGAGAGTAATCGACGTGATTCTTCTCCATGGCGGCCAGGAGGTTGTCCACGCAATCCTTCAAAGGAACCGTGTTCTCCTCGTGATAGTTGTTCAGATGGGTGTGGCAGTCGACGATCATCTGCGCTCCGATCCGGACGTGGCTCGCGAGAGTGTGGCCCCGTCGCGAGGCCCGACTTTCGGGGTCCGGTTCGAGTATACCGGTGCCACCACGACTCGGAATTGACCCGGACGGGCGCCCGAAAAGGGTGTGGCCGCGTCGCATCGTCGGCCCCCGATCCCACTCCGGGCGGCAAGGCGATAGGATTCGACCCACGAATCCAGCGATGACGCTTGGCCTCGCGTCCCGAGAAACGTGAAAGCGTGACGACCCGGGTGCGCCCGAGCCGCGAGACGCGGCTCATCGACATCGCGATGATGGGCGTCGGGCCATGATCGGCGCCGGCATATTCGTGCTCACGGGGATCGCGGCGGGACAACTGCCGCCAGGATCAAGAAAGCGATCGCGTCGAGCATACGCATGGGAACTCCGCGACAAGATATGCCCTCGGGACGCCGTCCGGGGCCGCGAGCGACCAGGGGCCCTCCGCGCGCCTCAGCCTTCGGCTTCGAAACGGCGGGCGATCTCTTCCAGGCTGGCGAGCGGCCCGAGGACAGTGACCCGGTCGCCCACCTCGAGCCGCGTGTACCCGTGCGAGACGACCGCGTGCCCGTTGCGATGGACCGACAGGATCAGAGTCTCGAGCGGCAGGTTGAGGTCGCGCAGAGCGACACCGGCCACTCGCGGATTGCCGACCTCGAAGTCCAAAACCTTTTGGGACCCGTCCATCCCGAGTAGCAGGGACGCGGCGGCCGGCGAGCGAACGAACTGGTCGAGGAGGCTGACTATCGCCGTCCCCGGTTCGACGATCCGTGCGCCCAGATCGACGAAGCGCGGCGCGTTCGCCCGGTCGCCGAGCCGCACCACGAGCTGCGGGGTGCCGAAGTGCTCCCGCGCCAGCTCGCAGAGTCGCAGGTTTTCCTCGTCGGAAAGCATCAACACCAGGGTCCGCGCGCGGACGGCGCCCACGCGGCGCAGCTCCTCGGCCGTCAGATCCGCGATCGGGTCGATCGGGACGTCCGCGTCGGCCGCCGCCGCCAGCATCGTGGCCTTGCGCGAGGCGATCCGGGCCTCCCAACCGTGCGCGCGCAGCTGCCGGGCAAGCGCCAGGGACTGGCCCTCGAGTCCGAAGATGAGCACTTCCCGGGACCCCTGCTCTCCCGGCTCAGCCGAAACCTGCGCTTCTCCGGCCCGATGGATGGCCCACTTGAAGAGCGGCGGCCCGGCGATCTGATTCAGGACGATGACCGCGATCAGGAGCGTCGCGAACGCCGCTCCCCAATCCAGGAACTCGTCGGCCACCTCCCGGGCGAGCCCGAGGCCGACGCCGGCCTGAGTCACGTAGACCATCCATCCGATTCGGTTCAGGCGGGCAGGCTCTCCGGCAGCGACGCCCCCGAAGAACGAGCCGGTAAAGATCGCCACGAGCCTCAAGAGCGCCAGCCCGACCGCGATCGGCCACGTGTCGGCGAGGACGCCGAGAGCGAGGCTGGCGCCCGTGAGCGTGAAGAAGGCAACGTACACGCCCGGCGCAACCGCCTCGAGAAGGAGCGTGAGCTCGGTCCGATGCGCGGAGAAGTTCACCACAGAAAAGCTCGCCACCATGCAGACGAGCAGCGGCTCGATGGCGATTTCTTCCGGAAAACGAGATGACGTGAAGCCGCGAAGCGCAGCCGTTCCCACGAACGTGGCATAGCCGCAGGCCAGAATCGCGAGGGTCTTGAAAGCGGCCGGGGCGCGGAGCGACAGGATCAGCCTCAGGACCCGCCCCAGGAGGAAGCCTGCGGCGATCGAAACGCCGAGCTCAAGCCCCAGAACGAGGACGAATCGGGGGTCGAAACCGGCTCCTTCCAGCAGCGCATCGGCGACCGACATGCTGATTGCGAAGACGACGATCACCACGACGTCCGAGATGACGGTCACGCCGAGCGCGGTCCTCGTCAACGGGCCTTTCGCGCGCAGCTCCGAGACGATCGCGATGGCCGAGGAGGGCGACCGGGCCACGAGGATCGCGGCGGCGAGCAGGGCGATACCCGCGCGACTGGCGGGGCCGAGACCTTGCAGGAAGGGAATCCGGTCCGAGAGCAGGTAGAAGCCCGCTGCACCAAAGGCGAGGGTGAGCACGACCAGGCCGCCCGTCACCCACCCGATGCTCCGCCAGCGACCCCGCAGCGAGGCGCCGTGAATCTCCGCGCCGGCCGCAAACGCGATGAACGCGAGCGACACCTGGTCGACGAATCGCAGGTGCTCGATCGCCTGCGGAGTGATCAGACCGAGCACGTGCGGCCCCGCGACGATCCCCGTCAGGAGGAATCCCGTAATGAGAGGCAGGCGCGCGCGCGCGACGATCCCGCCCACCTGCCGAGCACCGAGCGCGACGAGGACGAAGGCGCCGACGGCGACGAGGACGATCACATCCGGAGTCTACCCGTCAGAACGACCAGCCGGGGCCGATCCGGCCCGAGCAAGAACCCACGGCGGGCCGCGCTCGATCACCTTGACCTAAGCCACGACGTGCTCGATCCGATTTTTCCCCTGGCGCTTCGCCTCGTACAGCGCGCCGTCGGCTCGCTGCAACACGTCCGCGAGCGATTCGCCGGGTTGGCCCAGGCTGAGCACCCCGATGCTGAACCCGATCGGCCACCCGTGCGCCTCCATCGCCACGTGCAGGGAGGCCTGCAGCCTTTTCACGACGGCGCGAGCCACCTCGGCATCCGTTTCCGGAAGCAGGATCACGAACTCGTCTCCTCCTAAACGCACGGCGCAGTCCGTCCGTCTCGTGCACCGAACGAGCTCCCGCGCGACGACGCGCAGCACCAGGTCGCCCGCGGCATGACCGAGGCGATCATTGATCTGCTTGAAGTCGTCGAGATCGAGGCACGCGATGGACATGGGGTGCGCGTACCGGGAGGAACGCAGCAGCTCCGCGGAGGCGATTTCGTGAAAGGCGCGTCCGTTCGCGAGGCCCGTCAGGGCATCGGTGCGCGAGAGGCCCCTTTCTCGACTGAGAGACGAGCGCAAACGCGCGAACAGCGCGCTCGTCAGGAGGAAGAAGGCCAGTCGGGTCAGGGCGTTCCAGTAGTAAACCCACGACGACGAGAACCTCTCTCCGGCCAGAAAATTCGCGAAGTGCCAGACCACGGCCGAGAGAACGGAGATCGTAACCGCGAGGCGCTCCCCGACGAGCCAGGCCGCGAGGGCGACCGGCGCAATGTAGAAGACGGCAAAGGAGACCTCGAAGCCAGTCGTGTAATCGATGACGCCGAGCAAAAGCACGAACCCGACCACTCCGGCGGCCACGGCGCCGGGCCTGAGCGCTTCCAGCCAGGCCAGAATCGCCGCCCTGGGAGTCGTTGGCGCCTTAGTGTTCATCGGCTCGGCGCGATCCTAACCGAAGGCCCGATTCGCCCGCTCTGAAGCCAACGCACCGGTTCGTCGTCAGCCGAAGCCGAGATCGCGCGCGAGTATTCTGAGTTGTCAGTACGCGCCGGATGGCACGGAAGTGTTAGTTCCCGACGAACCACGGTCGCTGGACAGCGCCCTGCGAACTCGCCGGGGTCAACACACCGATGTCCTTCCGGCTAAGGCGGTCGTAGCCGAGGCCATGAAGACGACGACCACGGGGTCGATCGGATGACGATAGCGAACTTCGGGATGGGTAACGTAATAAACGAGGGGAAAGAAGACCAACGGGATCACGAGAGGAATCACGCCATCCCGATGGTCCCGGATCGCCCGATAGAGTCCTGCAAAGGCAAGCAGCGAGACGAAGCTGTAGAGGAGAGCGTTCGGCAGCCCTTCCTCGCCCAGGCTCCAACGGGGAGGGAAGTCCCACAGGTTGGTCCAGGTGTAGAGAGCTCGCCGGAGAGTCAGGCCCGCGAAGCGAAGCGGCCGGCGCGCAATGACCTCCCGGGCCTCGCGCTGCTTTTCAGCCATGTACGCCGGCTCGCCAAGCCTTTTTACCTTCTCCATTTCCGCGGCGTTGTTTCCGGGGAGCACATTGAAATTGGAAGCATGACTCGTGTCTTCGCTGTTGCCGACGAGAAACTCCAGACCGACGCTGCCCCGGAAGGCGACGAAACGCCCATAGGTTCGGCTGCAGCGCCAGATCCAGGGTCCTGTCATACACAGGAAAACCAGAGACGCGGCAGCCGCCACTGCCGTGCAATTCTCTCCGCGCCGCCAATGCCGGAGCCACACCCATGCGCCGAGAAAGGGCAATGTGGAGAGGACGGCCGGGTTCGTGAGCGCGGCCACCCCCCACAACGCGCCGTTGCCCAGCCAGGCGACCGGGCTCGTCGACCGCTCCAGGCGCAGCGTCGCCAGCACCAGGAGGCTGAATACCAGCGTGGTCAGGCTCGTTTCCCAAACGGTCGCGTTCGCCACAGCCACCGCCCAGGGGAAGAGAGCCCAAATCCAGCCAGCCCGGACCGCGGTGGGGAGCCCGAAGACCCGTTGGGCAATGAAGAAGACCGGCAGACACGTCATGGCGGAAAACAGGTTGTTCAGGGTGAGCATGACCAGAGCCGACGAGGCCGTATAGGTTCCGAAGAGCCTGAAGACGCCGGCGACCAGGAACGTGTACGCGGGAGGTACGAGGGTCGTGGGCCCTGTCGGCTCGGGAAAAGGAGAGCTAAATCCCTGGCCGGAGGCGATGGATCGCGCAACCCTCCCCGTCTCCCAGCCGAACGTCCAATGGTCCCGCGCAGGATCCAGCCGATTGGTATAAAAAAAACTCATCACGACCAGGCGAAGCAATAGAGCCGCAGCGGCCATCGTCCACGGAGAGCCGAACGGGGGCCAAGCTTTGACCCGCACACGCGTCTTGGCGCCCGTCACGCCTCTCTCGCCGGCAAACGGCTTTTCTCCGTCGATCGGGATCGATCCCGGGTCTGAGTTGCGCAGTCCCTGGGGATCGGCCGACCCGTTACCGTTCGCGCGGAGCATCACGCGAATCTTAAGCTACGACCGAGTCAGCGCGGAGGCACCGGAGGGTGAAGGCTGCGGCCGTGAGCATTCCGTCGCAATCCGAAGCGCGAGCGCATGGGGCCTCGTTGCTCTCGCGGATTTCGAGTCCGTCGGCAGCGCAGCTCAAGCCGAGACGAGCGCATTCGACTTCCACAGGCTTCCAACATCTTCCGCAATGTCAGGTTCCCCATGGCATCGATAGCCGCTTTCGCGACAACAGTCCGGCACGGGCCTGAAGCCGATCTGCGGCAGCGATCCCGAGCCGGTTCTCGGAGGTTAGCCCTCCAGGATGACGCGATGCGTCAGGTTCCGCGTCAGCGCAGGAGCAACGACACAAAGGCGCGCCACTGTGCGCCCTGAACCTCGGCGGTCCGATCCGGGTAGACCGTAACCCTGTCATTCCAGGTCCAGCCTGCGCCGACCGACAGGGAGCCGTGGACCGGCAGACGGCCTTCCAGCCGGAGCGACTGGAGGCGGCTCGAGAAGGATACCTCGGACCCCGGGGCCGATGCCCCGCTGGTCGTGTGAATCCACAGAGCCTCGTAGCCGATCCAGAGGAAGTTCAGGCCCTCCCGTTCGAGCCGCGCCAGTGAGCGCACGCCGCCGCCGACGCCGTAGTCGTAGGGCCTGCCGGCGGGAGTGTACTCATACAGCGCGTCGTTCGCCTGGAGGGCCGTGACCGGGAATCCAACCCCGATGATCTCCGTGCGCAGCTCCAATCCGCGAGGCAGCGGGAAGCGCGAGAGCAGGTCGGCCGAGAAGGCCTGCGTCGAGAAGATCTGGGACTGATTGTCCGTGTATTCGTATCCCATGAACAGACCCAGACGATGTTCGGCGGCGGCCGACGACGAGATTCCCCAGGACGCCAGTAATCCACGCTCCTGCCAGTTGATGCCAACGGCTCCCGACGAGGGGTAGACCTCGAACAGCGTCTCGAAATAGTCGAAGGGCTTTCGGTTCTCGCCGGAAAAGGGATCTCCGTAGCGGATCAGCACGCCGAGAAGACCCTGATTCGGGTAGAGCACGACGGAGGGAGGGCCGTCGTTCAACCGCTGGTATCCGGCGTACAGCTCGGCGGAGAATCCCGCAGGCATGCGGTCGTCGGGGTTCGGGAAGTCTTTTGTCGTCTCCCCGCGGACTAACCGGTTGAACTCGCCCATGGGATTCAGGACGAACCCACCGAGCTCGCGCCAGAGCCGGTTGGCCCCGCTGGCCGTGTTGTCGAGGAGCATGGTCGCAAGACGATAGGAGACTTCGCCCGTCACGGCGCCTCCGAGCGAGGTGTTGAGGACATCGTTGAGCGAGGCCGCCTCGTTCTCGCCGAAGTACTCCCACATCAGGCTGCCGGCCGTCGCGAAGAGGGCCGACTCCCAGAAGTTGAACCCGTTCGTGCGCCCGGCGTTGTAATAGATGTCGCCCTGGAACGGGTGCAGGGCCTGGTTCGTCGCGAAGTTGTCCACGTGGTCGTAAACGAGGCCTGTCTGCAGATTGGCCCTCCACGTGTCCAGCGAGATGTAAGCGAAGGGCTCTTTCAGGATGTAGCGCTCGATCAGCCACTCTCCGAGGTTCCACCCGAAGACCTCCCCGGCCGCGATCCAGAAGTGCTTCTTCGGAGCCGCGGCCGGTGCCGCCGGGCTTACCGAATCGGATAGGGGGGCGAGCCCGAGCAAACGAGCAGGAGGCGCGGTCAGCGCTTCGGCGGCCGGCCGGAACTGCTCTAGAGCGAAGCCGTGGTCTCCTTCCAGAAAGAGACTGAATCCAGGCTCCTCGATGCCGGTCCAGCTTTGCTTGTCCTGCGGAGCCTCGGTGCACAGCTCGAGAGCTTGCCCCGGAGCCGCCGCGGCCGCCCCACCGCAGAGCAACGTCCCCGCCGCCCATAGCCACCCGACACAGCTTGGGAAGCACGCCCGGCGCAGACCACCCTTCCGAATACGCACGTAATGAGTGTCCTCATTGCCAAACTCGGAGGCCGGGCAAGAGCGCCGATGATAGCTCAGGCTCCCGGTCGCGTTGCCGTTCCCTCGAGGCTCGATATTCTCAGATGTTGAAGGTGATGAGGAAAACGCTGTTCTCGAATCCCCCCTCCTTCGAGGGGTTCGACGGGGGCGCGGGCTCCCGGTACCAGGCCCGGCGGGAAATCCGCTGAAATCCGCCCGTTCTGGTACCCGACCTGGCTGGCCCAGCCGGCCGCTCTGGTGCCGGGCAGCCGGCTCGCGGACGCGCCTGCGCGTGGGTGGCCCGACGTCCTGCCGCTAGCCGGGCAATACGAGCCTTTCATACGAGCACGCCGTCATTTCCTTCGGACGTGCGGGTGGCGGACCCGGAGCTGCTTGCCGTCCGACCCGAGATTCCGTCCGCCTACCTGTCCGTGTTTTTGTCCGAGTCTTCACGGACAACGAGGCAGATTCAGGCGACTCCGACCGGAGAGGCGGATGCACCGAGGTGCTTGCGGGAAAAGGGAGATCGTGGAGACGGGAGGTACGTCGTTGTCCCTGAGATGGCGGGGCCGACGGGACTCGAACCCGCGACCTCCGGCGTGACAGGCCGGCGTTCTAACCAACTGAACTACGACCCCGCGAGGGAACGGCGCATGATACCGGAAAGGCCGCGCCAGTCAACCGCGGGGCCACCCGTCCTCTACCAGACTTCGCAGCGCTCCTTGTCGGACCGCACCATCGGCGAGCCCGGCTTGCAGTGAAACGCCTTCGCGAACTCCGGCAGGTTCGAGAGCGGCCCGATGACGCGGAACTTGCCGATCGGGTGGGGATCGCCCTGCGCCATCGTTCGCGCGGCCTCGGGGCGGACCGCGTCGCCGCGGAACTGTCCCCACGCGATGAAGAACTGCTGGTCCGGCGTGAAGAGTCCACGTCGGGCAGCGGTGGCTTTCCCTTCTGCGAGATCTGGAAGGCCCGGTAGGCGATCCGCGCGCCCGCGAGGTCCCCGATCGACTCCCCCACCACGAGCTTCCCCTGCTCCGGAACTCCGGGCTCGACCTCGTAGCGGTCGAATTGGTTGACCACGCAGGCGGTCTTTTCCCGGAACTTCTTCAGGTCTTCCTCGCTCCACCAGTTCTGGAGCCGTCCCTGCGCGTCGAACTGCGCGCCCTGGTCGTCGAAGCCGTGGCTGATCTCGTGACCGATGACGACCCCGATCGCACCGTAGTTGACCGCGTCGTTCGACGACATGCTGAAGGCCGGCGGTTGCAGGATGCCCGCGGGAAAGACGATCTCGTTCAAGAGCGGGTTGTAGTACGCGTTCGAGGTCGGCGGGGTCATGCCGAAGCGCCCCCGGTCGACGGGCTTGCCGATCTGCTCGAGGTCGTCCTCGACGTTGAACTTCCGCCCCGCGACGACGTCGTCCCAGTAGGACGTCCGGGTGGTCGGGACCTTGCTGTAGTCCTTCCACTTGTCGGGATACCCGATTTTCGGATTGAACGTCGAGAGCTTCTCGAGCGCGCGCTTCTTGGTCTCGGGGCTCATCCAATCGAGCCCCTCGATCGTCTGGCCCATCGCGAGTCGCAGGTTCTTGACGAGCTCCTGCATCCGGGCCTTGGCTGCGGGCGGGAAGTATTTCTCGACGTACTTCTTGCCGAGCGCCTCGCCGAGCAGGCTGTCGGCGGACTCGGCGCAGCGCTTCCAGGCCGGCTTCATCTCCTTGGCGCCGTTCAAGTACGCCTGATTGAACGCGAAGTCCTCCTGGACGAAGGCGTCCGACAACGACGGCGCGGCCGAATCGAGCAGGTGCCACTTCAGATAGGTCTTCCAATCGGCGAGCGGCGCCGATCCCAGCTGCTTGTTGACGTCCTCCAGGAAGCGCGGTTCGGCGACGTTCACATCGCCGGGCTGGATGCCAAGAGCCTTGAAGGCCGCCGTCCAGTCGAAACGCGGCGTGAGCTTCTGGAGATCCGCCATCGACGTCTTGTGATCGGTTGCCTGGGGATCCCGCAAGGCCACGTTGTCGAGCGACGCCTCGGCGAGCTGCTTCTCCATGGCGAACACGGTTGCGGCGGCAGCCTTCGCGTCCGCCGGACTCTCGCCCGCGAGCTGGAAGACGGCGGCGACGTGCGCAAGGTACTTCTCCCGGGCTTCCTTGAACCGATCCTCGGGCTTCAGGTAGTAATCGCGGTCCGGCAGGCCGAGACCGGCCGCATAGATCTGCGCGATCACGTCGGTCGGGTTGTGGTTGTCGGAGCCGGAGACGAGGGCGAACGGCACCGGGATGGCGATGCTCTGGAATCGCGCGATCATCCGCTGGAGCTCGGCGGCACTGTTCATCGCGGCGATATTTGCGAAGAGCGGTTCGAGCGGCTTGACGCCGAGGCGGTTGCGCTCCTCCTGATTCATGCACGCGCCGTAGAAGTCGCCGATGAGCTGGTCGATGCTGCCCCTCGGCGGATTCTTCACCGCCGCCGCCTCCTCGAGGATCCCCTTCAACTGGTCCTTGGACTCCTCCCCCGCTTGCCACCGGCGACTCCAGCGCACCATCGAGGCGGGAATGGGGTTGGCTGCGCGCCAGGCGCCGTTGGCGAAGTCGAAGAAGTCGGTGCAGGCATCCACGCTGCGGTCCATGTCGGACAGCTCGATACCCTTCTGCGGACTATCGGCGGCCCAGACCGGCGTGGCGACGGCCAAGAGAACTGTGATGGCGCTCAGGATTCGGGTTCGGACGTTCATGGTTGCTCCTCACGCAAGGCGCACCAGACTATATGATCGCGGCCGGCCCAGCGCCGTCTTCTGTATGAAATCGTTCGCGCTCGCCCTGGCCGGCATCGTTCTCGGGGGCATCGTGCTCAGCGGCGAGACCCTGACGCTGCCGGCGGCTGCATCCATCCTCGGCACCTCGCCGTTCTACTCGGACGTGCGGGCCTTCAACATCTCGTACACGACGAGCCTCGCGGTCACGGCGACCTATCGCTGCTTCCTCCCGACGTCCTGCGTGGCCGGAACGCCCCAGATCCAGTTCACGCTCGCTCCGCGCGAGTCGAAGGCCTTCGACGACATGATTGCCTCCACGTTCCTGGCACCGAATACCGCCGGCGGCGTGGAGTTCACGTTCGACGGCCCGCCCGAACAGCTCGTCGTCACGAGCCGGCTCTTTTCGACCGCGCCCACGCCGACCGTGGGCATGTTCGTTCCGGGACTGCGCAGCTCCCAGACCTACGCGGCGGCCGTCCTGACCTCGATCCGCCACGTTCCTTTCGGCGTCGAGGGCGGATTCCGGACCAATGTCGGCGCTTTCAACCCCGGGGACGACCCGGTCTCCGTCGTATTCACGATTTTCGTCGACGGGGCGTCCGTCGGGACCCCCGTGGCGCGCACGGCGCTCGGCCACTCCGGCGTCCAGGTCAACGGGATCTTCGAGACGGCCGGGGCTGCCGCAATCTCCACCCAGAACGGGGTGGTCCTGGTCTCTGCGAGCCGGCCCGTATTCTCGTACGCGGCCGTCATCGACAACGCGACGTCCGACCCGATCTTCGTCGTCGGCGCGAAAGATCCGGGCGTGCGCCCCACCCCGACGATCACGCTCACGCCGTCCATCACGCAGACGCCCACGATGACGTTCACCCCGTCCATCACGCCGACGGCTTCGACGACACCGACCCCGAGCGCCACCGCGACGCGAACACCCATTCTGGCTCCGAGCATCACATTGACGCAGCTGGCGACGAGGACTCCGACCCCCAACCCCAACCACATCGTGAGGGTCCAGAATTACCGATTCGTCGATCAACCGACCCTCACCACGACGACGACGGTCCACTCCGGCGAGACGGTGGAATGGGACTGGTACGACTCGGTCCATTCCACGACGTCTGGACAGTGCGTCTTCAACGGTCTGTGCAGCCCGGACGGAGTCTGGGACTCGATGGTCCAGAACGCCGGCTACAAGTACACGCAAACCTTCTTTTTCGACCCCAGCCCCACGGGGAAGAACACCTTTCAGTACTACTGCTCCATCCACGGCTCGTCGATGGGAATGATCGGAGCCGTCAACGTCGTCCCCTGATCGAGCCGCGCACCGCCTCACCGCCTCGGGTTATCGGATCCTTGCGAAAAGACTGGACAACGCCCAGGACTTTCTCCAGCTCTGCGCGATATCGTCGGCGAAAGACGATGGAGGAAGCCATGAGCTTCTGCAACACAGGGTCGGCGCCCGCACCCGACAGGCCAGAACGGTCGCGTTACATTCCGTTTCTCATGGCCGCATGGACGCTGCTTCTCGCGCCCGCGCTCCTGCGCGCTGGAGTGAACGCATGGGGCGGACGCATGCCGCCAGGAGCCCCCTCCACCTCGACCATCCTCACCGCGGCGGATCCGTCGAATCCTGACGTCGTATACGCCGCATCGTACTCGGATCTCTATCGCAGCGATGACGGGGGCCGCACCTGGACGCACCTCCGCTCGTTCCCCTCCATCCAATCGCTCCTCGTGGATCCGACGTCGCCTTCGACGCTTCTGCTGGGGACGACCGTGGACGAGGGAGTCTTCACCTCTTCTTCTGGAGTGCTCAAAAGCGTGGACGGCGGGCGGACGTGGGCGCAGACCGGGATGCCCAACGTCAGCACGACGATTCCGGCACTCGCGTCGAGTGCGACGGGTTCGTCAGCGTGCGCGGGAACCTATGAAGGGTCGGCCTTCAAGAGCTTGGACGGCGGCGACCAGTGGTTTTCCCTCACGCGACCCAACTCGAAGCTCCGTACGACGATCGAGGCCCTCGTGATCGATCCAAAGAGCGAAGCGACGATCTACGCTGGAGGCCGAGAATTCGAGACGAGCTACTACTACTTCATTCCGAAGGCCCCCGCCCTCAGCAAGAGCACGGACGGCGGAGCAACATGGTCGGACCTGTCGGCTGCGCTGCCCGTCGCCACGGGCAAGGCGGTCGCAAGCACGATTGCCATCGACGCGGCCAGCCCGTCCACTCTCTTCCTCGGACTGAGCAGCTACGGCGACCCGGGGGTCCATCTGCTGAGATCGACGGACGGGGGCAGCTCCTGGGCCGCGACAGTCAAAGGCCTCCCGCCCAACGTGAGCGTCTACAGCCTCGTCATCGACCCTCAGAGCTCGAGCACCTTGTACGCGGGCACGGACTCTGGCGTGTACCGAACCCGTGACAGCGGGGCAACCTGGATCCCCTTCTCCCAACAGCTCGCGGGGGTTCCGACACGGTCCCTCGCCATCGGCCCGGACGGCCAATTCCTCCATGCGGCGACCGACTACGGACCATTCGATGTGGAGATCGGGCAAGGCGCCCTGGACCTTTCCGCCAACCGGCTCCTCTTCTGGGACGAGGACCGGCTCTCGGTTCGCACCCTGATATCGGGTGTCTGGGTCAGCACGCCAGAGGAAGGGCCTTTCACCGCCTGGAACGCCACGGCGATCGCAGACGGAGCGGACGGCCTGTCGCGCGTTCTCTGGCAAAATGGGGACGGCAGGGTCTCACTCGAGATCGTCGGCTCGACCGGAACCCAGGCCAACTTCCGCTTCCCGGCGGAGCCCGGCTGGACGGCGATCGATGTCTCGGTCGGCGTCGACGCCCGTACCCACTTGCTGCGCACGAGCTCGGATGGGCAGATGCGTATCACGACCGTGGACTCAGCCGGATCGGCGACCAAAGGTCCGGCCTACGGGCCGTACGACGGGTGGTCGGCGAACGCGATTGCCGACGGGCCCGACGGCGCGAGCTGGGTGCTCTGGCGGCGCACGGACGGCACGGTCGGAATCTCTCGGTACCGGGACGGTTTTCTGGAAATATCCTTTCGCTGGGCCGCAAGCTTTGGATGGTCGGCCGAGGACATTGCCGTCGGGACAGACGGGCTGCCACGGCTGCTCTGGGCCAATCCCGACGGGAGGACCGCGGTCGCGACCGTCGACGCCCAGGGTCAGCTGACCGACCGGACCATCTATACCAACACCGCTCAAAAGGCCCGGCGCGTCGGCTCATCCTCAGACGGCCTGACGCGGCTGCTCTGGACCGCCGCGGACGGCAGCGGCTCGATCTGGGTCCTGAAACCGGACAACACGCTTCAATCGCAATTTCCGACGCCCTCCCCATGGGACTACTCTCGCGCCTCGCCACGCCGGTAGGAAAGCCCGTCGGGTTGTCAAACCGTGCTCGCGCGCGAAGGGTTCGTCGGGACCTACGACTCGACGTCGAGGACGTTCAACCCGAACACCGGGGATGGCGGAAACTTCAACGACCCCGTCGAGACCCTCAGCGGCCGCACCTTCCGGTTTGGCCTTCGAGTCTCGTTTTAGGATGAGCGAAGGGCATCCGGATCCCGGTTCTGCACGTCGCCCGATTGAGACGCAGGATCAGAGGGCGTTGATGTCGCGCGTCTCCAGGATCGGCTTCGGCGCGCCCTGGCGCGCGACGCGGAGCATCGCGCGGCCGACCTGCTCGCTGGTCGTCACCGCCTGCGGAATCGCGGTGCGCAGCAAGGGCCAGAGAGACTGCGCGAGGGCGTAGAAGACACGATAGAGGCGTGTCTTCGAAGTTACGCCGTGAAGCGGCGCGATGAACCCGGGACGAAACATCACGGCCGCCTTGAACGGGAGTCGCAGGAGCGCGTTCTCGGTCTGACCCTTGACGCGGGCCCACATGATGCGCCCGCTCCCGCTGCCGTCGGCGCCCTGGCCGGATACATAGATGAAGGTCATCTCCGGGTTGAGCCGCGCCAGTGTCTGTGCGGCCGCCAGCGTGATGTCGTAGGTCACGCGCCGGTACTCCTGTTCCTTCATCCGGAAGGAGGACACACCCAGGCAGAAGAAGCAGGCATCGAAACCGGAGAGCTTTGCTTCGATGTCCGAATAGGTCAGCAGGTCGGAACGCACGAGCTCGCGCAACTTCGGGTGCGATTGACCCGTCGCGCTCCGCCCGATCGCGAGCACGTCGCTCACGCCCGGATCGAGCAGGCACTCACGCAGAACGCCCTGTCCCACCATGCCCGTGGCCCCAAAAAGAATTACCCTCATCCGTTCACAGGCCTCGGTCTCGGCGCTCGCGTGCACCGGAACTATATTGTCAAATCCCGGGACACTCCGGGGGAGGTGGCCATGTGGCGTCGGCGAGTCCACGAGGCGCGCACCTCGGCTTCGCGAGGAACGACGGCGCTCGCCGTGTCGCTCTTCGTTTTCGGCTTCGGCGAGGAGCTCTGGTTCCGGTACCTGCCAGCGTATCTGCGCATGCTCGGTGCCTCTGCCTTTGGCGTGGGGCTCTTTGGAACGCTCAAGGATCTCCTGGACGCCGCCTACGCCTACCCGGGCGGCGTTCTTTCGGACCGGCTCGGCACGCGCCGCGCGCTTCTCTTCTTCGGCGCCCTGAGCACCGTGGGCTTCGTCATTCTCTGGGCGTCGTCTTCGATCGCCGCCGTCTTCGCCTCCCTCTTTTTGGTGATGGCATGGGCCTCCCTCGGACTTCCCGCGACCTTTTCTCTGGTCGGTGAAGAGCTCGAAGGCGACCGCCGGGTCGTGGGATTCACCGTCCAGGCCATCCTGAAGCGCCTGCCGATCGTGCTGGCGCCTCCGCTCGGAGGCCTGCTGCTCGAGCGCTACGGGATGGCGGGCGGCATGCGGATCGGCTTCGCCGTCTCGATCGTGCTCTCGATCGGGATGCTGATCGGCCTGGCTCGCGCCCTGCCGCGGGGCCGGCCCATGGGACCGAAAGAGACCGCGAACGGAGCCGTGCGGCTGCGCCCCGCCCTCAAGCAATTGCTCATCGCCGACTGCTTCATCCGTCTCTGCGAGGGGCTTCCGGACGTCTTTCTCGTCGTCTGGGCCATCGAAATCGTCCGTGTCTCACCGGCCCAGTTCGGCGTGCTCGTCTCCGTCCTGATGGCGACCGCCATCGCCTCTTACGTGCCCGCCGCGGCTCTGGCCGGACGCGCGGAAAAGAAGCCCTTCGTCCTGCTGACGTATGCCTTCTTCACGCTCTTCCCGCTGACCGTTCTGGCATCGCGGTCCTTCGGGCACCTTCTGGTCGCGTACGCGGTCGGCGGCCTGCGCGAGATCGGCGAGCCGGCTCGCAAGGCGCTGATCGTGGATCTGGCCGAGCCTGCCGCCAGGGGACGATCCGTCGGCCTCTATTACACGATTCGCGGCTTCGCCGTGGCCGGAGCAGCGGCGATCGGCGGAGCGCTATGGACGATTCGCCCCTCTCTGACTTTCATCGCGGCGACCGCCCTCGGTGTGCTTGGAACGCTGTGGGCCGCGCTGTTCCTGCCTTCCACTCCGCAACCCGAGGAGCGCACTTCATGAAATGGGTCACTCGCAACCGCATACACGTCAATCGCACGGCCACGGGCTGGCTCATCCGACGGTTCCTCGACGCCGAGGCGGAGATCCTGTTCGTCGATGCCGCAGAGGTCGCCGCGGTCCAGGAACGCCAGGGCGCTATCGGGTTCGACGCGCCGGGCGCCCGCCATCCGCACAAGGATGCTCTCGGCCGCTGCTCGTTCGAGCAGCTGGTCGCCGAACGGCTCTCCGGGGATCCGGCGCTCGTCCGCCTCGCGCGGATCGTCCACGGAGCGGATTTTCCGGAGGAAATCGACATCACGCCGGAGTCGGCAGGACTCTGGGCGATCAGCCAGGGGTTCACGGACGTCGGCGTCGACGATCGGGACATCCTGAACCGCGCCGCGTTTCTCTACGACTCGCTCTACGCTCACCTGCGCCGCGAAACCGCTTCCTCGGCGTAGACGGATCGTCATGGCCTCACGGTCTCGGCGACCGGGCCGGCATTCCCCGCGGCGCCCCGGCCGGAAGGTCCGCCCCTGTTACGAGACGGACGTCGCGGCGATGCGTTCGACAGGCAAGCCCGACTCGACCTGGGTCAGGCAGCCCTGGCTGCACCCTGCCCGCTCCGGCCAGTGCGAACAGGACGCGAGCCGCAACTCCGGCTCCCCCACAAAAGTGGTCGCCGCCGCGTGTTTCCCGTCGACCTGGACGGCCGCCGTACAGCCCGTCTCAGGACAGGTCACGACCTGTCTGGGCCTGGCCCTCAGATAGGCGCGCAGAGACAACCATGACAGTGGGATCAGAGACAAGACAAGGAGACCGGCCAGGATGAGGAAAGTCATGCCCATAACTCCTCCACCTCTCCACCCACACTAGCGCTGGCGGAGAGCCCTCTCATGATTCGGTTGCATCAGATCGGCGACCCACTTCTTCCTTGACAGGCCATGGCGGAGAGGTGTATTTAACCGATTGGTTACATATAAGAGCCCATGACCGCCACATCGGCCGCCCAGCTCGACGCCACGTTCGCGGCACTCGCCGATCCCACCCGGCGGGCGATCCTGGCTCGCCTCGCCTCGGGCGAAACTACGGTCACCGAGATCGCCCGGCCCTTCGCCATCAGCCTGCCGGCCATTTCGAAGCACCTCAAGGTGCTCGAGCGGGCGGGGTTGATCGCGCGCGGGCGCGAGGCGCAGCGGCGGCCCGCTCGGCTCGAAGCCGCCCACCTGCGGGAAGTCGCCGACTGGGTCGACCACTATCGCAAGTTCTGGGAAGAGAGCCTCGACCGCCTGGAGATCTATCTCCGCGAATTGCAAGCAAAGGAGAACCCGCATGCTCGCAAGAGGAAGTGATGAACGTGAGCCCGGGCGGCGTCTGGCGCCTCGTCATGCACGGGCCCGACGGCCGGGACTACCCAAACAAGATCGTCTTTCTCGAGGTCGCGAAGCCCGAACGTCTCGTCTACAAGCACTCCGGGGAGGCGGGGACCGAGCCGGCACGGGGCGCGGGCGACTGGAGCCTCGACGCACTGCTGCGAAACAGGAAATGAGCGAGTCTCGGCAGCCCGACGGAAGAACGAGGAGGGTGAGGCGATGAAGAGGATTGCATTGGCCGCGGCGAGTCTGTTGCTATCCATGTCCTGCGCGAGCAGCGCCTCCGCACCCCCCGGCTCGCTCGCCGGAAAGGCCGTCGACAGCAACGGAAAGCCCCTTCCGGGAATCACGGTCTCGCTTCAAACGGGCGCGGGGAAGCTCGTTCAGACGGTCGTAACCGGAGAGGACGGCTCGTATAGCTTCCAGGACGTGCCCGCGGGGCAATACCAGGTGACCACGACGTTCGCGGGCTTCAAGGCGCCGAAGCCGCTCGCCGCGACAGTGATCGGAGGCGCGATGGTCAATCTGCTGCCCCTGGTCCTCCTGCCTCCCGACACGGCGCCCGGCAACCCGAGCAGCTGACGATCCGCCGCCGGGCCCCGCCGCGCGGTCCTGCATCCTCCCGGTCGTGCTACGCCCGCCATGAGGGGCCGAACGTGGTTTTCCTGAACACGGGAACTCACGCCGCGGTCACCGGGCTCGGGAGCCAGATGAGCTGCTTGGATGAATTACCTCTTCCAGACCGGCTACGAGTTCGAGACGCCGATCCCGATGATCACGCCCGAAGGAGCAAAACCGTTTCCGCCTACCGGGTATCGCCAGCTGGACGCGCGCACGAACTTCTTCTACGGCATCACGGGCATTACTCCCGGGATGGCCATGCGCCTACCCGGCATCGGTTCGCAGTACCTCTTCGCCTTGCAGGATGCGAACACGCAGTATTTCGATGGCGCGAAGACGTACAAGGTCACGCTGCCATCCCACACCCTGTTTCAGCAACCTGCTAGAGGCCGCGCTTGCCTGCGTCGATCGCAGCGCGAGCGGCCCCGTACCGGAAAAGTCTGTGGCACTCCTGGCGGAGAAAGCCGCCGGTGACCGGGATGGGGTGATTGCCCTTCTGCAGAACGTACCGGCAGGAGATCAGACAAGCTCGCCACTTGTAGTCCTCGGTTCCGCGTTTGCGGCCGAAGGCCGCGATGTCTTCCTGCGAAACGCCGTAGACGACCGCTCCTATTCGGGACCACACGCACGCACCCGAGCACATGGCGCAGGGTTCGTGCGTCGAGTAAAGGACGAAGTCAGGCAGGTAGCGGCCGTAGCCGCTCGATACGTACTTGAGCGTCTCCAGCTCGACGTGCTTGATGCTCGACCCGGAGGTTTTCACCCGGTTGCCGGCGCTGGCAATCACCACCTCGCGCCCGCCCGCGACGCGCGTGATGACCGCGCCGATGGGATAGTCGCCGCGGTCGCGCGCGCGCTTGGCCTCCGACACGGCCAGCTCCATGAACTTCTTTCTGGGTTTATAGGAAGAAAGGATCATGGAGACCCATTATGTCCGGTCCAATGCTGGGGAGGTGAGAGGATCGAACTACTGCCGCGCCTTCACGCCGAAGGCCGACAGCAGTGACGCCGAGGTCATCTTGGCCCGGCCCCTTCACCCCGCGACGCTCGGTCCGGGCGTGGACCCGTCAGCGAAAATGCGCTGCATGTTGTCCGGGGAAAAGAAGTCCGGCACCGTGACCGTCTGCGCGAACAGGCCGAAGAAGCGACTGGTCTGCTCCGCGTTGTGTCGCAGGGCCCCCAACAAGCGCTGCATTTCCGGCTCGGGTGGAGCGAGCGTGGCGAGCTGACAGGTGAAGTCGTACAGCGGAAAGGCGGACTCGTTGCGCTTCCGTTCGTAACCCGCCAGCGCCTCTTCCGGCGACTCGCGCCCGCTCCAGCCGGCGTCGAGCGCCTCGAAGAGGAGCTCCGCGCCGTGCAGCGCATCCGTGATGCCCTCCGCAGTGCAGGGATCCTTCTGATAGCCGGCGTCGCCGACGAGCGCCCAGCCGGGCCCATAAGGCTTTCTGAAGTAATTGGGGACCATTCCCCCGACGAAGCGTTCCTCGCGCTTTCCGTCCCGCATTCGCTCGGCGAGATCCGGAGCCAAATGCAGGATCGCATTCAGGTACGAGCCCTCGATGTCGAGACGCACCTGAGGGTGCTGCTCCGCGGCAAACCCGACGCCGACGAGCGCGAGACCGTCGTTCGTCATCCAGCCGAAAACGGCCCGATACACGCCCGGATGCAGTTCGAAGCCCTTCATCTGGACTCCGCTCCAGTAGGAGAAGTAGGGGCCCTCCAGCTGAGGCTTGGTGTTGTATTCCGCCGCTTTCACCGCCCGGGCAACCAAGGAATGCATCCCGTCGGCGCCAACGGTGATCCGCGCTCTCTCCGTCACCGTCGAGCCGCCCCGGTCGCGACCCCGGATCCCGACCACCCGGCCCCCCTCGGTCAACAATTCCTCCACCTGGAAGCCTTCGCGCAGCTCGGCACCCGCGTCCACGGCCGCCCGAACGAGAATCCAATCCAGGACCTTTCGGCGCGGGGCGTAGGCTTCGGCGACGCCCTCGGCCGGGGGCGGCGGGCCACTCAACACGAAGGAGCCGAAGTCGAAATGGAACGAAGTGATCGGCGGGCAATTGGAGGCGATGACGTCGTCGAGAAGCCCCCAGCGCTTCAGTCGTGCGACGCCCGGCTGATGCACGTAGTGCGTGGAAAACGGAAGGTCGCTCGGAAAAACGGACCGATCGAGCAGAAGCACTCGATACCCGCTGCGGGCCAGCAACATGGCCAGCGGCGAACCGGCGCAACGGGCACCGACCACGATGGCGTCGTACATGGCCCCGTCCTGCGGAATCCCCGAGAACGACTCGAGGGTGTGAATACTACTCCCGGGACGACGCTCCCGCGCCGCCGCCCTCGCACGGCCGGACGGTATGGTGGCAAACTGGTGGGAGGTGCAGGGATCGAACCTGCGACCACCTGCGTGTAAAGCAGGCGCTCTACCGCTGAGCTAACCTCCCGTGCAAGCCGATTCGTTGCACTCCCGTGGATTCTACGACCCGCGCGCGTCCAGCGCGCGAGGCCGGGGAGGCGGGAAGCTCTGGCAGGTTGCTGAAAAAGGGTGTGGGATGGCGTTACGAGCGCCGCTGGGTCAGATGCAAGCAAGCGCGACGACGGCGATGCGAGAGCATCCTTCGCCGCCCGGGCGGCTCAGGACCTCGGAGCGATGACGACGCAGATGCCCGACGCCGCCGTAACCCGAAGGGTGGCCGGCACTTTGCCGGCGCCCGCTTGGAGTGCGAACCTGTGAGAGTCGTTGCAGGCTGGATCGGGCGCCGGATGCAAAGCGCCGGACACGACGCCCGCATCCATTTTTCAGCACCCTGCTAGAGGTCAAGTCGTCGCGCGGACCGGCCCTCACCCCTGGCGGCGGGAGCAATCGTGCGACGCAGCGTACCGCCGGCCGCTGGCATCGGCCGCTCGGCGACAATGGCTTCGATCCTCAGGATCTTCTGCTCCCGGAAGATCACGAGGTGCGCCGTGCCGCCGACCTTCAACCCCTCGAACGCCCCGTTCAGGCTCTTCACGTCATGGACGGGAACGCCGTTCACTTCCGTGATGATGTCGCCGCCGAGGAGGAAGGGGTCTCCGCCCACGACGACCTCGAGGCTCCCTCCCCGCAGGTGCACCTTCGCCGCCGGACTCTCGGCACCGACGATCTCGATCAGGAACCCGTCCGCGAGGGGAACGCGGAGCAGCTCCTTGAGCTCCGCCGAAACGAGCTGGCCCTCGACACCGAGCCAGGGGCGGACCACGCGACCGACACGAATCAGCTCGGGGAGCTCCTCCTTGATGACGTTCACCGGGATCGCAAAGCCGATACCCTGCGCCTCCGGAAGGATCGCCGTCGTGATGCCGATGACGTCGCCGCAGCCGTCGATCAGGGGCCCGCCCGAGCTGCCGGGGTTGATCGCCGCGTCCGTCTGGATCATGGGCTCTTTCGACGACCAGGAGAGACCCGGGAGAATCCGATTGACGGCCGAGATGATGCCCCGCGTCAAGGTCTGCTCGAGCCCGAAGGGGTTTCCGATGGCATAGACTTCGTCGCCCGTCTGGAGGTCGTCGGATCGGCCGAGGCGCGCCGTCGGGAGGCTCGTGACGGCCGACCCGGCCACGCGCACGAGCGCGATGTCGAAGAAAGGATCGACGCCGATGATCTCGCCCGGCAGACTCGTCTGGTCGTCGAGGGTCACGGTGATGACAGCCTGACCGTATACGACGTGGGAGTTCGTCAGAATCAGCCCCGTGGCGTCGAGGATGACGCCCGATCCGCTGCGGCGCTCCGTCCGGTTCGTGGGGTCCGACGGATCGATCGACATGGAGGTAATCGACACGACGGCGGGGGAAACGCGCAGGTAGAGTTCGGGGATCGAGGCCTTGCAAACGGCCCGATCTCCTGCGTTCGGCGCCGGCGCGGCGGCCGCCACCGGAAGCCCGAGGCAGAGCACGATCGCAGCAGCCGGAACGAGTTGACCGGCGCGGCGCAGCGACCATCCGGGGCGAACGGTTCGGCGGAGTCTTGTCACGTGTCCCCCCGGCGGAAGGGGCGCCCCAGGTACCTCCATCCCGCAGATAACCCCGCCGGCTCCCGCACGGTTCCAGTCCGCATCGCCGTGATCGCCCTAGATGGCGATCGAGGCGAAACGCTCGATCTCGTTGACGGGCATCGGGCGCGCGAGCAGGAAGCCCTGTCCGTAGGGAACGCCGAGCGACTGCAGCACCCTCAGCTCCTCGCGCGTCTCGATGCCCTCGGCGATCACCTTCGTGTGCATCTTGCGCGCGAAGCTCATGAGCGCCTCGAGCAGATCCTGCTTGACCTGGCGGCGGTCGATGCCGCGCACGAAGACGTTGTCGAACTTGAGGTAGTCGGGCTCGATGTCGGCGAGCGAGGAGAGGTTCGAGTAACCGGTGCCGACGTCGTCCACGGCGATGCGGAAATTCTGCGAGCGAAACTTCGACAGGACCTCGCGGAAGAGCCCCTCGTAGACGGCGTACGTGCGCTCGGTGATCTCGAGGACGATCCGATCGGGCTCGAGGCCGAGCCCGCGCACCTGGTCGCGGAAGACGGGCCCCAGGAATTCCGGATCCGAGGCCGCCGCCGGAGAGAGATTCAGGAAGATCTGCCGCTTCGGGTTCGCCTCCGCGGCCGCCTCGAGGCACCGCTGGCGGCATACTCTCTCGAGCGGCACCAGCAGCTCCGTGCGGTCGGCGAGCGAGAAGAGCGATTCGCCGCTCTCGAATTCGCTGCCGCGCGGGCCCCGCGAGAGGGCCTCCATGCCGATCATGTTCCCGGTCGCCAGATCGAAGACCGGCTGGAAGACCGGACGGATGTCGCGCCGCGAGATGACGTCCTGCAGCAGCTCACCGCCCCGGATCTCCGCGCGGACGGTCTGGCGCGTAACCTGGTCGCGCGCGTCCTGGACGCCGCGATAGACGAGCCGCTCGACGCGGTGCTTCGGGTCCTTCATGATCCGCGCCGCGCCGACGAACGAGCGGAAGCGCGCCGAGACGTCGGCCCGTTCGGCCAGATAGCCGCGGATCAACTGGTCGAGCTCGGCCGCCTTCTGGCCGAGCGCCGTCGGGCCCTCGAGCAGCCCGCCGCCGTCCGGATTCACGAACAGGATGATCTCGTCCGAGCGCACGTAGGGAAGGCAGAGCGTGCCGCCCGGGACGATGCCGTCGGTCTGGAAGGCCTTCAGGCGCCGGACGAAATCGAGCAGCAGATCGTCGTACGCCTCCCAGCCCCAGACTTCCTCGACGTGCCCCTCCGAGCTCGGGCGGAAGACGAGAACCGAGAGGCTGCCCTTCTCCTGGAGTTGCTTGCGCAGGTCGTCGACGAGCACGGCGACGGTGGGAAGGCCCGTCTCGCGGTCGTAGAGGCGGGTGCGCTCCTTGAACCACTTTCCGCGCAGAGCGACGAGCTCGCTCTGCTTTTCCTTGACCGCCGCGGCCTCGCGTTCCTTGTCCAAGCTTCGATTGAGGATAGCACTCCAGGTTGAGGGTGGCGTGTCCTTCGGCGGTGGCCTCCTCCCTGTCAGCCCGAGCGCGGCGAGAGATCCCCTCTTTCGTCGAGCAGTGGCTAAGAAACAGATCCCCCGGGCCGCCGGCCCTCGGGATGACGGCCGACCCCTACGAGCCCGCCGACAGGGGCAGGGGCGCCCCCTCCCGCACACGCGCAATCGCCTCGTCGCTTCCGAGCAACACGAGCACGTCCCCGGGCTCGAAGCGGTCGGACGGCTGCGGCACGAGCCGACGCTCGACGCCCTCCCGCGTCATTCGCTTCACGGCGAGCACCGAGACGCCGTACCGTGACCGCATCGCCGCCTCCGCCACGGTGCGTCCCACGATCGCGGTCGGCACGTCGACCTCGACCAGCCGATGCTTCTCCGGCAGCTCCAGGTAATCCACGTCGCCGCCGCCCTCTCCCACCGTGCGCACGCGCGCGAGCAGGCGGCTGCTGCGGAGCACCTCGCTGTCGAAGGCGCCGAGCAGATCCCTCTGGGTGACCACGCCGAGGAAGCGGCGATTCTCGGCAGACTCCACGACCGGCAGCTGTCCCATGTCCCGAAACCACAGCTTTTCGTTGACCGACGTCAGGGGCTCCCCCGGCGTCACGAACGGGATCTCGGTCATCAGGTCGGCCGCGAGAACGAGGCCCGAGAGCTCCCGCTCCGGAAACGACTCCTTGACGTTGTGGATGTCGACGGCGCCGAGCAGTCTCCCGTCTTCGTCGCCGACATAGAGGAAGAGGCTGCGCGTGCGCAGAAAAGCCGCCACGACCTCGGGCAGCGTCGTCGTGCGTGGAATGAGGGTCACGTCGCGCCGCATGATGTCGGAAACCTTCAGGCTCGCCAGCGCCGTCGCCTCGGGTGTCTTCTCCCACACGATGCCCGCCGAGCGCAGGCTCTGGATGTACATCGACTCCTTCTGAAACACGCGCGCCGCGGTGACCGCCAGGACCGACACGACCATCATCGGCAGGAGCACCGCCGTGTTCTGCGTCAGCTCGAAGATCATGATGACCGCAAGAAGAGGTGCGCGCGTCATGCCCGCGAGCATCCCGCCCATGCCGAGCAGCGCGTAACCGCCCACGGGAGCCGCCAGGTGCGGCAGAGCGACCTGCACGATCTTGGCAACGGCTCCCCCGATCGTCGCACCGACGAGCAGCGACGGCGTGAAAACCCCGCCCACGCCTCCCGACCCGATGGTCGAGGCCGTCGCGACGGTCTTTCCGACGAGCAGCACGAGCAGGAACACCAGCGTCGGGTTGCCGTGAAGGATCTCGTTGGTCGCCTCGAACCCGTTGCCGTAGACCTGGGGCAAGCCGATCCCGATCGCGCCGACGAGCGCTCCGCCGAGCGCCATCGTGGCCCAGACCGGCAGCCGCGTGGCGGCGAAGAGCCGCTTGCCCGCCGAGAGTGCGCGCACGAAGAGCGCCGAGGCGAATCCGCCGAGAATGCCGATCGCCGCGAAGGGCAGGCTCTCGACGAGCGACTCCGGCCGAAACGGAGCGACCTGGTAGACCGGCTCGTCCCCGAGCACCGCGCGCACCACGACCGTCGAGACCACGGCCGAAACCACCGCTGGCCCGAAGAGCGCCATCGAGAAGGAGCCGACGACCACCTCGAGCACGAAGAGTGTGGCCGCGATCGGCGTGTTGTAGGCGCCCGCGACGCCGGCCGCCATGCCGCAGGCGGTGAGGATGCGTACGCGCTCCGGCGAGACCTTCCACCGCCTCGCCAGCGCGGAGGCGAACGCGGCCCCGATCTGGATGATCGGGCCCTCGCGGCCCTCCGAGCCGCCGGTCGAGATCACCGCAAGCGAGGAGGCGCCGCGCGCGAGCGACGGACGCAGACGCACGGTGCGCCGGCCGAGCGAGACGACTTCGATCATGTGGGAGATCCCGCTCGGCCCCCGCTCGCCGAAGAAGAAGAGCGCGATCAGGCCTCCCACGAGGCCTCCCGCGGCGGGCAGCAGGATCCGGGCAAGCGGCGCCAGGGCCTGCGCGCCCCGCACGACGTCGCGCGCCCCGATCAGCGCATCCGTCAGCCAGTGCGTGAGAAATCGGAACGCGATCGCACCGAAGCCGCCAAGAAGCCCCGCGACGGCCGCGAGAATGAGGAACTGGGTATTGGGATCCCGCCAGAAGAAGCGGCCGAACCGGGAGGGCCGCGACGGGGCCTGGGGTTCAGGCGCGCTCATTCCCCATCTTCGATCCGGCCGAGGTCCGATTCATCCTCGACGTCTTCCTGGCCCCCCAAAAAGAAGGCGTGCGCGCACGGCTTCCCGCAGAAGATGTTGCCCCCCATGCGGACGACGCAGGCCTCGCAGACGGACTTGTGGCAGGTCTGGCACTGAGGCAGCGCATAGCCCAGATCCTGGCCGCAAGCCGCGCAATGATCCTTGAAGCCGGCCACGCAGAAAGTATAGGCCCGGCATTGGCGGACCTCTGCCTCCCGCCGGTCTTTTGCTATCATCCGCGGTCCCGAAGGCGGTGTAGCTCAGCTGGTCAGAGCACGCGGCTCATATCCGCTAGGTCCGGGGTTCAAATCCCTGCACCGCCACCAAACTTCGCCAACCGTGGAGGCCTTTCGTGGCCGACTGTCTGCGCCAGACCCCCCGACTGTCTGCAGCGCGCTTCTCGAATTCGTCGCGATCTCTGATCGCCCCGCGATGACCGTCGCGGATCACTTCCCGCCGGCGACGAGCTTTTGGAACCTCGGGTTCTTGGCATCGTGTCGAAGGGTGGGGCCGGTAGCCCTGATCGGCACCTCGAGGCTGCTACCTGCCGTGCCGCTGACCTAACCGATCAATGCCGCGATGCCGGCAAAGCCGGCGCTCGCCACGACGTACCACCAAGCCGTGCATCGGTTCTTGGCTGCCCATTACCCTCCCCGTCGTGGAAGGTGAAGGGGCGGTCCAGACGCCTCCGAGCGCTGCGCCACTGGATCACGTTACGAAGCGTCCCCTCGATTGAGAACTCGCGGGCGTCGCCCCACTTTCTCTGCGAAGAAATCGCCCCAGGCCGACTCTCCAATAGCCCGCAAGTTGTCCAAGCGATCCCAACCAGCCGAGTTCCTGATGAAAGACTCCCGGCTGCCTCAGCAGCATCGAGCCCACGAGTTTCCAGAAACCCGTGAAGCATGAGCGGTATAGCCCAAGCGGTGCACCAAGGAACGAGCGTCGACGGACAACGGGTGCCACGCGCGCTCTGCCCTCGGCTTCGTCGAACGTCAGTTTGCGAAAATACGCCTTTCGCATCCGGTCCGGGCCGATCCGATGGAAGACCGTGGGCGCGGCGTCATAGGCGATCTTCAAACCGGACTCGAGGGCTCGATTGATCAGGTCGATCTCTTCACCTCGGAAGAGCTTCTTACCGACAATGCCTCGCCGCGGGTCGAATCCTCCAACTCTTTCGAAGAGTTCGCGGCGGAAGGCCATGTTCGCGCCCCACACCTGCGGCTGCCGTGCCAGAGGAAGCGTAAGTAGGCCGCTTGCTTCGAAGTCCATGATCGCCAGACCGGCCAACAGGCTCCGGTTCGCCGTGAGCCACGGTGGCGGCGAGGCTTCCCACCGCGGAAGAATCCGACCGCCGAGGCCCTGCGCGTTCCAGCGGTCGATCGCCGCGGCTACCTGGGCGATCCAATTCGGCGCCGGGAGCACGTCGTCGTCGGTGAATGCGATGAGGGAGCCCCGAGCCTCCCGGATGCCTCGATTCCGGGCATGGGAAAGGCCCCGTCGAGGCTCGAACGCGTAGCTCACGCGGGCAGCCACGGCTTTCGAGAAAGCGGTGACTACCTGTGGCGTCGCGTCGCGCGAGTTGTTGTCGACGACGATGATTTCCCACTCCAGAGAGTCAGGCACCTCTTGCGAAGCGAGCGCCTCGAGGGTTCCTTCGAGCAGGCGCGCGCGGTTGTAGGTTCCGATTACTACGCTCACCTGCATCGTCATCAGACCTTCGGGGTTCCCTCCCGGCGTCGCGCTCGCCGCCATGTTACCGAAACCTCGTTGCTTCGCCGGCAGGCCTGGCTGCGCAAGCTGGGCGCTGCGTCGTTTGCGTTAGACTCAATCATGGGGGATTAACGATCGCGCGTCCACGAGTGCTGGCCATCGGCCTCGATGGCCTGGAAGTCACTCTCGCCGAGCAGCTCATGAACGCGGGCGAGATGCCGGCGCTGGACCAGTTACGTCGGCGGGCCGCGAGCTTCCGGCTCGACCACGGTCCTGCTCAGCGCACGGGGCTGGCGTGGGAACACGTCGCTTCGGGGTTTTCGCCGGAGGCCTGCCGCCGTTGGGCCGCGGTGGAATTCGATCCGATCGCCTACGCCGCGTGGCAGGAGGGCGCTCGGTTCACGCCGTGGTGGGCCGGTCGCAACCAGCGCGTCGTCGTGTTCGACACGCCCTACGTGGACTTACGCCGCGCGCGCAACACGCGAGGCATCGTGGGTTGGGGGGCGCACGATCCGGGGACGGTCATCGCCGGCCGCCCGCGCGGACTGCTGGCTGAGTTCGAAAGCCGGTTTGGCGGCTATCCCGCATCGCAGTGGACGTATGGATTGCCGTGGCCCTCCCCGGCCCGCACACAAGCGATGGGTGAGAGCCTCAGCCGAGCCCTGGACACTCGCTCGCGTGCGGCGCAGTGGTTCGCGACAGAGCGGCTCCCGGACTGGGATCTCTTCATCGCCGTTTCTGGCGAGGCACATGGTGCAATCGAAGGGCTTTGGCACGGCGTGGACGCGAGCCACCCGTATCACGGCCATCCCGCGGCGGCCGCCGCGGGCCGGGCACTACGGGAGGTGCATCGCGCCCTGGATCGAATGGTCGGTGAGCTCGTCGCCGCCGCGGGCGATGCGGCGGTTGTCGCGTTCACCATGGGCGGCATGGGACCGAACCACTCGGACGTCCCGTCCATGGTCCTCCTGCCGGAGTTGCTTTACCGGCACGCCTTTGGTCACGCGCTGCTCACCGTACCGTCACAGTGGACAAAAGCGCCGGGCAACGTGCCGGTCCTGGGAGAGGAGGAGAGCTGGTCGGGTGCGAGTCGGACGTGGATGCCAACGCACCCGGAAAATTCAAGGCCTTCCTCCTCCGGAACACTTGTGTCGCTCGCGCGGCTCCTGCCACGGCCCGTCAAGTCGGTGCTCAGAGCGGTTCGAGCCGCGGCAGTGAACAGGCACGCGAACGGCGCACCGATGGCGCGACGGGAGCTCGACTGGCAGCCGGCCCTTCGTTACCGACATCACTGGCCTCAGATGCCGGCATTCGCACTGCCCTCGTTCTACGACGGGCGCATCCGCATCAATCTGCGGGGGCGCGAGCGGGAGGGCATCATCGAGCCCTCACGCTACGAGGAAACGTGTCGAGAGCTCGAGATCCTGATCCGAGAGTGTCGTGACCCGCGCACGGGGGAAGCGGTGGTGGAGACCATCGAGCGTGCGTGGACCCGAGACCCTCTGGCCCTGACGGGCTCCGAGGCCGACCTGCTCGTCGTTTGGCGGGGTATTGCCGCCGCGCTCGAGCATCCGCGCCTGGGCCTGATCGGGCCAGTACCGCTCAGACGGACCGGCGGGCACACCGGGCGGCACGGGATGGCCTACGTTGCGGCGCCGGGTCTGGAACCAGGCGACCGCGGCGTGCGGTCGGCATTCGATGTTGTCCCGACACTGGTAAAACTGCTGGGAGACCAGACGCCCGCTCATCTCAGTGGGAAAAGCCTCGTGTGAGCTGACGATACTGTCCCTTGCGCTCTTCGATGCTGTCCTGGCGGGCGCTCGAGCTTGTAAGGCGCAACATGACTTAGACAGCCCATGCGGGGAGGGCAAACGAAGCGCAACCTTCTGTCTAGGACGCCGAGGGTGGGGAGATAGGCTGCGGCCGGCGCCGTCCAATTCGCCTCCGAGCCGCAAACGCAGTCGGTTGCTCATCGGCTGCAGCCGATGATACGCCCCGCCCCGAGACGGCAACTGTCAGCGACTTTGTCAGTGGACTCCCCGTTCTCTTGCCGTCACTTAGGCCCGTCCGGGTCTCCCGCTCCACAAAAGAAAAGCGCCTGATTTCTCAGGCGCTTGAGACAAGAAGCCACGGGGAGAGACCAATCCCTCTGCGAGGCGGGTGCGCGGCAGAGAGGACAATTTCGCCAATCCAGCTATATTCACGACGAAGCCGACCTTCAACGAGGCAAGCCGACCGATTGAGCGACCGGACTTTCCTCGTGGGCGCTCGGATCTCGTTCTGACGCGGGTCATGGGCGCAATCCTGCGGCACTCAGCCCCACCGTCCAGTTCTGGATGAGCGTCATCGGCGCCACGCGCGCCTCCTTGTCGGGAACGACCATCAGGAAGCGCTGGCCGTCGGGCGAGACGTCGAAGTCCGTCGACGGCCAGCGGAAGAGCGGCCGGGGTGACCCCGTCTCGAGCTTCGATCCCGACACCCGGACGTCCACCGCCACGACATCGCCGTCGTCGGAGAGGTAGAACAGCTCCTTGCCGTCGCGCCGCCAAACGGGGTGGTAGGCTCCGCCGGTCGTGACCTGCCACCGATCTCCCGGACCGGGAAACGGAAGCACGTAGATCTCGGCGTTGCCCGATTCGCGTGACCAGTACGCGACCCATCGCCCGTCGGGAGAGAACCGCGCCCCTCCGACCGGCGACTTCGCGCTCAAGAATGGATAGGGCTTTCGGTCCCCGAAGAGCGGCAAGACCGAGAGATTCGAACCGTCACCCTGGTAGAGGAGGAAACGGCCGTCCGGAGACCAGTCGGTCGCAAACAGTTGCTTCTCGGTATGGAGAAGGAGCCGCTCCTCCCCGGCGCCGCTCGAGTCCTTGACCGTGAGATCGCCCTGCCCGGTGCGAGTCGACGTGAAGACGATCTGGCGCCCGTCCGGCGACCAGACCGGAAGCTGGTCGTCGTACTCGCCGGAGGTCACGCGCGTTGCAATGCCGCGCGAGAGATCGTGGACCCAGAGGTTGTTCGGGCTCTTCGCATCCTCGGTCTGAACAGCCACCTTCCTTCCATCTGGGGACAAACGCGGGAACCCATGTTCGCCGGGCGACCCCACGGAGCCGACCTCCCGCCCGGACCGGTCGAACCAGGCCATCTTCGTGGATTCACCGTGGGCCGGCAGATAGGCAAGAAGCTCGGGCCCCGCTGCGGAGAAGCCGGGCTGCCCCTTGCCCCCGAAACCGTAGACTCCCTCCGCCACGGGAATGGGCGCACCCGAGAACCGGAGGCTGCCAGCATCGAAAGGCTGCGCGACGAGCATTCGGGAGGCGTTGACGAAAAGCAGATACCCCGGCGGCGCAAAGAGCGCGCTCGAATTGGCTCGGACGAGAAGCTTCGTCTCCGACGAATCGAGCGAACCGATGAAGACTGCATTGTCCCGGTCGCCGGTCGTCGTCATGGAGAGGAACAGAAAGTGGCGCCCGTCGGGAAGGAAGCTCGGCCACCGATGGCTGTTCTCCTTGCGCACCGGATCGAGCCGCGTGACAGCGGCCGGCTCACCGCCGGAGGCCGGCACCCGGGAGATCGGCGTCAGGGGGCCGGGAGCAAACAGGATGACCCCCTCCCGATTCCAGGTTCCGCCGCGGCCACCGGCTCGAACATCGCATAGCGTCTTCGGTGTGCCGCCGCTCGGCTCGACCGAAAGGAGCTTCTCCCAGGAGAAGAACCCGAGCATCCTTCCATCCGGCGACCAGAACGGATTCTGGGCGCCGTTCATCCTGGAAAGCTGCCGCGCCTCCGGCTGTGCGAGGAACCGGATCCAGAGCTCGAGGTTCTCCGCAGCGTCTCTGGCCCCGAAGGCGACCTGTCTTCCGTCCGGCGAGACCGCGACCTCTCCCAGGCTGAACGTCCGGCCCTCGGGCGGAAGAAGCGAGGTGCGCACGATGGGGGCGGGCGGTGTCCGCGATAGCCGGAGCCAGGCCGCGGCGATGGCGGCGCCGATCGCAATGCCGCCGAGCAAGATGAAAGCCGCGCGGAGACGGCGGGACGGGGGCCGGGCAGACGCGGCTACCGCGACGGAGCCTCCGGACAGGGTCCCTTCCGAGATGCCGTCGCGCAGGCGCGCCAGATCCCGAGCCAGATCGCGCGTCGAGGCGTAACGCTCCTCCGGATCCTTGGCGAGGCATCGCTCGATCGCCCACCGCAGCGGCACCGGCGTCTGGGGCGCGGCCGCGGAGATCGCCGCAGGCTCCTCGCGAATGATCGCCGCCAGCGTCTCCGGAGCGTTGCCTCGGGCAAACGCGCGCTCGCCTGTCGTCATCTCGTAGAGGATCGATCCGAACGAGAACTGGTCCGACCGGAAGTCCAGCGCCTTTCCCAGAGCCTGTTCGGGCGACATGTAGCCGACCGTCCCCATCACGATTCCCGGCTCCGTTCCCGCGGACACCGTGGGTGAATGCGTCTCTTGCCCCTCGGGCGCGTCCGGCTGAGTCAGCTTTGCGAGGCCAAAGTCCAGGATCTTCACGAACCCGTCCTTCGTGACCATGACGTTCTCGGGCTTCAGGTCCCGATGCACGATGCCGGCGCCGTGCGCCTTGGCGAGCCCGTCGGCCACTTGCGCCGCGATCGCGAGGATCTTCTTCGTCGGCAGAGCCCCGGCGGCCAGAAACTCCCGCAGCGTCTGCCCGTCTACCATTTCCATCGCAATGAAGGACGTTTGGCCCGACTCGCCGATGTCGTGGATCGTCACGATATTCGGATGATTGAGAGACGACGCCGCTCGCGCCTCTTTCTCGAAGCGCTTCAACCGATCGGGATCTGCGGACACGCCGGCCGGCAACACCTTGACGGCGACCTCCCGCGAGAGCCGCGTGTCCCGGGCCCGGTAGACTTCCCCCATCCCGCCCGCCCCGAGCGGCGCCAGGATCTCGTAGGGACCGAGACAGGTTCCGGCTGAGAGTGCTATCGGATCACCGCTGCGCGGATTCTACGTCGCGGGGAGACCAGCGTCGGCAGCCTTCCCGGAAGCCTCCGGTGAGCCACATTCGCTGTCGGAAGGGCTTGTCCGCTTCCGCCCCGCCCTTAACTCGGTCGTCGTATGCCCTTGAAGTCCTGGGCATGGATGGCCCGGTTTCCGTCTCGCCGGAGGCTAGTCCACATTCGGGATCTTCACGATGCTGCCCTTCGCCTTCGGGTCCCTTGGATCCTTCACCACGGTCACGTACAGATCCTTCCCGCCCTCGCCGAAGGCCACGTTTGTCGGGCCTTCTCCCGCCGTGATCTCGAATACGTGCAACAGCTTGCCCTCGGCGGAGAGCTTCAGGACCTTGCCGCCGGTCCACTGGGCGACATAGACGTTGCCCTTGCGGTCGATCTTCATGCTGTCGGGTCCCAGCCACCATGATACGACCTTGTTCTTCACGAGGAGATTGAGCAACGCGAAGTTCGATCTCTTGCCAAGCGAGCCGTCATCGTTGATCGAGAACTTCAGGATGCAGTTTCCGACGGTTTCACTGACGTAGAGGGTCTTCTGATCCGGGGAGACGCCTATGCCGTTGGCGTGATTGAGGTCTCCTGCAACCTCCACCCATTCCTGGCTGCCCGGTGCGAGATAGACGATTCTCCCGATCACCAACGTCGGTGGCTCCGCGTTGTTGGTGTAGTGGCCGAAGATCGTGGCATATGCACCGCCGTTGGCGCACACCACGATGTCGTTGATGCCCCCGTCGAACGGTTTGCCGTTGCTGTCGGCGTCCCAGCGCCGCAGCTGCTTGCCCCTCATGTCGACCTCGAGAATCGCACCGTGGTCGCTGCAGGCGATCAAGAAGGTCTTCTGCTTGGTCAGCGCCAGTCCGTTGTGGCCGCAACCCGGGGTTTCGTTGAGAACCGTGCTCGTCTTGCCATCCCACTTGGACAGCGTATTCGAGACCCAGCCGACGTAGTAGAGATTGCCGTCAACGTACAATGGACCCTCCGCACCGAGAACGTCGCTCACGACTGTAGCTTCGGCGGCACGGGCTGACGTGGCGACCATTAACGCGCTGACGGCGAAGCAGAAGATTGTGATCGACCTCATGCGGATTCCCATTTTGCTGTCGACGGAACATCGTGCCGAGATTCAGGCAGAACATCAAGTTGTTCGTCCCTTTCGGGCAAATGTGAAGGTGGCCCTTCTTGTCCGGGAGCTTTGCTTCAGACCGCCAAGGACGTAGACATTGGAGTGTCGATTACGACGCACGTGCGTGTGATCGCCTGTCGATCCTCTCCCCTTCGAACGACGCAGAGGGGGCGTGCATCACGCGTCCACGGGACGCCAGAACCGGAGCTGCTTCCTCGACCTCGCCTAGCCGCTCCGTCTGATCGCGTGCAACCCTGCAAGCGCGAGAGCCAGCCCGAGTACCACCAAGAGGTTCGTCGAAAGGGTAGGTACCACCGCCTGCGATCCCGGCCCGGGCGTCGGCGTCGCCCCCGGCGGCGGTGTGGACGTGACGGTCGGAGTCGGTGTCCCCGTTGGTCCAACCGCCGGACCAAGGTCCGTCACGACGACGTCGTTGCCGGTGCCACCCAGGTAGGTGATCTGGTAGCTCCGCCCATTTTGAACGAACGTGGCACCCTCCGACAGCCCGGAGAAGGTCCCGGTGACCGCGCCGCCGCCCGTGTCGTTGACGATCGTGAACGCGTTGCCGGTGGAGGAGGTGAAACCCCAGGCAAGCACGAGCGTCGCTCCGCCCAGACTCACGCTGCCGGATGCATTCACCTGGCCGTAATTGCTGGCGCTGTACATGGCCATGAAGAGCGTCGAGGCCGACTGCAGCGTCAAATCCGTGACGTTGCCGATCTGGCTCGTACCACCGCCCTCGCATCCCACGGTCCCGCCGCTGGCGGTGACCGGACCCGTCGATGCGCCGTTGGCGAACTGGAGAAGACCGCCGCTCACGGTCACGGCGCTCGCCGAAGCCAGGCTGGAACCCGCCAGGACAAAGTCTCCGGCGGTAATGTCGGTCGGTCCCGTGTACGTGCACGACGCGACGATGAACACGACCCCGAGACCGGAGGAGGTCACACCGCCGGTCCCCGAGATCACGCCGTTCTGATTGATGACGCTGCCGCCTGCCGAATTGAACGTCAGCGTGAAGGCTCCGAGACTTACACCGCCGGAAATGATGAGACGGTCGACCGCGCTGGGGATCGAGCAGGAAAACGTCTGCGACGCTGTGAGCGTGACTCCCAGCTGGATGGTGTCGGTGCCCGCAGTGTTGGTGGCGCTGATCCCCGCCACCAACTGAATGGCGTTCCCCGAGAGCGTGTAGCCGCCGCTCGAGCCCGTGAAGCTGATCGTGTTGAAGGACGTGTTCGCGGCGAGGTCATTGCTGGGGGACAGGCGAGGGGTCCCCCCGGGGAACACCAGGTCATCACCCGCGCTCGGCGCCGTTCCTCCCCAGTTGGCTGCCGTGCTCCAGTTGTCGTCCGCGCCGCCCCCCGTCCAAGTCCTGGTGGCGGCCTGGGCTGCCGTCGTCGGCACCAGGATTCCGAAGAACACCAACCCAAGAAACAGGCGAGTACGCCTCGGCACGCGCATGACTGCCCTCCGGAGGGAGCAGAATCATCGGAAGCATAACATCCTCTCGGATCTCGCTCCCTGCACCGCCACCAAATTTCGCCAACCGTCGAGGCCCTTCCTGGCCGGCTGCCTGCGGCGCGCATCGCGCTTGGTGATCGGCGTACGATGCCCCGCACGCGCCAACCGGCGTAGGGTATCCGGCTCGGGCGCGGCGAAATCCTGACCTGCTTCGTGACCGCTCGGTGCCATGATATTGTCGATAAGTCTCGTGGAGGCGTATGACGTCCTCGCGATGGCTAAGGCTCTCTCTCACGGTGCTCACGGCTGGAGTTTCAGCTTGGGTCAACGCTGCTACCGGCTACATCCAGATTAACCTGGTGTCCGACATTCCGCTCGTCGCGGCCCATACGGACTCCAACCTGGTAAATCCCTGGGGAATGGCGTCCAGCGCAACGTCCCCGATCTGGGTTTCCGACAACCGCACGGGCGTTGCTACTCTCTACAACGGCTCTGGCATCGCGCTCGGCCTCGTAGTCTCGATTCCGAAGCCCGGGGGCGGTGCTTCGCCGGGCGCGCCAACCGGGATCGTTTTCAACTCGACGAGCGACTTCTCTTCCGACCGCTTCATCTTCGCGACGGAAGACGGAACGATCGCCGGATGGAGTGGCGGAACGACCGCATCCCTCGAGGTCGACGACTCGGGCTCCGGCGCGGTCTACAAGGGCATCGCCCTCGGCAACAACGGGACGGCCAACTTTCTCTATGCAACTGACTTTCATAACGGCGCCATCAGCGTCTTCGACAAAAACTTCACGCCCGTAACGCTCAGCGGCAGCTTTACCGATCCAAATCTTCCCGCTGGTTTTGCTCCCTTTGGGATTCAGAACATCGGCGGCATCCTGATCGTGACGTACGCCAAGCAGGACGCCGCCAAGCACGACGACGTTCCGGGCGCCGGCAACGGTTATGTCGACGAGTTCGACATGAACGGTAATTTTCTGAAGCGTCTCATCTCCGCCGGGGTGTTGAACTCACCATGGGGACTGGCGAAGGCGCCGGCTGGCTTCGGCGACTTGAGCGGGGATCTGCTCGTCGGGAATTTCGGCGACGGCAGGATCAACACCTTCGACCCCTCGACGGGAGCGTTCCTCGATACTCTGAACGACAGTTTGGGAAATCCGATTGTCGTGCAAGGTCTCTGGGGCCTGCTGTTTGGTAACGGCGGTAACGGCGGCGCGCAGACCGAGTGTTTCTTCTCCGCCGGTATCCCTGGCTCCGGTAGCGTCGAGGACCACGGACTTTTCGGCAAATTCGCGCCGCGGATTCCAGATCTGACGATTGCGAAGACTCATTCGGGCGATTTCGCTCAGGGCCAGGTCGTGGTGACGTACTCCCTCGAGGTCACCAATAACGGCGGCGTGCCGACTTCCGGCACGATCACGGTCGTCGACACCTTGCCCGCGGGACTGAGCGCCACAGCCATGACAGGCTCCGGCTGGTCGTGCAATGTGGGAACGCTGACCTGCACCCGGTCGGACGCGCTCGGCGTCGGAGCGAGCTATCCCCCGATCACGCTCACCGTCAACGTCGACCCGCAGGCCCCCGCGAACCTGACCAACACGGCGACGGTCAGCGGCGGAGGCGAAACCTTCACCACCAACGACACGGCCACGGACCTGACCGCAGTGACACCGCCGATTCCCGACCTGACGATCGCGAAGACGCATTCGGGCGATTTGGCTCGGGGCCAGGTCGGGGCGTACTCCCTCGTCGTCACCAACAACGGTGCCTTGCCGAGTTCCGGCACAGTCACGGTCGTCGACATCTTGCCCGCGGGCTTGACCGCCACAGCGATGGCGGGCGCCGGCTGGTCGTGCAACGTGGGAACGCTGACCTGCACCCGGTCGGACGCGCTCGGCGTCGGAGCGAGCTATCCCCCGATCACGCTCACCGTCAACGTCGACCCGCAGGCCCCCGCGAGCCTGACCAACACGGCGACGGTCAGCGGCGGAGGCCAAACCTACACCGCCAACGACACCGCCGACGATCCGACGAGCGTGCTTACCTCCCTCCCGATCCCGACACTGCAACGGCCTCTTCTTGTTCTCTTGGGAATGCTCCTGGCGGCGACGGGCATCATCTTGCTTCGCCGCTGAGCTGCTGGACCGGCTGGCCGGCTGCCTGAGCTCTTGGGACGTCGCGAGATCTGATCGCCCAGAGCTGTCCGTCCCGAATCACTTCCGACCGGCGACGAGCCCTTGAAACCTCGGGTTCTTTGCGCAGCGGGCCGAAGGGTCGATCTCGAGCCAGCCGGGCGAGAGGCAGTACGGGATCAGCGAGCCGCGATCGGCCGCCCGCGCCAGGATGGGCTTCCCCACTCCGCGGCCTCGAGACGTTCCCATCTGCCATCCTGGTACCGCGAGACTTCGACGATCGAGCCGGGGGCGGGTCGTACGGCTTCGCACCGTGGGCACCGGAACTTGTACTTGCTGATGCCCCGGTTTGAGACAGAGTTCCACTGGACGCGGAGGGCGGTGCCGCAGACGCATTTCACGTCGGTGAGACGAATCCCCTGTTTCAAGAGCCTCCATTATACCTGTCCTTCGGTACAGGTAGGAAGGGCCTGTCGGCTCAATCGGGTCCGGCTGTCGGCGGCCCAGGCGGAGGCGACGAGGTTAGCCCCCCCGGCGCGGGGGCCTTCAAATTCCTGCACCGTCACCACATTTCGACCAACTGAGGCCTTCGAGGGCCTGATGTGTGCCCGAAACCCCCGACTGTCCGCGGACCGGTTTCGTCCGACGTTCTCACCGATCCGCCATTGAGGGTCGCACTCTTGAGAGGTCTATCGGCAGGCGCTCATTTCAGCCCCGTTACCAGAAACAGGTCATCCAGGGTGCGGCGGTATGAGTAGACGTAGGACTTGCCGTCCGGCGCAATGAGAATCGGGCCGACCGCAAGAACGCCGGCCGGATCGGGCGGGACGATCTCTTTCCAGAACCGGCGCGCACCCGTGGCGGCGTCGCAGATCTCGACGCGCGCCGGCATCGCGATCCGGCCGACATAGAGCGAGCGGCTGTCCGCCGTCCAACCCCACGCGATCTCGCCCGAGGAGGCTCCCGGAAGCGGCCGCGGCGGCCCGCCTTCGATCACGCAGATGCTGATCTTGCGATCCGGATCCGTTGCTGCGACCATGCGGCCATCGGGGCTGATCGCCCGCCCGCCGAATGCGACGCCGTATCCCTCGGGTGTGATGGGTTGGGGCTTGCCCCCGTCGATTTCTTGAACGTAGAGCCGGCTTCTCTTGCCCGGCTCGCTCGCCCAGAGCAGAAGCCGCTTTCCATCGGGAAAGAAATACGCCCACTGGTAGAGAAGGCCGGTTTTCGCGAGCGGCTTCGGGCTGCCGGCCCCCGTCGGCACCAGGACGAGCTGCTCCGCATCGAGCCGCTGCGTCAGTGCCCAGCGGCCGTCGGGCGAGAGCGAATACCCCTTGGATTGCGCGAGCAGGACCGCGGGCGAGCCGTCGGTCTTGCGCAGGTAACAGAGATAGTTCTGCCGACCGCCGCTTTGCTCGTCGAAGAGCAGCGTGCGCCCGTCGTCGGACATGTCGTCGGGAAAGGACCAGTCGAGCCAGGTCAAGTTGCGCTCTCGGGGCTGGCCCTCCACGACACCGACGATCTCGCGGCGATAGTTCGTCCGCTTCGCCAGCAGTCTTCCATCCGGGGCGATGTCCTCGGGTATGAAGCCGCCGGCGAGCGCGATCGAGGGACGCGCCTTGCCCGAAGAGGAGACGCGCTGCAGGACGCCTCCGCCCCCCATCACGACGTCGCCTCGCGGCGACCACGCAAATCCAGCGGTCCCGCCCACCATTGGCCCCTCCACCCGTGTGTGACGGACCACGTCGAAGATGACCAGGCGGCCGGCGTTGTCTCCCCTCTCGGGGTGGTCCCACACGGCGATGAACCGGCCGTCGGCCGAAACGCGCGGGTTGCTGAGCCAACCCGACGCCTCCGCGATCACCGTGCCGATCGGGTACTCCAGGCGCGGGCGATCGCCGATCCGGTGAATCGCCGCGAGCTCCTTGCCGTCGGGAGACCAGTCGGCACCTTCGACGTTCTCGAGCACCTCGCGCGGAGCTCCGCCGGCCACCGGAACGCGCGCCAGAAGGCCGGTGGACTCCCAGCCGATCAATGGATGCCAGCCGAGCGAAATCGCCAGCTCGCCCTGGCGCGACACGGAGAGCAGATTGGCCGGCGGAAGGCCGAGGGATTTCGACTCCGGGCTCTCCGGCCGAGCCGTGAAGATTTCCGTTGGGCTTCCGTCCCATGCCGCGCCGTAGACCACCGCAACTCCGTCCGGGGCAAAGCGCGCCGTGACGACCGCGCCCCGGCGGAAGGTGAGCCTCTGAAAGATCGGCGGGGGCGGCTCGAAGAGCCGGAGGCTCTTTCCGACGACGAGCGCAACGACTGCTCCCGCGAAGAAGGCGAGAGCGGCCGGGAAAAGCCATCCGCGGCGGCGGGCCTTGGCGGGCCCGGCGACTTCGAGGGCGCCCGAGGCTGAGGTCTCGGTCAGGTGGTCGCGCACGCTCTTCAGCTCGCGTGCAAGGTCCTTGGACGAGGCGTAGCGTTCCTCCGGGTCCTTGGCGAGGCACCGCTCGACGATCCATCGCACGGGGGGCGGGGCCCTCGGAGCGAGCTGCGCCAACGGCTCGGGCTCCTCCCGGATGATCGCGACGAGCGTCTCGGCTCCCGACTTTCTCTGGAACGCGCGCTTGCCCGTGGCCATCTCGTAGAGGATCGCGCCCAGGGTGAACTGGTCCGACCGGAAATCCACGGGTTGGCCGCTCGCCTGCTCGGGTGACATGTAGCCGGCCGTGCCCATCACGGTGCCGGGCTGCGTCGGAGCGGCGATCGCCGTCGGCAGCACGGACGAATCCAGCGAGACGGGCTCGGTCAGCTTTGCCAGCCCGAAGTCGAGGATCTTGACGAAGCCGTCTTTGGAGACCATCAGGTTCTCGGGTTTCAGGTCCCGGTGGACGATTCCCGTGCCGTGCGCCTTGGCCAGCCCCTCTGCCGTCTGGACGGCAATGTCGAGAAGCCTTTTCGTCGGCAGCGGTTCGCCCGAGGCGAGGAGCTCGCGCAGTGTCTTGCCCTCGACGAGCTCCATGGCGATGTAGAGGGAGCCCTCGGCGTCGCCGATGTCGTAGATCGTCAGGATGTTCGGGTGGTTCAACGCCGAGGCGGAGCGCGCCTCCTGCTCGAAGCGTTGGCGGCGCTCGGGGTCCGACGACGTCTCCGCGGGCAGAACCTTGATCGCGATCTCGCGCCCGAGCTTCGCGTCCCGCGCCCGGTACACCTCTCCCATCCCACCCGCGCCGAGCGGCGCGAGGATCTCGTAGGGGCCGAGACGCGAGCCGGCTGGGAGTGCTATCGGATCACCACTGCGCGGATTCTATGCTGTGAGCGGGCGCGCCCTTTGACTCAGCGCCAAACGGTCAGCGCGATTTGTCGGTGCCTCCTGGCGAGCATTCGAGCGCGATGTCGGCACAGAGTTGAAATCCGGTTTCGCAGGCGCTGGACTAACGGCACGGCGCCCACCAAGTCTCCCTCACGAGAAATTCTCCGGCGAGTGCACCCGGAGTCCGCTTCCGTCTCCCCGCCTGGGCCTACGCCATCTGGCCTCCGGTCGGCTTGCGAACGCGTGCGAACCGAAGAGCCCAGCGCAGAACATGCGTCGTGGCGATGAGCAAGAGCGATCCACCGGCCACTCCGACCGGCACCAGCCACCAGCCCAGGACGTCCCGCGCTCCGGGGTTGCCTGTCACGCCGATCACGAAGGAAGTGTTCGGGCCAACCCACGCGCCAATACCGGTCAGCCCGCGCGATTTGTTGACCCGATATGCGCGGACAGGGCGAGGTCCGGCCAATTAAGGGTCAGCAGAAAAGGAAAAGGCGCTGGAGACCCAAGTTTCCGAGCGCCTTAGTGCCGGACGGTTTCGGCGCGTGAGGCGACCCGTGAGGCCACGACGGAGAGATCACGAATGCAGGGCTGACCCCGAACTCCAATTACGAGAGTTGCCCGGATCCGGCCCGCGATTTTGATCTGAGCGGCGATCCCCTAGGCCCACTTCTTCCCGAGCGCCTCGAGGCCCGCGCGGCCGAGGTCCTCGGGCGTCATCGCGATCCGAAACTCGACTTCCGCATCGAACGTCAGGAACCACGGTTCCGCGAAGAACGGAATCTTCGAGGAATTGTCCACGTCGACGACCATGACGCCGCCGCGGTGGCCGTCCAACTCGGCAAAATGCACGGATTCCGGCTTCGTCTCGTCGAGGATCCGTCGCATCTTCTTTTCCACGCTGCCGTCCCGGACGGCGGCGTTGAACTTCTCGAGCGGAAACTTCACGAACATCAACATCTTCATGAGACTCTCCTCCAAGTTGCCGGCGCTCCCTATGAACGCCTCGTGCACGATATGCCCGGGCGCTCCGGGCAAGCAAGCGACGGGCGGCACTGCCCTCGGAACGGCGTCGAGGCGAGCTCTGCTTTCCGCACGGGGCTCCGGCGAAACCGGCAAATCCAGAATGACCCCGATTCAGGGCACCCTGATATTCGCTCGTGCGTGTGCCGTGATCTCCGACGTGGCTCGTTCTGCCGATGCGCTGCTCGGGAGGATCTCGCCGTAGATGATCATGAGTTCCCGGCGTTTGGTGGCGTCCGGAAGATGGAAGAGGCGAAGTGTCACGAAAGCGCCATCGAGCTTGAAGCCCTTGGCGCGGAGGAAGTCCGCGGCGGCTTTGGAGTCGGAGCCGGGAGGATCGTCCGTGGTGAAGTAATCCGGGCTCACCCTGACATCGCCCATGAACGCGAGGCGCCCGATCGCCACGGGCTTCTGTGCGATTCCCGAATAGTCGTAGGTATCCGTGTTGCTCGGGTAATAGTGCTCGAACTGGATCCAATAGAAGCGACGGATCGACCGATCGGCCCCGGCGTCGAGGAAGAAATATTGCTCTGCGGCCGCGACCTTGAAGATGTCGATGGACTGCCCGCCAGCGTAACGAAATGCCTCGTCGAGCACGAACGAAGCGGCGGGGTTGGCCGTTGAAATCAAGGTACCGCCGTTGACTTCGCGCAGCGGTGCGGCTTGCGAGACAGGAGTGGACGACGCCAGCATGACCAGCACAACCGTGAGGCGAAGACGCATGGGCACCCCCAGGAGACATTACGGCTGGCGATTCCGGGGGTTTCGTGTACCGACCCGCGCCCTCGCAGCGCTGCTGTTTAGGCCACCGTCCGCGCCGCCGCAGCCGCAGGTCGCGCCATCGCAGGATCCGCGGCAGATCCCGACCGTTCAGCGCGACGTTTCCGCCGTCACCCTTGGCCTGTCCCGAAAGGAATAGGTCCGAGCCCGATGGGCCTGCCCGGCGGCGTCATGAGCCGCTCCTTCCTCGGCCGGCGCAGCTGCGGCTTTTCCAAGAACTCGGAGAGATCACGCTCGGCGAGGCGAACATGGGCTTGCGCCGCGGGATCGGCCGGCCGGCGCGCGTGCAGGTCGCCGTGCAGGCGAACCAGCTGCGCGATGACGGCCGCCCGCACTTCGGGAGAGCTCTCGGGCCGCGCGGCGAGGTCCATCAGCGCGTCGAGGACTTCCCGCTGCGCCAGGCGACGCAGGCCGGCCATGCGCGGCGAGGCGTCCGGCGGCGCACCCCAGGTCGCCCCGATCAGGCGCGCGAGCATTCCGTCCAGGGTCAACGCATCGGGACCCGAGGCGAGCGAGAGACGCGCTGCGCGCTCGGGGTCGAGCAGCGGATCCACGATCAGCGCTGCGAGGATCCTCGCAGCCGTCAGCCGGTCAAACGCCGGGCTCGCCGCCGAGGGGAACTGCTCGCGGCTCCCGGGCGTGTCGTTGGGCGGTGGAACCAGAACGGCCAGAATGGCGTCGGGGATGTCGAGGTTCGCGGGTTCGAGCGCAGTGAGCAGGAGATCGAGAGCCTTCCTCTGCCTGTTCGCCGGAACCCACGCGAGCGGCGTCTGGCCGTCGCCGGCAAGGGCAGACGCCTGGTACTGCCCTCCGATGAACTTCTGGGCCGCCTGGATCCCGAAGCGGTGGTACAGGTAGGCCAGGTTGAAGCGCTCCTGAAGTTCGTAGACCCACTCCCCGGCCCTCAGCTGACCCACGCCGAACCGATCCAGGATCACCCGGCGCACCGCCTGCGTCGTCGCGAGCCAGCGCTCCGGCTCCGGACCCCAGTCGTACTCGGCCCAACGGGGGTCGCCCTCCAGCGGATAGACGATTCCCTTCGAATAGCCATCGCGTACGATCGCGTCGAGCCGCCGCGGGTCCTGCTCCGGCGTGTAGCCCCACTGAATCGCGAGCCGGTCGTAGGAGCCGACGTCCATCGGGTATGCGTTGGAGAGGTCGAGAGCTTCGTTCTTGATCTGGATATTCGGCGCCAGGTAGTCCATCACCGAGCCCCATCCAAAGGTCGTCGCCGCCCAGTTGTGCTCGAGACCCAGCGTGTGGCCGACCTCGTGGGCGGAGAGGTACGCCAGGCGCTGAAGAACGAGGGATTCCTCCCCGGGATCGACGTCGGCCACGAGCCGAGCGAAGTCGGGAGAATCCGCGGCGAGGCAGGCTTTCGAAGAGCCAGGAGGCTCGAGGTTTCGCCAGAGTCGCGAGGTCGTGCGGCGCCGGTGCGAGTCGATGCGCGCCACCCCGTGCAGAATTTCGCCCGTGCGCGGGTCGACCTGAACATCGCCGATCGACCAGGCCCTCTCGGCCCGATTGATCCATTCGATCCCCGAGTAGCGCGCGTCGAGGAACGTCGCTCCCGGCGGCAGATCCTGGATCACGAGGGCGTTTCGGAAGCCGGCCTGCTCGAAGGCGTGGTTCCACCAGAGAGCCGCCTCGCGAATCGCGGACCGCTCGGGCTCGGGCATGCCCCGGTCGAGGTAGTACACGATCGGCTGCACCGGCTCGGAGATCGCCGCCGACGGGTCCTTCTTCTCGAGACGCCAACGCATGGCGAGAAATTTCTCGATCGGCTCGGTGAACGGGGCCGTGTGATCGAGACGCCGCAGCGGAATGAAGCCGATGCGCGGGTCGAAGGCCCGCGGCCGATAGCCCGGCTCCGGCAGTTTCATGAACGTGTGGTGGATGCGCAGGCTCATCGTGCGGCCGTCGGGCAGAACGGCGGCGACCGCCGGGGGCGCCTTGTCCGAGGCGAACGTCAGCACGGCCTCAATCTCGGTGTTCCTCGGAAACGCGCCGGTGCGTTCGAACTGAAACGCCGAGCGCGCCGCATCCTGCTTCCACTCCCCCACTCCGGCCGCCCGAAGCGCCGGCAGCACCTCCGTGTCGGCGAGCAGAAAAGCCGTGGCGTCCACCAGAGCGCGCTCCCCCTGCTCGGCCGCGATCGGCAGCGACGCGAGGACCGAAGTCGGGAAGGACTCCTCGACCACCCGCGCGCGCTCCGGGTCGGCGGTGCCGCTGCCGTGCGTCGTCTGCCGCTGCACCAGCAGGACGCGCGGCCCGACGCGCTCGAACCGGCAAACGCCGAGGCCGTTGAACTGCCCCCGGTCGAGGCTGACCTCGAGCAGGCCAGCCCCCCCGGCCAGGCCCGAGCCGTAGAGAAAGTCCTCAAACCGCCCCGGAATCTCCAGAAGCAGCTTCCCCCGACGCGCGTCCCAGTAGAAGGGCAGGAACCCGTCGCGCCGTTCGAGGCCGTGCGTCTGCTCCGAAATCGTCGGGATCGCGTCCACTGCGGCCTCCGAGGCCGGATTCGAAGATGCCTGACCGTCCGCCGCCGTCCAGCCGCCGGTCAGAAGCAGCATCGCGAGAGCCACGGAGCGCATCGGCCACCTCTTTGTCGGAACCGTTCGGAGAGCGATCTTAGCGCGTCGCCCTGGCATCTTCTGCCGGAAGTGCCTCCGCCATTCTCCGGACGAATCAGGACTGTCTGCGGCTCGTCCGGGGCCGCCGGGATACTTCGCCGGCTATTCGTGCCGCAGCGCGACCATCGGGTCCACCTTCGTGGCCCGCCGCGCCGGGATGTAGCAGGCCAGCAGTGCCGCGCCGACGAGGAGCAGCGTCACCGCGCCGAAAGTCAGTGGATCGGTGGCGGTGACGCCGAAAAGCAGCGACGCCACGGTGCGCGTCAGGGCGAGCGACCCGGCAAGCCCGATTCCCACCCCGATGAGGATCGTGCGCAATCCCTGGCCGAGGATCATCGACAGCACGTCGCGGGCGCCTGCCCCGAGAGCGACGCGCACGCCGATCTCGCGCGTGCGGCGGCTGACCGAATAGGCCATGACGCCGAAAACACCGGCCGTCGCGAGAAGCAGGGCGGTGATTCCGAAGAATCCGATGAGAATGACGTTGAACCTGCGCGAGCCGAGCGATGCGGAATAGACCTGCGAGAACGTCCCGAACCTCGCCGGGAATCTCCGGGTTGAGGTCGTGCAGGATTCCCCGCGCCGCCGATGTGACCAACCCCGTCTCGGCATCGCTCCGCATCGTCACCGTGACTGCCGAGCGCGGCCGCTGGAAGAGGTTCACGTACACGGTCGGGCGCGGAGGCACATCGAGGCCGTACTCGCGCGTGTCGCCCACGATCCCGACGATCGTCAGCAGGCGCCAGTCGCCATCCATGTTTCCGAACTCGATCGTGTGGCCGATCGGGTCCCGGCCGGGCCACCGCTCGCGCGCCAAAGATTGACTGATCACGGCAACGTGCGGAGAATCCGGGCCGTCGCGCCCGTCGAACATTCGCCCTCGCATCAGGGGAATGCCGAGAACCTGGAAGTATCCGTCCGTCGCAACGCAGAAATCCGCGTTGCCAATGCGCTCCTTTTGCTCGGCCAGTGCGAGCAAACCCTTTACGTCCGTGGGGGCCTCGTCCTGTGCCACCAGCAGAAACATCCCGTCGGGAAGACCGCCATCGAGAGGCAGGCCGCTCGTCGCGCCGACCCTGCGCACGCCCGGAATCTGTTTGAGCCGATCCATCAGATTCGAGAAGAAGATCGCCTGGCCGGCCCTGGCCTTGACGTCTTCCACCCACGGAAGCGACACGTCCATCGTGACGATCTTGTCCACGCGGAACCCGGGATTCACCTCGAGCACGTTCATCAGACTGCGCCCGAGCAATCCCGCTCCGACCACGAGAACCAGCGTGATGGCGATCTGCGCGGCGACGATTGCCCGGCCAACGCGCTGGCTTCCCTGCGAGCCCGCCTGGCCGCGTCCACCTTCCACGAGGGCCTTGCGAAGGTCACCGGAGGTCGCGCGCAGGGCGGTGAACGCTCCCAGTCCGGCAGCGACCGCGGTGGAAAGGAGGAACGCGAAGACGAACACGGGAATGCTGATCGAGACGCTCTCGAGCCGCGGCAGATTCTCCGGCGCGAGCGCCACCAATCCCGCCACGCCCCCGATCGCTCCCAGCACGCCGAGGCCGCCGCCGACCAGGGAAAGCAGGAACGCCTCGGTCAGGAATTGGCGAATCAGCCGTCCGCGCGCCGCGCCGAGGGCGCTGCGTATGGCGAGCTCACGTTCCCTCACCGACGCCTGTGCCAGCAGCAGATTGGCCACGTTCGCGCACGCCACCAGCAGCAGGAATCCTACCGCGCCGAGCAGAACCAGCAGCGCCCCGCGAGATTTGCCCGTGATCGAGTCCTGGAGGGAGACAACCATCCCATCTTTGAGGAGATAGTCGTTCTGTTCGCCGGATGCATCGTGAATGCGCCGAGCGATCGCGCTGATGTCGCGATTCGCCTGCTCGACGGTCACCCCGTCGCGGAGGCGCCCGACGGCATTGAAGTTGTGCGACGTCCGGCTCGGGTTCTCGCCGTCCAGATCGGCCGGCAGCCACAAATCCGCGCCCTCCGGGAAGCGAAATCCTGCAGGGAGCACGCCGATGACGGAATAGACCGCGCCATCGATCTTCAGACGCGATTGCGCGAGGTCCCGCTGCGATCCGAGCTCCCGCCTCCAGTAGCCGAAGCTCACGAGAACGGTGGGAGCCGCCCCTTTTCTCGCGTCGCCGGAGCCGAAATCCCGTCCGAGGATCGGCTGCGCGCCGAAGACCTGGAGAAAGCCGGGCGAGACGTTTGCGGTCGTCGTGCGCGTCGGCCGCGAGGTCCCCGAAACGGACACGACGGAGTCGTTGTACTTCGCGATTCGCTCGAAGCTGCGGTTCTGATCCCGGAAGTCGTCGAAATTCGGGTCCGCGAGGCGCGACGGCCTGCCCTCCGTGGTGACCTCGAAAATGGCCATGATCCGGCCGGGGTCGCGGTACGGCAGCGGCCGCAGGAGCACGCCGTAGACGACGCTGAAGATGGCCGTCGTCGCGCCGATTCCGAGCGCGAGCGTCAGGGTCATGATCGCGGGCACGCCGGGCCGCTTGCCCAGAACTCGCGTCGCGTGCCGCAGATCCTGCCAGAGGCCGCCCATGTTCCTTCCAACGGATACGGAGTCGAAGGCCAAAGGTTCGCCCGGTTCCCCGGCCGGGTCCGAGGGCTCCCGTCGGCCCTGGCATTCGGACGCAGCCGCGTCCGAGTGGGTGTAGATTTCGAACCCTCATGATGAAAGGAGCCGACCGATGGCAGGAAACGTGAAACCCGTTCCCGAGGGCTACCACAGCGTGACGCCTTACCTGATCGTGGACGGCGCCGCAGCCGCAATCGAGTTCTACAAGAAGGCCTTCGGCGCGATCGAGATGGTGCGGATGCCGGCCCCCGGCGGCCGCGTCGGTCACGCGGAGATCAAGATCGGCGACTCGCACGTCATGCTTGCCGACGAGGACCTCGCAATGAATGCTCGCTCGCCCAAATCGGTGGGCGGCTCGCCCATCTCGCTTCTGCTCTATGTGGAGAACGTCGACAAGACGGTCGAACGCGCCCTCGCCGCCGGAGCGAAACTGGAGCGGCCCGTCGAGGACAAGTTCTATGGCGACCGGATGGGCGGAATCCAGGACCCGTTCGGGCACCTGTGGTACGTCGGAACGCACATCGAGGACGTCTCGCCCGAGGAAATGCGGAGACGTTCGGCCGCTATGAGCCCATCCTAGGAGGACTGGACGGCCGGCGTGAGTCTCACGAATGAGCTCAGCCGCGAGGCGGGATCGCCTGTTTCTCCAGGATTACCAGCGCGATTCCGCCGAGTATGGCAACCGACGCGAATATCAAGCGCGGGGTCACGGACTCTCCGAGGAAAGCGATGCCACCCAGGGCCGCGATGACCGGAACGCTGAGCTGCACCGTCGCGGCACTGGTTGCTTTCAGCGACGGCAATGCCGTGTACCAGATGGCGTAGCCGATTCCAGAAGCCAGCGCGCCGGACGACACCGCGTACCAAAATCCGGCACCGTCCAGAGAAGCGCCGTCATGCACGAGGAGTCTCAAGGCCGCAGCGATGGGAACGGCGCGCAGGAAATTCCCGGCCGTGACCCTGGTGGGATCGCCCGCGCCTTTCCCGCGCAAGGAATAGACGCCCCAGGCAACCCCGGCGCTCAACATGAGCAGGGAACCGAACAGGGGCGGAGCAGAAAGACCTGGCGACAACAGGCCAACCAGTCCTCCGAGGGCGAGCGCGAGACCGACGAGCTGCAATCTCAGCAGGCGCTCTCCCGTCCAAAGGCCATGGCCGATCATCGTCGCCTGGACAGCGCCGAAGAGCAGCAGGGCGCCCGTCGAGGCGGGCAGGCTGACGTAAGCGAACGAAAAGCCGGCCGCATAAACACACAACGCGAGCGCCGATGGCCAGTTGCCGCTGCCGCCCGGTGTTCCGCGACGCATTCGCGTGACCAGCCCCAGCATGACCGCTCCGGAGATCAGTCGGATGGCGGTGAAGCTCGCCGCGTCGATGCCGGTGCGCTTGAGCGCGACGCGACACAGCAGCGAATTGCACGCAAACGCAACCATCGCCAGTGACGTCAGGGCAATCACGCGAGCGTTGGACATCGCATTTCCCTGCAGGCGACCCCGGGCCTGCGCCGGAAGATCGGCTTCCACGACGCGCGGGGCCTACTCCCTCGCCGCCTTCTCCTCGAGCCCCAATCCGCCGAAGAGCGGCTGGCCGGCCAGGGCGGTTCGCGTCGCCCAGACTGCGAGCGCGACCACGCCGATCACGACGATGACGCCGGCGTAAAAGGCCCAGGAGGACGGGTCGTGACTGTAGATGAGATACCCGAGGTTTCTGCGGCAGGTCTCCGCGACGATCGCGGTCAGGACTCCGAACCGGATGGTCAGCGCGACCAGGATTCCCATCGAGACGAACGCCAGCGCCAGCGTCACCGCCCCCCCGGGGCTTCCGAGAAAGTTCGCGGTGAAGATCAGGGCGACGACCACCCCGGCGATCCATTCGCGGCGCACGACCCGACGCACAAGGATCAGCAGGAACACGATTCCGAGGACCCAGAACGCCGAGAGAATTCCAAAGGAGATGGGCGAGGCCAGCGCGTTCCCGACGTTCACGGGTGCCGTGTAGTCGAAAGAGTGGGGCGGCGGGCCGGCCAGGCCGAACCGGGGCGGGAGCAGGACCCGGAGCGGGCCCATGATCAACCCCATCGCGACTCCCGCGACCGACCCGATCAGGATGTCCCGGCCGACGAGGGGATCGCGCCAGCCGCCGGAGACCGCCCGGGTCCACGAGATCAGCATCTCGGGCCAACGGCGGCGCGCGAAGGGCTCCAGCGCGAGGTACAGGACCCAAAAGCCCACGCCCATCCCGACCGCGTTGCAGAAGCCGAAGATGAAGATCCACCCCTCGTTTGCCGACGCGACGTGGTGGGCGCCCAGGACCCACATCGCAAACTGCAGCACGATGACGGCCCCCGCCAGGCGAATGGCGCCGCGCCGGTCTCCGCGCCCGGCCCGCAGGTTGTGGCGAGCGAGCACGGCTCCGCCCAGGAGGAAAAGCAGCAGCAGACCCTCGAAGACGAGGTCTCCTGCGTTGGCCGTAGGCGTTCCTTCCGGGTCACGAGACGGCCGGGTCCACGGCCCGATCCACAGGAAGCTCACGGGACGCCCCGCGAACGACGCCGCTTCGACACGCATGGTCACGCCCGGCCGCTCCGGATGGGGCCCTTCCCAGGCCGCGCGCACGCTGGCGAAACTGCTCGGAGTCCAGCGTGATGGCACCTGCGTAAAGCGGCTCATGTCGAGCCCCGCCTGCTTGAACAAGAACTCCCAGTTCGTCTCGGATGGGCCGTTACTATCGCGCTCCAGCTCGGGCGGCACGACTGCGAGCTTGATGAGCCGGCCGCGCGGATCGACCACGACTTCTGCCATCCCGGCCTCGAGGGGCGGCGGATCCGATTCGGTCACCGTCGACGTCGGGTAGGGGCCGGTGTTGGCGGTGACGGCGGTGAGCGGCCGCATTGCCTGCCTGTACATGAAGCCGATCGCGTCGCGCGACAGATCCCCGCGGAAGCCTCCGTGCGCCGCAGCCCAACCCAGGAACTTCGCGTCCGTGGAGAACGCCTCTGCATGGTCCGCAGGCTTCGCATCGAGCCCGGCTCCCCTGAGTATCTCGCGGGCGCGCTCCCTCAGGATCTCGGGCGACTTCTCGAGCCCGACGAAGGACGCGATGTTTCCCTTCGGCGTCAGGAGCACGGAAAGAGCAAGCCCGGCTGCGAGCGCGAGGAGCAGGCGCCGGGCCGTGGACGGCGAAATGCTGCCGCGCTCACCCGCGGCCGCGACCATCTCGGGCGACGGCGTCTCGCCCGCCGCGAGCGCGGCGGCCAGCGGGTCGCCGCCGGGCAGCGCTGCGGCAACCTGCGACGCCGAGGCGGGGCGCGCCTTCGGATCCTTCTCGAGGCAGCGCAGGATCACGCGCTCCACCACCGGATCGAATCCGGGCGAGATCGTCGAGGGCGAAGTCGGAGGATCCTCGGTGTGCTTGCGGCGCAGCTCCGGGAGCGTCGCGCCGTCGAACGCCTTGCGTCCGGTGTAGAGCTCGTAAAGCACGAGACCGAGCGCATAGACGTCGCTTCGAGCGGAGGCTCCCTTGCCCGCGAGCTGCTCGGGCGCCATGTAGGCCGGCGTCCCCGAGACCTCTCCCTCGACGACCTCGCCGGCCGCGACGGCAAGGCCGAAGTCGGTGATGCGGGCGCGCCCGCGGCCGTCGACCATCACGTTGGCGGGCTTCAGGTCGCGGTGCAGCACGCCCCGGTCGTGCGCCGCGGCGAGGCCCGCGCAGAGCTCGCGCGCGATCTCGAGCGCCTTGTCCGCCGGCAAGCGCCCGATTCGCTTCAGGAGCGACGCGAGGTCCTCGCCGTCCACGTATTCCATCGAGAGGTAGTGCTGCCCGTCCATCTCGCCGACGTCGTAGACGCGGCAGACGTTCGGGTGCGAAACCTGGCGGGCGATGCGGACCTCGGCGTAGAAGCGCTCGAGCCGGCCCGGGTCCGAGGCGAAGCGGCGCGGCAGGAACTTCAGGGCGACCGGCTGGCCGAGCTTCAGGTCGTCGGCCCGATAGACCTCGCCCATGCCGCCCCGGCCGAGCAACCCGATGATCCGGTAGCGCTCGGCGAGGATGGCGCCCGGCGTGAACCCGCCGGTCTCGATCGACCCGGACGGCGAGGCGAGCCGCCCGACCGGCGCGGAGGCGGTCATTCTCCGGCGGGCCGCCTGATCCACGGAGGGAGACGCGAGGTTCGTCGGCATCTGGGAGACCGACGAGATCGCTTCGCCGCACGCCGGACAGAAGCGCGCGGACGCCGGGATCTCGGCCGAGCAGGACGGGCAGAGAGCCATGCGTGGAGTGTAACGGGGTCGAGGATTCCCCGTTTCCAGATCTCATCCCGGCGGCCGGGCCGGGCGCTTTGTGGGAGACATCTCCGACCTTTCTGGCACGCCCGGAGACAGGCCGGCCGTTCGAGGTGACCGACGACTACCTCGTCATTCGTTCCGCCGACGGCAAAGCGCTCTGGAAGCAGCCCGACCGCCAGGTCAGGGACCCTCGGAGCATGGCAGCCGAAGGCGCTACGATTGGTCGATGGATCCGGTCACGACCTCGCTGCTGCGGGCCGCCGACGAGGGCCTGGTTCCTCGAGGCAGCGCCATGCTGCTTGCCGTCTCCGGCGGAGCGGACTCGATGGCGCTGCTCTACGGGGCGGCTGCGGTAATTGGCGAGACGCGGTGGAATCTGTCGGTCGGACACGTCCATCACGGCTGGCGCAAGCGCGAGGGGGATCGGGACGTCGCGTTCGTTTCCGAGCACGCGCGACGGCTTTGTCTGCCCTTCTTTTCCCGCCAATGCGACGCCCGCCGCGCGGCGCGAGAGCTTCGCCTTTCACCGGAAGCGGGCGCACGGCATGTCCGCTATGCGGCGCTCGGGGAGATGGCCGCGGAATCGGGAGCCCGGATCGTGGCCACGGCGCACCAGAGCGCCGACGCGATCGAGTCGCTCGTGCTCGCGCGCGAGCGGCGGGGCGGCCTCGCCGCGCTCGCCGGACCGCGCGAGGCACGCGCAGACGGCGTCGTGCGCCCGCTTCTGGCGGTCACGCGCGAGCAGATCCTGCAATTCCTCGCCGAGCGGGGCATCGCGTTTCGCCGCGATGCCTCCAACGGCGACCTGCGCCTCGCTCGAAACCGCGTACGCCAGACCCTTTCACGGCTGCGCGCATCGCCGGGCGGTAGCGAGGCTCTCCGGGCGATGGCCCTCGAGATCGCGCGTCTCGGCATCGAGCGGCGCCTCCTCGAGGCCGAGTTCGAGGCGCGGATCCGACCCGCCCTTCGCGCGCTGTCCGATCGAGTCGCCATCGATGCCGCGCTGCTCGCCGGCTGCTCCGCGGAGCTCCAGCGCCTCGCCCTCGCGCGGCTGGCTTCCCCCTTCGCCCGGCCGGGGCGACCGCCCATGACTGGCCGCGAGCGTGAGCGCATCCTCGCGCTTCTTGCGGCCGGCGGCGACTTCCGGTTCGAGGCCGGCAGGAGGATCCGTGTCGAGCGCCGGGGCCAGATCCTGACGATCCGGCCTCGCCCGTCTCAGCCGGTGTACGATTCAAACGACCCTCTCGCCGAAAATCGCGAGGGTGCGGAGGTCGTCCCGTGAGACTTGAGCGGCGCTACGAATCGAGCCAGATCGCCGAACGCGTCGAGGCTGTCGCCGGGGCGATCGATCGGGACCTGCGGGACCGCCCCCTCGTCGTCGTCTCGATCCTCAAGGGCTCCGCCTTCTTCATGGCCGACCTCGCCCGCAAGATGCGCGCCCCCTTCGCCTGCGAGTACATGCACGTCCGGCGCGCCGAGGGCGCCCGCGAAGTCCTGCAGATCGATTTCTCGTCGGGCTTCACGGTCCGGCACAAGCACGTGCTGCTCCTTAAGGATGTCGTGCACACGGGCGTCATCGAGACCTACCTCATGGACCACCTGCGGGGCGGCGGGGCCACCTCGCTGCGCCTGGCCGCGATCGTGGACAAGCCGCTCGAGCGCACGACGAGCATGGCGGTCGACTTTTCGCTCTTTTCCGAGGACACGGCGGCCACCTTTGCCGGCTACGGGATGGAGCACGAGGGCCTCCACGCCCACCTTCCCGACATCTACGAGGTCGTCCCGGGGCAATAATTGGCACCCGAAGTCCGTTAGACTGGAAGAACGGAGCCATGCCCCGGAAGGAGTAAAGACCCTTTGAACGCCACTATCAAGAACCTGCTGCTCTGGATGGTCATCCTGGTGCTGATCATCCTGGCCTGGAACGTCTTCAAGACCGGCACGATCGCCGTCGAGGAGATCTCGTTCTCCCAGTTCCTCGACCAGGTCAGCCAGGGCCACGTCCAGAAAGTCAAGATCCGCGGCGAAGAGATCAGCGGCCAGTACGCGCCGACGGCCGGCAAGCGCGAGCCGCTCTTCAAGACCTATGCCGCCACCTATCCGGATCTCGTCAAGGACCTGCGCGCCAAAGGTGTCGAAATCGAGATCACGCCGCAGAAGGACTCGTCCCTCGTCTCGGCGCTCGTGATGTACGGGCCGCTCATCCTGCTGGTGGTGATCTGGTTCGTGATCATGCGGCAGATGCAGGCCGGAGGGAACAAGGCGCTCTCGTTCGGCAAGTCGCGCGCCAAGCTGCTGACTCCGACGCAGAAGAAGGTCACGTTCAAGGACGTCGCCGGCGTCGAGGAGGCCAAGGTCGAGCTTCAGGAGATCATCGAGTTCCTCAAGGACCCGGCCAAGTTCCAGAAGCTCGGCGGCAAGATTCCGAAGGGCGTCCTCTTGATCGGCTCACCCGGCACGGGCAAGACGCTTCTGGCGCGCGCCGTTGCCGGCGAGGCGAACGTGCCGTTCTTCACGATCTCGGGCTCCGACTTCGTCGAGATGTTCGTGGGCGTCGGAGCCTCGCGCGTGCGCGACCTCTTCGAGCAGGGCAAGAAGAACGCGCCCTGCATCATCTTCATCGACGAGATCGACGCCGTCGGACGGCACCGCGGCGCGGGCCTCGGCGGCGGGCACGACGAGCGCGAGCAGACCCTGAACGCCCTGCTCGTCGAGATGGACGGCTTCGACACGAACGAGGGCGTCATCCTCGTCGCCGCGACGAACCGGCCCGACGTGCTCGACCCGGCGCTCTTGCGCCCCGGCCGCTTCGACCGGCGCGTCGTCGTGGATCGTCCGGACCTGCGCGGCCGCGAGCAGATTCTCAAGGTGCACACGCGCGCGACGCCGCTCGCCGAGAACGTGGACCTCTCGATCATCGCCCGCGGGACGCCCGGATTCTCCGGAGCGGATCTCGCGAACCTGGTCAACGAGGCGGCCCTCAACGCGGCGCGGTTCAACAAGAAGAAAGTCGAGATGATCGACTTCGAGTACGCCAAGGACAAAGTCATGATGGGACCGGAGCGAAAGTCCATGATCATGACCGAGGAAGAGAAGAAGAACACGGCGTACCACGAGGGCGGGCACGCGCTCGTCGCAGCGCTCCTGCCCGAAGCCGATCCGGTCCACAAGGTCACGATCATTCCCCGGGGGCGCGCGCTCGGCCTGACGATGCAGCTTCCGTCCGAGGACAAGTACTCCCATACCAAGGAGTACCTCGAGTCCACGATCACCGTCATGATGGGCGGCAGGATCGCCGAGGAGAAGTTCCTCGGCCACATGACGACCGGAGCCGGCAACGACATCGAGCGGGCGACGGACCTCGCCCGCAAGATGGTCTGTGAGTGGGGCATGAGCGAGATGGGTCCGCTGACATTCGGACGCCCCGAGCAGGAAATCTTCCTCGGCCGCGACTTCGGGCGGACCCAGGACTACTCCGAGTCGACCGCCAACCAGATCGACGCCGAAGTCAAGCGCATCGTCACGAGCTCCTACGACAAGGCCAAGAAGCTCATCGACGACAACGAGAAGGCGATGCACCGGCTGGCGCGCACGCTCCTCGAGAAGGAGGTCCTCGACGGAGACGAGGTGCTCCAGATCATCGCCGAGGAGTCCGGCACCGACATCTCGAAGCTCCGCAAGTCCGGCCCGCCGAAGCCGCCCATCATCCCGGGCGCGACACCCGAGATCGCCGACGGGACGATCGGGCCGCTCGTGCCCGAGCCGGCCTAAGAGAGCTGTCAGAGCCGTCAGCTTTCGGCTCTCGGCAGGGAGACCGCGTTCACCTTCCGCTCTGGCCTACAGTCGATAGCTGATAGCCTATTGCAATGACCATCGCCGACGGCTTTCTCGCGGAATTCGACGCCGAGATGAAGACCACGCGGCGCCTGCTCGAGCGGGTGCCGGTCGATCGCCTCGATTGGACACCGCACCCCAGGTCCAGAACCCTCGGCGCCCTGGCGACGCACGTTACGGAGCTGCCGCGCTGGGGCGAGCGTTTTGCCCAGAAGAGCTTCACGATCGGTTCGACGAAAGCGCCCGAGCTGAAGACGACGGCCGCCTTCCTCGCGCGCTTCGACGAGAACGTGGCCGCCGGGCGCGCCGGAATCGCAAGCATGCCCGACGAGGGCATGCGAGAGGAGTTCTCGGTCTTTCGGCCCGACGGCTCGGTCTTCTTCAAGCTCAAGCGCGCCCTCATCCTGCGCAACTTCCTGCTCTCCCATCTCATCCACCACCGCGGCCAGCTCACGGTCTACTTTCGGCAAAACGACGTACCGCTTCCGTCCATCTACGGCCCGACCGCCGACGAGGCCGTGTAGCCCCGGTCCTTTGCGATGCGGGAGGCTGACGGCGGCATCGAGGCTCTCTACACAGCCTGGCGCGAGGCATTCCGAAGCCAGGATGTCGAAGCCGTTCTCGGCCTGCTGACGCCGGACTACATTCTCTGGGCGCCGGGGGCGCCGCCCATGACCGCCGCCGCACTCCGGCCGCAGCTGGCCGCCGCCATGGCCGCCTACGACGTGGACCCGGCGTTCGAGCGCGAAGAGCGGTTCGTTTCCGGGGATCTCGCGGTGGACTGCGGCTGGGACGTCCAGACGGTGCGGCGACGCGCCGGAGGCCCGGCCGAGACGCGGCGCCAGCGCGTGGTTCTCGTGCTTCGCCGCGCGCCGGGTGGCGTGTGGCGGTTCGCGCGGGGCATCACGCAGCCCGGGCCGCCGGCGTGAATCCGGGGCAAGACCGCAGAGTGATTTTCTCTGCGCGTGGGAGGGAAACATGAAGAGGTTTCTGGTCGCCTGGGTCGTGGTGTTCGTCGCCTGGATGGCCGGCAGTTTTGTCGTGCACGGATCGCTGCTTCACGACGACTACGCGACCCTTCCCAATCTCTTCCGCACCGAAGCGGACGCGCAGCAGCACTTCCCGCTCATGATCCTGGCCCACGTGCTGCTCGCCGGCGCATTCGTCTGGATCTATGCCCGTGGCGTCGAAACGAAGCCCTGGCCCGCTCAGGGAATTCGCTTCGGGCTGGCGGTTGCGCTCCTGACGATCGTGCCCACGTACATGATCTATTACGTGGTGCAGCCGCTACCCGGATCGCTCGTGACGAAGCAGATTCTCTTCGACGGCATCCTCATGATCGTTCTCGGCCTCGTCGCGGCCTTCCTCTATCGGGAGCCCGCCCGCGCGTAGCCATCAGAACGCAAGACGTTCCGGGTGGAGGGAGATCCTCTGAAGGTCCTCGAAACCGATCGGCTGAGCCTTCGCTGGCTGGGAATCGAAGACGCGCCGTTTATCTTCGGGCTCGTCAACGAGCCCTCCTGGCTGCGCTTCATCGGCGACAAGGGCGTCCGGACGATGGGCGACGCCCGCCGCTACATCGTCGACGGGCCCGTCGCGAGCTACGCGCGCTTCGGCTTTGGCCTCTACATGGTGGAGCTCAAGGCGAGCGCAACGCCAATCGGGATATGCGGCTTGCTTCGCCGGGACGCCCTGAACGATCCGGACGTGGGCTTCGCCTTTCTGCCTGCATACTGGGGAAGCGGCTACGGCTACGAATCCGCCGCGGCCGTTCTGGCTTTCGGTCGGGAGGCCCTGCGACTGTCGCGCATCGTCGCAATTACCGATCCGGACAATGCGCGTTCCATCCGGCTTCTCAAGAAGCTCGGCCTGCGCTTCGACCGCATGACCCGCCTTTCCGCCGACGCGCCCGAGGTCGCGCTCTTCTCTCCGGGCGGGTCGATCGCGCTCCGGCGGCTCGACCCGGGGGACGCAGAGCTCGCCCTGCGGGCCGCGCGCGAACTGAAGATCACGGACCCGGTCCTCCGCGATGCGTTGACGCTCGAGCACGCACGAACATTCCTCGAAAACGCCGACAACGTCCTGCTCGTCGCCACCGACGGCGACCGGCCGATCGGATTTCTGCTGGCGTACTGTCTCGACCGGATCGACCGCGACCGGCCGATGATGCTCTTCTACGAGATCGAGGTGGCGTCGAGCCACCGCCGACGAGGCGTGGGGCGCGCGCTGGTGGAGCGGCTCATCGCGCTTTGTGCCGAGCGCAACGTCCTCAAGATGTGGGTGCACACGAACCGGTCGAACTCCGCCGCGATGAGCCTCTATCGCTCGACCGGAGGCGTCCCGGATGCCAGCGGCGACGAGGTCACGTTCCTCTACGTTCCGAGCCCCGGACAAGGGGGCGGAACGTCCAAATCGACGGGATAAACTCCCGCCCGTGGAACTTTCGGCCGATCTCGTGATCCCCGCGGCGGACCCGCCGGCGCTCCGGGAAATCGCCTCCTGGGACGGGTTTCGTCCCGCGACCTTCGCCGCCTCGGAGTTTCCGGTCGACGTTTTGCGCTTCGAGGGGTCGAGCTCTCCGCCGGTCGTGCTGTCGCGGGCGAGACGCGGTGAAAGCCTGAAAGCACTGCCCGGGAGCCTCCGCTCCCGCGCCGAGGCGGCCTTCGAACGGGCCGCCCGCAAGCCGCCGTCGCTGCCCCTGGCCCATGGCCGCGCCCTCGACCTCTCCGGCGGACCGGTCGTGATGGGCGTGGTCAACGTGACGCCCGACTCGTTCTCCGATGGAGGCCTCCACTTCGATCGCGATCGGGCCGTGGAGGCAGCGCTGCGGATGCTGGACGAGGGCGCCGCGATCATCGACGTCGGGGGCGAGTCGACGCGGCCCGCGAGCTACGGCGAGGCCCGCGAGCTCCCGGTCGCCGAGGAACTCGCGCGCGTGGTGCCGGTCATCGCGGCGATCCGTGCTCGCTCTCAGGCACCGATCTCGGTCGACACGAGAAAGTCCGCCGTCGCCCGCGAAGCGCTCGCGGCCGGAGCGGATCTCGTCAACGACGTTTCGGCCGGCCGCTTCGACGGCGCGATGGCGGGCACGATCGCCCAAGCCGGCGCCGCCGCCATCCTGATGCACATGAAGGGGACGGACCCGCGCAGGATGCAGGACGACGTCGGCTACAGCCACCCACTCGCCGAGATCGCCTCGCTGCTCGCGCGGTCGGCCGAGGCCGCCGTCGCGGCGGGAGTGGCGCCCGAGTCCATCGCGGTCGACCCGGGCCTCGGCTTCGGCAAGAGCCCGGACGGCAATCTCCTGCTGCTGCGGCACCTGTCCGCTCTGCGTTCGCTCGGATTTCCGATCGCCGTCGGCGCTTCCCGCAAGGCCTTCATCCGCCGATTCTCGGGCGCAGCGCAGGACTCGCCGCCGGCGGACCGGCTCCCGGGGTCGCTCGCGGCGCTCGCCGCCGCGGCAGGGGCCGGCGCCGCGATCCTCCGCGTGCACGACGTCGCCGCGTCGGTCCGGTTCCTCCGGATGCTTTCCGCGATCGCCGTCGCGTCGCCGAGCGTACCCGCGCCGGCCGGGGCGGCCGCTCCGTGATCCACGCCCTGACAAGCCGCTTCGGGCCGCTCGCCCATCTGAACTTCGGGTGGCGCGACGCCCTCGACATCGCCATCGTCGCCGTCATCACCTACGCGCTCCTGCGCTTCATCCGCGGCACGCGCGCCGTTCAGATGGTCCTCGGCCTGATCGCGATCTTCGCGGTATACGTCGTCGCGAACCTGCTGCACCTGGTCGCCGTCACGACCGTGCTCAAGGCCCTCATCTTCTACGTGCCGTTCGCGATCATCGTGATTTTTTCGCACGAGCTGCGGCGGGCCCTTGCGGCGTTCGGGCGCACGCCTTTCTTCGCCCTCTTCACCGGCTATCACGCCGAGGAGACCGTCTCGGAAATCGTGCTGGCCGTCACGTCCCTGTCGGCGCGCCGCGTCGGAGCGCTCATCGTGCTCGAGCGGCGCGAGGGCCTGAAGACCTACGTGGAGAGCGGCTCGATCATGGACGCCGCCGTCTCGTACGAGCTCCTCGTGACCCTTTTCGCTCCCGGAACGCCGCTCCACGACGGCGCCGTCATCATCGCGCACGACCGCATCGCCGCCGCGGCGAGCTTCCTCCCCCTGTCGCTCAAGGAAGGCCTTCCCAAGCGGTTCGGTACGCGCCACCGCGCGGCGATCGGCATCTCGGAAGAGACGGATGCCCTGGCGATCCTGGTCTCCGAGGAGCGGGGAACCATCTCGATCGCCCGCGGGGGCGAGCTGCAGGAAGAGCTGGACGCCAAGTCGTTGCGCGACCTGCTGTTTCGGGAATTCGCGGCGTACAGGTAGGCCGAACGATGCAGGTCTCGCGCATCCTCTTCCGCAATTTCGGCACGAAGGTCGCGGCCATCGCCATCGCGTGCGTCGCCTGGTACCTCCTCTCCGGAGAGCGCCGCGAGCGTATTTCGGAACGGAGCTACCGCGTGCCGCTCTCGATCGTCAATGTTCCCGCGCGCACGATGATCGTGCCGCCGCTACCCGACGCGGTGGACATCCGCGTGCGGGGAGCCTTCACGCCGCTGCGCCAGCTCGACCCGGCCAAGCTCGAGGCGGTCGTCGACCTCGCCGATGCGACGCCGGGCGAACGACGGTACCCCCTCGTACCGGCGGACATCAACGTTCCACAGGGCATCGAGGTCATCGCGATCTTCCCCGGCGAGATCCGTCTCGTGCTCGACATCGTCGCCGAGAAGCTGCTGCCGGTCGCTCCCGACATCACGGGACAGCCCGCCCCGGGGGCCCGCGTCGAGGAGGTCGTCGTAGAACCCCGGGTCGGGCGAATCGTCGGGCCCGCGAAAGCCCTCGCGCGCCTGACGAGCCTGCGCACCGAGCCCATTCCGGTCGAGGGTCGCGACGCGCCGTTCTCCGAGACGACGACCCTGGCGCCGCAGGGCCCCGGCGTCCGCGTGCAGGCAGGGCAGGCCGTCACGGTCCACGTTCGAATCCTCTCGGCGCCCACACCCGTGCCGACGGTCCGGCCGAAGAAACCGCCCGGTCGGGGCAAGGGAAAGCCGTGAAGCTCTTTGGAACCGACGGACTGCGCGGGAAAGCGGACGAATTCCCGCTCGACTCCGGCTCGGTGCAATTGCTCGGACGCGAGCTCGGAAGGCGCCTCGCAGAGGGCGGCTCGCCCCGCGTCGTCTTGGGCGGCGACACGCGCGAATCCACGCCGCGCATCGTGGCGGACCTCGCGAGGGGGCTCCAGCAAGTCGGTTGCGGCGTCGCATCGGCGGGGGTGATCACGACGCCCGGCGTGGCCGAGCTCGTCCTCGAGCTGGGCGCAAGCGCCGGCGTCGCCGTCTCCGCGTCGCACAACCCCTACGAGGACAACGGCATCAAGATCTTCGGCCCCGACGGTCGCAAGTGGCCCGACGCCGAAGAAGAAACCCTCGAAGAAAAGCTTCTCGCATCCCCGCGAACCGGGGCCGTCGCCACCCCGGCGCCGCCCGATCCCGACCCGGGATTGATCGCGACATACCTCTCGCGATTGCGCGGCAGCGTCCCGGAAAGCCTCGAGGGATTCTCGGTCCTCATGGACGCCGGCAACGGCGCGGCGTTCCAGATCGGCCCGAAGGCGTTTCGCCGCGCCGGCGCGCGCGTGACTGCGATTCACGACGCGCCCGACGGTCGCAACATCAACCGCGGGTGCGGCGCACTGCACCCGGCGGCGATGGCGGCCGCGGCGCGGGAGTCGGGAGCGGCGCTGGGCGTCGCGTTCGACGGAGACGCCGACCGGTCGATCTTCGCCGACGAGAACGGCCGCGTCCTCGACGGGGACGACATCCTGTGGGTCATCGCGAGTGACTGGAAGCGCCGGGGACTGTTGACCGAGGGCGGCGTCGTCGGCACGGTGATGTCCAACTTCGGCCTCGAGGCGGCCCTCACGCGCGAGGGCATCGCGTTCGGGCGCTCGGCCGTCGGCGACCGCAACGTGGCGCGTCGCATGGACGAGACGGGAGCGGTCCTCGGCGGCGAGACCTCCGGCCACGTCCTGCTCGCTCCCCTGTCGCCCGCCGGAGACGGCATCCTGACGGCGCTCGTTCTGTCGGCGATCGTCCGGGCGAGCAGCCGCCGGCTCTCCCAGCTCGCCACGCTCGACAAGATGCCGCAGACGCTGCGCAACGTGCGCGTTGCCCGACGCATTCCAATCGAGGAAGTCGCCGGAATCCGCGACGCGGTGGCGCGGGCCGAGGAGTTGCTCCTCGGTCGAGGACGGGTTTTCCTGCGTTATTCCGGAACGGAGCCGCTGCTGCGCATCCTCGTCGAGGGGCCGGACGCGGACGAAGTCTACGCGACCGCCGACGCGCTCGAGACCGCCGTACGCTCGGGCATCCCGTGAAGAACGTCCGCGCCGTCCTCTTCGACGCGGGCGGGACGCTCATCCACGTCGACGGCCCGCGTGTTTGTGGCGCGGCCGGCGTCGCCTTCGAGGCCGCGTCCTTCCGGCGCGCGGAAGCCTCGGCCGTGGAAGCCGTGCGCCGGCTCGTCCTGGCAAAGCCGGAGTCGAAGGACGCCGAGCGAGTCCCGCTCTATTTCGACACGCTGCTCCGCGGCCTCGGCCTGGCGGAGGAGGCACAGCGGAGCCTCGCGGCCCGTCGCGTGGGAGCCGAGCATGGGAGGTCCAACCTCTGGTCGCGGCGCGCGGCGGGCGCGGCAGAGACACTCGATGCGCTGTGCGGGCGCGGCTACCGCGTGGCCTGCGTCTCCAACGCCGACGGCAGGGTCCGGGGGCTCCTGGAGGCAGCAGGCCTGACGCCCTTTCTCGAGTTCGTCATCGACTCGGCCGAGGTCGGAGTCGAGAAGCCCGACCCGAGAATCTTCCGCGCCGCGACCGAGCGCCTCGGCCTCGAGGGCTCGGCGTGCGCGTATGTCGGCGACATCTACGAGATCGACGTCATCGGGGCGCAGGGCGCGGGCCTGGCCGGAATTCTCATCGGCGACGCCCCCGCCCCCCCCGCGGTCGTCCGCGTTCCCGACCTTCCGACCCTACTCCCCCTCTTCCCCGGATTTCAATAGACTTCCGCACAACCCGCAACCGCATCCCACAAGGAGGCACAAGATGGTAGGTACCCTGGCCCAACACTGGTGGGTCGTTCTGCTGCGCGGCATCGCCGCGATTCTCTTCGGCCTGATCGCCCTCTCCCGCCCGGGCATCACGATCGCCGTCCTGGTCCTCTTCTGGGGAGCCTACGCCCTCGTGGACGGAATCTTCGAGGTCGTGGCGGGCGTGCGCGCGAAGTACGGGTCGCTCATCCTCCTCGGCGTGCTGGGGATCGCCGCCGGTGTCGTCACGTTCCTCTGGCCCGCTATCACGGCCGTCGCACTTCTCTACATCATCGCCTTCTGGGCGATCGTGGCCGGCATCCTGCAGATCGCGGCCGCGGTGCGCCTGCGCAAGGAAATCGAGGGAGAGTGGCTGTGGATGCTGTCGGGAGTCTGCACGGTCATCCTCGGCTTCCTGCTCATCGCCCGCCCCGGCGCCGGCGCCCTGTCGGTCGTGACGCTGATCGCTTTCTTTGCCATGGCCTGGGGTGTCCTGCTCGTGATCCTGGCGTTCAAGCTGAAGAGTTTCCACGGACGCCTGCAGGCGCGCGCAGCCTAGCAGGGTGCTGAAAAATGGATGCGGGCGTCGTGTCCGGCACTTTGCATCCGGCGCCCGATCCAGCCTGCAGCAACTCTCACAGGTTCGCACTCCAAGCGGGTGCCGGCAAAGTGCCGGCCACCCTTCGGGTTACGGCGGCGTCGGGCCATCTGCGTCGTCATCGCTCCGAGGTCCTGAGCCGCCCGGGGCGGCGAAGGATGCTCTCGCATCGCCGTCGTCGCGCTTCCTTGCATCTGACCCAACGGCGCTCGTAACGCCATCCCTCACCCTTTTTCAGCAACCTGCTAGCGAGGGCGCGGGCGACGTCACCCCGTCAGACTGTCAGCCTGTCGTCCCGAGCGAAGCGAGGGATCCCGGAATTGATCGATCGGTCGCGCGACGGTTCCGGGATCCTTCGTCGCCTCGCTCCTCAGGATGACAAGCACCACCCCTACGCGGGCTGACAGGGCGCTGCCCGCATCGGGATGACAGGCGCTTCGCCCATCAGCCCCATCGCTCGACGTCCGGCGGGATCGCGCCGATGACGTTGGGCTCCTGGAAGATCATCGCCGAGCCGGCAATCGGGACATAGACCGTGTGGTTGCCGGCGGCCATGTCGACCCGGCATTCGTAGTAGCCGTGCGGCGAGATCGTCATGAGGGTCGCGGGCTTGTTCTTGAAATCGAGCAGGGGGCAGAACAGGATGACTTTGGAGGGCATCGTCGCGTCACTCCTTCTCGAGTATCCCGAGCATCTCGGGCCAGGTCACCGTGCGGACTCCGAGCGCCCGCGCCTTTTCGAGCTTCGAACCCGCTGATTCTCCCACGACCAGGAAGTCCGTCTTTTTCGAGATCGAGCCCGACACCTTCGCCCCGGCGGCGGCGAGCCTCTGCGCCGCCTCCTCGCGGGTAATACCGGGCAGGGTGCCGGTGATGACCGCCGTCTTTCCGTCCAGCGGGCCGGCTCTCGTGCGGACTGCCAGGGCGCCGTCGAGGCGGACACTCCGGCTCCGGAGCCTCTCCAGGAGCTCCCGGTGTCTTGGGTGCGAGAACCAGGCCTGGATCGCCGCCGCGGTGTTCGGGCCGACATCGTCGACGGCCTGGAGCTCTTCCTCGCTCGCCGCGAAGAGAGCGTCGAGCGAGCCGAAGTGCCCGACGAGGGTCTTTGCCGCCTTCTCGCCAACATGGCGAATGCCGAGCGCGAAAAGAAGTCGCGAGGCGTCGTTGTCCTTGCTCTTCGTGATCTCCGCGATCAGTTTGCCCGCCGACTTCTCGCCCCACCGCTCGAGGGCGGCGAGGTCCCCGGCGTTCAGGTCGTAGATCGAGGCAACGTCGGTCAGAAGGCCCTGGGTCACGAGCTGGTCCACGAGCCTGTCTCCGAGCCCCTCGATGTCCATCGCCCGCCGACCGCAGAAATGCCGCAGGGCCTCGCGGACCACGGCCGGGCACGCCGGATTGACGCACCGCGTGGCGACCTGCCCCTCCTCGCGGACGACCGGATCCCCGCAGACGGGGCACTTCTCGGGCATCCGGAAGGGTCGCGCGTTCTTCGGCCGCTTCTCCAGCAACACGCGAACGACCTTGGGAATGACCTCGCCGCCCTTCTCGACGACCACCGTGTCCCCGACGCGAACGTCCTTGCGGGCGAGGTCCTCGTAGTTGTGGAGGGTCGCCCGCTGCACCGTCGTGCCGCCCAGCGACACGGGCTCGAAGTGCGCGACCGGCGTCAACACGCCGGTCCGGCCCACCTGCACGCCGATTTCGCGAACGACCGTCGTGGCCTCCTGGGACGGGTACTTGAAGGCGAGCGCCCAACGCGGAGACTTCGCGGTCTGCCCGAGCTCGTCTTGCGTGCGCCGCTCGTCGACCTTGATGACGACTCCGTCGGTCTCGAATTCGAGGTGGTGCCGCTTTTCCTGCCACGCCTCGACGAATTCCCGCACCTCGGCGAAGGTTTCGCAGCGAGCCCAGTGCGGATCGACCGGAAAGCCGAGCGCTCGCAGGCGCCCGAGAGCCTCCGACTGGCTGGCGGAAGCGGGGGTCGCCTCGACGACGGCGTACAGCCAGGCATCCAGCCGCCGTTTCGCCGTGATTCGCGAGTCGAGCAGGCGCATCGTGCCTGCCGCGGCGTTGCGAGGATTGGCGAAGAGCGGCTCTCCCTCCGCCTCCCGCCCGGCATTGACGCGGTCGAAGGCCTTGCGCGAGTAGTAGACCTCACCCCGGACTTCGAGCGGCGACGTCTCCGGAATCGTCAGCGGGATCGTGCGGATCGTGCGGACGTTGTCCGTCACATCCTCGCCCCGCGTTCCGTCGCCGCGCGTGGCGCCGCGCACGAGGCTGCCGTTCTCGTACCGGAGCGAGATCGAGAGCCCGTCGATCTTCAGCTCCGCCACGAAGCCGCGGGGCTCCCGCCCGAGCACCCGCGCCGCGCGGGCGAGCCAGGCCTGCGCTTCCTCCCACGAGTACGCGTTTTCGAGGGACAGCATCGGCTCCGCGTGAAGAACCGACGCGAACCCCTCGGCGGCTACCCCGCCGACGCGCCGCGAGGGGGAGTCGGGACTCGCGAGATCCGGATGCGCGGCCTCGAGCGCCACGAGTTCGCGCATGAGCGCGTCGAACTCCGCGTCGGTGATCTCGGGCCGGCTCGCGACGTAGTAGAGCCGCTCGTGCCGCCGGATTTCCTCGCGGAGCGCCCGGGCGCGCGCGCGCGCGACGGCGTTTGCGCGGGCACCCGTCTCCGATCCCGCTTTCGGCGGGGGTGGCGCCGCCTTCTTCCTCATCGACGTCATGCTACAGTCACCGCAATGTCCCCGGCAAAGGCGCGCTCGTGCGCCCTCGCGCTCGGCGCGGCAATGGCGGCTGCGCGCATTTCCGCCGACTCCCTCCCGCCGCCGATCGCCTCGTACCAGATCACGTGCCAGCTCGACGACGACAAGAAGCGCGTCGCGGGGACCGAGGTCCTGACCTGGAAGAACACCACGTCGCGGCCCGCCGCGACGCTGCGCTTCCATCTTTACCTGAACGCCTTCCGCAACTCGCTCTCGACGTTCTGGCGCGAATCGGGGGGCTCGCACCGGGACGGCAAGATCCCCGATTCGTGGGGCTCGATCGAGATCTCCCGCATGACCGGGTCCGACGGCGCGGACCTACTGCCGTCTCTGCGCTTTATCGCGCCCGACGACGGGAACCCGAACGACCGCACCGTCGCCGAGGTCGCGCTTCCACGACCCGTCGCTCCCGGCGAGACGATCTCCGTCGCCATGGACTTCGTGTCGCAGCTTCCCCGCGTGTCGGCCCGCACGGGCTACAAAGGCGATTTCTTCATGGTCGTGCAGTGGTTCCCGAAGATCGGCGTCCTGGAGGAGAAGGGCTGGAACTGCCACCAGTTCCACGCCTCGAGCGAGTTCTTCTCCGACTTCGGGAACTACGACGTATCGATCGACGTCCCTGCGCGCTACAAGGGCAAGGTCGGCGCGACGGGCCAGAGAATCGATGAGCGGGAGACCTCCGCGGGACGGATCCTCGATCGCTTCCAGCAAAAGGGCGTTCATGATTTCGCCTGGACGGCCGACCCGAGCTATCTCGTGCTCGAGGACGCCTTTCGGGAGGCGGGACTCGGCGACGTCCGGCTCTTCCTCCTGCTCCAGCCCGAGCACGCGGCCCAGGCCGAACGGTACTTTCGAGCGGCCAAGGCCGCGCTGTCCGGCTACGGGCGCATCCTCGGTGCCTACCCGTACGCCACACTGACGATCGTCGATCCGCCCTGGGGCGCCCGAGGCGCCGGCGGCATGGAGTATCCGACCCTCATCACGGGCGGAACGTCCTGGAGCGCTCCCGCGAGCGTCCATCGTCCCGAGTCCGTGACGGTCCACGAGACCGGCCATCAGTTCTTCTACGGCCTCATCGCGAACAACGAGTTCGAAGAGGCCTGGCTCGACGAGGGCTTCAACACCTACATGACGGACCGCGTGCTCGAGGCGACCTACGGCCCGAACCACGTCGCGCTCGACGTCTTCGGCTTGCACTTCCCGCTCGGCATCGACATCCACTATCCGCTCGACACGAGCCGCGCGTATTTCGCCATGGCCGACTGGGACGTGCTCGCCTCGGAGAGCTGGAAGTTCCGGACGCGGCGCTCCTACGGCATCAACGTCTATGACAAGACCGCGCTGACGATGGCAACCCTCGAGCGGCTTTTGGGCAAGCCCACGATGGACCGCGCCCTGCGCCTCTACGCCGAGCGCTGGCGCTTTCGCCATCCGACGACGGGAGACTTCATCGCCGCCGTCCACGACGCGTCGGGTGCCGACTGGGGCTGGTTCTTCGACCGGACGTTCTTCTCCTCGGGAATCGTCGACTACGCGGTCGAAGAGGCGCAGAGCGAACAAGCACTGCCGCCGAGGGGCCTCTTCGAGCGGGACGGCAAGCTCGTCGCCGGGCCGCCGCCTTCGCTGGCGAAGGCCCGAGGCTATGACAGCGAGGTGACCGTCGTGCGGCACGGGGATGTCGCGATGCCGGTCGACGTCGTGCTGCGATTCGTCGGCGGCTACACGTACCTTTCCCACTGGGACGGCGAGGCCCGCTGGAAGAAGTTTCGCGTCGCGAGCGGTCCGCGCCTCATCGAGGCGGTCGTGGATCCGGACGAGAAGATCCTGCTCGATGTCGACCGCACCAACAACGGCCGCCGCACGGATGGGGACGAGCGGGTGGCGACGCGCTGGACCGCCCGGGCGGTGTTCTGGGTCCAGAACATGATCGACTTCATGACGGTGGCGTGGTGAGCCGAAGGGGGCCGCGCGCGCTCGCGTGCTTCCTGCGAGGGCTCAAGCTCTCTCTGTCCAAACCATACCTCGCCGTCGCCCTGTGGCTCATCCAGCTCCTGCTCGCGGCGACCCTGATCCTCCCCATCAGCAACACCCTGCATTCGCTGCTCGACCGCTCTCCCGCCGCCGACCGGATGGTGGCCAACCCCGACTACGGCTGGTGGGAGACTCTCCGTCGCGTGCATCCCGACGTCCTCGGGAATTTTCCCGAGATTGCCACGGGCCTGCTATCCACCGACGGCATTCGCTGGTCCGAGCTGCCCGGCATGCGGGGGGTCGGCGCGACGGCGTTCTCCCTCGCGCTTCTCGCGATGGTCGTCCACGCCTTCGCACTCGGCGGAACGCTCGGGGTGCTGCGCGAGCCGTCGAGCTCGCTCGTGACCTTCGGCCGGGAGGGGATGCGGCGCATGCCCGCATTCCTCCTCTTCACCCTGGCGGCCTTCGCAGCGGCGTTCGCCTCGTACCGGTGGATCTACGTCGAGGCGGGCGAGGCCCTGCGGGATCGCGTGCGGGAACTGCACACCGAGCAGGCGGCCCTCGCCGTCACGGGGCTGCGTCTGGCCGTCCTGCTGTTCGCGCTGGCGGTGATCAAGCTGCTCGCCGACTCGGTGCGCACCGTCTGGGTCGCGCGGCCGGACCTTCCACCCGTGTCGCGTTTCTTCTTCGGCGTCGGGGGTGCGGTCGCGCGGCCGCTGCGCCTCTTTGCGATCCTCGGCATGTACCTCGTACTGACGGCCGCCCTCTACGTCATCTGGCTCTTGCTCGACCCGTCCGCCGGAGGCGAGGCCCGCTTCGCGCTCGCGCCGCTCATCCTGACGCAGCAGGTCTTCGTCTTCGTCCGGCTGCTGATCAAGATCGGGTACTACGCCGGTATCTCGGAGGCGCTGACGCGCCAGCGCTCGCCCGAGTACTCATACGTGGCCGGAGAGACGACGGCGACCCGGTCTTCCCTCGCTCCGAAACTAGCGCCGACCGCCGCGGACGAAGCCCCTCTCGATCGCGCGTAGGGCGCCGTCGAAACGCACGCGGTAGACGAAGGGCTGCCGGCGGATGCCATCCGCCCCGCCCGGCTCCCACGGACCCGTGAACCACGGCAGGAAGCGCAGGTCCTGCACGATGACCGTCGCGCCCCCGTCGCCCGCCGGATACACCGTTTCGAGCGGGAATCGCGCGAAGGCGAGATAGACGCCGACGTCGGGAAGCGCCCGAGCCGTCTCGAGCACCGGGGAGTCCGGGGGTCGGTCGTAGCGCCGAATCACCGCCCGCCCGGGCGGCGGGTAGTAGTCCGAGAGGCTCTTCAGGACTTCGCTCCATTTCTGCGGCGGACGCGGGTCGCCCGCGCCCCGGGCGAAAGGACCGATGTCGAAGAACGCGACATGGATCTCCCGGGGGAGTTCGGAGAGCCCGAGCCAACGGAACGGCGACAGGAACTGCGGCAGCACCGCCACCTTCGAGCCGGGAGGCGGGTTGTCCATGCGCTTCCAGGCTTCGAGCGCGCGGGCGTGGAGGACCGCACACGTCGCGACATAGGCCCCGAGCAAGACCGCGCCCGCGACCGCGATGCGTCGCCCGCGCTCCCGGAACACCAGTGCGAGAACGAGGGTCGCGAGCGAGATTCCGGTGAAGAAGGGGTCCAGGATGAACACCCAGTCGAGCGAGTACCGCTGCCGGGAAAGAGGCGTCCAGAACATCGTGCCGAAGCTCGTGATCCAGTCGAACACGATGTGCGTCGCCAGGCCGATGCCCGAGAAGAGCCAGAGCGTCGTCAGGCGCGCGCGCCGCAGGAATAGCCGGGCCACCAGGGCGATGCCGAGGGCCAGAAACGGCAGGACGAGAAACGAGTGCGTCCAGCTACGATGGTCGCGCAGGTACTCGAGCCGGCTCGAGAAAAAGATGAAATCGAGATCGGGAACCATGGCCGCGATCGCCCCGACCCAAAACGCCGCCTTCGCGCCCGGCCGATCGGCGAAAGGGCGCGTCAGAACGGATCCGGCGATTCCATGGGTGATCGTGTCCACGCGAAGGCGGATGATACATTTGAGAAGCTGACGACTCTCAGCCGTCGGCGATCACTCATGGCGGATCAGTCGCTCGGTGGAAAGGTCGCGCTCCTGACCGGGGCGTCCTCGGGCCTCGGGCGGGCGTTCGCCCATGCCCTGGCCCGTGCGGGCGCCACGGTCTTCCTCGTCGCCCGGCGCGAGGACAAGCTCCGCGACGTCGTTCGCGAGATTACCGAAGCCGGGGGTGATGCCGCATACCATGTCGCCGACCTGCGCGTCGTGCCTGCGCTCTACGACCTCGTGGACGTCGTGCTGTCGCGCCACAAGCGCCTCGACGTGCTGATCAACAATGCCGGTCTCGGATACCGCTCGCCGCTCTCCGAGACGAAGCGGTCGGAGATCGCCGCGATGCTCGAGACCGACCTCGCGGCCGCGATCTACCTCACACAGGCCTGTCTGCACGCGTTGCTTCGCAGTGCGCCATCCGACGTCGTCAACATCTCCTCGATCGCCGGCCTCGAAGGGTTCGCGGAAGGAACAGTCTACTGCGCGGCCAAGGCGGGGCTCGTCGGCTTTACCCGAGCCCTCGCCGCGGAGCTCAAACCCGCGAACATCCGGGTGACCGCGATCTGCCCCGGCTCCGTCGATACCGATTTCTTCGACCGATACCGGCCGACGCTCGAGCGGACGCAGATGCTGCAGACCGACGACGTGGTCCGCGCCCTCCTCTACGTGCTCGCGTCGCCGCCCGATGTCGTCCACGGCGAGATCGTTCTGCGCCCGCGCGTCGTGTGACCCCGATCTCCAACCGTATAATCCCGGACGCGCAAATGCCCTCCATCCTTCTCGTCGACGATCAGGGGCTCTTTCGGGGAGCGGCCGAAGAGGTCCTCGCGCGGACCGGCTGCCAGACGCTGACCGCATCGGGGGGAACCGAGGCTCTCGACGTCGCACGCCGCGAGAAGCCGCAACTCGTCGTGGTCAACGCCGGCATGACCCGCATGACGGGCCTCGATCTGTGCCGGGTCCTCAAGGCCGATCCGGCGTTCGCAAAGACGCCGATCGTCGTGGTCGGGCCGCCGGGGGCCGAAGAGGCCGCACTCCGCGTCGGGGCGGACGCCACCCTGTCCCTTCCGCTCGACCCGGAATCGTTCTTTGCGGTCGTGCGCCGTTTCCTGCAGGTCCTTCCTCGCGAGGAGGCGCGGTCCGCGGTGGAATGGTCGATCACCTTCTGGCGGGACGGGATGCAGCACGCAGGCACGATCCGCGACCTCTCGCGCGGAGGCTTCTTCGTGAAGACGCCGGTCCGGCAGCCGATCGGCGCCCGTCTCGAAGTCTCCTTCGACGTGCCGGTGGAGCGGGGCGTCCGAACGGTGGTCGCGGAAGCCATCGTCGTGCGCCTCGGCCGGGACAACGACCGGGGGCTCGGCTGCCGCTTCTTCCAGCTCTCCGCGGGCTCGCGCGGCCACCTCGAGGAGTGCCTGCGCATCCTCGCTCTCGGCGACGTCCCGGCATAGCCGTAGCGGCCGTGCGGCTCGCGCCCTGCCGAATCAAGTCCGGGATCCTTCGCGACGCTCAGGATGACGAGCTTCGTCGGCCCTCATCCTGAGGAGCGCAGCGACGACCGATGACTGACCCCTACTTCGCGGCGGTGGCCAGGTCGATGAGCTCGATGCCGGCGTCGCGGGCGACCTGGATCGAGCGCTCGTCGCGGTAGAACTCTCCGTAATACACGCGCACGAGGCTCGAGTTCGCGATGAGCTTGAAGCAGGGCCAACATGGGCTGGCCGTCGTGTAGATCTCGGCGCCCCCGATCGACACGCCGTTCTTTGCGGCCTGGATGATCGCGTTGGCCTCGGCGTGGACCGTGGCCACGCAGTGCCCGTCCTCCATGAGGCAGCCGACATCCGAGCAGTGCGGAAGGCCGCGGATCGAGCCGTTGTAGCCGGTCGAAAGGATCGTACGGTCGCGCACGATGACGGCGCCGACGTGTTTGCGGGGGCACGTCGAGCGCGTCGACACCTGCCGCGCGATGTTCATGAAGTACGTGTGCCAGTCGACGCGCCGCTCGTTCATCGGGGCGATTATGCCCGAGCTGTCAACACGGCCGCCGCCAGAACCGGACGAAACGCCCGCCGCGGCCGGTGGCTATGTCACAATCCCGCCGTGAATCGAGGTCGCCGCGTCGTCATCACGGGAATGGGAGCCGTCACGGCGGTCGGGCGGAGCCTGGAGGAGTCCTGGCGCAACATGCTCTCCGGCGTGTGCGGAATCCGGCCGCTCTCGCTCTTCGACCCGGCCGCGTATCGCACGCAGACCGCCGCCGAGGTCACCGACATCCCGGACGGCTTCCTCGCTCCGGCCGAGCGCCGGCGCATGTCCCGTGCCGATCGCATGGGAGTGGCGGCCGCCCGCGAGGCCATCGAGGCAGCCGGCCTCGACATCGGGCGCGAGGACCCGACCCGCCTGGGCGTGATCCTCGGGGGCGGGACGTCGGGGCTCATCGACTCGGAGGCGTTCTTCGAGCTCTATCTCCGGGGAAAGAAGGCGCGGCCCTCCCGAGTTCTCAACCATCTCCCCGACTCGATTACCGACCGGGTCGCGCAGCGCTTCGGCCTGGAGGGCATCAAGTCCACGATCACGACCGCCTGCTCCTCCTCGGCCAACGCCATGGGGTACGCCTTCGATGCCATCGCGGCGGGCCTCGCGGACGTCGTCGTGACCGGCGGATCGGACGTCCTCGCGCGGCTGACTTACGGCGGCTTCAACTCGCTGCGCTCGGTCGACCCGGATCCCTGCCGGCCCTTCGACCGGGAGCGCAAGGGGCTCTCGATCGGTGAGGCGGCCGGCATCCTCGTGTTCGAGGAGGCCGGGCGGGCTCGCCGCCGGGGGGCGGCGATCGTGGCCGAGTTTCGCGGCTACGGAGTGACCTCGGACGCGTACCACATGACGGCTCCCGATCCTTCGGGATCGGCCGGTGGCCGCACGATTGCCGCCGCGCTCGTCAATGCCGGCGTCAACGCCGGCGACGTGGACTACGTCAACGCGCACGGCACCGCGACGCCGCAGAACGACTCCGCCGAAACCGCCGCGCTCAAGGCCGCGCTCGGCGCCCGCGCGCGCGCGATTCCGGTCTCCTCGATCAAATCCATGATCGGGCACTGTCTCTGTTCCTCGGGAGCGATCGAGGCGGTGGCGACCGCACTGACGGTGCGAGACGGAAAGGTTCCGCCCACGATCCACTACGAGCATCCGGATCCCGCCTGCGACCTCGACTACGTGCCCAACGCGGCGCGCGACCTCCCGGTCGGCGTGGCCCTCTCGAATTCGTTCGCCTTCGGCGGCAACAGCTCAGTGGTCGTGCTCTCGCGGTACGACGCCTCACGGGGTTGATGGCGTCGCGCGGGGTCGTCACGGGGACCGGCGCCGTCTCGGCCCTGGGACGCACGGCATCGGACTTCTACCGGAGACTGATCTCCGGAGAAACCGCGATCCGGCCCTTTGCGCCGCAGGAACGGGGCGACCTGCACGCCACGCACGTCGCGCGCTACGACGGATTCTCGCCGCAGCCCGAGATTCCCGCGATGAAGGCGCGGCGGCTCGATCGCGGCAGCCAGTTCGCTCTCATCGCATGCATGCAGGCCGTGGCCGAGGCGGGCTATCGAATCGAGGAGTCGCCCGAGGCGATTGGCATCGCGATGGGCACCGGCTCGGCAGGCGCCGGGGCGCTGACGGAATTCCTGCGCGTGCTCATCCTCGAGTCCCCCGAAGCCGCTCCCCCGTTCCACTTTCCGAATACGGTCGCCAATGCGCCGGCCTCGCAGGCTTCGATCGAGCTCAAGATCTACGGGCCCAACGTCACGATCACACAGAAGGACCCGTCCGCGTTGAACGCCCTTCTCTACGCGACCCTCGCGCTTTCCTCGGGTCGGGCCCGGGCGATGATCGCCGGTGCGGTCGACGAGTGGAACTTCTACTACGCCATGGGATTCGACCGGGTCGGCGCCTTGCGCGGCGAGAAACGGGACTCCGGGATCGTCCAGGGCGAGGGGGCCTTCGTCATCCTGCTCGAGACGGAGGAGAGCGCCCACTCGCGCGGCGCCCGGTCGCTTGCGCGCCTGGCAGGCATCGCCACGGCGGGCGTCGCGTCGGAGCCGTACCGATTCGCCCCGGACCGCGGAGCGATCGCCCGCGCGATTCGCGGCGCGCTCGACGACGCCGGCGTGCGGCCGGCCGACATCGGTCTCTGGCTCTCCTCGCGCGACGGCGTGGCGGAGATGGACCGGGCCGAGGCCGAGGTCATGCACTCGATCTTCGGGCAGACGCTGCCCCGTGAGATTGCGATCAAGGACGCGATCGGGGAGATGGCGGCCGCCGGCGGCGCCCAGCTCGTCGCCGCCACCTGCGCCCTCGCGGAGGGCGGGACGGCCCGGCGCGCTCTGGTCAATTCCTTCGGCGCGGGGGGCAACTTTCTCTGCGCCGTTTTCGAGTCGGCCGCGTGATGGGGGCGAGAATCCGGCCGGCCGATCCGCTGCAGGGCCTGACCATCGCGATCCCGGTGCGGTTTGCCGAGTGTGATCCGTACGGCGTCGTGTGGCACGGGCACTACGTCCTCTATCTCGAGCAGGCGCGCGAGGCTCTGACCGGAAAGTTCGGCTTCACCGCGGCCCGCGCGCTCGAAATGGGCTACCGGGTGCCGGTGACACGGATGGAGCTGAAGTACCGGGCGCCGGCCCGGCCGGACCAAACGATCCATGTGACGGCCCGGCTGCAGGCGCCCGCGGTGGCACGGTTCGTGATGGATTACGAGATCCGCGCCGACGGCGGGGAGCTGCTCGCCTCGGCGGTGACGGAGCAGGTCGTGATCAACGCCGCGGGTGAGCTTCTCCTGACCTTGCCGGCCGGCCTGCGGGCCCTCTGCGCGTCGATCCTGGAGTTCCAGGAGTCGCTCGGCGGCGCCGTTCGATGACGGCACCTCGCGCCTCTGCAGCCTCGAACCGCCGATCCGTCTTCTTCCTCCTCCGCTTCGTGGCGCTGCTCGTCGCCTTCTACTCCGTCGTCGCGTCCCGCCCGGTCAACGACGCCGTCATCGTGCCTTTCACGGCGGGCGTGGCTCGCGCCTCCGCGGCGGTTCTCACCGCCTTCGGCGAAAAGGTCTCGGTGGCCGGGACGGAGATTCGATCCAGCCTCTTCACCGTCAACATCGAGAACGGCTGCAACGGCGTCGAGACGGCGCTGCTCTTCGGGTCGGCGGTAATTGCATTTCCCGCGCCATGGCCCTGGCGGCTCGGCGGACTTGCGGCGGGCTTTGCCGCGATCCAGGCGGTCAACCTCGTGCGCGTGGTGTCGCTCTTCTGGATCGGCGCCCATCGTCCCAGGTTCTTCTCGTCCTCGCACACGGTCCTCTGGCAGTCGATCGTCGTGCTGTGCGGCGTGCTGCTCTTTCTCGCCTGGGCGTCGCGGGTGCAGAAAGCCGGCGCCGCCGAGAGCGCCCGGGACCATGGCTCGCGCGAAAAGAGCTGAGCCGCCCGCCCGGGCGTTCCGGAAGGTGGATGGGCGCGCCGCGCTGCGTCTGGCCGCCGGATTCGCCGCCGGCCTGGCGTTCTGGTTCGCCTTCTCCGCGCCCTACGAGAGAGGTCTCGCGTCGGCGGCGGAGGTCCTGCTGCGGCTCTTCGAGAGCCCGGCGGTCACGACGCTCTCGGCGTCGGACGGAGAGATTTGGGTCGAACGGTCGGACTTCCCGCCCGCTTCCCCCCGCCCCGGCCTGCCCGCGGCCGACATCGACTTCAACTTCGCGCAGCTCACTGCACTCTTCGCGCTGACACCCCGCCCTCTCGGCGCGCGGCGCTTCGGACGATTCTGGCTCGCCGCGGCCGCGCTCGCCGTGATCCACGTTCTGGCGCTCGTCTGCCAGGTCGAGTCGCTCTACGCCACGAGCCTCGGTCCGTGGAGCGAGGCGCACTATGGTCCGATCGCCCGAAACCTCTGGGCGGCGGCGTTCCATTTCTACCTGGTCGCTGGCCGTTTCGCGGCGCCGTTTGCGCTGTGGTGGGGGCTGAGCAATTTCGAACTTCGAAATTCGAAATTCGAATTTGGGCGCTAGTGCCGTCCCCGCTCTCGCCTCAAGTACCGATAGTCCGGAATCGCGAACTCCTTCAACTTTGCGATCAGCGACCCGCGGGAAATGTTGAGCACCTGGGCGCCGCGGCTCTGGTTGCCTTCCACGCGACGCATTGCGCGATCGATGACCTCGCGCTCCACGGTCTCGACAATCTTCTTCAGGTCGTCCGTCGAACGCAGCACGGTCTCCGCCGGACCTGCCTCCGGAGCGGCCGTCACCGGAACCTCCTGCGTCACGCGGACCGCCGGCTCGGCCGCCTCGGGTTCCGCGCCCATACGGGCGAACGCGATTCCGGCCACCTGGACGAGCTCCTCGAGAAAAAGCACCGCTCGCGCCGCCAGGCGCGGCGACTCGCGCAGCACGATTCCGGTCCGCCCCGCGCCTTCGGGCGCCGGCTCGACGAGAAGCGTCAGGACTCCCGTGACCGTCTCCGCGCGAGCCAGGCGCTCGCCGCCGCGGATCTCCTGGATCATCCTCGGTGGAAGCATCGGGTTCTCGCGAAACGTCGACGCGATCGGCCGGAACCCCGAGGACGCCGAGAACTCGCCGACTGCCCACTCGGAGGGCGATAGCTCGCGGTCGAGAAAGTCGGTCAGCGCGGTGGCCAGGTCCTCCAGCGACCGGGCTTCCCGGCAAAGACGGTTCGCGGCCAGCCTCAGCCCGCGATATTCGACCTCGGTAACCGGAAGCGCCGGGGCCGACGCCGTGGAAGGCGCCGACTCGGCCAGGTCGTCCTGCGGGAACTCGCCGACCGGCGTGGGCCGCATCGAGGGGCCGACGTCGACGACGGTAATCGTCGCCTCTCCGATGGTGATCCGGTCGCCGGCCGCGATGGCTCCTCCGAAGAACTCGCGGCCGTTGACCTGAACGGCACCGATGCCCCGGAAGAGGTCGAGGTGGTACGCGCCTTCCCTTTCGAGCAGACGAAGGTGACGGCCATACACGCCCCGGGCGCGCACCACGACCTCGTTGCCCGAGGACGCGCCGACCGTGGCGCTGTCTCCGGCCACGCGATGCATTTCGGCGCCGGTTCCCGGGCGCCTGCGGACTTCGAGTGTCAACATCGTGAAGATTCCCCCGACTCCTGCCGAACCTTACACACTTCCCGGAGCAAATCGCAAGATTTCTTCACAATTCCCGAAAGCGACCGCGGGTCAGCCTCAGAACAGTCCGGACACGCGCCCTGCCGCGTCGACGTCGATCGTCTCGGCAGCCGGCTTCTTCGGCAGGCCCGGCATCGTCATGATGTCTCCGCAAATCGCAACGACGAACCCCGCGCCGGCAAAGAGCCGCGTCCTGTCCACGTGCAGGGTGAAGCCGGAAGGCCGCCCGCCTTTCTTCGGATCGTCTGAAAACGAGTACGGGGTCTTCGCGATGTTGATCGGGAGATTGCCGAAGCCGTGCTTCTCGTACCGGGCCAGGCGGCTCTCGGCCTCCTTCGAGAAGGAGACTCCGCCGGCGCCATAGAGCCGCCGCGCGACGATCTCGATCTTCTCGGCCAGCGGCCGGTCCCACGGGTAGAGCGGCCGGTACCGCGCCGTGCCCTGGTCGATCTCCTCGAGCACCGCGCGGGCGAGGTCTTCGCCCCCCGCGCCGCCGCGCGTGAAGACTTCCGACAGGGCGACCTTCGCGTCGAGCTCGGCACACCGCCTCTCGAGAAAGGCGATCTCGGCCGCGGAGTCGCTCGGAAAGCGGTTGATGGCAACGACGGCGGGGAGGCCGAAAATCCGCACGTTGTCCAGGTGCCGCTCGAGGTTCAGCATGCCCCGCGAGAGGGCCGCGAGATCCTCTTCTCCGAGCGCGCTCTTGGGCGCGCCCCCGTGCATCTTGAGAGCTCGCACCGTGGCGACGAGCACTACCACGGACGGCCACATGTCGCCGTAGGCGCACTTGATGTCCAGGAACTTCTCGCCGCCCAGATCGAATCCGAACCCCGCCTCGGTCACCGCGATGTCGCCGTAGCGCATCGCGATACGCGTGGCCAGGATGGAGTTGCACCCATGCGCGATGTTCGCGAAGGGGCCTCCGTGTATCAGGGCCGGCGTGCCTTCCAGCGTCTGGACGAGATTCGGATGGATGGCGTCCTTCAGAAGGGCCGCCATGGCGCCGTTGGCCCTGAGGTCGCGGGCGCGCACCGGCTCGGCGTCCCTCGTGTAGCCGGCGACGATCGCGCCGCAGCGCTCCTTGAGGTCGGCGAGGTCGCGCGCCAGGCAAAGAATCGCCATGACCTCCGAGGCCACCGTGATGTCGAAGCCCGTCTCGCGCGGCACGCCGTTGATCTTGCCGCCGAGGCCGATGACCGCATCGCGCAACGCTCGGTCGTTCATGTCGAGAACGCGGCGGAACGGGATGTCCCGCTGGTCGATCCCGAGAGCGTTGCCGTGGTGGAGGTGGTTGTCGATCATCGCCGCGAGCAGGTTGTGCGCCGCCGTGATGGCGGGGAAATCCCCCGTGAAATGGAGATTGATGTCCTCCATCGGCACGACCTGGGAATACCCGCCACCGGCGGCTCCGCCCTTGACCCCAAAGCAGGGGCCGAGCGACGGCTCGCGCAGGGCGATGATCGGTCGGCGCCCCAGGCGCCGGAGCGCCTGGCCGAGGCCGACCGTCGTCGTGGATTTTCCTTCGCCGGCGGGAGTCGGCGTGATCGCCGAGACGAGCACGAGCGGCGCTTCGGGGCGCCCCTCGGCGCGCGCGATCGCGTTGATCGAGACCTTCGCCTTGTCGCGACCGTACGGAATGAAGTCCTCGGGATGAATGCCCGCCTCGCGCGCGACCTCCTCGATGGGGCGTAGCTTTGCTTCCTGGGCGATCTCGATGTCGGATTTCATCGGGGCGGGATCGTAACAGGATGACGGCGCCCCCACCGGCTATTGGGGCATCCAAGCCGCCCGACCCCAATAACTTGTGGCGCCTGCCTGTCCCATTTGCTACATTTCTGCGCAAGATGCTTCGATTGAAACGGGTCGAGATCGCCGGCTTCAAGTCCTTCTACGAGAAGGTCGATCTCGCTTTCCCGGGCTCGGTGACGGCCGTGGTCGGCCCCAACGGCTGCGGCAAGTCGAACATCAGCGACGCTGTCGCATGGGCCCTCGGCGAGCAGAGCGCCCGCGTCCTGCGGGGCGACACGATGGACGACGTCATCTTCAACGGTTCGGCCAAACGCCGGCCGCTCGGAATGGCCGAGGTCATTCTCACGCTCGCCGCCTCCAACGGCGACAGCGAGAAGGGCGACGAGGACGGGACGCTGCGTGTGGGACGGCGCGTCTATCGGGATGGCGAGGGCGAATATTTTCTGAACGGCAAGCAGGTCCGCCTGCGCGACATCCAGGACCAGCTCCTGGGGACCGGACTCGGCGTGCGAGCGTACTCGGTCATCGAGCAGGGCCGGATCGACCAGGTCCTGTCGACGAAGCCGCAGGACCGCCGGCGCCTGATCGAGGAGGCGGCCGGCATCACCAAGTACAAGCTCAAGAAGCGGCTTGCCGAAGGCAAGCTCGAGGAGACACGGGGCAATCTGCTGCGGCTCTCGGACATCATCGCCGAGATCGAGCGCAACGTGACGTCCTTGAGGCGCCAGGCCTCGCGCGCGGCGCGCTACAAGGAGCAGTCCGAGCTCTTGCGCCAGCGCAGAGCCGGGTTGACCCGGGTACGAACGGATCTCTTCCGCGAAGCGCTCCAGTCCGCCGAGAAGCTGCGCGACGCGCGACGCGACCGCGAAGCGGAGGCCGCGGCGGCCCTCGGGCGGGCCGAAGCGGAGCTCGCCGCGGCGCGCCTGGAGGCGGCGGAGGCCGCGGGGCGCCGCGACGCCCTGCGCGAAGAGCTCGCCGGGCTCGAGTCCTCGATCGCGCGCGATGACGCCCTGCTCGAATCGAATCGCCGCGCCGCCATCGACCTCGCCGCGCGCCGCGCGGCCCTCGAGCGCGAGGGGCGGGACTTCACCGCCGAGCAGTCGCGCGCGTCCCGCGATCTCGCCGAGCTCGAGGAGCGGTTGGCCCGCTCGGTGGCCGAGGCCCGCGCCAAATCGCTCGCGCGCGAGGAAGCGGATCGCCGTGCCTCGGAGGCGGCCGCCCGTTGCGCAGCGGTCGAGCGAGAGCTCGAGGAAATGCGAACGCGCGCCCTCGTTGCAGCCGGCGAGCGTGTGGCGGCGCGCAACGCGCGCCACGAAGTGGACCTCTCGGCCGAGCGCGTCACGGCGTCGCTCGGCCGCCTGGCACAGACGGCAGAGAAGATCGCCGCCGATCTCTCGGTTCGCGAGCGGGAAGCCGCCGAGGCCGAGAGCGAAGCGGCCCGCCTGCTCGCCGCCGCCGTGGAGGCGACCCGGCGCGTCGCCCGGGCCGACGAGGAGCTCGGGGCGATCGCCGCGAGCCTGGCCGCGGCCGAGGCCGACCGAGAGCAGGCCCGCGAAGCCGCGAGCGCCCTCGAACATCGGCTCGCAGCGCTCATCGAGACGCTCCGCGCGCGCGAGACGGGCGTGGACGAAGTGCGCAAGGCGCTGCGGGGCGCGGGACTTTCCGAACACGGTGCGCTCTCCGACCGTATCCGCCCCCGGCCCGGCTGGGAGGATGCCGTGGGACGCGTGCTCGGAATGGACTCGGACGCGCTGCTCGCCTCGGGAGATCCGTTGCGCGCCGTGGACGCCCTCCGTGCACTCGCGGCCGGCCGGCTGGTGCGCGCGGATTGGCGCCACGAGACGAGCCCGGACCGCCCGGCGGGCTCGCTCGGATGGGACGCGGTCCTCGAGGGCTACGCCGCCCTCTCGCTGGCCGAGCGCGCCGCGCTTCCGGCGGCGGCCTTCGTCGAGAATCTCGGCGAGGCGCTCGCGCTGGCCGAGCGGCATCCCAACCTCGTGTTCGTGACGAAAGCCCTCGAGGTGGTCCGCGGCCCGATCGTGCGGGTCTCGCGGCCGAGCGCGGAGGCTTCGGGTCTTTTCGCCCTCCGCCGCGACGAGGAGGCACTCTCGCGGCGCCTCGAGGAAGCCCGCAATGCCCTCGCCGGCGCCGAAGAGCGCGTCGAGTCGCTGCGCGCCTCCCGCTCGCGGCTCGAAACGGAGCTCCCAGCCCTTCGGGAAACGGAGCGGGAGGCGCAGTCCACCCACAGCGCATTCGCCGCCCGCCTCGACGAACGGCTGACCGAGCGGGACCGGCTGCGACGCGAGCGCGACACGACCGCCGAGGAGGCTCGCGCGTTGCGCGACGACGCGGCGGGCTTCGAAACACAGCGACAGGCCCTCGAGCACGAGGAGCGGCGTCTTGCCACAACGGAGGATGCCGCGCATCAGCGGATCGGCACACTGTCGGCATCCCTCTCGGAGGCCCGCTCGATCGCGATGTCGGCTGCCGAAGAGCTCGCCCACCGCCGCACGGAGGCGGAGGTCGCCGCCGAGCGGCGCCGCGCCATGGAGAGTGCGCGCGACGCGCTGCTCGAGACGCGGACGACGCTCGAGCGGCGCCTGGCCGAAGCGAGCGAAGAGGACGCGCGCATGACCGGCCGCGCCGCCGAGCTCGCGCAGGAAGAGGCCGACGCCCGCGCCCGACAAATCGCCAACCTCGCCGCCCGGGAGACGGCGGCGGCCGCGCATGGCTCGGCCGTCGAGACGGCTCGCGTGGCGACCACGCGGGTCGAAAGCGGCGAGGCGTCCGCCCGCGCGGATCGCGCCACCCTCGACGCCGCGCGCGAGGCGCGGTTCGAGGCCGAAGTCACGGCGACGCGCAGCTCGTCCGACCTCGATCACCTCGTCGCCCAGGCACGCGAGGAGTTCGGCGTCGAGCCCGACACCCTCGAGGCTCCGGCCGACGTCACTCCGGAGGGGCTCGCCGCTCTCGAGACGGAGGTCGCGGAGCTCACGGCCTCGCTCGAGCGGCTCGGGCCCGTCAACGTGCTCGCGTTCGAGGAGCACAAGGAGATGTCGGAGCGGCTGACGTTCCTGACCGCGCAGCGCGACGACCTTCTGAAGTCGATCTCCGAGCTGCAGGAGTCGATCCGAAAGATCAACGCGACCTCGTCGGAGCGCTTCGCCGAAGCCTTCCAGGCCATCAACGAAAATTTCAAGGGGATGTTCGAGCGGCTCTTCGAGGGCGGCGCGGCCGAGATGAAGCTCCTCGACGAAAACGACATGCTCGAATCGGGCATCGAGATCGACGCCCACCCGCCCGGCAAGCGCAATCAGTCGATCCTGCTGCTTTCCGGCGGCGAGAAGGCGCTGACCGCGATCGCGTTGCTCATGGCGATCTTCCGCTTCAAGCCCTCGCCCTTCTGCATCCTCGACGAGGTGGACGCGCCGCTCGACGAGGCCAACATCGACCGCTTCACGAAGCTGCTGCGCGACATGACCGAAGAGACCCAGTTCATCGCCATCACCCACAACAAGCGCACGATGGAGACGGCCGACGTCATGTACGGCGTGACGATGGAAGAGCCGGGCTGCTCGAAGATCGTCTCGGTCAAGTTCGACTGAAACCACCGCAAGCCGCGCGGTTTGACGTCAGAACGCCCTTTCCGTAAGATCCGCGCTCCGGGCCGATGTAGCTCAGTTGGTAGAGCAGCGGTTTCGTAAACCGCAGGTCACCGGTTCAAGTCCGGTCATCGGCTCCATCGCGTCAATCCCTTAGCGAATCGGTGGACTTACCCGGTTCCGCCCGATGCTTTGACGGTGCGCTTGACGGGGAAAGATTCGGTTGGAAAGCCATGCGAGGAACAGTCGATATCGGCTAATGGCGGAGAGGCCGAAGAACGGGCTTCATCCCTCTTCATCCCTTCTTCATCCTTAGGATTCCGGGATTCGTCCTTGTCGGAAGCAGCTGTCGGAGTTCCGTTGTCCAAGCCACCTTCGACTTTATCCACGAGCCGAAGCGTGCCGGACCTTGACAAGGACTGCACCGGAGGAGAAAACTGCCGGGCGCTCGGTGGTCTTGCCCGCCGCAGCTTTTCGCATCGGCGGGCGCCTCGCATCAGAGACACGACGCTTCAGCGGGGAGTCAGTGAACCGCAAGACAAATTCTCGATCGTTTTTGAGCCTTCTGAACTCGAGCCGCTTGGCTCCGTTCTCATTGCCGAAGAAGAATGTGGACGGTAGCCAGCCTGCCAATTTCCGATCGAAGGGTTGGGGTCTCGGTGAAACCCCATTTGATTCAAATATAAGGTGTCTAAAGGAGGACTCCATGAAAGGTGGATACTTTCGGATTCTCAGGATACTGGCGGTTGTTTTGCTCGCGTCGCTGGCTCGACCCGGCCTTGGCCGCGCACAATCCTTCCGGCTTAAACCCCTACCGCCGAAGAAGAACACGACCGCCGCAGTGAAACATACGAATGCTCTCGCTCTCGCCGCCCCGCTGGCGCCGTGGCAATTGCTGGTGAACCAACCTCCGGTAGTTGATTATTTCGATTGCGGCCCGGGTAGCCCGGTGTTGCTGACGGACGGCACCGTGATGCTGCAGGACCACGGCTGCCAGGATTGGTGGAAGCTCACCCCCGACCAGTTCGGCAGCTACGTGAACGGAACCTGGACTCAGTTAGCCTCGCTGTCCGGCGGCTACAGCCCGCTGTATCACTCGACGGCCGTTCTCCCCGACGGCCGGGTCATCATCGAGGGCGGCGAATACAACTTCCTGCAACCGCGGTGGACCGCCCTGGGCGCAATTTATGACCCATTGGCCGATATGTGGACGTCGGTCGCTCCTCCTCCGTTCTTCGGGGGCTTCGGACCCTTTGCGCAGACGATCGGCGATGCGCAGGCCATCGTTCTTTCCGACGGAACCTACATGCAGGCCAATTGCTGCACCCGAGACGAGGCTCTGCTCGATCCCAAGACTCTCACCTGGACGCCCACCGGCGCGGGCAAGTTCGATATCCACGATGAAGAAGGGTGGACGCTGTTGCCCAACAAGAAGGTGCTGACAGTCGATGCCTACGTGGGTCAATACGACCCGACGGGCACGAACTTTGAGCTGTACAACCCCGCGTCGGGCAAGTGGACGAGTCCCGGCGGAGGCACGCGTGTGCAGCTCTGGGACTCCGCGGCGGATTGCGGCGGAGCGAATGCCGAGTCGGCTGAGGTTGGCCCCGCGGTCTTGATGCCCGACGGGAGCGTCTTCGCCACGGGAGCCAACAGCTGCGGCGCTGCTCACACCGCGATTTACAAGGGAAGCTGGAAGGCGGGTCCGGATTTCCCCGAGAACCTCGGCATCGCCGATGGTCCCGCCGCGCTCGAGCCCAACGGGAAGGTTCTGATGATGGCGAGCCCAACGGTCTTCAACGCGCCCTCGACCTTCTTCGAGTGGGACGGGAATAACCTGACGACGGCTCCACCCGCTCCGAACGCTGACAACGACTCATCGTTCTACGGCAACATGCTGGTCCTTCCCACGGGACAGATTCTGTTCACCGACTTCTTCTTTGTCTCGGTTTACAACCCAACGGGAACCTACAATCCGGCTTGGCAGCCGAGCATCCAGAAAGCCCCTAAGACGGTGAGTCCGGGAGGGTCGTACGTTATCTCCGGACATCTTTTCAACGGAATGTCGCAGGGAGCGGCTTACGGGGACGATTCTCAAGGCGCCACGAATTACCCGATCGTCCGCATCACAAACAACGCAACCGGCCACGTTTTCTACAGCCGGACGCACGACCACAGCAGCATGGCCGTCGCATTCAACGGCGTCGTGTCGACCCAATTCGATGTGCCGGCTAACCAGGAGACGGGCCCGAGCAAGCTCGAGGTCGTCACTAACGGCATTCCTTCGAAGCCGTTCGACGTCAACGTGCAGTAGGCTCGGAGCAGTATCGAGTCGGTCGTTCTTCGGAGGTCCCTGCATCTTCCCGGCAAGGAGGGGAGACAAGGACCTCCTTTTTCTACCCACGTGGCGCTGCAGAATGAACGTCGACATTGAGTCCACTTGCATTCTGCCCCTTCGATTCCACGGGATACCACTCTGTCTCACGCAACGCCGACGGCCCGCCGCAGGGTCTCGCTCATCGATGCATTTTTCGTATTCGTAACGGAAGGTCACCGGTTCATCGGCTCCACGGACTCTTCACGGGTCAGCCGTCGGTTGCGGTCGCGCCGTCGAGCACCCTTCCCCCACCGTTTCATCACGCCAATGGACCTGACCGCCCAACGATAGAGTGAGCGCGAGGCATGCGACGCGTCGTCGTGGTCGGGGCGGGGGCGGCGGGGACGATGGCGGCGATTTTCGCGGCCTCGTCCGATGCCGAGACGCTCCTGCTCGAGCGCACCCCGGACGGTGGGCGCAAGATCCTGATCAGCGGCGGCGGACGGTGCAACATCCTTCCCGCGCGCGTCGACGAATCCCGCTTCGTCACCGACTCGTCTCCGAACACGCTGAAGAAGCTCTTGCGCTCCTGGCCTCTCTCGGAGCAGATCGCGTTCTTCGAGGCCGAGGTCGGGCTCCCGCTCGTCGAGGAGCCAGAATCGGGCAAGCTCTTCCCCGTTTCGCAGAAAGCCCGGGACGTACGCGACAATCTCCTCGCGCTCGCGGCCCGGCGCGGCGCGAGATTCCTCCCGAACGCGACGGTAACGGGCCTCGTTCCCGCGGGCGGGCGCTGGCGCGTCGAGAGAGAGGCGGCGGTGGCGCTCGAGGCGGATGCCGTCGTCGTCGCGACGGGCGGTCTTTCCATCCCGAAGTCCGGCAGCGATGGGATGGGACTGAAGATCCTCCGGGGCCTCGGGCACACGGTGCACCCGTTGTACGCGGCTCTGACTCCGTTGACCGCCTCCGGCACCCCTTTCGCGCATCTCGCCGGCTTGTCCCTTCCCGTCACGATCACGGCCCGGGACAGCGACCGCCGCGCCACGGCGAGCGGAGGCTTCCTCTTCACGCACCGGGGGTACAGCGGCCCGGCGGTCCTCGACGTCTCGCATGTCGCAGTCCGTTCCGCGGCACCGGGCGCGGTTCCCGCGGACTTGCGCGTGCGATGGAGCCCGGTCGACGCCGCCGACTGGGAAGCGCGCCTCAAACCCGGCGGAGCGCGCACCGTCGCGGGAGTGCTCCACCGCGAGCTTCCGGATCGCCTGGCGACGGCGCTGGCGAACATGGCGGGCGTCGATCCGGCACTCCCGCTCTCGCGCCTGCCGCGCTCCAGCCGCGTGCGGCTGGTCGAGTCGCTCGTGCGGGGGCCGCTGCCCTGGACCGGCCACGAGGGCTACGAAAAAGCGGAGGTGACGGGCGGAGGTGTCGACCTCGCGGAGATCGATCCGCGCACGCTCGAGAGCCGGAAGCACCGGGGCCTGTTCCTCTGCGGCGAGCTGCTCGACGCTTTTGGGCCGATTGGGGGATTCAACTTCCAGTGGGCGTGGGCTACGGGCCGGGCCGCCGGCCTCGCCGCCGCGGCCTCCTGAGCCGCGCGGCCCGCGGGTCTCAGAGCATCAGCTGCACCTGGAAGCGGAAGAGCTGATCGTGCGCCGGCTCCCCGGAGCTGCGCTGTCGGTCTGTCAGGGAGTAGTCGAACTGCAACTTCACGTTGTTCTTCTTGATGTACCAATCGGCCGCCGCGGTGACGATCGAGTTGAAGGTGTGCGGCAGGTCCCGGTTGTACTCGATGGCGGAATATCGGACCGCGAGGTCCACCGTGTGCGGAATGATGAGGTACCCGGTCTGGACGTACCAGCCATACGCCCGCACGATGACGCCGCTCGTGTCGCCCTCGGCGTGGCCCACGAAGTACTCGCCCTGGACCGAGAACCCCATCCACTTGAGTTGGACGTCCGCGCTGGCGGACTCGATGAAGATGTCTTCGCCGGTCTTGAAGAGCGAGATGTTCCTGCCGAGCCAGCCCGTGGGGCTCGCGTAGTTGGGCGTGTTGCTTTCGAGGATGTTGTCGGCAGTCTTGCGGAGCGTGTTCGTGAACCCGTCGATACCCAAGGACAGCGCGGGTGCGGCGTGGCACTCGAGGTCCGCCTCTGCGTTCCCCATCTGCCCGAGCGGATTGGCGACGAGGCGAATCATGGGCATCACATGGTCGGTCGCGCGCAACGTGTTCTGCCCGTCCCCGCTGAACACGCCGGCCATGTACGTCAACTGCCCCTTCCAGAGTGACCCGAGAATTCCGGCCCCGGTGTCGCGGCCGGGCTTGAACGTGTCCACCGCCAGGGCGCGTTCCTGGAACTGGATGACGCCGTCGTTGTAGAGCTCGTCGCGGCTGTAGGGCGTCTTCGACTGGCCCATCTGTGCGGAGATCTCCTCCATGAACTTGTAGTTGACCCAGGCGTCGTCGAGCAGCAGCTTCGTGTTGTTCACGTTCTCGAACGCGAGCTGCAGCCGGTAGGTCAGCCTCGGGTCGAAGGCATAGCCCGTGAAGTAGAGCTTGAACCGGCGGATGCGGGACTCGTCCGCGTCGGCCACGGCCCCTGGCACCTGGTCGAAGTCGAAGCTCGTGAACCGCGCCTGCAGGTTGAAGCCGATCGCCATCTCGAAGAGCTTGTCGGGGGTGCGAAAGGCGAAGCCGCGGGAGGGGATGTACTGGATGGGCGGCCAGGGTGTCGGCGTCGCCGCCGTCGGCTCGGGAGGCGCGGCGGGCTCGGGCCCCTCCTCCGCCAGGGCTGCCGATCCGAGTATCGCGCCACAAAGGATCACGGCTTGCAGGGTCTTCATGTCTGCTCCTTCCGTAAGAAATCTCGGCGGAGCATCCCGTTTTATGCGGCTTGCTGCAAATGTAATCGTATGAAATTATGTAAACTCGCCTACCAATGAAAACCGCAGCCCGAGGGCCGCTCACTCCTGCCGAAGCGGCGACGCTTCTCGGCGTGAGCTACCAGACGGTCAAGCAATGGATCTACCGGAAGCAGATCCGCTCGGTGAGGACACCGGGCGGCCACCACCGCATCTCGTTGAGTGAAATCCGACGCCTCAGTGGCGCGGCGCCGGGACCGCGAGCGCCAGCCGTCGGCATGGACGCGATCAGCGGTCGCAACAAGCTCCTCGGCACGGTGACCCGAATTCGGCAGTCGGGGCTTCTCGCCGAGGTGACTCTCGCCGTCGCGGACCAGACCCTGACGGCGATCATCACGAAGGCCGCCGTCAAGCAGCTCGGCTTGAAACCGGGCTCGCCCGCCTATGCGCTCGTCAAGGCCACGGAAGTCATGATCATCCGGGCCTGATACAGAAAAAGGAGAGGTTCATGCGAAAGTCCCTTCTGTCCGTCTCTCTGGTCGCCGCCCTTTTCGCCCTGGGGCTCGCCGAGCCGAAGTTTGAGATCCTGGTTTTTGGAGCCGCGAGCCTGACCGAATCCCTCACGGACCTCGGCAAGGCGTACGAGGCAAGGACGGGAACGAAGATCGTCTTCTCTTTCGGCGCATCGAGCGACCTCGCGCGGCAAATCCAGGCCGGCGCGCCGGCGGACGCTTTCTTCTCGGCCGACACGGCAAAGATGGACGTGCTGGAAAAGGCGGGACTCGTCAGGGCCGCCGGCCGCCGTGAGCTCCTTTCCAACAGCCTCGTGGTCGTCGTCCCGTCCGACTCGACTCTCCGGATCCGGACGGCGGACGACCTCGCAAACCTGCCCAGGATCGCACTCGCGGATCCGGCCTCGGTGCCGGCCGGCATCTACGCGAAGAAGTGGCTCACCGGTCTCGGCCTCTGGGACAGGGTCGAGCCGAAGGTCGTCCCCACGCTCGATGTCCGGGCCGCGCTGGCGGCGGTCGAGAGCGGTGCCATCCCGGCCGCGGTGGTCTACAGCACCGACGCCGCGGTCGCGAAGTCCGCGCGCGTCGCCTTCCGGGTCACGAACGGTCCGGACATCGTCTACTCGGTTGCCCCGGTGTCCGCCTCGAAGAACCCGAAAGCCGCCGAGGCGTTCGTCGCCTTCCTGGCAGGGCCCGACGGCCGGGCGGAGTTCAGGAAGCGGGGATTCATCGTCCGGGACGCGAGGTAGCGATGTCCGAAGACGATCTCTCGATCCTGCTGCTGACGCTGCGCGTGGCGGCAATCGCCACGCTCGTGATCCTGCCGGTCGGGATCTTCGCGGCCTGGCACCTCGCCCGGCGTCGCAGCCGCGGGCGCACGCTCATCGAGACGCTGCTTTCGCTGCCGCTCGTGCTGCCGCCGACGGCCGTCGGGCTGCTCCTTCTCGAGGCTCTCCGCAAGTCGGGCCCGCTCGGGCGCCTGCTCGACCGAGCCGGCGTCGAGATCCTCTTCACCTGGAAGGCGGTGGTGCTCGCGACGGCGGTCATGGCATTTCCCCTGCTCGTGCGTCCCGTGCGAACGGCCTTCGAGGAGATCGACCCCCGGCTCATCGCCATGGGTCGCTCACTCGGGAGCGGTCCGGTTGCCGTCTTCCGGCGCGTCGCGCTGCCGCTCGCCTGGCGCGGAATCCTGGCAGGGTCGCTCCTCGCGTTCTCCCGCGCGCTCGGCGAGTTCGGGGCGACCATCATGATCGCCGGCAACATTCCGGGGCGCACGCAGACGATGGCGCTGGCGATCTTTCAGAGGACCCACATCGGACAGGACGAGGGCGCAATGCAGCTGGTGGGAGTGACGGTCGTCATCGCTTTCGTGGCCGTCTGGACGACCGAGCTCCTCACGCGCCGCCGCGCGCAACGCACGTCGGCATGATCGAGATCGACATCGCGCTGCCGCTCTCGCGCTTTCCGCTGCACGTGGCCGCGACGCTCGAGAGCCACGCCGTCGCCGTGCTGGGGCCCTCGGGCGCCGGGAAGACGTCGCTCCTCGAGGCGATCGCCGGGCTGCGCCCACGGGCGACGGGGCGGATCGCGATCGGCGGCGACGTCCTCATGGACTCGGCCGCGGGCCTGTCCCTGCCCCCCGAGCGCCGCCGGATCGGTTACGTGCCGCAGGACACCTGCCTCTTCCCGCACCTCGACGTCGGCGCCAACGTGCGCTTCGGCATGACGGGGGCCGGACGCCACGCTCGATTCGACGAATCCGTGGCGATCCTCGAGATCGCGCCGCTGCTCGACCGGTTCCCCGCGACGCTCTCGGGCGGGGAGCGGCAGCGCGTCGCACTCGCCCGTGCCATCGCGACCGAGCCGCGCCTGCTGCTGCTCGACGAGCCGCTGGCGGCCGTGGACCCGGAGCTGAAGGGCCGTATCCTGCCGTACCTGCTGCGCGTGCGCGAGGCGCTCAGCGTTCCGTTTCTGTACGTCACCCACAACGCCGGCGAGGCCCGCGCCGTGGCGCTGGAGGCCCTCGTCCTGCGGGAGGGAACGGTCCTGTTTTCGGGGCCTGCGGAGGAGGCCTTGCGCTCCATGTCGCTGGTGGATCCGGAGGCACGCTTCGACAACGTCGTCGCCGGGTCTCTCGCGGCGGGCGAGAATCCGGGCGAGACGGGATCGCTCACCGTGGGAGACGCGCGCTTCGCCGTTCCGGCCGAGGAACACATGCAGCGGGTGAGCCGCGCCGTATTCTCCGTCGCTCCCGAAGACGTTCTCGTCTCCTCGCGGCCGCTCGAGGGTATCTCGGCGCGCAACGTGCACGCGGGCACCGTGATCTCGCGGGAGATCTCGGGCGCCACGGCCTGGATTCGCATCGAGGCGGGAGGCATCGAATGGACGGCACGGCTCACGCGCGCCGCTGCCGAGGAACTCGCTCTCGAGCCCGGGCTGAGCGTCTGGATTGCCGTCAAGACGCAGGCTTTCCGGCGCCTGCGCTAGGAGCCCCGTCCCGATAATCCCGAGCCCGGTCCCGGTACAGTTGAAGCGCCCCCGCCCGCGCTCATACTGTCGCGCACACGGAGGGCTTCCCGATGGTCGCAGCACCGAGCATCATCCTCGCAGCGATTCTGGCAGTCGGAGACACCGGAACTACCACGGAACCGCCGGTTCATGCCACGCCCGCCCCGAAGCCCTGCGGCGCCGCCGAACACCGCCAGTTCGACTTCTGGCTCGGCGACTGGAACGTGACGACGCCCGACGGCAAGCCCGCCGGGACCAACCGCATCACCTTGATCCTCGGCGGATGCGCCCTCCGGGAAGAGTGGAGGGGCGCGAGCGGCTCGGCGGGAACAAGCCTCAATGCGTTCGACGCGACCGCGCGCCGCTGGCGTCAGACGTGGGTCGACGACAAGGGCGGCGTCCTCCTGCTCGCCGGAGAGCTCGAGGAGGGAAAGATGGTTCTCGTGGGAGAACACCCGCAGGCCGGGAAGACGGTTCGCGAGCGGATTACGTGGACGCCCCTGTCGGGCGGGCGCGTGCGGCAGTTCTGGGACTCCTCGGACGACGGCGGAAAGACCTGGCAGACGCAGTTCGACGGTACGTACGCGCCCAAGACCGGCGGCGCCAGGCCCTAGTCGGCTGCATTCCTCATCCCGTCCACGCTTGCGTGTTCGGGTCCCACCGGGGCGAAACCCGCGAAGAGTTTCGCGCCTCCCACGAATCGTTGCCGGAAAACCGCGTTTCGTCCCGGCGGCCCCGCCTCTCGTGTGCAAAAGGGTCTCAGTCTCCCGAATCTTGAACGCCGCGTCCGGAATAATGAGTCAAAGCCCGACGGCATTTTCCGTAACTCCCTCTGTTTTCTTACGTATCACGCTCGACGGCGTTGCAAATAAGACAAGGGAGGCGCGGTATGAAGATCCGGACCCTCATCGTCGACGACGAGCCGCTCGCCCGGGAGTGGGTGCGCAACGGGTTGCAGGAAGAGGCCGACGTCGAAATCCTCGGCGAGTGCGGCGACGGCTTCGAGGCCGTTCAAGCGATCACGGAGCAGCAGCCCGACCTCGTGCTCCTCGACGTGCAGATGCCCGGGCTCGACGGTTTTGGCGTCCTCGCCAGCCTGGATCCCGACGCGATTCCCGCCGTCGTGTTCATCACCGCCTTCGATCGCTACGCGCTCAAGGCCTTCGAGGCGCACGCGGTGGATTACCTGATGAAGCCCTTCTCGACCGATCGACTGCATGCCGCCGTCGAACGCGGCCGGGCCGCGCTCGGCCAGAGCGCCTCCCGGGTGACGCAAGCCGCTCTGGCGGCTCTGCTCGAGGAAATCCGCCGCGACCGCGCCCACCCCGAGTGGCTCCTCATCAAGAAGGAGGACCGCAGCGTCTTCCTGCGCATCGCCGACATCGACTGGATCGAGTCCTCCCGCAACAACGTGCGCCTGCACGTCGGGCGTGAGACGTACGTGCACCACGAGACGACCGCCGGTATCGCGTCGCGCCTCGACCCGAAGCAGTTTCTGCGGATTCACCGGTCGACGATCGTCAACATCGAGAAGATCAAGGAGCTGCACCCGTGGTTCAACGGCGACTACGCGGTGACGCTCAAGGACGGAACTCGCCTCACGCTATCCAGCACATACCGCGAACGCCTCCGCGAATTCCGGAGGCTCGCCGGCTAGCCCGGCCATCGTGTCGGCCATCGCGCTTCCGGCTCCGGAGAGAGCGCCGCGCGCTTCGGTGCGCTCGCCGCTCGAGGCGCTCGGAGGAATCCTGCTGCTCATCCGGCGGGATCCGCGCGGGGCGGAGCACGCGATCGTCCGGCTCGCCGATGCCCTGAGGCCCGCGCTCGACGACGATCCGGCCACACGCGGACCGGTCGAAGCACGCCTGGCGGCGCTCGAAGAGCAGTTGCGGCCACATTTCCTCTTCAACGCGCTGAACGGAATCCTTCCTCTGGTGGCCCGGGACCCCGGCGCGGCCTCCCGCGCCGTCGCCCGCCTCGCGGAGTTGCTGAGCCTCTGCCTTCGGCACGGGGCTCGCGATCTGATCCCGCTCGGCCGTGAGCTGGCGATCCTGAAGGTCTACCTCGAAATCCAGGAAGCCCGATTTGCGGATCGCCTGACGGCGAGTCTCGACGTCCCCTCGGAGCTCGGCCAGGCGCTGGTGCCGAGCCTCATCCTCCAACCGCTCCTCGAGAACGCCATCGAGCACGGCATCGCGGCGCGACCCGGTCCGGGCTCGGTCGAGGTGCGGGCGCGCCGCAGGGATGATCGACTCGATCTCGTGGTGCGCGACGACGGCCCGGGGCCGAACCCGCGCCGACGCTGCTACGGCAACGGCATCGGCCTGCGCAACACGCGCGACCGCCTCGGGCTGCTCTACGCGGACGATCACGACTTCTCCCTGCGCGCCGCACCCGGCTCGGGTTGCGAGGCCGCTCTCAGCATCCCCCTCGTGTTCGCGTCCTGACGGAGTATCATCCGCACGAGACCAACCTCTTGCCCGACACGGGAACAGACGACTACTCCGACCGCCTCGCCGCGGAGGGACGGAAATGGGCGGGTCACCTCGCGGTCGAGGCGGCGCGCGAGATGCACGCCTGGCTCGACCACCCGTCCATCGCGGCCCACTACTCTTCACGGGGCCTGATCGAGGGCCAATCCTGGCGGGCGTGGGTCAAGCAGCACTTTGGAGGTCCCGCCGGGCGCACGCTCGAGCTCGGTTGCGGCTCAGGGTCCCTCGGCCTCAGCCTCTTCCGGCTCGGGTCTACCCTCGAGATCGAAGGCATGGACGCGAGCGGCGAACGCGTCGCGGAGGCGGAGAAGCAGAGGGTCGCGACTCGCGCACCCGGGAGATTCTGGGTCGAGGATGTAAACCGAATTGCGCTCGATCAGGGCCGGTACGACCTCATCGTTTCCTCTCACAGTTTCCACCACTTTCTCGAACTGGAACACGTGATGAGACAGGTTCGACGGGCACTCACGCCCCGGGGCCTCTTCATCCTGGAAGAGTTCGTCGGCCCCACGCAGTTCCAGTGGACCGATGATCAGATCGAGGTGACGCGGAGCCTCATGCGCCTCATCCCGGAGCGCTATCGGATGCTCCGATGGGGTGCCGTAAAGCCCTACGAAGGGCGCCCGACGGTCGACGACGTCGTGGCGGCCTCGCCCTTCGAATCCATCCGCTCGGCGGAGATCGCGCCGCTCTTCGAGAAGAACTTCCGAGTCCTGCATCGTCGCGGGCTCGGCGGAACGATCCAGCATCTCCTCTACAACGGCATCGTCCACAATTTCCGGCCGGGCGAGCCGGAGGCCGAGGCGCTCATGCGCGGAGTCTGCGCGGCGGAAGACAGCCTGATCGACTCCGGGATGCTCCCGAGCGACTTCCAGCTTCTGGTGGGGCAAGTCCCTCCTGCCTGAGCGTCCCTCGTCCGTGCGTTTTTCGAGATCCCGCTCGTGGCTCTCGGCAATCGCGCGCGGCACGATCGCCGTGGCCATCGCCGTCTCGATCGGGAACGGAGCCAGGGCCGTCCGGGCCGACCTTCGCCTCGCGTTCGGGAGCGCGCCGCGAAGCGTCTTCCCGCCTGACTTTCGAGCCCAGCGCGAGCGGGTCACTCGGGCCCTGCCGCCGGGGCAGGCGTTGCTTCACATCTCGGCGGCGCCCGAGACCTGGTACTCCCGACTCTGGCAAAGGTCGCTCTACCCGCGCAACGCGGTCATCGTGGTGCAACCGCCCTTCGACGCCGACGGCCTTCGCCAACTGCGCGCCAGGTATGCCGCGCACTTCGCCATTTCTGCGGGAGACCCTCCCGTGGATCCAGGCTATCGCTCACGAATCTCTCTCGGGCCACTCCAGGGGCAGACGGGAGACGTCTGGTTCGGGGAGCTTGCTCCGTGATTCTTCGACTTCCCGAGATCGGGCTCACTCTGCTGCTGGTCGGCGGGTTCGCAGCCGTCGGGGAGACCCTTCTCGGAAGACGTTCGCGCGACATCTTTTCGTGGAACGAGTCGTTCGTCGTCGGAATGGGGTCGGTCTCAGCGTCGCTCTTCCCGCTATCAAGGCTCTTTCGGAAGGACAGTCTGGAGCCTGTGCTCGTCCTGATGGGGCTCGCGCTGATCCTGCGTGTGAGCCGACTACAGCCCATTCCGAACGCGCCCGCGTTATCCCCGTCGATACCCGCCCGGATCGGACCGGACTGGATCTCGCGGGGCCTGCTCGCGGCGATCGTCCTCAGCGTCCTGGCGTTTTGCGCTCTCGATTTCCGATACGGCTACCTCTGGGACGGGTTTCAGGTATGGGCGACCAAGGGAGCGCTGCTGTACTTCCGGGGAACACCCGGGCGGGAATGGCTTCCGGGGGAGGTGTACGACGCGCGCATCCTCCGGTATCCCCTTATGGTACCGATGTGGGAGGCACTGCTGGCACGCGTTCGGGGCGGGTTCGATTTCGACGCTCTGAAACCGGTCTTCGTCCCCTTCTTCATCTCGATGCTGATCTCGACCTGCGGCGCGGCGCGCGCCGTGGTCGGCCGCCGGTCGGCACTCGTCGCGACCCTGCTCCTCGCCGCGACCCCGGCTCTTTCCACAGGCACGAATGCCGGCGGATACGCCGACATGCCGCTGGCCGCCTGCGTGGCGGCCGTGGTGGCCGCGGCGCTGCGGAGGAAAGCGACGCCCGGTGGCTGGCGCCAACCCCTACCCTGGCTGATCGGCTCGCTCACGACAGTCAAGGCGGAGGGAACCCTCCTCGCCGCCGTCGCCAGCGGAGCGGTGGTCCTGGGGTGGCTTTTCGAGCCCCCGCCGGCTCGCGGCCGAAGTCTGCGGGCTCAATGGAGCGGCGCCCTGGTCGTTGCGACGCTGATCGGCGCGCACCTTGCCTACCTGAGATGGCTCGGCGTTCGGGACACGACCTTCGCTCCGCTGGACCTCGCTCACATTGCGCGCGTTCCCATGCTGATCGAGCCGCTGGCGAAACTCTCGTTCGGGTTGATGTTCGACCCGGCCACATGGGGCCTCTTCTGGCCCGCTTTCCTTCTCGCCACGGTGGCGCTCCGGATACGTGGCGAGCGCCGGTTGTTCCGAATCGCTCTCGCCGTGCTCGTCGCAATCGCGATCTATTCTTCGATCTTCCTGTTCACGAACTGGGACCTGGCGCTGCATGTCGAAGGGTCGTACGACCGTCTGCTCGCGCAGCTCGCTCCGGCCGCGGCCGTCGTGATTCTCGGAGGCTGGGAGTGCCTGCACCCCCGCCCCGGCACCCGCTCGGCGCGATCCGCCTAGCCGGACCCGCCTCGCGATCGCCGCCCTCGCCCCTTGCCTGCCCCGTCGGACGCACCGCGCCTTGCGAGCGCGAGCACCGCGGCCAGGCTGACCAGGCTCGTCGCAAGTCCGGCCGCCTTCCGCGTCGGCCGGAACTCGAATGCGAATCGGTGCTCGCCCGCCGGGACCGCCACGGCGCAGTAGTAGGAATCCGCGCGGAGCACCTCGACAGGCCGGCCGTCGACGAACGCCCGCCAGCCGGGATAGAACGTCTGCGCGAGGATCAGGACAGCCGGAGCGCTCGCCCGGAGGCGGCCGGCCGCAAGGCCCCTGCCCTGCTCGAGGTCTACGATCCGGCCTTCCCACGGCAGGGCCGCATCCCCGGCCATCGGTCTCTCGAGCACGACCTCACGGCGCGGATCGAAGTCGGGTGCCCGAACACGCCCCTCGGCCTGCGCCGCGTCGACCACCGAGCGAACGGACGAGGCGGGAACGAGCCAGGCCGGCGCCACCGCCGAGGGGTTCTCGAAAATCAGCACGGCTCCGGAACTCCAGCGCAGCGGGAAGTGCTTTCCGAGTTGCGAGAGACTTTCTTCGGTCTGCGCGTATCGGTTCGAGACGAGGTAGCGCACGCCGGTGAGGTCGACGAGGCCGCGGCTGGCCCCGAGCACACCTTCGAGGCGGAAGCTCAGCAGAGGCTCATCGGTCTCGGTACCGCCGTTCAAGGGAGACAGGAAGCGGGCCGTCTCCCGGAGCACCTGCGGGTATCCGTCCGGAACGGCCAGTCCGTACAGCATCAACGCACCGCGCGGAGCCGTGGAGTCGAGAACGAGGACCCGCTGGCCGGGAGGCGTATGGTCCTGGAGGAAAGTGGTGGGCCTCGTCTCGGGAAAGACCGTTTCGAGTCGCACCAGGGGCACGTGGCCATTCGCGAAGGTTGCGAGGTCGAGCACGACGAGAGCCGCCGCCACCGTCGACCCGGCCCGCAGAAGACGCGGAAACCCGAGAATTGCCGCCAGAGCCGCGGCCGAGAGCGCGAGCAGAACCGCGGACGAAGAAGGCGCCGTCCACGGATCGATCCGCGCCGAGGGCCCGATGCGCCCCTGCGCCGCGCGCACGCCGAGGGCGACGGCCGCCGCTGCAGCCGCGATCGCGACGAAGGCCGGACCCGTGCGCCCCCGCAGCCGCGAGATCCTCGCCAGAGCGGTCAGGCCGAGGCCCGCCAGCATGGCCAGCGAGAGATCGAGGAGCCAGATGATCCGGTTGCCCGGAAGCGACCGGAGGATGGGCGTCGCGCGAAACAGATTCGAGAAGGGAAACAGACCGAAGGCGATGCTCGCGGCCACGAATCCCGTCGACGCAAAGAAAACCGCGGCAGCGCGGCGCCTCCGCGGCAAGAATGCGAGAGCGGCCAGCAGAAGCGTCCCGATCCCCGCGTACGCGCATTCCTCCGGAATGAGCAACCCGATCGCATTTGGATTCGCGTTGGCATCGCGCGACACGAGCGATACGAGGTCCCGAGTCGGCCGGGGAACCCAAAGCCGGTGCGTCGTGCGCGTGATGAGGCCGAGCCACTCGGCGCTCGGCAGAATCTGGACCGCCGCGAGACCTCCGGCGAGTCCCGCGGCGAGCAGAAGCGACCCGGCGTAGCGGCGCGCCCAGTCCGCCCTCCGGCCGCGCCTCCACGCCGCGCCGAAGAGGTACGCAGCCCAGGCAGCGCCCACCGCGAGCACGTAGAGGCCCACCTCCGGGTGGCCCGCGAGGATCGGCATGGCCATCGCGGCGCCGAGGAGGGCCGCCCGCCGCGGCGTCGGCCGCCGACGCAGGGCGGTGATGCCGAGGAGCACGAGCGGCGCCCAGAGCGCGCAGTCGGCCTGGGGCCAGCCCTGCCAGCCGGTGAGAAAGCCGGACAGCGAGAACACGATCCCCGCAAGGAGCGCGCCCGTCCTCGAGGCTCCGATCCTGCGGGCAAAGAGGGCGGCAAAGAGCGCGGCGAGGCCGGTGCGGGCCGGAAACTGCAACGACCAGGCCACCGGCAGGGGAAGCAACGCATAGATCCAGTTGAGCGGATAGAAGACGGCCGAGATCGGATTTGCGACGAACGGCGCGCCCAGGAAGGCGCTCGCGTCCCAGTATGGCAGCTCTCCGGAGCGGAGCGCCGTCCGCAGCACGCTTCGCCACGGGTACATCAGCGTGATCAGGTCGCCGACCTCGGCATGATGCGGCGCTCCTGCGGGCGCGGCCACGACGCCCTGCCACAGGGGAAAGTATCCGAGCAGGTCGGTCGGCAAGGGGACCCGGCCCGCGAAGACCGGCAGGTAGCCGAGCACGCCGACACACAGAGCGGCGGCGGCGGCCAGCTTCGGAAACGACCAGCGCGAGACGGCCGTCAAGGTTGCGCGCCGGAGTCGGCCGGGGGCTCGCCGACCCGCGACGCGACGGGCGCGACGCCCTTGCGCGGGGCGTGCGGCTTCCACGCGACGCCGAACTTCTTCTCGAAATACGCCTGGTTGCGTTTCCAGAGGCTGTCGTACTCCTCCCGGGTAAACTTCCGGAAGGCGCCCTGCCCGACGTGATGCACGTAGGCGTCCTCGGCGCAGCAGACGCGCAGGCCCGCCCCGCGCATCCGCACGGCCAGATCGTCGTCCTCGAACATGCCGATGCCGTAGGCCTCGTCGAGCGGGCCGACCCTCTCGAGGACGTCCCGCCGCGCGGCCACGCAGTACATCGCGGCAACGGGGATGTCGAAGACTCGGCCGCGAAAATCGCCCGCGCGGCGAGCGGCGTAGGCGGAGAGCCCCGAGATCTCGCGGTAGTCGGGCTCGACGAGCGCCTCGTTGCCGCAGAAGTTCGTCGTCGGGCACAGCAGTCCGATCGTCGGGTCGCGCTCCAGATGCGCGACGAGCCGGCCGAGGAGCCCCGGCGGCACGACCGTGTCGTTGTTGAGAAGCACGACGACCTCGCCCCGCGCCGCCGCGATGCCCTGGTTGTTGGCGGCGGCGAACCCGCGATTCTCCCGGTTGTAGACGCACCGCAGGCGGCCGTCCCGGGCTGCCACGCCGTCGAGAAACTCGACCGAGCCGAAGTCGGACCCGTTGTCGACGACAACGACCTCGAGCCGCGGCCACGTCTCGCGCTCGAGAAGCGAAGCGAGGCAGTCCTCCGTCAGCTTCCGCGCGCCGAAGCTCACGATCACGACCGAAACGAGCGGGTGCGCCTCACGAATCCCGGAATCGACGGCCTCGTAGCGCTTCGACCAGTCGTTCTCTTCCGCAACCCGACGGCGCTCGGCACGACGGGAATCGTCCTGCTCTTCGGCGAGCGCGGCATCGATCTGCCTCAGGAACTCCTCGTGGTCCCGCGCCAGGTAGGCGAGGCCGGCATAGGGCTCGAGCTCCGTGAGCGCGGGCGCGACGACCGGTTTTCCGCCGTACAGATACTCGTAGAACTTGACCGGATTGGTCGCCTCGGTGATGTCGTTGACCAGGAACGGGATGATGCACACGTCGAAATTCCACAGGAGGCCCGGCATCTGCTCATACGGGCGCTGTCCGAGCAGACGCACGTTCGGCCGCGAGGCGATCGAAGTCAGGTCCACGTCGAAGTGCCCTCCGGCCAGGGCGATCGTCGCGTCCGGGTGCCGGTCGGCGATCTTCGCGAGAAGGGGCACGTCGACCCACGAAGCCAGAGCGCCGTAGTATCCGATGACCGGCCGCCGCGCTCCGGGCAGGAGCGTCGCGGGGCCGTAGAGGCGCCGGTAGTGCTCGACGTCGACGCCGTTCTTGGCCACGACGAGGCGGCGCGCGGTGGCGCGCCATTTTCCGAGCAGCCGGTCCGCAGAGACGACCGTCAGGTCGGCCCGCCGTACGAGCCCCTCTTCGAGCGCCAGGACGTCGGGGCCAAATCCCGGGAAGTTGGTCCACTCGTCCATGCAGTCGTAGATCACCCTCCAGCCCAGGCGCTCGCGAAGGCGCACGGCGAGCGGCCCCCAAAACGGAATCTGGACGAGGCATATCGCATCACCCATCGCGAGGTCGCGGGCGAGCGCCTCGAAGGCTTCGGCGAGCACGGCGACATCGTCGGCGTCGAGACGGCCGCCGTAGATGTCGAGGGGTCGCCGCGCCCGGATCCTGAGCTCCGCGACACCCTCCGCGCGCCGGGTGAGGTCCCAGGCCCGTCCGCCGGGTTCGAGAAACTGCGTCGTCGACAGATACAGGACGCGGTGGCCGCGCCGGCCGAACTGCGTGGCGATCTGCTGCGGCCGCTGGAAGCGGAAGCTCCAGTCGATGATCGAGAGCACGACAACGTCGTAGCGTCCGGCCGGCTCCGGCGAGAGCCCTTCGACGGTGGGCCGCTCGCGCGGCATCGGAGCCGGGACGAGCCCGCTCGAGGTCGCGATCGGGGCCACGCGGCGAAGCCACCGCGCCACCGGTTCCGGCACGAACCGGGACCCGGCGTCGTGGAGCCGCGTTCCGGGCGCACTCGCGCGGCCCAGAGCGGCCCGAGCGCGGCCGGGGATCCCGCGCCAGCGATCCAGACGGTCGCGAAGCCTTCCGAGGCGGGAGGTCTCCCATCTCCGGATCTCGGCAAGGGCCGCCTGCAGGTGCGCGTCCCTCTGCGCCGACTGCTCCCGGACGACGGCGAGCGACTCCTCGAGCCCGGCCGCCTGCCGCCGAAGAAACGCGATGCCCTCCCCGAGCTCCCGGCGCACGCGCTCGCCATCCTCGGCGAGCTCGAAGGCGCGGCGCGACAGGGCGACAGCCGCCCGCCCGAGGACCCAGGCGAGATCGGGGCCGATCGGCCGGACGGGCCGGGGTGCGGCCAAGCGGGCGCCGGCGAGCGTGGCGCCATGCCGCGCACGCCGACCGAGCTCGGGCGCCGCCGCCGCCAGCCGGGGACGCAGTCGCTCGCGCTCGGCCAGGGCGTGGTCGAGCCTTGCGCACACTGTCGAGGGAGCGAGGCCCGCCAGTCCGAGGGTCAACTCCGCCAGACCGACCTCGTCGAGGAACCCGGCTACCTTGGGGTCGTAGGCGAGCGCCACGACAGGGACCTGCGCCGCCACGGCGAAAATTGCAGCATGGAGGCGCATGGCGAGGATCACGTCGCACCGGGACACGAGCGCCGCCGTTTGCGCCGGCCCCAACGCGCTCGGCAACCGAACGACACGACTGCCCTGCGCCATCTTCGCCGCAATGCGGCGCGCGACGGCTCGGTCGTCGACGAGCTCCCCTTCCATGTCCTGGAATGGCAGGCAGAGGATCTTCGCCTCCGGATGGCGGACCAGAAAAAGATCGAGCCCTCCGGCCACAGCCGCCTCCCAGCGCTCCGGCGAGACGCCGACGTTCCAGTCTCTCAGCGCGACGCCCACGGTGACCCCTCCTGGCGCCACGCCTTCGCCGCGCAGGATCGCCTCCGCCTCCGGCGCCGGGGCGGGCTCGAGCGCGAAGGCCGGATCGGCCGCGACGACGACGCCGGTCGTGTCGACACCGATTGCATCGAGCGTCGCCTTCGAGACCTCGTCACGGACGGTGGCGAAGTCCGCGCAGCCAAAGGCCGCCCGCGTCATGCGGCGGCCTTCTTCCGTGGCGAGCGGCCCGACCCCGACGGCATAGATCAGAAGAGGCTTGCCGTACACAGCGGCCAACAGGGGCGCGGCCATGACGAACGACAGGGAGCCGTGGTCGGAGGAAAGCGCCCGATCCGGCTCGGCGCCCCAGTAATCGTGAAAGAGTCCCCCGCCCCCGAGAACGACGGCGTCGCACTGTCTCGCCGCGTCGATGAGCGCCGGAAGATCCGTGAAGCGGATCGCCTCGACGGCGTGGTCTCGCGATGTCGCCCCGGGATCGCCCGAGACGACCACGGCCTCGACGCCGGCGGACTCTCTCGACAGGTCCTGCAGGAGCACCGTCAGGATCGCCTCGTCGCCGGTGTTGCGAAATCCGTAGTATCCGAAGATCAGAACGCGCCGCATTCCGATCCATTGTTCCACGCCGCCCCGCGCCGGCGAAGCCCAAGAACGATGGGGGCAGGGCCGGCCGAAAGCTCAGCGCGGGGCCGGAACGAGCGGCTCGACCTCGTCGATCTCGATCGCGGGCTTCCCGTCCCGCTTCTCGACGAACTCGTTCATGCACGTCCCGATCGCCTGGACCTCCGGCGGAGCGTTGTCGGGAATCTCGTGGCTCTTCAGACGATCGCTTCATCGAAGCCGCCGCCGGCGATCACGACCTTCCTGCGGGAGTCTGTGATGCCAGGTCGAATGCCGGAGCCTGGTCCGAGGTTACGGGCTACCGGTCTCGACCCGCTCGCACGAGCAGCACGGCCACGATGGCATGGAGCACCACGGCCGGCCACAGAAACAGACCCGCCATGTGCCTGACCGCGCCCAGGTCGGCGAGGTAGAGCGCAATGAGGGCGTTGTAGATCAGCATTCCCCGCCGGGCGGCCGGGGCGGCGGGCTCGCGGCCCGGCCAACAGGCGGATCCGAGCGCGAGCAGGCCGATGCCGAAACACCGGCCGGCAACCGCGCCCACGCCGGTGAGGGCGGCTCCGAGCAGGAGCCTGACCACGATCGCCGGATCGGCGATCAGGGCGAGGCTCGTGACGCCCTCCACGACGGAGGAAAAGGCCAGGACCTTTCTCGCGGCAGCGGAGCTCGATTCGCTCAAGGCACCCTCCCGGGCCCGAAAAGCGGCGCCGCGTCGAGCGGCGCCGCCAGGCCGATCGTCGTTCTCGAGCTCCGCGCCTAGTCGGATGCCCTGGCGATCGCGACCTGCGCCTTCTTCTGGTCGGCCTCCCCCAGCTGCGACGGCCCGAGCTTGAAGGTCAGCTTGTCGATCTTGCCGGTGAAGCGGAACGGGATCTCGTAACTCCGGTCCACGGGGGTGCGCGTGTCGACGCCGACGTCGAAAGTCTCGTCCGGCGGCAGCAGGAACGGAATCGTGTGCTCGATCTTCTTCGTGGCGAGCTCATGGCCGTCCACGGTCAAGACGCCCGTGCCGCCCTTCGCGATGCCGGGACCCTCGTACTTGAAGTCGAACACGATCGTGTGCTTGCCCGGCTTCAACGAGTCGCCCATCCAGTCGCGGGCGCCCGCGCCGCCCTCCCAGCGAAACCGCTCGAGGTCGAGGAGGTTGTAGACGAAGATCGGCTTGCCTTTCAGCAGAAACAGTCCAAACCCGCCGAAGCGGCCGCCCTCGGTGACGATCATCCCGTCGCCGCCGCCCGAGGGAACCTCGATTTCGGCCGTGATCGTGAACGACTTGTTCAGGATGCTCGGCGCGTTGCCGACCGGAATGCCGGGGTTCTCGCCGGAGTACGTGAAGACCGTCTTGCCCGCGACGGCGCTCGGCCGCGGCGCGATCGCGCGCTGGAACTGTGAGTTGTCGAGCGGCAAGACCTGGTACTTGACCGCCTCCTGTTGGAACAGCGCCTGCATCTGCTTCAGCTTGTCCGGCATCTTCGCGGACAAATCGTTGTACTGCGAGTAATCCTCCGTGAGGTTGTACAGCTCCCACTTGTAGTCAGCGATGTCCGGGAACTTGGCGTTCAGCTCCCACGGCGGAACCGGTGGGTGCGTGTTGGCGTACCAGCCCTCCTGGTAGATGCCGCGGTTGCCGGCCATCTCGAAGTACTGGATCTTGTGGGTCGATGGCGCGTTGGCGTTCTTCGCGTCGAACGTGTACACCATGCTCACGCCTTCGATCGGCTTCTGCCTGACGCCGTCGACCTCCTCCGGAGCCCTGATGCCCGTGGCTTCGAGGATCGTCGGCGCGATGTCGATGATGTGATGAAACTGGTTGCGGATCCCGCCCACGTCCTTGATGTGGCCCGGCCACGAAATGGCCAGCCCCTGGCGCGTGCCGCCGAAGTGCGATGCCACCTGCTTGGTCCACTTGAACGGCGTGTCGAATGCCCACGACCACGCCACCGCCATGTGCGGGTAGGTCTGCGCCGAGCCCCAGTCCTCGTAGTGCAAGAGCTGCAGGGCCTCGGGAACGTCGAGGACGCCGTTGTAGGCGGTCATCTGGTTGAACGTTCCCGACAGGGTGCCCTCGGGGCTCGTGCCGTTGTCGCCGTCGATGTAGATGATTAGCGTGTTGTCGAGCTTGCCCATGTCCTCGACCGCCTGGATGACGCGCCCGATCTCGTGGTCCGTATAGGCCGTGTATGCGGCAAAGACCTCGGCCTGGCGCGCGTAGAGCTTCTTCTTGTCGTAGGAGAGCGAATCCCACTTCGGCAAGATATCGGGCCACGGCGTCAGCTTCGCGTTGGCCGGGATCACGCCGAGGCGCTTCTGATTGGCGAAGATCTCCTCCCGCATCTTGTTCCAACCCATGTCGAACTTGCCCTTGGACTTCTCGATCCACTCCTTGGTCGGCTGGTGCGGCGAGTGGCTCCCGCCGGGAACGTAGTAGACGAAGAACGGCTGCTCGGGCGCGGCTGCGTTGAGGCTCCGCATGTGGGCGATCGCCTCGTCCGCGAGGTCGGTGGTGAGGTTGTAGCCCGGCTTGCCGATCCACGGAAAGATCTGAGACGTGCCCTTGAAAAGATACGGCTGCCACTGGTCGGTCTCGCCCCCCATGAAGCCGTAGAAGTACTGGAAGCCCATCCCCGTCGGCCACTGCTCGAAGGGGCCCGACGTGCTGTACTGAAAGCCCGGCGTATTGTGGTTCTTGCCGAACCACGACGTCGCGTAGCCGTTGCCGGCGAGAATTCGGCCGATAGTCGCGTTGTCCGGTCCGATGATCGAGTCATAGCCCGGATAGCCCGTCGACAGCTCCGAGATCACGCCGAAGCCGACCGCGTGGTGGTTGCGCCCGGTGATGAGCGCCGCCCGCGTCGGCGAGCAGAGCGCCGTGGAATTGAACTCCGTGTAGCGCAGCCCGGCCTTCGCGACCCGGTCGAGCGCCGGGGTCGGGATGATGCCGCCGAAGGTGCCGCTGACACCGTAGCCCTGGTCGTCGGTCATGATGAGCAGCACGTTGGGCGCGCCCTTGGGCGGCACGATGCGCGGCGGCCACCACGGCGTCGAATCCTTGGCGCTTTCCTTGATCACTCCGCCGAACTTCGGGGGCGGCGGCGGCAGCTGCTGCCCGTTGATCGTGGTCGTCGCGCTCGGCGAGCCGAGCTCGCCGGAAACCTGCTGGGACGCGGCCGGCGCCGCGGACAGGATGGTTACACCTGCGATCACCCCAAACACCGCACCGCGCAATCTCATCGTCTCACCTCAAAATGCGCGGCACATCAAATCACACCCGTGGACGCGGCCGGCATGCCTCCCGGGCCAGCGGCCCCGGGATGACAGGGGATGTAAAGTTGCAGTGAAGCTGGAATGGGATTCCTCGGCGCGCCGGGCGTCCTCCTCGGCCCTCTGCCGCACGGGATCGGGCTTCTTTACGGTGATCGCTCGTTGGATGAGATTTCCGGGATCTGGTTTCGGGTCTTCGACGCAAGAGCCAGGATGTCCCGGTCGATGCGCAGGGTCTCGCCGACCGACCAGGCCTGAAACGGACAGCCCCGCGGCGTGTGGGGCGTGTCCGCATCGGCGATCTCGGACACATGACCGAGGCCGGCCTCGTCGAGGTGCGCGAGCAGGGGTTCGAGGAACCGCGTGCGGGCCTCCCGAATGGTGGCGGCCGTGCCCCCGCGCACGCGAACCCAGGCGTCCACGAAAGCCCCGGAGAGAAACGGCCACACGGTGCCCTGGTGGTAGGAGCCGTCGCGTTCGAGCGGCCCGCCCTCGTAGCGGCCCCGGTAGGCCGGGTGTCCCGGCTCGAGCGAGCGCAGGCCGAGGCGGGTCGAGAGCTTCGCCTCGACGGCGTCGACCACGCGGCGCGCCCTTTCGCCTTCGAGGATCGGGAACGGAAGCCCGCCGACGGCAAAGATCTGGTTGGGGCGAAACGTCGCATCGGCGGTTCCGTCGACGTGGTCCGGGTCGACCACGTCGTAGAGGCAACCCTCCGCCGCGTTCCAGAAGCGGGCGTGGAAGGAGGCCAGGGCGCGGTCGTGCAGCTCTCTCCACTTCTCCGAAAAGGCTCCGCCGATCCACAGCGCGTTCAACCACAGAGCCTGGACCTCGACGGGCTTTCCGATGCGCGGCGTGACCACCCAGTCGCCGACCTTGGCGTCCATCCAGGTCAGCTGCACGCCCTTTTCGCCCGCGGCGAGCAAGCCGTCGGCCGCGGCACCGATACGGAATCGCGTTCCACGAGAGTACCCCGTCAGGATCGCGTCGATCGCGCTCTCGAGTCGGCGCACGCCGGCTCGCGTCGCGGTACGGCCGGAGGCGGCCATCGCCTCGAGGTAGTCGTACACGGCCACGATGTACCAGAGCGATGCGTCGACGGAGTTGAATTCGGGTCGCGCCCCCGCGTCGGGAAAGAAGTTCGGGAGCATGCCTTCGGAGACCGCGCCGGCCCACTCGCCGAGGATCTCGCCCGCTTCCTCCAGGCGCCCGGCCGACAGGCACAATCCCCGCAGCGCGATGAAGGTGTCCCGGCCCCAGTCGGTAAACCACGGGTAGCCCGCGACGATCGTCCGGCCCTTGCCGCGGCGCACGAGATACGAGTCGGCCGCGCGATCGAGCCGATCGACGAAGCGCCCACGCCGGCCCCGCTCGCGCGAGCGCAGGGCGGCGAGAGCGCCGGTGGCATCCACGGCGCCGAGGGCGGCCTCGTGCCCCTCGGCGGCCGCGAGCCACACCGCTTCCTCGTCCATGAGGTTGAAGCGGTAGGTCCCTGGCGAGGCCAGGTCCTCCACCGCATCGAGGCCGCGCGCCCTCTCTTCCGCATAGAGAAAATTGCGATACCACTCGGGGCCGTCGGAATAGACGCCGTTCGATTTCACGGCAACCGCCGGGACGTCGTCGTATGGCCAAAAGCGCTGGAGGCCGTCCGACTCCGTCGCGTCGAAGCGAAACGCCGGATTCTCGTGATGCAGGGCGTGGTAGTCGCGGCCGGAGAAGAACGGCCGGACCTCGAGGGCCACCGCGCTCGAGCCCGAGAGCAATCGCCAGGACACGGCGACGGCCGAAGAGCCCTTCGCGACGAAGACTTCCTGCGCGACCCGAGTGCCGTCCGGGAGCGCAAATGTCCAGCTCGGCCAGGGCTCGAACCGAAAGTCGGAAATCCTCGCCTCACCGTCCGGATGCGTGACGTCCGGCGCGTAGGCCTGCGAGGAGATCGCAAAGCGGCCGGCCGACGTTTCGACCCAGGCGTCGAATCCGTTGACGAGAACCACCCTCCCCGTAGGCGGCGTTCTCGCCGTCAGCAGGAGCGCGTGGTAGCGGCGCGTCCGGACACCGGTCGCGGTCCCCGAGGCAAAGCCGCCGAGGCCGTCGGCCTCGAGCCACTCCTGCGAACGCGATGCATTCATCGCGACAGCGTATCGCCTACGGCGGCCGCCTGTTCGACGGAGACCAGGCTTGCACGACGACTTTCTCGAACATCCCTTCGGCGACCCAGTCCCGCAGCCACCCAAAAAGCTGCTGGCCGGGATCGCCCTCGAGGTCGCGGACGGCCGCCGCAACCGCCCTGCCGAACGGTCGACCCCTCGCGAGCGAGCGCAGAAACCCATAGGCGGGCTTCGAGAGATCGAGGCGCCACACCTCGTAGTTCTTGCGCCAGACCGCGACCCACGTCGGCTTGCGAGCGGCCTCCGGATGGTCATGATCGTCTTCCTTGACAGACTGGAGATATGCGTTGACCGGATGGGCGAAGGCCCCGAGGCGAAACGCCGCTATCGGCGTGAAGACGGCGCTCGGCCAGGCGGTCTCGTGTATCCGCGCGATCTCGTCGGCGGGCCAGGCGGGCGACTCGCGCTCGTCGAAGACCTCGGTCACCAGGAGCTCCAGCCGCGCGAGATCGGCGAGAAACCCCTTCTGGCGAATCCCCCCGGAGATCCGGATGAACTCCGGAAGATGGCGCCCAAAGGGATTGAACGAGTGGCCGACCGAAGGATGCTCCGCGGCGTAGCGCGTCGCCAGGTCGGCGAATGCTGCACTCCCCAGAAAGTGCGCCACGCCCGGGTAGTCACCCTCGAGGGCCTCGATCATCCGCAACAGATACATCCCCTGGTAAACACCCACGCGCTCGACCGGGGTCAGCGTCTTCGACGGCAGGACCACGCGTCCGATGTCCTCGGGAGCGAGCTCGGCGCGAGCCGGCGCGGCCACGACTGCCTCGTCCGCCGTCCCGGGCTGCTCGATCACCGCCTGCATCCAGCGCTGGAGCCGCGGCAGACCGAGGTCAAGAGGCGGCTGCGGCAACGGCCTTCTCCCCTCCGCGGTACGCCGCGGCCTTCCGCGCCTCGGCGTGCACGACGTCGAAGTCCGGGATGTCGGCGTCCCACTCGAGCAGCGTCGACACGTTGCCCGTGCGCCCGACCGAGCGCCGATAGAGCTGCCAGACCTCGTCGATCACGAAGTCGTTGTGCGTGTCGATGATGTGGGTGCCCTTGTTGGTGTGGCCGGCCAGATGGTATTGCGTCACGCGTGTGGGGTCGATCGAGTCGATGTAGGCCTCGGGATCGAAGCCATGGTTGAACGCGCTGACGTAGACGTTGTTGACGTCGAGCAGCATCCCGCAATCGGCGTCGTCCATCAGGCGGCCGAAGAACTCCCACTCGGGCATCGAGGACGACGTGAACTCGGCGTATGTCGAGGCGTTCTCGAGCACGAGCGGCCGCTCGAGGATCTCGGAGACCTCACGCACGCGGGAGACCACGTGCCGCAGGGTCTCCTCCGAGAGCGGCAGGGGCAGCAGGTCGTGCGTATTGCGACCCGTCACACCGGTCCAGCACAGGTGGTCGGACACCCATGCGGCCCGCGTGCGCGCGGCGAGAGCTTTCAATTTCGTCAGGTGCAGGCGGTTGAGCGGATCCGTCGAGCCGATGTTCATCGAAACGCCGTGCAGCACGACCGGATAGCGCTCGGATACCTGATCGAGCACCCAGAGGGGGCGACCACCGGTATCCATGTAGTTTTCGGAGAGGACCTCGAAAAAGTCGACCTCGGGCCTCTGTTCGAGGATGTGCGGATAGTGAACCGTCCGAAGGCCCACGCCGATGCCGAGGTCGCGAAAGCCCCACCGGTTACTGGATGGCACTTGAGGCTTCAATCGTCAGACCAAATTCCGCATTCTGAAATCCGAAATCCGAAATCCGAAATCCGAAATGAAGAGACTTGGGGGCCGCGGCAGATCCCGCAGCCCCCAAGCGAGTCGCACAAACCGTGTCAGGCCGCCTTCTTGACGGGAACCGCGCAGCCGCCGTGGCCCTTGCAGGAGTTCTTGCCCGCGCAGCTTCCATCGCCGGTCTTGCAGCCGCCCTGGCCCTTGCAGGAGTTCATGCCCTTGCACGAGTGCTTCACGTCGGCCGAGGCGCAGCCGCCCTTGCCCTTGCAAGAGTTCTTTCCCGCGCAGCCGCCGTCGCCGGCCTTGCAGCCACCCTTGCCCTTGCAAGAGTTCATCCCCTTGCAAACGTGCTTGTCCGAGGCGGCCTTCGTGTCCGCGGCCTTCTGGTCGCCCGTCGCCGCCTTCGCCTCTCCGCCCGTGGTCGAGGTCGCGGGCAGCGCCTTGACCAGGCCTGAGCCCGCGATCACGCCCGCAACCGCGAGGCCGAGCGCCTTCGTCGTCAGATCACCCTTCTTCATCCATTCTCCTTTCGCTGCCCGCAGTCGGGGCTGTTACGAAAATTCGGTCCAGCCGACAATGGCTGTGCCGGGTTACCCGCATTCCGCGATTCGACCGCGCGCCCGCCCGTGGCCGGGCGCAATAGCGCCGAATCTTAACCCCTCCAATCTGTCTCCGAACCGAAAAGACCGCCGCGCTCGCGCATACCACCGGTAACCGCGAACGACACCGGGGGCCGGACCGGTGGCCTCTCCGTACCTGGAGACGGCCATTTTCGGATCTCGCTCAGCCGAGCACGCGCGCAGCCCCACATACCCAAGGCTGCGGGGCGCACGCCCTCGGTGGGTCAAAAAAATGAATCGTCATCTCGAGTTCGATGCCGGTGACTCGCCCGGGCTTCCGAGCCAGCGAGACCACGTCGAGGCGCGCGATTAAAGATGGATTAAGAAACCACCTTCGTGACCTTGCCGAATCGGCAGGCCTCGATCTCCTCGAGAAATCCGATGAGGGCGGCCTCGTTCGAAAATGCCGGCAGGAAGGCGGAACGACCGAGATCACCATGTGGGAGCCCGTCGGGGAGTGATGGCGCGCGGGAAGTCGAGGGGTCGCCACCCCCGGGAAGCCGGCCCCCGCCAGCAGCCCAGGTGGCAGGGCGCGACGGGACTGGCGAACCACGGTGATTTTGACATAAATTCGCCCCGCTTCATGGAACTGACGACACGCTCCGACGGCGACATCACGATCCTCACCGTGGTCGGCGATCTCGTGATCGGCGAGCCCGAGACCGCCTTCAAGAAGACGGTGACCCGCCTTCTCGAGGAGGGGCGCGTCCAACTGCTCGTCGACCTCGGCGCGGTCGGATTTCTCGACAGCTCGGGACTGGGTGCCCTCGTACGCGCCCTCACGCTGACACAGAAGGAAGGCGGCCAGGCCAAGCTCCTTCATGCCGGCCCGCAGATTCGCAAGCTCCTCCAGATGACGAAGCTCGATTCCGTTTTCGAGATCCACGAGGACCTGGAGGCGGCGGTCTCGAGCTTCTAGTACCGAATCGGGTCGCCGCGGGGCGGAAGGAGACTCATGGCGGACGAACCCGAAGAACCCGAGGACGAAGCGCGCGGCGCGGAGGCCGAGGCCGAATCCGCGGAGACAGACGTTTCGGCACTGGCTGAGCTCGCCCTCTGCGAGAATCTCTCCCAGACCTCGGGCTGGGCCGCCCGCTGGAGCGCCAACATGTCGGGAGCCGACGCGGCCTTGCTCTGGGCGCCCGACACGGTCCAGCCGCTCTTCCTGTGCATCGGCGCTTCGGGCGACGGCGTCGAACAGCTGCTGAGGCATTCTGCAGCGCGCGAGAGCGGGTACGTCCACGAGCTCGTCCGGGACCGGCAGGCGATCGTGCTCGCGGGCGAGGAGCTCGCGGCAGATGATCCCTTCGTCCGCGGCGTATCCTCCTCCTTGCGGGCCTGCCTCGCCGTGCCGCTCGAGGCGGAAGGCATCGTGGTCGGCCTGCTCGCGCTCTATTTCACCGACATGCCGGACGCCGACGCGGCGCTCGCCCGGCTCGAGCACTTCCTCGAGCAGGCCGCGCCGGCTCTCGGTCGGGCCCTCCGTTCCGAGCGCAAGACCGTAGGCATGCTCCACGCGATCGAGCGGCTGACCAACCTCTATGATCTCTCGAAGGCATTCGGTTCAACGATCGACATCGACGAGCTCTCCAACCTCGTCGTCCGCAAAGCCGCAGATTTCGCGAGCGCCGAGGTCGCGTCCCTCTGGATGCTCGACGGCGATGACGTTGCCGTCGCGGCGACGGCGGTCAACGAGAATTACGAAGTCGCGTCCTCTCCGGAAGGTATCGGCGCGTCGATCGTCGGCGACGTCATCGCGGACCAGGAGGCGATGCGCCGCAACCGGATTCCCGAATCGGACGCTCTCGCGACGGAGAGCCCAGGCTATCCGATCCGCTCCGTACTGGCCGTGCCGCTGGTGGAGGACGACGCCGTCACCGGTGCACTCGTGCTGGCCAACAAGCGCGGCCGTCTTCCCGAGTTCTCGGGAGAAGACGAAGAGCTCATGGAGGACCTGGCCCGCCAGGCCGTGCGGGCCCTGCGCACGGCCCGCCAGCACGAAGCCGAGAAGAAGGTCGAGGAGCTCGATGCCCTGCTTGCGGTCAGCCGCGAGATCACGGCGACTCTGGACCTGGACAAGGTCATGCAGACGATCGTCAACGCGACCTCAGCCCTGATCGACTACGACCGATGTGGCATCGCGATTTTCGAGAAGGGAAGGGTGCGGCTCGGAGCGGTTTCGGGCTCCGCCACGGTCGACCGCGGAGATCCGGAAGTCCGGCGAATGGAAGAGCTGCTGCAATGGGTCTTCCTCTCGGGAACGGACGCCGCCGTCACCGAGGCCGAAGACGGACAGATCACCGCCGACCGGCCGGAAACGGAGGAGAAATTTCGGGCTCTCTTCCGGGAGACGGGGCTGCGCTCCTTCTTCGGACTGCTCCTCAAGGACGAGGAGGGCAAGCTCGGCGCCCTCGCGTTCGAGAGCAAGGAGCCCCTGGTGTTCGACGAAGGGACCCGCGATCTGCTCTCGATTCTCGTGAACCAGGCGACCGTCGCCGTGCGTAACGCGCAACTCTACCAGCAGGTGCCGCTGGCGGGCTTTCTCCAACCGCTTCTCGAAAAGCGACGCCAGTTCCTGAATATCCCGATCCGCCGACGCCAGGCCTGGGGCATCGGTGGTCTCTTGACCTTGCTCGCCCTGGTAATCGTCCCGTGGCCGCTCAAGGTCGACGGGCCTGTGCGCCTGCTTCCCGCCCGCCGTTCGGCGGTCAACGCCGGCGTCGACGGCGTCGTCAAGGAGGTCCTGCACCGGGAGGGAGACCGCGTCCAGGAAGGCGAGGTCATCGCCACGCTCAAAGACGAGTCGTACCGGGCCGCGCTTGCCCAGGCCCGTTCAGCGCTCGCGATCGCGGAAAGCGAGGTGGCGCTTCACATGCAGGAAGGCGACGCCGCCTCGATGTTCGAAGCGCAATCGCGCAGAGAGGAGCTCCGGGCCAGACGCGCGCTCGCCGAGGAGCAGCTCGCCAAGACGCTTCTGCGCGCCCCGGCCGCCGGCGTCCTCGTGACGCCGCACATCGAGCAAAGAGTGGGCCAGGCGCTCGCGCGCGGGGCCGAGTTTGCCGTCGTCGCTGACGCCGAGGCTGTAACCGCCGAGGTGGCGGTCCCCGAAAGCGATGCCGCCCTCGTGAAGCCGGGGCAATCGGTCGCGCTCAAGTTGAATCCCTTCCCGACCCAGGTTTTCCGCGGCGAGCTGCGGCGTGTCGGCGCCGAGCTGCGGCAGGAGGGGGAAGAGAGCTTCATGATCGCGGAGGCCCGCGTGCCGAACCCCAACCTCACTCTGCGGGCCGGCATGCTCGGAACCGCCAAGGTCTCCGTCGGACCGCACCGACTCGGAACGGCGCTCCTGCGCAAGCCCTTGCGCTACCTCTGGCTCAAGATCTGGCCCCTGCTCCCGTGAGCGCGCGCGCCCCCGCCCTTGTCTCGGCCGCGCCGCTCGAGAAGGGCGCCAGCGCTCTCGCGGCGCGCCGTGGCACCGCCAGCAGCCGGCCGGCCCTGAAATCGAATCTCATCATCCGGCGAATCGTGCAACTGGGAGAGACGCGCTGGGTCGTCAAGAACCCCGACACGACCCAGTACTACAACTTCGACGAGGGAACCTGGAACCTGATCCAGCTCTTCGACGGGACCCGCACGCTGCCGGAGATCCATCGGGCCTATCAGGCCCAATTCCCCGGCGAGACCATCGAGCCGAACATGGTCCCCGAGTACGACGAGATGCTGCGATCGGTCGACCTGATCCAGAAATCCGTCGCCGAACGCAACCTCCAGGAGCTCGCCCGGATCCGGGACGCCCGCCGGCGCACCGCGCAGCAGAAGGCCGAGGGTTTCGACATCTTCATGATGCCATTCAAGGTCATCGACCCGAACCGTTTCCTGAATCGGACCCAGAAGTACGTGCGCTGGATCTGGCGGCCGACCACCGTCTTCGTGTCGCTCGTCCTCGTAGCCATGACGACGGGCGTCATCGTGGCCCACTTCAGCGCCATCTGGGCCCAGACGCTCGATCTCTACGCGTTTCTGCGCAAGCCCTTCTGGGACGCCGTCCAGTTCTGGGTCATCCTCACGTGCATCGGCGCCATTCACGAATACGCCCATGGTTACGTCTGCAAGTTCTATGGCGGCGACGTGCACGACATCGGCGTGGCGCTGCTCTACTTCATGCCGGCTTTCTATTGCGACACGACCGACGCGCTTCTCTTCGAGAACAAGTGGCAGAGGCTCTGGGTGATGCTGGCGGGCATGTACGTCGAGGCCATCATTTGCTGCCTGGCGACGGGACTCTGGGTCGCTTCCTATCCGGACACGCTCCTCCACGAGCTCGCTTACAAGATGATGCTGTTCACCGGCATCTCGACGATCTTCCTCAACATCAACCCCCTGCGGAAGATCGACGGCTACTACGCCCTTTGCAGCGTCCTCGAGCTTTCGGACCTACGCGAAGATTCGATCGAGTACCTGAAGGCGCTCTTCAAACGCCACGTCCTGCGGTTGAACGTCGAGGTGCCCGTCCTATCTCGTCGCAAACGCCGGATCTACCTGATTTATGCGCCTCTGGCTCTGGGGTTTCTGGTCCTGATCATGATCTTCGTCGGGCACCTGTTCTACAACTTCTACGCGAAGTACTTTCCCAACGTCGCGATCGTCCTCCTGATCCTCACGCTCTTGCGCTTATTCCGGAGGAGCGTGCGGTCATTCCTGCAAGGCGTTCGGCTGGTCTACCTCGACAAGAAGGAGCTCATGATGTCGCGTCGAGTGCGCGTGTACATTCTGGGTGGAGCGGTCGCTCTTCTCCTGGTGCTGGCGGTCCCGTGGGCGCCATGGACGATCGACACAGATGCCATATTGAAGCCCTGGACCGAGGTTCGCCTCGAGGCGCCCGAGGAGGGCACGGTCGTGGAAGTGCGAGCCCGTGAGGGCGACCGGGTACAGAGGGGAGATATCGTCGCCGTGCTCGCGAGCCAGGCGGCCGCCTCGGGCCTGGCCGGAGTTACCGCGGAGCGCGAAGGGTTTCGCAAGCAGGCCAGCCGCCTGAGGGAATCCGCGGATGCCGGGGGCGTGTTTCGGTCCGAGATCAGAGAGGCGGCCGCCAACGTCGCAATGCTTCGGGAGCAGATGCGCCAGCAGCGGCTGCTCGTCCGTAGCCCGATTGCCGGTCGCGTCCTCACGCGGCGCATGGAGGATTTCCCGGGGCGCTTTCTTCCGGCGGGCGCGCCGATCGCCGCGATCGGCGACTGCAGCCGATTGAAGGCCGAAATTCCCGTCAGCGAGCGGCTTCTCTCCTATCTGCGCCCGGGCTCGGAGGTCTTACTGCAACTGCGCTCGCGGCCCACGCAGATTCTCCACGGGTCCATCGTCCAGATTGGATCGGCGGCCGAGACCCTGCCCCGCACGGCCGATGGCACGCGCCAGACGCTACGCCCGGAGGAGAGGCCGGAGCGATTTGTGGCAGTCGTCCGGTTCGACAATGCTGACGGGTTGAGCCTGCCGGGCATGACCGGAAAGGCCAAGATCTTCCTCGGAAGGCAGTCCTATCTGTGGCGAAGCTGGCGGGTCCTGCGTCACTGGATGCAAACCGTCATCTGGTGGTAAAGAGAAACGCCCCGCCGGAGCGGGGCGTTTAGGAGTCTCGCTGCAGGGCGCTTAGACGGAGACGCGGGTGGCCTTGGTCGCCCTGGTCGCCCTGGTCGCCTTGGTGGCCTTGGTCGCCTTGGTGGCCTTGGTGGCCTTCGTGGCCTTGGTCGCCTTGGTGGCCTTGGTCGCCTTGGTGGCCTTGGTGGCCTTGGTGGCCTTGGTGGCCTTGGTGGCCTTGGTCGCCTTCATCGCCCTCAAGGCTGAGTGTGCCGCTGGCGTCGAGAGCGCCGGATTGCTGCCAAAATTCTCCACGCGGATCTCCGGCAGGTCCTTGCCCGTGGCTTCGCGGATCTTTTCCTTCTGCGCGTCGGTCAACTTGATCTTCACTGAGTTACCCATTTTTTGTTCCTCCTGTGCAGACATATGAGCAAGGCCCGAGCCAAGCAGAATGGCCGCTTCACGAGGCGATTTCTATTTGTGAATGAATCACTTAGAGCGCAGGCGGGACGAGGGCCGGGCCTGGGTGGTTGAGCCTTTCAACGACTCGAGGATGACTTTCTCAACTCACGACTCACAACGCGCAACTCACAACTTTCCCTTACAGCCCGTATTTGCGACACAGGTATTTGATCTGGTTCGAATCCAGCCCGAGCCTTCTCGCCGCCTCCGCCTTGACTCCGCCGGCCCCGGCGATCGCCTCCGACAGAAGCCGCCGCTCGTAGTCCTCCACCGCTTGCGAGAAACCCTTCGGGGGTTCCGGGCGGGATGGGACGCCCGGCTGACGCAGGACGCGGGGCAGGTCCTCCTCGCCGATCTCCTCGGAGTCCGAAAACAGCACGAGCATCTCGATCACGTGCTGGAGCTCGCGCACGTTCCCCCGCCAGGGATGGGCCTCCAGCCGTTCGAGCACCGCGGCGGACAGGCGCTTGGGGGCCTTGCCTTCCCGTGCGCAGAACCTCCCGAGAAAGTGATCGGCCAGCGGCGCCACGTCTTCGGGGCGCTCGCGCAGCGGGGGGATGGGCAGCGGCACCGTGTTGATCCGGTAGTACAGATCCTCGCGGAACGTGCCCGCGGCGACGCGCGCCTCCAGGTCCTCGTTCGTCGCCGAGATGAGCCGGAAGTCGGTCGGGATCGGGCGCCGCCCGCCAACGCGCTCGATCTCATGGCTCTCGATCGACCGCAGGAGTTTCGCCTGGACCCCGGCCGACAGCGTGCCGATCTCGTCGAGAAAAAAGAGAGCCTCCCCGCGCGAGCTCGAACCGTCCGGGCCGCGAAGCGACGGCTCCCGTGAAGGAGCCCTTCTCGTGGCCGAAGAGCTCGGCCTCGACGAGCGACTCCGGCAGGGCCGCCGCGTTGACGGCGACGAAGGGGCCCGAGCGCCTGGGGCTCGAGGCATGGATCGAGCGCGCGACGAGGTCCTTGCCGGTACCGCTCTCGCCGAGCAGCAGGACGGCGGCCTCGCTCGCCGCCACGCGCGCGACGTCTCGCAGGAGGCGGCGCATGGGAGGGCTGTCGCCGACGAGGCGCTCGACGGTCCCGACCTCCTGCGTCGCCTGTCGCAGCTCGCGGTTCTCCACGAGGAGCCGGCGCCGCTCGAGGGCGCGGTCGAGGATGACGAGAAGCTGGGCCGTGTCGAGGGGCTTCTGAAAGAAGTCGAACGCGCCGAGCGCGATGGCCCGGAGGGCGTGCTCCCGCTCCCCCTCGCCGGACATCATGACGACCGTCGCCTCCGGGTCGCGCCGCCGCACGTGCGCGAGCAGGTCGAGGCCCTCCTGCACCTGACCCGACGGAGGCAAACGCAGGTCGAACAGATAGAGGTCCGGCTCGGCCTCGCAAAGCGCCCGGCCCAGAGTCGCATCGCCAGCGGAGGAGACGGCAAACTTGCCCTTGAGAGCCCATGTGAGCTGTTCGAGCAGGAGGGCATCGTCCTCGATGATGACGATCCGGCCGCGCGGCGCTTCGCTCACGCCCCGGCCTCCACGGCCGCCGGGAAGGACAGCCGAACGAGTGTGCCCCCCCCCGGCTGGGAGAGGATCCGGATCGACCCCCGGTGTGCGCGCACGATCTGCCGGGCTGTCGCGAGGCCCAGCCCCACTCCTCCGGGCTTGGTCGTCTCGTAGGGCTGGAAGAGACGGTCCCGCAGAAACTCCGGGGTCATCCCGGCACCGTTGTCGATGATCTCGACGACCGCCTTTGGCCGCCCGGGCGTTCCCCCGGAGAAGCTCCTCAAGAGGACCCGGCCCTCCGGAGCCGCGGCCTCGAAGGCGTTTTCGAGGAGGCTGGCGAACGCATCGCCGAGGTAGAAGGGGTCGCCCCAGACGGGCGGCACTGCTCCGAGCGCAAGCTTGAGCGACGTCGCACGGCCGGTTCGTCCGCGCCGCGCGGGCTTCTCAGCCACCTCGCGCAAGAGTCCGTTCAGGTCGAGGGACACCTTGATCAGGACGGAGTCCTCGTGCGCGGAAAAGCGCCCGGCGATACCCTCGAGGCGGTCCACGGTCGAAGCGAGCAGCTCGCTCACGGTGCGCCGGAATTCCGGGTCCTCCCAGTGCTGGTCCAGGTTCGACATGAGCAGGCGCAGCCGAAACGCCATGTTCTTGACGTCGTGGAGGAGGACCCGATCGAGGGTGGACCGCAGCCGAGCCGATGAGCGGGGTCGCGCGGCCATCGGGGGTCGCGGCCCGTCAGCCGGCCTTCGCGAACCGCACCTTGACTGCGATCCCGGGTCGCAGCACCGTTCGCGCGGCCTCGCGCTTGACGCGGATGACGACCTGAAAGGTTCCACTCGCGGCATCGACCGCCGGGCTGATGAACTGGACCTCCCCGGTCGTCCGGGCGTCGGGGAAGTGGTCGGGCACGACCAGCACCCGGTCTCCGACCTTGACGCGCAGCAGGTCCGCCTCGGGCAGGTAGACCCGGGCGAGCAGCGGCTCGACGGCCGTGATCTTGAACAGAGGCTCGCTCTTGTCCTCGATTACCTTCTGGCCGACCCGCGCGTACTTCTCGGTGACGACACCGGCGAAGGGGGCCCGGATCACCGTGTAGTCGCGCAGGGTCTTGGCCTTTTCCCAGCGCGCAACGGCCACCGCGTATTGCGCCTTCTTCGCGTCGAGATCCTGGGCGCTCATCACCTTCGATGCGACCAGCGACTGGGCTCGGTCGAACTCGACCTTGCTCAGGTCCATGTCCTCTTTGGTCTCCCGGACTGTGGCGTCGGCCTCGCGGGGGTCGAGAGTGGCCAGGACCTGGCCTTTCACGACCGCAGTGCCGCGGTCGACATCGATCGTCTCGATGATGCCTCCAATCCGGGAATCGACCACGACCTCCTGGTCGACCATGAGATGCGAGGAATAGGCCTGGTCCTCGCCGGAAACGGCGTCAGACGCGCCGGCGAAGAGCAGCAGGAGACCCAATAACGACGCGCTTTTCACGGTATCGATCGAATGGGGGGAATGCTATCGTTATTGGGCGTTGATGTCGATCTCGCTCGCCAGCGAAACGCCCCGGGTCGAGCAGAAGGGTCTGCGCGCCAACTTCTGCTGGACCATGACGGAGGCGTGGGACGAGCGGCGGCTGGCCGCGTTCCTGATGACCAAACACCGGCGCAGCGACTCGGATTGGACCCGGCGTCCTTCTCCCTTTTTCGCCACCCTGGGCCAGTCCACCGTCGAGTGTTCCGTCCCGGTGGCGCGGCCCGATGCCCTACCGGAACTGGCCGCCATCCTGACGACCGAGCTCAAGGGGATCCTGACCGGCGCGAGCCAGATCCATGCCCAGATGATGGCAGGAGAGGACTGGAAGACGGTCGCGCCGCCATAGTGAGGCCCCGGGCGGACTCGCCGGCAGACCCAATCTCATGGCTCTAAATGGGGAGCCTCCGGTATACCCTTTCGGCGGCACATCCGAGCCAGGAGGTGGCCATGATCTCGGTTCCCTCGCTGCGTTTGAACCAATTCGGTGTCCGGTTCTACGAGGCCCTGCTCTCGGGCGCCGATCTGCAGTCCCTCGTGGGCTTCGAGGTCCTCTCCTTCGGGCCGGGCAGCCAGACCACGCGGGGCCATTCGAAGGTGGCCTCCGGACGGGTCAACTGGGAATTCCTCGAGAAGAAGATCGCGGCTTCCGAGCAGGCCTTCCAGCGCCCGATCATCAAGAAGAAGATCGACGAGCTCGTCGCCTACTACCTGCAGTGCGCCGATTCCGGCACCCTCCCGGCCATTCCGGGGAGCGTCCTGCTCGTCTCGGAGAAGCGTCTCGAGTTCGCTCCCTCGGGCGGCCGCTCGGACGCCGGGTCCCTCAAGCTGCCCGAGGAATCCGGAATCCTGCGAGCGCTCGACGGCCAGCACCGCCTGTTGGCGCTCCACCAGCTCGCCGAGAAGCACAGTCTGAAGGACTTCCAGGTGCCGGCGGTCGTCTTCGACAACCTCACCGCCGATCAGGTCGTCGAGCTCTTCGTCACCATCAACAGCAAGCACACGAAGTTGAACCCCTCGCACCTGATCTCGCTCGCCGGCCGCCGCCTCTACCGCGACGACAACCTGGCCGCGGCGCACGATGTCATCCGGACCCTGAACGAGGACGACGGGTCGCCCCTGCGCGGCACGATCAAGGTGCTCGGGATCGGCAAGGGGTCGGTCACACAGGCTTCCCTCGCCGACGAGCTGCGCGACGTTTTCGCGGCGATCGACACCGCCGGGGGCCGGATCGCGCGCGAGTTCCGGGAAAACTCCCGCCGCTTCTTCCTCAACTACTTCAAGGCCGCGGCCCGCGCCTTCCCGACGGCCTTCGCCGGCCGGAAGTACTCGATCAAGAGCTCGACCTCGCTGCGGGCCTTCATCCGCATCGTGCCGTACGTCATCGCGATGGTCCGCAAGCGCGGCGGCGACGTCTGGTCCGCCGGGGAGCTCGACGCGGCGCTGCGCCCGTGGGCCGAGTCGATCGGCGACCGCCGGTTCGAGACCGAGACGGTCTGGAAGGAGAAGCTGACCGGAGGCACCCGCTCCGGAGTCGAGATTCTCGCGCGGGAACTGCGACAGGGGCTGAATGCCTGAAGAAGCCGTCGGCTCTTACTCTCAATTTTCAGCTCCCGAACCCGGCTGAACGCTGACAGCGGATAGCTCGGTAATCGGCCGCCGGGGGTAAACTCGGGGCTGAACGTGACGTAACACGAGACAGGGGTCCAACAGCGACGATGGCCGCATTCGGAGGCTGCCTCATGCTCCTGGTCGGGATCGCGATCTTCGGCGCGATCTGGGCCATCTGGCGCTACAACAACCTCGTCTCGCTGCGCAACCAGGTCGCCAACGGCTGGAAGCAGATCGACGTCCAGTTGAAGCGCCGGCACGACCTCATCCCCAACCTGGTCGCCGCGGTCAAGGGCGAGATGCAGTTCGAGCAGGACACCCTCGAAAAGGTCATCCAGGCCCGTAACGGCGCCGTCGCGGCGCGGGGAGTCGCCGACGCCGCGGAAAAGGAGAACGCGCTGACCCAGACGCTGGGGCGCCTCTTCGCGCTCGCCGAGAACTACCCGACCCTCAAATCGAACGAACAGGTCAGGGCGCTCATGGAGGAACTCTCCTCGACGGAAAACCGGATCGGGTTCGCGAGGCAGTTTTACAACGACATCGCGACGCGCTTCAACACGGCGCAGCAGCTCTTCCCGGACAGCCTCATCGCCCAGACCTTTCATTTCCAACCCGTCGAGCTCTTCGAGATCCGGGACGAGGCGGAGCGTGCGGTGCCAAAGGTCGACTTGAACATTCGCTCGGATCGGACCAAGAGCTAGGTGAGGGTTGTGAATTGGGATTTGTGAATTGTGAGTCGTCGATCCTGAGCCCTACCCGGCCTTGAGCCGGGCCGCCAAGCCCCGGACGGCTCACAACTCCCCAATCACGACTCGCAAGTCCCCATGTCCCCGATGACCAACCTCTACGATCAGCAGAAGCGCAACCTCACCAACACCCGCATCTTCATCGCCGGATTCGTCCTGCTGCTGGCCCTGCTCGGCCTCGGCGCGGACGGCTTTCTCTACGGAGCCGGCGTCTCGCCCGGCCTCCCCATCGCGACCCTCGGCGCTCTCTGTGTCGGCGGGTTTTCGGCCTGGTGGTCGCTCCATGGAGGGGACCTGGCGGTCCTCGAGTCGGCCAACGCGGTTCCCCTCGACCCGTCGGATCCCCGGCAGCGAACGCTCGAGAACGTCGTCGAGGAGATCGCGATCGCCGGAGGGATCCCGAAGCCCGCGATCTTCGTCGTCCCGGATGCGGATCCGAATGCCTTCGCCACCGGCAGCGGTCCCGAGAAGGCCTCGATCGCGGTCACGCGCGGTCTCCTCGAGAAACTGAACCGGGAAGAGCTCCAGGGCGTCGTATCGCACGAGCTCTCCCACATCCGGAACTACGACGTGCGCCTGATGACCGTCGTCGCGGCGCTCGCCGGCGCCATCCTCCTGCTCGCGGATTGGAGCCGGCGCGGACTCTGGTGGGGCGGCCGCCGCCGATCGGACGACGGCGGCAAGGGCGGCGGGCTCGGCATCCTCTTCGTCGCTCTGTGGGTCGTATCGATCATCCTCGCGCCGATCATCGCGCAGATCGTCTCGCTCGCCGTCTCCCGCCAGCGCGAGTACCTGGCCGATGCTTCGGGAGCGGAGCTGACGCGCAATCCTCTCGCGCTCGCTTCGGCCCTCGAGAAGATCGCCGCGGCCGTCGAACCCACGCCCTCGATCAAGCAGGGAATAGCGCACCTGTGCATCGAGGACCCTCGCGGAGGGTCGCCCGACGCGAATCCCGGGTTCTTCGCGGGACTGATGTCCACGCATCCCCCCATCGGGAAGCGGATCGCTCTCCTGCGGGAGATGGCGTACCAGAGGTGACGAATGAGGAGCGGGGCACTCCATCCCCTCTCTTGTCGCTTGCCCCTTGCCACTCGTCGCTTCTCAAAAGTACCGGCGGCCGTCGAAAGAGATCCGAATGAAGCCGAAGTAGCGGGTCTTCAGCGGCGGGACCATCGCGCCCGGAACCAGCGGTTGCGCGTCGAACGGCGTGTCGAACCCGACTCCTGCCTGAACGAGCGTCGAGAAACTGTAGCGCGTCCCGTACTCGCGCAGGGGCCGCAGCTCGAGGATCGGGAAATCGAACTCGATCGAGCGAAAGGCGACCGGCTCGTAGATCGGCGCGCCCTGCGGGGTGTAGCCCGCCACGGCCAGAAACGCGTCCTTCCCGCCCAGGTATCCGAAGAGGTCGACGGCCACCTCCCTTCCTGCGATAAACTGGAGCGAGCCGACCGGCGTCGAGAGCTTCGTCTGCCAGGGAATCAACCCGCCGTCGGCCGCCGTGATGGCCATCCGTTCGAGCAGCTTCGGGTCCGTGAAGGCGAGAATCGGCGCGGCGAGGATCAGGTCGCCGGGCAGAAGCCAGAACGGAACGCGCAGGCGGAAGGCGAGCCCGGAACGCGAAGGCACCCCGGGCACGAAAGGCGCAAGCAGCGGGTCCTTCGGGCAGGTGGACCCGCAGCCGCCGCTCGAGTGCGACTGCAGAACGATCCCGCCCTCGAGAAAGACGAGGCCGTCCCCCGAGTCCCCGAGCAGGGCATCGAGGCCGAGGCCGACCTTCAGGCCGACGTCGAGCTCTCCGAGCAATCCGCCCTCCCTGCCCAGCGTGAAGCCCCCGTCGGCGCCTTCTCCCATGACGCCGCTCGCGATTCCGACGAATGGCCCGATCTCCGCGCGAAAGCGCGGCAGGGACGCATACCCGGGGCCCCGAAACGGAATCGGCGTCATGCGCAGGACGTCGTCAAGAGGCGCGCGCAACTCCGCGGGCACGATCCAGCCCGGCATCGCCGTCTCCTTGCAGACGTCGAGAGAGGTTGCGTCCGGAACGGGGACGCTCCGCGCCGCCGCCGCGAGCGGGGAACCCGGGGACATGGCTTCGAGAACCTGGCGAAGGGAAAGCTGAACGGCCTGGCCGGCCCGCTCGAGATCCGCCGGCCGCATGTGCGCGTCCCCGAAGACGGTGATGGGCTCGTTCTTCCAGGTGTCGGTGTCGAGCCCGTGCTCGTTGTAGTAGTCGTGCGTCCCCTTGCGCTCCGCCGCGCTGCCCCAGGAGCCGGCGATGTGGCCGGCCGCGAAGGCATCCTCGAGAAAATGCAGCCCGAAACATTCGAGCGCCAGGATGAGTCGGGCCTCTGCCGCGCGCTCCGCGGACGCGGCGGCAGACGCATCCTGAAAAAGGGCTGCCCGGTGAAGCGCGTCCGCATGGAAGAGTACGTAGAGGCCGACGACGTTCGGCTGGGCGCCCTTCCTCAAGGCCTCCGCGATGTACGGGTCGAGGTCGTTGCCGGTGCGCGGGAGCAGGTGGTGGGCGTTGTTGGCCCCGGCACGCGAGATGTAGCCTTCGTCGGCGCGCTCGAGGCCGAGATCGCCGTTCATCTGGGCGTTGCGCAGCTCGCTCTCGTTGCGAGCCTTCGCGATGTGGGCGGCCGTCCTCGCGGCGATCTGAGCGATCCTCAGGATGGCGTCGCTCTCCAGGACGACGTGGAGCAGTTCTTCGGGGGAGCAGGAGTGGTCTCCGTTGATCGCCGGCCACGCGGCCAGGTCGATGCACGTCGGCTTCTTCCCCTGGTCGCCCTCGGCAGGCGCCGCACAAAGCCGTGAGGCGTAGCCCTCGCGGGAAAGCGTCCAGATCCGCTCGAGCTCGCCCTGGCGCTGCGGGTCGAGTCCCTCGATCCCCCGCGCGGTGATGGCCCGGTGCTCGGAATACGTCCAGCCGAGCGACGGTGCCGGCAGAAGCAGGATGGCGACGAGGGCGCCCGCCCCGAAGACGATGGGCCTCACGCGATCGCGCTCACTCGGGACCGTGGCGATCAGTCGAGATCGATGTCGCGGACGGGTTTCGAGGTGTCGCCCTTGGTCTTCTCGAAGAGCTCGGCAAACTTCTTGTTCAGGACGTCCTTCTTGGATTTCTCGGCCTCGATCGAAGCGGCAAATTTCTTCTCGCGCTCTTCGTCCTGGCCCCGCAGCGCACCGATGGCATCGTCCACCGACTCGAACTTCCGCGGCGTCTTCGGCGCCTCGTGCGCGATGACCGCCTTGAGCTCCGGATCAATTTTCAGGCGCGCATTGCAGCAGGGGCAAAGGAGCTCGAAGTCCACGGAGGGAAGAATACATCTGTCGTCGCACGCCGGTAGCCGGAGGCCGCCCTCAGCCCCGCTTGAGCCGGATCCGATCGCGGCGAGCTCTCTTGTCCGGCCGGCCGCCGCCGTCCCGCGGAGCGAGCAGCCGATCGAGCCGCCGCGCCTCCAGGACCTCCGGGGCGGGCGCGGGCGTGACGTCTTCGTAGAGAAGCCGCGCCTGCGCCTTCGGAATCGAGCGCTCCGCCACCCCTCGCACGATGAGCTCCCGCCGGGATCCGTCCCGGCCCGACACGCCGACCCGATCGCCGGCGCGGACTTCGCGGTGCGGCTTGGCTCGGGCTCCCCCGATGTCGACCTTCCCGCCCTCGCACGCCGCCTTCGCCCGGGACCGGGTCGGGAAAATGCACGCCACGTCGAGCCAGACGTCCAGGCGGCTGCTCGAAGGATCGCCCGACGCGGCAGCGGGCTCGGAGGCGGATCTTCGGCCCGAGGCCCTCACGCCAGACGCTGGCTCGTCGGGCGCGCGGCGAACCAGGCCCGGAACTCGGGGGACGGGTCCGGCGGATCAGCCGCGGGACGCGCGAGGAAGTAACCCTGGGCCGCACCGACCCCCTCGGCCGCGCAGACGTCGAGGTCCTCGGCCGATTCGATTCCCTCGGCGACGAGCGTGAACGAGAACTCCCGCGCCAGGTCCGCGAGGAATTTCAAGATCGCGCGCCGGCGGGGATCGTGGGCGATGCCGCGGGTCACTTCGCTATCCACCTTGACCCACTCGGGCTGCAGCGCGTGGCAGAACTGCAACGTTCCGTAACCGGAGGTGACGTCGTCGAGCGCGATGACGGCCCCGAGGTCGCGCGGCACGGTCAGGGCCGGCGCGAGCTCGGGAACGCCGGGAAGCGTCTCGATCTCGACCAGGTCGAGGACCAGGCGGGAGAACGGCAGCCCCTGCCGCTCCATCTCCTCGCCGAGCCCGACGAGCGCGTCGGCCGTCCGGTCGATCAGCCGCGGGTTCACGTTCAGAAACAGCAGAGCCCCCTCCGGAAGCGACCGTCCCGACTCGAGCACACACGACCACGACAGCCGCTCGAACGACCGGTCGACGCGCAGCGCCTCGGCCGCCGGGAACATCTCGGCCGCCAGCCGCGGCGATCCACCGCGGCCGCGTCCGCGCAGCAGTCCCTCGTAGCCGATCACCTCTCCCGACCTCAGATCGAGCAGCGGCTGGAACTCGACGAAGAACTCCCCCGCGGTCAACTCGTCCGCGAGCCAGAGAGACTCGACCTCCTGCCGCGCCCGCGGCAGGGGCGTCAGCCGGCTGATCGCGTCCCACTTGGTCTGGCGCAGGTCTTCCGGAGCGACGCGGACGCGGTCGGCCAGGGTCCCGAGCTTCTCCTCCAGCTGCTCGAGAAAGTGCTCGGGGGTCCGCTCGACCAGCAGGCGTCGCGCGCGACCGTACATGGCGGCACGGGCCCAATTCCGCCCGAACGCGGCGGCAACCGCGCGCTCGGCCTCCAGCCCGTCGGGCCGGACGAACACCGCGCGCGCCTTCCGCCAGCGATCAAGCCGGCCAAGAGTCTGGCCGTCCAGAACGCTTCCGGATGCTTTCACCGCTCTGATTGTACGGCGGGCGGCCCTCCAGGGGCGCACAATTTCATCCCGGCCTCCCCGGGCTCGCGCGCCTTCCCGCGAGAGGTTCGGTCAGCTCGTCTTCGCTCCCGGTTGCCCCGAAGCGGCGTGAGCCGGCGAAGCGCGCGGCACGGAAAACGCGATGCGGACCTCTGCGCCGAGCGCGGCGCCGCGTCCGGACGCTCCGCCCGTGCAGACGAGATCCGACTCCATGCCACTCAGCCACGGCAGCTCCTCGATGAGCTGGGACACACGCCCGAGCAGCTCCTCCATGCCGCACCCCCCCGGCAACTCCGCGGCCTGGACGATTTCCAAAATGTCGTTGTCCGTCAGCGGCGTGATGCGAACCACCGGGAGCTCCCCGGGCCGACGCAGGTGAAGCAGGGGGCCGAAGCTCGGATCCGAGTTCACCTCGAGACGGACGCCTTCGGCGGACGCCACCTCCGTGGGGATTCCGAAGAAGCCCAGGATCCTGCGGGCGGACTCCCCTTTCAGGAAGAGCACCTCGGAGGTGGCCGCATCGAGCAACCCGGTGACCTCCTGCCGGGCCGCCGCCGCATTCGCGTCCTCGTACCAGCGCAGGCGCCCGGCCGGACGCTTTCGAAACGCCGCGTACTGGACCGCTCGGGACAGGCCCAGGGCGGCAGACTCGGGAAACCGGTAGGAGGGGAACACGCGACGGGACGCCGCGGCCCGCGCGCCTTCATCCCGGTGAGCCTGAACGTCCGCGGCCCCGCCGATCAGGCAGAGCAGTGTTGGCTTGGAAACGCCGGACCGCCGTTCGGCGCGGAGCACGCCGCGGCGAATCGCGCGGCCCACGACCTTCGGATCGCAGTCGCCGATGCAGGCGTGGATGGCGATGAGCGCATCCACGTCGTCGCGCTCCAGGGTCTGCTGGACCGCGCGCTCGTAGGCGTCCACGGCTACCAGAGGCCCGAGATCGATCGCGGCGTCCGTTCCGACCAGCAGTCCGCGCGTGTCGCACGCATCGGCGCAGATCGTCAGGACCCCGCCGGAATTGCTGATGATGCCGACGCGATTGCCGCGCGGCAACGGCTGATGGGCCAGCAGGACGGCCACGTCGAACATCTCCTCCAGCGTGTCCGCGCGGATTACGCCGGCCTGCCGGAACAGCATGTCGACGTTCGTGTCGCTCTGGGCGACCGCCGCGATGTGGGCGCGCGCCACGTCGCCGCCCGCCCGGCTGCGCGCTCCCTTCACGCACAGGACCGGTTTGCGGTACCCAATCCGGCGGGCGATGCGCGCGAAGCGGCGCGGATTGCCGAACGTCTCCAGGTAAAGCAGGGCGACGTCGGTGGAGGTGTCTTCCTCCCAGAACTGCAGAAGGTCGTTGCCCGAGACGTCGGCGCGATTGCCGGCCGAGACGAAAGTGGAGAATCCCAGGCCGCGCTCCGCGGCGTAGTCGAGGATCACCATTCCGAGGGCGGCCGAATGGGAGTAGAACCCGATGCGCCCGCGCGGCGCGAGCACGGGCGCGAGGCTAGCGTTCAACCGGACGTCCGGGTGCGTGTTCATCAGGCCCAGGCAGTTGGGACCGATCAGACGCGCGCCCTGGGAACGCACGAGGTCCACGAGGTCCCTTTGAAGGGCCGCACCTTCCGGACCGCTTTCGGCGAAGCCCGAGGTCACGACGAGCAGGCCTCGCGCGCCGGCCTGCAAAGCCTCCGCGGCGGCCTCGAGGACGTTCTTCGCCGGCACGGCGATGACGGCCAGCTCGGGCGGCTCCGGAAGGTCTCGCGAGGCCGGATAAGCGCGCACACCATGCACCGACGTCGTCTGATTGTTGACCGGATACACCGTTCCGCCGAAGTTGCTACGCAGGATTGCCCGGAAGATCATGCTGCCCACCGCGGCGGGATCCCGCGACGCGCCGATGACCGCGATCGCCCGCGGCCGAAGCAGCGGGGCGATCGAGTTGGCGGTCGCGATGCGCTCCCGCAGCTCCGTCCGCTCGCGCAGGATCTCCGGCCCGCCCACCGGGAACTCGACGTGAAGGCTGGAGCCGCCCAGGGCCGCCTGGTGCACCTCGAATCCGGAGTCCCGGAAAACGTTGATCATGGCCTGGTTTTCGTAGAGCACCTCGGCCTCGAACCCGGTGAAGCCGGCGCCGGCGGCGATGCCGGCCAGCCGCTCGAGCAGGAGCGTGCTGATGCCGCGGCCCTGGAACTCGTCCTGGACCAGAAAGGCGACCTCGGCCCGTCCGCCGACGCCGATCGCAGTGTAGCTGCCGGTTCCAACGACGCGAGCGCCCTCGTCCCGGCCCGCGATGGCGAGCAGGCAGAGGCGGTCGCGGGGCTCGCCCCTGCACATGAACTCGATCGCGCTGCGCGAGACGTACGCCACCGCGCCCATGAACCGCGACTGGAGGGCCTCCGGCGAGACGGACCTCATGAGCGCTTCGACCGCGGGGATGTCCTCGACCGTTGCCGCCCGCAGCAGAACGCTTTCGCCGTCGCGCAGCAGCACGTACTCGCTGTAGTCCCGCGCGTCGGCGATGATCCGGAACATGAGCTGCCGATTATAGGTTTCGATCAGGACCAGTACGGGCGGACGGCGTCGAGAAGCCGCTGCGCGACCTGCCGGTTGCGATGGGCGATCTCCTCGCGATTCGGGATGTCGGCCCCGAGTGGATTCGGGTCGTGAAAGGCCCCGGGCGGATTCGTGCCGAGGACCTCGCTCCATCGGCGACGCCAGGCCTCCGGGATCTCCGTGGCCACGGGCAAGTCGTGGATCAGCAGGTACAGCATCCCCCACACCCGCGGTGCCGCGCGCAGCGAATAGCCGCCTCCCAGCGTGAAGAGGACTCGGCCCGCCGTGAAGGCGTCGGCCCACTCCAGGATGCGGCGGAAGATCCTCTCGTAATCGCAAGTGGTCAGCATCAGGTCGGCGAGCTGATCGTCGAAGTGGGCGTCCGCACCGGCTTGGACGACCAGCACGCCCGGCTGAAAGTGGCGCAGCGCGAGCGGTACCACCTGCTCGAAGACCTCGAGGTAACTGGCTCCCTCGGTGAGGGGCTCCAGCGGCAGGTTCAGCTTCAGGCCGCGGCCGACACCCGAGCCGAGCTCGTGAATGTCGCCGGTCCCGGGAAACAGGAACTTGCCAGACTCGTGGAGGCTGATCGTCATCACGCGGCGGTCCTCGTAGAGGATCTGTTGAACCCCGTCGCCGTGGTGGACGTCGATGTCGATGTAAGCGACCCAGAGGCCGTGCCGGGTCAGCGCCTGGATCGCCACCGCGAGGTCGTTGTAGACACAGAAACCGGACCCGAAGTTCCTCCGGGCGTGGTGGAGCCCTCCGCCGAGCTGCAGGACGCGTTTTTCCCCCGCCTCGCAGATGCGGCGCGCCGCGGCGAGCGTGCCGCCCACGTGCCACCGCGCGGCTTCGTCCATTCCGCGGAAGGCCGGAGTGTCGGGCGTGCCGAGGCCGTAATCCTGGCAGTCCGGCACGTCCTCGCCCGCGGAGAGCTCCTCCACGCGTCGCACGTAGTAGTCCTCGTGGACGGCCAGGATCTCCTCGCGCGTTGCAGGCTCGGGCGCGACCGTCCGGACGTCGTGGCCGAGCGCCCGCAGGAGGTCGAGCGTCATGTCCACGCGGACGGGATGGAACGGGTGATGGTTGCCGAAGCTGTAGTTCCGGTAGGCCGGGTCGTAGATCACCGAGGCCATGGCTTCTCGGGCGGCCACAGGACGTCGAACTGCGAGCGCCGCAGCTCCTCCGCGAGCAAGCGCGTCTCGATCGAGCCCACCCGAAGGACGACGCGCACGCTCGCGGCGCTTTCGGGGTGCGTCAGAATCGAATGAACGTTCAGGCCGCGCTCGCCAAAGAAGCTCGTGAGGCGGGCGAGCTCGCCGGGGCGGTCCGGAAGGCGCACTTCGAGGCGCCCCGAGGGCTTGTCCACGCCGGTCATCCGCAGCAGCGCGTCGAGCAGATCGAGCCCCGTGATGATGCCGACCAGACGGCCGCGGTCGAGGACCGGGAGGCAGCCGATCTTCTTTCGGCGCATGATGCGCGCGGCGTCCTCGACCGGGTCCGCCGGGTCCGCCGTCTCGGGATCCCGCGACATCACCTCGGCCACCCGGCGGTCCGGCGAGAGAGGCGAGGCGGCGAGGGTGCTCGTCGCGAGCCGCAGATCCCGGTCGGTGACCACGCCGACGAGCGCCTCGCCGTCGCTCACGGGCAGATGGCGGATCCCGTGCTCCTCCATCGTTCGATAGGCGTCCTGCAGCGTGGTGTCGCCCGAGACGGCGATGGCCGGACGCCTCATGATGTCCCGGACCAGCATGACCCGGCCCCCTTCCGTTCGGAAAACTCCGGGCGGGCCGCGCAGGCGCCTGCGCCCCCGCTCCCCGAGAAAACCGGCCCCTCGTCCGAGAGCCCGAGAGCCGGGTCTCGATCCCGCGCTACTCTTCCTTGCCGAACTGCTTCAGGTCTTCGGGTCCTTCCTTGGTCGCCACCTTCTCCTTGCCCTGAACGGTGACGCGGATCTGCTCGACCACGTCGGGGTTGGCGAGCGTGGTGATGTCGCCGGTGTCAAGAGTGTTCGAGATGGCGGCCAGGACTCGCCGCATGATCTTGCCGGAGCGGGTCTTCGGCATGTCCGGGACGATGTGGACCTTCCTCGGACGGGCGATCTTGCCGATCATCGTCTCGATCGTCGCGATCACCTTGTCCGTGATCTCCTTGCTCGGCGCATACGCCGGCTTCAGGGCGATGTAGACCTCGGGGACCCGGCCCTTGACGTCGTCCGCCACCGGGACGACCGCGGCCTCCGCGACCTCTTCCACGGTGAGGCAGGCCGACTCGAGCTCTTTGGTGCCCAGCCGATGCCCCGCCACGTTGATCACGTCGTCCACGCGGCCCAGGATCCGGAAGTAGCCGTCTGCGGCGAGGACTGCTCCGTCGGCCGCGAAGTACGGCCAGTCGCGCCAGTCCTTGCTCTGCGGGTTCTTACAGTACTTCGAGTAGTACTGGCGCACGAAACGCTCGCGGTCGCCCCAGATCGTCTGGAAGATTCCCGGCCAGGGGTTCCGGATACAGATGTTGCCGGCCTTCCCGGAACCCGCGGCGACGCCCTGACCCTGTTCGTCCTTGATAATCGGGTAGATGCCGGGCATACCGGGCCCGGCGCTTCCGGGCTTCATCCGGTCGATGGCCGGCTTCGTGCTGCACAGGAATCCGCCGTTCTCGGTCTGCCACCAGGTGTCCACGATCACGGCCTCCCGCTTGCCGACGACGTCGTAGTACCACCGCCACACCTCGGGCTCGATCGGCTCACCGACCGTCGTCATGTGCTTGAAGCGGTAGTTGTACTTCTTCGGCTCTTCGGGCCCCGCCTTGCGCAGCATGCGGATGGCCGTCGGCGAGGTGTGGAAGATGTTCACGTCGAGCCGCTCGGCAATGCGCCACACCCGCCCTGCATCGGGGTACGACGGGACGCCCTCGTAGATGACCGAGGTCGCGGCGAGCGCCAGGGGCCCGTACACGATATACGAGTGCCCGGTGATCCAGCCGATGTCCGCCATGCACCAGTAGACGTCCTCGGGATGGATGTCCTGGATGTACTTCGAGGTCCCGGTCACGTAGGCGAGGTAGCCTCCGGTCCGGTGCTGGCAGCCCTTGGGCTTGCCGGTCGTCCCGCTCGTGTACATCAGGAAGAGGGGCGCCTCCGCGTCCATCGGCACGGGCTCGACCCGCTTGCCGCGATAGTTGCCGATGACGTCGTCCACGAAGAAGTCGCGCCCCTTCACCATGGGCGCCGCCGAGACGTACTTCCCGGGATAGCGCCGCCACACGAGCACCTTGTCGATCGTCTGCCCTTCCTTCTCCGCCGCGGCCACCGCGATCTCCGCGGCGGCCTTGTGGTCGATCATCTTGCCGCTGCGGTAGTAGCCGTCCATGTAGATGAGGACCCTGCTGCGCGAGTCGGCCGCCCGCAAGCCGCAGGCTTCGCCGCTGAATCCGCCGAAGACCACCGAATGGATCACGCCGAGGCGCGCGCACGCAAGCATCGTGACAGGCAGCTCCGCAACCATCGGCATGTGGATCGTGACGCGGTCGCCGGCCTTCAGGCCCGCGAAATCGCGCAGCAGCGCGGCGAACTCGTTGACCCGCACGTAAAGCTCCTGGTACGTGACGGTGACGGGATCCTCGTTCTCCAACTCCGGCACCGCGATGATCGCCGCCTTGTTCTTGTACTTCTCCAGGTGGCGATCCACGCAGTTGAAGGAGGCGTTGATCCTGCCGCCCACGAACCATTTCCAGAACGGCGGATCGTCGGTGTCCAGAACCGTATCCCAACGTTTGGACCAGGTCAGCATCTCCGCATATTCTTCGAAGCACTTCGGAAAATTCTTCTCGGCGAAGCGCTCGTTGACCGAGCGATCCTTCAGATTGGCCTGGGCGACGAAACTGGCCGGGGGGTCGAAGTACTCCTCTTCCTTCCAGTGAACCGCGATCTGGTGCTCGGTCGTTTCCGCAACTGCCGACGTCGTCTTCGAATCCGCCATGACTCTGCCTCCATCGGAATTGAGTGAGTCCTTCGACTTCACACCGTCTCTCGTTTTTTCACGGCCGCCTCCGGACGACCCCCTCCCTGAAAGCGATCGGATCTCCCGGCGCCGCGCTCCGGTTCGGAAACGCTGGAATAGCCCGTCGGGGCTCCGGGCGGGGCCACGCCGACGGTCGCGTTCGTCGCCAAGGCCTTCCGTGGCGCCGGCGCCCGGTTCTCCACGGCAGGAACCTCGACGGTCCTGGCATTGAGCGGCATGCTCCCCCCGTCTCGCCGACCCGCGGCTCTGGCCGAATCTTATTGCACACGCCCGCGTCCGGAGTCATCCCCCCAATGCAATACGATTGGCCTGCGAGAGCCGGACGGAGACCGAACGGCTCCGCCCGCCTGTGGAGGTCCGATGGAAGGCAGCCCCGGCTTGCCCGAGTTCCTCGATCCGGCGGCCTTCCTGCGGACCGTGCACCCCTTCGACGCCCTCACGCCGGAGGCCTTCACGAGGGCCGCGCGGCGGCTCGAGATCGGTTACCACCCGAAAGGCTCGCGGCTGATTTCTGCCGGAGGCGAGCCGAGCAAGGCCCTCTGGATCATCCGCAAGGGGGTGGTGCGGCTCGAGCGGCAGGGGCAGACGGCGACGACCCTCGAGGAGGGGGACGTCTTCGGCTACCCCTCGATCCTCTCCGGAAAGGCGGCCTTCGACGTTTTCGCGGACGAGGACCTGCTGGCGTACCTTCTTCCCGAGGACGTCTTTCGCGAACTGCTCTGCGAGCCGGCCTTCACGACGTTCTTCACGCTCGCGCTGGCCTCCCGCCTGCGCAACTCGCTGCCGCGGCCCTCGGAGGCGCGCCTGGCCGTCGACTTCCACCGCCCCGTCGAACGCCTGCTCCGCCGCGGCCCGGTGACGATCTCGGGATCGACAACCGTCGGGGAAGCGGCTCGCAGAATGCGCGACGAGAAGGTCAGCTCCATCCTCGTCGAAGCCGATCCGTGGGGCATCGTCACCGATCGGGACCTCCGAAGCCGGGTCCTCGCGGAAGGCAAGGGCGCCGACGCTCTTGTCCGTGACATCGCAACCTTTCCGCTGCGCACCGTGCCGGCAGAGACCCCCGTCTACGGGGCATGGCTGACAATGATCGAAGAACGGATTAACCATCTCCCGATTGCCCGCGACGGGCGAATCCTGGGTGTTCTCACCGACACCGACCTCCTGCGCAACCAGACCCACGGACCCCTCTTCGCTTTCAAACACGTCGAACGGCTGCCCGACCGATCGGCGCTCCGCGGATACTCCGAGGATCTCCACCGAATGGCAGACGTGCTGCTCTCGAGCGGCCTCGATGCCGTCCCGATCGCCCGGCTCGTCTCGCGCGTCAACGACGCGCTCGTCGGCCGAATCCTGGGCTGGGCGCGCGCCGACCTCGGCGAGCCCCCGCAGCGGTTCGCCTGGATCTGCTTCGGCTCGGAAGGGCGGTACGAGCAGACGCTCTTGACGGACCAGGACAACGCCCTCTTGTGGGAGACGGGGTCGCCGGAAGCCGACGCTTACTTCGCGGCCCTGGCCGAGCGGGTCATCGCGGATCTGAAGGCGGCGGGCTTCCCCGAGTGCGCCGGGGGGTACATGGCGACGAAATGGCGCGGCCCCATGTCGGAGTGGGAGGCCCGCTTCAGCACATGGATCGAGGAGCCCGAACCGCAGGCCCTGCTCCGTTCCTCGATCTTCTTCGATCTGCGGCGCGTGGCCGGCGACTTGAGCCTCGAGCCGATCGCCGCCATTCTCCAGACGGCGCCTTCCCATGCGCCCTTTCTGGCCCGACTCGCCGCGACCGCCCTCGAGTTTCGGCCTCCGCTGACGCTCTTCCGGACCCTCCGCGAAGACGAGGGCGGCGTCGACCTGAAGAAGGGCGGCCTGATGCCGATCTCCGGCCTCGCCCGCGCCTACGGCCTCGAGTCGGGCTCTGCGGCGACAAACACGCTCGATCGCCTCTCCGCGGCAGAGCAGGCGGGCCTGCTGCCCGGGGAGGACGCGGAAAACCTGCGCGAGGCCTACGGTTTTCTCCTTCAGCTGCGGCTCAAGCAGCAGCTCCGGGACCTCGACGCGGGCTACCAGCCGGGGAGTCGCGTGGCGCTCGAGTCGCTCTCGGCGATGGAGCGCAGGCAGCTCAAGGACGTCTTCCAGGCCGTCCACGAGGCCCAGACGGCGGCCGCCTGGCACTTCCACACAGCCGAGCTGTAACGCCTGCCATGTTTCGACGCTCTCCCGGGTGGTCGCAGGTAGATTATTGGGCGCTCGATCTGGAGACCGGGGGCCTGTCCCCCGGCCGGGACCCGATTCTCGCCGTGGGAATGGTCGCGATCCGAGACGGGGTCGTTCGGCTGGTGGAAACTTATGCCACGCTCGTGCGGCCGCCCCGCAACTCTTTCCCGTCTCCGGCCGCGGTCGCTACGCACCACATCTTGCCCGACGAGTCGAAGAAGGGGCTTCCCCTGTTCGAGGTCCTTCCGGAGATAGACCGGCGGCTCCGGGAGGGCGTCCTGCTGGTACACCACGCCCGCGTCGACGTGGCCTTCCTCAGGCGGGCCTACCGTTCGATGCTCCGCAGATGGCCCAGGCCGAAGGTCGTCGACACGGTTTCCCTCATCTGGAAGCTCGCCTCTCGCCAACGCTTTCTGGGAGGCACCGACGGGAAGCGGGAGCCCACCTTTCAACTCGCCGAGGTTCGCACCGAGCTGGGGCTGCCCGCCTACCCCGCCCACGACGCCCTGACCGACGCAGTGGCGGCCGCGGAGCTCTTTCTCGCACTGCGCGCACGGCTCGGGGCGAGGACGCTCCGCGAGCTCCTGTGACGCGGCGGTTTGGGGAATAATCGGAGAGCGGCTCCGCATGGAACCAGCCAACGAGTTCGGCCCCTTTCTCCTCGCGTTTGCATCGGCGCTGATCGGAGCTAAACTCTTCGGCGAGCTCGCCGACCGCCTGGGCCAGCCCGCCGTCCTCGGCGAGCTCGCGGCCGGGGCGATCCTCGGCCCGTCGGTGCTGGGACTCGTCCCGCTCTCCGCCGGGATCGTGCTCGTCGCCGAGATCGGCGTCGTACTCCTTCTCTTCGAGGTCGGCCTCGAGACGGACCTGGAAGAGCTCAAGCGGGTCGGCGGGCCGGCCATCACCGTCGCCGTCGTCGGAATGTTCCTCCCGCTTCTCGGCGGGTTCCTGCTGACGCGGCTGGCGGGCTTTTCAACCCTCGTCTCGATCTTCGCGGGCGCCGCGCTGACGGCCACGTCGGTCAGCATCACGGCGCGGGTTCTTTCGGAACTCGGCGCCCTGTCGAGCCGGGAAGGCCAAATCATCCTGGGCGCCGCCGTCGCCGACGACGTGCTCGGCCTCGTCGTCCTTGCCGTCGTCAGTCAGCTGGCCAGAGGCTCCGGCCTGGATGCGGCCATCATCGTGCGCTCCACGGGGCTCGCCATAGGGTTCCTCCTGCTCGCTCTCGTGCTCGGGATCCCGATCGGGCACCGGCTGGTTCGCGAGGTCGGCCGGGCACGCGTCCGCGGCGTCCTCGTCGTTGCGTCGGTGGCCTTCGCGCTTCTGGTCGCCTGGGGCGCACAGCGAGCCGGGTCCGCGCCCATCGTCGGGGCTTTCGCCGCCGGCCTCGTTCTCGCCCGGACCAACAGGCGGCACGACATCAACCGCGCGCTCGCCCCGATCGTCGATCTTTTCGGCCCGATATTCTTCGTCTCGGTCGGAGCGCAGATCGAGATGGGACGCTTGAACCCGTTCGACGCTTCCAACCGGGGCCCGCTCCTGCTCGCCGCCGGACTGACGGCCGTCGGCCTGGCCGGGAAATTCGCCGCCGGATTCTGCGCCTGGGGGCCCGTCCGCCGGTCCTTCATCGGGGTCGGGATGATCCCGCGGGGCGAGGTCGGCCTGATCTTCGCCGCGATCGGCAAGACTACCGGAGGCCTTCCTCCCGGAGTTTTCACGGCGGTCGTGATTGCCATCTTCGCCACGACCTTCGCCGCGCCTCCCCTGCTCGCTGCACTGCGCCCACGGGGGCTCCCGCCCCCCCGAACAAAAGCGTAGCCGGCCGGCGCCGAGCGTATCCGGGGTTAAGGCGGTCTAAAAAGCTCTTGACTTCGCCTCCCTCTTCTCAAAGGCTACGAGCGCAAGGACAAGCCGGTAAACGCTGAGGCGCTTTCGCAGGAGGCCCGAGACCTCGAGACGCCATGAAAGTCAGGGATACGGAGGGCTTCAAGCCCCACACCCACCTCCCGCCGGCCGGCCTCCAGACCGTCCGCGCCGCCAAACATCCCCCGCATCTTCCGGGCGTGTTCCCAGACGCTTTGAGCTTCTCTTACGCAAGGAGGAAGAGCATGGATCCAGTGAGGAAACCGAGGCACCTGGACGAAGGAGGTGGGCCATGTCGGCGCAGCTGACACAGGAGCAGAAAGACGCCTATTGGCGTTACAACATTCGCCTCGTCGCGATTCTGCTCGCCATCTGGTTTGTGACGGCCTACCTGATCTCCGGCTACTTCGCCGCGGCCATGAACCACTTTCACTTTCTCGGCTTCCCGTTCGGGTACTACATGGCCGCCCAAGGGTCCCTTGTCATCTTCGTGATCGAGATCGCCATCTACGCCAAGCTCATGAACAAGAAGGACCTCGAGTACGGCATCCGAGAGGAGGGCTAGAGCCGTGACCCTCAAGAAGATCTTTACGCTCTACACCGTAGGGTTCATCGGCGTCACGATCCTGATCGGAGTCGCCCAGGCGGCCTTCGGCCTGCCGAACAGGTGGGTGGGATGGCTCTTCATGGGGCTGTCGCTCGGAATCTACATCGTCATCGGGATCGTCACGCGCACATCCAACGCGGACCAGTATTACGTGGCTGGCCGCAATGTTCCGGCCATCTACAACGGGATGGCGACCGGGTCCGACTGGATGTCGGCCGCCTCCTTCATTTCGATGGCCGGAGCGCTCTTCGCCCTGGGTTTCGCCGGCCTGGCGTACGTGATGGGGTGGACCGGCGGATACCTGCTCCTCGCGGTCCTTCTCGGGCCCTACCTGCGCCGCTTCGGGGCCTACACGATTCCCGACTTTCTCGGGGCCCGCTACCGGGGCCACGCCGCAAGGATCGTGGGCGTCATCGCCGCGATCACGTGTTCCTTCACCTACCTCATCGCCCAGGTGACGGGTGTTGGCCTGATCGTCTCGCGTTTCATCGGCCTCGACTTCAAGGTCGGGTGCTTCGTCGGACTCATCGGCGTCCTCTTCTGCTCGGTTCTCGGCGGCATGCGTTCGGTCACCTGGACGCAGGTCGCGCAGTACATCATCCTGATCCTCTCCTATCTCGTGCCCGTCGTCATGCTGTCCTGGAACATCTTCCGGATTCCGATTCCCGAGCTGACCTACGGCAAGCTCCTCCAGCAGAATAGCGCCCAGGCCGTGGAGATTACCCGCAACCCTGCCGAGAAGGAGACGCGGGCGATCTGGAAGAAAGAGGCGGAGGAGATCGGCGCCAAGCTCAAGAGCCCCGACGTCACCGGCGCCGAGGCGGACAAGCTGAAGGCCGCCAAGAAGATCGCCGACGCGCAGGCGACGGCACCCGCGGCCAGCGACGACGCGACGGTGAGCAATTACCTCACCGTGCCCACCGGCGTGAAGATGTGGAACTTCCTCGCCCTGACCTTCTGTCTCATGGTCGGCACCGCCGGCCTCCCGCACATCCTGACGCGCTACTACACCACGCCGTCCGTGCGACAGGCCCGGACCTCGGTCGGATGGTCGCTCTTCTTCATTTTCCTCCTGTACTTCACGGCACCGGCCTACGCCGCCTTTGCGCGGTTCGAGGTGTACACGAAGCTCGTCGGCACGAAGATCGCCGACCTGCCGACCTGGGTCAACCTCTGGAAGCCGGCCGGGCTCTTCGAGATCGTGGACAAGGCGGGCGACGGCATCGTGCACTTCGCCGACTTCGTCATCAAGAGCACGGACTTCGTGGTGCTCGCCACGCCCGAGATCGCCAGGCTTCCCTTCGTGGTCACCGGACTCGTCATGGCGGGCGGCCTCGCGGCGGCCCTCTCGACAGCCGACGGGCTGCTCCTCACGATCGCCAACGCCATTTCGCACGACCTCTACTACAACGTGATCGACCGCAACGCCTCGCTGATCAAGCGGTTGACCATCACGAAGATCCTCCTTGTCATCACGGCATTGATCGCGGCGTCGGTCGCCACCCTGAGGGTCGCGATCATCGTGGAGCTCGTGGCCTGGGCGTTCAGCCTCGCCGCGGCTTCCTTCTTCCCGGCCCTGGTTCTGGGCATCTGGTGGAAGCGGGCCAACCGCGAGGGAGCGGTGACGGGAATGCTCGTCGGATTCCTGCTCACTCTGTACTACATGATCGGCTCCCGCTTTTACGGAGTCTCCTGGTTCGGCACCGGTACGGTCGCGTCCGGGGTTTTCGGAATCCCTGTCGGTTTCCTGACGATCTGGATCGTCTCGCTGATGACGAAGGCCCCGCCCCAGGAGATTCAGGATTTCGTCTTGAGCGTGCGGTATCCCGAGTCGGGCAAGCGGATGCCGCCTCCCACTTTCGGAGGCCGCGAGGCGGCGGCGAGTTAGTCCAAGGGTAAAGCGCCGGGCGGGGCATTCACGCCCCGTCCGGCGCAGGGTTCTTGCATGAGCGAGTTTCTGCTTCGGCTGCTTTTCGTGCTCCGGCTCGTGGCCTTCATGGGAGTCACCTACATGACGCTTCACGTCCTCGTCGCTCCCCTGATACGGAGGCCCGACAGCAAGATCGGGGCATTCCTGGCGACCCTGACCTCGCCGCTCACCCGTCCGGTTCGCGCCCTGGCTCCCGCCGGGACGTCGGAGCCGCGCCTGAGGGTCCTTACCCTCGCTGCGCTCGTCGCGCTCTGGCTCGTGCTCGCTACCCTGACGGCGCTTCTGGCAAGGTCGGTGGCATAGTCAATGCTCGCGATCGCGGCTACCAGTTTTGGCAGCGTCCTCGCCTTCGTGGCGCTCTACGCGGCCGCGGCGGCCGGAAAGGTGCCACAGGCCTTGTTCCCGCCTCTTCTCGTGCTCGTCTTCGCAACCTCCGCGGCCGTTTGGGTTCAGGTCGAGGCCTCGCGCAGCCTCGGCCTATCGCCTGCGCGGCGGGCCATCCGGTCCGTCGGGGCGCTGGCCCTGGCTGCCATCGCGGCGCCGGTCTTCGTCCTCATGCCCCTCTTCTGGCTGTTCCACTCCCTTCCTGCGAAATACCGCCTCGATGTCGTCCTGAACCGGACCATGTTCCTGCTCCTGATCGGCCTCGTGCTCACCGCGCTCGTGAACCTGGCCGGCGGCGCCGTCGCGGCCTGGCGCCTCCTGCGCCAGGGCTCCGGTCGCCGGACCTCCCGGCCCGAGGCGGCGCCGTGAGCGCTGGTGGGCCGGCCCGGCCGACGGCGGCGGGCCGTCTCCTGTCCGGTCCCATCCCCGATGCGACAACGCCCCGGCACGGCGCCGCCTGGCGGCCGCGCGGCCGGGTCGCACCGACAGCCGCCGCCAGAACTCGAAGGAGAACGTCCCATGTCCAAGAAACGTCGTAATGGTCTGACTCGAAGGCAGTTCGCCAAGCTGGCCGGCGTCGGCACCGTCGCGGCGGCCGGTCCGGCCTTCCTGTTCCCCGCGCGCGCCGCAGCGCAGCAGAAGACGCTGAAGATCGTACAGTGGAGCCACTTCGTCCCGGGGTACGACAAGTGGTTCGACAATGTCTACACCAAGGAATGGGGAGCCAAGAACGGTACCAACGTCGTCGTCGACCACATCGCGATCGGTGAAATCAACGCCCGCGCCGCGGCCGAAGTCGCCGCCCGGAAGGGCCACGATCTCTTCATGTTCCTGGCACCCCCGGCGGCCTATGAGAAGCAGGTCATCGATCACGGCGAGATTTACCAGGAGGTGGAGAAGAAGCACGGCAAGATGGTCGACCTTGCCTACAAATCGACCTTCGATCCCAAGACGAAGAAATATTTTGCATTCTCGGACTCGTTCGTTCCGGACCCCGGAAATTACCGCCAGGACCTCTGGGCGAAGGTGGGTTATCCGAAGGGCCCCGACACGTGGGAGGACCTGCTCGCTGGTGGCAAGAAGATCAAGGACCAATTTGGAAACCCCGTGGGAATCGGTCTCTCCCAGGAGCTCGACACGAACATGGCGGTCCGGGCTCTGCTCTGGTCCTTCGGCGGCGCCGTCCAGGACGCGGGCGGCAACGTCGCCATCTCTTCGAAGCAGACGCTCGATGCAATCAAGTACATGAAGGCGCTCTATACGGAATGCGAGACGCCGGAAGTCTTCACCTGGGATCCGTCGTCCAACAACCGCGGCATACTCGCCGGGAAGCTGTCGTACGTCGCCAACGCGATCTCGGTCACCCGCTCGGCCGAGAAGGACAACCCCGAGATGTCGAAGGCGATCATGGTGGCCCAGGCCCTCAAGGGACCTGTCCGGCGGATCGCGGCCGAGCATGTCATGGATTGCTACGTGATCTGGAACTTCGCCGAAAACCAGGACGGCGCCAAGAAGTTTCTCGTGGACTACATCGACAACTTCGGCGCCGCGTTCAAGGCGAGCGAGTTCTACAACTTCCCCTGTTTCCCGAGCACCGTTCCCGATCTGAAGGCGCAGCTCGCCAACGACCCCAAGGCCGTTCCCCCGGACAAGTACGCCGTACTCGACAACGTCCTCGACTGGGCGACCAACGTCGGATATCCCGGGTTTGCGACGGCCGGGATCGACGAGGTATTCAACACGTTCGTCCTGCCGACGATGTTCGCAAAGGCGGCGCGCGGCGAGTCCACGCCCGAGGAAGCGATGAAAAACGCGGAGACCGAGATTCGGCGCATCTTCGACAAGTGGAAGTGAGGGCGTAAGCTTTCCCGCGCCATGGCCATCGTCCAGACGCGGGGACTGACAAAAACGTTCAGGAAGGGGGACGCCGGGGCCGTCGTCGGGGTCGACCTCGAGAGCCGGGAGGGAGAGTTCCTGGTCCTTCTCGGACCTTCCGGGTCGGGCAAGACGACGCTCCTGCGCATGATCGCGGGGCTCGAAGAGCCCACCTCCGGCGAGATTTTGATCGGCGGAAGGGTCGTGAACGATCTGACTCCGCGGGAGCGCCGGATCGCCATGGTCTTCCAGAGCTACGCCCTCTATCCCCACCTGAGCGTGCTGGGAAACGTCACCTTCCCGCTCAAGGCCCAGGGGATGCGCAAACGGGAGCGCGAGAAGAAGGCCGAATGGGCTGCTGGCCTGCTCGGCATCGGCCACTTGCTCGCCCGCAAACCCCGGGAGCTCTCGGGCGGCGAGCGGCAACGCGTCGCGCTCGCGCGGGCGATCGTCCGCGAGCCGTCGCTCTTCCTGCTCGACGAGCCGCTTTCCAATCTCGATGCCAAGCTGCGCGCCTCGGCGCGGACGGAGCTCGAGCAGTTCCAGCGAAGGGTTGGAACCACGACCATCTACGTGACGCACGATCAGGTCGAGGCGATGGCGATGGGGGATCGGATCGTCGTCATGAACAAGGGATCGGTCCGGCAGATCGGCACGCCAGCCGAGGTCTACGACGATCCGGCCGACACCTTCGTGGCCACGTTCCTGGGCTCCCCCCCGATGAACCTGATCGAGAGCGGCGGTGTTACCGTCGGCTTTCGCCCGGAGCACTTCCTGCCCGCGGCCGAGGCGCGCGAGAAGGGCGCCTCCATTCCCGTGCGCTTCCAGGTGACCAACGTCGAGTACCTCGGCGCCGAGCGGATCCTCTACGGCGAGGCGCGCTCCGGACGCTTCGACGGCCAGAAGGTGATCTCCCGGGTCGCCGCCCACGGGGGGGTTCCTTTCGAGAAGGGGACGGCGCAGAAATTCGCGGTCGCGGAAAGGGACCTGAAGTTCTTCGACCGGGAAAGCGGGGCCCGCACGGCCCGCGCGGCGATCGAATGAGCCTGGGCCGCCAGCGCTGGCTCGGGCCGGCCATGTTCCTGCCGGCCGTTCTCTACGTGGTCGCGCTCGTGGGCGTGCCCTTCGTCCTGGCTTTCCTGTACGGCGTGGGCGACGTCAAGGTCGGGAGCGTCGGCTACCACTTCGTCGGGCTTGCAAATTTCAAATCGGTCCTCCAGAACCCGACCTTTATCCGCGCCCTGCGCAACTCCTTCGTCTTCACGGTCACCTCCCAGATCCTCGTTCTGGTCGGCGCGAACATCCTCGCCCTCGCCTTGAAGTCGGCCTTTCCGGGGCGCCGGTTCGTCCGCTTCCTGATCCTGCTGCCCTGGGTCGCCCCCGTCTCGATCGGCGCGATCGGCTGGAAATGGATTCTCGATTCGCTCTACAGCGTCATCAACTGGGTGCTCATCCGGGCGCACCTGGCCAACGAATTCTCTCCACCGATGTGGCTCGGCGAGCCCGCGCTGGCGATGATGTCCGTGATACTCGTCCATACGTGGCACATGCTTCCGTTCGCCACCGTGATCCTCCTCGCGGGTTGGACCGCAATTCCGAAGGACATACCGGAGGCCGCGTCCGTCGACGGTGCCCGTTTTTTCCGCCGGCTCTTTCAAATCGAGCTTCCCATGATGTTGCCGATCATCAACGTGGCCGTCCTCTTCGGCGTCATCTTCACGTTCACGGACATGACCGTCGTCTACATCCTGACGCGCGGCGGGCCCTATGACACGACGCAGGTCCTCCCCTCGTTGGCGTTTTTTGCGGGGATCCTGGGAAGCGACCTGGCGGAGGGCGCGGCGATTTCGCTGTTTCTCGTTCCGGTGCTCGCCCTCGCCGCCTGGCTCATGCTGCGCACGGCACATCGCGCGGAGGTCACGTGATTCGGCTGGGCACGCGGGCCCGCGCCATACGGGACCGGGTCGTTCACGGGGCCGTCCTTGTCACGTTCTCCGTCCTGCTCGGCTTTCCCTTCTACTGGATGCTCATCACGAGCTTCAAGCGGGGGCCCGACCTCTACAACCTCAAGAACAATCCCTTCATCTTCAATCAGAGGCCCACCCTCGAACACCTCAAGCTGCTGTTCGAGGAGACGCTCTTCCTGCGCTGGCTCGGCAACACTCTCTTCGCGGGAACCCTCGTCGTCGCGATCACGCTCGCCCTCGCCGTACCCGCGGCCTACGCGCTGACCCGCCTGACGGGGCGGTGGGGCGGCCGCGTGGGGATCGCGATCTTCCTGACGTACCTGGTGCCGCCGACGCTTCTCTTCATCCCGCTCTCGCGCATCGTCGCCCTCCTCGGCCTCCAGGACAGTCTCTGGTCGATCATCGTCGTCTATCCGAGCTTCACGATTCCGTTCTCGATCTGGCTGCTGATGGGCTTCTTCAAGTCGATCCCGAAGGAGCTCGAGGACGCGGCCATGGTCGACGGCCTGACGCGATTTCAGGCGTTCCGTAAGCTCGTGATCCCGATGTCCGTGTCCGGGATCCTCACCGTCGTAATCTTCACGTTTACCCTCGTGACGCAGGAGTTCGTGTACGCCCTGACCTTCATTTCGTCGGCCTCGCACCAGACCGTCGGTGTCGGCGTACCCATCTACCTGGTGCGGGGGGACGTCTATTACTGGGGCTCGCTCATGGCGGCCTGCCTCATTACGACGCTGCCGATCGGGGCCCTCTACAACCTGTTCCTGGACCGCTTCATCGCCGGGTTCACGTTCGGGTCGGTCAAGTGAAGAAGGGCCTCCCCATCAGATCCAAGTTGAGGTAGTGTGAAGACGAGGAAAACGGGGATGCAAGAGCGACCGGCGACGGCGGCGTCCTCAGGTTCCGCGATCGGGCGGAGAGTCGAGAAGTGTTTGCCCAAGCCGCCCTCCAATTGTCGCCCCCCATGAGCCCCGCGAGAGGTGTTCCGGGTCCCGGCAGTTCTTCGCCGCATTCGCCGCAATCCCGATTCGGGGGGACTAAGGAGGGATCAATGAGGTCAGGGGTGCGCTCGACGGTCATCCTGGCATTTACGTTTCTCGTGTCGGCCATCGCGTCGGCCCAGGCAACGGTTCAGATGGGCGGCGCGGGAAGCCTCACGGTCAAGGGATTCATCAGCGCCACGGCGTTCGCGCAGGATCAGAACATGGCCTTCGGCAATGGCCAGAACGCGGAGTGGCCGACCGGCGCCGACTGCAAGGTCGACTGCTGGTTCGGCGGCGGGGACATCCGCAACACGCGGCTCACGCTGGTCTTCGACGGCCCGAAGGTCATCGGCGACTGGAAGGTGGGCGGAACGGTCGAGATGGACTTCTTTGGAGGGTTCGGCAGCTCGACCAACAGCTCGTTCGTCGACCAGCAGCCGGTCCCGAGGCTGCGCCTCGGTTACATCAACTTCTCCAACGGCAGCACCACCGTTCAGATCGGCCAGCAGTGGTCGCCGCTCTTCGGAAACACGGCGGTTTCCCTCGCGCACATCGCCTTTCCGCTCGGCTACGGTTCGGCGGGCGACATCGGCTGGCGATTCCCGGGCCTTTTCGTCTATCAGAAGCTGACCCCCAAGGATGCCGTGGTCAACGCCGATCTCGAGTTTGCGGTGATGTCCGGCTCCTGGAACGGTCCGGCCTGCGACACGACGACCAACTGCGTCAACTACCTCACGGCCGGCAACACCACATGGCCGCAGTTCGAGCTGCGTGCCAACGTCGGCGGCAAGGCCGGCGACAATGGCACCTGGAACTTCTACCTCGTCGGCCACATGGACGAGAAGGACCTCTCCGGCTACGCAGCGTCCGCGCCCAACGACAAGCTCTCGGGCTCGGCCGTCGAGATCGGCGCCAAGTTCCAGATCGGCCCCGTCCTCATTCAGGGCAACGGTTACACCGGGCACTCGATCGGGCAGCAATTTGGGATGATCACTCAGTTCGGCAGGATCCAGGGCCAGGGCGGCTGGGCTCAGGTTGGATTCGATCTCACGAAGAACTGGGGCATCTTTGCCTTCTGGGGCATCGACAATCCGAAGAACTCCGACGTCCTGAAGGCCGTCGGCCCGGCCGGCCGCATGGAAAATACGATGTACGCAGGGATGCTGCGCTGGAAATGCGGGCCGCTTGCGTTCGGCTTCGAATACATGCACGACCAGCTCAAGACCGGAGCCCTCGAGGTCAAGACCAGCGGCACACAACTCGCGTTGTCGGCTCTCTACAACTTCTAGACTCTGGGCGGGCGGGAGCCGTCCGGCTCCCGCCCTTCCTTCATGGCGCCGACCCGCGCACCTGCGCCCGCATCGAGCGCCAGGCCTCCCGCGCTTCATCGACCGACCCTTCGTCCTCGATCGTCGTGATGTCGCCCGGCTCCATGTCCAGCGTGACGGCCTTCAAGACGCGACGCATGATCTTGCCGCTGCGCGTCTTCGGAAGGGAGTTGACGAAGTTGAGGTCGCCGATCACGGCAACCGGACCGAGTTCGCGCCGGACGGTGTCGAGGATGTCCTGCCTCAGGCCGTCGGTGGGGACATGCCCCTGCTTGAGGACGACGAAGGCCGAGATGATCTCGCCGCGAAGCGGATCGGGACGCCCCGTCACACCGGCCTCGGCGACCGCGGAGTGCTGAAGACAGGCCGTCTCGACCTCGATCGTCCCGATGCGATGGCCGGCGATCTTGATGAGCTCATCGGCCCGTCCGGCGAACCACACGTAGCCGTCCTGGTCGATGTGGGCCGAGTCTCCGGTGCAGTAGACGCCGGGAATCTTCTCCCAGTAGTCGCGGCCGTACCGCTCGGGCTCACCCCAGAGCGTGGGAGTCAGCCCCGGGAATGGGCGTCGAATGACCATGATCCCCTTTTCCCCGGCGCCGCAGGCAGTTCCGTCCGTCGCCGCGACCGCCGCGTCGATCCCGGGCAAAGCAACCGCGGCCGACCCGGGCTTGATGGGTAGCATGGCGATGCCGTAAGGATTTCCGAAGACCGGGCCGGCTGTTTCCGTCTGCCACATGTGGTCGATCACCGGCACGCGGCCTCGCAGCACCTTCTCCTGGAGCCATTCCCAGGCCGGGGCGTTCAAGACCTCGCCCGCACACAGCACGCGCTCGAGCGACGAAAGATCGTGCCGGTGCGCGGGAGCCTCCCCGTAGCGCATCAGCAAGCGCACCGCCGTCGGAGACGTGAACAGCCCGGTCACGCCGAATTCTTCGACGAGTTTCCATACCGTGGAAGGGTCGGGATGGTCGATTGCCCCTTCGTAGGCCAGAGTCGTGCAGCCGGCGAGCAGGGGCGCGTACACGATGTAGCTGTGCCCGACGATCCACCCGATGTCGGACGTCGACCACCAGACGTCGTCCGGACGCAGGCCGAAACACCATCGCGCCATGCTCGCGATGTGCACCGCGTAGCCCCCGTGGGTATGCACGGCGAGCTTCGGCTTCGCCGTGGTACCCGAGGTCGCGAGGATGAAGGCGGGTTCGTTGGACTCCATCGGTACGAACTCTCCGCTCTGCCCGTGACGGTGCTCCAGGAAGGCCTCCCAGGTCAGTTCCCGGCCCGAAGCGCTCGAAGCCTCGGCGCCGCCACGGCTCCAGACGACGACCTTCTCGACGGCGTGCCCACCGCCCGCGAGAGCCTTATCGACGATGCCCTTGAGCCCCACCTCCTTGCCTTTGCGGAAAGTCCGGTCGGCGGTGAAGACGAGCTTCGAACCGCTCGCCCGAACTCGGTCGCCGAGTGCCCCCGACCCGAAGCCGGCGAACACCACGACATGGATCGCACCGATCCGAACGGCCGCGAGCATCAGCAGTATGGCCTCGGGGCAGGTCGGCATGTAAATGGTGATGCGGTCGCCCTTGAGCACTCCGAGGCCACGCAAGGCCGCGGCGACGGCCTCGACTTCCGACAGCAGCTGCGCGTAGGTGAAGACCCGCCTTTCCCCGCGCTCGTTCAGGCCCACCAACGCGGCGTGGCCTCCCCGGCCATGCTCCACGTGGTAGTCGAGCGCGTTCCACGCCAGATTGGTCTGGCCTCCCACGAACCAGCGAAAGGTCGGCGGCTCCCAGACGAACGTCCGATCCCACGGCCGAAGCCAGTGGAGCTGCCCTGCCGCCCGAGCCCAGAACGCCTCGGGATCGGACTTGCCGTCCTCGAGCCAGCGGCGCACGATCGGATTGACGAGTTCCATGGCGGTCTCTCCTTTGGAAGTGCCAACGCGAACCGGAACATTCTCCCCGGCTCGCCAATCGAAAGGCTACTGCAGGACCCCGGGCCGGCCCTGATACAAAAGGCTCATGCCCGCCCCCGCCGGCCGGCTCGGGAGTAGCATGGCGCCGCCGCTACAACGAAAGACCATGCGCATTGCGCTCCTGACCGACATCCACGCGAACCTCGAGGCTCTGACGGCCTGCCTGGAGCGCGCCGAGCGCGAGGGAGCCGAACGCTGCGTGGTTCTCGGCGACCTCGTCGGGTCAAGGGTACTTGATCGGGGTGTTGAAGGCTGCGCGGACGTCCCGCGACGGGCTCCTGACCGTGCTGCGGCGACGCGGCTCATCACCGACCACGTCCTCGTCCCCCGCCGCCCTGCCTCCGCCCTGGATCCAAGCCTGTCGAGAAGAGGCAATCACCGCTTGACAAGCACGGCTCCAGGGTCTTGAATTCACGGTGAACGCGCTGTTTGCTCGGGGTGATCCTGCAAAGGAGGGGCCCATGGAGGTCACGCGTCGCGGGTTCCTGAAGGCCACGGGTCTCGGAACCACCATCGCCCTCGGCTTCGACGTCTCCACGGCGCAGGCCGAAATGCGGGAGCTCAAGATTTCCCGCACCACGGAAACTCGAAGTACCTGTCCTTACTGCGCCGTCTCGTGCGGAATGATCATCCACACGCTCGGGGACAAGGCAAAGAACGCGACACCCGCCGTGGTGTACGTCGAAGGAGACCCGGACCACCCCATCAACCGCGGCACCCTCTGCCCCAAGGGAGCCACGGTCAAGGACGACATCAACAGCAAGACGCGCCTGACGAAGCCCCAGGTCCGCCGGCCGGGCTCGGACAAGTGGGAGGACATCTCCTGGGACGAGGCGATCGCGAAGATCGCCCGGCACATCAAGGACACCCGCGACAAGAACTTCGTCGTCAAAAACGCCAAGGGCCAGATCGTCCACCGCAATCCCGGCATGGCCATGATCGGCGGTTGCACGGACACGACCGAGTTCAACTTCCTCTATTGGAAATCCGCCTCGGCCTGGGGGGTGCCGTACCGCGATACCCAGGCACGGGTTTGACACGGCCCAACGGTGGCCAGTTTGGCCGCCACGTTTGGCCGGGGGGCGATGACCAACGGATGGGTCGACATCAAGAACGCCGACGTCATCCTGTGCATGGGCGGGAACCCCGCCGAGAACCATCCCTGCGGGTTCAAGTGGGCCATCGAGGCAAAGAAGACCCGTAACGCCAAGATCGTCGCCGTCGACCCGCGCTTCACGCGGACGGCGGCCGTCGCGGACCTCTACTCGCCGATTCGCACCGGGACCGACATCGCGTACCTGCTCGGCATCATCCGCTACGCGATCGCCAACAACCGGTACCACGAGGAGTACGTCAAGCTCTTCACGAACGCGCCTCTTCTGATCAACCCCGAGTTCAAGTTCGACGAGGGCCTTTTCTCCGGGTTCGACGAGGCGGCCGGCAGCTACAAGCGCGACACCTGGGCCTACCAGATCGACCCGAAGACGGGGTTCGCGAAGACCGACCCGACACTCCAGGACCCCAACTGCGTCTTTCAGCTGCTCAAGAAGCACGTCGAACGCTACACGCCCGAAACCGTCGAGAAGATCTGCGGCACTCCCAAGGAAACGTTCCTGAAGGTGGCCGAAGTCGTGACCTCGACCGGAAATGCCGCTCGCTGCGGGACGATCATGTACGCCCTCGGCTGGACGCAGCATTCGATCGGCGTCCAGATGATCCGGACCGCCGCGATGATGCAGCTCCTGCTCGGCAACGTCGGCCGGCCCGGCGGCGGCGTCAATGCGCTGCGCGGGCACTCCAACATCCAGGGAGCGACCGACACCGCCGGCGTCTTCGACATCCTCCCCGGATACCTCAAGACGCCGCAGGCCCAGTGGCAGAGCCTCAAGGAGTACAACGAAGCCAACGTCCCCAAGGCGCTCGGCCCCTCCATGAACTACTGGCAGAACTACCCGAAGTTCATGGCCTCAGTCCTGAAGGCCTGCTACGGAAAGGCGGCCACGAAGGAGAACGAGTTCGGGTACGGGTGGCTTCCGAAGACCGACGGGAACTACTCCTGGATGTTCATCTTCGACGACATGTACCGGGGCAACTCCGCTCGCGCCGGCGGGCAGGAGCCGGGCCCCGAGGGCCTCATGACGTTCGGCATGAACCCGGTCGGGATCGGGCCGAACTCGCCGAAGATGGTCGCCGCCCACGCGAAGCTCAAGTGGCTGGTCGTGGTCGAGAACCACGAGATCGAAACCGCCAGCTTCTGGAAGGCTCCGAAGGAGTACGGCGGTCCCGATCCCTCGAAGATCCAGACCGAGGTCTTCCAGCTTCCCGCCGCGAATTTCGCCGAGAAGGACGGGTCGTTCACCAACTCGGCGCGCTGGATCCAGTGGAAGTGGAAGGCCCTCGATCCCCCCGGCCAGATCAAGACGGACCAGGAGATCCTGGCGCGCATCTTCCTCGCCGTCCGCGAGCTCTACCGGAAGGAGGGCGGCGCGCTGCCCGAGGCCGTGCTCAACGTCGACTGGAGCTACACCAACCCGACCGCGCCGGACCTGGCGGAGATCCTGAAGGAGCTCAACGGCAAGGCCCTGGCCGACATCCCCGACCCGAAGGACAAGACGAAGGTCCTGAAAACCGCCGGGCAGCAGCTTGACGGATTCGGACAACTGCAGGACGACGGTTCGACAATGTGCGGCAACTGGCTCATGTCCGGCGTTTTCACGGAAGCCGGAAACATGGCGCAGCGGCGTGTCTCAGCAGACAGCCCGAGCGGCCTCGGCATGTACCCCAACTGGACCTTTTCCTGGCCGGCCAATCGACGCGTGATGTATAACCGGGCGTCGGCCGACGCCGAGGGCAAGCCCTGGGACCCAACCCGCGTCGGAATCAAGTGGAACGGCCAGAAGTGGGTCGGCGACGTTCCCGACATGAAGCCAGACGCCCCGCCCGGAGAGTTCGGAGCCTTCATCATGCTGCCGGAAGGCTGCGGACGGCTCTTCGCACCGCTGAACGACGGCCCTTTCCCCGAGCACTACGAGGCGATCGAAGCGCCGGTGCAAAACCTCCTTCACCCGAAGGTCACGTCCAACCCGGTCTCAAAGAAGTTCAAGTCGGACAAGGACGTCTACGGAACGGCAGCCGACTTCCCCATCGTGTGCACGACGTATCGGCTGACCGAGATGTACCACTACTGGACGAAACACATCAACCGCCTGAACCAGCTGCAGCCCGGCTTCTTCATCGAGATTCCCGAGGCGCTGGCGAAGGAGAAGGGCATCGTCAACGGAGGCAAGGCGCGAGTCACCTCGGCCCGCGGCTCCATCGAGGGGGTCGCCATGGTCACGAAACGCATCGGCCCCCTCCAGATCGACGGCAAGCAGCACTGGCAGATCGGCTTCCCGCTCCACTGGGGCTACGAAGCGACGGCCGACCACACGGGGCCTCTGGCGAACTTCCTGACGCCATCCGCAATGGACCCCAACACCTGGACGCCGGAGTACAAGACCTTCCTCGTCAGGCTCGAGAAGGCGTGAGGGGAGGAGCACGATGAGCACACAGACCCTCGACATCCGCCGCTCTTCCGCCTCCGTCCTCGGGAGCGGGTCGGGCTTGCGTACGGCGACCACGGTCTCCAAGTACATCGACACCTCGACGTGTATCGGATGCAAGGCCTGCGAGGTCGCCTGCCAGGAATGGAACGACCTGAAGATCGTCCCGACCGAGCAGACCGGCACCTACCAGACGCTGCCGACGCTGCACCCCGACTATTGGAACCTGATCCGATTCAATGAGCACGATTTCGACGGCGGGATCGTCTGGCTGATGCGCAAGGACCAATGCATGCACTGCGACGAACCCGGCTGCCTGGCCGCGTGCCCGGCTCCGGGCGCCATCGTGCAGTATGCGAACGGCATCGTCGACGTCAACCCGGACCAATGCATCGGCTGCGGGTATTGCGAGACCGGCTGTCCGTTCGACGTGCCGCGCTTCTCCGCGACGACCGGGAAGATGTCGAAGTGCACTCTCTGCGTCGACCGGGTGTCGGTCGGCCTCGAGCCCGCCTGTATCAAGGCTTGCCCGACCGGGTGCCTGCACTTCGGCACAAAGGACGACATGGTTGCCCTCGGAATGCACCGGGTGGACCAACTCAAAGCCAGCGGATTCGCGAACGCGATGCTGTACGACCCGAAAGGGGTCGGCGGCACGACCGTGGTGACGGTGCTGGCACACGGGGATCACCCCGAGTGGTACGACCTGCCCGCCGACCCGCACGTGCCCCTGCTCGTGAAGTTTTGGAAGTCCGTTCTGAGGCCGATCGGCGTCGTAGCCATCTTCGGCGCGGTCATCGGAGCCTTCGGCCACTTCACGAAATATGGACGGAAAGAGGTCGCCGGGGCCGACGACACGAACTCGAACCTGCCGTCGGCCTGACGCGGCGGCGAAAGGGGACACAGGATGAGCGCAGTCACACCTCATCGCCCGGTCGACCTCGCCGTCGTCGCGGCCCAGACGCGGGAGAACGTCGTCGTCGGCAACGAGATCGTCCGTCATAACCGGACTTCGCGGTTGATCCATTGGTCCGTCGCGGTGACCTTCTTCGGCTGCCTCCTGACCGGGATGCCGATCTGGACCCCGGTCTTCGGGTGGATGGCGCATCTCTTCGGGGGACTCTCGGTCTGCCGGGTCCTGCATCCGTGGATTGGGATCGCATTCGTCGTCACGTCGGGCGCCATGTTCCTGCAATGGGTCTCCGAGATGCACCTGGAGCCCTCCGAGCGCGACTGGCTGGGACCGAAGGCCTTCCGGTACATGCGCTACGAGGTCGAGGACGACGCGAACGTCGGCAAATACAACGGAGGCCAGAAAGTCTTGTTCTGGCTCGTCAGCCTGGCCGCACTCGGCCTGTTGATTTCGGGCGTCTTCATGTGGTTCCCCGGGACGTTTCCTCGGATGCTCATGCAGCTCTCTTACCTGACTCACGACCTCACCTTCGTCCTGTTCGCGATGTTGATCGTCTTTCACGTCTACCTGGGCACCGCCGCGGAACCCGGCACCTTCGGCTCCATGACGCGCGGAACGGTGACCAGAGCGTGGGCGCGCCTGCATCACCCCCGCTGGTTTCGCGAGGTGACGGGTGAGCCCAACCGCAACTAAGGCTTCGCCCGCCGTCTCCGAATTCGAGCGGCGCGCAGCGCGCGCGGAGACTCTCCTCCGCACCTCCCCGGCCTCCGAGGAGCCGCTGCGCTTCGCTGTCGGGCTCCTGCGCGCGCAGGGGCGGATCGTCGCGGTGATCGAAGCCGCTCACGCGGACGACCCCTTCTCCGGTCATCTCTCCGAGGACGTCGGACGGTTCGAGACGCAAACCCCCGTGATCCTGCGCTACGCGGCCGAGGCCGGGCCTTCGGCCCTTGCCGAGGAGGCGGAAGCCAGGCGAGGGGACACTCCGTCGACGGCACGCACTCGCTTGCTCACCTATTGGGAAGGCGGCCGGACCTCGCGCGAGGACTATCTCTCGCGCGCGATTCTTCGCCCCTACGTGGAATTTCTGCGCACGGCCCGCGTCGCGCCCGCGCGAGTTCACCGGCGGGGCGCGTGCCCCCTCTGCGGGGGCTCGCCCTGGGTGGCGGTCCGCCGTGAGGGCTCCATGATGGAGGGCGCCAAGCGAATGCTCGGGTGTGCGCTGTGCGGAGGCGAGTGGCTGTTCGGCCGAATTCTCTGTCCTTCCTGCCTCGAAGAGAACCCGGAACGACTTCCCTCTTTTTCCGCGCAAGCGCACCCGACGGTCCGAATCGAAGCCTGCGAGACGTGCCGTCGATACGTGAAGTCGATCGACCTGTCCGAGGATGCCCGACCGATTCCCGAGGTGGACGACCTCTCTTCCCTCTCGCTCGACCTCTGGGCCCGAGAACAGGGCTTCGAGCGCATCGAGCCGGGAATCGCCGGCCTCTGAGGTGGAAGACGCACTCGCCCTGTTGAACGCGGCTCAGGCGGCTCTTCGCACTCGCTTCGATGACTTTCGCCATGCCTTCGAGCGCCGCGACCAGGCCGCATACCGACTGGGCCTCGCGGACTTTCACGATTGGCTGTGTCTCTGGACCGCAGCCGAGGACAAGGCCCTCTTGCCGGCGCTGTCGCGAGCTCACCTTCCCGGCCGCGATAGCCGGCGGGAGCTCCACCTCGAGTATGTTCAGCTCCGAGAGCTCACCCGCCACCTCAGAATGCAAATCGATGCCCGGGCGCCCATGGCGGACCTGCTCGGCCTGGCCGAAAATCTTTCGCGCCGCTTCGATGCCCACGAGCGCGGGAACATCGAGATCTACTACCCCGCCGCCGCTGCCAGGTTGACCTCCGAGGAGCGTACGGTGTTGGAGAACGCCGCGCGCGGCGCCATCTAGCAGGTTGCTGAAAAAGGGTGTGGGATGGCGTTACGAGCGCCGTTGGGTCAGATGCAAGCAAGCGCGACGACGGCGATGCGAGAGCATCCTTCGCCGCCCCGGGCGGCTCAGGACCTCGGAGCGATGACGACGCAGATGGCCCGACGCCGCCGTAACCCGAAGGGTGGCAGGCACTTTGCCGGCGCCCGCTTGGAGCGCGAATCTGTGAGAGTTGCTGCAGGCTGGATCGGGCGCCGGATGCAAAGTGCCGGACACGACGCCCGCATCCATTGTTCAGCACCCTGCTAGCCGAGTTGCTGCGTCTCGGGCGCTGGCGCTTCGTCCTTTGGCGCGAGGGCCTGGTAGGCCGCGGCCAAGCGCTCCTGCGGCCACCCGAGGAAGATGCCGTCTCCCCGGTAGGCGACGTCGGCCGGCGAGACCTCGACAAGCGTGATCGTGCCCTGTCCCTCGTCGGAGGCTACCGTCAGCCGCCAGGCTGCGAGGGTGACGGACGCTTCCCGAGCGCGGATCGGCGACCGCTCGAGACCGATGCTCCGGGGATTGGTCAGCCCCTGGAGCGCCGTCGCCTCGGGCTCGGTCAGGGCTTCGCCTTGCACGAGAAGATCTGGCCGCGGGCCCCGTCCATGAGGATCAGGTCACCGCCCGCCTTGAGCGCCTGGTCCGCGCAGTCTCCGGAGGCGTCTGTGCCGACGTCCGGGCACATGGATGCCGAGGCGAGGTCGCCGAGGTAGACGCACCCCTTCGCGGACTCGCGATCCCGAGTGATTCGAACTCCGCTCGCCGGCACCGGCTCGGGCACGACGGCCGCCGCCGGACTCGGAATCTGCGGCACCGGAGTCGGAGAAGCCGGTGCCGGGGGAGTTCGTGCCGCTGCGGGTGAGGGCGGAGCCGCCGGAGGTGTCCCACGAGCCCCCTCCTGGGTGCTCGCGGCATGACCCGAACAGTCGTAAGCCTCCCCGACGGGGCCGTTCATGAGGAGCGTATCGCCGCCCGCCCGGCGGACCTGGTACCTCAGGCATTCCTCGGGCGTCGGTTGGACGGTCAGACCGCAGCCCTTCGATGAGTCTCTCGAGTCCACGCGCTCGATCAGTCGGCAGCCGGCGACCTCCGCCGGGTTCGTGGTCACCCGCACGTCGTAAATCGACTTCGTCGCACCAATGTCCTGCTCGTAGTTGGCGCAGCCGGCAACGATTCCGGCGAGAACGGCGAGCGCCGACCCCGCGCCGGCCGCCGCCCATCTCCTTACCCCATGACCCGACGGATGCACTGGCCCAAGCGTATCAGTTCGAAGATTTCGCGGCATGCGGCCGGGCTCTCAGGCCCGGCTGTTGCGCCGGATCGCGCCGGCGGCGAGCCGCTCGCTCGAAATGAGCGCCCGCCGGTGGGTCGCACGGCCGATCTCGCCCCCGAGATCCCGCGCGATAATCTCGAAGAGAAACAGCTTGCCCTCGCGCCCGAGGTAGCGCGCCTGCGCACTGACCTCGACACCCTCGGGAGTCGCGGCCGAGTGGATCACATCGACCGTGACACCCACGGAGAGCTCGCCGGGGGCGAGGAGTGGGCGGAGCAGACGGGCGGCAGCAAGTTCCATGAGGGCCACCATGCGGGAGGTCGCGAGCACCCGTGGAAACGCATCCTCCGGGCCGAGAACCAGGGCGCTGGCAAGGTCGGCTTCGCCAACGACGAGCCCCACCGAAGCCGTCGCTCCGATCTGTGGCTCCGCCACTTCAGGTCCGCCTCACCGGCCGCGATTCGGGACGACGAGTCTCCATCGACGTCACGGCGCCCCCCCGCTCCTCGAATGTTCCGTAGAACGATGCCCCGCGCACGTTCTCGTCGATGTCGAGCTTCCTGTGGATGGCGGGAAACGCGCGTTGCTCGCAATCGGTCCGCTCGCACAGTCTGCAGGTGATCCCGATGGGCACGGCGGCGCTCGGGTTGTACACGTCGAGGCCATCGCCGTAGACGAGGTGACGGGTGTGCTGGATCTCGCAGCCGAGCGAGATCGCGAGCAACGGATGCGCGGCACCGAAGCCGCCGAGCGTCTGCCGCACGGTGCGCGCCACGCAGAGGTAGGTCGTGCCGTCGGGCATACGCGACACCTGCGTGCGGATGATCCCCGGCGTCATGAACGCGCTGTGCACGTTCCAGCGCGGGCACAGGCCCGAGAAGCGCGCGAACTGGATCCCGGAAGCCGAGTAGCGCTTGGAGATGTTGCCCGCGATGTCCACGCGGATGAAATGGAAGGGTACGCCCTCCGCGCCGGGCCGGCGCATCGTCGTCAGCCGGTGACAGACCTGCTCGAAGCTCGCGCCGAACCGCCGCTCGAGGAGCTCGATGTCGTAACGCAGGGCCTTCGCCGACTCGAGAAACGGGCCGTACGGCATCAGTACCGCCGCGGCGAAATAGCTCGCGAGGGCTACTCGACAGAGGGCGACCGAGTCCGGCGTCGTCAGCCGCGACTTCGCGATGATCCGGTCGAACTCCGGCCCCGCTTCCAGCAAGCCGATCTGATGCGCGATCTGAAAGTTGCGCCCGTGCGGCGGGAGGATCTCCGAGATGGCGAGCCGCTTGCGCGCGGGGTCGTACGACCGCATCGGGGCCCTCTCCCCCGGGTGCCGCGCGATGGTCAGTTCGATTCCCCGGCCCTCGAGGTAACGGGCGAGCCCCGGATAGACGTCGGGCCGCTCGAGGTGCGCCTGTTCGGAGAACCGCTCCGCCGCCTCCTCGAGTCCGGGAAAGTAGTTCCGATTTTCCTGGAGAATGTCCGATACCTCCTCGGACGGCAGTCGCGCCGGATCGAGGCCCACGAGATCGCCGCCCTCCGAGACGCGCGAGGCGATCCCGGCCATGGACTCGAGGGCGTCGCGATACGCGTGGTAAAGACTCACGATCGCCCGCGACACGGTGGCGTTGGAGGCCGTCTCACGCAGGTCGGAAGTCGTGACGTCGAGGGATTCGAAGAGCGCGTCGCCGAACACCTCGTGCAGGTCGGAAACGAGCCGGGCCTCTCCGTCCGAACCGAACCTCTTCAACTCGGCCGGGTACAGCTCGGCCAGCTTCAGAAGCAGGGCCGCGGTCAGCGGCCGCTGGTCGTGCTCGATCAGGTTCAGATAGGAGGGGGAAATTCCAAGCTTCTCGGCCAGGTCCACCTGACGTAACCCATGGCGCCGCCTGAGCATCCGGACCCTGGAGCCGAATTTCGAGGACTCCGCCATAGTGCTTTACAGAATACACCACTTTACGGATTTCCGGCGCCGTCACTTGACAGACCAACATCATTGTTTTCAATTACTTGTTGACTCGCCTTCAGACTTGCGATGATGTGTAAACCGCTGGATGAAGTTCGGCGGACGGGCGCTGGATCCCGTTCGCGTCGGTTCTCGCGGTCGGGCGCTGGATCCCGTTCGCAGGTTGGACGGAATGGCGGGTGAGCGCTGGATCTCACCCAAACGGGTTGGCGGGTCGTTTCGACGGGCGGGCGCTGGATCCCGCCCTCTCCACTCCCCTCGTCTGCGAAGCCCTCGACCCCGAGCGAAGCGAGGGATCTCCCTTGGATGACAAGAGTCTTTCTGCAGTGTCGCGAGGGGGGTGTGGTCCGGGCACGAACGTGTTGAACACCTCGTCGGTCGCCGCCGTCGCGAGCCCGGGTAGCCCACGTTCGTCGCCCAATCGAGGGCGCCCGCGAGCACTGAATACTTGCCGGGATCCGCCTTCGGGACCGCCCCGAGAAGCTCCAAGAGGTTCGGAACCGTCGTCGGATAGCAGGGAAAGTACGAGGAACTGTCTCGCCCCCTCGACGTTATCGGCGAACTTCCAGATGACGTAACGGTTCATGACGTGCTCGGCCGGACCGGGCCCAGGAGCGCGGGCACGTGGCCGATCCTCCCTGGCTATCGCGGGATTGTCCTTCGATCTCGACGATTCTCGATCGCGGCGGCCGCAAGTCTATAATCGCCGCCGTGCCTGCCCTTCATCCCGGCGCCAAGCTGCCACCCCTCGCGCTCGCGGACGAAACGGGCACCCGATTCGCGCAGCCCTCCGGTGCGGCGCTCTACGCCATCTTCAAGACGACCTGCCCCATCTGCGAGCTGACCTGGCCCTACCTCGAGCGCATCCGGCGGAACGCCGAGGGCGGAACGCTCGCCATCCTCGCGGTGTCGCAAGACGACCCCCGCAAGACCCGGGCATTCGGCGAGCGGCTCGGCACATCGATCGCCACGGCCTACGACCCCGAGCCCTGGAAGGCGTCCGACGCGCTCGGCATCACCAACGTACCGACCCTCTTTTGGGTCGGTGCGACCGGCAAGATCGAGGCGACGATCGTGGGATTCGACCGCGCGGGGATGGAGGACCTGGCACGCCGGGCGGCCTCGCTCGCCGGCAAGTCCTATGCAGGGCTCTTCCGGAAGAATGAACAGGTCCCGGCCTTCAAACCCGGCTGAGGATCCCGCAACGCCGGCAGGTAGCCGGGGGAAGTGACGAGTGACAAGTGACGAGTGGCGAGTGAAGAAGAGAGCCCAGACTTTCGGAGAGCTGAAGGCGAGCGGATACGAGGCGCGCGGCGTCAAGGAGGAGCTGCGCGAGAATTTGCAGCGCGTGCTCTCCCGCGGCACGAGCCCGTTCGAGGGCATCCACGGCTACGAGCGAACCGTGTTGCCGTCGCTCTACAACGCCCTGCTGTCCAAGCACGATTTCCTCCTGCTCGGCCTGCGCGGGCAGGCGAAGACGCGCCTGCTGCGGATGCTCGTGAACCTGCTCGACCCGGAGATCCCCGTGATCGCGGGTAGCGAACTCAACGAAGATCCCTTCGCGCCGATCACCAAGTACGGCCGCCGCAGCCTCGCCGACAAGGGCGATGCCACCCCGATCGCGTGGATGCCGCGTGAGGAGCGCTACCGCGAGAAGCTCGCGACGCCCGACGTCACCATCGCGGACCTGATCGGCGACATCGATCCGATCAAGGCCGCGACCGAACGCCGCTCCTACTCCGACGAGGAAGTCATTCACTTCGGCATCGTGCCGCGCACCAACCGGGGCATCTTCGCGATCAACGAGCTGCCCGATCTGCAGCCCCGCATCCAGGTCGGCCTGCTGAACATCCTCGAGGAAAGGGATCTGCAGATTCGCGGGTTCCCGGTGCGCATTCCGCTCGACATCCTGCTCGTGTTCTCGGCCAACCCCGAGGACTACACGAACCGGGGCAACATCATCACGCCCCTCAAGGACCGGATCTCGTCGCAGATCTTCACGCACTACCCCGAGGACGTGAAGACGGCCGCGAGGATTACGGCCCAGGAAGCATGGGTCGAGCGCGACGGCGGCCCATCGATCGAGATTCCCGAGCTCTTCCGCGAGCTCGTCGAGGAGATCGCCTTCGCCGCGCGCGCTTCCGAGTTCGTCGACCAATCCTCGGGCGTCTCGGCCCGGATGCCGATTTCCGCGGTCGAGATTCTCGCTTCCAACCTCGAGCGCCGCGGCCTGAAGAACGGCGAGGGGCGCGTCTCGCCGCGCCTGTGCGACCTGCCGGCGACCCTGCCGGCGATCACCGGCAAGGTCGAGATGGTCTACGAAGGCGAGCAACAGGGCGCCGAGGTCATCGCCAAGAAACTCATTGGAGTCGCCATCAAGAAGCTCTTTGACGCGCGCTTCCCGGCTCCGGACTCCGGCCGGCCCTCGGAACGGCGCCGCGTGGAGGTCGACGAGGACGAGGAGACCGGCCCCGTGCGCCGGGTCCGCAACGCGCCGGCACCGGCTCCCGAGAAGATCCACCCCCTCTACGAGCCGATCGCGGCGTGGTTTGCCGAAGGCAACAAGGTCACGCTCTCCGACGACACGCCGTTTTCCGAGCACCTCGCCTCGCTCCAGTCGGTCCCGGGGCTTTCCAAGGCCGTCGAGGAGCGATTCTCCCCCGCCTCGAAGGAGGAGCTCGCGATCGGCATGGAGCTCGTCCTGGAGGGCCTCACGCAGCACCTGAAGATCGCCCGCGAGGACCTGGATTCCCGCATTTCCTATGCGGAGATGCTCAAGTTCAACCTGGTGAAGAACCGGACCAACTGACCATGCCTGAGGGCTCCCTGCGCGCACGCGTCCTGGCCCGCGAGACGCTCCTCGGCTGTTTCGTCACCTGGCCGACCGAGGGAACGCTCGAGCTACTCGCCCTCGCCTCCTTCGACTTTGTCGTCCTCGACACCGAGCACGGCTATTTCAACCCCGATGCCGTCGAACGGATGGTGCGCGCGGCGGACGGCGCCGGCATTCCGGCAATCGTGCGCGTCCCCAACTGCCTGGCCTCGGCCGACGCGGGCCGGGCGCTCGACGCCGGTGCGGCCGGCACGCTCTTCCCGCGCGCCGACGGGATCGCTCCGGTGCACGCCGCGCTCGAGAGCGTCAAGTACGCGCCGGCCGGCAAACGCGGTCTCGCGGGAGTGCGCGCGAACCGCTACGGCGCCGTTGCTTTCGACCACTGGGTCCTCGAGTCGAATGCGGCGACCGCCGTGTTCGTCCAGATCGAGACGGCCGGAGCCCTGAACGCTGTCGACGAGATCGCAGCGCGAAAAGATCTGGATCTACTCTTCGTGGGACCCAATGACCTTTCACAGGCCCTCGGCGTTCCCGGCCGCTACGACGACCCCCGTTACCGGACGGCTGTGGAGCGCGTGGGTACCGTCGCGAGGGAGCGGGGCAAGGGCGCCGGGATCATGCTGCGTGCACCCGAGGAGATTCCCGCGCTCGCGGCGCTCGGCTATCACCTGTTCACGACGAGCGACCGTTCGCTCTTCTCGCAGTCCGCGCGCGTCTGGCGCTCGGCGCTCGCCCGGAAGTAGCCGGTGCGCTACCGCTACGCCGACTTCCCCGTCGACCTGCTCCGGCAGCTCCTGACATACCAGGAGCTCCTGAAGCTCTTCCTCCAGCTCGTCCTGCAGTCGGGCGGCGACGCGGAGGAAGCCCTGCGCTGGATGAAGTACCTCCAGGAGCGCGGGATGATCGACCCCGGCGTCGACCTGGATGAATTTCGCAAGGCTCTCGAGAAGAGCGAAATGGTCGAAGATCGGGGCGGGCAGCTCGCCCTCTCTGCGGCGGGCGAGCGCCGGATCCGCCGATCCGCGCTCGAGGAGGTCTTCACCTCGCTCGCGAAGGCCGGCCCCGGCTACCACTCCGTTCCGCGCGCGGGCGGAGGCGGCGAGCTGCTCCCGGAGACGCGCGCCTACGAATTCGGCGACAGCCCGAGCGCGATCGACGGCGTGCGCACGATCGGCAACGCCGTGCGCCGCGACGCGGAGGACATCGCGCTCGAGCCCGACGACTTCGAGGTGCACGAGGAAGAGCACCTGACCTCGTGCGCCACGGTGCTGGCCATCGACATCTCGCACTCCATGATCCTCTACGGCGAGGACCGCTTCACGCCAGCCAAGAAGGTCGCCCTCGCCATGGTCGAGCTCATCCAGTCCAAGTACCCGAAGGACTCAATCGACGTGCTGCTCTTCGGCGACGACGCGAAACGCGTCCCCATCTCCGAGATCTCGAAAACCCAGGTCGGCCCTTTCCACACGAACACGAAGGCCGGGCTCGCCCTCGCGCGCAAGCTGCTCGTCCACCGCAAGAACCCGAACAAGCAGGTCTTCCTCATCACGGACGGAAAGCCTTCCGCGATCTGGGACCGCGGCCGCCTCTACAAGAACCCCTTCGGCCTGGACCTCAAGATCGTCAACCGCACGCTCGAGGAAGCCGACGCCTGCCGCCGCGACGGGATCACCATCACGACATTCATGATCGCGACCGACACGTATCTCGTCGAGTTCGTCGAAAAGCTCACGCGCATCAACCGCGGCCGGGCCTACTACGCGTCGCCCTACAACCTCGCCGAGTTCCTGTTCACCGACTACATCCGGAACCGAAAGAAGTTCCTGCGTTAGAAAGACGGCGGCGTCCCATGAGCTCCACCGTCGTCATCCTCGCTGCCGTCGCCGCCGTGCTGGCCGTCGTTTTCACGGCGCCCCGGATTCTCCTGCGCAGGGCACAGGACCGCCTCGCGCGAAGGCTTCTCGAGCGTGAGGGCGCGCGCTACAAGCTCCTGACGCGCGCCGAGCTCTGCGTCGCCCGGTATCGCCGCAATCCGGGAGTGCTGGGGCTGACGAACCACGCCCTCGTCTTCGAGGACCTCTTCGGAGAGACCCAGACGCTCGCAACCTCGCGGATCCAGAAGATCGTCACGGGCCGGCGCCTCGCGAGCGGCCGCCGCCTCCTCCGGCTCGAAGTGCTGCGCCTGACGCGCGCGGAAGGCGGGGAGCTCGAATTCGTTCTCGCGCCCGCATGCGCGTCGGCCTGGCGCAGCCACCTGGGCCTCTGGGCCGTCGAAGAGCGCCGGGCCTCGATGGACGTCGTCACCCCCGGAAGGAAGTAGACGGCTCCGATGCTCGCGCCTCCGGCCGGTCGCTCGCGGCGAATGCCGGCCCTTTTCATCGGCCACGGCTCCCCGATGAACGCCATCGAGGACAACGCGTTTCGGCGGGGCTGGGAGATCGTCGCGCGCGAGATCCCCAAGCCGGCGGCCGTGCTCTGCGTCTCGGCCCACTGGGAGACGGAAGGAGTCGCTATCACCGCCGCGACATCCCCCGAGACGATCCACGACTTTTACGGCTTCCCGAAAGAACTCTTCGCCGTGCAGTATGCCGCGCCCGGGAGCCCCTCGCTCGCCGAGCGAGCCGCCGAGCTCGTGCGGAGTGCTCCGCTGGCTCTCGACGGCGCCCGGGGGCTCGACCACGGCGCCTGGAGCGTGCTGACTGCGATGTACCCGGCCGCCGACGTGCCCGTCGTGCAGCTCAGTCTCGACACCCGCCGCCCGGCCGAATTCCACTACGCGCTCGCCCGCGAGCTGTCGCCGCTGCGCGAGGAGGGGGTGCTCATCCTCGGCAGCGGCAACATGGTCCATAACCTCGGGACACTCGACTTCGGCCGTGCCGACGGCTATCCGTGGGCCGTCCGGTTCGACGCGGAGCTCAAGAAGAGGATTCGCGAGGGCGATCACGAGGCCCTCGTTCGCTACGAGTCGCTCGGCCCCGAAGCAGACCTCGCCGTGCCCACGCCCGAGCACTATCTGCCGCTTCTGTACGTGCTCTCCCTTCAGGCCGACGACGAGAACGTCGCACTTTTCAACGACCGGACGATCATGGGCTCGATCTCGATGACGTCGATCGCGCTTGTCCCGAACCAGTCGGAGTAGCGAGAACCGGAGTTCGATCGAAGCACGGGGTACGGCTGGGAGCGCGTTTCTCCCGAGGACAAGGCCCGGATCCTGGAGGGCATCTCGGCGGCGACGGCACTCATGCGGCCGCGGAAGGTCGCCGCGCAGGCACTCAGGCCCGCATCGGTCGCGCAGCGATCCGCGAGGCCGACGGTTACTGGCTGTGGGGGAGGGAATCGAACCCCCAACCTTCCGGTTAACAGCCGGACGTTGTACCAATTCAACTACCCCACAGTAGCCACAACCATCATAACGGCGGAAGGAACGGGATGACGCGGCTCGACAGCGATTCGGGAATCGCAGCGAGGGCGTCTCGGATCTCTTCCGGCCGGTAGCGCTGCGAGAAGTGCGTGAGCACGACCGTCTCGTTGCGAAAGAGATCGGCGCGAGCAAGTATGTCAGCCAGGTGGATGTGTGCGTATTCCCGCGCCCGGTCGAGGTCTTCCGGCAGCAGGAACGAGCACTCGAGCAGGAGCACGCGGGCGGCAAAGAGTTCCGGACATACCTCGAAGATCTCCTCGCTGCAGTCGCCAGGGTATGCGAGCAGCGGAATCTCCTCCCGGCGCGTCACGGGAATCCCCCTGGAGCGAAGCGCCGCAATTTCCTCTCCAGGCCGGCCGACGAACTCGTCCAGAAGCTTCTGTCGGACCTCCGAGAACAAGTAGCCGACCGTCGGCACCCGGTGCCGACCGGGCAGGACGATCAGCTCGAGGTCGTTGCGCAGGCGGATGCGGTCTCCCGGCGACGCCGGTACGATCTCCACGCCGTAGTCGATCTGTTCGAGACGCTGCGCCGCTTCGACCCACCGCGCGACGTACGGCACGGCCTCGGTCGGCACGAATACGCGCGCGCCGGGAAGTCCCGCCAGCCTCCGCCGCGAGGCATGATGCGCGAGCCCCGCCATGTGGTCGAGATGCCCGTGCGTGACGCAAACGGTGGAGTAGCCGATGACATCCTCGGGAGCGCGGCCGAATTCGAGCAGCGTCCGAAAGCCCGGCAGTTTGTAGAAGGACTCGTGACCGGCTATTGAGACGCCCTCGATCTCGATCCCCGCGGCCTCGACGCGCACCCGCCCTCGCCCGTCGGGATAGTCGCCAGCCATGGGCGCAGAGTACCGCGGGCCGTGCCGTCCCTTCCGGGCCTCAGCGCGGCGCGAAGGAGCCGTCGATCTCGGAAAAGGGAATCGCGCGTGCGAGGCTCGAGAAAGTTCCCCGTTCGGCGATCTCCTTGGCCGCCTGGAGAGCGCCGGTCCAGGCCGCCCGCGCCAGCGCACCGCCGACGCTGACTCGCCGCACTCCGACCGCCGCGAGATTCGCCACCGTCGCAAAGTCGCTTCCGACCAGCACGTTCACGGGCTTGGGAGCAACGGCCCGGACCACCGCCGCGATCTCGGTGTTCGTGCGAATGCCCGGCGCGTAGAGACAATCCGCCCCCGCTTCGGCATAGGCCGCGAGCCGGCGAACCGTCTCCGCGAGATCGGGGCGCCCCACGATGAATCCCTCGGATCGGCCCGTGAGGAGAATGCCCGTTCCGCTGCGATCGATCGCCTGTCGCGCCGCTCGAATTCGGTCGACCGCGAGCGCGAGATCGAAGAGCGGCCTGGTGAGATCGCCCGTCGAATCTTCGATGGAAAGACCGGCGATCCCGGTGGCCGTCGCGGCCGATACGTTCGCGCCCACCTCGGCCGGCTCGACCGCAAAGCCGCCTTCGAAGTCTGCGTTGACCGGCACCTCGACGCCGTGGGCAATCGTACGAATGTGCGTCAGCGCCTCCTCGAGCGACACGTGGTTGTCCGGCCTTCCCAGGGACCATGCGAACCCGGAGCTCGTCGTCGCGAGCGCCGGAAACCCGAGGCGAACGAGCAGGCGCGCGCTGCCGAGATCCCAGGGATTGGGCATCACGAAGCAACCGGACTCGTGGAGTTGCCGGAAGCGTCGGGCGCGGTCGTCGTTCGAGTTGGCCATCCCCCGACGATACCGCGCCGCCACAGCCCTGGAGGGGGCGGTCCCGGTCCTAGCGGAGGTGGACGAATCCGAGAACGACGACCGCCCCGACACAAAGACCAGCGACCGCGGCGAGCACCAGCCGGGCGCCCGAAAAGGCACTTCGCATGCTCATGTCTCGGCTCCTCTTCGGGAGAAGACGAGTGCAGGGCTCGTGCCACGCGCCCGGGCGGATCGCTAAGCTCCGTCCGGACAGATGCCTGACCTCGTGCCGACCGGGAGCGGACAGCGCCGAAAATCGGCGGGCGTTACTCCCGGTGACAGCTAGTCTAGAGCCGGATGCGTGTCGCCCTCTTCGACTACGACCTGCCCGCGGACCGGATTGCCCAGGAGGCGCGGCCGCGGGGCACGAGCCGACTGCTTGCGCTCGATCGTGCGACCGGATCGGTGATCCACCGGAGCTTTACCGAGCTTCCCGAGCTGCTCCGGCCGGGGGACCTCCTCGTTCGCAACGACGTCCGCGTGCGCCCGGCGCGGCTCTTCGGCCGCGATGCGGAGAACCGGGTCGTCGAGATCTTTCTGCTTCGGAAGGACGGGGAGACCGCAACCCGGTGGCACGCGCTCGCGAAGCCCGGCCGGCGGGCGAAAGCGGGGCGCGCGATCCGTTTCGAGCGAGATCTCGCGGCGACCGTTCTCGAGGTGCATGGCGACGGCAGCCGCACTCTGACCTTCGACCGGCCGCTCGACGACGAACTCCTCGAGAGGATCGGCCGCACTCCCCTGCCCCCGTACATCCATCGGGAGCCCGGCGCCGAGGACCGCCCCGCGGATCGTGCCGCCTATCAGACCGTGTTCGCGCGGGAACCCCTTGCCGTCGCAGCGCCGACCGCCGGCCTCCACTTCACCGAGGAGATCCTTCAGAAACTGCTCGCTCGGCGCGTGGAAGTCGCGGACCTGACGCTCGCCGTCGGGGCGGGGACTTTCAAGCCGGTCACGGCCGACGACACCGAGGACCACGTCCTGCCTCCCGAAGACGTCGCCATCCCGGCCGCGACACGAGCCGCGCTCGCGCGTGCCAGGGCGCAGGGGCGCCGCGTCATCGCGATCGGCACGACCGTCGCGCGCTCGCTCGAGGCTGCGGCCCGCCGCGCGAGCGACCCGCAGACGGGCGACCTGCGTTTTGCCACCGATCTCTTCATCACGCCGGGCTTCGCGTTTCGCGCGATCGACGCCCTGCTCACGAACTTTCACCTCCCGCGCTCGACCCTGCTCATGCTCGTCAGCGCGTTTGCCGGCCGCGAGCACATCCTGGCCGCCTATGCGGAGGCGATCCGGGAGGGCTATCTCTTCTACTCCTTCGGCGACGCGATGCTCGTCGCCTGACCCGGCTGCGGCGCCCGGTAGAATGACCGCCCATGAAGGCTTCGGCGGTCCGATGGGTCGGCTACCCGGCGTCTGTCGTCGTCGTTTTCGCGACGATCGGCCTGCTCAAGCTGTTCCCTGAGCTGACGGCTTCGTCCGTCGCGCTACTGCTGCTGCTCGCCGTGTTTCTCTGCGCCTCGGTGTGGCAGAGCGGACCGGGCGTGCTCGCGGCAATCCTCGCGACCCTGGGATTCAACTTTTTCTTCCTTCCGCCCCTGTACACCTTCACGATCGCCGACCCGCGCAACGTCGCGGCGCTCTTCGTGTTCCTCGTATCGGGACTGCTCATCGGTCGGCTCTCGGCGCTTTCGCGACGGCGCCTCGAGCTCCTGGAGGCCGAGAGGCGCGACCTCATCGCGCTGACACAACTTTCCCAGGGATTCCTCTCCGATACCAACCGGGAAACGCTTTTCGGCGTGGCCACGGACCGCATGCGTCAGGCGCTCCAATGCGAACAGGTCGCCATACTTCTGGCCGACGAGAAGGGCGAGCTGTCGCAGCGGGTCGAATCGGCGAAGACCTCCTTCCGCGAAGACATCGCCCTGCTCGCGTATCGGCAGGGGAATTCCGCGGCCTACCCTTCCGACCTCGGCGGCACCGACATTTACCTTCCAATTCCGGTCGGGCTCCAGCGAGCCGGCGTTCTCGTGGCCCGCGGTCTCCGGTCGAGCGAGCGGATGGCCGAGGCCTGCGCCCTTCTCCTCGGGCTCGCCGTCGAGCGCGAGCGATTCCTCAGCCTGGCGCGCACGGCGGAGGAGACGCGCACGAGCGAGCAGATGAAGTCGACGCTGCTCGCCCAGCTGGCGCACGACCTGAAGACACCCGTCGCCGCGGCTCGCGGCACGATCGAGAACTGGGAGGCCAATACCGGAGGTACGGAAGCCTCGCGGCTGGCGCGCGGGCAGCTCGACGCTCTGGGACGGCGGATCGGCGAGCTGATGGACCTCGTCCGGCTCGATTCGGGAACGGCGCGGCCCCGGCCCGAGCGCGTCACCTGCGGCGAGATCGTGGAGGCCGCGGTGGCGCGCTTTGGCGATGCGCTGGCCGGCCACGCCCTCTTTCTCGAGCCTCCCCCTCCCCACCTCGCCGTCGAAGTCGACCCGGCGCAGCTGACGGAGGCGCTCGGGCACGGCCTCGAGAACGCCGCCCGGTACTCGCCACAGGGCTCCACCATCCGGGTGTCCGTGGCCGCGGACGGCCAGGACGTGTTCTTCCGGGTCGGCGACCAGGGAAAGGGCGTTCCCGCTTCCGAGCGGGAGCACGTCTTCGACCGGTTCGTCCGCCTCGAAAATGGCAGGGAGGTCGAGGGCAGCGGCCTCGGCCTCTCGATCGCCCGCAGCCTCGTCGAGCTCAACGGCGGCCGACTGAGGCTCGGTGAAGCGGAAGGCGGCGGCGCCCTCTTCGAGATCGCCCTGCCGCGGATGGCCGAGTGAGCCGAGTCCTCGTCGCCGACGACGAACCCGCCATCCGCGAGGTCGTTCGCGACGCTCTGGAGCGCGAGGGGCACGACGTCGTCACCGCGATCGACGGCCGGGAAGCGCTCGAGATGTTCGAGGAGGGCACGTTCGACCTCGTCGTGACGGATCTCGCCATGCCCCGCGTGGACGGCCTCGAACTCGTCCAGGAGGTCCGCCGCCGTTCCCCGGTCCCAATCCTCGTCCTCACGGTCCGCGGCGACGAGCGCGAGAAGGTGCGCCTGCTCGACCTCGGCGCCGACGACTACGTCACGAAACCCTTCGGCATCGCCGAGCTTGTCGCTCGAGCGCGAGCGCTGCTACGGCGCGGCGAGTCCGCCCGCGGCCCCGCGGTCACGCGCTGGGGCGACATCGAGGTCGAGCCCGAGGCCCGGCTGGTGCGCAAGGCGGGCCGCGCCGTGCACCTGACGCCGCTCGAGTTTTCGATCCTCGCAACTCTGCTGAAGAAGCCGGGCGCCGTCTGGACCCACCGCCAGCTGATGGCCCAGGTCTGGGGCACGACCGCGGGTGTCACCAACGACACACTTCGTGTTCACGTGGGCGGCCTGCGCCGAAAGCTCGAAGACGACCCCAACCGCCCGCGCTGGTTCCGCACGGAGCCCTGGGTCGGCTACCGCTTCTCCCCGGAGTGAACGGCCACGCGGACCATCATCCGCTGTCATCCTGAGGAGCGAATCGACGAAGGACCCCGAGCTCGATTGAGGACATCGCGGGTCGAGTCCGGGATCCTTCGCTTCGCTCGGGATGACAGCGGCTCGCGTCCCGCTCGCCTCTGTCATCTTTCGAAATTCTTTCGGCGCCCTTCCGGACTTCTTCTCCCCGTGGGATGGATGCTTCGGCCATGGAAAGCAAGGAGGACGTCATGGAGAGCAACCGGAAGGGGGCAAAGTACGCCGGCCTGGCCGTCGCAAGCCTCTTCGCAGGCATGGCCGCCGGAGCGGCTTTCCCGGCTGCCGACGTGATCCTGGTCGTCGCCGGGTTCGTGAGTTACGTGCTTTGCGGCAGGCGCGCGATGATCCTGTGGCGCGTGGACGACCTGGTCTTCGATCACGGCCGGCGTCGCGGCAAGGCAGCTGGAGAAAAGCCGGCCCGGCTCATCGCGGCGGCACTCGTCCTGGCAGCCATCGCCGCACCGGCCGTGGCGCAACAAACCATCTTCAACGTTCCGTCGGCCGACGTTCTCGACAAGGGCAAGACCTATCTCGAGGCCGACGCGCTCGGCCGTCCCCAGGACCCGAGCTTCGGCTTCTTCACGTTGCGGGGCGTCTACGGCTTCGGGTCGAACATCGAGGCCGGCGCCAACTTCGGCGGTTTCGCGGCCTCCGGCCGATCCGTTCCCTTCGCAACGGTCAACGTGAAGTGGCAACCCTGGCACAACGACAAGCTCGCATTCACGACGGGCGCATTCGGCCTCTTCTATCTCCGGGGCTCCCGGGACGGCGACGCCGCAGCGCTCTGGTATGGTGAGGCGTCTTACAAGCTGACCTCCACGACGCGGCTGACGGCCGGCGGCTATTGGGCCTCCTCCGGCTACGCCGCGCCGGACCCCCAGGCCGGCGCCGTCATGGGTCTGGAGCAGAAGATCAATGATCATCTGAATCTCATCGCCGACTGGTTCAGCGGGGACAACGCGCTCGGCTACTTCACACCCGGCGTCTCCGTGCCCCTGGGCGACTGGACGATTTACGCCGGCTACTCGATCAAGAACGGCGACTCGAAAGGCAATGCCATCCTGGCCGAGCTCGGCTTCACATTCTGAGGAGAACTGCCATGTGGGATCTGCTCTTTCTCGCAGTCTCGATCTTCCTCTTTTGGATCTCCATCCTCTACACGCGCCGCTGCGACAGGGTCTGAGGAGGGCACTATGGGATGGGAAGACGTTCTCGGCCTCATCGTGACTCTGGGACTGCTCGCGTATCTGCTCTGGGCCATGCTCCGGGCAGAGAAGGTCTGACGCCATGACGACGATCAATACTCTGGAAATCCTCGTGTACCTGGCGATCATCGTCGCCATCACGCCGTTGATGGGCGGTTACATGAAGCGGGTGTTCTCGGGCGAGCGGACCTTCCTCGACCCGGTCCTGCGGCCGCTCGAACGTGGCATCTACCGGATCTGCGGCGTGGACGCCTCGAAGGACCAGGGCTGGATCGACTGGACCGTGACGATGCTCATTGTCAACGCAGCCTCGCTCGTCATCCTCTACGCGATGCAGCGGCTCCAGCAGTTCCTGCCGTTCAACCCGAACAAGTTCGGGGCGGTCTCGCCCGACTCCTCCTGGAACACCGCGGTCTCGTTCACGACGAACACCAACTGGCAGGGGTACTCGGGCGAGAGCACGATGTCCCACTTCACCCAGATGGCCGGACTCGCCCTCCACAACTTCCTTTCGGCGGCCACGGGAATCGCGATCGCGGTGGCGGTCATCCGCGGCATCGCCCGAGAGAAGGCGAAGGGCATCGGCAACTTCTGGTACGACTGCACGCGGTCCATTCTCTGGGTGCTGCTCCCCATCTCGTTTCTCGCCGCCCTCTTCCTCGTTTCCCGGGGCGTCGTCCAGAACTTCCAGGCCGACGTCACGGTGAGGACCGTGGAGGGAGCCGAGCAAAAGATCTCCCAGGGACCTGTAGCTTCCCAGGAGGCCATCAAGGAGCTCGGAACCAACGGCGGCGGGTTCTTCAACGCCAACTCGTCGCACCCCTACGAGAACCCGACGCCCGGCACCAATTTCCTCGAGATGCTCCTGATCTTCTCGATCGGCGCGGGCCTGACCAATACCCTCGGCCGGATGACCGGATCCGTGAAGCACGGCTGGGCGGTCTTCGGCGCGATGGCCCTCATGTTCCTGGTCGGCGCCTTCGTCGCCGAGATCGCCGAGCAGAAGGGCAACCCGATCCACCAGAAGCTCGGCGTGGCCGCCCTCCCGACGGCCGGAGGGACCGGCGGCAACATGGAGGGCAAGGAGGTCCGCTTCGGGATCGGGGACTCCGCCCTCTTTGCGACGATCACGACGGACGCCTCCTGCGGAGCCATCAACTCCTGGCACGATTCGTTCACCCCCATCGGCGGCCTCGTCCCGCTGGCCAACATCGCCTCCGGGGAAATCATCGTCGGCGGCGTCGGCGCCGGTCTCTACGGGATGTTTCTGTTCATCGTCCTCTCCGTTTTCATCGCGGGGCTCATGGTCGGCCGAACGCCCGAGTACCTGGGCAAGAAGATCGAAGCGCATGAGGTCAAGCTCGCGATGCTCTCGGTCCTGATCCTGACCCTCTGCATCCTCGGCTTCAGCGCCGCAGCCTCGGTGCTCCCGGCCGGACTGTCGTCGCTCAACAACAAGGGGCCCCATGGGTTCTCCGAGATTCTCTACGCCTTTACGTCGGGGGCCGGCAACAACGGATCCGCGTTCGCGGGCTTGAACGCCAACACGCTCTTTTACAACGTGACCCTGGGCTTCGACATGTTCTTCGGCCGCTTCTTCATGCTGATCCCGCTTCTCGGGATCGCCGGCTCCCTCGCGGCCAAGAAGAAAGTGCCCGAGTCCGCCGGAACGTTCCCGGTCACGGGCCCGCTCTTCTCGATTCTGCTCGTCAGCGTCATCCTGATCGTGGGAGCGCTGACCTTCTTTCCCGCCTTCTCGCTCGGCCCGATCGTGGAGCAGCTGCTGATGAAGGCCGGAACCCTGTTCTAAGGAGGATGCCGTGGCCCAACCCCGACGCACCGCCCTGTTCGACCGCGCGATCGTCCGTGCCGCGATCCGCGACTCGTTCCGCAAGCTCGCCCCGCGCGTGCAGGCGCAGAACCCGGTCATGTTCGTCGTGCTGGTCGGAGCGGTCCTGGTCAGCGTCCTGTTGGTGCGCGACGTCGCCCGGGGCAAGGACGTCCTCTTCAACCTGCAGATCGCGATCTGGCTCTGGTTCACGCTGCTCTTTGCGAACTTCGCCGAGGCGATGGCCGAGGGACGCGGCAAAGCCCAGGCGGCCGCCCTGCGGCGGGGGCGCACCGAGACGATGGCGCGCCGAGTAACGCGCAGGGGCGAAGAATCCGTCCCGGCCACGAGCCTCCGGAAGGGAGACCGCGTGGTCGTCGAAGCCGGGCAGGTGATCCCGGGCGACGGTACCGTCGTCGAGGGCATCGCCTCCGTGGACGAATCGGCCATCACGGGTGAATCCGCGCCCGTCATCCGCGAGTCCGGAGGCGACCGGTCGGCCGTCACGGGGGGAACGCGGGTCCTCTCGGACCACATCGTCGTCGAGGTCACGTCCAACCCGGGCGAGACCTTCCTCGACCGGATGATCGCCCTCGTCGAGGGCGCCTCCCGCCAGAAGACCCCCAATGAGATCGCACTCTCGATCCTCCTGGCGGGGCTGACGATCGTGTTCCTCATCGCCACCGTGACCCTGCGGCCCTTCGCCCTCTATGCCCGGGGGACGGCGAGCACGCCTGTCCTCATCGCGTTGCTCGTCTGCCTGATCCCGACGACGATCGGTGGGCTGCTCTCCGCCATCGGAATCGCCGGCATGGACCGCGTCCTTCAGCACAACGTCCTCGCCATGTCGGGCCGCGCGGTCGAGGCGGCCGGGGACGTCAACGTCCTGCTGCTCGACAAGACGGGGACGATCACGCTCGGCAACCGCCAGGCCACCGAGTTCTTCCCCGCCCCCCACGTGCACCCGGGAGATCTGGCCGAAGGCGCACAGCTTTCGTCGCTCTCCGACGAGACGCCGGAGGGGCGCTCGATCGTGATCCTCGCCAAGGAGAAGTTCGGCCTGCGGGCACGCCGCATGGAGGGCATGAAGTTCATCCCTTTCTCGGCCCAGACCCGCATGTCGGGCGTGGATTTCAACGGGCGGCGCATCCGAAAGGGAGCCGGGGATTCGGTGGCGGACTGGGTCCGCGAAGAGGGAGGGGCGATCGACCCGACCGTGTCGGATCTCCTCAACAAGATCTCGGCCGAGGGCGCCACCCCGCTCCTCGTGGCCGACGGGTCACGCGTGCTGGGCGTGGTCGCTCTCCGCGACGTGGTCAAGGCCGGCATGAAGGACCGCTTCGACCGGCTGCGGGCCATGGGAATCAAGACCATCATGATCACCGGCGACAATCCGCTGACCGCGGCTGCGATTGCGCGCGAGGCCGGCGTGGACGACTTCCTCGCCCAGGCGACCCCCGAGCAGAAACTGGCCCTCATCCGCAAGGAGCAGGAGGGTGGCAACCTCGTGGCCATGACGGGTGACGGCACCAACGACGCGCCCGCCCTCGCGCAGGCGGACGTCGGCGTGGCGATGAACACCGGCACCCAGGCGGCGCGCGAGGCGGGCAACATGGTCGACCTCGACTCCAATCCCACGAAGCTCATCGAGATCGTCGAGATCGGGAAGCAACTGCTGATGACTCGCGGGTCGTTGACGACCTTTTCCATCGCCAACGACGTCGCCAAGTACTTCGCGATCCTGCCCGCGATGTTCGCCGCGACCTACCCGGCCCTGAACGCCCTCAACATCATGCGCCTCGGCAACCCGAAGTCCGCGATCCTCTCTGCCGTCATTTTCAACGCCCTGATCATCATCGCCCTCATTCCGCTGGCCCTCCGGGGCGTCAAGTACCGCCCGCTGGGGGCCGCCCGAATCCTCACCCGCAACCTCTGGATCTACGGCGTCGGTGGGATCGTCGTGCCGTTTCTCGGCATCAAGCTGATTGACTGGGTCGTCCTGGCCCTGCATCTGGCCTGAGGGGGAAGCTCATGAAACTCGCTCTTCGCTCGACTCTCTACGTCCTCGTCTTGACCGTCCTGCTCGGAGGCGTATACCCCGCGGCCGTCACCGCCGTCTCACGCCTCTTCTGGAAGGACAAGGCCAACGGCTCCTTCGTCACCACGAACGGCCGGGTCGTCGGCTCGGAGCTCATCGGCCAGAACTTCAAAGGCGCCGGATATCTCCATCCCCGCCCCTCGGCGGCCGGCAAGGACGGCTACGACGCCACCGCCTCGGGGGGAACGAACAAGGGGCCGACGGACGCGGACCTCGCAAAGGCGATCGGCGCGGCGGTTGCCGCGGCGCGGGAGGACCGCCCGGGCGACACGGACCCCGTCCCCGCGGACCTGGTGACCACCTCGGCTTCCGGATTCGATCCGCACGTCTCCCCCGACGCCGCACTGTGGCAGGCCGCGCGCATCGCGAAGGCCCGGGGGGTGAGGGAGGAGCAGGTGGCCGAAGTCATCCGCCGGCACGTCGAACCGCGAACGCTGTGGCTGCTCGGCGAGCCGCGCGTCAACGTGCTGCTGACGAACCTCGACCTCGATCACGCCTTTCCGACTCGCCCTTAGAATTGACGTCATGCCGCAGGAAGAGAATCGGCGCACGTCCCCGGACGTCTTCCTTCGGCTTCTCGAGAAGTCCCGGCGCGGCAAGCTCAAGATCTACATCGGCCACGCGGCGGGTGTGGGCAAGACCTTCCAGATGCTCGAGGACGCCCAGGCCCTCCGCAAGCAGGGCGTCGACGTCGCCGTCGGGCTCGTCGAAACGCACGGCCGCGCGGAGACGATCGAGAGAATCGGCGAGCTCGAGGTCATCCCCCGCCGCATCATTCCGTACAAGGGCAAGAGCCTCGAGGAGATGGACCTTCCCGGGATCCTGCGCCGCAAGCCCGAGGTCGTCATCGTGGACGAACTCGCCCACACCAATGTCCTGGGAGCCGAAAACGCCAAACGGTACGAAGACGTCGAGGACTTGCTGGACGCCGGCATCTCGGTTATGACGGCCGTGAACATCCAGCACTTCGAGTCGCTCCAGGACATCGTGTCGCGGGTCACGGGCGTGGACGTGCAGGAGCGCGTCCCCGACCGCCTTCTGCGCCAGGCCGACGCGCTCGTCAACGTGGACCTTCCGTCGGAGGAGCTGCGCGAGAGGCTGCGGGCCGGAAAGATCTACCCGGCGGAGAGAATCGGACCGGCCCTCGAGAACTTCTTCACCGAGGAGAATCTCGCGTCGCTGCGGGAGCTCGCGATGCGCCAGATCGCCGACCGCCTCGAGGCCGAGCGCCGCGGGCCCCATGCCACGGCCCAAACGGAACCCGTCGGCACGAAGGCGATGGTGGCGATGTCGTCGAATCCCGACACGACCCGGTTGCTCCTGCGGCGGGCCTCTGCGCTCACAGGCAAGCTCAACACCAACTGGTTCGCCGTCTACGTCCGGACACCCCGGGACAGTCCGCAGCGGATGTCCGCCCGCGAGCACCGGCTCCTGTCCGAGAACGTCACGCTCGCCATGGAACTCGGCGCCAAGGTCGTCTGGCTCGCCTCGGAAAACGTGGCCGACGAGCTGCTGCGCTTTGCGCGAGAGCACGGCATCACGCTGGCAATCTTCGGCAAGTCGCGGCGGCCCTGGTGGCTGGGAGTCGTCCGCCGCAGTCCCATCGAGGCTTTTGCGACGGCCGGGACGGGGATCGACGTCTACGAAATCGAAACCGAGGGCCGCCCCGAGTCGTCCCGCGTTTGAAGGTCGGCGGAATCGAGCGATCGCCGCAGCGCCCGCGTGTGCGCCGGTGTCGTCCCGCAGCAGCCTCCGACGATCCGCGCGCCGAGGCCGACCCAGCGCGAGGCATGCTCCGCGTAGTCCTCGGGGGCGAGCTCTTCCGTAAAGCTCCAACCCGGGCCGTCCGCCGGGAGGCCGAGATTGCCGTAGGCGCAGAGCGGAGCCCCGGGAAGAGCGCGAGCCAATCGCTCGAGGCTGACGGCCAGCCGGGCCGCCGGAATGCAGTTGACACCGATGGCGGCCGGCCCGAGGGCGAGCAGGGTCCTCGCAGCGTCTTCGAGCGGCTCGCCGGAGAGGAGACGGCTTTCGCCATCCGTGGCGACGGAGACCACGACCGGAATCCCGGTGGCCTTCGCGGCGACGACGGCCGCGGCCGCCTCGCGAATCGAATTGTGCGTCTCGGCGAAAATCACGTCGACGCCCGCATCGGCGAGAAGCCGGGCCTGGGCAGCATGCTCGCGCTCGAGGGTCGCCCCGTCCGGCGCAAGATCGGGCCTGTAACAGTCCTCCAGGGGGGAGAGCGAACCAGCGACGAACACCTCGCGGCCCGGTGTCGCGGCAGCCTGGTGCGCCAGGCGTACTGCCAGGGCCGTCAACTCACCCGAGCGGGCCTCGAGCCCGGCCTTCGCAAGTGTCCGCGCATGCGTGCGAAAAGTGTTGGCGGTCAGAATGTCGGCGCCCGCGCCCACCTCGTCGCAGTGAATCGTCCAGACGAGCTCGGGGTCGTCGATGAGGGCCCGGGCGCTCCAGAGCGGCAGGGTCGTTATCGCGTCGCGCCGCTGCAGCTCGGTGCCCATCGCCGCATCGAGCAACAGGGGCGCGCCCCACCCGAGCCGCTCCAGGAACCTCTTGGAGAGCACTCCCATCGTTTAGAGTCTATTAGACTCGGAGACCTAAAAAAATAAGGCCAGGAATGCTCCTGGCCTTAATACATTCGAAGCAATTCGGTATAACGATTCAGAACTCCACAACTCACAACTCCTCAGTACGTCTCCAGGTACTTCTCCGTCTCCCACGGCTGAACGCGCGAGATGTATTCCGCCCACTCGCCCCTCTTTGCCTCGAGGAAGTGCGACAGTATGTGCTCGCCGAGCGCCTCGGTGACGACGTCATCCTTCTCCAGATTATCGAGCGCCTCGGAAAGATTGGCCGGGAGCTGGTCGATCCGCAGGCGCCGCTTCTCACGCTCGCTCATCTTGAAGATGTTCCGGTCGACCGGCTCGCCCGGATCCATTCGGTTCTTCACGCCGTCCAGGCCCGAAGCCAGCATGACGCCGAACGCCAGATACGGGTTACAGGAAGGATCGGGCATCCGCACCTCGATGCGGGTTCCCATGCCCCGGCGCGCCGGAACGCGAACGAGCGGAGAACGATTGCGCATGGACCACGCGACGTTGATCGGCGCCTCGTAGCCCGGCACCAGGCGCTTGTAGGAATTGACCAGCGGATTGGTGATTGCCACGAAGCTCCGCGCGTGCCGCAGGATGCCTCCGGTGTAGTGCATCGCCGTCTTCGAGAGCTGATACTTCGCCTTGGCGTCGTAGAAAACGTTGTTGCCTTTCTTGTCCAGGAAAGACTGGTGGACGTGCATGCCCGAGCCGTTGATGCCGTAGATCGGCTTGGGCATGAAGGTCGCGTGGAGGCCATGATCCATGGCAACCTTCTTGACGATGAAGCGGAAGGTCGACACCCGGTCCGCGGTCGTGACCGCCTCGGCGTACTTGAAGTCGATCTCGTGCTGGCCGGCCGCGACTTCGTGGTGGGCGGCCTCGACCTCGAAACCCATCTGCTCGAGGGCGAGCACGATGTCGCGCCGCGCCTCTTCGCCCCGGTCCACCGGCGTCAGATCGAAGTACGCGCCCTCGTCGTGGGTGTCCACGATGGGATCCCCGTTGGCGTCGCGCCGGAAAAGGAAGAACTCGGCCTCGGGCCCCGTCACGAGCGTGTAGCCGGCCGCGTCGGCCCGGTCCATCTGCTTCTTCAGCGTCATGCGCGGACAGCCGGCGAAAGGAGTCCCGTCCGGGTTGTAGACGTCGCAGATGAGCCGCCCGACCTTCTGCCCGTTCGAATGCGCCCAGGGGTAGATCGCGAAAGAGTTCAGATCCGGAACCAGGTTCATGTCCGACTCTTCGATGCGGGTGAACCCCTCGATCGACGAACCGTCGAACTGGATCTCGCCGTCGAGGGCCTTCGAAAACTGAGAGCTCGGAAGCTCGACGTTCTTGATCACACCGAAGATGTCGGTGAACTGCAGGCGCATGAAGCGGACGTTCTCCGTCTCGCACACCTTGAGAATCTCGGCCTTCGACAGACCCGGACCCGCCGCGTTGAATTTCAAGACCTTGCCTTTAGCCATCCCGCCCCCCTTTTTTTGACGTTGAGGCAGGATTCTATGGTCGTTTTTGAGAGAATCAAGGTCCAATCTGCAAAATGGCACTAAAAAGTGGACTGGGATGCACATTTTCGTGTGCACATGGCTCCCTCCGGCGATCCCGTGCACGGCGCCCCCCGACTACAATCGTCCCGTGACGACCGGCCGCTGGCCCAGCCGGGACGAAGCCCGCGCCCTGCTCTTCGAGTTCACGCAGTCCGACGCGCTGCGAAAGCACGGCCGGGCCGTCGAAGAGGCCATGCGAGCCTGCGCACGAAGGGCCGGCGTGACGGACCCGGGCGAGATCGAGCGCTGGGGCATCGTCGGCATGCTGCATGACTTCGACTACGAGCAGAACCCCACCGAAGAGACGCACTTGCACGTCGGGGGAAGAATCCTGCGGGAACGGGGGTACGCGGACGAAATGGTGGAGACCATTCAATCCCACGCCGACTACATGAAGATCCCCCGGGACACGCCCATGAAGAAGGCCATCTATGCCTGTGACGAGTTGGTGGGGTTCATCGGGGCATGCGTCAAGGTCCGGCCGACGAAGCGGATCGCCGATCTCCCGGCCTCCTCCGTGGTCAAACGCCTGAAGGACAAGGCTTTCGCCCGTTCCGTGGATCGTTCTTACGTATACGGCGGGGCCGAGGCCGTCGGGGTGCCCCTGGAGGAGCACATTGGCTTTCTCATCGATGCCTTGAAGCCCATCGCGGACGAGATCGGCCTCTGAGAGAGCCGAACAGCCGCGTGGATCTGGTATAAATATCGCTCCCCTTTTGGAGCCAAAACCGCTGTCTTACAAGGACTTGCTTCTATGAGCACCGTCGAAGCGATTTCTCCACGCACGATCCGCGCGCGATCGATCCAGAAGGATCTCGACGGCGAGGCACTGCGCGCTCTTGCCCGCGCGGAGGAAACGACGACCGAGTACGGATCGCCCGTCTACGCCACGCGAATCAAGAATCGATCGGCGAAGAAGACCTATGTCGTGGCCGACATTGCGGTCGGCGTCATGCAGCAGCCGATCGAGGCCGGGCGAGCTCTCGAGAAGATTCGCGAAATCCAGGAGGCGCTCGCAAAGATGGACCTCATCCAGGTGGACCGCCGGATGGGCATGAGCCCCGAGGTGCCGATCCACTGCCGCCTCTTCGTGCCGAAGGAGTACGCGCGCATCGCCTACATGTGGCACAACATGCTCTTTCCGTCCGACTCTTCGACAGAGCCGGACTTCATCTCGGTCTACGTCCCCGACTGGCCCGAGACCTTCATCTTCTGCGACATGGACCAGGGCTACACCTACATCCTCGGCACCGACTATCCCGGCGAGGCCAAGAAGTCGATGCTGCGGCAGGCCATGTACTGGATCAAGCGCAAGGGAGGCCTCGGGCTTCACGCCGGCTCCAAGATCCTGCGCGTCACCGGGCCCGACGGAAAGCTCCGGGACGTGGGGTTTCTCCTCTTCGGCCTGTCCGGAACCGGCAAGACCACGCTCACGCTGCACGACCACGGCCTCCAGGCCCCCGAGAAGGCCATCATCAAGCAGGACGACGTCGTGCTGCTGACGAAGGACGGCCGCGCCTTCGGAACCGAGGACGGCTTCTACATCAAGACCGAGGGGCTCGAGCCGTCGCAGACGGTCCTGTGGGGCGCCGCCACGCACCCCACGGCGGCCTACGAGAACATCAAGGTCGGGGCCGACGGCAAGGTCGATTTCCTCGACACCTCGCTGACCTCGAACGGGCGCGGCGTTGTCCTGCGCCGCTACATCCAGGGCTCGGGCGACGGCATCGACCTCGAGAAAGCCAACAAGATCGTCTTCATCACGCGCCGCAACGACGTGGTCCCGGTCTGCGCGCGCCTGACCTCGGAGCAGGCCGCGGCGTATTTCATGCTCGGCGAATCGATCGAGACCTCGGCCGGTGACCCGACGAAGGCCGGCCAGGCCAAGCGGGAAGTCGGGACGAACCCGTTCATCGTGGGGCCCGAGGCGCAGGAGGGAAACCGGGTCCTGCAGATCCTCAGGGAGAACCCGGACATGCACGCCTACATCCTGAACACCGGCTCGATCGGTGCGAAGGCGGGCTCGGCGGGCGACAAGATCACGATCAAGATCTCGACGCAGATCATGACGCAGATCGCCAAAGAGGGAATTCGCTGGGAGAAGGACCCCGACTGGGGCTACGAAGTACCGAAGGAGGTTCCCGGGATCGACCTCGGCAGATACGACCCGCGCCGGCACTACTCCGCGACGGAGTACGCCGTGCTCATCGACAAGCTTCGCGGCGAGCGGCGCGAGTGGCTGGCGAAGTTCCCGGGCCTCGATCCCGTGATTCCGAAAGCGATCGAGAAGACGGCGTAGGCCCGCCGCGCCGACCGAGTACCGCCGGATCCTTCGTCGCTGCGCTCCTCGGGATCACAACTGGATCGACACGCAACAGCGCCACTCGCCACGCTTCTCGATTGAGCCTGTCATCCTGAGCGAAGCGAAGGACCCCGGACTCGACAAGCAACAGCTCCAGTCGAGCTCGAGGGCCTTCGCCGCTGCGCCTCCTCCGGATGGCGGAGCGAGCGCTCGCGAGCATCACTCGCCCAGATAGGCTTCCTTGACCTTCGGGTTCGCGGCGACGTCGGCGGAGGCCCCTTCGAGCGCGACGCGGCCCGTCTCGAGCACGTAGGCCCGCTTCGAATGTCTCAATGCGACGTTGGCGTTCTGTTCGACGAGCAGGACCGGGGTGCCCGTCCGGTGGATGGCCTCGATCGCCTCGAAGATCGCGTGGACGACGATTGGCGCAAGCCCGAGCGATGGCTCGTCGAGCAGCAACACGCGGGGCTTCGTCATCAGGGCCCGGCCGATCGCGAGCATCTGCTGCTCGCCGCCGGAGAGCGTACCGGCGGTCTGCCGGAGCCGCTCCTTCAGCCGCGGAAAGATCGCGTAGACCCTCTCGAAATCGGCCGCGATTCCGTCATCTCTGCGTGCGTAGGCCCCCATCTCGAGGTTTTCCTGCACGGACAGGTTCGCGAAGATGATGCGCCCCTCGGGCACCAGGACGAGCCCGTCGCGCACGAGCCGATGTGTCGGCGTGGAGCGCGTCGGCTCCCCGCGGTATCGCACCTGACCGCCCGCGACCGGGACGAGGCCCATGATTGCCCGCAGCGTCGTCGTCTTGCCGGCGCCATTGGCGCCGATGAGCGTGACGATCTCGCCGTCGGAGAGGGTCAGGGACACGCCGTTCAGCGCCTGGATCGCTCCGTAGGAAACCGTGAGGTCCTCGACCTCCAGGATTGCCGTCACGCTCCCCCCAGGTACGCTTCGATCACCTTGGGATCCTTCTGGATGGCGGCTGGCGGGCCCACGGCGATCGTCGAGCCGTAGTCGAGCACGTGCACGGTCTCGCAGATCCCCATCACCACCTTCATGTTGTGCTCGACCAGCAGGATCGCCATGCCGAAGCGGTCGCGCACCCACCGGATGAGGTCCATCAGCTCGGTCGACTCGTGCGGATTCATGCCGGCCGCCGGCTCGTCGAGAAGCAGCAGGCGGGGCGAGGTCGCCATCGCGCGGACGATCTCGAGGCGCCGCTGGCTGCCGTAGGGCAGGTTCTTCGCGCGCTCGGCGGCGAGGTGGTCGAGCTTGAAGATCTTGAGGAGCTCCCGGCTCTCGCGGTCCACGCGCTCCTCCTCCGCCCGGTGCGCCGGCGTGCGCAGGACCGCGGTCGTCAGGGTCGTGGCCTGACGGCAGTCGAAGGCGACCTTCACGTTGTCCAGGACCGACATCTCGCTGAAGAGGCGGATGTTCTGGAACGTGCGCGCGATCCCGCGCCGGGTGATCCGGCCGCACCGCTCGCCGGCGATCGGATTCTCCTCGAAAAGGATCTCGCCGGAGGTCGGCGTGTAGACGCCCGTGATGACGTTGAAGACCGTCGTCTTCCCGGCCCCGTTGGGGCCGATCAATCCGTAGAGCTGACCCGAGGCGATCGCGAGGTCGAGCTCGTTGACGGCGAAGAGGCCGCCGAACCGCATCGTCACCCTGGAGAGCTTCAGGATCGCCATGCGCCGCCCGCTACGCGCCTTCCTCGGCGCCCGGCGCGCCGCCAATCGAGCGGCGCCGCTTCGTCAGGAAGGTGACGAACTCCTTGTGGCCGAGGATCCCCTGCGGCCGCACGATCATGAGCACGATCAGCAGGAACGAGAAGAGGACCATCCGGTACTGCGCGAACTGGCGCAGGCCCTCGGTCAGCCCGATGAACAGCACGGCGCCGAGCACGGAGCCGCTGATCGATCCGAGGCCGCCGATCACGATCATGATGATGATCTCGATCGAGCGAAGAAACGTGAAGGACTTCGGATGGATGTACATCAGGTAGTGGGCGAACAGGCCCCCGGCAACTCCGGCCATTGCGGAAGACACCACGAAGGAGATGACCTTGGCGCGCGTAGTATGGACGCCCATCGCCTCGGCCGCGACCTCGTCCTCGCGGATGGCAACGAGCGTGCGGCCGAAGGAGGAGTGGACGATCCGGTAGACGACCAGGATGGTCGCCACGGCGAAGAGGTAGATCCAGAAGAAGTTCGCGAGCTTCGGGATCCCCGCGTAGCCGCGGGCGCCACCCACGGCGTCGAGGCTCTCGATGACGACCCGGATGATCTCGCCGAATCCGAGCGTCACGATGGCGAGGTAGTCGCCGCGCAGGCGCAGCGACGGAACGCCGACGAAGAATCCCGCGACGGCCGCGAGCAACGCCCCGATCGAGAGGGCCAGGAGCAGCACGGCGCCGTCCTGGACGACGTGCGGCAGGAAGCCGAGGATCTTGCGCAGCCGGTCGCCGGTGGTCACCGTGACGTAGGCGGAGGCATAGGCACCGATGGCCATGAATCCCGCGTGGCCGATCGAGAACTGGCCCGTGAAGCCGTTGATGAGATTCAGGCTCACCGCCAGAGTGATGTTGATCCCGGCCAGGCACAGCACCTGGAGAAAGTACGGCGGCATGGCGAGTCCCGGGACGAGCGATCCGGCGAAGACGCCGTTCAACACCAGCAGTCCCGCGCAGATCCCCACCGTCGTGAGGAGCCCCTTCACACCTTCTCCTTCTGGACGCGGCCGAGCAGGCCCTGGGGCCGCAGGATCAACACGAGAATGAGGATCCCGAAGGCAATGGCGTCGCGATAGGCCGACGAGAGGTAACCGACCACCATGACCTCGGACATGCCGATGAGCAGGCCCCCAAGCACCGCACCCGGCACGCTGCCTATGCCTCCGAGCACGGCAGCCACGAAGGCCTTGAGCCCATAGATGATTCCCATGTCCGGAGCGATCTTGGGAATCTGCATTCCGATGAGCACTCCGGCCGCGGCCGCCAGGGCCGACCCGAGCGCGAAGGTGATCGCGATGATCCGGTCCGTCGAAACGCCCATCAGCTTCGCGGCATCCAGGCTGAAGGACACGGCGCGCATGGCCTTGCCCGTCCGCGTCTTCATGATGAAAAAGCGAAGCAGGATCATCAGCAGAACCGACACCACGATCACCGTGATCTGCTCGCTCGTCAGGCGCACGCCGGCGACCAAAAAGTCCGCGTGGGGAGCGAGCGACGGAAAGAACCTCGGGTCCGGCCCGAACACGAGTTGCGCCACGTTCTCGATGAAGAGCGACACGCCGATCGCCGTGATCAGCAGCGTCAGCCTGGCTTCCCGCCGCACGGGCCGGTAGGCGAGTCTTTCGATCAGGATTCCGAATGCCGCGCAGGCGAGCATCGACCCGAGCATGACGACCAGCGCGGACAGGATCGACGGCCCGAGGCCCTGGAGGCGCCGCGACAGGTAGTAGCCGACGTAGGCGCCGACCATGTAGACGTCGCCGTGTGCGAAGTTGATCAGACGCAGCACGCCGTACACCATGGTGTAGCCGAGTGCGATCAGCGCGTAGATCGACCCGAGCGACAGGCCGTTGACCAGTTGCTGGAGGAAGGTGGTCATTGTCGAGCTGTCAGCTGTCAGCCTTCAGCCGTCAGCCCCCCGGGCTGCTTACAGCTTCACCGCTTCGGGCTTGATGGTCTCCACGAGGAGGTACTTCCCGTTCTCGACTTTCAGGATCACCGCCGGCTTGATCGCGTTGCGGTCTTTGTCGATCGAGATGTTGCCCGTCACGCCCGGGAAATCCTTCGTCGCGGCAATCGCGTCCCGGACCTTCGGGCCGTCCGTCGACCCTGCGCGCTGGATGGCGTCTGCGAGCACGCGCGCGGCATCGTAGGCGAGAGCGGCAAGAGCGTCGGGAACCTGCCCGTACTTCGCCTTGTAGTCCGCGACGAACTTCTGGACTGCCGGGTTCGGGTCGTCGGTCGAGTAGTGGTTCGAGAAGTAGCAGCCGTTCAACGCCGTGCCGCCGATCTCCCAGAGCTTCGGCGAGTCCCATCCGTCGCCGCCGAGAAACGGCACCGTGATGCCGAGCTCCCGGGCCTGGTGGACGATCGTGCCGACCTCCGTGTAGTAACCGGGCACGTAAATCGCCTCCGGGTTGGCGGCCTTGATCGCGGTCAATTGCGCCCGAAAATCCGAGTCGCCCTGGCTGAAGGACTGTTCGGCAACCACCTCGCCACCGAGCTGCCGGAAGGTCTGCCGGAAGAAGGTCTGCAGACCGACCGAGTAGTCGCTGCGCACGTCCACGAGGATGGCGACTTTCTTCAGCTTCAGCGTGTCGGCGGCAAACTTCGCCATCACGGCGCCCTGGAAGGGATCGATGAAGCAGACGCGGAAGATGTAGTTGCCCACCTGGGTCACCCGGGGATTGGTGGAAGAGGGCGAGATCATGGGAACCTGGTTCGTCTGGCAGATCGGTGCGGCAGCGAGCGAGTGCGAGGACGCCACGTGGCCGAGGACGGCGGAAACTCCGCTCTGGTTGATCAGCTTCGTGACGACCGTGCCGGCCTCTTCGGGCTTGGACTGGTCGTCCTCGACGAGAAGCTTGATCTGTTTGCCGTTGATCCCGCCCTTCTTGTTGATCTCCTCGAAGGCCAGCTCGGAACCGTTCTTCGTGGAGATGCCGAAGGTCGCGATGCCCCCCGTTAGCGAGCCGTACTCGCCGATGACGATCTCCTTCTGGGATCCCTTCGTGCCGCAGGCCAGCGCGCCGGCCAGAACCGCCGCCAGACAGGCCGCGACCATGAAACGGAACCTCAACATCCTGACCTCCTCGTCTCCGGGTTACGGAAGAACGGCGTATTCTTTCGCAGAGCAGGACGGAAAGTCAAAACATCCTTTGACTCAATGGCTTAAGCTAGAATCGGCACCCGAGAAACGAGAGAGAGGCACCTTCATCAGCGACAGCCGCTTCGCCGTCCCCGACATGCACCCCCATGCGCCGCGCTCCCCGTCTCCGGAGCCTGCCCCTCGCATCCGTCCCCGCTCCGAGCACCCGATCTCGCGCTCGCGCATAGATCCCGACGCGCTCAAGGTCCTCTACCGGCTTCAGGGCGCCGGCCAGAAGGCGTATCTGGTCGGCGGCAGCGTGCGGGACCTCCTGCTGTCCCGCGCCCCGAAGGACTTCGACATCGGCACCGACGCCCATCCCCCCACGCTGCGCAAACTCTTCCGCAACTGCCGGATGATCGGCCGCCGTTTCCGCCTCGCCCACATTCTCTTCGCCAACGGCAAGGTCGTCGAGGTCGCCACGTTTCGCCGGCCGCCCGACCCGGTGGTCGACGGACAGGGACGGGAGCTGCTCCAGACCTCGGACAACACGTTCGGAACGCCACGGCAGGACGCCATGCGGCGCGACTTCACGATCAATGGCCTCTTCTACGACATTTCGGATCACTCGGTGATCGACTACGTCGGCGGACTCGACGATCTCGAGGCAGGCCTCGTGCGTACGATCGGCGACCCGGACATCCGGTTTCAGGAAGATCCCGTCCGCATGATGCGCGCCGTCGAGTTCGCCAGCCGCCTCGGCTTCGCGATCACGCCCGACGCCTACGAGGCGATCCTGCGCCATCGCAAGGAGATCGTGAAGTCGGCTGCCCCGCGCGTGACCGAGGAGCTCGCGCAGGCGCTGCGGGGCGGGCACGCCCTGCCGACCCTGCTCCTGATGCGCGAGGTGGGTCTGCTCGACGCGCTGCTGCCGGAGCTCGCGGCGGTGCTTCGGCAGATCGACCCGGACCACGCCCACGGCACCGGGCACCTCTTCTGGGCCCTGCTCGACGTGCTCGACGCGGAGCGCCGCCGCGGGCGTGCATTCGACGACGCCGTCCTCTTCGCCCTTCTCGTGCTGCCGATCGTGCGGGCCCGGGTGCGCGACGTCGCCCCCGATGGCGAGCCCGACCCGGTGCGCCTTTCCGTGATCGTCGAGGAGGTCGTCTCGCCGCTCGCCCTGCGCATGGCGCTTCCGAGGGCCGCGACCGAAAAGATCAAGCAGGGCCTCGAAATCGTCGGCAAGCTCTCGCACCGCCCCGATGCAAAGGTCGCGACGCGGCGACTCGGCATGCGCGAAGCCTTCCCGACGGCCCTCGACATCTTCGAGCTGACTTCCATGGCGACCGGCCGGGGCCAGGACCTCGTGCGCGAGTGGCGTGCCGTGCAGGCGCGAATCGAGCGCGCGCGGGCGAGCGGCGAGATCCCCGCGCCTCCCCCCCTGCCTCCCCGGAGGCGGCGCCGCGGAGGCCGAAGACGCCGGCCTCCTGGCCCGTAAGCCTCCACATCCCTCATCCCGTATCCCGCATCCCGCCCCGGTTATGATCTGCAGATGTTCCTCTCCTCCAACTTTCTCGGCATCCCGCCGGAGGAGAACACGCTCGAGAAAAGCAAGGTCGTCGTCCTTCCCTGCCCGTACGAGCGCACCGTCTCTTACGGCGTCGGGACGAAGAACGGCCCGGCGGCGATCCTCGAGGCCTCGCACTACGTGGAGCTCTACGACGACGAGCTCGACGAAGAGGTCCACCGGATCGGCGTGCACACTCTTCCCGCCTGGCTGCCCGAGGACATGGAGCCGGCGGCCTGCGTGGCCGGGCTCGAGAGAGTGGTCGCGGACCTGCTCGGGGGAGGCCGCTTCGTGCTGACGCTCGGCGGAGAGCACTCGATTGCGCCCGGCCCGATCCGCGCGCATCGGGCGCGCTTCCCCAACATGTCCATCCTGCACTTCGACGCGCACGGCGACCTGCGCGACGAGTACGAGGGACAGAAGTATTCGCACGCCTGCGCCGCGCGCCGATGGGTCGAGCTCGGGATCCCTTCGGTGCACGTCGGGATCCGCTCGATCTCCCGGGAGGAGATCGAGTACGTCCGGCAGAGCGGCACGATGATCGTGTCCAACCGCGAGATGCACCGCTCCGACGCCTGGATGGAGAAGGCCCTGCGCCGCCTGACCGGCGAGGTCTATGTCACCTTCGACGTGGACTTCTTCGACGGTTCCCTCGTCCCCGCGACCGGCACGCCCGAGCCCGGGGGCGGCACCTACGACCAGGCCCTGTCGATCCTTCGGCGGGTGGCCTCCGAGCGCCGAATCGTGGGCGCCGACATCGTGGAGCACGCTCCCCTTGCCGGCAATCGGGCGCCGGACTTCATGATCGCCAAGCTCGCCTACAAGCTGCTCGGGTACGCCTTTTTCCCCGGGAAAGCGGCAAGCCCGATCCTGTCGCCAGGATAAAACGTGTTGTTTCAGCAACTTCCAGTCGGCTCCATCCTCGCCCGCTCGCGAACATTCTGCGCCAAACTGCGTCTTGTCCGGTTGAGGGCAGCGTGAGCACGATCGACGAAAAAGAGCTGGTCGCTCGCTGCCGCGAGGGTAACGACGACGCCTGGAGGGAGATGGTGGATCGGTTCGGCCAGAAGGTGTACGCCATCGCCTACCACTTCACGATGAAGCGGGAGGACGCCGAAGAGCTGTCCCAGGAGATCTTCCTGAAGCTCTTCGAGAACCTCCATCGGTACGACGGCGGCTTCCCGCTCGTGGCCTGGATCCTGTCGGTGTCCCGCAACCTCTGCATCGACCGCTACCGCCGCCGCAAGCGCGAGAAATCCTTCCGCTTCGTCTCCGACGAGGCCGTGACGGTGCTCCTGAAAGCCGAGGACGATCCGGCGAGCATGGCCCTGAAGAAGGAGCGCACGAAGCTGCTCTTCTCGGCGCTCGCCGAGGTCCCTGAGGATCTGGCCGAGATCCTCATCCTGCGAGACTTGAACGGCCTCGCCTACGACGAGATCGGAAAGGCGCTCGAGCTCCCCGAGGGGACGGTCAAGTCCCGCCTCTTCCGGGCGCGGGCCGAGGTGGCGAAAAAGATCCGCGAGCGCCACGAGAACAAGGGCACTGCGGGAGCGTTCGCGACCCTGGCGGTCGCGGCGGCGGGGCTCGTATGAGCTGCCGCGAAATGGAGCGCCTCTTCGTCTCGGGGGCGTCGAGCGCCGAACAGGAGGCGCACCGGAAGAACTGCGCCGAGTGCGCGCGCCTCGGGAGCGAGGCCGACGAGGCCCTCGTTCTGACAGCCGGGCTTCAAGCTCCGACCTGGTCTCCGAACCTTCGGCGGGCTCTTCTCGAGATTCCGCGACAAACGGTCTCGTGCGAGGGCGCCGACGCGCTCGTCGCGAACGCCCTCGAGGGAGACCTCCTCCCGGAGGACGCGAAGCGACTCGAGAGCCACCTCGGGCGGTGCGCGGGCTGCACGGCCGCCGCGGGCGCGCTTTACGCGATGCGGGACCTCGCGGCGCCCGAACCGCCTCCATGGCTCGCGACGCGGCTTTCCGCGGCTCGGCCCCGAAGAGAGAAGAAATCGTTCTGGCGCAAGGCGCTTTCCGGAAAGATGGTCATCGCGTACGCCTACGCCGCGGCGCTCGTCGTAATGCTGCTCGGCCTGAATCCGACCGCCGTCGCCCGCCGGGCGGGGTTCGCGAGCCTCGGCGTGAGCACGCGCAGCGCCGTCACGGTCGCGCAGAGCTCGATCGGCGATCGGCTCGGCGCCCTCCAGGAGAAGGCCGTGCGCACGCTCGTGGCCTGGCGGGGACGCCTGGGAGGCTACGGCCGGGCGGCCGTCATGAACGCGATCGCGATCGTCTGGAAGCCCGAGCCGAAGAAGGCGCCCAATCGCCCCCACCTCGGAAAAGAAGGCAGTGCCGGCGCATCGTCGGAAGAGTTTCAGCTGGTGGGCGACCGCGGCCCGGAACTTTTTCCCACCCGATTTCGTGTGTAAGAGCGACGACAGGAAGACGAGGAGACACCCATGAACGACAACGCCACTTCACAGCCCGCCGCTTCGCCGATGCCCGCCGCGGCGCCGGCGGCAACTGCGCCGCCTCAGGTCGTGATCGCGCAACCGGTGATCGTGGACCACAAGTCCCCGGCGCTTGCCGGATTCCTCTCGATGTTCCCGGGCCTGGGTCATCTGTACCTCGGCCTCTACCAGCGCGCTTTCGCGATCGGAGGAGCGTTCATCCTGGGAATCGCGCTGACCTCGCACGGCAGCGGTGGCGAGTTTTTCGGGCCGCTCATCGCGTTCGTCTGGTTCTTCGCGATCATCGACGCGGTGCGGCAGGCCAAGGCGATCAACCGGGGCCAGCTCGCCGAGTCCGGCTTCGCCGGGGAGGCGCAGCTGAAGGCGGCCGCCGGCACGGGCTCGCTGACCTGGGGCGTGATCCTCGTGGGCCTCGGCACGCTCTGGATCCTCGACCGCTACTTCGAGATCGACTGGTCGTTCATGTCCGAATGGGGCGGCCCGGCCGCGTTCATCCTGCTCGGCGTGATCCTGATCGTGAGCCACATTCGCAAGGGCCGGCGCGAGAACGAGTCCGGCGCGGGGATGCCGCCGCGGAGCTCCTAGCTTCGGCGCTGTCGGACAAGGGCGGCACCCCGCTCTCCATTCGCTGTCATCCTGAGGAGCGAAGCGACGAAGGACCCCGGACTCGATTGCCACCACGGCTCGTCAAGTCCGGGATCCTTCGCTTTCGCTCAGGATGACAGAGGCTTGACCACGGGCGGATTCAGTCCGTCATCCTCCCGCTCTCGTTACACCCGAGCCAGCTCTTCGAGGTAGTCGACGAACGAGCGCGTCGCGCCGTCGAGCCCCTGGATCTTCGGATTCGTCGAATCGATGACGTAGTACTCGTCGGGAGCGTGCGCGCCGTTGCCGTGGCCGAGACCGAAATGGCCGGCCGCAAGATGCAAGGGCTCGCCGGTGAAAACGTATCCAGGCCAGGAGCCGGCGTTGCGCGGCCACAGCACGGGCGAGATGCCGTCGCGCTGCAACACCGCTTCCTCGGCGCGAATGAGCGCCGCGTCGCGCGGCGTGGACGTGGGGTCGTAGCCGCCCGTCATCTGGACCTCGATGTCGCCATAGCCGCGCCTGGCCAGGTGCGCCTTCAGCGACGCCAGCGCGTCCGCCGCCTTCATGTCGGGCACGAGCCGCAGATCGAGCTTGGCCACGGCCTTGTGGGGCAGGATCGTCTTTCCGCCAGGACCCGTGTAGCCGCCCACGAGCCCCTCGATGTTCACCGTGGGGCGCGAGACGAGCTTTTCCAGAGCCTCGCGCCATCCTACGTCCCCGGACCAGTGGGAGACGCCGAGTTGCTTTCGGGCCAGTGCCTCGTCGAGCCGCTTTGCAGCCTCGTCGACCATGGCTTTCTCGGCCGGCGACAGCGGCCGCGCCCCGGCGGCGAAGCCCTCGATGGCCGGATCATTGCCATCGGGGGAGACGAGTGTCGCGAGGCCCAGGACCAGGTGCCAGGCCGGGCTGTCGACGCGCGCCTTGTTGCTCGAATGGATGTCGCGGATCGGGCCGCGGCCCCACTTCTCACCGCTGGCGGTGAGCTCGCACTCGACCACGCCCTTGGCCCCGAGCGAGATCATCACGATTCCGTCGAGCCCCTGCATCGCCGAAGGCATGAAGACGCCCGTGCAACGTGAAAGGGCCGCCGCGACGTCCGGGCGGCGCACGACCTGCGGAAAGTGCGGCGAACCGATCTCCTCCTCGCCCTCGGCCACGAGGACGAGATTGACGGGGAGCTTGCGGCCTGCGCCGCGGTAGGCATGCAGCGCCGCGAGGAATGCGGACTCCGGGCCCTTCTGGTTGACGGCGCCGCGGCCAACCACGACACGGCCGAGGTCCGGCTTCTCGACGAGCGCCGCCTCCCAGGGCGGCGATGACCACTCCGCGGGGTCCGCCTGCTTCACGTCGTACATGAAGTAGATTCCGATGGTCCGCGGCGCGCCGGCATCGAGCGTGGCGAACACGCCCGGCTGGCCGGCGGTGGGAACCCGTTCTGCGTGCTGGAAGCCCGCTTCGGTGAGAAACCGGATCAAGAGCTCGCATCCCTCCGACATGCCGCGGCCTTCCGCGGCGATCGAAGGCTGGCGAATCCACTCCTGCAACCGCCGGACGGCCTCGTCATGGCGCTTGCCGATCTCGGCGCGCACCGCGTCGACTCCCGGTGACGCGCCCCTCAACGTCGGTGAAATCGCGAGCGTCGCCGCGCCGGCTGCAACTTCCTGGAGAAAAGTGCGTCGGTTCATGAGGCGAAGCTTATAACCGCCAGCCTCACCGGCTCCATATCGAATGCCGCTCGTCGAGCCCGGGATCCTTCGCTTCGCTCAGGATGACAGGGGGCCACCCCGGTCCCATCCGCTTGTCATCCTGAGGAGTGGAGCCACGAAGGATCCCGCACGCGACAACCCGCGTCCCATTCAAGTCCGGGATCCTTCGCTTGGCTCAGGATGACAGGCTCAATACGCAGCCCCGGACGCGACGCTTCCCCACGCAATCGAGCCCGGGGAGTTCTACCGCCGCTTGAAGTACTTCTCGAGGTCCTCTTCGGTCATCGAGAGCACGACCGGCCGCCCGTGCGGGCAGGTGAAGCGGTCCTGGGTCTTGGCCCAGTCGGAGACCAGGTGCCGGATCTCCTCGGGAGCGAGGTGGTAGCGAATCGTGACGGCCGACCGGCAAGCGACGCTCGCCGCGATCCGGTCGCGCCGCAGGGCCACGTCCGCCGAACCCGCCTCGGCCAGGGCCGCGAGCGCTACCCGCAGGGTCTCGGCCGGGTCGCGGTCCGTCGCTTCGGCCGGCAAAGCCGCGATCGCCCATGAGCGGCCCGACATGGGCTCGACCTCGAAGCCGGCCGCTGCCAGATCCTCGAAGCGCGCCGCAAGGGTCTCGGCCTCCTCGGGCGTCGCCTCGAAGAGGGCCCGCAGCAGCAGCCGCTGCGAAAGGACGCGTCCCGAGGCGACGCGATCGCGGATGCGCTCGTAGAGCGTGCGCTCGTGCGCGGCGTGCTGGTCGATGATGAGCAGCCCCTCGGGCCCGGTCGCGACGATGAAGGACTCGCGGTGCTGCCCGATCGGCACGATCTCCGGCGACTTCTTCTCCGGAAGGGGCGGCGGCGTGGGCTCCGCTTCGGGCGCCGGACCCGGCACGCCGATGGGCGGCCCACCCGGGGGAGCGGCGAAGGGATCACGGTAAGGCGTCGACATCTCGGCGACCAGACCGCCGGACGGCACGGGCCGCAGGCGCCGCTCCTCCTTTCCGGCGAGCAGCGCCGAGCGCAGCGCGTGATAGACGAGCTTGAAGGCGGTTGCGCCGTCCGCAAAACGCACCTGTGTCTTGGCAGGCGACACGTTGACATCGACGGCGCCCGGCTCGGCCGTCAGAAACAGAAACGCCCCCGGGTGGCGATCGACCCGGATGGCGTCGCGCGCGGCCTGCGTGATGGCGCGGGAAAGGGCCCGGTCCTCGACAGGCCGGCCGTTGACGAAGAGATACTGGTACCGGCGGCTCGGGAAGGTCACCGCGCCGCGGGTGGCATAGCCGAGGATCCGCAGCGGCCCCGACTTCGCCTCGAACGCCTCGAGCTCGCCGAGCGTCGCGCGGCCGAAGATCTGCAGGATGCGGGCACCCCGGTCGACCGCGGAAGGCGCGTCGAGCGTCTCGCGCCCGTTCGATCGCAACGAAAAAGCAACCGCCGGATTTCCGAGCGCCGCCTTGGTCACCGTCGCCGCCGCGGCGCGCGCCTCGGCCTCGGGAGAGGCGAGAAACTTTCGCCGGGCAGGGGTCTTCGCGAAGAGGCCCTCGACGAGGACGTCGGTTCCGCGCGGGCGGGCCGCCGGTTCCGCGGAAAAGGGATTCCCCTGCTCGATCCGTAGCCGGATCGCCTCGGGCGAAGAACCGTCGGAGGTCGTCAGCGTCAGCGTCGAGACCGACGAGATGGAAGGCAGCGCTTCGCCCCGGAAGCCGTACGTGGCCACGCGGGCCAGATCCTCGTCCGTCGCGATCTTGGACGTCGCGTGCCGCTCCACGGAGAGCCGGGCGTCCTCCGCCGACATGCCCGCCCCGTCGTCGCGCACGAGGATCCGGTCGATTCCGCCGCCGTCGATCTCGATGTCGATTCGCGAGGCCCCCGCATCGAGCGCGTTCTCGACGAGCTCCTTGACCGCGGAGGCGGGCCGCTCGACCACCTCCCCGGCTGCAATGCGGTCGATGACCGGGCTCGGCAGGCGATGGATCCGGGGCACGGCGAGCAAGTGTATCGCCCGTGCCGGACGCGCCGGATAGAATCGCCCAAGCGCCCCGGAACCCTGCAAAGGAGAATCTTGAGCCTGTCCCCGGGAACTCGTCTTGGACCCTACGAAATTCTCGCGCCGATCGGGGCGGGCGGGATGGGAGAGGTGTACCGGGCGAAAGACCCGAGGCTCGGCAGGGACGTCGCGATCAAGGTCCTCCCCGCCTCGTTCTCGAACGATGCCGACCGACTGCGGCGATTCGAGCTGGAGGCGAAAGCCGCCGGGGTCCTGAACCACCCGAACATCACGATTGTCTACGACATCGGCACAGATTCGAGCGACGGCGCGCCCTACGTCGTCCAGGAACTGCTCGAGGGCGAGACGCTGCGCCTGGCACTCTCTTCCGGGCACCTGCCGCCTCGCACCGCGATCGACTACGCCACCCAGATCGCGCAGGGTCTGGCCGCCGCACACGACAAGGGCATCGTCCATCGGGACTTGAAGCCCGAGAACCTCTTCGTCACGAAGGAGGGCCGCGCCAAGATCCTCGACTTCGGTTTGGCGAAGCTGACCGAGGTCGGGCAATCCGGCAGCGCGACGAATCTTCCGACCATGGCCTCGGCCACCGAGCCCGGCGTCGTGATGGGCACGCTCGGCTACATGTCCCCCGAGCAGGTCAAGGGACGGCCGGCCGATGCCAGAAGCGACATCTTCGCGCTCGGGGCGATCCTCTTCGAGATGCTGTCGGGCAAGCGGGCCTTTCACGCCGACTCCGCGGGCGAAACGATGGCCGCGATCCTGAAAGAGGATCCCCCGGACCTCTCCGTCACCAACCCGAACGTCAGTCCGGGCCTGGAGCGCATCCTGCGTCACTGCCTCGAAAAGAACCCGGAAAAGAGGTTCCAGTCGGCCTCCGACGTCGCCTTCGCCCTCGAAGCGCTATCGGGGCTTCCGACCGCGAGCGGGGCCGCTCCCGCGGCCTCGACGGGCCGTCCCCGCTCGATTCGGCCGGCAACGGTCGCCGCGGCCGGGCTCGCGCTGCTCGCGGTGGGACTCGTGGCAGGCTCCTGGTTCGCCGGCGGCAGGAGTCCCTCCCACCCAACGTACCAGCGACTCACCTTCCGGCGCGGCTTCATCAGCAACGCACGCTTCGCGCCGGACGGCCAGACAATCGTCTACAGCGCCGATTGGGACGGGGAGCCCTCCCGAATCTTTTCGATGCGACCGGGAGGCCGCGAATCCACGGCGCTGCCTCTGCCAGGCGCACAGCTTCTTTCCGTGTCCTCGCGAGGCGAACTGGCCATCCTGCTCGACCCGAAGGTCGACTACAACCTCTACGTCCGTCGTGGGACGCTCGCGGTCGTGCCGCTTTCCGGCGGATCCCCCCGGGAGGTCCTGCGCGAAGTGCGCTATGCCGATTGGAGTCCGGACGGGAAGGACCTCGCCGTCGTCCGACAGGCCGGAGCGAAAAACACGCTGGAGTATCCGCCAGGCCGATCCTTGCGCGAGAGCTCGGCCTGGATTCTGTCTCCGCGCGTCTCGCCCCGCGGCGATCAGATCGCCTTCTACGAGGGCCTCCCCTTCAACGATTATTCGCTGTCGGTGATCGACTTGCAGAAGAGGAGGGCCGTGCTCGTCCTCTTCTCCCCGACTGGTGGAGCGCTTCCTGGTCGCCGGACGGTGAAGAGATCTGGTTCGCCGCAGCCAGCCGTGAGTCGGACGAGATTCCCATCCTGGCGTCCGACCTCTCGGGCCGGCGGCGCCTCCTCGACCGCGAGGCTGCGACCGCCGATCTCGCCGATGTGTCGCGCGACGGGAGGGCCTTGATCGTGGTCATCGATCAGCAGGAATGGGCACGCGGCCTGCTCTCGGGTCAGAGCGCCGAGGCTCGTCTCGTGAATCGAACGGACCTGCGGATGGTGGACATCTCCGAAGACGGCAGACTGCTCGTTTTACGAGACGCCCCCATTGCGGGCACGCCGAGCGTTTGGATTTCCGGGCGGAACGACTCACCGCCAGTGCGGCTGGGCGAGGGTGTGGCGCACGGTCTCTCCGCCGACGGCGGCTGGGTGCTCGCGAGCGCGCAGGGCAAGCTCCATTGCCCTCCCGACGGCAGCCGGAGCTCCGAGACCGATCACCGAGGGATTTTTCGAAGCCATCCGATGGGCGAGCTGGTTTCGCGACGGAAAGAGAGTCCTCGTCTGGGGCCAGGCGAAGAGCGGGAAAACGGGGATCTTCGTCGTCGATCCGGGTGGACGCGAACCGCGACGCATTGCCCCGGAAGGCTACGAGCTCGTCTCCGCCGGCAACGCGGTGTCGCCGGACGGGCTTCTGCTGGTGGCGCGCTCGCCCGAGAACCAGATCATGCTCTGCCCGGTCGACGGAGGCGCGCCCCGCCCCGTCAAGGGGCTCGTGGGACTTTATGCTCCCGCTCAGTGGTCGGCGGACGGCCGAAGTTTTTACGTCCTCCGGTATGGAGAGATCCCGGCAAGGGTGGAAAGGATCGACGTCGAGACCGGCCGCGCAACGCTCTGGAAGGAGCTCGCGCCGCCCGACACGACAGGCATGGCGCTGCGCGCCGTCGTGATGACACCCGACGCGAAGTACTACGCCTACTCGTGCCAGCAGTATCTGACCACGCTGTATCTCGTCGAGAACCTCGAGTCCTGGCGCAGACCGACCGCCTGGTCGCGCCTCTTCGGCCGCCCCCGCTGAGCCGAGGGCTCAGCGCTTGTAAACCACGCGGCCGCCGACGACCGTGGCGTCGACCTCGATCTTCTCGATCTCCTCGGGCTCGATGAAGAACAGGTTCTCCGAGAGCACGACGAAGTCGGCGAGCTTTCCGACCTCGAGCGAGCCTTTCTCCTTGTCCTCGAATCCCGCGTAGGCGGCCGACACGGTGTAGGCGCGGAGGGCCTCCTCGGGCTCGATCTTCTGCGCCGGCACCCAGCCTCCCGGCTGTTTGCCGTCGATCGTGCGGCGCGTCACGGCCGCCGCGATCCCGAGAATGGGCGACAGCGGCGCGACGTCCCAGTCCGACCCGAATACGAGCGCGGCGCGGGCGTCGAGCAGCGACCGGAACGCGTACGTCGTCGCGGAGCGGTCCTTGCCGAGCTTGCGGTCGGCCCAGCGGCCGTCGTCGACGGCGTGGTAGGGCTGCATCGAGGCGATCACGCCGAGCTCGGCAAAGCGCGGGATGTCCGAGGCGCGCAGATGCTGGGCGTGCTCGATGCGGAACCGGCGGTCGCGCGGGCCGTTCTTCTTCGCGACGCGCGCGTAGATGTCGAGCAGCTCCGCGTTCGCGCGGTCACCGATCGCATGGACCTCCACCTGAAGGCCGGCCTTGTCCGCTGCCGCGACACGCTCCTCGAAGGCGGCGAGCGGAATCGCCTGGGCCGCGTAAACGCCGCTGTTGCCGGGATCGTCGAGGAAGGGCGCGAACATCAATGCCGTGCCTGCCCCGAGCGCTCCGTCCATGAAGCCCTTGACGCCGCCGATGCGCAACCACTCGTCGTTCTTCATGGTCGACTGGAGCTGTTTCGCCTTTTCCCAGTCCGAAAGGGGCGGGCGATAGTTGACGCGCACCGTCATCTCGCCCGCGTCCCGCAGGCTCGCCCAGGCCGCGACGTCGCCGTCGTCTCCGGGGAGATCCTGCACCGACGTGACGCCGACTCTCGCCGCGAGCTTCATCGCGGCCCGCAGGCCGGCGACGAGCTCGGCCTGGGTCCGGGGAGGACGGAACTTCCCGACGAGCTCCATCGCGGAGTCCTTGAGAACCCCGGTCGGCTCGCCCTTCTGGTCCTTCACGATCACACCGCCCGGCGGGTCCGGCGTCTCGCGCGTGACGCCGGCGACCTTCAGGGCGAGGCTGTTGCAGACCATCATGTGGCCGTCCTGCCGCGAGAGGCAGGTCGGGTGATCGCCCGTCGCCGGATCGAGAGCGGCTTTGGTCGGAAGGCGCGGCGGAGTCCATTGCTCGTGGTCCCAGGCGCCGTCGGTCAGCCACTCGCCGGCGGGCCGCGTTTTCGCGTAGGCGGCGACCATCCTCGTGAACTCGGCCTCGTCCTTCGTCTTGCGCAGGTCGAGGGCGAGCAGGTCGAGCCCACCCATCGTCATGTGCGTGTGGCAATCGATGAAACCCGGCACCACCCGCCGCCACTTGCCGTCGAGGACGACCGTTTTCGGCCCCTTGAAGCGCTTGATCGCGCTCTCCGTTCCCACGGCCACGATGCGGTCGCCCCTTGCGGCGAGCGCTTCGGCCTCGGGGTTCTTCGGGTCGCCCGTCCAGATCTTGGCCGAAAGGATGATGAGATCGGCCGGCTCCGGTGCCGGTGTTGCCGCGAGCAGGATCGTCATGGTCAGTGCCGCCAGCATGGCTCCCCCCTGATTTTCGTCATTCCGAGCGCAGCAAGGGATCCCTTTCTCGGCCGCGCCGCGACTCGAGAGAGATCCCTCGGGCCTTCGGCCCTCGGGATGACAACGGTCCGGTAGTCCTCGACTTCACAGTTGTCCTCTAGCAGGCCGCTGAAAAATGGATGCGGGCGTCGTGTCCGGCACTTTGCATCCGGAGCCCGATCCAGCCTGCAGCAACTCTCACAGGTTCGCACTCCAAGCGGGCGCCGGCAAAGTGCCGGCCACCCTTCGGGTTACGGCGGCGTCGGGCCATCTGCGTCGTCATCGCTCCGAGGTCCTGAGCCGCCCGGGGCGGCGAAGGATGCTCTCGCATCGCCGTCGTCGCGCTTGCTTGCATCTGACCCAACGGCGCTCGTAACGCCATCCCACACCCTTTTTCAGCAACCTGCTAGGCCGTTGAGGACGTCCCGATGCTCTTCTCCGCGAGCGACGCGCGCGCCGCCGCGAGCCGGGCGACCGGAACGCGGAAGGGCGAGCAGGAGACATAGTCGAGGCCGACGCGGTTGAAGAACTCGATCGAGCGCGGATCGCCGCCGTGCTCGCCGCAGATTCCGACCTTGAGCTTCGGCTTGACCTCGCGACCTCGCCGCGTTCCGATTGCGACGAGCTCGCCCACGCCGTACTGGTCGAGGCTCGAGAACGGGTCCTCCGGAAGGATCCCCTCGTTGATGTAGACGGGAAGAAACGTGCCCATGTCGTCGCGCGAATAGCCGTACGTCATCTGCGTGAGGTCGTTGGTTCCGAAGGAGAAGAAATCGCAGTTCAGGGCGATGCGGTCCGCGCGCAGCGCCGCGCGCGGCACCTCGATCATCGTCCCGATCTTGCACGAGACCGCCACGCCCGTCTCGGCGGTAACGGTCTTCACGGCTTCCTCGACGAGAATCCGCAGCCGCTCGAACTCCCCGCGCGCGCCCACGAGCGGGATCATGATCTCGGGGTTCGGATGGAGGCCTTCCCGCGTCGCCGCCGCTGCCGCTTCGAAGATCGCGCGGACCTGCATCTCGTAGATCTCGGGATTGGTGATGCCGAGGCGACAGCCCCGATGGCCGAGCATGGGGTTGGTCTCCTTCAAGGCGTGCGTGCGCTCCCGGACCTTGTCGATGGAAACGCCGAGCTCGGTCGCCGTCTTCTGCATCGTCTCGTCGTCGTGCGGGAGGAATTCGTGCAAGGGGGGGTCGAGAAGGCGGATCGTCACGGGCCGCTCTCCCATCTCGCGGAAGATGCCCAGGAAGTCCTCGCGCTGCATGGGAAGGATCTTCGCGAGCGCGGCGCGCCGCTCGCCGAGCGTCTCGGCGAGGATCATCTCGCGCACCGCGACGATGCGCCGTGGCTCGAAAAACATGTGCTCGGTGCGGCAGAGGCCGATCCCCTCGGCGCCGAAGGCGCGCGCGATGTGCGCATCGGTCGGCGTATCGGCGTTGGCCCGGACGCCGAGCCGGCGCCTGGCGTCGGCCCACTCCAGAATGCGCGTGAAGGCGCGGTGGACCGCCGACTGCTCGGGCCGGATCGTTCCTTCCACGACCACCTGCAGGACCTCCGAGGGCTGCGTCGGAAGCTTGCCGAGGATCACTTCCCCGGCCGTGCCGTCGATCGAAATCCAGTCGCCCTCGGCGGCCTTGAGGCCCTTCGAACGGATCTCCCCGTGTGCGTGGTCGACCGTGATCTCGCCCGCGCCGACGATGCAGGTGCGTCCCATCCCGCGGGCGACGACCGCAGCGTGCGATGTCGCTCCCCCGCGGGTCGTCAGAATCCCGACCGCGGCGTGCATGCCCGCGATGTCCTCCGGCGAGGTCTCCTCGCGGACGAGGACGACGGCCTCGCCCTTGCCGGCCATCGCCACGGCGTGCTGGGCCGTGAGCGCGATCCGCCCGCACGCGGCGCCGGGTCCCGCGGGCAGGCCCTTGCCGAGCAGCCGCCCCTCCTTGACCGCCGCGGACTTTTCCTTCGCCGGGAAGACGGGCGCGAGCAGCTGCACGAGTTGCTCCGGCTCGACGCGCGCCACGGCTTCGTCGGCGTCGATCAGGCCCTCGTCCACCATGTCGGTCGCGATCCGCACGGCGGCGAAGCCCGTGCGCTTGCCGTTGCGGGTCTGCAGAAGAAAGAGTCTGCCTTCCTCGATCGTGAACTCGAGGTCCTGCATGTCGCGAAAGCGTTTCTCGAGCCGCGCGCGCACGCGCTGGAGCTCCGCATAGGCCTTCGGCATCGTCTCTTCCAGCGACACGCCCGAGCCGTCGGCGTTCAACGGCCGGGGTGTCCGGATCCCAGCGACCACGTCCTCGCCCTGCGCGTTCGGCAGGAACTCGCCATAGAACTTCGGTTCGCCGTTCGCCGGGTCGCGCGTGAACGCCACGCCGGTCGCCGAGGATTCGCCCCGGTTCCCGAACACCATTGCCTGGACATTGACCGCGGTGCCCCAGTCGTCGGGGATGTGATGGAGCTTGCGGTACGTCTTGGCGCGCTCGTTGTCCCAGGAGCGGAAGACCGCGCCGATCGCGCCCCAGAGCTGCTCGCGCGGGTCGTCGGGAAAATCATGGCCCGTGCGCTGGCGCACGATGGCCTCGTCCCGCCGCACGATCTCCGCGAGGTCGGCGGCCGTCAGGTCCATGTCGGAGGCGGCGCCGCGCGCTTTCTTGACCTCCTGCATGGCCTTCTCGAACTCGTGGCGCGGGACCCGCAGCACGACGTCGCCATACATCTCCAGAAAGCGCCGGCGGCAGTCGAACGCGAAGCGGTCGCCGGAGGCCCTGCTCAATCCCGGAACGGTCCGCGACGTCAGGCCGAGGTTCAGGATCGTGTCCATCATGCCCGGCATCGAGGACCGCGCGCCCGAGCGGACGGAGACGAGCAGCGGGTTGTCCGGATCGCCGAAGCGCTTGTCCGCGTCGTGCTCGAGCCGGACGAGCGCCGACTCGACCTCGGCGCGGATCCCGTCGAGCGAGGCGCCCCGCGAGACATCGGCGCACACCGAGGTCTCGATCGTAAAGCCGGGGGGCACGGGGATGCCGAGTGCCGTCATCTCCGCGAGCCCCGCCCCCTTGCCGCCCAGAGTCTCCTTGCCGAGGCCGGCGCCCTCTGCGACCCCGTTGCCGAACGAAAAAACGCGTTTCATTTTTCCACCACGATTTCCGAAAAGTCCGCCAGGCTCGAAAACTCCCTCTGGATCGAGGCGAGCAGGGCCAGGCGGTTCCTGCGAAGGTCTTCCTCGGGACAATTCACGAGCACATCGACGAAGAAACGGTCGAGCGAGGGCGCGATCGAGGCGATCGTCTCCATGGCTTCGCGATACTGGCGCTCGGCAAGGAAGCCGGCAATCGCCTGCCGGGCCTGCAGGAAGTCGGTCGCCAGCACGCGCTCGGATTCCTCGCGGTAGAGCTCGCGCGACGGCTCGCCGTGCGCCTCGGCGCCGACGATGTTGCGGATCCGCTTGAAAGCCAGGACGAGCGCGCGGAAGTCCATGTGTCGACGGGCGTCGGAGAGGGCCCGCGCCCGGTCCGCAGCATCGGCGAAGTCCCACACCCCCACGTTCAGGACGGCCGAGATTTCGTCGTAAGCGTGACCGCGCCGTTCGAGGAGGCTCCGGAGGCGCTCGGCGAAAAAGCGTCCCAGCTCCTCGACCGTCTCTTCGTCGTCGGGCCCCGGCAGCTGCGGCGGGAGCAGAGAGAGGGCCTTGCGCGCCACGGGCCGCCAGTCCGTGCGCCAGTTGCGCGACATCGCGATCGAAACCACGCCGAGCGCCGCGCGGCGCAGGCCGTACGGGTCTTTCGATCCGGTCGGCACGAGCCCGATCCGGAAGAGGCCACAGAGAGAATCGAACCGGTCAGCCAGCGACAGGACGGCGCCGGCCGCCTCACGCGGCGGGTCGTCCGATCCCGAGGCGGGGCGGTACTGGTCGTAGACGGACTTCCAGACGGCGTCCGGGTAGCGCTCGCGCCGGGCGTAGATTCCCCCCATGATGCCCTGGAGGTCGGTGAACTCCTTGACGACGTGCGTGGTCAGGTCGGCCTTGGACAGAAGCGCCGCCGTGCGGACGGTCTCGACGAGGTCGGCCCGGCCGGTCCGCTGGGCGATCGCCTCCGCCAGGTCCTGGATCCGGGAGGTCTTCTGGCGATAATCGCCGAGGCGATCCTGAAACGCGAGGTGTGAGAGCCGCGGCAGGCGTGCCTCGAGCCGTTCCTTAACGTCCTCCTCGAAGAAGAACCGCGCGTCCGCCAGGCGCGCGTTCAGGACCCATTCGCTGCCCTTTGCGATGAAGCCCTTGCGGTCCTCCGCGTTGTCCATGACCGCGATGAAATACGGCAGCAGGCCCGAGGGGCCCCGCACCGGAAGGTACTTCTGGTGCGTGCGCATCGCGGTGACCGCGATCTCTTCCGGAATCTCGAGAAACTCCGGGGCGAAGGAGCCGCGCACGAGCCCGGGCCACTCGACGAGATCGGCGAGCGTGTTCGCGAGGTCCGCGTGCGCTTCGATCGAGCCGGCCACTTCGGCCGCGAGCTTGCGCGCCCGCTCGAGAATCAGGATACGGCGCGCCTCGCCGTCGGGCTCGACGAACGCCTTCCTCAGTTTCGCGAGGTAGTCGTCGGGTCCCGTGACGATGATCTCGCCCTCCGAAAGAATCCGGTGGCCGAGCGTCCGGTCGGTCGCGGGCACGCCGTAAAGCTCCATCGCAACGACCCGCCCGTCCAGCACGGCGAGCACACCCCGGACCGGTCGGACGAACGAGCGCTCTCCGGCTCCCCAGCGCATGGTCTTCGGGAATCCGAGCTCGGCGACCACGCGCGGCACGATCTCGGCGAGCACCTCGGAGCAACTCCGGCCGGCCACCGTCTTACGGGCGGCGACGGTCTTTCCGCGCGCCGCATCCACGACGACGAGATCGGCAACCTCCACCTTCTGCGCCTTCGCGAACCCTTCCGCTGCTTTCGTGGGCTTTCCCTCCGCATCGAAGGCGTTGGCGGCGGGCGGCCCCAGCACCTCGACCGCGCGATCTTCCTGGCGCTCCGGCAGCCCCCGCACGACCACCGCGAGGCGCCGCGGGGTTGCATAGGACTCGGCCGGGGAAGCCGGGGTCAGCCCCTCCTGCGCCAGCGCGTCGGAAAGCCGCCTGGCAAGCTCCAACCGCGCCGGCAGGAGCGCCGGCGCCGGGATCTCCTCCGTCCGGATCTCGAAGATGAAGTCTTGCGTGCTCACTCTGGGTTGTTTCGCCGCCGGCAACTCCTCCGGTGGCAGCGGGACATCGAAGCCCTCAAACAGCCGCCGGCTCCGGCTCCGAAAGCGGGAACCGAGACCCTTCCTTCCCGGAGACGTACGCCCGCGCACAGGCGCAGGCGAGCTCGCGGATCCTCCGCACGATGCCCACGCGGTCGGTCGCCGAGACCGCGCCGCGCGCATCGAGCATGTTGAACTGGTGCGAGCACACGAGCGTGGCCTCGTAGGCCGGCAGGACCAGTCCCGCGTCGAGGCAGCGCTTTGCCTCCCGCTCGTGGCGATCCAGCATCAACGCCGCGAGCTCGGCGTCGGCCGTCTCGAAGTCGTACTTGGAGAGCTCCACCTCGTCGCGGCGCCGAACCTGCCCGTAGGTCAGGGTGTCGTTCCACATCACGTCGAAAACGGAATTGACCTTCGAGAGAAACATCGCGATCCGCTCGAGCCCGTACGTGATCTCGGCCGTCACGGGAACGAGGTCGATCCCCCCGGCCTGCTGAAAGTACGTGAACTGCGTGATTTCCATCCCGTCCATGACGACCTGCCAGCCCACACCCCAGGCGCCGAGGGTCGGCGACTCCCAGTTGTCCTCCTCGAAGCGCACGTCGTGCTCCGCCAGTACGACGCCCAGCCGCTCGAGGCTGCGCAGGTACATCTCCTGCACGTTCTCGGGCGAGGGCTTCAGCACGACCTGGAGCTGCAGGTGCTTGCCGAGACGCATCGGGTTCTCCCCGTAGCGCCCGTCGGCCGGCCGGCGCGAGGGCTGCACGTACGCGCAGCGCCAGGGATCCGGCCCGAGCACGCGCAGAAACGTCGCCGGGTGCATCGTCCCGGCACCCACCGGGAGGTCGTAGGGTTGCTCGATCAGGCACCCCTCCCCTTCCCAAAACGCGGTCAGTTCTCGGATGAGCTTCTGAAGGGTGAACGGGCCGGAGCGCTCCGACAGCGACTCGACGAAGTGGGCGTCATGCTTCATGTGGGATTCGGAGGGAAGGCCGCGGCGACTGGGCACGAGAGAGGACCTCCTCGGATAACACTGGCCGCAGTTTATCCCAGCCGGGCCATCCCGGGATCGCGACGAACACGTCGGATCCTCCGCGACGGCGGCACCTCGCGCTTGCGCAGCGCCCGGTACGCAGGGGCGCGAAGTCACAGGCCGAGAGGGTGACGAGGTCGGCGTCGATGCGCATTTTCTCGAAGATCTCCCAGGCCTGGAGTAGGCCGTTGTCCTGGCCCGGCCGGGGGTTCTCCGGGATCGAGAATACGAGTGCCGAGCCGAGAGGGAAACCGTTGAAGTAGGCATGGCAGGCGTAGTGAGTGAGCGGAACTCCCTTTCCGACGGACCACCCGGCGCTCGGTCAGGTCCCGGTCATGCTGCCCGAGTTTCCCATCAATACTTCGTCATCCGGCAGCGGTTCCAGTATCGCGACGGGGAAAGACGGGCGTTTCGTCGTGACCGGACCGAGGGCAGCTCGAGCTTCGATATCTTCGGCCGCAGGTTCGACGTTCCGAGCATGCCGCTCGACGACCCGTTTCCAGTCAACGCGGTCACCACGGGCAACCAATACTCTTCGTCGGTCGCGCGGGACGACTCGGGCTGATTCGTCGTGGAGCGAGGCGACCCGGAGGTTCGGTCAGCCGGGCAACGAGCGTGTGTGGTGGAACGTGTATTCGCCGATCACGCGCTCGGCCCCTGCTTCATCGAAGGCGACCAGACGCGCGATCAACGTGTACGAAGGAGCGGCCTTCTGGGCGATGATCGACTCCTGATACGCAATGCTGCCTGCTCCAGGATGAACGGGGATGTCCCGATAGCGGACCTGTTCGACGCCGTGCTCGTCACAGACGCAGAGATCGACTCGTGCCACCCCAGCCAATCCGGCAGCCAGGCGCACGATAAGAAGGTCGTCTTCGGCTTTCACGGTGCACTGGACGCTGCCTCCCGGGGGTGGGACGTGTTCGCGGATACGCAAGCCGTCCTCCGCGACGCGCTGAAGAAAGGCGTCACTCACGACCATTCGCAGGGATCCTGCGCGCGCCAGATTGCGGACCCCCTCGGCAAGCGCGATCACTTCGCTCAGCCGCGCCCCGCACTGATCGCAGCCGAGCAGATGCTCTTCGACAGCTTCCTCTTCGGGACCTGCCAGCGCGGCGAGCCAGTAGTCGGCCAGGACGGTCGCGTCAATGGGATGAGAGCACGTCATGCTGCAATCCCCATGCACTCGCGCAGCTGGCGAATGGCCCGATGGCGAACCACGCGGACGTTGGCTTCCGAAACGCCCAAGAAATTGGCGATGTCCGCGGCGACCCGCTCGTCATAGAAACTCATGACGATGACGGCGCGTTCCCGCTCTTTCAGTCTCTGAACACAGCGGGTGAGCTGTTCATGGTCGAGCTGTGGCATGGATGACTGGGCCGGTGTCAGCAGACCCGCCCCGAACTGTTCGAGAAGGCGTTTCTTCCTTTGCGCGCCGCGGCGCAGGTCGAGCACCGTCATCCGACACGTGCCCAGCACGAAGGACGCAAGCTTCTCCGGATCACGCAGGCGACCGGCCCGCAGTGCCCCCAACGTCGCGATGAGAACTTGCTGAGTCAGGTCATCTGAGGCATGCGCGTTTCTCAAGTGACGTAAACCATACAGCCGGATGCGCGGAGACATCCGACGGAACAGTTCGGCTTCGGCCTCGCAGTCGCTGCCGGAGCCGATTCGCCGCACCAATTCGGCATCCTCCAGTTCAACGTCCACCCCCTTAGTTTATGTGTAACGGCAAGACTGCTCGTTACACATCCCGGACATGAGAGGGAATGAAAAGCGGGTCCGACCCAAACCCCCAGTCGCCGCGGCGGGGAGCGTTGCCTGCCCGTGACGGACCTGCCTGACCCGTCCGGGCTTCGGACCAAAGGGGGATGCCGCCAGCGCAAATGCCGCCGTTTTCAAGGATTCTCCCAACGACCCGGCCCGACCGGAAACCGTAACGTCCGCTGCGGAGGTGATTCTCATGACCACGGTAGGTCGTCGAAGACTCCTGACAGCCGCGGTCAGACGGCGGTGTTTCCGACCACGGCATTCGGACTGCAATAGGTAAGGCAGATGGCATCGGGCGACACACCCTCTTCTCAATAGGAGGCACTCATGTCAAAGATCTCTCCAAAGGCGCTCCGTCACATCGCGATGCTCAGCGTCCTCCTGGGGGCTCCCGCGATTCTGGGAGCTGCCGCGAACGCCTGGACGGGGGGGCGCCCGAACGGGGCGGCGGAGACGGACCGCGCAATAGTAGCCGCCGATCCCGGCAATCCCGACGCCTTGTACGGGGCTTTCGGGAACTTGCTCTATCGCAGCAGCGACGGCGGCCGCACCTGGAGCCATCTTCCATCGTTCGGGTACATCTCGGCGGTGCTGGTCCACCCCGCGGCGCCATCGACGATCTATGTCGCGAGCGGCACCGGCAGCGTCGACGGCGGTCTCTTCAAGAGCACGGATGCCGGCGAAACCTGGTCCAGAACGCTGGCGGGCAAGTACGTCACCGCCCTTGCAGGCAGCCCGACCGATGCATCCACCGTATTCGCCAGCAGCTTTGGGAGGATCTACAAGACGACCAACGCCGGCGCCACATGGTCTTCGGTCGACTATGGGGACGCCGTCGCCAGCCTGGTCATCAGTCCGAGCGACCCGACGACCTCCTACGCCGGTGCGTACGCCTTTGAGTATTGGTACTATTTACCCGGCTCGCTCGGCAAGACGACGGACGGCGGAGCGAGCTGGCATAAAATCAGCCCGGAGATCGACAGTGTCGTTGCCGTCGCTGTCGATGCCGTCGCGAGCTCGACCGTCTACGTCGCAACCGGCCAGCCCATCGGGATCTGTTGCGGAGGATCGGCCTCGGGCGTGCTGCGCTCGGAGGATGCCGGCCTTTCGTGGACGTGGGCCGGCGCGGGCCTGCCCGGCGGCAGCGTCCAAAGCCTCGCGGTCGATCCGCTCGTCTCGGGAACGCTCTACGCCGGGACCGAGGCCGGCGTCTATCGCAGTCGCGATGGCGGCCGAAGCTGGACTCCGTTTGGCCAGTGGTTGACTGGAGCGCCGATCTTCTCTCTGGCGATCGACGGGACGGGTCGCCGTCTCCATGCAGGTACGCCGACCGGCGTGTACGACCTGGAGATCGCCCACGGCCCCGTGGACGTGGCCGAAGGACCGGCCGGCGAAAGCCGCATCCTCTTGCGCGACGGAGATCGGTTCGCCCTCGGAACGCTGGACGTGTCGGGACACTGGACGAGCAGTGCTCCCGGCGATGCCTCCGCGACCTGGACGGCCATCGCGGTGGCAACGGCCGGGAGCGACCGTACGCACGTACTCTGGCAGTGCGGCGACGGCCGCACCGCGCTCGAGATCATCGGACCCCTCGGCAGGCAATCGGCGGCCGTGTTCGAAAAGCGCTCCGGCTGGATCGCGAGCGATCTGTCGGTGCGCACCGACGGACAGATCAACGTCCTGTGGACGGGGACCGACGGACGGATGTTTGTTGCGATGGTGAACGCCTCGGGCGCAGTGACCGAGGGGCAGGAATATGGACCGGCGACGGGCTGGTCGGCCATCGCGATCGCCGACGGTCCCGGCAGCGAGACGTGGGTGCTCTGGCGTTCGACCGACGGGCGGGCGGCGCTCTCCGCTCACCGCGACGGCACGATGGTGTCCTCGTACAAATACGCCGCCCATCTGGATTGGACCGCCGAAGACGTGGCCGTGGCCGCGGACGGCCGCCCGCGGCTTCTCCGAACCAGCCCCGAGGGCCTCGCGTCCGTGGCGACGATCGATACTGCGGGACGGCTGATGACAGGCCAGCGTTATGGCCTGCCGGGATTCACACCACGGCGTATCGCTGCGGGATCGGACGGCAGCACCCGACTGCTCTTCGGCAGCGAAGACGAGCAGGGCGAACTTCTGCTGCTCAACGGCGACAATACGTTGAGCTCCCGGCACGCGCTACACCCCTGACGAGCATCGTCGTAACGACGGCCTCCACGTTGGAAGCCGCCCTGACGTCATGACGCCCCTCGCGAGCTACCGCAGCGTGTCTTCCAGCACGCGCTGACTCTTGAGCTCGTGCCCCAGGAAGTGGCGGCGACACAGGCGGGCGACGCGGGTTATCTCGGCAAGGCCCTTAGGAAGGACCGCGGGATCGAGCGGTCCCGAAAGGAAGCTCGAGAGGCTGCGGTGCGCGTCCGCGGTCAGGCGCAGTGTCTCACCCTGAAGGCACTCTGGTCCAACGAAGCCCGGGCGGCGCTCGTCGAAGAGAAGAGGCCCCGCGGCCTCGAGCTCGCGGCCGCAGCCTGCGCACTCGCGGGGAACCGGGAAGAGGCCCGACAGCTTGAGGACCCAGACGTCGAAGTACGCCGCGACGAGCGCTGCGGGTGCGCCGGCAAATAGCGCATCCATGGCATGACGCGCCAGGCGATAGAAGGGCTCGGCCGGGTCGGACTCGGAGACGAAAGTCTCGAGGCTCTCGGCCAGCGTCGAGAGCAGAAGGCCCTTCTCCAGGTCGTTCGCGAGCGGGAAGGAAGGCCGGATCGGGTCGACCGCATTGATCGAGACGAGATCCCGCCCCTCCTTTTCATAGTAGACGACGCGGGCCTCAGTCATCGGCTCGAGGGCCCCGGAGAACACGCTTTTCGGGCGCCTCGCCCCCTTCGCCACGCCGCGCTTCTTGCCGAACTCCCGGGTGAGAAAGGAGACGATGCGGTCGGTCTCTTTCAGGGCGTATGTTCCCAGGATGAACGAGTCGGAGGAGTGGAGACGCACCGAGCGATTATGATGAGGACCGGGCTGCGCTAGCTCCCTAATAATATTAGGATATTCATAGCAATTATCGAATAAAATATGGAGATCGGCAGGAAGCCCCGACTCAACAGCGGCGTGATCGCGCTCGGCTGGGTGTCGTTTCTCTCGGACGTCGCGTCCGACATGATCTACCCGCTGCTCCCGGAGTTCCTGACGCGGACCCTCAAGGCGGGTCCCGCGGCCATCGGGCTGATCGAAGGGGTCGCCGAGGCGACGGCTTCTTTCATGAAGATGTTGTCGGGCTGGTGGTCGGACCGGGTGCGCCGCCGCAAGCCCATCGTCGTCGCCGGCTACTCGATCGCCGCGGTCGCGCGCCCGCTGGTCGGCGTCGCGTCGGCATGGGGGCAGGTTCTCGCGATCCGGTTCGCCGACCGCGTCGGCAAGGGCATCCGCACCTCGCCGCGCGACGCGCTGCTGGCGGACATGGTGGAGCCGGAGAACCGCGGCCGCGCCTTCGGACTCCAGCGCGCGATGGACAATGCCGGCGCGGTTGCCGGGCCGCTCATCGCCGCTCTGCTCCTGAAGTTCGTCTTCGAAGACGAACGACCGGTGTTCCTGCTCGCTGCGATCCCGGGCCTCGCCGCCGTGGCACTGCTCGTGCTCAAGCTCAAGGAACAGCCGCGCGAAAGTGCGGCCACGGTCGGCGTGAAGCCGGCCACCGGTCCGCTGCCGAGGCGCCTCTGGCTCGCGATCGGCATCTTCGCGATGTTCACGCTCGCGAGCTCCACGGACGCGTTTCTGCTCCTCCGGGCACGCGACAACGGCCTTGCGGTCTGGCAGCTCCCATTGCTGTGGGCCTTCTTTCACGCGGTCAAGGCGGCAGCCGGCTTGCCCGGGGGGATTCTCTCCGACAGGCTCGGGCGGGTGAGGACGATCATCGCCGGTTGGCTCGTCTACGCGATCTCCTACGTCGGCTTCGCCTTCCTGACGGGCCCGACGCAGGTCTGGGGCCTCTTCGCCTTCTACGCGCTCTTCTACGCGCTGACCGAGGGGGCCGAGCGCGCGCTCGTCGCGGATCTCGCGCCCGCGGCGCTCCGCGGCCGGGCATTCGGCGCCTTCCACGCGAGCGTCGGGTTGGCCGCGCTGCCAGCCTCGGTCCTCTTCGGGATCTGGTGGAAGCTCTTCGGGCCGCATGTCGCCTTCCTGATCGGGGCGGGGATCGCGCTCGTCGCGACCGTTGCGCTCGCTCTCTTTCGCCTGCGGAAAGGTCCTTCCCAAAGCGATGTGCTCTCGTGAACACGCCGGACATCTCGCTCGTCTTCGAGACCAGCAACGAGCAGGATCACCGCCACATCCGACTCGCGCAGAACATCGAGGCCTGGAAGCGGCAGACCCGCGCCGAGCGCGTCCTCGAGTGGATCCTGGTCTCCGATCGCCCGATCCGACCCCAAGAAAAGAGACTGCTCGTCGGGATGCCCTACCGTTGGATCGTTCATCCCGGCACCACTTACTACGAGCAGAAGAACGTCGGGATCGCCGAATCTCGCGGGCAACTGGTCGCCCTTGCGGACGCCGACGACCGGCCCGATCTGGACTGGCTCGAGCACGCCATCGATGCCCTGGAGGGGACCTGTTCGGATGTCGCGGCGGTAACCGGCCGGACGCGATACGAGCCGGGACCCTTCTCCATCGAGATGACGGTCGCGACGTTCCCCTTTCAGCGCGAGAAGCCCGACGAAGTGCTCACGATCGGCGCCGGCAACTCGCTCTTTCGAGCGGATGTTCTGCGCCGCCTTGCATTCGAGGGAGGCCACCTCCGCCACGGTGCAGACGAGGATCTCGCTCGCCGCCTCGCGGGAGAGGGAAGGCGCATCCTCTACGATCCGCGGCTTCGCATGACTCACAACTTCACCGCCAACCCGCGAGAGCTCTGGGGCAACATCGCCATGAAGGGGTACAACTTCGCTGCATACGCCGGCTTTCGGGGCGAGAAGCGCCGGGGCGCCCTGCACGACGCGGTCGGCCGCTACCGGGTCCTGCTGCGCCGCCTCGCGGACCTGCGCCGGCCTATGGGAATCCGGGCACGGCGCCTGCCCCTCTGCGCCACATTTTTCCTCTGGTACTGCGTCGCCGCGGGTACCGGCTGGAGGCGCGCCCTGAAGGGCAAGCCCGAACCCGGCTACCGGTTCTGAGAACGCTTTTGATAGGATCGATGCGATGGGTCCCGTCTGGCGGTTGATCAAGGGGCAGAAGGACATGTGCCACCGCTGCGGCAAGGAGATCCTCGACTTCCCGGCGGTCGGGCGGGTCGTCGACTTCCAGTTTCGGGCCGAGGAAAAGTACTGCTGGGAATGCTACCGGTACCTGACGCCCTTCGTCGACGACATAGCGCCCGAGTCCCAGGATCCCTTCCAGCCGGTGACGAAACCCGCCATCCCGTGAGCGACCTCGCCTTCGGTTTCCGCGGATCCGCCCTCGAGCCGGTCGCGGACAAGGTCCTCGCGGGCGAGCGTCTCGCGTTCGAGGACGGAGTGGCGCTTTTCGCGACGCGCGACCTGCTCGGCCTCGGGCGCCTCGCGAATCACGTCCGGGAAGAGCGCCACGGCAACCTCGCCTTCTACAACGTCAACCGATACCTCAACCCGACGAACCTCTGCTGGGTGGACTGCGCCCTCTGCGCCTGGGCGAAGAAGGTCAACGAGCCGGGCGGCTACGAGATGGCGATCGAGGAATGCGTGGCCGAGGCGGGCAAGGGATACAGCGAGGCGGTCACGGAGTTCCACATCGTCGGAGGGCTCCATCCGACATGGCCCTTCGAGTACTACACGGGGCTCCTCCGGGCGCTTCGGGAACGCTTTCCCGGCGTGCATCGGAAGGCCTGGACGATGGTGGAGCTCGATTGGATCGCGCAGGTCGGCAAGCGATCGCTTCCCGACGCAATCCGGGAGCTGCACGAGGCCGGCATGGATTCCTGCCCCGGCGGTGGTGCCGAGATCTTCGCAAAACGCGTGCGCGACGTCATCTGCGCGAACAAGATCTCGGGCGAGCGCTGGCTGGATGTCGCGCGCGAGTGCCATCGCCAGGGAATCCGCACCAACGCGACCATGCTCTACGGCCACGTCGAGACGGCCGAGGAGCGCGTGGACCATCTGCTGCGCCTGCGCGCGCTCCAGGACGAGACGGGAGGCATTCCGGGATTCATTCCCCTCGCATTCCATCCGGAGAACACACCTCTCGCGCATCTGCCCCCTTCGACCGGCCAGCTCGATCTGCGCGTCATCGCCGTGTCGCGGCTCATGCTCGACAACATTCCCCACATCAAGGCCTACTGGATCCAGATCGGGACGAAGCTCGCGCAGGTTGCTCTTTTTTTCGGCGCCGACGACCTGGTGGGAACGGTCGTGGACGAGACCATCACGCACGCGGCCGGCGCGACGACGGCCTCGGGACTGACGCGCACCGATTTCGAGCGGATCATCCGCGAGTCCGGGCGCGAACCGTTCGAACGCGACTCCGGGTACCGCCGCGTGGTGCGGACGGCCCCGCGCGCGGAGCCCGTCCCCGCCTGAGCGACCCGTCGCGCGCTAGCGGTTCGTCGTGACCGCGCTGTCGGTCGATACCGAGAACTTCTTGTAGTCGCCATACTCGAAAAGAGCGTCGACCCGCCTGCCGAAGACGAGCAGGACCTTCGCGGCGGCGGTGAACCGGGCCTCGGCGGGAAGCCAGATCTCGCCGTTGATCTTGCGGCGGTGGAAGTACATGGTCGCGCCCTTCTGGAGACGCACAACGCCAGCCGGCCCGACCCCGAGGTTGTCGAGCAAGGTCGCCTCCAGGCGCACGAGCTGCTTGTCGGTCTCGTCGACCCAGGCGCGTCCGGCGAGCTTCTGCAGGAACCTTCCGCCCTTCGTGGCCGGCCTGTAGCCCGGACGGGGCGAAAACGTCACGAGGATGGTCGAGTGCCCGTCGACCTGCTCGCGGCGTAGAAGCGCGACGTCGTAGATGCGGGGAAGCTCTGCCACGACGCGCTCTTCCTGACGGCGGTCGGCGTCCTGCCCCGAGCGATCGCGCTCGGCCTTCTCGGCCCGGGCCTCCTGCCTGCGATCCTCTTCCGCGAGCTCCTTCTGCGGGACCGGCACGCCGTCGCGCGCGACGAGGCGCCTGTACATCTTCCCGGGCTCGAGGGAGGGATACACCTCGAAGGTCTCGGTCTTCGTCTTCTTGACCTCCCCCTTGCCGTTGAGCCGGCGCTCGGTGCGCTTTTCCGTGAAGGTGTACTGCTCGAGCAGCTGCCGATCGCTTCGCAGGTTCTGGCGCACCCCTTCGATGAAGGCGCCCGCTTCCGGAAGCGGCGCCGGCGGCTCGTCGGCGCCTGCCGCGCCCGAGAAAGCGACGAAGACCGCCGCGACGAAGGCCGAACACCTCGGCAAGCTCGACATCCGATTCGGAAACAGTCTTCGCGCCGACATATAATCCCGATGGCGAGGCGTTCGGCCCGCCCGGAGGGAGGCGCGATGGGCCAGGCCCGGGGATTCGCCGCTTCGTCGATCGGCCGCAAGGTCGTCATGGCCGTCACGGGCGCCATCCTCTTCGGGTTCGTCTTCGTTCACATGCTCGGCAACCTCCAGGTCTACCTGGGGCCCGAGGCCCTCAACCACTACGGTGCCTTCCTGCGCGAGATGCTCCACGGAGCGGGGCTCTGGATCGTGCGCGCGATCCTCCTCGTCGCGGTTTCGCTGCACATCTGGTCGGCGACGTCCCTGACGCTCGAGAGCCGCCGGGCACGCCCGGTGGGCTACCGCGAACAGAAATGGAAGGAGTCCACGTATGCCTCCCGGACGATGCGCTGGGGCGGCGTGATCCTCCTGCTCTTCGTGATCTACCACCTGTTGCACCTGACGACGGGCACGGTCCACCCGAGCTTCATCGAGGGCGACGTGTACCACAATTTCGTCGCCGGCTTCCGGAGCGTGCCCGTCTCGCTCTTCTACATTTTCGCGATGGTGGCGCTCGGCCTGCACCTGCGCCACGGCGTGTGGAGCATGTGCCAGACGCTCGGCGTTTCGCACCCCCGGTACATTCGGATGGCTCACATCGGGGCCTGGATCTTCGCCGCGGTCATCGTGATCGGCAACATCTCCTTCCCGATCGCGGTCCTGGCCGGGATCGTGAAGTAGTCGGAGGCAAGTCGTGGAGCTCAAGTCCAACATCCCCTCCGGGCCGCTCGAGAAGAAGTGGGAGAGGCACCGCTTCGAGATGAAGCTCGTCAACCCGGCCAACAAGCGCAAGTACACGGTGATCATGGTGGGTTCGGGCCTGGCGGGAGCGGGCGGCGCGGCGTCGATGGCGGAGCTTGGCTACAAGGTCAAGTGCTTCTGCTACCAGGACTCGCCCCGCCGGGCGCACTCGATCGCGGCGCAGGGCGGCATCAACGCGGCCAAGAACTACCACAACGACGGGGACTCGGTCTTTCGTCTCTTCTACGACACGGTCAAGGGGGGCGACTTCCGGGCGCGGGAGGCCAACGTCTACAGGTTGGCCGAGGTTTCGGTCAACATCATCGACCAGTGTGTCGCGCAGGGGGTTCCGTTCGCGCGCGAGTACGGTGGGCTGCTGGACAACCGCTCGTTTGGCGGGGCGCAGGTGTCGCGGACGTTCTACGCGCGCGGCCAGACGGGCCAGCAGCTGCTGCTCGGCGCCTACCAGGCGCTCGAACGCCAGATCGGCCTGGGCTCGGTCGAGATGTTCTCGCGCCACGAGATGCAGGAGCTGATCATCGTCGATGGTCGCGCGCGCGGCGTCGTCGTGCGGGACATGGTCACGGGCGAGGTCGAGGCGCACCTCGCGGACGCCGTGTGCCTGGCCACCGGCGGCTACGGCAACGTCTTCAACCTGGCGACATACGCCAAGGGCTGTAACGGCACGGCGATCTGGCGGGCGTACAAGAAGGGCGCCGCCTTCGCGAACCCCTGCTTCACGCAGATCCACCCGACCTGCATCCCGGTCACGGGCGAGTACCAGTCGAAGCTGACCCTGATGAGCGAGTCGCTGCGTAACGACGGCCGGATCTGGGTTCCCAAGGCCAAGGGCGACAAGCGCGCCCCCGGGCAGATCCCGGAGGCCGAGCGCGACTACTACCTCGAGCGGATGTACCCGAGTTTCGGCAACCTTGCACCCCGCGACATCTCCTCGCGCGCCGCCAAGCGCGTCTGCGACGAGGGGCGCGGCGTCGGCCCGACGGGCCTCGGCGTCTACCTCGACTTCCAGGACGCGATCCAGAGGCTCGGCAAGAACAAGATCGAGGAGAAGTACGGCAACCTCTTCGAGATGTACGAGCGCATCACCGACGAGGACCCCTACAAGGTGCCGATGCGGATCTACCCGGCCACGCACTACACGATGGGCGGCCTCTGGGTGGACTACAACCTGATGAGCACGATCCCCGGCCTCTTCGTCCTCGGCGAGGCGAATTTCTCCGACCACGGCGCCAACCGGCTCGGCGCCTCGGCCCTGATGCAGGGGCTGGCCGACGGGTACTTCGTCATCCCCTATACCATCGGCAATTACTTGGCGCGGGAGAAGTTCGCGGCCGTCCCGAGCGACCACGCCGAGGTCCGTGCGGCCGAGAAGGCGGTAGCCGATCGGACGCAGCGCCTGCTCTCGGTGAAGGGCAAGCGCACCGTGACCTCGTTCCACCGTGAGCTTGGCAAGATCATGTGGGAGCACTGCGGGATGGCGCGCGACCGGAAAGGCCTCGAGCAGGGCCTCGCGATGATCCCGAGCCTGCGCGAGGAGTTCTGGAGGAACGTCACCGTCCCCGGCTCGGGCATGGAGCTCAACCAGTCGCTCGAGGTCGCCGGCCGGGTCGCCGATTTTCTCGAGCTCGGCGAACTCATGTGCCTCGACGCGCTCGAGCGCGACGAGTCCTGCGGCTGCCACTTCCGCACCGAGCACCAGATGGCCGACGGCGAGGCAAAGAGGAACGACGAGAAGTTCTGCCACGTCGCAGCCTGGGAATACACCGGCGACGGGACGAAGCCCAACCGGCTCGTCGAGCCCCTGACCTACGAAAACGTCGAGCTTGCGGTGCGGAGCTACAAATGAACGTCACCCTGAAGGTCTGGCGGCAGAAGGACGCGAAGGCGAAGGGCGGCTTCGTCACGTACGCGGCCAACGACGTCAGTGACGAGATGTCCTTCCTCGAGATGCTCGACGTCGTGAACGAGGGACTCATCCACAAGGGCGAGGAGCCGATCGCCTTCGACCATGACTGCCGGGAGGGCATCTGCGGGACCTGCGGCGTCGTGATCAACGGCCGGGCCCACGGACCCCGCGCGAAGACCACCGCCTGCCAGCTCCACATGCGCAGCTTCCGTGACGGCGACACGCTGACGATCGAGCCGTGGCGGGCGGAGGCCTTCCCGGTCGTTCGGGACCTCATCGTCGACCGCGGCGCCTTCGATCGGGTCATCGCGGCCGGCGGCTTCGTCTCGGTCCCGACCGGGGGCGCACCCGACGGCAACGCCATCCCGATTCCCAAGGAGAACGCCGACCTGGCGATGGACGCGGCCGCCTGCATCGGCTGCGGCGCCTGTGTCGCCGCATGCCCCAACGCCTCCGCCATGCTCTTCGTCGGTGCCAAGATCTCGCAGCTCGCCCTGCTCCCGCAGGGACGGCCCGAGCGCATGGACCGCGTCCGCAACATGGTCGCGCAGATGGATGCCGAGGGGTTCGGCACATGCACCAACCACGGCGAATGCGAGGCGGCCTGCCCCAAGGGCATCCGCGTCGAGTTCATCGCCCGCATGAACGCCGATTTCGTCAAGGCAAACCTCACGGCCGGCCGCCGGGCCGCGGGTACGGGCGACGGAGGCGCGGGCTAGGAAATCCGCCGGCGGATCTTCGCGCCGCGCTCCGCGAGCAGAGCGCGAAGAATCGAGCGGTGGCAGCGCCTCTCGGCCTCGCAATAGCATCCCACGGCGAAGTCGGCCCCGGCGGAGAGCGCCGCGAGAAGATCGAGGATCCGGCTCGCGTCCGATCTGCGCATTTCCGCCCGATACCGCCGGACGAAGGATCGCCACTGCCCTTCCGTCTTCGCCGCCAGAGCCGATCGCACGAGCCCCTCGGATGGGGCCAGGATGGGCAGCCACACGTCGTAGAAATCGCGCGATGCGAACTCGTTCTTCGGCACGCCTCGAGGAGGCCGCCGCACCGTCCCGATCCGAAGCCCCTCTCGCTTCCCGCGGGGAGATCCGAGTTGAACGATCCGAATCGCCATCGCGACACCTGCCCCCTCGGCCGGCCGGTCCGCCGGCAACCCGTGCGAGCATACGCCGACCGGAGCCTGCCGCCCTGCGATAGCATCGGCGGCGTGACAGGGAAAGAGACGACCCGCACCGAGTCCGACACCATGGGCAAGGTGGAGGTGCCCGCCGACCGGTACTGGGGCGCGCAGACCGAGCGCTCGCTCCGGCACTTCAAGATCGGAGACGAGCGCTTCCCGCGCGAGATGATCCGGGCCCTCGGGATCCTGAAGAAGGCCTGCGCGGTCGTGAACCGCGACCGCAAGGCCCTTGCGCACGAAAAGGCCGCGGCGATCATCCAGGCCGCCGACGAGGTGATCTCGGGCAAGCTCGACGGCCACTTCCCGCTCGTCGTCTGGCAAACGGGCAGCGGAACGCAGACCAACATGAACGCCAACGAGGTCATCGCGAACCGCGCCATCGAGATCCTGGGCGGAGAGCTCGGGTCGAAGAAGCCCGTCCACCCGAACGACGACGTCAACAAGAGCCAGTCCTCCAACGACACCTTCCCCACCGCGATGCACATCGCGGCCGTCGAGCAGATCCGGCACCGCCTGATCCCGGCGGTCCGGACGCTGCGGGACACGCTCGACCGCAAGGCGAAGAAGTTCGCGGGGATCGTCAAGATCGGCCGCACGCATCTCCAGGATGCCGTGCCGATGACACTCGGCCAGGAGATCTCGGGGTGGGTCGCCCAGCTCGACCACTGTCTTGAGCACCTCGAGGCCGCCATGCCGCACCTCGAGGAGCTGGCGCTCGGGGGAACGGCGGTGGGCACGGGACTGAACGCCCCCGCCGACTTCGGGGACAGGGTGGCGAAGGAGATCGCCAGGATCACGGGTCTGCCCTTCGCGACCGCTCCGAACAAGTTCGAGGCGCTCGCCGCCCACGATGCGCTCGTCAACGCCCATGGTGCAGTCAAGACGCTCGCGGCGGCTCTGATGAAGATCGCCAACGACGTGCGGTGGCTCGCATCCGGCCCCCGCTCGGGCCTCGGCGAGATCCGCATTCCCGAAAACGAGCCCGGCTCCTCGATCATGCCGGGCAAGGTGAACCCGACGCAGTCCGAGGCCCTCACGATGGTGTGCGCACAGGTCTTCGGCAACGACGTCGCCGTCACGGTCGGCGGCGCCTCCGGCAACTTCGAGTTGAACGTCTACAAGCCCCTGATCATCTCGAACGTGCTGCGCTCGGTCAGGTTGCTGGCCGATGCCTGCGAGTCGTTCGAGGAGCATTGCGCGCGCGGCATCGAGCCGGATCACGAGCGGATCCGGGAACACGTCGGCCGCTCCCTCATGCTCGTCACGGGGCTGGCGCCCAGGCTCGGTTACGACAAGGCGGCCGAGATCGCCAAGAAGGCCCACAAGGACGGCACGACGCTCAAGGAGGCCGCGCTCGCCCTGGGCCACCTCACCGCCGAAGAGTTCGACCGGGACGTCCGGCCCGAAAAGATGATCGGGCCGGACGAGTAGGCGGCCGCAGGATGGGCGCCGCCGACCTTCCCATCTTTCACTGGCCGACCGGTCACATCCTGCTCGTGTCCGTCGTCCGCCTGGGGCTGGCCGCCCTGCTCGGCGCGGTGATCGGCCTGCAGCGCGAGCGCGTCCACAGCACGGCCGGATTGCGCACCCACATGCTCGTCAGCCTCGGAGCGGCGTTCTTCGTGCTGGCCGCGATCGAGGCGGGCTCCGACACCGCCGATATCAGCCGGGTCATCCAGGGGCTCGTGGCCGGCGTCGGCTTTCTCGGCGCGGGAGCGATCCTGAAGATCGGCGACCGCGGAGAGGTGCACGGGCTGACGACGGCGGCGAGCATCTGGCTGACCGCGGCCGTCGGCACGGGATCGGGCCTCGGCCATATCTGGCTGCCGATCCTCGGCGCCGTCTTCGGCTGGCTCGTTCTCGGACCCGTCGGCGCGCTCGAGAGACGCCTGCCCCCGGACCGGCCGCCCGGCGCCTAGCCGCCGCAAGGGCTCGCTCACGCGTACCGCGCGGCGAGCTTCGCGATGGTCGTCATGTTGCGGAAGGTGACCGGAACACCGAGCGCCTTCTCGAGCCGCGCCATGTTGCCGAGCATTCGCATCGACCGCACGCAGCGCAGCCAGTAGACTTCCCGGCCGCGAACGGAGAACGCGTCCCTCTCGGACCTCAGCCCCGACACCCTTCCCCTTGCGACGGCACCCGGCGCGGCCGCCAGGAATCCCACGAATATCTCGGCGCCCTTCGCGCCGAGCGCCGCGTCGCGGAAGGGCCTCAACCGCGCGACCCTGGCGAGCTCCGTCCGCGTGCGCAGGAAGACGGGCACCTCGTACCCCAACCGATCGGCCAGGAAGCGCCCGATCCTGTCTTCCAGCGCCTTCGGGCTGCGCGAGGCGGCGGTAAAGATGACGTTGCCGCTGGCGATGAAGGTCTCGACCTCGGAAAACTGAAGCTCCTCGAAGAGGCTCCGCAGGCGGTCCATCTTGACCGTGCGGCCACCCACGTTGATGGCGCGAAGGAACGCAACGTATCGGGACATGTCCCGAAGCCCGCGTCAGTCCTTCAGCGCCGCAAGCGGCACCGGGCCGCTCGACCGGGGGTCGCCCGTGACCGCCCGCCGCACCGAGCTCGCCTGGCCGAGGTGGTACGCGGCATGAGAGCAGAGGTGCATGAGGAAGCGATCCGTGCGCAGGCGCAGGCCGTTGACGGGCTCCGGATACTCCTCGGCGAAGCGCTCTTCCGGCAGGTCCCGCAGCGTCGCCTCGACGGCGGCGAGCGCCGCCCTCAGCTCGGCCTTCACGTCCGCGCGCGTTCCGGTCCTCCGCGAGAACTCGAGGTCCCGGTCTCGGACGTAGGCGCTCCCGCCGAGAACCCGCCCGACGAAGTGCTGGAGGTTCCCGGCGACGTGCAAGGCGAGATTACCGACCGAGTTGGCGACGGCGGGCGCCGTACGCCACACGCTCGCGTCGTCCGGAAAGAGGTCGAGCTCGCGCTCGAACGTCTCGAGCTCGCGCGCGAGAAGGATCGAGAGGTTGCGGGCGAAGTCGGAGCCCGACGGCGTTCGCGTCACGTTTCCAGTAGATCACGCGGACCGCCGTCGCGTCGAACGCCCGCCGGACGGCCGGGCCAGAAGATCGCCACGGCGCCGGCGTGATCGCGGCATCGGCGACCCCGAGAACGCCGATCAACCGACCTGCGGCACGCGCGTCAGGCCCCGTAACGGGCGCGAATCTGCGCGGTCGAATCTAGTGCTTCGACCAGGACGATGCCGCGATGCGCCACCCGGAAGGTCCCTTCTTCAGGACCACCGCGAGAACAGAAGCCGTCTCCTTGATCGGCTTCCCGTGCATCTTGTAGCTGTAGTCGGCCGGAACGACGACATAGGCGAGGGTTCCGCTGATGTCGACGGTCCACGGACTGTGGAGCTTGACCTTGCCCTCGGTGATGCCGTTCTTCTTGGCGTCGGCCTCGAAGTCGGCCGACCACGCCGCGCAGGCCCCCGCACCGTGCCACTCGTAGGGCGGAAACTCGTCGAGAACGGACGTCTGATCGGAACAGGTCGCGAGGTAGCCCTTCGTGTCACCGTTGTTGAAGCTGTCCGTGAATTGATTCACGACCGCCATCACGTCCGTCTTGTCCGATGCGGCGGCCGAACCCGTTGCCAGGGCAACCAGGGCGAGAGCCAGAAAGATCCTACGCATAATTGTCCCCTCCTTTTGGGCGCGATTCTATGCGAGATGCCGTCGAAGGGCCATCCCGAGTCTTGGTCCGGACCGCATACACGAGGTTCGCCTCCAACGAACGGAATGCCCGAATCGCGAACGAAGTCCAGGTTGGCCGGGCGGACGCGTTCGCGAGCGGCCGCGTCGAGCTGCTCGAGCGTCCCCCGGCAACCCGAGCCGGGGGCCGCCGACCACCAGGCTTCCGGGGATGGGATCGCGTGCTCGCCGGCCTCGGCGATCGCCTCGACCCCGTGCGCCCCCCGGCCCTCCTCGCAGGCGGCGGGCCTAGCTGGCAGCCGCAGCCCCTAGCCGAGCGTGGCCACCAGGATCGCCTTGATCGTGTGCATGCGGTTCTCGGCCTGGTCGAAGACGATCGAAGCCGACGATTCGAACACGTCGTCGGCAACCTCGAGCCCCTCGAGGCCGAACTTCTTGAAGAGCTCCTCGCCCTTGGTGGTCTCGCGGTTGTGGAAGGCCGGCAGGCAGTGCATGAACTTCGCGCCGGGGTTGCCGGTCGCCTTCATCAGCGCCGCGGTGACCCGGTACTTCTTCAAGAGCTCGATGCGCTCGGTCCATTTCTCGGCCGGTTCCCCCATCGAGACCCAGACGTCGGTATGGAGGAAATCGCATCCCCGCACGGCCTCGTTCGGGTCTTCGGCGAGACCGATGCGTGCCCCCGACTCCGCGGCGAGCTCCCTTGCGCGCGCGAGGACCGGGGCGGCCGGCCAGAGGGACTGCGGCGCGCAAAGGCGCACGTCCATGCCCATCCGAGCCCCGACGAGGAGAAGAGAGTTGCCCATGTTGTTGCGCGCATCCCCGAGGTAGCAGTAGGCGATCTCGTGAAGCGGCTTGTCCGAGTGCTCCTCCATGGTCAAGAGATCCGCCAGCACCTGGGTCGGATGCGACTCGTCGGTCAGGCCGTTGTAGATGGGAACCCCCGCGTGCTTCGCGAGATCCTCGACGACCGTCTGCTGGAACCCGCGGTACTCGATCGCGTCGTACATGCGGCCGAGCACGCGCGCCGTGTCCGCGATCGACTCCTTGTGGCCGATCTGGGAGCCCGAGGGATCGAGGTAGGTGACCCCCATCCCCTGGTCGTACGCCGCGACTTCGAACGCGCAGCGCGTTCGGGTCGAGGTCTTCTCGAAGATGAGGCAGAGGTTCTTGCCGCGCAGGCGAGGGACTTCCGTGCCGGCGTACTTGGCGCGCTTCAGGTCCCGCGACAGATCCAGCAGGAACCGGATCTCCTCGCGGGAGAAATCGGACATCTCGAGAACGCTGCGGCGGCGAAGGTTCACGGGCATGCCCGTCATTCTCTCCCGATCTCCGCGTCCCGGCCAGGCGTCCCCGCGCCGGATTTCGACGGCGCAACGCCGACGATCGCGTCGGCCTCCGCGGTCGCCGCGTCGACGGCCGCGCCGATCGCGCGGGCGGCCTCCTCGTCCGACATGGTCTCCGGGATCGGGAACGGCTCGCCGTAGACGACGACGTTCCACGAGAAGGGATACGGCACGAGATAGCGGTCCCACGAAGTCATGAACCGGCCTCGCCGGCTCGAGGCTCCGACCGGCACGATCCAGCCGCCCGTGAGCCTCGCCAGCTGCACCACGCCCGGCTGCACGACCCGCGGCGGCCCTTTCGGCCCGTCGACCGTCATCGCCGAGGAGCGACCCGACCGGACCTCGCGGACCATGCCCTTGAGCGCCCCCATCCCTCCCCGGGTCGTCGATCCGCGCACGACGACCCAGCCGTTTCGTTCCAGCCACAGGGCGATGATTTCCCCGTCCTTCGAACGCGAGGCCATCGTGACCACGCCCTCCCGGTTGTGAGACTGGATGGGCAGAAACATCCGGCCGTGCCAGAGGGCATAGAGCACCGGCGTGCCCCGCGCGTGAAGGGCCTCGACACGCTCGAAGTGAACGCGCTCGATACGAAGGGTCGCGCGAAGGGCGCTGACGATCGCGCCGACTCCGACCGCGAGGAGCGAGGCCGGGCCGGGTACGGGACCGGGCACGACTTACTCGGTCGGCAGGGGGCGGGCGGCAAAGTGCGCCGCGACCTTCTCGTAGACCCGCGGGATGACCTCGGGAACGGACTTCACGCCCTTCGTGAATACGGCGATCACGAAATCGGCGCCGTTCGGCAGGACGACCCGTCCGACGAGGTGATGGAAGTCGTACGCGTCGCCCGACTTCGCCCAGAGACGGCTGTCCTTGGGCAGGCCCTGGCCCGCCAGGCGCGCGTCCTCGAGCTCCGCCTCCTCGAGCGGCTTGTCGCCCGTGATGTCGCGGGCCAGAAGGGCCAGCATCTCGTCGGTGAAAGACGGGCCGGCCATCTCGCCCATCACGATCTCCTTGAAGATCCGGGCGGTCTCCGAGACCGTCATGCGGTTGCGGTTCTTCCCGCCGTCGCGAAAGGCCTGTTCGCGGCCGTAGGCGTCTTCGCAGAACGTCTTCTGGTTCGCATTCAAGTCCTTGTACCCGCGGGCCCGGAAGAAATCGTTGACGGCGTTGCGCCGTTCCTTCCACCTCTCCCATTCGCGCGGGTCGGCGATCTCGGGGCCCGACGTGGTCCCCGTGATCGTGTCGACCACGAGCCCGGTCGCGTCGTTCGACGACACCGTGATCATGTCGCGCACCGCGCGCGAGAGCTCCGGGCTGTCGGCGAGCTTGCCCGCCTCCTTCTGGGACTCGCAGACCGCGAGGAAGCAGATTTTCACGACCGAGCAGGGATAGAACGGCGCGTCCCCGCGATAGGCGCCCGCCGGAAAGGAGGACGCGGGCGTGGGATCCGTCACGTCGATCACCGCAATCGCGAGCCCTTCCGGCGTCAGGCCGGCCTTGCCGAACTCCGCGACCGTCTCGGCGGCAACTTTCGCGAGGAAATCGTCGAGCTCCGGGGAGGGCGCGACCCTGGCGATCGGCGGGTGCTTCGGAGCGGTCTGGCCGGCCGCCACGAGAGCCGGGAGGCAAAGGAGGAGAGCGGCCAGCCGCTTCAGGGGCGGGCTCCCGGCGAGCCGGGAAAGGCGAGCGTCGCCGCGGGTCGCGGGAGTCCGGCCTCGCGACGGCGGCGCGCGCGCCGGACCATCAGGATCATTCCGCCGACCATTCCGAAGGGCATTCCGACCATCAGGAGGATCGACCAGTACATCCCCCGCCACACCGAGGCTGCCCCCGGCTTGTCTGCGTTCGACGCGGCGTCCTTGCAATTCGGGCAGGCGGCGGCCAGCGCGGGCAGGAGCAGCGCCGCCAGAAGTACCACCGCGGCGACCCGGACGGCGGTTCTCATGAGCGTCACCTTACCCGAATCGGGCCCGGAGGGTAAAGCCGGTAAAGCATCACGTAGATGACGACACCCGTGACCGAGACGTAGAGCCACAGCGGCAGCGTCCAGCGCGCGAGCCTCCGGTGCTGCGGGTCGCGCCGCCGCAGGCCCAGGTACAGGGTCCGAAGAACGAGCGGCACGATCGCGGCCGCGAGGATCGTGTGGGTGAGGAGGATGCCGAAATACAGTGCTCGCACCGGACCCTGGCCGGTGAAATGCACCGACCCGACCCGGGCATGGTAGACGAGGTAGCTCGCGAGGAACACCGTCGAGGTCGCCGCCGCCCAGAGCATCAAGCGGCGGTGCCGCTCGATTTCGCGACCCCGGATCGCCCGATACGCCAGGACGAGCAGGACGGCCGAAGTCGCGTTCAGCGTCGCGTTGACGACCGGCAGATCCGTGATCAGCACGTCATCCCGAGGGAGGCGCCATCAAGCCTGCGATCCCGAGCGGAGCGAGGGATCCCGAGCTTGATCGGGAAAGTGGCATTCCGAGTCCGGGGTCCTTCGTCGCTTCGCTCCTCAGGATGACATTTAGATCAAATACACGATCGCGAAGAGCAGGATCCAGACCAGGTCGACGAAATGCCAGTACAGCCCGAGCGTCTCGATCCCGAGGTGATGCTCCGGCGTGTACTTGCCGAGGAAGGCCTTTCCCGTGCAGAACGCAATGCAGACCACGCCGCAAAAGACGTGGAACCCGTGGAATCCCGTCATCGTGTAGAAGGTCGAGCCGAAGAGCGACACGTGCGGGTTGAAGCCTTCGTGGAGCAGGTGCCGGTACTCGAAAACCTGGACGGAGAGGAAGGTCGAGCCGCCGAGAAGCGTCAGGCACATGAAGAGCTTCATCTTGCGGACGTTGCCCCGCTGGATCCATTCGAGGGCCTTGACCATCGTCACCGACGAACAGATCAGGATGAACGTGTTCGCGGCCGTCAGCCAGATGTTCAGCGTCAGCTTGGGATCGGGCCAGGTCGATCCGAATCGCAGCACGATGTACGAGCCGATAAGGCCCGTGAAGAACATGACCTCGGAGCACAGGAAGATCCACATCCCCATCTTGTCGTGCGGGATGCCCGTCGCGGTGCGGTCCTCCTCGGCATGCGGGTCGAACGTTATCGCTTCAGCGTGCTCCATCCGTCAGCTCCAATTTCGATTTTCGAAATTCGAAATTCGAATTTTCATCAGGGTCTCGGCAGCACCAGCTCGCTGATGCCGACCGAGACCAGGATCACTCCGAGAATCAATGTCGAAGCGAAGAGGATGCCCATGGTCCTGCGCTCGAATTTCAGGTGCATGAAGTACAGGGCCACGAGCACCGCCTTGATGATCGCCATCCCCACGATGCCCCCGGCGAGGACCAGCCTCGAGTGGTGCGGCATGACTGCCCACCCGATCTCGACGATCGTGAGCCCGAGCAGCCACCAGAAGATGGCCATGTAGTTCGGAATCGTGTGCCCGTCGCTCGTCATCGTGCCTCCCCCGATCTCAGTGTGCTCGCGAAAGGATGAAAAGGATCGACCCGGCGAACAGGGACACCGCCACCACCACCAGCAGCCACAGCAGGCGCCGATTCGCCGAGAACGTCGTGCTCATCGGTCGAACACCATGAGCCCGAGCAGCAACGGCAGGTACAGGACGGACGCGAGGAAGAGACGCCGCGCCGATCCAGCCGAACGGTTCCAGCCGAACGCGATCGCGCATGCGAGAAAGGCGATGCCGAGAGCGAGCGCGCCCCAGAGGTACCCCTTCCCCGCCGCCGCAAGCAGCCCGGCCAGAAGAGTCACCGGCAAGAGCGCCGTCGCGTACAGGACCGCCTGCCGGCCGGTCGAGGATCCGTCCCGATCGGTGACCGCGAGCATCGGAAATCCGCCTCGAGCGTAATCCTCGCGGTAGAGCCAGCCGATGGCGAGAAAGTGCGGCAGCTGCCAGAGAAAGAGGATTCCGAAGAGGCCCCATCCCGCCGGTCCGAGGCTGCCCCGCGCAGCGGCCCAGCCCATCAGCGGCGGCAGTGCGCCCGGGACGGCGCCGACCACCGTGCAGAGCGACGTCACGCGCTTCAGGGGCGTGTACGCCAGGACGTAGGAAGCCAGCGACGCCGCTCCGATCAGGAGCGTGAGCAGGTTGACCGCACCGAGCAGCGCGAGCCCGGCGACGGATATCGCGACGCCGAAGGCGAGCGCGTCGCCCGGCGAAAGGCGTCCGGACGGAAGCGGTCGCCCCCTGGTCCGCTCCATCCGGGCGTCCGCGTCCTGCTCGAGGTACTGGTTCAGGGCCGAAGCGCCGCCACAGAGCAGAGCCGTGCCCGCCATGAAGAGCAGGAACCGCCAGGCCGACAGGGACGATCCGCCTCCGACGGCGTAGCCCACCGCCGCCGTCACCAGAACGAGCGACGTGATCCGCGGCTTCGTCAGCTCGACGAAATCCGCCGCCCGCGAGGACGCGACGGCGAGGCCGGCGGCGGGAGCTACTTCCACGCGGTGGCCCTTCCCGCCGAGGCCGGGCGAATCGGCACGACGTTGTCCGCGCGGCGCCGGACAGAGAGCGCCGAGATGCCGAAGGCGAGCGTCGATCCCAGCAGCAGAGCCCCGGTCGCGACGTGCGCCGTGGCGAAGGCGACGGACTTGCCCGAGAGAACGGTCGCGGCCCCGAGCGCGATCTGGATCGTGACCAGCGCGGCGAGCCACACCGTCGCCCCTGCGAGCCCCCGCCGGCCCGACGCAAAGGCGCGAGCGACACAGACCGCCACGAGACCGGCCACGACGAGCGCGACGACCCGGTGCGCGAAGTGGATCGAAACCGGGAAGGTATCCAGGGGCGGGACGACTCGGCCGAGCGCCAGCGGGAAGTCCGGAATCGCAAGGCCGGCCTTCGTGTGCCGCATGACGGCGCCGACGACGAGCTGCAGGAAGACGGCGCCGGCCGTGACGGAGGCGATCCGCGCGACAGGCTCACCGGCGAAGGCGAGGCGCAGACTCGCCGGCGCCCGGTCCTTCCAGCGCGGCGAGGTCACGACGGCCAGGGCAACGGTCAGACAGAAGAACGTCTGTGCGAGGCAGGCGTGGGCGACCGAGACCGCGGGCGGAAGCAGGAGGAGCACCGTCAGGCCGCCGAGCACGCCCTGCGCCACCACCGCGGCAAGCGCCAGGTACCCGAGCCGGCGCACCCAGCGGCGCGGCTCGCGGCGCGCGAGCCACGCGGCGAGGACGATCGTCAGCATCCCGACGGTCGAGGCGATGAGGCGGTGCGTGTGCTCGAAGCGGATCCCCCCGACCCACTTCGAGATGGGGAACGTGAACATGTTCTGCCCGTACGTCGTCGGCCAGTCGGGCACGGAAAGCCCCGACTCCGTCGACGTGACGAGCCCTCCCGCGACGATCAGGCACAGCGTCGCCGCGGCCGTCAGGACCGCAAAGCGGTGAAGACCGGCGTTCGCGCGGCCGCCCCGGGCAAAGGCCGTCTCAGCCATGCGCCTTCGCGGCAGAGGGGCCCGCCGGATCGGACTGCGGCCAGTAGTCGGAGCCGTGGCCGGGAACGCTGAATTCGTAGGGCCCGCGGTAGACGGTCGGGACGCGCCCGACGAAATTCTCGTGGGGGGGCGGCGAAGCCGTCTGCCACTCGAGCGTGTTGGCGTGCCACGGGTTCGGTCCGGCGAGTTTTCCCCGCCGCATCGAGAGGAAGAAGTTCACGACGAGGATGACCTGCGCCGCCCCGAGAACGAAGAGGGAGATCGTCATCATCTGGTTCATCGGCTGCAGGCCCTTCAGGTGGGTGTACTGCGTGTAGTCGTAGATGCGCCGCGGCATTCCGCGCATCCCGAGAAAGTGCATCGGCAGGAAGATCAAATTGAACGTGACGAACGTGAGGAACCAGTGAATCTTGCCCCACCTCTCGTTCATCATCCGGCCGAACATCTTCGGATACCAGAAATACAGGCCCGCGAAGGCCCCGAAGAGCGAGCCCCCGAAGAGCACGTAGTGAATGTGCCCGACGATGAAGTACGTGTCGTGGATGAAGATGTCCACCGGTGTGGAGGCCATGAACACGCCCGACAGCCCGCCGATGACGAACATCGAGACGAAGGACAGGGCGTTCAACATCGGGGTGGTGAAGCGGATGCTGCCGCCCCAGAGCGTACCCAGCCAGTTGAAGGTCTTGATGGCCGAGGGCACCGCGATGACCATCGTCGAGATCATGAAGGTCGTCCCGAGGATCGGGTTCATGCCGCTCTGGAACATGTGGTGGCCCCAGACGATGAACCCGAGGCCCGCGATGCCGCACATGGAGTACGCCATGGCGCGGTAGCCGAAGATGGGCTTGCGCGAGAAGACGGGCAGGATCTCCGAGGTGATGCCCATCGCGGGCAGGATCATGATGTAGACCTCGGGGTGCCCGAAGAACCAGAAGAGGTGCTGCCAGAGAAGCACCTGCCCGCCCCCGGCGTTCGTCCATGGCTGGCCCGAGACGATCAATCCGGCCGGCAGGAAGAACGTCGTTCCGAGCGTGCGGTCGAAGAGCAGCATGATGAGCGCCGCCGACAGGACCGGCAATGCGAGCAGCAGCAGCAGCGCCGTGATGAAGAGCGACCACACAGTCAGCGGCAACCGAAAGAAGCTCATGCCCGGCGCCCGCATGTTGATGATGGTGGTCAGGAAATTGACCGCCGTCAGAAGCGACGACAGCCCCAGGATCAGGAGCGAAATCAGCCAGAGGGTCTGGCCCCTCGGCTGGATCGCCGAGAGCGGAGCATAGGACGTCCATCCTCCCGCGGCCGCGCCGCCCGTCACGAAGAAGGACCAGATGATGATGAACGCGGCCGGTACGGCCACCCAGAAGGACATCATGTTGAGCTTCGGGAAGGCCATGTCGCGCGCGCCGATCTGGATCGGGACGACGAAGTTTCCGAACGCGCCGATCAGGATCGGCATGATCGCGAAGAAGATCATGATCGTGGCGTGCATCGTGAAGAGCGAGTTGTAGTACTCCGGCAGCATGATCCCGCCCGGCATTCCCTCCGGCGCGAGCTTGCCCATGAAAGGCAGCGCGCGGCCCGGCCAGGCGAGCTGATACCGCACCAGTGTGGCGAGCAGGCCTCCGATCACGAGCATGAACAGCGCGTAGAAGAGGTACTGCTTGCCGATCACCTTGTGGTCGAGCGAGAAGATGTACTTGCGCCAGAAGGACGTCGGCGCCGCGTGAACGCCGGCGTGATGGACCTCCAGCGGCTTGGCGACCGTGCTCAAGAACTGCCTCCCTTTTCCGGTGCCGCGGTGGCGGGTTTCTGCTCGGCTGACTGCTCGGCCGCCTGTCCGGCGAGCCACTTCTGGTAATCCTCCGGCGTGTCCACCGTGACGAAGCCCTTCATGCGGTAGTGGCCGAGCCCGCAGAGCTCGGCGCAGGCGATCTCCCAGTGGCCGACGCGATTGCCCTCGAACCAGATGTGGGTCTTCATGCCGGGCACGGCGTCCTGTTTGACCCGGAATTCCGGCAGAAAGAGAGAGTGGATGACGTCCTTCGAGGTCAGCTCGACGATCACGGGCTTGCCCACCGGGAAATGGAGCTGGTTGAGCGTGATGATGTCGTCCGGCGTACCGAACTTGCCGTCGGCGCCCGGATATCGGAAGTTCCAGGCGAACTGCTCGCCCGTGACCTGGATCTGGATCGCGTCGTGGGGCATGTCTTCCTTGATCTCGTCCCAGATTCGGCGCGAGAGGAGCGCCAGCATGACGCAGATGAGGGCCGGGATGATCGTCCAGACGACCTCGAGGCGATTGTTCCCGTGCGTGTAGTGGGCCGCCTGACCCTCGCGATGCCGGTACCTCCACAGGAAATAGAGCAGGATCGCCTCGACGATCACGAAGATCACGCCCGTGATCCACATGATCAGGTGGAACATGCCGTCGATCTTCGGCGCGTAGGTCGAGGCCTGCTCGGGCAGCGACATCCAGAACGGCCAGGCCCGGGCGGAGCCCGGCAGCAGACCCGCGACCAAAAAGAAAAGCGCCGGCCGGAGGGCCCGGGCGGCGCGAGAAAACCGTCTTGTGCTTTTCACGGCTGCCTAGACTATCGAACTATCCTCGAATTTATCCCTTGAAGTTGAAGTCGACAGTCTTCGACTCGCTGCCGGTGACCGTCACGTTCTGGGTTTGCGTCCCGTACTTCTCCTGCCAGGCCTCGATGACGTAGTTGCCGGGCGGCAGGTTCTTGATCTCGAAGGTGCCCTGGTCGTTGGTCACCGCGAAGAACGGATGGTTGAAGACGCCCGTGTAGGCGCCCATCCACTTGTGCACGTCGCACTTGAAACGGATCGGGGTCTCCGGGGTGTCGAACTTCTTGATCGTCTCCATGCCCTTGAAGGGCTGGCCGATGTTGAACTCGGCGTTCTTCTTCGGGAGGGCATGGATGTTGTGGAGCGTCCCGTCGCTGTTCAAGACCTTGAGCGGCTGGCCCGCCTGCATCCCGAAGACGTGCGGATGGTACTGGCAGCCATGCTGGTCGAGAGTGATCGGCTCGGTCGGCGTGGGATAGGTCCCGGTGACGCCCTCCTTGACGTAGACGAGCACCCACTGCAGCGTCTTGTTCGGATTGACCACGACCTCCTGCTCGTAGGCCGGTTGTTTGTGCTCGGACTTGCAGAACGCGTCCGCGTCCATCTTGATCGCCGCCATCTGGGGCGGGGTGCCCTCGAAATTGACCTTGCCGGTTATGGTCGCGCCGCCTGCGGCCGGGGCAGCCGCGGGAGCGCCCGCCGGCGCGGCCGCGGAGGTTGCCGGGGCGGAGGCCGTCTTGGCCGTCCCCTCGTCCTCCATCAGCGCATCCTCGTCCTTCTTGCCGCCGCAGGCGATCAGGGAGAGCGACGCGGCCGCCGCCACGAGCAGAAACAGGGCACGCTTCAACATCGAAAGCACTCCTTCCGCGGTATCCGTCCGAGCCTCGGAGACGGCGCCCTGCCACGAAAGCACCGCCGAGAACCGCGCGATCATATCGGAGCGGAGCGCGGGTTTTCAAGCAGGGCCGCCGCCGCTCGCGTCGACCGCGCAACGGAGTGGTATCGTGGGTGCAGGCCGTGCCGACGACGATCACCGCGGAGAACCTCGAAAAGTCCTTCTCGGGGACGCCGCTTTTCTCCGGCCTCTCCTTCTCCGTGGCGCGAGGCCTCGTCGCCGTTTCCGGTAGAAACGGCAGCGGCAAGACGACTCTCCTGAAGATCCTGGCCGGCCTCGCCCGGCCGACCGCGGGTCGCCTGACCGTCGAGCGCGAGCCCGGCACTGCCCTGCCGGGCCCCGAGCGGCGTCTCGCCGTGGGATGGGCGGGCCCCGACCTCGCGCTCTACGGCGAGTTGACCGCGGTCGAGAACCTCCTGTTCTTCCGCAAGGCGGCCGGGCGCGAGGCGCTCGCGGAGGACGCCCGCCTGCGGCTGCGGGACGTGGGGCTCGCGCCGGAAGCCATCGAACGACGCGTGGAGGAGTACTCGACGGGCATGAAGCAACGGCTGCGAATCGCGTTCGCACGGCTCTTCGATCCGGAGCTACTGCTGCTCGATGAGCCGATGGCGGGCCTCGACCTCGAAGGCCGCGACACGGTGCAGCGTGTCGTCGCTTCGGCGCGCGAACGGGGCGCGGTCATTCTGGCCTCGAACGACGAGAGGGATTTCTCTTCCCGGAGCAGCGGATCGAGCTCGGCGGGCCGCGGAGCCCGAACCCGTGAGCCTGGCCGGGCGCGTCGGGGCGGTCTGCGCGAAGGACGCCACGCAGGAGCTGAGGCGCCGGGTGGCGATCGTGGCCGTGTTCTTCTTCGCGGTGACCGCGCTCGCACTCGTGTCGTTTGCGATCGGCCCCTTCGGGCTCCACGAGGAGGACCGCCCGCCGCTTCAGGCAGCGCTTCTGTGGATCATCCTCTTCTTCGCGGCCGCCACCGGGCTGCCGCGCGCCTTCGTCGCGGAGGAGGAGGCGGGTACCGGCCTCGCGCTGCGAAAGACCGTCCCGGCCACGATCGTGCTCGCGGGCAAGAGCCTCTTCAACCTTGTCCTCTTTCTCGCGATGGCGGCCGTCGCCATTCCGGGCTTCGTGATCCTGCTCGACTGGAAAACGGGCTCCGCCGCCGCGATCGCGGCCACGATGCTCGTGGGCGGCTACGGCCTGGCGGTGGTCTCGACGTTTCTGTCGGCGCTCGTGGCTCGGGCCGGGCAGCGCAACGTCCTCTTCGTTCTCATTGCCTTTCCGCTCATCCTGCCGCTGCTCCTGATGGCGATCGCGGCCACCATCGAGGCGACCCGCGGAGAGTTTCCATGGACGCCCCTGCGCGTCATGATCGCGTACGATGGGGCCGCCACGGGCGCGGCGTATATGCTGGCGGAGGTGGCGTGGGAAGACTGAGAACGACCTCGGAATTCGGATTTCGGAATTCGGATTTGGAGCAGCCGCGATGAAGGCTCTCAAACTGCTGCTTCTTCCCTACATGGGCGCGGTGATCGCGGCGGCGTTCCTGTGGCCGGAGCCGGCGAAGGGGTTCATCGGCGAATCCTCGCGCATCGTCTTCTTCCACGTGCCCTGCGCCTGGACCTCGACGCTCGCCTTCCTCGTGGCCGCGGGCTACTCGCTCGCGTATCTCGTCCGGCGCAATCCCTGGCACGACGACGTCGCGGCGGCCGCGGTACGCATCGGGCTTCTCTTCGGAGTCCTCACGCTCATTACCGGCTCGCTCTTCGCCAACATCATGTGGGGCTCGTGGTGGAACTGGGACCCGCGCGAGTCCTCGTACCTCCTTCTCGTCTTTCTCTACGCGGCGTACCTCTTTCTGCGCTCGGCCGTGGAAGACCCCGAGCGCCGGCCGAGGATCGCGGCCGCCTATGCCCTGTTTGCGGCCGTGCTCATGCCTTTTCTCACCTTCGTGGCGCCCCGCATCACGGCCTCCCTTCATCCCCAGACGGTCATCAACCCGCAGGGCAAGATCCTCATGGACACGCCCACCCGGGCGGTCTTTTTCGGCGCCCTGGCGGGGTTTTCGGGGCTTTTCCTCTGGATGCTGGGGCTCGAGGCCCGGGCGGCGCGGCTGGCGCGGCGGGGCTAGCCTCACAAAAAAAAGGGCCGCCCGACCCCAGCGTCCGCGACGAAACGAGCCTACCGACACTCTTGCCCACTGGATATCGATTCGCGAAGCCGAGCCGGGGGCGCCCCTACGATCTCAGGTTGGTTAGCGAACTCCGGTGTCGATGTCCATATCGACGCGGACAGTCTGTTTGGAAACGACCTTGAAGGGTCGCGGCTTCGCGCGAAGATGACCGCGCGTGCGCCCGACCACGTCCAAGACATAATCGCCCGGCGGCAATTCCGTACGATAGTTTCCGTTCCCATCCGCAGTCACGCGGGCGATTTCCTTTTTTCCGTCCCCGCTCAAGATGGTCAACGGATATTTCGCGTAGTCTTCAGCCGTGTTCTTGGGAGGGTTTCCATCGGCAAGCTCGACTTCCTTGGGCGAAAAAATCTTCAGATGCCCTTCCAGAAAGCCCGGCGGCGCGGCATTGACCGATGCCGTGCAGGCCAGAACCAGAGAGAGGCACGCCGGAATCAGGTTGTTGAAGAATGATGACATTGCCGAAAAAGAAACGGGCGGGATAGATTTTTCACTACCCCGCCCGTAACCCTGATCCCCTTAGGGCAGTATGAGCTGCCAGGCGCTCCTGCCGTGCGTGGCGGCAAAAAGCTTCCGTGAACCGGGGGCGATCGTGAGGCCCGCCACCTCGACCATGGGAAGACCGGTGCCGGCGACTTCCCAGTCGGTGGAGCCATTCGGAAGCCGCAGGACGCCCCAATCGGTCCCGGCGTAAAGGTCGCCGTTCGAGTCGTGAGCAATCGCCGTTGCAGGAAAGTCGGGGAAGGCCGTCGCGCCTGACCCGTCGAGACTCGTCCATGTTGCGGTGCCCGCAACCTGGTTGTAAGTCACCGAGAAGATGTGGCCCGGCGTCGCCGAGGTCAGCGAGCTGTAGCTCGAGTACGAGATCCACGCGTGGTTCGGGTTCGCCGGATCGATGGAGATACCGCTGATGAATCTGGCCGGACTGTTGGCAGCGAGCGAGTCGAGCCGCGTGAATATCACATTTGCTGGCGTGGCATCATCGGCGTTCTTGGAAATGTAGACTCGTCCCGGCGTCGTCGCTGCCCACAACGTCCCCGTGTCAGCGGTGGTGCGTGCGATCGCCGCAACGTTGCCACCTATGCGGGTCCCGGGATCATTTGTCATGACGAACCCCAGGGTGGGGAGGACATTAGGAACACCGATTGACACGAAATCACCACAGGCCGGGTTGGCCGCCGAGGTCGTGAACTCCGGACAGTTCGCTTCGAGATACGCCTGGCCGCCTGCCCAATCCTGAGTGCGCCAGATGCTCTGGGAGCCCTGGAAAATCGTACCCCCGCGAGCAGGATGCGGATCGGGAATGATGGGCGGATAGAACTGCGATCCCTCCGGGCTGGAGACAATTGGCCCGGTCGCGATGACCCACTTCAAGGGATCCCCGTTCTGGAAGTTCACGTCACTAGCCTGTCCGGTGAAGGTGTTGAAACGCAGTGCGCCGCTGCTCGCGCTGAAGCCCGACTGACCGCCGTCGCCATAGATGACCTGCGGCCACACCGTCGTCGACCCGGTCGTCTGGAAAGTGCCGTTGTCCTGCGTGCCACCCATCAGGTTCTTCACGTTCGATGGGTCGACCGAGACGCTTTGGAACTGCAGCGTCGAGAGCCCGTCGTTATAGGTCGTGTACAGCTTCGTCGGGACCTGGGACAGGAGCTGTTGGCACAAGGCGAGATTTGCGCCGGTGAGTCCGCGGAACGAGCTGCACTGATAGGAAATGTCGGTAAACGTGCCGCTCGAGCGAATCAAGCCGCCGTCCGTGCCGAAGAACGCGGCGTCGGTGCCCGGCACCTCGACGATCGCGTGCGAGTCCGGGTGCTGACCATTCGGCGCGACCGGATTCGGCTGACAGCAGGTGTTTGACGGAGTCGGATTCGTTGACGCGTCCCACGTCATGTCGGCAAACGAGGCGCCCGCGTCGGCCGAGCGGATGAACGCGCGGCCGTTCGTCGTGAAGCCGTAGGTACCGTAGGAATACGAACCACCCAGGTACACGACATCGGGCTTGCCGGGGGGCGAGTAGACGACGTTGTCATACCAGCACTGAGCCGTGCAGTAGCCGATGTTTTGGGTCGTGGTCAGATCGGTGAAAACGGGCACTGCAGCCGTAGCATCGTCGGTGCGATAGAAACGCGCCCGGTTCGCTCCGGTGTCGCTCCCGGTGCCGTCACCGACGTACATCCGAGTCTTACCGTTCAATGTCGTGACAGCAAATTCTGCACGGTCGGTCGTCTGTGTGGGATTGAGCGCCGTCTTGATCTGCGTCCAGGTCGCGCCGCCGTCGATCGAGCGCCAGACACCCCCCTTGGTGTTGACCGGCAGAGCGTTGTTCTGCGGGAACGCAGCCGCGTAGATCGTCCCCGCAATGCTGGGGTCGAGTTCGACATGGTTGACGCCGCGCGTCGAACCGAAGCTCGACTGGACGATTCCTGCGCTGCCCGCAAGCGTCGGGTTCAAGCAAACGTCCTGGTAGTTGAGCAATGTGAAGTTCGCGCCGCCGTCGGTGGACTTCCATATCCCGTACGGCGGAAGGCCGGGGCAAGCGAGACGGCGCCACCGCTCGAGACGGAACTGATGCCGCGCACGCCGCGTGCGGACGAGACGTAGAGTACATTCGGGTTGTACGGATCGACGACGATGGACGCGATGGAACGGCCATCGAACGCCGGGCCGCTGTATGCAGGAGCGATCTGGAAGCCGCCAGCGCCCACCGCCGCAGTGCAATCCACGCCTGCCCCTGCCGGAACACTCGTATTCGCGGCCAGGTGCGTCCATGTGTCGCCGCCGTTGGTGGACTTGTAAATTCCGAATCCCGCTTCCGAATCGGCCGACGCGTTGGGCTCGCCGGTCCCGGCGTAGAGCGTCTTCCCGGACGGGTCCGTCGGGTCGATGACCAACGTTCCGATCGCGTTGGTGGCGAAGCTGCCGGAGATGAATTCCCACTTCTGGGAGGGGTTGGTGTGGAGCGCCTTGTCCGTTCTCCAGATACCGCCCCCCGCCGCTGCGAGATACAGGTAGCAGTGGCCCTGGCCGCAGTTCGGTGCGATGGCAAGGGCAGTCACGCGGCCGGACGTCGTGTACGCTGCACCGCTAAAAGTCAGGACATCGGGGAAGTTTGCCGAGCTCGGACCGATGAGCGTCCAGGTGCCCACATTCTTCTTGTTCTTCTTCGCCTTCCCCCACGCGTTCTGCGCGTTCGAGGTCAAGTTGAACGGGATATACGCGGCCGGGAAGGCGCGATTCGCGTAATCCTCTTCCGTCGCGGCCATCGGCCCGCCCTCGCGTTCCGGGCCAGGCATCATCATCTTGTTTCCGAACTTCTCGGCGTCTTCCCGGCTGAGCTTGCTGACTGCCCGGGCCTTGCCGCCTGATTTCACCACCGGCGACGGGCTGGATCGGTCCATCGTGACGACAGCCACCGCAGCCGCTGCCGATATCGTCAACGCACCCGCGATACGCCAGGGTTTCATATGTTTACCTCCGTAGAGCATTGAGTGGTGCTCGCCACGTGTTCAAGCGTCGCCCACCGGCGGCGCAATTCAGGTTCTTTCGAGCGAGGCAGGCGGAGGACGGGCGTGGACGAATCGGTGAGCACCCCCGCCCGCGCGGCTCGCGGCACGACGAAGAAGTCGCCCTTCCCGCCTCCGCATCACGAGCCTCCCGGGAAATACCACTGGCCGGCCACCCTATCCCCCAATACCACCGCCGTCAAGCTCGTTTCCATGAGCTCGGATGGGGTCAGGGGCCCAACCGCTCTAAACGCCGCCCCTGATGTGTTTAGATCAGGCGTGGCGCACCTGTCCTCGACGACAGTTGCTCCGGGATGCCAAGGAGGGAGAGACTAGGGCCATGACGAGCCTCGGGTACCTCGCCGCCGTGAACGTGGTCATCTGGGTGGGCCTCTTCGCCTATCTCTGGCGGCTCGATCGGCGCATCTCGGAAAAGGAGCGTTCCCGGTGAAAAGAGGCTACTGGATCGCGGCCGTCCTGACGCTCGCCTTCGTCGGCTTCGGCCTGACGGCATTTCAGAAGACGCTGACTCCCTACCTCTCCTTCGACGAGGCGAAGAAGGCCCGCGGTGTCGTCCAGGTCATGGGCGCCCTCGACAAGGAGAGCGACCGCTACGACGCGGCGAACGAGCAACTCGCCTTCGATCTCGTGGATCCGAACGGCCGCCGGATGCCCGTGGTCTACCGCGGACTCCGGCCCGGCAACTTCAAGGACGCCATCTCGATCGTGGCGATCGGCCGCTATCGCGAGGGCCGCATCGAGGCCGAGAAGCTTCTCGTGAAGTGCCCGTCCAAGTACCAGGGCGCCGAGGTCGAGAAAGCGTACGCGTCCAAACCCGCCCCGGGCAAAGTCTCCTGATGTACGTCTGGCCCGGGGTTGCCGCGATCTGGGGCGCTCTCTTCGCCGGCCTCGCCTCCGGCATCACGTACCTGCGCGTGGATCGCGGGCGCAAGGACCTGCTGCCGCTCGCGCGCACGCTCTACACCGCCTTCACGGTCTCGGTCGTGGCCGCGGCGGCGATCCTGATGACGCTGCTTCTCCAGCACCGCTTCGACGTCGCCTACGTCAACTCCTACTCGGCGCTCGACCTGCCGCTGCACTACCTGATCTCGACGTTCTGGGCCGGGCAGGAGGGCTCGTTTCTGCTCTGGTGCTTCTGGGGATCGATCATCGGCCTCTTCGTCTGGCGAAGCGCCAAGGAGCAGGAAGCCCCGGTGATGGTCGTCTACCTCGCGACCTTCCTCGGGATCATCGCGATCCTCTGCAAGCAGAGCCCGTTCAAGCTGCTGCCTCCCCCCGCGCCCGTGGACGGCGTGGGCCTGAATCCCCTGCTCCAGGACCCGTGGATGGTCATTCATCCGCCCGTGATGTTCACGGGCTTCGCCTCGCTCTCGGTGCCCTTCGCCTTCGCCATCGCCGCGATGTGGAAGAAGCGCTGGGACGGCTGGATCACGCGGGCGCTGCCCTGGGCGCTCCTGACGTTCCTGACGCTCGGCACCGCGATCCTGATGGGCGGTTACTGGGCCTACAAGACGCTCGGCTGGGGCGGCTACTGGGGCTGGGACCCGGTCGAGAACACGAGCCTCGTGCCCTGGCTCTTCACGGCCGCGCTCGTCCACGGCATGTTCCTGCAGCGCTCGCGCAAGCGCCACCGCAAGGTCAACCTGATCCTCGCCTGCACGGCTTACGCGGCGATCCTCTACGGCACGTTTCTGACGCGCTCGGGCGTGCTCGCGGACTTCTCGGTCCACTCCTTCATCGACCTCGGCATCACGGGTTGGCTCGTCGGCATCCTCGGGACGTTCATCGCGCTTTCGATCGCCCTCATCGCCTGGCGGTGGCGCTCGATTCCGACGGTCGAGGAAGACGAAGCGCCCATGCTCTCGCGCAGCGTCTTCTTCATCCTCGGCATCGCGATCTTCTGCGCGCTCGGCGCCGTGATCCTGCTCGGGACCTCGGCGCCCATCCTGACCCGCCTGTCCGGAACGCCGTCGCAGGTCCAGACGAGCTTCTACGGGAAGACCACCACGCCCGCGGCGTTTCTCCTGGTCCTCCTCGCCGGCCTCGTGCCGTTCGTCGGGTGGAAGGGCGAGACGGCCTCCGGCCTCTGGAAGAGCTCCCGCCGCTCGCTCACCGTCGCGGCCGTGCTGACCTTCGCCGCCTTCGCCCTCGGCGCCGACAAGCCGGAGACGCTCGTCCTGCTCTTTACGGCGTTTTTCGCGGCCGACATGAACCTGCGCGCGGTGCTGCGCAAGGCCGGAAACGGAAAGCTCGGCGGGGCCGGCGGATATCTCGCGCACGTCGGCGTCGGGATCATGCTCTCCGGAATCGTCATCTCGGGCGCCTACGCGAAGTCGCAGCGCGTCACCCTGCCCGTCAACGTCCCGAAGAAGGTGGGCGACACGACCCTGACCTTCCTGCGCGTCGTGCCGGGCGCGGGCGACCGCAAGACGGCGATGGAGGTCCGCGTCGAGACCGCGAAGGGCAAGACCTTCTTCGCGTATCCCAAGATGTACGAGAACAGCCGCACGGGCCAGCTGATGGTCAATCCGTCGATCAAGAACTCCCCCGTGATGGATCTCTACATCGCGCCGCAGCAGTACGACCCGGGCCAGCCGGAGTCGGTCGGGCGCGAAGTGCGCCTGATGAAGGGCACGACCACGAACATCGACGGCACCGCGTTCACCTTCCGCGACTTCAACGCCGACCGCTCGGCCATGATGCGCGGCGAGAAGACGGTTCTCGTCCTGACGGACCTGACGATCAATCCGCCCGACGGTTCCCAGCACGACATGACGATCAAGTTCGTCTTTCACATGGACGGGCGCGAGGCCGAGGCGGAAGAGCTCGCGATCCCGGGCCTGCCGAACGGGAAAGTCCAGGTCCTCGCCGTCTCGCCCAACGACGGCGCCGTCGTCCTGCGCCTGCGCGGCGTCTCGAAGAACCCGGCCGACGAGTTCCAGGCGGCCACCGTCGAGTCGCTGTCGATCGACGTGACGCACAAGCCCCTGATCGCTCTCGTCTGGGGCGGCTTCTACGTCATGATGGCCGGCGGACTGCTCGCCTTCATCAAGCGTTCCCGCGAGGCGCGCCAGGCCGTCCTCGAGGCCTCGCCGAGGTCCGAGCCCGCCCGGCCCGACTCCCCCGTCGCCGCCACCGGCCCCGCCCTGCCGGCGCACACGCGCTCGCCGCTCGGCTGAGCCGCGCCTTCAGTCCCGGCGCACGAGGCGCTGGCGGAACCAGATGGTCAGCGGCTCGACGTCCATCTCGCCGCGGGCCACGGCCAGGGTCGTCTCCTCGAGCTGCGCGTCCGTCGCATCGACCAGGCCGTCATTCAGGAGCATGAAAAGCTCCGCTGCGGCCGCGCCGATCCTCTTGTTGCCGTCGACGAACGAATGGTTCATCACGAGCGAGTGCATCAGCGCAGCTGCCTTGGCGGCGAGATCCGGGTAGAGATCCTCTCCGCCAAACGTCATCGCGGGACGCGCCGCGGCCGATTCGAGCCCGCCCCGATCGCGCAGCCCGGCAGAGCCGCCAAACTTCTCGATCTGTCTTTCGTGAAGCCTCAGAAGCTGTTCGACGGAGAGATAGACGATCACTTCGCGAGCTCGCGGTAGAGGGCCGCGCGCTTCTCGAGAAGCTCATCGACGATCCGCTCGAACCGCTTCGAGACCTTTCCATCCTCGAAGTACTTGATCCCCGGCAACACCGTCACGGCGCGGGTCACCGGATGAACCGAGACTTCTACAGCCTGCCCCTTCTTCAGCTTGAACTCGTGCACGACCTCGGCGGGGAGCGTCACCGCGAGCGAGCTTCCGATCTGGACCAGCTTTCTTTCCATATAAGTATTAAATACTAATAGCCGGCAGAGGTCAAGGCTCAACCTCGATCTCCAGTCCATCGCGGGCGGCGGTCACCCGGCAGCCGGGAGGATTGGCGGCGGCGAGCTCCGCGAGGGCCTTCTCGAGCGCCTCCTGCCCCATTTCGATCGGGCCCTTGCCGAAGTGGGAGAAGACGGCGTGGACGATGCCGTGGCGCGAGAGCCATCCGAGTTGCGCGCGCACGGTCGTGTGGCCGAGGAGAACGCCGCTCGCGTGCCGCCGCACGAGGGAGCCCGTGAGCGTCGACCCGTCGCCGATGTAGAGGTCGGCACCCGCGAGCGCCGTGTCCGGGTCTTCGAAGGCCACGACGTCGCCGGAGTACACGACCGTGAAGCCGCCGAGGGCGATCCGGGCGGCGACGCAGGGACAGCGTATCGAGTGAATCACCGGAAAGGCCGTCAGGCGGAAGGGGCCGATCGCGACGGGCTCCTCCGGCGCGAGCGCGACGCGGTTCAACAGGGGCAGCTCGCGCAGCAGCTCGTGGGTCACGGCCGAGGCGTAGACGGGAACGTCCGTCCCCTCCCAGAGGCCCCAGCCGTGGTCCGGATGCGCGTGCGACACGAAGACCGCGTCGGGCCGAATCTTCGCGAGCATTCCTCTGCGGTTCTCGCCGAAGTCGCAGAGGAGCCGGAATCCGTTCGCCTCCAGCACGAAGGCCGAATGCCCGAAATGCTCCGCCGAGGATTCCTCGACGCAGCCTCGGGTCCCGAAGAATTCGAGCCGCACGCCGGTCAGTCTAGAATCATTCGGATGCGTTTCGGCTCTCTTAACCTCGACATCATCGACGGCGGCCGCTTTCGCCTCGACGGCGGGGCCATGTTCGGCGTCGTGCCGAAGGCGCTCTGGGAGCGGAAGTTCCCGGCCGACGAGAGAAATCGCGTGGCTCTTACCGCAAACTGCCTGCTCGTCCGGGGGGCGGGCTACACGGCGCTCGTCGAGAGCGGCATCGGCGACAAGTGGGACGCGAAGGCCCGCGAGATGTACGCGATCGAGGCCGGGCCGACGCTCGCCGATGCGCTCGCCGGCAGGGGCGTGCGGTCCGAAGATGTGGACGCCCTCGTCCTCTCGCATCTCCACTTCGACCACGCCGGAGGAGCCACGCGCCGCGACGGATCGAGCGTCGTCCGGACCTTCCCGAACGCCACGCTCTACGTCCAGGCCGAGGAGCTCGCTCACGCCCGCGCGCCGAACGAGCGCGACCGCGCCTCCTACATGCCGGAGAACTGGGAGCCGTATGCCGAGGCCGGCCGGCTCGAGGCCCTGCATGGTGAGACGGAGATCCGCGCCGGCCTGACCGCCATGCCGCTACCCGGCCACAACACCGGGATGCAGGCGATCCGCATCGAATCGGGCGGGCGGACGGCCTTCTACTTCGCCGACGCGCTCCCGACCTCGGCCCACGTGCCGATCCCCTGGATCATGGCGTACGACCTCTATCCGGTCGAGCTGATCCAGAACAAGAAGCGACTTCTCGACCAGGCTGTCCGCGAAGAGTGGCTCTGCGTCTTCGAGCACGACCCGAACGTGCCGTGGGGCACGATCGTGGACCAACTGAACGGCAAGCGCCGCGTGCACGTGGTACCGGCCAACTGCGCGGAGTTCCCGCTCCGTTAGTCACACCGAGACTCAAGAGCGATCCCTCGTCGCGAAGCCTGCCCTGAGCGCAGTCGAAAGGCTCCTCGGGATGACAGGGGCTTCGCGCCGGATGACGAGAGAGAGTTACGGCCCCGTAGACGCCGCGGCGACGAACACGCCCCAGGTGCGGGCGGGAGAAGCGTCCTTCTCGAACGGGCGCCGGTAGACGAGCTGGAGGAACACTCCGCCGCCGGAAACGACCCGGAATCCGAAGGTCTGCGTGCCGGTCGCGCCGGGCCTGCCCTCGGCCGGAGGGTCGAACTTCGGATCTCCCGCGGGCCGGAGGACCGAGGGGGCGTTGGCGGAAATCGACCACGTGTAGCCGGTGGACGGATTGGCGGGCAGCCTCACCTCCAGGACGTCGCCCTGGACGACGAAGATGTCGGAGCCATTGTCGGGCTGCTCGAGGAGCAGCCCTCGCGGCAGCAGCGCTTCCTTCACGACGACGGCCACGCGAAAGAGCGCGCCAGCGGGAGCCTGCGGGTCCGCCGCGCTGCGGCATGCCAGCCCGACGCTCGCGGAGCCCGTCGTCGTCGCGCGGAAGCGAAACACGGAGCCGCCCGGCGCCCCCGGCGCTTCCGTCTTGAGCACCGCGGCGTCATCGAAGGCCACGCTCCACGAGCAGCCCGCCAGGGTCGAAAGCTTCACCTCGAGCGTGTCGCCCGGCGCGAGATTCACGGTGCCGCCGTCATAGAGGTCCCCGATCATTACCGTCTGGACCGCCGCGAGTCCCGTCGCCGCGGCGAGAAGCCCGAGGGCCGCGACGAGCCCCGCCCGCCGGAGCTCGACCGTCGCCCCTCGGCCCCCGACCTCCACTACACTTCCCGAAGTGCGGTCGTGATCTTCAACCGCGCCGCGCGGGCCGCCGGGAAGAAGCCGCCGAGAAGCCCCATCGCCAGAGCGAAGCCGAGCCCGCCGGCGATAAGCTGGGGAGTCATCCGAAAGTTGAAGAGGACCTCGGAAAACGTCCGAAAGTTCATCGTGCCCGTGGGCTGCGTCAGGTAGAGGTTGAACACGAGAAACGTGAGGATCACGCCCAGGATCCCGCCCGCCAGGCACAGCATCAGCGCCTCGATCACGAACGCCACGAGGATCGAGCGCCGCGAAAAACCGATCGCCCGCAGCGTCCCGATCTCGCGGGTCCGGGCCGAAACCTGCGCGTACATCGTGTTCATCGCTCCGAAGGCCGCGCCGATCGCCGTGAAGATGCCGACGATGAAGGCCAGGGCCTTGATGGGCGCGCCCGTGATCATCTGCTCGTCGTAGTACTTGCGCTCGGTCTTGCCCTCGAGCTTCAGGCGCTGGTCGCCCTTGATCGTCTCGATGAACCGGTTGGCCGTGTCGGTGTCGGGGAGCCGCACGAAGACGGACGAAAAGATGTTGCGCTTGGTCTGCTGCTGGAGATCCGTCACGTCGGTCCAGATCTCCGACTCGTAGGCGCTGCCCCCGGCGTCGAAGAGCCCCACGATGACCCACCGGAAGCTCCCCGTCTTCAGCGTGTCGCCGACCTTCATGCTCGCGAAGCGCTTCGCGAGATTCTTCGAGACGATCGCCTCGTTGGTCGCCGCGTTGAACATCCGGCCCTCGATCACCTTGACGCCCGGGCGCGCCTCGACGCCCATCGGCGACATGCCCCGGACCTGGACGTTCGAGCTCGACTTTCCGTCCGACCGGGGAACGTTGATGAGCGTGATGAGCTCGGGCGAGACGTAGGGCTTGCCCGCCGCGTTGCGCTCGATCCCCGGCAACGACTGCATCTGGTCCGCCTGATCGCGCGTGATGACGCTCTGCATCTCGGCCTGGGAGCCAACCCGCATCGCCAGCACGTTGCGCGTCGAGGCCGTCACCGAGAGCGTCCGCGTCACGCCCTGGACCAGCGCGAGCACGCAGAGGAACACCGCGACCACCAGGCCGATGACGAAGGCCGTCATGCCGGTGGAGGTCTTTCGCGCGACCAGGTTCCGGAAGTTGTATTTGAGCGGGATCGCCATCACACCACCTGCCTCAAGCCGTCCACGATTCGCCGCTGCGAGGACCGGATGGCCGGCACGAAGCCGGCGAGGACCCCGACGCCCACGGAGACGCCGAAGGCGAGCAGCAGGGTTTCCGGGGAGACCCGGAAGTTGATCAGCCAGACGGAGATCGACGTCTTGTTCCCGGCCGCCACGAGCCCCGGGATGAAGAAATACTTCGCGAGCAAAACGCCGAGGACCCCGCCGAGGAGCGACATCAGGATGGACTCCGACAGGATGAATCCCAGGATGTGGCCGCGGCCGAAGCCGAGCGTGCGCATCACGGCGATCTCGGTGACGCGCTCGCGGGCCGACATCGCAACGGTGTTGGCGACGATCAGCGTGACGGCGAAGAGGATGATGAGGGAGATGCCGTTGATCAGGAACTTGACGTTCCCCATCATCTCCATGAACTGGAGCTGGAACTGCTTCTCGGTGAGCGTCTTCGTCGGCGCGTCGCTGTTCTCGAACATCTTGTCGATCGCCGCGGCCACCCGCGGGACGTTCTCGCCGCTGTCGACCTTGAGGTAGTAGAGGCCCGTGTACTTGTTGGCGCCGAACCAGGTCGACTGGTTCAGGAATTCATTGTGGAAGAAGATGTTCGACTCGTCCCCGGCGGTATACGGGCCGATGTAGACGAGCTCCGGGTTGAGCGGGATGTAGGTTCCCTTGAGGATGATCCGGTCGCCCTTCTTCCAATGGAACTTCTCGGCGATGGTCTTGCCCGCGACGAACCCGTTCCGGGTCGCCTTCCATTCGGCATTGACGTCCGGGTCGATCTTCGCGTCGTCGAAGATCTTGTCGAAGTAGATGTCGGGGTCGCACGTGAGCTGGCCGATCCAGTTCTCGGGCTTGTCGTCCTTGTAGACGCCGCCGAACCAGGTCTCCGGCGTCACCGCGACCACACCCGGGATCTGCTCGATTCTCTGGCGCTGCGAGAGGGGCAGGAAATTGCCGAGCCCCGTGGCGTGCTGGACCACCAGCCGATTGGCCCCGCGGCCCCCGGACGGGTCGGCCTGCATCGCCTGGAGGAGCGACGTCAGGATCACGATGAGGACGAGCACGAGGACGATCGAGCTCGCCGTGAGTGTGGTCCGCAGCTTCTTGCGAAAGACGTTCTTCCAGATCAGGTGAAAGTACTTCATGCCTTCCTCATCGAGCCGGTCTGTTCGTCGGCGTGGAGCACGCCCTTGTCCAGGTGGACCATGCGGTGGGCGCGCGCGGCCGCCTTGGGGTCGTGCGTGACCATGACGATCGTCTTGCCGAACTCCTCGTTCAAGCGCCGGAGCAGCTCCAGGATCTCGTCGCCCGACTTCGCGTCGAGGTCGCCCGTGGGCTCGTCGGCCACGAGGATCTTCGGGTCGGACACGATGGCTCTGGCGATCGCGACCCGCTGCTCCTGGCCGCCCGAGAGCTGGCGGGGATAGTGATCCATGCGATCGGCCAGGCCGACGATCGAGAGGGCCGTCTCGACGTGCTTGCGCCGCTCCGCTTTCTTCAGGTGGGTCAAGAGCAACGGCAGCTCGACGTTCTCGAACGCGGTCAGCACCGGCAGGAGGTTGTAGAGCTGGAAAATGAAGCCGATCGTGCTCGAGCGCCATTTCGCGAGCTCGGTCTGCCCCATCGTCGCGATGTCGCGGCCGGCGACAACGATGCGGCCGCGGGTCGGCGAATCGATCCCCGCGATCAGGTTCAACAGGGTCGTCTTTCCGGACCCCGAGGGTCCCATCAGCGCGACGTACTCGCCTTCCGGGATCTCGAGGTCGAGTCCCATCAGGACGGGGATCTCGATCTGATCCCGTCGGTAAACCTTCTCGACGTGCTCGATCCGAATCAAGGGCTCGGCCATGCTCAGTTCTCCTGTCCTTCGACGCGCACTTTCTCGCCGTCTCTCAGTTGCAACCCGCCCGCGAGCGAGACCAGGCGTTCTCCGCCCTGGAGGCCCTGGGTCACTTCCACCTGTCCCTGGACGTCGCCGGCGGCCGTAACGGGGGTGAATGCGGTCTTGCCCTCGACGATGCGGAAGACTCCCGTCCGGCCGTCCACCGTCGTCAGCGCCGCCTTCGGGATCACCACCCGCGACCGGGTCTCTTTGCCCTGCGTGGGCTCCGCCGTGAAGGCGACGCGCGCCGAGAGATCCGGCAACACCCGGTCATCGGCGTCCAGGAAGGCGATCTTGACGCGCACCGTCGCCTTCTGCCGGTCGGCCGCGGGCACGATCTGCCTCAGCCTGCCGTGGTAGGTCTTGTCCGGAACGGCATCGAGCGCGATCTCGGCCGGCTGGTTCTTCGCGAGCTTCGAGAGGTTGGCCTCGTTGACGTCGGCGCCGACGTAGAGGGAGGAGAACTCGACGATCGTGGCGATCGCCCCGCCCGAGCCTCCGCCTGAGGGCGAGGAACCGAAAGGCGACACCGCCTCGCCGACGAAGGCGCGCTTGGCCGTGATCACGCCGGCGAAGGGCGCGCGAATGATCGTGTAATCGAGCAGGGCCTCGACGTAGCGCACACGCGCACGGGTGGCGGCCTCGTTGGCGACGGCCGCGTCGAGCGCGGACTTCGTGTTGAGGCCCTGGTCGAAGAGATTCCGCTGCCGGACGAGCTCGGCCTGCGCGTTGACCCAGTTCGCCTTCGCTTCGGCGAGCTGCGCGTCGAGGTCCGTCGAATCCAGACGCGCAATCACGTCGCCCGTCCTGACCCGGGTGCCCTCGGTGACGTTCAACTCCGTGATCCGCGAGGTGATCTTGGGCGAAAGGTCCGCCTTGCGCTCGGCCTCGACGTATCCCGTCGCCGAGAGAACCGTCGTCGCCTGCCCCTGCGTGACGACCGAGGCGGTGACCACCTCGACCTTCTTCGGCCGCAGGCCGCGGCCCGCGAGGGCGTAGGCTCCCACTCCCGCCGCGACGACGAGGACGGCCCCGAAGAGGAGCCAGCCGCGCGTGCCGCGGCGAGTCTCCGGCTCGCGCCGGATTCGCAGGGCCGACAGGTCGGCCGGACGGGGTGCTTCCTGGCTCATGATCGTTCGTTTCGAGTCCGCCATTCTATGCCGACCCCCCGGCCCGGAGGGGCCTATCTCCTTCATACGGCGGATGGTTCGCCGAAGGGGCACTCTGTCAGGGTCAACCGCGGCGCTGACCCCGTGGTACGCTTTTCCGCGGAGGTGGGTTATGAGGATCCGCTTGCTTTCGGTGGCGGTGATGCTCGCCTGTGCCTTCTCTCTCCGGGCGGAGCAGAAGTTCTACCAGATCGACCTGGCGCCCTCGGGAAGGGTGATCGCGTCGGATCTTCCCGTCGTCAAGGGCGCGATGGTCGTCTTTCACGCCTACCCGAGCGGCAACCTCGTGAGCATGCAGCGATCGAGCGTCAAGAAGGTGGCGCAGATTCCAGCCGCGAGCGCCCAGGCGACGAACCTCGCGGAACAGGTCATTCCGATCGGGAACCTCGCCATGCAGGGCGGCAGCTCCCAGGCCGGACCCCAGAACGCCCGCACCGTGGGCGCCGCCAAGCCGGCAGGTCTCGGCTCCGGCTTCTACGGCAACGTCGTCCCCGGACAGACTCAGGCGATGCCCAACTCGGCCAACGACAACGTGGTCGGGAAGGACTGGGCGTACGGGCCCGCCAATGCGGTCCAGTCCTCGCCCGGTGCGCCGCCGATGATGCCGGCGAACCCGAACCAGTAACCGTCGCCTTCGCTTAGCGAGCGATCTGCGCCCTTCGGGCGCACCTGCGAACGGCTCGCCCAAAGGGGCTCGACCGTTCGCCTGATCGCTCGCTGCGCTGCGGCTCCCGCATCGCGAACCTCCTCCCTCCCTCGGGTCGGGAGACTATTCGCGATGCGTTGACTCGAGTTCTGGTCGCGGCGCGCAAAGTCTTCTGACCGTATGAAGATGGGATGTGAAGGCCGACCCCAGAGTCCCTGCAGCCATCTCATCCCTGAAGGGCGCGGCGCGCGAAGTCTCCCGAAGTCACCGAGGGAGCAGGCGCGCGCCGCGGGAGCCGGAGCGCCGCGAGGGGCCAGGAGAGCGGTCGAGCCCGCATCCGGGCGAGCCGCTCGCCGGTGCGCCCGAAGGGCGCAGACCCCTCGCGGCGCGGAGGCGACGGCTAGATGTGGATGGCGTGGCCCCCGACCGCCTCGGCGGCCTCGTGGATGGCTTCCGAGAGAGTCGGATGCGCATGGATCGTGTTGACGAGCTCCTCGGACGTCGCCTCGAGCCTCATCGCGGCTCCGGCCTCCGCGATCAGTTCGGTCGCCGCGGGCCCGACGATGTGGACGCCGAGGACCTCGTCGTATTTCTTCTCCGCGACGATCTTCACGAATCCCGAGGCCTGGTTCAGTATTCGCGCCTTGCCGACGGCCGAGAAAGGGAACTTGCCGACGACGACGTCGTGGCCGCGTTCGCGGGCCCGGGCTTCCGTCAGTCCGATCGAACCGATCTCGGGGGAGCAGTAGGTGCAACCGGGGACCTGGTCGTAATTGATGGGCCGCGGCCGTTTTCCGGCGATGTGCTCCACGGCGACGACGCCCTCCGCGGATGCGAGATGCGCCAGCGCCGGGGTCGCCAGCACGTCGCCGATGGCATAGACCCCCGGAATGTTCGTCCGCATGTTCGCGTCCACCCGTACGTAGCCCTTCTCCGTGGCCACGCCGACTGCCTCGAGACCGATTCCGTCGGTGAGCGGCCGGCGCCCGACGGCCATGAGAACTTTCTCGGCGCGGAAAGTCTCGGTCTTGTCCCCGGACGAGCGGGCGATGAGCTCGACTCCGCCCTCCCCTTTCGTGATCCGCTCGACGCGCGTATCGGGATAGATCGCCATGCCCTGTCGCTTGAACGACGCGGCGAGCTCGCGCGAGACATCTTCGTCTTCGACGGGCACGATCCGCGGCAGGACTTCGATGATCGTCACCCGCGCTCCGAACCGTGCGTGCATCGAGGCGAACTCGACACCGACCGCCCCCGAACCGATGACCACGAGCGACTTCGGCACCTCGGTCAGCTCGAGCATCGAGGTCGACGACAGGATGACCTTGTCGTCGACGTCCATCCCGGGCAGCGATCGGGGGGTCGAGCCCGTTGCGATGATCACGTTCTTGGCCACATGGATCGTCTCGGCGCCGTCGGCCCCCACGACCGCCACGCGCCCGCTTCCGGCGAGGCGGCCGAAGCCCGGCGCCACGTCCACCCGGTTCTTCTTCATCAGGTACGACACGCCGTTGGTGGACTGTCGGACGATCTTCTCCTTATGCTTCATCGCGGCCGGCATGTCGAGGCGGACTTCGCGCGCCGCGACGCCCACATCGGCGCCGTGACGCGCCTCCTCGAGCAGGTCGGCCGTGTGGAGGAGCGCCTTCGTGGGGATGCAGCCCCAGAGCGTGCAGACACCGCCCAGGCGCGGTTCCTTCTCGACGATCAAGACCGAAAGGCCGAGCTGCGCGGCGCGAATGGCGGCCACGTAACCGCCGGGTCCCGAGCCGATGATGACGAGATCGTAGGATTTGTTGGAGCTCATGGCGTTTCCCGTCTCCGTCCTTTCGGGCGCGCTAGCCTATCAGTTCCCCACCGGGTCCACATTCCGAAAATCCGAATTCCGAAATCCGAAATCCGAACTCAGGTGTTCACCCCGTCGCCGGGCTTCGTCGGCTCGAGAGCGAGCGCGTTGTTGAGGCGATTGAAATAGGCAAACAGCCCGACGACGGCGGCGACCTCGAGGATTTCCCCCTCGTCGAAGTGCTCGCGCAGCGCCGCGAAGACGGAGTCCGGCACGCGGTTGGAATCGCGCGTCATCTGCAGCCCGAAGCGCAATGCCGCCTTCTCCCTCTCGCTGTAGGGACCTCGCTCGAAATCGAGCAGGCTCGCGATCTGTTCCTCCGTGGCGCCCGTGCGCTCCGCCAGCAATGTGTGGGAGGCGGCGCAGTAGCGGCTCTGGTTCTCGAGCGAGGTCTGCAGGGCGAGCATCTCCTTGAGCTTCAGAGGCAGCGTGCCCGATCCCATGACGGCGGCAAAGTGCGCATCCATGGTCGTGAGCAACCAGGGCCGATGCGCGAAGACGCGGTACATGTTGGGGATGTTGCCGCGCTCTGCGATCTTGCGCTCGAACGCCTCGCGGGCTGCGCCCGCCGCCTGAGATCGCCCGACGAGCGAGATTCGGGACATGAGGCCTCCGTCGTGAGTCGTGAATGGTCGAGACCGGAACTCTACCGCCAAACTCACAGCTCGCGACTCGCAACCCGCAACTGGCCCGACTCTCGACTGCAAATAGAATGCCGCCGTGCACCGGATTCGCAGGGCGATCGGGATCGTCGTCACGGCCGCCTGCGCCGCCTGCGGCGGCGTGAAAGCGCCGGAGGCCCAGGGGATCAAGGTCGGCTTCTATGGGGCCCTCACGGGCCCCACCGCGACCTTCGCCATCTCAGGCAGGAACGGGGCGCTTCTGGCGATCGACCAGATCAACGGCGCCGGGGGCGTCCTCGGGCGCCCTCTCTCCCTCGTCGCCGAAGACGATCGGGGCGAAGCGGCGGAAGCCGCGTCCGTCGTCTCCAAGCTCATCACCCGCGACCACGTCGTCGCCGTAATCGGCGAGAACGCATCTTCGCGCACACTCGCGGCCGCTCCGATCGCCCAGAGCTACGGAATTCCGATGATCACGCCCTCCTCCACCAACATCGAGGTGACGAAGAAGGGGGACTACATCTTCCGCGTGTGCTTCATCGACCCCTACCAGGGCAAGGTTCTGGCGGTGTTCGCCCGCAAGAACCGGAAAGCCGAGACGGCCGCGATCTTGATCGATTCACGCAGCGACTACTCGGTCGGCCTCGGCGAGGCGTTCCGGAAGGCCTTCACGGGAATGGGCGGCCGCATCGTCGGCGAGATGAAGTACGCCGAGGGCGACAGTGATTTTTCGGCACAGCTGACCGCCCTGCGCGATGCGAATCCGGACGTTCTCTTCGTGCCGGGCTACTACACCGACGCCGGTCTCATCGCCCGCCAGGCCAGGGGCCTCGGCCTGCGGACGACGCTTCTCGGTGCGGACGGCTGGGACTCGCCCCGGCTCACCGAGATCGGAGGCGACGCGATCGAGGGAGCGTATTTCTCGAACCACTATTCCGTGGACGATCCCTCGGCCGCGGTACGGCGGTTCGTCGAGGCCTACTCCTCGCGTTACGGCGCCGAGCCCGATTCGATTGCCGCGACGTCCTACGACGCGGTGCGCCTGCTCGCGGATGCCATCACCCGCGCCGGATCGACCGAGGGCAGGAGGATCCGCGACGCGCTCGCCACGACGGTGGAGTTCCCGGGGGTCACGGGGACGATCACGATGGACGCCGATCGCAATCCCATCAAGCCGGCCGTCGTTCTCAAGGTCGAAGGCGGCCGATTCCGGTTCGCCGCTTCCGTCGCTCCCGACCTGCCCGCCGGTCGTTGAAAAACGGATGCGGGCGACGCGTAACGCCGTGCCACACCCTTCTCCAGCAGCCGGCTAGAACTCGAGGACGAACTCGTCGAACGAGGCTTCGCCCTGCGCGGCCAGCGCGGTCCGCCCGCTCCTGGGGCTCGGGTCGGTCGCCTCGAAGAGCTTCGCCCCTCCGCCGGAGACCAGGAGCTTCGGTCCCGTGGCCGTCACGGAGTACGTCTCCCACGCCTTCCCCGAGGGCGCCTTGCCCCGCCCGAGCTCGGTCGCCTTGCCATCGCGATAGGACGAGAGCACGGCGTTCCCCGAGGCCGTGTCGACGAGGAGCAGGAGGAAGTTCTTCTCGTCCGCCATGCGCAGGACGAGGCCCGCCCGGCCGGAGCCCTGCTGGATGAACGTCGAGACCGTCCCATCCTGGAACGCGTAGGTGCGCCGAACGGCGAGTGCGATCGAGTCTGCGGGACGATCCTTCTCGACCTGCGACAGCTTGTTCGGCGTGGACGGGGGGTTGGGGTCGGCCAGGACCAACCACCGCGCCTTCCCGGGCGCCCCGATCACCACGAAGTCGAAGAAGCCCGGGGTGAAGGCGATATGGTCGGAATCGAAGTGGTTCCGAACGGTCTCGGCCGGAAGCGTCGGGGCGGCGAGGGCCAGGCCCGCCGCGAGGAAAACGGAGGCGGTCGTTCGTGTCCTGCGCATCACCGCCGCAGAAACCCCCGGTATGGATTAAAATTCCCGGTCATGGACATCAGCTCCCAGAACCGAACCCGCACCTACCGGACCGCCCGCGAGGGCTTCGCCTTCGTGCTCGACCGGCTCAACGTCGAAAAGCTCAAGGCCATGCCGGACTTCGAGGGCCGCGAGGAACCGGCCATCGCCGAGGACTTCCTGCGTTCCCGGGCGGAAGCATGGGTGGACGTGCTTTCCTCGGCGGGCGCGGAGCCCGGGGAGATCCACGTCGAGATCGACCCACATCAGAAAAAGGCGCGTCTGGCCAAGGCGACGAGGATCTTGATCACGGCCGACATCTGACCGAATTCAGATCTCGGATTTCGGATTTCGAATCTGCCTCCCGGCGGGCTGGAGCTCAGAAGCTCAGGATCCCGCGGATGCGATTCTCCAGTGCCAGAAACGCCTGGCGCGAATAGGGATCCACGACCACTCGGATCTCGTTCGGTGCGGGTACGTCGTCGGCGATCGAGGATGCCAGGCGATCCGCCTGTCCGTCGAAGAACGCCTCGCCGATCTCGTCGTCCGACTTGCCGCGCGACCCGGCCAGCTCACGAAGGCGCGCGAGGTCCGGCGGATCCAGGCGGAGCCGGTAGCCGCGGCATTCGCGGTACAGGGGCTCGCGACGGTCGTGCAGGTCCGGGCGCGTCGCGGCAACCGCAGCCGGAACGCGCTCCTTCGGGCCGTCGGTCAACGTCTGCGCCGCCGGAGGCGCCTCGGTCAGCTCCGGTTCCGGGTCGCCCTGCGCAGGCGGCGGTCCTGGGTCTTCCTCGTTCATCGTCTCAGCGCCCCGCAAGGACGTTCTTCGAGATCACGATCCGCTGAATCTCACTCGTCCCCTCGTAGATCGTCGTCACGCGGGCATCCCGATAGTACCGCTCCACCGGATACTCCTTGGAGTAACCGTAGCCGCCGAAAATCTGGACGGCGCGAGCCGCAATCGCGTTGGCCGCCTCGGTCGCGAACACCTTGGCCATCGAGGCCTCCTTGGAGCAGCGCACGCCGGGCATCTCGGATAGCAGCGCCGCCCGATAGGTCAAAACCCGGGCGGCCTCGAGCTGCACACGCATGTCCGCGATCTGAAAGGCGATCGCCTCATGCTCCGCCAGCTTTTGGCCGAAGCTCTCGCGGTTCCGGGCATACTCGATCGAGGCCTCGAAAGCAGCCTGGGCGATGCCGATTCCCTGTGCGGCGATGCCGATCCGCGAGTGGTCGAGTGTCGTCATGGCGATGGTGAAGCCCTCGCCCTCGGCTCCGAGCCGCCGCTGCGCGGGAACCCGCAGGTCCTCGAAGAAGACGGACGCGGTCTTGGAGGACCGAAGTCCCATCTTGTCCTCGGGCGCGCCGATCCGCAGGCCGCGGTCCTCGGCGGACACGAGGAAGGCCGTGATGCCACGCGTGCCGGCCGAGGGATCGGTCATCGCCATCACGACGTACCATCGGGCCTCTCCGGCATTCGTGATCCACGCCTTGGCCCCGTTGAGCACGTAGGAGGACCCGTCGCGCGCGGCCCGCGTCTTCTGGTTGGCCGCGTCCGATCCCGACTGGGGCTCGGTCAGCGCGTAAGCGCCGAGCGCCCGGCCCGACGCGAGCTCCGTGAGAACGCCGGTCTTCTGCTCCTCCGAGCCGAACTTCCAGATGGGATAGCACGCGACCGAGTTGTTGACCGAGACAATCACGGCCGTCGATGCGCAGACGCGGGCGAGCTCCTCGACGGCCAGGACGTACGACAGCGCGTCGGCGCCGGCCCCGCCATACGCCTCCGGAACCATCATGCCCATCACGCCCATCGCGCCGAGCCTCTCGAGAATCTCGCGCGGAAAGTGTTCTTCCCGCTCCCACTGCGCCACCCGCGGCGCGATCTCGCTCTCCGCAAACTCGCGAACGGCGTCGCGGATGCGTCTCTGATCCTCGGTCAGCTCGAAGTTCATCCCTTCGGTCCCGCCGGAGATGGTGGCGCGGCGCCCGGAGTGCCTCCGCCCGGGCCGCGGCCGCGGCGCCGTCGGCGGAAGCGGCGCCGTCGCTTACCCTCGGCGCCCTCCGGCCCCTGAGACTCGCCGGCTGGCCGGGGCGGGCCGCCCTGGCTCGGGCGCGGTGCCGGTCGCACGGACGCGGGGCTTCGCGACCCCGGTGCACTACCGCCCTGCCGCTCCCCCGGACGCCGGTCCCCCGGGCGCCGCTCCCGTTGTGCCGGCCCGCCTGCGCCGGGCCGCCCGCCGATCGGCGGCTTCTCCGCGCCGCGTGCGCCTCCCCGGCCCCCGCGACGGCGGCGGCGTCCTCCTTCCCGCCGCGGCTCCGGCGTGTCCACCCAGCCCTCCTCGAGATGGCGGAAGGTGACGACGATCTCCGGGCGGCCGGCCAGCGTCCGCAGATGCCGGACGATCCGCTCGCGCAACGCGGACGCGGGATCCGCCGTCAGTGTCGGGATTCGCTCGGCGTCGAAGAGGACCATGCGGGTCCAGGCGATGCGGCGTCGCGACCCGTCCGGCGCGCCGAAGTCCATGACGAAGAGATCGCGCTCGTGGTCGAGCGCGTGCTCCCGGTACTCGAGGTCGGGGAACGCCTCCTGGCAGATCTCCTTGAGAAGCGGGAGGTGCTTCTCGCCGCCCTCGAGCGTCTGCTCCATCGAGACCACGCGGTCCCGGAACATTCTGGTCTGGCCCATGGTGATTTGAGATTGGTCAATTGTGATTTGTGATCTGTGATTTGTGATCTCCGAATTCCAATCACGAATCACCGGTCACCAGTCACAATTCACAACTCCTGAACCTCCTCATCCAATTGTCAGGCTGCTGTCGCGAAAGATCTCCCGCGCGATGATCAGCCGATGGATCTCGCTCGTGCCCTCGTAGATCTCGGTGATGCGGGCGTCGCGAAAGTTGCGTTCGACCGGATACTCCTTGGTGTACCCGTAGCCGCCGTGAACCTGGAGTGCCTTCGTCGTGACGCGCTGCGCCATTTCGGCCGCGTAGAGCTTGGCGATCGCGGCTTCCATCGAGTAGCGCCCGCCGTTCTTCTTCACCGCATCCTTGGCCGCCGCGGCCTTTCGCGTCAGGAGGCGCGCGGCATCGATCTCGGTGGCCATGTCGGCGAGATAGAAACGAATCACCTGGAATTCGGCGATGGGTCTTCCGAAGGCCCTGCGCGCCTGGGAATACCGGACCGCAGCCTCGAAGGCCTCCTGCGCGATCCCGACCGCCTGCGCGGCGATGCCGATGCGGCCGCCGTCGAGGGTCGCCATGGCGATCTTGAAGCCCTCGCCTTCCTCGCCGAGCCGATCGGCGACCGGCACGCGGACGTCCGTCAGGAAGATTTCGACGGTTCCCGAAGCGTTGACGCCGAGCTTGACCTGGTGGCGGGAGCGGTCGAACCCGGGCGAACGCGCATCCACGAGGAAGGCCGAAATGCCCTTCACCTTCTTCTCCGGGTTCGTCGTGGCGAAGAGAAGACAGACATCGGCATCCGACCCGCAGGTGATGAAGACCTTCTGACCAGAGATCCGATAGTCATCTCCCTCGCGTACTGCCCGCGTCTTCTGGTTGCCGGCATCGGAGCCGGCATCCGGTTCGGTCAGGGCGAAGCAGCCGAGCTTCTCTCCCCGGGCGAGCGGAACGAGGAACTTCTGCTTCTGCGCTTCGGTGCCGAACTTCTCGATCGGGTCGCAGACGAGCGAGTTGTTGACCGAGAGGATGACGCCCGTGTTCGCGCAGACCCGCGATATCTCCTCGATCGCGATCGCGTAGGAGACCGAGTCCATCCCCGAGCCGCCATATTCCGTCGGAACCGCAATGCCCGCGAGCCCGAGCTTCCCGGCCTCCGCAAAGGTGTCCCGCGGAAACTCGCCCGACTGGTCGATGCGGCCCGCGCGCGGCCGAACGGTCTGCTCCGCGAATTCCCGCACCGCGGTCTGGAGAAGCCGCTGCTCCTCCGTGAGCTCGAGATTCATGGGAGGCGGAGTATACCGGGATGTGGCATTTCGGATTTCGGATTTCGGATTTCGGAATTGAGAGTCGGATCAGGGCTCCAGGCGGGCGAGAAATTCGAGAACGGCGTCGACGTAGCGCGGCCACGAGTTTTCTGCGGCGGCACGGGCGAGGCCCGGCGCGTAGGAGCCGACACCGCGCTCGAGCACTCGGCGCACCGCGGCGGCCAGGGCCGCGGCGTCGCCCGGCGCGAAGGTTTCGCCGGTGACCCCCGGGACGACGACGTCCTTGAGGCTGCCGACAGCCGCCGCCGCCATCGGGCGGCCCGCAGCGATGGCCCGCGCCGCGATGCCGCTGCCCGAGATCTTTCGGTACGGCAGCACCACGCAGTCGCATGCGGCGAACCAGTCCGCCATCTCCTCTTCGGAGACGTACGCGTCCTTCCAGAGGAGGGCCTCGCGCACGGGGCTCGATCGTGCCCGGCGGGCGAGGTCCTCGGCGTCGGGAAACACTTCACCGACGACCGCGATCGAGGCCCCGGCCGTCCGGACGATCTCGGGCGCCGCATCCAGGAGAACGTCGACACCCTTGTAGCGCCGCACGAGACCGAGAAACAGCACCAGGGGGCCGGCGATGCCGAGTCGACGTCGCGCTTCCTCTCGCGATGCCGTCTCCATCGGGTCGATCGGGTGCGGAACGACGAGCGTCGGTCTCCGCGGTGCGAGCTGCGCGAGCCTCTCCCGGTCCTCGTACGCGTGGACGATGAAGGCGTCCGCAGACAGAAAGGCGCCGAGGGAGAGAAAGCGCTTGCCGGCCCCGTCCTCGTGGTCCTGCACGTTGTGGCAGACGAGGACGCGCCGTGCCCGAGGTGCCAGGCGCGCGAGCCGTCGCAGCACGGCGCGCACAGGAATCCCCCAGAATGCGGTCCACCACGGCACGAGAACGGCATCCGGCCGAGACGCCGCGAGATGCTCGGCGGTTCTCCTCCAGGACGACGGCGAGCGGTAGTCGAGCAGAGGAATGGCCGCATCGGGACGGGCGCGCCCGAGGTCGAGATCGTACCGTCGCGGATCGAGCCAGCGGGGATAGCGTCGCGAGAAGGAAGCCCACGCCACGGGGCCGCGCCGCGAAAGCTCCTCGAATAGCCGCGCCGTCTCTCGCGCGATGCCGCCCCGATCCGGCGGTGCGGGGCCCAGGAGCGCGACGCGCCGGGTCACGGCGACGCGCCGCGCCGCAGCCACAGCCCCTTCAGGTACTCCCCCTCCGGGCAATCGAGGGAGATCGGATGATCGGGGCCCGCACCCTGCCGGGCCACGAGCGCGAAGGGCACGCCCGCGTCGAGGCTCGCCGAGAACACGATCTTCTGGAACAGGTCGGCGCCCACCAGGCCCGAGCAGGAGCAGGTCAGCAGCCACCCGCCTGGAGCCACGAGCGACATCGCGACCCGGTTGACGTCCTTGTAGCCACGCGCAGCGCGGTCCACGTCGCTCTTCTTCTTGGCGAAGGCCGGCGGGTCGCAGACGACGACGTCCCAGCGCTCGGCGCCTGCGACGCGGCGGCGAACGTCTTCGAACACGTCGGCCTCCACGAAGTCGCCGTCGGCGCTGGCAAAGCCGTTGGCGTCGCGCTGCTCGCGCGCGAGCGCGAGGGCCGCGGCCGACGAATCCACGTCCACGGCGCGAATGGCTGCCCCTGCGAGCGCCGCGATCGAGAACGCGCCCGAGTAGGAGAACAGATTCAGCACCGTCTTTCCGCGGGCGAGCCCACGCAGGCGGCTGCGATTCTCGCGCTGGTCCAGAAAGAAGCCGGTCTTCTGGCCGCCAGAGACATCGGCGATGAAGCGAAGGCCGTTTTCGAGGAACGGGACTCGGGGAATTTCGGATTTCGGATTTCGGATTTCGGATCTGGCGGATCCACCCGCGTCGCGGGAGGCGCCGCTCTCTCGAATGATCAGGCGGCCGGGCGCAAAGACGTCACGAGTGGCCGACTCGAGCTCGCGGCGCCATTTCTCCGTCCCGCCCGTGAGGAGCTCGAGAACCGCAACGTCTCCATAGACGTCGAGGAGCACGCCGGGACAGAAATCGCCCTCGGAGTTGATCGCGCGATAGCCGGTCGTCGAGGGCGGGAGCGTTTCCTCGCGCAGACGCTTCGCGGCCGCAAAGCGGTCGCGAATAAGCGGGCCGTCGGGCACCCGTTCGCCGAAGGTCCAGAGCCGGGCGAGAATCTGCGAATCCGGCGAATACGCCCCGCGCGCGAGAAGGCGGCCGCCCGAATCCACGACCTCCGCGTGCCCATCGGACCCGTCGCCCTCGGCCGATGCGACCCCGCCGGAGAAAAGCCACGGATGCCGACGCAGGACCGACGCCTCGCGGCCAGGTCTCAACCGCAGTCGGATCAAAAGCCCTCGAGCAGGTAGATGTCGCCGGACTTCCGAGATATCGAGAAGTAGATCCGCTTGCCATCTCGCGACCAGCTCGGGTAGTCGAAGAGATAACTGCCCTCCGGGCTGACTGGCAGGAACCTCACCTTGCCGGTCGAGGGCGACAGCACCGCCAGGCGCTTGTGGTCGCGCAGAAAGAGAATCTCGTCGGGGTTCGTCGGCGACCAGGCCGGGTGGGAGTCTTCGGAGTTTTGCGTCAGCGGCCTGGCCTCTCCTCCTTCGGAAGGCACGACCCAGATCTCCCGGATCTGACCGCTCTGCTTCTGGAAGGCGATCTGTTTCTCGTCCGGGGACCATGTCGGGTAGTCCAGCTCGCCCTTCAGGGCCGTCACCGGCCTCGCCTTCCGGTCCTTCAACGTGTAGACGAGAATCTCCCCTCCCTGGACCGGGCCCCCGACCGCAATCGCCGTCCCATCGGGAGACCACTCCGAGGCGGCCGCCGCCACGATACCGGTGTCCAACCCGCTCATGCTCCCCATCGGCTGCAGCCACAGGTGGTCGCCACGAACGTAGGAGATTTGCCCGCCGTCCCGAGACCAGTGGGCCTGCGGCTCGAACTGCTGGCCGGTGGTTACCTGCGTCAGAAACCGTCCTTGAAGATCCACAGTCCAGACGGCGAGCTGTCCGGTTCGGTTCGATTGGACGAGGAGAGTCTTCCCGTCGGGAGAAAGCTGCGGATAGTCGGGACCACCGGCCCCGGTCGTGACCGGTCGCAGCTTCCCGGACTCCACGGTGAGCTCCCAGACATTCGGCTCGTTGCGAACCGCCGCGAAGGCGAGCCGTTTGCCGTCGTGGCTGACCGAAACGCCCGTGTCCTGCCCCTGGCCGAGGGTGACTCGCGAAGGCGGTTCCGATTGGCCCTGGGCCGAGAACGGGATCCTCCACACGTTCAGGATTCCGCTTCGCTCACCCGAAAAGTAAATGAACTTCCCGTCCGCCGACCACGCGGGCCTCGTCACGTAACCGAAGTCCTTCGTCAGCCGGTGCGGCGTGCCACCGTCCACCGCGACCACCGACAAATTGAAGCCGCTGGCGGACGACGTCAGGGCGCCAGAGCCATATGCGATCCACCGGCCATCCGGCGACCAGGCGGGCTGATAGTCGATCGCGTACTCGCTCGTGATGGGGGCGGGCGTGCCTCCGTCCGCCGGGATGGTCCAGAGATGGGATTGTCCTTCGCGGTTCGCCATGAAGACGATGCGCCGGCCGTCCGGCGACCAGCTCGGGTAGTAGGCATCCTCCACGAGCTTGACCGCACTCCCACCGAGCGCCGGGACCACGAAAATGTCCCCGAACTTGGCGTTCAGGTACGGCTCGAGTGCGGAGGTATTGAGTGCGATGCCCAGGCGCCCGCCGTGGTCGCGCGCGGAAACGAAAGCGAGCTTGGAACCATCTGGTGACCAAGCGGGATCCGCTTCGTCCGCGTCCGTCTCTGCGATCCGGATCGCTTCTCCGCCCGACAGCGGCTGCACCACGACGTCGAGGTTGCCTCGCTCGTCGGTCGTGTAGGCGAGAAACTTGCCGTCGGGCGAAAAGCTCGGCTCGTCCTCGAGCCCCGGGCCGAACGTCACGCGCCGGAGGCCCGCCGGAACCTTCGCCGCGGGAGTGCCGGCCCCCAGCCGCAGCGCCACATCCGCGCCGGCGGCGAAGAGCAACGCCGCCAGGGCTGCCCATAGCGCGCGCCGCGGCCTCCTCGGCTTCGCCAGCCTGGGCGCTTCGATCGAGGTCTCGGAGAGATGATCGAGCGTCTGCTTCAGGTCCCTGGCGAGATCGCGCGTGGACGCATACCGACCCTCGGGCTCCTTGGCGAGGCAGCGCTCCACGATCCAGCGCAAGTGCGCCGGAGCGGTCGGGCTAATGGCGGCCATGGGCTCGGGGTCTTCGCGAATGATCGCCGAGAGCGTCTCGACCGCCGTCTTTTTCTGAAAGGCCCTCCTGCCGGTCGCCATCTCGTAGAGGATCGCGCCCATCGAGAACTGGTCCGAGCGGAAGTCGACGGCCTCGCCGCTCGCCTGCTCGGGCGACATGTAGCCGACCGTGCCCAGGACCATCCCGGGTCGCGTCCCGGGGCCCGCGAGCGTCTGAAGCTGAGAACCCGCATCCGAGACCGACGAGACGAGCTTGGCGAGGCCGAAGTCGAGGACCTTGACGAAGCCGTCCCGGTTGACCATGACGTTCTCGGGCTTCAGGTCCCGATGCACGATGCCCGAGGCGTGTGCCTTCGCGAGCCCGTCGGCGACCTGCGCCGCGATTGGAAGCAGCTTGCGCGAGGGCATCGGGCCCGCCGCGAGGAGCTCGCGCAGGGTCTTGCCCTCGACGAGCTCCATCGCGATGAACGAGACCGACTCCGCCGCGCCGACCTCGTAGATCGTGATGATGTTGGGGTGGTTGAGCGCGGAGGCCGAGCGGGCCTCCTGCTCGAAGCGGGCAAGGCGCTCGGCGTCCGCCGAGAGCTCGGCCGGAAGGACCTTGACGGCAACCTCGCGGCCAAGGCGCGCGTCGCGGGCCCGGTAGACCTCGCCCATGCCGCCCGCTCCGAGGGGCTCGAGGAGCTCGTAGGCGCCGAGTCGGGTGCCGGCCGAAAGGGTCATGACGGCCTCAAAAATACACCCTCAACAACCGCGTCCCTGCGTCCGTAATACAGGCAGGCAAGCAGATCTCCTCCTTCGGGCCCCCCGGCGACGGGGGGCTTTTTTTGCGGGTCGTCCGATGCCCGCGCAATCTCAGTGCGTCAGCGCCGCGAGCAGCCCATATCCGAGGGCGCCGATAGCCGCCGCCATGGGGATCGTGAGGATCCACGCATAGACGATCTGGCCGGCCACTCCCCAGCGCACGGCGGAGACACGTTGCGTGGCACCCACGCCGATCACGGCACCCGTGATGGTGTGCGTCGTCGAGACGGGTACGCCGGTCAGCGACGCCAGCGCGATCGTCGCCGCCGCGCCCGTCTCGGCGCAAAATCCGCTGTAGGGCTTGAGCTTCGTGATCCGGCTGCCCATCGTCCGCACGATGCGCCAGCCCCCGGTCAGAGTGCCCAGCCCGATCGCCGCATGTGCGCAAAGGATGATCCACCAGGGGATGGAACTCATGTCGGGCAGGTGCATCCAGTGCAGCGGCGAGGCGGTGTCGCGAAACAGCGCCTCGTTCGCCACGAGGAGGCTCGCGATGATGCCCATCGTCTTTTGCGCGTCGTTGGCGCCATGGGACAGGGAGTAGCCGGCCGCCGAGAAGAGCTGGCCCCGCCGGAACCAGCGATCGACGGTCCCGTAGGACGTCTTGTGGAACGTCCACGACACGGCGATCATCATGCCGTAGGCGACCACCATGCCGATGAGCGGCGAGAGCACGATGAAAGACAGGGTCTTGACCCACGCCATTCCCGGGACGATCGCCTTCACGCCCACACGTGCCACGGCCGCGCCCGCGTAGCCGCCGATGAGAGCGTGGGACGAGGAGGACGGGATGCCGAAATACCAGGTGATCAGGTTCCAGACGATCGCGCCGACCAGGCCGCCGAGAACGACGTCCGAATTGACGACGGTGATGTCGATCAGGCCCGATCCGATCGTCCTCGCCACGGCCGTCCCGAAGACGAACGCCGCGACGAAGTTGAAGAAGGCCGCCCACCCCACCGCCGCGAATGGCGACAGCACCCGTGTCGACACGACCGTAGCGATCGAGTTCGCCGAGTCATGCATCCCGTTGATGAAGTCGAAGACGAAGGCGATCCCGATGATGAAGAGAACATAGAGCATGGTTGTCAGCTATCCGCTGTCAGGCCGTCAGCTGTCGGCCGGGCACCTGGCTGGCGGGGGGCTCGGCCGACAGCGGATCGCTGAAAGCGGAAAGCTCATGAGTGCTTGAGGACCACACTCTCGAGCACGTGCGCCACCGCCACACACGAGTCGATACAGCGCTCCATGTTGTCGTAGACGTCCTTCCACTTGATCACTTCGATCGCGGGGAGTTCCCCGGCAAAGAGCGCGGCGATCGCCTCGTGGTAGACCACGTCCCCCTCGTTCTCGAGCTGTTTGATCTTGATGCAGTGCGCCATGACGCTTTTCTGCTGCCGCAGGTGCGATACGGCCTCGACGAGCTCCGCCGTCGTTCGGACGATGAGCTGAGAAAGGGCGCGCGCGACTGGCGTCGGCTTCTCGATTCGAAAGAGCGCGACGCGCCGGATCGTCCCGTCGATCAGGTCGATGACGTCGTCGAGGCGCACGGCCAGCTGGTGAATGTCCTCGCGGTCGATCGGCGTGATGAACGTGCGGTCGATTCCCCGCAAGATCTCGTGCGAGATCTCGTCACACTCGTGCTCGAGTCGCTTGACCTGGTCGGCCACGGTCGCCACGGCGGACTCTCCCGAAAAGAACCGGTCGAGGATCCGCGCGCCCTCGTGAATGCGCACGGCGAGCTCGGTGAACCGTTCGAAGTACTTGTCGTCCCGCGGCAGGAAGTTCAGCATGGGCGGCTTCCGTCGAAAGCGGCGCCATCCTACCTCAGAGCTTCACCTCGTCTTTACGGCGCCGATTCACGCGGGCTTCACACGCTGGCCGGGAACGAGACGCGAAACGTGCTGCCGCTGCCCACTTCGCCCTCGACCTCGACCGAGGCGCCGTGGAGCTGCGCGATGTGCTTCACGATCGCCAGGCCGAGTCCCGAGCCCGGCCGGATCTTGGAGCGAGACCGGTCGACCTGGTAGAAGCGCTGGAAGATCTTGTCCCGCTCCGCCTTGGGGATGCCGGGGCCGAGGTCGGAAACCGAGAACGCTGCGTGGCCCCCCTCCCGGGACACGCGAACGGTGACGGACCCACCCGACGGCGAGAACTTGATCGCATTGTCGAGGAGATTGCGGGCGAGCTGGCCGATACGCCGCCGGTCGCCCAGAATCGCTATTCCCCCGTCTCCCGAGACGGAGATGCCGACCTGCTTCTCCTTCCCCGCCCCCTCGAGGTCCTCCGCGATCTCGGCCAGCAGATCGCGCAGACCGATCTCGACCCGCTCGAGCGGAACGGCGCCGCTTTCGATCTGGGCGAGATCCATGAGGTCGTCGATCAACTCGCGCATGCGATCCGACTGGCGTCGGATGAGTCCCAGCAGCTCCTGCGTCTCCGCCCGATCGGCCTGCCCGTCGGCGAGCGTCTCGGCCGCCGCGGCGATCGAGGCGATCGGCGTCCGCAACTCGTGCGAGACATCCGCGACGAAAGTCCGCCGCATCGACTCCGTCCTCTCCAGGATCGTGATGTCCCGCAGTACCCCCACCGCCGCCGCGCGCGACCCGGGCGGCAGCGGCTGCACGACGACCGCCCAGACCCTCCCGTCCTCGAGCCGGATGGTGCTCTCCGAAAGTTCCCCCGCCTTGACCGTCGTCTCGAAGGCGTCGTACAGCGCCCGGTCCCGCAAGAGATCGTAGAGGGCCCTTCCGGAAGGTGCGGGAACGCCGGTCATGGCGGCAAACCGCTCGTTGGACTCGACGACGTGCAGGCGGGCGTCAACCACGACGAGGCCGTCGGGAAGCCGCTCGAAGACGACGGCCGTCATCCTTCGCTCATCCTCCGCGAGAGCGAGCGCCCTGGACAGGGAGGCTTTCATGCGCTGTACCGCGGCACCGAGCAGCTGCACTTCCTCGGCTCCGCCGGTGGGAAGGTCGCGGGCGAAATCCCCGGCGGCGACGGCCGAGGCCGCGCGTGTCAACTCGGCGATTGGCTCGGAGAAGCGCCGCGAAGCGCTTGTGCCGATGAGAAAGAGGACCAGGCATGCGGCGAGCGTCGCCAGCCGCGTCGTCCAGAGATACCCGCGCTCGACCTGCGAGAGCCGCGCCTGGGCCACCGCCAGCCGCAGGACGCTTCCGTCCGGAAGTCTTCGCGCCACGTAGAGCATCGGCTTCTGCTCGGTCGGGGAAAGGCGCCGCGACATGCCCACGCCGCTCGCCACCGCGGCGCGCACCTCCTCGCGCCCGGCGTGGTTCTCCATGGCGGGCACGTCCGCAGGGAGCAGGTCAGTATCGTCGAGCACGCGTCCATCGGGCGCGATGTAGGTGATCCGGCACTCCAGGTCCGCCGCGGCACGCCGCAGGAAGTCGTCCCGGGTCTGCGCACCCGGCTGCCCCCTCGCGAGATCGTCCGCGAGGTGGTCGAGCTCCCGCCGGAACCGATCGGAGACGCGATCCTCAACCGCCCTTCCGACGGTGGCATCGGAAACGAGAATCAGGAACACCACCGCCGCGGCAGCGAGCACCGCGAACAGGGCCGTGAAGCGGGCGCGCAACCTCATGAGAAATTGCGGATTTCGGATTACTTGCCGGGTGCGGCCTCGCGGTAGCGGTAGCCGAGCCCCACGACCGTCTCGATGCGCGCGTCACCGAGCTTGCGCCGCAGGGCCCGGATGTGCACGTCCACGGTTCGCGTCTCCACGTCCGCGTCATAATCCCACAGTCGCGCGAGGATGGCGTCGCGGGTGACGACCCGATTCCGGTTGCGGATGAGCAGCCACAGCAGGTCGAACTCCTTCTTCGTGAGGTGCACACGCGCGCCCTTGAGGCCCACCTCGAAGCGCGCCCGATCGACGTGGAGGTCGCCGTCGTTGAAAATCTCCTCTTCGGAGGTCTCGAACGCGGCGACGCGGCGCAGGTGCGCGTGGACGCGCGCGAGCAGCTCGCGCATCGAAAAGGGCTTCGTGATGTAATCGTCCGCGCCGATCTCGAAGCCGAGCAGTTTGTCCCGCTCCTCGACCCGGGCAGTGAGCATGATGATCGGCACCTTGCGCGTCTCGTCCGCGCGGCGCAGCTCCCGGCACAGGGCCAGCCCGTCGATGTCCGGGAGGTTCAGGTCGAGGATCACGAGGTCGAACGGCTTCTCCAGCACCGCCGCCAGGGCAGCGAGCCCCGATACGTAGTGCTCGACCTGGTAGCGCTTCTCCTTTCGGAGATTCAGGCGGATCGTGTAGGCGATGTCGGCATCGTCCTCGATGAGGGCGATGCGCTTCATCGCGGTCTGCTGGGCCTCGCCGCGCTGGGGCGCTGCGGCGTCCTTTCCCCTGGTGACCACGGCTTTCATTGTTCCACCTTCCGCCGTTAGCCGAAGCGGCCCGTGATGTAGTCCTCGGTGATCTTCTGGCCCGGGTTGGTGAAAATCTTTTCGGTTCGATCATGCTCGACGAGGCGCCCGAGCATGAAGAATGCCGTGAACTCCGAAACCCGGGCCGCCTGTTGCATGTTGTGCGTCACGATGACGATCGTGAAATCGCGTTTGAGCTCGTAGATGAGCTCCTCCACCTTGGTCGTGGCGATCGGGTCGAGGGCCGAGCAGGGCTCGTCCATGAGAAGCACTTCGGGCTCGATGGCAACGGCCCGGGCGATGCAGAGCCGCTGCTGCTGCCCGCCCGAAAGCCCCATCGCGGAGGTCTCGAGGCGGTCCTTGACCTCCTCCCACAGGGCCGCGCGCCGCAGCGCCTTCTCCACGCGCTCGGGCATCTCGGATCGGGAACACATCCCGTTGATCTTGAGCCCGTAGGCCGCGTTGTCGAAGATCGACTTCGGGAAAGGGTTCGACTTCTGAAAGACCATTCCGACACGGCGGCGCAGGTCCACGACGTCCACTCCCTGCCCGTAGATGTCGCGCCCGTCGAGGAGCACGTCGCCGTCGACCCGTGTTTCCGGGATGATGTCGTTCATCCGATTCAGGCAGCGCAGGAAGGTGGACTTGCCGCAGCCCGATGGGCCGATGAAGGCCGTCACCGTCTTTTCCGGGATCGGAAGGGAGATATCCCACAGGGCCTGCTTCGGCCCATAGGAGAAATTGAGCTTCCTGGACTCCATGCGGAGCGCCCGGCCGGCTGTCGGCGCGGGAACGTTGGCCGGGCCGTCGGCGGCGCCCGGGGGCTTCGGGGCGGTATCCGGTGGGACGATCATTTCACTCACCACTGTATCGCTCACGTGCGATGCATCCTTTCGAGCCTTCGAGTCACGACCCGGGCCAGGACGGAGAAAGTGAAGATGAAAGCCACGAGAACGAGGGCGCCTGCCCAGGCCTGACGATGCCAGTCGTCATAGGGCGAAACGGCGTAGGTAAAGATCTGCACCGGCAGCGAGGAGATCGGCTGGTCGATGCGGGTCGAGAGGAAGCGGTTGTTGAACGCCGTGAAGAGCAGCGGCGCCGTTTCCCCGGCGATGCGCGCGAGCGCCACGAGAATGCCGGTAATGATTCCAGGCAGGGCCGCCGGGACCATCACGGAGAAGGCTGCCCTGGCCCGGGTCGCGCCGAGGGCGAGCGACCCCTCGCGGAGACTGCCCGGCACGAGGTTCAGGAGTTCCTCGGTCGTGCGCGTGATGATCGGGACCATCATGAAGCCGAGCGCGAGCCCGCCCGCCAGAGCCGAGAAATGCTTGACTGGAAGCACGGCGAGGCCATACGCGAAGATACCGATGACGATCGAGGGCACGCCGTTCAAGACGTCGGCCGTGAAGCGGACGAGGGACCCGAAGGGCTTCGCGCCGTACTCGGAGAGATAGACGCCGGCGATCATCCCGACCGGAATGGCAATGGCCGACGCGATGCCGATCAGGTACACCGTGCCGATCATGGCGTTGGCCATTCCGCCGCCGGACTCGCCGACGGGTTTGGGCATCTTGGTAAAGAAGTCCCAGTTGAGAGACGAAAACCCCCTCTGCAGGACGTAGGCGAAGACGAAGAAGAGAGGCACGAGCGCCATGGCCACGGCTGCGGCGCAAAGGAACACGACGAACCCCGAAAGAGCCTTGCGCCGGTAGGTGCGGTTCATGCGGCCGCTTTCGGGGTCTTGAAGGCCATCGTCCCGACGGGCCGGGGCACCTTGATCCGCACCTCGCGCGTGACGCTCCAGATGAGCAACCGCGAGAGGGCGTTGACGATGAGCGTGATGATGAAGAGCACGAGACCGATCTCGATCAGTGCGGAAAGGTAGAGGTCATCGGCCGCCTCCGTGAACTCGTTTGCAATGACGGCGGCCATCGTGTACTGAGGCTTGAAGAGAGAGGCCGTGACCTGGGGATTGTTGCCGATGACCATCGTCACCGCCATGGTCTCGCCCACCGCCCGCCCGAACCCCAGGATCACGGCTCCGATGATGCCGGTGCGGCCGAAGCGCAGCGCCGCCTGTATGGCCTCCCACCGAGTGGCGCCCAACGCGTAGGCGGCTTCGCGCTGCGTGTTCGGCACGGCCTTCAGGACTTCCCGGGCGACCGATGACGTGAACGGGATGACCATGACCGCCAGGATCAAAGCCGCCGCGCCCATGCCGACTCCCAGCGGTGGGCCCGAAAAGAGCGGGATCCTCCGCATCCATTGGGGGGTCGCGACCTGGAGCTGCCGCACCAGAGGCACGAGCACGAATACGCCCCAGAGGCCGTACACGATCGACGGGATCGCGGCCAGGAGCTCGGTCAGGAATGCCAGCGGCGTTCGCAGCACCCGCGGCGCCAATTCGGAGAGAAAGATGGCGATGCCGAGGGCGACCGGCGTCGAGATCAGCATTGCCAGCAGAGACGAGTAAAGCGTACCCCAGATGAAGGGAAGCGCTCCGAACTCTCCCGAGACCGGGTCCCAGGTCTTTCCCGTCCAGAACCCGAAGCCAAACTTCGCGATCGACAGATGGGATGTTCGGTAGAGCTCCCAGAAGATCCCGGCGACGAGGAGGACGACGAGGAGGGCAAAGAACCCCGTCCCCAGCCGGAAGCCGCGATCGTCGGCGCTCCGGCGAGAAGACGGGGTCGTCATGGCTGCGCTCTCGTTTCGGCCGAGCTAGAGCTTGATGCGCTTCAGGGCTTCGAGCTCGAGAGCCACGACTTCCTGGGGAAGCGGCGCGTAGCCCAGATCCGCCGCGTAGCGCTCGCCTTCTGTCAGCGCCCACTTCACGAAGTCCACCATGACCTTGGCGCGCTGTTTGTCCTTCGGATTTTCGTAGAGGAGCAACCACGTGAAGGAAGAGATCGGGTAGACGCCCTTTCCCGGTGCGTTGGTGATCGACACGCGAAAATCAGCGGGCATCGACTTCGTGGCCGCCGCCGCCGCGGCCGTGACCGAGTCGAGGCTCGAGCGCACGAACTCTCCGTCCATGTTCTGCACGGATCCGTAGGCGATCTTGTTCTGCAGGGCGTAGATGAGCTCGACGTACCCGAATGAGCCCGGAGTCGCCTTCACGAGACCCGCCACACCTTCGTTGCCCTTGCCGCCGACGCCGACGGGCCAGTTGACGGAGGTGGCGACACCGACTTTGCTCTTGAACTCCGGCGAAATCTTGGAAAGGTAGTCGACGAAGATGTAGGTGGTCCCTGAGCCGTCCGAGCGGTGAGCCACGGTGATGTCCGTGCCGGGAAGCTTGACGCCCGGGTTCAGGCCAGTGATCGCCGGATCGTTCCACTTGTTGACCTTGCCGAGGATGATGTCGGCGATGACCTTCCCGGTGAAGCGCAGCTCGGCGTTCACGTCGGGGAGGTTGTAGACCGGAACCACGCCGCCCAGAACCGTCGGCAGATGAAGGATCTTGCCCGGCGCGGCGGACATCTGGTCGGGCGTCATGGGTCCGTCCGACGCCCCGAAGAAGACCGTCTGGTTGCTGAGCTGGCGGATGCCGCCGCCCGAACCGATGGACTGATAGTTGATCTCGATCTCGGGGTGGAGCTTGTGATACTCGTCGAACCACTTCGAGTAGATCGGGTACGGGAACGTCGCTCCCGCTCCGTTTATCTGGAGAGTCTGGGCATGCGCGCTGGCTGTGGTCATACCGAGCACGGTGCCGAAGGCAGCGGCAACAAAGAGCCGGGTCGCTTTCATCATGTCTCCTCGTTCAGGGAAGATGAAGTTCAGTCGTAAATTTCGTATGAACTTCGCGTTAACTAGAAGTTGAAGAGCGTGAAAAGTCCGATTTGCTCCTCGGTCGGCTTCGAGTTGGGAGCTCCCATGTAGCGGAGCTGTTCCCATTTGATCATCACCGCGGCCGCGACTCCGCTCTTCGTGACCGGGAACCAGTAAGCGGGGCCGGCGATCAAGCGCTGCTTGTTCGCGTTCGTGGAATTGTTCGGCGTGACGCGATCCCAGCGCAGGAGCGCCTCGAGGCCGAAACACGTGCGCGGCGTGGCCCAGACCGAATAGGCGTTTCCCTCGACGAGCGTCGCACCCGCAGTGGTCTGATCCTTGTAATTGTCGTACTGGAAGCCGAAGTTGATGTACGGATTCTCGAACGAGAGAAGGCCGATGGTGCGTTCCTTCTTCGCGTTCGTCAGGTAGTGGTCGGAGTCGTAGAAGCCGGACAGGCGCAGCCCCTTGATAATCGGCACCATGGGAAGGGGGCGAATGGTCCCGCGGATCTGGAACGACATCTGCGAGTCGGCGTCCTGAATGGCGCTGTAGCCGTTCCCGTTGTAGACGCCGGCGTGAAAGTCGCCGAAATCCCCGGGGATGTTCCAGTGGATGGAGGCACCGAGATCCGACGAGGTCAGGGCGCCTTCCCGGTCCGAGAGGACCGTGCCGGCGAACCGGTAGCGGTAGATCCCTTCCTCGAAGTCGATCCAGGGAGTTTGTTGCAGGCCGAGGCGCATCCAGGAACCCTTGGTCGTGAAGTCGCTGAAGTTGAGCTGCCCGTAGGCGTACTTGAGACGGTACGTCAGCGTCCCGCTGAGGCCGGGGACGTTCCCGCCGGACACCTGGCCCACCCGCACGACGTCGGGTGTGATGCGGAAGGCGATCAGGTGATTGATCTGGCCGGTCACGTTGATGTACGCGCGGGTGAGATTGAACGCGTTCGCGTGGACCTTGGTGCCGTCCGAACCCGTGACCGTTGGCTCCTGAAAGTAGCTGTAGTCCGCGAAGATCGTGCCGCCCACGTTGACGTGCGGCGTGTCGTCGGGCGGCGTGTACCCGGCTGCGACGGTGACCTGCGCGCGCGCGGAGCCCGCCGCCCCGAGCATCAGCGCGGCCATCGCGCCAGCCGCAAGGAAATACCAGGACCTTTGCTTCATGACTGCTCTTCCTCCTCTGTTGAGGCGCGACTTGTAAGGGGGGACCGTCAACGGAAGAGGAAGCTGCTGTAAATTCGCCGTGAAGCGGCGACGGTGCGCGGCCCCTCAGTTGGGAAACGTCGCGCGAATCACTTCATCGGGGATCCCGGCCTTTTTCCAGTCGATGATCTCCTCGGCCGTCAGCGGTGCGACAGGGCGATTCGCCCGGATGTAAGAGACGATCACGTCCGTGCCGACGCCCTCCTGCTGCAGGGCGAGGATCTTCGACTTCAACTCCGCAGCAGCTGCCGCGGCGGACGCGGCTGCGCGAGGAGCCGGCGTGGCAGCTGGAACCGGTGCGGCGACCGCCGCCTGTTGCGGAGCCGGGGCCTGCGCCTTCTTCTTGTACTCCCAGCGGAAGACGGCCGTGTTCGGGGGCTGCGGGGCCGTGGCGAGCTCGGCGACAGCAACCGCGTCGCACGCGTAGGACTGGAACGTAACTTTGTACCAGCTCTGCGACTGATCCATGCAGCCCGGAGACTTGTCCCCGACGGGACAGTCGGTCTTCATCAGGTTCATGAAGCGGTAGGAGCGCAAGTACAGGATGTTGCCGCCGACAGCGGCGGTCTCGTTGCGCTCGTGAAGGTAGGGGTCGCTGACCTCCCGCGCCTGCTGCTGCTGGTCGATCGGCCCCCAGGTCTTCAGAAGGCTGCACCCATCGGGCAAGGGCGGCGCCGGAGCGTCCGCCGCTTCGACGTCGGCCTGGTAGACCGTCACGCTCCTGCCTCCCGGCGTCAGAGAAGCGCAACCGGCGCTCGCGACGGCGACGAGCGCGAGGACGACCATCCTGCCCATGAAATTCCTCCCTCTCCCGAAATCGCGACGGGATTCTATCGCTTCAAAAAAAGGGCCCCGATCACTCGGGGCTGTGGAGGGCTCGTGCGACGCAGTGCCGGGAGGATCCTGCCGGCACGTGAAGTTGCACGACCGGCGGCGTCAAATCGGTGTAAGGAATCGCCTCCCGAAAATCCTTACACGGCCTTCACCGCGGCGGGCCAGCGGCTCGGTCAGGCTCTCCCCCCTATGAACCGGAGGACCCCGATGACCCAGCTGGAGACCACGGCGTCCCCGACCCGAGAGCCCAAGCGCCTGTATCGGCTGATCGAGCCCACGTACGCCGACCTGCCGGCCGCGGACCCGGGCGAATTCTTCCGGATGGCGATCGAACGCACCTGCGAACGGTTCGGGAGCGAATGCGGCATCGAGGCCGTGCTCCTCGCCCGGCGGGAGGGATTGCGATGGAAGCCGGTGTCGGGCTACGACCTGGACCTGCTCGACCGACTCCAGCGTCTCTCGCGCGCCGAGAACGAGATCTTTCTTGCCGAGAAGACGGCATTCTGGAAGGCCCCCTTCCCCGCCGCGATCTGGCTGCTCGGAGCACCCCCGACCTGGCTGGCCATGCTGCGCCTGGCGCAGCTGCCGGACGAAGGCCAGGCCCTCCTTCTGCAGATGGCACGCCTCGCGATCCAGCAGAGATCGCTCGAAGCCGGATGGACCGGCACGCTCGATCGCGCCCGCGCGATCCAGAGGAGCCTTCTGCCCGATCCGCTACCGGATCTTCCCGGATTCGACCTCGCGGCGCGCTCCGAGTCTGCCGACGCAGTCGGCGGCGACGTCTTCGACGCGATCCGCCTCGCGCCCGACGCCCTCGGTCTCATGATCGCCGATGCCTCGGGCCACGGACTGCCGGCCGCGCTCGAAGCGCGCGACGTCGTGATGGGTCTGCGCATGGGCGCCGCGCGCCACCTCAAGATCGACGCCACCATCGAACGCCTGAATCGCATCCTCTGCGACGCAACGCTGTCGTCGCGCTTCGTGTCGCTCGTTTATGGCGAGCTCGAAACGAGCGGCTGGTTCGACTACATCAATGCCGGCCACCCCGCGCCGCTGATGCTGACGCGTCACGGGGCCCGCAGCCTTCCGGAGTCCGGGCGCGTTCTCGGCGTCTCTCGCGAATCGAGCTATCGCATCGGCCATGCCGAGATCCCGCCTGGCGGGATTCTCCTGCTCTATACCGACGGCGTGACGGAATGCCCCGCTCCATCCGGGGAAGAATTCGGCGAAGCGCGTCTCGCGGGGATCGCCCAGGCTCTCTTCGACGCGCCGGCAGCCCACATCGTCGCGGCGATCTTCGAGGCGCTGCAGGAGCACGCCTGCTACGAGCGCCTGCCCGACGATGCCTCCATCCTGGTCGTCCGTCGCACGGGTTGACACCCCCCTACGGGCATTCAGGCGCGCGGAGAGGATGGGGCCGCGCCGCCGCGCGAAGATGCCGTTCCCGCCCCTCCCGTTCGGGAAGAAGCGCCTGCAGCCGCGCGAAGGCGGGGCCTCACGACATCCTTCCGTGAGATTCAAATCCGCTCGGGCTGGGAAATAACGATACGATCGGCATCGTGCTAACGATCGAGTTGGTGGAGCCGGAGGGGTCCGGGGCAACGTCCGAGACGGGCGATGGAACAAGGGCGGCCGGCGAGAGGATCGAGGCGCCGCGCCGTGGCCAGGACGCACACGCCGGAAACGATGCGGAGGCGATCGCGGCAGTCGAAAGCGCCCTGACCGATCTGCTCGCGGCGGCATTGCCGGCAACCCCTGCCGAAGGCTCGACGGTCTCGCCGCCCGCGAAGGCCACCAAGCCCCGCGTCGCAAGGCAGGCACGGCGGCGCGGACCGCGAAAGAGGCTCGCCCTGCGCCGTGGCGTTCCCCTTCGGCAGTCCGTTCTGCTCGCCTTCACGGCCATCATCGCGCGCGCCCGCGCATCGGCTCGGCGCGCGGCGGTGGATCCCGAGGAATCCGTCCACGACTTCCGAAAGTCCATCCGCCGCGCCCGCGCGATGGTGGCCCTGCTGCGCCCCGCGCTCGGCCGAATGGCGGCGACGGGTCTTACGAGCGAACTCCGGCGGGCGTTTCGGGCAACCGGCGCGCTGCGCGACCAGGCCATCCTCCTGTCGACGCTTCGCTCGATCTCCTCGGAGGACCCGGCGCGCCCCGCGATCGAGCAGACACTCCAGGCCGAGTTGCTCGGTGACGGGCAGCCGGCCCGGGCCGCGCAGCACCTCGTCGCCGGTACGCGGGCGCTGGCGCCACTACCCGCAACGCTGCGGGTCGTGCTGCCCCAAACGTTTTCCGTCGCCGATCTCGAACGGGGCCTCGCCCGCAGCGTTCGGCGAGTTCACCGCACGCTCAACCAGGCCGCCGCGTCCGGCCTCGAGGCGGACTTCCACGAGTGGCGAAAACGCGTCAAGGAGCTCCGCTACCAGATCGAACTTCTCGCCTCCACCGGCAGCGCCGAGCTGGGGCGGCGAGAGGACGCGTTCGCGATCCTCGCCGAGGAGCTCGGCAAAGTGACCGACCTCATCGTCCTCGCTGCAGAGCTCGCGCGCAGGCAGAAAACCGGATCTCTCCCCGACGCCACCGGACTCTCGCGAGACATCCACCAGGCCATTCGCGATCGCTCGCGCGATCTCATCGCCCGAGGCCAGGAGCTCTTTTCGGAGTCCCCGAAGGATTTCGCGCGCCAGGCCCTCGCCGAGCGCGGCTGAGGGTCAACCGAGTCGTCGCATCCGGTCGTAAAGACCTTCGAGGTCGTCCACGATGATGCAGCCGCCGGGGGGGTGGCTGCGCCGCGCTCCGGTGCCGCCGACGAGAATGGACACGCTGGCCGGAAGCGCACGGCGCAGCTCCCCGAGCCGGTCTCGGGAAACGGCGCCGCCCGTCGAGACCGAGATACTGATCCCGACCGCCGCACAGCGCCGCAACTTGCAGGCGGCGACGATCTCGGGCACCGGCGTATCCGTTCCGAGCAGGTGGGGCTGGACTCCCGCGAACGCCGCGAGAAAGGCGGCCATCTGCAGACCGAGGCCGTGCGTTTCGCCGGGAAACGCGGCCAAAGCGATGCGAGCCCGGCCGGCCGTCCGCTCGTAGGGCAGGCGCACCGCGCGGAGAACATCCTCGAGCCGCTGTGAGAAGAAGTGCTCGTGGTGGATTCCGATTTCGCCCCGGGCCCAGGCCTCGCCGACCTCCGTGATCATCGGCGCGACCCGCAGCCTGAGAAAATCGATCGGCCCGAGGGTCGCCGCCTCCGACAAAAGTGCCGTTGCGAGCTCCGGTCCCCGGTGGCCGCGCACCAGGTCCATGTGGGACCGCAGCGCCGTCGGCGCGGATCGCGGGCCCGGCGCGGCGGCGGCACCCGTCAGCAGCGACTCGAGTCTCGGCTCGGGAAGCGCGACGACCTGTCCCGGCCGGTGGCCGCGCGAGAGAGCCTCGGAAATGCGCTTGAGCCGCCGGACGTCGGCGCCCGTGTACAGGCGGTGTCCCGAGGGCTTGCGCCTCGGAATCGGGAAGCCGTACCGCTTCTGCCAGACACGCAGAGTGTCCGCAGACAGACCCGTCGCCCGGGCAACCGCCCCGATCGAGAAACGGGGGTCCGCCGAGGCCGGGCTCCGCATGCGATGGGATCGATCCGCCGGGATCTCATTCATGTTTTGTCTAAATATATAAATTGACAGACCGAGTCAATGGTCTCGCGCGCGCCGATGCCCGTGCGGAACACTAATAGTAGTCCTGACAATAGCTTAAAGGGTTCCTCCGGGAATGGAAGAATTGGACATAGCACTCGCTCGTTTCCTCTCGGATCGCCTTCCCACGTGTTCGGCTCCCGCGGTGGTACCCTGCGGACTCTTGATTCGACGCTTATGAGCGAAGTGCACTTCATTGGTGGAGCCCAGACGCCGGAGGACCGGCTGGAGGACCATTCGCTCTACTTCAACCGCGAGATCTCCTGGCTCGCGTTCAACCGGCGCGTACTCGAAGAGGCGCTGGACCCCTCCTGGCCCCTGCTCGAGCGCTTGAAGTTCCTCGCCATCTTCCACTCGAACCTCGACGAGTTCTTCATGATCCGGGTCTCGGGTCTCCACGAGCAGCTGGAAGCATCGGTCACCGAGCGCAGCGCCGATGGTCTTTCCGCCCCCGAGCAGCTGAGGATGGTCCGCGAGATCGTCCTGCGCGACGCGGCGATCGCGATGGAAACCTTGCGTCGGGACCTGCAGCCCAAGCTCGTCGAAGCCGGCGTCCGGATCCTCGCCTGGGAGGAGATCGAGCCCGAGAGGCGCAAGGAGCTCGCGGCCTACTTCGAGAGCGTGGTCTTCCCGGTCCTCACGCCCCTTGCATTTGACCCCGCGCACCCCTTCCCGTTCGTGTCGAACCTTTCGCTTTCCCTCGCCGTCGAACTCTCGGAGAAGAAAGAGAATCGCCCTCGGTTTGCGAGGGTCAAAGTGCCGGCCTCGCTGCCGCGTTTCGTTCCGGTTCCGGGGGGCGCGGGCAAGGGTCTCGAGTTCGTGCTGCTCGAAAAGCTCGTCGAGGCCAACCTCGACAGGCTCTTCCCCGGGATGGAGATCCTGGGCGCTTCGGCATTTCGGGTGACGCGCGACGCCGATTTCGAGATCCGGGAGGACGAGGCCGGCGACCTGCTGCGCAGCGTCGCCGAGAATGTCCGGCGGCGGCGGTTCGGCGCGGCGATCCGCCTGGAGGTCGAGGAACGCTGTCCCGAGAACGTCCGCGAGCTCCTGCGCACCGAGCTCGAGCTCGAGCTCGACGACGTCTATGCGGTCGACGGGCCACTCGGCGCCGCCGACCTCATATCCGTCATGAAGCTCGACCTGCCGCAGCTCAAGGACTCCCCCTATCTGACGGCTTCTCGCTCGATCTTCGATCCGCCGGGCAACGTCTTCGACACGATCCGCAAGGGCGACATCCTCCTCCACCAGCCCTACGATTCGTTTGACCCGGTCATGCGCTTCCTCGAAGTGGCCGCCGCAGACAAGGATGTCCTCGCTATCAAGATGACTCTCTACCGCACGGGCTCCGACTCGCCCATCGTGGCGGCGCTGGCCCAGGCGGCCGAGAACGGAAAGCAGGTCGCGGTGCTCGTGGAGCTCAAGGCGCGCTTCGACGAGGAGAACAACATCCAGTGGGCCCGTTCGCTCGAGCGCGCCGGGGTCCACGTGGCGTACGGGGTCGAAGGATTGAAGACCCATGCCAAGATCGCCCTCGTGGTCCGCCGCGAGGGAAACACGATGCGGCGCTACGTGCACATCGGCACTGGCAACTACAACCGCATGACCGCTCGAATCTACACCGACCTCGGCCTCTTCACGGCCCGGTCGGACTTCGGCCACGACGCGTCGGAACTCTTCAATTTCCTGACGGGCTTCTCGAAGAAGACCAGGTACCGAAAGCTCACGGTCGCCCCCACGATGCTCCACGAGAAAGTCATCTCCCTCATCGACCGCGAGGCCGAAAAGGCGAGGCAGGGAAAGCCCGCCGCGATCCTGGGGAAGTTGAACGCCCTCGTCGATCCCGTCGTCATACGCGCGCTCTACCGGGCCTCACAGGCCGGCGTGCCGATCGAGCTCGCCGTGCGCGGCATCTGCTGCCTGCGGCCGGGCGTTCCCGGGATCTCCGAGGGAATCCGGATTTCGAGCGTCGTGGGCCGTTTCCTCGAGCATAGCCGCGCCTTCGCGTTCGGCGTCGGCGGGGAGGAGGAGATCTATATCTCCAGCGCCGACTGGATGCCGCGCAACTTCTACCGACGCGTCGAGCTCATGACTCCCATTCTCGACGAGAAGGCCTGCGAGAAGATCCGGCAGGAGGTCCTGGACCCCATCCGCGCCGACAACACACGCGCCCGGGACCTCCAGAGCGACGGCACGTACGTCCGCCGCCGTCCCGCACCCGGCGAGACTCCCCGCGACACCCAGCAGGATCTGCTCGACCGCCTCGCGCGGCGGGGCCTCAAGGCCGTTCCCGCCCTGTAACGCCGCTCAGGCGGCACGGCTCACGATGCGCGTATCCGGGCCGATGCGCATCGGCCGCCCACGCCACGACACCGAGCGGCCGATCAGACCCGCCAGAAAGACGGCCGCGGCGCCAGCGTCGCGCAGGGGAAGAAGCACGAGGTCTCGAGCCGCCAGCGGTCGCCCGACGCGGCGGGCAAGTGCAGCCTCGAGGGCGTAACGCAGGAACAGGAGCGCCAACGCGGGGGCCACGTAAACCGAGCCTCCGCCGATCGCGGCCAGCAACCAGGGCAACGGGCTCGTCAGCGCCTCGCCGAGATACAGGGCCCCGCCGAGCCGACGCCGCATCATGGCCCACCGCCGGTGCCGGGCCCACACAGCGCGCACGCCCTTGCGCACCTCGGTCGTGTCGAGTACGTCGCCGGACAACTCCACGCGATAGCCGGCGCGACCCACCGACCGGCCGAGCAGGAAGTCCTCGGCGAGATGATCCCGCAGAACGCCGATGCCGCCGATCGTGTCGAGCGCCGGGCGTGAAACGAGGATGGACTTGCCGACCACGCACGGCATGCGCAACAGGTCCGCGACGAGAACGATGCCTCCCTGCAGGCAGCCATTCAGGTACAGGGCCTCGATTCTCGAGCCGATGCTCTCCCCGCCGGTCGCCACGAAGAGGTGCGAAACCAGGCCGACCCGCGCATCCGCAAACCGGGACACGGCGCGCCGCAGGAAGTCCGGCCGCACGCGGACGTCCCCGTCGGAAAAGAGCAGAAGGCGATGCCGGGCGTGCCGCGCGGCCGCAACGAGCCGGTTGACCTTGGCGTTGCCACCGGGATCCCGGGCATCGAACACGAAGACGCTTGGCAGCGTGGGGTGACGGTCGGCCGCCCGCCGCGCGATCGCATAGGCGGGATCGTCGGGCGAGCGAAACGAGAAGATCAGCTCGTAGACGGGGTAGTCGAGCTCGAAGAACGACTCGAGGTTCTCCTCGAGGCCCTCGTCGAGGCCCGCGAGCGGCTTCAGAATCGAGACGGGCGGCGCGAAGCCCGCCGTGATTTCGCCGCGGCCACGCCGACGGTGCTGCAGGAGCATTGCCGCCGAGACTGCGTACGCTCCGACGCAGAGAGCGAGCCCGGCCAAGCCGACCAGACCAAGGCCGTTCACGCCGAAACGGCCGCCACATCCGGCGTCAGCCGCAGGACGCCGATGCCTGTGCCGCGCTTCAATGCCGCCAGAACGCTCTCCCGCGACTTCTCCGCATTGAGGAGCGTCTTCCAGGCATAGAGATGCTCGGGTCGATGGAAGTCGCTGTTGGCCATGTGCGGCAGGCTCTCCCGCGAGATGACGGGATAGAGCTCCCAGCGGCAGCCGACCTCCCAGAGATCGAGCAGAGGCGCCACGCGCTTGCGGCGGTTCCAGAGGTACCAGGTGTTGGCGAACCACTCGCTCATCTCGTGCGGATGGCAGGCGACGGACACCGCGCCGCGGTTCCGAATCTCGGCGAGCATGTCGAGGGGATCGCCATCGGCCGAGAGATACTCGTCGAGGCCGAGGGCGAGGATGTGGACCGACGTGTCCCGATTGATCGTGTTGCGCGTCATCTCCGCGCCGGCCAGGACGAGCATCCCATACGTCCGCCAGGCGCGCTCGGCTTCGCGACCGATCTCGTCGGCGTAGCGCCGCCAGCTCTCGGGATCCAAGCTGTGGCGGATCCTGTGGGCGATCTCTCCGAGACCGCTGTCGCGATTGACGATGTGATCGGTGAACGCGATGACGTCGTGCCCGGACCTGCCGAAGAGATCCACAACCTTCGGGAGCGGCAGGACGCCGTCCGAATAAGTCGTGTGAATGTGAAAGTCGCAAAGGAGCATGGCAGCCGCTGGCATTGTCGGCGCGCGGCACAAAATGCGCGCGAGGAGCGCGAAAAGGTGGCGGAAACCCCGTGTTAAGAGGCGGTGAAGCGGGCCCGCTCGGCGCGGCGCGAGCGGTCAAGAGCGCCGGCCGAGATCAACGACACCGGCAAGCGGCCCACCCGACGCGGGACGATCGGGGACGGGCCGCGCGAACGGTGGGGGCGGCGGGTCGACTGCCACCAGCGGATCCATCTTCGCCGCGCGTCGGTCGCGTGTCTCACGCCGTCCAGGTGTTGAACCTTCAAGTCTGCCGCCTTGACCTCGGCCTTCTTCGCCGATGGCGAGAAGATGATGTGGACCGGCAGCGCCACATCACCGCGCAGGGGAAACAAGAACCAGTACCGCTCCACGTCCGCCATGTGTCGCAGCTCGCTCGAGAAGCCGGAAACAGGCACCGATCGCTCGGGCGTCAGCTGCGCGACGGCGGTCCATCCGGAGACGCCGAGTTCGACGTCGTGGCGGCGCCCGCACGCACACGCGCTCTCCCGATACGGTCCGGACCCGGCCGTGGTGCTCCAATCGACGGCCCGCCCGCATTCACAGTGACCTTCGATCTGTTGCATGCGGGGAGCCTAGAGGCCGCACATGAAGAGAATGTGAAGGCACGGGCTCCCGGCGTGGAAGAGGCCCCAGGAGGCCATAATCGCCCCGTGAAGGGCCTTCCCGACTACCACGTCCACACCTTCCGCTGCGGGCACGCCGGCGGCGCCACGCGTGATTTCGTGGAGATGGCCGTGGACCGGGGGCTCGCCGAGATCGCCTTCACCGACCACATTCCCCTGTACTTTCTTCCGGAGGAGGCCCGAGACCCGAAGCTCGCCATGCCGGAGGAGGGCTTCGACGATTACCTGCGTGAGGTCGAAGGGCTCCAGCGGGAGTTCCGGGACCGGATCGCCATCCGACTCGGCCTCGAGGCCGATTATGCCGAGGGCCACGAGGGAGAGCTGGCGCGCTGGCTCTCACGGGCGGACTGGGACCTCGTCCTCGGCTCGGTCCACTGGGTCGCCGGCAGCTGGATCGACGATCCGTCTCTTTCTCCCGCCCGCTTCGAGAGGGAGGGCGTCGATTTCCTCTACGACGAATACTACAGACTTCTCGCCAGGGCCGCCGGCACGGGCCTCTTCGACGCGCTGACCCACTTCGACCTGCCGAAGAAACACGGCCACAGGCCGCGATCGCCGCGCACAGGGGCCGAAGACGCCGCGATCCGCGCGGCGCGGGAGGGAGGGTGCGCGGTGGAGATCTCGTCAGCCGGGCTCCGAAAGCCCGTGGGGGAAGCCTACCCAGAGCTCGGGCTGCTCTCCCGCATCGTCGCCGCCGGAATCCCGGTGACTTTCTCCTCCGACGCTCACGCCCCGGCGGAAGTGGGATGGGGCTACGAGCGGACGCTCCCGCTCGCCCGGGCGGCGGGCGCCGTCGAATACGTCACCTTCCAGAAGCGCCGGAAGATCGCGCGGAACCTTCCGCGATGAAACCCCTTCCGATCTCGGCGAACAGGTCCGCGGATGGGCGCCGCCTGCGGGCGAGGGTCGAGTAATCCACCTCAAAGAGGCCGAAGCGGGGCCGGAATCCCTCCAACCACTCGAAATTGTCGATCAGGGACCAGTGCAGGTACCCCTCGATCGGCGTCCCCGCCAGAAGACGATGACGGAGGACGAGAGCGTGCTCCCGCAGGAAGTCGCGCCGCAATCCGTCGTCGCGCGTGGCGATCCCGTTCTCGGTGACCAGCACCGGAAGGCCCGGGCGCGCGGCCTCGCGCAGCACCCGGTCGAAGCCCTGGGGGTGGACCTCCCACCCGGTGTCCGTCAGACCCCGTGCTTCGGGGTCCCGGTACAGAAACTCACCGACCCGGCCCGGGACGCCCCGAAAACGGATGTGGACGCGGCTGTAGTAGTTGACGCCGACGTAATCGTGGGAGGCGGGAAAATCGGGAAGCCGAAGCCGCACGCGGCCCTGACCCGGGAAGGCCCAGTCCACCTGGCCCGTCCCGATGGCTTCGAGCAGAGCGAGGTTGTAAAGGCGCTCGCCCTGGCGCGCCAGTCGCCGGTCGAGGGCGCTCGCATGGCGATCGGGCGCAAACTCGAGCATGTTGTGGGCAATCCCCACCCTGGCGCCCGGGGACGCCTCCCTGAGCTCCGCCGCCGCCGCGGTATGCGCGCGCAGCAGGTGCTCGAGGGCTCGCGCGGCAGCCGGAAAGCTCCGCTGCCCGGGCGGAATCATGCCGCCGAGGTATCCGCCGAGAACGAAGACGATGGGCTCGTTGAGCGTCACCCAGCGCCGGACGCCGCTTCCGAGTGCCTGGGCGACGATCTGCGCGTAGCGCGCAAAGCCGGCCACGCTCGCCGGATTCTCCCATCCGCCATCCGCCCAGAACCAGCGCGGATGCGTGTAGTGATGCAGAGTGACGATCGGCTCGATGCCGAGGCGGATGAGCGTGTCGACCCGTTCGCGCTCGAGAGCCAGGGCCTCTTCGGAAAACCAGCCGCGCTCGGGTTCGATCGCGCTGCGCTCCAGAGAGAATCGGTAGGCATTCGCACCGACGGTCGGCAGGAGAGCGAAGTCGGATCTCCACCTCTCCCGGTGCCCAGCGGCCCGACCGCAGCGCTCCCCCCGTACCTTGAGGCGGTCGAGGCTTTCCCACTCCGTCCAGTCGTTCTCCCCCGCCCCCTCGATCTGGTACGAGGAGGTGGCAAGGCCCCAGAGGAAGGGAGATGCCACGGGAAGAGGCGACGGTCGACAGTCGACAAGACGACGGGCGGAGACTCTGGACGGTCGACTGTGAACCGTCTCTACCGGCTCAATTCCGTGGCGTGGTGTTTCACCCAGCGCGCCTCGGCCATGAAGATCGTGTCCTCGCAGATATTGGTGGCGAGGTCGCCGACTCGCTCCAGGTTCTTGGAGATCGAGATCAGCTCGATGCAGTAGGTCGTGAGCGCCGGGTACTCGGCGATGTAGGTCAGGAGCTCGCGGATGATCGAGACGTTCTTTTCGTCCAGGATGTCGTCGCGCTTGATCACTTTGCGGGCGAGATCGGCGTCCTTGTTCACGAAGGCGTCGAGCGACTGCTTGAGCATCGATTCGGCCACCTCGGCCATGTAGGGGATGTCGATGAAGGGCTTGAACGGCCGCTGCCCGGCCAGGCGCTCGGCCCCCTCGGCGATGTTGACGGCGTGATCGCCAATGCGCTCGAGGTCGTTGTTGATCTTCAGGACGGCGACCAGGAAGCGCAGGTCCACGGCGACCGGCTGCTGCAAGGCGAACAGGCCGATCGCGGAGTCCTCGATTCCCATCTCCATCCGATCGATCTCCTCGTCGGAGGCGATGACCTCCCGTGCCTTCTCGGCATCCATCTCGGTCAGGGCTTCGATGGATCGGCGGATCTGCCGCTCGACCTCGCCTCCCATGAGGATCAGTTGCCGTCGCAGATCTTCGAGTTGCTCCGAAAAATGTTCCTTCACGTTGCTCTCCTCGTTCCGTCTAGTTCCACAGGGCTTCGGCCGTCAGCATTTCGAGATCCTTCTGATGGACCGCCTCGCCGGCGCCCGCGGGGACCGCCTTGAGGGATACGTCCCGGTCGAAGACCCGCTCGAAGAGCCCGGCCTTCTTGCGAGCGGCGTCGAGTTCCGGCTCGCAGTCGGCTCGCGCGCTCGCCTCGAGCTCGATCCGTCGCGAGCGCACGCGGCACGACACAGCGGTCACGACCTGGCGATGGCTGCGGTCGAGCCCGTCGGCGATGCGCAGGATCGCCGCGAGCTTCTCGACCGCGGCACGCAGGTAGGGATTCAGGCGCCGCCAGTTCTCGTGGGCGTCCCGCGGGCGCCCGCCCTTGTGGTACCGGGCCAGCGATGCCAGCACCTCGATCTCGTCGGCCGAGAAACCCGTGAGATCCCCGTGGGTGATCAGGTAGTAGGAATGCCTCTGGTGCTTGGCGTAGCCGATGTAACAACCGACGTCGTGCAGGAGCGCGCCGTACTGGAGCCACTCGCGCTCGGTCGCGGTCAATTGATGCAGGGCGTGGGTCTGATCGAAGATCTCGAGTGCCAGCCGCGCCACGTGGGCCGCGTGAAGGACCTCCGCGTTGCCGCGGCGTAGGAGCCGATCCACGCTGCGGGCGCGCATGTCGCGGTTGACCGGCATGCGAACCTCTCCGTGGCGGGCTACGTAGTCGAGCAGGAGCCCTTCGCGCAGGCCGCGCTCGCCGACCACGATGGCCTCCGCGCCGGTCCGCTTGAGGATCCAGGAGAGCAGTAATCCGCCGGGAAACGCGATGTCGCGCCGCCTCGGGTCGAGCCCCGGAATCCGAAGCTTGTCCTTCTCCGTCGATCCGCGCAGCAGCCGGTTGACCTTTTTCAAGCCCTTGCGGGTCAGGGTCCGGTGACCTGTGGGGTTCGGCTCCCTCCCGAGGACCGCCGCCTCGTGCACGAGCGACAGGGACTGGATCGTTCCGGAGGAGCCCACGCAGGTCTTGAACCCCTTCTTGCGCACCGCCTGGGCCGCGCGCTTGGCGACCGCGCGGATCGCCTTCTTCATGGCCCGCGCATCGCCCTCCGAGGGCGGGTCGTTCTTGGCGTGGCGGTCCGAAAGCCGCACGACGCCGAGCGGCAGGCTCTCGGTCAGCAGCACGCGCGCCCCGTCGGATACGACGAACTCGGTGGAGCCGCCTCCGATGTCGACCAGAAAGAGCGGATCCTGGCTGGCCGGAAATTCGCTGCGCACGGCCAGATTGATCAGGCGCGCCTCTTCCTCGCCCGAAATCACCTCGACCGACACGCCCGTGCGCTTGCGCACGACGTCCACGAACTCATCCGAATTGACGGCCTCCCGCACGGCGCACGTGGCCACCGCGCGGACAACCTGCGCGCCGGACCCCCCCGCGAGCTTGACGAAGTGCTCCACCGTGGAGGCGCCGGCCTCGATGGCCTCGGGCGACAGGCGGCCCGTCCGGAGCGTCTCGCTACCGAGGCGAACCATGGCCTTCTCCCGCAGGAGCACCTCGAGCGCCCCGTCCTCTTCCACGTTCGCGACGAGAAGCTTGATGCTGTTGGTGCCGATGTCGATGGCGCCGAGGGTACGCATGGGAGCCTTAGTCTCACCTCGCGGCGGTGGAACTCCGTGAAGGCCGCGTGAAGAGCGCGTGAAGGCCTTTTCTCGTTTCGTCTCACTATAATAGCGCCCATGCGCTCTCCCGCCGACCTCTGGAAGCTTCGCGCCCGGACCCTCGAGCAAGCCCGCAAGGCCGCCCGCCGGGGAGCCCCGGAAGGCCTGCACGATCTGCGCGTCGCGCTGCGCCGCGCGGCCACGACGGCGCAGGCGCTTCACCGCAAGGGCCTCGCACGGAACGCGAAGCTTCTCTCGCGCTCCCTATCGCAGCCCCGCCAGCTCGAGGTCGATCGGAGGCTGCTCGCGCGCGTCGGCCAGCTCGGCTTCCTCTCGCCCGACGCGTCGACGGCGCTCGCGGCCCGCTGGGACAAGCTGGCCTCGCGCGGCGAGCGCGTGGTCGTTCGGGCCGCGGAGCGGCGCCGGATGGAGCGGTTGCTCGGCCGGCTCGATCGGCTGTCTCGCAAAAAGGCACGCCGGCTGCCCGAGCGTCTCGAGAAGGCGCGCCGGCGGATGGAATCTACGCTCGCGCTTCCCCTCGACGGCAAGGACGACGCAACGCTTCATCACTACCGAATGACCGTCAAGAAGGCCCGCTACCTCGCCGAGGACCTGGCGGCCATCGGGCTTTCCCAGTGGACGAAGAACGCCGAGCGCGAGCGAGTGCTCCAGGAGACCCTCGGACGGTGGAACGACCTGCGGCTCTTCCGACGCCGCCTTAAGGAAAGCCTCGACGAAGCCGAGCAACGCGGGGCGGTCACCCTCGCCGGCGAGCTCGGGCGCCTGCTCGCTGCTTTGGAGCCGGCAATCGCTTCGGCCCGGCGCGCTGCAGTCGAGGCCTCGCACCACATCGCCAACGTCGTGCCGATCGAACGCGCCGCGCGCGCCTGAGGCCTCCCCCCGACGGGCGGGGCGCCCCGAAGGCGCTGCTGTTACAATAGGTTGGCGTTCCGTACACAAACTCTGCAATGACTTCGCCGAAGAGCAGCGGCAGGAAAGCGCGACCGCAGGGAGCCGGTCCCACCGGAGGCCTGGAGGCTGCGGCGGAAGCCCTGTTCGACGAGCTCACCCAGCTCGCCGCGGAGTGCTGCAACGCGCCTATGACCGCGCTCAGCCTCGTCGACGAGGAGCACCACTGGTTCAAGTCGCGCGGAGGCGTCACGGCCGCCGACACGCCGGCCGCCATCGCTCTCTGCGCAGAGGCACTCCGGGCTCGAGACCTGCTGGTGCTGTCGGATCTCTGGAAAGACTCGCGCTTTGCGGGGGACGCACCGGCTCCGCCTGCCATTCGGTTCTTCGCGGGTGTGCCGATCCTCGATCGCCAGGGCGCCGTGATGGGAACTCTCGCCGTCATGGACCGCGTGCCGCGGCAGCCCGACGCGGCGGCGCTCGGGGCCATGCGGGAGCTCGGCCGGGAGGCCGGAAGGCTCTTCGACATCCAGTTGAGCGGAAACGCCATTCTCGCAGCCGCCGCAGACCACAGCCGCGCGCGGGAGCCGGAGGCCCCGCCGCCGCCCGAGCCCGAGTTCCGGCGGCTCGTCGAACAGAGCCCGGTCGGGACGTATCTGATCCAGGGCGAGCGCTATCGCTATGTCAACCCGAAGCTCGCCGTGATTCTCGGCTACAGCGAGAAGGAGCTGACGGCACTCTCGTCCATGATCTCGATCGTGCTCCCGGAGGACCGGCCCGCCGTTCTGGATCAGATCCGGCGCGCGTCGAGCCCGACGCCGGGCACGGCCCCCTACAGTTTTCGCGCGATTCGGAAGGACGGAGACAAGATCGAGGTCGAGGTCCACGAGACGACGACCGAGCTCCAAGGCCGGCCGGCGCGGATCGGGTCGCTGCTCGACATCACCGAGCGCCGCCGGGCCGAAGCGCAAATCGCCGAGCGGGCGTTCGTCGACCCGCTGACACGCCTGCCCAACCGCGCCCGCTTCCTGGAGAGGCTGGAGGTCGAGCTCGCGCAGAGCCGCCGGCACCAGCGCAAGCTCGCCGTCGTCCACATCGACCTCGACGGCTTCAAGTTCGTCAATGACAACTGGGGTCACGCGGTCGGGGATCGCCTCCTCCAGTCGCTCGCCCTGCGGTTGACGCGGGGCGTGCGGGAAGTCGACACCGTCGCTCGCATCGGCGGGGACGAGTTCCTCGTCCTCGTGCCGGACCTGCGCCAGAGCGGCGACATGAGTCGCATCGCCCAGAAGCTGCTTTCGCTGGCAGGCCGCCCGATCGAGGTCGACGGCAGGTCGCTCCAGGTCACCGCGAGCGTCGGCGTGGCGACCTTTCCCGACGACGGCAAGGACGCCGAGACCCTCCTGCGCAATGCCGACGCAGCAATGTACCGGGCGAAGGACCTGGGCGGAAACAACTTCGAGCTCTGCACGCCCGAGCTGACCGCGAAGGCGGTCGAGCGCCTCGAGCTCCAGAACGGTTTGCGCCTCGCCCTGGACCGCAACGAGCTGCTCCTGCACTACCAGCCGCTCGTCAGCATCGGATCGGGAAGGATCGTCGGCCTCGAGGCCCTCGTGCGCTGGCAACACCCTCAGAAAGGACTCGTTCCGCCTGCGGTCTTCATCCCCGTAGCCGAGGAGACCGGCCTCATCCTGCCGCTCGGGGACTGGGTCCTTCGCGCGGCCACGAACCAGCTGAAGACGTGGCACGGCACGGGACTGGGCCTCCGGATATCCGTCAACTTCTCGGCCAAGCAGTTCCGGGAGCGCGGCCTCGTCCACGCCGTCGAGAGCGCGCTCTCGGACGCGGGCCTGGAGCCCGGACACCTGGAGGTCGAGATCACGGAGTCGATCGCGATGGAGGGCGCCGACATCGTCAACGCGAACCTGAATCTCCTCCGGACCATGGGAGTCGGGATCGCCATCGACGACTTCGGCACCGGCTACTCCTCGATGAGCTACCTCAAGAGCTTCCCCGTCACCTCCCTGAAGATCGACCGGTCCTTCGTGACCGACCTCGCCGAAAACCCCGCGGACGCCGGCATCGTGCGGGCGATCGTGGAGATGGCGCACGGCTCGCGCCTGTCGGTCATCGCCGAGGGCGTCGAGACCCAGGATCAGTTCCAGCTCCTGCAGAAGTACGGCTGCGACGAGATGCAGGGATACTGGGTCAGCCGCCCGCTGCCTGTCCCCGGCATCGATCAGAAGCTGGCCGAAGAGGTCGCTCTCTGGAACCAGACCGAACCGAACCGGGCCAGCAACGCGTAAGACCTCCCCGGCAGCCACGCCCCGGGGACTAGCAGGTTGCTGAAAAAGGGTGTGGGATGGCGTTACGAGCGCCGTTGGGTCAGATGCAAGGAAGCGCGACGACGGCGATGCGAGAGCATCCTTCGCCGCCCCGGACGGCTCAGGACCTCGGAGCGATGACGACGCAGATGGCCCGACGCCGCCGTAACCCGAAGGGTGTCCGGCACTTTGCCGGCGCCCGCTTGGAGTGCGAACCTGTGAGAGTTGCTGCAGGCTGGAACGGGCGCCGGATGCAAAGTGCCGGACACGACGCCCGCATCCATTTTTCAGCACCCTGCTAGGCGCCGGCGAGGCCCGCCTTGAGCTCGCGGGCGAGCATGCGGTGGAAGAGATGCTCGCCGCCCTCGCGGCGCACCGAGAGGCGCCCGGCCCGGTAGGCGCGCGAGCCGAGGCCGCGCTGCACCGAGTCGCAGATCGCGAGGTCTTCGTCCTGAACGCGGTTGCCGACGTCGATCGACGCCCGGCACTTTTCGAGCGCCTCGGGCGTCGCCACGTCGGTGAAGTAGAAATCGAACACCACCTCGGCCTTGCCGGCGCCGAGCGGCCGCACGAGGTTCGTGTCCATGACGCCTTCGTACCAGTTGACCATGAAATTCGGATACAGCCAGTAGTAGAGCGCCTTGTCGCCGCCGCGTACGGCAGCGACGTCCCCCTCGGCGTTCGAGTGATCGATCGGGCTCCACTGCAGGCACCAGTTGTCGCCCGTCTCGATCATGTACTGGCTGTAGTCGAGGACGGACGAAAGACTCTTGTGCAAATGCGGCACGTGGTAGCCGCCGTCGAGGTAGTTGTCCACGAAGACCTTCCAGTTGCACTCGAACGTCCAGCGCCGCCGCTCGACGAAGTGGAACCGCTCGAGACCGAGCCTGGCGAACTGCCCGGCCAGGGGCCCGAGTGAGTGCTCGAGCGACGGGCCGCCGGGCACGAGACGCACGAAGACGAACTTTTCCCAGGCTGCGGTCTCGACCGGCATCAGGCCATTCTTCGCCTTGTCGAATCCGCAGACACCGGCGAAGTCCGGCGTCCCCTTCAGCTCTCCGGCGAGCGAGTACGTCCAGCCGTGATACGGACAGCGCAGGATGGGCGCCCTGCCGTCCGGTTCCGTCATCACGGAGGCCGCGTGATGCCGGCACACGTTAAAAAAGCCGCGCAGGACCCCGTCCTCGCCGCGCACGACGACGATCGGCTCTCCCGCGAGCAAAACAGTGATGTACTGCCCGGGCTGCTCGAGCTGGTCGAGGCGCCCGACCATCTGCCATGTGCGGGAGAAGACCGTCTGGCGTTCGAGATCTGCAATGCGCTCGTCCACGTACCACGGCGCCGGGATCGTCCAGGCTTCCTCCAGCGGAGCCTTGACGTCGTAGGACTCGAGAATCTCCCTGACCGAGGCTCCCATGAGCCCTCCTCACAACCTGCTAACGGACGGGCGTGGCGGTTTTTCGCGCGGGATTGAAAAACGGCGTCTTGACGACGGTCGCGGGCACGCGGTGGCGCACGGCCTCGACCGTGACCTCCATCTCGAGGCGCGTGCCGAGGGCGTTGGAACCCCGCGCTACCGTCGCGAGCGCGATCATCTTCTTGAGCGTCGGCGACCAGGTCGTCGAAGTCGCCTTGCCGACCTGCGTGCCCTCGCGGTAGACGGGGACCGAGACGCGCGAAGCCGCCGCCGGGATCTGCGGGGCGAGGTTCAGCTTCTCGTAGATCGCCTCGACGGCGTTCCACGAAAGCTCGAGGCCAACGATCTCGCGGCCCGGCCCCTGCTTCGCCTCGCGGCGCAGCGCCTCCTGCCCGACGAAGCGCCCCTTGTCGAGGGCGACCAGACGGCCGAGGCCCATCTCGAGCGGCGTGTACTTCTGCGACGCGATCAGCGCCTTCTTCGAGCCGTTGAAATCCACGTCGATGAGGAGCAGCCCCGCCTCGATCCGCGAGACGTCGAGCGCCAGCATTCCGGCGGCGTGCACGTCGAAGGCCTTGCCCTTCGTCACGAGCTCGTCCCAGACCCGGACGGCATCCTTCCACGGGATCCAGACCTCGTAGCCGAGGTCGCCGGTATAGCCCGTGCGCGAGATGTCGACCGGCACCCCGGCGATCTTCCCCGAGGTCACCTTGAAGTACTTGAGGTTTTCGATATCGGCCTCGGTCGCCGCCTTGAGCAGACGCCCGGAGGTCGGGCCCTGCAGGGCCAGTGCCGCGACCTCGTCCGAGATGTCCTCGATCTTCACGTCGAGTCCCGCCGCGTTCTGGTGGAACCAGCGCAGGCTCGGATCCGCCGCCGTCCAACGGTACGTGTTCTCGGCCAGGCGCGACACCGTGCCGTCGTCGATGACCTTGCCGTGCTCGTCGCACCAGGGCGTGTAGATGACCGACCCGACCCTTACCTTCTTCAGGTCGCGCGTCACGATCCGGTCGACCAGGCGCGTTGCGTCCTTGCCGGTGAGCCGGTACTTGAAGAGCGGCGAGATGTCGATCAGAGCCGCGGCGTTGCGGATCGCGTTGTACTCGTGGTCGTGGTGCGCCTCGTACGCGCTCACGGCGTAGTAGCCCGACCACTCGCGGTAGTTCAGGCTCTCGCAGAGCGGAAATGTTCTTTCGTGTACGGCTGTCCCGATCGGCACTTCGAACCTCGGATCCGGCCCCCGCCTCCACATGAACGCAGAGTCACGAAGACCTTGTCGCGGCGCCGGATTATAAGTATGCTCGCGCGCTCGCGGCAAGGCCGCACCCAGAAACCACGGGTCACAATCGAAGGCGGGCGCGGGGACGCATGAGCGCAAAGTACGACGTCATCGTGATCGGGGGCGGCCATAACGGCCTCGTTCACGCCGCCTACCTCGCGAAAGCCGGCAAGAAGGTGCTCGTTCTGGAGCGCCGTCACGTGCTCGGCGGCGCGGCCGTCACGGAAGAGGTCTTCCCGGGCTTCAAGTTCTCTGTCTGCTCGTACGTCGTCTCGCTGCTACGTCCGGAGATCATCCGCGACCTCGATCTGCCGCGGCACGGCCTCGAGATTCTCCCTCTGGACGGAACTTTCACGCCCATGTTGAGCGGCGACTACCTCTGGCGGGTCAACGACCACGGGAAGACGCGCCGCGAGATTGCCCGGCACTCGAAGCTCGACGCGGATGCCTACGACGAGTACGGCAAGGCGATGGCCGACATGGGCCGGTTCGTGAAGCCGATCCTCGGCATGACTCCCCCCGACCCGACGAAGCTGACCTGGAAAGGCCTGCAGGACCTGCTCTTCCTCGGCAAGCGCTTCCAGAAGCTCTCCGCCGAAGACAAGTACAACCAGGTCCAGCTGATGACCATGTCGGCCGTCGATTTTCTCGACCAGTGGTTCGAGACCGACGTGCTGAAGGCTACGATGTCCGCTTCGGGGATCATCGGGACCTTCCTCGGCGTCCGTTCACCCGGAACGGCCTACGTCCTTCTCCACCACTACATGGGCGAGATCGATGGGGCCTTCCGCTCCTGGGGCTTCGCGCGCGGCGGCACCGGAGCGATCTCCAACGCGATCGGCGACGCGGCCCGAGAGGCCGGAGCCGAGATCCGAACGAAGACCCCGATCGCGAAGATCATGCTGGTCAACGGCAAGGCGAAGGGTGTGGTGCTCGAGAACGGCGACGAGATCGACGCAACGGTCGTTTCCTCGAGCGTGGACCCGCGCCTGACCTTCATGAAGATGATCGGCGAAAAGGAGCTGCCCGGGGACTTCGTCGAAGACATCCAGCGTTACAAGTTCCGGGGCTCCTCCGGCAAGGTCAATCTCGCGCTCGACGCTCTGCCGGATTTCAAGGCGATTCCCGGCCCGGGCGCCCACCTGCGCGGGGCCATCTCGATCTCCCCCTCGGTCGAGTACATGGAGCGGGCGTACGACGACGCCAAGTATGGCCGCTTCTCCCGGCGGCCCTACATCGACATGGTGATCCCGACGCTGACGGATCCTTCGCTCGCCCCTCCCGGCAAGCACGTGCTGTCCTGTTTCGTCCAGTACGCTCCGTACAAACTGAAGGACACGGACTGGGACAGGGAGAAGGAAAACTTCGGCGACACGGTCGTCGACACCATCGCCGAGCACGCTCCGAACATCAAGAGCGTCATCAAGCACCGTCAGGTCGTGACACCGCTCGACCTCGAGCGGGAATGGGGCCTCTCCGAAGGCAACATCTTCCAGGGCGAGCTCTCGCTCGAGCAACTCTTCTTCCTGCGGCCAGCGCCTGGCTGGGCGCAGTACCGCACGCCGATCAAGAACCTCTACATGTGCGGCTCCGCCACGCATCCGGGTGGAGGCATCATGGGAGCCAACGGCAAGAACGCCGCCGAAAAGCTCCTCGAAGACTGGAAGCGCGGGAAGGTCTGACGATGGCGGAGAAGAAAGACGTCGTCATCGTCGGCGGCGGGCCCAATGGCCTCGTCGCGGCCTGCTATCTCGCGAAGGCCGGATTCAAACCGGTGGTGGTCGAACGGCGCGGCGTCGTCGGCGGGATCGCCGTCACCGAGGAGTTCGCCCCCGGCTTCAAGGTGTCCTCGGTGCTTCACGCGGCCGGACCCTTCCTGCCGTCGATCGCCCGCGATCTCGAGCTCGACAGGCACGGCCTCTCCTTCATCCAGACGGAGGTCCGCGTCTTCGCTCCGGCGCCGGACGGCCGCAGCATCACGCTGTACGGCGACGCCGTGCGCACGGCCCGCGAGCTCGAGAAGCTCTCGGCCCACGATGGGAAGGGCTACCTTGCGCTCCAGGAGTCCCTGGGCTACATCGGCAAAGTCCTCGCGCCGCTGCTGACCATGACGCCGCCCTCGATCGACGCCCCCTCCTTCGCGGAACTGTGGGGACTGCTCGGGGTCGGGCGCAAGTTCCACGGCCTGCCTCGCCGGGAGGCATTCCGCCTGCTGCGATGGGGGCCGATGGCGGTGGCCGACCTCGTCGCGGAGTTCTTCGAGACGGAGCTCCTGCGAGCGACAGTCGCCGCGCGAGGCATTTCCGGGACGTTTGCCGGGCCCTGGTCGGCAGGCACGAGCCTCGGCCTCATCCTGCAGGCGGCGTCGGATCCCAATGCGGCCGGCCCGGCGACCTTCGTCCGGGGCGGTATGGGGGCGCTGACCCAAGCTCTGGCCGCAGCCGCCGGCGCGTTCGGAGCGGAGATCCGGACCGGCGCCACCGTCGCCCGGATCGCGACGAAGGACGGCGCCGCGACCGGCGTCGTGCTCTCAACCGGTGAGGAGGTCCTCGCCCGCGCCGTCGTGTCGAATGCGGATCCGAAACGCACGCTGCTCGATCTCGTCGACCCCGTCGACCTCGACCCCGATTTCCTTCACAAGATCCGGAACTACAGGGCCTCCGGGGCCCTGGCCAAGGTCCACCTCGCGCTGTCGGGCCCGCCGGAGTTCTCGGCCTTAAAGCCCGCGGCCGGCAACGCCTCCGGCGCGCTCTCGGGGCGCATCCACATCGGGCCGGAGATCGACTACCTCGAGCGCGCCTACGACGCCGCGAAGTACGGCGACTTCTCGCCCCATCCGTATTGCGACATCACGATCCCGACCCTCACCGACCCTTCGCTCGCGCCGGCGGGAAAGCACGTCATGTCCGTCGTCGCCCAATTCGCGCCATACCGCCTCAAGGCGGGCGACTGGACGAGCAAGCGCGACGCGCTCGGCGACACGGTCGTGAACACGATCGCGGGATATTCGCCGAACCTGAAGGGACTCATCGCGCACCGGCAGGTCCTCACACCGCTCGACCTCGAGGAGACCTACGGAGTGACCGGCGGCCACGTCTTCCACGGCGAGCCCGCGCTCGACCAGCTCTTCACGATGCGTCCCCTGCTCGGCTGGGCGCAGTACCGCACACCCATCCGCGGCCTCTACCTCTGCGGCTCGGGAACCCATCCCGGCGGAGGCGTCACCGGCGCCCCGGGCGCCAACGCAAGCCGGGAAGTCCAAAGGGATCTCCGCGGGCGTTCGCCAGGCTAGCCAACCCGGACTCCGCCACAGCATCCTCGACGAGAGCCCGGTTGCCATCGGCCTCGAGTCGCAGGCGCGTATTCGCTGGGGCATCCTCCACGAGAAAAGCGTGAACGTGCCCGAGAGCCGGAGCACCCGGAGAGAGCATCGTTCTCCCGGCGACTACAATGCCGGCCATGGCGAGAAGGCCAAACGAGACTCTCGAGGCGAAGAAACGCCGTGCGTCCGCGATCTTTCGGCGCCTCAAGAAATTCTATCCGGACGCGCGATGCGCCCTGGACTACTCGAGCCCCCTCGAGCTGCTGGTGGCCACGATCCTCTCCGCCCAGTGTACCGACGCCCGCGTGAACATGGTGACGCCGCTCCTTTTCGCGAAGTACAGGACCGCGGCGGACTACGCCCGCTCGCCCAAAGGCGAGCTCGAGCGGGAGATCCGGTCGACCGGGTTCTTCAATTCCAAGGCGAAGAGCATCCGAGCGGCCGCCGCGGCGATCGCGGCCGGGCACGGCGGCAGGGTTCCCGACTCCATGAAGGATCTCCTGCCCCTGCCCGGAGTCGGGCGCAAGACCGCCAACGTCGTGCTCGGCAACGCGTTCGGAAAGGACGAGGGGTTCGTCGTCGACACGCACGTTGGGAGACTCGCGCGGCGCCTCGGATTCACGCGTGAGACCGACCCGGTCAAGGTCGAGAGCGAGCTCAATCTCCTCGTCCCCAAGGGGCGCCGGACGCTCGGCGCGCACCTGCTGATCAGCCTCGGCCGGGGGATCTGTGCCGCCCGGACGCCCCGCTGCGGCGACTGCCCGGTGGAGGCGCTGTGCCCGAAAATCGGCGTGGGGTAGCGAGAAGTTCACGCCCGCTTGATGAATCTCTGTTTTCCGAAGGGCCGGCGGAAAACCCTGTCCAAATCCCTGCGGAAACTGGCACAAAAAACCTGAAAAGGGCCGTCGTCGACCGCTTTGCACCGACATCTGTGCGATTCGCCAAGCCCAGCCGTATCAGCCAGTTAGGTCAAATGCCCAATGCTTTGTGCAGAAGGGCGTAAACGAGAACCGGCCGGCGGACCCTTTTTCCACACGCGCAACCGACTCAAAGAGTGAAACTTAAGGCCCGCTTCAGCTGTTTTCGGGCCGATATTCGCCAAAAACTTCCTTGAGCGAGCCGACGATCTCGCCGAGCGTGGCCCCGCCGGCGACCGCCTCGATGAGGGCCGGCATGAGATTGCGGTCCTCGCGCGCGTCCCGGCGCACGGCATCGAGCGACGCGCGGGTCGTCCCGGCGGCGCGCGAGGCGCGAAAAGCGCGCAAACGTCCGATCTGCTCGCGTTCGATCTGGGGGTCGACGCTCAGCGTCGGGGGCGCGACCTCGCCCTGCTCGCGATGGACGTTGACTCCAACGACCTCGCGCCGCCCATCCTCGATCTCCTTCTGCGCCACATAGGCGGCCTCCTCGATCTCTCTCTGGAAGAAGCCCCGCTCGATCGCCGCGACGGATCCACCGAGCGCATCGACCTTTGCGATGAGTGCCCGCGCCCGGTCCCGTATGTCTTCCGTCCACGCCTCGACGAGGAAGGAGCCTCCCAGGGGGTCCGCCACATCGGCCACGCCGCTCTCGCTGGCGATCACCTGCTGTGTTCGCAGAGCCAGCAGCGCCGATTCCTCCGTGGGCAGGGCGAACGCTTCGTCCTTCGCGTTGGTATGGAGCGATTGGGCGCCGCCGAGCACGGCGGCGAGAGCCTGCAGCGTCACGCGCACCACGTTGACCTCCGGTTGCTGGGCAGTGAGCGTCGAGCCGGCGGTCTGCGCGTGGAATCGCAGGCGCCACGACCTCGGGTCCGTGGCGCCGAACCGGTCGCGCGCGATCTCGGCCCAGAGCGAGCGCGCGGCCCGGAACTTCGCCACCTCCTCGAAGAGGTTTCCGTGGGCATTGAAGAAGAACGACACCCGTGGGGCAAACTCGTCGATCCGCAGCCCTCGGGCCAGAGCCGCCTCGACATAGGCGATCGCGTTGGAAAGCGTGAAGGCGATTTCCTGCACGGCCGTCGAGCCCGCTTCCCGGATGTGATAGCCCGAGATCGAGATCGTGTTCCAGCGTGGGACCTCGCGGCCGCAGAACGCGAAGATGTCCGTCGCCAGCCGCAGCGACTCCCTCGGCGGGAAGATGTAAGTGCCCCGGGCGATGTACTCCTTGAGGAGGTCGTTCTGTACGGTTCCCGACAGGGCGGTCCAGGAAATCCCACGCTCGCGCGCGACGGCCAACAGCAGGGCGAGCAGGATCGGTGCCGTGGAATTGATGGTCATCGAGATCGAGACCCGATCGAGCGGGAGCTCCTCGGTCAGCACGCGCATATCTTCGATCGTCGCAATCGCGACCCCGACCTTGCCGACCTCCCCCCGGGCTGCCGGATCGTCCGAGTCGTAGCCCATCTGCGTCGGCAGGTCGAAGGCAACCGAAAGGCCCGTCTGGCCCTGGGAGAGCAGGTACCGATACCGGGCGTTGGATTCCCGGGCCGACCCGTAACCGGCGTACTGACGCATGGTCCAAAGTCGGCCCCGGTACATCTGCGCCGAAATGCCCCGGGTAAACGGGAATTCGCCCGGCAAGGGCTCCCCGTAGGAGGGCCGAATGGGAATGCCCGAGCTCGTCTGCGCGGGCGGATTGCGCCGCCTTTCCGGGCCTTTCTCGTTCTTCACGCGAGGAATTCTGTCACGAGACCTCGGCCGCCGGGGCGGGTGGTAAAATCGCTCAAAGCACTGATGAGCGATCACTTTCGGGGAAGGCTCGAAGTCTTCGGGCTCGCTGACCTTCTCCAGTGGATGGAGTTGAATCGCCGCTCCGGCCGGCTGACGGTGATCCGCGGCCACGACCGCCGAACCCTCGACTGGAAGGACGGCGAGATCGTCTACGTCTCCGGGTCGCTCCCCCGCCATCGGCTCGGCGTCCATCTCCTGAGGAGCGGGGCGCTGCCTGCGGCCACGCTCTACGAGCTTCTGGCCCGCAACATGACGACGCAGGAGAACCTGACGCGCCTGATCCTCGAGATGAACCACGACACTCTCGATGGACTGTCGCTGCGCGTCGAGGAGCTGGCGCGAAAGCTCCTCTTCGAGATTTTCGAGTGGCGCGAGGCCAACTTCGAGTACGACCCGACCTACCGCGTGCAGCCCATCCTGCGCATCGGTCTGACCCTGCGCGGCCAGGCGCTCGCCTTCCAGGGCGTCAAGCAGCTCGACGACACGCACCGCCTCTCCCGCAAGGAACGGCGCGAGACGTGGGAGGCCGCCGACGCGTGGGTTCTGCCGTTTCTGCCCGACGGCATCGAGGAGCACCTCTGGGAAGCGCTCGAGCGCATGGGCGTCACCCTCGACCCGCTCGAGGCCCGCGGGCACGCCGCCCGCTTCCGCGAATTTGCCCGGCGGCTGCGCGAGCGTCTCATCCGCAACTACCTCATGCGGCCCGTCCACGCGGACACCGCCGCGCTTCTGCTCGAGCTCCTCAAGCGCAAGCCACCGCTCGACCCCTCGGCCCTCGTGCCGATCGCGGCCCTCGATCAGTACCTCACCCTCGACCTGCTCATCCTCGCCAACTCGCTCTCTGTCGACCGGGAGAACTCCGTCGGGACCGTCCCCGACGCGCTCGACCGCATCGGCCCGCGGGCCGCAACCGTCCTCGTCGACCGCCTTTCGTCGCCCGATTTTCCGGCGCTGCCGAAGAACGATCCTGCGGCCCGGGCGGTGCGCCGCGCGAGCCTGGCCACGGCGGTGGCTGCCGGCCGCTTCGCGGAGCGCTACGGGATCAGCCGCGAACGCGGGCACACGCTCGGGCTGCTGCACTGCATCGGCTACGCCGACCTCTTCGAGATCATCCGCGAGATGAATCTGCCCGCGGGGCCCTTCCGGGGGTCGGTCCTGGAGACCTACCGGCCGGCCGTCGGGCGGGCCCGCGCCGAAATCTGGGGCCTGCCGCGGGACTTCGAGGCGACTCTCTCCGACGACGGCACCGACCCGAGCGCCGCCGCGGCACTGGTCCGAAAGGCGCGCTCCGCCGTCCCGGGCTGCGCGATCGGGAGCCTCCCCGTGGAGGGTGCCGACGACTTCGATTCCGAGGAGCTGACCAACGAGGTCAATATGCTGTTCGAGTATCTGGGCCTCGAGACCGTAGCCGCCGCCCGGGACTAGCGCCCCCGGCGAGAGCACCCTCCGGAATCCCGAGAAGCCCGGGAGCGTTCTCGGTGGCGAAACGGGCTCTGGACGGCCCCGGACTTCATAGAAAGGATCTTCCAATGCGATTCGCTTCCGCCGGGACCGCACTGATTCTCGGCGCCGCCGCAGCGCTCGCCCAGGAGCGCACGGAGGCCCTCCCCACCTTCTCCGAGAGCGTCGAGGTCCGGGTACTCGACCTGGATGTCGACGTGACGGACGCGAAGGGTAAGCCGGTCGCGGACCTCAACCGCGAGGATTTCCAGGTCAGGGTCGGCGGAAAGGTCGTCCCGATCGAGTATTTCGCGCGCGTCGAGCAGGGGGCGATCCACGCCCCGGACCTCTTGTCCGCTCCGCCGGACGACGTGCTCGCGGCTTACCGCAAGTCGAGCGAGGCCTTCGTGCCGCGCAACTTTCTGATCTACATCGACCTCGGCTATCTGCCGCCCGGCCAGCGCTCCCGCAGCCTGAACGCGCTGCGCGACCTCGTGACGCGCCTGGGGCCCAACGACGCCGTGCGCATCGTCGTGTTCGACCGCATTCCGACCGTCGTGGTGGACTGGACGACCAGCAAGGAATCGGCCATGGCCGCGCTCTCGGCCGTCGAGCGAAAGGGCGTGGGAATGTCCCGCCTCCAGGCCCAGAGGCAAGCCATCGCGCAGATCGACCAGAGCAGCGCGGCCGCGTTGGGCCGCCGTATCTCGAGCGGCGCGAGCCCGCGCATGCAGGTCGCGCGCGCGTACGCGGAACAGACCGGGGCCGAGATCCAGACGATGCTCGATAGCATGCGCCAGGAGCTCATAACGCTCACGCCTCTCAACGGCAAGCGGGCCTTCCTCTTTCTCACCGGCGGCTTCGAGATACAGCCGGGGTACGTGATGGCCCAGTACGCGGCCGCAAACCAACCGACGCTGACGAATCTGGACGTCCGCGAAATCCCCAAGCGAGTGACCGCGCTCGCCGAACGCGCCAACGCCTTCGGCGTCACCTTCTACACGGTCGACGGCACCGGGCTCACGAACGACGCCGCGACCGCCGAGACCGGCCCCCTCGATGGATCGCAAAATGTTTTCCAGAACCGGGCCAACCTCGCGTTCCAGGCTCGCCAGGACCGGCAGGACGGTCTGCGCATCCTCGCCCGGGACACCGGCGGCGTGGCGCTGCTCAACACCAACGACTTCGAAGGGGGCCTCGGACGCATCTACCAGGACGTCTCGACCTACTACTCCGTCGGCGTTAACCTCGCGCAGCTCGGCGGCAAGGGGTACCAGCAGGTGGACGTGACGGTCAACCGCCCGGGTGTGTCCGTGCGCACGCGGCGGGGGTTCGAGCAGCTCCCCGAATCGGAGATCATCGGCGATCACGCCCGAGCCACGCTCGAGACCGACCTGTCCTACGCCGCGATCCCGGCGAAGATCATCGCGGCGCCCGCGACGCAGGAGAAGAGCATGTACGTCCTGCCGATCACGGTCGCGCTGCCCGCCTCGGGCCTCACTTTCATCCCGGAAGGCGACAAGGCGGTGGCCCACGCCGAGTTCTACATCGGTGCCATCGACGACAGGGGCCGGACCAGCGACATTTCACGGCAGTCGATCGCCTTCACGCTGCCGGCCGACAAGGCACAGGGCGACTCGATGTTGCGGTTCGACGCGAAGCTCGACACCAAGAAGGGCAACTACCGGATCGTCGTCAACGTTCGCGACGTTGCGACTGGCAAGATGGGAACCGCTCGCGCCAACGTGAGGGTGGAATGACGGCGGGGCGCAAGAAGCCTTTCCCCGTGGCGAGGGACGATTCCGGCTCCAGAGCTAAGGCTTTTTCGGTCTGGGCGTGGGCAAAGCGGCCGGTTTGGGCCTGTCCGGCAGACTGCCGTCCGGCTTGAGAACCACGAAGTCCTGCTTGCGCTCGAACCCGGCACCCGCCGGGGACTCTTTCGGCGCGTTGAGATCCCGCACAAGGATCGCGAAGGTGTAGTAGCCCGGCTCGAATGAGGCCAAAGGGACCTCGCCACCCGCCGTGAAGTAGCCGGGTGAGATCTCGACGAGCTCTGCAGGCGCGGTGCTCGGCCGGAAAGCATCCTTGCCATCCTTCTGCACGGTGATGCGCGTCATGACGCGCGGTCTGGGAGTTGCGGCCGCGGCCCCGTCGGCGGCCGGAGCCGCATCGGCCGCGGGTGCCGCAGCGGCTGGATTCTCGACGGAATAGAGGTACCAGAGGCTGTCGGACCCGAGGAATCGGCGATCCCCTTTCGGCTCGAACTTGATCGGCTTGTCGGTCCCGAAGACGAACGGATCCGTGGGGCCGGGCCGTCGGGTCATGGGAACGTAGGCGTTGGCGAGGATGAGGGTCGAGACGCCGAAGTCACCCGACCGCGGCTCGAGGCGGAACGCGGCCGTCGCGGAGGCCACGGGGGGCTCGGCCTCGGACACAAAGAGCGCGAACACACCCCGGTATTCGCCGGGCGGCAGTGCAATCGAACGGTCGGCAACATGATCCTTGCGCGCGCCTTCAGAGACATCCGAGAGGGCGGCGTCCTCCCAGAGGGCGAGTATCTCCTTGCCTGCCTGGTCCGTGACGATGCCACCGAGCTTGAGCGGCGCGCCCGACGAAAAGGCCGGCCGATCCGACGGGAGGTAGAACTGGATCGCGAAGAATCGGTCGCCCGCGGGCGATCGAAAGGTCCCCGACCAGAAGGACGTGGCTGCGTCCGCTTTTCCCGACGCGGCCGCAAGGGCAGCTCTCGCCGCCGCCGGGAGCGCGGCCGGGGCGGGGGTCGGCGCGGGTGCCGCCTCCGCTCTCGTGCTCGGGACTGGCCCGGCAGTCCGGACGATCGACCTTTCGGCAGCCACCGCCACCGCCTTTTCGACGTCGCCGGCGTTCTGGATGCTGTCCGTGCCTCGTCCTGCATCCACCGCGACGCGGGCCCTCAGCTCGGGCAGGCCGATCGCCGCGAGCCTGTCCTTCTCGTAGATCCAGGTGAAGACGATGGACTGGTCGGCAAACCGCGCGTCCAATGCACCGGCATCGGCCGGTTCCTGCCCGGAACCTTCTGCCCGGTTCTGGACCACTCGGGACGGCGTCCCGAAAACGACGAGCAGACGCCCGCGCGCCGAGTCCGCCCCCCGCTTGTAACGCGCCAGCGGAACCTGCTCGTCGGCAAGCGCGATCCGTCGCGCGACCTCCTGGCGGAACGGCTCTCCGCCCCGCCGGGCCCAGTAGAGCGCCACGAACTGCTCGGCCTCGGTGTCCGTGGCGAGCCTCTTCCACTCGGCCCGCTCGGGCGGTGTCAGAAAGTACGCCTCGGCGGATTTGTCCCAGTCCTTGTATTTCGTCAGTTCGGCGAACGCACAGGCGGCGAGTGCGAGGCCGGCGAAAAACACGGACACGGGCTTCTTCACGGTCCCTCCCATCCGCGCCCCTCGGCGGGCTACCGCTCTTCGGAGCGCACGTCCGCGTAGCGGCGGCCGGGGATCCGGGCGAGTGCGACGCTGCGGTCGGTCGAGCCGCGCCAGTTCCCGAACTCTTCGCGCAGCACCTCGAGCATCTTTTGCACATCCCCGTGCATCGTTTCCATGCGCTGTTTCATGTGGAGAATCACCTCGACCCCGGCCAGGTTGACCCCCAGGTGCCGAGTCAAGGTCAGGATGATCTCCAGCCGCTCAATCGTATCGGCGTCGTAGAGACGCGTGTTGCCCTCGGTCCGCGCGGGGCGCAACAAACCCTCACGCTCGTACATCCGCAGGGTCTGCGGATGGATGCCGTAGCGCTCGGCGATGACGCCGATGCGGTGCACCGTGGACGAGCTCCGAGGCTTCAACGCGCCCTCCTCGGCTCGACCGGAATGGCCTGGCCGCGGCCGGCCTTCGGCGCCACCACCCGGAGCACGCCGCCGCGCAGCGACGCCTTGATCGCGCCGGGCTCGAGGGAGGCCGGGACCGCAAAGTCCCGCGTGAAGCTGCCGTAGATCCGCTCCATACGCACGAAGTGCCGCGGCTCCACACCCTCGTCGGCCCGACGATGCCCCGAAACGCGCAACTTCCCGTCGAGAGCCTCGAGCCGCACATCATCCAAACGGACGCCCGGTAGCTCGACGTGCAGCACGATTTCCTCGGGAGTCTCGTATACGTCCGCCGCCGGGGACCAGAGCGCCGTGTCGAGACCCTCGTCCGGAAACTCGGTCCTGTGGATCGTCTCCTCGAACAGCCGATTGACCTTTTCCTGGATGGCGAAGAGGTCCTGAAGGGAGTTCCAACGAAAAACAGTCATGGGACTTGCAAGAGAGTTTAGCGCGTTCCCCGAGCATTCCGAGGATCGAAGGACCGAGGGATGACGGCGCGCGTGCGGCGCGCCGTCATTTCTTCTCAGCGTCGACGTATTCCGTATCGATCACCTCATCCTCCTTGGCTGCGCCGCCGGAGGAGGATCCGGCATCGTCCGCGGGAGCCGCGCTCTGCGCGGCGCCCTTGTACATCGCCTCGGCGAGCTTGTGGGACGCCTGCTGAAGGCTCTCGCCCGCGGCATTCATGGATTCCGTCCCGCCCGCCTCGAGGGCCTTCCTGGCGTCGACCAGCGCCGACTCGAAGCTGGCGATGTCCGAGGCCCCGAGCTTGCCCTTGTTCTCCGTGAACGTCTTCTCCGAGGCGTAGATGAGCGAGTCGAGCCGGTTCCTGGCCTCGATCTCCTCGCGACGCTTGCGGTCTTCTTCGGAGTGGGCCTGGGCGTCCGTGACCATACGGTCAATCTCGTCCTTGGCCAGGCCGGAGGAAGCCGTGATCGTGATCTTCTGCTCCTTGCCCGTTCCCAGGTCCTTGGCCGATACGTTCATGATTCCATTGGCGTCGATGTCGAAGCTCACCTCGACCTGCGGAACGCCGCGCGGGGCCGAAGGGATCCCGACGAGGTGGAACACGCCGATCGTCTTGTTGTCACGCGCCATCTCGCGCTCGCCCTGGAGCACCTTGATCTCGACGGAGGTCTGGTTGTCCGCGGCGGTCGAAAAGACCTCGCTTTTCTTGGTGGGGATCGTGGTGTTGCGCTCGATGAGCCGCGTCGTCACTCCCCCGAGCGTCTCGATGCCGAGCGACAGGGGCGTGACGTCGAGCAGGAGCAGATCCTTGACGTCTCCCGCGAGCACGCCACCCTGGATCGCGGCACCGACCGCGACGACCTCGTCCGGATTGACGCCCTGGTGTGGATCCTTGCCGAAGAACTCCTTGACGAGCTGCTGGATGCGCGGCATGCGCGTCTGACCGCCCACGAGGACCACTTCATCGATGTCCTTCGGCTCGAGACCGGCGTCCTTGAGCGCCTGGCGGCACGGGCCCATGGATTTCTGAACGATGTCCTCGACGAGCTGTTCGAGTTTGGACCGATTGAGCTTCAACTGGAGGTGTTTGGGTCCCGACGCGTCGGCCGTGATGAAGGGCAGGTTGATCTCGGTCTCGACGACGTTCGAGAGCTCGATCTTGGCCTTCTCCGCGGCTTCCTTCAGGCGCTGCATCGCCATGGCGTCCTTCGAGAGATCCACGCCCTGGTCCTTCTTGAACTCCGCCAGGATCCAGTCGATGATCCGCTGATCGATGTTGTCGCCGCCGAGGTGCGTGTCGCCGTTGGTGGACTTGACCTCGACCACTCCCTCCCCGACCTCGAGAATCGAGATGTCGAAGGTGCCTCCGCCGAAGTCGTACACCGCGATCGTCTCGTCCTTCTTCTTGTCGAGGCCGTAAGCGAGTGCCGCCGCGGTCGGCTCGTTGACGAGCCGCTCGACGGTCAGTCCCGCGATCTGGCCGGCGTCCTTGGTCGCCTGCCGCTGCGAATCGTTGAAGTACGCGGGCACCGTGATGACCGCCCGGGTGACCTTCTCACCCAGATACGCCTCCGCCGCCTCCTTGAGCTTGCCGAGGATCATCGCGGATATCTCGGGCGGCGACCATTCCTTGCCTCCGGCCTTGACGCGGCAGTCGCCGTTCCCGGACGCCGCGACGGCGAAGGGAACCATCTTCATCTCTTCGGTCACCTCCGGGTACTTGCGCCCCATGAAGCGCTTGATGGAGTAGACCGTGTTGGCGGGGTTCGTGATGGACTGGCGCTTTGCCACCTGCCCGACCAAGCGCTCGCCCGACTTGGAAAACGCGACGACCGAAGGCGTGGTCCGATTACCTTCGGCGTTGGGAATAACGACCGGATCTCCGCCCTCCATCACGGCGACACAGGAGTTCGTCGTGCCGAGGTCGATACCGATGATCTTGCTCATGAAAGCTCTCCTCCTAAACCTCTAAATCGGAATCAGGATCCTAGAATATGAGCTGACCATTGTCAACTCAAATTCACCATGACCTAAGTGTATTAGGCTCATATATTAGCTCGATGCCGGGGATGGGAGCGAGCGTTTCCCTGAGCCCTACTCCACTACGAGAACGCTCGGCCGCTCGTTCTGCTGAGGCGAACGCGACGGCGCCGGTCGCAGCTGAGAGACCGGCGCGAGGCTGCGCTCGAGCGAGAGATCGAGATCGATCTGGCCCTGGGCGTTCCGGCCGTACAGCCCGAACTTCCCGTCCTCGGCCCGGAGGATGTAGCGGTAGAAGCGGCCGTACGGATCGCGCAGGGCGTCTTCTTCGAGAATTCCGGCGACGACCAGATCCTCGAGGCTCTTCGGATACCGGCCGCTCGAGTCGTAGTAAATCCGAATCGCACGTTCGACCGCGACGGCCCGGTTGAGGGACACCGCCTTGAGCAACTCCGCCGTCTCAGGCATCTCGCCGGCAGGCCTCAGCATGAGGTTGGCTGGATTTCTCGGAAACAGAAAGACGCCGAGCGCCGCCAGCAACGCGAGCGCGATCCAGAGGACCATCGATCGCCGGGCCGGCCTGGCCTCCCCCGGGGCGGCCGCCACCTCGGGAACCGGCTCGGGCTCCGGCGTCACTTCGACGCCGAGCTCGATCAGGTTGCGGGACAGCAGATCGACCGTGCCCTTCAGGACATCGAAGTCCGACAGAAAGGCGCGCTCCATGATCTCGGCGACGCTGGCCCTTCCATCGATCCACCGCCAGGTCCCCGCCTCCGATCGCGAGACCGAGAGCGTCCCCTCGGGAGGGTTCTTATCCCCGGTGACCAGCTTGAGCTGCTCCACGCCCGCCGCGCGACGGTAGACCGCCGAAAGCGAACCCACCTTCTTCTCGTAGAGGGGCCACTCGTCGACGATTTGCGCTGCTTCCATGAGGACGGTTTCCGTCGCGACCGGTGCTACGTGCTCCCGGTCGTAGTCGACGCTCCCCTCCTGGGTGAAGTGGAACCGTCCGTCCGGCCACCGAAACGCCGAGTACACGATCCGCGAGATCTGCAGACGGACGGCGTCGCGAAGGTCCTCCGCCGCGACCAGCCCCTCGCGAACGAGCAGGGCACCCAAGCGCTCGTGCGTCTGCCTCTGAACGGCGAGAATGCGGTCGAGCTGCTCCTGCGTGACGGAGCCGGCGCGCAGGAGCAGGTTTCCCAGCCGATTCTCGAGCCGGTGCGAGCGCGACTCCGCGGCCACGACCTGGCCGCCCTGGAAGGAAATGGTGATCGAGTCGTCCTCTCCTTCGACGCTCAGGATTCCGGTCTTTCGCTGCAGCCCGAGCATCTGAAAGATCTCGGTCAGGGAGAAGACCTTGAGCGTCCCCTCAAGACCCACCCGGAGCCCTCCTGCCGACGAGCTGCGCCCGCACCCAGACCGCGAGAGCGAAAAGGCCACCGACGACGACCGTCAGCCGGAACCGGCCGGGCGGCGGCAGCGTCAGTGGATCGAAGAGCCTCTCGTCGATGACGGCCGCGGCCACGCCGAAGAAGAACAGGAAGAGCGTGAACGCTCCGGCGACCGGCCGTTCCTCGAAAAATGCGTGGGAGCCAGGCAGCAGGAGCGATGCGATGCGGCTCGCGCTCGCGCTCCACGCCGCGCGGCGCTGCATCGCGTTCGCTTCCGCAACCTGCACCTCGATGTCAACGGTCTCCTTGCGCAGGTACACGCTGGAGCACTTCGCGCAGTAGATCGCCGGATCCGCGTATCGCCGACACCGGTTGCAAAACGCGCGGCCGCACCGCTCGCACAGGGAGGCCAGCCCCCGGCGTCGCCGCAGGCGGGCCAGGAGAAGCCCGACCGCCAGAACCGCCAGCGGCGCGGCGGCCCAGGGCGAGATCAGGGCCCGCCACACGCTGGCCGACGTGCCGTGGCCCGGGAGGCGCCGGCTCTTCAACTGGGTGTTCCACGCCTCGATCCGCGCGCGGGCGCGGCGGACGGGAAAGCCCACCGAGACGACCCGCGACAGCCGCGGGGCATTCGACCACGCGGTGACCTGGGAAGAGGAGATCTCCCGAGCTCTGGCGAGGGCCTGTGCCTGGCCGTCGAAGTCATAAGCCTCACCACGGGCCAGCGAAAGGTTGTAGAACACGTCGGCCGAGCCCGGAGCTCGCTTGCCGGCCTCCGTGTAGTCCCGAATCGCTTCGCTGTAGTCACCATCGGTGAAATGCACGTTCCCGCGGTTCAAGACCGGCCTGTAGTCGTTCGGCGCCGCCAGGGCAGCTCGCCCGTAGTCCGACTGCGCGCGTTCGAGGTCGCCCGCGCGCTCGGCGTAGATTCCCAGGAGAAACCAGACGTCCGCGTCCTCCGGAAAGACGGCCGAAGCCTGCCGCAAGCCGTCCTCGGCACTGGCGTCCTCGCGGCGCTCGTCAAGATCGATCGCGGCGACGAAGAGCGGCGACCGCTGCCGGATGTTCTCGCTCGTAATCCAGGCGAAGAGCGGGGCGACCAGAGCGAGCGCAATGAACCCGCAAACAAGAACGGGGCGCTCCCGTTCGCCCGCGTACGCCCAGAGAAGGGCGCCCCAGTAGAGGACGATCCAGCCTGGCCCGAATCCGAGGAAGAGCGGTAGACCGGCGACGATGAGCGTGAGCGGCAAGAGCGCGCCCGGCCCCAACGAACGGTGCGAGGTCTCCCGGAGGTCGTGGACCACGCGCCGTCCATGGTGCAACCCGAGGGCCAGGATCGAGGCGAAGAGCGTTGCGGCGGCGGCTGCGGCGGCCCACAGGCCAGCGCAAGAAAGAACCGCCATCCGTGCCTCGTGCGAGGCAACCAGCCCGGTCATCGTCTCCGGAATCGCCCGCAAGGCCTCCATCACGCGGCCCTGCCTCAGCAGAAAGGACCACTGCGCCAGCACCGCATCGGGATTCGCATCGTCCAGCTGCAGCGCGGCCTCGTACGCACGGGCAGCCCGCTCCGGCTGGCCGAGTTTTTCGGCCCGGCGGCCGAGGAACACGGCGGTACGCGAGAAGTCCGACAGTCGACGCACACCCACCTTCCGCGCGTCCCGCAGCATGGCCTCCAGAGCCTTGCCCGCGGTCCCGGCGTCGTTCTCCGAAAATGCGGAGAGGAACTCGAACCAGTGGGACCGGTAGAGGCCGCGGGTGACGGGAGGCGGAAGCGGCGTCAGAGCATCCTGGGCGCGGGCGGGCGGCGCGGCGAGCGCGAGGAGCGCCCCCAGCAGGACGGGGACCAAGGGCGGGACACGGGCGGGCCCCGGGGCTCGTGTGGCGCCGGCTCGGGAGTCCATTGTCCGGCCGCTACCTGCCCTGGCGCGGCGCTTCAGGGCCGGGCGGCTGCACGGCCTCCACGTAAGCCATCCGCAACTCGTAGAGCGCGCGCGCGAGCAGGTCCGTTTCCTCGAAGGTCAGACCGCCGCGACACTTCTGTTCGAGCACGGCCAGCCAGTCGATCATCTGCTTGGCGGCCGCCGGATCGCGTCGCCCGAGGGCCTTGCCCGTCATCGGGTCCACGCCCAGGGCCGCATAGACGTTGGATGCGAGGAAACTGATGAGCGACAGGAACGCCGGCGAACTCTCGGGGCTCCGCTCGCCTGCCGCCGCGCCGGACGCGGCACGCGTTGCCGCCGGCGGGGGCGGCTGGGCGGCAGTCTGCGCCGGCTCGGGCGGCGCCTCCTCGGTTTCGATGTCCGGGCGCAGCTCCCCATCGGGGGTGAACATCCGTCGGTCGACGACGCGGATCGGCTTGTCCTCTTCGCTCACGCTTCCCGGAAGTCTAGCAGGCTGAAGGAAGGAGTGGTGAGGCCTCCTGCGAGTATCATCCGCCCGTGTCCGACGCGCTCGACCGCCTCGCCGCACTGGTCGCGCGGCTGCGTCGCGAATGTCCCTGGGATCGCGAGCAATCCTTCGACAGCCTGCGGACGTACCTGCTCGAGGAGACATACGAAACTCTGGCGGCAATCGACGAGGGTCGTCCGGAACGCCTCTGCGACGAGCTCGGAGATCTGCTCTTCCAGATCTTTTTCCTCGCCCTGCTCGCCGAGGAGCGTGGCTGGTTCGGAGCCGATGCCGTCGCAGCGCGCATCACGGCGAAAATGATCGAGCGACATCCGCACGTGTTCGGAGAGACCCCGGCGCAGAGCGCCGAAGACGTGAAAAACGCCTGGGAGCGGCGCAAGCGGCGGCAATCGGGAGCCAGCGAAGACCCTCTCGGCACATTGCCGGCGGCGCTTCCCGCGCTCTCCACAGCCTACCGCCAGACGCTGCGGGCCGCCGACCTCGGGTTCGACTGGGAGAGGGACGCGGACGTCGCGTCGAAAGTCGAAGAGGAGCTCTCCGAGTGGCGCGAAGCAGAGGGCCGGGGCGACCGGAAGGCCGAGGAGCACGAGCTCGGCGACCTTCTCCTGTCCGCGGTCAACCTCGCGCGCCGCAGGAAAGTCGACCCGGAGAGTGCCCTGCGGCAAGCCAATCGCCGCTTCCGGGAGCGTTTCGCCGCGGTCGCCCGCCGGGCGAAGGAAAGCGGCCGGGACGTGTCGGAAGTGCCGATGGCGGAACTCGACAAATACTGGGAGGCAGCGAAGAAAGAGTGATGCGGGCGTTACCCGCATTCCGATCCCGCATCCCGCATCTTCGGATCTTGGATGTCGGCTTCAGTGGGCCAGTTCGCTCACTTTCACCAGGCGGACTCCCCTCAGCGCCAGCCGCGGCAGTTCCCTCTCGAGCACGGCGAGAGTCGAAGGATAGGGGTGTCCGATCGCCACCGCGCTCTGCTCCTGTCGTGCCAGCCGGATGAGCTCGGTGAGCTGGGCCTCGACGCCCGCATCCGTCGCTACGTCATCCAGAAAGACGCGGCGCGACAGAGCGGGAACCGAGGCGGCTTCGGCCGTCTTCTCGGCCACCGTGGCGTCCGTCGTCCGGCTGTCGAGCAGGAAGAGCCCGCGGCGCGACAGCTCGGCGACGACGGCGCGCATCACGCGTGCGTCCGCGGTTGCCGCCGAGCCCATGTGGTTGTTGACGCCGACCGCGCCCGGCACCGAGGCGAGGTCGCTCTCGAGGAGGCGATCGATCTCCGCCTCGTCCTGGGAGCGGAGGATCAGTCCGGGGCCGGGACGGACGCGCGGGTAGCCCTGCGGCTCCATCGGAAGGTGAAGGAGCACCTCCTTGCCGCCCCGCGAGAGGGCGAGAGCCGACGCGGTGCTCCACCGGAGCTGCGGCAGGACTGCGCCCGCCACCGGTTCCCGCCACTGCGAGATCCGCTCGGCCGGGGCGAGCTCGTTGCCGAGATCGTCGATGACGATGGCCACGCGTGGCGTCCCACCGCCCGCCGGGCCGGACGGGGTCGTCCGGAGCGGTGAACGGCTCGGCCGGGGGGACAGCGGCGCCGTGCGCGCGCGAGGCCAGGGCGAGGGCTCGACTCGCGGTTGCGGGGGCGACGGCCGTGGTGGACAGGACTTCAGGCAGAGAACGACGCCGAGCGCCAGGGAGAGAAGGGCAAAGAAGACCGCCGCCGCCGAAACGCGCCGGCCCCGCCGGTTCAAGGAGTCCGGGTCGCCGGCACGCCTACGCTGCCTGGCGCGCCGCCTTGTCCGATCGGACCAGCTCGAGACCCCGCTCGAGGATGAGGTCGCGGCCGCCGCCTTCGCCCGGAAAGACCAGCACGCGTTCGGCCGGCGTTATCCCCTTGCCGCCCAGCACCTGCCCCGAGGGCGCCACGTAGCGGCCCACTGTCATGAACAGAATTCCGCCCTCGGTCGTGGGAACGCTCTTCTGAATAATCGCCATCCCGGCCGTCGTCTCGCCCACCGTCGTCGCGCCGGCCCGATCGCGCAACGCGGCGGCAAACACCTCGGCGGCTCCCGCCGTCGCGTCGTCGATGAGAATCACGGTGCGCCCCTTCCAGACCGGATCGCCCGGCGCTTCGAGGGGCTTGGACGCGACCTTGCGCGAGACCACGGTTGCGATGGTGCCCTTGCCGACGAACAGCGCGGCAACCGGGGCCGCGTCGGCGATCGTGCCGCCGATCGACCCCCGCAAATCAATGACGAGATTGGTGATCGAGCGGCGGTTGGCCTCCTCGATCTCCTTGCGCACCGCCGCGACAGCCGCGGGCGTAAACGTCGGAATGCTCAGGATCGCCACATCTCGCTCCCATTTCGTGGAGGGAGCCGGCGCCTCGAAACGCGCCCGCGTTACACGAATTACGATGTGCTTCTCGTCGCCGCCCCGGAAAACGCTCAACTCGCACGACGATCCCTCGGGCCCGGCCAGCGCCGCCGCAACCTTCCACGCCGGCGCGTTGCGCAGCGTCTTGCCGTCCACCGAGTCGATGAGGTCACCCGGCTTGACTCCCGCTTTCTCCGCGGGAGAGCCCGGAAGCGGGCCGACGACGTACGGATAGCCTCCGCGCCGCGCGAAGACGATCCCCGGATTTGCCGCTCCGGCCGTCTCCTGGGCCTTGTACGCCGCGACCGAAGCTGCCGGAACGTAAAAGGAGTACGGATCCAGGGCATCCGACATCCCGTCGTACGCGCCCTCGAGAAGGGTCTTCCCATCCGTCGGCTCGACATAGTTGGAGCGAGTCAGGGAAAACACCTCGGAGAAGATCGAGAGCGCCTGGGACGCCGGATCGCGGCCCGAGCCCTCCGGGCCGGTCATCGCGCGAAGCGACGCCAGGGCACAGATCGAGACGACGACAAACCCGATGCGCGTGCGATTGGAGGACATTGAACCTCTCATGCTAGCAGACCCGAGAACAACTCCAATGCCGGATTCGTTCCGGGTTTCGGGCGGCGACTTACGAGTTGCGGCTCAACGACTTCCGAATCGCCGCTCGTCACCTTCTCAACGCAGCCATGCCACCGGATCGGTGGCCTTCTGGTGGTCTCGGACCTCGAAGTACACGCCGACCTCTTCCCGTCCGGGACCATAGCCGGCAAGACCGATCTCGGTTCCGACCGCGACCGGCATCCCCCGCTTGACCAGGACGGCCTGGAGCCAAGCATAAAGGGTCAGCATGCCGTCGCCGTGATCGAGGATCACCAGGTTGCCGTACTCGTTGAGCCACTGGGCGTAGATGGTCTTGCCCGCATAGACGGCGTGGACGGGAGTTCCGAGCGGCACCGCGACGGCAACCCCGTTCGATACCGTCCAGGTGTCGAACTTCGGATGGCGGTGGCGACCAAAGGTCTCGATGATCGTGCCGCGCGCAGGCCAGTCGAGCACGCCCTTCCAGGGGCGCAGTCCGCCCGAGGCGCCGGCTGGCTCCTCCCCGTCCGACTGCCGCGCGAGCGTTTCGAGGAGCCGCTCGAGGCGCGTGGCCTTGTCCGTGAGGGCGGACACCTCGCGCCGGCGCAAGGCGGAAGCGCTCTGCTCGCGGGCGAGCAGCCTCTCCCTCTCGACTTTCAGGGATGCGACCCGCGCCTCCTCCTGCCGGCTGCGCGTGTAGAGCCGGTCGATCTCGACCTTGAGCGCCTGCTCGCGGGCGACGTCCGCCTCGAGACGCAATTCGGCGTCGCGGTACTGCCGGAGGAGCTTTCCGTCGCGGCGTGCGAGGCTGTCGAGGCGTTCGATCGAGTCGAGCAGCGCGGGAAGGTCCTTCGCCTCGAGCAAGACGCGGAAGTATCCGAATCGTCCGAACCGTTGGAGCAGCCGCGCGCGCGCCAGCAGGCCCTGGCGGGACCGGGCTGCCGAGTCGGCCGCCTCGGCCCGTTCCCGCGACACCACTGCGAGCCGGCCCGCGAAATCTTCGCGTGTACGGGAGACGAGCTCGCCTTCGCGCGTCGCGATTTCCAGGCGCAGCTCGAGCCGCTGGAGCTCCTCGGCGAGCGTGGCCTCCTTCTTTTCGCTCTCGGCGAGCTTCGCCTTGAGCGAGCCGATGCGACCCTGCAGGCGCGCCAGGTCGGCCTGGCCGTCGGCCGGGGTGGCGAGGGTTTGTCCGAGCGACCCCACCGCGACCAGAAAGAGTGTGGTTGCAAGGAAGGGTCGAATCACCAGAGCGACTTCCCTGCAGCGTCCTCGATGGCCGGACTGCCGACCAGCTCCCTCACCGACGCGGTGACGTCGGCAATCCCCGGAACTCCCTCGGCATGGAAGGGCCGCGAGGAGAAGAACACGCCGCGCACGAGATCCGGGTCGAGCGAGCAGTGGTCGCCGCTCCAGACGTCGTGGTTGTCCTCGAAGACCGACCCGGTCGGCACGCCGAGGGACGACTGCCAGGAGACGCGATACCCGGGCAGGTTCGCAACGATCAGGTCTGGAATCAGCCTCGGGTCGAAGCGCTTGTAGACATCCTCGCGGCGAAAGACACGCGATACCGCCCGCTGCCCGTTCTTCGGATCCGTCAGCGCGGTGAGCTTCGCGATGAGCTCCGCCCGCAAGGCTTCGTAGGGGCCGCCGGGCTCGACGATGCCGCCCTCCTCGCGTCCCCGGAGGTTGACGTAGACGTCGCCAAGACCCATGGCGTAGGCCCTCGACCGCGGCCAGTCCACGGCCTCCCAGAACTGCCCCCGCGAGAAGAGGGCCTCGAGATTCTGGCGCCTGGCGTTGCCCTTCAGGACGAGATATCCGTTCTCGACCAGCCACGAGTTGTAGTTGACCGAGCGCCGCCACGTGGCGAATCCGTGGTCGGAGAGAACGATCAGGATGTCTTCGGGCGCGAGGGCCTTCGCGGTCTCGCCGACGATCTCGTCCATGGCCCGGTACGACTTCTCGATCGCATCGCCGTACTTCGCCGCGAGCTTCGCGTCGAAGGCCGGGTGCTCGGGATCGCGCAGCCGCCAGAAAACGTGCGCCACGCGGTCGGGGAACTCGAAGTAGTGGAAGAGCAGCTTCTCTCTGCCGCCGAGCAGACCCCGAAGGATCTTGCGTTCCTGGTCGGCAGTCTGCCGCACGTCCTCGAGGAAGGCTTCCTCGGAAAGCGTCGCCGACTGGATCGACCAGGTGTCGATCCCCCACCCCATCGTCTTGTATCGGCCAAACCGATCGACGAGCTCGGCCGCGAAGCCGCCCGGCGAGGAGATCGCGAAACCCGGCGGCAGGTGCCCCGGATCGAACTGAATCGGAGACAGGTAGAGCGAAATCTCCGGTGCGACCGTCAGCAGGCGCAGCTTGGCGTAGCCGTGAATGGCTATCAATGGATTGACACGAAACACGAGGGAGATCCAATCGCTCCACTGCCCGGGCATCAGCTCGACGCGCGCGCCTTCCGCCGCCACGATCAGGCGGTCCCGCGCGTCCGGAACCGTGAGGGTCATCGGCACGTCGATCGTCCCCTCGCGCCCGAAGGGTCGCGCGGGAGGGCCGGAGATCCGGGTCGTCTGGCTGCCGACATTGGACTCGAGCCGCGTGATCTCGATGGAGAAGTCGTTGCCCTCGCGCGGAGCGAAGAACGGGTCCGAGGTGTAGTAGCCGGGCTTACCGATGCGGCCCGAAATGTCCGGCACACCCAGGCCCGAGAGCATCCGCCCGTCGTCGAAGGCCTCGGGCGGAAACGTCACCGGCATGCGGATGACGGTGGCCGGCCGCGCTCCCGCCGCGGTCCAGAACACGGGGCCGCGCCGGTTGTTCCGAACCCAGGGTCGCGCCGACGGAAGCCACGCCTTCGCCGCCTGGAAGGCCCCGAGTCCCGCGCCGATCGCCAGCAGACCGAGGATGGCGGCTGCCAGGCGTCGGCGGCGGCGCAAGAGGAACAGAGCGGGCAGCAGCAGGAGCGCGAGGGCCGCGGCCCCGAACACAACCGGGTTTCGGTTGCCGAAGAGAAAGGGCACCTGGATCTCCTCGGCAACGGCGAACGTCGGGATGCGGTTGGCGGGATCGCGCTTCAGGAAGTCGAAGATCTGGGTTCCGCCCGGATCGAGCCCCGTCGAGAAGGTCGCCCAGGACACGGGTGTCTGGGCCGGCACGGTCGGGGTCAGCGGCGAATAGCCCCCGCGCTGGCGCAGGGCGGCAAGGCTCGGAAGCTCTCCCCGGCCGAGCATCTCTTCGACGAGGTGCGCGTCCACTCCGTCGAACCCGAGGATCACGACCCGGCCGGGAGCCCTCGCCGCCGCAAGGGGCGCAGCGAGCAGAACGAGCGCGGCCAGCGCGGCGAGGGGCGACTTCATGCGGCGACCCCTCAGTTTAGCCTGCCGCCGCCCGGCACTACAATCCGCCGCATGGCACAGCGGAGCGAAGACCTCGAAACGCTGCTCGCGCGGATTCCGGACCCGGCGATTCGCTCGCTCTTCTCGAGAGAATTCATCCTCTGCGCCGAGCACTTCGACCGCTTCACGACAGACTCCGTTCTGCGCCTCGTCCACGGCCTCGGGCTCGACCGGGACCTCGCGCTCGGAGCCTCGGCTCGGGAAGTCGTCCGCTCGCGCGCGTTTGCGCCGCGCGCCGAGCTTCCGGTCCGCTGGTTCTTCGAGAAGCTCGCCGCCGCCGGCTACCTCGACCGGTCGGGCACGGCCGACGACGGCGTCTACCGAGCCCGAGCAGTGCTCCCCCCGGGAGACCCGGATCGCGCAGAAGCGATGGCCCGGGGTCTGGATCCGCAGTCGCTTCCGGCATTCGCCGTCGTCCGGGCGATGGTCGAGCACGTGCCCGAGTTCCTGCGCGGCGAGAGAACCGGCGAGGACATCCTGCTCGCCCCCGGACGGCTGCCGCTCTGGTTCGACTACTTCTCCAACGACAACCTTCTCTACCAGATCAACAATCGGCTCGGCGCCGAGGCTGTCGTCCGCGCCCTGCCCGCGACGCGCGCGGCCACCGTCCTCGAGATCGGCGGCGGCTCCGGCTCGGCCGCGATCGCCCTCGGCGAGCGGCTGTCCCGCGACGCGGCGCTCGGGCGCATCGGGCGCTATCTCTTCACCGAGATCGTGCCGACCTTCCTGCGGCGCGCCGAGCGCTCCCTCCGCGCCCGATTTCCGGAGCTTCCCATCGCGTTCGGCAGGCTCGACATGAACGCGGACTTCGCCGGGCAGGGGGTCCCGCCCGGGACGGCCGACATCGTCTACGCCGTCAACACCGTGCATGTCGCGAGGGATCTCGGGGCCACGCTTGCGCGCATTCGCGACGCGCTCAAGCCCGGCGGAGTGGCCGTCTTCTCCGAGTGCGTGCGGCCGTTCCCGGGCCAGCCGATCTACGTCGAGTTCGTCTTCAACTTCCTCGAGAACTTCACGACGGTCGCGACCGATGCCGCGACCCGGCCCAACCACGGCTTCCTCACGCCCGAGAACTGGCGCGCCGCATTCCGCGCAACGGGCTTCGAGCGGCCGGAGATCCTGCCCGACGTCGAGGAACTGGCGAAACACTACGATGCGTTCTTCGTAGCAGCGGTGTCTGCGCGCAGGCCCCTGGCGTAGCGGGAGAGCCCGAGGACCGTCGGCCCAAAGTCACGACACGCAAATCACGACTCACAACTCTCTCATTCCCCTCTCATCCTCGACGGGTCGTCCCAGAAGGGATAGAAGCAGTACCACTGATCGGGATACTCGCGCACGTAGCGCTCGAGCAGCGTCACGTAACGCCCGATGTTGCGCCGTAGCGCCGCGTCGCGGTCGCCATCGGACTCGATCCGGATGGCTTCCTCGACGATGGCACGATAGCGCCCGTCGGGCAGGCGGACGATGAACGCCGGCAGCAGCGCGGCCCCCGAGGCCATCGCCACGCGGAAGGGGCCGCGCGGAAAGAACGCTTCCCGGCCGAAGAAAGACGCCGCGACGCCCGTGTTGTCGAAGTCGCGGTCGCCCTGCATGGCCACGATCTCGTTGTGTCCGAGGGCCCGCAGAACGGCCAGCGTGGGCGCGATGCTCCGGTCGACCCGGATCTCCGTGACGCCGGACAGGGCGTGGAGCCGACGACGCTCGCGCTCGACGCCCGGGAAGATGTCGGGCACCAGGACCACGTGGATCGGATCCTTGATCCGCGCGAGCATGAGGCCTCCGATTTCCCAGTTGCCGAGGTGCGCCGTCAGCAGCACGACGCCCTTTCCCGCGAGCCGGGCCTCGACGATTCGGGTATAGCCGATGACGCCCTCGACCAATCGCGCGGCTTCCGGCGCCGGCCGTGTCGCGAAGTGGAGGAAATCCACCCACGCCTCGAAGTGGGAAGCCACCATCTCGAAGGCGCCGCGGTGGACCTCGGGAGAATCCTCCGGCGCCCCGAGGATGACCGCGAGGTTCGCCCGCGCCGCCCGGAGGTACTTCGGGCGCATGCGATAGTAGGAGGCAGCCAGAGCGCGCCCGCCCCGGTACATCCAGCGCCGGGGCAGAGTGCGCGCGCAGGCCAGGGTCGCCGGAAACCAGAGGCGGGATGCTGCCGAGGCGAGCGCGCGCGCGATCGGGTTGCGCGTCGCCATCTTCTCCTGCACGGGAGGTATCCTAGAAGAAATTCGGATTTCGGATTTCGGATTTGAGGGTTGGGAAGAACATCTCGTGAAGAATCGTCTGCCGGCTGCTCTCCCGTATGCGGTGTTTCTCCTGCTGGTGGCGGTCTCGTGGAATCGCTGGATCGAGCCGTACGTCGACAGCGGGCGCGAGCTCATGGTGCCCTGGCGCCTCCTTCACGGTGAACGGCTCTACCGCGACGTGCACTTCCACCATGGACCGCTCGGCCCGTTTTTGGCCGCGGCCGCCGACGGGATGGCGGGCCGTTCGCTTCCGGCCCGAACGACGCTCTATGCGCTGGTCACGCTCGCGCACCTGGCGGGGCTCTCCCGCCTTTCTCGGCGCCTGCTGTCTCCGTGGCGGGCGGGGCTCGCGACGTCGATCGCGGTGGCTGCCGCGGTCTTCCTGCGCCCGGGGGGATGGCTCTTTCCCTTCAGCTTCGATACGAGCATCGCGGTCGCCGCCCTGACCTGGGCGCTCGTCCTCGCTGCCTCGGACCGTGGCTATCGAAACGACGCGGCTGGCGGCGCGTGTCTGCTCGCCGCGCTCCTCGCGCGCCCGGAACTCGGGTTGGCCGCGGTGGCCCTCTTCGCGCTCTCGGCCCTGCGGAAGCCGCGACGCCTCGTGCCGCTCGCCCTCGCTCCGCTTTCGGGCGCGACAGTCGGATACGGAATCCTCTCCGCCGGAATCGGTTTCGACCGGCTCGTGGTGGACGGATGGCTCCGCATGCTCGATCCACCGGCGGCCTTTCGCAACGTGTATGGCGCCTACGCCGGCCTGGATCGCATCGGACTGCGCGCGGCCGAGCTGGCAATCGCCGCCATCGTCCTCGGGCTCGCGGCCACGCTCGTTGCCTCCGCCGCCTGGATCGCCGCTCGACTCTCGGCCGCCGGCCTGGCCGTCTGGGGCCGGACGGTCGCGATCTTCGCCGTACTGATCCTCGGGGGCCTGGCCCTGATCCGCCTGCGGCCGCCGCCGTCGATGGCCGACACGCTCGCACTCTTTCCTCCCCTGGTCCGCGTCATTCCCGTGGGCCTGCTCGCCGCCGCCGCCATTCGCCTTGTCGCCTTTCTCCGCGGCCGGGCCGCCTCCGGTCTGCTCGGCGCGGCGCCGGACGCGGTCGTCTGGATCGGGGGACTGTTCTCCGCGCGTCTACTGCTCGCCGCCGGCTACGTCGGCCCCTACGACGCCTTCTTCCTCCCCCTCCCGATCGTGCTCGCAGTGGCAGCGATGCTTTCCGCCGCGGACCGTGCGGCACCCGCCGCAGGTCCTGCTCTACCGGGCCTGACTGTCGCAGCCCTTTCCACGTTCCTCGCCTTTCGCGTCCTGGCGATGGGAGAGCTCTATCGCGCCCGAGCCTGGGCCCTGGTCGCGACCCCCGCGGGCAGCCTCTGGTTGCCCGAAGCCGTCGCGGGACCGACCGCGGCGGCGTTGACGGAGCTCGAGCGCCTGCCGCGAGACTCCACCCTCGCCGGTTTTCCGGAGACCGGCTTTTTCAACTACGCCCTCGGTTACCGAAATCCGTTCTGGCTCGAGCAGTTCTTTCCCGGCCACCTCGATCGCGCGGGCGAAGCGCGGGCAATTGCGCTGCTCGAAGCCCGCCCGCCCGACGTCCTCCTTTTCGCCAACGTGCTCGCGGTGGGTGAAGGCGCCCATGCGTTTGGTTCGGATTACTTGCGCGGGCTCGACGCGGCGGCCCGGTCGCGCTACACCGTTGTCGCGGTTTTCGGGCAGGGCGCGACGCCGGCCGCGCGGATCGGCGACCCGGAGTTCTTCGTCGAGATCGCCAGGCCGGCCACACAGCGCCGCGCGGAGCCCTTTCGTTGAGGCTCGACCTCGCGGTCGCCCGGCAACTCGGCCTGTCGCGCCGCGCCGCCCGCGAGGCTGTGCGCTCCGGCAGGATCGATGTCGACGGCGCGACCCTGGATGAGCCGGGCGCCGAAATGCCGCCCGGCGCCCGGCTCGAGCTCCATGCCCATCGGCCGCGGCGGCGCCACGTCCGGACCCGGCTCGCCGTCCTGTACGAGGACGACAGCGTGCTCGTCGTCGACAAGCCTGCGGGCCTGCTCACGGTCCCGACGGAAGCCCGGGAAAAGGACACCCTCTGGAGCCGAGCCCTTCACTACCTGCAGCACCGCTACGGCGGGAGGCCGCATGCGGGGATCGTCCACCGGCTCGACAAGGACACCTCGGGCGCTCTGGTCTTTGCGCGCGGCCGCGAGGCACTCCACGCGTTGCAGGACCGATTCCGCACGCACGCGATCGACCGCGAATACGTCGCGCTGGTCGAAGGCGACCCTCCGGATCGCGGTGCATTCGAAGCGGACCTCGTCCGCGAGCCCGGCCTTCGCCGCAGTGTGGCGCGCCCCGGCCAGCGGGGCCGCGCCGCGGTGACCGGATACCGCACGCTCGAGCGCTTTCGGGGGGTCGCGCTCGTGTCGATCCGCCCCGAGACCGGCCGCACGCACCAGATCCGCGTGCATTTCTCGGCGGCCGGCTACCCGGTGCTCGGCGACCGCGTCTATGGCTCCACCGACTCGCGGTTGCAGGCCCCCCGGCAGATGCTCCACGCGCGCTCTCTCGGCTTCGCCCACCCCGCGACCGGAGAGCGGGTCGCGGTCGAGTCACCGCTGCCTGCGGACTTCGCTGCGGTTCTCGCCGCCCTCCGAGCCCGAAAGAAAAACGGCCCGGCAAAGCCGGGCCGCAAACCTGATCGCTGATCGCTGGAGCTACGCGAGGACGACCACCACCACCCGCCGGTTCTTGGCCCGGCCTTCCTTGGTCTTGTTCGACTCGACCGGCTCCGAGCTGCCATAGGAGATCGTGGACATCCGATTCAACGCGACGCCCTGCTTGTTGAGGTAGCGGCGCACGGCCTCCGCCCGGGCCTCGCCGAGCTTGAGGTTGTACGCATCAGATCCGGTGGCGTCCGTGTGGCCCTGGATCTCCAGGTATACGTTCTTGTTCTCGCCCTTGAGTCGCTCCGCAAACGCGTTGAGGGCGTCCTGAGCCTCCTTCGAGAGCTCATGCTGGTTGACCGGGAACTTCGCCGCGTCATCCGAGAGAACCAACGAGTAGACGAACTTGCCTTCGGCGAGCTTGCCTGCCTGCTGCGCCCGCTCGAGGGCCTGGCGCGTCGCATTGTCGAGCTCGGCGATCTTCGCATCGTGCTGCTTGACCTTGGTCTGCGTTGCCTCGACCTGGGACTCGACGTCATTGATCCGCTTCTCGGTGACCGCGCTGCTTTTGGAGACTTCCTCGCCGACGTACTTCTTCGAAGCGCACGCCGTCAGCCCGAAAGTGCCCAAAAGAAGCGCCCCACCCGACAGAAAGAAAGAAACCCTGCGTCCTCTGTGCATCTGCACCTCCTGAAAAAAATTACGATCCGCCCGGAGCGGTACCCCGGTATCCTCGGCGCGTCCGCACGACCCAGGAACCGGGTTTGGCCACGGACACGAATACAACCCGGTATTCTATATCTCCCCTGCCGGAGGGTGCAAATCCCAGTAAATACTGCTCCCGGACCTCACTCCCGATCCTGGCTGCCAGGGGCCGCAGGTCCTCGTCCCCCGCCACCAGGTGGAGTTTCCCGCCGCTCGAGCTCGCCAGCAGCTGCAGATTGTCGATCGAGAGCTCCCGCCGCGCGGTTTCCGTCAGGGTGTCGAACCCGGCGGTTTTCATCCCGATCGGGTAGACCGGGACCGAGACGTGCTGCAGGATCTCGGCCATCTGCACGGGCGAGAGCGTGCTCGCGTTGTCGACCCCGTCGGTAAAGAGCAGGATCGCGCGCTTGTTGTTGCGCCCCTTCATCATCCGCTCCGGCGTCGCCGCGACCGCATCGAAGAGCGCCGTTTGGCCCGAAGCCTCGAGGTCCCACAGGGCGCGGTTCAGCGTCGCCGGGTCCGGCGAGAAATCGGCCACCAGGCGCACCTCGCCCTCGGAAAACGCGAAGAGCGCGAAATCGTCGCCCGGGCGCCGTCCGCGGATGATCGCGCGGATGGCGTTCTTCGCATTCTCGAGCTTGTTCGCGATGCCCATGCTCCCCGAGGTATCGAGCAGGAAGGCGAAAGACACGGGGGCGGTCTCGTCCCGCTCGAAGGTGTCGAAGTCGACCCGGGCGTTGCCCACGCGCAGGACGAAATCCTCCTTGCGCAGGCCGTCGGCGAACTTGCCGCCCTTGTCCGTGACGACGACGGGCAGCATCACGTACTCGGCTCCTGCACTGTCGCTGTAGGAGGGCGGGTCCTCCGGCTTCTGTGCCGCAGCGGCCGCCGCGACGAGAACCAGCGGGACGCAAAGAAAGCGTTTCACCCACAAATTATAAGGCCTCCGCGACCCCCAGGATCGGTATCCCCCATCCCCCATCCCCCATCCCCCATCCCCCGTCCCGTACCCGTATCCCGGTTCCGTTATGTAGACTGTCCTCCCTTGGCGACGCCCACCCGGACCATCGTTCTCGTGCGCCCGCACAACGCTGCCAATCTCGGTTCCGTGGCCCGGGTGGCCAAGAATTTCGGCCTCACCGGGATTTCGGTCGTGGAGCCGGCCGTGCTTCCGGACCCGGATTCGATCCGGCTCTGCGTGGGAGCCGACGACCTTCTCGACGCCATCAGGCGCTATGCCGATCTCAACCTGGCAGTTGCAGACTTCCCGGTGGTCGTCACGACCTCGTCGCTGCGTGGACGCGCCAGCACGCGCAGCCTCGGCCTCGCCGAACTCCCGGCGTTTCTTTCCGAGGCTGGGCCGGTCCCGGCCGCCTTCGTTTTCGGCCCTGAGAGAAGCGGCCTGACCGACGACGAACTCACTCGCGCCTCGGCGTGCCTGCGCCTGCCGACCGACCCGCGGTTCCCCACGATGAATCTGTCGCATGCCGTTGCCCTCGTTCTCGGCGTCGTCACCGCCATGGCGCCCGAAGCAGAATCCCCCGCAGCGCCCGAGCCCGGGGCTCCGGCGTCCGAAGTCGAAGCCGCGATCGGCCACTGGGACCGCGCCCTGGAGGCGATCGGGTTCTACGACACGGGGCACCGGGGCCGGTCGCTACGCGACTGGAGACGGATCGTCGCAGGCCGGCCGCTGTCGCTGCGCGAGGTGGCGATACTGAGGGGGGTGGCGAACCGGGTGCTCGTGACTCTGAGAAGACTGGATTCCTGAGGTCGCGTTCCGAGATCGTTGGCCCGAGCTATCCCCGGGCCCGAAAAGGGATCCCTTGCTTCGCTCGGGATGATCTGACGCGGCGCGTCGCGCGGGTCAGATCAGCTCCGCCTCGCTGAAAAAGAACGCGATCTCCTTCGAGGCGTTCTCGGCGGAGTCGCTCCCGTGGATGGCGTTGCGTTCGATGTCGGTTCCGAAGAGATTGCGGACCGTGCCCGGCTCGGCCTTGCGCGAGTCGGTCGCACCCATCGTCCGGCGCAGGTGCGGAACGGCGTCCTGCCGCTCGAGCACAGCGACGATCACCGGCCCCTCGGTCATGAAGGTGACGAGAGCGCCGTAGAACGACCGCTCCTTGTGCACGGCGTAGAAGGCCCGCGCCTGTTCGAGCGAGAGGCGCGTCTTCCTCAACCCGAGCAGCCGGAACCCCTCCTTCTCGAGATGCGCGAGGATCGCGCCCACCTTCCCCGCTGCCACCGAGTCCGGCTTCAGAATCGTCAGAGTCCGTTCCAAGCTCACTCCTTCTCGCGACTGGGGCGCCTCAGCGCCCGAGCACGTCCTGGATCTTCTTGCCGATGTCCGCCGGCGAGCGGACGACGGCGATTCCCGCGGCCTCGAGGGCCTTCATCTTCTCCGCGGCGGTGCCCCTGCCTCCCGCGATGATGGCCCCCGCGTGCCCCATGCGGCGGCCCGGAGGCGCCGTCTGTCCCGCGATGAACGACACGACCGGCTTACGGAGGTTGCCGGCGACCCAGCAGGCGGCCTCCTCCTCGGCCATGCCGCCGATCTCGCCGATCAGGATGATGGCGTCGGTGGCGACGTCGTCCTTGAACGCCTTCAGGCAGTCGATGAAGTTCGTCCCGTTGACCGGATCCCCGCCGATGCCGATCACGGTCGACTGCCCGAGCCCGAGTCGTGTGAGCTGGTCGACCGCCTCGTAGGTCAGCGTCCCGGAACGCGAGATGACGCCGACCGAGCCGGGCCGATGAATGCGGCCCGGCATGATGCCGATCTTGCACTCGCCGGGCGTGATGATGCCCGGGCAGTTCGGACCGATCAGGCGCACCGGCTTTCCCGCGGCCGCCTGCCTGTCCAGGAAGGCGCGGGCACGGAGCATGTCGTTGGTCGGAATGCCCTCGGTGATGCAGGCGATCACGGCCACCCCCGCGTCGGCCGCCTCGACGATCGCGTCAGCGGCGAACGGGGGCGGCACGAAGATCATGGAGGCGTTCGCGCCCGTCTCCCGCACGGCGTCGGCAACGGTGTCGAAGACGGGAATGCCCTCGTGCGTCGTCCGTCCCTTGCCGGGAGTCACGCCCGCGACGACCTGCGTTCCGTAGTCGCGGCACGCGAGCGCGTGGAACGAGCCCTCGCGGCCAGTGAGGCCCTGGACCACGAGGCGCGTGTCGCGCCCGACCCAGATGCTCATCGCACGGCCTCGACGACCTTCTCCGCCGCGTCCGCGAGGCCATCGGCGGGCGTGATCTTGAGGCCCGACTCGCGCAGGATCGCCTTGCCCTGATCGACGTTGGTCCCCTCGAGCCGCACGACCACCGGAATCGCGAGGCCCATCTCGCGCACCGCCGCGACCACGCCCTTGGCGATGATGTCGCAGCGCATGATGCCGCCGAAGATGTTGATCAGCACGCCCCGGACGTTCTTGTCCGACAGAATGATGCGGAAGGCGTTCTTGACCTGCTCCTCGTTGGCGCCGCCGCCCACGTCGAGAAAATTGGCGGGCTCTCCGCCGGCGAGCTTGACGAGGTCCATCGTCCCCATCGCGAGCCCCGCGCCGTTGACCATGCACCCGACGTTGCCGTCGAGCTTGATGTAGTTCAGCCCGAAGCGCGAGGCCTCGACCTCGAGCGGGTCCTCCTCGGCCAGGTCGCGCATCTCCTTGATGTCGGGATGGCGGAAGAGGGCGTTGTCGTCGAACGCCATCTTTGCGTCGAGCGCGAGGACGTCGCCCTGTTTCGTCACGAGCAGCGGGTTGATCTCCGCCAGGCTCGCGTCGGTCTCGACGTAGGCGCGGAAGAGGGCCTCCACGAGCGACGCCCCCTTGCGGACGCTGTCCCCCGAGAGCCCGAGCGCGAAGGCGAGCTTGCGGGCCTGGAAGGGAAACATCCCGGCCGAAGGATCGATCGCCTCGCGGAGAATGGCGCCGGCATCCTTCGCGGCGACCTCCTCGATTTCCATGCCCCCGTACTGCGAAGCCATCACGACCGGCGCGCCCCGCGAGCGGTCGAGCGTGACACCCAGGTAGAGCTCGCGGGCGATGTCGAGCGCTTCCTCGACGAGGATCTTCTGCACGACGCGTCCGGCCGGTCCCGTCTGTGGCGTGACGAGAGTCATGCCGAGGATCTTGCGGGCGAGATCGTGGGCCTCTTCGGGGTCCTTCGCGAGCTTGACGCCCCCGCCTTTGCCGCGGCCCCCGGCGTGGATCTGCGCCTTGACGACGGCCGGTCCCCCGAGTCGGCGCGCGATCTCCCGCGCCTCGGCGGGATTGTCGGTGACCTCGCCGCGGGGCACCGCGACGCCATAACGCGCGAGGATCGACTTGGCCTGGTACTCGTGAACTTTCATGCCTTGTGCCGGAGGGAGCTCAAACCTTCAAGATGCGGAAGAGCTCTCGCACGGCCTCGGCCGACTTCGCGAGCGCTCCGGCCTCCTCACCGGTGAGCTGGATCTCGATGACCTGCTCCATTCCGCCCCGGCCGAGCTTGACCGGCACGCCGAGATAGACGTCCCGCATGCCGTATTCGCCCTCCAGGTACGCGGCGCACGGCAGGACCTTCTTCTTGTCCTTGAGCACCGCGTCCACCATTTCCACGACGGCCGAGGACGGCGCATACCAGGCCGAGGTCTTGAGGAGGTTGACGATCTCGGCACCGCCGTCGCGTGTGCGCTTCACGATCGCGGCGATCTTGTCGGGGGGCAGCAGCTCGGGCAGTGGAATCCCGGCGATCGTCGAGAAGCGCGGCAGGGGGACCATCGTGTCGCCGTGGCCGCCGAGCACGAAGGCATGCGTGTTCTCGACCGATACGCCCATGGCCTCGGCCATGAACCACCGCATGCGGGCCGAGTCGAGCACTCCGGCCATGCCCAAGACCCGCTCCCGCGGCAGCTTCGAGACACGGCGGGCAACCTCGCACATCGCATCCAGCGGGTTGGACACCACGATCAGGATCGCATTCGGCGATCCCGGAAGGACTTTGCGCACGACGTCGGAGACGATGCCCTCGTTGGTCGCGACGAGATCGTCCCGGCTCATCCCGGGCTTGCGCGGCAACCCCGCCGTGATGACGACGACGTCGGAGCCCGCGGTGATGTCGTACCCGTTCGACCCGGTCATCCTGGCATCGAACTTCTCGACCGGCGCGGATTCCATGATGTCGAGCGCCTTGCCCTGGGGCACGCCCTCGATGATGTCGATCAGGGCGACGTCGGCGAGCTCCTTTTCGACGATCCGCTGCGCGGCGGTGGCCCCGACGTGGCCCGCTCCGACGACGGTGACTTTGTTTCTCATCAGAGCGCGGATTCTATCGCGCGCGGTCGCCTTCGCAAGCCCGCGCGGGGGCGGGCTACAATACGAGAGTGAGCGCCGAACGCCTCGGCTACAAGCAGCATCCGCTGTGGCAGGAGGCGATGGCCCTCGCGCGGGAGGCTTACGCCGTCGCCGAGGATCTCCGGGGCGTCGACCCGGAAGGTGCGCTGAGACTGCGCAAGGCCGCGGTCGCCGCCGCCGCCCACGTGGCCGGCGCCCTCTCGGCCGAGGACTCGCTCGCGCGCGAGACGGATGCCTCGGCGGCGCGGGAGGCGGCGGGCGACGTCGCCGCCTGCGCCGGCCGGCCGCCCGAGCGCAGCGCCCGGACCCGGGAGTTGCTGCGGCGCGCGCACGAGCTCGAGCGCTCGATCGGCCAGCAGTTCACCACCGGCTCGGGCTTCGCCTGTTGATGGGCGCCGAGAACCGCGCGCGCCGGCTGCTCTACGCCGCGGTCGTGCTCGTGCCTCTGCTGCTCGTGGCGGCCCTGTGGCTTCCCGGCTGGTGGGAGGGCCGCGAGCTTCGCGAGGCGCGCGCCATCGCGGGAGTCGGATCGCAGCTCGTCGCGGGAAGCATGACCGACGCCCGCAAGAAAATCGACCCCGGACTGTCGGCGCAGAAGGTCCAGGCGGCGATCGGAAAACCATCGTTCGCCGTCGGCACGGAAGGCAGGGATGCGACGCACGAGATCTGGACCTACTACTTTCACGACGGCACGATGACGGTCAACCTGACCGACGGCGTCGTGCTGAGAATCGGAACGGTCTACGGCCCGCCGCGCATCCCCAAGAAGGGCGGCGGCTGGTGAGCGAAACGCGGGAACCCTCGATCCGCGTCATCATGATGCCGAAGGACACGAATGCCCACGGCACGATCTTCGGAGGCGTGATCCTTTCCTACATCGACCAGGCCGGTGCCGTCGAAGCCAAGCGCCACGGAGCCGAGTTTCTCGTCACGGTCGCGATGCGCGAGGTCGTCTTCCACGAGCCGGTGTACGTCGGCGATCTCGTCTCTCTCTACACGAGCCTCGTGACGATCGGCCGGACATCGATCACGATATCGGTCGAGGTCTTCTCCCAGCGGGGCGAGGGAATCGGGAATCGCGTCAAAGTGACGCAAGCCGAGGTGACCTACGTGAACCTCGACGAGAACAGAAGGCCGGTTCCGATCCAGAAGGGGTCGTGAACCGAGGCCCCCGAAATGCGAAGGTCCCGATTTCTCGGGACCTTCATCCGTGCGAGCCGAGCAAAAGCCCGGCAATGGAATCTCGCCTGAACTCATCCTACTACCATTTGCCGTCGTCCTCGCCGTCTTCGGCCACCTCGGGGGGACCGAGATCGGATTCGAGCGCATCGAGCTCCGGACCGTCGGCATCCAGCTCGGCCGCCGACAGCTCCTCTTCCTGCCAGCCTTCCTCGCCGTAGGACTCCCCCGCGAGGGAGGCGCCCGGCTTGGGGCGGGCGGCGACGATGTGACCGCGCTCGGTCTTCTTCGGAGCCTGCTTCCCGACGACCACCTCGCCGGGGGTGGCCGCTTTGGGAGCAGTTCTCCTTTCCGCTACAGCGGCGGGCCGCCTGACGGCCTTCTTCGGACGCGAGGCCGGCTTTGCCTTCGGCGCGCGTCGGATGGCCTTTGGCGCGCGTCGGATGGCCTTCGCGCCGGTCTTCTTCGCCCTCCGGGCGGTTTTTTGGGCTTTCCGGGCCGCCTTCTTCGCCTTCTTGGCCTTCTTGGCCGCTCTTTTCGCCTTTTTCTCCCTCTTCTGCGCCTTCCTTTCCGCCTTCTTTTTCTTCTTGGGCACGATCCTCACCTCCTCTTGCCCCGGCGTCCGCCGGGAGGCCGGATCATACAATCGGGCCGTTGCCGAAGGATGAAGGGGCTCGGGTGACCATCGCGCGAGGCCCTGGCGGTCTGACGGTCGAGATCCAGCCGCTCGTCGGGAGGCGCGCCTGGCGATTCCGGTTGGCCGTGGTCGGGGCCGCCGTCTCATCCGCCGCGCTGCTCGGGGCGTTCCGCCTCGGCCAGGCCTGGGATGCCGGCCTTCGGCATGGGGACTTCGGGGATCTGCCGCTGCCTGTTCTCCTGTTCCTGTCGCTGGCCGTCCTCGTCTCGGCGCCGCTCGCGCTCATCGGCCTCGCGGCGCTCGCGTTCGCCGAGGAGCAGATCGATGTGGGCACCGACGCGGTCACGATCCGGTCCACCGCCTTCGAAAGAACGCGCATCGACCGGATTCCGAAAGACGAGCTCGAATGCTGGCGCGAGACCTATCTGCCGTTGCCGCCCTGGTGGACCTGGGCTGTCAAGCGCCTCGCCGCACGGGCGCAAGGCCGGCTCTATCCCGTTGCCGGTGCCGCGGGACCGAAAGAGAAGCGAATGATCGCGGTGGCGCTCGCCGAGGCCACGGGTAAGCCGCTGATGGCCGACTGGGGCCGCCAAATCCGCTAAATCCGAAATTGCCCCTGCGGTACTATCCCCCGGTCTCCATGACCGCCCCCTCCCAAAGGCACCTGACCGAGACGCTCCTCACGGACTACCCGATCCCGGACGAGGTCCGGTGGGGGATCGCCGACGCCGGCTTCGTCTTCGCGACCCCGATCCAGGCGAAAACGCTCCCGATCACGCTGGCGGGCCGCGACGTGGCCGGTCAAGCGCAGACCGGCACGGGGAAGACGGCGGCATTCCTGATCACGTGTTTCACGCGGCTGCTCGGTAAACGCCCGGCAAAACCGCCCGGCGGGCCACGCGTTCTCGTCGTCGCGCCAACCCGCGAGCTCGTCGCCCAGATTCGCGACGACGCCGAGGTCCTCGGACGCCATACCGGCCTCACCTCGCTCGCGGTCTTCGGCGGCATTGACTACCGCCTCCAGCGGGACGCCGTGAAACGGCTGCCGGACCTGCTGATCGGTACGCCCGGGCGTCTGCTCGACTACGAGCAGCAGGGCGCCGTCTCCTTCCGCAGCGTGGAGATCCTGGTCATCGACGAAGCCGACCGCATGTTCGACATGGGCTTCATCCGGGACCTGCGGCGGATCATGCGCCGCTGCCCTCCCTACCACCGCCGCCAGACGCTCCTCTTCTCGGCGACACTCTCGGTCCGGGTCATGGAGCTCGCCTACGAGCACATGAACAACGCCGAAAAGATCGACATCGAACCGGAGCGCGTCGGAGCCCATGGGATCACGGAGGTTCTGTACCACGTGTCCTCGAGCGAGAAGTTCCGGCTACTGCTCGGACTCCTCGAGAAGGAGGGCGGCAATCGCGTCCTCATCTTCGTGAATCGCCGCACGACCGCGGCCGACCTGGTGCGGGGCCTCTCGGCAAACGGGTATCCCACGCGCGCCCTCGCGGGCAACGTCCCGCAGGACCGGCGCCTGAAGATGCTGCAAGACTTCAAGGACGGCAAGCTCGCGGTCCTGGTCGCAACGGATGTCGCCTCGCGCGGCCTCCACATCGAGGGCGTGTCCCACGTCATCAACTACGACCTGCCGCAGGACTCCGAGGACTACGTGCACCGCATCGGCCGCACCGGCCGGGCCGGGGCCGAGGGCACCGCCGTCTCGTTTGCGTGCGACGACTACGTCTTCTCGCTCGACGCGATCGAGGAACGGATCGGCCGCAAGATTCCGGTCACCTGGCCGCCCGAGGAGCTATTCCGCCACGGCCGCGTCTCGCAGGCGCCCCGGCCCCACGCCGGGTTTCGCTCGCGGCCCGAGCCTCGCCGGGACGCGCCGAAAAAGGCGCCCGTGAGCGAGTCCGAGAGCTTCGGCAGGACGAAAAGGAAGAGCCGGAGACGGTAGCCGTCGCCTCCGCTCGCTCGGGATCTGCGCCTCACGGCGCACCGGCGAACGGCTCGCCCAAAGGGGCTCGACCGTTCGCCTGATCCCTCGCTCCCTGCGGCTCCCGCATCGCGAACCTCCTCCCTCCCTCCGGTCGGGAGACTATTCCCGATGCGACCCGGGAGGGCGTCGCCTGGCGAGCGGGGGGACGACGGCTAGAAAGACTTCAGGAAGTCGGCGTTCGTCTTGAACTTCGAGAGGCGCCCGAGCACGAGCTCCATGGCCTGGATCTTGTCGACCGCGGCGAGCGCCCGGCGCAGCTTGACGATCTTGGGAAGCTCCTCGGGGTTATAGAGCTTCTCTTCCTTGCGCGTCCCGGACTGCGGGATGTTGATGCACGGGAAGATGCGCCGGTTGAAGAGGTCCCGGTCGAGCACGAGCTCGGTGTTCCCGGTGCCCTTGAACTCCTGGAAGATGATCTCGTCCATGCGCGAGCCCGTATCGACGAGCGCGGTCGCGACGATCGTGAGCGATCCGCCGCCCTCGGCGTTCCGCGCCGCGCCGAAGAACCGGCGGGGCTTCTCCATCGTGCGGGCGTCGATGCCGCCCGACATGATCTTGCCGCCGCCCTTCTGCATGTGGTTGTAGGCGCGGGCCATGCGCGTGATCGAGTCGAGGAAGATGATGACGTGCTTGCCGCACTCGATCAGCCGCCGCGCGCGCTCGGCCACGATCTCGGCGACCGCGATGTGGTTCTCGGCCGAGAGGTCCGCCGAGGAGGCGATCACCTCGCCGCGTGTCACGCTGCGGCGAAAGTCCGTGATCTCCTCGGGGCGCTCGTCGATCAGGAGGACGATGACGTGGACGTCCGGGTCGTTCTCCTCGACGGCGTGGGCCATGCGCTTCAAGAGCGTCGTCTTGCCGGCCTTCGGCGGTGCGACGATGAGGCAGCGTTGCCCGCGGCCGATCGGCGCGAGCAGGTCCACCACGCGGCCGCACATTTCGTCGGGCTCGGTCTCGAGCTGCATGCGCGAGTTCGGATCGATCGAGACGAGCTCGCCGAACATGGACCGCTGGCGAAACGCACCGGGCTCGAGTCCCTCGACCTTTTCGACACGGCGCAGCACCGGCCGGGCGCCGTCGGCCGCGAAACCCGTCACGAGCGCGCCGGCCTCGAGTCCCTCGCGATTGACGAGATCCCGCGGGACCAACGGATCCTTCGGCGAAGGCAGGTAATTGGCTCTTGCCGAGACCAGAACCCCCGGGGCGTTCTCCCTGGCGGGAAGGAAGAGAACGCCCTCCACCTCCCGCTCCGGTCCTGCAGCCGAAAGGTCCTGCTCGCGCTCGAAGGAGCCGCCGCCCGCGCCCGACGCGGGTCCGCCTCCGCGACCGCCACGGCGGCGCCTGCGGCGCCTCCTTCGCTGTGATCGGGGCCCATCCCCGGACTGCGTGCCTTCAGCGGCCGAGGGGGCTTCGGTCTGGACGGAAACGGACGTAAGACTTTCCGGGGTCAAGGGATCTTCGGACATGAACTCCCAAACCCCCGCCGCGCTGACTCACAGGTCCGGGCGGGAACAAGCGCATTCTACGACGAAAGCGAGAGAAAAGCGATCGAGCACCCGCTTTTCCCCTGACGGTCGCCCAAGGCACGGGGCCATAAGGCCTTAGCCGATCGCGACATCACGCAAATAGACCGAGCACTTTCCCCGGGTCCGCGGGCGAGAGCTTCGCGAGCCCGAAGTTCTCGCGGGCGTGCTGGGGGCTCGAAACACCCACCAGGGCCGCCGTAAGCCCGGGCGCCGAGCGGGCAAACTGAAGGCCGCGCCGTGCCGACGTTGCCTCCTCAGGAAAGGCCTCCGCGATTTCCTCCGGGAGCTCGGCGCTCAGGCGCCCCTGCAGGAGCGAGGCCGATCCGAAGGCGGCCAGACCGAAATGGCGCGCGGCTTCGAGCGCCGGCACGCGCTTTCCGCCGGCGGCCTGCGAGCGATAGACGAGCGCGTGCGCCATACCGAGGTTTACGGGAAGCTGAATCCCGCGAAAGTGATGCCCCGCGCCGGAAACCTCGGTCGCCAGCGACAGCGTGTCTTCGATTGCCAGGTGCTCGGGGTGCTCGGGAGGCACCCGCAACCCGTCCCAGGTCGCCAGGCCCCAGGCTGCGATCTTCCCCTGACCGGCGGCCTCTTCCAGGGTCTCGATCGCACGAACGAGCCGGGAGCGGAACGTGTCGCGGTCCACGGCCGGCCGCTGTGTCTCGATGTTGTGGAGGTAGTAGAGGTCGATGGTCTCCAGCCCGAGATTCGCACGGCTGCGATCGATCTGATCCCGCAGGTAGGAAGGCGCCATGCAATGGCACGATTGCGCGATCTCGTCCTCCGGGGCGAGGCCCGGCGCAAGGAACATCTCCTGGACATAGCGCCGCGCCGGCCGCGGGTCCTCGGCGTCGTGGGGCAGGTAACCGCCCTTCGTCGCGACGAAGACCTCGTCCCGCTGCGCCTCGCCCCGGGCGATCGCCCGGGCGACCGCTCTCCCGATGGCGCGCTCGCTCCGCTGCCCGCGATAATTGATCGCCGTGTCGAAGACGTTGATCCCGGCCGTAAGGCCGAACCCTGCGACCGCTTCGTAGCCTTCGTCCGTCGCCGCGTCCTCCGGGCCGAGGTAGGTTCCGAGGCCGAGCGACGAGAGCGAGAGGCCCATGGCTTCGCGAAAATGGCCGGCCGCGGCGTCCGACCGCGCAGCAAAGCGCCGCGTGCCATCGAGAGTTGCCTGGCCGCCGATCACGCGCGGGAGGCTATCAGAAGGGGATTTCGAATCTCGGATTTCGGATTTCGGACTTCTCGGAGAGCCAGAGCGTGGCCAACCCCGATGACTCCCTCGTTTCCTAGACGACCGGAAGCGGAATCCCGTTGGTTCGGGTCGTCCCTTCGACGGCCGAATCCCATCGCCCGGGAATCGGCGTGGCGCAGCCGGGACAGGCTCCGTTCTCGAGCCGATTGGCCAGGACGCGGAACCCCGAGCGCTCGATCAGCGTCGCCCCGCACCCCGGGCAGCGTGTGTTTTCCCACGACCCCATGTCGGGAATGTTGCCGGCGTAGACGTAGCGGAGTCCTTCCGACGTCGCAATCTCGCAAGCCCGGCGGAGCGTGGCGGCGGGCGTGCGGCCCCGATCGGTCATCTTGTAGTCGGGATGGAAGGCGGTGACGTGCCACGGAATGTCCCGCGAGACCGCCGCCACGAAACGAGCGGCCCGCGTGAGCTCTTCCTCGGTGTCGTTGAAGCCCGGGATCACCAGGGTGAGCACTTCGAGCCAGATCCCGCGCTCATGGATGCCGGCGATCGTGTCGAGCACGTTCTGGAGCACGCCGCCGAGCTGACGGTAGTGCCGGTCGTCCATGGACTTCAAATCCACCTTGTAGAAGTCGACCCACGGACGGATGTAGTCGAGCACGCGCGGCGTGCCGTTGCCGTTGGATACGTACGCCGTGCGCAGGCCCCGGGCCTTCGCGGCCCGGAAGACCTCTACCGCCCACTCCGAGGTGATGAGCGGCTCGTTGTAGGTCGAGACGATGGTTGGGGCGCCGCTCTCGGCGGCCAGGGCCACCAGTTCCTCCGGTGTGATGTCCCGGGGCGACCCTTCGGCCTCGGGATCGCGTATCGACTGCGAGGTGAACCAGTTCTGGCAATAGGCGCAGTGCAGGTCGCAGCCGAGCATGCCGAAGGACAGCGCGTCCGAACCGGGCAGCGCATGGAAGAACGGCTTCTTCTCGATCGGATCGCACTGCAGCGCTCCGACGTAGCCACGCGGCGCCATGAGAATCCCGCCCCGATTGAAGCGCACGCGGCACACGCCCTCGCGGCCCTCGGGGATCGGGCAACGATGCCCGCATGCGTGGCAACGCAGCCGGCCGTCGGGAAGCTGTTCCGTCAGCTCCGGCGCCGCCGCGGCGGTGCGGGTTGCGAGAACGCTAGCGAGCGACGAGGTAGCCACGGTAACTGCCGGTAATGACAACGTCGCCGACACGTAAGAAATGCCCGGGCAGCTGGCTGCGTTATCATCCGCTCGAGCCCATGAAGCGAGTTCTCCTGAGGGTCGCCGCCTGCATTCTCGCCGTCTCGGCCGGCTCCACCGCCGGGGTCGCCCAGACGCCGAGCCCAACCCCGACCCGCAGTGCGACGCCCTCACCCACTCCCACACCCACTCCGACTGCCGTACCGACGCCCGTGGCGACGCCCGCGCTGGCGACCGTTCCGGTCGGCGTTCTGCATCCCACCCAGAACACCGCGGCCATAAACGGGGTTCGCATCCGGACTCAACCCGACGGGTCCGTCTGGTTCCTGGAGTCTTCGATCGACACCATCGTCGTGCTCAAGGACGGCGTCATGAAGCAGTGGCAGCTGCGCAACGGCACCACGAGCGAGCCGACCGGCGCCATTCCCGTCGACTTCCAGATCGATGGCGACACCATCTGGTTCATCGAGAGCGGCGAGAGTGCCATCCCCGCCGGGTTGAGCGTGTTCGCCAGCCTGAACACGACGACGAACGAGCTCACAGAATGGGTCATACCGAGCTCGATCCCCGCGGCCTTCCTCCGCGAGCCCGACGGTACGCTCTGGCTCCCCCAGAGCGGGGCCGTGCTGGAGAAGGTCAACTTCCAGGACGAGGACCCCACCACCCGCACGCTGACGGTGACCGACTACCGCTCGGCGAAGACCTACGCATACGCCGACATGGTTCTCGGCCCGGACGGCGCCCTGTGGATGGCGGATTTTGGCGACAACCGGATCGTGCGCTGGGTCCCCGAGGCCGAAACGGAGACCTCGTGGACGTTCTACCCGCTCACGGCCGGCAGGCTCAACCCGGCCCAGGTCGGCTTCGACGAAAAGGGCTTCCTCTGGATCGCACAGTTGAGCGCCAACCGCGTGGACCGCTTCGACCCGTCCACGGGGACGCTGGCAAGCTACGCGGGAATCACGGGACCCATTCACTTCGACATCTTCCAGGGCCGCATCTATGTCACCCAGATCGACACGGCGAGCGTCACGGTGATCGACCCGAACCTCGCGCTGCCCACCTTGACCCAGACGCTGACGGCGGAGACCCTCGACGTCAAATCCGTGACCAACCCCCGCCGCGCCTACCTGCTCAATGCGGTGCCACGGATCATTACGCCGACGACCTTCACCTCGACGCCGGCCGCCATCACCCCCGAACAGTTCACCGTGACGACGCCCGCGCCGGGGATGCAGCTGACCACCTTCCCCTCGACGAATTCCTTCGGGATCACGGTGGATGGGGGCCGCATCTGGGTGGGAACGACCGGGAATCTCGTGGAGCTCAACCTCCAGGCCGTCGGGGGGCCGACGGACCTGTCGGTCCCGCTGGCAACGACGCTTGCCGGCCCGGCGGACTCCAAGATCCAGATCGACCTGACGATATCGAACCTCGGCACGACGCCGATCGTGGGCGAGGCTCTCTTTCTCTACTCGCCCGCCGCCGCCACGCCGCGAACGCCTTTCACGATCGCCGCCGGGGCGACGAAGCTCCTTTCGGACATCATCGGCAACATCGCCTCGACGGCGACGCTGCTGAACGGCCCTCTTCGCATGCGGACGACCTCGGGCGACTCGGGCAAGCTCCTGTCCACGGTGCGTTCGGCGCGCGTGCTTCCCGGCGGCGGGACTTTCGGTTACTTGTTTCCGGCCAACGGGACCGCGGGCAGCCTGGGCGACGGGTCGGTGACGACTCTCTTCACCTCGGACCTGGATACCGAGGTCTCGATTCTCGACCTCTATGCCCTCGACGACACGACCGCCACGCTGACGCTCTCGGCCCCGGACGGCACCGTCCGCGGCACCCGCGCTCTCGAGCTCGCCAAGAACGCCGCGCTCGAGTTCAATCCCGCCGCCTCGGCGTTCGGCGCGTCCCCCGGTTCCGGCGACGTCGTGCGCGTGGCCGTCGGCAAGGGCGCCTTGCAGGCCGCGGTCACGGTTCTCGACCTCGGCACCTACGACGTGCTGCCGTCCCTTCCCGTTTCCGCCACGACCAGCGCGGTCATCCCCAACGCCGGGTCCGTCGTCGGCGGGGGCGGCAAGAGCTTCGTGTCGGATCTCTTCCTCTCGAATCTCAGTTCCGGGTCATCCGCGACAATCTCCGTGACCCTCTACCCGGTGGGCACCGTCAACAGTCCGTTGACCACGTCCATCACGCTGCCTCCTCTCGCGAGCCAGGCCATTCAGAACGTCCTGCCGACTCTCTTTGGCCTGACCTCGGGCCAGGGAACACTGCTCGTGACCTCCGACGTGCCCGTGGCATCCGCGGCACGCATCGCGACCCGGAACTCCGCGGGCGACCTCGGCACGTTCGCGGGCGCTATCGGCGGATCGGCCGGTATCACGAGCACGGGTCCGGCTGTCATGATCGGCCTCCCCCAGACTTCGACCCGGCGCACCAACCTGCTGTTCTTCAATCGCGGGTATCCCGGAACGCTCACGGTGACCGGCTTCAAGTCCGACGGAACCCTGGCGGGCCACGTCGACATCGCGGTGGGCGATCACGAGGCCGGCCGGCTGGACTCGGTCTTCGCCGCCATGGGCGTCACGAACCAGCCGGCGGGCCGAATCCAGATCTCGGTGACCCAGGGCATGGAAGTCTTTGCCTGGACGGCCGCGATCGACGGGATCACCGGGGACCTGGACATCCTGCCCCCGCAGTAGGACGCGCACCGCGGCGGGGGCGCGCACCTCGGTGTCACGCCCCTCCGGTAAGATTCATCACGTGCCCTCCCCGACAGCGATAGTTCGCGGTTCCGGGATGTACGTCCCGGAAGGCGTCGTGACCAACGAGCGGCTTTCCCTCGTCATGGACACCACCGATGACTGGATCCGGCAGCGCACGGGCATCGAAGAACGCCACTTCGCCCGCCGCGGCCAATCCTCCTCAGCGCTCGGCGTGGAGGCGGCGCGGCGCGCCCTGGCCGATGCCGACCTCGAGGCCGGCGAGATCGACCTCATCGTCTTCGCCACGATGACCCCGGACCACTATTTCCCGGGCAACGGGGGCCTTCTCGCCAGCGGGCTGGGGCTCGCGACGACCCATGCCATCGACCTTCGCATGCAGTGCGCCGGCTTCCTCTCGGGACTGCAGGTCGCAGACGCCTTCATTCGCTCCGGCGGGGCGCGCCGGGTACTGCTCGTGGGCGCCGAATGCCACGCCGCATTTTTTCCCTGGGCCGACGCCGACTGGGCGGCGCTCTTCGGCGAGTCCGAGGCGCCGGTGTCACCCGAGGCCCGCGCCTGGGGAACCGCACACCGCGACCGGGCCGTATTGTTCGGCGACGGTGCGGGCGCGTTCGTGCTCGAGGCCAACGCGTCGGACGACGGCCGCGGGTTCCTCGGATTCCTGATGCGGACCGACGGGAACCACTGGGACAAGCTGTATGTTCCCGGAGGCGGCTCGGCCAGCTTTCCTTACTTTTCGCCGGACATGTACGCCGGGAATCGAACGGTCCCGATCGTCGAGGGACGCCAGGTCTACCGGCTGGCGACGACCGCCATGCCCGAGATCGTCCGCGAGACGCTCGCCCGCCACGATCGGGACGTCTCCGCGCTCTCGCTGCTGCTGATGCACCAGGCCAACCTGCGCATCAACGAGGCCGTGCAGAAGAGCCTCGGTCTTTCCGACTCGCAGGTCTACAACAACATCCAACGCTACGGCAACACGACGGCCGCGACCCTGCCGCTCGTCTTCCACGAAGCGAAGATCGCCGGGCGCATCCGCGAGGGCGACCTCGTCGGCTTCACGGCGCTCGGCGCCGGGCTGCACTGGGGCGCCGGCCTGCTGGTGGCATGATCGAACCCGGCCCGCACTCGGAGCCCCGCGGATGACGCAGGGCCCATCGCACGCGCGGCCGGGCCCATCCGCGCCCGGCGTGCCCGGGTGGCTGCTCGCCGCCTGGATCGCGACCGGGATCGCGCTGGCGACCTTCGCCGCAATTTCGATCCGCGACCAGGACCGCGATGCGCGCGCCGGATGGGAGTCTCGTCTCTCGCTCCTTGCCGACGACCGCCTCGCCATCGCCGAGCGAGCGCTCCACGAGTGGCGTCACGACGCCCACCTGCTCGGCCGGGTCGAAGCCATCCGCGCGGCCTTCACCGAGCGGCAGCCCGGCCCGGACATCCGGCCTGGCGAGGAACTCGACGAGGCGGCCGCGCGGGAGCCGGGCATGTCCATCGTCCTCGTGGACGATTCGGGCGCGGTCCGGTCGGCGTCGGCGGGAACACCCGCTCCCGGTCCCGAGTTGCTCGCTCCCGCCAGGCTGGCCATCGGGGCGCGCCGCATGGAGATCTCCCATCCGATCGTGCGAGGCTCCGACGCCCTGACGCTGGAAATCGCCGAGCCGGTCCTTGGCGACACCGGAGCGCCCCTCGGCGCGGTGCTGCTCACCCTGGACGCTTCGCAGGCGCTCGGGCGCCTGTTTCCGCGAGCCTCGGGGGCCTCGCCCGAGCGCCTCTTCGTGGTGGTCCGCGAAGGCGATCGGATTCTGGTGGTCTCTCCCGAGTGGTGGGGGGAGCCCGGAGCGGCGTATCGCCTTGCGGCATCCGACTCCTCCACGTTCGCGGCCGCCGCGCTCGACAGCGCGCGGGGCGCGGGGGAGTACTCGGACGGCCGGGGTCACCGCGTGTTCGCGGCGACACGGCGCATGCCGGAGATCGGCTGGGGGATCGTCGTCGAGGTGGACAGGGGCGAGGCGCTGGCCGGCCTGAGGCGGCAACGGCTCTGGATCCTCCTCGGCGCGGCCGGCCTTTTCGCGGCGCTCGGCGGGCTCGGCATCGCGTGGCGACGCAGCACCCGCGAGCGCTACTACCGGGACCTTTCCGAGCGCGACGCGCGTTACCGCGAGCTCCTCGAGCAGACCCAGGAAGCCGTGTCCGTGAGCGTGGACGGCAAGATCGTTTACGCAAATCCCGCCTGCGTCGCAATGTTCGGGTATCAGAAGGCCCTCATCGGCGTGCCGTTCTCGATCCTCTTCGCGCCGGGCGGCTCGCGGGAGCAGGTCGAGGAGATCGTCCACAACCGGTTGGGCGGGCGCCCCGCGCCAAAGCTGTACGAGGCCGTCGGCATGCGCGGCGATGGCAACACGTTCGACGTCGAACTGCGCATCACCCTGGTGGACTTCGAGGGCAAGTCGGCCTCCCAGGCGATCCTGCGGGACATCACGAGCCGAAAGCGGATGGAGGGCGAGATCCGGGGCTCGGAGGAACGCTATCGCCTCCTCTTCGAGCGAAACCTGGCCGGCGTCTACCGATCGACCGCCTCCGGAAGGCTCCTCGAATGCAATCGCGCGTACGCCCGGATGATGGGCTACGGCTCGCCCGCCGAGGCGATGGCGCAGCCCGCCACGGCCTACTACGGAACTCCCGGCGAACGCGAGGAGTTCCTGGCGCGGCTGCGTCGCGAAGGCAGCCTCGTGAACTACGAGAACCAGGCACGCCGCAAGGACGGCAGCCTGGTCTGGGTGGTCGAGAACGTATCTCTCATCCAGTCCGACGAAGAGGGCGAAGAGATCATCCTCGGCACCGCCTTCGACATGACCGACCGCAGGCGGCTCGAGGAGCAGCTTCTTCAGTCCCAGAAAATGGAGGCGGTGGGACGCCTGGCGGGGGGTATCGCCCACGACTTCAACAACCTTCTGACCGCAGTGTCCGGATACACGGAATTGCTGCTCGGACAGCTCCCGGAAGGCGATCCGCGCCGCGAGAACGCGGAAGAGATCCGGGAGGCCGGCCGCCGTGCGGCCGCCCTCACGCAGCAGCTGCTCGCCTTCAGCCGCCGGCAGGTCCTCGAGCCCCGCGTGCTCGACTTGAACGCCGTCATCGTCAACACGGAAAAGATGCTGCGGCGCGTGATCGGGGAGGATGTCGAGCTGACCGTCTCGCTCGATCCGGCGCTCTGGCGCACGCGGGCCGACCCCGGCCAGATCGAGCAGGCGATCCTGAACCTCATCGTCAACGCCCGCGACGCGATGCCGCGAGGCGGGAGGCTCACGCTCGAAACCGGCAACGTCGAGCTCGACGACAAGTTCGCGGGAGCGTATGTAACCGTTCACCCCGGTCCGCACGTCATGCTGGCGGTCTCCGACACGGGCGTCGGCATGGATGCCGAGCAGCAGGCCCGCCTCTTCGAGCCCTTCTACACGACGAAGGAACGCGGCAAGGGAACGGGGCTCGGCCTCTCGACCACCTACGGGATCGTCAAGCAGAGCGGGGGTTCGATCTGGGTCTATAGCGAGCCGGGCCACGGGACCACTTTCAAGATCTACCTGCCCCGCTGCGAGGATCCGCTCGAGGAGCAGCCGGCGGTGCTTTCCCCGACCGCGCCGGTCACCGGCACCGAAACGGTGCTGCTCGTCGAGGACGAACCCGAGGTACGGCGGCTCGTGGACAAGCTGCTGCACATGCGCGGCTACACCGTGATCGCGGCCGCGAGCCCGGCCGAGGCGATCGCCGCGTCCCGGCGGCACGAGGCGGAGATCCAGATCCTGGTGACGGACGTCATCATGCCCGGCATGAATGGACGCGAGCTCGCCCGAACTCTCGCCCCGAGCCGCCCCCGCATGAGGGTCCTCTATATGTCCGGTTACACGGACACCGCAATCAGCCAGCACGGAATCCTGGCGCCCGGCACCGCATTCCTCTCGAAGCCCTTCACGCCGGACGCGCTGGCGCGCAAGGTGCGGGAAGTGCTGGACGGCCCGGGTTGAGTCTCAAGAGTTCGTGAGTTCCGTCGTGCCCCGCGGGACACGGCTTACTCTGGGAAACGGGGACCGATTCCGAGGATGGAGGACGAAATGCGCGATCGCTGGGCGAGGCTTGCGGCGGCGGTTCTTTTCGGATTCCTTGCGGGCCGGCCGGCCCTCGCGCAGGCGACCACGCCCGAGGCGCCGCCCGAAGCGGCACCGGCCGCCCCGACGGCTGAGCCCGCGATGAAGGAGCCCAGGGCCTATCGGCCCATCGAGGGGCCGGTGATCATCAACCTGCCTTCGGTGGACGTGCCCGCCAAGGGGACGCTGACGCTCTTTTTCGGACACCGCTTCCAGCAACCCGTGCAGGACAGCAGCTTCAATACCCTTTTTTCCTTCGACTCCCCTGCGAACATCGGTATCGGCATCGGCTATGCCCCGCTCAAGGACCTCGCCTTCTCCTTCTACCGCTACTCGAACGCCAACACGACGTACCAGATCGGTGCAAAGTACGGTCTGCTGACGTGCGGGGCGTTCGCTCTCACGCTGGCCGCCGGCGCGGACATCCGCACGGCACCGGGCCTGGACAACCGGAGCACGTTCTCCGCGCAGACGATCTTCGCATTCACGCCGGCCCCGTGGGTGCGCATCACCGCGGTGCCGACGTACCTCAACCATACCTCCGGTCTGCCGAGCTATTTTGTCGAAAGCGGGGTTCCACTCAACGCCGCGACGCTCGTCGTGAGGCCGGAACCTTTCTACGCCAACGTCTTCAACGTTCCCCTGGCCGCGTCGGTCGCAATCACGCATTCGATCACGCTCCACGGCGAAGTCGTGCCGAGTTACGGACGGACGGTTCTGGCCTCGCAGGCCCAGCCGGGCTGCACACCCGCTCCGTGCCCTGCCACACCCATGCACAGCTCGCCCGGCATCGGTTGGAGCGTCTCCATCGAGAAGGCCCTCCTGCGCCACCGTTTCGCATTCACGGCCGGCAACATGCGGGAGACGACGACCGACCAGTACCCCCTCCCCAACTTCGCTCAGAATCTCATCCAAAATCCGAAGAACGTCTACCTCGGCTTCAACATCATGAGGGCCTGGAGCTTCCACTGACCTCCGGAGAACAGACGGCGTCATGCGCCACAATGCTCCCGATGCCCGAAGTCCCCGAACTCATCGTCCCGTCGCTCGCGCCAACCGACCGGCTCGTCGAGCTCCCGGCCCTCTTCCTGCGCGACGCCCGCGATGGCAGAGCTCCCCGTCTCGCGACCGCCTTGCGCGTCGGCCTCCGGGGCCGCACGCTCTGCATGCGTTTCGACGGGAGGGACGATGGGATCGTCGCGACTCACCGCAACCGCGACGACCCGCTCTGGGAGGAGGATGTCTACGAAGTGTTCCTCGCCCCCGAAGAGCCGGCCCGGCTCTACTACGAGTTCGAGGTCAACCCCCTCGGTACGCTGTTCGACGCCCGCGTCGTATCGCCGGAGCTCTCGCGGGCGGCGATGCGGGTGGAAACGGGCTGGGACTGCCCGGGCTTCATGGCGCGTGTGACTCGGCACGCGCGGCGGTGGTCCGCGATGCTTCGGATTCCGCTCGCGGCCCTATCCGGCGGCGCCGTCCCCGAGCGGTGGCGGGCCAACTTCTACCGTATCGATCGCGGCGCGCCCGACGAATACTCGGCCTGGTCGCCCACGCTCGCGGATCCGCCGGATTTCCACGTCCCGGAGCGGTTCGGCGTTCTCCACATCCCGGCCTGATCGAGATCCGAAATCCCAAATCCGAAATCACCGAACGATCCCCCGGCCCTTCAGCCACTCCACGGCCCGCTCCTTCGCCCGCCGTTCCTTGAACTGAAAGAAGTGCGCTTCTTCCTTGGCGTGCCGCACGAGCGCGGCGCGATAGGCGCCGGGCGCATCCTCCGCGGCCAGGGCGGCGACCAGGTCCCGTCGGCACGCGGCGTCGGTGCAATGCGCAGCGAATTCCTCCAGGTCCCCGAGCGTGCGCTCCCCGGCATCTCGAGGCAGGGCCGCGTACCGCGGATCGGCGGCCAGCGCCGCGTGGCGCGTGGCGTCACGCTCCAGCACCTGCACGACGTCGCCGGTCTCCCGGTCGAAGAAATGCGTGATCTTCCGGGAGCGGCTTTCGAAGGCCACGACGAGCCCCTCCCAGTCGATTTCGATCGGCATATTCCCGGTATGATAGAGGTTTGGAGACAGGGATGAACAAGATCGGGACCTTCGACGACTGGATCGATGCGTTTCGGGCCTGGCAGAAGGACATCGGCCTCCACCTGCCCGTACATGCCGACTATGCCTTCGAGGCCAAGTACGGCGAGCTCCGGTCCGATGAGATCGAGTACGGAGACTTCCAGGGCAACAGGAAGTGGGAGCGGGTCACGCAGATCCCGTATCAGCAGATCCGCGACGCCCTGCTGAACCTCATCGTCTACCAGGGCGACACCGAGTTTGCCTCCGTCGAGCAGCAGCGCAACCTGCTCGCAACGTCGCCGTCGGACTACGACACCGACAGCTGCTGCCGGATCATGGTCGAGGAGATGCGGCACGGGTGGCAGATGTGTCACCTGCTCGTCAACAACTTCGGCGAGACCGGCAAGATCGAGGCCCGCAAGCTCCTCGAGCGCAGGTCCTGGCAGAACAACCGACTGCTGGGCTCCTTCAACGTCGACGTCGACAACTGGGTCGATTTCTTCACCTATACCGAGTTCGTCGACCGCGATGGCAAATTCCAGCTCAACATGCTGTCGACCTCGGGATTCGCTCCCCTGGCGCGCTCGATGGGACCCATGCTGCGCGAGGAAGGATTCCACCTCGGCACGGGGCACATGGGCCTGCAGCGCATCGTGAAGGCGGGCCGGGTTCCGGCGCCGCTGCTCCAGAAGTACATCAACAAGTGGCTCTCGACGGCTTACGACCTCTTCGGAAAGGACTCCTCCTCCTCGGCGGAATGGTTCTACGTCTGGGGCCTCAAGGGTCGTTACGACGAGGCGAAGCAGACCGCCGATCCCGACAAGGCGCACCTGAACGAGCTCTCGCGCGAGCTCTACCGGCAGGAGGTCGAGAAGTTGCTCGAGTCGATCAGTCGCCTGTTGCCGCCGGGCGCGAGCCCGTTCGTGGCGCCCGATCTGAAGTTCCATCGCGCCATCGGCGAGTTCGCCGGAGAGCACTACTCCGTGTCGGGCGAGCCGCTGTCTCCCGAGTCGTATGCGCGGCACATTGCCGAGGTTCTGCCCGACGAGCAGGAGAGGGTATTCATCCGCGACCTGATGCGGGAGCCGGGCTGGATCGCACCGAGATCGGAAATCACGGCGTCGTAGACCGCAAGCCCGCGGTGCTCCGCGCCCGCCTCCTCGCGTGGTTTCGCCGCGAAAAGCGGCAACTCCCCTGGCGCGGCACGCGCGATCCCTACCGGATCTGGGTCTCGGAGGTGATGCTCCAACAGACGACGGTCGCCGCGGTGAGCGACCGCTACGAGAGTTTTCTACTCCGCTTTCCGGATGTTGCCTCCCTTGCCCGCGCCCGCGAGGAGAGCGTCCTCGCCGCCTGGTCGGGGCTCGGCTACTACGCGCGCGCGCGAAACCTTCGCAGCGCGGCGCGCGAGATCGTGCGGCTCCATGGAGGCCGGATCCCGCGTGAGGCCTCGGCGCTCTCCGCGCTTCCGGGCTTCGGCGAGTACATGGCGGCCGCCGTCGCATCGATCGCTTTCGGCGCGCGTGCGCCCGCGACCGACGCGAACGTGACGCGCGTCCTGTCCCGGCTCTTCGCGATCGCCGGCGACGTCGGCACGCGCGTCCACGCGCGTGCCGTGCGCAAACGGGCCGCCGAACTGCTCGCCCGCGGACGGCCGGGGGACATCACCGCGGCGCTGATGGACCTCGGCCAGCTTGTCTGCACGCCTCGCAACCCTTCATGCACCGTCTGCCCGGTCGCCATCGCGTGCGCGGCGCGGCGGCGCGGAGAGGTCGCGCGGTTTCCGGAAAAGCGGGTCCGCCCGGCGATCACGCGCGTCTTCGTCGCCTCGGCCATCCCCTTTCGCGAAGAAGCGGCACTCCTCGTACGCAGCGACCGCCCGCTGCTGCGCGGCCTGTGGCAGTTCCCGTCGGCCGAAGGAGCCACCGCGGCGGTCGCAAGACGGCGGCTCGGAACGGAGATGGCGCGCCTCGGATTCACGCTCGACGGCCCCATACCCCTCGGCCTGACGCAGCACACCATCGTCAATCGCCGTCTCGAGATTCGCATCTTCCGCGCGACTCCGTCCCGAGATCCGAAAACCGAAATCCGGAAAGCGAAATCCAAGGTGCGCTGGCTCACGCCGGAGGGCCTCGCCACCGCTGCAATCCCGACCCTCACGCGCAAGATCGCCGTCGCCTCGGGCTTTCTGCCGCACACCGCGGCGCGAGTTCCGGGCCGGCATGGCAGCAGACCGAAGAAGAATCCCTCACCCTGAGAACGAGGCGGATCCCCGACCAGGTTCATGGCATCCTTGCAGCCGATGAGCGTCGAACCCGCGTCCCGCACGAGCCGAGCCTCCTTCGCGATCCTTGCAATCCTGGCGGCCGGCGCCGTCTTCGCAGCGTACGCAAATCACTTCCACAACTCCTTCCACTTCGACGACAGCCACGTCATCCAGAACAATGCCTACCTGCGCAGCCTCGACAACATCCCGGGCTTCTTCACCGGTACGTCCAAGTTCTCGAGCTGGCCGACGCTTTCCGATTACCGCCCGGTCTCGAGCGCCACCTTCGCGCTGGACTACTGGCGCGGAGGCGGGCTCGACCTGCCCACGTTCCACGCGACCCAATGGTCGCTCCATCTGCTGCTCGGGATCCTCGTGTTCTTCTTCCTTCGGCACGTTCTCGCCGAGTCGGGTCTCGCCGCTGCGGCTCCGTGGCTCGCCCTGTTCGGCGCGACGCTCTTTGCAGTCCACCGCGTGAACACGGAGACCGTGAATTACCTCTGCCAGCGGGCCGAGATCCTCGCAACCCTCGGCGTCGTGGGCTCCTTCGTTCTCTACCAGTCCGCCCCGCGCTGGCGAAAGAGCCAGCTCTGGCAACTTCCGTGGCTGGTCGGCGCCTTTGCCAAGCAGTCGGCGCTCGTGTTCGGTCCGCTGCTGGCGATCTATCTCGCGATCTTCCCTCCGCCGGAAGAGGCCGGCCGCGAGCCTGGACCGCGGCGACGCTGGCCGGTCTGGCTCGCGGTTCCTGCACCGGCATTCGTTCTGGGAGCCCTGTTCTATGCGCTCCAGGCGCGCTTGGCGGAGCCCAATCTGCTGCGCACCCTGGTGACGCCCTGGTCGTATCTTCGGACGCAGGCGTTCGCGTTTCCCCACTATTTCCGGCTCTTCCTGCTGCCCCTCGGCCTGTCGGCCGATCCGGACTGGAACCCCATCGAGGCCTGGTACGACACGCGTGTGTTCGCCGGCCTCCTCTTCGGCCTGGTCTTCCTGGGAAGCGCCTTCACCTATGCCCGCAAGCGCCGGGCCGGCAAGGCCTTCCTGTTCGGAGCGCTGTGGTTCTTCGTCACGCTGATCCCCTCTTCTTCGATCGTCCCGCTTTCGCAGATGATCAGCGAGCATCGACCGTACCCGGCGTACATCGGCCTGGTTCTCTGCCTCATGGCCGGCGTCGGCGACTGGCTCGGCAGCGGAGCGCCCGCGCGCGCGGCGCGCCGGCGGCGCGGGGCGGCGGTGCTCGGCATCCTGCTGCTCGCAGCGCATGGCGTCGGGACGTACGAACGCAACCGCGCGTGGCAGAACGAAGAGACGCTCTGGCGAAGCGTCACCGAGGAGAGCCCGGGCAACGCCAGAGCCTGGATGAACTACGGGGGAATCTTCATGGCCCGCGGCGATTTCCCCAATGCGCGATACTGCTTTTCACGCGCTCAGGCTCTCGCGCCCAACTACGACGTCCTCGAGGTCAACATGGGCGTCCTCGAGGGCGCCTTGGGCAATGGCCCCGACGCCGAACTGCACTTCCAGCGGGCGCTTTCCCTGAACTCCGCGACGGCCATGGCGCACTACTACTACGGCCGCTGGCTGCAGGAGAACGGCAGAGACCGGGAATCTTCCTTGCAACTGGCCGCCGCGGTCGCGGCGAGCCCGGCCGATCTCGACGCGAGGCATCTGCTGCTTCGCGTTTACGAGAGGCTCGGCGAGAAGGACTCGGTCTGCGTGCTCGCGCGGGAGACCTTGAGAATCGCGGCTGGCGATCCCGAGGCCGTCGCTGCGGCCGCGTCCTGCCCTCCGCGTTAGCCGACTCCGCCGGTTCCTGGGGCCCCTTCCGCCGGAGACTACGGCGCGAACACCGCGGTCCACTGGCCGGACGTCGCCGTGGGTCCGCCCGCCGGGGTGATCGAAACGGCTATCAGGTCGCCGGCGGCGAAGGCTACGGTGTGCGTGGTGTCCGAACAGGATGTCGCCGCGCCCGTGATCGTGCATGTCACGGCTGTAGGCGCGGAAGGCGCCGGTAGGGTCTGCTTCCTGACCGTCAGAGTGTAGGACGCGACGCCCCCCGGGGCGGCCTGGATGAAGACGAAGAAGCTCTTGATGGTGCCGGCCGTCGGGATGATGTTCTGAACGGATACCTCCGTCGTACCCAGCTCGGCGGAGAACAGCCCCATGTACCGGACGTTCGTTGTCGAGAAATTGGTCGCGCGGCTCGTGCCGCCGACGATCGGTGTCCCGCTGTTCGGCCCGGTCGGGCCCGACGGTCCCGTTGGACCCGAAGGACCCAACGGCCCGAGAGGACCCGAGGGGCCCGACGGTCCCGTGACACCGGTTGCACCGGTGACACCGGTGACACCGGTCGGGCCAGATGGTCCCGACGGACCACTCGGGCCGCTGACGCCCGTGACACCGGAAGGTCCACTCGGGCCGGATGGCCCGGACGGTCCGGATGGACCGGTCACGCCAGTAACACCGGTTGCACCCGACGGACCCGATGGCCCGGAAGGACCCGTCGCCCCAGTAACGCCAGTTGCACCAGTCGCACCGGACGGGCCCGATGGGCCGGACGGACCTGTAGCGCCAGTCGCTCCGGTCACTCCCGTCGCACCCGTCGCACCCGTCGCACCAGTCGCACCCGTCGCACCAGTCGCTCCTGAGGGACCCGATGGCCCTGACGGTCCGGATGGACCCGTCGCCCCAGTGACGCCAGTTGCACCAGTCGCACCGGACGGACCCGACGGGCCGGACGGACCTGTAGCTCCAGTCGCTCCGGTCACTCCCGTGGCGCCCGTTGGGCCGGTCGCACCGGTTACCCCTGTCGGACCTGATGGGCCGGAAGGCCCGCTCGGACCCGTCACGCCGGTCGCACCACTCGGACCGCTGGGCCCGGAGGGACCCGACGGTCCCGTCGCGCCAGTCGGACCAGTGACACCCGTCGCACCAGTTGCACCGATGGCACCCGAAGGGCCAGATGGGCCCGAAGGTCCGGACGGGCCCGTTACGCCGGTCGGGCCTGTCGCGCCCACTGGACCTGACGGGCCGCTCGGGCCGGTCACCCCGGTCGCGCCAGACGGACCACTCGGTCCGGAAGGACCCGTTGCGCCGGTCACGCCAGTTGCTCCCGTTGCTCCGCTCGGGCCGCTCGGACCAGTGGCCCCGGACGGGCCACTCGGGCCGGTAGCTCCAGTCGCCCCAATCGGGCCACTTGGACCAGTTGCGCCCGTCGGACCGGTGACACCAGACGGCCCCGTCGCCCCAGACGGACCAGTCGCCCCGGAGGGCCCTGTTGCCCCGGTAGCACCGGTTGGGCCCGTCGGACCCGTCGCTCCAATCGGCCCAGTAGCGCCCGATGGACCCGTGGGACCGGTGGCACCCGTTGGCCCACTCGCGCCGGACGGCCCTGTCGCACCAGTCGGCCCGGTCGGTCCGGTGACTCCCGATGGACCTGTCACCCCCGTGGGACCTGACGGTCCGCTGGGCCCGGTGGCACCGGTGGGTCCGGTCGCGCCCGTTGGTCCAGTTACGCCGGTTGCACCTGTCGCACCTGTGGGACCAGTGACGCCGGAGGGGCCGCTCGGACCGGTCGCACCGGTTGGCCCGGTTGGACCCGTCGCACCCGTAGCACCGGTTACGCCAGTGGGCCCGGTGGCACCTGTGGGGCCTGTCGGACCTGTTGCTCCAGTAGGGCCGGTCGGACCTGTCGGCCCCGTGGGCCCGGTAACACCGGTTGCGCCCGTTGGACCGGTGGTGCCCGTTGCGCCAGTCGGACCGGTCGGACCTGTGGCACCCGTCGTTCCAGTCGGACCCGTTGCACCCGTCGCGCCAGTCGGACCGGTCGGACCTGTGGCACCCGTCGTTCCAGTCGGACCCGTTGCACCCGTTGGACCGGTAGTGCCCGTTGCGCCAGTCGGACCCGAAGGGCCCGTTGCTCCTTTCGGCCCCGTCGCTCCCGTTGGCCCCGACGGTCCGCGCGGCCCCGGCTCGCCAGGCGATTCCGGGACGTCCTGAACCGAATAGGCCACGTAGCGCGTGCGGCTGGCGTCCGTGTAGCGGTTGGCGAAAGGCGGCACGGTAAAGGCAAGGGTCCTGTCGCCGACGACGTCGGGCATACGCAGCGACGCCAAGACCGAAAAACTGTCGCCGGGCAGAAAGGCCTTTGGCGCTCCGACGAACGTCACGACGATCTGGTCGGGGGTCGAGCTCACGACGAAGTCGGCGGGCGTGAATGTGAGGGAATTGACGAAGACGACGGAACCCACGCCCTTGACGAACCCCGAGGCCTCGCCGAAGGCGATCTGAAATGCGTCTCCTGGCTGGAGCCCGTCCTGCGAGAAGGCGTTGACGTTCGCCACCGCGAGCGTCACGTCGGTCGTCGCCGCGCGCTGCAGAACGTCCGGGAAGATGCCGAGCTCGGGCGTGATCGTAGTTCCCGGGAAGATGGGCACGACGACGCGGTCGGCCGCCGTCACGGCGGGTACCGCTCCGAGAAATACCGTCGACGCGGCGACCAGGACCGCCACGAGGCGGCGGCCCTCGCCCCTCGAATCGGGGTTTCCCGGCAAGAGCCGCGCGCAAAGCCTGGCCCTCGCCCCCGAGCTCCAGGAAGCGCCCGTGATCGACTTCAATTCAATGCTACCTGTAACGAGAGATTCTACGCTCGGAAAGCGAAATCGTCAATCCCAGACTGCCTGCGCTCCGCCATCGGCTATACTTTTTCCCATCGAATCCACTTCCATCACTGCCCGGGCGCGCCCGATCGAAACCTCCGCGGCGCGGATCTTCGTCATCGATGACGACGATCAAATTCGACGCCTGCTCCAGCGGCTTCTGACCCCGGCCGGTTATGCCGTCGAACTGTTCCCGACCGCCGATGAGGGCCTGGCGCGCATTCGTGCCGATTCCCCCGACCTCGTCCTTCTGGATCTTCACCTGCCGGACCGCAGCGGCCACGAGGTGCTCGAGGCGATTCGCGCCGACCCGGCCACGCGCCTGCTACCCGTCGTGATGCTGACGGGAATGGCGACGGCCTCCGAAAAGATGCGCGCGCAGTCTCTCGGTGTGACGGATTTCATCCCCAAGCCGTTCTCGCAGGAAGAGCTGCTGCCGCGCGTGCGCGCGCTCGTCATGCTCAAACTCTTCGCCGATGAGCACGAGCACGCCGAGCACGTGATTCTGACCCTCGCCAAGACGATCGACGCGCGCGACCCGTACACGGCAGGGCACAGCGGCCGGGTCGCGGAGTACGCCGACAACCTCGCGGCGCGGATGGGGCTCGACGCCGGGGCGCGCAACGACATGCGCCGCGGAGCCCTGTTTCACGATCTCGGCAAGATCGTCATCCCCGACGCGGTGCTCCGCAAGCCCGGCGCCCTCACTCCCGAGGAACGGGCCATCATCGAAGAGCATCCGGTCGTGGGCAACGATCTTCTCTCCCCGATGAAGACGATGCGCAAGACCCTCCCGGTCGTCTACCACCACCACGAGCGCCTGGACGGATCCGGCTATCCCGAGGGCATTTCCGGCACGGCGATCCCGATGTCCGTGCGCATCGTGACGGTCGCCGACATCTTCGACGCCCTCACGACCGACCGCGCGTATCGCGGAGCGTTGCGCGTCGAGACGGCCTTCGAGATTCTCGCGGAGGGGGTGCAGAAGGGCTGGTGGGACCCGGATGTCGTCGATCTGATGCGGGGTATCGTCGACGAAAGCGGTCTTTCCGCCTCGGGGTTGCGAGCCGGCCCCGGGGCCGCCTGACCCCTGTCGCTCTCGGAACCCGCCATGGACATCGTCTGGAAAGGCCAACCTGCCCGGATTCGCGAGTCGGGCGCCGGTCCGGCGGTCGTGCTCGTCCATGGCTATCCACTCGACGGAGCGATGTGGTCCGGCGTCGCACGGGCCCTGGCTGGCCGATTCCGCGTCCTGAAGCCGGACCTGCCTGGCCGCGGAGAGACCGCGGCCCCGGCGGAAGGGCGAATCGAGGACTACGCGGACTTCCTGGATGCCGTTTTCGAGGGGCTCGGCGAGCCCGCCGGCCTCGCCGGGTTTTCGATGGGAGGGTACGCGTCGCTCGCGCTCGTGCGCCGCCGGCCGGCGGCATTGCGCGCCCTCGCTCTGGTGGACACGCGCGCCTCGGCCGACGACGCGGCGGGCAAGGCCAAGCGCGAGGAGGCGATCAACACCGTTCGCGCGCAGGGAGTCGCGCCGATCGCCGAGGCGATGGTGGCGCGGCTGCTCGGCCCGATGTCCCTGTCGAACCGCGACCTGGTCGACCGCTTGAAGCGGATCATGCTGAGGCAGAAGCCGGAGACCGTGGCGGCGGACCTGGCCGCGATGCGGGACCGGCCGGACTCAAGCGACGTCTTGCGCGAGATCGCGGTCCCGACGCTCGTCGTCGTCGGCGACTCGGACACGCTGACGCCGCCCTCCGACTCGCAAGCCATGGCAGGCACGATTCCCGGCGCCCGGCTCGTCACGGTGCCCGCCGCCGGGCACCTGACGCCGATGGAGCGGCCGGGCGCAGTGGCCGCCGCGCTCGGCGACTTCTTCGCAGCCGCGCTCGAACCCCGGACATGAAGAGGGCGGGACCGCCCACCTTCCCGAGAGTCGGCTAGCGACGAGCGGGTCGTCGCTAGCTAGAACCCGAGCTTCACCGCGAAGCGGACCGATAGGGGCAGCGATCGTGCGATCGGCTGACCATAGGTCGGGTTGCACTTGCCTTCGTCCTCGGTGCCGGGCTGGCTGCCGCAGACGTAGTTGGGGTTGCTGAACTCCGACAGATTGTACCGCTGGTCGACGGCAAGCACCCTCTGCGTGTTGAAGATGTTGAAGATGTCGGTGAGAAGGGTGAGGTTGACGGGCCCCAGTCGCAGCGGGTACCCCAGGTGCAGGTCTGCGTCGTAGCTGGCCGGCACGCGCCCCACCGAGCCGCGCGGCGTCAGGAAGTATTCGTACCGGTTGTATGCGGCCGAGTATCCGAGCCGGGAGATCGGCGTTCCGGTCTGGTAGTAGGTAATCAGGCCGACCGAGAGGTTGAACGGCGTCACGTACAGGCCGGAGAGCTTGACGACACTTCGGCGGTCGTTGGAGAGATCGCCGTTCGCCGTGACGGGATAGGGCACACCGTTGGTGACCGGACCCTTCGTGAAGAAGTCGTAGTAGTCGTAGATTGCCGAGATGTTCGGATCCGCGGTGCCGCTCGTCTGCGTGTAGGGCGTGAAGAGCCCGTCGAAGTTGCCTTTGAGCGTCGAGTAAACGTAGGAGGCGAGCAGCGACCAGTTGTCGGAAAACTGCTTCGTCGCCTCGATCTGGAAACCGCGGTAGTACCGCTGGGGCCTCGGGGCGAGAAACTGCGAAGAATAGTCGAGCGAGTAGAGGTACTTCATCCGGCCCTGCGTCGGGTTGCCCACGCAATAGGTGCCGTCGTCGATGCACAGATAGTCCTCGATGACCTGGGGCAGATCCCGGTAGATGTAGCGAGCACCGACGGCAACGTTGGGGAAGATCTCGCGCTCGACGCCGAGGACGCCCTCGCGAACGTACTGGCCCTTGAGGTTCGCATCGGTCAGGTCGTTGAGCGTCCCCAGGATCTTGCCGCCGCCGTTTGTCACGGCATTCGGATCGGTCGTGGCGCAGCAGGCGATGGCGGCGTTGACGTCCGGCGTCGTCGAAGTCGGATCGAAGTTGTAGATCGAAGCCTGGCGCTCCGAGCTGTAGGACCGGATGACGAGATCCATCGGGACCTGCTCGTAGAAGTAACCGAAAGAGCCGAAGACTTTCGTCTTGTTGTCCTTCGTGGGGTCCCAGGTGAAGCCGAAGCGCGGTGCCCAGCTATCGGTCAGGTTGATCTGCCGGACGCCCTCGCGGTCGTAGATCTGCTGGTTGTCCCAGCGGATCCCGAGGTTGACCGTGAGATTCGGCAGGACGTTCCAGGTGTCCTGCAGGAAGAAGGAATACGTCTGATGGTACGGGTCCGTGACGAGCGCCGACGTCGGCGCGTCCGCCACCGTGGCCCCGACCGTCGTCCAGTAGAAGTGCTGGTACACGACGGGATTTGCGGCGTCGCCCGGAAACAGCGTCACCAGCTGGCCCCCGGACTCGCGCTTCAAGACGTCGGCCTTGTCTTCCATGAAGTCGAATCCGCCTTTGATCTCGTGGTTGACGAGATACTTCGTGACCGAGGCGCTCGCGAGGTACCGCTTGAAGCTCTTGTCCTGGATGAGCCCGAACCCGCCGGAGTTCAGGTCCGTCGAGGAGTCGAAGTACTGGATCGTGTCGCCGCCGGGCAGTCCGGGGTTGACGTTGTTCTTTTCATTGTGGACCGCCCCCTGGGCCGCGAGGACCCAGCTCGAGCCGATCAAGCCGTTGTACCGCAGTGAATAGTCGCTGCCGCCAAACTGCTGGAGACCGATGAACGTCGTGTAGGGCCCGTTCGGCGGATGCGCGCCGTCGTTGACAGCGCCCGTCGCGTCCTGCGGGTCCTGAAAGTAGCTCCCGACGAGCGAATTCGAGGGGTTGAGCATCCAGGTCAACTTGGCCGAACCGAGGTTCTTCGTCGTGTCCGTGTCGGCCGGCTGCCCGGCGTTTGGACCGGTCGTGAGCGTCTGCTTCGTCGTGTTCTGCACCCGGTCGTAGGCGCCGAAGAACCAGAGATTGTCTTTCAGAACGAATCCGCCGAGAGCGAAGCCGTAGTCCAGGCGGTTGTAGCCCGACACGAACGAGTAGAGCTCCGAGTCCTCGGGGTGCTTGTTGCTCGCTTGGACCGAGTTGTTGCTGTAATAGGTGAAGACCTCGCCGTGGTACTCGTTTCCGCCGGATTTGGTGATGACGTTGATGATGCCGCCCGTCGAGCGCCCGAACTCGGCCTGGTAGCCGCCGGTCTTGACGTCCAGCTCCTGGATGAACTCGTAGTTGAGCTCCTTTCCCTGCGCGCCGTACTCGACGCCAGTCGTATCGACGCCGTCGATGACGAAGGAGTTCTCGAGGCCGGTCGAGCCGTTGATCACGATCGAGTTCGCGAAGCCCGCCGTGTTGGTATTCTGGGTCGTGACGCCCGGCGCGATCTGCACGATCGAGGTGTAGTTGCGTCCGCTCGGAAGCGACTTGATCTCCTGGCTGTCGATGTTGTTGCCGATGGCGCTCGAGGTCTGATCGACCAGCGGCGCCTGCGCCGAAACGACGACCGTCTCCTTGACGGCCGCGTTGAGACGGAAGTCCGCCGTGGCCGTCTTTCCGAGAGCGACCGTGACGGTCAGCTCCGCCCGCGCGAATCCCTGCAGGGTCGTGGACACCTTGTAGACACCCGGCGGCAGCACGAGCAGGTGGTAGCTGCCCGTCTCGTCCGTGATCGTCGTTCGAGCGCCCTGGAGCGAAGGGCTCCTCGCCTCGACCGCGACACCTGGAAGGGCGCCACCCTGCTCGTCAGTGACCCTGCCGACGATGTCGCCAGTGGTTTGTCCGAAGATGAGCGTCGCGGGAAGGACGAGGATCGCCAGAGAGAGCGACGGAAATACTCGGCGCATGGACCCTCCTCCGATTTTACAAAAGCCTAGCACACGTTTTTCGGGAAGTTCGGCCCGTCAACGTCCGACTGTGGTAAACACGCCGGCACCGGCGATGCGACTCTTCCGCACTAAACAACCGGGGGCCGAGGATTCCGGCCGGCCCGCGCGCCTCCACATTGGCTGCGGAACGCAGTCACTGCCGGGCTGGATCAACATCGACAACCAGGGCCTCCCCGGCGTCGATCAGGTGCTGGACGTGCGGCAAGGCCTCCCTTTCGCCCACGTCGGCGCGATCTACGCGGAGCATTTCCTCGAGCACCTGGCCCTCGACGACGGGCTCGCGTTCCTGAAGGAATGCCGGCGCGTCCTCGCGACGGACGGGATCCTGCGCCTGTCGACACCCAGCCTCGACTGGGTCCTGACGACGCACTACCGGTGGCGGGACGTCACCGAGGAGGAACGCCAGGAGGACTGCCTCCGCCTGAACCGCGCTTTCCATGGCTGGGGTCACCAGTTCCTCTACAACCGGCCGATGCTGGTCGCCGCCCTGCGGTCCGCGGGCTTTGGGAGCACGACCTTCTGCCGTTACGGTGAGAGCGACCTGCCGGAACTCCAGGGACTCGAGCGCCACGAGACCTGGGACGACTCTCCCGACTTGCCGCACGTCCTGATCGTCGAGGCGCTGGGCTCCGCGCCGCCGAAGCCGATCTCGGAGAAGTTGCTCAAGGAATTTCGCGAAGCGATGGGAGCGAGGTAGGCGGGGGGCAATTTCGGATCTCGGATCTCGAATTTCGAATCTCGAATTTGAAGAGACGGACTCGGGTCGGGCTGCGTAGTAACCTCGAACGCCGTGACCGGATCGCTCGCGATCATCTTTCTCCTGTTGGCCTGCGCCGCCGCCGTCGCCGGCACAGCGCGCTTCGTCGGCCGCCCGCTTCCGCGTCCCGTCCTGGCAGGGTTCCTGCTTCTCGCCGTCCTTCCCTACCCCCGGGCATTCGTCGAGCGTGTCACCCCGCTTCCCCTCGATCACGCGGCGTACGTCCGCCCGTGGTACGTCGCCGGAAGCCCTGCACCGCGCAACCCCTACCTCAACGACATCGCGACACAGATCCTGCCGTGGGCCGAGGCGACGCGCCTTGCCTGGAAAGACGGCGCGCTGCCGCTGCGCGACCGGTGGAACGGCTGTGGCACGCCGCTGGCCGCCAACGGCGTCTCGGCGGCATTCTCGCCGCTGACGTTCCTGACGCTCGCCCTCCCGCTCTGGCAGGGCTTCACGCTGGCGATCGCGATCCGGCTGCTGCTTGCCGCCTGCGGAATGTGGCTCTGGACGCGCGAACTCGGGGCGTCGGCGGGCGCATCGTGTTTCGCGGGAGTGGCCTTTGCCCTCTCCTTCACGTTCGTGCCGCCATGGATCCTGTATCCCCAGTCCTCCGTCTTCTGCCTCTGGCCCTGGACGCTCTTTCTCCTCGAGCGTTGCCGCGACGACCGGGGCCGGGGGCGGGCAATCGCGGCGCTCACCGGAGTCTTCGTCCTGACAGCGCTCGCGGGCCACCCGGAATCGGCGGTGATGGGCTTCCTCTTCGCGGCCCTGTGGCTCGGGGCCCGGGCGCTCTCGGGAGATCTCCCCGGTTGGGCCCACGTCGCGCGCGCCATCGCGCTCGGCGCGGCGATCGGCGCAGGCCTGACCGCGTTTCTTCTTATCCCGACGCTCTTTGCAATCGCCGCATCGGCGCGCCTGGCGGCCGTCGCCCACCCGTACTGGGAGCCGCTGCTGTCGCTCGCTCCTCACTGGCCGCAGTGGCGCGGGATGATCCCCGCATTCTTCCCGCATGCACTCGGCAACGGCGGGTCCTCGCCCACGATCCCGGGCGGGACCGGCACCTTCTGCGAGATGGCGATGGGCTACACCGGCATCGTCGGCTGGGCGGCGGCCCTGCTCGCCCTGCGGCCCGGCTCGCCACGTCCCCGCTCGGAGCGCGTGCTCTGGGCCCTGCTGCTCTCGGGCTTCGGCGTCGCGGTCTGCGCCTGGCCTCTGGCCGAGATTTTCGCTCACGTTCCCGTGATCCGCTACGTGTTTCCGCTGCGGTTCAACGGGTGGGTCGCGCTGGCGGCGCCGGCGATTGCCGCGCTCGAGCTCGACCGCTACGCGAAGGATCTGCGGGAAGGACGCGCGAGACCGACCGCGGCGGTCTTCATTCCCGCGGTGCTCGGCCTCTGCGCCCTTTCGCTGTATCTCTTCGCGCGGGCCGTGCACGCCGCGGCCGGAGGCCAACCCTTCCAGAGGCAACAGACCGTCGCCATCCTCGCGGTCCTCGGCCTCGTCGCCCTGCTCGCGCTCGGGACGCGGTCGCGGCCCGGCGTGTACGTCGCGGGGCTGACCGTCCTCTGCGGCGGAGAGCTTCTCTTCCAGTGGCACGGCCTGAACCGCGTCTATCCTCCGGGCCTCCTCTTTCCGGAGACTCCCCTTCTGCGATTTCTCCACGGACAGCCCGGAACCTTCCGCGTGGTCGGCGAGGGTCCCGCGATCTTCCCGAGCACGAACGTGTTCGCGCGGCTCGAGGACATCCGCACGCACGATGCCGTGGAGCGTCTCGACTACCTGAAGTTTCTCGATGCGACGTGCGGCTATCCGTACCCGGATTACTTCAAGAAGATTCGCGACGTGGATGCCCCCGCGATGGACTTCCTCAACGTGCGCTACGTCATCGGTTCTCCGCAGAGCCGGCCACCCGGGGACCGGTGGCGGCCGGTCTACGCCGGCGCGGACGGCGCGGTGTTCGAGAATTCGCGCGTCCTTCCGCGAGCCTTCGCGCCAGACAGGGTGCGTTTCGTGCCGCCGCCCTCGCGGCGCGCAGGGGCCGTCCTGGACGCCGCGGCCGCGTTCGGCGGCGTCTTTGCCGAAATCACCGCCACGCAGAATTGGAGAGAGACGGCCTACCTGCTTTCCGCCGGCGGACCCGCGCGCGCCAATCCGGCGGTCGAGATCGGGGACTACTCCGAGTCCACCAACGCGGCCTCGCTCTCGGTCCGTGTCCCGGACGGAGCCGTCACGGGCGTCGTCGTGCTCTCCCTCGTCCAGGACGGCGGCTGGTCGGCGCGGGACGCCGCCGGCGCACCGGTGGCCGTCTGTCTCGCCAACGGGCCGTTCCTCGCGCTCGAGCTGCCACCCGGAACGCACCGCGTCACGCTTCGTTACAGCCCGCCGGGGTTCCGGCTCGGCGCGGCGATATCGCTCGCGACGCTCGCCGCCCTCCTCGTGTTCGCCTCATCCCGCGCGTACGGCCGGCGTCGGGCCCCGCCGCCGATGACATAATTCGCGCGTGCCCCGGCCTCTCAACGTCATCCTGGACCTCACGGCGCGCTGCAACCTGAAGTGCGTCATGTGCTACTTCGCCGCGACCGACCGGCTCGCGTTTCCGCCCTACGACCGGCAACTTTCCGAGGACGGGAACATGCCGGTCGAGGTCTTCGAGAAGATCGCCGCCGACCTCTTCCCGCGCGCCTGGCGCGTGGCCCTCGCGTGTGCCGCCGAGCCCATGATCCATCCCCGGTTCCGAGAAATCGTCGAGATTGCCGGCCGTCACGGCGTGCCCGACCTGTGGTTCCCGACGAACCTCCTCGCCTTGACGGAGACGACGGCGCAGACCCTCGTCCGTAACCGCGTGACGACGGTCGCCGCGTCGATCGACGGCATGGCGAAGGAGACCTACGAGAAGATCCGCGTTCCGGCGAAATGGGAACGGCTGCTCGCGTGTCTCGACACCCTGAACCGCACCAAGCGCGACCTGAAGTCGAAGACGCCGCGCCTGCGGATCATCTTCACGTGGATGAAGTCGAACCGGAAGGACCTGGTCGCGCTTCCCGCGTTCGCCGCCGCGCACGGTGCAAGCGAGATCGACGTGCGCTTCGTATCGCCGACCGAGGGTGTCGACGTGACGCCGGAGCTCCTGTCGGGGGAGGAGACGGCCGTTTTGAACGCGGAGCTCGCCGCAACCGCGCGCGAGGCCGTGCGGCGAGGCATCCGACTCTCCTCCTTTCCCGAGTTCGAGACACCCGAGGACGAGCCCACGGGGCTCCTCGCCCGGGCGCGCCGCCGGCTCTGGCGCCTGCGCGCCGGGATGGATCGGTTCGAGTACTACCGCTACGCGTGGTACCAGAGCCTCCTCGGCTGCGCCTACCCGGACCGCAACTACGTGATTCGGCCCAACGGCGCCGTCCATCCATGCATCTACTGGGCCGAGGAGCCGATCGGCTTCTACCCGGCCGACGGACTCGACCGGATCGCGGCCGGAGCGCCCTTGAAGCGCATTCGCGACGGCCTGCGCTCGGGAAGCCCGATCGGCACCTGCGCCAACTGCGGCGAGCGGCGCACGGCGCTCTACCGACTGCGCGGCACCCCGGCGCCCGAGACGGGAGCCCCCGCGCGCCTCCCGACGCACCCCCGATGATCGCCCGGTCGTCGACCGCCCTTCAGCGACACAGTCCGCCTTCGATCGAGCGCTGTTTTTCGCCCCGGAAAAAAGAAAAGCTCGGGAACCAGTCCCGAGCTTCAAAATAATTCCCCGGCAACGTCCTACTCTCCCACGCGGTCTACCGCGAAGTACCATCGGGGCTGAAGGGCTTAACGGCCGTGTTCGGAATGGGAACGGGTGTGGCCCCTTCGCTAAGGTCACCGGGAAAGCCTTTTACTTTCCCATTGCAAGAGAGTCAGGTAGACATTCTTCGATTCGCGCCTTAAATATTTTATGGTCAAGCCGCACGGCCGATTAGTAAGGGTCAGCTTCACGCCTTGACGGCGCTTCCACACCCCTCCTATCAACGTGGTCGTCTCCCACGGGCCTTCAGGGGATTGCTCCCGGGAAATCTCATCTCGAGGAAGGCTTCCCGCTTATATGCTTTCAGCGGTTATCCTTTCGAACTTCGCTACCCGGCCATGCCGCTGGCGCGACAACCGGTGCACAAGAGGTTCGCCCGTCCCGGTCCTCTCGTACTAAGGACGGATCCTCACAAATTTCCTGCGCCCACACGAGATAGGGACCGAACTGTCTCACGACGTTCTAAACCCAGCTCACGTACCGCTTTAACCGGCGAACAGCCGGACCCTTGGGACCTGCTTCAGCCCCAGGATGCGATGAGCCGACATCGAGGTGCCAAACCTTGCCGTCGATGTGAACTCTTGGGCAAGATCAGCCTGTTATCCCCGGCGTACCTTTTATCCGTTGAGCGATGGCCCTTCCATGCAGAACCACCGGATCACTAAGCCCTACTTTCGTACCTGCTCGACTTGTCGGTCTCGCAGTCAAGCTCTCTTCTGCCTTTGCACTCTACGGCTGGTTTCCAATCAGCCTGAGAGAACCTTTGGGCGCCTCCGTTACAGTTTAGGAGGCGACCGCCCCAGTCAAACTACCCGCCAGACATGGTCCTGGACCCGGATTACGGGTCTCAGTTAGAACTCCGGCGCCATCAGGGTGGTATCTCACCGTCCACTCCCCCGAGGCCGAAACCCCAGGTTCAAAGTGTCCCACCTATCCTGCGCAGACAACGCCAAAATTCAATGCCTGGGTATAGTAAAGGTGCACAGGGTCTTTCCGTCTACGTGCGGGTAACCGGCATCTTCACCGGTGCTACAGATTCGCCGAGCGCGTTGCGGAGACAGTGCCCAAATCGTTACGCCATTCGTGCAGGTCGGAACTTCGTGTTACTTCCACGGTTTCCCGTGGCACAGACTATACGTTCACCTGACCGAAGCGAGCTGAGGATCTCGCTCCCGGAGTACTTCCGTTTGCCTGATGGATTCATCTTCATCGCGGCCTTCACGATCTCTTCGAATCCCTCTTTGGTTTGATGCCGGCCCTCGTAGACCAGCTTGCAGACATGCTCGAACCGTTCGACGTCGGCCTGCTTGGACGACGCCAGCGGGTAGGCTCGGAAGTGAGGGAGAACTCTCTCCACCAAATCCCGAACGTTTCGAACTTCGAACTTGAGGGTCTTATCTGATCGATCCGGCCGGATGAACCCGCAGCCCCATCTTTTCTGGATCACGCCTAGCAGTTCGGCACGATCTGCGTTTTGACTGACCGAGAAGCTCGGTCGAACCTCCCATCCCATCCGATGCCTTCGGCTCGGCTGGAACGAGACGCAGAAGCAGCCTTCTCCGTCGACGAAACCGGAAATGTAGGATGCTACGTCCATCGGCAATTGTCAGGGCCGGCGTCTTATGAAGACATTGTCGCGTCTTCATCCAGGGATCTCAACCCCTGAGTCGTTACGGGGATCGCATCGCTGCGACCTTACCCTCGGTATTACCCGCGATGCCCTGCAGGCACCGGGAGGGCTTCACCGATTTGAGCCGGTTGACTGGACGGGATTGCTCCCGTCCCGGGCAATTTGACTTACCCGACAAGGAATTTCGCTTGATCGTGTTACTCCACGTTACGTTTCCGTGGGGGCCGGTCATTTCTGCCGACCTCTGCATGTCGCCATGCAGTCCGGACTTTATCTTCAGCCTTCGATCTCGGCTGGATCGAGGCGCCTGGCGTAAAGTCTCTGAGGATTCCGCGTCCCCTGACGCGGCCTTTCCTGCTGGTTACCTGCACTCCCTGCATTGTCACTGCCGCTCGCGCGGCGAGTAGCCGGAGATACTCAGGCGTTCCAGCACATAGCCAGGTTTTACTAAGGCAGCGAGATGCAACCTTAGGACCGTTATAGTTACGGCCGCCGTTTACTGGGGCTTCGGTTCAAAGCTTTGCCTTGCGGCTAACCTCTCCCCTTAACCTTCCAGCACCGGGCAGGCGTCAGACCCTATACGTCGTTTTGCGACTTTGCAGAGTCCTGTGTTTTTAGTAAACAGTCGCTTGGGCCTTTTCACTGCGACCCCGGGACGCTTCAGGGGTAAACCCTTACACGAACCGAGGCACACCTTCTCCCGAAGTTACGGTGTTAATTTGCCGAGTTCCTTCGCAACGCTTCACTCGAGCGCCTTAGGATTTTCTCCTCATCTACCTGTGTCGGTTTGCGGTACGGTCACCCGTTCATCTCCTTAGGGGATTTTCTCGGCAGCGTGGCATCGGCGAGTTTGCGGCCTTACGGCCTCCCCGTCACTTCTCGGCGTTGAATGGAAGAGCGGATTTTCCTACTCCTCCCGCCTACGAGCTTGGCCCGGGACATCCAACACCCGGTACGCCTAGCCTCCTGCGTCCCCCCTTCGTGATAACGACAAACGAGCGGTTCCGGAATATTAACCGGATTTCCATCGGCTACGCCTTTCGGCCTCGCCTTAGGGACCGACTTACCCTGAGCGGATTAACCTTGCTCAGGAATCCTTAGATTTACGGCGAGCAGAGCTCTCATCTGCTTTATCGCTACTTGTGCCGGCAGGGTCTCTTCCTAGCGCTCCACCAGTCCTCGCGGTCTGACTTCACTGCACTAAGAATGCTCTCCTACCACGTCTCTCGGCCGAAGCCTCGAGACATCCGCCGCTTCGGTACATCGCTTGAGCCCCGTTGAATTGTCGGCACGGAGCCGCTTGACCAGTGAGCTGTTACGCTTTCTTTAAAGGATGGCTGCTTCTAAGCCAACCTCCTGGCTGTCTGGGCGTCTCCACATCCTTTTCCACTTAGCGATGATTTGGGGACCTTAGCGGGCGGTCTGGGTTCTTTCCCTTTCGACAATGAAGCTTATCCCCCACTGTCTGACTCCCGCACTGTGATCGACGGCATTCGGAGTTTGGTTGGATTTGGTAACGTGGGAACGCCCCTAGTCCATCCAGAGCTCTACCACCGTCGTCAATCATGCGAGGCTAGCCCTAAAGCTATTTCGGAGAGAACGAGCTATAACGGAATTTGATTAGCCTTTCACCCCTAACCACAGCTCATCCGAGTTGTTTTCAACCAACACCAGTTCGGGCCTCCACTGCGTGTTACCGCAGCTTCACCCTGGCCATGGTTAGATCATCCCGCTTCGCGTGTAATCCCAGCGACTGAATCGCCCTATTCAGACTCGCTTTCGCTCCGGCTCAGCACGTTGCTTCGCCTTGCCGCTGAAATTAACTAGCCGGCTCATTATGCAAAAGGCACGCGGTTCCACCGTCTTGCGACATGGTGGTCCCACTGCTTGTAGATGGACGGGTTCAGGTACTATTTCACTCCCCTCACAGGGGTTCTTTTCACCTTTCCCTCACGGTACTGGTTCACTATCGGTCGCAGAGTAATGTTTAGCCTTGGGTGATGGTCCACCCGGATTCCCACAAGGTTTCTCGTGCCCCGTGGTACTCGGGAACGGAATGGGAAGGAACCTCGCCTTTCGCCTACGGGGCTGTCACCCTCTTTGGCGGCACTTTCCAGTGACCTTCGACTAGACGGGTTCTTGTTGACTTCCTGGCTTGCGCCGTACTCCGCCCCACAACCCCCCGAGAACCGAAGCCCTCGAGGTTTGGGCTGTTCCGCGTTCGCTCGCCGCTACTGACGGAATCGCTGAATTGCTTTCTTTTCCTCCGGGTACTGAGATGGTTCACTTCCCCGGGTTTGCTTCTCCCTGCCTATGAATTCAGCAGGGGATCTCCGGACTTGCCTCCGGAGGGGTTGCCCCATTCGGAAATCCCCGGATCAAAGCCTGTTTGCGGCTCCCCGAGGCTTATCGCAGCTTGCCACGTCCTTCATCGCTTCTCTGCGCCAAGGCATCCACCGTCCACCCTTAGTAGCTTGACCATAAAATACCTAAGACGCGAATCGTTTTCTATTACCCGACTCTCTTGTCAAAGAACGTGATCACCGCGGATCAAAAAGCCCCTCTTCGTTCCAGAGGAGCCGTTTCATCCGCGCTGCCCGATCCGAGTCACCGAAAAATGGTGGAGCTGACCGGAATCGAACCGGCGACCTACGGCTTGCAAAGCCGCCGCTCTCCCAGCTGAGCTACAGCCCCCAGGGGGGTTCGGGGGACCACCGGGTCCCCCGCCTGATTTCGCGAGGCGGTCTACCCTTGAATGGTGGGCCTAGGTAGATTCGAACTACCGACCTCACGCTTATCAGGCGTGTGCTCTAAACCAACTGAGCTATAGGCCCAGTGGGGTCCTCATCGATGACTTCAAAGAACACGGCCGGAACCCGGAGGTCCCAGGGACCGATGCCCTCAAAACTGAGTAGAGGCGAGCGTGACGTATCGACCGTCGAGTGTCTCGAGCTCTCTTCCGGAGAAGAAGGAGCCGAGAGAGGCTCTAGAAAGGAGGTGATCCAGCCACAGGTTCTCCTACAGCTACCTTGTTACGACTTCACCCCAATTACCGACCATACCTTAGGCGGCTTCATCCCTTGCGGGTTGGAACACCGACTTCTGGTACAGCCGACTTTCGTGATGTGACGGGCGGTGTGTACAAGGCCCGGGAACGTATTCACCGCGGCGTGCTGATCCGCGATTACTAGCGATTCCAGCTTCATGGGGTCGAGTTGCAGACCCCAATCCGAACTGAGACCGGTTTTTTGCGATTGGCTCGAACTTGCGTTTTCGCAGCGCTTTGTACCGGCCATTGTAGCACGTGTGTAGCCCTGGACATAAAGGCCATGAGGACTTGACGTCATCCCCACCTTCCTCCGGTTTATCACCGGCAGTCCCACTAGAGTGCCCGGCCGAACCGTTGGCAACTAGCAGCAGGGGTTGCGCTCGTTGCGGGACTTAACCCAACATCTCACGACACGAGCTGACGACAGCCATGCAGCACCTAACCAGCGGCCCCTTGCGGGGAAGGGGGATTTCGCCCCCGATCCACTGATCTTCAAACCCAGGTAAGGTTCTTCGCGTTGCTTCGAATTGAACCACATGCTCCACCGCTTGTGCGGGCCCCCGTCAATTCCTTTGAGTTTCAGCCTTGCGACCGTACTCCCCAGGCGGGGCACTTAATGCGTTAGCTTCGGCACCGCAGGGGTCGATACCCGCGACACCAAGTGCCCATCGTTTACGGCGTGGACTACCGGGGTATCTAATCCCGTTTGCTACCCACGCTTTCGCGCCTCAGCGTCAGTACCGGTCCAGGGGGCCGCCTTCGCCACCGGTGTTCCTCCCAATATCTACGCATTTCACCGCTACACTGGGAATTCCACCCCCCTCTCCCGGACTCGAGCCTTGCAGTTTCTTCCGCACGTCCTCAGTTAAGCCGAGGGATTTCACGGAAGACACGCATGGCCGCCTACGCGCCCTTTACGCCCAATAATTCCGAATAACGCTAGCCCCCTCTGTATTACCGCGGCTGCTGGCACAGAGTTAGCCGGGGCTTCCTTTGCTGGTACAGTCAACGTCCGAGGGTATTGACCCCGAACGATTTCTTCCCAGCCGACAGGAGTTTACAACCCAAGGGCCTTCATCCTCCACGCGGCGTTGCTGCGTCAGGCTTTCGCCCATTGCGCAAGATTCCCCACTGCTGCCTCCCGTAGGAGTCCGGACCGTGTCTCAGTTCCGGTGTGACCGATCGCCCTCTCAGGCCGGTTACCGATCGAAGCCTTGGTGAGCCGTTACCTCACCAACTAGCTAATCGGGCGCGGGCCCATCCGGTAGCGCGAGATCTTGCGACCCCGCTTTGATCGCCAGGACTTTCGTCCCGGAGATGTCATGCGGTATTAGCTCGAGTTTCCCCGAGGTATTCCCCACTTCCGGGCAGGTTACCCACGTGTTACTCACCCGTCCGCCGCTCGACTCCGGGAGTTGCCCCCCGGGCCTCGCTCGACTTGCATGTGTTAAGCACGCCGCCAGCGTTCATTCTGAGCCAGGATCAAACTCTCCACTTAAAAGTGTTCGCCCGGAACAGGACCCTCGCGAGCCCCGATCCGATTGATTCGAGTCAAACCCTGCTTTTGTCAAAACAGGAAAACTCTGGTTTTTGAAAAAAACCAGGAAAAATGACGTCTGGCACGCTCTACTCAGTTTTCAAGGAACCACGCCCCCGGACTTCCTTCGCCCCGGAACCGCGCCGTACCGCCGGCGCGAAACTCAAAGAAAACCCGCCTTGCGGCGGACCTTCCAGTTTAGCGAGTCTAGTTGGGCTTCGTCAAGGGAATTTGAGACGCGACGCCTCGGTCGAGACGGACGGCTCTCGCCGGACGGAGACCCCTGGAAAGAACCAACCCTTGCGGGGAACGGGACTATAGGGCGCTCCCGGAGTGCCTGTCAAGCGATTTCCGGAAGATCGGAATCGTCAATGAAATCGTGGCTTTCCGCATGGTCTGTTGCACAGGATCCGGTGCATGCGACTCGGGTTGCGGACCGCCTCGGCAGAGTTGGGCGGCTATAATCGCGCCACACTGACCTCCGAAAGCCTTCCGCCACGCAAGGAAACGACTGGTGCCCCGCACGCGACCACGGAACATCCGGTCGGCCGGGGGCAACCGCGCTGGCGGGCCGTGGTGTGGACGCTTCTGATCGTCCTGGCCTCGACCCTCGGCCTGTTGTGCATGCGGCTCGGAGTCTTCGATGACAGCGCCCTGATGCTGGGAGCGCGACTCTTCCGGGCCGGAAAGCTGCCCTACCGGGATTTCTACACGCACTACGGCCCGCTCGGCTACGTCCTGTTCGTCCCCTTTCCGCCTTGGATCGGCAACAACCCCGGACTGGCTCTCCGACTCGCACAGGCGGCAACCCTGGCAGCGCTCGCCGCCCTTCTGCTGGTGGCCTTCCGGTCCCTCCGCGGCACGCTCGACCGCGACGCCATCGCCGTCCCGCTGGCCACGCTCGCGCTTTCCCCGGCGATCGCCCTCTCGGCCTTCGCCGCATTCGGTTTTTCGGCCGCTTCGCTCCTGCTCTTCGTCGCCTCGAGGCAGGCGCGCGGATCCGCGGCTCGCCTCGGTGCGATCGCGTCAGCCTTGATGCTCGCGGCCGCGGCACTGACGCGGCCCGCGTTCGCGGCCTATGCGGGTGGAGCGCTGCTCGTGACCGAGCTCGCGACCCGAGCGAAAGACGCCGAGCGCCGCCGGCAGACGCTTGTCTTCGTGGCCGCCACCGCGGCCGCCATTCTCCTCCTCTGGCTCTCGATCTTTCCGGACATCGGCCCGCGGCAGGCCGCTCAGGCAGCGCTCGTCGCGCCCGCGAGACTCCTCGAAACAGGCGGCCGCGCGCTTGCCCCCTTCTCTCAGAACACGCCCCTGCCGCTGGCCATGCTCTTGGGCGGCATCGTCGCATCGGTTCCGATCCTCTGGTTGCTTGCCGTGCGACCGGGAGCTCCGTCTCTTTTCACGATCGTGATCGGTCTGGGCGCGCTCGCGGTCCTGCTCGGGAGAACAGGACGACCCTCGGTGATAGTGCCCGGCCTCGCTCTGGCTCAGTTCGGCCTCGTCGTCGCCATCGTGCTTCGCGTCGGACCCGTTCTGCGCGGCTCTCCGGCGCTCCGGGCGGCGGCTCTCTTCGGCCTCTGTGCCTCGGCGTTCGGGCACTACTTCTGGAGCCGGCCCGATGGACAGCACCTCTTCCCGCTGCTTGGCCTCGGCGCCACGAGCGCGGCCTTTGCGTTCGGAAGCCTTCGCTCGGCCGGTCGCGTCGCAGCGGTCGCCCTGTTCGCAATCGCCTTCGTCCCGACCGCCCCCGGGCGGGAATCGGGGTTCCCGATCGCGAGTCTTTGGAAGGGTGGTGCCGCACGCGTTCTGGAGAACGCCTCACGTCCGGGCGCCCGGTTGAAGTCGATCTGGCCCTGCGGTGAAGTCCCGGCCCACGCGGCGGCTGCGGTATCCCTCGCAGACCGGCTGGCGGGGCCATCCAGCCAATTCGTCGCCTTTGGATCCAACCAGACCTGGAGCTCCGGCAACCCCGTCTACCTTTTTCTTCTTTCCTCCCGCCTCCCGTACACCCGGTGGTATACGTACGATCCTGGCCTTCAGAGCTCGGCGCCGATCCAGGCGCTGATGATCCGGGACCTCGAGGACTCGGGAAGCGCGACGGCCGTCGTCTGGCGCGCCGAGCAGTTCCTGTACGACGCCGATCGCCCCGACGACCTCGCCCGGCGTTCGGCCTTCGATCTCGAGGCCGACCGGCTCTACCCGAAGGTCATCGCCCGCTTCGGAAACTACGAGGTGCGCGGGCGCGAGGACGCTCCGGCGCCGAATCCCTAGGCCGCGCCCGGGAAAAGGCCGGTCAGGCCACCGAGCACGCGCTTTATCGCCTCGGGGTAGGCGCGGTGCTCCTCGGCGAGGATCCGGGCGGAGAGGCTTTCTGGCGAGTCCCCCGGGAGGATCGGGACTCTTCGCTGCAGGACGATCGGGCCCGTGTCGACGCCCTCGTCGACGAAATGGACGGTGCAACCGGACTCCTTCTCGCCGGCTTCGAGGGCCCGCCGCTGCACATCGAGCCCGGGGAACTTCGGCAGGAGCGCCGGGTGGATGTTCAGGATCCGGCCGCGCCAGCGCGCGATGAAATCCGAAGACAGCACGCGCATGTAGCCAGCAAGGCAAATGAGATCGGGGCGCTCCTCCCCGAGCACGCGCAGGACCGCGGCCTCGTGCTCGCGCCGCGACGGGTGCTGCCGTCGGTCCACCGAAAAGGCGGGCAGCCCTCGCTCGCGGGCCCGCTCGAGCCCGCGCGCCCCGGGGACATCGGAGATGACGGCCACGATCTCGGCGTCGGGAATCGCGCCGCCTTCGACCGCGTCGGCAATCGACTCGAAGTTCGACCCCCGGCCGGACAGAAGCACCGCCAGGCGCTTGCGCATTGCCTTATCTTCTCAGGATCGTTCCGCCGGGCGTGCTCTCGACGACGCGATAGCGTCGCGAGAGCCACTCCGTCAGCGCCACGCCGAAGCCGCGCCCCAGGGGAGCGATTCGAAACTCCCACACCGGTCGATCGAAGAGCACGATGGCAGCGGGAGGCTCTTCCTCAAATCTCCTCATGAGCTCCTGCTCGGCGGCCGCATCGAGCAGGCCCGGCATGTGGGCCGGATAGGGAGACACGCTGCGAACGCCGAAGAGAACATCGACCGCGTTGATCTCGGGAAGGACGAGGACGCGCTCCGACGGGACGAGGCTGTCGCGCACGCGCGTCAAAAAAGGGGCCTGTTCGCGCGGAAGGTAGACAGTCCCTCTGGGCGTAGCGACGGCAACCGCCGAGGCCGGCCGCAGCGCCAGGATGCCCGTGGCGGCCACACGAAGCGCGACGACCAGCAGCACGAGAGCGAAGGCGCCGCGCGCGTACGCCGTCGCCGGCTCGCTCGCAGCGAGGTGACGGGGGGCGAGCACGCAGAGGAAGACGATCCAGGTCAGCGCCGCGGCAAAATGCGCCGGCCCGGCGAAAGGGCCGCCCACATCGATCGAGAACGCCGTTCGCGTTCCGGTCAGGGCGGCAAAAAGGCCGAGCGCCACCAGGGAGGCTCGATCCGGCAAACTCCGATCCAGCGCGGCGAGCACGGCGACCAGAAGCGCGACCCCCGCGGAGAGCGACAGGGGCAGAAACGGAGCCGCGCCGACAAAGGCCCCCCCGAGGACCCACCCGAGAAGGAAGACTGCCGCGAGAGTCAGCAACGGGAGCCATGCTCGCAGCCGCCGCTCGCCGGCGGCGAGCATCGAGACCGAGGCGACGGAAAGCAGGAGGCCGAGAAGGATCCAGGCCGACGAGGCGACGAGCTCCTTCCAACCGGGAGCGGACATCCCCGTCGCGAGAAGGGAGAGATCCACCCACGGCTTCGTCAACCCGAGCTTGAGCGGCCAGACATGGCTCTGCCACCGCAGCGATGCGATCGACGCGCTCGACAGGGCGACCGCGCCACCCGTCAGAGCGAGGATTCCAAAGCCGCCCACAAACCGGCCGAGCGGCTGAAGGAACCCGCGCCCGGAGAGCGCGAAGGCGGCGACGAAGGCGACGAACGCGGCCAGCCCGATCTCCTGCTTCGCGCAGAACGCCAGACCCGCGAGCGCCCCGGCCCAGGCCGAGGCTCCCGCGCGGCCGGCCCCGCGCGAGAACACGAGCAGCGCCCCGGCCGAGAGGGCGAGCGCATGAACGGCCGCCGGGCAATAAGGGTAGACGAGCCGCCCCGCTCCGGGCGCGAAGATCGACAGCCCGAGCAGAAGGCCGACGAGGGCAACGCGCTCGATCGGACGCAGGAAGCACTCCGAGAATCGCAGGAGCAGGACACCGGCGACGACGGCCGGGATCCAGTTGAGCAGGAGAAAGGTCCGCGCCGAGGCGCCGAAGACCCGCACGACGCCAGCGACGAGATAGGGAGACAGCGGCCCATACTGGAGGTAGACGTTCCGGTAGAGCCGCTCCCCGTGGCCAAGCCGGTCGGCGACCGACCACCAGACGCCCGGATCCCCGATGGGATTGAGCCAGCGCCCCCCCGCCCAGATACCCGCCGCCGTCGAGACGAGCAGAAAGAGAACCTCCGGAAAGCGCGCGCGCGTCCGCAGGACGGGTCGGGTCAGGAAGAGAGGTGGGGAGCGTCTGATCGGGTTGCCGGCAGCCTCAGGGGACACTCTCGACCACCACGCGGCGACCGCCGGAACGGACGTTGCCGATCGCGTACCAGCTCACCTGCGCAGCCTTCCAGATCTCCGCCACCCGAGGCAAGTCCGCCGCCCCGACGAATACGACCATTCCGATGCCCATGTTGAATACGCGATGCATCTCCTCGAACGAGACGTCCCCCTCGCGGCCGATCAGCTCGAAAACGGGCGGCACGGGCCAGGCGCCCGACTTGACGACCACGTCGAGGTCCGCGGGCAGGACCCGCGGAATGTTGTCGTAGAAACCGCCGCCGGTCAGGTGCGCCATGGCGTGCACGAGGTCCGCCTCGAGCAGCGGCTCCATGGGGCGCAGATAGGAAAGATGCGGATCGAGCAAGACGTCCCCGATCGCGCGTCCGTCGAGCTCCTCCAGGCGATCCTCCGGCCGGCGGCCCATCGTCTCGAAGAGCACCTTGCGCGCAAGCGTGTAGCCGTTCGTCTGCAGACCCACCGACGGGAGCCCCACCGCGATGTCGCCGGCCACGACACGCGTGCCGTCGAGAATCCGGTTCCGCTCGACCACCCCGACGATCGTTCCGGCGACGTCGTACTCTCCGGCGGTGTAGAAGCCCGGCATCTCCGCCGTCTCGCCGCCCAGAAGCGCCGTGCCATTCTCCCGACAGGCGCGCGCGATGCCGGCGATGATCCCCTCGATGACTCCGGGATCGACGCGGCCGGCCGCGATGTAGTCGAGGAAGAAGAGCGGCCGGGCGCCCTGCACGAGGATGTCATTGACGCAATGGTTGACGAGGTCCGCGCCGCAGCTGTCGTGGCGGCCCATCTCGATGGCCACCTTGAGCTTTGTGCCGACGCCGTCGGTCGACCCGACCAGGACCGGCTCGCGGTACTTCGAGAAGTCCGGCTGGAAGAGGCCGCCGAATCCGCCGACGTCGCCGAGGACACCGGGGGTGAAGGTCGAGCGAATGGCCGTCTTCGCCCGGGCGAGCGCAGCAGCCTTCGCATCGATGTCGACGCCGGCTTCAGCGTAACGGGAAGCTTTCAAGAGAGCCGATTATATCGGGGCGGTGCGCTTGCCCCCGCGTCGCCCGATCCCAACAGGCCTCGCCTCATTCGCTCCCACCCGGTTTCGGCGCAGTCCGGCGTAGACCGATCGCCGGCCAAAGCCGGACCCGGCCTTGCGTGCGTTTTCCCTCGGCCGAACTCTGCAGGTCGTAGTTCGCATCCAGATACGCCCAGAGGCGCTTCCCGTAGTCGACGCCGAGTCGGCCCGGGCCGTATTCGCCGGTCGGCCGGTACAGGATCACGATCGCACCTGGCCGGAGCCGCTCGAACTCCTCGATGACGCTTTCCTCGTTGGCACTCGAGAGATATCCCGGAAGGTAGAGCTTGTAGCGGAGCGGATTTCGCCGGCCCGACAGGTAGTTCAGGATCTCGCCCTCCGGCAGGACCACGAGCCCATCCGTGGGCCGCGTGCTCAGGCGAACACGGTCGGCCGCGCGAAGCAGGCGCGCGGCCTGTTCCGGGCGTGCGGACAGCATGCCGTCGGTTCCCGCGATCGGCACGCGTTCGTCGGCCCCGTAGAACGACAGCCGCACCGCGAAGGCTCCCGCGACCAGAAACCCCAGACATCCGCGATAGAGCCGTCGCCCGCTCTTAGGGACCTCGGCGCCCGCCCCGCCCGAACGCAGGGCGAGCTCCGCCAGTCCGGCGGCGCACACGATCGCGAAGAGCAGCGGGGGGCCGACGTAGCCGGAGTCCCCGACATGGAACGGCCGGCGGTAGGACAGCACGAATCCCGCAAGGCCGCAGCCTGCCAGAAGAGGCCGTTCCGGCCCGTGGCTCCAGAGGAGCGCGCCGGCGAGCGCCGCAAGCGAGATCCAGAGCGCGCCGCTATACGGCTTCACGGTCCAGCCCACGGCGAAGCCCGTCGCCGTCATGAGCCCGACGCAGAGCGCAAGGGGGACCAGGAATCGCCGCAAGGCCGCCGGGCCGCGCTTGCGGACCGCAACCGCGCAGATCGCGAGCAGAAGCCCCGCCCAGCCCGCGGCGACATTGAGCCCCTCGGCAGCCCCCGCGCGCCAGTCGGCCACTCCCGAGAATCGGACGAGGAACGTCCGGGTCTCCGGTGGAAGGCCGGTCAGAAGAACGTGCCCGTCGCCGACGACGCTCTTCCATCCCGCCGCAGCGACGAAGGCGGCGAGCGTCCCGCCGAACACCGCGGCGAAGATGAGCGCGGCGATCGCGCAAGCCTTCCAGGCTTCGCGACGAGAGCCGGCGCGCGCCGCGATCGCGGCGAACGAGGCGCCGAGCGCGGCGATTCCCCACTCCGTGCGACAGAGACCGGCGCCGGCGCACAGCAGCCCCGCGAGCACCGCACGCCCGCGCGGCGAACCCGACGAGGCCACCGTGACGGCGGCGAGCGTGAAGATGCCAGCCTGCCAGATGCGGTAGCCCATGCCGAGCAGGGGCCCGCCCGCTTCGGGCATGAAGACGAGCACCGGAACGGCGAGTGCGGTCCACAGCGCCGCCTCCCAAGGCCCCGTCACTTTTCGGAGTGCCCGGAACAGGACCGCCAACGCTGCCCCCGCCGTGACCGCGCCCGCAATGACGAGGGCCGCGAAGCCCGAGCCGAGCAGGCGCAGAAAGGCCGCCTGGAAGTACGGCGTGAACGGGCCGAACCAGTACACGACGTCGCGGTAGAGCAGGTCGCCTCGCGCGAGCGCGTCCGGAACGATCCATTCGCGCCCCGAATCGATGATCGCGTCGGACCACTTGCCGCGCGAGACGACGAAGAGAGCAACGGTCGCCGCCGCAACGGCCCCGACCGCCAGGAACGCGCCCGCCGCCCTGTAGCGCCTCATGTCACCTCGGCGAGGCTCAGAGCCGAGAGCCGAGAGTTGATCGCCGAGAGCTGACAGCTTACTTCGCGTCGAGCGCGTGTTCCTTCTCGCGCTCCTCTTCCTCGATCTCGACGGGGTAGATGCCGGTGAAGCACGCCGTGCAGGTCGCCTGCTGCGGCCGGCCGAATGCGTCCAGCATTCCCTCCACCGAGAGGTAGCCGAGACTGTCGGCGTCGATGAACTTGCGGATCTCCTCGACCGACTGGTTGGCGGCGATCAGCTCGCCCCGGGTCGGCGTGTCGATCCCGTAGTGGCAGGTGTTCATCGTCGGCGGCGAGGACACGCGCATGTGGATCTCGCTCGCGCCGGCCTCGCGGAGCATCTTCACGATCTTGCGGGATGTCGTGCCACGGACGATCGAGTCGTCGACGAGGACGACACGCTTGCCCTCGACGACCTCGCGAACGGGATTCAGCTTCACCTTGACGCCGAAGTGGCGAATCGCCTGCTTCGGCTCGATGAACGTTCGGCCCACGTAGTGGTTGCGGACGAGCCCGAGTGCGAACGGGATGCCCGACTCCTCCGCGAAGCCGAGCGCGGCGTACATCCCGGAGTCTGGAACCGCGACGACGACGTCCGCCTTCGCCGGATGCTCGCGCGCGAGCCGGCGGCCGAAACCCTGCCGGGATACCGCAACGCTGCGGCCGAACACGGTCGAGTCGGGCCGCGCGAAGTAGACGTGCTCGAAGACGCAGGGGGTCGAGATCGGAAATGCGAAGCGATGGGAGGAAAACCCCTCGTGCGAGAGCTTCACGATCTCCCCCGGTTCGACGTCCCGCTCGTATCGGGCGCCGATCAGGTCGAAGGCGCAGGTCTCCGACGCCACGACGGGAGAGCCCTCCCGGATCCCGAGCGAGAGCGGGCGCACGCCGTTCGGGTCGCGCGCGGCGAAGATCCCCTCGCGGGACAGGATGACGATCGAATATGCCCCGCGCACCTCGAGCAGGGCCTCCGCGATGGCGCCCGACAGCGTGGGAGCCTGGGAGCGGGCGACCAGGTGGAGGATGACTTCGGAATCCGAGGTCGTCGTGAAGAGGGCGCCCTTGCTCTCGAGAACTTCGCGGATCTCCCGGGCGTTGACGAGATTGCCGTTGTGGGCGAGCGCCAGGGGCCCGCGGCCCGTCGCAAAGACGATCGGCTGGGCGTTGGCGAGCAGCGAGGCGCCGGCCGTCGAGTACCGCACGTGCCCGATCGCGGTGCGGCCGGGCAGACGGGAGAGCCGCGCCTCGGTGAAGACATCGGCCACGTAGCCCATCTCCCGCTCGACCTGGATCTTCCCCTCGTCGAGGGCGGCGATTCCGGCCGACTCCTGGCCGCGGTGCTGGAGGGCGTAGAGTCCGAGGTAAGCCAGGTTGGCGGCGTCTTCCGCGTCGCAGACTCCGAAGACTCCGCATTCGTCGGAGAAGCCGCCCCGGTACGCCATTGGAAGGTTATCTTAACACTCGAAGAAAGAGACTTATGCCAGCCCCGGGCGCCCGATCCCATCGAACGATGGCCGACGCGGGACCCGGAGAGCTGTCGGCAGCCGGAGATCACCGATCGCCACGATACATTAGCGAGCGCTTATATATCAAAGTGCGATCTGCGCTGTGCCCGAGACCTTCAGCGCGGCGGCATGTCGATGAGGACGACGTCGGCATTCTCCCGATAGCGGTCGAAGAGAATCGTCTTGCCATCCGGCGAAATGTCGAAGCTGCGGGTCTCGAACCCCGGTTTCAGGTCGGTCAGCTGGGTCAGCGCGCCGGAAGCAAGATCGACGCGCCAGAAGTTCTGCTGCCGCGCCTCTCCCCGCATGACGACGAGCGACCTGCCATCCGGCAGGAATCGCTGCGGATTGCGGTTAAAGGGCACCCAGAGGTCGGGCAGCGGAAACGGGCGCCGGTCCGGTGTGACAGCCTTGAGCTGCCACGATCTTCCCTGTCGCCCCTCGGCGTAGACGATGAATCGCCCGTCGGGAGACCAGACCGGACTGTGGGCAATGCCGCCCACGAGGCGTTCCGGCCGGCCACCGTCGACGGGGACGAGGAAGAGCGGCTGATCCTCACCTCCCTCGCTCGCCGCAACGACGATCCACTTGCCATCGGGCGACCAGGATGGAGCATCGCGAACATCGAGTGTCTCAGCGAGGCGCCTCGGACTCGTCCCGTCCGAGCCCATGGTCTGAAGGCTCCCTCGCCCCGGGATACGGACCGAGAAAGCGATCCGGGACCCGTCGGCTGATACCGCCGGCGCGGCCGCCACCGCGCCGTCCCTGCCCCTCCAGAGCTCGGTTTCCACACCGTCTCTAAACTTCCAGAGGCCATCGGGCCCGTCCCGCGGCGAAAGATAGAGAATGTAGTCACGTCCATACCGGGGAGCCGTCGCGCGCACGGGAGGAATGCGGTACCGGTGGACCTCGGCATCGTCGGCAACGCGCTCGGAGATCGGAGCCGCCCAGATGTTCCGGTCCGGCCTCGCCACGGTGGCAACGACCCTCCGCCCGTCGGCGCTCGCATCGATGGAAAGGTACTCCTCCAGGCCGAAGCTGACAGCGTGAGGGATCCGATTCCTGACGTCCATGGCGTAGAGCCCCGAGCCCTCTCGATCCGGTCGCGTCGCCGTGTAGAGCAACGTGCGCTCGTCCAGGAAAGCCAGGTAGGCCGAGCGTGCGTGATCGTCGGTCAGGCGCTCGGGTATCCCTCCGGACGCAGGGACACGATAGACGTCCATTTCGAACGTCGCCGGAATGCCACGAACGAAGTAGATGTATCGCCCTTCGGGAGACCAAATCGGGTAGTGCTGATGAATCCCGGCTTTCCCCTTGGAGATCTCGACCTCATTGGACCCCTTGCGGTCGGCCACGAAGATCGGATCCCCGGGACCGGGAAGGTGGTACACCGTGCGCGCCCGGTCCGGAGACCATCCCACCTCGATAGCCCCCGCCGCGAGGAACGGCCGCGGGCTGCCCCCGATCGTCGGGACGAGCCACGTGGCGCTGGCGAACGCGAGAGTCGGGCTGCTCGGCCCGACGCGCACTCGGACATGCAAATCGTCGTCGGCGAATGCAACGGTGCGGACGTCCTCGATGTACAGGGCCGGAAAGCGGCCCCGCGAGAGATTCAGGAATTCGCCGCTGCCGACCTGCGTCACCCAGAGCTCGAAGGGACCGTCGCGATCCGAGAGGAACGCCACGAACCTCCCGTCGCGCGAGATGGCCGCATCGAGCTCCGAGCCCTCCCAGTCCGTCAGGCGCGTGAACTTTGCGCCCGCGAGGGGGTTCTTCCAGAAAAAGTCGCGGCTTGCCATTCGCCATACCGCCAGACCGAGTGCCAGAAGAAGCGCCGTGGCGATTGCCGCGGCGACCCGTGAGCGCGGCCGAACCGGCTCCGCGAGAGCAGCCGGCACCGCGACGGAGCTCGTCGCCTCCGAGAGGTGATCGCGCACCGTCGCGAGATCCCGCGCGAGGTCCTCGGTCGAGGCGTATCTTCCCCGCGGCTCCTTGGCGAGGCATCGCTCGACGATCCATCGCAGCGGCGCCGGAATCGCCGGGTTACGGGCCACAATCGGCTCGGGCTCCTCCTGGATGATCGCAGCCATCGTCTGCGGCACCGACTCGCGCGCGAATGCGCGGCGTCCCGTCGAGAGCTCGTAGAGAATCGCGCCGAGCGCGAACTGATCCGACCGGAAGTCGACGGCCTTCGCCAGCGTCTGCTCGGGCGACATATAGCCGACGGTCCCCATCACGATTCCCGGCTCCGTGGCCCCCGATACGGTCGGCGCGTGCGTCGCCTCGTTCGCGCCCGAATCGGGCTCGGCGAGTTTCGCCAGGCCGAAGTCGAGGATCTTGACGAGGCCGTCGTCGGTCACCATGACGTTCTCGGGCTTGAGATCCCGGTGCACGATCCCCGCTGCGTGCGCCTTCGCGAGGCCCTCCCCGATCTGAGCGCCGATATCGAGGAGCTTCCTGGCCGCGACGGGCCCATCCGTCAACAGCTCGCGCAGCGATACGCCCCGGACGATTTCCATCGCGATGTACGAGGCCGAGTCGGACGTGCCGATGTCGTAGATCGTGACGATGTTGGGATGGTTGAGCGACGACGCCGCGCGCGCCTCCCGCTCGAAGCGGCTGAGCCGCTCGGAATCCCCGGATAGCGCTGCCGGCAGGACCTTCACGGCCACCTCGCGCCCAAGCCGCGTGTCCCGCGCCCGGTACACCTCCCCCATGCCGCCTGCGCCGAGCGGCGCGAGGATCTGGTAGTGGCCAAGCCGGGTGTCCGCTTGCAAAGGCATGAGGCTGCCTGAATGCTACCGCGGAGGGCAACCGCCCGGCTTTACGTCAGCCCGTCGACCAGGTAGAGCTCGTCGAGTAGCCGCACGTAGGCATACACATAGGAAAGGCCGTCCGCCGAGAGAAGGACGGGCGAGACGCGGAGGATGCCGACCGAATCCGGCGGAGCGAACTCCTTCCAGGCCGCCCGCTCGCCAGACTCGAGGTCGATCCGATATACGGATGAGCCGGGACCATCGTGCCGGACGAGCACGTACAGAAGACGCCCGTCCGGAGAGAAGCGGATGGGGGCATCACCGGACATCACGCCCGGAACCGGCTTTGCTTCGCCTCCTTCGAGGGGATAAAAGAGCAGGCGGCGGTCGGGACCCACCGCCGCGGCGCGCATCCCATCCGGCGACACCGCCCAGTCCGGGCCGATTCCCTCCGGCGTGATCGGGCGCGGCACTCCGCCGGCCGCGGGCTGCACGTAGAGACGCGGCGCGCGCCCCGCCTCGTTTGCCGCGAGCAGGAGGCGGCCGCCAGCCCACGCGGCCCGCAGGATCGAGGCGAAGCGGCCGGTCCCGATCGCGCGGGGCTGGCCCACGCCAGTCGGCAGGAGGAGCAACTCGGCCGGCGAAGCGCTCGGAGTCGACAGCGCCCATTTCCCGTCGGGCGAAAGCCCGAGCGCCCGCCCGTCCCCCAGGCGCACCGCGGGCCCATCGTCGGCCTTCCGGAGATACACGCCGTACACGGCCCCGCCCCCTTCGCCGGTTTCGTCGAAGAGAAGCGTGGTGCCGTCGGCGCCGAGGTCGACCGGGCGTGACCAGTCGTGCCACGACAGATCCTGCTCCTCCCCGCCACCCGGCCACGAGACGATCATGCTCGTGCGCGCCTGCTCGCGAGCGATGAGCGAGCGTCCTTCGCGCGAAATGTCGTGAAGCGTCAGGGCTCCGGGTCCGCGGGTGACGAGGCGCCGGCGCCCGGCCAGCGAAACGGCATGAACCGCCCGCGCCGAACCGACCGCTGCCGCCGTGAACCAGACTTCGCCGCCGTCGGGCGACCAGGCGAGGCCGCGCACGGTCGTCCACCCCGACGACAGCGTCCGCCGCCGGCCCGCCCGGTCCACGACTGCCACCGCACCGGAGTCGTCGTCGCGCATCGGATGCTCGAGGAAGGCCACCACGTCGCCGCGGGGGGAGACTCGCGGGTGCGATAGATACCCGGACCGCGTCTCGTAGAGCGTGTGGCCGATTGGAAACTCGATCCGGCTCGCGCCGCCCTCGCTGCGCACGACGGCGAGGCTCGAGCCGTCCGGCGCCCAGTCGGCCGCCTGGACGGACTCGAGGACCTCGCGAGCACCGCCACCTGCCAACGGCGCTCGCGCGAGCGTTCCGATCGTTGAAAAGGACCCGCTGGGACGCGCCGTAAGCGAGATGGCCATCTCTCCCGAGTTTGAAATCCCCAGCACGCTCGCCGGAGGCAGCAGCAGGGCCGCCGACTCCGGAATCTCGGGCCGCGTCGAATAGACGCGTATGGGCCCGCCATTCCATGCGGCGCCGTAGAGCACGGTCTGACCGTCCGGGGCAAAGCGCGCCGACCAGACCGTGCCTTCGCGGAACGTCAGGCGATGGAACGACGGCGGCAGGCGGTTGCGCGCGCTCAGCCCGACCAGATACGCGGACGCCACGAGGGCGACCACGGCCGCCGCGACCGCCGCCGGGAGCCAGAGGTGCGACCGCTTCTGCGGGGAGCCTGCCGCGACCGTCGCATCGCCCCCGCTCTCGATCTGGGAGAAATGGTCGCGGATGCTCTGCAGCTCGCGGGCGAGGTCGCGCGTCGAGGCGTAGCGCTCCTCGGGGAGTTTGGCCAGACAGCGCTCGACGAGCCACCGCAGGGGCGCGGGAAGGCGGACCGCCCCCGACACGAGGGGCTCCGGCTCCTCGCGTATGACAGCGGCGATTGTCTCGGCCCGAGTCGGGCGCTGAAAGGCACGGCGCCCCGAGAGCATCTCGTACAGGAGCGATCCGAGCGCGAACTGATCCGACCGGAAGTCGACCGGCTGTCCGCTCGCCTGCTCCGGCGACATGTAGCCAGCCGTCCCGACCACGGCCCCCTCGTGTGCCTCGTCCGCGACGGTCAGGTCGAGCCGGCTCGCGCCGTCCTGGCTCTCGAACTTGGCCAGCCCGAAGTCCAGAATCTTGACGAAGCCGTCCTTCGTCACCATGATGTTCTCGGGCTTCAGATCCCGGTGCACGATGCCGGCCTCGTGGGCTCGGGCGAGGGCGTCGGCGAGCTGGGCGACCAGGTGCACCGCCCGACGCACGGGGAGCGGCCCCGGATAGAGCACTTCCCGCAACGTCTTTCCATCGACGAGCTCCATCACGATGAAGGGCGTGGAGGCGAGCTGGCCGATCTCGTGGATGGTCACGATGTTCGGGTGGCTCAGGGCGGAGGCCGACCGCGCCTCGGTCTCGAACCGCGCGAGGCGGCCGGAGTCTGCCGCGAATTCCGCCGACAGCGCCTTGACGGCGACATCGCGGTGAAGCCGCGTGTCCCGCGCGCGGTAGACCTCCCCCATCCCGCCGGCCCCGAGTCGGCCGACGATCTCGTATTGCCCGAGCCGCGTGCCTTCCGTAATGCTCATAGAGCCCGGCGCAGACCGGTACTCAGGAGGAGCTACGCCGGCTCGCGGCATTAGTTCCTCCCTCCGTGCCGAGTGCCGTAATCCTCGTGACCGATGCCGCGTTCGTCGGGACGGCTCGCCCCTGGGGCCGGGCCCGGCCCGCGATCCGTCGTCTGCGTCGGGCCGTCCGTGGAAAAGCGTCGAAGCGTCATCGGCACGGAGCCCACCCGGATCTCGTCGCCGTCCTCGAGCCTTTCCGAGGACGCAATGCGGCTGCCGCGCAACCAGGTTCCGTTCTTGCTGCCCAGGTCTTCGAGGACCGCACCGCCCGCAGTGATCACGATGCGGGCGTGATGGCGCGAGACAGCGGCGTCCTCGATCGAGACGGCGGCCGAGGGATCGCGACCGAGGACGTTCTCGCCCTCCGCCAGCGCGACCTCGCGCATTCCCCACAGGAGGCGAAAAACACCGCCTTCGTCCGCCCGGCGGACGGCTCCGTCCGAAAACGCGTAGCCGAAGCCGTGGACGGTCCGCACGAAGCGCGGCTCGCAGGCGTCGTCACCGATCGCGCGTCGCAGCTCCGCAACGAGACCGGCGAGGCTCGCGTCGGAGGCGAAGGTCCGGGGCCACAGCCGCTCGGAGAGCTCCTGCTTCGCCACCGCCCGGGGCCGGCTCTCGACGAGCACTCCGAGCAGCGCGAAGGCTTTCGGAGACAGATGCAGCACTCTGCCGCTGCACCGAACCTCGTGCCGCTCCGAGTCGAACGTGCACTCGCCGAACTCGATGCGCATTTCCGACCCTCAAGAAAAAGCCAAGAAATCCAAAGCAGACCTTCAAGACCCCGGGGCTCCCTGCTTGCGATCGTCATGGACAGCAGAGGAAGCGCCCCGCGAATTCCCGGCTTCACGCCTTCCTCCGCGGGAGGAGCCGCATGGAGGCGCCACGCCAGAGACGATTTGCCGCAGTCCGGTGCTCCCTTGCACTCGCCGGGCTCTTCGCCGCGGCCGGAGCTCTCGCGGAGTGGAGCCTCCTACCCGCCGGAATCCAGCCGTTCTCGACACAGTTCCACTTCGATCGCAGGCTCGGCGAGAGCATGCGCGACTCGCTCGACGACGTGCTTCGCCGCGTTTCGGATCCCGGCTGCCAGGCGGTGTTGACCGACTTCCAGGACCCCTCCGGCCGCCGCCTCGACGCGAACCTCAACGCGATCGGCACGAGCCTTCCCGCGTACCTCGGGCTCCTCCTCTTCTACGACGGGCGCGCGACAGTGCCGTGCGCAAACGAGCACGTCCTCGCCTGGACGGTCCCGGGAAGCCGCGCCGTGCAGGTCTGCTGGAGCCAGTTCTCGAGCTGGCAGAAGTTGAGCACCGCCCACACCGCCATCGCCCTGATCCACGAGACGCTCCACACGCTCGGCCTCGGCGAGAGTCCGCCCGCGCCCGACGCCATCACCGCGCGTGTCCTCGCGCGCTGCGGGCAGTGACGGCTAACGCGCGAGGACCGAGAGAAACTCGGCGACGGCGCGGGCGAACGCCGCGGGCTGCTCGCGCTGGGTAAGGTGGCCCGCGTCGGGAAGGACGACGAGGCGCGAGCCCGCGATGCGTTTGGCCAAGCGCTCGCCCTCGCGAACGGGGATGAGGTGATCCTCCCGGCCCCACAGAATCAGAGTCGGCACGCGAAGGCGATCCTCGAGGCCTACGTAGCGCCGCGGATTCGACCGGATCGCCGCGAGCGCGGCGCGGCGCGTGCCGGGCACAGTCAGAGGGAACCACGCGTCCTCGATGGCCCGATCGGTGACCCGGTCGGCGCGCGCAAAAAGACGGTGCCGCAGTCCGTACGCGACGATCGGCCGGTTCGCCATCGCCATGGCCGCCTCCCCGACCAGGCGCGCGCGGATCAGCTTCAGCGGCCACGGGATCGCCATTTCGGGGGTCGCCGGCGCGGCCAGCACGAGCGCCGCCACGCGCTCGGGATGGTTCGCGGCAACCAGCATGACTGCCGCCCCGCCGAGGGAGTTGCCGACGAGGACCGCGCGCTCGATCCCGCGGGCGTCGAGGAAATCGAGCAGGCCGCTCGCCTCCCCACCCACCGTGTAGTCGAAGGGGCGGGGGCGATCCGAGCAGCCGAAGCCCGGAAGATCCACGGCGATTGCCGGGCGGCCGTACGAGGCGGGTGCGATGACCTCCTGCCACGTTGCCGACGAAGCGAGCAGGCCGTGCACGAAGACGACCGGGTCGCCGCGCCCGTCCACCTCGCGCGAGCGCCAGCGCACGCCGTCCACGATCGTGTCGCGCTGGCCGGGGCCCGGGGGAGGGATCGCGCCGCGCCGTCTCACCGCGGCGGATTATGAGTGATCCCGATAGACTGCTCGCCGTGCCGACCTGGAAGCTCACGCTCGAGTACGACGGGACGCGGTATCGCGGCTGGCAGTCGCAGAAGAACACCGACCGCACCATCCAGGGCATGGTTCTGCGCGCGGGGCAGGAGTTGCTCGGCGCAGACGCCGCGGTCGGCGGTGCCGGGCGCACGGACGCGGGTGTGCACGCGCTCGCTCAGGTCGCGCACCTCAAGGCGCAGAAGGCACTGCCCGAGAGCGACCTCGCGTGGGGGCTGAACGAACGCCTCCCCTTCGACATTCACGTCCTCGGCGTCGAGAAGGCCTCCGCGCGGTTCCATGCGCGCCACGATGCGAAGAGCCGCACGTACCTCTACCGCATCTCCCGCCGGCGCACGGCCTTTCAAAAGCCGTTCGTCTGGTGGGTGAAGGACCGCCTGGACCTGCCGGCGATGCGCCGCGCCGCGAAGCTCTTCGAAGGACGGCACGACTTCGCGTCCTTCTGCGAGAACCCGGAGGGTCAAGAATCGACCCTCGTCGACGTCGCAAGAAGCGAGGTCGCGGAGGCGGGCGACGAGATCCATTTCCGGATCACGGCGTCGCACTTCCTCTGGAAGATGGTCCGCCGCCTCGCCGGCACCCTCGTCGAGGTCGGCCGCGGCAACCTTGACGACGCCGGCGTCGAGAGGCTGCTCCGCGAGAAGTCGAGAGCTCCCGCAAAGTGGACGGCGCCTCCGTCGGGGCTCTTTCTCGAGAAGGTCTTCTATTGAGCCGGGACTCCTGGGACCCCGCCCAATATTCTCGTTTCGCTGCCGAGCGCAGCCGGCCATTCTTCGACCTGCTCGATCTCGTCACGCCGATCCCGGGGGGCCGAGCCGCGGACCTCGGGTGCGGGACGGGAGAGCTCACGATGGAGCTGCATCGGCGCACCGGAGCCACCGAGACGCTCGGGATCGACTCGTCGGAGGCCATGCTCGCGAAGGCGCAGGCGCACACGGGCGGCGGCGTCCGTTTTGAGCGGGGCGACATCGCCGAGTTCGCGCCGGACGAGAGATTCGACCTCGTCTTCTCGAACGCCGCCTATCACTGGGTGCCCGACCACCCCGCCCTCCTTGCCCGCCTGACGCGCGCCGTCAATCCGGGCGGGCAACTCGCTTTCCAGGTGCCGGACAACTTCGATCACCCCTCGCACCGTGCGGCGCAGGAGACCGCAGCCACGGAACCGTACGCGAGCGCGCTCGGCGGCATGCCGCACCCCCGCAACGTGCTCGCGCCGGAGGCGTACGCGGCAATCCTGGACCGGCTCGGCTACGCCGAGCAGACGGTGCGGCTCCAGGTCTACGGCCATCGCCTCGAATCCCGCGAAGGCGTCGTCGCCTGGGTCGAGGGCTCGCTGCTGTCGGATTACCGGCGCCGGCTGCCGCCGGATCTCTATGCCCGCTTCCTCGACAGCTACCGCCAGAGGCTCTTCAAAATCCTCCCCGACGAGCACCCGTTCTTCTTCACGTATCGCCGCATCCTCGCCCGCGCGAAGCACGCCTGACAAACGCCGATTCAGAACCGGGAGTCGCTGCGGTACACTCGGTTCGTGGCACCGCCCAGGCCTCTGTCGATGAAGGTTGTCACGCGCCGCCGCCAGGGCGAGGACGTGCTTCGCGACTCCGCCATCCTTCAGCGCACACTGAACCGGCTGCGGGGCCGCCACCTGGTGCCGCGCGGCGTGTACCGATTCGACAGCCATGAGGAAGCCGACGAATGGATGACGCGACAGATCGTGGCTACTCACGCGCGCCTGAGCTCGAAGACCTCGCCGCCGTCTGCCGATCCCTGAATCGTGAGGCGGTCAGGTACCTTCTGATCGGCGGCTTTGCCGTCATTCTGCACGGCCTCGTTCGGACGACCAAGGACATCGACATCCTTCTGGATCCTTCAGAAGAAAACATCCGCCGTGTAAAGCGGGCCCTCGGTTCGCTCCCCGACAACGCCGTGGCCCTGATCGGGGATGACGAAGTGAGCAAGTACCAGGTGGTACGCGTGGCCGACGAGATCGTCGTGGACCTGATGGCGCAGGCGTGCGGAGTCACCTATGCCGAGGCCGTGGCCGACGGCGCCGAACACCACATGCTCGGGGACGTTGCGATACCCGTGGCGAAGCGAGAGATTCTCATCCGAACCAAGAGCACCCTGCGCGACAGCGACCGGAGCGACGTCGGCTTCCTGCGTCGCCAAATCGAGGAAGAGCAGGGCCGACCGAAGGACTGATTCCCGAGTCGTGACGGTCTAGAGAACGTCGGCGGACTCGAGGGCGTGGGCGAAGGCGGTCCGCCAGAGCTCGGTGAGGGCGGCGACGGGTTCGTCGAAGAGTAAACGGCCGCGGGCCTCGAGACGCAGGCGATCGCCGCCCACCCAGCCCGCGACCGAGAAGGGCACGCCCTTCTCCTTCGAGAGCGCGCGGACCTCGGCTTCCCGTTCCGGCGCGAACGTGATCACCGCGCGGCCGGTCGTCTCGCCGAAGAGGAGCGCACTCGCGCGGGCGGCCGCATCGAGACCGATGGAAGCGCCGATGCCTCCCTGCATCGCGCATTCGGCGAGCGCCACGGCGATGCCCCCGTCGGAGACGTCGTGGGCCGAGGCGACGAGGCTGCGCTCGGCTAGCGTTGCCAGCAGATCCACGAGCCGCTTCTCGGCATCGAGATCCACCTCCGGGCACGGGCCTTCGTCGCGGCCGCGAATCGTGCGCAGAAACTCCGAGGCGCCGAGCTCGTCGCGGGTCTCGCCGAGGAGGGCGACGAGGTCGCCGGACCTGCGAAAGGCGAGGCGCACGTGCTTCTCGACGTCCTCCATGAGGCCGACCATGCCGACCGTGGGCGTGGGCGGGATGGCCCGGCCGTCGGTCTCGTTGTACAGCGAGACGTTTCCGGAGACGACCGGCACCCCGAGGGCGCGGCACGCGTCGGCGATCCCACGCACGGCCGCCTCGAACTGCGCCATGACCTCGGGCTTCTCGGGGTTGCCGAAGTTGAGGCAGTCGGTGATGGCGAGCGGCCGCGCACCGGTCGCGGCGATCGAGCGCGCGGCCTCGGCGACCGCGATGGCCCCGCCGCGATAAGGGTCGAACGTGCAGAAGAAGGGATTCACGTCGCTTTTCATGGCGACGCCCTTCTTCGTCCCCTTGACGCGAATGACCGCCGCATCGCCGCCCGGGCGCTCCACGGTGTTCGACTGCACCATGTGGTCGTACTGCGTCCAGATCCAGGACTTCTCGGCGACGTTCGGCGCGGCGAGAATGCGCCGCAGGCAATCGCCGTAGTCCGCGGGCTCGGGCTCACTCTGCCAGGCGAACGGGCCGGGGGCGGGCGCCGCGCTCGAGCGCGGCCGGTCGTACAGGGGCGCGCGGTCGGAGAGCGGCGCGGCCGGCAGGTCCGCGACGATCTTCCCCTCGAAGAAGAGAACGACGCGGCCGGAGTCGGTGACCCGCCCGATCTCGACGGCGTCGAGCTCCCACTTGAAGAAGATCGCGAGCACTGCGGGCAGCCGGTCGCGGCGCGCCACCAGGAGCATCCGTTCCTGCGACTCCGAGAGCATGATCTCGTAGGGCGTCATCCCGGTCTCGCGCACGGGAACTTTCGAAAGGTCGAGTTCGACGCCGCTGCCGGCGCGGCCGGCCATCTCGAAGCAGGACGACGTCAGCCCCGCGGCACCCATGTCCTGGATCCCGATCACGGCATCCGTATGGAAGAGCTCGAGGCACGCCTCCATCAGGAGCTTCTCGGTGAACGGGTCGCCCACCTGCACCGTCGGCCGCTTCTGTTTCGCCTCGTCGGCCGCGAACTCCTCGGAGGCCATGGTCGCGCCGTGTATCCCGTCGCGCCCGGTCTTGGAGCCGACGTATACGACCGGGTTGCCAGCCCCCTCGGCGCGCCCGAGGAAGATGCGGTCGGAGCGAACGATCCCCAGATTCATCACATTGACGAGAATGTTGCCGTCGTAGCCCTTGTGGAAGGTCGTTTCCCCGCCGAGGGTGGGAATGCCGATGCAGTTGCCGTAGCCCGCGATTCCGCGCACCACACCGTCCACGAGGTGCTTCATGCGCGGCGCCTCGAGCCGCCCGAAGCGCAGGGAGTTGAGCGACGCCATTGGCCGCGCGCCCATCGTGAAGACGTCCCGCAGGATCCCGCCCACCCCCGTGGCCGCGCCCTGGTAGGGCTCGATGAAAGACGGATGATTGTGCGACTCCATCTTGAAGGCGACGGCGAGGCCGTCCCCGATGTCCACGACACCGGCGTTCTCGCCGGGCCCCTGGATGACGCGCGGCCCGGTCGTGGGGAACTTCTTCAGGTGGATGCGCGAGGACTTGTACGAGCAGTGCTCGCTCCACATCGCCGAGAAGATGCCGAGCTCGACGAGATTGGGCTCGCGGCCGAGGATCTCGAGGATGCGGGAATACTCCTCCTCGGAGAGATTGTGCTCGCGCACGAGTTCGGTCGTGATCATGACGATTTCGGATTTCGGATTTCGGATTTCGGAATCACCGGGTCGCGAGGGCCGCAACGGCCGACTCGAACATCTTGATCCCCGCATCGTTGCCAAGGAGCTTCTCGGAGCATCTGTCGGGATGCGGCATGAGGCCAACGACATTGCCCTCGCGGCTGCAGATGCCGGCGATTCCGCGCACCGCGCCGTTCGGGTTGGCCGAGTCGACGACGCGCCCCTCGGGATCGCAGTAGCGGAAGACGACGCACCCCTCGCGCTCGAGCGCGTCGAGCACGTCCGGCGGAGCCGTGTAGTTGCCCTCCATGTGGCCGATCGGCATCCTGACGATGCTTCCCTTCGCGTACAGCGACGTGAAGGGAGTCGCGTCGTTCTCGACCCGCATGTGCACGTCCCGGCACACGTACCGCAGTCCCCGGTTGATCTGCATCGCGCCCGGCAGCAGGCCCGCCTCGAGCAGCACCTGGAAGCCGTTGCAGATGCCGAGGACGGCGCCGCCCTTCTTCGCGAACTGCGCCACGCTCTCCATGACCGGAGAAAAGCGCGCAAGCGCGCCCGCCCGCAGGTAATCGCCGTAGGCAAAGCCTCCGGGAAGGATGATCGCGTCGGCGCCCTTCAGATCCCGGTCGTGATGCCAGATGTAGTCGGCCTCGCAGCCGAGGAGATCCCTGGCGACATGGAAGCAGTCCTCGTCGCAATTGGATCCGGGAAAGACGACGATCCCGAACTTCATGGCGCGACCCTCACGTCGAAACCCTCGATGACCGTGTTCGCCAGCAGCTCCTCGGCCATCCTGCGCGCGTCGGTCTCGACCGTCTTCGGGTCGACGCCGGCCACCTCGATGAAGAAGATCTTCCCCGCCCGCACGTCCCGCACTGCGCCGTGGCCGAGGCGACCGAGCGCCGCCGCGATCGCTTTGCCCTGCGGGTCGAGCACGCCGTCCTTGGGATAGACCCGGACCTCCACTTTCATGCGTCGAATGCCTCCAATCCCTTGATCTGGTCGGCGATGGAGAACGGTACCTCCCAGCCCGAGCGCTCGATGGCCCGGGCGAGCACCGCCAGCACGATCTCCGGGGTGTTGTTGGTGCGGGAGAGATGGGTCGCCACGACCCGCTTCAGGCGCGGACCGGCCGCGCGGAAGATCGCGCGGGCCGACTGCGTGTTGGAAAGGTGGCCGAGGCCGCCCGAAATGCGCTTCTTCAAGGGCCAAGTATATGGTCCGTCGCGCAGCATGTCCTCGTCGTGGTTCATCTCGACGAGCAGCGTGGTCGCGTCGCGGAGGAAGTCGACGAACGGCTCATCGGCGCGCCCCAGGTCCGACGCGATGACGATGCGCGCACTCTCGTCCTCGAAAGAGTACGCGACGGACTCCGCCGCATCGTGCGGCGTGGCGAACGCGCGAAACCCGAGGGCCCCGACCCGCCCGTCGCGCGAAGGGAGGATGCGGACGAACGGGGTAAAGAGGTCCCCCTCGATGCCGATCGCCGATGCCGTCCCGACGGTCGCGTAAACCGGGCAATCCCAGCGCCGCACCCAGACCGGAGCGCCGCTCGAATGGTCGTTGTGCTCGTGGGTCAGGAAGAGCGCCGCGATCGTGTCGGCCGCAATGCCGCGCGCCTCCATGCGCCGCTCGATTTCGCGGGCGGAGAGGCCGGCATCCACCAGCACCCGGGTCCCGCCCGACTCCACGACGCACGCATTGCCGCCGGAGCCGGATGCGAGAACCGTCACGCGCACCGGTTGATTATAGCTATCCGCTAACAGCTTCAGCCGGGCCCGACTTGATCGCCGGCCTGGCCGAGAGCGGAAAGCTACTTTCCCGTCGAACCGAAGCCTCCGGTGTGCCGCGATGTCCCAGGCAGCTCATCGACGCGCTCCAGGCGCACGCGCACCACGGGAGAGATCACGAGCTGCGCGATCCGCTCGCCGCGAGAAATTGTGACGGGCTCCGCACCGAGATTGGCGAGGATGACCCGGATCTCGCCGCGGTAGTCGCTGTCGATCGTGCCGGGTCCGTTCAAGAGCGTAAGCCCCTTCTGGATCGCCAGCCCGCTCCGCATGCGGACCTGCCCCTCGTACCCCTCCGGGATCGCGAGAGCGATGCCGGTCGGAACGAGGGCGCGGCCGCCGGGGGCGAGTGTCAGTGGCTGCTCGACGGCCGCGCGCAGATCGCAGCCGGCCGCTCCCGGCGTGGCGTACGACGGGAGCTCCAGGCCCTCGCCGTGCGCAAGGAGTTCCACGGGGACAGGAAGATCAGCCACGTCTCGTCATCCAATCACGCCGATGCCGTCGGAAGATAAGGCCGCAGCGTGGCCGCCACCAGAATTCGTGTGAGGCCGCGTTCGCTCCTGGCCTCGACGCGCACGAGGTCATCGGGCGAAACCGCCGAGACCGGGAACCGGAAGCTCCAACGGTGCCGCGCCCCGTGGGCGCCTGTGCCCGGAGAGACCGCCTCGACCCGCTCGCGCAGAAAGAGCCGGACGTCGGGAGGGCGTTCGTCGGCAGGTCCCATCGCCCACCCCTCAGCCAAGGCCGCGCCGTCGCGAATTGCCGAGGCGTCGAGCGCCCCCCAGGGAAATCGGGCCAGGCGCAGCTCCGGAAGCTGCGGGAAAGGCGGCCGGAGCAGGACGTAGAGGTCCTGGAAGCCGCACAGTCCGAAGGGGTAGCCGACCAGGCGTCCCGCGTTCCGCGTGACCCGGTCCGCGACGGCGTGCACGAATTCGGGCGTGACGTAGGAGGTTCCATACTCGGCGCCCTCGAGCCGCGTCGTTTCGCTCACCGGTTGGAACACGATGCCCGAGACGCGGTCGATCTCGAGCCCGGGCAACAGGTCCATGCCGTGAACGCTGAAGATGAGCGCTCCGCCGGGCGAGGTGGCGGCATAGAGCCGGCCCAGCCACTGCTCGAAGCGAACGGCGGGCAGGTGGCTGAAGAAGGACGCGGCGAGGATCACGTCGAAGCGGCCGTCCATGCGAAGGTCCTCCGGCTTCGTCGCGGATACGACGCCTCGAACGCCGAAGGACTCCTCCTGGAATCGCACCGCCGCGGGCTCGATCTCGGCGACCGTGACCCTCTCCGGGCCGAGAGCGCGCACGAGATGCCGTGTCGTGCGCCCGTAGCCGCTCGCGAAATCGAGGAGCGAGCCGATTCCGGGGAAGCCCCCGAAGCGCCATTGGACGACCTCCGCGACGGCGTGAAGGATCTGTCCGCCGGTCGCGAAGTAGAGGACGGAGGCGATCTCTGGAGTGCGGTGCAGCGCCGCGAGCTCGTAGCGATACATCTCGTCGGCCGGATGGATGCGGGTCGGGAGGCGGCCCGCGGCGCCCTCGAGACCGTTCAAATACGCGGCGACGCCCTCCCAGGCGCGGGCATCGAAGGGAGCCTCGCTCGTCATGACGGCTGTCAATGCTACAGCGCCGCGCCCAGATCGGAGGCCGACACCGAGAGCTTACCGACATCGCCCACGACCGCCAGCGAGAGCAGCCGTCGATCGAGCACCCGCGCGGCTTCCTCTCCGACCTCGTCGACCGTGACGGCGTCGACTTTCGCGATCAGCTCTTCGGGCGACAGAATCCGCCCGAAGTAGAACTCCTGCCGCGCCGCCGACGACATGCGCGAAACGGTCGACTCGAGGGCGAGCGCCATGTTTCCCTTGAGGTTCTCCTTCGCCCACGCGAGCTCCCGCGGCCGTACGCCGCCGCGCTTCAACTTCGAGAGCTCCGAAATCGTCACCGCGAGCACACGCGGCAGGTTCTTCGGCGCGCAGGCCGCCGAGATCGTCTCGTAGCCCCCGAGCCGGTAGGAGTTGAGGCTCGAACCGATCGAGTACACGAGGCCGCGCCTTTCCCGAACCTGCTGGAACAGCCGCGAGGACATGCCGCCGCCGAGGACGATGTCGAAGAGACTCGCGGCAAAGCGCCTCTGGCTCGACTGCGAGGCCCCGGCGGCGCCGAGGCAAATGTGCGTCTGCGCGAGCCCGGGACGCGACCGGACCTGGACGTGCCGGTATGCCTGTGGACGGCCTTCGGCGGCACGGCGCCGGGGCTCCGAGCCCGCCCGGCCGCGGCGCCGGAAAAGCGTGTCCATCGCGGCGAGCACCCGATCCGGTTGCACGTGGCCGGCGACCGACACGATCAGGTTGCGCGGAACGTACCGGGAACGGTAGTACGCGTAGAGATCGTCCCGGCCTATCGCCCGCACGGTGGCCGCCGTGCCCAGAATGGGGGCTCCGAGAGCGTGGCCCCTCCAGAACGACCGCACGAACATCTCGTGGACGAGGTCGTCGGGATTGTCGTTGGCCTCGCCGATCTCCTCGAGGATCACGCCGCGCTCGGTCTCGATGTCCGCGGCCGCGAAGGCCGGCGCCAGGACGATGTCTCCCATGAGGTCGAGCGCCTCGGCGAACCGCGAGTCCTGCGAATGGCAGTAGAACCCGGTGTACTCCCGCGTCGTGAAGGCGTCGACGTCTCCGCCGAGCCGGTCGATCTCCCGCGCGATGCGCGCGTTCGTGCGGCGGCGGGTGCGCTTGAAGAGCAGGTGTTCCAGAAAGTGCGAAAGCCCGCGCCGGGACGGCGGCTCGTCCGCCGAGCCGGCCCGCACGAAGAAACCGAGCGAAAACGACCGGACATCCTGCATGGGATCGACGAGGACCGTGACACCCCCGTCGAGAACGCTCTTGACGAACACGGGAGATGCTACTGCGAAGTCGCCGGCGGCGGAGGGGGGAGCGGGTTGCCGGGGCCCCGCAGCACGTTGGGATTGTTCGTCTGAGCCAGGTCGTTGTCGGCGTCGCCGGCGATGAAACGCCACTCGTCGTAGTAGTCGCGATCCCGCCACTGCCGGAGCGCCTTCTTGTGAACCTTCGAGCGCACGCCGACGATCGGCCCGATCGTCTTCCCGCCGGAACCGAAAATCCCCCCCGTTCCGAACCCGTCGGACGTGGACGAAGGCGCCGTCTCCGGGTTCGGCGCGGGCGTGACGGGCGGGAACAGGCCGCCGTACGTGCTCGGGGGCTGATTGCCCGGAGCTGGCGGAGTGCGCTGGAGCCCCGGGCCGCTGCCGCCCGGAATCTGCAGGTTGCTCCCCATCGGCGCGGCCTCGGGAGTCCCCGCGATGATGATCTGCCAGTCGTCGCAGTTGCACATGGGGTCCTTCCAGAGCCGGCGGATCGTGTGCGGGTGCAGGTCCCTCAACTCTTTCAGGGAGGTCGGGTACCGGCCGTAGCGCTTCTGGAAGGCGACGATCGCGCGGGCGTATTGCTTGCCGCGAAAGACGAGCTCGAACTCGTTGTCGCGCTGCATGATCGTCGCGATCGAAGGACCGACCGCCGCGATGAGAATCGTCAGGATCGCGATCGCGACCACGACGCCGACGAGGGTGAACCCGCCGGGAAGCCGCGAGCGCTGGCGCATCACCACTCGCTATAGAGCGTTCCGTCCAGCGCCTTCTCCTTGGAGGCGCTGTGGACGTCGATGATCCCGGGAGTTGGCTGCACGCTCGGGTCGTCGGGCTCAGCGGGCTCCTCCTCCATCGTCAGCACCCAGTCCGAGGCCTTGGTCATCGGATCGAGCGGAAGCTTGCGCATGTAGCCGTCCTTGACGAGAACGGCGAGGTCGACCGGGTAGTTGCCCTTGTCGCCCTTGTACTGGTCGATCACGCTGCGGAAGGTGAAGAGGTCGGCGCGCAGCGTCGCCTCGCGGGCACGCTTGGGCGAGTCGCGCAGCGCCGGCACGGCGATCGCGGCCAGAATACCGATGATCGTCATGACGACCAGAAGCTCGAGCAGCGTGAAGCCGCCCTGCTTGCCGCGTTGCGCGTTGTGACTCATTCCTTTCTCACCAATCCTTGTAATGCGTCCCGTCGAGCGCCCTCGAATCCGAGAGCGAGTAGACGTCGTAGACGTTCTGGCCTCCCCAGGCGAAGGAGTCGGGCTCGTCCTGGTAGGACCGCAGACCCCACTCGGCCTTGTCCGTCATCGGGTCGATCGGGATGCGCCGGAGAAACCGCTGCTTCTTCTGGACCTGGCCGACGAGAGAGACGCCGTTGACGAGCGTCTCGAGGTCGGGCGGGTAGCCCTCGGCGCCGAGCTGGAGCGGGATGAGGCCGGCGTCGGAGAGCTGCTTGTACTTGTCGAGCGCCTCTCGCATGAGCCGGAGCTGATACCGCAGCTCGAGCTCCTTCTGCCGGCGCAGGGAGTACCGGGCGACGGGCACCGCCATCGCGGCGAGGATCGCGATCATCGCGGCGACGACCGCGAGCTCCACCATCGTGAAGCCGGCCTGCAGGCCGCGGCGCGCCCGCGTCCCCGACTCGCGTCCCGCCGCGAACCGCTCCTGGCCCGTCCCGGCGCGTCGAGCGCCGCTCGAAGTGCGCGTCATCGCACGTCGACGACCGCCTGCGAAGCGGTGACCGAGACGCCCGACAGCTCCAGTGGCTCGTAGACGAGCGCCGTGCGGCCGGGAGCGACCCCGCGCAGGGTGATCTCGGCCACGGCGCGGGTCCCGGACAGGTCATCGGCCCCCGGGAATGCGATGACGACGCGCCCGTTCTCGACGCGGCCCTCCGCCATTCCGGTGCCGTTGCCGAGGATCGGCCTCACCAGAGTGGCCGCGACGACGGTCGGGTCGAAGCGGATCGCGATCGTCCCGCCGGGCAGCACGGCGGCCGACGTCGCGCGAACGAGGACCGCCTGCTGCGCGCCCGGAGCGAGCGCCACGTATGCGGGATCGAAGTCGAAAAGCACCTGTGTGGAGGACTCGACCGCCGCCGAGGCGACCGTCGCGGAAGCGGCCGTCGCGGTCGAGGCGCCGGTCGACTGGGAAACGGCCGCGGCGCCCTGCGGCGGCACCTGCTGCTGCGGAGAAGGCGGCGGCGTGGGTGGGGGCCGGAAGATGTCGCTGGGAGCGCCGCCGGGCGCGACGTTGAGGCCCGGAATCCCGGCGGGCGTCGTCGGCGGCGGCACGGCCGGCTGGGGAACCATCCTGTCGCCGGCCCCCCGGGGCGCGAACGGGCCCTGGTCCCGCGCGGGATTTTCGACTCGCGGTCCGCCCTGGTAGGAGATGTTGGCGTCCGTGCCGACGAAGTACGGGGTGACGTCCTCCTCCGTCACGTCCGGGATGCGGATGATGTGGGGCGTGAGCGTCAGAACGAGGTCGGTCGTCTGATCGTCCTTGGTCTGATGGGTGAAGAGCTGCCCTATGAGAGGGATGTCGCCGACGAACGGGATCGTGTTTTTTGCGGCGGCCTTGTCCGTCCGGTAGAGCCCGGCGAGGAAGTTCGTCTCGCCGTCCTTGAGGCGGATGTTCGAGGAGATCGTGCGGGTTCCGAATTGGGGCTGCGTCGTCCCCGGTGCGTTTCCCTCCTGATTGGACACCTCGACCATCAGCTTCAACGTCACTTCCTTGTTGTGATGGACTCGCGGCTCGACCTCGATCTTGATGCCCACGTCCTGGTACTGGTACGACGTGACGGGCGACGTGACGCCGCCGATCCCGCCGGAACCCACGCTCTGGAACTGGGTCACCGGGACCGGCACCTTGCTGCCGATCAAGAGCTGCGCCTTCTGGCCCTCCGCGACCCGAAGCTGGGGCTTGGCGAGCAACTCGGCGTTCGTGTTGTCCTTGATGAAAGTCAGCGTCGCGGAGGGGATCGTGAAGCCGAAGGAGTTGATGTTGATCTGCTTGAGCTGGCTCCAGTTGAACGCGCCGGTCCCGAGCGCCGCGCCCAGGTTGGTCGTGCCTCCTGGCGCCGGAATGGTTGCCGAGACGCTCCGCGGATTCAGGTACAAGCCGAGATCCAGAAGGTTGTCGGTGTTGATCTGCAACAGCTCGACGTCCACGACGACCTCGGCCACCTGCTTGTCGTTTTGCTCGACGATGCGCTCGGCAACGGCGACCTTGTCGGCCGTGTCGCGCATGGTCACCGAGTTTTCGGCCTTGTTGACGGACAGCCGCGTCGTCTGGAGCAGCGCGCGCAGCGCGTTGGCGACCTCGGTGACGTCGGCGTTGGAGAGGAAAAAGGTCCGGATGACGAGGTCTTCGTAGGTCTTCCGGTTCGCCGGGGTGTCGGCCGCGATCAGGATCGTGCGCTCGTCGATGATCTTGTAGAAGTGGTTCTCCTGCCGCATGAGCGTCTCGAGGGCCTTCTGAAACTCGATCGAGGAGAGGACGATCGAGACGTTGTCGTCCTTCAACTGGGGATCGAAGATGACGTTGATCCCCGCCGCGTCGGCGAGCGCGCGGTAGATCTGTTTGACCGGCTTGGGCTGCGGGAAATTGAGGTTGATCGGCCTGTTGCTCGACGGCTCGAGAATGACTGCGACGGCCCGGGCCCCCCGCGTCTTCTTCTTGATCTGTTCCATCTTCGATTCGGCGCTCCGCGCGGCCTCCTGCCGGTCCTCATCCTCCTGCGCGTGCCTGAGCTCGGTTGCTGCGTACTCGTTGGTCGGATCGAGAACGGTTGCCTGCTGGAGCTCGATGACGGCCAGGTCGTAGCGGCCGGAGGCGCGGTACATCTTGCCCTTCTCGAAATGGAACTGGGACGCGCGCACGCGGGCCCGGGCGAGCGAGGCCTTGTAGCCGGCATTGGTGGGGTCGAGCTCGAGCGCTTTCGCGTAGCTCATGACCGCGAGGTCGTAATGGCCCAGGTTCTCCTCGTCCCTCGCCTTGTCGAAGGCGCGATAGCCTGCGCAGCCCGCGGCGGCGATCACGAGAACCGCCACGATCGATCTCTTCAGGAATTGCATCAACGGCGTCCCCTTCCCCTTGTCAATGGCGATCGGGCTCACGGATTCAGCCCGAGCCGCTTCGACTCGGCCTCCGGAAAGTCGACGAAGCCCACATCGATCGACTCGTAGCCCACCTTCTTGAGCACGAACTTGCCGAAGAGAGTGTCGCCGGCACGCACGATCAGCACCTGGTCCCCCTGCTGGACGACGGCGATCGGATGCTCTTTCACGCCGAAGGTGCCGATGAATCGGAAGGTGATCTCGGGCGGCCGGGGCGTCGGCGGAGGCGGAGGCGGAGGCAGCGGGCCGATGTAGCGCGGATCTCCCGGCCCGGGCGGCGCGGGCGTGGGTGTCGGCAACGGCTGCCGCGTGGGTTCGCGCAGGTCGAAGAGATCCCGCGGCGAATCCCCCGCGCCATGGGCGGGAGCCGTGCCGAAGTCCTTGACCGACAGGATCGGCACCTCGTCCGGCGAGACCTCTCCGGCCGCGGAGCGCCGACCACGGACGACACGCGGCGCGTCCTCGACGCCCGAGGCCCCCTCGGGTCCGCCTCCGCGCGCTCGCACGGGTCCGGCTGCAGACGCTGCGCCGGCGCCCGGCCGCCAGCGGACGACCGCAAGCAGCAGAACGACGGCGAGCGACGACAGCAGGATCGCCTGGCGGCGCGAACCGAGGTTCTTCGCGAACGCCATCAGCCGGCCTTTCTCGCCACGGCGGGCGCCGAGCGCGCGGCACCGGCCTTCGCGGGCCTGCTCTGCGGCGCCTGTGCACCCTCCGGTTCCGAAAAGTAGGTCACCGCCTCCAGCTGGACCTGCACGGAGCCCGGCCGATCGGCGTCGCGGCCGATGGACACCCCGCGCACGACGATCCACCGGCGGCTCGACTCGAACGCATGCAGGAGCCGCTTGAATCGCGCGTAGTCGCACTGGACCGTGAAGGTGATCCGCATCTGGAGGAGGGGAAGCTTCGGCACCTGCGCGGTGGCGTAGGAGATCTGCGGAACGGCCACACCCGTGTCCTTGAGGATCGCGTGCAATTCCGCGACGACGGGCGCGAGCGTCTCACGCTCCGTTCCGATGCGGCGGCCGTAGAACTCCTCGATCGCGGAAGAGACGCCCGAGAGGCGCTCGCGCTGCCCCGCCAGGCGTGTGGCCTCCGCCTCGCTGGCCTCGACGGTGCGCCGCAGTTCGTCCCGGCGCGCCTCGAGGGCGGCCCGCCGTATCTGCGTGCTGGAACGGTAGCCCCAGAAGAGCGCGAGATTGCCGACGGCGAACAGGCCGGCCACCGCGAGCAGAGGCAGCCGCCGGCGCCACGTCGAGAGCAAGGCGCTCATCGCGGGGCCTCGGGCTCGTAGCGACACGACAGCTGGAACTGGTACGGCTGCGCGGCCGCCGCCTCCGGAGCCACTTCGTTCTTCAATTCGACGCCCGAGAAGGCGTGATCGCGCGCAAGGGCCGCGATCGTCGGGACCACCGCTTCCCGCGAGCGACCGATCAACTGGAGGTCGAGCAGGATCTCCTTTTCCTTTTCAAATCGCGGCTGCAAGCGCGCGAGCCCGACGTCGGAAGGCAGCGTCCGCTCGAGCCGCGCCAGCAGCGCCGTCCACGAGAAGCGCCTCTCGGCAACGATCCGTGCGAGCTCCCGGCTCTCGTCCGCGAGCGCGGAGAGACGATACGAGGCCAGAGCCGTCTTGGCCGCCTGCTTTCGTTCGTCGGCCCGGCCCTGCCGCGCGTCGAGGGCCGCGATCTCGGCGCGCACGTCGGCCACCCCGCGGCTGTAGCTCGCGAAGAGCCGGAGGTTGGCGATGAGCAGAGCCACGCCGGCCAGCAGGAGCAGGCCCGCGACCGCAAAGGCGGGCCGGTCGTCCCGGAAGGGCCTCTTCGCAAAGTTCCAGCCCGCGCTCATGGTTTCCCGTAGACCGCCGCGAAGCCCGCGAGCAACTCCGGCCGCGCGCCGACCCGGGCGTCGAAGTCCCGGTCCGCCCCGAACAGGCGCCCCGAGATCGCGACCGGCGCAACCGGGAAGGACGACGCGCTCGAATGCTCGTCGGGCGGCTTTTCGTCGTGGACGAAGACGGCTTTGAGGCCGGGTCCCTTCAATCGCTCGGCATAGTAGGACAGGGACAGGCGCGCCTCGCGGTCCTGCTCCTCCACCGCGTCGGGTGGCCGCTGGCGAAAGAGGATCGGAGCGTTTCCGCGGGCGATGAAAAACGAGAGCGCCCCTCCCGACCGATGCAACAGGGCGTAGTCCCCGCCCGCCGCGGCCGCCAGGGCCGGCGCCAGTCCGTCGAAGAGCGCAAGACTCGCCGGCGAGAGATAGCCGAGGCGCACGCCGAGCTCCTCGAAGGCCTGCTCGATCGCCGCGACCGTCGCGCGCGGGGCGGCGGCGGCAAGCACACGCCTCTCCGCGGAGAGCACGGGCATGGCCTCGTAGACGAAGGCAAGATCCGCGGGGGCGTGCGGCACGAGTTTCTTCCATTTCCAGGCGATCATCTCGGTCGCCGCCTCGCTGCCCGACGGGAACGTCTCGAGCTCGATCGGCAGGATCCGCGCCCAGGCGTCGGGAAACACGGCCGAAGCCCGGGTCAGGCTTCCTCCCGCGAGCGCCCGCGCGGCCTTGACGGCTTCCGCGAGGGCCTCGCGCGTGACGAGCAGCGCGGCCGGAGGGTGGCCGCCGAGGGAGCCTGCCGGGTAGCGGAAGTGCCGCACCTCTTCGAATCCGATCGGTTCTTCCCGGCGCACGCGTGCATAGGTGACGCCCTCGTCCAGAAGGCAAAACACGTGCGGCGGCACGACCGGCCCGAGAAACGGGATCTTCACTCCGCGCCCCCGCCGACGGCCGACTGCCGGAGGTCGGCTCTCTCACTCGACAAACGTCACCTTGTTGATCTCCTTGAGCGTCGTCGAGCCCTCGAAGACCTTCGCGAGGGCGGCCTCGCGCAGAAAAATCATGCCCTCTTCCTTGGCCGCTCGCTTGATCTCCGCGGCCGGCCGCCGCTCGAGAATGAGTCCGCGGATGCGGTCGGAGAGATCGAGGAGCTCGGCAATCGCCATCCGGCCGTGGAATCCCGTACCGTTGCACTCGAGGCAACCCCTGCCCTCGTAGAACGCCTGCGCCCCCACCACGCCCGGATCCAGGCCCGCCTCGCGCAGCACTTCGGCGCCCACCGCCGTCTTCTCCTTGCAGTGCGTGCAGATCCTGCGCACGAGACGCTGGGCGAGCACGCAATTCAGGGCGGAGACGAAGTTGTAGAGCTCGACCTTCATGTTGAGGAAGCGGCCCAGGACGTCGACGACGTTGTTCGCGTGCACGGTCGTGAAGACGAGGTGCCCCGTGAGGGCCGACTGGACCGCAATCTGCGCCGTCTCCTCGTCGCGGATCTCGCCGACCATGATCTTGTCGGGGTCGTGGCGGAGGATCGAGCGCAGGCCGCGCGCGAACGTCAGACCCTTCTTCTCGTTGACCGGGATCTGCGTGATTCCCCGCAGCTGGTACTCGACCGGGTCCTCGATCGTGACGATCTTGTCCTCGACCGACTGGATCTCCGAGAGGCACGCGTAGAGCGTGGTCGTCTTTCCCGAGCCCGTCGGGCCCGTCACGAGGACCATCCCGTACGGCTCGCGGATGAACTTGCGCAGTTTCTTCTTCGTCTCCGCGTCGAAGCCCACGACCTCGAGGTTCAGGCTCTTGAACTCCGCGTTGGCCGACTCCTTGTCCAGGATGCGGATGACCGAGTCCTCGCCGTGCACGGTCGGCATGATCGAGACGCGGAAGTCGATCGTCCGTCCGCGCACCCGCAGCTTGAAGCGGCCGTCCTGCGGCACGCGCTTCTCGGCGATGTCGAGCTCGGACATGACCTTGATTCGCGAAATGATCGTCCCGTGGTGGCGCTTGTCGATCGGATCCATTGCCTGGTACAGCACGCCGTCGATGCGGTACTTGATGAGAACGACGTTTTCCTGCGTCTCGATGTGGATGTCGGAGGCGCGGCGCTGGATGGCGTTGAAGACGACCGAATCGACGAGCTTGATGATCGGTGAGGAGTCCTGAGTGATCCGATCCATCGTGAGGGTCTCTTCGCCCTCCTCGTCCTCCGAGACGAGCTGCATCCGGAAGTCCTCGGTCGCCTCATCGAGGACGCGCTGCGAGGACTCGCTCTTCTGCAGGATGTCGTTGATGACGGCCCGGCTGCCGACCTTGACGCGCAACGGCAGCCCGACGAGAAGCTCGAGCTCGTCGAGGCGGACCACGTCGGCCGGGTCGGCGCAGATCACCGTCATCGCCCTGTCCGTCTTCGACTCCGGCACGAAGCCGTAGCGCAGCATCCACTCGACCGGTATCGACCGGAAAAGATCCGGGTCCACACGGAAGGATGCGAGATCCACGTACGGAAGGCCGAGCCGCTCGGCGAGCGCAATCGCCGCGGCTTCTTCCTGTGCGCGCGAGGAGAACCGGACCTCGTTGTGGACCTGCTTGGCCATCAGTCCCTCACGACTTGATCGCCGACATGAGACGGAACATCGGCAGATAGACCGACAGGAGGATGGTGACGATCACTCCTCCCATGATCACGAGGATCGCGGGCTCGACGAAGGAGATGACCCGCGCGAGCAGCAGATCGATCTCCTCGTCGTAGAACTCGGACACCGCCGCGAGCATTTCCTCCAGGGCGCCGGAGGACTCGCCGACCTTGATCATTTCGATCGTCAGATCCGTGAAGATTCGCGTTTCGTCGAGCCCCTTCCACAACTCCCGCCCCTCGCGGACCTTGGGCACGACCTCCGCGACGCGGCGTGAGATGAAGCGATTGCCGATCGCGTCGGCCGAGTTCTCGAGCGCGGGTACCAGAGGCGTCCCGCCTCCGAGCAGCGTGCCGAGGCTGCGGGTGAACTGGGTGATCGCGAAGCGGCGGAAGATGCCTCCCACCACCGGCAGCTTCAGGATCGCCGCGTCCACCCACTGGCGACCCGACGCGGTCCGGAACCAACGCGAGAGGAAGAAGGCCGCTGCGCCCAGAGCCCCGACGATGATGAGGATGTTGGCCTTCAGGAAGTTGGCGACCGACAGGACGACGACCGTCAGCAGCGGCAATTCCGCGTTGAAGTCGGCGAAGAACTCCGTGAACCGCGGGATCACGTAGGTCATGAGGATCGTGATCAGCCCGATGGAGAGGGCGATGAGGATCGCCGGGTACACGAGCGTCGAAACGACCTTTCGCGTCAGCGCCAGGACCGTCTTCTGGTACTTCAGGTAGCGCCGCAGGACGGCCTCGATCTCGCCCGACTTCTCGCCCGCCTTGAGCGACGTCCAGTAGAGCCGCGGAAAGAGATCTCCTTCCTCGGCGAAGGCCTCGGAGATCGAGGAGCCCGAGTTGACGCGCTCCCGCACGTCGGTCAGAACGCGCCGCAGGGTCGGGCTCTTCTGCCGCTCGAGCAGGATTTCGAAGCTGCGCACGACCGGCAGGCCCGCTTTCAGAAGGGCGATGAGCTCCTGGTTGAAGATCAGGAACTCCCCCATCTTGACGCGGCCCCGCCCCGGCGGCCGCGCTCCCGGAAGGCGCAATCCGGTGCGGCGCACCTCGAACACGTGCCCGCCGCGGCGCTCGATCTCTCCGCGGGCCGCACCGATGTCGATGGCCACGACCGACTGCTCGGCGACCGAGCCGTCCGGCCAGCCGGCCTTGACGCGAAACTCCGTCACCGCCGCTTCTCCACGGCCTTGGCGCCCGCGGTGCCGGCCTCCGCATCGGCCCGCGGCATCTCCTGCGCGAGCAGGATCAGGATCAGGGCGCTCTTGGAGGCCTCTTCCTTCGAGGCGCCGACGACCAGTGTCTGCGAGAGCGTCACCGGGATGGAGGCGTGGTACAGGGGTCGGACGAACGCCGCCCCGCCCTCGGACTTGTAGAGCCTGGAGAGGACGAACGGAGACAGCAGCAGCTCCTTGCCGCTCGAGGGCTTGATCGTGAAGTCGAGCATGTACTCGGGCCCGAGCTGGTACTGGACGCGTCCGCCCTCGGCGCCGCGCACGACGGCCGCGTCGATGAGCGCATAGTCGTTGAACTGGAAGAGGGACTTCAGCTTCGCGCCCAGGCCGCCGATCTCGCGGGCGATCGATCCGGCCGGCACGTCGGCCCGAGCGCGCACGAGCTTGATGGCAAAGGTGAACCCGCGGGGCGGCGCGTCGAAGGCGAGGAGCACCTTGCCGACCTGGTCGAGCTTCTCCGGGCGGTCCGTCACGGTCATGGCGTTCAACCTCTGGGTGAGGATGATCTGCGCGGACTCCGAGAGGTGCGGGCGAATGAGCAGTGCGGCTTCCTCGACGCGCCGGTACTTCAGGACGAACACGCGGACGGACGTCTCGTCCGCCGCCCGCAGGGACGCGGCGCAGAACAGGATCGCGGCGAGGAACAGACCGGTCTTTTTCACGCGAATGCAAATCCCGGCCTCGCGGGAGGCCGGCCGCCCGGACGGTCCGGGCTAGATATCGAGCCCCCGATCCACGATCCAGACTACGCGCGGCTCCTCCCGGCCGGCGCCGGGATTCCAGTCGTAGACGGTCGCATCGGAAGACGGCACAGTGTCCGCGGGAAGCGCCGCGGCCGCGAGCTCGCCCGGACCGCCGGACAAGGGCGGCGCGGGCGTGACCACCGCCTCCGCCACCGGCAGCTGGCGCGTCGGATTGCCACCGAGCACCGCGACCAGCGCTACGGCCGCTGCCGCCACGGCGAGTCCGGCCAGCCGGCGACGGGACTTGCGGCCGATCCGCCGCTCGGTCTCCATGAGAGCCACCCCGGTGCGGACGGCGGACAGGATCTGGGCGGCCTCGGCGGCCGGCACCTCCTCGGGCGCGAGACGGGAGAAGAGAAGGGTCGGATCGTGAGCGGCGGCGAGCTCGCCGCACTCCGGGCACGCGGCCAGATGGTCGCGCAGCATCCGCCGCTGCGGCGCCGGCAGCGAATCGCCGACATAGTCGTCGAAGCTCGCGCGGATGATCGTGCAGATCGGGCTCATGCCGGCGGCCTTCCGCGGAGAAACTCCGGGTAGAGCCGCGCCATCTCCCGGCGCAGGATCCGCCGCGCGTTGAACAGATGATTGCGGACCGTCGACTCGCCGCAACCGAGAATCTCGGAGATTTCGCGGGTCTCGCGGTCCTCCATCTCCTTGAGCACGAAGACCGCCTTCTGCTTTCCCGAGAGCCTGGCGGAGACGAGCTCGAAGAGACGGCCCAACTCGCGGTCCTCGGCCATGCGTGTCGCGTCGGCCGCGGTCAGCTCCTCGCGCTCGCGCACCAGGTGCAGCGTGGCGCCGTGCGCCCGCTCGCGGCTGCGACTCGAGCGGAGAAAATCGATCGCGAGGTTCGTCGCGATGCGGTAAAGCCAGGTATTGAGCGAGTAGCGCTCGTCGTAACGATGGATCTCGTTCCACACCCGCAGGAAGACCATCTGGGCGACGTCCCGGGCGTCCTCGGCGTTTCCCACGATGCGCCGCGCGAGCGAAACCACGACCGGGGTCTTGCGGGACACGAGGGCCTCGAAGCAGACCATCTCCCCGCTCCGGGCGCCGATCGCGAGATCCCGGTCGGAGAGCACGGCGACATCCTGGCGCTGCCGTTCCCGGCTATAGACGAGCTCCATCGGGTTTACGAGGTCCCCTCCTGCCGCGGTATACGGACGACCGCCCCGGATCGTTGGGGCCATTCGTCACGCCCTAAGCCTCTGAATCTTAAACCTTTGGCCGCGCTCCGGCAAGCAATCGGAGATAATCCAGACGCTTTGCTCCTTTATCGCGCCCTCGCCCGGCTGGCGCTCGCCGCCTATGCCCCCTATGCGCTGCTGCGGTCACTGACCGGGCGACGCAAGCTGGGAGACGTCCGCGGACGGCTGGGGCGTACCTCCTACCCCGATCTTTCGGGTGGAGTCTGGATCCACGCCGTCTCCGTGGGCGAAATCGGCGTGGCACGCAACCTGTTGAAGGCGCTGCGCGAGCGGCTCCCGGACTGTCCCGTGGGCATCTCCGTCACGACGGCCGCCGGGCGCGACCTCGCGGCCCGGACTCTCTCGGCGGAAGCCGCGATCTTTCCGTTTCCCTTCGACCTCGAGGGCCCCGTCGAGAGGGCGCTCTCCGGGGTAAGTCCCGGCCTGATCGTGTTGACCGAGACGGAACTGTGGCCTCTCTTTCTCGAACGCGCCGCGCGGCGCGGAATCCCGGTCGCTCTCGTCAACGGCCGCATCTCGGAGCGTTCCTTCCGCGGATACCGGCTGGTGGGCCGATACCTGGCGCCAACCCTCGAGCGGATCGCGCTCTTCGCGATGCAGTCCGCCGAGGACGCTCGCCGCCTCGAGTCGCTGGGAGTCGCGCCGGCGCGCGTCCGCGTGCTCGGCAACGTCAAGTACGATCTGCCGGACCCGGCGCCGTTTCCCGATGCCGCGCGGCTGAGGGAAGCCGCATCGGGACGCGCCGTCCTCGTCGCCGCCTCCACCGGAGAAGGCGAGGAATCGCTCGTCCTCGACGCTTGGCGGGGCCTTCCCGAGCGGCCCCTCCTCGTCCTCGCGCCGCGCCGTCCCGAGCGCTTCGACGGCGTCGCCCGCCTCTGCGAGGCGCGAGGACTGAGAGTCCTTCGCCGGTCCACTCACAACTCACAGGTCGCAACTCACGACTGCCCCGACGTGTACCTGCTCGACTCGATCGGCGATCTCGCTTCGATCTATCGCGAGGCGTCCCTGGCGTTCATCGGCGGCAGCCTCATCGCCACCGGCGGCCAGAACCCGATCGAGGCCTGGGCGGCGGGCGTATTCGCCATCGCCGGACCCCACATGGAGAATTTCCGTGAGGTCGCCTCCCGCGGCGAGGCGCTCGGTGTCCTCGCTCGAGTGTCCGACTCCGCGAGTCTCTCCCGTGCTGTCGCCGCGGCGCTGGCCGACCGCGACGGCACCTCGCGGCGCGGTGCGGAGGCGGCCCGGCTGGTCGCCGCGAGCCGCGGAGCAGCCCGGCGCACGGTCGACGCCGTCCTGGCTCTTGCGCCGGCGCTCTCGGCCGAACGAAGATCCGCGACGTGATGCGCTCGTCGCTGTCGAGGCTCTACGGGAAGGCCGTTTCGCTGCGGGCAGGGCTCTACGCGTCGGGGAAGATGGCCTCCCGGCGGCTGTCTCGCCCCACCATTTCGGTCGGCAACCTCACGTTCGGCGGCACAGGCAAGACCCCGCTCGTCGAGTTTCTCGCCCGTCGCTTCCGCTTCGAGGGATACCGCCCCGCGATCCTGTCCCGTGGTTACGGCCGCACGTCGCGCGGGGTCGTGGTCGTCTCGGCCGGAGCCGGGCCCCTCGTGGGACCCGAAGAGGGCGGCGACGAGCCCGTCGCGCTTTCCCGCGCGACCTCCGGCGTGATCGTCGTCGTCGGCGAACGGCGCGAGCAGGCGGCACGCCGCGCGGCCGAGCTCGGCGCGGACCTCTTCCTCCTCGACGACGGCTTCCAGCATCTCGCCGTGCGTCGCGACGTCAACCTGCTGCTTCTCGATTCCCGCGACCCGTTCGGCGGAGGCCTCCTCCCGCCGGCGGGTCGGCTGCGCGAGCCTGTCGCCGCCGTGCGCCGCGCGGACGCCATCCTCTTCACCCGGATCGATCGCGGCGGCCCCCCGCCGGACGCGCTCCTGCTGATTGCCCGGCTCCATCCGGGCGTGCCGATTTTCCACGCCCGGATCCGCCCTTCGGGGCTTCGCGACGAGAGCGGCTCGCCGATCGACGACGCGCCGATGGCCGAGCGTCGCATCCTCGCCGTGTGCGGCGTCGCGGACTCGGACCAGTTCGCCGCCACGCTCCGACATCTCGGGCTGCCCGCCGACGAGGTGCTCGCGTTTCGAGACCACCAGCGCTACGGCGAGCGCCAGCTTGCGCGGATCCGGCGCGCCATCGACCGCGCCGGGGCGAGTCTGCTGGTCACGACCGAGAAAGACGCGGTCAAACTTGCGGGGCGCACGCCGCTGCCGCTCTTGACCGTGCGTCTCGCCGTCGAAATCGTCGAGCCGGGGTTCTTTCCCTTTCTGATCGCGCGGTTGCCTGCCGCGGCGCCGGAGCGTGCCTGACCGCCAGCACGCCGCCACCGGCGCCGCCCCCGAAACGGCGGCGGTCGGCCGCGCGGGATCGGCTCGAGCTCGCGCTCTACCGGATCGGCGCCGGCGCCTTCGGTCTGCTGCCGCTGCGCGCCGCGGCGGCCCTGGGCAGCGGTCTCGTGCGACTCTACGTGCGTCTGGCGCCGTCCCGCCGCCGGGTCCTGCGCGACAATCTCTGCGCCGCCTTCCCGGAAAAGGCAGCCGACGAGCTGTCGCGGACCGCCCGGGAGTCCGCAGGCTTTCTGGGAGCCGCCTTCGTCGATTTCCTCCAGGTCTCCGAGAGGCCTGAGGCCGAGGTTCGCCAGCGGATCCGGCTTGCGGGGGAAGAGCATCTGCGCGACGCACTCGCGCGTGGCCGGGGTGTCCTCTTCCTTTCGGCGCACTTCGGGGGCTGGGAGCTCGGCGCGCTCCGGGCGAGCTTCATCGAGGCACCGGTGTCGCTGGTCGTCCGGCCGCTCGATAACCCGCTCCTCGAGGCCGACCTCGCGCGGCGCCGCACACGGTTCGGCAACCGGCTCATCGCCAAGCGGGACGCGGCTCGCGACATCCTGCGCGCGCTGCGCGACCGGGAGATCGTCATCATCCTGGTCGACCAGAACGTGCTCGCGAGCGAGGCCGTCTTCGTGCCGTTTTTCGGGCGCCCCGCCGCGACCACACCTTCCCTCGCGCTCTTCCAGCTGAAGACCGGCGCCCCGGTGCTGCCGGTCTTCGTCTGGCCCGAAGGACGCGGGCGCTACCGGGCGGAGTTCGAAAAGCCCATCCTCGCCGAGGAGTTCCGCGCGCCCGGAGTGGACCGCGTGGAGGCCGTGCGCAGCGCGACGGCGCGTTACATGGAGGTCACGGAGGCTGCCATCCGGAAACAGCCGGCGGCCTGGCTGTGGATGCACAACCGGTGGCGGACGAGACCGGAACAGATTTCGAATTTCGAATTTCGAATTTCGAATGGGAATATATAAGTCAACGCTTATGAATCGACTCGTCGTCGCGCCGAACTGGATCGGCGATGCGGTCATGTCGCTGCCGTTTGTGCGCGCTCTCCGGCGGGCGAACCCCGAGGGCGGGCTCTGCGTCCTTGCGCCGACCGGCCCCGCCGCGATCTACCGGGCCGAGGCGAGCGCCGACACGGTCCTCGTGAGCGCGGGCCTGGCGGGCGACGTCGCCGCACTGCGCCGGTTGCGCTTCGCAGAAGCGTGGCTGCTGCCGAACTCCTTCCGCGCCGCCCTCGTCGCATTCCTCGCGGGTGTTCCCACGCGCTTCGGCTATGCGACAGACTCGCGGGGCTTCCTGCTGACCGAAGCGCCGGCGCCGCCCGACGGCACCCACCACCAGCTGCGCGATTACGACGCCCTGTTGAGAAGCCGCGGAATCGACCCCGACCTCGAGCCTCCCGTCATGCCGATTTCCGAGGCCGGCGCGGAGCGTGCGCGCGAGATCCTGCGCCAGACGGGCCTGCCGACGGATGGGCCGCTCGTCCTGCTTTCCCCCGGCAGCGCCGTCGCCCGCACCAAGCGCTGGCCCTCCGAGCGCTTCGCGTTACTTGCGGACGCCCTCGCCGGGCGCGGCCTCGCCCGCGCAATCGTGGTCGGCCCGGCCGAGCGCGACCTCGGCGAGCACGTTGCGCGGGCGGCCAGCGCGCCGGTTCCTGTTCTCGGAGCGGATCTCGACCCTGTCGGGCTCGCTGAGCTGCTTGCGGCGGCGAGCGTCGCCGTCACGAACGACTCCGGCCCGATGCACCTGGCCGGCGCGGTCGGCACGCCGGTCGTCGGTATATTCGGCCCGACCGATCCCGGCCGCACCGCGCCCTCCGGATCACCCCACCGCGTGCTGGACCGCTACGTGTTCTGCTCTCCGTGCTTCCGGACCGAGTGCCCGTACGGGCACGAGTGCATGAAGGAGATTACGGTGGAAGCGGTACTGCGGGCGGTGGAGGAACTGATCCGGTAGCCGTCGGCTCTCGGCCGGGCAGGTGAAGGCTCCCAGATAGCCGACCGCTGACCGCTACTTCAGTTCCGCATTCCAATACGCAACATCCAGGAAGTTGCGCCACGCTGGATGGAAACGGCTCGCACCGAACTGCCCGACCGGATGCCAGCGGGGCTTCTTCGGCTGCGCGATCAGCCGCATCGCGGCCTCCTGGGGCGTCCGATTGCCCTTGCGCACGTTGCAGGCGAGGCACGCGCACACCACGTTCTCCCAGCTCGAGCTGCCGCCGCGCGACAGCGGGGTGACGTGGTCGAGCGACAGCTCGGACGATGAGAACCGGTGACCGCAGTACTGACAGCGGTTTCCGTCGCGCAAGTAGATATTGTGCCGCGAAAACTTGACGTCCTGGCGCGGGAGGCGATCGAAGTCCTTCAGCGCGACGACCCGCGGAACACGGATGGCCATCGAAGGCGTCAGCACCACCTCGTCCTGCGGCTGCACCGGAATGTCGCACCAGTTATCGAACTCGTACGTCGTGTAGTCGGGTAGAACCGCCTTCACGTGGCCCTTGTAGAAGAGGGAAAAGGCCTTGCGGACGGAAGTCACCTGCACGGCCTGGAAGACCCGATTCAGCACGAGGACCTGAGAGTCGAGCATGGGATGTTTCTCGGCCGGTCATTATAATCCGCGGAAATGCCGTTCGCGGTCCCGAGGCAGCGTCTGCTCTCTCTCGTCACGGGTTTCGCCGGCCGCCGACTCGTCGTCGCCGGCGACTTCGTCCTCGACCGTTTCGTCTACGGCCATCCTCGCCGCATCAGCCGGGAGGCCCCGGTGCTGATCCTGCGTTACGCGAAGGAAGAGAGCCTTCCCGGGGGCGCCGGCAACACGGCCGCCAACGTCCGAGCCCTCGGCGCGGTGCCGGTCCCGGTCGGAGCCATCGGCACCGACGATGCCGGACGGGCCCTGCGCGAGGCCCTGGTCGCCCGGGGCATCGATGCCGCGGGTCTCCTCGAAGTCGACGGCTACCGCACGCCGACGAAGACCCGGATCCTCGGCGGGGCGCCCCATGCGATCAAGCAGCAGATCGTCCGCTACGACATCGAGGACACGCTCGGCGAGGACGCGGCGCGCTCGAGAGCGCTCGCATCGCGGCTCGCCGCCGCGGCATCGGGCGCCCACGGCGCCATTCTCTCGGACTACGGGTATGGTGCGGTCTCCCCGGAGGCGATCCCCGTGCTTCGGAAGGCGCTGCCGGCGAGAGCGCGGATCTGCGTCGACTCGCGACATCACCTTCCCTCGTACGCCGGCGTCGACGCCGCCACGCCAAACGAAGAGGAGCTCGAGGAGTGTGCCGGCGAAGCCTTCGGCGACTCGGAGGAAAAGCTCGCCCGGGCCGCGACCGCGCTGCGCGCGCGCATCCGGTGCGACGCGTTGCTGGTGACCCGGGGCTCGCGCGGCATGGCTCTCTTCGCCGATGGCGAGGCGCCCGAGCGGATTCCCGTACACGGCACCGACCAGGTGGCCGACGTGACGGGGGCCGGAGACACCGTGCTCGCGACGTTCGCGCTGGCCGCCTCCGCCGGCGCCACAGCGCTCGAGGCCGCGCTCCTGGCCAACTTCGCCGGCAGCGTCGTCGTCATGAAGATGGGAACCGCCGTCGTCACGCCCGAAGAGCTCCGGGCCGCCGTCGAGTCGGACCGCGCCCTGCTCGCGTGAGGCTCGGGCCTGCCGGATGACCGAATCGAAAATCCTGTCCCGCGGCGGGTTGATCGCAGCCGCCGCGCGCGAGCGGGCCGCCGGAAAGCGGATTGTCTTTGCCAACGGAGGCTTCGACCTTCTGCACGTGGGCCATATCCGATATCTCGAGGCGGCGCGGCGCACGGGCGACTGGCTCGTCGTCGGCGTCAACTCCGACCGGTCCGTCGCGAGCGCCAAGGGCCCCTCGCGCCCGATCCTGCCCCAGGCCGAGCGGGCCGAGATCCTCGCGGCGCTCTCTTGCGTGGACGCGGTCGTCGTCTTCGAGGACGCCTCCCCGGCCTCGCTGATCGCGGAGATCCGACCGGACGTCCATGCCAAGGGCACGGACTACACCGAAGTCTCGGTGCCGGAACGGGGCATCGTCGCCGCCTACGGCGGCCGCACGATCATCGTCGGCGACCCGAAGGATCACGCAACGACCGACGTGATCGAGAGAATCCAGCGATCAGCCGTCAGCTCTCAGCTTTCATCCAGCGAGCCCAAGGCCGACAGCTGATGGCTGATAGCTGACAGCCAATAGCTAACAATGAGACTCCTGATCGTCCGCCTCTCCGCGATGGGCGACGTGATTCACGCGCTGCCCCTGGCGCAGAACGCCCGCGCCGCCGGAGCCTCGGTCGGTTGGGTCGTCGAGCCGGCACTGGCCGGCCTGCTCGAAGGCAACCCGGCCTGCGCGGCGATTTTCCGGGCCGACACGAAGGGCTGGCGCCGCCGCCTGCTCGCACCGGAGACCCGGGCGCAAATCGCCGCCCTGCGGGCCGAGCTGCGTGCCTTCGCACCCGACCGCGCGCTCGACGTCCAGGGCCTCTGGAAATCGGCCGCGATCGCAAGGGCCGCGGGAGCTCCGGTGGTCGGCTTCTCCCGATCGGCGCGCCGCGAACCCGCGTCGTCTCTGCTGTGCACGATCCCGATCACGCCGCCGACCGATGCAGCGCACGTCGTCGACCAGAACCTCTCGCTGCTCTCGGGCGCCGGAATCCCCGTCAAGACGCGGGCGCCCGACGCTTCGTACCTGGAACGACTGCCGAGCCCGGATGCCGATGCATTCCTGGCATCGGTCGAGCGTCCGTTCGTGCTCATCCATCCCGGCGCGGGACGGCCCGAAAAGGCCTGGGGCGAAGAACGCTTCGCGCACCTGGCGCGCGGGCTCATTCGCGAGCGCCAGATCTCCACCGTCGTGTCGTGGGGGCCCGGCGACGAGCGCCGCGCCGAGCGGCTCCGCGCGCTGCTGCCCCGGCGGCCGCCGCTGCCCCGTCTCGGGTTCGCCGGTCTCGCGCGCGTCATTCGCGAGGCGGCGCTCTTCGTCGCGGGCGACACCGGGCCGCTCCACCTCGCCGACGCGCTCGGCGTCCCGACGCTCGCCCTCTTCGGACCGACCGATCCCTCGAGGAACGGGCCGTATCGCGATCGAAGGGGCGTCGTGGCGGACATGCGCGGCGCTTCCGACGAGGAAGTGCTGAGGCTTGCCGAGATGGTCATGCGTCCTGCGCCATGAGTCTCCCGGGCATCGACAGGCCCGTTGACGAGTCGCAGCTCACAACTCGCAAATCGCAACTCACAGCGCTCCGAAACAGTCACCCTTTGACACCCGGCCCCTAAACCCCTACCATCTTTCAACCCCATGGCCGTAAAGCTCGGAGACCTCCTCCTCAAGCAGAAGCTGATTACCCAGGAACAGCTCGAGACCGCGCTCAAGCTCCAGCGGGAGGAGGGCGGCAAGATCGGCGAGGCACTCGTCCGGGTGGGGGCGGTCTCGGAGGCCGACATCACCGAGACGCTTTCGCAGCAGTTCGGCGTCCCCTCCATCGACCTCGCCCATTTCGAGATCGACTCGGCGATCATCAAGGTCGTCCCCGGCGAAGTGGCCCGCAAGTACGGTGTCCTCCCGGTGAACAAGACCGGGGCGACCCTGACGATCGCGATGGGAGACCCCACCAACGTCTTCGCCATGGACGACATCAAGTTCATGACGGGGTACAACGTGGAGCCGGTCGTCGCCTCGGAGATCGCCCTGCGCAAGGCGATCGACAAGCACTACGGGACGCCGCGCTCCGTCGTCCTCAAGGAGCGGGCAAAGACCGGGGGCTCCGGCCCGACGCTCGGTGGCGACTCGAGCCTCGAAGACGTCATGGCCTCCTCCGCCCTCACGATGGACGACATGGCCAGCGTCGGCCTCGGCGAGCTCAACATGGACGAGATCACCGGGATCGACGCCGGCGCCGACGTGGACGTGGTCCGCGGCGAGGAAGGCCAGGAGATCGACCTCTCCGACCTCGCGAAATCGAGCGAATCGGCGCCGATCATCAAGGTCTCGAACCTGATCCTGATCGAGGCCCTCAAGGCCGGCGCCTCGGACATCCACGTGGAGCCCTACGAGAAGGAGTTCCGCGTCCGGTTTCGCGTGGACGGCATCCTGCACAACATCATGGCCCTGCCGATGCGGACCCGCGACCCGCTCATCTCGCGGCTGAAGATCATGGCCAAGCTCGACATCTCGGAGAAGCGCCTGCCGCAGGACGGCCGGATCAAGATCCGCCTGCGCGTCGAAGAGCGCTCGCGAGACCTCGACCTGCGCGTCTCGAGCGTCCCCACGCACTTCGGCGAAAAAGTCGTGATGCGGCTGCTCGACAAGTCGAAGCTGCAGCTCGACATGACGCAGCTCGGATTCGACCAGGAGCCCCTGCGCCGTTTCAAGAACGCGATCGACCGACCCTACGGAATCGTGCTCGTCACGGGGCCGACGGGCTCGGGTAAGACCAACACGCTCTACTCCGCCATTGCCGCCCTGAACGACCCGACCGTCAACATCATGACGGCCGAGGATCCCATCGAGTTCAACCTGGCCGGCATCAACCAGGTCCAGATGAAGGAACAGATCGGGCTGACGTTCGCCTCGGCGCTGCGGTCTTTCCTCCGGCAGGACCCCGACATCATCCTCGTCGGCGAGATCCGCGACTTTGAGACCGCCGAGATCGCCGTCAAGGCGGCGTTGACGGGGCACCTCGTCCTGTCCACGCTGCACACGAACGACGCGCCCTCGACCATCAACCGGCTCATGAACATGGGCATCGAGCCCTTCCTCGTGGCGACCTCGGTCAACTGCATTTGCGCGCAGCGCCTCGTGCGCCGGGTGTGCTCCGGCTGCACAGAGGACGTCGAGACTCCGCCTCAGACGCTCATCCAGGTGGGCTTTGCGCCGGACGAGGTCAAGGGCCTGCGCATAAAGCGTGGAAGGGGCTGCGAGCGCTGCAACCAGACCGGCTACAAGGGACGGGTGGGCCTCTTCGAAGTGCTGCTCTTCACCGACGAGATCCGGGACATGATCCTCTCGGGGGCCTCCTCGATCGAGTTGAAGCGAAAGGCCATCGAGGAAGGAATGGTCAGCCTGCGGATGTCGGGCCTCCAGAAGATCCGCGAGGGGGCGACGACGCTCGACGAGGTGCTGCGCGAGACTGTCACTTAGGACGGGGCGAAACGCCGGACAGGCCGCCTCCGGCCCCGCCCGCGCGCCCCGCGAGAGCCCGCCGCACGCCTTTATTTCCTGCCCCAAAGAGCGTAAACTCCTGCAACACAATCATCGGGGGACCGCTGTATGGCGAGTGAAACTACGCTCCACGGCCTGCTCAAGCAAATGGTCGAGATGGGGGGCTCGGACCTCCATCTGACCACGCAGTCGCCGCCGATGGTGCGCCTGGACGGGAAGCTGATTCCCCTGCCCTATCCGCCGTTGTCCGTCCCGGAGACCAAACAGCTCGCCTACTCCGTCCTCACGGACGCGCAGAAGCATCGCTTCGAGGAAAACCTCGAGCTCGACTTCTCCTTCGGCGTCAAGGGCATGGCGCGATTCCGGGCCAACAACTTCCAGCAGCGCGGAGCGGTCGCCGGCGTGTACCGGCAGATTCCGTACGAGATCCTGGGGTTCAAGGAGCTCGGGTTGCCCCCGGTCGTCGAGCTCCTGTGCGACAAGCCGCGCGGCCTCATCCTGGTCTGCGGGCCGACCGGTTCGGGCAAGACCACGACCCTCGCGTCGATGATCGACAAGATCAACCGCGAGAAGCAGTCCCACATCATCACCATCGAGGACCCGATCGAGTTCCTGCACGGGCACAAGAAGTGCCTCGTCAACCAGCGCGAGCTGCACGCCGACACGCACTCTTTCGCCAACGCCCTGCGCGCCGTCCTGCGCGAGGACCCGGACGTCGTGCTCATCGGAGAAATGCGCGACCTCGAAACGGTCGAGGCGGCGCTGCGCATCGCCGAGACGGGGCACCTGACACTCGCGACGCTGCACACGAACTCCGCCACGACCTCGATCAACCGCATCATCGACGTCTTCCCGGCCCACCAACAGAGCCAGATCCGGACGCAGCTCTCCTTCGTCCTCGAAGGCATCATGTGCCAGACCCTGCTCGAGCGCTCGAGCGGGAAGGGCCGCGTGATGGCGCTCGAGGTGCTCGTACCCAACGCCGCCATCCGAAACCTGATACGCGAAGACAAGATCCACCAGATCTACTCCACGATGCAGTCGGGCCAGTCGAAGTTCGGCATGCAGACGTTCAACCAGTCGCTCGCCACGCTCTACCTGAAGAAACTGATCACCCTCGAGGCGGCGCTCTCGCGCTCGTCCATGCCGGACGAGCTCCAGGAGCTCATCAACCGCGGCGCCGGCGTCAACGTGCCCACGGTGGCGGCCTCGGCGGGCAAGAGGAACTGAGGCCATGCCGAACTACGTCTGGAAGGGAAGGAATCGGACGGGGCTCGTCCAGGAGGGCGTGCTCGTCGCCGACACGAAGGAGCTCGCTCTCGCAAATCTCCGGCGCCAGAACATCGTCGTCACGGGCATCCGGGAGCGCGGCAAGGAAATCTCGCTGACCAAGATGGCCCGCAGGGTCCCGCCCAAGATCCTCGCCGTCTTCACGCGCCAGTTCTCGGTCATGATCGACGCCGGCCTTCCGCTCGTGCAGTGCCTCGAGATCCTCGCGAACCAGCAGGAGCACAAGAACTTCGCCAAGATCCTCCTGCAGGTGCGCCAGGACGTCGAGGCAGGCTCGACGCTCGCCGACGCCATGCGCCGTCACCCCAAGGCCTTCGACGACCTGTACGTCAACATGGTCGCGGCGGGCGAGGCGGGCGGTATCCTCGACACGATCCTCCAACGCCTCTCGACCTACATCGAAAAGGCCGTCAAGCTTCGCTCGCAGGTGCGGGCGGCCCTGATCTACCCGATCGCCGTCATCACGATCGCCGCGATCGTCGTGGCGGTCATCCTTCTGAAGGTCATCCCGACCTTTGCCGCCCTCTTCACGAGCCTCGGAGCCGAGCTGCCCTTCCCGACCCGCGTGGTCATCGCCGCATCGAACTTCCTCGCCCGGTACTTCATCTTCTTCGTCATCGGGATCGCCGCCGGCGTCTTCTTCTTCCGGCGCTACTACCAGACGTACCGCGGCCGACGGGTGGTCGACGGCGCGATGCTCAAGATGCCCATCATCGGGATCATCCTGCGCAAGATCGCGGTCGCCCGGTTCTGCCGGACGCTCGCAACCCTGACCTCTTCGGGCGTGCCGATCCTGGAGAGCCTCGACATCACCGCCCGCACGGCGGGCAACGCGATCGTCGAGGACGCCATCGTCGCGACGCGCAAGAGCGTCGAGGGCGGCAAGACCCTGATCGAGCCACTCAAGGACTCCGACGTCTTCCCGAACATGGTCGTGCAGATGATCGGCGTCGGCGAGCAGACCGGCGCCCTGGACTCCATGTTGAACAAGATCGCCGAGTTCTACGAGGACGAGGTCGACATCGCCGTCGCCGGCCTCGTGAAGCTGCTCGAACCGGTCATGATCTTCATCCTGGGCGTGATCATCGGCGGCATCGTCATCGCCATGTACCTGCCCATGTTCACGCTGATCAACAAGATCGGATAAAGCGAGTTGTCGGTGGTCAGTAATCAGTTTTCAGTTCTGGAAACTGACCACTGACAACTGACCACCGACAACTCGTCGATGGACGACTCCCTCCTGCGCCGCTCCCTGTTCTGGCTGACGACGGTCCGCATCGTCGTCCTCTTCCTGATCCTTCTCTCGGCGATCCTGGTGCAGGCCGGCTCCGGAGCGGAGGTCGAGATCTCGTACCTCTACGGCCTCTGTGCCGCGGCCTTCGCCCTGTCTCTCGCGCACTGGACCGTCGGGAGGCTCATCCCGCCGCGCGCCGAGGCCTATGTCCAGATCCTCGGCGATCTCGGCCTCGTGTGCGTTCTCGTGTACTCCTCCGGGGGCGCGAGCTCGGTCTTCACCTTCCTCTACCTCGTCGTCATCGGCGCCGCCGCCTTCATGCTCTTCCGGACCGGCGCCCTCATCATCGCGTCGATGGCCGCGCTGCTCCACGGGCTCATGGTCGAGCTGACGGCCTACGAGATCCTGCCGCGGCCGGCGCTGTCGGCCGCTCCGCGCTGGGGGATCGAGCGCATCGGCTACAACCTCACCATCACGGTGCTCGGCTTCTACGGGGTCGCGTTCATGGTCTCGTACCTCTCGGAGAAGCTGCGTGGCGCCCGCGAGGAGCTGGAGCTGCGCCAGAATGCACTTTCCCGCATCCAGACGCTGTACGCGAACGTCATCGCCTCCATGTCCTCGGGCCTCGTCACGGCGGACTCGCGCCAGCGCGTCACGTTCCTGAACCAGGCCGGCGGCAGTATCCTCGGGATCCAGCCCGCGCGGGCGACCGGCAAGCTGCTCGCCGAGATCGGGCTGGATCTGCCGAGCGATTGGGCGGAAATCCGCCATCGGACGCGCGGCCGCGAGGCATTCCGGGCGGAGGTCGAGATCCAGCGGGACGACTCGCGGCGCGTGCTCGGGTACTCGTTGCGCACCCTGAAGGACCCGGGGGGCGAGGACGGGGCGCTCATCGTGTTCCAGGACCTGACGGAGGTCAAGAAGCTGGAGCGGCAGGCCAGGTTCAACGAGCAGCTCGCCGCGGTCGGAGAGCTCGCGGCCGGCATCGCGCACGAGATTCGGAACCCGCTGGCGTCGATCTCGGGGTCGGTCCAGGTGCTCTCGAACGAGCTGTCGGTGGGATCGGCGGAGCGGCGGCTCATGGAGATCATCGTCTCCGAGTCGAACCGGCTCTCGAAGATCCTCGAAGAGTTCCTGCGCTTCGTGCGGCCGCAAGAGCGCCGCGTCGCGGTATTCGACGTCGCCGGCAACATTCAGGAAGTCCTTGCGCTGTTCCGGCTCTCGGACGAGGTCTCCGACGCGCACGCGATCGCGGCCGACGTGCAGCCTCCGGCCTCGCTGCTGCCCGGCGACCGCGACCAGATCCGCCAGATCATCTACAACGTCGCGAAGAACGCCGTCCGCGCCATGCCCGACGGCGGAACGCTCACGGTGTCGGGCCGCGAGGACGGCGCCTGGTATAGCATCAAGTTCCGCGACACCGGCCGGGGGATGAGCGAGGAGGAGCTGGCCCGCGTCTTCACGCCCTTTTCCACGGCTTTCGACGGAGGCACCGGGCTCGGCATGGCAATCGTCCGGCGCATCGTCGAAGACCACGGGGGCGCAATCGACGTCGAGTCCAGGCCGGGCGAGGGAACGAGCGTGACCATACTGCTGCCGCGCCACACGACGACCCGGGTTGCGCCCGGGCCCGCCTCCCAAAGCACCGAGGCGGTGCAGTGAGCGGCCCGCGCCTGTTGATCGTCGACGACGAGAAGTCGTTGAGGGACATGCTGGGGCTCCTCTTCCACAAGCAGGGCTTCGAAGTCCTGACGGCTGCCAACTACACGGAGGGCGTGGCCGCGGCGATGCGCTCGAGCCCCGACGTCATCCTCTGCGACATCAAGATGCCCGACGGCAACGGCCTCGACCTGCTGCGGAAGGTCCGGGACGAGAACCTCCCGACGCCCGTCATCATGATCACGGCCCACACGTCGACGGAGGATGCCGTCGAAGCGATGAAGCGGGGAGCCGTCGACTACATCGCCAAGCCCTTCAACAACGACGAGCTCGTCCTGGTCGTGCGGCGGGCCCTCGGCGAAAAGCGGCTCCAGGACGAAAACCTCTATCTGCGGCAGGAGCTCGCGGGCAAGTACACCTTTGCCAACATCATCGGCAAGGGCAGCCGGATGCAGGAGATCTTCCGCACCATCGAGCGCATCGGCAAGGTCTCCTCCACGGTCCTGCTCACCGGAGAGAGCGGCACGGGCAAGGAGCTGATCGCGCGCGCCATCCACTTCTCCTCGATCCGCAAGGAGAGGAAGTTCGTGTCGATCAACTGCGGAGCGCTGCCCGAGACCCTCCTCGAATCCGAGCTCTTCGGTCACGAGCGGGGGGCCTTTACGGGAGCCGTGCGCGAGAAGCGCGGGCTCTTCCAGGAGGCCGACGGCGGTACGCTGTTCCTGGACGAGATCTCCGAGACGACCCCGACGATGCAGGTCAAGCTGCTGCGCGCGATCCAGGAGAAACTCATCCGCAAGGTCGGTGGCAACGACGAGGTGGCCGTCGACGTCCGGATCATCGCCGCGACGAACAAGGACCTGACCGACCTGGTGGCCGAGGGAAAGTTTCGCGAAGACCTGTTCTACCGCATCAACGTCATCCCGATAGCCCTGCCTCCCCTGCGTTCCCGGGCCGAGGATGTGGCGCCCCTGACGGGACACTTCATCACCATGATCTGCAAGGAGCAGAAGATCCCCGAGAAGAAGATCTCGCTGGAGGCGATGCGGCTGCTCGAGGGGTATCCGTGGCCCGGCAACGTGCGCGAGCTCGAGAACACTCTCGAGCGCACGGTGGCTCTCGAGGCCGGCCCGGTCATCAACGCCTCGAGCCTGCCGGAAGCGATCGCGCTCGGCGTGCGGACGCGGGTCCCGGACTTCGAGAGCCTTCCGGAGGAGGGCATCAACCTCGAGGCCTACCTCGAGACGGTCGGAAAGCGGCTGATGCGCGAAGCGCTCGATCGGTGCGGCGGCGTGCAGACCAAGGCTGCGGAGCTTCTGCACATGTCGTTCCGGTCTTTTCGCTATTACGCGAAGAAGTACGACCTCGTGCACAAGGAGGAAATGTACGAGGGCGAGGAGGCCGCGCCGCCCGACCCGAAGGAGTTTTCCGCGTGAGCGGCCGCCCCGGCGCAGCGGCCGTTGCCGGCGCCGCGGTTCTTTGCTTCGCCCTGGCGGCCTGCGGTGCGGCGCCACAGCCCGGTCCGGCGGCGGAAGCGGCGCCCACGCCGGCAGCCGCTCCGGGGCCGCAGGTCGTGCTGCCCTCGGGCGCCGTCTACGCCCTCGAGATCGCGCGCACCCCCGAGCAACAGACGCAAGGGCTCATGTTCCGCGAGAGCCTTGCCCCTCGTACCGGCATGCTCTTCCTCTTCGACGAATCGGCGCCCCACCACTTCTGGATGAAGAACACCATGATCCCGCTCGACATGATCTGGCTGGACGAGTCGGACAAGGTCCTCTTCGTGTCCGCCGGCACTGCGCCCTGCAGGGCGGACCCCTGCCCCACGTACGGTCCCGACATGCCGGCGAGACGAGTTCTGGAGATCGCGGGAGGCCTGGCCGCCAAAGAGGGCGTGACGTTAGGCTCGACCCTGAAGGTGACGGGGATCCAGCCCTGACTGTTCGCGCGGGGCTCGAGTCCCCGGGGATCCTTTCTAAGTCTCGGCCAGGCTGAGAAAGGGATTCCTCGCTTCGCTCGGAATGACAGGCCTGCGGCTACGGCTCGAAGAGAAACAGCCCGTCACCCATCGTCCCGACGTACACGCGCCCCCCGGAGCTCTGAGCCGCCGAGGCGAGGGTCAAGGCAGGCCGCGGGCTCGTGAAGGCGCGCCGGTTGCGCCCCTCCGACCAGAGCAGCGTTCCGCCCACGTCCTGAAGGCTCGAGTAGCCGCCGGCCGGCTTGTCGGCGGCCGCCTTCATGAAGATCCCGCCGCCGAGAGCGGCTTTCCTGCGGACCGACCAGCTTTGACCATCCCAATAGGAAAGGCTCGCTCCCGACCGGATCTCGAGGAGAGGATTGCCGCTCGCGTCGGCCAGCAGCTCTGCCGCGCTGGCTGGCCGAAGCCCTCCCGGAACCGCAGCGAATCGCGAGCCATCCGAGGTGGCATACACGCCTTCGGTCGTCACCAGAACGGGCTCTTCGAAGACTCCGCCGTACAGCACGATCGGCGCTCCCTCGGGCGGCTGCGCCGGCGCTTCCCAGTGGACGCCTCCGTCCCGGGAGACCTTCACACCCGACGAGCTCGCCACGAGCAACACCGTCCGGCCATTGCGCCCGCGGAACGCGGCGAGCGAAGCCGATGCCGGCAACGGGTCACCGGAGATCTTGCGAACCTGGCGCCCCCTTGCCTCCCACACGCCGCTCTCCTCGCCGGCGAAAGCGCGGAAGAAGAGAACGCGCCCGGCATCGTTGGGGTCGGCGACGAGCTCGGCAACACGGCTCTCGGGAAGCCCGCGCGAGCTCGGCTCGAGCGTGCGACCCCCGTCATCCGACGTGAAGACGCCTTCGCCCTCTGTGCCGACGTACAGCCGGCCCGAGCGGCGGTCCACTTCGAGCGCCGTCACGACGAGCGACTCGCGGGAGATCCGACTCCAGGTCACGCCGCCGTCGTCGGAGCGATGCAGGCCCCCGACCGTCGCGGCGTACACGACGCCGGGGTGCCGCGGGTCCCGCCGCACGCTGTGGGAACGGCGGTTCGTGAAACCCGTGGTGTACCGCGTCCACCGGTCGCCGCCGTCCCGGGACCGGTAGACCCAACCGCAGGTCGAGACCCACACGTCCCGGGTGTCGGAGGCGTCGAAGTCCCACGCATAGACCGTCGCGTCGAGAACCATGCCCTCCGCGATCCGGCTCCACGCGGCGCCGCCGTCCTTCGTTCGAAAGGCCTGCCGCCAGGTCCCGGCGTAGAGGACCCTGCGGTCGGCCGGGTCGAAGGCAAGCGACTCGACCTGCTGCAGTCCCGGCACGCCCTCGCCCGTTCGCGCCCACGTCTTGCCGCCGTCGGCAGACAACCGGACGCCGTCGTCGCCCCCGACGGCGACCAGGCGCGGCTCCCCCGGCGCGAGCGCGAGGGCCCGCGTGGTCACCGCCCGGGTCGACTTCCAGAGCAGCGACCAGCTGCCTCCCCGGTCGTCGCTGCGCGCGACGATGCCGCCGCCGAGCTCACCCGCGAGCGATGTCCACAGCCGCCCGGGGACCGTCGGGTCGGCCAGGAGCGCGGTGACGTAGTAACCGGGAAATGCCGGCCCCGACTGGAGCGGCTCCCAGCTCGCGCCGCTGTCGCGCGAGCCGTAGAAATTGCCGCGGGACGTGCCACAGTACAGGACGCTGGGTTGGAACGGGTCGAGCGCGAACGCCCGCACCTCGGCGCCCCAGACCGGCAGGCGCCACCATGCGGCGGCGCCGGCCACCTCGGCCATGACGAACAGGGCCGCCGTAACCAGCGGTACGAGGGCCCGCCGCATGCCGGTGCGTTTGTCCATCTTCACCCCCGTATTGTACGGGCTTACTCCAGCTGGCCGGTCGGCTACACTCTCTCTCCATGGGCAAAATTCGCGTGGCCGTGTTTCCGGCAGCGGGTCTCGGCACACGGTTTCTGCCCGCTACCAAGGCCCAACCCAAGGAAATGCTGCCGCTCGTCGATCGACCGCTCATCCAGTACGTCGTCGAAGAGGCCCGCGACGCGGGAATAGCGCGGGTCGTCATCGTCACGGGCCGCGGCAAAAACGCGATCGAAGATCACTTCGACACGTCTTTCGAGCTCGAGCGCACCCTCGAGGAGAAGGGCAAGAGCGGGTTACTCGGAGAGGTGCGCGGCGTCTCGGAGCTGATCCCGGTTTCCTACGTGCGTCAGAAGCAGGCTCTCGGGCTGGGGCACGCGGTCCTGCAGGCGAGGGACCTCGTGGGCAACGAGCCGTTCGCCGTGATGCTCGGCGACGACATCGTGGACGCCGAAGAACCGTGCATTGGCCAGATGATGCGGCTCTACGAGAGACGGGGCAACCCCGTCATCGCCCTTCAGGAAGTTCCGCACGCGGAGACCCGCCAGTACGGAATCGTCGCGGGAGAAAGGGTCGAGGACCGTGTCGTGCGGATCACGGACCTTGTCGAGAAGCCGGCTCCCGACAAGGCGCCCTCCAATCTGGCGATCATCGGCCGCTACATCCTGCCGGCCCAGATCTTCGAGATCCTCGCCGAGACGCCCTCGGATGTCGGCGGCGAGATCCAGCTCACGAGCGCCCTCAAGACGCTCCTCGCGCGGGGACCGATCGACGGTTACCTCTTCGAGGGAAAGCGCTACGACGCCGGCGACAAACTCGGCTTCCTGAAGGCGACCGTGGAATTCGCGTTGAAGCGCGAAGACCTGGGAACGCCGTTCCGCGAGTACTTGAAGGGACTCAAGCTCGGGTAATTCGCCTTCGAGTCCGGTGCCCTTCCTCGCGGTGGCCGGCCCGGGCGCCGTCGAAGGGCTCCTCGGGACGACAGCTCACGTTGTCATCTTGAGCGAAGCGAAGAATCCCGCACTCGAACCTCCGGCCTCGTCCGTCAATCGGCCGCCTTCTTCTCTTTCTTCTTCTCGGCTTTCTTTTCCACTTTCTCGACCTTCTCGGCCTTCTCGGCCTTCTCGGCCTTTCCGGCGCTCTCCGATTTGTCGGCCTTCTCCGCAGCGTCTCCGGTATCGGCCTTTTCGCCGCCCCCCGACTTTTTCCCGCCGGCCTCTTCGCTCTTGGCCTTGGCATAGTCGGTAATGTAGAAACCGCTCCCCTTGAACTGGATGGCCGGGGCAGAAAACATCTTCGTAAGCTTGCCGCCGCAATGCGGGCACACCTTGAGGCGCGCCTCGTTCATGCGCTGAATGACTTCCGTCTTCTTCTTGCAGGAACCGCACACGTATTCGTATATCGGCATGGTCGAATCCTAGCAGCAGGCATCGACCTTAGAATGGATCCGTGATTGCCGTCGCCCGCGCCCTCGAGATCCTCCGCGCGAGCTGCACCGCGGGCGCCGCGGAACGGTCGCCGCTCGGCGAGTCCCTGAACCGCGTGCTCGCGCGGGAGATCCGCTCCGACGTCGACTGGCCGCCCTTCGACACATCGGCCATGGACGGCTACGCGGTGCGCGTGGCCGACGTACCGGCAGCCGGGACCGCCCTCAGGGAGCGGCCCGGACTCGTCGCGGCAGGCGACCGGCCAGCGTCCCCAATCGGCGCGGGCGAGGCGATTCGAGTCATGACCGGCGCCCCGCTGCCCGGCGGGACCGAGGCAGTCATCCCGGTCGAGGAAGTGCGCCGCGGGGACGGCAAGGTCGAGGCACGGAGCGTTCCGCGCGCCGGCGAGCACATCCGCCGCCGCGGAGAGAGCGTTTCCGCCGGCGCCCTGCTCCTCCCGCGCGGAAAGCGCCTCGCGCCCGCCGACGTCGCGCTCGCGGCGCTCGCCGGCGCCGAGCCGGCCGAGGTCTACCGGCGGCCCCGGATCGCGATCGCGGTCACCGGCAACGAGCTCGTTGCCGCCTCGTCCCGACCCGGACCGGGACAGCTTCGCGATTCAAACGGCCCGATGCTGCTGGCGCTCTGCGGCCGCTACGGAGCGACCGCGTCGGCCCAGCCCGCCGTCGCCGACGAGGAAGGATCCGTCCGGCGGCTCTTCGAGGCCGCGGGCGGCGCCGAAGACGTGCTCTTGACGAGCGGCGGCGTCTCCGCCGGCGACCTGGACCTTCTGCCCGAGATCGCGGCAAAGGCCGGCTTCGAGATCCTGTTCCACGGCGTCGCGATGCGACCCGGCAAGCCGATCGCTTTCGGTCGGCGCGAAGCGACACTCTGGTTCGGCCTGCCGGGCAACCCCGTTTCGACCTCGGTCTGCTTTCATATCTTCGTGCGCTACGCTCTCGACCTTCTCGAGGGCGTGGATCCGCAAGGTCCCGCAACCGTGTCCGCGCGCCTGTCCCAGGCAATCACGATCCGCGGACGGCGTGAGACGTACCTCGACGCCACGCTTTCGACGGTCGACGGGGAGAACCGCGCCGGTCCGCTCGCGAGCCGCGGCAGCCACGACCTGGCGACGCATGCCCGCGCGAATGCGCTCATCCGCATCCCGGCAGACGCGGGGAGCCTCGCCATGGGAGCTCTCGTCGACTGCCTGCCGCTATGAAGCGCGCCGCAACGCGCCGCCGCGGTGGCGCCGCCGCACCGGAGGCGCGCCATGGCACGGCGCGCTCGCACGACGGCGTGTCCATCGCGTATACGCTCTGGCGCCGACCCGCGCGGGAGCTGCTCGTGCTCGCTCCCGGGTTCTGGCGCGTGCGACTCGGCCGCGAGAACCTCTTCCTCGCCCATCACTTCGCGCGGCGCGGGTACGACGTCGCGGCGCTCGACTTTCGGGGCCACGGAGACAGCACCGGGGGTTACGGCTTCGGAGCCGCCGAGCATCACGACTTCCATGCCGTGGTCGAGGAGCTTGTCGGCGAGGGCAAGCTGTACGAACGCTTCGCGGTGCTCGGGCTCTCGATGGGAGGCGCGATCGCGGCACAGGCTCTGGCCCTCAAGCCCGAGTTGCCCTGCCGAGCGCTCGTGATGATCTCTTCTCCCGCCGATCTGCGCACGTTGCGCCCCAAGCCCTGGAAGCTCGGGGCGATCCGACAGGTGCGGCTGCGGCACGCCGTGCGCGTGCCGAAACTCGCGGCCGGCAGGCTCGGACAGGACAGGCCGCGGGCCGTGGACGCCGTGGCTTCCCTCCCCATTCCCAAGCTCATCGTGACGTCGGAGGGGGATTGGCTGGTCGATCCCTCGCACGGCCGGGCCCTTGCTGCCGCCGCAGCTCTGCCCGTCGACCACGTGCATTTCGAGCTGCCCGGTTCGCTCCACGCCGATGGCCTCGTCCAGTTCGTGCCCGTAAAGCTCCTGCGTCTGCTCGATCAATGGCTCGACGAGAACGCGCCACCCTAGGGCCGCCGGGCGATCTGAAGCTTTCCTTAGTCGCGCCGGACGGGTCGAGGGCAGGCGCATAGAATCGCCGCATGGTCGAGAGGCGGGTCGCGATCACCGGCATCGGGTGTCTCTCCCCGAACGGAAACGGCCGCGAAGCCTTCGCACGGGCCCTGGCCGCGGGGACGAGCGGAGTCGGCCGCATCTCGCTGTTCGACCCGGAGGGCCTGCCCTGCACAATCGCCGGGGAGCTGAAGGATTTCGACCCGGCGGCGCACTTGGGGCCGAAGGACATCCGGCACGTCTCGCGCGCGGTGCCCATGGCGATCGCCGCCTCGGCCGAAGCGTTCACCGACGCCGGGATCGACACCGGCACGCTCTCGCTCGACGAGCGGCGCGAGATCGGCATCGTGCTCGGCACCGGAGGTGGGCCAATCGAGTTCTCGGAGCGGATGTATCACCTCTACTACACCAACCAGGTCAAGAAGGCCTCGGTGTACTCGATCCCCTCGGGAACGATCGGCACACTGTCCTCCGAGATCTCGATGCGCTTCGGCCTGCGGGGCCCCTCGCACGTCGTCTCGACCGGCTGCGCGTCTTCGACGGACGCGCTCGGCCACGCATTTCGAGCGATCAAGTTCGGCACGGCGGACATCCTCCTGACCGGCGGTGTCGACGCGACGGTCGTTCGCGGCATCATGGAAGGCTTCGTCATGATGCGGATCGTGTCCACCTGCCGCGAGCGGGAGCCGCCGCGCGCGTCGCGTCCGTTCGCCTCCGGCCGCGATGGATTCGTCCTCGGCGAGGGGTCGTGGATGTTCATCCTCGAGGATCGCGAGCGCGCGCTGGCCCGCGGCGCCCGCGTCTATGCCGAGATCCGCGGCTACGGCGCGACGTGCGATGCGCACCATCGCGTCCGTCTCGACGAGACCGGCGTCGAGTCCGGGCGCGCGATGTCGCTCGCGTTGCGAGAGGCCGGGATGGCGCCCGAGGCGGTCGAGTACATCGCGTATCACGGAACCTCGACCGAGCTTAACGACCGCGTCGAGACACGCGCCGCCCGGCTCGCGTTCGGTTCGAGGGTGACGAAGATCCCGGGGTCGTCCGTCAAGTCCATGATCGGCCATCCGCAGGGTGCCTGCGGGGCGGCGGGGGTAGCCGCGGCCGTGCTCGGGATGCGCGACGGCTTCCTGCCGCCCACGATCAACCTCGAGACGCCCGACCCCGAGTGCGATCTCGACTACGTGGCCAATACCGCGCGGCCCGCCTCCTTCGCCAACGCTCTCTGCAACTGCATCGGCTTCGGCTCGAAGAACAGCGCGCTCGTCCTGTCCCGCGCCGGATGAGCTGGCTCGTCCCGCCCCGCCGGCCGAGCCGCGAAAGGCTGGACGATCCCACCGTGCCGGCGGACCAGATGCGACGTTCCCTCGAAGACCTGCGCCTCGTCCATCGCCGCTGGGGCGGTGCGCGGGCCTTGGAGCGCCACCTGCTGCCGCTCGTTCGTGGCCTCCGCGCTTCGTGTGCGCTGGTTCTCGACGTCGGCGCCGGCTCGGGAGACGTCGCGCTCGGGCTCCAGGATGCGCTCGACGCTGCCGGCTGCGATGCGCGTGTCTTGGCCCTCGATCTTCAGTGGCGGCACCTGCATGCCGGCCGCACCCTGGCCGGACGAGCCGAGCCCCGCTGTCCCGGCGTCGCGGCCAGCGCGTTCGCTCTGCCGCTGGCCGACCGCTCCGTGGACCTCGTGTACTCCAGCCTCCTGTTCCACCACTTTTCACCTGGAGAAAACCGGCTCCTGCTGCGCGAGTTTGCCCGTGTGGCCCGGCACAGCGTCGCCGTGCTCGACCTGCGCCGCCACCTTTTCCCGGAGCTCTTCGTGGCCCTCGCGGGCCGCGCCTTCTTCCGCGCGCGCATCTCCGTCGAGGACGGGGTCGCGTCCGTACGCCAGGCTTACACGGCCGAGGAGGCGCTCGAGATCGCGCGCGGCGTCTGGCCGGGCAGCCGCACGCGCCGCGTCTTCCCCTTTCGGTGGCTGCTGACCGGCGGGCCGTGATCGCGTACGACGCGGTCGTCGTTGGCGCCGGCCCGGCGGGCTCTGCCGCCGCCGCGACGCTCGCCCTCGAGGGTCGCCGCGTTCTCGTTCTCGAGAAGGACCGCTTTCCTCGCCCGAAGGTCTGTGGCCAGTTCCTGTCGGCCAATGCCCGCGAGAGTCTCGTGCGCCTCGGTGCGCTTCAGGGTGTCGAAGCGCGGGCCGAGCGGATCGAACGCGGACAGCTCCACCTGCCTGCGGGCCGCGTCGTGCCGGTGACCCTGGCGGCGCCGGCGCTCGGAATCTCGCGATTCTGCCTGGACGATCTCCTGGCACGCCGAGCGGCCGAGACCGGCGCCGAGATTCGCTTCGGCACCAGGGTCCTCACGGTGGAGGGAACACCCGCGTCGGGATTTCGGGTCCAACACGTTTCGGGAACCCGGGAGGAGACGACGGGAGCGCGATCGGTCGTCGGCGCCTGGGGCCGCTGGGACGCCCTCGATCGTCGGCTCGATCGCGGATTCCTACAGGGGTCGGGACGGTACCTCGGCTGGAGTCGCGACTATGAAGGCGACACCGAGCATCTCGCCGGTCAGGTCCGACTCTACGTTTTTCCCGGCGGCTACTGCGGCGTATCGCGGGTCGAGCAGGGCCGCGTGAACCTCGCCGGGATCATCCACGAGCGGACGCGCCGCACACTCGGCGCGGGCTGGGAGGCGGTCGTCGCGCATGCACGCCGCTCGAGTGCGGACCTGGATCGAACGCTTTCGGAGCTTCGCGAGGGTCCGGTCGGATTCCTGGGGACCGGCCCTGTGTTCCTGGCTGCCAAGCCGGCCGTCGAAAGCGGCATGCTCATGGCTGGCGATGCCGCCGGAATCATCGATCCATTTTCCGGCGAGGGACAGGCCGTCGCTCTCGCCTCGGGAATCCTCGCCGGCCGCACACTCGCCCGGGGCCTCGAGGGAGAAATCTCGATGGAGAGCGCGCCGCGCATCTACGCCGAGGCCTGGAGGCGGCAATTCCGGTGGCGCTTCGGCTGGGGCCTGGTCTTCCGCCGCCTGATGCTCCATCCGGCCGCCGGGACCCTCGCAGCTCGCCTCTGCGGCGAGCGACTCGTCCGCTTCGCGGTCTCGCGGCTATCCGCTCACGGGGCGTAGATGACGCCCCTGTCATCCCGAGCGAAGCGGTGGATCCCCTTTCGGTGCCGCACCGTGGCTTTAAAGGGATCCCTTGGGGCGGCGGGCCCTCGGGATGACCCCGCAGCGGCGGGGCAGGTCACATGGCCCGGGCGCCTTCGGGCGTGAATATGGCGTCGTCGATCTTCGCCGGAGCGATGTTCAGGTACTCGAGCCGCGTCATCGACTGCGACTTCGGGCCGATCAGCTCGCGGATCTCCATCTCGACGACGGCGGGCTTGCCCCCGATCTTCCGAAACTTCGTGAACAGGACCTCCCGGGCAACCTTGCCGGAGGGCAGGGAGAACACGACCTTGCGCGGAAGCACCTCCCCTTCCGCGTCGAGCCACAGCACCACGTGCGGATAGGGCGCCTTCGGCGACACCGCCGTCAGGTCGAGAACGTGGCAGGTCCGATCGCCGACCTTCTCCGTCTCCGGCCGCCGGACTGCGGTGAAGTCCTCCGCAAAGCGCATCCGCGCGACGTCTCCGAAGGACGCACCACCCATCAAGCGCTGGTTCGCCGTGATGGGGACGGGATGTTCGGCGCCCGGAACGAGAAGCCACATCCTGTCGCCGACGGTCAGCGCCTTGCGCCCGTCGTTCTTGCCGCCTCGAAAGACGATCAGCGCCCGGTCCCGGCCCTTGACGTAGATGTCGAAGTCGGCGGAGCCGACCGGTTTTCCATCGTCGAACTGACTCGCGCGCGCCGTGATCTTCGCCTCCGCGAAGGCGTTGCGCGCGTCGTCCACCGCGCGCAACGACGCCTGGACCTCCGGGGCCGACGCGTCCGCGCCGGCCAGCGCCACGAGTAGAACGGCCAGGCTAAACATGCGTCAGGGCGTCCACGATCGCAATCCGCGACGCCCGTCGGGCCGGGAAGTACGAGGCGACGCACATCGTGGCCACCATCGCGGCGAGCCCAGCCTCGTAGGCCAGGGCGTAGAACTTCACGTTGATCGGCATGCCGTGCGTTGCGCCCGGCGGAGGCGGCAGGATGATGCCCGAAGCGTTGAGCGCCGAGCGCACCACGAGGGCAAGAACCGCCCCCGCGAGGCATCCCGCGAGCGCGATGACCACGCCCTCGGCGAGGAACTGTCGGAGCACCCGGGAAGGTCGTGTTCCGATCGCGCGCAGCGTCCCGATCTCTCGCGTGCGCTCGGTCACGGACATGGTCATCACGATGGCGGCCGAGAGAATGACGATGACCACGAGCACGGCGCCCACGAAGCCGAAGATGCCGACATAGAGCAGCTTGACCTGCTCGTAGAACGTGGCGAGCTCGCGCCACCGCCGGATCACGATCGGATAACCGGCGGCCTCGAAGGCCTTTCCGAGCCGTGCGGCGGCTCTTTCCTCGTCGCGGCCTTTCTTCAGAAACACGACGAGCTTCGAGACGGTCTCCGAGCTCTGCAGCAGGCGCGACACGAGGCCCATCCCGCCGACGAGATAACGGTCGTTTAGCTCCTTGATCCGAACGTCCGCCAGGCCTTCCACGATGCCGTCCACGGCATTGAGCGAGCCGTCGGGAGTCGTCGCCATCATGGTGATGCGGTCGCCCGGCTTGACGTTGAGCGCGGCCGCGAGGCCCGTCCCCAGCACGACGCCGTCGCCGCCGTCGCCGGCGAGATACTTGCCCTCGACGATGAGCTCCGGGGCGAGCGTGGCGGCAGCCTCCGGCCCCGGGTCCACACCGACCCCGAGAAACGGAACCGACTTGGTACCGTTTGTCGCAAGCCCCACGAAATCGATCCGCGGCAGGACGGATGCGACGTCCGGGTCGGCGGCGCCGATGGCGCGGGCCCGCTTCGCGTCTTGAAGTCCGTACTCGAGTGTGGCCTCCTCGGCCTTCCCCACGGCTCGCCGATCGACGACCTGGAGGTCCCCGACGCTGCGCACGGTTCCCTCCCTGAGTCCCTCGAACGTCTGCGCGATGAACCCGCCGGCCAGCGCGAAGGCAGCGAACCCGAACGCCACGACCGCGATCATGAGAAAGCTCCGCCGTCTCTGGCGGACGAGGTTTCGCCAGGCGAGGGCGAAAGAGCTCATGCGGCCACATCCGACGCGATCGCGCCGTCGTGAAGCGTCACGACCCGGCGCGCGCGGGAGACCACGAGCGGATCGTGCGTGGCGAAGAGAAACGCCACGTCTGCCGAATCGTTGATCGTGCGCATCAGATCCAGAATGCCTTCGGCCGTGCGGCTGTCGAGGTTTGCGGTCGGTTCGTCGGCGAACACGACAGCGGGCCGATTCGCGAGGGCTCGCGCTATCGCGACGCGCTGGCGCTGACCTCCGGAGAGCAGATCCGGCCGCACGCTCGCCTTGTCGGAGAGCCCGACCGCGGCGAGCAGCTCCAGGGCTCTGGCACGGCGCGCCGCCGCGGTGGCGCCCGCCAGACCCAGGGGGTACGCGACGTTCTCCTCCGCCGTGAGCACGGGAATGAGGTTGAACGTCTGGAAGACGAACCCGAACCGGTCCCTCCGCAGGTCCGCGCGCTCGTCCTCGGACAGGGATTCGCCATCCCGGCCCTCCACGCGGATGGCTCCGGCATCCGGCCGGTCGAGCAACCCGAGAAGATTGAGAAGCGTCGTCTTGCCGGAGCCGCTCGGGCCCCGCAGCGCCACGAACTCGCCCGGACCGATCGCCAGAGAGACATCCCGCACGGCGGGAACGACGGCCGCACCGAGATGATACGAGCGCGAAAGACCGGCCGCCTCGACGAGCGGCGCACCCGAGCCGGTCACCAGATGTCCCCGACGGTGTAGCCCTCGGGAAAGGGATCCTCCGGATCGACGACGTAGCTCGCAAAGCCCGTGATCCACGCCGACCCGGACAGCGTCGGGACGACGGCCGCGTACTGCCCGACCTTCGTCTCCGCGATCAGCCGGCCGGTGAAGACCGTCCCGAGGATGCCCTCGTGACGAAAGTCCTGATTCAAACCAAGCCTCCCCTTGGCGTGGAGGGTGGCCATCTTCGCGCACGTGCCAGTCCCGCACGGGGACCGATCGATGGCGCCCGTCCAGGTCGCGGGGCGGCTCCAGTCGAGCTTTCCGGTGGAGACCGTGACGGCGTTCCGCACGTCCGCGTCGGCGCTCGACGGCGGGCCCGAGAGCTGGGCGATCGTCACACCGGAAAACCCGGGCTGCTCCGGGTGCACGCAGGGAAGCTGCTCCTGCGCGGCGGCCTTGATCAACTCGCTGACTCGCGTGATGTCGCGGCCCTCGTCGGGTGTGAGCCGCAGTCCGAGGGCCGCGCCATCGGCGATGACGTAGAACATCCCCCCGTACGCGACATCCACCGTGACCGTCCCGAGATTCGGAACCTCGATCGGCCGGTCGAGGTAGACCGCGAAGGCCGGGACGTTCTGGAAGGTCACGCGCCGTACCTTGCCGTTCGCGCATTCCGCCCGCACGTGAATCAGGCCCGCCGGCGCCTCGAGGGCGAGCTCGGTGACCGGCTCGCGCATCGGCAGCATGCCCGTCTCGAGCAGCACGGTCGTCACGCAAATGGTGTTGGTCCCCGACATCCCGGGATACTCGATCTGCTCCATGATCACGAAGCCTGCGTCCGCTCCCGGAACGGTCGGCGGCAGGATGAGGTTGCAATTGGCCGCCGGATAGCCGCGGGGCTCGCGCAGCATGCGCCTGCGCAGACCGTCGGCGTGCTTCTCGAGGTGCTTCATCTTCTCGAACATGTTCGCACCCGGGACGTCCAACACACCGCCAACGATCACTCGGCCCGGCTCGCCGCACGCATGTGCGTCGACCGCCTGAATCATGTTCGAAAGGCGCATGGCGGAAAGACTACCCCGAGTCGGTCAATCGCTGCCTCGATGCGGCCAGTAGCGCGCCGGATCGCAGGGACTCGGCCGCCAGATACGAAGAGGCCCGGCCGGAGCCGGGCCTATGAGTCGCCAACGGTTGAACGCCGTCTACGGCCCGTAGAGAACGAGATGGAACGCCGCGGTCAGGAAGACGGCCATCTGATTGCGCGGGGTCGTGGCGTCCGGGCAGTAGAGTTTGGGGCTGACAGAGCAGCCCGTGGTGATTCCCATGTTGTAGAGCTGCTCGATCCAGGCCGCATAGGTGCTCGGGCAGGCCACGTCGTCGAAGATCCCCGTGCACGCCGGAGGCGTGACGCCCGCGGCAACCAGTAGATAGACGGCCATCTGGGCTCGCGTGATCGGAGCGTCGGGACAGTACTTGGGCCCCACGTCACAGCCGGCGGTGATCCCCTCGTGGTAGAGCTCCTCGATCCAGTCGACGGCAAACGCCTTCGTCGGCGTGCACTCGACGTCCGTGAAGACGCCCGTGCAGGCCGGAGGAGCCCAGCCGGGGCCGTGCTTGGCCGAAAGCAGGAAGACCGCCATCTCGGCACGCGTGGCATCTAGGTCCGGGCAGAACTTCCCGCCTCCACAGCCGCCCGTCACGCCGTTGTGGAGAATCGTCTCGATGAACGGGTAGTACCCGTCGTGCGCAACGTCCGTGAAGCTGTCGCCCACGTGCAGCGTCCACGTCTTCGCCGCCCCGGTCGACAACAGCTCGTCGATGCTCGCATCCCAGTGCGTGGCCGGCCTGCTCACCGCCATGATGTGAACCGAGTAGCAATCCGTGCACTGCGCCGAAGCACCGGTCGCGATGGTGCCGTAGTCCGCGCTGGTATCCGGGTTGGTGTAGGTCGGACCCGTCGGTCCGTTGAAGTTGGAGCTGGTACCCGTCAGCGGAAGGTCCGCGCCACCCGTGTTCTTCCAGGTTGGCTGTACGACCACGGTCTCGTTGGGCTCCAGAATGCCGTCCCCGATCGAATCCACGGAGAGCGCCGTCGGCGACGCCCCGGCACAGACGATGTCCAGCGTGACGTCGTCGACATCGAAATTCGCCTTATTGTCGTCGGGATTGGCCGGATCCTGCGTATAGAGGAACTTGATGGCATGCGTCATGCCGTCGGCAAACGGTGTCAGGTCGAACGTGTGCAGCGAGTAGACGCTTTCCGCCGCCGCCGGCTCCGTGAACGTCCCCCCCGATACCGTCGTCCCGTCGACCTGCACCTCGAGCGTGTCGGTGTACGGGCTTTTGACCACACCGATCCGAAGATAGAAGTTGAGTGTCACCGACGAACCGGCCACAGGAAACGTTATCGTCTGCTCGGCATAGGAGATCTCTGGCACGCCGTCGTCGACGTTGTTGCCTCCGAACCACGCCCAGGAATTGCCAGTCCGCGGGGTAGTGAGGCCTGTGGTCCCGTCCTGGCAGTCCGAGTTCCCAACGTTGCACAGCGGCGTCCCCGGGCCAGTGTGACCGGTTGGAAAATGAGTCGAAAAAACGACGGGATAGTTGGCATTGTCCAGGGTCGTTGAGTCTGTCGCTTCGAAGCCGCCATCGGCCCAGATGTCCCCGTTCACGCAGACGGCAATTGGCGCCGCACCTGCAGGAACAGACGGCTCCGGAAGAGCTCCCGCCGCGTCCACGAGACCGATTGCCACCGCCAGCGCGACTCCGGCGCTCCGAAGCAAAGGTACGGCACCCCCGCGCACAGTCCAGGTCCTGTTCGAACGCCCGTAGTGGCTCGCATCGATAGGCATGACAAGGCTCCTCATCGGAAGGATCTACCTTCCGCAACTCCCTCTGTCAGTCCCCCCGGAAGGCCACAGAATAACACCAGCCGACTCATTCCGTGCGGCGGGTGGGCACGCGGGACGGCCCCATGATGATCCGCAAATGCGAAGAGGCCCGGACAAGGCCGGGCCTCTTCCATCCTGAAGCAGAGTCCGCGGTCTACGGCCCGTAGAGCACGAGATGGAACGCCGCGGCCAGGAAGACTGCCATCTGGGACCGTGTGGCCAAACCGGACCCGGGCGGCACTGATACGGCCGGGTCCGGGCAGTAGAGTTTGGGGCTGGCAGAGCAGCCGGCGGTGATACCCATGTTGTAGAGCTGTTCGATCCAGTCCGCGTACCCGCTCGGACAGGCCACGTCGTCGAAGATCCCCGTGCACGCCGGAGGCGTGATGCCCGCGGCAACCAGTAGGAAGACGGCCATCTGGGCTCGCGTGATCGGAGCGTCGGGACAGTACTTGGGCCCCACGTCACAGCCGGCGGTGATCCCCTCGTGGTAGAGCTCCTCGATCCAGTCGACGGCAAACGCCTTCGTCGGCGTGCACTCGACGTCCGTGAAGACGCCCGTGCAGGCCGGAGGAGCCCAGCCGGGGCCGTGCTTGGCCGAAAGCAGGAAGACCGCCATCTCGGCACGCGTGGCATCTAGGTCCGGGCAGAACTTCCCGCCTCCACAGCCGCCCGTCACGCCGTTGTGGAGAATCGTCTCGATGAACGGGTAGTACCCGTCGTGCGCAACGTCCGTGAAGCTGTCGCCCACGTGCAGTGTCCACGTCTTCGACGCACCGGTCGACAGCAGCTCGTCGACGGTCGCATCCCAGTGCGTGGCGGGCCTGCTCACGGCCATGATGTGGACCGAGTAGCAATCCGTGCACTGCGCCGAAGCACCGGTCGCGATGGTGCCGTAGTCCGCGCTGGTATCCGGGTTGGTGTAGGTCGGACTCCCCGGTCCGGCAAAGTTGGAGCTGGTGCCCGTCAGCGGAAGGTCCGCGCCACCCGTGTTCTTCCACGTCGGCGCGACGACCACGGTCTCGTTGGGCTCCAGAATGCCGTCGCCGATCGAATCCACGGCCAGCGCCGTCGGCGACGCTCCGGCACAGACGATGTCCAGCGTGACGTCGTCGACATCGAAATTCGCCTTGTTGTCGTCGGGATTGGCCGGATCCTGCGTATAGAGGAACTTGATGGCATGCGTCGTGCCGTCGGCAAACGCCGTCAGGTCGAACGTGCGCAACGTGTAGCTGCTTTCCGCAGTCGCCGGCTCCGTGAACGTTCCCCCCGACACCGTCGTCCCGTCGACCTGCACCTCGAGAGTGTCGGTGTACGGGCTGGTGACCTCGCCAATCCTCAGATAAAAGTTGAGTGTCACCGACGAACCGGCCGGAGGAAACGTAATCGTCTGCTCAGCGTACGCGACCTCTGGCACGCCGTCCTGCGCGTTCGTGCTGACGCCCCCGAACCACGCCCAGGAATTGCCGTTTCGCGGAGTGGTGAGGCCTGTGGTTCCGTCCTGGCAGTCCGAGTTCCCAACGTTGCACAACGGCGTCCCGTTCGGAGGCGTCCCCAACGGGTGCCCGGTAGGAAAATGAGTCGAAAAAACGACGGGATAGTTCGAATTGGTCAGAAAGTCCTTGTCCGTGGCTTCGAAGCCGCCATCGGACCAGATGTCCCCGTTTACGCACACGGCAATCAGACCTGACGATGCCGCGCCTGCGGGAACCACCGGCGCCGGACCTGCTCCCGCTGCATGTACGAGACCCGTTGCCAGCGCCAACCCGACCGCGGCGTCCCGAATGAGAGCAGCAGCCCCCCTGCGCCACGTACAAACCGTGATCAGACCCCCCGTGTTTCCCCTATCTCTCAGCATGCAAGGCTCCTCTATCTTTCAGGATGCACCCTCTGCCACTTCCTCTGTTTGTCCCTGGAAGTCCGAAGGATAGCACAACCTCGGGCCTGGGCCTAAGGGCCGATCCATCGGCTGGCTCCTACGAGTCCGGGCTCGATTCTCTACGGGAGTTGGCGGAAGCGTGTGGGAGTCGAACCCACCCGTCCCGGCGCAAGGCCGCGACGCCGACGGATTTGAAGTCCGCGAGGGTCACCGGACCCCATGCGCTTCCGGGCGGATTATGGATCGGATTCCCACCACTTCGCCCGAGGGAGTGAGAGAGAATCCCACCCGTTCGGAGGCTCTCTTGAAGCTCTCGCGCATCGGCGCCCTCGTTGCGACCGTTCTTCTGACAGCACACCCGCTCTTTCCGGACTCCTCGCTCTCCGAGACCGTCCGGAGAGCGTCGGAGACCGACTTTCCCCGGATCGCGGCGGATCGCTGGACCGCGTGCGACCACGCTCGACGGACGCAGGATCTTTAGGCGGGCTTGGAGCGACAAGTGGAAGGCTTCATGGAATGGCTCAAGGGCCTGCCGCGGGCCGTTGTCCTCGTCGTCGCGCTGTTTCTCATGGGCCTCACCGCCTTCGCCACTCTGAAAACCCAGGCCGAGATTCGTTTCTCGTTCTTCTATTTGATCCCGATTTCCATGGTCTCCTGGTTGGTCGGACAGCGATCGGGGGTTCTGATCGCAGCCGGCTGCGCGGCGACGTGGCTGATGGTCTCCATGGCAGAAGCGGGCCGGGGCCTCTCCCACCAGCCGACTCTCTACGTGAACAGCCTGCTGCTTGCGAGCTTCTTTTTCGCATCCGCCGTGTTGCTGTCAGCGCTGCGGGCCGCCCTCGACCGAGAAAGCGCTCTGGCCCGCACCGATCCCCTGACCGGTCTCGGGAACCGGCGCGCCTTCGAAGAGCGAGTCGAGCTGGAGATCCAGCGTGCGGCGCGATTCCACCGCCCTCTGACGCTGGCCCTCCTCGATGTCGATGAGTTCAAGGCCATCAACGATCGCCAGGGCCATGCGGCAGGAGATCGCGTTCTCGTGCTCCTCGCGGACGGGCTGCGCAGGAACCTCCGATCGATCGACCTCCTGACCCGACTCGGAGGAGACGAGTTCGTCGCCCTCCTCCCGGAAACCGATGTCGGTGCGGCGCGCACAGCAGTCATCAAGCTCCTCAACGAGACGCGCGACCAGTTGACGGAGAGAGGGATCGCGGTCGGCATCTCGGCCGGCGTCGTCACCTTCGAACGCGCGCCGGATTCGGTCTCGGCGATGATGAAAACGGCCGACGATCTCCTGTATCGTGCAAAGCAGAGGGGCAAGAATCAAGTCGAGTTCCGCCTCGCCGAGGCCCCCATGGGGCAGCGCCTGTAAAGTTCCCGTTACACGCCGACACGCTTTCCGGCGCGAAGCGAGGAGTCCGCGGGACGCCGGTTAGCTGCTCGACCCTCCGGCTCCCGCGCGGGCCTCCGTGCCTCGGATGCTTCGGCAGATTCCACCCAAGCCTGAGCCGAAGGTGGAGCGGCGCCAACGAACGACCGCCGGGGAGCCGCGGGAACATCGGCCCGTCCGTCCGGGAGAGGGTCGCGGCAAGAACGCATACACGTCGCGTTTGCCGCCCCCGAGGCGGCCGTGCTAATCTTCGCGCCCTCTTTCCCGCGTGGGGCTGTAGCTCAGTTTGGGAGAGCGCCTGAATGGCATTCAGGAGGTCGACGGTTCGATCCCGTTCAGCTCCACCAACCACTCATCGACCGTTCCTGGGATGCGCAGCGTCGCCCATCGCTCGCCCCCTGGCCTGTCGTGACGAAGCCGGCGGCGGCGGGATGGGCTACGGTCCATTCGAAGCTGGACGAACTCCGCGCAAGCATCCCGCAGCCCGATTTCCCCAGCCGGTTCTCGGATAATCTGGGTCCCGTGGACCCGGACACGCCCGGACACCGGGGGACAGCAGAGGTCGCACCGAGGTCAAGGATTTCGTTCCTGGTCGCCGTTCTCGCGGTCTCGCTGATTCTGCGCATCGTGCTCGTCCTGTCCGGAGGGCAGAACTATTGGCCCGACGAGCTCCGGTACGACCGCTCTCGTCTGGCCATGAACGCGATCTGGAACGGGAACTGGACTTCCGCTCGACAGGCGCTCGGCCAGGCCGATCATCTTCTTTTCGGCGTCCTCGGTCTCCTGCCCGCGACCCTCGAGCGCCTTACGGGATCGAACCCGAGGATACCGGCTCTGTTCTTCGCGCTTTTCTCGGTCGCGAGCATCTTGCTCGTCTACGCCGTGATGCGCAGCGTGGGAGAGAGCGAGAGGGCCTCCTGCCTCGGCGCCCTTCTGCTCGCCGTCGCGACGACGCACCTCTACTATTCCCGGCACCTTCTACCGTATGACGCAGCGATGGCCTTCGGACTGTCCTCTCTCTATGTCGGGGTGCAGGGCCCCTCTCGACGCGCTTCGGTTCTGTGCGGGCTGCTGTGCTGCGCCACGTTCCTCACGTACAACGGCTACTGGCTCCTCGCCGGCTTCGCTCTTTTGGCCCATGTCGCTTCCGGGCCGCCGACGTGGCGCTCATGCGCGCGCCGCGCGATCGTCGCAGCAAGCGCGTTTGCCGTACCGCTCGCGGCGATACTCGGTGCGGACGCCGCCGCCCGCGGCCATCTCGCCCGGGATTGGGCGAACTTCTCGCGCACTGTGTCACAGGGCCGTTACTCCGAGGGATGGAGCCTGCCCTTCGCATATCTTTGGCACGCCGAGCACGCGATCGCACTCCTCTGGGTAATCTCGCTGCTCTACGCCGCATCGAGCCTCGCCCGGGGCGAACGCGCCGCGGTGTTCATGGTCGGCGTCGCGGGAATCGTCTTCATCTACGGCGGCCTGGTCCTGATGTCGGTCGGACTCGAGAAGATGGTCGTTTACGGGCGGCAGGCCCGGCAGCTCGTCCCGTTTGCCTGCTTTCTCACGGCGGGGGCCCTCGAAAGGATCTGGACTCGGGCGCCCAGACGCCGTTTCGCAGTCGCGACGGTGCTCGCGGGGGTCCTGGTCCAGGCTGCGGCAAACTTTCGAGAGCCGCTCACGCAGGTCTTTCCCGCAGAATTCAGGCGCCTTGCCGAACGGGTTGCCGCCAGGGGCGATGCCTCGACTCTCCTGCTCTTTGCGGAACACATCTATCCGACCCCGGCGCCCGTGCCCGCCGGCGCGGGCCCCGTCGTGCTCGCGCGGCGCCATCCCCTTCAGTTTCTGCCCTACCAATACGAGGGGTACACCCCGGAGGAGCGCGCGGCTCTGCGCAGCGCCGACATTCGAATGCGGCTGGTCCTCGTCGTTCCCCGCTCACCGGGCGACGCGCCCGGGAAGTGAGACGGCGGCGGTCGTCAGGGCATAGACTGTCGTCGCATCGGGAGGAAGCAATGCCGACTCTCTTCGACCCCGCTGCCCGAACGACGATCGAGGATCGACTCAATAGCCTGCCGGCGACCGCGACCCGTCGGTGGGGCAAGATGGACGTCGCGCAGATGCTGGCGCACTGCTCCGCCGCGCTCGAGGTGGGCACCGGCGATCAGCCGCGCAAGCAGGCGTTCGTCGGGAAGGTCTTCGCGCCTTTCGTGCGCTCGTCCCTGCTGGGGGACAAGCCCTTCGGCAAGAACTCGCCGACGGACCCAACCTTCGTCGTGACCGGCCCTCGGGACTTCGCGCGCGAAAAGCAGCGACTGCTCGACCTCGTCGGACGCTTCTGCGCACGCGGGCCGTCCGAGGCCGGACACCAGATGCACTCGTTCCTCGGCAGGATCTCCGGCAACGAGTGGGGCGTCATGATGCACAAGCACATCGACCACCATCTCAGGCAGTTCGGCGGCTGAGCCGGATCAGCGCGCCAACCGGCGCAGCTGCTCCGACGCGGATCGGCTCGCCACCAGGACGGTGCCGTCCCGCATCGTGATCGCCAGGCGCCGATCGTCGTACGGCCGCAGGTGTTCGACCGCGTCGAGGTTGACGATGTGGGAACGGTGCACCTGTCGGAATCGGCTGGGATCCAGCCGCGCCCCGAGCTCGCCCAGCGTGACGTGCAGCAGGAACACCCCCTGGGCCGCGTGCACTTCCGCGTAGTCTCCCTGAGCCTGGATCCGGCGAACTCCATCGACGGGGATCGGAACGATGCGGTCCCCGTGGCGCGCGAAGAGGCGCGCGAGGGGACCCGGATCGAGCGAGCTGCGCACCCGGTCGGAGGCCGCGACACCCGCCTGGAAGAGTCGGGCGCGGGCGCGCTCGGCCGCGGCGGCCAGTCGCTCGCGCCCGAAGGGCTTGACGATGTAGTCGATCGCGCCGATCTCGAAGGCGGCCACGGCGAATCGGTCGTAGGCCGTCGTGAAGACGATCTCGGCCGGGTGCTGGATCCGCCGCGCCACCTCGAGCCCGGACAACTCCGGCAGGCGCACGTCGAGAAAAAGCAGGTCCGGTCTCTGCTCCTCGGTCAGGGTGAGCGCCGACCGGCCGTCGACGGCCTCGCCAACCACTTCGATCCACGGCGTTGCAGCGAGGTACTCCCGCAGGCTGTCGCGGGCAGACGCTTCGTCTTCGGCGATCAACGCGCGGATCCGCCGTTCGCTCAAGCGACCTCCGGCGCGACGTCGTCGGGAAGATCGAGCCGCACGCGGAAACCTCCTCCAGCGGGTGACTCGTAGATGAGCCGTGCGCGTCCCTCGTAGAGAGCCGCCAGGCGCTCCTGCAGCAGCCGCAGTCCCATCCGCGGGCTCGCCGCGATCCCGGCCTCCGACGCCCCGGGACCGTCGTCCGTCACGGACAGGCAGAGGCGCCCGACGGCCCTCCGGGCCATGACCTCGACGCGCCCCCCGGATGCCCGCGGCGCGACGGCGTGGATGATCGCGTTCTCGACCAGGGGCTGGAGCGCGAACGGCGGCACGGGAACCACGAGAGCGGCTCCGTCGGCCTGGAGCGAAACGATCAGCCGATCGCCTAGCCGAACCCGCTCGAGGTCGAGATAGCTCTCGACGAAGTCCCACTCCCGGGACAGCGGCACGAAGTCGGCGCCGCTCTGGTGCACCCACTGCCCGAACCGCAGCAGATCTCCGAGCCGCTCGAGCGAGGCCTCGGCCCGGGCCGGGTCGCGGCGCACGAGGCCGAGCAGAGCGTGGAGCGTGTTCAGCACGAAGTGCGGATGGAGCTGCGAGCGCAAGAGATGGAGCTCGGCGCGCGCGCGCAGGACGTCCGCCCGCGCCGCGCGGTCCTCGGCCTCCCGCAGGGCCCCGGCCGTGTGCCACGCGTACCCGATTCCCGTCAGGGCCACGTGGATCAGCGTGTTGACGACAACCTGCCACAGAACTATCGGCGCGGCGGGCCACCGCACGGCCCCGGTCACGAACTTTCCCTCCGCCGCGATGAGCAGCAGCCACCCCGCCGTCGCAGCCATGGCGAGACCGACGAGCGCGGGCACGAGGTGGGTCGCCAGGCGCCAGGGGCCCCCGGATGGCCACGGCCACCGCCGCGCCAGGCGGAGCGAGACGAGACCGAGTAGAGCGTTGGGGAGAGCGGCGGCGAAGGCGCCGCGGGCGGCCATGGAAATGGGGACGCCGCTCGAGGCGAACAGGCCCATGTATACCGCCCCGAAGAGGACCCAGGCTCCCGCGTAGACCAGAGAGGGCACCGCTGCTTGCGCTCGGGTCGATCGTGGAGAAGTCCGCATGGCTTTCGAAGACCCGATTGTCACGGCAGCGCGGCCGGACCGCAAGCGTCGTCTCGCCAGTCACGCCCGCGGGCCGTTGCTCGTCTCACCGTTGCGGCGTCGGCGTCATCGTTGGCGTCGGCGTCGGCAGTGCGGGCGGCGCCGGCATCGCCTCGATCTGCGACAGGAGAATATCGCGCACGTAGTGCCACTCGGGGACGGCCGTCACCGCCCCCTCCGCGTACGCCAGCGCCACTGCGCGGTCCGGAACCTTCGCATGCGAATACGCCCAGGCGAGGTTCATCAGGTTCTCGGGCCCTCCCCACGTCGGAACCCAGGCCGGCGCGGCAGCGCCGGGGGCGGACTCGTGCCACGAGAGCGCGACACCCCTGCGCATCGAGGCGACCGCGCTGACGAGATCGCCCCTCCACGACTGCATGCCCCCGATGATCCAGAGCGCGCGCGGGTTGTCGCGGCCGTTCGCCTCGAGCCAACGGTAGGTTGGAATGAGCTCGGCCAAGATCGGCTTCTTCCTTTCCGCGTCGTCGCCGGCGACGTACAGCATGTTGCCCCAGCATCCGACGAGGGCGAGCTTCGCCTCGATCCAGTCGGGCCGGTGCTCGAGGGAGGCGCGGAAGTGGCCGACGGCGAGCTCGAGATCGGATCCGAGATCTGCGGGCGGCGGCGTTTCGTTGAATCCATTCTGCGCGCGACGCCAGCGCGCGAATCCGCGCCAGTAGTCCCGGTAGTCGGCAAGCGCCGGATCATCCACGTCGCGGAGCAGGCCGTCCAGGCGAGAGAGCGCCGCCCGGTCCCCCCGGTAGTCGGCCGACCTCACTTCGGCGACGAGCTCGGCGAACCGCTTCTCCTTCACGCTCGACGAAAGAGCAGGCACCAGAGTCACGGCGGCAAACATCCATGCGAAGAAACTCATGACGACGGCCTCCTTGGGCCATTTCTAACGCGGGCCAGAGGACACCGCCGCGCAGAATTCGGCGAAAAGGCGAACCGCGCCGTCCGGGAGGCTCCGGTAGCGACGAGCGGCACGAGGGGCACCCCCCCCGGGGGCAATGCGACACGCCTCGGCATCTGGCCCGCAGTTCTGTACGACGGCGGCAGCGAGTTCAAGGGCCTCTTCGACGCCGTCTGTTCCGAGCTCGGCATCCGTCACACCCGCATCAAGCCTCGTCATTGCTGGACCAATGGCTTCGTCGAGAGACTCCAGGGCACCATCTTCCACGAACACTGGAGGGTCGCCTTCCGGCGCCGCTACTTCACATCGGCAGCCGCTATCGATCGCTCCCTCCAGAGCTTCGTGGCCTTCTACAACCACCAAAGACCTCATCAGTGCTACAGACTCGAAGGCCGAACCCCGGCCGACATCTTCCTCGGTGCGATACAGTGAAATCACCCTCTCTCGGATCAGAAAAGTGTCAACACCCTTACGAAGCCGGACAGCCTAGGCAATGACCGTGTCGCCCCGGCTTTCGAACGCCCTCCTGACCGCTGTGGCCGTCGGCTTCGCCGCCGGGATCCTCGCATCCCAGCTGCTTGTGCCGCCGGTCGTCGGCCTGGCCGACAACGGCGACTACCAACGCGTGATGGGGTATGCCGGCTTCCAGCACACCAGCGATAGCGACGCGGAGCGGTACTTCTCCTTTCTGCGAACGCGTTACGCCGTCGTCTCCCCCGGCTGGTTTCGCAGCGGGTACCACAGTTCCGAGACGCTTCTCGCGTTTCTGGCGCGGTACATCCATCTGGCCATCGCGCCCGGGCGCCCATTCGACCTTCGCCTGCTCGGAGGCCTTCACGGTGTCCTGCTGCTGCTCGCGCTCGCAGGAATGGTGCGCGCTTGCCGCGATCTGAAGCCACTGGCGCAGCTCGTGGCGGCCGCGCTCCTCGTCTTCGTCTTCACCGACGTCGGCTATGTGGCTCCCTTCAACTCCTTCTACAGCCAGACGGCATCGCTTCTCTTTCTCCTGTTGACGGCTGCCGCGGCCGCCACCGCCGTGTGGCGGGGCCGCCTCGAGGGCTGGCTGCTCTTCGGATACTTCGGGTGTGCACTGCTCTTCGTGGGCTCGAAGCCCCAGGAGAAACTGCAGGCTCCGATCCTCGCCGCCTTCAGCCTCCTGCTCGCGGGCGTCGGAACGGCCGGCGTGTTGCGAAAGCCGGCTGTCTGGCTCGCGCTCGCGCTCTGCGGATTTTCCGTGGTTTACGGCCGGCACACTCCCTACACGCTCCGCGAGGTGGCGCTCTATGAAGTCGTCTTCGACGAGGTGCTCGTGCATTCCAAAGATCCAGCCGCCGATGCGATGGCGCTCGGCCTCGATCCTTCGTGGCTCCCCTACGCCGGGACAAACCCCTTCGCCAGGGACTCACCCTTGCTCCGATCGGAATTCCGCCTGCGATTTCTGCATAGCGTCGGTTACCGGAAGGTGCTGCGGCTCTACCTCGCCGAACCCTCCCGCCTCGCGGCACGGATCGGCCGCGCTTCGACGGAGGCCTGGTCGCTGCGGCCACGGTTCGGCAACTTCGAACGATCGGCCGCGCTTCCCGCGGGGCACCGCAGCGATCGCTTCGCCTCCTGGAGCCGGCTGCGCGGGCAATTCGGCGCCTGGCCCCTGACCTCCCTGGCTGTCCTGCTTGCCGGAAACGCGGCGTTCGCCCTGGCAACCTGGCAGCGGGCCAGCCACCGGAGCCGGCTGTTTCGGGCAGGAATCATGTGCGCCTCCCTCATGGCAGCGCTTGCCTTCGCCGCCTGCGCGATCGCGAATGCTCCGATGGAGCTCTCCCGGACGCTCTACGTCTTTCACGCACTGTGCGACCTCCTGCTCATCGCGGACGTGACGTGGATCGTGCAGAGCGCCGCCGCGCGGCGCCATCCGAAACCCCGGACGGCGGAATGAGACGCGCCATCGGGACGAACGCCGTTTTTTCGGGCATAATCGAGACACTCGACCTATGGCATCCGAATCAGCGGCGCCCCGCGGTCCGGCCTCGCCGGGCGGCCCCTCCGGGGAAGGTCTGCGTGTTCTCGTCGTCGACGAGTCCGCGCAGGACCGCGCCCTGCTCGCCGGTTGCCTGAGGGAGGGTTTGCCGGCGGCCGAGATCCTCGAGCTCGCCGACCCGGACGGGCTCGCCGGCGTCCTGGAACGCGGCGGATTCGACGTGGTCCTCGCCGACCACCGGCCGGGCTGGATCGACGCATTCACGCTCCTCGGAGGGCTCCGCGAGCGCCATCCGGACGTGCCCGTCATTCTCTGCACCGGGACCGGGAGCGAGGAGCTCGCCGTCGCCGCAATGAAGTCCGGGTTCCACGATTACATTCTCAAGAACCCGCGCCACCTGCCGCGCCTCGCCTCCGCGGTCCGGTCGGCCCTGGAGGCCGCGGCACACCGCCAGGTAGCCCGAGAGGCGGAAAACCGATATCGGACCCTCTTCGAGGGCATGCCCGTCGGCCTCTTCCGGGCGACGCCGAGTGGACAGGTCCTCGATGCGAACCCGGCGCTCGTGCGCATGCTCGGATACCCCTCGCGCGAGAGCCTGATGGCCGTGAACATGCGGAACCTCTACGTCGATCCTCCGGACCGCGAGCGCATGCGTCAGCGGCTCGAGTCGGAGGGCGATCCGGGCGACTTTGAAGTCTGCTGGCACCGCTATGGCGGCCAGCTGATCTGGCTGCGGATGAACGTGCGCGCCCTCCGCGACCCCCAGGGTCGGCTCCTGTACAACGAGGGCAGCGTCGAGGACATCACCGAACGCAGGCGCGCGCGCGAAGAACTCCACGAGTCCAACCAGTTCCGCGAGGAGATCATCTCCGGTGCGGGCGAAGGCATCGTCGTCTACGACCGCGACCTGCGCCGCATCGTCTGGAACCGCTACATGGAGGACCTCACCGGAATCCCGGCCGCGCGAGCCCTGGGAGGCCCCGCCTTCGACCTGTCTCCGGAAATTCGGGAGCGCGGCGAGGAGCTTCTGGCCAAGGCCCTCCGCGGCGAGACGGTCTCGTCGGGCGACGTTTTCATCACCGTGTCGGAGACCAAGCGCTCCGGCTGGATCGTGGCCACGTACGGCCCGCACCGGAATGCCGCCGGCGACATCGTCGGCGTCATCGGCATCGTGCGCAGCGTGACCGAGCGTCGGCGCGCCGAGCAGGCCCTGCGCGAGAGCGAAGAGCGTTTTCGCCTCATGGCGGACACGGCGCCCGTCATGATCTGGATGGACGACGCGGAGGGGAACTCCACGTACTTCAGCACGTCCTGGCTCGAGTTCACGGGACGCTCACTCGAGCAGGAGCTGGGCAAGGGCTCGCGCGAGGGCATTCACCCCGACGACCTCCGGGTCCGGTTCGTCGACGTCTACGAGGCTGCCTTCGCCGCGCACCAGCCGTTCCAGACCGAGTACCGCCTCCGGCGCGCCGACGGCCAATTCCGCTGGGTCCTCGAGACGGCCACTCCACGATTCGCCTCGGCGGGTGAGTTCGCGGGCTTCATCGGCACGGCCATCGACATCACCGATCGCCGTCGCGCCGAGGACGCGCTGCGCGAGAGCGAATCGCGTTTCCGGCTCATGGCGGACGCAGCGCCCGTTCTGATCTGGCTCGACGACGCCAACGCGCTCTGCACCTACTTCAACAAGCCCTGGCTCGACTTCACGGGTCGGACCCTGGCTCGGGAGGTCGGCCGGGGCTGGATAGACGGAGTCCACCCCGACGACCTCCCCCAGGTCCGCGCGTTCGACGACTTCGAGGGCACCCAGAAGCCCTACCAGCACGAATACCGGCTCCGGCGGCACGACGGGCAATATCGGTGGATTCTCGATACCGGCGTGCCTCGCTTCACGCCACAGGGGGCGTTCGAGGGCTACATCGGGTCGGCCATCGACATCACCGACCGCCGCCACGCCGAGGAGGCTCTCAAGGAGAGCGAGGCCCGCTATCGCACCCAGGTCCAGAACGCGCCCGAGGCCATCGTCGTCTTCGACGTGGATGCCCGGCGCTTCGTCGAGGCCAACGGCAACGCACTCAAGCTCTGGGGCCTCTCCCAGGAGGCCATTCTGCAGACGGACCCGGTGGCGCTCTCTCCTCCCGTGCAACCCGACGGGCGACCCTCGGCCGAGGCCATCGCGGCGAACATCGGCCGGACCCTGAACGGCGAAGCGCCGGCCTTCGAGTGGGTCCATCGCGACTCGGCCGGGCGCGACATACCGTGCGAGGTGCGCCTCGTGCGGCTTCCGTCAGCCTCCCGGCGGCTCATCCGCGGGAGCGTGACCGACATCACGGCTCGCAAGCGCGGCGAGAAGCTGCAGGCGGCCCTCTACCGGATCGCCGCCACGACGAGCTCCGCCGAGGACATCGACGAATTCTATGCGGCCATCCACGGGATCGTCGGCGAGCTGATGTATGCGAAGAACTTCTACGTTGCGCTCTATGACGCGCGGGCCGACGTCATCTCCTTCCCGTATTGCGTGGACGAGGTCGATGGCAGCCTCGCCCCGATACGCCCCGGAAAGGGGCTCACCGCCCACGTGCTGCGCACCGGGGAGCCGTTCCTGAGCCTCAACGACGATTTCGTCGCGATGCTCGAGCGCGGCGAGGTCGAGCTCGTGGGCTCGATGTCGGTGGCGTGGCTCGGCGTCCCCCTGAAGCGCGGCGACAAGACATTCGGCGTTCTCGTGGTGCAGAGCTACGACGAGCGGTTCACCTTCGGCCAGGCCGAAAAAGAAGTGTTGATGTTCGTCTCCCGGCACATCGCCGTCGCCCTCGAGCGCAAGCGCGCCCAGGAGGCGATCCGCGAGTCCGAGGAGCGGTACCGGCTGCTCTTCGAACGCAACCTCGCCGGGGTTTACCGGATGACTCTGGTCGGCCGGGTTCTCGAGTGCAACGACGCGCTCGCGCGGATCTTCGGTTACGGGTCGCGCGAAGAGCTCGTGGACCGCGACATCGCCGTCCTCTATCCCGACGCCCGCGAAAGGCGAACCTTCTTCGACGCCCTGCTCAGGAGCCGGGGCCTCGCCAACTACGAGATGCGGGGCGAGCGCAAGGGCGGCGGCGCCGTGTGGACCTTCCAGAATGCCTCGCTGCTCGCCGACGAGGACGCCGGGGAGGTCATCGTCGAGGGAACGGTCGCGGACATCACCGAGCGGAGGCTCCTCGAGGAGCAACTGCGCCAGTCGCAGAAGATGGAAGGCATCGGGCAGCTGGCCGGCGGCATCGCCCACGACTTCAACAATCTCCTGACGACGGTGCTCGGCTACAGCGACATGGCCCTCTCCCAGCTGTCGCCGGAGGACCCGATCCGGCCCGAGATCGACGAGATCCGGAAGGCCGGCGTACGCGCGTCCAACCTGACGCGGCAGCTGCTCGCATTCAGCCGCAAGCAGGTGTTCGAGCCGCGCGTGCTCGACTTGAACGCGCTCATCGCAGATTCCAGCCGCATGCTCGGGCGGCTGATCGGCGAGAACATCCACCTGGTTACGCAGCTGGACCCCTCCCTCGGCAGCATCCGCGCCGACCCGGGTCAGGTCGAACAGGTCATCGTCAACCTCGTCGTCAATGCGCGGGACGCCATGCCCGGGGGCGGCACGCTCACGATCCGCACGGAAAACGTCGACGTCGACGCCGGGACATCGCGCCGGCACTTTGGAATCGCGGCCGGCCGCTACGTGCTCATTGCGGTCGCCGACACGGGCGTCGGGATCGATCCGGAGACGCAGAAACGCATCTTCGAGCCCTTCTTCACGACGAAGGAGAAGCCCCATGGCACCGGACTCGGACTCGCGACCGTCTATGGAGTCGTGAGCCAGAGCGGAGGCCAGATCTTCGTCGCCAGCCAGCTCGACCAGGGCTCCACCTTCTCGATCTATCTGCCGCGCGCCGCCGAGACCCTGAGCGTTGCGCACGCCCCGACTCCCGACGCGGTGCGCCGCGGAACCGAGACGATCCTGCTCGTCGAGGATGAAGACTCGGTTCGACGCCTCGCCCGGCGGTGCCTCGACGCCGCCGGCTACACCGTCCTGCCGGCTTCGAACGCGGAAGAAGCGCTCGAGGTCGCCGCCCGCCACCCCGGCCGCCTCGACCTGCTGCTGACCGACGTCGTCATGCCCGGGGCATCCGGTCCCGACCTCGCGCGACTGCTGCTCGCACGCCGCCCCGAGCTGCGCGTCCTGTTCGTTTCGGGATATGCGGACACGCAGACGGCTTCACAGGGCTTCGCCGAGCCCGGCGCATCGTTCCTCCAGAAACCCTTCGCCCCGGATGCTCTCGCGCGCAAGGTGCGCGACGTCCTCGACGCGCGGGAGCCGGCATCGATCGACGGTTAGGCGCTCTGCTTCTTCGTTTCTGCCCTCGCTTCGCGCTTGGTCTTCCGGGTTCGGCCCGCGTCGGCGCGAGCTCGCCCATTGCGGACATCGTGCGCCCGGGATCGGAGGGCGACAACCGCCTACTGCGACGGAAGGGGCGTGGGAGTCGGGTCCTCGGTCTTGAGGACCATGCCGGCCGGCGTGCGCAGCGCGTCGATCGGCGTCGTGTCGGGAGTCGGCGCAGCGGGGGCCGGTGTCGTCTTCTCGGCCGGGTGGTCCTGCCCGTGGGATTTCGATCCGCACCCGGATGCGAAAACCAGAGCTACCCCCGCCAGCAAGCTCGCCGAACGAATGAGCTTCATCCAGTCCTGACCTCCGCGCCGCCGGATTCTAACGGTAAATGCCAATAATTGTCGGTTCGGCGAAACGACGACCGCCCGCCGTTGGCGGGAGCCCGGCCCCCGGGGTCCAAGACCCTCGGAAAATCGAGCAAATCCACTGCCTCGCGAGCTGGTACGACATTTGATTAGAGAGATCGTCAAGAAGAGTGTCGGCATGGGAGTTCCGACACTGACGGGAGAGGGGGGAATCGGCCGGTTCCCCCCTTGTTTTTGCCCCGAAGGCCCCCGGGAAGCCTCAAGCCTCGACGAACCGAAGCAGCGGGCGGAGATTCTTTCTCTCTCCCGCCAGCAGCATCCAGAGCCCGTCTCCCCGGTCCTCCTCGTCCACCACGCGGAAGGTCGCCCGGGCGGCCGCGATCTCCCGCGGACTCGTGTACGGAATCCGGACGCGGAACTCCTCGGGAGCCGGCCGCAGACGCCGCCCGATCTCGGCCTCCAGTCGATCCATGCCGGCCCCCGTCATCGCCGAGACCGCGAGTTCGCCGCGGCCCCCCTGCCCCCCGGTCCGGTCCACCTTGTTCCACACCGCGAGGATGCGCTCCGGCGGAACTCCGAGTTCCTCGAAGGTCTCGGAAGCGACGCGCTGCTCTTCGTCCGCGCGCTGGGAAGAGGCGTCCACGACATGCACGACCAGATCCGCGTCGCGAATCTCGGCCAGGGTCGATCGGAACGAGGCCACGAGCGAGGTCGGGAGCTTGCGCACGAAGCCGACCGTGTCCACGAAGATGACGTCACCCAGTTTCGGAGCCGCCGCGCGGGCGGCCCGCGCGTCGAGCGTTGCGAAGAGACGGTCGGCCGCGTACGCGGCGCCCCGCGTGAGCCGGTTGAAGAGCGTCGTCTTGCCGGCATTCGTATAGCCCGCGATCGCGACCTGGGCGTGGCGCCGCCGGCCGCGCCGCCGCACCAGACGGGCGACTTCGATCCCCCGGAGGTCGCGGCGCAGCCTGGCGATCCGGTCGCGGATCTTGCGGCGATCGAGCTCCAGCTTCTGCTCGCCGGCGCCGCGGCCTCCGATGCCGCCGCCAAGGCGCGACAGATGGGCATAGCCGCCGGCCAACCGCGGCAGCAGGTACTGCAGCTGAGCGAGCTCGACCTGGGTGCGTGCCTCCCGCGAACGCGCGTGCAGCGCGAACACGTCGAGGATGAGGCCCGGCCGATCGAGCACCCGGACCCCCTCACCCCAGGCCCTCTCGAGATTGCGCACCTGGCCGGGCGTGAGTTCGTCGTCGAAGACGACGAGGCGCGCCTGCTCGAGGCCGGCCCGGTCCCCGATCTCTGTCACCGCGCCCTTGCCGATGTAGGTCGCCGGGTCGGGAGCGACGCGTTCCTTGACGAAGCGGCCGACGACCACTCCGCCCGCCGTGTCCACGAGGCGCTCGAGTTCGTCGAGATGGTCCTCGGCCAGAGCGCGGGGAACGCCCTTCGGGGCGACCCCGACGATGAGGACGCGTTCGCGGGCGGGCGGCCTGGCCACGTCCGGATTGTAGCGGTGCGCGCGATAGAATTGGCGGCTGGAATGCGCGCGCTGACCGACACCGATCGCCTGCTCGGGGAGCGCCTCGAATCGCTCTACGCGCTCTACGGCCCGGAAACGGCCGACACCGATCCCATTCTGTTTCCGCGCCGGTACTCCCAGCCCGAGGATCGTGAGGTCGCCGGCTGGATCGCATCCGCATTCGCTTACGGCCGGGTGGCGACGATACAGAGCAGCGTTCGTCGGATCCTGCACGCTCTGGGACCGCGACCCGCGCTCGCCCTCGACCGGATCGGCGATTTCCGCGCGTTCGCACGCGAGGAGCTCCACGGCTTCCGGCACCGCTTCCATGGGGCTCTCGACGCCGCAGCGCTGCTGCACGTGATCGCGACGGCGCGTCAGGAGGCCGGCTCGGTGCGTGCCTTTTTCGAAAGGGAGTTTCGCGCCGAGGACGCCGACGTGGCGGGGCTGATCTCCCGGGTCGTCGCACGGATCGAGGCCCTCGACCATCGCCCCGCCCTCGGCCAGCGGCGCATGCCCCCGGGGTCTCCCGTGCGTTTCTTCTTCCCCGACCCGGCGGCCGGTTCGGCCTGCAAGCGCTGGAACCTGTACCTGCGCTGGATGGTGCGCCGCGACGCGCTCGATCTCGGCGTCTGGCCGGGGATCCCGACGAACCGTCTCGTGATCCCGACGGACACCCACGTGCACCGGATCGCCCGCCGCCTGCGGTTGACGCGGCGCCTCACGGCCGACTGGAGGGCGGCGCGGCAGATCACGGACGCGCTGGCGCGCTTCGACGCGCAGGACCCGGTCCGGTACGACTACGCGCTGTGCCGAATCGGGATCCTCGACATCTGCCGGACCCGGCCGAGCCTGTCGCGCTGCCCGGACTGCCCCGTCCAGGACCCGTGCTCCGTCGGCAGGAAACGCCTCGCGGGCCGGCTCCAGGTACTCGCCGATTCACAACTCACGACTCACGACTCACAACGCGTTTCATGAAGACCCGCTCTCTGCTGACTCTCGTCTCCGCCGTTGCGCTCGCCGCGGTCGGCGCCGTCTGGATCAAGTCGCTCGTTCCGCCGGAGTCGCCGTCGGGGTCCCTGCAGTTTCTCTCGGCGGCGACCGAGCTGCCCATCTTCGACAAGGCGGGCAAGAAGACGGACCTGGCGAGGGAAGAGGGCAAGATTGCGATCGTCCATTTCTGGGCCACCTGGTGCCCGCCGTGCGTCGAAGAGATCCCGGCGCTCTCGCGTTTCTGGGACAACTACCGGACCCGCGACGACGTCGAGCTGTACGCCGTCTCGGTGGACAAGGACTGGAAAACGATCGACGCCTTCATGCAGAAGAACCCGAGCGCGATTCCCCTTTTCCACGACCCCGGCGCTTCGACCGCAAAGCGCTTCGGCACCGTCCAGTATCCGGAAACCTACATCGTCAACGCGAAGGGCCGCGTTCTCTTTCGCGTGCAGGGCGCGGTCGACTGGTCGAGCCCCGAGCTGCGCAACCGCATCGACCAGATCCTCGCGGGGTCGTAGGGCGGCGAGAGCTTTCGAGCAGGCACTTTGCATCGGGCCGGCACGACGCTCGTATCGCCACCACACACCGTTTTTCAGCACCCCGCTAACGCCCGTCTTTCCTCGTCGGCAGAGGAGGCTCCTCGTCGTCCGGCCGCATCAGGTAGAGAAACAGCACGACCGCCACGGCCGAGAGGCCCAGGCTCCCGTAGAAGAGGACGACGTCGAGGTCGAGAGGCGTAGCGGGCCTCAGCGCGTTCCGCCACCGGAGCCGGCCGTAGCCGGACGCGAACCGAAGCCGCCGGCAGTTTCCGTCTCGTCCCCCGGCCTGAGCGGCGCGGGCGAAGCGCCTCCGTTGATCCCAAGGGACCAGACGTAGTCACGCAGGGCCTTCGTCACGGCCTCGGGGTTCGACAGGAACTCCCTGGCCTGTGCATCTCCACCAAAGAGCCGCGCGAACTCCTCGCGATCCTTCGCGAAGTTCGGCGCATCGATCAGCTGACCGAGAGGGGAAATCCGATGCCCGTCCTCCCCTTTCGGAAAATTGGTCGGCATGCGCGTGCCCGGCATCCACTCGTCGGGCCGCAGGATCCAGCTGTCGATCCAGCCGTGCCTCAGGCGTGTCTCGGCCATCTGGAGGTTCGGCGCGAGGCTGGCGCGGTCGACGCCGGGCCGATTCATGTCCTCGAGCGAGCGCGGATGGCACTGGGCACACTTCAGCAGCTCGAAGACTCTCTTGCCCGCGGCCCAGCTCGCCGGGGTCGTCGCGTAGTCGGCGATCAGGAACGGGTACGAGGCCCGGTCGAGCGAGGCGAAGTAGCGGGTCAGGTCGTTCAACTCCCCATCGGTGAAGCCGAAGGTGGGCATGTGCACCTCCAGCCACGGCCGGATCTGGCCGGTTTTCGGAGCGCGGAGAAACGTGAAGAGCCAGTCGCTCTGAACCTTGGCGCCTTCGCCTTGGATGATCGGTGGCGCCAGCGACGGATCGGCCACCAGCGATCGGTACGAGCCCCCCACGCCCTCGATGACATGGCAACCCTGACAGTTGTGATCCTTGACGAGGCGGCGGCCGTGCTCGATTGCGACCTCGCGGGGCGAAAGCTCCTTGACGACGCTGGCGGCCGCGTTCAGCTGCTGGAATCCGAGCACCGCCGTGACGACCTGGTCGAGCTCCCGGTCGGAGAACCGGAAGTTCGGCATCCGGAGCTTCTCTTCCCAGCCCCGCGCCCGATCGCGGTCGAAGATCCGCGGCGTGTGGAGCTTCGTGCGGAACCAGTCCTGCCGCGTATGTGGGATGTGAATGAAGCCGAAGTCGAGGCGGTGAACGGCCTTGGATCCCTCCTCGGTCAGCTCGGTGCCGATGGGCTTGGCGTCCTCGAAGCCCGGAATCGCGTGGCAGGCGAAGCAACCGTAGTGCGCGATGAGGTTCTTGCCGGCGTAGACCTCCCTGCCATGGAGGTCCATCTTCGCGAGGTCCGCCTTCGCGTCGAAGAGCGTCTTCGTAGACATCTCGAAGTACAACGCGATCTGCTCGAGCGTCTTCTCGTCGGTCTTCGGGAGCGGGACGCTCTCGAAGTCGGCCGGGCCCTTCAGCGTCCCGAGGTATTCGGCGATGTCGAGCGCGTCCTCGTGCGTCAGGCGCAGGTTCGGCATCTTGGTGTCGGGGTTCCAGTCCTTCGGGTTCCGGATCCAGTGGTAGATCCAGTCGCGCGAGGCCTTCGAGCCCTCCCCGGCGAGGTTCGGGCCGAACTGGCGATAGGTACCGACGAGATCCCGCTGCGCATTCGGGTCGGCGACGTGGCAGCCGAAGCAGCCCCGTTCTGCCAGGAGCTTCGCCCCGCGAACCGGGTCGCCCTTCCCGGTCACCGGCGGCACCTCGGCCGGCCGGGCCCTGTCGTAGAGATACGCCACGATGGCGTTGATCATCGTGGCGTTCTCGATGCGTCCCTGCTCGTCCATCGCCTTCTGGGAAACCGTCGGAGGTTTCGGGCCAGACACGTCGACGAAATTCTCGAGGTAGAAGAAGCTCGGCATCCTCGTGTTGGCGCGGAAGCTCTCCGGTCTCATGACCCAGCGCGTCGTCCAGTCGCGCGGAACCTTCGAGGCCACCTTCTCGAGCGACGGCCCCACTTTCGGGATGTGCTGGTTCTCGAGGCCGTCGATTCGATGACAACCCCAGCAGCCGAGCGACTCCACGATCCGCATCCCGGAATTGAGCGTCGGCGCGTCCGGGAAATTCACCTCATGCGCGTGGCACCGGTAGCAGCCAGCCTCCGCGTACTTCAGCGGCAGGATCGGGTTCTCGTTGAACTTGTCGAACTCCCAGTCGTACTTCTTCGTCCATGCCCGCTCCTGCGCCTCGGACGCGGGCGAGTGGCCGGCCGACCAGAACGACGTCGCCCGGTCCCGCCCGCCGTGGCAGGGGGTGCAGCCGAAGGTCGTCGCGGGGTGCATGGACTCGCTGCCCACCATCCGATGGAAGCGCGGGTGCGTCCGGAAGACCGTCTTGATCTTCGGATCCTCGAAACCCTTCCGGTCGGCGCCGATGTGGCAGGTGGTGCATCGGTCCACCTTCGGGATCTTCATGAAGTTGACGTTGATGAACTGGTCGGGCAGTTGCACCTGCTGGATGCGCAGCGACGGGTTGATCATGTCGAGGATCGCCGCGTTGCGCAGCTGGAAGAGCGTGTCCTGCTTCAGGCTCGCGTACTTGGAGCGGGAGAGCCGGAAGGCGGCCGTCTTCTTCTCGATCGCCGCCTCGAGATCCTTCTTCTTCCGCTGGATCCCATCCATCTCGGCCAGAACGTCGGCCTCCTGCCTCTTGAGCTCAGCCAATCGCAAGGTCTTCGCATCGAGGTCCGCGACGAGGCGATCGAAGGACTTCTTGGCCCGCGGCGCCGAGGCCGGCGCGTGGGCGAGGGTGTCCTCGTACTTGTAGCGCTCGGCATCGAACGAGGCCTTGGTGAACTTGTACTCCTGGTCGGCCAGATAGACCCGGGGATCGAGATCCTGCAACTTCGTCTCGAGCTTGCGCAGCGACTCTTTGTGCGCGGCGACCTCAGCGCGGGCAGCGCGCAGCTCCGCGATCAGCCTGACGTGCTCCCCATCGAGGGCCTTCGTCCGCGCCGCGAGCGCGGTCTCTCGCGTCAACTTCGCGTCCAGGCGCAGGAACGTGCGCTGGAAGGTCTTCCAGTCGCGGGTGTAGTCCGCGACGATCATGACAATGAAGACGACCGTCAGTGCAAGTCCCGTCCACCAGAACGCGCGGTTCAACCGCGGGATGTCGTAGTGGTGATCGATCGGCTCGGCGGGCGGCTTGCGGGGCATGGGTTAGCGGTCAGCCGTCAGCGATCGGCTTTCCGCTGAGAACCGGGCCCTTGTCTGGCTGACAGGTGAGGGCTGGCAGCGGGAAGCTCTCTCATATGTTGAACGCGAACTCGGGGATCGCGACGATGTACTTGAGGTTGAAGATCCAGCGCAGGTACATCTTGATCGGCAGCGACAGCATCATGAGGCCGAGCGACACGCCAATCATGTATCGCACCGGGTCCATCTTTTCGTAGAAGCGGCGCAGGATCGTCTTCGAGAAGACGAGCGGAAGGGCCGCGACGTAGAAACCCACGAGCGCGAGGCCGAAGATCTCGCGCACGAGCCAGAAGTTCGGCAGGCTGTGTTTGAGCAGCTTGATCCAGATGATCTCGGACAGGTTGATGTTGTTCAGCGGCACGAGCTTGTTCAGATCCCAGAATTCGTAAGGGCCGAAGAAGTTCCAGTTCGGGCCGCGCAGGAACGTCCCGAGCACGATCAGAACGCACCAGAGGACGAGGAACCCGACGAGGAAGATCGTGATCTCCCAGCGGCGCTCCCGGAACGTGAAGTAGCCATTGCCCTTCGGGTTCGTGTCGATATACGGGATCGCCATGAGGCCGACGATGATGAGCGAGGGCAGGAAGACGCCCGCCAGCCACGGATCGAAGTAGACCAGCATCTCCTGGAGCCCCAGGAAGTACCACGGCGCCTTGGCGGGGTTCGGTGAGTCCGTCGGGTTGGCCGGCTCCTCGAGCGGGGCCTTCAGGTAGATGGACCACACGATCATGACGGCCATCACGACGACGAGGCAGATGAGCTCGACGTACACCAGGTCCGGCCACGAAAAGACCTTCTGAGCCGAGTCTTCGCCTTCGATGGGAGGCCGGCCCTCGGCGATGCGGCGGTCGTTCTCGTAGGCCTGGCTCATTGCGAACCAGAAAAAGAAGCCCACGAGAAAAATCATGCCCACGATCGGCACGTTGTCGGGCAGTGTCGCGACCTTATTGAAGTTCGGATCCAGATAGGAAAGGCCGATTCCGCCGGCCAGGATCGCGAAGGCGATCAGGCCGCCCTTCTTCGTCCAGATGGGACGCCAGTGGATCGCCAGGACGAGGCCGATGAGAGCCCCCGAGACCAGGTACTGCGGCGCCGACAGGAAGTCGATCGCGTTCTTGACGAACTGGACGACAAACATGGCCTAGACCGGACCAGAAATCCCGCCGTCCTTGCGGACGCGCCAGAAGTGCACGGCCATGAGGAACGCCGCGATGAGCGGGATCCCGACGCAGTGGAGCACGTAGAAGCGCAGGAGCGCGCCCGCGCCGACGAAGCGTCCCCCGAGCAGACCGAATCGGGCGTCGTTGGTCGACGTGACGAGCTGAATGTCGCCGATCTTCAGGAGGTTCGTGCCCGGGCCCTGGATGCCGAGCAGCGGCGTCGCCGAGGCCATGTTCGAGCCGACCGTGATGGCCCAGATCGCGAGCTGGTCCCACGGCAGCAGGTACCCCGTGAACGAAAGCAGGAGCGTCAGGACGAGCAGCACGACGCCGATGACCCAGTTGAACTCGCGCGGCGGCTTGTACGAGCCCGTCATGAACACACGGAACATGTGGATCCAGACCGAGATCACCATGGCGTGGGCGCCCCAGCGGTGCACCTCGCGCATGATGCCGAAGGGCACCTGCTCGCGCAGGTCGAGGATGTCGACGAAGGCGTACTCGACCGTGGGCCGGTAGTAGAACATGAGGAGAAGGCCGGTGAAGGTCAGCACCAGGAAGAGAAAGAACGTCACTCCCCCCGCGCACCAGGTGTAGCGCATCTTGACGCCGGACTTGCGCGTCTTGACGGGGTGCAGGTGCAACACCACGTTGCCGAGCATCGCCAGGACCCGCTTGCGGTTGGTGTTCGGAATGCCGACGCGAAAGATCGATTTCCAGAACTGGCTCGAGACGATCGATTGCTGCAGATCACGCCAACGAGAACCCAAATCGAACCTCCGCTTGCGGTCGAGAATGCGGGGCGGAAACGCCTATGCCATCTTGATGAAGGCCCGGGAGTCTGTCCACTGGCCGCGCTCGTAGAGATACCGCGTGGCCTTGTCGACGATGATCTGCCCGTCTTCGCCGGAAATCTGGATCTCGGCGCGCTCGAGCGGCCGCGGCGCGGGCCCCTCGAAGTTGATCCCCGACATGTAGTAGCCGGAGCCGTGGCACGGGCACTTGAACTTGTTCTGGGCCTGCAGCCAGTTGGGCGTGCAGCCGAGGTGCACACACACGGCGATGAGGGCATAGATCGAATTCGTGTCCCTCACGATCCAGACGCCGAACTTCTCCTTCCAGCGCTCGTCCACGCCCAGGGCGTAGCTCGACGGGTCGCCCGCCTTGAACCGGGTCGGGGGCTCGAACAGAACATTCGGGAAGAGAAACCGCACGGTAGCCGTCAGGCCCGCGCCGGTCGCCGCCGCGAACCCGGTCCATCCGAGCGCCATCCACTTGATGGTCGAACGCCGCGTAACCCCGTCGAGGGCTACGTCGGGCGGGGACGACGGGAGTGTGTCTGGGGCGCTGGACATCGATGTCTTGAGCCGTCAGCCTACCAAATGAGCGTCGCCGGGCTCAAGGCGATTCGAACCTTTCGGACGCATCGCCTCGGCGGCCTTGCGCGCCGCGTCGCGCACGCGCAGGTTGGGGTCGTCCTTGGCCAGCCTTTCGAGCAACGCCAGGCTCTCGACGTCGTGCAGAAGGGCCAGGGCCTTGAGGGCGTTGACCATCGCCGCCTCCGTCTGTTCGCTCGTCAGCTCGGCCTGGCGGGCGAGGGTGTCGCGCTCGATCATGGACCGCAGTACCGGCAGGCCCGAACGGTCGCCGAGCTCGGCGAGGGCAATCGCCGCGTTCCACCGCACGTCGGCCACGCGGTCTTCGGCGAGAACCTGCAGGCGCGGGATCGCCCGTGGGTCAGCGAGCTGGCCGAGCACGTAGGCGGCCATCTTGCGCGCGCCGGCATCCTGCGATTGGGAGGTTTCCAGCACGGTTTGGAAGCCGGCCGGATCCCCGATCTTACCGAGTGCCCACACCGCGTAGAGCCGAGTGTCGGGGTCGCCGTCGCGCGCGGCCTGGAGCAGAACGGGCACGGCAGCAGGGTCTCCCAGGCGGCCCAGCACGAGAACGAGGTACCGGCGCACCAGTTGGTCCTCCGGCCGCTTCGCGGAAAGGCCCTGGAAGACGCGCAACGTCTCGGCCGAGAGCGCCGCGCGCTCCTCGGGTGCGAGGTTCCCGATCGACCGGGAGAGCTCGAAGGCCGCCTGCCACCGCCGATTCGCGGTTCCGCCACGCACCTCCTGCAGGTAGTCGCGCGGTCCCCTGCGTTCGAAGGTCATGTAGTTGAAGACCAGGAAGATTCCGACCGCGGCACCCACGACGAGCAGGGGAAGCAGGAAGAACCGCGCAATCAGGCGCCCGGCCCCCCGCGGCTCCTCGTCGAGGTCGGCGTCCTGTTCGGGAGGGGTGTCGGTCACAGGGCGGGCAGATACCGCTTTGCCTGCGTGATCGGGTTCGGGACGAAGATGGCGTCCTTCTCGCACACGGTCTCGCACAGGCGGCACGAGACGCAGGGCCCGGCGTCCACTTCGGCAATCTTGTGGAACGTCTCGTGGAGCGGGTCCTCGATGAGATAGATGCAGTCGAAGGGACAGATGTCGATGCAGAACTCGCACCCCGTGCAAAGGTCGCGGTCCACGATCGCCTTGGGGATGTCCTTGGGCCTCACCTTTTCGACGAGCTCGCCCTTCTGATCCTGGATGCAGGAGACCGGGCAGTAGCGGGCGCAGACCGAGCAGTCGATGCAGCGGTCGTGATGAATGACGTACTTCTCGGCCTTGTCGCCCGTGATCGTGTGCGTGGGGCATTTGATCTCGCAGACCCCGCAGCCGATGCACGTCTCGGTTATGAAATGAGGCATAAATCTCTCTTGGACAACCCCTTGCGAGGCCCGCTCCCATCGGAAAACTACCACAAGAAGGCCGTTCCGAGGGCGCCGGGCCGGCACGAACTTTCGGGCGCCGCCTGCGTTAAGAACAGTGGGAGACTTGTCGACAATGAACAAAGAAGTGCGCGCCGTCGTCCTCGGCCTCTTCGTCGTCGTCCTGGCCGCTCTTGCGCTCTCCTCCTGGAACCGGCCGGCCGCGGAGTTTCGCCGGATCAAGAGCTTTCGCGTCGAGGTCAAGGAGAAGGATGGCGACTCGACGCGAACCGTCTCGTTCAACATCCCCACAAACCTCGTGGCGAGAATCGCCCGGCTCGCCCCGATGCGGGAGATCGGCGGCGACATCAAGGCCGACTGGGGCCGGGGCGACGTCAGCGCCCGCGACATTCTCGACGCCGCCGACCAGAGCAAGCCCGAGAGCCCCGGCGTCATCAAGAAGGACGACGCGACGATCGAGGTCGCCACGGAAGGCCGCGCGCTCGACATCACCGTCAAGGACGACTGGGACAAGACCGTTCGCATCCGCCTTCCGCGCGCGATCGTCGAAGGCTTGTCGGACGACCACCGGATGTCGACCTCGGACATCCTCCGGAGGCTCGACGAACTCGACCCGGGCGACGTCGTCGTGATCAAGTCCAACGGGAAGGAAGTGACGATCACGGCGCAGCCGCGGAGGGGCATCCACATCTCCTGAGACCCGCTGCCCTCCAGGTCTGGGCGGACCCGAGAGCGATATCCTCCCCGGATGCCCAACCGCCTCGCGAGCGAGTCTTCCCCCTACCTCCTCCAGCACAAGGACAATCCGGTCGACTGGTACCCCTGGGGCGAGGAGGCGTTCGCGCGGGCTCGGGCGCAGAACAAGCCGATCTTTCTTTCGATCGGTTACTCCACCTGCCACTGGTGCCACGTCATGGAGCACGAGTCCTTCGAGAAGGACGAGATCGCCCGGTCGCTCAACGAGAGCTTCGTCGCCATCAAGGTCGATCGCGAGGAGCGCCCGGACGTCGACGACATCTACATGCAGGCCGTGCAGCTGATGACCGGCCAGGGGGGCTGGCCCCTCTCGCTCTTCCTGACCCCCGACCGCCGCCCCTTCTACGGGGGAACGTACTTCCCGCCGCTGCCGCGCTGGGGCAAGCCCGGGTTTCCGCAACTCCTCGACGCCATCGCCGTCGCCTGGAGCGAGCGCCGCGCAGAGCTCGAGACCTCGGCCGAGCAGATCCTCGCTCACCTCGCCGCGGGCACGTCCACATCCGCCTCGGGCGCCCCGCCCGGCGCCGCGCTCCTCGACGCCGCTGCACGGTCGCTCCGGGAGCAGTTCGACTCCCGCGAGGGAGGATTCGGAGGGGCCCCGAAGTTCCCGCCCGCGATGCGCCTCGAGCTCCTGGTGCGACACTGGCTGCGCACCCGCGAAGCGGCATCGCGCGACATGGTCGAAAAGACGCTCGCGAAGATGGCGGCCGGAGGCATGTACGACCAGATTGGCGGCGGCTTCCACCGTTACTCCGTGGACGCGCGGTGGCTCGTGCCCCACTTCGAGAAAATGCTCTACGACAATGCGATGCTCGCCCGCGTGTACCTGCTCGCCTACCGCGCGTTCGGCGAGCCGGATTTCGCGCGCATCGCCCGCGAGACCCTCGATTACCTTTTGCGCGAGATGACTCCCCCCGAAGGCGGCTTCTTCGCGGCCGAGGATGCGGACTCCGCAGGCGAGGAAGGAACCTTTTACGTCTGGAACGCCTCGTCGCTCGCCGCGGCCGTGGGAAGAGAGGCCGCTCCGCTCGTCGCCGCTCGCTTCGGCGTCACGGAGCACGGCAACTTCGAACACGGCGAGACGGTCCTTTCCGCCGTGCGCCGTGTCGCCGACCTCGCCAGGGAGTTCGGCTTGCCCGAGACCGAAGTGGCGCGAACCCTGGATGAGGCGCGCGCCCGGATGTACGCCGAGCGCGCCCGCCGCGTGCGGCCTGGAACCGACGACAAGCTCCTGACGGATTGGACGGCGCTCGCGATCTCCGCGTTTGCGCTGGCGTCCCGAGTCCTCGAAGAGCCGCGCTACGAAAAGGCGGCGCGCGAGGCGGCCGATCGCATTCTCGGCCGCTGCATGCGGGGCGGCAAGCTCCTCCACCGCGAGAGGGCGGGGCATGCCGACATACCCGGATTTGCCACCGACTACGCCTATTTCATCGAGGCCCTGCTCGATCTGTACGAGGCGACCTTCGAGCCACGATACTTTGCCGAGGCCGTGCGCCTCGAGAGGGTCTTTGCCGCCAATTTCGCCGACCCCCGCGGCGGGTTCTTTCTTACGGAGGTGGGCCACGACGGCCTGATCCTGCGCCCGAAGGAAAGTTGGGACGGCGCGACGCCCTCCTCCAACTCGGTTGCCGCGATGAACCTGCTGCGCCTGGCCACGTTCACCGGCGACCACGCGTACGCGCTCCGCGCCGAAGAGCTCTTCCACGCCTCCGCAGTGCTGTGCGAGCGCTCGCCGACGGCTTTCCCTCGCCTGCTGTGCGCCCTCGACTTTCGCTCAGACCCGCCGAGCGAGATCGTGCTCGCCGGCACGCCGGGGCAGGAAGACTTCGAGGGCTTGCGGCGGGCCGCCTTTGCGAGCCCGCGACTCAATCGCGTCCTTGCCCACGCCGGCGGCACCGCGCAGATCCCGGAGCTTGCAGCGCTTTCCGCGGGCCGCGCTGCTCCGGGTGGCCGCGCCGTCGCGTACGTCTGCGAGAACTTCGCCTGCAATGCTCCACTGACCGACCCTGTTGCGCTTCGGGCCGCACTCGACGGGGCATGACGACCGGTCTCGTCGACGACGACCGATTCCTTCTGCACCAGGCGCCCTACGAGCACCCGGAGCGCCCGAGCCGGCTCGAGGCGATCCGGCGCCGCCTTCGGCAGGACGGCCTCGCGGACCGCTGTCGCGCCGTGGCGGCGCGCGAGGCCACGCGGGACGAACTCGAGCGGATCCACACGGCGCAACACATCGACGCGGTCGAGTCCACAGCGCACGTGGCGTTTCGCCAGCTGGATCCCGACACGTACACGTGTGCCGACTCGGCACGCGCGGCAAGCCTCGCGGCGGGCGGTCTCTGCGCGCTTACCCTGGACGTCGCCTCGGGACGCCTCGACAACGGCCTCGCCCTTCTGCGCCCTCCCGGCCACCACGCCGAGGTAGACCGAGCCATGGGCTTCTGCCTCTTCAACAACGTCGCGATCGCCGCCAGGGCCGCACGAGCCGCCGGAACCAGCCGGGTCCTCATCGTCGACTGGGATCTCCACCACGGCAATGGCACGCAGCATGCGTTCTGGGAGGATTCGTCGGTCCTCTATTTCTCGACGCACCAGTTCCCGTTCTACCCGGGCACCGGGGCCATCGACGAGACGGGCGGCGCCGCTGGCCTCGGGTACACCGTCAACGTCCCGTGGCCCGGCGGAATGGGAGACCCCGAGTACATCGCCGCTTTCGACCGTGTTCTGCTCCCGATCGCCCGGGCCTTCGAGCCCGAGCTCGTGCTCGTATCCGCCGGCTTCGACGCGGCCCGGGGCGACCCCCTCGGCGCGATGCAGGTCTCACCCGACGGCTACGCGCAGATGACTGCCCGGCTCGCGACGCTTGCCGGAGGGCGCACCGTTCTCGCGCTGGAGGGCGGATACGATCTCGAGGCCATCTCGCGCTCGGCAGCCGCGTGCCTGCGCGTGCTCCTCGGAGAGCCCGCGCCGCCCGAGGAGCGCACGGCGGCCGTGGACGTCGCCTCGAAGATCCTCGACGCCGTCCTCAGGGCTCGAGGACGAGCGTCTTGACCGGCTCTGTCCGCCCGATCTCGAAGTAGCGCCCGGCACGCCACTCGGGGAGCAGGTCCCGGTATCGACGGTCGAAGACGTTGCCCGACTGGCCCGTCGTGTCAACGTAGACGCTCTTCGCCATGTCCGCGAGGTCGACGACCTGCCGATAGCTCGGCCCGTCGGTCATCGCGAAGGCCCCATCCTGCGAGAAGGCGCCGACATTGACCGTCGAGGAGTCGCCTCCCTGCCCCGTCTCCAGGTCGAACACGCGACGCAGGAACCGCACCTTGTCGAAGACGTCGTGCGGAAGCAGCGCGTGGTGAAGGCGCTCCCACCTCCAGCCCGACGGGTCGGAGCCATACCGGCGTGTGAGACCGGCGACGGCGTCTCTGAGGGCAAGCGCCTTGAATTCCGCGCAGGACTCGACGCGCGGCGTGCGCACGTCGTCGCACCACGCAGAGTTTGCCCGCAGGGCGTTGACGAGAAACCGGCCCCGCGTGCGGCCGCGCGGAACGTCCCGGAGCTCGTCCTCGGGCATCTTCGCGAGTTCCACGAACCAGGCCGCGTAGATCGAGGCCGGCACCGAGTCGGGTGCCATGTCGTGATTCCAGCCGGAGAGCCGCGCCAGAGCGTCCCGCGAGGCCGCGTCGGCCGGCACGGTATCCCGAAGCAACGGCAGCAGCTCCTCCACCTGCAGCGAACGCCGGTCGAGCTGCATCGCCTCGACGTCCTCGACGGAGACTCTCGCCTTGCCTTCGATCATCTGCGTGATCCGGCGGGCCCTGTATGGCTCGGCCCATTCGAGGCCGAACGAGTACGGGTAGTCCGCTGGAACCAGGCGGTTATTGGCAGTCGCGACGAAACCGCGGGCAGGGTCCAGAGCGCGCGGGAGCTTCTCGAACGGAATCATCCCGGTCCAGTCGTCCTCGCCGGATCCCGAGACGGGCAGCAGCCCGTCCGATCGTGGCCGGATCGGCATGGCTCCGGAAGCCGTGTAGCCGATGTGACCCTCGACGTCCCCGTAGACGAGATTCTGAGCAGGCGCCTGGAGAAGCCGCGCCGCTGCGAGAAACTCGCCCCAGTCGCGCGCCGTGTCCATCGCGAAAAACGCTTCGGCCGTGCGATCGCCGTCGTCGAGGCCCGTCCAGCGCAGCGCCACGGCGGGGCCGAGCCTCTCGGCACCGGCAAAGACGTCCGACACGATGGGCCCATGCACGGAGCCGCGCACCGCGAGCTCGACGTCCGCGCCGCCTCGGACCCGAATCTTCTCCGACCGAACCGTGAAAGTCATCCACTCTCCCCGGTGGCGATACCGGGAAGCGTCCTTCGGGTCCACCTCCTCGACGAAAAGATCCTGCACGTCCGGCTCGATCGAAGTCAGGCCCCACGCGATGCGATCGTTGTGGCCGATGATCACGCCCGGCACGCCCGGAAGGGTCGCGCCGGTGACGACGTAGCCCGGCGCGTCAATCGCGGCGAGATACCAGACCGAGGGGGCCTTGAGACCCAGGTGGGGATCGTTGGCGAGGATCGGCCGCCCGGAGGACGTCCGCGAGCCGGCCACGACCCAGGAGTTGCTTCCCAGGTCCTCGCCCCCGAAGCCGAGCGGATCGAGCGAGGCGAACGTCGTGTCGAGGCGCTCCCAGGCGAGCGACGGCGCGGGCGCAGGCGCCAGCCGGCGGGAGACCGCGGCCGCGACGAAAGCCGGCCGCCACTCGGTATCGGTCAGGATCGTCGGATCGGAGGCCGCGATCGGCAGCAGCTCCGCGGCCTTCTCGGGGCCCACGGCCGCCGCAAAGCGACTGCGCCGGATCTCGTCACGCGCGTTGCCGGCGAGGTCCCACGCCATCATCTTGGCCCAGGCCAGGCTGTCGACGGGGTCCCAGGCCTCGGGCGATACGCGGAGGATTCGAAACTCGATGGGCCTCGCCGAATCGCTTCGCAGATACGCATTCACTCCGGCCGCGTAGGCCTCGACGAGACGCTGCTCGGAGGCCGACAGGCTTCTCCAGGCTGCCTCCGCAGCCCTCCGAAAGCCAATCGTCCGGAGGAAACGGTCCGCAGGCAGCAGGCCCGGTCCGAGGATCTCCGCCAGCCGCCCCGAACCCACGCGTCGCTGAAACTCCATCTGCCAGAGGCGGTCCTTGGCGTGGACATAACCGAGGCCGAAGAGCGCGTCGGGGATCGACCGCGCCCGAATCGTCGGTATGCCGCGCGTGTCGAGCCCGATACGGATCGCGGCCGAGGGACCGGCCACGTGGATCGCGCCGGATTCCCGGGGGAAGGTCCGCCAGATCGAATTTGCCCCAAAAAGCGCGGCTGCCGCAGGGAGGCCCGCGAAAACGACGAGGATCCACTTCCTCAAGATACGAGAGCGGCGATCTGGCGATCGTGATACCGGGAGAGCGTGAGCTGCGCGGTCAGGGAGCCGATCAACGCGAAGAACATATCCCACTGCGTGTCCCAGGGATCGCCCTGGGTGCCGAGAAATGCGTCCGACGCCGAGCCGCTCGCGACCGCCGTCCACCACTCGATGAACTCGTAGAACGCCGAGATCGCCATGCATACACACGTCACGAGGAAGAAGAGCCAGCCGCCCGACTTCAGCGGCGTCTTCCGGAGGAGAACCTCACGGGCGAGAATCGCCGGCACGAATCCCTGCGCAAAGTGACCGATCCGATCGTAGTGGTTCCGGGCGAAACCGAAGGCGTCCTTCATCCAGACTCCGAGCGGCACCTCGGCGTAAGTGTAGTGGCCTCCGAGCATGAGGATGGAGGCGTGGAGCAGGATGAGGCGGTACGCGAGCGGCGTGAGAGGAAAGCGCCGGTACGTCAGAACGAGAATGGGGAAAGCGACCAGCGCGGGCGCGACCTCGAGGAGCCAGGTGAACCGGTCGCGGGGAGCCAGCCCCGAGAGCGCGAGCAACACGAGGCCCGCGCCGAGAAGCACGGCCGGCTCCCGGCGGCGCCCCCCGGTCAACGGAGTCTCAGTCCTCGCGCCCGGAGTCGAGCCCGTCCAGGATCTCCGAGAGGTCGTACGAGCCGGGGGCGAAGTGCATCGTCAGCGCACCCTCCTCGAAGACCGTGCGCTCGAGCGACAGGTCGACGCCGGGCGGCATCCAGTCGTTCAGGGTGACCACCATGATCCGGTCGTCCGGGTAGTACGTGAGGAGCCCGGGCGGCGCCTTCTGGACCAGGTACGTGAGGAGCTGGTCCGGGATGGGAATGAACGAGAGCGCCTGGACCCGGTCCAGAACGAAGGCGAGGAACCCGTCCTTCAGGCGCAGCTGAGACAGCGAAGCCCTCGCCGACAGCGGCACGCCGAAGCGATGCACGACCAGGGTCACGGCCAGTTCGCCCGAAGACACCCGCACCTGGAGATCCTGCAGGTCGGGGACGCGATCCACCAATCGATGGACGATGACGTTCAGGGTCCGCTCATCGAAGGTCAGGGAGAGTCCGCTCCAGCGGACCCGATGGCCCGGCTCCTCGATCGGCGGCGCGAGCCTGGGCGCCGCCGCGTTGTCTTTCATGCAGCTCTATTTTACGCCGAGGCGCGCCCGTTCAGGCGATGTAACAGAGGGCGAATCCGGCCTGCGCGGACATCAGCATCAGGTACATGTGGGTCCAGGCGGGATGATTCTCGGTCGAAGCGAGTTCGTCCGGGTTTGCGAGGAGCAGCCGGGCCGTGTACGCGCCCCAGGCCGCGAGAACGAGACCGAGGGCCGTCAGGAGCGCCCGGTTACCGGTCAGCCTCCAGTCCCCCGGCAGCCACGTGAAGACGGGCACCAGCAGCCAGGGCACGACGAAGAAGGGCGCCATGATCCTCGCGGCCCGAGCGACCCCGAAGCGGATCGGCAGAGTGATGCAACCGTGCGCGCGGTCTCCCTCCATGTCGGAGAAATCCTTGGTCGACGTCGCGCCGAGCAGGAACAACGCGAAGATCCCGCCGATCGCCCAGGCCTCCCCGTGGAGCACGGAGGCCACGAAGGACCAGCCCGCGACCTTGAGGAGGCCTCCCCGCGTGATCGCGATCGTGAAATTCGCCGCGAACCAGTGCCTCTTGGTGCGTCCGAAGGCCGGGAACGAGTACACGAATGTCGTCAGCGCGCCGACGCAGTAAATGAAGAAGGCGGCGTGAAGGTGAAGGGGCGCAGCCATCCGGGCGGCGAAAGTCTCGTAGGGATACGGGACGACGAGCCAGGTCGGCGCGATGGACAGTCCGTACAGAACGGCCGCGAGCGCCCACGCCTGCCGGATTGCGATCTCGCCCGTCACGAGAGGGCGGTCCGGCTTGTTCTTGCGGTCGATCTCCAGGTCCGCAATCTGGTTCACGACGTTCGAGGCCGCATTCATCGCGGAGGCGCAAAGCGATCCGACCGCGACGGTGAAGAGTACTGCCCCGGTGACGCGCCGCACGGGGTCCGGGTTGTGAGCGGAGCCGAAGGCGCAGATCGCACCCGAAACGATGCCAACGAGCGGGGGCAGCAGCGTGAAGGGCCGCGCGAGCCGGACGTAGCGTTTCATGCCTGCCCGATCCGCAACGCGACCATGGCGCCCACGAACGTATTGAGAGCGTTCGCGAACTCGTGGTCGATCCGGAACCCGCCGCGGCGCCCGAAGTCCTTCACGAAGCTCTCCGAGATCGCGCCGAGAAATCCCGCGAGCGTCGCGACGCCGACGAGAACCGCCGGAACGAGGCCGAGCCGCCATCCGGCGACCCCGATGAGCGCCGCTCCGAAGACGCTTGCCGCGGTCCCCGGCCAGGAAATGGCGCCGGCCGTGCCCGGCGGAAGCGGGCGCAGCGTCAGTGGAGAGAAGGCCCGCCGGCCGTAGAGCGTTCCGATCTCGGTCCCGAGCGTGTCCGCCAGAGCCGCCCCGAAGGCCGCGACGAAAGCGATTGCCGGCAACCCGAGCAGCAGCAGGGACGCCGGTACGAGACAGTTCGCAACGACATGCGCGGCGCCGCGTCGCCCTTCGTTCGTCTGGGCCACGCCGGCGAAAGCCTTGCGCCGGTAACCCAGCCGGGTCGCCATGGTGCCGAACAGGAAGAAGGCCCAGAGCAGCCCGTAGGCCCCCCATCCTCCGGCCGCGAGCACGAAAAAGCCCGCGATTCCCCCCGCGACGGAGCCGGAGACGCTCACGACGCGCAGTGCCCCCATCGCGAAGGCGGCGGCCAGGTTGACCCCGAACGCGGCGACGAGGCCATCCGGGGTCAGCCCTCCGGCGAGCGGAACGGGCGGCCAATGCGCGCCCAACCGATACAGGACCAGGGCCGTCGGCAACGCGGCAACGACGTTGTCATCCAGGCCCGAGCGCACCGATTCGAGAAAAGCGTAGAGGGCGGCGCCGACCATCAGGACCAGGACGGCGTCCGGCTGCGGTTGCCGCCGCGCCACGAACGCGTCCACGGCGATCGCCGTGGCCCCGGCCACGGCGAAGTTGGACAGCAGGCCGACCCAGGTCTTGTTCCGGTTCCACGGCAGAACCGGCCCGCCGACGGTTCGGCCGGCGATGGCGGCGGCGGGATCCCCGAAGGCCATCATGGCCCAGACCGCAGCGACCAGGGGCAGGTCCGTGCCTCCGAAGACCAGGATCAGCAGCAGGACGACGGCGGGATAGGCCACGATCCCCGCATCGTGGCGGCGCGTCGCGTCGCGATACAGGGCGCGCCCGATGCGGGGAAGCACGAACACGTTGAATGCGAGCGCGGCGGCGGCGCACAGCGCCGCGCCGCGCCAGTCGAGCCAGCGCAGCGCGAGCGCGAAGAAGCCCATCCCCGCGTGGACCGCCTTGCGCTTCCACTCGTCGGGAGTCACGGCCCGGAGCCGATCAGCGGGTCACGGCGGCCGCCGGCGGTGCCGTCGCCTTCGTCGGGTTTGCGTACCGGTCGTACCAGGCCACGTACCGCTCCAGGCGGTCGCGCACGTAGCTCGGCTTTCGAATGCCGTGGTGCTGGCCCGGATAGATCACGAGCTCCGTCGCAACCCCGAGGCTCCTGAGCGCTTGGTACATCTGCTCGGAGTTGATCAGAGGCACGTTGAAGTCGTCCTCGCCGCACAGGAAGAGCGTCGGCGTGGCGATGCGATCGGCGTGCAGAAACGGGAACGAGACCTTCAAATAGGTCTCGAGGTTCTTCCAGGGTTTGCCCAGCTCCTGCTCGTACTCGCGGATGTATTGGTCGGTGCCGTAGCCCGCCAGGGAGTTGGCGCTGCCCGCCCCGCAGGTGGCCGCCTTGAAGCGGGTCGTGGACGCGATGACGTAGTTCGTCATCATGCCGCCATAGCTCCAGCCGCCGACCGCGAGCCGCTCGGGATCGACGATGCCTCGGGCTACCGCGTCGTCGACCGCGGCGAGAACGTCCTCGACGTCCTTGTGGCCCCAGTCGGCGTAGATCGCGGCCTGGAAGGCCTCGCCGCGGCCCGAACTCCCTCTCGGGTTCGCGCCGATCACGACGTACCCGTTGGCCGCGATCCACTGCCACTCCTCGTCGAAGGAACACTCGTGCTGCCCGACCGGGCCCCCGTGGATGCGGAGCACCGCCGGGTACCGGCGCCCCGGCTCGTAGTCGGGCGGCTTGACCAGGAAGCCGTGAATCTCGGTGCCGTCCTTGCTCGTGAACTTCGTCTCTTCGACGGCGCCCAGGCGCACCTCGGAAAGCCACGCGTTGTGGTTGGACAGGCGCCGCGGCTCACCCGGCTCGACGGCGAAGATCTCCTGCGGTACCTGGGGCGAGGACGCCAGGATCGCCGTGTGCCCGGCGGGGGACGTCGAGAACGCCGAAACGACGCGGCGCCCCCCGACCAGCCGGTCAATCGGCCCGCCCGCCACCGGGATCCGGGCGAGATGGACTGCCTGATCCTCCTCGAGCGTGAAGAGGATCGCGGATCCCTCGCGCGTGAAGCGCGGAGACGACACGTTGCGGTCGAGCTCCGGCGTCAGCACACGCACGGGTCCTCCCGCCACGGGCACAACCGCGAGCTTGTGGACGGCGTAGTAGATCAGCTTGTCCGGGCCGCCCTGGATGAAGGCGATCCACTTGCTGTCGGGGCTCCAGGCGAGTCGGCTTTCCCAGTCGGGCTGATTGTCGGAGACGGTGTTCGGCGTCAGAACCCGCGCCACGGCGCCCGTGCGGGGCTCGATCGCATAGATGTCCCAGTTGTCGGTGCGATCCGGCTCCGGCCCCCGCTTGGAGACGAACGCGATCGACTTGCCGTCGGGCGACCATGCCGGCAGCAGGTCGTCGCAGTTCCCCGCCGTCAGCTTCTCGGACTTGCGGCTCGCCAGGTCGAGCAGGTAGAGGTGGCTTCGCTGCTTTCCCAGGTAGCCGTAGTCGTCGAGCTTGAACTGGTACCGGTCGATGACGATCGGATTCGTCTTCGCCTCCCGTTTTCCGGGGTCCTTGCCGCCGGCTTCCGAATCGGGGTCTTCGGCAACGAACACGAGGCGTCCGGACTCGGGCGACCAGTCGAAGTCCGACACGCCGCCCTTGAAGTCCGTCACCTTTTCCGCCTCCCCCCCGGCGCGCGGAAGCAACCAGACCTGGGAGCCGTCGCTCCCTTGGCGATCGGAGAGGAAGGCGAGGTATCTCCCGTCCGGGCTCCAGCGCGGGCTCGTCTCGGAGCCCTTGCTCGTCGTCAGCCTGAGGCTCTGCTTCCCGTCCCAGCTCGTCATCCAGAGGTCGGTCTCGTTCCGATCCTCCTTCGGGTCGGCGCTGCGAACCTCGTAGGCGATCCATTTGCCGTCCGGCGAAATCTCCGGCTCGGAGACCGCGCGCAGACGAGCGACGTCATCGAGGTCGAACGGCCGCGTCGCGGCCGGGGCGACGCGGACCGAGACGCAGAGGAGACCGATTGCCACGAACACACGACGCATGCGCTGCTCTCCTATTCCCGGAGCCGGTTCCCGATGAGTTTACCCGCCGGCGACACCAGGGCCGGAAGGAAACTCCCAGTCACCCCTGTCGCGCCGGGCTCTTCCGCCGAGTCTGCCCGGAGCGCCCGTCAGGCCTCCGGCCGGGCTCGCCGCGCGATGTATTCGGACAGCGGGAACATGAAGTGGCGGATCGGGCGGCCGGTCAGACGCTCGTACTTTCCCGTGTCGAGAACCGAGTATGGCGGCCGCCGCGCCGGGCGCGCGAGCGCCTCCGACGCCGTACCCTCGACGACCACTCCGGAGCGCCCGGCCAGCCGCAGGATCGCGTGCGCGAACTCGTTCCAGGAGACCTCGCCGCGGTTGGCGAAGTGGTAGATGCCCGAGGCGCCGGACTCGAGCAGCGCGACGATGCCCTCCGCGAGATCCGTCGTCGCGGTGGGCCGCCCGACCTGATCGGTCACGACGGACAACCGGTCCCGCCCGTCCTCGACCTGCTTGAGAATGGCCTCGACGAAGTTCCATCCCAAGCGGCCGAAGAGCCACGAGGCCCGGACGACGAGGCTGCCGGGCAGGCGCAGGGCGGCATCCTCGCCGGCCTGCTTGCCCCGCCCGTAGGCCGACTCCGGTTGGGCCGGATCGTCTTCGAGGTAGGGCGTCCTCTTCCGGCCGTCGAACACGAAGTCCGTCGATATCTGAACCAATTGCGCACCGACGCGGCCGCACGCTTCCGCCAGATGGCCCACGGCCCTCCCGTTGACCTCGAAGCAGCCGGGCTCGGTCTCGCACGCATCGACCCGCGTGAACGCCGCGCAGTTGACGACGACGTCCGGCTGCAACTCTGCGAGGGCTCCCGACACCTGCGTCGGGTCGACGATGTCGAGGTCCGCCTTCGAACGCGCGAAGACCTCGTACCCGGCCGCCGCGAGGGCGGGTGCGAGGTCGGAGCCGAGCATGCCCGAGGCGCCGGTGACGAGGACCTTGCGCCGCGAGCGCGGGATCGGGCGGGGAGCCGCCAGGGCGGCCACGTGAGCCTCGAAGGAGGAGCCCCCGGCTTCGGCCAGCCCTCTACCCCCCGGGCCGCTTGGCCGTCGCCGAGGAGGACGCCAGCCGCTGCGCGTACTGGGACCGGTAAAACTCCCGGTACGCGGCGTCGCGCTCCTTGATGGGGCGCCACCAGGTCGGGTTGTCCCGATACCATCGCACCGTCTCAACGAGCCCCTTCGCAAACGGCGTCGCCGGCCGGAAGCCCACCCGGGCCAGCTTCGATGCGTCGAGCGAATAGCGGCGGTCGTGGCCCGGACGATCGTCCACGAAACGGATGAGGGTCTCGGGCTTGCCGAGCTCCCGCAGCACCTGACGTGTGATGTCGATGTTCTCGGCCTCGTTGCCGCCGGCGATGTTGTATGTCTCGCCGGCAGACCCGGCATCGAGCAAGAAGTCGATCGCCGCGGCATGATCCCGCACGAAGAGCCAGTCCCGGACGTTGCGGCCGTCGCCGTAGAGGGGCAGGGGCTCCCCGTCGATGGCATTCGTGGCGAAAAGCGGGATGAGCTTCTCGGGATACTGGTTCGGCCCGTAGTTGTTCGAGGCGCGTGTGATGACGACCGGCATGCCGTAAGACGCCCAGTAGGAGTAGGCGAGCCGGTCTCCGCCCGCCTTGGAGGCCGCGTAGGGATTGCGGGGGTTCAGCGGCGACTCCTCGGTGAAGGAGCCGCTGGCGATGGAGCCGTAAACCTCGTCGGTCGAGATCTGGATGAACTTCCCGATGCCCCGGCGCCTGGCCTCCTCGAGCAAAACGAAGACGCCGCGCACGTCCGTTTCGATGAACGACGCATCGCCCAGAAGCGACCGGTCGACATGCGTCTCGGCGGCAAAATTGACCACGGCGTCGCATCCCTCCATCGCCACGCCGACCACGTCGGGGTCGACGATGTCTCCGCGGACGAAGCGATAGTTGGGCCGGTCGGCCACGTCGGCGAGGTTGACGGGATTGGCGGCGTACGTCAGCTTGTCGAGGTTGACCACCGAGACCCCCTCGCCGCGGGATGCGAGGACGTGGCGGATGAAGTTCGAGCCGATGAAGCCGCAGCCCCCGGTGACCAGCAGCCTCATACGATCCCGATCTCGGAGTCGTCGCCCACGAGAAAACGGTGGACGCGGGGCCGCTCCAGACCGGGATGGATCCGCACCTGCTTGCCGATCAGGGAGTCGGCGATCCGCACCGGGATGCGCTCGAGCCGCGAACCCTCGAGAACGATCGAGTTCTCGATCTCGCACCGGTCGATCCGGCAATCCGGGCCGATCGCGGTGTAGGGGCCCACGAAGGCGTCCCGGATCTCGGCGCCCGCCCCGATGATCGCGGGGCCGCGCACGGTCGAGCGGACGAGCCGCGCGCCGTCCTCGATGACGACCTTGCCCTCGACGCGCGACTCGCCGTCGACACCCGCCGTGCCGCGCCGGGCGAAGGTGTCCAGGATGATCCGGTTGGCCTCCAGCATGTCCTCGATCTTGCCGGTGTCCTTCCACCACCCCGACACGAGGTGCGGGTGGACGCTCTTGCCGTGGTCGACGAGCCACTGGATCGCGTCGGTGATCTCGAGCTCGTTGCGGGCGCTCGGGCGGATCGCCTTCACGGCGTCGAAGATCGAGTCGTCGAACATGTACACGCCGACGAGCGCGAGGTCCGACTTCGGCTGCTTCGGCTTCTCCGTCAGCCGGACCACCTTGCCGTCGGCGAGCTCCGCCACGCCGAACTGCTCGGGGTTGGGGACCCTGGCCAGGAGGATCTGCGAGTTGCAGCCGAGCCGGCGGTACTCGGCCACGAGCGTCGTGATCCCTTCGGCGATCACGTTGTCGCCGAGGTACATGACGAACGGCTCTCCGCGCAGGTACGGCTCCGCAATCAGGACCGCGTGAGCGAGACCCCGCGGCGCATCCTGCTCGATGTAGGTGATCCGCGCTCCAAACCGCGTCCCGTCGCCGAGGGCCGCCTGGATCTCCGCCTTCGTGTCGCCGACCACCACGCCGAGCTCGCGAATCCCGGCCTCGACGATCGCCTCGACGCCGTAGAAGAGAACCGGCTTGTTGGCGACCGGCACGAGCTGCTTGGCTCCCGTGTACGTCAGGGGACGCAGCCGCGTCCCCTTGCCCCCCGCCAGAATGAGCCCCTTCATCGGGTCGGGATCATACCGAATGCGGCGACGCCGCTACCGGCCGAAGATCGCGTTGAGTGATCCGTTGACGTCGAGCAAAGTCCCGATGTCCTTGAGGTTCACGACGAGCCGGACGTCGCGCCGCGGGGTGGGCGGCATGTCGAGGTCCCGGTATTCGAGAAAGACGGTGTAGCAAGAGCCCTTGTAGGTCACCAGAAGGCGGCTCTCCTGGAAGAGGTTCTGATCGGCGCTGTAATTGATCGCCGCGTCGGCGCGGAAGTACTTGCCGAGGTCCACGCCCCCGGCGAACCGAATCTGGTCCGAGTTCGCCAGTGTCTGCCCCACGACCGTCACGGGCCGCGTGCCGAACCAGCTCAGTGCCGCGTAGTCCGCCCCCCAGTTCGCCCCGGCCGTCAACGTGGTGTTGGTCACCTGCGAAGCGACGGGGTCGAACTGCAGGCGGGCGTCGAGATGGAAGGCCCCGCCCTGTTGCACGCGCAGCAGGGCCTCGATGGGGCCGCTGCGCCGCCCGACCACGTCGCCGGTGCTCGGCAGGAACAGCGTCTGAGGCAGCTGGAAGGCGTACGTCTGCGCGATCTCGAGGGAGGCGATCTCTTCGGCGGAACCGAGCGGCCCGCCGGCCCTGCGGGCGAGCAGTCGGTTGACGAGAGCGTAGCGGATCTGGTTCTGGCCGAGCGTCGAGTCGATCGTGTCGAAGGCCGGGATGCGCGCCGGGTCGCTGACGTTCGAGATGTACGCATAGTCGACGCGGGGCTCGATCACGTGCTTGATCTTGTCCCACGGCCCGATCGAGACGTCGTAGATCCGCGAGAACGAGGGTCCGACCGTCGAGAGGCCCGCCTGGGCATAAGAGCGCAGAAAGGACTGCCCCAGGAAAGTCTGCTGACCCTCGTCCGTCGAGTTCGTGTAGTAGGTCAGGCGGCCGCCCGCCTGGGCGGTCACGGAGAGCCACGGAATCTCCTTCCACGGGAAGGAGAATATGGGATTGAGATCGAAGCGTCCGTAGGTGCCGCGCAAAAGCCGCTCTCCCTTGTTCAGGTAGAGCCCGGACGCCGAGGCCTGGAGGGCCAGGTAGATCGGGCTGTTGCCGATCGGAGCGGTCCGGTGGAAGAACTCGAGCGACGGCAGCCGCTCCGAGATGAGCGTGGCGGCATAAAAGGTCTCGTCGCGCTCGAACCGGAGGTTGAGCGAATCCGCCCCGAAGTTGCGCGTGAGGTACGCGAACGAGGGGACCTGCTTGGCGGAGTTGAGGGCGAAGTTCTGCTCGAAGTCCTGCAGGAACTCTTTGTCCGAGTACGCGCGAATGGACACGACGCCGCGCACGTCGTATGGCAGGTCGTCCGAGACGTGGTCGAGCCGAACCTTCCAGCGGGTCTCCGGTTGAAACGTGTACACGCCGAGCGAGCCGTCCGAAAGCGTGCAGGGGCCGCTGCCCCCGGTCGGCGGAATCTGCGACACGGGAACGCAGACCGTCGCGTCCTGGTCGCGCACCAGGAACCCCTGAAAGAGGCCGGCCGACTCCGCCGTGGGGCGCCAGCGCGCCTCCTGTCCGATCCCGATGGTCCCATCCGTGAACGCTTCGAGCTGTGTCGTCAGGTCGGTCGAGCGTCCCGTGACCCAGTAGTAGGACAGCCCGAGGAACGCGCCCCGCTGGTTGCTGTAGCCGAGGCCCGGAACGAGCATTCCGGAAGCGCGATCCTCCTTCGTCGGCCAGACCAGGTACGGCGTGTAGAGCAGCGGAACGCTGCCCGCCCGGAAGGCGACGTCCTTCATGCGCGCATAGTCATCGAGGGTGATCGTCGCCTCCGAGAGCGAAAAAGACCAGTCGGGCTTCGGGAGATCGCAGGCCGTGAAGATCCCGCGATGAATGCGGTACGTCGCCTCGCCGATCTTCTCGATCGACTCCGCGACGATGTGGTACGTGGGTGGCAGATCGGCCGTGGCGTCCTCCATGACCCCGGTCTTCGTGTCGAGTCGAAACGTTCCGCGGCTTCCGGAAAGCCGCGTCGGGCCCTGGTCGATGACCACGTGACCCGTCAGGACAGCGGTCATCGTCGGAAAATCGTAGCGCGCGGCGTCGGCCGTGATCTTGACGTCCTGATATTCGATGACGACTTCTTCGCTTCCCTCCCAGAACCGATCCTTCTCGAACTTCACGGGCTTCTTCGTGTAGAGGCGTACCTCGCCTCCCTTTTCCGGCGCCTTGAAATGCACCTGGAAGTTCGGCCTGGACTTGAAGCGCGACGCGTAGGGATCGCCCTGTGTGAAAGGATCCTGGGCGAGCGCGGCGAGCGTGAAGAGGAAGAGGAGCCCGGCGGCGCGGAGGACCTTCACGCGTCCATGGCACGGACCGAGGAGGCCGTCCGGAAGTGCGCCTCCGTCTTCGCGCGGACCTCGTCGACGCCGACTGCCGGGGCCAGCTCGATCAACTCCAGGCCCTCCGACCCGGGCAGAACGTCGAACACACAGAGGTCCGTGATGATCCGGTGCACGCAGCGCTGCCCCGTCAGAGGCAGCGTGCACCGCCGAAGAATCTTGGGTTCCCCGGACCTGGCCGTGTGCTCCATCGTGACGACCAGGCGTCGGGCGCCGGCGACGAGGTCCATGGCCCCGCCCATCCCCTTCACCATCTTGCCCGGGATCATGTAGTTGGCGATCGAGCCCTCTTCGTCGACCTGCATCGCGCCGAGGATGGAGAGGTCGATGTGCCCGCCCCGGATCATCGCGAACGAGTCGGCCGAAGAGAAGTACGAGGCAGCCGGCCTGAGACCGTCACGGTCTCCTTGCCGGCGTTGATCAGGTCCGCGTCGATCTCTGCCTCGCTCGGGTAGGGGCCGAGCCCCAGGATCCCGTTCTCCGACTGGAGAATGACCTCCATGCCGGGCGGAATGTGATTGGCGATCAGCGTCGGAATCCCGATCCCGAGATTGACGGTGAAGCCGTCGCGGAGCTCGCGGGCGGCGCGGCGCGACGATCCCCACGCGGTCGAGCATCAGCTCCTTCCTCACCGTACGCCGTTCGATGCGCTTCTGACGCGGCGCGACGATCATCCGCGTGACGAACACTCCCGGCGTGTGGACGGACTCCGGATCGAGCTCTCCGACCTCGACCAGCTCCTCGACCTCGGCGATCGAGATCTTCCCGGCCGTGGCGGCCACGGGGTTGAAGTTGCGGGCGGACTTACGGTAAACGAGATTGCCGAGGCGATCCCCTTTCCACGCCGCAACGATCGAGAAATCACCGACGACTCCGCGTTCGAGCACGTAGTCGCGACCGTCGAAGCTCTTGATCTCCTTGCCCTGCGCCGCGAGCGTCCCGACGCCCGCGGGCGTGTAGAAGCCGGGAATTCCGGCCCCGCCCGCGCGCATGCGCTCCGCGAGCGTGCCCTGGGGCACGAGATCGACCTCGAGCTCGCCGGAGAGAAACTGGCGCTCGAACTCGGCGTTCTCGCCGACGTAGGACGAGACCATCTTGCGGATCTGCCGCGTTTGCAGCAGGAGCCCGAGCCCCCAATCGTCCACGCCGCAGTTGTTCGAGACGACCACCAGGTTCTTCGCGCCGTTGCGGACGAGGGCTGCGATGAGGTTCTCCGGTATTCCGCAGAGACCGAAGCCCCCGATGACGAGCGTCGCGCCGTCCGGCACGTCCCGCACGGCTTCGTCGGCGGAGGCGAGGACCTTGTTGATCATTCGGAAGGATTATCGGCTATCGGCTGTCGGCTGTCAGCTATTCGCTAACGGTTGGCCGCCTCGGCGATGGCGATGAACTCGGCGACGTCGAGATCGGAAGAGGCTCCCGGGAAGGCGCGGAGCCGCGCGAGGCGATCGTGTCCCTGCGCAGATACGGGCAAGACGACGGCGTCGATCGTCCGGACGCGATAGCCCGACGCCTCGAAGAGATCCGTGAGCGTCCGCCGCGTAAAGAAGCGGATGTGCGTACCGGACAAGAGCGAGTACGGCACGTAGTCAAAGTGCCCGCGGATCAGGTCGTCCACGAGCGCCCCGTGGCCGAGGTTCGGAACGGAGACGATGACGACTCCGGACGTGGCGAGCCAGGGTCGAACGCGCACCAGAGCCTCGCTCGGATCCTCGAGGTGCTCGAGCACGTCGCCAAACAGCACGGCGTCGAACCGGCCCGCGAAGTCCTCGTCGACCTCCTCGAGGCGCGCCGCGATCACGCGGTCGTAGACCCTTTCCGCCGCTGCCGCGTCCTCGGGATCGGGCTCGATCCCGAAGATCCGCTCGACGCCGCGCTCGCGCAGGCTGTCGGCCGTCGCTCCCCGCGAGCAACCGACGTCCAGAACCGCGCGGCATCCCGCGGGCAGCCGCGCGGCGAGGTCTTCCCGGGCCGAGGCGTCCATCGGGCCGTAGCGATGGAGGTATGCGCGGCGGTCGATCGCGGCACGGTCGCCGCGAGCGTGGGCCTCCGGTGGCACGCGCTCGAGCGGGAGCCCTGCTGGCAGAGCGCGCAGCGCCTCGCGGCGCACGGCGAATACGGGGGAATCGGGCTCGGCGGCGGAAACCAGCGGCCCGCAGGCCGCGGCCACCGACCGCGCAGCCTCCAGGAGTAGCGTCGGCGTCAGGTAAGCGAAGGCCGGTATCATGCGTGCTTCCTCCGTCCAGGGCTCGTTCGAGACGGGCAGCACGAGGGAGATCTCGGGGTTCGCCGCCAGGCTCTCCACCAGCCGCAGCGCAACCTCCGGGAGCAGGTACGCCTCCGGATCGGCGTGCACGAGAACGATCGACGCCTCGCCGGCGGCGTCTGCGACCGTCAGCGGCCGCCCCGGGGCCTCCGTCCGCCGGCGCGCCGGAAGCTGTCTCAGAGAGCGCGCCAGGAGGCGCCAGGCCCACGGCGCCTCCGCCGCGAAGCGCGGCACGCCGCCAGCGACGAGATCGAATTCGGGAAGGCTCAGACGGTTTCGACGAGCATCGCCGTTGCCTCTCCTCCGCCGATGCAGATGGCCGCGATGCCGCGTTTTCTGCCCTCCGCCCGAAGGGCGTGCACGAGCGTCGTGAGAATGCGAGCCCCCGACGCCCCGATGGGATGCCCGAGCGCCACCGCGCCGCCCCGCATGTTGACCCGGTTCGGGGGCAGGACGAGCTCCCGGATGGCCGCCATTGCCACGGCGGCGAAGGCCTCGTTGATCTCCCAGAGGTCGATGTCGGAGACCGACAAACCGGTCTTTGCGAGCAGCTTCTGGATCGCGCCGATCGGAGCCGTGGTGAACCACTCCGGCGCCTGCGCCACGCCCGCGCTGGCGGCGATGCGCGCGATCGGCTTCCATCCCTTCGCCCTCGCCTTCTCTTCCGTCGCCACGACGAGGGCGGCGGCGCCGTCGTTGATCTTCGACGAGTTCGCCGCCGTCACGGACCCGTCCTTCTGGAAGGCGGGCTTCAAGGTCGACATCTTGTCGAGCGGGGCCGAGAACGGTTCCTCGTCGGCGTCGACGCGGATCGGATCGCCCTTCCTCTGGGGCACCGCGACCGGCGCGATCTCGGCGGAAAACTGGCCGGCCTTCGTCGCGTTCTGCGCCCGCGTGTACGATTCCAGCGAGAAAGCGTCCTGCTCGGCGCGGGTGAAGCCGTACTTCGCCACGCACATCTCGGCGCAGTTGCCCATGTGCGTGTCCTTGTACGGGTCCCACAGGCCGTCCTTGATCATCGAGTCGACCAGCGTCCCGTTGCCCATCCGCATGCCGGTGCGCACCTTCTCGAGAAGGTAGGGCGCGTTCGACATGGACTCCATGCCCCCGGCGACGGCGACCTCGTATTCCCCGGCGGCAATTGCGTTGCCGGCGTCCATCACGGCCCGCATTCCGGAGCCGCAGACCTTGTGGACAGTGACGCACGGAACCGTGTTGGGAATTCCGGCCGCGAGCGAGGCCTGGCGCGCCGGCGCCTGCCCGATGCCGGCCTGCAGGACGTTGCCCAGCACGACCTGCTCGACCTGCTCCGGGCGGACGCCCGAACGCTCGAGCGCGGCGCGAATCGCGACAGCGCCGAGGGCCGGCGCCGGCAGAGTCGAGAGCTTTCCGAGAAACGAGCCGATGGGCGTGCGCGCGGCAGAGAGAATCACCAGGTTCTTCATAGACCGGGGATTCTACCGCCCCGGGGCCGGAGCCCCGGCCCGCCGGCCGCCTACTTTGCCGACTCGAGCTTCCAGCCCGTGCGGACCGTCGTCGCCTGGCAGTAGGTCTTCAAACAATCGACGTTGTTCAGGCACGCGAGGACCGCCTCGCAGGCCTGCCGGGGCGTGGAGCCCTTGGGCACGGAAGTCGCCTGCGTGCACTTTCCCGAGTACCCGGGATTCGTGAACACGCAGGTCGCCTGCGGCGCGGCCGGCGCACTCTGGCTGCCCGATCCGCGGCGACCAGCGACGACGCAGAGCAGCGCGACGGCCAGGCCGATTCTCCAGGCGCGCAGGGAGTGCAGAGACCTCATGTTGTTGTCCTTTCGCATGCCGCCATCATAGCGCCGGGGCCCCGAGCGGGTTACTCTTTCGCCATGACCCGGATCGTGGCCGTCGACTTCGGGGAGAGGCGAATCGGCATCGCAACCTCCGACGCCGCCGGGAGCCTGGCCACGCCGCGCCACACGCTCGCCCGCAAGAGCGACGAAGCCGCGATCGCGGCCCTCGAGCGATTCTGTCGGACCGAGGAAATCGGCCTCGCGGTGTTTGGGATCCCCCGCTCTCCCGAGGGGGTCGAGAGCCCCTTCGCCGCACGGATCCGGTCGTTCGCCTCCAAGTTCGAGAGCCACACGCGGCTTCCCGTGCGCTTCCACGAAGAAACCCTGACCTCCGATGAGGCGGCGCGGCGACTCCCGCGGACGGCGGACCGGGCCGAGATCGACCGTATGGCAGCCGCTGTTCTGCTCGAGGACTACCTCGCCAGCACCCGAGCAGGCGCCCGATGAGCGCGGCCCGACGATTCCTGCGCCTGGGCCTGCTCGTGGCGCTGCTGGGGCTCACCGTGGCCGTCTACCTGTACGAGAGCCTCGAACACCCGCGGCCCGGATCGGGCGGTGCCGAGGCCACGGTCTTCTTCCCGTTCGGGACGCCGACGTCCGAGGTCTTCCGGAAGCTCGAGTCCGAGGGCGTCGTGGCGAACGCCTGGCTCGCCGAGCTCTACTACCGCGCCGCCCGCAGCGCGACGCCCCTGCAGGCCGGGGAATACCGATTCGCGAAGCCGACGCCGCTTTCCGTCGTCATCGAGAGGATGAGTCGGGGTGACGTGGTCCGGTACGCGATCGTGGTGCCCGAGGGCCTCACGGCCGAGGAGACTTTTTCCCTCTTCTGCAGCAAGGGCATCAGCCGGCCCGAGGCCTTCCGCAACTCCCTGCGCAACCCGCAGCTTGTCGCCTCGATCGCGCGCGGCGCTTCGGACCTGGAGGGATTCTTGTTCCCCGACACGTACGTGGTCACGCGCTCGACGACCGCGCGCCACATCGTGGAGAAAATGCTGGCGAGCTTCCGCAAGCACTTCACCCGCGAGATGCGGGACAGCGCCCAGGCGCTCGGGCTGACGGAATACCAGGCCGTCACGCTCGCCTCGATCGTGCAGAAGGAGACCTCGCGCGCGCGCGAGGCGCCGATCGTGGCCGGCGTCTACTGGAACCGCCTGCGGCGCCACATGCGGCTCCAGGCGGACCCGACCGTCGCCTACGCCCTCAAGCGCGACGGAAAGTGGACCGGAACGCTGTATCGGTCGGACTACGGCTACGCATCACCCTTCAACACGTATCTCAACGAGGGTCTGCCTCCGGGTCCGATCTGCAACCCCGGCGACGCGGCTCTCGAGGCGGCAATCGCCCCCGCCCGCACCGATTTTCTGTACTTCGTCGCGGACAACTCCGGTGGCCACACCTTCTCGCGGACGTTCGAGGAGCACCTCGACGCGATCGCCACGGCTCGACGCCAGCGCGCGGAGGGCTCCGCCGAAGCGCTCGATCCGCGGCCCCACCGCTCCACGCGATAGCCGACGTTCCTTGACCCGCCCGATGGCGGCGGGCGACAATCGACCGAACCCCTCCATGATCGCGGAACCACTGCCTCGTCCGTTTGGTCCCTATGCGCTGACCGCGGCACTCGGCCAGGATGCCCTCGGCCGGGTATATCGGGCAATTCGCCCCGGCGACGATTCGCCCTTCGTCCGCCTGCGACTGCTCGACGGACCCGAGCTCTCGAGCGACCTCCTGTGCGACACCATCCAAGACAACGGCGAGGTCCACGATCTGCTCAGGAACGCGGCGATCGCGCGCGGCGTGGACATGGACGCGGTCGACGGCGTCCCGTACATCGCCTGGAGCGAGCCGAACGGCCGCACCCTGGACGCTGTGATCGCCAAGTGCCGCGGCCTCAATCGCAAGATCCCCGTGGAGCACGCGCTCCTGATCGTCGAAAAGGTGGCCACGGCCCTCGACCACGCCTACAACACCACGATTGACGGAGACCGAACGGTTCACGGTCTCGTGTGGCCGGGCTTCATCACGATCTCCGACGACGCCGAGGTCCGGCTGGGCGGTTTCGGTCTGGCGCCGGCCGTCCTCCCAGCGCTCGGGGCATCGGGCCTGTCCCGCGAAATCGCGCCGTACGTAGCGCCGGAGGAGCGCGCCCGCGCATCGATCGGAAAGAACTCCGACGTCTTTTCCGTCGGAGCCATTCTGCTCGAGCTCCTGACGGGTTCCCCCCCGCCTCCCGACCCGCTGACCGTCGTCAAGGGAACGGCGGCCGCGCCACCTCCGCCCGTCCCGCCCGAGATCCTCGCGGTGTTGCGCATGACGCTCGCGCCGCCGGAGAACCGCTACAAGTCGAGCGGCGACCTGCGGCGCGAGCTCGGCAAGCTCCTCTTCTCGGGGCCCTACTCCCCCTCGACGTTCAATCTCGCATATTTCCTCCACGACCTCTTCCGGGGCGAGATCGAAGCCGAGAGCCGGTCGCGCGCCCGCGAGTCGGGCTCCGGTGACTCGGGAGCGGCCACGGCGGGCGACTCCGTCTCCTCCCCGCTCCCGAGCCCATCCGCGCAAACGGATCGGATGCCCGGACCGGTGCCCGCCCCGCCTCGGATCGCCTCGCCGGATCTCACCATCGCCGCGCCTTCGCGCCGTGGCGCCGGAACGCTCGTGGCGGTGCTCGTCGGAGCAGCGATCGTCGGCGGCGCAATCTACGGGCTGCTCCGGAAAGCGCCGACGACAGGCGTCCCGAGCCCCCTGCTCCCGGCCCCCGCGGTCCGGGCGACGCCCACGCTGCCGCCCGAGTCCGCGGCGACCCCGGCGGGTCCGACAACGGGCTTGTCGGAGGCCGAGTTCCGGGACGAGGTCGCGCGTCGGCTCGCGCTGGAGGTTCTCAAACTCGAAGCCGCCCGGCCTCAACCCTCCCCGCCGCTTGCCGCAACTCCGGAGCCTCCCGTCGCTTCCAGTCCGGTCGAGCCGACCGCCATGGCCCCGCCGACTCCCGCGCCGACCGGCGTTCCCGCGGAGATGGAAAGGCCCGCCCCGACGCCTCCTCCGGCCCCCACCCGGATGGCCGTGCGCGAAGGAGCGCTGGTTGCCGTGGAAGAGGCGGATTCACCGCCGAAGATCGCCCGCATCGTCAAACCGCGCTATCCGCCGCTCGCGCTGCAGGCACGCATCGGGGGAATCGTCGTGCTGCGCGTGCTCGTCTCGGAAAAGGGCCTCCCGGTCGAGATCGAGGTCCTGCGACAGGCACGCGGCGGCCTGACGGAATCGGCGGTCGGCGCCGTGCGCCAGTGGACCTTCCAGCCCGCCATGAAGGACGGCGTCGCGGTCCGGACCTGGATCGCCGTCCCGATCCCCTTCGAACCGTGAGCTGCGGCCCGGTCTAGCAGGGTGCTGAAAAATGGATGCGGGCGTCGTGTCCGGCGCTTTGCATCCGGCGCCCGATCCAGCCTGCAGCAACTCTCACAGGTTCCCACTCCAAGCGGGCGCCGGCAAAGTGCCGGCCACCCTTCGGGTTACGGCGGCGTCGGGCCATCTGCGTCGTCATCGCTCCTCGACGATGCTCTCGCATCGCCGTCGTCGCGCTTCCTTGCATCTGACCCAACGGCGCTCGTAACGCCATCCCACACCCTTTTTCAGCAACCTGCTAGTGGCCCTGCGGCTTCGTTCCGTAGTCGATGGACTTCAGGCTCGGATACTTCGTCCGCAGGAAATCCTCCATCACCGTGTCTTCCGTCCACGAGATCTCGGTCCCGTCGATGAAGTAGGTCGGCGTCGAACGGACGCCGAGACGCTGGCCCTCCTCCATGTCCTTGCGCACGTCGGTCAAGCTCTCCTCGCGCAGATAGCAATTCAAGAAGTCCGCGCGGGGAATGCCCGAGGCCTCCGCAAAGGTCAAAGCGAGCTCGTCGATGCCTGCCACGGTCATCACCGCCTGCTGCGCGTAGACCTGCTTCTTGAACTCGAACATCGCCTGCTTCGCGTAGCGAAAGATGCAGTCCGCCGCCGAGGCGGCCTTCATGGACCAGGCATGCGAAAACCAGAGCGGGTAGAACTTGTAGTAGCGCTTGTAGGAAAGGTTCGGGTTGGCCTCGAGCAGCGCGTCCATCTGGAGTCCGCGGAAACGGCAGTAACCGCACTCCATGTCCGCGTACTCGACCATCGTGATTGCCCCGTTGGGCTTGCCCTCGAAGCGCCCCTGGGAGAGGTCGATGCGCCGCCGGCGCTCCTCGCGGGGATCCATCTGGAAATCCCAGAGCGTGCCGTTGAAGAAGCGCGTGCCATCGGGCGTGACGTAGCCCGGCATCCGCGCCGGGCCGAACCCCGACTCCAGGGTCATCACGATTGCTTTCAGCCCCGCGGCGTCGCGCTCGGGAACGAGATACGCCTTCGCCCGCGTGTGATACAGGCTCGCCGTGCGGGCCTCGAGCCACTCGAGATCCGCGGCGGTCTGGACGGGCCGGGGACTCGGATTCGCCATGCTGTCGCCTTCGAAAAACCACTTCCCGTCGTCCGAGACGTAGACCGTCTTGTCGACGGCGAGCTTGGGGTACTTGCCCGTCCGCTTGATCTTGTACCCCTGGAAACCCGGAAGGCGCTCGGTGGATTTCTCCACGGTCACCTTCGTTGCCGGATCCCAGGTCAGGAAGTTGGTCAGGTAGCCCGGCAGCCGCGCCTCGACCGACGGGCCCGAGGCCGTCTTTCCTTGGGGCTCGGCCGAGGCGAGCACCACACCGCAGAGGATCCCGAGGAGAGCGAGTCCCGTTGCGCGCATTTTCATCCCTGCATTCCCTTTCCGGATTCGTCTATTGGCCCGCGGACAGGCCCTTTTGTAACAGATTTAGCGACTGCACGACGCCCGGCTGATCCGCCTTGAGGGCCAGGGACCGCTGGAAGAGGGCGATCGCCTCCCCCGGGCGCCCGAGGCAAGTGCGAAACAGCGCGAGCGCATTCAACGTTTCGGGGCTCGCGCTCGTCTGCTCGAAGGGGGCGAGCGTCCGTTCCGCCCCGGCGCAGTCCCTCATCGTGTACCGCAGCAAGCCGAGCCTCCGGCCGACCGGCTCGCTCCGGGGGTAGCGCGCGGACCCGCGCTCGAGGACCTCCAGGGCCGGCTTCGTCTTTCCCTTGACCTCGTACTCTCCGGCCCAACGTTCGATCGTCCCTTCCGGGTCCGCGTGGCCGGCCTCGATCGAACGAAAGAGCCAGTCGATCGCCTTCGCGTCCTCGCCGCGCCTCCGGTAAAGGACCGCGAGGTTGAACTGCGGCGATGCGTAGTCCGGGCGCAGGGCGAGCGACTTCCGAAATGCCGCTTCCGCGGCCGCAAGATCGGGCCTCGCGCTCTCGGCCAGGTACAGCCCGAGGTTGTTCCAGGCCCCCTCGGTCATTCCGGGCCGGTCCGCGCCGGTGGGAGCGAGCCTCCCGGGCTCGGCACCCGAAAGGTAGCCGAGGGCCATGAGTCTCTTTGCGTACTGGTCCGCCTGCTCCGGAGAAAGCTCCTCGGCGGCGACCCGGCGCACAGGAGTCGCCGTGAGATCCCGACGAGCCGGCGGCGAGAGGTCGGGGAACGCGGCCCGAATCACCCCGCCCGGACACCGGCGATCGATCGGCACGCCGAGCAGCGCCGCGACCGACGGAGCGATGTCGAAGACGGAAGCGCTCCCGCGCTGCGCACTCGCGCGGACCCGCGCACCGTACGCGGCAAACACGCCGTCGATCCGGTGCCAGAAGGCCGCCGTGCCGGGGTTGAGCGATCCCTTCTCGCAGGAGCGGTCGTCTCCCCACTTGAAGCCATGATCGGAGTTGACGATGAGCGTGGCCCCGTCCTCGTCCGCGCGGCGCATCCACTGTCCGAGCAGCCGATCCACCAGCGCGTAATACTCGTCCACCGCGCGTCCGTAACGCGCGAAATCGCCGTCGGAGACGCAAGCCATCTTCGGCGGCACGTCGGGGGCAAAGACATGCCCGATCACGTCGGTCCCCTCGAAATACACCATCATCAGGTCGGGGAGGTTGCGATCGTAGAGCTCCCGGCTGATTCGGGCCGCGACCCGGGTCGCGCCCAGAATCCTGGAGAGGGCGCCAATCGGATCTTCGAGTCCCTTGCCCCGTGCCAGCGCGATCTGCTCGGGCGGGACGTCGACGAACCGCGCGAGATCCTCGTCGGAGACCTTGCCGTCCCGGGCGAGGATCTGCTCGATGCCGGGCGCGAGCGAGGCGGGATACGCAACCCCCGCCCGCGGCAGGCCCTCGAAGAGAATCGCGCTGGCGTGATCCGAAACGAAGAAGCCCCGGACTTCCTCGGCCGGATGCGTCCCCCACCAGCCCACCACTCCCACCGAGCGGCCCTCGCCCGACGCGACGTTCCAGATCGCCGGCACCGCGCGCGTGCGGCCCGAGATCGGAACCTTCTGGCCGCTCGCCGGGTCCACCTCCTGGAAGTCGAGGACCCGATGAACGTCGGGCGGGACGCCGGTCGCGATCGAGGTCCAGACAATCGGGGACAGGATCGGCATAAAGGATTTCAGCCGCGCCGTGTAGCCGTCGGCGGTCAGGCGTTTCCAGTTGGGCATGCGTCCTTCCGCAGCCAGCCGGTCGAGCAACTCCCAGTCGAGGCCATCCATTCCGAGCCAGATAACCGGGGAGCGTCCGCCGGCGGGGCGGCGATTCCTCGCCGCGGGGTCGGAGGCCTCGACGGCGGAGACGGCCGGAGCGGCGGCCACGGTTGCTGGCGCCGCACGCTCCGGACTCCGCCCGCAGCAGAGAGCCAGCACAGCCATGGCAGCGGCGCAGAGGCCGCCACGCCCTGGACCGCGTGCCATCAGCCCCGGTCGCCCCTGCCCGAGAAGACGGTCGCGCGCATGCCCGCAAGCTAACACGCGCAGGGGCTCAGGGATTTCCGCCCGACCCCTCCTCGGGCCGGAGGAGAACGAGCCGCGCACCCCCTTCGACGGGCCTTCCCGCTTCGACCTCCACCCTTTCCACGATGCCGCCGCGAGCGGTGCGAATTTCGTTCTGCATCTTCATCGCCTCGAGGACCAGCAGCAACGCGCCGGGCGCGACACGGTCTCCCACCGCGACCGCGACCTCGACCACGCGGCCCGGCATCAGGGCCCGGATCTCCTCGTCCTCGCCGGCTCCGGCGGCCGCGCCGCCGTGGGCCAGCTGGTCCTGCAGCGGCTCGGCCAGGCCGAACCGGAAGGTACCGGAGGCCGTGACCACCTCGACGTTCCCGTCGGCGGAGGCAACGATGCGGCCGCTCAGCTGCCGTGCATCCTCGAAGATGAGGGAGTAACGGCCATCGGGAAGTCGCGCCATCTCCGCCCGTTCGCTCGAGCCGCCGCGACGGAGCACACAGCGCGCCCCATCGAGTTCGACCGTGAGTTCCTCGGGACCTCCGGCGCCGCGGTGGATGAGCGTGATCCGGCGCATCGCGATCGCCCCGGCTACCCGCGAAGGGCTTCGCGGCGCGCGGCCGAGCGCCACAGCGAACCATTCGCCGCCGCCGGCCCGGAGGGCGCGGCTTCGGCAACGGCCAAACCTGCGGCACCGAGCCAGACCTCGCCCGGCCCGGGCTGCGCCGCGGGCAGCAGGCCTGCGCCGAGCCGCCGGTCGAGCCACTGCACGTCGACGTCGGCGCGGCCGAACTCGGCGTCCGCGACGAGTGCCCGATGCAGACCGAGCGTCGTCTCCACGCCGGAGATCTCGTAGGCGTCCAGCGCTCGCGCCAGGCGTGCCAGGGCGGCCCCGCGGTCCGGCCCGTGGACGATCAGCTTGCCGAGCATCGGGTCGTAGTCGATCGGGACGACCGATCCGGCCTCGACACCCACGTCGTTGCGCACTCCCGGCCCCTGTGGCAGCCGCAGCGCGCGGATGCGCCCCGGAGAGGGGGCAAACCCGCGCCGGGGATCCTCCGCGTACACCCGGCACTCGATGGCATGGCCGCGGGCCACGAGACGCGCGGGATCGAAGGGCAGCGTCTCGCCGAGGGCGATCCGGATCATCGCGGCCGCGAGGTCCACGCCCCACACCTCCTCGGTGACGGGGTGCTCGACCTGGAGCCGCGTGTTCATTTCGAGAAAATAGAAGGACTCGTCGGGCGCGAGGAGGAATTCGATCGTGCCGCACGAGGTGTAGCCGACGGCCCGCGACGCTGCGATCGCTGCCTCGCAGAGCCGCGCCCGGAGTGCGTCATGCACGACAGGCGAGGGACACTCCTCGACCACCTTCTGATGGCGCCGCTGGACGCTGCACTCCCGCTCCCCGATCGCGAAGACGCGGCCGGCCGCGTCGCCCACGACCTGGACCTCGACGTGCCGAGGTCGCTCGATCAGCTTCTCCGCGTACAGGGCTCCGTCGCCGAAGGCGGCCCGGGCCTCGGCCGACACCCGGGTGAACGCCGTCTCGAGCTCGGATGCCTCGTTGACCCGCCGCATCCCCTTTCCGCCCCCGCCCGCCGACGCCTTGATCAGGATGGGATAGCCCGCCCGGCGGGCGAATTCTTCGAGTTCCGCCGGGCCGCCGGCTGGCCCCGAGGTTCCCGGCACGATCGGGACGCCGGCCTTCTCCATCAGCCTTCGGCTTTCGGTCTTCGAGCCCATCATTTCGATCGCCTCGGGAGACGGCCCGACGAACACGAGGCCGTTGTCGCGACAGGCCCGCGCGAACGCGGCACTCTCGGCGAGGAAGCCGTAACCGGGGTGGACGAGGCGCGCGCCCGTCTTCCTCGCCGCCTCGAGCAGCGCTGGCACCGAGAGATAGCTCTGACCGGCCGGCGCCGGCCCCAGCCTCGCGGCGTAGTCGGCCATCGCCACGTGGGGCGCGTCGCGGTCGGCGTCCGAATAGACGGCCGCCGTCTCGATCCCGAGGTCGCGACACGCCCGGAAGATCCGCACCGCAATCTCGCCGCGGTTGGCGACGAGCAGCCTCATCGCTCTCAGAGGGGAATGTTCCCGTGCTTCTTCTTCGGCGACGACACACGCTTGGCCTCGAGGAACTGGAACGCGGCGATCAGCCGCGGCCGGGTCTCGGAAGGCTCGATGATGTCGTCGACGTAACCCCGGCGCGCGGCGATGTAAGGGTTGGCGAAGTTCTCGGTGTACTCGGTAACCTTCCGGGCGCGGGCCTCGGGCGGGGCCTCGGGGGAAAGCTCGCGGCGGTACAGGATGTTGACGGCGCCCTCCGGCCCCATCACCGCGATCTCCGCCGTCGGGTAGGCGAAATTGAAATCGGTCGCGAGGTCCTTCGAGAGCATCACGCAGTAGGCGCCGCCGTAGGCCTTCCGCGTCACGACCGACACCTTCGGCACGGTCGCCTCGGCGAACGCGTAGAGGAGCTTGGCCCCGTGGCGGATGATGCCGCCGTATTCCTGCTGCGTGCCCGGCAGGAATCCGGGAACATCCTCGAACACGAGCAGCGGAATGTTGAAGGCGTCGCAGAATCGCACGAACCGGGCGGCCTTCACGGACGCGTCGATGTCGAGCGCCCCGGCCAGGTGCATGGGCTGGTTCGCGACGACGCCCACCGAGCGCCCGGCCAGGCGGACAAAACCGGTCAGGATGTTGGGGGCAAACGCCTCGTGCACCTGCAGGAAGGCCCCGGCGTCGGCGATGCGGCGCACGAGCTCGGCCATGTCATACGGCCGGTTCGGCTCCTCGGGGATGAAAGTGTTCAGGTCGGAGCCCTCCGGAGGCTCGCGCGGCTCCCGGCGCGGCGCCTCGTCGAGATTGTTGGACGGCAGAAACGACAGGAGCTCGCGGATCCCCGCCAGGGCCGCCTCGTCGTTCCTGCGGACGAAGTGCGCGACTCCGGACAGGCTCGAATGGGTGCGCGCGCCTCCCAGGTCCTGCTTGGTCACCTCCTCGTGCGTGACGGTGCGGATCACGTCCGGGCCCGTGACGAACAGGTAGGACGTTTTCTCCGTCATGAACACGAAGTCCGTGATCGCCGGCGAGTACACCGCGCCGCCCGCGCACGGCCCCAGGATCGCCGAGATTTGCGGCACCACGCCGGAGGCGCGCGTGTTGCGCAGAAAGATCTTCGAATACCCGGCCAGCGAGACCACGCCTTCCTGGATCCGCGCGCCGCCCGAGTCGTTCAAGCCGATGATGGGCGCACCGTTCTGCACGGCCAGATCCATGACCTTGCAGATCTTGTCGGCGTTCGACTCCGAGAGCGATCCCCCGAAAACCGTGAAATCCTGAGCGAAAACGTAGACGGCACGGCCCTCGATCGTGCCGGCGCCGCAGACCACGCCGTCGCCCGGGATCAAGGTCTTCTCCATGCCGAAGTCGCGGCAGCGGTGAACGACGAACGGGTCGAGTTCGAAGAAGGACCCGGGATCCAGCAGCAGCGCGATGCGCTCGTGCGCCGTCCGCTTGCCCTCGGCGTGCTGGCGCGCGACGCGCTCGTTCCCGCCCCCGCCAAGACGGCCCTCGCGCAGTGCCTCGAGATCCGCGATGCGCTTTTCGATGGTCATTGGAAGAAGCTGTCAGCTATCGGCTATTGGCCTTCAACCCGCCGCTGTCCGCCCGAAAGCTGAGGACGGGGAGCGGACGGCTCACAGTACGATTCCCCGCTGCTCGGCGAGCTTGCGCTTGATGCGGCGGAACAGCTCGTGGCCGTCCACCTGGCCCGCCGCAATCTCCTGGCGGGCCGCTTCCATCATCCGGCGCGCCTCTTCGTCGAGGGTTCGCTCCTTGTCGCCCTCGGCGTCGAGCGCCGCGTAGAGCGCCCCGCGCAGGGCGTCCGGCGCTTTCTCCGCGAAAAGCTTTCGCGACGCGAGGCCACGCGCCGTTCTGCCGGCGATGAAATCCTTCTTCGTATCGGCCAGACTCATGCTTCCCCTGCCCGATGTTAATACACTGCACGCCATGGACTGGGACGAGACGATCGTGGCGCGGTGGCTCGAGCCGCTCGCGGCGCGCGCGGGCGACTTCGCCGACGTGTTCGGCGAACGGCTGCGGGAGCTCGCGATCGACTGGCGCGACGGCGAGGCCGGGCAGGCGCGCGTGCGCCACGAGGAGGGCGTCGGAGCGCGATGGCGAACGGACGGCCAGGAGCGGCTCGTTTTCGTGGCGGGTGCGTCGGAGTCGTCGGTGCGCGAGGCCGTGCGCGCCCTGCGCGAGGACGCGGGACGCGAGCCCCTTCCGATCCGGCCTGCGCGCGCGGAGCCGGATTCCGGGCCGGACTCCTGGAACACCGACCGCTGGGTCCGGCGGCTGACCGCGATTCTCGCCCGCCACGCTCCGCGGCACCGGTTCGGGCTGCGCATTCGGCACGCCGAGCGCCGGGTGACCTCCGCCGGACTGGCCGGCGCGAGCATGCGTCGGTTGCTGTCGCTCGAGGGCAGTTTCACCGCGGCTTCCCGGGCCGGGGACGAAGATCGCGACTTCGCGTTTCACGCTCCCGCTTCCGACACGGCGCTCGAGGAGCTGCGCGCGGCGCTCGCTGCGGCCGCGACGCCCCGCGATCGGGCGACCCCCGTGCCGGGGGGAGAGAGCGATGTTCTGCTCGGCGCGGGATGCGCGGCCGTGCTCTTCCATGAAATCCTGGGCCACCCGCTCGAGGCAGATGCCGACGGCTCGCCCTTTCGAACGCTCCCCGAGGCCCGCGTGGCCGTATCCGATCTCGAGGTCGTGGATGAGGCGACGCGGCTGGATCTGTTCGGCGGATACGATCGCGACGACGAAGGTACGACTCCCCGGCCGATACGACTCCTGCACGCCGGACACGTCGGCGCGCGACTGACCGACCGGGCCCACGGGGCAGGCGCCGGTTCGACGGGCCACGGGCGGCGTGCAAGCCCGGCAGACGGGCCGCTGCCCCGCGGTTCCAACATCGTCGTGGGCGCCGGGGCCGCCGCGCCGGAGGAGCTCCTGCGGCGCCTCGGAAACGGCCTGTGGATCGAAGAGTTCGCGGGCGGCTCGGTCGACCTCGCGGCCGCTACGTTTCGCCTGCGGTTTCCGCGGGCGCGGCGCGTACGGCGCGGACGCCCCGCCGACGAGCTCGGCCCGGGGATCCTCGCGGGCGAGATCCTGCCGACACTGCGCGGCGTGGAGCCCGTGGTGGGCCGGGAAGTCCACATCTGCCACAGCCTCGGCTGGTGCTCCCGCGGAGGCCAGGTCCTTCCCGTCGGCGGCGCCGCGCCCGACATCCTGATTCGCGGCCTGGCGGTGCGGTCCGCGCCATGAGCCGCGAGGATCTGCTCCGGGCGCTCGGAGCGCGCGCCTCCGGACGGTGGGAGCTCTACGAAAAGACCGCCGAGTCGCGGGAAATCGAGGCCACCCGCTCCGGACGCCGGACGGCGTGGCGCCGCGAGGAAGGTTGGGCCGCTCGATGGTGGGGAGCAGGGGGCTCGCGGTTCGCCGCCGCCTCGAGCCCACGACAGCTCATCTTCGCGATGGACGCCGTGGCCGAGGCACCGGCTGCTGCGGAGGGCGCGCCGGACTGGCCGTCCCGGGCCGCCGCCGCCCCCGCAGCTTCCCCACCCGCTGCGGCACCGGAGGACCTCTTCGAGGAGCTCGGGCGGGCAATCGCCGCGGCCTCGCGCGGGGAGGCCCGACTCTCTTCACTCCGGCTTCGACGCGGGATCGCCCGCGAGCGGATCGTCAACGCGGCCGGCCTCGACGTCACGCAGGCGCACGGCGTCTTCGACGGCGTCGCATTGGCCGTCGCCCGACGCGGAGGGCAGGCGCGCGAAGCCCGCGTACCGTTTCGCTGGGGCGAGATGCCGGAGGTGGAGCCGCTCGCGGGTCGGCTGTCCGACGCGGCGACCTTCCCCCTTTCGGAGCGCCCGACGCCCTTCGGCCACGGACAGTGGCTCCTCGATCCGCCCGTCGCGGCGGCTCTGCTTGCGGCGCTCGCCCCGCTCTTCACGACCGACCGCACGCCCCGCTGGGTGGGCCGCGGACGGGTGACGGCGGCCGGCATCTCGATCGCGGACGACGCGACCGGCGACGCCCGTTTCGACGGCGAAGGAGTGCCCACCCGGCGCATGCTCCTCGCCGACGATGGCTCGCTCGTCGGAAGGCTGCACGACCTCTGCTCGGCAAAGCGAGCCGGAGGCCACTCCACGGGTCACGGCGTGCGGCCGTCGTTCCGAGCGCCTCCGCAGGTCGGCCCCCGGCGGATCTTCTTCGAGACCCGGACGCCGGCGGCGCGCGCCGATCTCCTGTCGTCGGTCACGCGAGGCCTCTTCGCCTCCGCGCTGACGGCTCCCGTATGGATGGATCTCGCGCAGGACCGTTACGAGGTCGAATTCACCGGCGTCTCGATCGTGGCCGGACGCGCCCAGGGGCCGGTCGCGGGAGCCCGGGCGGCCGGACGCGTGTCGGAGCTCCTGCGCCGCATCGCGGGCATGTCGGCCGACCTGCAGTTCATCCCGGTGCCGTTTCTGGCCGGCTCGCCGACGCTGCTGGTCGAGCGGGCGAGCTTCCAATAGGTCCCGCGCTCAGGACGGCTCGTCGTCCGAAGACGGCTGCGGAGTGGGCGGCGGAACCGGCGTCGGCACGGGCTCGGCAACCGGTTCGGGCGCCGCGGGCTGCGGCGCAGCGGGATGCGGCAACGCGACGCGGGGTGTCGTGCGCGCGCGGGCGCCTGGAAACGGCGGGCCTGTTTCTCCTGGCGCGACCGGACGCGGACGCGCCGGGGCCGCGGTGACGCTCGATCCTGTCGTCGCCCCGACGTCTCTCGGCGGGGGCTCGCCCTGATCCGCCGCCTCCTGCGCCGAGATCGCGCGATCCGTCGGGAGCCTTCGAAAGCGGCTCTCCTCGACATATGCGATCTCGTCTCCCATCGAGGCGACCGCAACGTCGCGCGGGTAATTGACCAGCGAGGCCCGGTAGATGAGCACGGAGTCGATCACGAGGGGATTGCGCCGGGGGTTGCGCATCTGCGGATCGATCCAGAAGGCCTTCGCGTACTCGCCGACCGCGGCGTCGGTCTGGTTGGTGTGCTCGTAGAGGCGCCCGAGACGGAAGTGCGACTGCGGAAAGCCCGACTTGCGCGCGATCGAAGTCTTGTAGGCCGAGATGGCGCTCGAGATCTTGTCCTGGGTCTCACGCAGGAGGCCGAGGTTGTACGCCGAGATGAAGTTCTTCGGATCGAGGTCCAGCGCGATCTCGTACTGCTGCGCCGCCTCCTTGGGAAAGCGCCGCGCCGCCAGGAGATTGCCGAAGTCGTTGCGCAGATTCGCGTCGTTCGGGGATGCCTCGACGCGATGCTCCTGCTCGACGATTTGATCGTCGAGAGGATCGCCGGCCACCAGGTACTTCCGATAGAAGGGCTCGGTCGACTTCTTCGGCGGACTTGCGGCGCTCGAGGTCTGCCCGGCCAGTCCCGCGGGCGCAAGCGCCAGCGCGAGCACCCACGCCCAACTCTTCATTCCGTACCCCGCGGCTTCTTGCGAGCAACCAGCCTCACGCGCCCATCGCGCTCGGCAACATCAAACACGATTTCACTCGCGCCGAGGCGCTCCCGGACCTTGCGGCGCTCGCGCTCCAGACCCTCCAGGAAGCCCTCCAGCCGATAGCCGCTCACGTCCTCCCCCCGGGCCTTCCTGGCCGCCACGTAGCGGTCGAACAGGTCCCGGTCGGGCTGCGCCGGGTCAATGGGCCGCCTCTCTTCTACGGACACCGGTGGCGCGGCGTTGGGACGCGTCACGTCGGATCCGCCGCCCCCCGTGCGAAAGTGGCCGTACAACCCGGGCCTGCGGCCGGCCTCCTTCTCCTCCTGCAGGCGATCCCACCGCTCCGTCAGGGTCGTAAAGCGGCCCTGGAGTGTGGCAAAGCGGTATCGTTCCGCAGCCGACATCGTCTCGAGGGCGTTCAAGCGGCGCATGGTCTCCTGGACGGCCCGGCGGGATTGGACGGGGGGTTTCGCGGCCGATCCGTAAAGAAAAGCGTCGTACTCGGCGTTCAAGCGCCGCACCGAATCTTCGAGGGCCCTGAGCTCGCGCTCGAGCGACCCGCCGCTCACCAGGGAACCCCACCCGATTTCACCGGGATCGTCACGCTCCCCTATAGTAAAGGAACCGTGAGCCAGTCGAACGAGCCAGGAACCGCCGAGGAGGCCCGCCCGCCTTCGATGGACGCGCTTCTCCGGGCACCGGCCGCCGCCGCTGCCCTGTCCCTGTACGGCCGCGAGGCCGTCAAGGAGGAGCTCCGGCGCGGGATCGCGGCCGGAGAGCTGCCGCCGGAGGTCCTTTGGGCGGCGGCCCGGGAGCGGCTCGCTCGGCGCTTTGCGCCCACGCTCGTGCGCGCGATCAACGCCACCGGCGTCCTTCTGCATACGAACCTCGGCAGGGCGCCGCTCTCCCATTCGGCGCGTGAAGCCCTGCTCACCGCCGCGCAGGGCTACTCCACTGTCGAGTACGAACCGGCTCTCGGCACGCGCGGCAAGAGGCAGGACCACGTGCGCGCGCTCGCCCGCGGTCTGTTCGGTTGCGAAGACGCGATCGCCGTGAATAACAACGCGGCCGCAGTGCTGCTCGCCCTGGCGGCGCTCGCGCGCGGCCGCGGCGTGGTCGTGTCGCGCGGCGAGCTCGTGGCAATCGGCGGATCTTTCAAGATTCCCGAAATCCTGGAGGCCTCGGGCGCCCGGCTCTGCGAGGTTGGTACGACGAATCGCACGACCGCCGAGGACTATCGCCGCGCTCTCTCGCCCGACACCGCGCTCATCCTCTCCGTCCACCCGTCGAACTACGAGATCCGCGGATTCACCCATCGACCCGCGCCGGCCGAGATCGCGGCGCTCTCGCGGGAGGCCGGGATCCCGTGGCTGCACGACCACGGGACGGGCGCCGTCGTCCCGCTCGAGGAGTTCGGAGTTCCCGATGAGCCGACTGTCGCCGCCTGTCTGGTCGCCGGCGCAGACCTCGTGGCGTTTTCCTGCGACAAGCTCTTTTCGGGCCCCCAGGCGGGCCTTCTCGCCGGCCGGGCGGCCCTCGTGGCCCGTGCGGCCGCGCACCCGGTGGCGCGGGCGGTCCGGCCGGACAAGCTGACGCTCGCCGCGCTCGGAGCCACCCTGCGCGACTGGAAGACGGGGGCCTGGCGGGAGTTTCCGATCTATCGCGCGGCTGCCGCTTCGCTCGAGGAGCTCGAGGAACGCGGCAAGGAAATCCTCCGGAAGGCATGCGAGGGCCTTCCGGATTTATCGGCTTCCATCACTGCTTCGCGGGCGGCCTTCGGAGGCGGCACGAGCCCGGAGAGGCTCTTCGAGTCCCGCGCGATATCGGTCACGCACCGCGGGCTCTCGGCAGAGGCGCTCGCGACGCGGCTGCGGACGGGCTCGCCGCCGATCGTTGCCCGTGTCGAAGGCGACCGGGTCCTGCTCGACCTGCGCACGATCCTGCCCGAGGAGGACTCGACCGTCGCCGCGACCCTGAATGGTTCCCTCGGCGCCCGATGAGATAATGCGCCCGTGATTCGTCGTTCGGTGCGCGCGCTGTGGCCTTTGGTCCTTCTGCTGCTCGTGCTCACGGGGAGGGTCTGGGGCTGTCGCCCGAAGCCCGACTCCGCCCGGAAGCCCACGCCCGCCGCAAGGCACTGGTACACGCCGCTCGCAACGCCTCCGCCGCAGCGCGTGACCCCCCTTCCCGGCTGGCAGCCCTCGCGTGTGACGCCATCGAGAAACGGACCCACGCCGGTGCCGACGGATCCCGGATAGCGCCTCAAAGATCTGACAGCCCGTACTCCCTCAGCTTCGCTTCGAATCGCCGCGGCGACAGCCCGGCGGCTTGCGCCGCGGCCGTCCGATCTCCCCGCACCTTCTCGAGGACGCGGATCAGCCAGCCTCGCTCCGCGGCCTGCGCGGCCCGCTCGCGCGCCTGTTCGAGCGTGTCCTCGAGCGCGGCCTCGAGGAACACCGGCTCGGGACCGAGCCGCAGGTCCCCCTCGTCGATCACACCCTCGTCCGCCAGAATGATCGCGCGCTCGAGGCAGTTGCGTAGCTCGCGCACGTTGCCGGGCCACTCATAGGCACGGAGCCGCTCGCGCGCCGCGGCTCCGAGCCGCACGCCCTTCTTGCCGAGCTCCCGCGGCAGATGCTCGAGATACCAGTCGATCAGGGGATCGACGTCCTCGGGCCGCTCGCGCAGGGCCGGAATCCGGATCGGAAAGACACGCACGCGGTAGAACAGGTCCTCGCGGAAGAGCCCCTGCGCGACCAGCTTGTCGAGTGGCCGGTTCGAGGCCGCGATGATCCGTACGTCGACCTGGATCGGCGCCGTCCCTCCCACCCGGTGGAACGACCGCTCCTGCAGCACGCGCAAGAGCTTGCCCTGCGTGACAGGCGTGAGCTCGCCGATCTCGTCGAGGAATACGGTACCCGTGTCGCCGAGCTCGAACTTGCCCATGCGCCGGCTCGTCGCGCCGGTGAAGGAGCCCCGCTCGTGGCCGAAGAGCTCGCTCTCGAGGAGCGTCTCCGGGATCGCGGCGCAGTTGATCGCGACGAAGGCGGACGCCCTGCGGGCGGACAGCGCGTGGATCGCGTGGGCGAAGAGCTCCTTGCCGGTGCCACTCTCTCCCTCGAGCAGGACCGTGGCGTCCGTCGCGGCGACGCGCTCGGCCTCGGCCCGGACGGAGCGGATCGCCGCCGATTCGCCCACGATCGGCGGGATCGAACGGGACTGCGCATCGGCGAAGAGCAGCGACTCGCGCGAACGGGCTCGCCGCTCGATCGCCCGCGAGACCAGCAGCCGCAGGAGATCCGGATCGACGGGCTTGGTGATGAAATCCTCGGCCCCGTGCTTCATGGCCTCGACGGCTGTCTCGATCGAGCCGTAGGCGGTCATGACGAGAACCGGCAGTGTCGGGTCCGAAGCGATCGCGGCGTCGAGGACCGCGAGGCCGTCGGCGCCCGGAAGCCGCCAGTCGGTCAGAACCAGATCGACCCGCTCGCCTCCCCGCAGGCGCTCCACGGCCTGGGACCCGCTCGCGACGCCGACGACCTTCAGGCCCTCGGCCTTCAGCATCTCCTCGAGCATCGAGCGCAACGAGTCCTTGTCCTCGACGATCAGAATGCGAGCCATGGGCTTGTGGAGAGGTTAGCGGCTTCGGGCCGAATACGAAAGCCGGACCGGACGGCGGCAGACCCGAGGGGCGCTACTGTTCCGGAGGCTTCGGCTGATTGTCGGGGTGCGAGGCGCCCGGGATGTAGCCCGTCTTACCGTCCTTCGGTGCCTCCAAAGGAGCATTGGCGCTCGGGGCGGCGTACAGAGTCCCCCGCCCATACGGCGTGGGCACGGGCGCGGGCATCCGGTCCGGGGAGGCCGCAGCGGCCGACGAAGCGCCGTTGGCAGCGCGCGCTGCCGGCGTCGGGGCCGGTGGCCGGGGCGCCGTCCACTGGGGCGCAAATCGCAGCGACGCGATGTTCTTGTCCCCGACGTTGAGAGACGCCGAGAATTCGACGCTCGCCCCGGATTCGATCACTCCCTTCGAGAGGCTCGCCGCGGCGCCATCGATCGCCTGGTCCTTCTCGTCGAAGGCAGAAACCTTGAGCCTGACGTTTTCTGCGGAGCCCTGTCCCACATTACGAAGCGTGCCCTTCACATTCAATGCGGTACCGGCTTTCTCCTGGGTATAGTCGGCCACCTCGATTCGAGGGGAGCCCGAGCCCTGGTCCTTCTTGTCCTTTTCCGTCGTTGGCTCGGGCCCCAGGTCCAGAGGGTGCGAGACGTCGGCGTCCGTGATGCGGACACGTGCCTTGGGAGAATCCTTCGTAACCCGCGCCACGTCGGCCGGCGTAGACGCTGCCGGGGCATCTTTCGGAGGCGAAGGCGCGGGGGCCCGGTTCGCGGCGACCGTCGCGTCCAGGTCGATCTCGGAAACCGGCATTGAGAGGAGGGTCCCGTCGGCGCGAGTCACGTAAGCCGTGCTGCCGCGGCGAACCGGGGGCTGCTTGACCTCGATGACGGTCCCGCCCTTCAGGACGAGAACCTCCCCCGCCAGGGAAAACGCCGCCGCCGTCGCGGCGAGCACCGCGACGGCGAGGCGCGGACGGAGTCGACTCACTGCTGCTGCTCCTTCCAGTTCTGCTCGATCGTCCTCACGCTGCCGGGCGTGACATCCTGGCGAATTGCTCCACCCGAGAAGAGCACGGTGTCGATTGTATCCCCCTGAGGCGAGGTCGACTGGGAGGCGGCGGCGACACCCTCGCCGAGGGACTGCTGGTAGTCCGCATACGTCCCGGTGGTGCCGTAAGCGCCCTGCCCGGTCAGGAAGAAGAGTCGGTAGCGGAAGGAGCTTCCGTTGGTTGCGCAGGGACTCACGGAGTCCGGCGTAAAGGTGATGAGCGAGAGGTAGCCCTGCGTCGAGAAGACGGTCGAAGTCGTCTTTTCGTTGAGCGAAGAGAAATCGAGCGCGAACCCGTTGGCTGCGTTGGCGCACGTGGTCGGATCGTATGGCACCGGGCACGGCGTGCCGACGCCCGGGGTCACGTCCTGGAGGTCGGTGCGCGCAAACGTGGTCGCCTGCTGGCCGTTGTCGACGACGTAGTAGAAGCTGTTGGTCTGGCTGTCCGGGCGCGCGAGGTCGGACCGATTGCCCGTGCCGAACGCGATGCCGAGCTGCGGCGGATTTGCACTGCCGCCGAGGTAGACGATGCCCGGCTCATAGAAGATCGGCTGGAGGCGCGGACAGGCCGTGAGATTGTCCGTCGTGCCGCAGCCGTTGAAGAGCAGGAACGGCTGGTACCCATGAAGCTGGCCGCTCTGGATCTCGCCGCGGCCCAGGGTCGTATCCGGCGTCAGATCGATGCGCCACATGTTTCCGTTGACGTCTCCGATGTAGGCGACGTCGAGATAGCCATCGTCGTTGTAATCGGTCGCGGCCGGCGGCGCGGGCATCGGCGCGAAGTTGACCGCCTTCAAGCCGCCCGATCCATCGTCGGTGACCCCCTCGGTCGTCTTGAAGAGGATCTGCCCGGTTTCGATGTCCATGATGTAGAAGGATCGGCCCTTCGGCAGCTTGCTCTGCACGATGTCGCCCGAAGTGAAGCTCGGGTCAAAGCCGCCGCCGAAGAGGGCGACGAATCGAGAATCGAGTCCGGTCGTCGGATCGGCCGTCGGGCTCGAAGGATCGTGGACCTGGATCCGGCCCACGACCGGGCGCGACCAGGTTTCGCCCATCGGGGCGTCGACGGTGGCGCAGCCGTCCGTGCAACCCGCCACGGCGGAGTCCGTGAACTCCCACAGAACCGAGGGATAGGCCCGGTTGGACACCGCTCCGGCCACACAGCTCGAGCCGCCTCCGTTGAGACATCCGGGCGAGGCGTCCTTGTTTCCGACGATCGTGCCCTGGTTCGGGCCGGCCGTGGTCACGATGTCGTCTGGCTGCGTGACGTCGAGCGCGTAATAGCCGCTGCCGCCCTGACGCAGCCCTCCCACGAGCACGGTCCGCCAGACGCGGTTTCCGGGGTTCGGAGCACCCGCGCCGGGGGCCGGGTCGATGAAGACGTCCGCCGCGACCGGGGAACCGTCGACGAAGTACTGCGGCAACGGCGGGAAGCTCAACAGGTTGGGGAACTTGTTCTGCATGACCGCGCGCGGAGAGTAGGCGAAGAGCTCGCGACCCGTTCCCAGGTCGTGCGCCGCCGGGAAATTGGTGGTGTCGCGGCCGTACACGCCCGAATCGAAGGCGTGCAGGAACCCGTCGTTGGCGCCGACGAAGACGACCTTGCGGCGCTTCGATTGCAGATTGGCGAAGTCGAGGTATCGCTGCGGCGTCGAGGGCCCGGCGGGCGCCAGGTTGAGTGAAAGGTACTGGAAATACCGCGGCGGCTCGAGCAACAGCGCCTCGGAGTGGAAGATGTCGCCCAGCTTGTGCGCGTAACCGGCGGGAAGAGTGCCATCGTCATCGGTCCGCACCTGAGGCGGCTGTCCTGGCGCCGGGGCGTCGTCCTGGAAGAAGTAGGAGAACTTCTGCTCCTCTCCGGTGTTCGGACCGATGGCCGTGATCCCCGGCGAAAGCAGCGGCTGAATGCCCGGCTTGTTGAGGATCTCGTCGCGGCTTCCATACGAGGTCTCGCCGCCACGCAGGAACTCGACGGTCAGTATCGCGCGAGCCCGGTCCGCCGCCGATGTGTAATCGAGCCCCATGTCGGTCATCAGCTCGGAGAAGCACGAGCCCGCCGAGCCGGCACCGGTGCATCCGCCGGTATTGGGCAGGAAATCCGCGCGCGGCATCGGGATCGTCGCGGAATCCCGCGCAAAGATCATCTTGCGGCCGGGCCACACGGAGATCGCGGGGGCGCGGCCGGAAGGATTGGCCGCGACCGGCGCGGCGCCTTCGGCAAGAGTCGCCACGGGGTCGGTGTAGCCGAGCACACGAGCCGCATTCCACACTGGCTTTCGGTCAAACGGGTTGCTGTTGTCGGGGTCGGTCTCGTCCGGATAGTCGCCGCGTCCGGGAAGAGGCGTGGGCGTGGGCGTCGGCGTCGAAACGACCGGCGTCGCGGTCGGCCCGCCCGCCGTGGGCGCCGGGGTGGCAGTCGCGGGCGCTGCCGTCACCGCCGGAATCAATCCGTTGTTGTCGAGCTTGAAGCTCTTGAGCGAGCCGCTCCAGATCGACCAGCTCGAGAGGTCCCCGTTGGGGTTCAAGTGACTGGGGATCACCGCGCCGATCTGGGCCGTGTCGCCGGCGCCTCCGGCGAAGCCGGGCACCGCGGGAGCCGCGAAGAAGTTCGCTCCCCGCTTGAAGTTGAGGATCGACTCGAGGGCCGACCGCAACTGCGTCCGGTCGCTCGCGGCAAAGAGCTGACCGCCGCTCTGGCTCGCGATGCAGTTCAGGCTCGGGAAGAACTGGGCGTTCGTGTTCAATCCGACGACGTAGACCGGGATCCCCTTGACACGCACACTCGGGTCGAGGGCAGCGGCCGCGGCCCGCTGGCCGGGCGAGCTCTCCGGCAGGAGAACCTCGCCGAGGTCGCCGGCCGGGCCCTTTCCGGAAATGCTGCCTCCGGTGCACATGGACACGTCGCTGCCGTCCGCAGCAGTCGCGCCGCACTCGTCGTGGCCATCCGTGACGAGCACGATGACGTAGTTGCGGCAATCGATCGCCGGGTCCGGCGCGGCATTGTCCGTGGGCGGCGGGAAGACACTGTTGACGAAGTAGTTGTAGGCGTCGACCAGGGATCCGGCCAGCGGCGTCCCAGCGGCCGCGGTCGTGACGACTTCCTTGGCGTCCTCGGCCAGTGTGTAGGCCTGGTCCAGGGGCGCAGCATAGTTGTAGTCAACGATCGAGGACGAGAACCGCAGCAGCCGCTTGATCGCAGATTCGGGCGAGTTGCCGCCCGGATAGTCGGTGCCGAGCCACTCGCGCTTGAAAGGCACGACGGGCCAGTCGCCCGGCGAGGCCGGAGGCGCGATGGGGTAGACGTTCGGGTAGGGAGCGTCGGCCGGCCCGAGCGCATTGGGCGCGGCGCCGGGGAAACTCTTGAACGTGTTGAAGTGGGCGAAACCTCCGCAGTCGCTCCCGTAGGGATCGGTGCAGTCTCCAGGATTCACCAGCGGGCAGGACGCGCCCGTGAGCGCATCGAGGGGAAACTGCGTGTACGGGCGAGCTCGGCGGACAACGACCCCGGAGGGACCCACGTACACCGGATCGTTCTCGTACCAGGCCGCGTACATTCCCTGGTTGTGCCGGTCGCCACCTCCCGACGTGTCGAGGGTCCCATCGGCGTCGACATCCGGAGCGGCCGGACACCCGGCGCCCGCTGTCAAGCATGAGCCCCAGGGTGGATTGCCGTTACCGGAGTCGTTGGAATTGTAGCCAAGGTACAGGTCTGCCCGTCGATACCGAATCAGATGCTGGCCCTGCAGCACGAGCGAGGGGTCGGGGTCGGCCTGCGGGTCATCGTAGCCGCGATAGGGAAAGACGCTGACCGGCGGAAACGGCACCTGGACGAACGAGAGATCCGCGCCGGTGAGAACGCCGTCCGGGTCCTGATCCACGAAGGCGCAATACCGATTCTGGTCCGGCGGGACGACATTCGAAGGGTTGTCGGGGAAGTTACAGGGCCCACACACCAGCTGAGCACCGGCAAAGCTCGGCGGGATGCCAGGACAGGGCTGGGCCGTCGGGGGCGGCGGCGCCATCGCCAGCAGACCGCGGAGGGCGGGCATCAGCCAGTTCGCGATGGCCGGCAGCAGGCTCGACCTCGGCATCGCACCGCCCGGGTCGGTCGGGACCGGTGTCGGCGCCATGGTCGGCGTGGAGGAGGGCGGCGGCGTCGAGGTCGGCGGGACCGGTGTCCGCGTGCGCGTCGCCGTAGCCGGCGGCGGCGTGTTCGTACGCGTCGGCGGAATGGGCGTATTCGTCGCCGTCGGCGGAATCGGTGTGTTCGTCCGCGTGAACGTCCGTGTCGGCGTGCTCGAGGCGGTAAATGTCCTTGTCCTCGACGGCGTCAAGGTCCGCGTCGCCGTGTTGGACGGCGTGAACGTCCGTGTGCTCGTCGGAGTGTTCGTGCGGGTCGAGGTCTTCGACGGCGTCAGTGTCCGCGTCGCCGTGTTGGACGGCGTGAACGTCCGCGTGTTCGACGGCGTCAGCGTCCGCGTCGCCGTGTTGGACGGCGTGGGGGTCAGCGTCCGCGTCGCCGTCCGAGTCGGCGTCGGCGTGATCGACGGCGTGAGCGTCCGCGTGCTCGTCGGCGTGTTCGTCCGCGTCGCCGTGTTCGACGGCGTCAGGGTCCGGGTGGGCGTGTTCGAGGCGGTCGCGGTAGAAGTCCGCGACGGCGTCAGCGTCCGCGTCGGCGTATTCGTGCGCGTCGGCGTGCGCGAGGCCGTGAATGTCAGCGTCCTCGTCGGCGTATTCGAGGGCGTATTGCTGGGCACCGGCGTAAAGGTCCGCGTCGGCGTGGGGCTGTTTGAGGGCGTGTTGGTGATCGTACGGGTATTCGTCGGTGTGCGCGTGTTGGTCGGTGTGCGCGTGTTGGTCGGTGTGTTTGTGCTCGTCGGCGGAGTTGTTGGAAGGGGCGTGGGCGCTCCCGGAGGACCATACTCATCGATCTGCACGACGAGAGTCGGGTCCGAATAGTGGGACGAGCCGCCGCCAACGATGTGCATGCGCAGCTCGAAGCCGGGTTTCGCCGGGCTGCGATAGACGACCATCGGGCACATCTCGCCCGAAAATGGAGGAGGACACGGCTCCTCGGCGTCCGGACCGAACGGACCGAAGGCGCCCCGGAAGATACCCGGGCTCGGCTTCGGTGAGGTGTTGTACGGGATCTGGTTATCGGCCACCGCGGGCGGGATCGCGTACGGCGGCAGATCCGGAAGGCCCTCCTGCCCGTAGATGTGCGGCACCTTGTGGCCCATCTGGAGAAATCGGCCCTGCTGGATGTCGAGATATTCGGAGGGCGGGAAGCCCCCGCTGACGGCGCTGTCGGCAACGTACAGCCACTCCAGGCCGCCGTTGGCCAGATGCTCGCCCGCGACGTGCGCGCCGCCAACGGGCTGGCTGGACACGTAGTTCTCGGCGCCGAAGGTCGGATTGGGGTTTCGAAAATAGGCGAAGGCCCAGTTCACGCCGGGGGCGTTGGTCATGACCTGGCGCAGCACGCTCTTGGCAACGCCGAGCTTGGACCCGTCCGTCACGACCGTGCCCTCGGGGTAGATGAAGTCGTCCATGTAGGCCGGCAGCCGGTAGTTGTCCGAGAACTCGTTGTTCATCGAATAGGACGTGTCGAGGATCAGGAGCACGTTCGTGTTGGCGCCCGCATTGGCCTGCAGGAGCTGCCGATCGTCCGGTCGGGCCGGCGACGCCATCAGGAAGAGGCACAGGAATGCGGTGGCGGCACGGTGCCGCGCCGCAAACCCTACGATGCCCCGGGACGTTGGATGGTGTCGCATGGGACGTCTCCTCAGAATGGCAGCCGGGCCGGCAGCGGCCCAACTTCCACGTCGGCAACCAGCGCTTTCGAGTACTGCAGAAATGCATCGTCCTGTCCGCCCACCGAGCGCACCTCGAAGGCGTACATGTACTGGGCTCCCGAACTCCCCTCGTTGACGATGCCCCCGGGGTACGGTCTGCGGCCAAGCCGACCGGGCGTGGAAACGCGCACCTGGATGTCGTCGCTCCCGACACCCGAGAAGAAGCCCGTGCCCTGGATGAACCTGTGGCTCGGCATCTGAAAGAGGACCGTTCCGAAGAAGTTCCCCTGGAACTCCGGGCGCGTGAGAAAGGGCCTCGGATCGTTCATCTGGACACCCGCCCAACGCACGCCGGCATCGGCGGAATAGAAGGCCCTGTTGACGGACCATTCGTTGGCCGCGATGCGGTATTCCGTCGAGGTGATCAACATGAGCGCGATACCGATGACCGTGAGGATCGCGAGAACCAGGATCGCGACCACCAGGGCGGCGCCCCGTTCACGGCTTTGGCGTTTGCGCATCGTCATCCCTGAAACGCGTAATTGCGGAGGTTGATCTTCAAGGTCTGGACCCTGCGGCGGAAGTTGCCGGTCACCGGAACGGCGGTCGAATTCATCGCTTTGAATCCCTGCGCCGCGGGGCCCCGGTAGGTCGGGTCCGAATCCTTGGCCTTGGCAACGACGGAAATCATGACTCCATGCAGCGTCGGACAGTGATTGGTCGTCGACACTCCGCCGTGGCCCGGGACGAAGGGCGTTTGAAGCTGGAAGCGCGTGTCGACGAAGACCGACTCCGTGTCGACGTTGGGCTGCCACTCGTCGCAGTTGGCGCGTGTCGACACGTTCGGATCGGCATCGTCGGGAGGAAGGGCGGTGCAGAGCGTCGCGATCGAATTGTCCGTGTTCGAGTCCACGCCGTACGCGATCTGCATGTCCTCGACGTCCTCGGCCAGGATGGTGACGTCGAAATGGTCGCCTCGACGGATTCCCTGGGCCAGAAACGGATGCAGTCCCTGCGGGTCGGCGGTTTGATCCGTACCGATGAAGAAGACGATGTCGTCCATGATGCCCGCCCGCCGCACTTTTTGAATCGGAACCGCCGGCTCCGGAGTGTCGAGGGAGGGCATCTCCGCGTTGAAGCGCTCGCCCAGAGAAGCCCCGAAGTCGACCGTGCCGAAGGTGTTGGACGAGACGAGCTGGGTCGGGTGGTCGAGAACGCCGACGTTGTAGGACGGTTGCGGATACCTCGTCACCCCGCCCGGGGTGGGAGAAGAACAGCCGGAGTGGAGGTCCGAGTTGCCGTCTTCGACCAGCACGAACATCGGATTGGCGGTCGTCGCTCCGGCCGTGTATGCGTCGATCGTCGCAAACTGGGGCCGGTTCGTTGCATCGTTGTTGACATGCTGGCCGATGAGCGGATCGCCGACGATCGGGTTGACGTTCAAAGACTGCGTGCCCGTGCACGAGTTGCATCCGGTCTGGAGATCGAAGCCGACCAGGGGCGAAAAAATGACACCCCGGATCTCGATCATGTCGGTCCCGTCCTTGACGACCGTCGGGGTCGCGGTGCCGTTCGCGATGGTCACCCCCTGGACGTTGTCGTAGGAGGCGCCGCCCGGACTGATTCCCGGCATCGAGGGGTCGTTGTGGTTCAGCACCGCCTGCGTCACGTAGAGGCCGCCGGCACCCGCCATCCGGATGACGCGCGTCATCTGGTAGATGCCATAGCGCACCGAGCCCTGCGCGTCGGCCACGTCGGTCTCGTTCTTGTTGATCCGGGCGCTCGCGTCGAACACCGCGAGCAGGCCCAACATCGAGATGAGAAGGAGGAGCGTGACGACGATCATCTCCACCAGCGTGAAGCCGGCGTCGTACGAGCGATGGGTCCGAAGGCAACGTCTCATGGCTCTCAATTCACGTTGTTGACCGGGTCGGGGTTCCGAATGAACCCGGTCACCTGGGCGGTCCGCTGCCCGATCCCGAGGCCCGTGGCCGTCGCGAACGAGGACGAAGTCACCGTCACGTCGATCCGCTTGAAGTCATACCGGTTTCCCGGGGCAACGGCGGTCGACACGAAGGCCGCACCACTCGCTACCGCCCCCGGCACCGTGATGTCCACGATGGGGAAACGGAAGTTCGTCACGGTGTAGGTCCGCGAAAGCGTGTTTCTCGGCGTCGGATTCGGCCCCGTCGAGACCGGGATGCCTGTCGCGGGATCCGGCAACGTCGGAGGAAGATCGTTTCCGAACGTGCCGGCTGCCAGCTGCGGGTCGGTGACCGGCAGGTTCATGAGCTGCTCGAGCCGGTCTCGAGCGAGATTATGGATGCTCGTGAGCTCGTTGCCCGAATAGTTGGCCTTGACGCTGGCGATGAAGAGCGGCGCGATCCCGAGCAGCACGATGCCGAGCAGCGCGACCGCAATGAGCATCTCGACGAGCGTCAGACCGGCTTGCCGGCGATTGCGAGGGTGAATCATTGCCAGTTGGTCGGAGTCACGACCTCGATCCGGCCGCTCGCATGCGCGCGGATCTTGATCTGGTTGGTGGTTCTGGCGCCGACCGGCCCCTGGAGGACGAACTGGGGCGGCGTAGCCACGGGCGACGGGGCGTTGGACACTCTGCCATCGGCTCCAAACGTGATCGTTCCGCCGGTGGTGTTGGGAGTTGCGAACAGCACGGCCGCTTGCGCCGGCAGTACCAGACGGCCCGGCACGTGGGTCGGAGTCGGGGCGGGAGGCGTCGGCTCGATGGTGTCGAGCTCGACCGGAGGGCCGAGCGACACGATGACGACGCTGACCGGCAGATTTCGCTTGACCGCCTTCATCCGGGCCGCGAGAAGCGTCGTCTGGACCTCGCGCCCCGCACTCTTCAAGGCATTGCGCTGGGCGATCTTCACGAACCAGGGGATCGCGACCAGCGCGAGCGACGCCATGATCGCCATCACGACCAGGATCTCCACGAGGGTGAACCCCCGGGAGCGCCGCATGGACTTCAAATGGAGCATCGCGCGACCTTTAGTAGCGATTCCCGTGCCGCCTCTGGTAGACTTACGCTAACGCATTACAGCACATAGAGATAGAGTCTAAGAGGCAGGACCGGACGAAGCCCCTCTCGCTGCTTTTCGTTACCCCGGGTAACGGCTCTTGGGCGTCGTCCTTCGCCCGCCAGAAACTCCCCCTCTCGTCCTTCCTCCGCGTGTTCTGCGCCCTCGACTCTCGACCCTCGACTCCCTAAACTGAATTCAAGTTGATCGAACATGTGGCCCGGTAAGCGCAGAGCTTCGGCTGCGGAGGAGCTCCTCGGAAAGCTCCGTGCCCGGGGCTGGAAGACGGAAGTCGAGAGGGACGAGCTGCTCAAGGCGGTGGCCGCGGCGCCGGAGCTCGAGGCCGGCGACCTCGCCTGGCTCGCGGTCGAATCGGACGTGGCGCTGCGGCAGGCCGGGCTGACGTTTCTGAAGCGATTTCCCTACGAGGCCTGTGCCGAAGGGATCTTCCCCTTCCTCTGCGCGAGGACCGAGGTCGTGCGCCGACAGGCGATGCAGGCCCTCGAGACGCTCTCGGGTGGCAATTTCCTCGAACGCCTGCAGGCCTTTCTCGGAAATCCGGACCCCGTCGTCGTACACGCCGCGCTCGACTACCTCAAGCGCAATCCGAACGAGCGGGCCTTGCCCTGGATCGCGCGCGCCATGGGCTCGGCCAACACGCCGGCCGTGCGCAAGAAAGCCTTCGGTATCGTCGAGGCCACGGCCTCACCGCGCGTAGCCACGATCGCCCTTCACGCGCTGGACGACGACGACGAGGAGTTGCGGTTCCGCGCCGTTCAGGTGCTCGCAAAGTACCCGGACGAGACGCAGATCGGACCGCTTCTCAAGCACTGCCGCAACGACTCCCACCGGGTCCAGGACGCCGCGATCGCGGCCCTTGGGCCGCTGCTCGCGAAGTCCCAGACTTGGAACGACGAGGTCCTTCCGCTGCTCGCGGATTCGAACCCCAAGGTGCGCCAGCTGGCCTCGCGCATCATCGCGACCCAGGACCCGTCGCGCATCGCGGATGCATTCCTGCACTCGTTCAAAACGACCTACGGACCGGCCAAGGACCGAGCCGTCGACGCTCTGCGCGAGCTTTCCCCTGAATTCATCCGCGCCTTCCTCGCGCGGGACAACGCGGGAGACCCGGCGGAGGTAGCGCTGGCCGTCTCCATCGCGGTGACCATCCGCTCGCCCGAGGCCGTTCCGCACTGCATCCGGTTCCTCTCCGGCGACGACTGGTGGCTGCGCGACCGCGCGGCCCTCGCGCTGGCGGAGATCCGGGACGAGGCCGGCCTGCCACACCTCCTCAAGATGCTACAGAACCCGGAATCGAGTCTCTCCGCCGCGGCCGCCCTCGGAATCTGGGGAACGCCGAAGGCGCTGCCCGGCCTGCTCGAGGCCTACAAACAGGCGAAGACCCAGATGGAACTGCGCCTGGAGATCCTCGACGCCTTCGAGCGGATCGCGGACCCGGCCGTACCGCCGCTCCTGCAGAAGATCGTGCAGGTGGATCCGGACCCTCTCGTGCGCGAGAAGGCCGCCCGCCTCTCGGCCGAACGCGCCGGAACCGCGGGAGCGCCAGGGACTTCCGCGCACGCCTTCGAGCCCGTGGATTTCGCGGCAAACCGCAACCCCGGCCTCGCGGACCTCCTGCGCCACGCCCGGTCGGTCGGCGCCTCGGACCTCCACCTGGCCACGCACACCGTGCCCCAGCTGCGCCTCCACGGAAGGCTCGGTCCGCTTCCCCTGCCGCCGACTCCTCCCGCCCAGATGGAAGCCTGGCTCGCGCCGCTCCTGTCGGGCGAGCGGGCCGCGATGCTCGAGCAGAAGCGCCAGCTCGACTTCTGCCACAAGGACCCGGAGCTCGGCCGCTTCCGCACGAACGTTTTCTTCCAGCGCAAGGGACCGGGCGCGGTGCTGCGCCTCGTGCCGTTCGAGATCCCGAACCTGTCCGACGTGGGACTGCCGGAGAGTCTCTGGGACATCACCACCTACTCGCAGGGGCTCATCCTGGTGACCGGGTCGGCCGGCTGCGGCAAGACGACCACTCTCGCCGCGCTGGTGGACCGCATCAACGAGACGCAGCGCGGCCACATCATCACCGTCGAGGACCCCATCGAGTACGTCCACCCTAACAAGGAGTCGCTGGTCAACCAGCGCGAGATCCCGTCGCACTCCCGGTCCTTCGCCAGGGCCCTGCGCCAGTCACTGCGCGAGGACCCGGACGTCATCCTCGTCGGCGAGATGCGGGACCTCGAGACGATCTCGCTCGCGATCACGGCGTCGGAGACCGGCCACCTCGTGCTCGCGACTCTCCACACGACGACCGCTTCCTCGACGGTGGACCGCATCATCAACGCGTTTCCACCCGATCAGCAGGGGCAGATCCGCATGATGGTGGCCGACTCGCTCAAGGCGGTCGTGTCCCAGTCGCTCCTGCCGCGACGCGACGGCGCCGGGCGGGTAGCCGCCTTCGAGATTCTCCGCAACACGCCCAACGTCGCCGGCTTGATCCGCGACGCGAAGAGCTTCCAGATCCCGACCGCCATCCAGACGGGCTCGGCCTCCGGGATGATCCTGATGGACGGAGCCCTCCTGCAGCTCGTGCAGGACGGGGCGATCGACCCGCGTATCGCCTACGACCGCGCGCAGCGCAAGGAGGCGTTCGAGCCGTTTCTCGCCGCAGAGGAAGGAGGCGCCGCGTGACTGACGCCCCGGCCCCGGCCGATGGGAACCGCATCGATCGGTTCCTGGCGATACTCCCGAAGCGCGGCGGCTCGGATCTGCACCTGTCGGTCGGCAGCCCTCCGATCGTCCGCATCGACGGAGAGATCGAGCGGATGCGCTACCGCGTCCTGTCCGAGGGCGACTACTACAACCTCCTCGGCCCCATCACGCCCCCGCAGATCTGGGAGGCCTTCAACGCGACGGGCGACGTCGACTTCGCCTACCAGATGGGGGAACAGGCGCGATTCCGCGTCAATCTCCTCCGGCAGGAGCGCGGCTCGGCGGCTGTCTTCCGCCTGATTCCCTCGCGCGTGCCGACCGCCGAGGACCTGAACCTCCCGCCTTCGGTTGCCGCCCTGTATGCCGCCAGGCGCGGCCTCGTCCTCGTGACCGGTCCGACGGGCAGCGGCAAGTCGACCACGCTCGCCGCGATCCTGGACCGCATGAACAAGCGCTTGGCCCACCACGTCGTGACGATCGAGGACCCGATCGAGTTCGTGCACACCAACGACAAGTCCATCTTCACGCAGCGCGAGATCGGCCCCGACGTGTCGAGTTTCGCCGAGGGCGTCAAGGCCGCCATCCGGGAGGACCCGGACTGCCTGCTCGTGGGCGAGATGCGCGATCTCGAGACGATGCGCATGGCTCTGACCGCAGCCGAGACGGGTCTGCTCGTCTTCGCGACGGTTCACACCAATTCCGCGGCCAAGGCCGTCGACCGGATCATCGACGCCTTCCCGGCCGCCGAGCAGGAACAGGTGCGGATCGTGCTCGCCGAGGCTCTGCGGGGCGTGGTGGCCCAGCAGCTCCTGCGCAAGGTGGGCGGGGGCCGGGTGCCGGCCTTCGAGATTCTGCTCGGCTCATCCGCGCTGTCCAACTCGATCCGCGAAGGAAAGACCTCGCTCATCAACAACCAGATCCAGACGGGCAAGTCCAAGGGAATGATCGGTATGGATCAGTCCCTGACCGAGCTCGTCAAGACGGGAATCGTCGAGCCGGGCGAAGCCCTGGAGCGGGCGATCGACAAGGAGTCGTTCAAGGGAATGATTGCGGCGCTACCGAAGGCAACCTCAGCGTAAACAGCGCGCCCCCTCCTGGCCGATCCGACACTTCGACCGTGCCGCCATGGAGCTCGGCGATGCGGGCGACGATCGCGAGCCCGAAGCCCGACCCTCCGGGCTTGGAAGAGTAGAAGGGCAGAAAGATCTTCTCGCGGACCGCGGGTTCGACGCCGGGCCCGCGATCGCCGACGGACAGCGTCACCTCCCGCTCCCCGCGCCCTCCGGCGAGCGCGATCGCCTCTGGCTCGAGCCGCCTCTGCGCGCCGGTCGCCTCGACGGCGTTGCGCAGGAGGTTGACAATTGCGCGGCGCAGGAGAACGGCCGAGCCCGAGACCTCGGAAAACTCACCCGAGCGCTCGACGGCCACGCCGGGGTAGGCGCGTTCGACCTCGGCGGCCGCCGTCTCCACGACCGCGGCCAGGTCGACGGCTTCCGGAGAAAAGCCCTCGGGGCGCGCGAACAGGAGAAAGTCGCTCGTGACGCGGCTCATTTCCTGGGCCTCCTGGCGAATGGCGCGCACGTACTCGGCCGCCCGCTCCGGATCCGAGGAGCGCAGCGCAAGGTCCGCATAGCCATCGATGGCGGCCGCCGCGTTGCGAAACTCGTGGGCCGCCCCGGCCGACACCTTCCCGAGGTCCGCCAGATGCCGAGCGAGCGCCTCGCGGCCCTCCAGACGCCGGATCTCTGTCAGGTCGGAGAAAAGCGCAACGGCTCCGAGGAACCGTCCGTCGGCCCCCTCGGCGGGGGTCGCGGTCACGCCCAGAACTCGCTCCTCCTCGTTGCCGCGGCGCCAGCGCACCTCGCGCCGCCCCGCGACCGTTCGGCGGGAGAGGACCTCCCGCACGAGCGCGAGGAAGTCCGGAGCATCACCGAGGACCTTTTGATACGGCTCGCCGTGCGTCTCGCGCCCCCGCTTCAAGATCTCCCGGCCTGCGTCGTTCAACTCGACGACGTGCCCCTGCGGATCGACCGACAGCAGGCCCGTGGGGAGGTTCTTGGAAAGGGTGCGCGCGGCCGTCTCGAGGTCATCGGCCCGTTCCTTCTCGCGGCGGGCCAGCCGCTCGAGCTCCTGCTCCTTCTCGTGCAGCGCGGCGATCGTGCTTTCGAAGCGCGCGAGCAGAAATGCCGGCTCGTCGCCGGATTCGCGGCCCGCCGCGGGCGCCGCGCCGGCGGCCGCAAGCAGCCGCTCGTACGGCTGGAGCAGCGAGCGCAGATAGAAGCCGGCGAGCACCACGAGGACGGCCCCGGCGAGCGGGACGAAGATCGAGAGTGCTTTCGCGTAGTCCCGCAGGGCCGCGCCAGCGCCGGGATCGACGGCGATCGCATAGAACGACTTGTCCGACGCCAGCGTCGCTACGAGCAGAGGCGGCTCCGCTCGCCAGACGTGAACGATCCGTCCGGGCGCCGGGAACGGCTCCGGCAACACCCGCGGCGGGTCCGGGGGTCCGGGGCCGAAGGATCGCAGCCTCGCCCCCTTCTCGTTGTACAGAGCGAGATAGGCGACGTCCGGCTCGATCGCGCCGCGCGCCATCGCCTCCTCGGGACCTCCGTCGCGCACCGTGGACAACGCGACCCGACGCAACACCTCGTCGGCGCGGCGCTCCACCTCTTCGCCGCCCCACGCCACGGCGTTGCGGAAAAAGAGAAGGGTCAGGAAGTTCAGAAACAGGATGAGCAGGAGCGCGACCCAGAGAAAGAGTCGCGACTCGCGACGGAAGGAGCGGGGCATCGCTCCCGACGCCGTGCCTACGGCCATAGCGCCCGGTATCGTGCAAACATCGGATCCGCAAAAAACCAGGCGCCGATCGCCCCGAGCGCGAGAAATACACCGAACGGCAGGCGTGTCCTGCCGTCGCCGCCTCGGGCGAGGATGAGCCCGATCCCCACCACGCTGCCCGAGACCGACGCGGCAAGGATCGTCGCGAGCACTCCCACCGGACCGAGCAGCGCCCCGATCATGCCGAGCATCTTGACGTCGCCGAGACCCATCCCCTCCCGTCCCGCGATCTTCTCGTACGAGAAGGCGAGCAAGTAGAGCCCTCCTGCGCCGCACACCGCGCCGAGCGCCGCCTGGAGGGGCGTGCGCGTCACCGACCCGAACGAAAGGCCGAGTCCGATCACGATCCCCGGCAGCGTAATGGCATCGGGAAGGATCTGGAAATCGGCATCGATCGCCAGAAGCGCCAGGCACGCCGAGCAGAGGAAGGCGCCGGAAAGCGCATCGCACCATCCCGGCGCCGCTCGAAAGACGAGTGCCCAGAGGAAGCCGTTTCCGAGCTCGAGCATCGGGTAGCGCAGGCCGATCGGAGCCCGGCACGTCCGGCAGCGCCCGGACAGCAGGACCCACGAAAGGACCGGGACGTTGTCGAAGACGGCAATGGGCGCCCGGCACGCCGGGCAGCGCGAGGCCGGAAAGACGATGGACTCCCCTCGCGGCAGCCGGTACGCCACGACGTTCAAGAAGCTCCCGACCAGAAGACCCAGAACACCTGCCGCGACGAGGCCAAACACACCGAAGTCGGCGAAGGGCGCCGTCACGAAGACCTCGCTCCGCGCCGAATCGGCTCGCCCCGGAGCCATAGCGCCATCATCGTGAGGATCGCGACGGCCGAGATGGCTGCCCCCGCATAGAAGGACATCGGACGGTACCGAAAGACGACCCGGTGCGTTCCGGCCGGCAGAGCCACGGCCCGGAAGTAGCCATCCGCGCGCAGGATCGGAAGCCTCCGGCCGGCCTCCTCGGCAATCCAGCCTGGATAGTGGAGGTCGGTCAGCACGAGCAAGCCGCCGTAGCTCGCCGTCACCTCCGCCACGACCTCCTCCGGGCGGTCTTCCGCGATGCGCGCGAGCAGCAGAGGGCGCTCCTCCACGCTCGACGGGTCGGGCACGGGTCGGCGGTCGAGCAGCACTTCGCGCGTCAGGTCGACCTCGCCCGAGGCGACCCGGCTCCAGGCTCGCGCCGCGTCGGGCTCGACCCGATATCCGCGCACGAACGAGAGCCGTGGCCGGTACGGGGCCAGAGGTGCGCGGAAGAAGTCGCCGACGCTCCGCGAGGGAAGGCGTGCCGGCGGAAAGGGCGTCCAGAGGATGCGCGCACCCGCGGCGCCCGCGGGCATCGCGTCTTCCGCTGGCCCGATCGAGGCCGCGATGGCCGCCGCCGCCGCGGTCGGCAGCGGTGCGGCCGTGCGCACGGTCGGCACGCGGCAGGGCAGATTCGTGTAGCCGAGCAGCGCCTCGCGCTGACGCATGAGCAGGCCCGAGTCGAAGCTGCCGTCGCGCAGCGCCCAGATCCAGAGTGCGCCCATCGGCGGCGTCACGACGCGCCCGGCGACGCGCGAAAGCTCGGCGACCGTCTCCGGGCAGCGCCGCAACTGCGCCTCGGGCGCAAACCGCGGCAACACCCGGAGGGCGATGGCGAGCGCGGCCACCACCGCCGCTGCCGCCACGCCCCCGAGGACAGCGCCCATCAACGGCCGCAGTCCCGCGCCGAGCGCCAGAAGGCCCAGGGCCGCGGCGCCGACCGCGCAGCACAACCGCACCGGAAGCGACAGCGGAGAGGCCGCCGCCCCCAGCGCGAGGGCCAGGACCGCGGCCAACCCGAAGAGCAGACGGCTGCGCCGGTTTCCTGGAAAGAAGCGGAGGCTATCCAGACCGAGTCCCGCGAGCACCGCCACGGAGAAGCTCGTCCACGCGAGCCCCTTGGCGGGATAACGGATCCGATCGAGAGGCGGAAGACTTCGCAACCACGCGCCCGGGGGCCCGTCACCGGCCACCAGTATGCCCAGCCCCGCGAAAACGACGAGCAGCACCGCGAGGTGGCGCCGATGCTCTTCGCGAAACGCCGCGGCAGCCGCAACGAGCACGAAAGGCGGCAGGAAGAGCGAGGCGAGGTACGCCCCGCCGAAGGACGCGGGGGTAAACCCGGCAGCCGAGCCTGCATCGCGAAGCGACAGCGCCCCGGCGTCGCGTTCCGCAGCGGCGATCGCATGCCGGCGATCGGAACGGACGACGAGCTCGGCCATCGGAAACAGGACCCATGCCGCCAGGGCGAGCCCGAGGCCGACGGCCGCCGCGAAGCGCCGAAGGCGCGCCGCTCGGGGCATCGGCAAGAGGGGCTCCGGAATCTCCTCGCGGGGGGTCAGGGCGAGCGCCGCGGCCAGGACGATCGACGCCGCCGAGATCTCGGGGCTCCCCGCCATCGCCTGAAGTCCCACAAGCGCGCCGAGACCCAGCACGGCGGCCCGCGACCGCAAGCCCCCCCGCGCCATCGCGGCGACGCCGGGCAGGTACGCCCAGGCGCCGAAATGGTTCCAGTAGACCGAGAGCGACGCCGCGAAGCCCGACGCCGCGAAGGCGGCGGCCCCGAAGAGGGCTCCCGAATCGGAGACGTTTTCGTTCTTGAGAAACCGCCGCGCGCCCCATGCCGCAAGGCCGAAGTGCAGCCCCAGGAAGAGCGCGCCCGCGAGGGCCGAAGAGCGCAGGAGAAACAGCAACGTCGGCGGATACAGAACGCCCGACTGCCCGTTGGCGAGCCAGGGCTCGCCGGTTCCCGAGAGCGGATTCCACAGCGGGATCTCGCCTGATCCCAGGCGGTCGGCCGTGTAGAGCTTCAGGGGATAGAAGAAGTCGCCCTGGTCGCGAAAGGTCGGTGCCCGGTGCCAGAACAGAGCCGGGGCCATCCAGAGGAGGGCGGGCACGAGTGCCGCGGCCGCGCAGATCCCGGAAACGAGCCGTCGGCGCGCGAGCACGCCCCGATTTTAGCCGCTGTCAGACCGCGGCGGCCGGAAAGACTACTGTTGGACGCCCTCGGGCCACTGCAGGAATACGCCATTGGAGAAAGGATGTCGGCGATGTACGTCGGCGACAGGTCGCTGAAGGAACTCGTGTCGAGCCGGGGCCCTGACGCCGGAAGAAGACCCGTCGGGCAGGCGGCCGATGGGTGGATCGAATTGTCCACGCGGTATGCCTCGATCTCTACGGCGAGCGCCCTGATGTCCGCCATGGTGCGCTTCTGCCTGCTGCGCTGCACGGCGTTCAACAGGTTTGGAATCGCGATCGCCGCCAGAATCCCGATGATCGCGATGGCGATCAAGAGCTCGATCAGCGTGACCCGCTCTGCCGGCGAGCCGCGCTCCGCGGTCGACTCAAAACTGTATTCCGTCCGGCCACTGCACGAAGGTCCCGTCCGCGTAGACGATGTCGTCGTTGAAGCTCGTGGTCGAGCCGCAATTGACCGTATCGGGGCTCTTGTTGCGGCCATAGCAACGGACCATGTAGTTGTTGCCAGGGCCGTCGCTGGCATACCGGAAGAAAGTCCCCCAGCTATCGGCCTTTGGAGCCGCGGCGATGTAGGTCGGCGAAAGATTCGAGAACGAGCCGGTCGTGAGTGGGATTCCGGCGGCCGTGTAGATGCCGGCCGCACAGGCTGTCGCGTTCGGATAGTTGTTGTTGTCGACCGCGTATGCCTCGATCGCCGTCGCCAGGGCCCGCATGTCGCTCATCGACCGCTTCTGCTTGCCGCGTTGCACCGCGTTCAACAGGTTCGGAATCGCGATTGCCGCCAGAATCCCGATGATCGCGATGACGATCAAGAGCTCGATCAGGGTAAAACCCCTTTCGCGCTTTCTCATAAGGGACATCCTTCGCAAAAGACGGACCAGAATTCGGGTTGAGCAAGCCCACTGATTCCAGACATTTGAGCCCACGGTGGCCGGTTCGGATGGCAAGAAATTGTTACCCCGGCATGGCCGCCATGACAACCGTTAGGCCGCATTCCCGGTCAAAAAAGAAGGCCCCGATTGCTCGGGGCCTCTTCCTTCACTTGCCTGTCGCAGTTCTCAGAACTGCGTGCCTTCCGGCCACTGGATGAACGTACCGTCGGAGTACACGATGTCGTCGTTGAAGTTGGTCGTGGTGCCGCAGAAGACGCCCGAGGAAGACTTGTCCCGGCCGGCAGACAGGATCATGTAGTTGTTGCCCGGGCCGTCTGAACCGTACTGGAAGAAGTTCCCCCAGCCGTCGGTCTTGGGTGCATTCGCGATGTAGGTGGGCGACAGGTTCGAGAACGAAGCGGTCGAGAGCGCGACGGTGCTCGTCGTGAAAATGCCACCCGCGCAAGTCGACGCCGTTGCGTTCGGATAGATGTTGTTGTCCACCGCGTATGCCTCGATCGCGGTCGCCAGGGCCCGCATGTCGCTCATCGACCGCTTCTGCTTGCCGCGCTGCACCGCATTCAAGAGGTTCGGAATCGCGATCGCTGCCAGGATGCCGATGATCGCGATGACGATCAGCAGCTCGATCAGGGTAAAACCGGACTCCCGCTTTTTCATGGATTCCCTATCCTTTCTCTATTTGTGAACTCGTCCATGTTTAAGGCAAGGACGAGGCCAACGCTGGCATCGACGTAACTCTATCATTTTCAGTGTCTTACATCAAGCTTGGAGGCTCGATCGCGGCGATTTGTGTCAGTCGCGGTCACACGCTCCTGACACTAGTTGGCAGCCGGCGGATTGAAGGCGAACTCCTCGAGCACATCGGAGAAGAGAGAGACTCCGGTCAGGTAGTCGCGGAGAAAGACACGCTCATCGTTGCCGTGCCGGCGGCTGGCATCCGTGTAGTTCATCGGAATTGCCTGGAAGCCGTACGCCGGAATGCCGCGCTCGCGCAGAAGGATCGATGTCGTATATCCGCTGCTGGTCGGCACCGGCCCGAAGGGAACACCCGGAAACTGCGCCTCGACGACGCGTCGGAGGAGTTCCGTGAAGGCCGTTGGATATGGACTCGCGACCGTCGCGTTGCTCAGGACGAGCGTAAGGACGGTCAGGCCTTCCCGCTTCGCGTCCGCGAGAATCGGCTCGAGAAACGGACGCGGAGACACCCCCGGCGGCGAGGAGACCGTCACGTACCGGCGCGGGTGGTCCGGGCGATCGGGATGGCGATAGACGGGCGACCAGCTCATCCGGGGTTCGAGGAAGGAGGCATAGCGATCCGGCAGGAGCGCCAGCTCGGCGGGGTTATGCCGCACTCGATCCAGGTGTCGGAGGGGGTCTGTCAGCGGAGACGGCAGGTGGTTGGCGAGCATGTCGAACCCCTCGACGACCTGTGGGTGGGCCGCCACGGGAGCGAATCCGACGATCTTCGGCCACCGGCCGGCAAGGGCATCCAGCGGCGCGTCGGTCGCGGCCTCGACTTCGAGGACTCCGTAGCCTGCCTGCAGCGTTTCCAGGCCCCAGAATCGCGTTGTCCGAAGGATGACCTCCGTCGTCCCGCCTTCGTTCAGAACCTGACTGACGCCCGAAAACCACTCGGGCCGGTGATCGAGTAGCCACCGCGCGCCCCAGCGCTGCCCGATCTCCTCGTCCGCCTCGGCCAGAAACAGGATGTCGGTCTGGGGAACGATTCCCCGCCGTTTCAGGCTCCGCATCGCCAGTGCCTGGGCGAGCCCGAGGGATTTCATGTCGTAAGACCCGCGGCCGTAGAGGAAGCCGAACTTGATCTTCCCTTCGAAAGGCAACGCCTCCTTCCAGAACTGCGGGAACGCGTCCACAACGTCGATGTGATTGAGCAACAGCAGAGCGTTGTCGTGACGCCGCCCCGGGATGCGCGCCAGCAGGTTGCACCGCCCCGGAGCGGGACAGACGATCTCCGTCTCGATCCCGTCGCAAGACAGGATGCCCCGGAGAAACTCGGCTCCCGCCCGCTCACCGCGATCGGGGCGGGTGTCGATCCGGATGTAATCGCGCAGCAAACGCACCGGCTCCTCGCGCAGCCATTCCTCCGGAGAGCGCTTCAGGTCGCCGGTCTCAGAGGGTACCGGCGCGGCCTTGCGCGCACACGTTGCCGAACCGAGGGCGAGAGCGAGGACGAGTGCCATCCGTTGTCTCACGGTCTTTTCCTCCGGGAAACGGCCAGGAGGCCGATTGCGATCACGCCGAACAGCAGAGGCCCAACACGCGAGACCGCGATCCCTGGCAGGCGCTCCACCCACTCGACGCGATGGCGGCCGGCCGGCATGGCGACGGCGCTGAATGCGAGCTGCGCCGGAACCGCTTCCGTGGGCTTGCCGTCGACTCGGATGTCGCGAAAGGGCCAGTAGGCGCGCAACACGAAAAGCCATCCCGGATCCGGCGCGTCCACGTCGACCTCGAGCCGCTCGGCGCTCCTCGCGACGACGCGAACGGAGCCGGGGCGTGCGCGGCCGGAGCGCGCGAAGCCGCTTTCGATGACGACCTCCCCCTCTCCGAGTTTCGAGATCTCGCGCAGCGCCCGGACCGGGCCGTCCACCTCCCTCCAGCTCTCGAGCAGACGGATGTCCGGAAAGGCGCGAGCGTGCTCGTCCCATTCCTGGAGGGCGTCGCCTCCGACGCGGTGATACCCGGCGATCGGCTTCTGGTCGCGAAAGCGAATTCCGAAGCGCAGCGCGAGACTGCCGAAGAACGCGTCGGAGTCACGGAAGCCGGTCGCCATCGCGGAGACCTTGCGCAGGCTCTCGGTGCGCGAGAGATCGCCCGAGTCGAAGTCCTCGTTCAGGACGGTGCCCTGGCCCCAGAGCACCTGGCTGTGCTCGACCCAGTCACGACGGCCGATGTCCGAAAAGAGCATCGTTCCCTCGCTCGTTCGATCGGCCATGGGCGATTCCCCGAGGAAGAGGGACTCGCCGAGAGTTCGGTACGCGCCCTTCGGGTCCCGGCTCTCCACGAACCGGGCAAAGGCCGTGGGCGCGAAAACCGCCTCCTCGAGAAAGGACAGTGCGATTCTGCGGTTGGCAGCGATCGGGACGACCGTCAGCAGCACCAGCGCGGCGGTAAGGGTACCGCGGCCGTGCCCCCGAAGCAAGTCGATCGCAACGACACTCGCCATCCAGAAGAGCCCTGCCTCGGAGAGCGCCAGAGGGAGACTCGCCCTCGCCCGCGGAGCGAACAGGGCGGGATCGCCCCCGATCCCGCGAACCACGAGAGCGGCAGTTGCGCCGGGGAACGCCACCACGCAGATCGCGAGCGTGGAGAAGGCGGCGCCGACGGCGAGCGTCCATCGGGGATTGCGCGCTCCGCTGCGCCACACATCCAGACCGATCGCGGCCAGAATCGCGAGAGCGAGCACGATGGCGACGGCGAGCTTCTCGGGGTTGCGCAAGGGAAGCGGCGAGGCAATGCCGGTGGTCCATCCGATCGGCAGGAGGCTCGGAAGAACGGAAACCGCGCAGGCCCCGGCGAGCAGCACGCGGGAAAAGCGAGCTCCCTTTTCGCGCACTCTCCACGTCGCGACCAGGGCGATCACGCCGAAGGCGCCGCAGTAGAGGGTGTTGAAGATGCCGAGCGGCCGCCCGTGGAAGAGCGGCGCTCCCCAGAGCGAGCTTCCGGTCATTTCCCACGCGTTTCCGAAGGGATACGGGATCACGAGCTCCAGCAGGCGCAGCGGGTGAATCGAGTAGAACAGCGAATCCGAGAGCTTCATCCCGAGCACGGCGCGATTGGTGCGAGGAATCCAGAGCGCGGTCGCGACGATCTGGGGAGCGGCGGCGAGCATTCCCAGGAAGACCCCGGCGGCGAGGGCGCCGAGCTGCCGCAGGCGCTCGGAGGACTCGCTCTCGATCGCGATCCACAGAGTCGCGCTCACGATCGCGAGCGCGCACGTGAAGACGTCGGCGGCCAGCAAGTCGAGCGCGAAGAAGACGGCGAGCGGCAGCACGCGCCGCCACGGTGCCGCCGCCTTGCGGGCGACCGCCCAGAGAATCCAGGGCAGCAGCGTCATTCCCGGCTGGATGTGCGGGAAGAAAACTTCCGAGACCGCCACACCCGAAAAGGCGTAGGACACGGCACCGACCCAGGCGGCCGCGCGGGAGCGGCCCGTGGAAAGCAGGAAAAACAGCATACCCAGGCCTGCGGCAGCCCAATGCAGCACCGGGTAGATCCGCACGGTCAGGGGAAACGGAAACGTCGACAGCACGGCCCGCACCGGGTACAGGGCGCCCGCATTCGGATTGGGCGCGAGCGGCCTGCCCCCGGAGACCTCCGGAGTCCACACGGGCAGCCGGCCCCGGGCGTAGGCGTCGTGGATCGACTTCTCCATCGGGAGGTTGTACGCAATGAGATCGCGGCCGCTGAAGTTCCTCCGCAGCAGGAGCGGATCGGCATAGACGGCCACCACGAGGGCGACGAAGAGTAGCGCCGGCGCCCACCGCGTCAAGCGGCCGCGCCCGGACGAGGGGAACTCGCCACTCATGCTCGGGACCCCGCGGTGGCCCGCCCGGGCAGGAGCGAGGCGGACGCCAGGAGGGCGAAGAGCACCGGACCCCACCGCGAAATCGCGATGCCGGGAATCTCCTCGGCCCACTCGATCGCATGCTCGCCGGCCGGCAAGGGTACGGCGGTGAATGCGAGCTGCGCCGGCACCCCCTCCACGGGACTGCCGTCCACGCGAATCGCACGATAGTTCCAGTAGCCCCGCACAACGAAGAGCCATGTCGCGTCCGGCGCAGAAATCCTCAGCTGGAGCCGCTCCGGACTGCGCTCGACGACGTTCACGGTTCCCGCGCGCGCCCGGCCGCCGCCGCGCCGCCCCGTTTCCAGGACAATCTCGCCCTCTTCCATCCGCGGCAGGGCCATCAATGCGGCGACCGACCCCGGTTCCTCCCTCCAGCGCTCGAGCACCCGGATGTCGGGGCGAGCGGCCGGGTTCTCGTCCCAGTCCATCCGCGCATCGCCGCCGAACCGGCCGAAGCCGGGGAGGGGCTCCTGATCCCGGAAGCGAATGCCGAAACGCAGTGCGAGGGCGGAAAAGAAGGGCCCCCCGTCAACCTGGCTCGCGGCATACATAGAGACCGAGCGCAGGCTGTCGAGGCGTGAAAAATCGCCGCGATCGGCGTCCGGGCTGAAAATCGTGCCGAGCGCCCACAGTGACGGCGCGTGATACTGGAAGCGGCGCCGGGTCAGCTCGGTGGACCAGGGGCTCGTGCGATTGCCCTCGCGCTCGAGCGGGCTCGGGGGGCGATAGTCCGCCTCGTTGATCGTCCGATACGCGCCCGCCGGGTCCAGCCGGTCGACCGCCCGGGCGAACTGCGTGGGCGCGAAGACGCTCGCCGTGCCTTCCGTCGGCGCGATCCGCCGGTTGGCGGCCACGGGAATCGCGGTGAGCAGGGCGAGAGCGCCGGTCAGCCGCGCTCGGCCCGGGGCGCGCGCGAGCTCGAGCGCGACGAGCGTGAGGCACCAGAGCAGACCTCCTTCGGCGAGTGCCGCCGGCAGCTCGTCCGCGGCTTCCCCCGCGACCTGCGGAGTCGCTCCGACGGCGGCCACGGCGATCGAAGCGGCCCGGGCCGGCCACAGCGCCGCCGCGACGGCGAGAAGGGACAGACCGATGGCGACGCCGAAGGCCCAGCGCTCGCCGCGGCGAGCTTCGCGGAGGCGATCGAAGCCGATCCCGGCGGCCAGGGCGAGGGCCAGGATCATCGCCACGGAGAATTTTTCCGGGTAGCGCAACGGAATCGGCGAGGGACGGCGGCCCCACGCCTCCGGCACCAGGCCGCCGGCGGCCGCGAGGCAGAATCCCACGAGGAAGAGCGCTCGAGAAAACCGGGCGCCGCGCAGTCGCGTCCTCGCGATTGCCACCAGACCGACGAAGGCGGCGGCCCCACTGTAGAGCGTGGCGTAAAGGCAGCGAAACGCTCCACGGCCCCAGACCCGGTGATCCTCGAGCGTCCACGCGTCGCCGAACGGGAACGGGACGACGAGCTCGACGAGCCGCCAGGGCGAGAGCCGGAAGCCGAGGGCTTCACCAACCGGTATTGGCGTGATGGCACGCTGCGTCTGAGGCGCCAGGAGCGCCGTCGCCACGATCTGGGGCGCCGCGAGCAAGCCCGCGAGCACCAGACCGGCAGAGAACGTCCCGAGCTCCCGCGTCTTCTGCCCTCGCGCCACCTCGAGGCCGATCCACAGGAAAGCCACGAGGAGCGCGATCGTAATGGCGAACACGTCTCCGAGCAGGAAGAGCAAACCCCACACGATCGAGAGCCGCACGGCCTTGTGCCGCGGCGGGCCCGGCCGCACGAGCGCCCAGAGCAGCCAGGGATGCAGGGCCACGGCCGGCCCGAACGGCTGGTAGAAGACCTGCGCCACCGAGACTCCGGAGAAGACGAAGGTGACCGCACCCACCCATGCCGCGGCCGGCGACACGGAGAGCGCTCCGAGGAGAAGGTACATTCCGACTCCGGACGAGGCCCAGTGGAGCACGGGAAAAAGGCGCATTGCGAGCGGGAAGGGCAGAAGCGACAGAAGAGGGCGCACGGGATAGAGGGTCCCGGTATTCGGGTTGGGCAACAGCGGCCGGCCACCAGAGACTTCGGAGTTCCATACCGGAACCCGGCCGCGCGACCAGGCATCGTGGATCGTCTTTTCCATCGGCAGGCCATAGGGCACGAGATCCCGCCCGGTGAAATTGCGGCCCGTGAAGACCGGATCCGCGTAGACGGCGAAGACCAGGAGGACGAAGAGCGCTGCGGGAAGGGCTCGAAGCACGAGTCGCTGCGACGATGACGGCTTCGACTCCACTCCTCGGTTAGGATAGAGCATCGAGCCCGAAGTGCAAAGCCGGCCGCGCGCGACGATCGGGTTGCTGCTCGTGGTCGTCGCCATCTCCGTCTGCGCCCGGATCGTCCTCGCGCTCGAGCGGCCAGCCTGGCACGACGAGATCTTCACGATTTGGGCCGCCCGCCTGCCCCTGCAGGATCTGGTGAGCGCGCTGCGATGGGACTCGGGGCCGCCGCTCTTCTATCTGCTCGAACGACCCTTCGCGCGCGCCGCCGACTCCCCCGGCGGCGACGCCTTCGTGCGCGTGCTCCCGCTTCTGGCGAGCCTCGCGCTCTTCGGCGCCGCGGGGACCCTCCCCCGCGGACCCGCCCGGCGCTGGTGGATCGGCCTTGCGGCCTGCTTCGCGCTCGGCAACCTTTACGCGGCCGAGGCGCGCGCCTATGCGCTTCTTGAGGTCCTGTGCCTCGGGATTTTTCTGCTCGGCGTCGAGGGCGCGGAGTCCGGGCGCCGCTTAACCGGCCTTTTCGCCATCGCCGCCACAGCTCTCTGGATTCACTACCTCGCTCTGATCGCGGTCGGGGTTGCGGCGGCCTTCGCCCTGGTCGAGCGACGCCGGCGCTCGCTCGTCGTCCTGTCGGCCGCCCTGCTCGCGTTCTCTCCGTGGATTCCCATCTTTCGCGCACAGCCGCGCGAAGCGATGGCCTGGCTGCGCGAGCCCGCGGCAGGTGCGCTGCCGGCGTTTCTCTCCGGCCTCGGGGGCGTCGGTCGGATTCCCGCCCCCTTCGGACCGCCTCCTTCCGCGACTCTGTTTATCGCGGGCGCGGCGGCCGGAGTCGCGCTGCTGGTCCTCGTCTTTCCCGCGACGAAGGACGATCCACCCGGTCGGCATGCCGTTCTCTTCGTCCTGATCGTTCTCGCAGTGGCGCTTCTCGCCCCGTTGTGGCGACCGGTGGCATTCGCGGGCCGCTCGGAGACGGCCGTGCTCGCCGTTTGGATCTGGGCGATCGCCCGCGCCGCCCCGCGCCGACGTCCCCTCGCCGCGATCGCCGCCCTTGCCGGCGCGCTCGGCCTCGTGGCGACGGTCCTCGTCGTCTCTGGACCGCACCCGGAAACGACGCCGTCTTCCGCCGTCGAGCGCGTCGCGCGCCTGGCGCGGACCGGCGATGTCGTCCTGGCCGGTCCGAGCTTCTACCTCCCCGCGCGCCTCGCGGCCGACCGGGGACGCCTGCCTGCACGGGTCGTCGCACTGCCCTCGACGGACGCCGCGCATCCCGGCTGGTTCATCGCATGGCCCCTGAAGCCGGGCGACGTCTCCGACGCTCTGCGGATCGCCGAAGCCGTCCCGCCCGGATCCAGACTGTTTCTTCTGCTGCCGCCGGCGTACGACGTACCCGCGCTGACGGAGTCCCTCGCGCAGCACGGAACCCTCAGGGAGCTCGTCCGCCAGAACGACGGCGTTCTCACGGTATGGACCGCGTCGCGGGCGCCGGCTCCGCCCGCAGCCGCTCCTGCCGGGCACGCGTCGTCTCGGTAACGAGCCACAGGAGCCCCGCAACCCAGGTCCCGAGCGACGACACCCGGACCGGCCAGTCGAGCCCGAGGCTCCAGGAGGAGTGAAAGAGGGCGGCGGCGAGGCTGAAGAGCCCGAGTCCGAGCGAGGGGTAGAGGGCGCCGACCGCAACGGGCCAGACGAGGTACTGGATCCCGTACGACGGCAGAAACGTCAGGATCGCGAGCCAGAGGATCAGGGTCGCCCGCGGGAGCTCGAGGTCTCGGCCCTGCCGGATCGCCCAGACGACCGCGCCTGCGAAGAGCGCCAGGTAGGCCACCGGCCCTAGCCGGGGAATCTCGAGGGCCGCGAGCAGCCCGCCCGGCCTGGCTCCGCGCGTTCCGTAGACGCCGACGTTTTCCCATATTGCTCTCCATGCCGTGACGAAAGGGAGAAAGGAGAGGCCGAGCACGACGTAGGGTGTCGCCACTGCCGCATCCGAAAGGCCCGGACGACGCACGCGTCGGGAGAACAGCAGCGGATGAAACGCGGTGACGTGCTTGACCAGAAGCGACGCCGAGAGCAAGACCACGACCCGGACAGCCCGGCGGGCGAAGCCGCCGTCGAGAGCCGCCAGTATTGCCGCGAGCAGCAGCAGGACGGCCAGGCCATCGAACTGCCCGTGGGCTTCCGAAACGAGAACCGAAATGGGATTGGCAAAAAAAAGCAGCGCAGCGCACCGCGCCTCCGCCGGGGAACGCCCGAGGCGCCCGGCGATGCGAAAGACGAGCAAGGCGGCCAGGGCGTCCGCCACCGTCTGCAGCAGCGCCACGAGCAGCACGAAGACCGCGAAGTTCGGCCGCGCCGCGGCCCAGAGCGCGGCGACCGTCCAGGCCCAGACGGGGCTGTAGTTGTAGCGCGTCGTCGCCGCGTACAGGTTTTGCCCCGAGAGCACCAGGTCGGCGACGATCCGAAAGGACTCGGAGTCGTAGTTGCCGCGATACTGCCCGGCGATCGCCAGGCGAAGCAGCAGGACGAGGAGGAAGACGAGCAGAGCCCGGCGGCGCGTCAGGCCGAGCGCGTCGCCGGCCCCGGCCGCCGTCACGCTTTCCTGCGGGCGATCGCGAGCAGCGACATCCCGCTCGACGGCGGGTTTGTCTCCTCCCGACGCAGCAGGGGCATCGTCAGCCTGAAGAGCGAGAGCTGCGTGCGCGGCAGGACCCGACGCCGCAGAATCTTCCCATTCACGTACCAGCCCAGGATGCCGGCGCGATTCAGGAAGCGGCAGTCCTCGAGCGCAAACCCCGCATCCCGGATCTTCTCCTCGAGCTCCACCCGCTCGTAGCGCCGGAAATGGCGCAGGTGCTCGTCGAGCGTCCCGTAGAGGCGCGCCAGGGCCGGAACCAGGAGGATCAGTCGTCCGCCGGGCGGCAAGACCGCATGGAGATCGGCGAGCGTGGACACGTCGTCCTCGATGTGCTCGAGCACGTTCAGACAGACAGCGGTGTCGATTCGGAGGGTCCGAATCTCGGCGCGCTCGGTCTCTGCGAGCGGAAAGCGATACGAGGCGATGCGCACGGACGGATCATCCCGGAAGGTGCCGCGCAGATACTCGAGCGCCACGGGGTCGAGGTCCGACGCCACCACGAGCTCGCGGCCCGTGAATTGACGGGTCATGTTCCCGAAGCCGGCGCCGATCTCCATCACGCGGGCGCCGAGGGCGCCCCGAAAGCGGTCGGCGAGCCAGCGGTTGTAGGGCTCGAGGTTCGCCATGCGGGCCAGGGTCACGTGCCCGACGTTCTTCGGATCCTCCGTCTCGCGCAGGGAATGGCGCACGATCGTCCACAGCGCCGAGAAGGCATCCTTCCAGCCGATCTTCTTGCCCTCGTCGTACGTCCGGCCGTAGTACGAGATCGGCACCTCGAAGATCCGGTAGCCCCGCCGCGCCACCTTGGCCGTGATCTCGGGTTCGATGCCGAAGCGTCGCGACTCGATCGTCATCGACTGCACGACCTCGCGCCGGAACATCTTGTAGCAGGTCTCCATGTCCGTCAGGTTCAGGTTGGTGAACATGTTGGAGGCGAGCGTCAGGAACCGGTTGCCCACGGTGTGCCAGAAATAGAGGACGCGTCGCGCGCCACCTCCGAGGAATCGCGACCCGTAGACGACGTCCGCGTGCCCCTCGGCAATCGGCGCGAGGAGCTTGCCGAGCTCGTTCGGATCGTACTCGAGGTCCGCGTCCTGGACGACGACCACGTCACCGAGCGCGTGCCGGAATCCCACAGCCACGGCGGCTCCCTTGCCCTGGTTGACCGGCTGCAGGAAGACCCGGATACCATTCTTGCCGTCGAGCTCGCGCAGGATGTCGCGTGTGCCGTCCGTCGAGCCGTCGTCCACGATCAGGATCTCCTTGTCGATCGCCACGTCCTGCACGCGCCGGACGATCTCGCGCACCGTCTTCGCCTCGTTGAAGACGGGCATCACGACAGACAGCCTCACGTACCGCCTCCTTCCGGGAGCTCGAAGAGTTCGATCGAGTAACCGATTCGTCCGGCCGGGCGCCACCGGGCGGCGAGATCCCGGCGCAGCGCCTCCAGAGCGACGGCCACCTCGGTCGCGCCATGATACCGGTAATACTCGGGCCCGACCGCGAGGTGGAAGGCCGAGATCGCGACCAGGCGGCCGCGCACGACCGGCTCCGCCGCGAAGTCCGGCACGCCCGTGCGGTACAGGACATCGTCGCCGCCGAAATAGACGACCGTCGGGTTCGCAACGCCGCGGCGTTTCAGCTCGTCGCCCAGCCGAATCAGGTCGAGGCCCCAGTCCACGTTCGAGTCCGAGAGGATCGCCGGTCCTCGTTCCGGCCCGCCGACGAACGGGTTGAAGTAGGACAGCTCGTGGGGATGGATGCGCAGAAGCTCGCCCGCGGAGACGAACGGGAGCGCGCACAGCGCAAGGACTGCCGGCCGCCGCAGGGGTCCCGCCGTCGCCCACACGCGCCGGAAGAGACCGGCCCCGGCCATGGCGATCAGGGGATAGACCGGAAGCAGATGGCGGATCCCGATATTGTAAGTCGACCCGAGAGACGCGAGGAAGAGGACGGCGGCCGGCAGCAGGAAGAGCACGGCATCCTCGCGCGCAGGCTTGCCTCCGGCCCCCCCCGGCACGGGTTTTCCGCGCACGACGAGGCCAACGACGAGCAGCGCCGTCAGGAGCAGGAACGCGACCGTGCTCTTGGAGAGGAAGGCCACGAGAAAATAGGCCGGGAAGCCGTCGACCGAGGAGCGCCCGAGGAGGTAGTTGACGCCGCCGCCGACCGCGTTCTGCCGGGCCACGGCCGCCAGTCCGCCGAGGTAGTGCGCCATGGGCGCCGAGACGTCGACGAGGCTCTCGATCACGCGGGAGAGCCCCGGCGCTCCGCGACCGGCGACCATCTCGTGGATGATCTGTCGCTCGGCGTCGTGGTCCAGACGCGCCGTCACGAGCGCATACGCCCCGAGAAGGACCGCGCCCGCCGCGACCAGAACACCGAGCCATGCGAGCAGAGCGCGCCCCGCCGCCCGGCCCGGGCTCCCGGCCGCCCGAGTCCCGATCAACGCCTGCAAGAGGAGGATCGGAACGAGGTAGACGCACGAGAATTTCGTCGCCAGAGAGAGGCCGAGGACCGTGCCGGCCACCAGCAGCCGCGCCGCGTTGGGCTGCCGCCACGCCCGGTCCCACGCGAGCACCGTGGCCAGAAACGCGAGCGCCGCTCCGAGGTCCGTGTGAACCACCCCTGCGTGCGCGATCAGGTTCGGGTCGAGCGCGAGAACCGACAGGGCAAAGAGCGCGGCCCCGTCGCCGTAGCGGGCCCGCGCCGCGAAAAAGACGAGTAGCAGGAGCCCGGCGAGCACCGCGAGGAAGGGCGCGCGCGCGGCGGAGGCGATCGTGTCCGGCGAGATCCGATTCTCGAAGAGAAATGCGTGCCCGAACGGCGTGAACCGCTCGCCCATGGGCAGCTGCGCGGGCGGCGGGGGCAGCGGGAGGAACGCCAGGCTGAGCCCTGCGAGCGCCTTCATGAGGGGCGGATGCTCGATGTTGACGATCGCGTTGCGGCCGAAGACCTCGAGGTAACCGGACAGAATGTGGATCGGTTCGTCGGCGGAGAGCGAGTCCCGGCGCGAGTGATCGCGCACCGCGAAGAGCGAGACCGCCGTGATCGCGAGCGCCGCGGCGATCGCGATACCCCGATTCAAGGCTTCGGGCCCGCGCCGAACGAATGGCGAACGAGCGACGAGATGGCCGCGAAGCCGTCCTTGAGCCGGATCTTCTTGCCTTCGGCCTGCGACCTGCCGAAGTAGGAGACCGGGACCTCGAACACCCGAAAGCCGCCCCGGGCCACCTTCGCGGTGATCTCGGCATCCACGCCGAAGCCCTGTGAAATCAGATCGAGCGAAGGGACGACACGGCGGTGGAAGGCCTTGTAACAGGTCGCCATGTCGGACACGTTCAGTCCCGTCATCACGTTCGAGATCAGGGTGAGCAGACGATTGCCCTGCTGGTGCCAGAAATTCTGGACGCGGTGCTCCGAGCTCCCCACGAAGCGCGAACCGAAGACGACGTCCGCGCGACCCGCCTCGATCGGCCGCAGCAGGAGCGGATATTCCGACGGATCGTACTCGAGGTCGGCGTCCTGGATGATCAGGATCTCGCCGCGCGCCGCATCCATCGCCGTGCGGACGGCGCGGCCCTTGCCCATGTTCTCGCGGTGCAGGATCACGCGCACTCCGTCTTTCCCGTCCCACGCCGCGAGCCGCTCCCGCGTGCCGTCCGTCGAGCCGTCGTCCACGACGACGATCTCCTTCTCGGTGCCCTCCGCCGCGACGAGCCGAAGGATCTCGTCGATGGTGCGAACCTCGTTGTAGACGGGGATCAGGACGGAGAGCTTCACGGCTTGAAGAGAATGATACGCGAAGAGGAGTCGGGATACGGGATACGGGATTTCAGAATGGGATGGGATCCTCTCGCGCATAATGGTGGGCAATGCGGGCGCGGCGGGCGGCGTTTCTTCTCGGCATTGCCGCGGCGGTCCTCGTCGGCACCCTCCTCCGGCTTCACACGCGGGACCAGGCTCTCGTGGGAGGGCGCGTGCGGGCGCTCGATTCGGATTCGACGTATCACCTGCGCCGCGCGCGTTTTGCGGCCGCGCATTTCCCGCACACGATCCAATTCGACCCGCTCATGAACTTTCCGGACGGCGGTGTCGTGATCTGGCCACCACTCTTCGACCTCGCGCTCGCCGCGCCGGCGATCGTCGCGCACGGCGCGCAAGCTCCGGCCGACGCGGTCGAGCGGGGGGCAGCGTGGGTGCCGGTTGTCGTTGCCGCGGGCGCCATCGTCCTCGCGGGCCTTCTCGGCCGCCAGGTCCTCGGCCCCGCGGGCGGTCTTGCCGCCGCCGCTTTTCTGGCGGTTTGCCCCGGCCACATCCTCTGGTCGCAGTATGCCCACACGGACCAGCACGTCGCGGAATCCTTCTGCGGCCTGCTCGTCTTGACGCTGTTCCTGAGGTCCCGGCAAAGGCCCGCCTCCCCCGACAACGCAGCCCGCGAGGCCGCGGCCGGGCTCGCGCTCGCCCTCGCCGTCCTGACCTGGCAGGGCGCGATCTACTGGGCGGCCGTGTTCGCCCTCTCCCTCGTGTGCGAATCGCTCCTGACAAGGGAACCGGTAGGACGCGCGGTCGCGTGGACGCTGGGGCTGCCGGCGGCTCTCACCGGCGCGGCGACCGGCGCTTTTCTCGGCTGGCTGCGCCCTCCCCTGTCGTACGTCTCTTTCGGATTCTTCCAGCCTCTCTTCCTGGCAGCGCTTGCCGGTGGCACCGCCGCCATCGACCTGTCGCTCAACGTGGCACGCCGCCGGATCACGCGCCCCGAGCTTCTGCGCGGGCTCGCCCTGATCGGCGCGGCCGCCGCGGCGACGCTTCCCTTCGCGCGCGAGGTCTCGGCCGGGCTGGCGAGCGGAATCGGATACGTCGCGGGATCGACGCGCGAGATCCAGGGCGCGGGCGGCTACGTTTCGTATCCGAAGGACTGGCTGAAGGGGATCTTCGAAGCGCGGCCGCTCCTGGCGGACGGCCCCGGCCTGGCGCTTTCGCAACTGTCGGCCGCCTTCTTTCTCGCGCCGCTCGCGGTCCTTGCCTGGGCGGCGCGGGCCCTTCGCCGGGACCGGTGCGGCATCCATACGGCGCTCGCGGTCTGGGGCGCCATCACCATTTTCCTCGCGCTCTCGCAGAGATTGAACGTCTACTACGCGGCGCCCCTGGCCGCGCTCGCGCTTCTGGAAGTGGCGCGCCTCGCGGGGCGCCGCACCGGGCGACCCGCGCTCGGCGCCGCGCTCGGCGTGGCGCTTGCCCTGCCGATGTGGAACGGCCTCCGGGAAGAACTTCACGCCATCTATGTCCCGGGCTCGGATCTGTTCGCCACGCTCGAGCGCATGCGGACGACGCTGCCGCATGCCGTGAATGCGAACGACCCGGGGCTACTCGGCCCGCCGCCGTTTCCCCCGCCGCTCGCGAGCGCCTCCGCCGTCCTCGCGCCGTGGTCGCTCGGCCATTTTCTCCTGTACGACGCCGAGCTTCCCGTCGTCGCCAACAACTTCGGCTACGGATTCCTCGACTCGATCCGCTTCTTCCTCTCGGGTACGGAGGACGAGGCTCTCGCAATCGCGCGGCGTCGCCGCGCCCGCTGGATCGTTGCGACGGATCTCGTCCCGCGACTGAACGAGTACGCGTCCTACCTCGGCAAGCCGCCCCTGCTCGACGCCACACCCACCGGCCCCTCCCCGACGCCGGCGTACTTCGCGACGATGCAGTCGCGCCTTTACGATTTTGCGGGCCGGGGCGTCGAGCTGCCGGGGATCTCCATTCCCCGGCTCTCGCGGATCCGCCTGCTCTTCCACTCGCAGACCGCGGTGCGCCGGGGCGATCGCTGGGTCCCGCGCTGGAGCGTGTTCGAGATCAGCGCGGAATAGGCCGCGGGCCCAGCCATCTCCACATGCGGATCGCCATGCTCTTGTCCTCGGCGGTGGACGCTTCGATGACAACCGCGCCGAGCTCCTGCCGCCCGTCGTCGCGGCCCGAGAACGCCCCGAGCACGCCGGCCCGCCAGAGGCGCCCGAAATAGGGCGGCTCGGGCGGGCGCAGCAGCATCGCCGCCAACGGCGCGACCCCGAGCAGGAGCGCCACGGATGCGGCGGGCCGCGTCGGTCGCGCCGCGCGGCTGGCTCCGGCAAAGGCGAGCGCCGTGACGACCGCGGGCAAGACGAGCGAGAGCGCCGGCGCGGCTCCCAGAGCCGAGGCGAGATTCCCGGCAACCCAGCCATGTGCGAGGAACCAGAGCGACCCCGTTGCGGCGGGCCAGGGCATCTCCTTCGGGAAATGGACCCAGGAGGCCGTCAACAGGAAGTGACTCGCCACGGAGAACCCGGCAGCAGCCACGAACAACCCGCGCGAAAGCGGCGTTTCCAGGGCGCGCGCGATCGGAAGCGCCGCGAAGAAGACGACCGGCAGCAGATACCGACTCCCCAGGCTCCATCCCCCGTGCCAGTTCGGGTATCCGGACAGGGACACGAAGAGCACCGCGATCGCCGCGACGACGAACCACCAGTCGGCGCGCTCCCGACGGCCGCGCCACCAGCGCAGCAGGCCGGCGCCCGACCAGAGGAAGAACGGGCAGAAGAGAAGCCATCCCCGGGCAGGATCGAGCAGGTACGCGATGGCGATCCGCCAGCTCGGCATCTCGAGGCCGAACACGCCTCGCCGCGCGAGCTCCGCGTACGCGGGCGCCGCCTCCTTCGCGGAGGACAGCGTCCAGGGCGACCCGAAGCAGATCGCGTCGTAGCCGAGCAGAAGACCGACCGGCAGCGCGGCGCCGCACGCGAAGGCCCCGAGGCGGCGGGGCGACCGGCCGGCGGCGGCGCGCAGGCCGAGCACGAGGGCGACGGGAGCGACCGTGTACTCGGAGATCGCTGCCCAGCCCGCGAGAAGGCCCGCGCCGGCCGCGAGCCAGTGGGACCGGCGGTCGTTCGTCTCCTCCGCGCGACCCACGAGATCCCAGGCGAGCAGGAGCAGGGAGGCAGTCCACGCGTGACTGAAAAAGGAGCGGGCGTAGAAGAGAAAGGGCGTGCCCATGGCGACGGCGAGCGTCACGAGCGGGACGGCCGCCGGGCTCGACGCCCCCCCGCGGAGCCGCGCCGCGAACCGCCGGAGCGCGATCACGCAGACGATCGACACCGTCAGCAATCGCGTGAGATAGAAGATGGCGCTCGACGTGCCCGGGCCCGGGAAGGCAAGCACGAGCCGCAGCGCCCGGTACACCGGGTAGGCGGCAAAGGCGAGGCCCGGAGCCTTGTTCGAGTAGAGGCGGCCGAAGGCCTCGGCCTTGTCCTCATGGTCGCCGAGCAGGGCAACCGCCCGGTCGATCGAGAGCGTCCTCCACTCCGCCATCGCGACGACCGTCTGGAAGCGCGAGAGCTCGTTGGGGTTCGCCCAGGGCGGGAAGACTCCGGTGAAGTAGACCGTCAGAAACGCGAAGGCGGCGACAATTCCGACCGTGACGCCCCGCTCGGGATCCCGTGTCGTCACGGGTGGCGCGCGGCGGCGGCCTTCCACCAGGCGACCGTCTCGGAGAGCCCCTCGTCGAGGCCGATGTGCGCCGTGAATCCGAACGCCGCCCTGGCCCTCGTCGTGTCGAGGCGCCGCCGCTGCTGGCCGTTCGGCCGCGAAGGGTCCCACCCGATCGAGCCGGTGAAGCCGACGAGCCGCGCGATCTTGCCCGCGAGGTCGCGGATCGAAATCTCGGTCCCCGTTCCGACGTTGACCGGCTCGGGACCGTCGTACCGCTCCGCAGCGAGCACGATCGCCTCGGCCGCGTCGGAGACGTGCAGAAACTCGCGCGTCGGCGTGCCGTCGCCCCACAGCACGACCTCCGTACGGCCGGCCGCGCAGGCCTCGGAAAAACGACGGATCATCGCCGGGATGACGTGGCTCGACTCCGGATCGAAGTTGTCCCCCGGCCCGTACAGGTTGACCGGAAGCAGATAGATGCCGGGGAATCCGTACTCCTGACGGTAGGCCTGGATTTGCACGAGCAGCATCTTTTTCGCGAGGCCATAAGCGGCGTTGGTCGGCTCCGGATATCCCCTCCAGAGATCCTCCTCGCGGAAGGGCACGGGCGTGTCCTGCGGGTAGGCGCAGATGGTCCCGATACAGACGAAACGGGCGACGTCCCGGCGCCTCGCCTCCTCGATCAGCTGCACGCCCATGATGGCGTTCTCGTAGAAGAATCGGCCCGGGTGGAGCCGGTTCGCTCCAATGCCTCCGACGGACGCCGCCGCATGGATGACGCAGTCCGGCCGCGTGTCGGAGAAGCAACGTGCCACGTCGCCGGCCTCGCGCAGGTCGTACTGCTTCGAGCGCGGCGCGAAGATGCCGGAAGGATGCTCCCGTTCGAGGCGCGCCACGACGTGGCGGCCGAGGAATCCGGCACCCCCGGTCACGAGCACCCGGCGGCCTTCCCAGAAGCTCACGCGCCGCTTGCCCCCCGGCCGGCGGCCGCCTCGCGAGCCGCGAGCTCGAGATCGGCGTCTGTCATCAGGTCGACCAGCCGATCGAAACCGACGGTCGGCGTCCAGCCGAGCAGGGCCCTGGCCCGCGAGGCGTCGCCGCGCAGGTGCTCGACCTCCGTCGGACGCAGATAGGCGGGGTCGATCTCGACGAGCACGCGGCCCGTGACGGCTTCGACGCCCTTCTCGGCCGAACCCTCCCCGCGCCAAGCGATCTCCCAGCGCGCGCGCCGGAACGCCCTTTCGCAGAAATCCCGGACGGTGTGACTCTGCCCCGTGGCGATCACGTAGTCCCGCGGCTCGGGCTGCTGCAGCATCCGCCACATCGCCTCGACGTAGTCCCGCGCATATCCCCAGTCCCGCCGGGCCTCGAGGTTGCCGAGGTACAGCCGATCCTGCAGTCCGTGGCGGATCCGCCCGGCAGCCCGCGTGATCTTGCGCGAGACAAACGTCTCGCCGCGCCGCGGCGACTCGTGATTGAAGAGGATGCCGTTGACGGCGTAGAGCCCGTAGGCCTCCCGGTAGTTCACCGTCATCCAGAACGCGTACACCTTGGCGGCGGCGTAGGGGCTGCGGGGCGCGAACGGCGTGCCCTCGTGCTGCGGCACCTCCTGCGAGCCCCCGTACATCTCCGAGGACGACGCCTGGTAAATGCGCGGGCGAATGCGCAGCTCGCGGATCGCTTCGAGCAGGCGTACGGAGCCGAGGCCGGTGACCTCGCCGGTGTACTCCGGAGTGTCGAACGACACCTTCACGTGGCTCTGCGCGCCAAGGTTGTAGATCTCCTCCGGGTCGACCAGGCGCAGCGTGCGGTTCAACGACGACGCGTCGTTCAGGTCTCCGTAGTGAAGGATCAGGCGCCGGCCGGTCGCATGCGGATCCTGGTAGATGTGGTCGATGCGCCCGGTGTTGAAGGACGATGAGCGGCGGATGAGGCCGTGGACCTCGTAGCCCTTCTCGAGGAGAAGCTCGGCGAGGTAAGAACCGTCCTGGCCGGTGATGCCGGTGATCAAGGCCTTCTTCATGCCCACCCCCCCTCGCGCCGGTCGCGGCCGAGCCAGCGGTTCCACTTGAACTTCCGGAACGCGATCCACGACATCCGCAGGAGCAGCATCCCGTGACTGACGAGCCGGACCTTGGACACGCCGGCGGTGCGGCGCGCGTACCGCACGGGCATGTCCACGATCGCGAGCTTCAAGCGTGCGGCACCGAAGAGCAGGTCGAAGTCGCCGAAGGGATCGAAGTCGCCGAAGTACGCGCGCTGGGCGGCGATGCGCTCGTAGTCCTTCCGGAAGAGGACCTTGGTGCCGCAGAGCGTGTCCTTGAGCGGCTGACCGAGCAGCCAGGTGAACACGAGGCTGAAGGCCTTGTTGCCGCACAGGTTCAGGAACCGCATCGATTCCTGCTCCATCGGGTAAACCAGGCGCGATCCGTTGACGAACTGCGCCTTGCCTTCGACGAGGACCTCGACGAAGCGCGAAAGGTCTTCGGGCGACACGGTCAGGTCCGCGTCGAGAATCATGAGGACGTCGCCCCTGGCGGCGGCGAAGCCCTTGCGCACGGCGTCGCCCTTGCCGAGGGCCAGCATCCGGCTCGGGTCCTCGCTCGTGGCCGCGGCCCCGCCGCGCGGGGTCTGGTGGAGCAGCCGGATGTCGCGCGCGCCGCGGAGGCGCTCGATCGCGCCCTCGATCCGCTCGACCGTCCCGTCCGTCGAGGACCCGTCCACGAACAGGATCTCGGTGTGACGGCCCATCTCCGGAATCCGCGCGACCACATCGTCGACGTTGCCCTCCTCGTTGCGGCATGGCACGACGACCGTGACGCTCGGCCGCTCGACCGCCGCCGGCCGCGCCGGGGCGAGCTCGGCGACCGCATATTGGACCAGGCAGAGATGACGCAGCCCCGGAACCCGCGGCGCGAGGGCGTTGGCGAGATCCGTCAAGAGCGGCATACGCACGGGCACGAGCAGCTCCCGCCCGCGCTCGGCCACCCGGAAATCTCCCAGAAAGAGGAGGTTCTCGAGATCCTGCATCCCGAGCCAGTTCTGGAAGGGCTGGGGCATCTTCCAGCCGACCTTCTCGGCGAGCTGGAGCGCGCCTTCCCAGAGGAAGTTGTGGTACGTGACGAGCAGCCGCGTGCGCGCATGGCAGACGGCGCGCAGCCGCCGCAGGGTCGTATAGATGTCCTGCAGGTGGCCGACGATGTCGCTCGCGAGGATGAAGTCGAAGGCCTCGCCCGGAAGCTCGAGTGCCTCGGCATCGCCGGCCCGGAACCGCAGACCCGGGTGCTTGAGCCGAGCGCGTTCGACCATGGCCGGCGAAAGATCGACCCCGAGACTGCCGGCCGGATCGGGCGCGACCGCGGCAAGCAGATCGCCCGTAGCGCAGCCGAGCTCCAGCACGCGCGCGCCCGGAGGAACGAAGCGGCGGCAGAGGCCCTCGATGAAATGGTGGTAGTGAGCCCCCCGGCCCTTCCATCGGTCCCGCTCGGGAGCGAACGCATCGAAGTGCTCCTGGCGCCGCCGTTTCTTCTCCGCCGCCTCGTCGAGGATACGGGAAGGCACGCTCGGCGGGGGCGGCTCGGTGACGTCGATCTCGATCATAGGTCGGCCCGAACATGATCGCACACGGTAGACTTGCCTCGATGTCCCGGAGAGCGCGCGGTCTCCTTCCCGGCATCGCGGTCGTGGTTCTCTTCTGCCTGCCGCTTCTGCCCGAGATCCTCGGCACCCGGCTGCTGGTGTTCCGGGACGCGCAAATCACCCACTGGCCCTGGCACCGCGTGGCCGCCGCGTCCCTGCGCGCCGGCGGGGTTCCTTTCATCAACGCGGCGGCCTCCGGCGGGCAGCCACTGCTCGCCAACCCCAACGCCGTGTTGCTCTACCCGACCTTTCTGCTCGAAACCGTGCTCCCGGCCGCCGCGGCATTCAACCTGCACTACCTGATCCACGTCCTCTGGGCCTTCTTCGGGGCGCGCCGGCTCGCGCGCCGGCTCGGCATGGACGACGGGCCGTCCTTCGTCGCCGCCGTCGCCTACGCGTTCTCGGGGATGTTGCTGTCCTACGGCTCGGCGTTCATGAACTCGATTGCGGCGGCCGCGTGGCTGCCCTGGTGCGGCGCCGCATTTCTCGCCCTCGCGCGGGCTCGCGGAGCCCGCAAAGTTCTGGCCGCCTGCACGGCGACGGGCCTCGCGCTCGGGCTGCAGCTGCTGGCCGGCGAGCCCGCTCTCTCCCTGCTGACGCTCCTCTTCGGTGCAGGACTCCTGGTTGCCGAAACCCTGGCGCTCCCCGGGGCGGAAAGAGCGCGGAGGCCTCTCGTCGCAGCCTGCGGCGGCGTGGCAGCCGGGATGATCGGTCTCGCGCTCGCCGCGCCGCTGCTCTTCCCTCTCCGAGCGGTCTTCCCCTTGACGTACCGGGGCCAGCACCTTTACTCCGAGCGGGCGTTTGGTGCCGCCGCCTTTTCGGCCGCGCGCGCCATCGAGTGGCTGCTTCCCCGGTTCGGCGGCGATCCGGATCTGCTCGGCGGCGGCGCCAACTGGCTGCGCTCGGTCGCGCAGGAGGACTTCGTCTACATCTGGTGCGTGACGTTCGGAGTCGTGCCCCTCGCCGTGATCCTGCTGGGCGCGCTCGGCAAGGGATTCTGGGACAGGAAATCCGGAGCGCTCGGGGGGGGAGGCCTGGTAACGCTCGCCCTGGCGTTCGGATTTTCGCTGCCTCTCTATCGCGCGCTCTATGCGATCGCCTTCCTGCGGAAGCTCCGCTATCCGATCAAGTTCTACCTCTTGACCACGGTGTGCGCGGCCATGCTCGCCGGGTTCGGCGCCCGCGCGCTCGGCCGCCGCCGCGCTGGACGGCGGGAAGCGCTTGCGCTTTCGGCGCTGTTCGCGGCCTTCATCGCCGCGTGGTGGCTGGCAGCCCCGGGCGGGGCGCTCGACCGGTGGGCCGGGCCCATCGCCGCCCGGGCCTCCGACGACCCGCGGGAGTTCCTCGCCGCGTTTCGCGGGTTCGTGCGGGGGGACGCCCTTCTCGGCGCTGCTCTGGTTCTCGCCGTCGGTCTCGTTCTGCGCCCCGGCGCGCGACTGCGGGAGCCGTCCTGGGTTCTCGGGTTCCTCGCGCTCCTGTCCGCTCTCGTGTGGGGACTGCCCCTGTTCGTTTCGGCCCCCGCCCGGGACCTCGCCCGCCCTCCGGCGCTTCTGCAGAGAATCCGCGGCCCCGGCAGGCTCTACGTGTCCGGGACGCTGCCGCGATTCGACATGGCAGCGCTCGAGCGCGAGGCCGGAGGAGGTCTCCCGAGGACCGGTCGCGTTGCGCGGATCCTGGTCGAGGAGCTGGTCGCCGCCACGGGCGCTCCGTTTGGCGTCCGCTATCTCTTCGAGAACGATCCCGACGGTTCGTACGGGTATTTCAATCGCCTGACGAGCGAAGCGGCCAGGGCGTCGACGCCGCGGGAGCGCGACCGCCTGCTGACGCTGTACGGCGCCCGCTGGGTTCTGGCCGACGGCGGCGAGGAGCACCCCCTCTTTCGTCCCGCGACCGGGTTCGAGGTCGCCGGCCGGCGGCTCATCCTCTACGAGAACGAGGAGCCCGTTCCCGAACTCCGTTGGGCCGGCCGGGTTTGGGCACGCGCGGCCCTCTCCGGAACGCTCGCGCTGGTGCGCTCCGAGGTCTTCGACCCGCAACGGGACGTCGCGATCCCCGGACGGCCCGACCGAGACCCCGCGGGGGCTTTCGTCGGCGCGGTCCTGAGCAGCGCGTCCGTCGGCGCCGATCACGCCGTCGCGACCGTGGACGCCGAGGGCGGCGGGTACGTCGTCTTCTCCCGCACCTTCTTCCCGGCCTGGCGCGCCCGCCTCGATGGCGAACGCGTGCCGGTCGTCGTCGCCAATGCGCGCGATCTCGGCGTCGCGGTCCCGTCCGGACGACACCGCGTCGAGCTCGACTACGACCGCGCGCCCTTTCGCCTCGGCGTCGCGCTCCAGGCCGCGGCCGTCCTGTTCGCCGCCGCCGCCGCGGCCGCCCGCCGGACCCGCGCGGCGGCATGAGCGCGCTCTGCCCCGAGAGGCCGTCCTTGAGACGGATCCTCCGTGAACCGGAGCTCTGGTTCCTGGTTGGGCTGACCCTCGCGTTCGTCGGCCGCCCCCTGGCGTCGGGCGACACGTACTTCTTTCGCGATCTCCACCTCTGGTCAATCCCCCAGAGGGAGCACCTGCGAGAGATCGTCCGTGGCGGCCACCTCCCCCTGTGGGACGCGCTGACCCACGGCGGCCAACCGTTTGCGGGCGACGTCAACAATCTGGCTCTCTATCCCACGGCCGTGCTCTGCCTGGTGCTGTCCCCCATCACCGCAGTGAATCTCGAAATCGCCCTCCATTTTGCGCTCGCGGCCGCCGCCATGTACGCCCTGGCGCGAGTCGTCGGGATGACACCCGGAATTGGCCTCTTCGCCTCGATCGCCTTCGCCCTCTGCGGAATCTCGCTGTCTCTCGCCAATCTTTGGAACCGCCTCTTTGCGATGCCGCACATGGTTCTTCTTCTTCTCTTCTGGCACCTCTACTGCCTCGAGCGGCGATACCGATGGTTCCTGCTCGCGGCGGCGGCCGGCAGCCTCCAGCTCTTTGCCGGCTCGCTCGAGACGCTCCTGCTCGCGTTTCCCTTCGCGGTCGGCTGGAGCCTCCTCTTCCCGTATCCGGAGGCGCAACCCCGGCGACGTCGCCTGGCCGCGGCCCTCGTGCTCGCCGTTGTGATCCTCGGCCTCGCCGCCGCACAGGTCGCGCCCATGATCCAGATCCTGGATCGGTCCGCGCGCGCCCACGGGCTCTCCGGGGCGCAGATGCAACAGTGGTCCATCTCTCCGAGGCGCCTTCCGGAGATCCTGGTTCCCGGATTCTTCGGCGCTGTGCACACGCTGGATGAGAGCGACTACTGGGGCGCCGCTCAGGAGGACTCGGGCCTGCCCTACCTGCTGTCGCTCTATTTGGGGCTGACGGCGTGCGTGCTCGCCGTAAGCGCGGTCGTGTCGCGCTCGAGCGGAGGACCCCTGCCCCGGCGGCTGCGCCTCTATCTGGGGGCCGTTTGCGCCGGAGCGATTCTGCTTTCGCTCGGTCGTTTCCTTTGGTGGGTGCAGGCGCCCATGTCGGTCTCGGGCATGTTCCTTCGCTACCCCGCCAAGTTTCTATTCCTCGTTCCGCTCTGCGTCGCGCTTCTTGCGGCAAGCCGCGCCCAGGCCGCCCTGTGCCCCGAGGGCGAGGGGGATGGCGCACCACGACGGCTCGCGGCCGTGTTTGGTATCTGCCTGGTCGGCCTGCTCGGCGCCCTCGTCCTTCTCGCGCGCGACCGCTCCGCGGCAAAGGCCCTCGAGACGTTCTTCTTCGGCCGCGGGGCGAATCCCCGAATCCTGGGCGGCATCGGCCATGCGGCCCTTTTTGCGGGCGCTTCCGCCGCCCTGTTTCTCTGGCGCGGGCGCCACGAGGGCTCGGGAGTCCCGATTGCTCGCGCGCTCGCGATTGCCGTGGCCATAGACCTCGTATGGGCCGGCGTCCACGTCAACGCCACCGCGCCGCGTTCGATCCTCGAGACCCGGCCTCCGCTGGCCGACGCCCTGCGCAAGGAGATCGGTGATGGGCGCCTGTTTCGCACTCCCCGGGCGCCCGTCTTCCGGCTGCGCGCGCCGAGCAACGACCTCTTCTGGCTCGCGGATGCGAGCCGAAAGGTGCTGCTCCACAACAGCGCGACGGCCTTCAGCATCCCCGTGATTTACGACGAGGACTTCGATGGGCTCGCGTCCCTTCGGCTCGTCGATCTCAGTTCGGTCCTCGCGCAATTGCCGTGGGACCGGCGCCTCTCCATCCTGTCGGCTGGCTCCGTGCGCGCCGTCATCAGCTCGGAGCCGCTCGCAATCGAAGGATTGGCCCCGATCGCGGACGCCCCCTCCGGCCGTTCGGACCTCTTCGTCTACCGCAACGAGCGCGCGGCCCGCCTGGTCGAACTCGCCACCTACTGGCGCTTCGCGAGATCTCCGGCCGAGGCCCGCCAGCTGCTCGTGGCGAGGGGATTCGATCCGCGCCAGCACGCCGTTCTCGAGGGCGAGGGCCCGGCGCCGCGGCCCGCACCCTGCTCGAGACCGGCGGTGGAGATCATGAACCGGAGTCCGGTTTCCATGAGCGTTCGGACCGAGTCGGAATGCCCGGGGTTTCTGGTCTTCTCCGAGCCGTACACTCCGGGATGGCGCGCGGCCGTCGACGGCGCGCCGGCCGCGATGCGCCCCGCCAACGCCGCCTTCGGGGCCGTCTTCGTACCGGCAGGCCTCCACGCCGTGACGCGCGCGTATCGGCCGACGGCCCTGCTCGCCGGGACCCTGGTTTCACTCGCGACCGTGCTCGCCTGCCTCCTCGGCAGCCGGGTCCTCCGGCGGCGACCGGCGCAGGCCTAGCAGGTTGCTGAAAAAGGGTGTGGGATGGCGTTACGAGCGCCGTTGGGTCAGATGCAAGGAAGCGCGACGACGGCGATGCGAGAGCATCGTCGAGGAGCGATGACGACGCAGATGGCCCGACGCCGCCGTAACCCGAAGGGTGGCCGGCACTTTGCCGGCGCCCGCTTGGAGTGGGGACCTGTGAGAGTTGCTGCAGGCTGGATCGGGCGCCGGATGCAAAGTGCCGGACACGACGCCCGCATCCCTTTTCCGCACCCTGCTGGACTCAGGGCGCCGGCAGGCCCGCCGGCGCCAGCCCGAGGTGGGCGAGCAAGCGCAGGTAGATGTCTGGCCGGCAGCCGTTCAACGGGATCACGCCCCACGCGTAGTACACCGACAGCGCGGCGAAGACGGGGAACATCCAGCGGAAAGCGCGCGTGTCGATCAGGTCGCGGTACCCGACGACGAGTGCGAAGGGAGCCATGGAGAGAAAGTAGCGGCTCCAGTCCTCCGTCGATAGGCAAACGTGCAGGGCAAACTCGAAGATGCAGTACGAGAGGATCACCGGGAAGGGGCGCAGGCGCGAAATCCCGATGGCGTACACGAGGGCGAGCAGGATGTGGAACTCCACCTGGTGGTAGAGGCCCTTCTCGAAGAGAACCGGTAAGAAGCCAAATGGCAGAAACCGCGCGAGCTTCTCGCCGTGCGGCGTGAAGTACGCGAAGAAATCCCCGAACCGGACCGCGCAGAAGAAAAAGTACGCCGCGATGCCCGCCGGAATGAGCAGGAGCCAGGCGATCGAGCGGTAGCGCCTTCGCGCGAGCAGCAGGACGCCATAGGCCGGCGCAATCATCAGGCCGGAGATCCGCGTCAGCGCCGCGAGCGCCGCTGCGGCGGAGGCCCGACCGACTTGCGCCCTCTCGAAAAAGAGGATCGAGCCGAGTGTCGCGGCGAGGTACAGCGACTCGGTCGCTCCCGTCGAGCGATACAGGAGCCAGCGGGGCGGCAGGAACAGAAACACGAGCGACAGGAACGCCGGCGACGGCAGCTTCCAGACGTCGCGAGCGAGACGATAGAAGAGAAGCGCCGCCGCCGTGGCCGCGAGAATCGACACGAGCAGCAGCGCACGCTCGTAGCCCACGAACGCGAGCGCCCGCACGCAGAGCGGGTAGAAGGGCAGGTAGCTCGCGAAGAACCGCGGGTTGTAGACGTACTGGAGCAGCGGGTTGTCGGGGCGGATCGCGTAGGCGGTCCGGGCCACCGTCAGGTAGTTGGGCCCGTCCCAGAAACGATAGACCTCGATCATGGAGCCGAGAAACGGCAAGTAGACGAGGAACGATCCCCCCACCGACGCCAGCGCCAGCCAGACCTCGGGGCGCACCTGCGCGCGCGGCTTCGCCTCAGCCATGATGCATTATGCGGGACCCGCGCCCGTCGTCACGGGCCCGGCCCGTCCCGGAAGGGTCGTCCTCCCGATCTGCCTTGCAGGAACCTTCTCGCGATGCGCGAGGGCCTCGCGGGCGATCTCGGCCAGGAGGACGAATCCGGTCCCGTCGGCAATCCAATCGTCGAGAATTCGGGCGAAGAGACCCGACTTCGAGCGCCCCTCGACCTCCGCGTGAATCGTGTGCACCGCGGTCTGCTGCGTGCGCGCCGCCTCCCGAAAGAACCGCCTCTGGTCCTCGTCGGACCGCAGTTGCGGCCAGGCGAGCGTCTCGTCGAGCGTCGGCAGCGTCGTCGGGATCTCGAGCGTCCGAAAAACGCGTCCGCCGGCCTTCGGGAAGAACAGGGCCCCGCCGCGCGTATCGGAGGTGAAGAGGAGCGAGCGCTCCTCCTGCGCCGCGAGCGAGAGCGCGTTTGCGGTCCACCCCGGGGCGGCGCTCGATGGCGCCGGCCCGCCGAAGATCCGCAGGTACTCGGCGTGGGCGCGGCCGTAGTCGCCTTCGATCTGCTCGCGGGTCATGCGGTCGAGGCGGTCGTGCCAGCCGACGTGGTCCCAGCCGTGGACACCGGTGTCGTGGCCGGCTCGGGCGACCGAGCGCAGCACGCCCTCGCAGCGCCTGCCGATCATCGGCGCGGGCAGAAGCGTTCCATACAGAGCGGTGCGCCACCCGTAGAGCGACGGCGCTCCCGAGCGCACCATCTTTGCGAGAAACCCCTTGCGCGTAAAGACCCGGCGCACCGCCACGCCGGAGCGGTCGGGTCCCAGCGTGAAGTAGAACGTGGCGCGGATGCCGCGCGCCGCGAAAATCTCGAGAAGCCGCGGAACGCCCTCCCGCGTCCCCTCGAAGGTGTCGCAGTCGACCTTGAGGGCGACGCGGGGAGATTTGGGATTTGGGATTTGGGATTGGTGATTGGTGCCTTCCATTACCGCCTCATTCACAAATCACAAATCGCAAATCACAACTTCCCTCCCCCTCCGGCCCGACGATTCTTGAGGTAAAAGTCGAGAGTCTTGCGGATGCCTTCGTCGAGGGCGACCCGCGGTGCCCAGCCCAGCACCTCGCGCGCCCGCCGGATCGAGGGAACGCGCGTGAGGATGTCCTGGTAGCCGGTGCCGTAATATTCACCGGAGGTCACCTCCGCGATCCGGGCCTTCTTGCCGAGATCCTCGAAGCCCGGAGTCCCGGCGACCGCGGCGATCATCCGCTCCGCCAGCTCGCGAATCGACAGGTCGTTGGCGGGATTGCCGATGTTGAAGATCCCGCCGTCGGCTGCGCGGCCCCGGTTCTCGAGGATGGCCATCAGCGCGTCGATGCCGTCGGAGATGTACGTGAAGGAGCGGCGCTGCGTCCCGCCGTCGACGAGCTGGAGCGGCTCGCCGTAGAGGATGTTGTGGAGGAACTGGGTGAGGACGCGGCTGGAGCCTTCCTTCGGAGAGTCCACGTCGTCCAGGTGGGGCCCGAACCAGTTGAATGGACGAAAGAGAGTGAACTGGAGACCGCGCGTGCCGTAGGCCCAGATCACGCGGTCGAGCAGTTGCTTGCTGCACGAGTAGATCCACCGCTGCTTCTGAATCGGCCCGTAGACTAGCGGCGAGGAGTCCTCGTCGAACTCCCCGTCGGGGCACATGCCATAGACCTCGGACGTGGACGGAAAGACGACGCGCTTGCCGTAACGAACGGCCTGCTTGACGATGCGCAGGTTCTCTTCGAAATCGAGCTCGAAGACCGCGAGGGGCTCCTTGACGTAGGCCGCGGGAGTTGCAATGGCGACGAGCGGCAGCACGACGTCGCACTTCTTGACCTGGTATTCGATCCACTCCTTGTTGATCGCGATGTCGCCCTCGAGGTAGGTAAAGCGGGGGTTGGCGAGAAACGGCGCGATCTTGTCCGACCCGACGTCGAGTCCCGAGACGTGCCAGGCCGTCTCCCGGAGGATCCGCTCCGTCAGCGCATTGCCGATGAAACCGTTGACACCGAGAATGAGGACCCGCATCAGCGCCCCCTCCCCGCCAGAAACGGTCCTGCGTCCTGCTCGGGTCCACCCTCGGCCTGCAGCCGCAGAAGCTCGACGTAATGATCGTCGCCGCACGCGACGAAGGCCCGGCCCCCTTCCTCCCGGACCTGCCCCGGAAAGGTATCGTGAGCCGCCAGGCCGGGCAGACGCGTGCGCCAGACGTAGGTGCGTCCGCCGAAGAGGTCCGTGAACGCGCCGGGAAAGGGATGCGTCACCGCGCGGACCAGATCGTGGACCTGCCTGGCCGTCCGGACCCACTCGATGCGGCCATCTTCGGGACCGCGGCGCCCGAAGCGCGTGGCCGCCGCTTCGTCCTGCGGAGCGTTCGGCGCCGTGCCGCTCTTCAGCTCCTCGATCCGCCGCGCCATCACCGTGACGGCCGCCGCCGTGACCCGATGCTGCACCTCGAGAGCCGTATCGTCGGGCCCGATGAGCACGGCCTGCTGGTCCACGATCGGGCCCGCGTCCGCCCGCTCCGTCATGACATGGAGCGTGGCTCCCGTGCGTTTCTCTCCCCGGATGATGGCCCAGTTTACCGGCGCACGACCGCGAAACTTCGGCAGGAGCGATCCATGCACGTTGAAGGACCCGAGACGCGGCAGGGCGAGCAGCGCCGGAGCGAGCAGATTGCGGTAGTAGAAGGAAAACAGCAGCTCCGGCGCCGCGGCCGCGAGCCGCTCGCCCATCTCGGGTGCAGATGTTTCCTCGGCGTAGAGCACAGCGATGCCGTGCACGCGGGCGAGCTCCGCCACGCTCGGAAACCACCGCGCTTCCCCCGGCGCGTCGCGGTGTGTGGCCACGAACACGACGTTCTCGCCGCGGTCGAGCAGAAACTTCATGCACGCGTGGCCGGTGTCGGAGTACGCGAAGACGGCGATGCGGGTCATGGGATACCCGATCCGCGATGCGGGATGCGCGAGGCGGGACCCTCCGGCTCTCCGGCGTGGGACCGGGCGCCGAGGCCGTACACGCGCCGGATGCGGAAGCGCGGGCGGCCTCGGACCTGCTGGTAAATCCGGCCGACATATTCGCCGACGATTCCGAGCCCCGCCATCGCGATGCCGAGCAGGGTGAACAGGATGGCGAAGAGCGTGAAGACTCCCTCGACCTCGGCGCCGACGATGAGCCGGCGCACGAGGAGGAACACGCCGAAGGCGATTCCGCCGAACGCCACGACCGAGCCGAGCAGGCCGAAGGCCTGGAGCGGAACCAGGGAGAAGCCGGTCATCAAGTCGAAGTTCAGCCGGACCAGGCGATAGAGCGAGTAGGCCGACGTGCCGTGCCGCCGGGGCGCATGGGCCACCGGGACCTCGGTCGGCCGCCGCGCGAAGCTTTGCCCCAGAGCCGGGATGAAGGTCGAGGCCTCGTCGCAGCGGTTGATCTCGTCGACCACTTCGCGGGAGTAGGCCCGCAGCATGCATCCGAGATCGGTGAGCCGCATCCGCGTGATCGCGGCGGTGACGCGATTGACGAGGGCCGAGGCCGCTCGGCGCAAGAGCGTGTCCTGCCGGCCCATCCGCACGCCGCCGACCACGTCGTAGCCTTCCTCGATCTTCGCGAGCAGCTTCGGGATCTCTTCGGGAGGATTCTGGAGGTCCGCGTCGAGCGTGACGACAACGTCCCCGGTGACCTCGGCGAAGGCTGCCAGAATCGCCTGGTGCTGCCCGAAGTTGCGCGCGAGCTCCAGGACCTGGACCCGGTCCGGCCTCCTGGCAGCCGCCGCGGCGAGCAGCCCGATGGACCCGTCGCGGCTCCCGTCGTCCACGAAGACGAGCTCGTAGGGACGGCCCCCGGCCTCCATCACGGCCGTCAGCCGTTCGAGGAGCTCCGGCAGGTTGCCCTCCTCGTTGTAGACGGGGACGACGACGGAGACTCTCAACGCCGAAACTCCGCGAGCACCTCGCGCACGGCCGCAATCGCATCGTCCTGGTCGGCGTCCGCGAGCCCCGGAAACAGGGGAAGCGAGACGATTCGCTCGGACACGAAGTGCGCCTCGGGAAAGTCCCCGGGCTTCCAGCCGAAGCGGCCCGCGTAGTAGGAGAATTCGTGGGCCGCCGTGTAGTGCAGCCCCGTGCCGATGTTGCGGTGCTTCAACTCGTCCATGAACCGGTCACGGGAGATCGTCAGCCGGTCCAGGTCGACGAGCGGCGTGTACAGGTGCCAGGCGTGGCGGGCCGGGTAAGGCACCCGCTGCGGGAGGATCAAACCCGACAGGCCGGCGAAGGCCGCGTCGTAGCGCGCGGCCAGGCGCGTGCGCTCGGCGATGAAGGTGTCGAGCCGCCGCAGCTGATGCAACCCGAGGGCGGCCTGGATGTCCATCATGTTGTACTTGAAGCCGGGCACGGCGACGTCGTAACGGGGGCTCCCCTCCTTCGCGAAGCGTTTCCAGGCCTCCCGGTCCATCCCGTGGAACTTCAGGAGCAACGCCCGCTCGAAGACGCCCTCGTCCTCGGTCACGATCATTCCGCCCTCGCCCGTCGTGATGTTCTTGTTCGGGTGGAAGGAGAAGACGGACGTCGTCGGGAAGGAGCCGACCCGGCGGCCCCGGTACTCGGTGCCGACGGCATGGGCCGCGTCCTCGAGGAGAGCGATGCCGCGGGATGCCGCGAGCTCGATCAGCGGATCGAGATCGGCCGGCTGGCCGACGTAGTGCACCGGCACGATCGCCTTCGTGCGCGGTGTCAGGCGGGCCGCGATCGCCTCGACGCGCACATTGAGAGTGGCGGCGTCGATGTCGACGAGCACCGGAACGGCGCCGCAGTGGACGATCGTGTTCAGAGTCGCGACGAAGGTCATGGGCGTCGTGACGACTTCGTCGCCCGGACCCACGCCGAGCGCCAGCAACGCGGCGTGCAGGCCCGCGGTTGCCGACGACACGGGAACGGCGAAGCGGCCGCCGACGTAGTCGAGAAACTCGGACGCGAACCGCTCGGTCTTCGGTCCCGTCGTGAGCCAGCCCGAGCGCAGCGTGTCCACGACCTCGCGGATCTCTTCTTCGCCGAGGCTCGGCCGGGCGAAGGGCAGGAAGGACGAACGCATGCGGCGCGGAGAGTCTATCGTTCCCCGAGACCGCGCGAGGCGGCCGGACGGCGGCGGCGCGGCTCCCGCCGCGAGGGAGGACCTCCTCAGGCCTTCCACCGGACCCCTCCCGAAAAGGTCCACCGCCTCGGCGGGCTCCAGACGCCGGCGCCGGGGCGGTCCGCCGTCACTTCGAAACGGAGCACGTCGCGCCGGTAGTCGTACGGGGCGCCGTCGCGCGCGTGGACCGCTGCATCGAGCGAGTAGATCCCGGGCGCAAGATCCAGGGAAGGGATCTCGAAGGTCACGCGCGCATCGCCCGAAAAGCGATCCGCGCGGAATCCCTCGAGCGCCGTGTTGGTCCCGAGCACGACGGCCCCGGAGACCGTCGCGATCTGGACCCCGAAGACGAAGTCCTCGAGCGGCTCGGCTGCCCGCGCGACCAGTTCCACGGACGCCGCCTCCCCCGAACGCAGCCGTCCCGCAGGGCGGCCCTGGCCATCGAGCAGACGGACGAGCTCGATCGAGGCCACGCCCGATCCGACGCGGACGCCTCCTCCGGCCGGGATGCGGCGCTCGCCTTCTTCGGCGGCAACGCGCTCCCGATATCGGGCGACGATCTCGTCGGCGTTGCCGTCTCCCGCGAGCCGTCCGTGATCGAGCCAGATCGCGCGGCGGCAGCGCGCGGCGACCAGGCCGAGATCGTGGGACACGAAGACGAGCGTCTTGCCCGCGCCCTCGAACTCCGAGAACTTCTCCAGCGCCCTGTGCGCGAAGGCCTCGTCGCCGACCGCCAGCACTTCGTCGACCAGGAGCACGTCCGGATCGCTGTGGGCCGCGATCGCGAAGCCGAGGCGCACGGCCATGCCCGACGAGTAGGTCTTGAGCGGCGCATCGAGAAACTCCTCGACTCCGGCAAAGCGCACGATCTCCTCGAACCGAGCGGCGATCTCCCTCTTCGTCAGGCCGAGCAGCAGGCCCGTGATCTCGATGTTCTCCCGGCCCGAGATCTCGGGGTGGAAGCCGGCGCCGAGCTCGAGCAGCGCCGCCAGGCGGCCCCGTACCACGACCGACCCGCGCGAGGGCCGTACGATTCCGGCCAGCAGCTTCAGCAGCGTGGACTTTCCGGAACCGTTCGCTCCGACGACACCCAGCGACTCTCCGGGAGAGACTTCGAACGAGACGTCGTCGAGGGCGACCACGCCTTCGCCCCTGCGGCCGGGGCGGCGAACGAGCAGCGCCGACTTCAGCGTGCCATGGGGCCGGCGTCCGTAGCGCCGGTAGAACTTCGTCGCTCCCTCGACGGCGATCGCGACGGCCCTCACGCTTCCTCCGCGAGCGAGTCGCGCAGGCGCTCGAAGACGCCTGCGCCGAAGAGAAGCGCCACGGCGGTCGTGCCGCCCATCCACATCCAGTCGAGGGCCGGTACCGGGCGGAAGAAGAAGAGCGTGTCGTGGAGCGCGGCGAAGAAGCAAGCGAACGGGTTCGCGCGCAGGAGCCACCGCCAGCGATCCGGCACCGCCTCGAGGGGATAGAGGACCGGGGTCAGGAAGAACGCGAGCGTCAGAAGGTTCGAGACGATGTCGCGCAGGTCGCCAAAGTGCACGGCGAGCGCCGCAAGGGCGAGTGCGGCTCCGAACACGGCGAGCGCGAAGAGGCCGAGAACGATCGGAAACTCGAGCAATGCCGCGCTCGGCCGCACGCTTCCGCGGACGGCAGCGACGAGGATCGCGGCAAAGAGGACCGGCAGGGCCAGGACGAGATGCGCCAGCCGAGCCCCCACGTTCGACGCCGGAAAGACCTCGGGCGCGACCGTCGTCTTGCGCAACAGCGGCCCGTTGATCCGGAAGGTCTCCACGGCGTCCGTGAGGGCGGAGGAAGCGAACCCCCAGAGCAGCACGCCGCCGAAGAGGAACAGGGCGTAGGGACGCACGTCGGCGCGCGGCGCGAAGACCAGCCGAAACACGGTCGCGTAGACGAGAAGGAGCAGGAGCGGATTGAGAAACGACCAGAGAAAGCCGAGAGCGCCGCCGCGATACCGGGCAGACAGCTCGCGCCGCACGAGCGCGGCCACGAGTGCGCGCTGCGCGTAGGCGCGGCGGAGAGGCTGCAAGAGATTCACAATTTCTCGTCGATCGGCGGCCGGCTGCGGCTCCGGACAGAACGCAAGAACGCAGGCACCGTCGGATATTCTCGCATCGTGTCGGCCGAGGCCTCCCCCGCTCCCTCGCTTTCCTGTCAGAGCCTGCGAAAAGTCTATGCAGGCGTCGAGCCGGTCGTCGCCCTGGACGCCGTCGATCTCGAGGTCCCGGCCGGCGAGTTTCTGGCCCTGGTGGGCGAATCCGGCAGCGGCAAGTCGACCCTCCTTCATCTGATCGGCGCCATCGACCGGCCGTCCTCGGGGCAGATCCGGGTCGGCGGGCGGCCGATTCACGAGCTCCCCGAGCGGGAGCTCGTGCTCTACCGGCGCCGTGACGTCGGCATGGTCTTCCAGTTTTTCAACCTTCTGGCGCACCTGACCGTCCGGGAGAACGTCGAGCTGCCGCGCCGGCTCGACGGCCGCGCCGACGCCCCGCGCCGGGCCGCGGACCTGCTCGAGCGGGTCGGCCTGGCCCGCCGTGCGGAGGCTCATCCCTACGAGCTTTCGGGGGGGGAGATGCAGCGCGTCGCGATCGCGCGCGCGCTCGTCACCGGCGCTCGGCTCCTTCTGGCCGACGAGCCCACCGGCAACCTCGACAGCCGCAACGGCGAGCTCGTGCTCGCTCTGCTCGACGAGATCCGTCGCGAGCGGGGTGTCACCCTGCTGCTCGCGACGCACTCTGCCGCCGCGGCCGCCCGCGCGGAGCGCGTGGTTTCCGTGCGCGACGGCAGGATCGCATGAGAGGCCTTCGTCTCGTCTTCCGCGCACTCGTCGGCGGGCCCGCCCGCCGACACCCCGTTCGGGTTCTGCTGCCCGTCATCGGCGTCGCCATCGGCGTGGCGTCGGTGGCCGCCATTCACCACGCCAACCGCAGCGTGACCGCATCCTTCGAGGAGGCGGCGTCCACGGTCTCCGGCAAGAGCGACTTCGTCGTGACCGGAGTCGCCGGCGTTCCCGTCGATGCCCTCGAGCGGCTCTCCTTCCTCTGGGCGGTCGGGTCGTTCGCCCCGGCCGTGACGGGGACGGCAGTCGTCGACGACGGAACCGGGGAGATCGCCCAGATCCTCGGCATCGACTGGGGCGGGGATGGCGCGATCCGGGACGTGCGGCTTCTCGCTCCGGTCGGTCCCGCGGCTCGGGCGACGCTGCTTGCCGCGGGGTCCGTCTTCGTGCCGGCCCCTTTTGCAAAGAGGCACCGGCTCACGCCCGGCTCGGTGCTGCGACTCGTCGCCGGCGGGACGCACCGCACGGTCCGGGTCGGCGGGATTCTCGAGCTCTCGGGCCTTGCGCGCGCCGCCGGGGGCGACGTCATCGTCACGGATCTCTTCACGGCGCAGGACCTCCTCGCAAAACGAGGCCTCGTGGATCGCGTGGACATCGTGCTCGATCCGGGAGTCTCCCGCGACGCCACACGCGCCGCGATCCTCCGGCGGCTGCCTCCCGGCCTCTCGCTCGAGCCCCCGGGGAGCGCGGCCCGAACCGCCAGCCGGATGGTCCGCGCCTTCCGCCTCAACCTGAATGCCCTCGGCTCGCTGACGCTTCTCGTGGGGGCTTTCCTCGTTGCGAATGCGGTCTCGATCGCGGTACTGCGCCGCCGCCCGGAGATCGCGACGCTGCGCGCCCTCGGGGCGTCGCGGGGAACCGTTTTCGTCGCCTTTCTCGCCGAGGGGCTCGCGGTCGGCGCCGCCGGCACGGCTCTCGGCGAGGTGCTGGGCTTCTTCGCGTCGCGGGCGGCGCTCGAGGCCGTCGCGGGAACCGTATCGACCATCTACCTTCCCGCAACGCGCATCGCCGCCTCGGAATACGGCGGGGCCGTGGGCCTGGCGGCGGCGGTGGGGATCTGCACCTCGCTGCTTGCCACCCTCGTGCCCGCGCTCGAAGCGACGCGCGTGGATCCATCGCCCGCGATGCGGCCGGGCTCGGTCGAAGCCGTCGCGCGCCGACGGCTCCGGCCTCGAGTCGCGGGAGCGGCGGTGGCGATCGCCGGGGCCTTCGCTCTGTCCCGGCTGGACCCGGTGGACGGCTTTCCTCTCTTCGGGTTTACCGCGGTCGGTGCGCTCGTAGCGGCCCTCGCGCTCGCCGCGCCCCTCTTCGTCCGGCTCGGTGCGGCGCTGCCGGGCCGCCTCCTCGCGAGGGCCTCCGGCGCCGAGGGCCGTTTGGCGGCGGGATTCTTCGGCGGCGCCCTCGCGCGGAACGGAATCGCCGTCACCGCGCTCGCGATGGCGCTCGGGATGACGCTCGCCATGATCGTCACGGTCGCGTCGATCCGGGAGACCGTCCGGGTCTGGGTCGAGTCGACGCTGCGGTCCGACCTCTGGGTCAAGGCCTACGCCGGCGGCCGAGCCGGCATCGTCGGGGATCTGCCGCCCGCAATCGCGCCGTTTCTCGCGGGGATCGAGGGCGTGGAGGCCGTGGATCCGTTCCGGGCCCGGGAGACGACCGACTCCGCCGGACGCCCGTTCACGCTCGCCTCCGGCGACTTTCGGGTCGTGGCCCGCGTGGGGGGTCCTCCCCTTCTCGGCGGCAACGACCCGCGGCCTGTCGCACTGGCCGCGCGGGAGCGCGGCGAGGTCCTCGTCTCGGAGCCCTTCGCCCGGCGCTTCGGAGCCGACGAAGGCACCGTCGTTTCCGTCCCCACGCCTGCGGGCCCGCGCTCCTTCCGCGTCGCCGGCGTGTACCGCGACTACTCGAACGACCGGGGCACCGTCATCATGGACCGCGCGTTGTACCTCAAGATCTTCGGCGACCCGCGGATCACGAGCGCCGCCGTGCTGGTCCGCCCCGGCGCAGACGTTTCTGCCGTGCGCCGCCGCATCCTCTCGGCGGCTGAGGGCCAGTACGCGCTCTCGATCTCGACCAATCGCGAGCTGCGCCGGCAGGCGCTGGCGATCTTCGACAGGGTCTTCGCCGTGACACGGGCCCTGGAAGCGATCGCGATCGGCGTGGCCGTGCTCGGAATCGCCAACGCGCTCGTCGCCTCGGCCGTCGAGCGCCGCCGTTCCTTCGGCCTGCTGCGCGCCATCGGAGCATCCGGAGCGCAAATCCGCCGCGCGACCCTCCTGGAGGCTCTGCTCGCCGGCCTCGTCGGGACGACCGTGGCAATCGCCGCCGGAGCGGCGTTCTCGTGGCTGCTGCTCGGCGTCATCAATCCGCAGTCGTTCGGATGGACCGTGACCCTCGCCGTGCCCGCCGCCGCGCTTGCCGGCGCGGCCGGCCTCGTCCTCGCCGCATCCCTTCTGGCCGGAATCGTGCCGGGCCGCATCGCGGCGGCCGTCGATCCCGCGGCGGCACTGCAGGAGGAGTGATGAGCTCGCGCCTGGCCATCGCGTGGACGTCTCTTCTCCTGGCGGCGGCGGCGGCCCCGCTCTCGTTCCCGAGGGACCACGGCTCCCATCCGGATGCCGCCGTCGAGTGGTGGTACTACACCGGCCACCTCGACGACGAGCACGGAAGGGCCTACGGGTTTCAGCTGACGTTTTTTCGCGCGCGGGATCTCCATCTGGCGCACTTCGCCTGGACCGACGTCGCCGGGGGCAGGTTCGTGTACGACGAGAAGGCCCACCTCGGTCTGCCAGGTATCGCCGGCGCCTCGGAGAGCGGGCTCGCCGTCTACAACGAAGACTGGTCGGCCAGGGAGGAGAGGGGTGTCGTACATATCTCGGCAGGTCGCCGGGACATCGGGACTCTCGATCTCGCGCTGACGCCCCTGAAGGCGCCCGTCCTCCACGGGCCCGGGGGTCTGTCGAAGAAAGGCCCGGGTCCAGGCGAGTACTCGCACTACGTCTCCATCACTCGGCTCGCTGCCGCGGGTACGCTGGCGCGCACGGGCGGTGCGCGTCTGCGCCTGAGGGGGACCGCCTGGTTCGATCATGAGTGGGGGCCGGGAGCGCTGCCCGAGGAGGCCGCGGGCTGGGACTGGTTTGCCGTGCAGCTCGCCGATGGATCGGACCTCATGTTGTACCGGATTCGGCTGGCCGGAGGAAAGGCATCGCCCTTCTCGGCAGGCACGTTCGTACCCGCGAACGGGACGCCGACGCCGATCCGCTGGGACGACGTCGCACTGGCGTCCATCTCGACCTGGACCTCGCCTCGGTCGAGCGCCGTCTATCCTGCAGCCTGGAAGCTCGTCGTGCGCTCGCTCGGGCTCGAAGCCATGCTGACGCCGCTCGTCGCGGACCAGGAGCTCGTCACGGAGCGGTCGACCGGGGTCACGTACTGGGAGGGCGCGTGCCGCGTCGAGGGAAAGCGCGGCGGCCGCCCGGTCGGCGGCCGCGCGTACGTCGAGATGACCGGCTATGCCGGCCGCGACGTGCCCGGATTCACCAAACCCTGAGCGCTCGTGGCCTACGGCGCCGGCGTGGGCTCCGGCGGGGGCGCGCTCGGCTTCTTTCCCGACTTTCCGCGAGTCTCGAGCGTCACGATGAAGTCGGCCGCGTCGTCCAGCCGCCGGTACACGTAGGGAAAGTCGATGTTGTAGTAGGTCCGATCCCCCTTGTTGAGATAGCCCCACTTCGTGCCGTTCGAGCCGGCGGCGACGACGTTGCCCTCCTTGTCGAAGACGACGACGGCGACGCCCACTTCCTCATCCGTCATCCCGTTGTTGTCGATCCGGACACGGACCTTGGCGCTCGACTTGCGAATCGGCGTTCCCCGCATGGTGCCGCCGAGATCGAAGACGACCTGCCCGACGACGACGTCCTCGGTCTGCACGTCGATGTCCTGGACCCCGCCGACCGGTTGCCAGGGATACTTCTTGGTCGCTACCTGCGCCGCCGCCGGCACGGCAAGCGCCACCGCGAGAAGAGCCGCCAGAGAAAGCTCACGAATCCGCATTCCCACCTCCATAAAAAAAGCCGACGCCGCGCCGGAACGCCCCGGGTGGAGTCTCTGGCAGTGTAGCAAAGAACGTCGCCTTCGCTTGCTCGGATCTGTGCCTTCGGCGCACCGGCGTCCGGCTCGCCCGGATGCGGGCTCGACCGGACGCCTGATTCCTCGTGCCGCTACGGCTCCCGCGTTGGGTGCCGCTGATTTGCAACCGTGCGGGCAGTTCCCATCTCGCACCGCTATTGCGACGCGAGGCGGCTCCTGCGGAAACCGTAGGCGAAGTAGATGACCAGCCCGATCAGCAGCCACACGCCGAACCGAATCCACGTCGCCACCGGCAGGCCGCTCATCAGGTAGACGCATACCACGATGCCCGCGATCGGCACGAATGGCACGAACGGCGTGCGGAAGGCGCGCCGGCGATCGGGATCCTTCGCGCGCAGCACCATGATTCCGATGCATACGAGAACGAAGGCGAAGAGCGTCCCGATGTTTGTCAGCTCGACGAAGACGTCGAGGTTCGCGAAGGCCGACAGGACGGCCACGGCCACACCGATCCAGATCGTCGTGACGTGGGGCGTCTGGTACCGCGGGTGGATCTTCGCGAACGACTGGGGGAGCAGGCCGTCGCGCGCCATTGAGAAGAAGATCCGGGCCTGGCCGTACTGAAAGACGAGCAGGACCGCCGTCGTCGCGACCACGGCGCCGAAGGCCACGATCCCGGCCGCCCAGTTCATTCCGAGGAGCGAAAAAGCTTTCGCCAGAGGCTCCGAGGAGCCGCGGATCTGCTCGATCGGCACCATTCCCGTGAGGACGAGGGACGTCGCGACATAGAGGACCGTACAAATCGCGAGCGACCCGATCATGCCGATGGGCATGTCCTTCTGGGGGTTGCGGCACTCCTCGGCGGCTGTCGAGACGGCGTCGAAGCCGATGTACGCGAAAAAGATCAGCGCTGCGCCGGTCCGAATGCCCGCCCAGCCGTTGGGCGAGAACGGATGCCAGTTGACCGGCTTGACGTACAAGGCTCCGACGATGATGAAGAAGACCAGGATGACGAGCTTCAGGGCGACCATCCCGGCGTTGAAGTTCGCGGATTCCTTGATCCCGATGACGAGGACCCACGTCAGCAGCAGCGTGATCACGGCGGCCGGCACGTTCAGCACGATCGGCAGGCCGAAGACGTGCGGAGCGGCGTCCATGAAACCGGGGGTCCTCAAGGCCGTCGCGAGGTCTGTCGTGAGCCAGGGCGGGATCGTCAGGCCGAGACCCTTCAGGAGCTCGACGAAATAGCCCGACCAGGACACCGCCACGGCGACGTTACCCATCGCGTACTCGATGATCAGGTCCCAGCCGATGATCCAGGCCACGAACTCGCCGAGCGTCGCGTACGAGTACGTGTAGGCGCTCCCGGATATCGGGACGAGCGATGCGAATTCCGCGTAGCAGAGTGCGCAGAAGCCGCAGCCGATCGCGGTGATGACGATCGAGATGACGAGCGCCGGTCCCGCGCCGTCGTGGTGGCCTCCGCCGGCGGCCGCCGATCCGATGACCGCAAAGATCCCGGCTCCGACGATGGCCCCGATGCCGAGCGCGATCAGCTGGACCGGGCCGAGGGCCCGCTTCATCTGATGCTCCGGTTCCTCGGCGTCGGCGAGGATCAGGTCGAGAGATTTGGTCCGGAAGAGCTGGCTGCTCATGCGAATTTGCGGCGCAGGATATCAGAAGCCCGGCGCGGCCCCGCCGGCGAATTCGGAGCGCGGCTTCAGGCGCAGGGCTGCGAGGACCGTGGCCAGAACTCCCGCGATTCCGAGGCCGAGCCCCTCCGCGAGACCCCGGGGCCGATAGGTCAGGTCCACCCGATGCTCTCCGGAGGACAGACGAATGCCCTGGAACGCTCCGTCGGCCCGCACGACCGGTGCCGCCTCGCCGTCGACCGTGGCGCGCCAGCCCGCCTCCCAGGCGTTGAAGACGACGAGCACGCCGTCTCCGGGCAACGTCGCCGAGAAGGAGATTCTGGATGGGCCGCGTTCCAGCGCGGTCAGCGATCCGGCCGCCGACTCCCATGCGCCCGGAAGGGGCCGGCCGGTCTCGAGCACCGCGACCGCGCGCGGCTCGAACGCCGGCGCGAGCGACGTTGCGACCGCCTTCTCCGGAGGCACGACGATCGCCGCGGGAACGAGGATGGCGCGGGACAGGCCCTGGAAGTCCTCGATCGCAAGGGGCCTCGCCTCGGAGGGCGGAGACTGCGCTGGCCGCGGGGCGCTGGCGACGACGGCGCCAACGCCCCCGAGCGCCGCGGCCCGGAGCGTCGAGGCGAGGAAGAGATCCGTCGTGCGCGAGAGCGTGGGCCCGTCGCCCCAGACGGACTCGAGTCCCCAGCGCATCCCGTTGGCCCAGTGGAGCGACTCGAACCTCCGGAGCATGAGCACGAGCTCGGGCCCGCGGTAGTAGACCGGATAGAGAAGGTCGGCGAGCGAGAGAAAGCGGCGCGGAAAGCCGAGGCCATCGGCGCCCAGCCGCTGCCGCAGGGCCGCGGCCAGCTCCGGCTCCACGCGCCAGGCCTCGGAAGTCGCCGTCGGCGCGGCCCGCCGCGCGTGGACGACGAGATCCGCCGTGAGCAGGAGCACGCAGCCGGCTCCGATCCATGCGGGCCGCTTCGACCGGGACATCCAGTACGCAAGAACGAGGGCCGAACCGACGGCCACGGCGAGCGACCACGACAGCAGGTATCGGACCGGAACGCGAAACCAGGCCATCGGCGGAATCCACGCCACGAGCCCATACGGGCCCTTCTCGCCGAAGGCGAACGCCAGACCGACGAAGCCGCCCGCCGCGAGGCAGCCAAAGGGTCCGCGCGCGAATCCGCGCCCCGGCAAGAGCAGGAGGGCGAGGCCCGCCGCGAACAGAACCGTGGCAGCGAGGCCTGCGTACGCGGCCGGCTCCGGCCAGCGCGGCATTCCGTCCACCGGCAGGAACGCCTGCGCGAGGTCCGTGCCCGGTCGCAGCGCCTGGGCATCCCGTTCGTCGACCGTGAGCCCCGCGCCTCGGGAGGTCTCGGGGTAGATCATCGCGGCCGGGACGAGCGATGGCGCTCCGAGAAGCAGCGCCAGGCCCGCCGCGAGCGCGAGGTCGGCGGCCGCGCGGCTCGGCCGCGTTGACCGCGCCACGGCCCCGATCGCAACCGCCGCCAGGAGCGGCGCGGCCGCCAGGAGCGCATGCGGGCGGGCCGCCAGGAGCGCGAGTCCGCCCGCGACGGCGGCCTCGATGACGCCGCGGCGGCGCTCGCCGCGGCCGATGCGGGCGATGCCGAGCAGCATCAGCGGCAGGTACGCCGAGACGGCCACGGCGCTCGGCCAGATCGCACTCTGGATCATGCGGGCCGAGAGCATCCACGCCGCGGCGCCGAAGAAAGCGGCAAGAAAGTTCGCTGCGAGCCCGCGCAGCAGGAGGAACGCGAAGAGGCCCGCGAGCCAGAGATGAACCAGCGTGAAGGCGTCGTTGAGACGGTGCACGGACACCCCGGTCAGCAGCATGGGCGCCATCGGCGGATAGAAGAGGGGCGCCTCCTGCTGAAAGAGAAGCGGGTGGCCACAGTATTCGCCGTCCAGCCAGAATGGGGAAACGCCCGCGCGCAACGCGGACTGCGTGGCGTGCCAGATCGGGAGATGCTCGTAATAGAGATCGAAGTGGAAGAACGACTGCGTGCCCCGGACGACCGGCCAGAAGGCCGCGAGAACGAGGAGTGCGAGCGCCGCGCCGGCGACCCATGCCGCGTGACGGCGGTGCGTGGCCCTCTGCCACGCCGACTGGCTCGCGCTCACCTGGGTGAGGATCTTACGCCGCCGCACGGCCGGATGCGGCGAGGCGGCGCTCTAGCAGGTTGCTGAAAAAGGGTGTGGGATGGCGTTACGAGCGCCGTTGGGTCAGATGCAAGGAAGCGCGACGACGCAGATGGCCCGACGCCGCCGTAACCCGAAGGGTGGCCGGCACTTTGCCGGCGCCCGCTTGGAGTGCGAAACTGTGAGAGTTGCTGCAGGCCGGATCGGGCGCCGGATGCAAAGTGCCGGACACGACGCCCGCATCCATTTTTCAGCACCCTGCTAGAGGAGCCGGGGGATCTCCGACAGGCTTCGAATCCTTTCCGGCACGTCGGCGTGCTCGCCGCGACGGTCGAGCAAGAGCGCGCGAAGCCCCGCGGCCCGCGCTCCATCGTAGTCGTCCCGGAGAGAATCGCCGACGTGCAGGGCCTGCCCCGGCTGGACCCCGATCCGCGCGCAGGTCCGGCGGAATATCTCCGCGTCGGGCTTGCCCGTCTCCTCGATCGCCGACACCGACACCGTCTGAAAGAAGCGCGACAGGCCCCGCAGCGCGAGCAGCTGCGGCAGGTGGGAGTCCCAGTTGGACACGACCGCCAGAGCGAGCCCCGCGCCCGAGAGCGCCTCGAGGGTCGGGACCACGTCGTCGTAGACCCGCCAGGCGTCGGGATCGCGGAAGTGCTGTGCCAGGCGGGCGAAGGCTTCCTCCGAAAGCGGACCGCCGTCGATGAGCCGCCGCACACGGCCGAGGAAGTCGCGCCAGAACTCCGGTTCCCCGCGCACGCCCCCATAGCGGTCGCCGGGCTTCTCCCTCTGAACTTCGATCCAGGTGACCGTCAGCGCGTCGCGCAACCGGGCCGTGTCGAAGCGCGCCCCGTCCTCCGCGAAGATGCGAGCGTACACCTGCTCGACGGGAGGGTCCGGATACAGAAGCGTCGCGCCGGCGTCGAGAAGGACGGCCTGGGTCAGCAGACGAGCGCGTTCTCCCGCATCACGCCGTCGAGGGCGCCGTTCAAGGCGTCGCAGCACCGCCGCGCCGCATCCAGCGCTCGCGCTCGCGCCTCGGGCGTATCCGCCACGCGTCCGAGCGCCTCCCGCTCGACCTGGCGGTGCCACACGTCCGCCTCCTCGTGCACCGAGAAAAACCGGGTCGCCGCGTCATCCACGATTCCGTAGAAGGCAGCCAGGCCCTCGCGCTTGGTCTTCGAGACCTCGGGGATCTGCGACTCGTAGGCATAGAGCGCGGCCAGGCCTTCGGCGACCGAGCCTTCCCGCGTCTGGCGGCGAAACTCCGCGATCGTCTCCGCCACTTCGGGCGTGCGCGCGGAGGAGGTGAGGTCCGACTCGGAGGCGCCGAGAGCGAGCGCAAAGCGCCGCCAGAGGGCGGGATGGTTGTCGGCCCCGCGCTCTTCTTCGATCAGGTTTTCGAGCAGCTCCTGCCGAATCGCCGCGTCCTCGCATCCCGAGTGAACGCCGGAAACGTACGTCGGGAAGGCCGCGACGTGCGGGTAGTAGGACACGGCATACTCGCGCAGGTTCTCCCGTGTCAGCCTGCCCTGGGACCACAGCTGGTAGAAGGGATGCTTCAACAGATGCTTCTCTGCGACGAGGGTGTCGAGGGCGTTCAAGAACTCTTCACGCGTCATGTCGACCTCCGAATTCAAGTTGCGGGATACGGGATAACCGCCGCAAAGTCTAACTCGAAAATCCGATCCCGCATCCCGCCTTCATGGCATCACCTGCCCGCCGTCCACGACGATCGCCTGCCCCGTGACCGAGCGGGCGTCGTCGGAGGCGAGGTACGCGGCCAGGCCCGCAACCTCCTCGGGCTCGAGAACCCGGTTGAGCGGAGCCATCCGGGCTGCTGCCTGCCGGCCCGGCTCCTCGCCGCCAAACCGGCGGAAGCCCTCTCGCGCCATCGCCGTCTCAACCCATCCCGGGCAGATGGCGTTGACGGTGATCTTGCGCGGGGCGAGCTCGAGCGCGAGGCTACGGGTCAAGCCGATGACGCCATGCTTGGATGCGGCGTAGGCTGCGTACCCCGGCACGCCGAAGCGGCCGAGCACGGAGGACAGGTTGATCACACGGCCGCCCTCCGGAAGAAACGGGGACGCCTCGCGTGTCACGCGGAAGACTGCGGTGAGATTGGTCGCGAGGATCAGGTCCCAGCGCTCGTCGTCCGGATCGTCGAGCGGCGTGGCACCTCCGACGCCGGCGTTGTTGACGAGAATGTCGATCCTCCCCCACCGCGCGACCGCGGTCGCGATCGCAAGAGCGACGGAGCCCCGGTCCGTGACGTTGCAGATTGCCGCGGCCGCCTGCTGTCCTGCGGCCACCATCTCCGCGGCATGACGTTCGCACGCGGCGCGGTTGCGTGCCGCAAGCACGACACGGGCGCCGTCCCTTCCGAGCCTGCGCGCGATTGCCTCCCCGATGCCCTGCGAGGCGCCCGTGACGAACGCGACCTTTTCCGAAAGCGGGAGCGGCACGGGAGATCTCGGCGGTCTACGCGCGAACTGGCAGCGCGGCCGACCGGGCCTCCGACGGGCGCTGCCCGGCCACTTCCGGCGGAAGCGGGAAGTGGACGTCTTCCTCGACCGTGAGGACTTCCTCGACCTCTGCGGCCCCGCGTCCGCAGAGCATTCGCACGATCTCGTCGACGAGGAACTCCGGCGCGGACGCTCCCGAGGTGATGCCCACCGTCTCGACCCCGTCGAACCAGGCCGGATCGATCTCCGACACGTCGTCCACGAGATGGGCCTTCGCCCCCGCCAGAGCCGCCTCCTCGACGAGCCGGTTGGAGTTGGAGGAGTTGCGCGACCCGACGACGAGGATGAGCGGCGCGCGTTTCGCCAGAGCCCGCACCGCCACCTGACGGTTCTGGGTCGCGTAACAGATGTCGTCCTTGGCCGGGACGTGGATTTTCGGGAAGCGGCGTTTCAGGGCCTCGACGATCGGTCGCGTGTCTTCCATGGAGAGTGTGGTCTGGGTGATGAGGGAAACGTGCTCGGGATTCTTCACCGACACGTTCTCCGCGTCCGCAACCGAGGAGACCAGCCGGATTTGGGAGGCGGCCTCCCCCATCGTTCCCTCGACCTCTTCGTGACCGGCGTGCCCGACGAGCAGGATCTCGTACCCCATGCGCGCAAACCGGATCGCCTCGAGGTGAACCTTGGTGACGAGCGGGCAGGTGGCGTCGATGACCCGCAGCCGCCGGGCGGTCGCGGCGGCCCGAACCTGGGGCGACACGCCGTGCGCGGAGAAGACGGCCGTGGCGCCGTCAGGCACCTCATCGAGCTCCTGCACGAAGCGGACGCCCCGCGCCTCGAAGTTGCGGACGACGTGGCTATTGTGAACGATCTCGCGGCGGACGTAGACCGGCCCGTCGAAACAATCGAGAGCGAGATCCACGATCTCGATGGCACGCACGACCCCGGCGCAAAAGCCACGAGGGGCGGCGAGCAGGATCCGCCGGATCGGCAGAGGGGCTCCGTCACCAATCATGCGATTCTGCGATTCTATCGCTGCTCTTCTCCGGCCCCTCCGGGGGCCGGCTTTCCGACACCTCCCTGCGGGCATCCCGATGAAAGAGGGCCCGCTCGAGACCGCACGTGGCGCAGAAGCGCTCCGCCTCCTCGGGGGGCCGTGAACACCCCGCGTTGGCGCAGCGCGCTTCGACAGGACCGGCGGAAATCATTGGCGGGCTCCTTTCGCGGAAGGCAGCGGAGGCAGAAGGTAGTTCAGAATTTCGCGCTCGCAGCGGTCGCGGTAGGCACCGAAGGTTGCCTCCGGATCCCTCTCGGAAAGCCACTGCATCATCAGGCCGTCGAAGATGGCCCGCATCGTGGAGCCGGCTTCTCCGGCATCGCGCACCACGAAGACGCCGCTGCGCATGCCCTCCTCCACGATGCCGCCGTCGATCTCTCGACAGCCGGCGTAGAACCGCGCGTTGACCTCGCGGAACGCCTCCCTGCGCGCGGCCAGGCCACAGAAATCCACGAAGGCGCGGAAGAATGCCCGGTTCTTGGACGGAGACGGAAAGATCAGCGCGACCAGCGCCCGGACCTTCAGGACCGGGTCCGACTGGCCGCCGACGGCCTCGCGCATGCGGGCATGGATCGAGTCGATGAGCCATCCGAAGAGTTCGCGAAAGAGGTCTTCCTTGGAGTCGAAGTGATAAAGGGTGACCCCTTTCGAGACGCCGGCCCGCCGAGCGATGTCGTCGAGAGTGACTTCCGAGAATCCCTTCTCGGCGACCTCGCGAAATGCCGCCTTCAGCAAACTCAGACGGCGCTCGGACTCGGGAGCAGGGGCAACGCGCGCCATGCCCAAAGACTAACCGACCGGTCAGACAAAAAGCAAGCCCCCAGCGCGGACGGCCCTGGTTCATCCCGCATAGACTCCCTCCATGCACGTTCGCATCCTGCACTTTGCGAGCTTCCGGGAGGCCGCCGGCCGGGATGAAGAGCAGAGGAACGTCCCGGCCGGAACGCGCGCCGCGGACCTCTGGAAAGCCCTGGGCGCCGAGAACGCGTTCTTTGGCCGGTACACCATCACGCCGCCCGTCGCCGTGAACCGCGAATACGTCTCCGCCGACACGGTCCTGAGCGAGGACGACGAGGTCGCATTCCTGCCGCCGGTAGCCGGGGGCTGAAGTGCGATTTCGGATTTCGGATTTCGGATTTCGGATTTGAGCTACCTGACGCCTTCTCCGATCGACGTGGCGGCGCTCCTTCTCGAAGCCCGTCCCGGCGACGGGGCGCTGTGTCTCTTCGTCGGCGTCGTGCGCAACGAGAACGCGGGGCGCCCGACGACGGCCGTTCAATACGAGGCCTATGGCCCGATGGCCGAGGGCGAGATGGAGCGGATCGTCGACGCGCTCGGCCGGGAATTCCCTTCCGTGAAAATCCGCCTGAAGCACCGGGTCGGACGCCTCGCGGTCGGGGAGGCATCCGTGGCCATTGCCGCGGTTTCACCGCATCGCGCCGAGGCGTTTGCCGCCTGCCGAGCGGCGATCGATCGTGTGAAGGCGACCGTGCCGATCTGGAAGAAGGAGTTTCACCCGGACGGCTCGAGCGACTGGGTGGAACCGGGGAAGAAGTCGTGACTTGTCATTTGCGATTTGGGCCTCACGCACGACGCAGGCTTTCTTCGCTCTGACTCGAAGCATCCGATGAAACAATAGCGGCCCATGTCGCTGGCAAAGGTCATCGGCCCCGACATCTCGGAGCTGATCCGGGACAACCCGAAGGAGCTGGCGGCAGCCGTCGCCAATCTGCATCCCGCCGATATCGCCGAGCTCCTCGACGACCTGCCGCGCGAGGACCGTGTCGTCCTCTTCGACGCCCTTCCGCCCGAGCAGGGGGCGGCCGTCCTCTCGGAGCTGAAGGGCGAGACGCTGCGCCTGATTCTTCACCGCGCCTCTCCCGCAAAGCTCGGAGCCGAGCTCGACCGGTTGCCGGCGGACGAAGTCACGTTCCTCCTCGAGCACCTCACGCAGCGCCAGCGCGAGGCGATCCTCGCCAAGATGTCGCCGCGCGACGCCGCCGGGGTCGAGCGCCTGCTGCGCTTTCCTCCGCGCACGGCGGGCCGTCTCATGACCGAGAAGTTCGCCACGATCCGGCCCGAATGGACGGTGGCCGAGACGCTCGACCACCTGAAGCGCATCGACCCGGAGGTCGAGACGGTCCAGAGCCTCTATGCGGTGGAGGACACGGGACGGCTCGTCGGCTACGTGTCCCTCCGGCACCTCTTCCCCGCTCCGCCCGACCGCAAGATCGCCGACATGATGGAGAAGAATCTCCTCACCGTCCACGCCGAGGCCTCCCAGGAGGAGGTCGCGCGGCTCGTCTCCAAGTACGACGTGCATGCGATCCCGGTCGTCGACGACGCGAATCGTCTGCTCGGGATCGTGACGGTGGACGACGTCATCGACATCCTGATCGAAGAGCAGACGGAGGACGCCCTGCACATGGGCGGCGTCTCCGCCACCGAAGAGACGGTGGAGCAGGGCTACTTCTCGACCAAGCCCTTCCGCAACGTGCGCCTCCGGTTCAACTGGCTGCTCCTGATGTTCGTCACCGAGACCTTCACCGGAACCGTGCTGCGCCACTACGAGAGCGAGCTCGCCAAGGTCGTGGCGCTCTCGTTCTTCATTCCGCTGCTGATCGGCACCGGCGGAAACTCCGGCTCCCAGACCGTCACCACCATCGTCCGGGGCCTGGCGGTGGGCGAGATCCGACTGCGCGATTTCGGGCGGGTGCTTTTCCGCGAGGCCGGCAGCGGCATCGTGCTCGGCTTGATGCTCGGCATGGTCGGCGTGGGCCGGGCCCTGCTCTGGGGCTCGACCATGCCCCTGGCGATGACGGTGGGGGTGTCCATCCTCGCGATCTGCGCCTGGGCGAACACCGTCGGCTCGATGATTCCCCTGCTCGCCACCCTGTTCAAGATCGACCCGACCGTAATGTCGGCGCCGCTGATCGCCACACTCGTCGACGCGACCGGACTGATCATCTACTTCACGATCGCCAAGAACTTCCTGGGCCTGTAGCGGTGCCCCCCAATCCTGATAGGATCGTCCGTTCGAAAGTTTCGCAAGGAGGACCCATGAGCACACCCGCCAAGACACGCGACTGGACGAGCCCGGAGCTCGACCACGCCGTCGTCCACTACCGGGTCGCGGACGGCATCGCCGTCATCGAGATGGACGATCCCCCGGCCAACACCTACACCTACGCCATGAACCGCCAGCTCGACGAGGCGATCCTGAAGGCCCGCTTCGACGACGACGTCCACGTCATCGTCCTGCGCGGCAAGGGCGACCGCTTTTTCTCGGCCGGCGCGAACATCGGCATGTTGAACGCCGTGTCGCCGGGCTTCAAGTATTTCTTCTGCCTTCACGCCAACGAGACGCTGCTGCGCCTCGAGCACACACCCAAACTCGTGATCGCCGCGTTGAACGGCCACACCGTCGGCGGCGGGCTCGAGATCGCGATGGCCGCGGACCTGCGGATCGCCCGCAAGGACGCCGGCAAGATCGGCCTGCCCGAGGTCACGCTCGGGGTCCTGCCCGGAACGGGCGGCACGGCGCGCCTGGCCAAGATGGTCGGCAAGTCGAAGGCGATCGAGCTCATCGTCACCGGCAACACCTTCTCCTTCGAGGAGGCGCTCGATCTCGGCCTGGTCAACCAGGTCATCGATGCCACGGCCGAGCAGTGGTGGGAGCAAGTGATGGATTACGCCCGCCAGTTCGTGCCACCGCACAAGGCCTCCAAGGCGGTCGGCCGCATCAAGCGCTCCGTTCAGTCGGGCTGGGACCTGCCGCTCGAGTCCGCCCTCGCCGTCGAACGGGAGCTCCAGCAGCTCCTCTTCCAGAGCGAGGACGCCAAGGAAGGCATCGCCGCCAACCAGGAGAAGCGTGTTCCCAGGTTCAAGGGGAAGTAGCTCCTGAAGACCGACCTCTTCATCAACGGGGAGTTCGTCCCCGCCGCCAGCGGCCGGCGATTCCCGACACTGAACCCGGCGACCGGAGAGACTCTCGCCGAGGTCGCGGAGGCGGGCAAGGACGATCTCGACCGCGCGGTCGCCGCCGCACGCCGGGCCTTCGAGGGCGGCCCGTGGGCCGCGATGAAGCCGCGGCAGCGGGGCCGCATCCTCATGCGCGCAGCGGACATCCTGGCCTCCCGGGCCGACGACTTCGGCAGGGTCGAGACCCAGGACAACGGGAAGCCCATCTTCGAGGCGGCCAAGATCGACATGCCGGCCGCGGCCGAGTGCCTCGCGTACTTCGGCGAATATGCCGACAAGCTCTACGGCGACACGTTCCCCGGCCGCCGGGACGCCTTCCTGATGACGCTGCGCGAGCCGGTCGGCGTCGTCGGCGCGATCACCCCGTGGAACTTCCCTCTCCTCCAGGCCATGTGGAAGATCGCTCCGGCCCTCGCGCTCGGCAATACCGTCGTGCTGAAGCCCGCGTCCGTGACGCCTCTGACCGCGCTGATGTTCGCGGAGCTGCTCGCGGAGGCGGGCCTGCCGCCCGGGGCGTTCAACGTGATACCGGGTCCGGGCGTCGTCGTGGGCCGGGCAATGGCGGAGCATCCCGGCATCGACAAGATTTCCTTCACGGGCGAGACGGAGACGGGCAAATCCATCCTTCGAGCGGCGGCCGGAACGGTCAAGCGCGTCTCGATGGAACTCGGCGGCAAGTCGCCGAACATCGTCTTCGCGGACGCCGACCTCGACGGCGCCGCCAAAGGCGCGATCAACGCGATCTTTTACGGCAAGGGCGAACTCTGCTCGGCCGGCTCGCGCCTGCTCGTCGAGGCATCGGTCCACGATACCCTCATGGAAAGAGTCGTCGACCGCGCCAGGAAGCTCACGCCCGGCGACCCGCTCGACCCGAAGACGCGCCTCGGCTCGCTCGTATCGGACAAGCAGCGCGCGAACGTGGCGCGCTACGTCGAAACGGGCAGGGCGGAGGGCGCGAAGCTCGTCGCCGGCGGCAATGCCGCCTCAGTCAACGGCAAGGGCGCGTTCTTCGAGGCGACCGTCTTTGACGCCGTTACGCCGGACATGACGATCGCCCGCGAGGAGATTTTCGGACCCGTGCTGGCCACGCTCACCTTCCAGGACGAAGCCGAGGCCGTCGCAATCGGGAATTCCACCGTCTACGGCCTGGCCGCGGCCGTGTGGTCGCGCGACATCAAGATGGCGCTGCGCACGGCGAAGGCGCTCAAGGCCGGGACCGTATGGGTCAACGCCTACAACTTCTACGACCCCGGCCTGCCCTTCGGCGGCTACAAGCAGTCGGGATTCGGGCGCGAGCGCGGTCACTACGCGCTCGAGGAATACACGCAGGTCAAGAGCATCTGGGTGGATCTGACGTAGAGATTTCGGATTTGGGATTTCGGATTTGGGAGGGGGACGCGTGGGTTACCTCGGGCTCTTCTTCGCTGCACTCCTGGCGTCGCGCACCCCCGCTGCCTCGCCAGCGACGACGCCCTCGGTCGACGCCGTCTTCGATTCGCTGCGAAGCGTGCGCCATTTTCATGACGTCGCAATCTCGCCCGACGGCCGCCGCGCGGCCTGGTCGCAGAAGGCGTTCGACCAGGACAACTTCGAGAGCCTGGGAACCATCTTCGTCGCCGACGTCGCCTCCGGGAAACCGCGGCGGCTGACCGCCGCGACCGACGGTGAGCCCCACCGCGAGCAGGGCGCAACCTTCTCGCCGGATGGAAGCACGATCGCCTTCCTGTCCGACGCCGCGAAGGCGCGACAGCGTCAGATCTGGCTCGCGCCCGCTTCGGGCGGCGCCGCGCGCCAGCTCACCCGGGTCGAAGGTCAGCTCGACCGCATCCGCTGGTCTCCCGACGGCAAGTCCGTCGCTTTCCTCTTCGTCGAGGGCTCCGACCAGGAGCCGGGCGCCATCGTGGCGTACAGGCCCGACTCGGGTCCCGTCGAAGAGAAGGTGGAGGAACAGCGGATCGCCGTCGTCGACGTCACCTCGGGCACGCTGCGCCAGGTCTCGCCTCCCGACCTCTACGTTTACGACTACGACTGGTCGTCCGATGGAACGGCTTTCGCGGCGGAAGCCGCCAGGGGCTCGGGCACCAACAACTACTGGCTCGCCGAGCTCTACGTCGTCGCGGCCGGGACGGGGCAGGCCCGCTCGATCTGGAAGCCTCCGCTGCAGATCGCCTGCCCGCGGTTTTCCCCGGACGGGAGATCGATCGCCGTCATCCACGGGATCATGAGCGACGAGGGCTCGACCGGAGGCGACATCTGGACGGTGCCCGTCGCAGGCGGTCCCGCGACGAATCGGACGCCCGACATGAAGTCCTCGGCAAGCGCGCTCTTCTGGCGCGCCTCGGGCGAGATCCTGTTCACGGAGCTCGTGGACGGCAAGGAGGCGGTCGCCCGCCTCGACCCGGCGAGCGGAAAAACCATCCGGCTGTGGCAGGGCGCCGAATCGCTCGACGGATTCTGCGTGGCGCGCGCGGGCGACGCGTCGGCGGTCATCCGCGACTCCTTCCAGAAGGCGCCCGAGGTCTACGGGGGGCCGATCGGCGGGTGGAAAGCTCTCACGGACGTCAATGGCCACGCGCAGCCGTGGTGGGGAGAGGCCCGGTCGATCCACTGGGCGAGCGACGGAGCGACGGTGCAGGGATGGCTTCTCTACCCTCGCGCCTTCGACCCGGCGAAGCGGTACCCCATGGTCGTCCAGGTGCACGGAGGGCCTTCGTCCGCGTACCACATCGGCTGGCCGTCGCGCTGGACCGCGACCCTGCCCTCGCAGGGATACTTCGTCTTCATGCCCAACCCGCGCGGCAGCTATGGCTTCGGCGAAGCATTCACGCGGGGCAACGTCAAGGACTTCGGCGGCGGAGACCTGCGCGACATCCTCTCGGGCGTGGACGAGGTCCTCCGGGGCGCGCCGGTCGACGGCACCCGGCTCGGCATCTGCGGCTGGAGCTACGGCGGATACATGGCGATGTGGGCGGTCACGCAAAACCGGCGCTTCGCCGCAGCCGTGGCCGGCGCCGGGATCGTGAGCTGGCAGAGCTACTATGGACAGAACAAGATCGACACCTGGATGCTCCCCTTCTTCGGCGCCTCCGTGTACGAGGACCCGAAGGTGTACGCGCAGTCTTCGCCGATCGAGTTCATCCGGAACGTGAAGACCCCGACGCTCGTTCTCCACGGCGACCGCGACTCGGAGGTCCCCACGCCCCAGGGCTACGAGTTCTGGCACGCGCTGAAGACGCTCGGCGTTCCGACGCAGCTCGTCATCTACACCGACGAGGGCCACTGGATCCGCAAGCTCGACGACCAGCGCGACATCCAGCGGCGGACGGTCGCCTGGTTCGATCGGTACCTGGCGTCTGGCCCGCGGTAGCTGCTAAGGCCGCTTCAGCGCGTCGCTGCCCTTGAACGGCGCGCCGATCAGGGGCGCGATCAGACACCAGTTGAATGCCCCCGCCGCAAGCGCCACGATGCCGAAGGCACCGGCGGCCGCTCCCACGGTCGTGCCCTGCCGAAAGCCCCAGAACATCAAGACGATCCCCGCGACGATCCGAATACCGCGGCCGACCGGTCCCGCCATGAGTTTTGCAAAGCCCATGAGCCCCTCCGCGCCCATTCTGCATCGCGCCGGCCCCGGCGCGTAATACATCTGCATCCATGGACCGGCGCTGGAGTATCGTCGGCGCCGGCGGAGGAACACATGTTCGACCCGAAGACCCTCGCGGGCCGCTCGATTCTGGTCACCGGAGGCGGCTCGGGCCTCGGCCTCGCGATGGCGAAGGCCTTTGCCGCGCTCGGCGCAAAGGTCACGATCGCGGGGCGCAAGCGCGAACGGCTCGAAGACGCGGCCCGGGACATCGCCGAGGCATCCCGCGAGGGTGGAGCGGTCGATTTCTTCGCCGCGGACGTCCGGAACCCGAGCGAGGTCGAAAAGCTGGTGTCCCATGCCATTTCGCGCTTCGGCAAAGTCGACGGCCTCGTCAACAACGCCGCCGGAAACTTTCTCGCTTTCTCCGAGGAGCTCACGCCGAACGGCTTCGACGCGGTCGTCCGCACCGTGCTCCACGGTTCGGTCCACTGCACGCTGGCCGTGGGAAGACATCTCCTCGGGCGCAAGGCTCCCGGCGCGATCGTGTCCATCGTGACGACGTACGCCTGGACGGGAACGGCCTATACCCTGCCGTCGGCCTGCGCCAAGGCAGGAGTCCTCGCCATGACGCGCTCGCTCGCGGTCGAGTGGGGACACGCCGGGATCCGCTTGAACGCGATTGCGCCAGGCCCCATACCGACCGAAGGGGCCTTCTCCCGCCTGCTGGCCGACCCCGCAGCCGAGAAGAACGCCCTCGACCGGATTCCGCTGGCGCGCTTCGGCACGAAGGAGGAGATCGCGAACCTCGCGACTTTCCTCCTCTCGGACCTATGCCCCTACCAGACCGGCGACTGCGTCACGATGGACGGCGGCGAATGGCTGGCCGGCGCCGGAGAGTTCTCCGACTACCGCAAGGTTCCGCGGGCGACGCTCAGGGCCGGCTTCGACGCCATGAAGCCGAAGAAGGGTTGACGGCGGTGGAAAGGAGGCTAGCCTTGGCCGACATCATCCACAGCATCGAGGTCGCAGCGGCTCCCGGGGCGGTTTATCCCTCGTTTCGACCGGTCCAGGTTTTCGCGCGTGGTGGGCCGAAGACACAACCGTCGTGCCGGACGGCGCCGTGGAGCTCGGGTTTTTTCGGAAAGCAACCATGTACCGGCTGCGACCCATCGCTCTGGAACCCGACCGGAGGGCGGAATGGCTGTGCGAGAGCGGCCAGGAGTGGAGCGGCACGCGGCTCGTGTTCGACCTCGAGGCGAGGAAGGCGGCGACGCGGATTCGCTTCACCCATGCGGGCTGGGCCGAGGCCAGCGACTACTTCGTGTCGTGCAACACGACCTGGGGTGGGCTGATGTTTCGACTGCGAGCCGCCGCGGAGGGCAGGGCTCCGGGGCCGTTGTTCCGGATCGACAGCCTGGCGTACTGAGACATCGCCATCGCCGGGAGCTCGCTTCCCAACGGAGAGTCCGAGCCTTTGGCTGGCGAATCTTTCACGCCTGATCCAGCGTAGTCCCATGCAAGGAGTAATCTCCATTCGCTCAAGGAGGCTCGACATGGTCACGGTTGCCCTGTACGTCAAGCTGGAGGCCAAGCGCGGCAAGGAGGCGGAGGTCGAGAACTTTCTCAAGGGTGGTCTCGCGATCGTCCGGGAGGAGCCGGCGACCACTGCCTGGTTTGCGATCCGGATGGCCCCGTCCACGTTCGGCATCTTCGACGCGTTCCCCGACGAGGCCGGCCGCGCGGCGCATCTGTCCGGCCGCGTGGCGGCGGCCCTGATGGCGAAGGCCGGTGAGCTGCTTGCCTCGCCGCCTTCGATTGAGAAGGTGGACGTTCTGGCGGCGAAGCTTCCCTAGCAGGGTGCTGAAAAATGGATGCGGGCGTCGTGTCCGGCGCTTTGCATCCGGCGCCCGATGCAGGCTGCAGCAACTCTCACAGGTTCGCACTCCAAGCGGGCGCCGGCAAAGTGCCGGCCACCCTTCGGGTTACGGCGGCGTCGGCGCTCGTAACGCCATCCCACACCCTTTTTCAGCAACCTGCTGGCGTCTAGCCGGCGAAGGCCTCTGCGAGGAACTGCTCGAGCTCGCGCTTGTGGACGGCGGCGTTGCCCGTCGCCGGCGACGGCGAGGCGGCTCGGCCGACGTAGCGCAGGACCCTGCCCGCGGGCAGAAACTCCGTCGAGCGCTCGTTGACGAAGGACCAGGCCCCCATGTTCTTCGGCTCCTCCTGAACCCAGATCGGGTCGCCAAGCCGAGTGTAGCCGGCGAGGATCGCCCGCAGCCTCTCCTGAGGAAACGGGTAGAGCTGCTCGAGACGGATTATCGCCGTCCGCGTGTCGCCACGCTTCTCCTTGTCGGACTTGAGGTCGTAATAGACCTTGCCGGAGCAGAGGAGGGCGCGCTCGACGGCTCCGCGGTCGGCCACCTCCGGATCGTCGAGACACACGCGAAATCCGCCCGCGGTCAGCGCCTCGAGCGGCGACGCGGCCGCCGGCAGGCGCAGAAGGCTTTTCGGCGAAAAGAGGACGAACGGCTTGGCCTGAGGCTGCCGCATCTGGCGCCGCAGGAAATGGAAGTACTGGGCCGGCGTGGTCGCGTTGACGACCTGCATGTTCCCGTCGGCGCAGAGCTGGAGATAGCGTTCGAGCCGCGCGCTCGAGTGCTCGGGCCCCTGGCCCTCCGAGCCATGCGGAAGAAGCATGCCCATGCGCGTCGTCTGGCGCCACTTGTCTTCGGCGGACGCGATGAACTGGTCCACGATGACCTGTGCTCCGTTGGCGAAGTCCCCGAACTGCGCCTCCCACATCACCAGGGCCTGCGGCCACTCGACGCTGTAGCCGTACTCGAAACCGAGAACCGCGAACTCGGACAGCGGGCTGTCGCAGGCCTCGAACGGGGCCTGCCTGGGGTCGAGAGTCGCGAGGGGTCCCCAGATCTCGCCCGTGGACGTGTCGTGGAGGAGGGCATGGCGCTGGGAGAACGTGCCGCGGCTCGAGTCCTGGCCGCTGATGCGGATGGGCGTGCCTTCGAGCAGGAGCGATCCGAAGGCCAGCGCCTCGGCTGTGCCCCAATCGAGCGGGAGCGCCCCCTCGGACATCTTCGCGCGGCGAGCCAGCTGCTGGACCATCTTGGGATTGAGATGGAAACCCGGCGGCACCGTCGTGAGGACCTGGCCGATGCGCGCCAGCGTCTCGCGGGGTACGCCCGTCTCCATCTCGACGACGGCGCCATCACCCGGCAGGGGCTGGGCGGATGCGGGGCGTGGCCTCTGCGCCGCCTGCTTGGCTCCCACGAGCGCGGCCTCGTACTCGGCGACCTGCCGGGCCTCGAGCTCTCGCACCTCATCCTCGGTCAGGACGCCGTCGCGCACGAGCCGCCGCGCGTAGAGCGTCCGCACGCCCGGGTGCGCCTCGATCGCCCGGTACATCAGGGGCTGCGTGTAGGTCGGCTCATCGCCCTCGTTGTGCCCGTGCCGCCGGAACCCGATCAAATCGATGACGACGTCCTTGTGAAACTCCTGGCGGTACTCGAGCGCGATCTCGAGCACGCGGTACGCGGCCTCGGGGTCGTCGCCGTTGACGTGGAAGATGGGGACCTGGTTGATCTTCGCGACGTCGGTCGAGTACACGGACGACCGGCCCTTCGAGGGCGGCGTGGTGAACCCGATCTGGTTGTTGACCACGACGTGGATCGTGCCTCCCGTGCGGTAGCCGGGCAGGTTCGCGAGGTTCAGGACCTCCGCCACCATCCCCTGCCCCGCGAAGGCCGCGTCGCCGTGGAGGAGAACCGGCAGCACGCGCTTCCACGCGGCGGAGCCGTGTCCGAAGCCGCGTTCCTGCTTGGCCCGCACGACGCCCTCGACGACCGGATCGACCGCCTCCAGGTGCGATGGATTCGACTCGACCTGGATCGCAACGTCGCGGCCACACTCGGCGCGTCGCGTGGTGCGCGCCCCCTGATGGTACTTGACGTCTCCCTCGTCGGCCGGAAAGTCCGGATGGACCACGCCCTCGAAGCCGCTGAAGATGCGCTCGGCCGAGTTGCCGACGACGTTGGCGAGGATGTTCAACCGGCCGCGATGCGACATGCCGACCACGACCTCGTCGATCCCCCGCGCGGCTGCGCCCTCCACGATCCGGTCGAGCAAAGGAATCGCCGTGTCGCAGCCCTCGACGGAGTAGCGGCGCTGGCCGAGGAACTTCGTGCCGAGGAAGCGCTCGAACTCCTCGGCCGCGATCAGCTTCGCGAGCAGGCTCCTGCGCAGCGCCTTCGGCAGCGGCCCGGAAGAGGCCGCAGCCGCGACCCGCTCGCGGATCCAGTACTTCTCGGTCGGGCTCGAGATGTGGCGGTACTCCGTCCCGATCTTGCCGCAGTACACGCGGCGCATTACCGCGATGATCTCGCGCAGCGGCAGACGGTCGCCGCCCTTCAGGCCGCCGGTCCAGAACGGGCGGTCGAGGTCCCAGATCGTCAGTCCGTAGGTCGCCAGATCGAGCTCGGGGTGGCTTGCGATCTCCCGGGTGCGCAGGGGGTCGATGTCGGCGATCAGGTGCCCGCGCACGCGGTAGCCGTTGATGAGCTCCAGCACGCGGGCCTGCTTGGCGACTTCGTCGGTGCTGCCGTCGCTGCGGTCGACCTCCCACAGGAACGGCTTGTATGGGACCCCGAGGTCCGCAAAGATGCCCTCGTAGAAGCCCGCCTTGCCGAGCAGAAGATCTTCCACGTGGGCGAGAAAGGCCCCGGATTCCGCGCCCTGGATGATGCGATGGTCGTACGTGGAGGTAAACGTCATCACCTTCGAGATCGCCAGGCGCGACAGCGTCGCCGGCGCCATCGCCCGGAACTGCGCCGGATACTCGATCGCGCCGGTCGCGATGATCGCGCCCTGCCCGGGCATCAGACGCGGCACCGAGGCCGTCGTCCCGAGCGTTCCGGGATTCGTCAGGGAAATGGTCGTGCCCTCGAAATCGGAGACCTTGATCCTGCCCGAACGGGAGCGCTCCACGAGGTCGTCGGCCGCGGCGGCGAATTCGGCGAAACGCATCCTCTCGACGCCCGGAAGATTGGGCACGAGCAGCGTGCGCGAGCCGTCCGGCTTCGGCACATCGACGGCGAGACCGAACCGAATCTCCTCCCGGTGCACCCGGGCGGGCTCGCCGCTCGAAGCGTCGAAGGCGTCGTTGAGAGCGGGAAAGACCTTGAGGGCCTGAATCACCGCCCAGGACACGAGGTGCGTGAACGAGATCTTCGGCTGCTCGCTCGCGGCCCTGTACTCATTGACGAGGCGCCGGTTCTCGTCCGCGAGCTTGATCGGGACCTGGCGCTGGGTCGTGGCCGTCGGCACACCGAGGCTCGACTCCATGTTTTCGGCCAGGCGGAGGGCGCCGCCTCGAATCGGCACCCGTTCTCCCTCGAAGGCCGGTCCGAGCGGGGTCGCGGGGCTCGCCGGCCGGGGCACCGGTGCGGCCTCGACCCGGGGCTCGGGCTCGCCAAAGCGCTCCCGGAAGTACCGGCGCCATTCGTCGTCGACCGCCGCGGGATTCGCGCGGTAACGGGACAGCAGATCGGCAACGTAGCTGGCGTTGCCGCCGAACTCGGAGACGAGGTCGTCGGACTGGTCGATCTCGGGTGTTCGGGTGGCCATGGGAGGGGAATTCTAGCCCGGATTACTTGCCCGCCATGGCCGCGCGGCGAAGCGTCGAGACCGGCCTACTGGGGTGCGGGCGTGGGCTCGGTTCCCGCACGCGCGGTCCAACCGAGAGTCAGCGGGTTCCAGCTGGCGCCCGCGTCGTTGGAAACAAAGATCCCCGCGTCCGTGCCGGCATAGAGCAGGTCCGACCGCGCCGGATCGAGCGCGAGCGATGTCACGAACGCATTGGTCATCCCGGCCGAGACCGGGCTCCAACTCTTGCCGCCGTCGGTGGTCTTCACGACGCCGATTGCCGTTCCGGCGTAGATGACCGACGGGGCTTCCGCCCCGGACCCGCGCGCGATCGCGAGTGCGAGCACGAAGGTGCTGCGCAGTCCGCGGGAAACGTCCAACCATGTCGCTCCGCCGTCGGTCGTCTTGAAGAGCCCCTCGGTGGTGCCGGCGTACAGCACGCCCGTCTGCGCCGGGTCGATCGAAAGGGCCAGGACGATGGGGCTCGCGAGGCTGTTCACGCTCTTGCTCGGAACGCCGTAGGAGCCCCGGACCCGGAAGTTCGGCCCGCTGGCGAGCTTCCAGCTCTTGGCGCCGTCCACGCTCTTGAAGACGCCGCCGCCGTTGGTCCCCGCATAGAGGATCATGGAGGAGCGCGGGTCGACGACGATCGCCGTGACGAGCAGGCCCGCGAGCCCATTGCTCCACTGCGTCCAGGTCGTCCCGCCGTCGGTCGATTTGTAGACTCCCTCTCCCGTGCCCGCGTACAACGTCGCCGGGGAGGACGGATCGATCGCGAGCGCATCGACGAGGATCGATGCGAGGCTCGACTGGAGAGGCGCCGCCGGCCGAATGCTACGGAACAAACCATCCGCGGTCCCCATCAGTACGATGGTCGGCTCGGACGGGTCAGGCATGACGGCCGTGACCCGGACATTGCCGAGCTCGGGATGAAAAGGCAACCAGCGGGAGCCGCCGTCGCGGCTGCGAAAAGCGCCGCCACCCGTGCCCGCATACAGGGTCGTGCCGGCTTTCGGATCGACGGCGAGGCAGAGAACGAACCGCGCGAAGGGACCCACGCGGCTTTCGCTGAGCGTATCGGAGTCCGTCGCGGTCGATTTCGGGCGCACTTCCTGGGCCGCCAGCCTGGATGGACACGGCGTCAGCAGAATCGCCGAGGACGCGGCGAGGGCAGCAAGGCACGGAAAGTGTCTGTTTCGATTCACAAGGAACGGTATTCTAGCCTTCGGAGGTGTGGGCGGCCATAGAGGCTGTTCACCTTTCGGATAGGCGGCCGCCCCGGGGGTGCAATGACCGGTCTCCCGAGACTCTTCGTCACGATCGCGGCCCGGGCCGTGCCTCTTGTTCTCATGGCGGCCCCCCTCCCCGCCGCTGATCTCGACGGGGCGACGGCCGAACGCTTCGCCCGGCTCGCCCTTGCATGCGTCGACCGGGAGTACCCGAATAAGCCCGAACAGGTCCTGGACGGCGCGGCCGACCTGCGGGCGCCGAAGGATTTCCACCCCGCGTTTTTCGGCTGTTACGACTGGCACTCGGCGGTCCACGGCCACTGGATGCTCGCCCGCCTGCTGCACCTCCACCCGGAGATGGCCTCGGCGGGCGAGGCGCGCGCCCGCCTGGAATCCCATTTTTCGGATGCGGCCGCCGAGGCCGAGACGCGGTATCTCGACGCGAGGAGCTCCCGGGCCTTCGAGCGGCCCTATGGCTGGGCCTGGACGCTGCGGCTCGCCGCGGAGCTCGCGACCTCGGACGATCCCCAGCAGCAGGGCTGGCGCGAGCACATCCGGCCCCTCGAGGACGCCATCGTCCTGCGTTTCCAGGACTACCTGCCCAAGCTCACCTACCCCGTCCGCACGGGCGTGCACCCGAACACGGCCTTCGCGCTCGCTCAGGCGATCGACTATGCCCGGGCCACCCGCCGCCGGGACTTCGAGAAGATTCTGATCGCGCCGCACGAGCTTCTACTTCGGATCGGACCGCGCGTGCCCTCTCGCCTTCGAGCCTTCCGGCGAGGACTTCTTTTCGCCCTGTCTCGCCGAGGCCGATCTCATGCGCCGCGTGCTCCCGCCGAAAGAGTACGGCAAGTGGCTCCGGCGGTTTCTCCCGCAGCTTTCCGCCGGTCGGGCGTTCCCGCTGTCCCCGGTGGCGGTGACGGATCCGACGGATCCCCGGCTCGTGCATCTGGACGGCCTGAATCTCTCGCGCGCCTGGATGCTGCGCGGCATGGCGCAGGGCCTTCCTGCGTCGGATTCCCGGCGAGCCATTCTGCTCAGAGCCGCCGCCGCCCATCAGGCCGCGGGCCTCGCGCGCGTCATGTCGGGCAGCTACGAGGGCGAGCACTGGCTGGCGTCGTTCGCGGTATACCTATTGACGGAGTGATTTCGGATTTCGGATTTCGGATTTCGGATTTCGGATTTCGGATTTCGGATTTCGGATTGGGGTAAGGGATCAGCTGGCGCCGAGTTTCACTTTCTCTCTGACGGCCTGCACTTCGGGGTGCTGAAACCCGAGCAGCTCCGCGATCCTTCGCGCGAGCTGGTTCTCGACGGCCGACAGCTCGCCATCCGCGTACACCACGCCCCAGATGACTTCGATCAAACGGAGCCGTTGCTCGCGCGAGAACCGTTCCGCGACGAGCTTCGTGAACTGATAGAGGTCGACGCTCTCGCGCCGCTCCTCTTCCGCGAGCCGGATGACCTCGTCGACGTCGGCCGCGGGCACGCCCAGATCCTCCCGGACCGCTCGCAGGATGCGGTCGCGTTCCTCCGGCGCGAAAACGTCGTCGGCGTGGGCGATTTCGAGCAGGAGGGCGCAGGCCGCGATGGCCACCGCATTCGGACGGTGGGGCTCCTCTGCAGAGGACAGTCGGGACGCGAAGAATTGCCGGATTCCATGGACTCCCATGGGGCGAGTTTATGGCAAGCCCGCCGGCCATTCGCCCCGTTTTGCCCGAAACCTTTTCCCGGGGTCCGCGTAATGTTCGGCAGAGGATGATGATGACCCGCCGCGATTTCGAGACCCTGCTGCTGACCCTCGAGTCCACTCCGGCCCTGCTCGCGCGAGCCGCCGCGACGCTCCTGCCCGCCGAGGCACGGATGCGGCCAGTCGGCGGCGGCTTCTCATTCGTGGAGACCGTCTGGCATCTCGCGGACCTCGAACGCGAGGGCTACGGCGTCCGCATCCGGCGCATCCTGACCGAGGAGAATCCGGCGCTCCTGAACTTCGACGGTGACAGGATGGCGCGCGACCGCGCCTACCAGGATCGCGCCATCGCAATCGGGCTCGCGCTCTTCGAGCGCGCTCGGGCTCTCAACCTGCAAAACCTCCACGCTCTGCGCAGCGAGGACTGGAAGCGCTTCGGGTCCCAGGAAGGGGTCGGCCGCGTCACGCTCGCGGATGTCGTCCGCATGATGGCCGAGCACGACCGCTCGCACGGCGCCGAAATCGCGGAGCTCGTCGCGACGTCCCGGGGACAGAAGCCGGCGTCGGCCCAGCGCCCCACGTCTGCTGTCGCCTGAGCCTCACGCGGCCGCGCGGCGGTTCTTTCTCCACTCCTTCGCGAACGCGATGATCCCGGGCAGGATCGAGAGGAAGATCACGGCCACGATCACCACCTCGATGTGCTCCTTCACTCCCGGGATCTGTCCGAGAAAGTAGCCGATCAGCGTCATCGAGAGAACCCAGAGCGCGCCCCCGAAAAAGTTGAAGGCGAGGAACCGGCGATACGGCATCTCGCCCATGCCGGCCACGATCGGAGCAAAGGTCCGCACGATCGGCATGAACCGGGCGAGCACGATCGTCTTGCCTCCGTGCTTCTCGTAGAAATCGTGCGCGCGGCGCAGATGCTCCGGGTTGAACAGCAGCGATTTCGGGCGCTTGAAGAGGGCCGGTCCCGTCTTGCGGCCGAACCAGTAGCCGGCCGTATCGCCGAGGATCGCCGCCGCAGTCAGGATCAGGTTGAGGTGGAGGATGTTCAGCTGTCCGGTCCCGGCGAACACGCCCGCGGTCACGAGCAGGGAATCCCCGGGCAGGAAGAAGCCGATCAAGAGCCCGGTCTCCGCAAAGACGATGATCGTCATCGCGGTCAGGCCTCCCACCCGCACCAGCGTCTCGACATCCGTGATCTGGTGGAAGATTTGGCGGAACCAATCCATGGATTTCACCATGGTACAGCACCGAGTCGTCAGTCGTAGTCGCCAGTCGCCAGTCGCCAACTGTCGACTCTTAACTGTTAACCTTCCGCAATGCCCGACTACACCGACGAGCATGCCCGATCCGGAATCGACGTCGCGCTCCCGACGATCGAGACCTGGCCGAACCAATATCCGGCTTACGAAATCACGGTCGAGGTCCCCGAGTACAACGCGATCTGCCCGAAGACCGGCCTGCCCGACTTCGGGGCACTCACGATCCGCTACGTTCCGGACCGCCTGTGCCTCGAGTTGAAGTCCCTGAAGCTCTACATCGTGGCGTACCGCAGCGTCGGCATCTTCTACGAGAACGCCGTCAACCGCATTCTCGAGGACTGCGTGGCCGCGTGCCGGCCCAAGCGAATGACGATCATCGGAACGTTCTCCTCCCGCGGCGGCATCGCGTCGACGATCGAGGCCCGCTATCCGCGCGCGACCGGGGTCGAAGAGCGGAACTCCTCGTAGAGCGCATCGCGGATCATCCGCGTGACGGGACCGCCCTTGCCGCTTCCGATGGGGCGGCCTTCCACCGAGACGAGCGGATACGTCCACAGGGTCGTGGACGCGAGGAACACCTCCTGGGCCCCGTACATCTCCTCGACCGTGAAGGCGCGCTCTTCCACGGCGAGCCCGATGCGGCGGGCGGCCTCGATCGCGGCCTCGCGCGTGACGCCGGGGAGGATGCGCGGGCCCTTCGGCGCCGTCCGGAGCGTGCCCCGGGAAACCATGAACAGGTTGGCCTTGGTCGCCTCGAGGGCGAAGCCGTCGCGAACGAGGATCGCGTCGATGGCTCCCGCTTCGCGCGCCTTCTGCGCAGCAAGAACGTTGGGTAGCAACATCACGCTCTTGATGTCGCAGCGACCCCACCTCTCGTCGGTCAGCAGGATCGCCTTGCCTCCGTCGGGGGGCGGCGGCGGGTCCGTTTCCCGGGCAAAAGCGAAGACGGTCGGCCGGGTCCCCTCCGGCGGGAAGGCATGGTACCGCGGCGCCGCCCCGCGGGAGACCTGCGCGTAGACGAACGCATCCCGGTCGGCGAGGCCGTTCTCGTCGAGCAGGCGCTGCCCGGCCGCCTCGAAAAAATCCGGCGTCGCCGGAATGCGGATGGCGTCGAGCCCTTCGCGCAGACGCTCCAGATGCTCGGCCAGCCGGTAGGGGCGGCCGCGGTCGTAGCGAACCACCTCGTAGATCGCGTCGGCAAACAGAAAGCCCCGATCGAGCGGCGAGACGGCAGCCTCCCGCTCGGGCAGAAAACGGCCGTTCAGGTAAACGATCGCCATGGCGGGAATCGTATCAAGGCCGCACATCCCGAGCGCGGCGGGGGATCCCTTGCGCGTCGAGTACGGCTACGAACGGGATCCCTGGTCGCTCACGGTTCTCGGGATGCCGGCACGCGCCTTCCGGCTCTCCGCGAATTGCCGTACCGCGCGAGCGAGGTCTTCGCTGCCCGCCAGCCGCCGGTACGCTCCCTCGGCAAGCGGAAGTCTCCGGTCGAGCGCATGGCGGCGGGAGATCCGCAGCAGATCGCGCGTCTCCCCGAGGGCGGCCGGGCTCGCCGCCAGCACGCGCTCAGCGAGGCGCTCGACCTCGTCCCCGAGCCGCGAGCCGGGCGCGGCACGCGAAACGAAGCCGGCCCGAGCCGCGTCCCGTCCCGACTGGATCTGCCCCGAGAGGATCCACTCCGCGGCGCGCGCCTCGCCGATGCGGCCGGGCAGCAGTGCCGCCGCACCGGGCGGAAAGCATGCGAGGCCGATCTCCGGAAAACCGATCCGCGCATCGTCGGCTGCCAGCGCCAGATCGCAGGCCGCCACGATCTCCGCACCCCCGCCGAGACACGCTCCCGAGACGGCCGCGAGCGTGACGGCCGGGGTGTCCACGAGCGCGACGAGGACCCCGCGCATCGCGGCGAGCATCCTGTCGATGCGCGCGATCTCCGGCGCGTGCTCGGCCACGTCGACACCCGCCGAGAAAGCGTGGGGCAATCCGGCGATCACGAGCAGGCGCGCCGGAGCGCACGCGCGCACCTGGCCTGCCAGGACGTCGAGGGCCGCCGCGTCCAGGACGTTGGCGGGCGGGATCGCAATCGCGAGGTCCGCTCGCGCGCCCGATCGGGAGCGCGCGAGGCGGATCCCGGTGGCGGCGCTCACTTTGCGGCGGGAGTCGGAGCGGAGCTCGCCGCCGGAGTCGGCTTCTTCGAAACCCTTTCGCGTTCGACGCGGACGGCCGCCCTGACGTTGGCGACGTGCGCCTCGCCGGCCGGAACGTTCGGAATCGCGTTCTCCGGAGCGCGGACGAACGCGTCGAGGGACTCGTCCCGCATGCCGCCCTCCACGAACTTCTTCGCCATCGCGTTGACGGCCCGCACGTAGGCGAACGAGTCGTTGACCGCGGCCTTCGTGCCGAGGAGGTCCCCGTGCCCGGCGACGACCCGTTCCACGGGCGTCCTCGCCAGGGCCTCGAGCGCCTTCTCCCACCCCGGGGGGTCCACGTCCGGCGACTCCATGAACGGGAGCCGCCCGTTGCCCGCGAGGTCGCCCGCGAAGAGGATCCGGTCTCCGGCCAGGTACACGACGAGGTCTCCCTTCGTGTGCGCCGCGCCGAGGAAGTAGATCTGGACGTTGCGCAGCCCGTCGGCCAGGATCGACCGCTCCGAGATCGACTGCACGACCGGGCGCAACTCCGCCTTGCCCGACATCGGATCCGACGGGTCGGTCGCGACCTGCGTGACGAAGGAGAGGACCTGGCCGGCGATTGCCTCCTGGCAAATTACCCGCGCTCCGGCCGCGGCGAAGGCGCGCGCGCCGCCGCTGTGATCCGCGTGCGAGTGGGTCAGAACGAGAATGCGGACCGGTTTGCCTCCGGTCGTTTCGGCGATCTTTTTCAGGATCTCCTGTCCGTTGGCGGCGTCGGCGCCGGCGTCGATCGCGAGCACCCCGTCGCCGAGCAGCATCCACCCGACGTTGGCGCCCTTTTCGGGCTGCGCCGCCCAGACGCCGTTGGCAAGCCGTTCGACCTTGACCACCACTTCGGCCCCGAGTGGCCGCGCGAGGGCCGCCGCCGCGGCAAGGGCGAAGAAACGGGAGCGGATTCTCATCCGGCACACTCCTTGACGTCATCCGTGCTTTGCGGATCCCGCAGCACAACGCGGCCCGGCCCGCGGAATTCCCTCACGGAGATCGCCGGGCGCCCGCGGCGGCGACCTGGACGAACTCGGCAAAGAGGCGGTCCGAGAACGCGTCGCCCTCGAGATTCTCGGGATGCCACTGAACCGCCACGAGCCACGGGGGCCCGGGAGCCTCCACGGCCTCGGCAATTCCATCCGGCGCCACACCCGCGACCGCGAGCCCGAAAGCAACGCGATCGATGGCCTGATGATGGCGGCTGTTGACCGGGATCTCCGCCGTGCCCGGGCCGGCGATTCGCGCCAGGCGCGTGCCCGGGGCGATCGCGACGGGGTGGTCCCGCCATGTCTTCTCCGCCTTGCTGCGCTCGTGGATCACCGTCGAGGGGCGCTCGGTCGGAATGTCCTGCACGAGCGTGCCACCGAGGGCCACGTTGATCACCTGCAGGCCCCGGCAGATTCCGAGCACCGGCGCGCCGGCGCGATGCGCCTCTTCCCAGAGTGCGAAGTCGATCGCGTCGCGCTCGGCGTCGACCTCGACGCCTCCGTGCTCGCGGATCCGTCTTCCGTAACGGGCCGGGTCGACATCGGCGCCGCCCCCGAGCAGGAGGGCGTCGAACGGCCGCCACCTCGGGTGGATGGGGGTCACGATCTGGATCGCGTCCCGTGGCGCACCCGCCGCGACGAGCGCGCGCAGGTAGTCGTTCTCCTCCGAGGGCTCCGTCTCCCGATCGAGCGTGAGGGCGATGCGCACGACGCCATTGTAGTGCGGTGCGCGGCCGACGGAGTCGCCCGTCGCCCCGTATACAGTTCGGACGACGATGAACGAGGACGAGCGGGCCCGGGGCTTCTGGGACGAGCACCACCATGTTGCCGAGGACCCCGACTTCTGGATGGCACACCCCCTCGGCCGCGCCGCGATCAACCGCCGCATCTCGGGCGATCCGCACGTATGGCCGCTCGATGCGTTCGGCGCCTCCGCCGGCCGCCGCTTCGGCCTCGGACTCTCGCTCGGCTGCGGCCTCGGCACGCTCGAGCGCGCGGTCCGTCGCATGGATCTGTGCGCGAACGTCGAGGGCATCGACGGCTCGCAGGCGTCGCTCGACGAGGCGCGGGCCAAGGCGCGGGAGGCGGGGCTCACCGGCATCACCTACCGGCGGGCGAACCTGAATTCGCTCCCGCTGCCGCGAAAGCGGTACGACGCCGTCTTCTTCCACCAATCCCTCCACCACGTCCGCTGTGTCGAAAAGCTGCTCGGCCGCGTCGTCCGCGCCCTGCGCCCGGACGGCGTGCTCTTTCTCGACGAGTGGACCGGACCTTCGCGCACGGAGTGGACTCCCGACGCGCTCGCCCGGGCAAGGTCCCTCTTCGCGGCGCTGCCTGCCGCGTGGCGCAAGACCCAGGTGCTGCAACCGCCCGTCCAGGCCTACGACCCGTCGGAGTGCATCCGGTCCTCCGCCATTCTCCCCGGAGTGCGCCGCCTCTTCGACATCGCCGTGGAGCGGCCGTACGGAGGGCACCTCGTTTCCGTTCTCCTGCCCCAGCTCGAGCGGGACCGGATCCCGGCCGCGGACCTCGAAGGTCTCATGCGCGACTGGCTCGCCGAGGAGGACGCCGACCTCGCGCGCGATCCTTCCCGATCCTGGTACACCGCTCTGACCGCACGGCCACGGCCGGCGTGGCGCGCGCTGCCGGCAAGGCTGGCCAACGCCGCCGTGCGCCTGCGCCTCGCGGCGACCTACCGGATTCCGACGGCTGCTCCGGTTCCTCGCCGGGCGGCACCCGATGGAGGCCGTGGACACATAAGCGTTCACTTATGCGTCTCGTCGTCCCGCTCGAACAGGGCCGCCATCCCCATTCCACCCGAGACGCACAAAGTGGCGATTCCCCGCCGGACCCGGCGACGGCGCATCGCGTGAACGAGCGTCGTCACGATACGGGCGCCCGTCGCGCCGATCGGGTGGCCGAGCGCGATCGCGCCGCCGTGGACGTTGACCCTCTCCGGGTCGAGCGGGAGGTCGCGGGCGCAGGCAATGACCTGGGCGGCGAATGCCTCGTTCAGCTCGATGAGGTCGACGTCCGCCAGCCCGAGCTGCGTCTTCGCGAGCAGCGCGCGGATCGCCGGAACGGGTCCGATCCCCATCCGCGACGGATCGACACCGGCGGATGCCCACGCGACGATGCGCGCGAGCGGCTCGACGCCGGCCTTCTTCACCGCGTCGGCGCTCGCGAGGACGACGGCCGCCGCGCCGTCGGTGATTCCGGAAGAGTTGCCCGCGTGGACGGTGCCGCCTTCCTCGAACACGGGAGGCAGTTTCGCGATCGCCTCGATCGTCGTGTCGGCGCGGGGGTGCTCGTCGTCCCGGATCTCGGCGTCCCCCTTTTTCCCGGCCACGGTGACCGGCGTGATCTCGTCGGCGAAGAGTCCGGCCCGAACCGCCTCGGCCGCGCGCCGCTGCGACTCGACCGCGTACGCGTCCTGCTCGACGCGCAGGATTCCGTACTCGCGCGCGAGATTCTCGGCGGTCTCCCCCATGAGCTCACCGCACAACGGGCAGAGGAAACCGTCGCGATACATTCCGTCGACGACCTCGGCATGGCCCATACGCATGCCGAACCGCGCGCGCGGAAGCAGGTAGGGCGTGGCCGACATGCACTCGGTTCCTCCGGCGAGCACGACGTCGTTCTCGCCGGCCGCGATGGTGAGCGCGCCGAGCGTGATCGCCTTCAAGGACGAGGCGCAGGCCTTGTTCACCGTGAACGCCGGAACCGCGTCGGGCACGCCGGCGCGGTGTGCGACCTGCCGGGCCGTGTTGGGGCCTCCGCCGGCCTGGCGCGCGTGCCCGAAGATCGTCTCATCCACGGCCGCCGGGGGAAGCCCCGAGCGCTCGAGAGCCGCTCTTGCCGCCGCTTCCCCGAGCCAGGCCGGGCTCGTCGCGGCAAACGCCCCGCCGAACCTGCCGATCGGAGTCCGCGCCGCGGAAAGAACGAACACCGGTCTCACGCCGGCAACCCTATCCCCATCCCGCATCCCTCATCCCGCACCTCGTATCCCTCAAATCACCGGCAAATGCACCGTGAACGTCGTCCCTCGCCCCACGGCACTCTCGACGGTGACGCGGCCCTTGTGCGCCTCGACGATCCAGCGCACGATCGAGAGCCCCAGCCCGGAGCCGCCGGGATTGGAGCGGCGCGATCGGCTGCTCCGGAAGAATCGCTCGAAGACATACGGCAGATCGGCTTCCGGAATGCCCGCGCCCGTGTCGGACACGGCCAGAAGCGCCTCGCCCGGGGCCGCCGCGACGCGCGTCTGGATCGCCCCTCCCGCCTCGGTGTACTGCAGCGCGTTCTCGATCAGGTTGTGCAGAACCTGCTGCAGGCGGCCCGCGTCCGCGAAAACGAACACGGGCAGCTCGGGCGCGGACGCGGTCAGCTCCAGGCCACGCTCGCCGGCGGCCGGGACGAGATCCCGGACGGTCTCGGTGACGAAGCGGCCGAGATCCAGGTTCGCAAAAGACAGGGTCACTCGTCCGCTCTCCCCGCGTGTCAGAAACAGCAGGTTCTGCGAGATCCGCGTCAGGTGGCGCACCTCGAGCAGCGCGCCGCCGATCGCCTCCCGGTAGTCGTCGGCCGAGCGCTCCTCCTCGAGCGCGACCTCGAGCGAGCCGCGCAACACCGTCAGCGGCGTGCGCAGCTCATGGGAGACATCCGCGATGAACTGCTGCTGTTCCTTCTCGGACGCGGCGAGCGCGTCGAGGCGAGCGTTCAGTTTTTCCGCGATCGCGCGAGCGTCCTCGGGCAGGTCCGCGGAGGGGATGCGCCGCAGGGGATGCGTCTCGGTCTCCGCCAGCCTCCTCAACAGAGCGGTCAGCGGCGAGACGTCCCCGGGCGTGTGCCCGCGCAGCTTGTCGATCAGGCGGCGCACGCGGCCTCAGGCGTCCGGCCCGGAGCCGGGCTCGCGCACGCGATAGCCCACACCGCGGACCGTCTGGATCAGCTTCTCCCGCTCCCCTCCGTCGATCTTCTTGCGCAGGGCGTTGATGTAGACGTCGATGATGTTCGTCGAGAGCTCGAAGGAGTCCTCCCAGACGCGAGCCTGGATCTCCGTCCGCGACACGACTTTCCCGCGCCGCCGCAGGAGCAGCTCGAAGAGCGCGCCCTCCCGGACGGTCAGCCGCACGGTCTCGCCGTGCCGCGCGAGCTCGCGCGATTCGGGATCGTAGGAGAGGTCCTCGAAGACGATGGGCCCCGGCTCGACCGCCTCCGTGCGGCGCAGGAGCGCCCGGATCCGCGCGAGCAGCTCGCGGAAAGAGAAGGGTTTGACGAGATAATCGTCCGCCCCGGCATCGAGCCCCTCGATCTTGTTCTCGACGGTGTCACGCGCCGTCAGCATGAGGATCTTCGCGCGCACGCCCCGGACGCGCAGCTCGCGGCACAGCTCGAGGCCGTCCCGCGAGCCGGGCAGAAGCAGGTCGAGGATCACGAGGTCGGGCCCGGTGGCCGTGATCCTCTCGAGCGCCGTGTCGGCGTCCCCGACCGCCTCGACCGCGTAGCCTTTCTCGGCGAGACCCTTCTTGAGGAATTGCGAGATTCGCTGCTCGTCCTCGACGACCACCACCTTCATGGCTCGCCCTCGCCGGCCTCGTCCGGGGGCCCGGGACGGCCGGGGCGATCGAGGAACGAGAGGACGAGGACGGAGCCCGCTCCCGCCGCGAACCCGGCCGCGAAGGACGAGGTCGGCGGCGAAGAGGCGACGACCACGACAGCGCCGGCGGCCAGGAGGCCGAACAGGAGTGGCCGGGACACGGTAACGGGCGGCACGGCGGAGATCATAGAGGCTCGGCGCGAGTATTATGACCGCCTTACAAGAGGAGAAGACGATGAAGAAAGGATCCTTCGCCATTGCCGGGCTGGCGGCCGCAGCCCTGGCCTGGATTTCCGCGTGCGCCAGCTCGAGCGCCACGGCGCCCACGGCTCATGCCACCATCGAATCGCGCAGCGGCTCGATGGTGACCGGGCGCGCCGTCTTCACCGAGCTCCCCTCGGGGCAGACCAAAGCCGAAGTCTGGATCGAGAACGCCTCCCCCGGCACGCACGGGCTCCACATTCACGACAAGGGCGACTGCTCGGCGCCCGACGCCGCCTCGGCCGGCGGCCACTTCAACGCGGCCGGAAATCCCCACGCGGGGCCCGCCGACAAGGCCCACCACAATGGCGACTTCGGAAACATCGAGATCGGCGCCGACGGGAAGGGGCACCTGGAGATCACGACCGACATGCTGACGGTCAAGCCCGGGCCCAACTGTGTGGTCGGGAAGGCCGTGATTTTCCACGAAAAGCCGGACGACCTGAAGACACAGCCCACCGGGGCCGCCGGCGCGCGGTTTGGATGCGGAGTGATCCAGTAGGCCCTGTCATCCCGAGCGAAGGGTCCCTTTGCCGCACGATGGGTCGAACGGATCCCTCGTCGCCCTGCTCCTCGGGATGACGAGAGCATGAAACCGAGCTTCGATCTCTCCCCCGAGGAGCTGCGCCGCATCGGCGCGCTCGCCACCGAGGCCGTCGCGGCCCACAGGGAAGAGCTCCTGTCCCACGCCGTCTTCGGAAAGATCGGCGCGCGGGCTCCGGACTTCGACGAGCCGTTGCCGGAAGAAGGCGCACCCTTCGAGACGGTCCTCGGCCTGGTGCGCAAGCACATCCTTCCCTACCCGATGGGCAACTCGCATCCTCGTTTCTTCGGCTTCATCAACGCGACCGCGGACCCGATCGGGATCGTGGCCGACTACCTCGCCGCGGCGATGAACCCGAACTGCTGGGGCGGCGACCATGCCGCGATTCATGTCGAGGCCCGTGTGATCCGCTGGCTCGCCGAAATGCTCGGCTACCCCGACTCGGCAGAGGGCATCCTGGTGTCGGGCGGATCGATGGCGAACTTCACCGCCCTCGCCGCGGCGCGCCGCGCCAGGACCCCGGGAAACGTCCGCGAGGATGGGCTCGCGGGACCGGATCGGCCGCGCCTGACGGTCTATGCCTCCGACCAGACGCATTCGTGCGTGGACAAAGCCGTCGACCTGCTCGGAATCGGCACGAACCAGCTGCGTAAGATTCCGACGGACGACGGCTTTCGGATCCGCACGGACGTTCTCGCCGCCACCGTCGCCGACGACCGGCGCGCCGGGCTCTTTCCGGCCATCGTCGTCGGCAACGCCGGCACGGTCAACACCGGAGCGATCGATCCGCTCGAGGAGCTCGCCGATTTTTGCCGCCGCGAGGACCTCTGGTTCCACGTGGACGGCGCCTACGGCGCGCTGGCATCGATCGTTCTTTCGTTGAGGCCCCTGTTCGCCGGAATGGAGCGTGCCGACTCGATCGCCGCCGACCCCCACAAGTGGCTCTACGCACCCTACGAGGCCGGCGCAACCCTCGTCCGCGAGCCCGGCCGGCTGAGCGCGGCCTTCCGCAAGTTCCCCGAATACCTCGCCTCCGACCCGGAGAGCCCGTTTCCCGGGCCCGCGTGGTTTGCCGAACGGGGGGTCGAGCTCTCGAGAGGCTTCAAGGCCCTGAAGGTGTGGATGGGTCTGAAGACCCACGGGCGCCGCGCCTACGCCGCGCAGATCGAGAACGACGTCCTCCTTGCCCGCTTCCTCGCCGACGAGGTGGATCGCCGGCCCGAGTTCGAGCGTCTGGCCGAGCCGGTGCTCTCGATCGTGAACTTTCGATACACACCCCGGGGGCCGGCGCTCGCCGATGCCGACCTCGACCGCCTCAACCGCCGCATCATCCATCGCCTCGTCGGAGACGGATCCTTTTTCCTTGCACCGACGATCCTGAAAGGCCGAACAGCCCTGCGTGTCTCAATCACGAATTTCCGAACGACCGAGACGGATCTGCTCGCCCTGCTCGACGAGGCGTCCCGCGTTGGGCGCGAGATCCTGGAGCGACTCTAGCAGGGTGCTGAAAAATGGATGCGGGCGTCGTGTCCGGCGCTTTGCATCCGGCGCCCGATCCAGCCTGCAGCAACTCTCACAGGTTGGCACTCCAAGCGGGCGCCGGCAAAGTGCCGGCCACCCTTCGGGTTACGGCGGCGTCGGGCCATCTGCGTCGTCATCGCTCCTCGACGAGGCTCTCGCATCGCCGTCGTCGCGCTTTCTTGCATCTGACCCAACGGCGCTCGTAACGCCATCCCACACCCCTTTTCAGCAACCTGCTAGGCCGGCTTCCGAGATGGTAGCCTTTCGGCTGATTCCTCCGGCTCTCCTCACGAAAAGGAGCACGCCATGAAGCAGCGCTCGGCCTGGCTCCTGCTGGCCTCGTCCGTCTTGACGGTCGACGTCTTCGCCGCCGGCGCCGACCCGACCTACACGGCGCTGCGCATGGCAAGGCCGCAGGGGCCCTCGATCGCCGTGCAGGACCTCGTGCTCGAGCGCGACGTCTTCCGGTTCCGGTTCGAGAAGGGGGCGTTCCAATTTCTCGACGCGGTCGAGGGTCGCGTCACCGGCGCCGTCTTCGTGGGCGAGGGGGCATGGGAGCTGCATCCTTCCGGTGAAGCGGAGCGCCGTCAGCTCGCGCTGGTGACCGCCGACAAGCGCCTCGAGGTCCTGCAGGACCGATTCACACAGCTCGTGCTCCTGTTCACCGACGGCACGGCCGCGGAGATCGAAAAGAAGGGCACGCGCTCCGACAGCGTGCCGCCGCAGGCCGCCGGCGCCTGGGACACTTTCTTGAAGCGCGAGCACAAGGACCTCAAGACGAATCTCCAGCTCCGGCTGCTCGCCGACCTGCTGCGGCCACCCGATCCGGCGAGGGGCGTCTTCGTCGCGTTCCTGGACGGCAGAAAGCTCAAGCCCGGAGTCGCCGTGGTGGATCCGGATGGCCTGGACTGGATGCCGGACGTCTTTCTCGTCGGCGCCGAAAACGTCGCATTCTACGTAATGCACGACACGGAGGGTGGGTACTGGTACCTTGCACGCGCGCTCGGGAAACCTCCCCCGACACCCGTCGCCCGCGCCGAGCACTATGCGATCGACACCACGGTCCGCAAGAACACCGACGTTCAGGGCACGACGACCATCCGGTTCCGGCCGACCGTCGAGAACCTGCGGGTTCTGCCCGTGCGCATCGTCGACCGCCTGCGAATCTCCGAGGCCGCCTACTCGGTCGGCGACTCGGCGACCTGGACGCCCGTGGCGACGATCCAGGAAAAGAAGGACGAGGATGCCGATGCGGCGGTCGTCTTTCCCGCCGCCCTGCCCCGCGGCGAGCCCGTGCGTCTGCGGCTGACCTACGAGGGATCGGATGTCCTGAAGACGGCCGGAGATGGAAACTTCGTCGTCAACGCGCGCGAGAGCTGGTACCCCAACCTCGGGGCCTTCCGCGAGCCCGCCGCCTTCGAGCTCACGTACCGGATTCCGAAGAAGAACCAGATCATCTCGGTCGGCGAACCGGCCGAGGACCGCGTCGACGGCGACAACCATGTCGCCGTCTGGAAGACGGCGGCGCCCATCCGCGTTGCCGGCTTCAACTACGGCCGGGAATTCAAGAAGGTCGAGCAGACCGACAAGGACAGCGGCCTCCAGATCCAGGTCTTCACGAACCCGGGAACACCCGACATCGTGACGGAGATGGGTTTGAGCGGCGCGGCCCCCGAGGACCTGGCCGACTCGGCGATGGCCGACGGCCTGAACACGGCCCGCGTCGGCTCGCTCTACTTCGGTCGCCTTCCGGAAGGGCACGTCGCCATCACCCAGCAGTCGCAGTGGGACTTCGGCCAATCGTGGCCGTCGCTGATCTTTCTTCCGTACATGGCGTTTCTCGACTCGTACAACCGGTTCCGGATCGGCCTGCACGATGCCGAGAGCTTCGTTCACTCCGTCGGCCCGCACGAATTCGCGCACCAGTGGTGGGGGCATCTGGTGGGCTGGGAGAGCTACCACGATCAATGGCTATCGGAAGGCTTCGCCGAGTTCACCGCGGGCCTCGTCATCGAGCTGGCGGAAGGCCAGAGAAAGGCCGCCGAGTTCTGGAGCCGGGCCCGCAAGGGAATCTTCGACAAGCCCCCGCACGCCTTCGTGGCCAACGACGAGGCAGGGCCGATCACGCAGGGCTGGAGGCTCGCGACGTGGCGCAACCCGAACGCGGCGCAGGCCATGATCTACCTGAAGGGCGCGTACGTCGTGCACATGCTCCGCATGCTGATGCGAGACCCGAAGGCGCGCCCCCAGGACGGAGCCTTCATGGCGATGATGCAGGACTTCGTCGCGACGTACTCCGGCAAGAACCCCTCCACGCGCGACTTTCAAACCGTCGTCGAACGCCACATGACGCCGGCCATGGACCTGACGCGGGATGGAAAGATGGACTGGTTCTTCCGTCAGTGGGTCTGGGGGATGGAGATCCCGAAGTACGTCACGAAACTCGACGTGCGGCCGGCCGGAGGCGAGCAGTACACGATCTCCGGAACCGTCACGCAGGACGGCGTATCCGCCGATTTCCACGGGTTTCTCCCGCTCTACGCCGAGTTCGACCGAGGTCAGGTCCTTCGCATTGCGGTGATCAATTTCACCGGCACGGAATCGGTCCCGGTCGATACCACGATGAAGCTGCCGGCCAAACCCAAGCGGGTTTTCGCCAACGCGTTCCACGACGTGCTCACGAGAGACTGACGGGCGAAGCCCGGCAGGCGTCTCGTGAGCATCCGGAGGCGCGAGGGCGCCGAGATCCCGTGCTCGCGGCGGCTAGGCGCGGCTCCCCCATGCCTCGAGGTTTCTCTCGATCTGGCGCGAGTGTTTCTCGAGGTGCTCGGCGTAGATCGTGAGCCAGTCAGACATCGTGTACCGCCCGGATTCGGAATGCGTCCCTTCGGCCGCCCAGGCCTCCTCGGGCAGGGCCCGGAGCATCGCGGCCGTGTTCGCGCGCACCGCCTCCACCGCCGCCATCGCGGGCTCGACCGGCAGGGCGTGGTAGTCGAAAGTCCTCGCCCACATTGCCTGGTCGTAGCCGGCGATCGTCGGGCTTTTCTCGGCCACCAGGTACCGGACGCGCATCGCCGCGTTCGTCTCCGAATCGGCGGCGTGGCAAACGACCTCGTGCGCAGACCACTTCCCCTCCGCGGGCCGCCACTGCCTCGCCTCGGGCGGGACTCTTGCGAAGGCCGCGCGCAGCTTCGCCGGCCCCTCCGCGTAGCGTCGAATCAACACGTCGCGTTCGGACTTGCTCAGGACCATCGGAGACTCCTTTTCACCAGAGCGTTCCATCGAGCGAGACAACCGTCTCGTTTCCCACCACTTCGGCGCTATGTCGTGTTCCGGCGGGAAGGTACATCCTCTGGCCGGCCGCGACCTCGTACGACTCCTCCCCGACGACGATCCGGAGCACCCCGGCGAGCACGCCGTCGCACTTGTCCCGCTCGTGCTCGTGCTCCGGGAAGACCGTCCCGGCGCGGTACGTGTATACCAGCACCTCGTACCCCTCGAGCTCGAGCAGGCGCATCATCCGCTTCTCGGAGAGCGGTCCGTCCGCCTTCGACCAGGGCTCGACCCGCACGCGGCTCATGAAACCCGAAGTGTACCGAGACCAAAAGAAAAAGGGGGCCGAAGCCCCCCGAGGATTTCCTCAGAATCCGAATCAGTAACGGTCGCGCCGGCCGCCGCCTCCGCCCTGCGTCTTGGGGCGCGCCTCGTTCACGGTGAGCGCCCGCCCGCCGTACTCCTGGCCCGAGAGGGCCGAGATGGCGTTGCGCGCCTCGTCGTCGTTGCCGAACTCGACGAAGCCGAAGCCCTTGGAACGGCCGGTGTCCCGGTCGGTGATGATCGCGACCGACGTCACTCCGCCATAGGGAGAGAACAGCGTGCGCAGATCGTCTTCGGTGGTGTTGTAGGGAAGGTTTCCGACATAGAGTTTCATCGAAACAGAGTCCTAAAATCCGGCGTCACATCTCCGATCCCGCCGCGCCGCTCGGCGTAACCGACTTCCCGTGTGATTCGTCGGACTTCTGCGAGCGCGGAAAGCGTGCTTGGAAGGCGAGCGATTACGAGAAGGCGGGCAGTATAGCAGCGGGGTCCGGGGCGAGCAAGGGGAGGTTAAGGCCCCCTTAAGAGAGCTCCCGCAGCGCCGCCGCCACCCACTTCGCGGTCATCGCCTTGCGCCAGAGGAACGAAAAGTCGGTGTTGTCCATCGGCCGGGACAGCCCGGCCGCGGCCTCCGCCGCTTCGGTGATGGCGCTCACATCCAGGGGACGGCCGATCAGACGGGCCTCCGCGGCACCGGCGCGTAGAGGCGCCGAGGCCACGGCGCCGAGGACAATCCGGGCCTCGACGACGGTCTCGCCCTCACGCCGCACGGCCGCTCCCACGGAGAGCACCGGGAAGTCGAACGCGCCGCGGCGGCGCAGTTTGCGGTAGGAAGCCCTCCAGCCCTCGGCGCTGGGGACGCGGATCTCGGTGAGAAGCTCGTCCGTCGACTTCGTGAGGTAGTGGATGCCGTCGTTGGCGTAGAGCTCCTCGACCGCCACCTCCCGCTCTCCGGAGGGCGAGGCGAGGATGGCCCGGGCGCGCAGAGCGATCAGCGCGGGCACCGAGTCGGCCGACTGCACGGCCAGGCACTTCGGCGATCCGGGCGCAACCCAGCAGATGGCGCCGTCCTTCTTCATGCAGAAGTCGATCGCCTTGCGCCACTCGTAATTTTGATCGTAGTAGTTGCACCGGGTGTCGAGAAGCACGTTGCCGCCGAGCGTGCCCATGTTGCGCAGCGGAGGCGTCGAGATCTCCGCGATAGCGTGGACGAGGCCCGGGTAGTCGCGCCGCATCCGCCGGTGATGCTCGATTTCCGAGAGCGCAACGCCCGCTCCGATCGCCGCGCCTGCGCCGCCCACCCGCAGGCGCCGCAGCTTCGCGACGCGGCAGAGGCCGATGACCACGTTCGGCGTCTGCTGGCGCCGTTTCATGTTCGGATACAGGTCCGTCCCGCCCGCGACGAACGCGGCGTCGGGGCCCGAATCCGCCTTGATGCGCAGAGCTTCCTTCACGCTCGTCGGCGCGTAGTACCGGAATCGCGGCAGCCGCATCATGGCGCCAGCCCCGACATCCTCATCGGACTCCCCCGGCCGACGTCACCGGCGCATCCAGCGCCTTCCCGTCGCCGCCCTCGGAGGGAGTCGGCACGTGGATGGGCACCGGGTAGGGCACCTCGGGAAAGCGCGCGGGGCCGTATCGCGCAGGTTTGCCCTGCGCCTTCGCTCTCAGTGCCTGGAAGACCTTCTCGGGAGTGATCGGGATCTCGTCGACGCGCACGCCGACGGCGTCGAAGATCGCGTTGGCGACCGCCGGCGGAATCGGCAGGAGCGGCCCCTGGCCGACCTCCTTGGCGCCGAAGGGACCGTTCGCGTCGGGGTCCTCCACGAGAAACGTCTCGACCTCGGACATCTCCTTGGTTGTCGGGCTCTTGTACTCGAGCATCGACGGGAACTTGTGGACGACGTTCGCGTTGGCGTCGGTGCGATAGGCCATCTCCTCCATCATCGCCTCGCCGAGCCCCATGTACACCGAGCCCTCGACCTGTCCCATCACGAGCGCGGGGTTGATGCACTTGCCGACGTCGTGCGCGATCCAGATCTTCGGCACGGTGTAGATGCCCGTCTCGGAATCGACCTCGACCTCGACGACCGCCGCGGAGTAGGAGTACGCGGGCGAAGGTCCCACACCGGCTCCGCGATAGCGGCCGGCCGACGGCGGGGGCGAATACGATCCGACCGTTCCGAGCGTGCCGAATCGTGCCTCCGCGAGAACGACGGCCTCGGGAAAAGCCATGCCCCTGCGCGGGTCGGACACGTCGAAGACGCGGCCGTCGGCGAAGCCGACGCACTCGGGCGGAATCTCGAGCTTCACGGCCGCCGCGGCCACGAGCATCTCCCGCGCGCGTTCGGCCGCCTGCACCGCGGCGTTGCCCGTCATGAGCGTGACGCGCGAAGAGTAGGAGCCGAGGTCGACGGGCGTCAGGTCGGTGTCGCCGGTCACGATCCGGATGTCGAACGGGTCGATCCCGAGCACCTCGGCGACGATCGCGGCGAGGATCGTGTCCGAGCCCTGGCCGATGTCGGTCGAGCCGCAGAAGACCGTCACGCCGCCGCCCCGGTCGAGCTTCAACTGGACGCCCGACTGCGGCATCCTGTTCCAGTAGATCGGAAGCCCCGCGCCGCAGAGGTACGCGGAGCACGCGAGGCCGAGACCGCGTCCGGGCGGCAGTTTGCCCCGCCGCTTCTCCCAACCCGAGGCGGCGACGACCTTGTCGATGCACGCGCCGAGGCCCATCGACCCCACGCGCAGGAAGTTCGCGGTGAGCGAATCCGGCGGCTGGAGGTGTCGGCGGCGGATCGCGGCGGGATCGAGACCGAGGTCGCACGCGACCCGGTCGAGCTCGACCTCGAGGGCGAAGCGCGGCTGGGGCGTGCCGTGGCCGCGCTTCGGGCCGCACGGCGGCTTGTTCGTGAAGACCCGCGCGCCGTCGAACCGGTACGTCGGCACCTGGTACGTGACCGTCTGGAGCGCGCCCGTGTAGTACGTCGACGCCACACCGTAGGAGCCGTAGCCTCCGCCATCGAGCACGGTCCGGAAGTGGAGCGCGGTAATCGCCCCGTCTCTCTGCACGCCGATTCGGACCTGCATCAGCGTCGGATGGCGGCCGCGGTGACAGTAGAAGACCTCCTCGCGCGTCAGGCAGATCTTGACCGGCCGCCCCGTGACGCGCGAGAGGTGCGCGACGACGATCTCGTGGTTGAAGACGTCGGACTTGCCGCCGAATCCCCCGCCGTTCGGCGTCGCGATGACCCGGATTCTTGCGGCCGGCATCGCGAGGACCTTCGCGAGCGCCCGATGCACGTAGTGGGGTGTCTGCGTCGAGGACCAGACCGTGAGCTTTCCGTCCGCTCCCCAGTCGGCGACCGTTGCATGCTGCTCGAGCGCCAGATGCGTATTGCCTTCGTAGAAGTAGAGGCCCTCGTAGACGCGGTCGGCCCGCGAAAACCCCGCCTCGGTGTCGCCGAATTCCATCGCGATCAGCTTGTGGATGTTGCCGGAGTCGCCGTAATCGTGGATCGGCACAGCCGCCGGCGCCAGGCCGGCTTCGATCGAGCCGATTGGCGGGAGAGGCGCGTACGTCACATCGATCAGCGCCAGGGCGTCGAAGGCTGCGTCCTCGTCGATTGCGGCGACGGCGGCGACCGGATCCCCGACGAAGCGGACACGATCCGGGCACAGCGCGTGCTCGTCCTGCGAGACGGGCAGGATGCCGAAGGGGATGGGCAGGTCCTTGCCGGTCGCGATCGCGATCACGCCCGGCGCCGCGAGTGCCCTCGAAGCGTCGATCGCCACGACCCGGGCGTGCGCGATCGTGGAGCGCAGGAGCCTGCAGTGCAGCATGCGCGGCAGCACGACGTCGTCGGCAAATCGTGTCTGACCGGCGACCTTCGCCGTGGCATCGACCTTCGGATATGGCCGGCCGACGACGCGGGTCCGTTTACGATCGGTCATCGCGTCAGCCCCGGACGACCGGAAGCAGCCCCGACTCGTCGAAATCGAATCCGTAGAGCGACTCGTGTCGCGGCTCGGCTTCCTCGCCGCGCATCCAGGCCGCCGCGAGCTCCACGGCCTCGAAGATCTTGATGTAGCCGGTGCATCGGCACAGGTTTCCGGCGAGGGCTTCGCGAATCTCCGGCAGCGTCGGTGTCGGGTTCTCCGCCAGCAACGCCTTCGCCGTCAGCAGGAACCCCGGCGTGCAATAGCCGCACTGTGCGGCGCCGAGATCGGCGAAGGCCTTTTGAAGAGGATGCAGGCCGCCCGGTCCCGCCATGCCCTCGACCGTCTCGATCTCTTTGCCTTCGCACTCGACGCCGAGCACGAGGCAGGAGAGCACCGGCTTGCCGTCGACGAGCACCGCGCACGTTCCGCACTCGCCGAGCTCACAGCCGTGCTTGGTGCCCGTGAGATTCAGGTCCTCGCGCAGGACCTCGAGCAGCGTCTTTTGAGCAGCGAAGACGGCCTCGACAAGCTCGCCATTGACCCTCAGGCCGACGTGAGTCTTCGACCGGTCCTCTGCCTGAGATCTACTTCTCCGAGCCAAAACTAGAGTACTGTAACTCCTTTACTTTCATAAGGAAATGCCACTTACTTTAGCTGACCGGTCAGTCCACTATCGTTTCCCTCGCTCGGCCAGGCCGGTAACCTCAAGAGATCGAGCGGGTTGACCCGGGCGCGATGGAGCCGCGCCCCCCAGTGCAGATGGGGCCCGGTGGCTCGCCCCGTCGCTCCGACCCGGCCGATCGTGCGGCCCGCCGCGACCGCTTCGCCGTCCGTCACGTCGATCCGCGAGAGATGGAAGTAGGTCGTGAAGAGCCCCGCGCCATGGTCGAGGATCACGGTGCCGCCGGAGAAGTAGAGCTCCGCGGCGAGCGCCACCACGCCCGGCGCCGGAGCCGTCACGGGCGCGCCGAGCGGCGCCGCGATGTCGACTCCGTCGTGCGGCGATCGGGGCCTGCCGTTGAAGACCCGCCGCGCCCCGAAATTGTCGTGGATCGCGGATCCCACCGGCGGCTGGAACGCGCGCTGCCAGAGCCGGGGCCGCGCGGGCATGTCCCAGACGCGAGCGACCCTTTCCCTGTCCTCGCGGATGCGATCGAGCTCGCTCTCGGGTGGCTCGACGTAAGCCGGCGCGACCTTCAGCGATTGGGTCGGGAACCGCCCCGACACGACCGCAAGGTCGTGACGGGCGCGGTGGACGTCGCCGCACAGCCCCTCGGCCTCGAACGTGATCGAGCCGGGCCCGACGGCCCTATCGAAGTCCACCCCGAGCAGGGCCTCGAAGCGCCTGCCGGCGTCGTCCTTCTCGAGGAGGACGTCGCGACCGGCCGCCGAGGCGCTCACGCGCGCGAGGGGCTGGTCGCTTCCGACGATCACGGCGACGATCCCCCCCTGCTTCACGCGCGAGGTGGAAGCCTCGATCGTCAGCGCCGGCGCACGGCAGTTCCCACCCGCGAGGCCGGCAACGAGCGCGAGCAGGGCGACGCTCACGCCTGGCTACGGTCCGTAGAGCATCAGGCCGAGGGCGCTGGTCACGGGCGACTCTTCTCCCTATTTCGAGGCGTTCTTGAAGACCTTGCCGCCCTTCATGACGAAGACCACCTTTTCGGTCGCCCGGATGTCCTTGAGCGGATCCCCCGGCACGGCGACGATGTCGGCGTCTTTGCCCTTCTCGAGGGTGCCGATCTGTGACGCAAGGCCGAGCAGCTCCGCCGCGGCGGGGCCGGCCGTTCGCAGAGCGGCCGCGGGCGACATGCCGAGCCCGACCATGAGCGCGAACTCCTGCGCGTTGATACCGTGCGGCGAGACGGCCGAGTCGGTGCCAAACGCAATCTTGACCCCGACCTTCTGGGCCCGGCGGAACATGTCGGACCGGGCCGCCAGGGCCGCCTTCGCCTTCTCCGCGATCGCCGGCGGAAACTTCTCGCTCTTCTTGCCGGTCCATTCCCCCGCCAGGAGGGTCGGAACCAGAAATGTCCCCCGGGCCTTCATGAGGGTGAGCGTTTCGTCGGAGAGAAACGACCCGTGCTCGATCGAATCGATTCCGGCCTTGACGGCGGAGCGCGCGGCAAGATCGCCGTGGGCGTGGGCGGCGGTCTTGCGGCCGAGCCGGTGCGCTTCGTCGATGATCGCCGTCAGCTCCTCGTCGGTCAGCTGAGGCGCCGAAACGTCGTCGCCGAGCGAGAGAACACCGCCCGAGGCGCACATCTTGATCACGTCGGCGCCATACTTGACGTCGAGGCGCACGGCCTGGCGCCCCTCGTTCGCGCCGTGCAGGATCCCCTTCTCCAGTCCCGGCTCGGCGCCGAAGGTTCCTTGCGGAAAGCCCGTTTGGTCGCAGTGGCCGCCCGTCGCGCCCAGGGCGTAGCGAGCCACGAGCATCCGCGGGCCCGGAGTCAGCCCTTTGTTGATGGCGTTGCGCAGGCCGACGTCGATGTCGTCGGAGCTCCCGACGTCGCGCACGGTCGTGAATCCCGCCTCGAGAGTCTTTCGGGCGTTGACCGCGCCAAAGAAGGCCTGCTCGGTCGGAGGCCGCCGCAAACCCTCGAAGAAATCGGAGAGCCAGCTCTCTCCGGACTCGCCCGTCAGATGGGTGTGGCTGTCGATGAAGCCGGGCAGCAGCGTCGCGTCGCCGAGGTCGATGACGGTCGTTCCCGATGGGATCGTGAGTCCCGCGCCGGCCGCGACGATCTTTCCGTTCTCGACCAGGACGACGGCGTTCGCGACCGTCGCGTCCGAGCGCCCGTCGAACATCCGCGCCGCCTTCAGCGCGGTGACCGTCGGAGGATTGTCCGCGGCCGCGCCCCAGGAGCCGACCCCGAGGATGAGGACCGCCAGGCCGGTTACCGTCTTCACCATGTCAACGCTCCTTCGCTTCGTCTACTCTCCTTCGCTTCGCCTCCGCGCGCAGCCCGTCCGCCACGACGCCGATGTGCCGCTTGAGCTCCTCGACCTCGTCCCGCCGCATGCGACCTCCCGAATCCCGCGCCGTGGGCCCTACTCTATCGATTGTCGCGAATCGGCGGCAGCCAGAGCCGCGGCCTTCCCGCGCGAAAAGTAAACGAGCGCTCCCGCCACGAGAGCGATCGCGCCGGCGACGAAGTTCTTTTCTTCCGCGGCCGAGAGAAATACGAGGCAGATCACCAGAGCGGCGAACGGAATGAGCGGGCCGCCCGGAAGCCGGATCGTACGCGGCGTCGTCGGCATCTTGCGGCGCAGGACCGGAACCGCCAGGCAGGTCCCGATGTAGGTGGCCAGCCGCGCGATGGCCGAGAGCACCGCCAGCTCCTCCGCCACCCCGAGTGCTCCCGGCCTCGCGGCATGGAGAATCGCGTCGATCCCGATCAGGAGAATCGCCACTCCGGTTTGCGTCAGGATCGCGACGTAGGGCGTCCGGTACCGCGGATGGACCTTCGCGAAAACCGTCGGCAAGCGGCCGCTCTCGGCCAGAGCGTAGAGGTAGCGAGGCCCCGCGAGCACCGTGTTGTTGTTCGTGCCGAGGACCGACAGCACCGCGCCGAGGGTGAGCAGGAATCCGCCGAAGGGGCCAAAGAGGATCCGTCCCGCGTCCGCCAGCGGGGTGGCCGACTGGCCGAGGTTCGGGATCGTCCCGATCGCCACGAGCTGCACCAGCGTGTAGATCGCGGTGACGAGAACAATCTGGACGATGAGCGCGAACGGCACGTCGCGCCGGGGATTTTCGAACTCTCCCGCGGGGGCCGCCGTGTTCTCGAACCCGGCGTAGGCGAAAAGGACGAGGAGGGCCGCCTTCGTGAAGTTCTGCGAGTCCGGACTCGGAACCGGGAACACGCGGCTCCAGGTGATGGCGAAAACCCCGGCCCCGCACAGCAGCAGCAGAGGAAGCGTCTTCCCGAGGGCCAGAAAGACCGCCGTCCGCGCCCCCGACTTGATGCCGAGCACGTTGATCCCGGTGAGGGCCAGGAGCGGCACGACGATCGTCAGGGCCTGCCCCGTGCCATGGTTCGCGCCGTTCCAGAGATAACCGACCGCGCGCGCGAAGAACACCGAGAGGCCCGCAATCGAGGAGACGCGCGCAATCCACGTCATCCAGCCGACCTCGAAGCCCACGAACTCGCCGAAGGCGGCGCGCGTGTACACGTACGCTCCCCCCGGGCCGTCGAAGAGGCTGCCGGCCTCAGCGAAACAGAGGACCAGCAGCAGGACCGCCGCGCCTGCGGCCAGAATCGCCCAAATGCTCGCGGCTCCGAGCAGCTGCGCCGCCGCGACCGGCAGGATCAGATACACGCCGCTGCCGATCACGTCGTTGACCGAGAGCGCCACGATCTCCCAGCGCGAGACCACGCGCAGCAGCCCGGGAGATGGACGGGTCGGGGTCGACAGAATGAGCGGATTCTATTTCGGATTTCGGACTTCCGAATTCCGAAATCTCCCGTAGAATCCCGCTCCCTATGCTGCGCGCGGGCATCGTCGGCCTTCCCAACGTCGGGAAATCCACGCTCTTCAACGCACTGACGCGCACGCGCAAGGCCGAAGCGGCCAACTACCCGTTCTGCACGATCGAACCGAACGTGGGCGTAGTCACCGTCCCCGACGCACGCCTCGGTCCCCTCGCGAAGCTCGCCCGGTCGGAGCGGGTCGTGCCCGCCACGATCGAGTTCGTGGACATCGCGGGCCTCGTCAAGGGCGCCTCGAACGGAGAGGGCCTCGGCAACAAGTTCCTTCAGCACATCCGCGAGGTGGACGCGATCGTCGAGGTCGTGCGCTGCTTCGAGGACAAGGACGTCGTTCACGTCGCGGGGACACTCGACCCGGTCGCCGACATCGAGACGATCCAGACCGAGCTCGTCCTGGCCGACCTCGAGACGGTCACGCGGGCGAAGGAGAAGGCAGAAAAAGGCGCGCGGGGCGGAGACAAGGAAGCCCGGGAGTCGCTCGCGGTCGCCGACAAGCTCCTCGCGCATTTCGACACCGGCCGGCGCGCGTTCACGGCGCCCATCTCGCCCGAAGAGAAGCAGATCGCGCGGCGCTTCTTTCTGCTGACCATGAAGCCGATGCTCTTCGCCTGCAACGTGGCCGAGGGCGAGCTCGCGACGGCCGAGACGTCCTCGCCGCACGTCGTGGCCGTGAAGGAGTTCGCGAAGACGCACCTCGGCACCGAGGCGGTCGTCGTCTCCGCCGCGATCGAGGCCGAGCTCGCCGAGCTGCCGGACGCGGAAGCCCGCGAGTACCTTGCCCACCTCGGCGTCGCGGACTCGGGCGTGTCGGCGCTCATCCGCGCCGCATACCACCTGCTCGGCCTTCGGACGTACCTCACGGCGGGCGAGAAGGAGGCGCGCGCCTGGACGATCCACGCCGGCGACACGGCTCCGCAGGCGGCCGGTGTCATCCACTCCGACTTCGAGAAGGGCTTCATCAAGGCCGAGACCGTCTCCTACGACGACCTCGCGGCGGCGGGCTCGATGGCGGGAGCCCGCGAGAAGGGGCTCGTCCGGCAGGAGGGCCGGGACTACGTCGTCCAGGACGGCGACGTGATGCTCTTCAAGTTCAACCTCTGAGCCCCGCCGTCCTATGATGAGCCGAAGAGCGGCTCATGATTCGCCACGCCATCGTCCGCCCACCCGGGCCCAACTTCGCCGACGGCCTGACGACCGTCGACCTCGGCGTCCCGGTGTTCGAGAAGGCGCTGGCGGAGCACGAGCGCTATTGCGAGGCCCTCGAGCGCTGCGGCCTCAATCTCGTCCGGCTGCCCGCGGACACACGGCATCCCGACTCGACGTTCGTCGAAGACACCGCCATCCTCACCGGGCGCGGCGCGATCCTGACCCGCCCCGGAGCACCGAGCCGCGCAGGTGAGGTGGCGTCCATCGAGGAGGCCCTTCGGCGGTTCTTTCCGCAGTTCGACCGGATCGAGGCGCCGGGAACCGTGGATGGCGGCGACATTTGCGAGGCGGGCGATCACTTCTTCATCGGCGTCTCCCGGCGGACGAACGCGGAGGGCGCCCGTCAGCTCGCGGCCATTCTCGGGCGCCACGGGTACACTTCCGACTGCGTGGACATCCGCGCGGTCCCCGGCATCCTCCATCTGAAGAGCGGGATCGCGTTTCTCGGCGAGGGACGGCTCGTCGCGATCGATGCGCTGGCCGGGCACGCGGCGCTCGCGGGCAGAGAGCTCGTCCGGGTGGACCCGTCCGAGGGGTACGCCGCCAACTGCGTGCGGGTCAACGAGACGGTTCTCGTGGCGGCCGGCTTTCCCAAAGTCGAAGCCGCGATCCGGCGGCTCGACTATGCGACCACCGCTCTCCCGATGACGGAGTTCGAGAAGATGGACGGCGGCCTGAGCTGCCTGTCGCTGCGGTTCTAATCCCGGGAGCCGGTCGCGCCACCGAGCAAGTCGACGCGGCCGGAGCCGCGCTCAGACTGCCGTCGCGAACTTCTCGAAGAGCTCGACCTCCACGCGGCTGCCGATCACCAGGGGGCTGCGCGCGTGCAGCGAATCCGGAGCGACGTCGAGCATGCGCTCCCTGCCGTTGGAGGCAAGCCCCCCGGCCTGATCGACGACGAAAGCGAGGGGATGACATTCGTAGAGGACCCGCAACTTGGGCTCCGGATACAGGTAAACGCCCCCCTCGAGCAGGAACCGATGGACATCGGCGACGAGGGAGGCGGAATAGCGGGTCGAGTAGGAACGCCCGGTCGCCGGGTCGGGTCGCTTCAGCTGCTCGACGAAGGAGCGCACACCCGGCGTCCACGCGTGCGTGCGGCCTTCGTTGACGCCGTACGCGCGGCCGCGCTCGGGCATGCGGACGTTCTCGCGCATGAGAAGGAACTCCCCGATCGACGGATCGAGCGCGAACACGTGCACGCCCTCGCCGCAGGTGTAGACGAAGAGGACGGCGGGCCCGAAGAGAACGTACCCCGCGGCGATCTGCTCCCTCCCGGATCGAAGCAGGTCTCCGAGCGTGCCGTCGCGGCGCCGCCGCACGGCGAAGATCATCCCGAGCGTGCCATTGACGTCGATGTTCGAGGAGCCGTCCATCGGATCGAAGAGCACCGCGTAATGGCCCTGGGCGAGCCGGGATCCGTAGACGAACGGCTCGTCCATCTCCTCCGACGCCGCGAGCGTCACGAGCCCGCCGTAGTCGAAGGTCTCGATCAGGATCTGATTGGCGACGACATCCAGCTTCTTCTGCTCCTCGCCCTGCACGTTCGCGGACCCGGCCGAGCCGAGCGCCTCGGTCAGGCCCGCACGGGCGAGCGCGCTCGCGATCCTCTTACCGGCGACACCGAAGCGCATCAGCAGGGACGACAGCTCTCCGCTCGCGCCGGGAGAGGACCGCTGGCCCTCGAGAATGAAGCGGTCCAGGGTAATCGGGGCAGAACGCATGCGCGCGGAGACTACTGCTTCCGGCCCGGCCCTGCTAGCGCCCCGCCTTCGCCCACTCGAACCAGGCCGGCTTGGCGTCCCCGCCGCTGGTCTGGAGACCGCGGCTGACAACGAAGGCGCGCCGGCGCCTCCCGGCGGGATCGGTGTCCGAAGCATTCTCTCCCGACGTACCGGCGGGCTCGTCCCGCAGCGCCACGTACCGGGCAAAGAGGAGCTTGCGGCCATCGGCTCTGGCCAGAAATCGGCGCATCCGGCGGATGAATTCCGCCTGGAGAGCGGGGCTCGAGCCGTTCTCGGGCGACGAGGAGTAGCTGATCGCCGGGAAACCGATCGGGCGGCCGGCTGCTCCGTCGAGAAGCCGCGGCCAATCCTTCTCGAGGGCATCCGGCCCGCGCTGCTCAAACGGCTCACCCCGTACGAAGGGGCTGTAGGAATACAGCAGCACCGGGCTTCGCTGGTGCAGAACCGCGGCCACATCCGGCGCGGGGCTCTCCGAGGGCGCAAACGTCGTCACTCCCACGAGCAAGTCCGGCACCTTCTTTGCCAGAAACCGGACCGTGCCATCGAAGAGGCGGCGGTAGGCCTTGAGCTCGTCCGGCTTCCCGGCGAAATACGCGTCGGCCCCGTCGCCGAGAGACAGGGTCTGGAAATCGAGCAGCGCGGGCATCAGCGCCTCCAGCAGGCGACCGAGCCGCAGCGACAGCTTGGGGTCGTCGAAGGCGACGCCCACGAGGTCCGCCGGCACGTCCCGCCCGGTCTCCGTCACCAGGGCGAGGTCGAGCTCGAGGAGCGCACCCGACTGCCGCAGGAGCCGTGCCGTGCGCGTGACCTCCTCAATGCGGTAGCGACCCGGCTCGCGCTCCGCGGCCGACCACGACAGCGGAATCGCGAAGAAGGAGGCCCCGGTTCGCCGGACCATCTCGAGCACGTCCTGCCGGACGGACACGGGGGTCGATGCATCGAGGTTGATCGCCACACCCACCGCGGACGGCGGCGGCGCGGGACGAGCCGGGCTCCCGGAGGCCGACGCCGCCGCGAGGATCAGCAGGACCCCGAGAGTTCGGCGCACGCTCGGGTCCCTACAGCGAGGCGGTGCCGGCGGGCCCCGCCTGCCCGGTCGGCGCGGGAAGGCCAGGCCGTGCGGCGAACCGATCATCGAGGGATGTCCGCGCGTCCGTGTCCCGGGGTTCGATCCGGACCATCCGCGTACGGTCGGGACTTACGCGTTTCGGCATGGTGGACATCGTGACAGGCGATCGATCGGAGCTTACATCATCGACACGGGCCGAACCGGACGCGAATCCGGCCCGTCGATTCCGGGCCGGGATTTGCCCGTTAGTATTCGAGGTGGAGGCGCCATGCATCGACGCGATCTCTTTCGTTCCACGGCCTCGGCGGGTATCGCCCTCGGCCTCGCGGCCGCCGGCCGGCCAGTGCTGGCCATCGAGGCCGCCGCCGATGACATCGTGCTGCTGAACACGGCGCTCGCCCTCGAGCACGAGGCGATCTGGGCCTACGGGCTCGCCGGTCGCAGCGGTCTCCTCTCGGCGGCGGCCAAGGACGTCGGCCTTCTTTTCGAGGGCAGCCACGAGATCCACCGGGATCTGCTGGCCGACGCCGTGAAGCGCAAGGGCGGCCTTCCGGTCGAGCCGAAGAAGGAGTACATCTTCGGCGTCCCGCTCACAAACGAGAAGGACGTCCTGACTCTCGCCTTCACGCTCGAGGTCGGCGCCGCCCGCGCCTACATCGGCGTGGTGGACCGCTTCCGGGACCGGGCCCTTTCGGGGTCTGCGGCGAAGATCCTCTCCGACGAGGTCCTTCACGCGACCGTACTGCGCAGCGTGCTCGGGAGGGAGGTGGTACCGACCTTTCGGCTCATCGAGAACTGAGGGGACGCCGGTTCAGCCTTTCTTCCCGGCTTCGGGAATCGCCGTCGGGCCGCCCTTCAGGTCCTCACGGATGATGAGATCGAGGAACAGCTCCCGGACGCCGCCGCGACCTCCGGTCTTGAACGCCTTCCGCACGTCCGCCGGGCTCAGACCGATGCCTGTCATCGTCTTCAGGTACTGGCAAAAGACGTAGGACCGTGACCGAAAGGAAACGATCAGGAGGACGAGGAGCAGGACCGCCCCGCCCAGAACGGTCCAGTCCGCCTGCGTGAGCAACTCGAAAGCGCCGGACATCAGTGAGGACCTCTGCCGATCAGGGTAGCAGACTTTTCCCCGGCCGGCAGCCCGAGCTTGCCGGCGGCCCGAGACGCGAGCGCCGGGACCGTCGCCACGAACTCGCGCGCGACATCCTCGGGCCTCCGCTTGTCCCGATCGACCGCGGCGTTCATCCGCCGCATCGCGTCGGGAGTAACCGCTCCGGCGAGGGCATCGAGAACGCGCCGCACGCGCGGGTCGTTCCAGACGCCGGCGCGGACGACGAAGGCCGCTTCGTATGGCGGGAAATAGCGCCGGTCGTCCTCGAGCACCGCGAGGCCCATCGCCGCGATGAGGCCGTCCGTCGAGTTGCCCGCGACGACGTCCACCTTGCCCTGCGCGAGGGCCGGGTACAGGAGGCCGAGGTCCATCTCGGCCGGCCGGGCCGCAAAGCGCAGGCCGTAGGCGGCCGCGAGGCCCGGGAATCCGTCGGCGCGCTCGAGAAACTCGTAGCCAAACCCCGGGCGCAGGCGGTCGCCGTAACGGGTCAGATCCGAGATCCGCGCGATGCCGAGCTCGCGGGCCTGCGCGCCGCGCATGACGAGGGCAAAGGTGTTCTCGAAACCGAGCGGCGGCGACCAGACGAGGCCCCAGCGTCTCAAATACTCGCTCCCGACGCGGGACCGGACCTGTGCCGGGTCCCCGATCGGCTTCGCCTTCAGGATCGCCGTGAATCCCGTCCCCGTGTACTCGGGATACAGGTCGAGCTCGCCTCCGATGAGCGCCTCGTGACAGACGAACGTGCCCCCGAGGTCGAGCCGCCGCTCCACGGGAATCCCGGCCCTCTCCAGGGCCTGTGCGGCGATCTCGCCGAGGATCACCTGCTCCGTGAAGTTCTTGGAGCCGACGCGAATACGCTGCGGATCCCGTCCACAGGCGCCGGCGACGAGAAGCAGGGCGACACCCGCCAGTGCACCTTTCACCGCCGCGGCCCCCAGCGGCGCTCGGCCCACCCGAGGCCGAAGTCCGCCGCGAGCGCAAGCGCCGCCGCCGGCAACGCGCCCGCGAGAATGAGCCGGTGGTCCACCGTGGCCACACCGCGGTAGATGAGAACTCCGAGCCCTCCGGCTCCGATCGCCGCGGCGATCGTCGCAAGACCCACTCCCACCACCACGGCGATCCGGATCCCGGCGAGCACGACCGGAAGTGCGAGCGGAAGCTCGACCGAACGCAAACGCTCTCCGGGCGTCATGCCGAGCCCGGTCGCCGCCTCCACCACGGCCGGGTCGACCGAAACGATGCCGACGTGCGTGTTGCGCAGGATCGGCAGCAGCGAGTAGACGACCAGGGCAACGACGGCCGTCCGAGCGCCGATTCCCCCGATCCAGGGCAGCGGAATCAGGAACCCGAAAAGAGCGAGGCTCGGGATCGTCTGCACGGCGTTCGCAAAGGAGAGGATGGGACGTGCGAGCGCCGGCCGCCGCGTCAGCAGAATGCCGAGGGGCACTCCGATCGCCGTGGCGAGCACCGTGGCCGCCAGCACGAGCGCCACGTGCTGTCCCGCGAGCGCGAAGATCTCCGCGCGCCGCTCCCAGAAAAAATCGGCGAGCCCCGTCACGTTGCGAGCTCCGAGACGAACTCGCGGACGAACTCGTCTGCCGGCCGGCTCATCAGATCCTCGCGTGAACCGATCTGGCGCAGCCTGCCTCCAGCCAGGACGCCGACCCGGTCGGCGAGCCGAAAGGCCTCCCGCAGATCGTGGGTCACCAGGAGAACCGCGGAGCTCAGACGCGAGCGCCAATCGCGAAACTCCTTCTGCATCGCCCGCCGCGCGATCGGGTCGAGGGAGCCGAAGGGCTCGTCCATCAGAAGAAGTTTCGGGTCGGCCGCGAGCGCGCGTGCCACGCCGACCCGCTGGCGCTGGCCGCCCGAGAGCTCCCGCGGACGGCGCTCTCCGAACTCGCCCGGTTCGAGGCCGACCATCGCGAGCAGCTCCTCCGCGCGAGCCCGGCGCCGTTGCGCCACCCAGCCCAGAAGCTTCGGGACGGTCTCGACGTTCTCGAACACGGTCCGGTGCGGAAACAGGCCTCCCTCCTGGATGACGAAGCCGATCCCGCGGCGCAGCGCATAGGGGTCCCGGTCCCGAACCCGTTCTCCCGAGACCCGCACCTCCCCGGCGTCGGGCTCCAGCAGCCGGTTGGCGAGCTTCAATGCGGTCGTCTTTCCGCATCCCGACGGCCCGACGAGAGCCACCGTCTCCCGCGGACCGACCGTCAGGGAAAAGCCGTCGAGAATGCGCTTACCCGCCGTGAAGCCCTTCCGGACGTCGACGTATTCGAGGATCGGAGGGAGCAACGACTAAAATCCGATCATGGATTCATTTTACGACGCGGCAATCATCGGAGGCGGCCCCGGCGGCTCGACGGCAGCGACCGTGTTTGCCCGCGCCGGCCGCCGGGTCGTGCTGCTCGAGCGCGAGAAGTTCCCGCGCTTCCACGTGGGCGAGTCGTTGCTGCCCTTCACCCTCCCGATCCTCGACCGTATCGGCGTGCACGAAAAGGTCCGCGCGGCGGGCTTTCAGAAAAAGTTCGGGGCATTCTTCTGGAACGAGGAGATCGGAACCACGCGACCCGTCGTCTTCGCCGAGGCCCGGGATACCAACCACCCGATGGCGTACCAGGTCAAGCGCGCGGATTTCGACGACGTGCTCCTGCGCCATGCCGCGTCGTGCGGCGCCGAGGTCCGCGAGCAGACGGCCGTCGAGGACGTCCTCTTCGAGGCCGGGCGCGCCGTCGGCGTGCGCGTGCGGCGGAGCGTGAGCGCACCGACCGAGGAAATCCGCGCCCGGGTCGTCGTGGACGCCTCGGGACAGGGCGCTTTCCTCTCGCGCCGGCTCGGGCTGCGCCGCTTCGATCCGAGGTTGAAGCGCGCCGCGCTTTTTGCGCACTACGAGGGCATCCGCTGGCCCGACGAGAGCCGCCCCGGAGACATCCTGCTGCCGATCGATCGCGGTGTCTGGTACTGGGTCATTCCCTTCTCCGACGGAACCTGCAGCGTGGGCGGCGTCTTCGACCCTTCGGAGATCCGCTTCGCCGACGGGGCACCGATCGAGACCCGCTTCGATGCGCTCGTGGCGAGGTCGGCGCGGATGGGCCGGCTTCTCGAGGGAGCGCGCCGCAGCTCCGTCGTCCACGGCATCTCCGACTACTCCGCGCGGTCCGAGCGGCTCGTCGGCGACGGCTGGGCGCTCGTCGGCGACGCGGCCATGTTCCTGGATCCGGTGTTCTCGACCGGGGTCTTCCTCGCGATGGCGACCGGCGAGCGTGCCGCTCGGGCGATCGACAGGGCCCTGTCGCGCCACGGTCGTGTGGACGCGCGCGACCTGGCGGCCTACGCGCGCCAGGCCAACCGCATGTGCGCGCGCTTCCGCAAGTTCGTCTACAACTTCTACGACCCCATCTTCTTCGAGATGTTCTGCACGCCGCAACCGCCGGAGGGTATCCGCGCCGCCGTCGTCACGACGCTCGCAGGCGGCGTCGAGCGCGTGTCGCCGGGGCTCTGGTTCTGGACCCAGATGATGTTCGCCGGCGTGGCAATCGACCGTTTCGCCCGACGCCTCCGGAAGCAGCCGGCCTAGGAACCGAGCAGGGCTTGTTTCAGGTCGTTCTGGACCGGGCTCGCCCCGAGCCAGACGGCGAAGAGCGCGTCAGCGAAGTCCTTGCCCTCGATCACGCCTTTCTCGGCGCCCTTCACCGCGACGATCGTGCCCTTACCCGGCACGTAGGTCAGCGCGATCACGTCGCCCTCCGACACGTCCGGGAACATCGCGTCGAGCTTCGCCAGCCGGGCCCGCAGCGCCTCCTTCTGGGACTTCGAGTTGCGCTCGAAGCCATCGTCGATGGCCTCGGTAATCTTCGACCCGGCGAGAGTCCGCAATATGGAGAGCCGCATGCTCTTGACCTCGTCCGCGGAGATCAACGTCGCGGCGTCCTTCGACGGGCTCTCGACGTACAGGCCCGCAACGTAGACCTTGAACATCATCTTCTTGCGCAGGCCCATGCCGTTCAGCTTCAGAGTCTTGCCCTCGATCGTCTCGGTGTCCGGCATCTTCACGCCGGCGAGCTCGCCGGCGAGGGCAACGGAAGCGAGGACGAGGCACGCGGCGGCGGCGAAAACGGACGCATTTCTTCTCATGGCGCTGATTCTAGCCCGGCTCGGCGCCGGTACGGAGCCGGTTCGGAAGGGCCCTCTCAGCCCGCCGTGTATCGTGCCCTCGCCAGATCGACGATCTCGCCAATCATCTGAGTGTACGTCCTGCCCGCTTTCCGGGCGGCCATGAAGAACTCGGCGCCCGAGGCAAGCCACGGGTTGGGATTGGCCTCGATGACGTAGACCTCGCCCTCGCGGGTCAGGCGCATGTCGATGCGGCCGTAGTCGCGCAGCTTCAGGGCCTGGTAGACGGCCAGGGCCGTGGCCGAGAGACGCTCGACGGTTCCCTCGTCGAGCCCTTCGGCGGGAGCCGACTTGGTGACGCGGTATGCCTCCGTGTCCGTCTCCCACTTCACTTCCTTGCCGGCGATCTTCGGAGTCCCCTCGGGCAGCCGCGAGAGGTCGAGCTCGATCATCGGCAGGACCTCCGCGTTCTCGTTGCCGAGAACGGCGGCATAGATCTCGCGGCCCTCGATGTACTCCTCGATGAGAGCCGGCGCATCGAACTCCTCGTGGATGTAGTGAATCCGCTCCATGAGCTCCTTGACCGACCCGACCACCGATCCCGAGTCGATGCCGATCGACCCGTCCTCCGAGGTCGGTTTGACGATGAGTGGAAAGGCGATGTCGTGGGAGTGATCGAGCTTCCCCTTGTAGGACGTCGCAAAGAAAGGCGTGCGGATGCCGTGGAAGGCGAAGATCTTCTTGGCCAGCGCCTTGTCCTGCGCGAGGTACAGGGCATGGGGCCCCGCGCCGGTGTACGGCTTGTCGAGCAGGTCGAGGTACGCGGCCAGGTTCATGTCCTTCGTGTCGTCGCCGGCATAGGACTCCGTCAGGTTGAAGAAGAGATCCGCCTCGGCGCGGGCGAGCGCGATCAGCGACTGGTCCCTCCCGTCCACGACCTGGTAGACGGGTTCGTGGCCGAGCTTCCCCAGGGCTTCGAAGATCTCTTCGCGGTCGTGCTTCTCCTTCTTCTTGCGCCGCCCCTTCGGCTTGACGGCCTTTTCCGGCGTCACCGGCGGCGCGGGGTCCTCCTCCCAGGAGTCGTAGAGGACCGCGACCTTCAACTTTTCACGGCTCATGCGCTCTCTCCCCTCGGCGTCACGGCTGCACGAACTTGCCCCGGGTCAGATAGTTCATCGCGAGCGCCGTGGCGTAGGCGGCCACCTCCGTCAGGTGTTCCTTCTCGGTGCGCACGCCGGACCGCAGCCCGAGCTCTCCCACGCGCGTCTCGATCGACTCGACGAGGCGCTTGACGAGGGGCCGCTGCACGCCCGTCCAATAGGTCACCTTGTCGACCAGCGTCTTGCGATTCTCGCGCAGGAGGTCGGCCGCCGGGCGCACTCCCTTTTTCTTCCGCCGGGAGACCTTGAAGATGTCGACGAGGTCCGTGTCGAGGGCGAGTTCGACGGTGGCGCTCTGCGCGTCGAGCGCCCTCTTGTAGAACTCCTCGACCGTGGTCTCCATCTCCTCGACGGTGATGTCGGTGTGGCCCTGCGGCCGAACGGGCTCGGCAGCGCGCAGGCGCCGCGCCGCCCGGTCGACGTAGCGCAACTTCGCCAGCGCTCCCCAGCCCTTGTAGCGCTGCCGCCACTGCGACCGGGGCGTGAGCCACACGGCGAACGTCTCCGCAAAGTCCTCGTCCGGATGCTTCTGCGCATACCAGCCCGCGATGTGCCGCACGTAGCGGCGCGAGAACGGGACCGGCCGGTACTGGTCGCGGTAGGGCCGCCGGAACGGCCCGAAGAGATCCCGCCACTCCGGCGTCTTGTACAACGCGTAGGCGTAGTTGAACGCGTGTCCCGCCTCGTGGCGCAAATACATCATGATCTCGTGACGGTCCTCGAGATCGTTCATCTCCTTCTCGAGTCGGGCGAGCTTGGGGTCGGCCAGGTAGAACGGGATTCCGATGACCGGCTCCCCGGAGGGGCAGCCCCACTCGTCCGAGAGATAGCAGAGCGGACGAAACCGCGAGAGTCCCTTGCGTTCGAGCTCCCGGTAGAGCTGCTGGACGAGACGCTCGAGGGGCGAGCCCTCGAGTTTGAGGCCGAGCTCCTTGATGGGTTTACTGAGAATGTCCTGAACGTCGGGCGGGGCTTTTTCGAAAGCGCGCACAGGACTCTGCGAGAGGGTAACACAGAAGATGGCTGATCGGTCGGCGGCGACGCGCCTTGTACAATGACGGCGGAGGTGCTCATGGCCGATCCGACGATCAAGTTGATTCCCAACGGCCCCTATCGCGTGACGGGGCCGATCCAGATAACCGACCCTCAGGGCAACACGGTTCCGATCGAAGAGGGACGCTCCGTGTCCCTCTGCCGCTGCGGAGGCTCCGCGAACAAGCCCTACTGCGACGGCACGCACGGCCGCATCGGTTTCCAGGCTTCCGAGTCGGCCGTCAAGGGCTGACGATCCCTTGACCGGCCTCGTCCTGATTCTCGGATTCCTCGCCGGGGCGCAGACGGGCGCGCTTGCGCCGAGCGTGACGGCGGACCTCGATGGATCCGGCATGACGGAGACGGTCACGGTGACGGCGTCCCGAGGCGACGTACGGCTGGAGATCCGCGACGCCGGCGGAAAGAACCTCGCCTCCGCGAAGGCGCCGGCCCCCGGCGCCGCTGTCGTCCGCGTCGCGCTGACCTCGGCGCCGATCGGAAGCGCCGGTGCGCTCGTCGAAGTCTCGGCTTCGACCGACGCGTCCGAGTGCGTGTCGGTCTGGCGATTCCGGGACGGGACGCTTGCGCAGCTGCCGCTCAAGCAGGCGGACGGAAGGGTCGTTTCCGACTGCGCCGCCTTCGGGCAATGGAAGTACCGTTGGGAGCGCGACGCAGAGGGGCAGCCATCCCGGATGCTGAGGGAACGCGAGCAGCGGGTCGCCCAGGGCCGCCTTCGGAGTCGCGAGGTCTTTTCCTTCGCCGGCTTCAGTCTCGATTTCGACCCCGGGCGCTCGACGAGCGAGATCAACGGCGTCCCCATCCCCTCCTGGTACGCGGCCACGCTCTACACCCGGACCGCCCTCGAAAGGCTCTATCTGCGCTTCGATCTCGCGCACTTCGAAGCCGAGCCGACGCTGACCATTCGGACGGACCGGGAACGGGGCATCTTCGAGCTCCGATTCGAGGGCCCCGGCGGGCAGATCGTCGTGCCCGTCGACGCCTACGCGTTCTCTGCCGGCACGGCCTCGCTCTCGGGCAAGGCAGGCGACCGGACCGCCCATGTCACCGTCCGCCTCGCCGGAGACGGCGTTCCCTTCGAAGTGCGGGTCGAGGGGCTTGGCCGCGAGCTCGATGCCGCCTACGGCCCGGCGGGGAGCTGGCGCGGCGGGGCGCGGCAGGTGTTCCCGTCGGCGACCGACGAGGTGGCCTCGGAAGAACTGGCCGGCGTGTGGGACGATGCCCGCGGCGGAAAAACGACGATCGCGATCGAAGGAGCGCCTCCTTTCCGGGTACGTATGGGAAAGACGGCGTACACGCTCGACATGAAAGGCGCGACGCCGCCCATCGACCTGTGGCTCCTGCCCGCGGACGAGCGGGAACGCGCATGGGGAATCGTCCTGCGCGGACCGAACGCGATCGAGCGCGTCCCCCTCGCCTGCGCCGGCGAGGGATCCGACCGCGCGTGCCGCCCCGACGGCGAGGCCGAGACGCTGCGCCGCTTCGGCGCTCTCATCAACGTGCGCTGACGAAGGGTTGACTGTTGTCCCTGCGCTGTCTAACCTTCGTCAGGATAAACCTTTAGATGGAAATCTGGGCTCTCGGGCTCGCCGTTCAAGCGGTTGGAGCGGCGTTGCTGTCCGTCATCCTCCTGTACCTCTCCCGTGGCCGCGGGAACCGGGTGCTGCAGGCGGCGGGGGTCGCGTGCCTCTTCCTCCTGCTTTCGCTCTGCTCGCTGCTCGTCCTCTCGAAGACCGGCCGGCCCTTTGACCTCGAGGCCTATCAGTACTTCAAATTCCTCTACCTCGTCGCCCTGTGCGTGACGACGATTCGCATGGATCGGGACGTTTCGCTCGTCAAGCCGCTCGTGGTCACGGCGGTCGCCGCGATTCCGGCGACTCTGATCATCATTCGGCTGGCGGGGCGGGGCGACCGCTTCTACTCCGCGCACATGGGAGTCCTCGCGCTCGGCTGGTTGCTCGTCGCCGTCTTCATCTATCAGAGCCCGCGTGCCGGTCTCGGCCGGCGTTGCGCCGGCGCCGTCGCCCTGGTGACGGCGGCCGTGCGATTCGCCTACGTCGCCCTGTTCGCGATTTCGGCCGAGCAGACCCACGGAGCGCAGCTCGGCTTCGCCGTCCTGCCCTACACGGGCTTTCTCGACGTCCTGCTCGAGATGCTCTTCGGCATCGGGCTGATCATCTGGGCCATGGAGGACACGGAGCGTCGCCTCGCGACGCTGCATGCGCGCACCGTGGACGACGCGCGCCGCTCGCAACGCAAGGCCTGGCTCGACCCGCTCACCGAGACGCACAACCGGTTCTTTCTCGATGAGCTGCGAGCCGAGCTCGAGGAAGACGACGCCGGGGGCGCGATCGTTCTCATCGACGTCGACGGCCTGAAGCGCATCAACGATCAGGAAGGGCACGAGGAGGGCGATCGCGCGATCTGGACAGTGGCGACCGCGATCAAGAAGCTCGTTCGCGGCAACGACCACGTCATTCGGTGGGGCGGCGACGAGTTTCTCGTGATCCTGCCGGGCATGGACGAGGAGCTGGCGCGGCGGCGTTTCTACATGCTTCCTTCCAAGATCGACGAGGTCAGGCAATCGCCGAAGCCCGGCGGGAAAGCCTACGTCAAGTTTCTCGCCGCCTCGGTCGGCATCCATCCCTACTCGAAGCGGCTCTCCCTGGACGTCGCCATCGCCCAGGCCGACCGCGTCATGTACGAGCGAAAGCGAGCCCATCGCGAGATGCGCGGGCCGATTGGGGAGAAGACGTCATGAACTATTACTGGACCCGCTGCGCGGCCTGCGCGTGCGAGGTGGCAATCCAGTTTTCCAAGCGACCGGGCGGCCTCCGGGGCTCTGTGCGCCGGTGGTCCTCGGACCGGTCCGTCAACGACGGCCGGCTCCTGGACGTCGCGGCCGCCGCCGTATCCCCCGCCGGGGGGTTCGAGACTTTCTGTGTCTGCGGCGGGAGCCTCGCCGTGGACGGCGCGCGCGTCGAGCACGCGACGACGGAGAGACCGGATTAGGCAAGATTTGGAATTTGTGATTTGTGATCTGCGAGCTGCGATCGCGGATTATCAGGCGCGCGCATGAAGAGGGTTCCAATCTCGGACGAGTTCGACCTGCACGCGTTTCGTCCCGAGGACGTCGCGTCGGTGGTCACGGAGTATCTGCGCGAGGCGCGGGCGGCGGGGTTCCACGAGGTACGGCTCATCCACGGCAAGGGGATCGGCGTGAGGCGGGCCGAGGTGCGTCGTCTGCTCGGCTCCCATGACGGGATTGCGGAGGTCCGCGACGCCCCTCCCGAACGGGGCGGGATCGGGGCGACCGTGGTGGTCTTGCGGTAGCTAGACCTCTTCGATTCTCACTTCGAGGGACATCGCGGCGCGAACGACCTTCGAGATGATGCAGTACTTCTCGGTCAGTTGCAGCGTCTTCTCGACCTGGGCCCGCGAGGTCGCGAGGAGCGAGGCCGGCACGCGCGCATGGACGACGGCCCTCTCCAGCCGGAATCCCCCGGCCGGATCCTTGCCGAGCTCGCCGGTCACGCGCAGCGTCGGCTCCGCATAGGCCAGAGCGAGCTTCTTGAGAAAGATCGACCAGGTGTTCACGAAGCAGGCGCCGAGTGCCGCGAGCAGCAGCTCCTCCGGGTTCGCCTTCCCCCCCGCGCCGCCGAGGGCCGTAGCGCCGGCAAACGCAAGCGCGGCTCCCTCCGGCAACTCCAGCGCGCCGGAGCCGGTGGCGTCGCCGGACCAGGCCGCCGCGATCTCGAAGCGATGGAGCTCCTCGGACTGGCTCATGGGAACATGATGGCATAGTCGTGAGCCGGAGTTGTGACTTGTGAGTCGTGAGCCGTGCGTCGGCTGAGAAAGATCTTGCCGGTCGTCACGGCGGCCGTGAGCCTCGCGTGCGCGACCGCGCCGAAACCGACTGCGGCCTCTCGCGAGATCCGGAAGAATTCACCGGCACTCGTCGAAGGGCGGGTGCTCGACACGGCGGGGCAGCCGGTCGCCGGAATATCGGTTCGCGGCATTCCGTGGAGCAAGGACCTCCCGTGGTCTGCGCCGGCAACGACCGCATGCGACGGGAGCTTCCGGCTTTCCCTCCCCGCTCCCGGAAGCTACGGATTCCTCCTGATCTGGCGCGGGATCTCGGTGATCACGCCGAGCGAGAACGATCCCTCGCGAATCGCGATTCGGCTGGAACCCGGAGAGAAGCACGCCGGCGTCGAGCTCGCATTCCTGGGCCCCGCGTGGAAAGAGGCGGTTCCCATGGCCCTCGCGCACACTCCGACGTGCCCGTGATCCGGGCGGGCCGGGCCATATAATCCCCGCGATGGCTGCCAACCCGAAGATCGAGCGTCGCCGGGTGCGGTGCGTGATCAATGGCAGGGAGATCGACGTCTGGGACGGTTACCGCCTCTGGGACGCCGCACTCGACGCCGACGCACGTCTCTGGAAGTGGTGCGGAGGCGAGGGGCTCTGCGCGACCTGCGCCGTCGTTCCGATCTCGGGCGCGGAGAACCTTTCGCCGCCCACCCGGCTCGAAAAGTTCTCGCTCGCGTTGTGGTTCGCCAAGCCGCTTGCGCTGGTGCGCAAGCGGTGGAAGAACCGGACGGTACGGCTCGCCTGCCAGTCCTACGTCAACGGCCCGGTCGAGGTCGTTGGAGTGCTCGGCAGCGCCGGGAAGCCGGCGCGCGAAGCGGCCGAGCTGGAGTAGCTGACGGCTCGACGGCTCGGCCGTCTTTTCGGCTGGCTTTCCACCGGCGGAGCTCTTTACGTCGGGGCTTCCTATCTCGCTTCGCGCGTGCTCGCGGATCGGCTCGTGTCGCCCCGGGGCCTCGGTCCGACCCCCGACCGGTACGCGAGCCTGTTCGACGTTCTGGAGTCGAGCGCCCGCGTCGTCGCGAAACTGCGGCACGCCGGCAGTGCACGGCTACCCGTCGAGCTCGCGGCGACCTTCGCCTCCCCCGGCGAGCCCGAGACCCGGCCGACGCTCCTCTTTCTTCACGGAAAAGGCGGCAACGCGAGCGAGTGGGAGCCGGATGCCGCACGGGCGCTCGGGCTCGGATACAACGTGCTCCTGCCCGACCTGCGCGGGCACGGCAAGAGCGGAGGCTCTCTCTTCACGATGGGGTTTCTCGAGAAGGATGACCTCGCGCTGACCGTCGCAGCCACCCGCGACGGCTTCGGCATCGACCCGGGACGGCTCGGGATTCATTCCTGCTCCGCGGGCTCCGCCGTCGCGCTCGAGTTTGCGGCTGACCGCCCGGGCATCCGCGCGATCTGGCTCGAGTCTCCGTTCGGATCCGCGCGGGAGATGGCCCGCCACTACCTTGCGCGTGCGACGCGGCTTCCGGCGCCCCTGCTCACGCTCACGAGCCGCTGGGCCGCGGCGCGGGCGATCGAACGCGTGCGCAGGGAGATCGGCGCCAACGCCCCGCCCGGCACGCTCGAGCTCGTCGACCCGATGCGCGCCGTCCACAAGGTCACCGCCCCCATCCTGCTTGCCCACGGGGACAACGACCGCCTCGTCCCCTCCCGGTTCACGGAGCGCCTCTGTGCCGCGCTCCCCCCGCGCAGCGCCGTCTGGAGCGTCTCCGGAGCCGGACACTGTCACCACCCGGATGAGCCGGGGGCGGTGGCGAAGAAGGCCTACGAACGGCGCTGGACCGAATTCTTCGGCACGTTTCTCCCCGTCTGACGCGGATCCACGGTCCTGCCCTTCAACTGTCCACACGCGGCCGACGCATCCGGCCCCTTGCTGCGGCGCACCGTCACCGTGAGGTCCGCGGCCGCGAACACCCGGACGAAGGCGTCGATCGCTCGCTCGTCCGGCCGCTTCCACCCCGGCAGATAGACCGGGTCCTCGTTCAACGGAATGACGTTGACCTTCACCGCGAGGCCCCGAAGGAGCTTCGCCAGCCGCCGGGCATCCTCCTGCCGGTCGTTGACGCCCGCAATCAGCACGTACTCGACGAGAATGCGGCGGCGCGGCTCGAGCGGCCACTCGCGCATCGCGGCCACCAGACCCGGCAAGGGGTAGGTCCGCGTGATCGGCATGAGCCGGGTCCGCGTCGCCTCGTCGGCCGCGTTCAACGACACGGCGAGGTTGGGTCGCCGCGCCGGGGCCGCGAACCGCGCGAACGCGGGCGTGATTCCGGACGTCGAGACCGTCACACGGCGCGGCACAACCGTCTCGAACAGGATCTCGAGCGCGGGAAGCACTCCGTCGGGGTTCAGAAAAGGCTCGCCCATTCCCATGAAGACCAGGCGCATGCCGTCCGCACCGCGGCCGACCTCGCGCAGAACCGCGTCGAGCTGCCCCACGATCTCCCCGGTCGAGAGGTTGCGCCCGGCGCCGAGCCGCCCGGTGACGCAGAACGCGCAGTCGACGGCGCAGCCGGTCTGCGAGGAAAGGCAGATGGTGAATTTCGGATTGTGGATGTCGGCAGTCGGATTGGACGACCCCGATTTCGGATGTCGGATGTCGGATGTCGGATTTGCCCGTGCATCCGTAAATTCGTTCGCCTGGGAATGCGCCTCGCCCCCCGGCATGTAGACCGCCTCGATGAGGGCACCGTCCTCGAGCCGGAGACCGAACTTGACGCTGCCATCCGCGGATTCCTCGCGGCGGGCGACCCCGGGAATCCGGATCGGTAGCTCCGCGGCCAGGCGCTCGCGCAGGGCTCCCGGCAGCTCGGTCATCGCCGCGTAGTCTCGTGCCCGGCGACGATGTATGGCATCGAAGATCTGGCGACCCCGGTACCGCGGGAGGTCGGCCGCGGCGGCAAACGCCTCCCATGCGGCCAGCGTCATACCGAGCGGATCCATGGACGGAGTCTATTCCGGAGCTGACAGCAGAGAGTTGAGAGCTGGGAGCTGACAGCTACTTCGCGGTCTTGCGGGCGGAAGCCTTGCGGGCGCGGACCTTCCGCGTCGGGTCGATGCCGAGCGCCTTGAGAAGGTGGAGGTCCTTCAGATTGATCCGAAAGGCCGCGCGCTCCCCCGCGCTCGGCGCCTCTCCGGACTCTTCCGCGGCAGCCACGGCGCGGCGACCCGAGCGCGACGTCCGGCCCTCGCGCTTGTTCACGCCGACCTTGGCATCGAGCACCATGTAGAGGTTGTAGCCTTCGTCGCGGATCTTCTGGATCGACTCGTGGACGCGGCCCGAGCCGGAGATCGACTCGTTGATCGCCTGTCCCAGCTCCTTCAGCATCGCGCGGAGATGATCCGAGAGTTCCATGACCGCAGCGATTATCGCTTCCGCTTCCCGCGAGAATCAAGGATCTTTCCCGCGCCGAAAAGTGTTATCCTTTCTCGTCGTCGGCGCGGTCCTCGCGGCGACGAAACTCTCTGGTCCTCCTCTGCGCGCGACCCACGGCATTGCACCTTTTGATAGCGTTGGCGCGTGTTCTCCCGCTTTGCGCATCTTCAATGCACACGGTGCGGTGCGCAATATGAGCGAGACCGTCGCGTCAACGTCTGCCCCGTCGCGGGATGCGGCGGCGCGCTCTTCCCGCGATACCACCCGGCGGTTCTGGACCGCGACGCCGCGAGCGGACGCCCGCGCACGATCTGGCGCTGGCACGAGATGATGCCCGTCGAGGACCCCGACAACGTGGTCTCGCTCGGCGAAGGGGGCACACCGCTCTTGCGCGCGCATGGGCTCGAGATTCGATCGGGCTTTCGGGATCTCTGGATCAAGGACGAGGCGGCCAACCCGACGGCATCGTTCAAGGCACGCGGCCTCTCGGCCGCGGTCTCGAAGGCGAAGGAGCTCGGCTACTCGAAGATCGCCCTTCCCACCGCGGGCAACGCCGGCGGCGCCGCGGCGGCATACGCGGCAAGGGCGGGCATGGAGTGTCACGTGTTCATGCCCCGAGACACGCCGCCCGTCTTCCGCATCGAGTGCGAGCGCTACGGCGCGATCGTCACGCTGGTCGACGGCCTGATCGACGACTGCGGGCGACTGGTCGCTCGGGAGGCGGCGGACCAGGGCTGGCACGACGTCTCGACGCTCAAGGAGCCGTACCGCGTCGAGGGCAAGAAGACGATGGGCTACGAGCTGGCGGAAGACTTCGGGTGGACGCTGCCCGACGCGATCCTTTACCCGACGGGCGGCGGCACGGGTTTGATCGGTATGTGGAAGGCCTTCGACGAGATGGAGGAGATGGGCTGGATCGGGAGCGAGCGCCCGAAGATGTTCGCCGTCCAGGCCGAGGGCTGCGCCCCGATTCCGAAGGCGTTCCGCGAGGGCAAGGAAGTCTCCGAGAGGGTCCCGAACGCGCAGACCTACGCCTCGGGACTGCGCGTGCCGAAGCCTTTCGCCGATTACTTGATCCTCCGGTACGTCCGCGACTCGCGCGGATCGGCGGTCGCCGTCAGCGACGACGCAATGCGCTCTGCCTGCGACGAGATCGGCGCGGCCGAAGGCCTGTTCGTCGCGCCCGAGGGCGGCGCCGTCTGGGCGGCGGCGAAGAGCCTCGCCGCCGACGGCCTCCTGGAGCGGTCTTCCCGGGTCGTCCTCTTCAACACGGGCAGCGGCTTCAAGTACCTCTGATGAGGCCGCCGATCCGGTAGAATTCGCGGCTCCATGCGTTACCGGCCCCTGCGCGCTCTTCTCGACCCCCTCCTGCCGACCGTGGAAAAGCCGGGCCGGTACATCGGCCTCGAGCGCAACGTCACGCGCAAGGATCTCGGGAAAGCGTCCGTCACCATGGCGCTCGCCTTCCCCGATGCGTACGAGATCGGGATGAGCCACACGGGGCTGAAGATCCTCTACGAGCTCGTCAACCGGCGCGAGGACTTCGCCTGCGAGCGCGTCTATGCACCGTGGGTGGATCTCGAGGCGCGGATGCGCGAGGCCGGCATTCCCCTGTTTTCGACGGAGTCTTTCGCTCCGGTCCGCGATTTCGACGTCCTCGGATTCTCGCTCCAGGCCGAGCTCAACTATTCGAACATCCTGAACATGCTGGACCTCGCGGGCCTGCCGGTCTGGCAACGGGAACGGCGCGAGGCCGATCCGATCGTCCTCGGCGGCGGGCCTTGCACCGCCAACTGCGAGCCGATCGCCGACTTCTTCGACGCGTTTCTCGTCGGCGACGCCGAGGAGGCGCTCGTGCGCTTTCTCGACGCCTATCGGGACGGGCGCGCGCGCGGGCTCTCGCGGCGCGAGCTGCTCGTGCACCTGGCGGGGCTCGAAGGGATCTACGTCCCCTCGCTCTACGACGTCGCCTACGACGGCAACGGCCGCATCACCGCGATCACGCGAAACGACCCGCGCGCGCCCGAGAGAGCCCGCCGCACCTGGGTGCCGGTTCTCAAGCCCGAGTACTACCCCGAGAAGCCGATGGTGCCCTCCGTCGAGATTGTCCAGGACCGTCTCGGCCTCGAGGTCATGCGCGGCTGTACCCAGGGCTGCCGCTTCTGCCAGGCCGGCTACTGGTACCGGCCCGTTCGGGAGCTCGATCCGGACGACGTGGCCGAAATGACGAAGAAGTTCATCGCGGAATCCGGCTGGAGCGAAGTCGGCCTGCTGTCGCTCTCGACGGCCGACTACTCGCAGATCGAGCCCCTGGTGAAGTGCCTCGCGCCGCAGCTCTCCGACCGACGGGTCTCGATCTCGCTGCCGTCGCTGCGCGCCGAGGCGTTCTCCGTCGGCCTCGCCGACGCGGTCTCCGAGGTGCGCAAGTCCGGTTTCACGTTCGCACCGGAAACGGGCTCCGATCGCCTGCGCCGCGTCATCAACAAGACCTTCACCAACGACGACATGATCGCCGCCGCCGATGTCGCGTTCGCGCGCGGCTGGGATCTCATCAAGGTCTACACGATGATCGGCCTGCCGACGGAGACGTCGGCCGACCTCGACGAGCTCGTCGCCCTCGTCGAAGGAATCCTCGCCCAGGGGCGAAAGCATGGGCGCAAGAACGTCAACGTCGCCGTCGGGTCCTTCGTCCCGAAGTCCTGGACGCCTTTCCAATGGGCGCCGTTCGACGGCGTCGAGACCCTCCAGCGCAAGCTCGCCTACCTGAGGGACCGGTTTCGCAACGTCCGGGGCGCGAAGATGAAGTGGCACGAGCCCCGCGAAGCGGAGATCGAGTGCGTGCTTTCGCGGGGCGATCGCCGCGCGGGCCGCATCCTCCACACGGCGTGGAAGTCGGGCGTCCGGTTCGACGGCTGGACGGAGCACTTCCGGTACGACCTCTGGATGAAGGCCTTCGAGATGGAGGGCATCCCGAAGGAGACCTACCTGCGCGCCTACGACCTCGGGGAGATCCTCCCCTGGGACGTGCTCGACGTGTCGATCACGAAGCGCTGGCTCCAGATCGAGCTCATCAAGGCGAAAAAGGAGATGCGCACCGAGGACTGCAAGTGGGGACATTGCTACGCCTGTGGCGTACCGGGCAACGGCGAGGACACGATGCTCGCCCGGCCGATGGCGACCACCCTGCCGGCCTTCGACGCCGCCTCTGCGCCGCCGAGCGACCCTGCGGCCTATCGCGACGTCGCCAAGGGCGCCGCGTACCGCCAGAAGGCGATGCCCGACCTTGCATCCGCCGTCCGGAAAGCGACGCAGGGCGACCGTGTCTTCCGCCATCGTGTGATCTTCTCGAAGACCGGCGACGCGCGCTTCCTGTCGCACCGCAACACGATGGACGTCCTCGAGCGCGCGATCCGCGCAGCGGGGCTGCCGGCGCGCTACTCGGAGGGGTTCAACCCGCACATGAAGCTGTCGATGGGGCCCGCGCTCGCGCTCGGCCTCGAGAGCCGTCACGAGGTCTTCGACGTCGAGAGCATCGCGCCCTTCGGGCCGGACGCCGCCGCGGCCATCTCGGCAAAGCTTCCGCCCGGAATCGTGGCGCACGAGGTCCGCGGGCTCGGCCCGGCCGAACCGTCCCTCGCAAAGGCCGTCAAGGGGGCGCGCTACGCCGTGCGACTCGCCTCCGAGGACCACGTGAGCCGCGCGGGCGAGGTCCTGGCCAATGGCTGGCGCGACGCGATGCCCGCGCTGCGTGCCCTGTCGCTCGAAGCCGACGACGACGGCGTGAGCCTGCGCTTCGAGGTAAACCTCGACCAGTCGGCCGGCGAGACGGCAACGGCCAGGAAGGTCTTGGAGGGCCTTCTCGCGATTCGCCCGACGGAGCAACTCGCCATGTCGATCACGCGCACCGCGACGGTCCTCGGCTGACGACTCCATGTACCGCGTCACCGTAACGGCCCGCTTCGAGGCCGCGCACAACCTGATCGACTACGAGGGCGGGTCCGAGCCGCTGCACGGGCACTCCTATCGCGTCGAGGCCGTGCTCGCCGCCGAGAAACTCCAGCGCTTCGACGTGGCAGTGGACTTCGTCCCCGCGCGCAGGGCGCTCGAGGCGATCGCCAAGGAGCTCGACTACACCTACATCAACGAGCACCCGGCGTTCATCGGACGCAACACGTCGGCCGAGAACCTCGCCCGCTTCTTCGCCGAGCGTCTCGAGGCCTCTGGAGCTCTCGGCTGGGCGCGTGTGGCGGAGGTGACGGTCTGGGAAGGGCCCGAGAACCGCGCGACCTTCGTGCCGCCGTGAGCCGTCCGGTGGACGTGGGCGAGCTTTCGACCGACGCCGAGATCCTGGCAGCCTTTCCCGCTCATGCGGCCGCTGCGCGATCGGATCCGCGAAGAGACCTTCCTCGCCGAGGTCCGCCGGCAGCAGATCGAGGGATACCGCCTCTACGGCGCCTTCGAGGGCGAACGCCTCCTTGCTCTTGCGGGCGTGCGCCGCTCCCACACGCTCGCCCGCGGGGAGCACCTCTTCGTCGACGATTCCTGACGTCGATTCCGTGCTGGATCGTCGTCGCGAAAGGGGCCTAACTCGCGGTCTTCGCCCGTGTCTTCCTCAGGCTGTGGTCGAGCGTGCGCTTGCGGACGCGGATCGCGGCGGGGGCCACTTCGACGAGCTCGTCGTCGTTGATCCACTCGATCGCCTGCTCGATGTTGAGCTCGCGCGCGGGTGTCAACTTGATCGCGAAGTCGGAGCCGGAGGCGCGCATGTTGGTCAGGTGCTTCTTCTCGCACGGCTGAATGACCATGTCGCCTTCCTTGACCTGCTCCCCCACGATCTGCCCCGCGTAGACCTTGTCGCCGGGCTTCACGAAGAAGATGCCGCGGTCGGCCAGCCGGTCGAGCGCGAACCCGGTCACCGCCCCGCCCTCCTTGGCGATCATCGCGCCCTTCATCCGGTTCGGCAGGGCGCCGCGGTGCGGCCCGTACTGATCGAACAGGTGGTTCATGAGGGCCGTACCCTTGGTCAGGGTCAGGAACTCGAGCCGGAAGCCGAGCAGGCCGCGCGATGGAATCGTGAACTCGAGCCGGACGCGATCGCCGTGCTTGCCCATGTGCTTCAACTCGCCGCGGCGCTCGCCGACGGCCGCGATGACGGCGCCGGTGAACTCTTCGGCACAGTCGATGACGAGTTCTTCGTAGGGTTCGAGCAGCTCCCCCTTCTCGCCGCGATGGAAGATGACCTGCGGCCGGCCGAGCGAGAACTCGAAGCCCTCGCGGCGCATCGTCTCCGCCAGAATCGCCAGCGACAGCTCGCCGCGCCCGAGCACGAGGAAGGAGTCCGACTCCTCCGTCTTCTCCATGCGGAGACCGACGTTCTTCTCGAGCTCCTTCTCCAGGCGCTCGAGGATGTGGCGACTCGTGACGTACTTCCCGGACAGACCGGAGAACGGCGAATCGTTGATCCGGAACTCCATCGAGAGCGTCGGCTCGTCCACGCGGATTCCGGAAAGCGGCGTCGGGTCGGCGAGGTCGAGGATGGTCTGGCCGATCTCGATGTCCGGAAAACCGGAAAGCACGATGATGTCTCCCGCCGAAGCCTCGGCCACTTCGACGCGAACGATTCCCTCGAACATGTAGATCTTGCCGGCCTTGCCCTTCTCCACGATCGAGCCGTCCGGCCGCACGGCGGCGAGCTCGATCGCCTTGGACACCGTGCCCGAGAAGATTCGCCCGACCGCCAGGCGCCCCAGGTAGTCCGAGTAGTCGATGTTGGCGACAATCATCTTGTAGGGAGCGTTCCCGACGATTGGCGCGGGGATGTGCTCGAGGATCGCATCCAGGAGGGGCCGCAGATCGCCAGACTTGGCTTCCGGGTCCCTCGAGACGTAGCCCAGGCGGCCCGAGCCGTAAAGAACCTCGAACTCGAGATGGTGCTCCTCGGTGGCCAGGGAGAGAAAGAGATCGTGGATTTCTTCTTCGACCTCCAGAGTCCGCGCGTCGGGCCGATCGATCTTGTTGATCAGGACGATCGGCCGCTTGCCGCCCTCGAGCGCCTTCTTCAGGACGAATCGGGTCTGGGGCAGCGGACCCTCCGAGGCGTCGACCAGCAGGAGGACCCCTTCCACCATGGACAGGATCCGCTCGACCTCCGAGCCGAAGTCCCTATGGCCCGGCGTGTCGACGATGTTGACGATCACGTCCTTGTAGTGGACCGACGTGTTCTTGGCGAGGATCGTGATCCCCCGCTCCTTCTCGAGCTCGCCCGAGTCCATCACGAGCTCGTCCACGTGCTGGCCGACGCGAAACGTCCCGCACTGCTTGAGCAGGGCGTCGACGAGCGTCGTCTTGCCGTGGTCGACGTGGGCCACGATGGCGATGGCCCGGCGGTCGGTCCGCGTGGCCGATGGCTTGGAGATGGCGTGGTTCAGGGTCATGGCCCTCGATGAGCTCGGAACGCGCCCGGGCAATGCCCGGGCAGAACGGCGAAGCCTACACGGACTGTTCGCGCCGCGCCAGCGCTATTTCAGCACAAGACAGTGAACCCCGCCCTCTCCCGTGGGGTATATGGGAAGGCTCACCACCGCGACGCCGTACTTCTCGTAGATCTTTCTCTGTTTTTCGAAGACCGGGTTGGGGGCCGCGGTCGAAGCGTCCATCTGGCGCCACGTGGCGGCGACGGCGGATTGCACGAGGCTCCACCGCGCGTCCGTCGGCTCGTGCCGCCAGGCCGCGACCGCGGCATCCAGGCCCTCGAAGGCGAGCTGAAGCTGCGTCTGGGCATTCCGGTCGTCGGAGTTCACCAGATGGTCCGGATAGCGCCCGAGGATGACCGACGGCCGTCCGGTTTCCGGGTCCACGAACTTGCCGATCCCGACGGGGTTGCGCGCGGGGTGATCGGCAAAGGGGACGCGGGCCACGCGGTAGCCGCGCGCGGCGAGCTGCCGGGCGGTCCGGTCGTATTCGGCCTGGAACCTTTGCACGCTCTCGGCCAGAACGTGGACGTGCGTGAGCGCGTCGATCGGGCTGCCTTCGTAGGTCGGAACGAACGCGACGACGCCCGAAGGCGTCCGCAGGACCGCGACCAGCATGTCGAGGTGGAAAATCTCGGAGTTCGACAGGCTCGGATCGCGAAGTGCCTCGCGCCCGACCACGATGGTCTCGACGCCGTCGAATGCCCTCTGGTACGCCCGCCGCGCCTCTTCGATCCGAACGTCCGAAATCGGCTCGGCCCGGGTCGTGCCAGGATATCGCCCCTCCACCCAGCGGGCGACGCGATTGTGCCCGACGAGCAACCCCACGCCGCCCTCGGGCAGCCGGACGAGGGCCAGATCGCCCCCTTCGGTGTTGATCCCGGGAAGGGGCCGCGCGACGAACTCCTCGCGAAAAGAGGCGACGAGGCGGTCGACGGCCTGGCGATACAGATCGTCCGCATCGCTTCCGATCCCGAGAACGAGCCTGCGCTTCTCGTCGTAGCCCATCGGCTCCGTCATGTCCTGAGGGAAGGGGACCGGAACGGGGACCGTGAAGAACCTCACGCGCTCGTCGATTTCGCCGTCGGACCAGCCGACGCGCTCCCTCAGGTGCTCGCGAAAGACGATCTCCTCGTTGCCCAGGGACCCCGGGGTCGTGCGGGGATCGGGTATCGCGATGAAGAAGCGGGTATGGCGAGGCAGGGAGCGAAAGATCTGGCCGTGCCCGAGCTCAAAACTGAGGCGGTAGAGCTGCCGTCTCAGCCACCTCACGCGGGGCTCCTTGGACTTCAGATCCCAGGCCGAAGTCTCCGGCAGCATGAACAACTTCGTCGTGTTGGGCTCGAGTCCCAGGACGACGCGCCCGAGCGACCGCTCGGCTTCCGGGGTGAGCTGGAGGTCCGGAACCGGCGTTTGCGTGCGGGCGCGCACTCCGCGCGAGGCACCGGCAGCGAGCACCACGGCCAGAAGGAGAAAACGTACGATCTTCAATCGTTTTCCGGCGCATTTTACGCCCTCCGACGGCCCGTCGCGCACGCCCACCCGCCCGCAGCGGCGCAATGCCCCGTCGGTCCGCCGGCATAATGCCTTCCATGGATCCCCGCACCGCTCTTCGGACCCGCTTCGGCCACGACGATTTCCGCGCCGGGCAGGAAGACGTCGTGCGGGCGGCCCTGGCGGGACGGGACCTGCTCGCCGTCATGCCGACGGGCTCGGGCAAGTCGCTCGGGTATCAGCTGCCCGCCGTTCTGCTCGACGGCCCCACCCTCGTCGTTTCGCCCCTCATCGCCCTGATGAAGGACCAGGTGGACGAGCTCACCCGCAAGGGCATCCCGGCTGCGGCGCTTCACTCGCTGGCCTCCCCCGCGGAGCGGCGGGCGGCCGAGGCGGCGATGCGGGAGGGTCGGCTGCGGCTCCTCTACGTCGCGCCCGAACGGTTCGCGTCCTCGTCGTTCCAACGGCTTCTCGCCGAGACACCCCTGGCGCGGTTCGCGGTCGACGAGGCACACTGCGTCTCCGAGTGGGGCCACGACTTCCGGCCCGACTACCGAAATCTCGCCGAAGCCGCAGCGCGCTGCCGTCGCGCCGACGGCGGTCCCGGCCGTCCGCCCATCCTGGCCTTCACCGCAACGGCCACTCCCGAAGTCCGCGAAGACATCATCGCGCTTCTCGGGCTCGTAAGCCCGGATGTCTCCGTCGCGGGGTTCGACCGGCCGAACCTGTTTCTCGACGTGCGCAAGGTCTCCGGCGAGATCGAGAAGCGGGCGCTGCTGCCGGAGCTCGTCGTGGCCCGCCGGGCGCTGGTTTATGCCGCGACGCGCAAGAGCGCCGCACGGGCGGCCGAGACCCTGCGCGAGGCGGGGATTGAAGCCGAGCCATACCACGCCGGAATGGAAGAGCCCGAGCGCACGCGCGTCCAGAACCGGTTCGCGGACGGTTCGGTCCGCGTCGTCTGCGCCACCAACGCCTTCGGCATGGGCATCGACCGGCCGGACGTGGAATCGGTCGTGCATTTCGAGATTCCCGGCTCGCTCGAGGCCTACTACCAGGAGATCGGCCGAGGAGGCCGGGACGGCCGTCGCGCCGACGCGACGCTCCTGTGGAACTACGTGGACGTGCGCACGCGGGAGTTCCTGATCGAGCAGACGGACCAGCGCGACCCGGGGGCGGCGGAGTCCGAAACGGACTCTGCGCACCGCGAGCGGCGTCGCGCGCTCGACCGCAGCAAGCTGACGAGGATGATCGCGTACGCCGACTCGTCCGGATGCTACCGGGCGACGATCCTCGGCTACTTCGGCGAGCGGGACACGCCGCGTGCCTGCGGATTCTGCGGCAACTGCGCCCGACGGCGCGAGCTGTCGGAGGACGACGTGCTGCGCCTGCGCAAGATCCTGTCGGGCGTGGCCCGCTGCGGAGAGCGCTGGGGCAAGCGCAAGATCGTCGCGATGCTGACGGGCGACCTCGATGGCCTCCCCGAGCCGCTCACGCGCCTTTCGACCACCGGGATCCTCGCGGGAGAGAGCCCGCGGGCCGTGGGCGACTGGATCGATGCTGCCAGAGGGGGCGGGCTGCTCGCCGCGACCGACGACGTCTACCGGACCATCTCGCTGACCCGCGCCGGGCGCGACGTGATGGCCGGGCGCACGCCGCATGTGGCGCTGACGCTCCCGGAACCGCCCCGGCCGAAGCAGAGGAAGAAGACGAAGGCGGCGAAAGTCTCCGCCGCGGCAGCCGGCGCCTCCACGGACCCCGCGAGCATCGAGGCGCTCCGCCAGTGGCGGCGCCAGGAGGCGGCCCGGCGCTCGGTGCCGGCCTACGTCGTGCTGCACGACCGCACGCTTGCCGTGCTGGCGGCCGCTCGCCCGTCCACACTCGACGCCCTTTCCGAGATCCCGGGCATCGGCCCGGCCAAGCTCGAGGCCTACGGAAAGGACCTGCTCGCACTGCTCGGCGCGGAGAAGGCGTAGTGGCGCCCTCAGGCCGCGTCGTTTACTCGAGCGGGCAGGGACGCATCTGCCGGGGATGCGGCTGGCCCGTGGACGATTGCCGCTGCTCGAAAATCCTCGCGGCCGGTGCCGAGGACGTCCCGGACAGGGTCACGGCAAAGCTTCGCCTCGAGAACCGCGGCTCGGGAAAACACGTCACGGTGGTCGACGGGCTGCCCGACAACCAGCCGTTTCTCGAGGCTCTCTGCCGCGACCTCAAGAAGGCATGCGGCACGGGTGGCGCGACCGGCGAGGGTAGGATCGAGCTCCAGGGCGACCAGCGCGAGCGACTCCGGGTGCTGCTCGCGAAGAAAGGAATGCTGGTGAAGGGATGACGGCCACGCGCATCTTCCTGGTCCGCCACGGCGCCACACAGCTCTCGGCCGAGGACGCGTTCGCGGGCGAGACCGACGTGCCGCTCTCCGACCTCGGGCGCGAGCAGCTGCGCAAGCTCGCGCACCGCCTGGCCGGTGAACCGATTGCAGCCGTGTATGCGAGCCCGCTCGGGCGCACGATGGAAACGGCCCGCATTCTGGCCGAACCCCACGGCAAGCCCGTCGTGGCGCGGGACGGCCTGCGCGAAGTCTCCCACGGGCACTGGGAGGGGAAGACCCGGGCCGCGGTCGAGAAGGACCACCCGAAGGAATACGCGCTCTGGCAGGCGGACCCGTTTTCCTTCGCGCCTCCGGGCGGCGAGACGGGCCTGGCCGTCACGGCCCGCGCGTTGCCCGCGCTCCTGGAGATCGTCGCGGCGAGCCCGGGAGCGCAGGTCATCGTCGTTTCGCACAAGGCGACGATCCGCCTGCTGATCGGGTCGCTTCTCGGGTTCGACCTGCGCCGCTACCGCGACCACCTCGACCAGAGCCCGGCGTCGCTCAACATCCTCGACTTCAAAGACGTCTCCCACGCCCGGCTCTCGCTCTTCAACGACATCTCCCACTACTCGCCGTCCCCCTCCGGCACGGCCGCGATCGCGAGCGGCCGGCTGTCCGAAGTCTGGAGCCGAAACGGGGGTTAGCGCGATATCCTTCCTCCACTTTCGAGGAGGCAGCATGCGACGTTCTTCCGGGCTCGTGCTCGCGCTCGCTCTGGCCGCGCTCCCGGCGATCCTGGCGGCGGCCACAGCGGCGCCACAACCCTTCACGGTGGAGCAGGTCCTGTCGGCGCCTTTCCCCGACAATTTCGTGGCCTCGCCTTCGGGCGGCGCCCTGGCCTGGACTTTCAACGCCAGCGGCGCGCGCAACGTGTGGGCTGCGCAGCCGCCCGAGTACAAGGGACGCGCCGTCACGGCGTACGCCGACGACGATGGCCAGGAGCTCGGAGAGCTCTCCTTCACTCCCGACGGAAAGGCCGTCGTCTATGTCCGGGGCGGAGACGCGAACCGCAAGGGTGAGCATCCCAATCCACTCCACCGGCCGGATGGCGTCGAGCAGGCCGTCTGGATCGTCGCGCTCGACGGCACGGCTCCCCGCAAGCTCGCCGAAGGGCACTCCCCGGCCGTCTCGCCGCGGGGGGACCGCGTCGCGTTGGTCCGCAAAGGCCAGGTCTGGTGGGTAGCGCTCTCGGCCGACGGAAAGGCCGAGCGGGCGTTCGAGGCGCGGGGAGAGGCCGCCAGCCTGCGTTGGTCGCCCGACGGATCGCGCCTCGCCTTCGTCAGCGAGCGCGGCGATCACAGCTTCGTCGGCGTTTACGACGTGGCGGGCAAGGCCGTCCGGTACCTCGACCCGAGCGTCGACCGCGACCAGGAGCCGGCCTGGTCGCCGGACGGAAACCGCGTCGCGTTCCTGCGCATCCCGGCCTCGAAGGAGCTGCAGTTCTTCCGCGCTCATCGGGAGGGGCTGCCCTGGTCCATTCGGGTGGCGGACGCCGCGACGGGAGCGGGTCGGCTGGTCTTCCGCGCCGAGGCCGGGCGCGGCAGCGTCTTCCGCGAGGTCGTCGCGCCAAATCAGATTTTCTGGGCCGACGGAGCGCGAATCGTGTTCCCCTGGGAGAAGGACGGCTGGACGCACCTCTACTCCGTGCCCGTCTCCGGCGGCGCCCCGACGCTCCTGACCCCGGGGGCCTTCGAAGTGGAGTACGTGAGTCTCTCCACGGACGGGCGAACGGTGCTCTACAACTCCAACCAGGACGACATCGAGCGGCGGCACCTCTGGAGCGTGCCGGTGGCCGGAGGAAAGCCCGTGGCGCTGACGGCCGGGTCAGGATTCGAGTGGTTCCCGATCCAGACTTCCGACGGCAAGGCTCTCGCATTCGTTCGATCCGCTGCACGACGGCCAGCGAGTCCTGCAATCCAGATCGGCTCGGCCCCTGCGCGAGACCTCGCCCCCGGAACGATCCCGGCCGACTTCCCCGAAGCGGCCCTCGTCACGCCCGAGACGATCGTCTTTTCCGCCTCGGACGGAATGAAGATCCACGGCCAGCTCTTCCTGCCGCCGGACCTCAGGGCCGGCCAGCGGCGGCCGGCCCTGCTCTTCTTCCACGGCGGCTCCCGGCGCCAGATGCTGCCGGGCTTCCACTACATGGACTACTACCACAACGCCTACGCGTTCAATCAGTACCTTGCCAGCCGCGGCTTCATCGTGCTCTCCGTCAACTACCGCAGCGGCATCGGCTACGGGATGGGGTTCCGGGAGGCTCTGGACTACGGCGCCTCGGGCGCCTCGGAGTACCGCGACGTCGAGGGGGCCGGCCTGTACCTGCGCGGCCGCCCGGACGTCGATCCGGGCCGCATCGGCCTCTGGGGCGGCTCCTACGGCGGCTACCTCACCGCGCTCGGCCTCGCCCGCGCGTCGCAGATGTTCGCGGCGGGCGTGGACTTCCACGGCGTCCACGACTGGAACGTCGTCATCAAGAACTTCGAGCCGACCTACGATCCCGACGCCCACCGGGACGCCGCCCGGCTCGCGTTCCAGTCCTCGCCCATGGCGGACGTGAGCTCGTGGCGCTCGCCCGTGCTCCTGATCCACGGCGACGACGACCGCAACGTCCCGTTCTCCGAGAGCGTCGACATCGCGGAGCCGCTGCGCCGCCAGGGCGTCGAGGTGGAAACCCTCATCTTCCCGGACGAAGTGCATGACATCGACCTGCACGGCAATTGGGTCCGGGCCTATCGGGCGGCCGAGGAGTTCCTCGAGCGGAAGATGAAGGCCCCACCCGCGCCCTAGCAGGTTGCTGAAAAAGGGTGTGGGATGGCGTTACGAGCGCCGTTGGGTCAGATGCAAGGAAGCGCGACGACGGCGATGCGAGAGCATCCTTCGCCGCCCCGGGCGGCTCAGGACCTCGGAGCGATGACGACGCAGATGGCCCGCCGCCGCCGTAACCCGAAGGGTGGCCGGCACTTTGCCGGCGCCCGCTTGGAGTGCGAACCTGTGAGAGTTGCTGCAGGCTGGATCGGGCGCCGGATGCAAAGTGCCGGACACGACGCCCGCATCCATTTTTCAGCACCCTGCTAAAGCCACGTCGGGATGGACGCCGACGCTCAGCGAGGGGGTGCGAAGGACTGGTTCGAGAAGGAGTTCGTCTCCGGGCGCCGCACGACGTTGAACCCGAAGTTCGTCGCCTGGTGGCACCGGTTGCAGGCGTCGGTGACCGCGCCGTATGCACTGCGGAACGCGGCGCGGTCCGCGTGCCGGATCGCCTCGTCCAGGCTCGCGAGCGGCCCCGTCATGATCTTCTCGACGGCTTCATTGATCGGAACGGGCGAATCCTTGTGCGTCGGGTGGTAACGCACGACGTCGTCGAACCCCTCGCGCAGCTCGTCGAGCTCGTAGGCCGCGAGCTTCCAGTTGCCGGCCTCGCCGGCGAACCAGAGCTTCGCGTGGCGCATCTGCGTCAGCGTCATGAGCTCGCCCAGTCCGGGCACGTAGAGAGCGGGCGGGACAGGCGGCACGGGGGAAGGGGTTGGGGAGGGAGCCGGCGCCTCGACCTGCCGGCAACCCGAGGCCTGCGCCGCCGCGAGCAGAATCGCTGACAGAATCCGTTTCACCGTAACGAATCCTACCGCCTGCCGCAATTTGCCTTTGTCTCCTCGTTGTGAGACGCTGCACGCTCCCTGGGGCGCCGGCACCGGCCGCCCGCAACGACGAACGTAGGCCTCGCCGGCGAATCCTTCGTTCCCAACGACAAACACGCCGGACTTTTTCCTCGAGGAGGATTGCCTTGCCTTTCTCTCAATTCGGACTCCATGTGGACCTCCTGCGCGGCGTGCGCGAAATGGGATTCACGCGCCCCACTCCCATCCAGGATGACGCCATCCCCCCGGCGATGGAGGGGCGTGACGTGCTCGCCTGCGCCATGACGGGCAGCGGCAAGACCGCGGCCTTTCTTCTGCCGATCCTGCATCACCTGATCGGAAAGAAGCGCGGCGTGACCCGGGCCCTGGTCCTGACGCCGACGCGCGAGCTCGCGGCTCAGATCCAGGAGCACGCGCGGGAACTGACCGTTCATACCCCGCTCTCCTCGGCCGCCGTCTTCGGGGGCGTCTCCATGGGACCGCAGGAGCACGCGTTCCGCACCGGCGCCGACATCCTGATCGCGACTCCCGGGCGCCTGCTCGATCACTTCCGTTTCCCGTACGCCAGGCTCGACCACCTCGAGGTCCTCGTCCTCGACGAGGCGGACCGGATGCTGGACATGGGATTCCTTCCCGATATCCGCCGCGTCCTGAAGCACCTGCCGGCCCGCCGTCAGACTCTCTTTTTCTCCGCGACCATGCCGCCTCCGATCGCTCAGCTCACACGGGAGATGCTGCGCAATCCATTCACCGTCAACCTCGAGCGCCGGTCGGCTCCGGCCGTCGGGATCACGCAGGCGGTCTACCCCGTGTCGCAGAACCTGAAGGCCCCGCTTCTGCTCGAGCTGCTCAAGCGCGGCGACATCAAGAACGTGCTCGTCTTCACGCGCACCAAACACCGCGCCAACCGTCTGGCCGAGACGCTGGTGCGAAGGGGCGTGGCCTGCGAGCGCATCCACGGCAATCGCTCCCAGGCGCAGCGCACGCAGGCTCTCGCGGGGTTCAAGGAGGGCCGGTTCCGGGTCCTCGTGGCGACCGACATCGCAGCGCGCGGCATCGACGTCGAGGCACTCTCGCACGTGATCAACTTCGACGTGCCGAACGTTCCCGACGACTACATTCACCGGGTCGGCCGCACCGCGCGCGCCGAAATGACCGGGGACGCGTTCACGTTCGTGTCGCCCGAGGAGGCGACGGATCTCGCGGCCATCGAGCGGGAGATCGGCAAGCGCCTCCCGCGCATCACCGTGCCGGGCTTCGACTACACCCGGGCGCCCGCGGAGCGGTTCGAGGTTCCCATCGCGGAGCGCATCGCCGCGATCCGTGCCCGAAAGGCCGAGGAGCGCAAGCGCGCGCGGGAAAAGGCGGAGCGCCGCAGTGCCCACGAGTCCGCGCAGCGCGCGCGGGCGCAACGACCCGAACGGCCGGCCGGGCATCCTCGCGGACCCGCGTCGTCACGGTCGGGCGCGGCCCCGTCGGGCCAGGCGCGCTGGGGACGGAGAGGGTAGCTACCCCGCTGTCATCCCGAGGGCGGTGACGCCCGAGGGATCCCTTGCGAGCCTCCCCGCGCCCGGAAAATCACCTGCCCGCGGCGCCGTAGACGGGAAGCGTGCCGAGCGCCGGCCCAGCCGCCGGCCGCGGCGCGGAAGGCATCGCGGGAACCGTCTGGCCCGGGAGCACCGGCAGCGGAACGTTGCGGCCGCGCGCATACACCTCGTGACGGCCGTTCTTCTTGTACCACTCCGCGAGCGAAGCCGTTCGGAACATCTCCTCGATGATCTTGCGCCAGCCCACGCCCGTGTTGTACGCGCAGAAGGAAATCTCCCCCATCTGCGTCGCGTAGGGAATGATGCACATCTCCGTGCGGCGAAAGTCGTAGTTGAAGAGATCCTGGAACCACATCCCACCGATGAAGAACACGCGCCAGGGATAGCGGTTCGTCTCGGCGAACCCGAGCTTGCCGCCCGTGTGGCCGTCCATGATCTTGGCGACCTTCCACGGCGACAACCCGGCCGGGATGCCGGCCGGTCGCAGGTTGCGCAGGATCGATAGCCCGACCTGCAGGGCCGTCCACGCCTTCTTCCGGCCCGAGTCCGTGATTGCCTTGATGTCCGAAAGCATCCGATCGACGTCGAGGATCGACGGGACCGTGACGGCCACGCGGGTCTTCTCCTCGACCAGCATCATCGTCCCGATGCCGCAGTTCGGATGGCATCCGCACTTGAAGGACCCCCACTCCGACTCGAGCCCGCCGAGCAGGTCCTTGAGGTCGGAGAAGGGCCCGGATGCCGACAACGGATACCAGTCGCGCATCGGCTCGCCGATGCCGGCCTGCGCCTTGACGTCGTGGGCCAGGTGGGACAGCGTGTACCGCTGTCTCTTGCGCGTCTCGTCGTCGACATCCTCGTCGCGGCCCGTGAACGAGACCGGCTGGAACGCGACCGTGTTCACCTTGTCGATGTTCGCGATCGCGAACTTCACGATACGGCCGACCTGGTCGTTGTTGACGCCGTTGACGATCGTCACGACGAGCGTGACGTCGATGCCGTGCTTCTTCAGGTTCTCGATCGCGGCGAGCTTCACGTCGTACAGGTTGCCGACCTTGCGGTGCTGGTTGTTTTCGTTGCCCACCCCGTCGAACTGCAGGTAGGCGAAGCGAAGCCCCGCCGCGGCCGCATCCTTCGCGAACGACTCGTCCTGCGCGAACCGGATGCCGTTGGTCGCGCACTGGACCGAGAAATAGCCGAGCTGGCGAGCGTAGCGGATCGCCGGAAGGAAGTGCGGCGAAAGCGTCGGCTCTCCGCCCGAAAACTGGACCGACAGCTGGCGGCGCGGCCTGATCGCGGCCGCGTCGTCGAGGAGCTTCCTGACCTCGTCCCACTCGAGCTCGTGAACGTACCCGACCTGGTTCGCGTCCATGAAACACGGATCACACATCATGTTGCAGCGGTTGGTCAGGTCGATCGTCAGGACCGCGCCGCGCCCGTACTGGATCGACGAGGTCCCGTGCTCGTGGAGCCCGTCCTTCGGAATGACGAAATCGCGGCCCGGATACATCCCCTCGAGCCGCTTGAAGAACGCGGGATCCGTGGACATGACGTCCTCGAAGCGGCCGTGCTTCGGGCAGTCCTTGCGCATGAGGATCTTCCCGTCCTCCTCGACGATGGAGGCCTTGATTTCGCCGGGATTGCCCTCGATCAGCACCTTCCAGTCGACCTCGCCGGACAGGATCTGGGCTCGCACCTCCGAGACGCAGCGCGGACAGAGCGAGTCGGTCTGGCGCGGGAAGCCGAGAGGCGGAAAGCTCCGCTCCTTCTGCTTCAAGAGCGGCGCCGGCGCCCATTTCGGCTGAAACGACCGCTGGGGAAATTGCCGGTCGACCGCTCGCGCCAGATGCCACAGAGAATCCGCCGCGCGCTGAACCCCTGCATACACTGCTCTTCGCATGTTCGACCCGCCCTTCCGATGTTTCGAGGTTCGCGGCCTGTTCCCCCGCCGGGGAGAAGGGCCGCCCGCCATCACTGGTATTGAATTCTAGCCGAAATCGGGCGGCGAAGAGGGGTTGCTCGCGGTCATGCCGGACGCAGCGCCCCCGCGAATCGCTCGATGGAAAAGGCGGAAAGATCGCGCGGTGGCCCGTCGGTCAGCCGGTCGGCCATTGCCACCGCCGTCACCGGCGCGAGCAGAATCCCGTTGCGAAAGTGGCCCGTGGCGAAGAAGAGGCCGGGTATGGGAGACTCCCCGAGCACCGGGAGGCCGTCCGGCGTTCCGGGACGCAGGCCGGACCAGGCCGTCACGAACCGCGCCGCGGCAATGGCCGGCAGCAACCGCACCGCCGCCGCGATCAGCCGCTCGACCGCATCCGCCGTCACCTCCTTGCGGAAGCCCACGAACTCGACGGTCGACCCGAGGAGAAGGGTGCCGTCCGGCCGTGGAACCACGTACACATCCTCCGAGCACACGATCCGGGACAACGGCTGCCGGGGCACGCAAAGCTGGACGATCTGCCCGCGCACGGGCTCGACCGGGACGCAGAGAGGCAGAGCCGGGTCGAGAGCCGCCCAGGCTCCCGCCGCATCGACGACGGCGCCCGCGCCGATCCTTCCCTCGTCCGTCTCGACGCCACGGCACGCGCCCCCGTCGATCCAGAAGCGGAGAACCGACACACCCGTCCGCACGCGGGCGCCTCGCCGCTCGGCCAGGAGCCACAGCGCGCGCGACAGAAGACGCGGATCCACGACGGCTTCCTCCGGAAAGAGAATGGCCTCGCACACCAGGCCGGAAAGGCGCCCGTCGACCTCGCCCTCGAGCTCCGGCAGCCGCAAGTCGGTCAGCGGCAACCCCGCTGCCCTTTGCCATGCGTATTCGCCGGACAGCCACTGCTGCGCCGAGCCGGTCTCGAACGCGCACCGCAAGAGCCCCGTCCGTCGGTAACCCACGTCAATTCCGGTTTCGTCTGCGAGCGCGCCGGCCCATGCGGGATACAGGTCTCGGCTCTCGAGTGCGAAATCGAAGAACGGGCCCGGCCCATGCGCCTCGGCCTGCGGCGCGAGCATTCCTGCCGCCGCGCCCGAGGCCTCGGCGCCGGGCGCGGCGCGCTCGATGACGGTCACCGACCGGCCCCGGGCGGCGAGCTCGGCGGCAATGGCGCATCCGATCGCGCCTCCGCCGACGATGAGCACGTCCGGAGCCGGAGTGCTCAACGGCGTGTTCGGAGGGGCAGGCCGAATCGTCGCGCACTCCGGAACGCGTCCCGCGCGAACCGCCCGATCGCGATCGCCGCGGCGTATCCCAGTACGCCCCCCGCCAGAGCTCCGATACAGGCGCGCGCGCCCTCGCGACGCGGCAAGGCCTTGCGGAGCAAACGGACGAGGCCCTGCCGAAGGAATTCCGAGCCGAGGCTGGCCGCCACCCCGGCCGCCGTCCCCACCGCCCGGTCGCGGCCCGAGGGCGGGCGGCCGTAAAGAATGGCGAGCGCCAGCACGAGGCGATTCAGGGCCACGGTCTGATACGCGAGGTCCAGGCCGAAGGGCATCGCGCCGAAGAAGGTCGCGGGCCCGGTCATGAGCGCGCTCGCGGCCGCGCACCGCAGCGCCGTCCGGCGAATGAGCCGCTCGGCCAGGGCGTCCCGGGAGACGCGAGGATGGCGGGACCGAAGCCGACGGACCTCGCGAACGACGAGATCGCGGTCCGTCTCGCTCAGAACGGCGCGCGCCAGAGCAGCGTACACGGGGAAATTCTATCAGCCGTGCTATCTTTCGCCGGATTCGGAAAGGAGCCGACGTGACGAAACGCACCGCAATCGCCGTGATGATCGCCTGCGCCCTCCCCCTCGTGGCCGCGCAGCCGACGACGAAAGGAAAAGGTAAGAAAGTGGCCCGCGACTATGCCAACACGATCGCCACACTGCAGACCGACCTGGGCGACATCCAGATGAAGTTCCTCTACGACAAGGCGCCCAAGCACGTCGAGAATTTCGTGGACCTATCGGCCAGCGGCTTCTACGACGGCACGCTCTTCCACCGCGTAATCCCCGGATTCATGATTCAGGGCGGGGATCCCAACACCAAGAAGCCGGAGACCCCGTCGACCCAGTGGGGAACGGGAGGTAATGGCAGCAACCGGCTCAAGGCCGAGTTCAACGACACGCCCCACAAGCGCGGGGTCGTCTCGATGGCGCGGGCCGCCGACCCCAACTCGGCCTCGTCCCAGTTCTTCATCGTCGTGAAGGACTCGGGCTTCCTCGACAACCAGTACACCGCCTTCGGCGAGGTGATCTCGGGCATGGAGGTCGCCGACAAGATCGCCGCGGCTCCCCGCGGCGCGAACGACCGCCCGAACCAGCCCATCCACATCAAGAAAGTCATCCTGTCGCAGGCCCAGAGCACGAACTGAGGGAAACTTTCAGCTGTCAGCGATCAGCCATCGGCCGGTCACCGGCTTCAGCGGTTGCCTGGCTGAAAGCTGACGGCTGATGGTCGAGGGCTCGACGATACCCGCGACGGCCGGCCTCGAGGCCCTCGCGCGCGAGACCGGCCTCCGGCCGCGAAACATCGAGCCCCTCGCCGGAGACGTCGGGCGAAGGCGCTATTTCCGCCTGGCACTCGAGGACAACCACTCGGTCCTCGGCGTCGTCTATCCCGCCGAGGAGGATGACGCCCGCAACCGCTGGGTGAAGGCGCGGGTGCTCCTGAACGAACACGTGCGTGTTCCGGCACTCATCGCCGACGACGGCCGTGGCCATCACATCGTGGAGGATCTCGGAGAGTCGGACCTGGCCGAAGGCTTCGCCGCCTCCCCTCTGGAGCGCGACGCCTGGCTCGGACGTGCCGTGGACGCCGCGGCCGCGATCGCGGCCCTTCCGGATCCCAGCATCAATCCTGCTTTCGACGCCGTCCTCTTCCGACGAGAGCTCGACCTGGCGCGCGAGGCGGTCTTCGACATGCTCCTCGGAGCACCGCTCTCCTCCGCAGACCGAGAGTCCCACGATGCCTGGGCCGACGCCCTCGTGCGCGAGGTGCTCGCGCATCCGTTCGCAACCTGCCATCGCGACTTCCACGCGAACAACCTCTTCCCGGCCGGCGAGACCGTTGCCGTCATCGACTTCCAGGATCTGCGTCGGGGTCCCGACGCCTACGACCTCGCCTCCCTGCTCTGGGAAAGGACGACGCTCGGCTGGATGTCCGAGGGAACATCGGCGGGGGCGGTCGCCCGGTTTGCGGCGATCCGGCGCCTCGACGCCACCGCGCTCGCCGCTCGCCTGCGGCGCGTTCTCCTCCAGAGGGCGTGGAAGGTCTGCGGCACGTTCGCCAGGGCGGTCGCGCAGAGACGGGGGGACACCTATCGCCGCTACCTCCCGGGCGAGCTCGCCCTCGTGAAGCGCCTGCTCTCCGATTCCCCGGAGGATCGCCGGGTCCGGAAGGTTATCGAGGCCCGCTGCAGCAGCCTCTGTTAAGCTGGTGGGGCTTTCCGGATCACGGCTCACGCCGCCGGTAAGCCGCCACGAAGGAGAAAACCATGTTCGGCTCACTCGGGCTTCCGGAGCTTCTGATCATCCTGCTGATCGTGATCATCATTTTCGGGGCAAACAAGCTTCCTCAGCTCGGCAAGGGGCTCGGGCAGGGCCTGCGCAACTTCAAGGACTCGGTCAAGGGCGACGAACCGCCGCCGGACAAGCCGAAACAGTAGCAGCGAAGGGGCCCGCGGGCTCGAGCCGGAGACGACCCAGTCGAGTACGGGATCCTTCGCGCCTCACGGCGCTCAGCGGGGACAGCCGAAACGATATGGGGAGCCGGACCTGTCGAGCTCGGGATCCTTCGCGCCTCACGGCGCTCAGCGGGGACAGCCGAGGCGATATGGGGAGCTGGACCTGTCGAGCTCGGGTTCCTTCGCGCCTCACGGCGCTCAGGATGACGTTCGCGCGTGCGGCGCGAACGTCATTTTTTCTTGGCGATGTCTGGCGAGACCCGGAATTTCTCGCGCGGCAGGCGGATGTTGAGGATCCCGACTTTGTTGCGCAGCGTGTTGCGATGAATTCCGAGGGAGCTCGCGGCCCGACCCAGATTGCCCGAGGATCGCTTGACGGCGCCCACGATGTACTTCTTCTCGAACTCCTTCTTGGCGAGATCGAGGGAGATGCCGTGCGCCAGAAGCTCCTCGATGATTTCCTGGAGTTGCCCATCCAGATTCACGTTGCCCCCTCCCCAAATCAAAGAATCCGAAACGGAAGAGGGCGCATCTTAGCAAAGCGAAACCGGAAGCGGTAGTGCGGCGCGATGCAAGGCGAGGGTGGCGGTCTTGATCGGGAACTCGGGCCGTGCGCGAATTTCCGTGCCAGAGAAATCGCGACTCCGGACAGCGGCCATCAGGAACTGCTCGGGCCCAAAAAAAAGAAGAGGCGCGTTGCGCCTCTCCTGATTTTTTCAGGGAAAAGGATGAAGGGGCCCTACTTCAATTCCACCTGGTCGCCGATCTCGATCATGCGGTCGGAGTCGATCACGCGCGCAACCGCCCAGCGGTCCCCCACGTACAGAATGGCGAGATCTCCCAGGTACGTCCGCGGAACCGACACGTTTGAAGGCGGAGGCTTGTACATCCAGAGGGAGCCCTGGGGCCGAAGCCCGTAGTCCGACCCGCTCGCGTACCGAAAGACCGAAAGCTGGTCCCCCGGCTGCACACCCTCGGCGAAACCGAGGTCCACGATGACATCGGTGTCGGCACCGATGGCGACGAGGCCGTCCCGGGAGTAGACGATGCGCCCATTCGTCTTGCTGGTCGGGGGGTCGCACATCGCCGAGTTCGGAAGACGCCTCCCGAGCGGGATGGGAACCGCATCATAGGCCTTGAGGAAGGAGCCCGGGGGGATGTCCGTGCACGAGTGCGTGACCTGGACGACTGCCGTGCGGCCCTCGATACACTTCACGACCGCGCGCCCACGGTACTGGTAGAAGCGCCCCATGGCGGTGCCGCTGACCGGGTGGTAGACCATGTCCCCCGGCGTCACGATCCAGAACTCGTCGCCGGACTTGATGCCCCGGTCGTACCCGGCATCCAGGTACAACAGGTTGTAGGTCGTGTAGTCTTGCTGCTCGGCCTCGTTCTCGCCTCCGACGATCTTCGCGACGAACGTCTCTTCGGCGGCCCCCAGATAGCCGAAGCAGTGCACTTCGCTCTCGTAGCCGAAGGGCTTGGGCGCCGCCTCCGTCGTCTGGGGAGCGGTCGACTCGATGCGGGTGATCTGCGCCGGCGCCTGGGAAAGGCCTCCGCCGGTGAGCTGCTGGGCTCTGAGAAGGGGTGCCCCCGCCACCAGAGCGACGAGAACCACCGGAACGGCAACGCGAGCGGGGAGACGCATGGCGACTCCTTAAAAAATACGGATCCTTGCGGTTTCTGTCCTAAAATTTACTGGCTTTTGGGCTTTGTGTCAACCGCGGCGGTGGTCGGAGGCGGGTTTTCAGCCTTTTTCTGGTCGGTTTTCGACCGCGCCTTCTTTGCGTACTCGCTCTGCGGAAACTCCTCGATGACCTTGCCAAAGTACCGCCGAGCCTCCTCGGTGCGGCCCAGGCGACCGAGCGCAACTGCCTGGTAATAGTAGAGCTTGTCCTTCCGGTCGTAGTCCGGAAAGCGCGCCTCGACGTCGGTGAATCGGGTGAGGGCGGCTACGGTCGAGCCCTTGCGCAGATAAAAATAGCCCACACCGAAGTCGTGCTCGGCGAGCAGGTCCGTGAGCCGCCGGACCCGCTCCCGCGCCGCACCCGCGTACCCCGAGTCGGGGAACTCCCGAATGAGGACGCGGTACTGCTCGATCGCCTCTTTGGTGGCCGTCTGGTCGCGGTCGGGCTTCTCGTGCTCCTTGTCCGAGCAAAGAGCGAACTGGTAACGGGCGTAGTCGCGGTTTGCGGCGCCCGGGTAGCGGTTCAGATAGTCGCGATAGCGGTATCGAGCCTCCGTGTATGCCGCCGGAGTTGCCTCCTTGACGAAGGAGTCCGCCACGAGCAGCAAGGACTCACGGCCAATCGTCTCGTTCGGGTACGTCTCGAAGAGGTAGTTGAGGTACTTGCGCCCCTCGGCGTACTTCTTCTTGGCGATGAGCGCCTTGCCCTTTTCGAAGAGGACTTCCTTCGGCTCGGTCAAGAGCTCCTGCGTGATCTTGTCGGGCTTCTTGGCTCCCGATCCGGCGCAGGCGGCCGACAACGCCAGGGCAAGGCCGATCGCCGCCGCCCCGGCGGCCACGAGGAGTCCGGGCCCGCGCACTTGCGTCATACCCGCACGGAACCCATGGCCGCCTGACGCAGCCTCGCGATTGCTTCGGCGGGATTCGGATCCCCGTAGACCGCGGTGCCCGCGACGAGAATCTCCGCGCCAGCCATGGCGAGCGCGGCCGCGTTGCCGCCGTTCACGCCGCCATCGATCTCGATCGCGAGGTGCGCGCCGGCGCCGCGCGCGGCCGCGGCGAGACCCTGCACCTTCTCGATCGACTGCCGGAGAAACGGCTGACCTCCCCACCCCGGGTTGACCGACATCACGACGGCATAGTCGAGGTCCGGCCACGCCGCCGCGAGCGCCGCCGCCGGTGTCGCCGGGTTCAACGCAGCCCCGGCCTTCGCACCGCCGTGCCGTATGGCGGCCAGACACTTCTGGAGGTGCCGCGTGGCTTCGACGTGCACCGAGACCCAGTCCGCCCCCGCGTCGAGATACTCCGAGAGGGAGCGCTCCGGATTCTCGATCATCAGGTGGACGTCGAGCGGAAGACGTGTCGCCTTGCGCAGTGCCCGGACCACCGGCGGCCCGAGAGTGAGGTTCGGCACGAAGTGGCCGTCCATCACGTCCACGTGAACGAGATCCGCCCCGCCCGCCTCCGCCATGGCCAGCGCATCGGCAAGCCGCGTGAAATCCGCCGACAGCAGGGACGGCGCGATCGCAACTCTCATGAGCGCGGCGAGGCCGCGGCCTCCGGCGACCGCGACACCGTCAGCGAGACGACCTCGCGGCTCGAAAGCGGGTAGCCGGCCGGAGGAAACTGCTTCAGTACCGTGTTCGGACGAACCCCGTCGTATGCTTCGAACCGCGCGCTGCCGACCCGGAAGCCGAACTTCTCCAGGCGATCCTTCACGGTCTGCGCATCCTTGCCGACGAAGTCGGGCATCACGATGCGGGACTCCGGTGCGCCCCGGCTGGTCAGCACACGCACGGCCTCGCCTCGCGCCGCCGGCGTGTCCGCCTCGGGGTCCTGCGCACTGATGCCCGCGGGCGCCGCCGGATCGCGGTACCACGAGGCCGGCCCGAGCTCGAGGGACTCGCGGGCGAGCTTCAGGGCCGCGGCCCGCGGAGCCAGGCCCGCGAGATCCGGAACCCGCAGTTCGCGCGGCCCGAGCGAAAGGACTACGCGAACGGTCTGCGACGGTTTGGCGAGAGATCCCCCCTCCGGCTGCTGCAAGAGGACGCGCCCGCTCGGGACCCGCTCGTCGTGGCGCGCGCGGCTGGCCTGCTCCTCCAGCCGCAGCCCGACCGCGTAGGCGGCGCGGAACGCCTCGGCCTGCGTCTTTCCCGTCAGGTCCGGCACCGTGATCGATCGGCCCATGATCGCGTTGCGAAACCCGAACCACACGGCGCCCACGAAAACGCCGGCAAGCAGCGTGCCGTAAAGAAGGCGAAACACGAGCCGCGCCACAGCCGGAAGTTAACACGGGATGGTACCCTCAGTCCGGTGGAACAACGTGGCCGGCTGGCCCGTTTTCCCGGCAAAAGGAGCACCCCGGTGCCGTCGAGAACAGACAGCGACTCCGAGCAGCCCGGCTGGTTCGCCGATGGCCGCTTCCGCAAGGCGGACCTGCACTGCCACTCCGTCTACTCGACGTTCAAGTACTTTCGGATCGCCAACACCCGCGATTCGTACAACCGGCCCGAGGAGGTCTACCGCCTCGCCAAGGAACGGGGCATGGACTTCGTGACGATCACCGACCACGATTCGATCGACGGCTGCCTCGCCCTGCTCGACCGCGATTGCGATCTCGAGGACTTCTTCATCTCGGAGGAGGTCGAGACCTGGTTCCCGGACACGCGGCAGCGAATCCACGTCAACGTCTTCGACATCGACGAGAAGCAGCACGCGGAAATTCAGCGGCGCCGGCACAACATCTACGACCTCCATGACTACCTGAAGGCCGAGAACATCATCGCCTCGGCGAACCACATGTTTCAGAATTACCGGATGCGCAACTCGCCCCGGCACTACTTCGAGGAAATGCTCCGGATGTTCGACATTTTCGAGGTCAAGAACGGCGCGATGACCTCGCACCACAACCGGCTCGTCGAGGACCTGATGGCGGTCGTGCGGGAAAAGCGCGGCCACGTTTCGCTCGTCGCGGGGTCCGACGCGCACACGCTGGCGCCGCTCGCACGCGTGTACACCGTGGCCGAGGCACAGACCGTTCGGGAGTTCCTCGAGCGGGTCCGCACCGGCGCTTGCTTCGTCTGGGGCGTGGAGATGGGGTTCCGGATGCTGCTGTCGGACGTCTACCGGATGGTCTTCAAGTACTACGGAAGCGTGCTCGACTGGAAGAATCCCGAGTTTTCGGGGGCCGAAAAGGCGCGGCACCTGGCTCTGGCGGCCGTGGGCGCGCCGTTCTCGGCGGCGGGAGTGCCGCTGGCGGTCACGACGCTGAACTATCTGAAGCAGATCTTCGTCACGAAGACGGTGGGCCAGGAACTGCTGGAGCACTGGGACGAGAAGCGCGACCCTTCCTGAGTCCGGTCGGCAGCGTGAGCGCCAGGATGGCCAGCAGCGTCGCCAGGCTGATCCACGCCCCATACACGAACCCGTCCGGCAGGTAGCGCAGGACCGCCTCGTGGCGGCCCGGGGGCACCTCGAACGCGAGGAACGCGTGGTTGAAGCCGAAGAGCGGAGCCCGCCGGCCGTCCAGTGTCAGTCTCCAGCCCTTCCAGGCCGGAATCGACGTGCCCACGAGCGCCGCGCCCCGCGCGTCGATCGAGAGCGCCATCCGCTCGGAGGCGTACGCAGCGACCCTCACGTCCGCCTCGCCGTTGTCCCGCCAACCGAGGCGCCCGGGCCGAACGGCGCCCGCCACGCCGTCGTTGGAGAAATCCCAGATGCGAGCCAGGACCATCATTTGGACCGCCGGATTGTCCGTCCACACCAGGTGGCGCGGCACGAACGCCCGGGGTAGCGCTCGGGGGTTCTCGTACAGCCGCGAGCCATTCTGCTCCGCGCGGACGGTCCAACCGGCCGGAGGCGGAAACCCCGGCGGAGCGACGGCGTACCGCACGTTGAGAAACGCGAGAAACGGCGAGTTCGGGTCGTCCACGCGGTTGAAGTAGCTCGCCTGCTGCACGCACCAGAGCCCGAAGGTCTCCGCCAGCGGCTGGAACACGAGAGCGTCGTAACCCCGCACATCTTCGACGCCGTACATCGCCGCGACGTTCGGCGTGAACGTCCACTTGAGGCCGGTCATCCGCACGGGCTCGCCACGGGGGATCGGATCGAGCAGACGCATCGGTGGATAGAAGGCGCGAGCCGGGTAGGTCGGATAGACCTCGGCCTCCTCGATCCGCCGCTGGGCGAGTACGAGCACGCAGAGCGCGGCGATCGCACCGGCGCCCAGGCGCGAGCGGCGCGCGAGCGCGAGGACGAGCGTGAGCCCGAGCAGGAGCGGGAGAACCTGCGCCAGCAGCCGGGCCTGGAGGTACGAGGGCTCCATCCCGATCGCGCGCAGCTTCGGGCCGCGCGCAGCGCCGACGAGCAGCGCGGCGAGCGTCGTCGCGACGACACCCGCCGCGAAGGCCGGAACCCCCTTTCCGCGCGCCAGGCTCTCGGCTCCGAGCACCGCCAGCGCCACCAATCCGAACAACGCGAGGAAGATGAAGTAGTCGTTCACGGAGATGTCGAAGAGCGGAATGGACGCGATCAGAGACGCGACTCCGACCAGGCGAGCGTGGACTGCAACGCCGAACAGCACGAACGCCAGGAAGATCCACTTGCGCCGGCACCGGGCGGCCAGCCCGGCGGCGGCGAGTGCCGTCACGAGCGAGCCCGCGTAGGCGGCCGGCAGGATGAGGCGGCCCACGACCTGGCTTCGGCCGAGGGCGCCGTACGCGTAAGGAACCAGGCTCGGCACGAGCCGGCGCAGGCTCTCGATGGGCGCTTCCGTACGCTTCGCCTTCGCCAGGAAGCTCACGCGCAGGGTGTGCTGCCACGATTGGGGAACGACTTCGAGAAACGGCAGCAGGACCACCGCCGTCAGCCCGAGCGCGAGGGCCCCGGCGGTGAGCGACAGCAGAACGGGCTTCCACCTCCGGCCGGGCCGGGCGCGCGAGAGCTCAAAGAGAAAAAAGAGGCCGGCCGCCGCGACCGCAAAGAGCAGCGTCTCGGGATGGCCCGCGACGACCATCGCCACGAGCGCGCAGACCGTCAGGCCAACCGCGCGCCGGTCCGCGTCGTCGACCAGCCGCAGCAGGCCGAGCAGCAGCAGCGGAAACGGCGCAACGCTCGAGACGATCGGATACCCCGCGTAGAAGAAGAGGAAGTCGGAAAATGCCCAGGCGCAGGCGCCGAGCAACGCGGCCGCCTCCCCTGCAGCGGTTCCCCGAAAAAACAGATAGGCGCAGAGCAGGGCCACGAAGAAGCGCAGCGAGACGTCGAACGTCCAGGCCTGCGGCGGCGCAAGGAGCATCCCGAGCCACACCCCCGGCTGCAGGACGGCTGGCTGCGCGACCGCGGCCAGGGGCGCCCCCCCGAGCACGTGCCGATTCCAGAGCGGGAAACGGCCGGAGGCAATCGCCTCGCGGACGGCATGGCGCCAGGGCAGCATCTGGGACGCCACGTCCACGAGCAGGGGGTTGGCAGTCGTCTCGATCCCCGCTTCCGCCCGCAGGGCACGGAGCGGCTCGGCCTGGTAGGCGATGTCGAGCGGCGCGAAGACCCCGCCCGTCAGCATGGCCTTCCCGGTGAAGAGCAGCGGGGCCGCGGCGAGCACGAGCGCGGCGCGTACGCGGACCGGCAGGACCAGGCGGTGGGCGGCGAGCAACAGCCCGCCGACCGTCCCGCCATACACCACGAGGGACCCGAGCACGACCGGCAGCATGGCTGCCGATTATCACGTCCTCCGGGAAACCACGAGCCACGCGGCCGCGAGGAGCAGGGTCATCGCACTGGCCACGGCGCCATACCGGAACCCGTCGGGCTCGTAGGCGATCGAGAGCCGGTGCCGACCGGCCGGCACGCGAAAGGACAGGAAAGCGAGGTTGTAGGGCACCGGTGCGGCACGGCGCCCGTCGACCCGGGCCTTCCATCCCGGCCATCCGACCATGGACGTTGCGACGAGCGTGTCCCGGGCGGCATCCACACCGAGCTCCATGGCCTGGGGCGCATACGACGCGATCGTCACGCGCGCATCCCCGTTGGCGACCCACGTCCCCGGGGATTCCCCCGTCTCCACCAGGCCCCGCTCGGCAAAATCGTCGATCGACTTGAGCAGCTCAATGCCGCGCGCCAGGTCCGGCTCCGCCCGGACCAGTCGCGGCACGAAGGCCCGTGGCAGCGCGCGCGGGTTCTCGAGCACGCGCACCCCGCTGCCCTCGGCGAGCACCGGCCAGCCATCGGGAACCCCGGCGCCCGCCGGCGCGATCACCCACCGGACGTTCAGGAACGACAGGAACGGCCGCGTGGGGTCGTCGACCCGGTTGAACCAGATGCCCTGGGACTCGCACCAAAGCGGCCACGTCAGGAGGTATCGGCGCAACGTCATCGACGAATAGCCCCGAACGTCCTCGAGCCCGTAGAGCGCCGCCACATTCGGGATGAACGCGTAGTCGAGCCCGACGACCCGGTACGGCTGACCGCGGGGCACGGCGTCGAGAACAGGCAGGGGCGGAAAGAACGCGCTGGCGGGCGCGGTCGGATAAACACCTCCTGCTTCCGCGATCCGGGACGCGGCGAGCACGACGACGAGAAGCGGGGCTCCTGCGATGGCCCGGTGCCGCCGGGACAGAGCACCCATGGCCACGAGGGCGACCGCGACGGGCGCGATCTGCCCCGCGAGGCTCGGACGCCAATCGGCCGACGCGAGCCCCCGCCCTTCGTTTTCCGACCGTTCACGCACGGAGACTGCCGCCAAGAGGGCGATCGTAAGCAACGCTCCAACGATGAACGCGGGACGACCCTCGCCGTCCCTCAGCCGTTCCGCGCCGATGGCGGCGAGCATCGCGACGCCAAAGACTGCGAGAAATACGAAATAGTCGAGCACGGCGATGTCGAGAAGGGGCACGGCTCCGGCCAGATCGGCGACCCCGCGCAGCCGCACCCAGAGGGCGATGCCCGCGGCGGCGACCAGCAGGAGACCCCAGCGCTGGCGACGCCGCGAGAACAACCCGACCAGAGCGAGTGGCAGCAGAATCGAGCCGGCGTAACACGCCGGAGTCTCGGCCCACCGATCGCGCCCGCCTGGACCAAGACGGGCGGCGGGCACGAGGTTGGGCCAGAGACGCCTCAGGCTCTCCGACGGCGTAACGGATTTCTGGAGGTGCGAGTACCACGAAACGCGCATCACATGCTCGGCGGTGCCGGGCAGAACCTCGGCCATCGTCCACAGCTGCGTCGCCGTCAGCCCGAGTGCGATCGCTCCGGCAATCAGGGAAAGACGAATCGGACGCGACCTCCGTCCTCGCTCCGCCCCGGCGAGGAGGAACAGGAAGTAGAGGCCCGCGCCGACGACCGCGAAGAGCAGCGTCTCGGGGTGCCCCGCTGTCACGATCAGGACGAGCGCGGCGACGGTCAAGCCCGCCGCCGGGGAATTGGCGTCGCGGACGAGCCGTGAAAGGCCGAGGGCCAGAAGCGGAAACGGCGCCACGCTCGCGCCGACCGAATAGCCGAGCCAGAAGACGAGAAAGTCCGAAAACGCCCAACCGACGGCGCCCACGAGCGCCGCTGCATCGCCGCAGCCGAGATCGCGGCAGAAGAGGTACGCCGCGACCAGGGCGAGCAGCAGGCGCAGCGACATCTGAAACGTCCACGCCTGCGCCAGCGGCAGGAGAAACCCGATCCATGTGCCGGGATGCAACGGCGCGGCCTGCTGCACGGCGAGCAGCGGCTCCCCCGCCATCACCGCGGGGTTCCAAAGCGGGAGTCGCCCCTGCCGGACCGCGGCGCGGAGGGCTTGCTGCCACGGGATCATCGAGTACACGACGTCGGACAGAAGCGGCGTTCGCGGTAGCCCGAGCTGTGCCGCCTGGGGAAGCGACGAGAACGGTTCGGACCGGTACACGATGTCGATCGGCGCGTAGACGCCGCCCGTGAGCAAGGCCTTCCCCGTGAAGAGCAGGGGTGCCAGGGCGAGCAGGACGGCCACCCGGCGGCGTATCGGAAGGACGAAGCGATTGGCCAGCCATAGGAGGAGGGCCGCGGTCGCTCCGTAGACGACGCACGAGCGAACGACGAGAAGGAGCATTCCCTGTTTCTACGGGACTCGCGGCCGCCGCATCCGGGCGATCGCGATGCAGCCCGCGGCGCCGGCGAGAAAAGCGAGGAGGCCGAGTGTCGACGAGCGCGGCCGATACGCGAGCCGGACGCGGTGCTCGCCCGGCGGGAGCCAGAGGCCGACGAACGCGTGGTTGACGGTCTCGAGCGCCAGCTCGCCCCCCTCGATCCGGGCGACCCAGCCCGGCCAATCCGGAATCGAGGTCGCCACGAACGCGCGGCGCGCCACCGAAGCGTCGACGAGGATGTCCGGCCCCGCTTCCCGCACCGAGAGCGCGGCTTCGCCGTTGGACTCCTCGCGGGGTCCTTCGCCCGAAAGCCAGGCGACCTCGGAGAAGTCGTCGGCGCGGCCCATCGCCCGAAGGCGCTCGCCCGGATCGGCCTCGCGAAGCAAACGGCGCGGAAGAAACGCCCTCGGCAGCGCGCGCGGGTTCGTAAAGATCGTCATCTCGGGGCCACGCGCCTGCTCGACCCATCCCGCGGGCACCGGATCGCCGGGCGAGCCGATCGCGTAGCGGACGTTCAAGAAGGAGAGGAACGGGCGCGTCAGGTCCGTCACGCGGTTGAAGGACGCCGGCTGGGACCGCGACCAGAGCGGATACGTGTCGGCGAATCGATCGAGGACGAGCGATTCGTATCCGCGCACGTCCTCGAGCCGGTAGAGCGTGGCCTGGTTCGGGCGCAGAACATCCCCCGCCGCCACCACGCGGGAGGGATCGCTGCCGCGCCGGAGCGCCCCGAGTGTCGGCAGGGACGGCGCGAAGGTCGAGACGGGAAGCGTCGGGTAGGTGCCCTCCATCTCCAGGAAGCGCTGCCCGACGAGCAGAACCAGGACTCCCACGGCCATGCGCGAGCCCTTCATCCGTCCGGCGAAGCAGACGAGGGCGAGGGTGAGGACCGGCGCCGTTTCGGCGGCGAAGCTGTTCCTCACGAACGACGGCGGGAGGTCTCGCTCGGAAAAGACCGGCAGCGCGAAAAAGCAAGCCGCACAAAGGGCGGCGACGCACGCCGCGCTCGCGCGCCCAAGCTTCTTCACGGCCCCGGGCCCTTCGAGCTCCTGCGCGCCGAGCGCCGCGAGGCCCGCCAGCCCGAGGCCCGCGAGAAACACCAGCCGGTAGTTGAGCGCCAGCGCAAATCCCGGAAGCCGTCCGGTCAGATCCATGACGCCCGGGAAGCTCGCGCCGTAAGCCAGGCCGGCCAGAACGAACGCGAAGAAGAGCGATCTGCCGCGCGGTGCCGTGCGACGCGCGAACGCCAGGAGCGCAAGAGGAAACAGGATCGCGCCCGCGTAGCCAAGCGGCATTCCGGAACCGTCCCTCCCGTTGCCCGCGACGGAGCTGCGCCCGAAGATGCCGTGGGCGAACGGGAGCAGGTCCGGCAGCAGACGCCCGGCGGCATCGGCCAGAGGCACGCTCTGGCTGGTCGGGCCCGCGGCCAGAGCCCCGCGGCGCGCGCGGTACTCGGCGGAGCGCGGAATCGCTTCGAGCAACGGGAAGAGCTGCGGCCCGGCGAGCAGCATCGCGAGCCCTCCGGAACAGAGTGCCAGCCCGATCGCCCGAGGCACGATACGCCGCGGCGCAGCCGCCAGCTCCCAGGCGAAATAGACCCCGCCCGCCGCGACCACATGGAGAAACGACTCCGGGTGCCCGCCGCAGAACGAGAGCCACAGCGCGGCAGCCGTCAGCGCGATGGCGTCGCGGCCAGGCGCACGGGCGAGGCGCCGCAGCCCCAGAAGAAGCAGGGGCAGCGTCGCCGTTGAGGGTCCCACGCTCCATCCATCCCAGAAGACGACGTAGGTCGAGAAGCCCCAGCCGACGGCGCCCACGAGCGCCGCGCGCTCCGAGAGCTCGAAGTCGCGGAAAAAGAGGAAGGCCGTCAGAAGCGCGAGAAAGAGCGTGAACGTGCAGGAGAAGGTCCAGGAGAGCGGCACGGGCAGCCAGAGGCCGAGCCACGTCGAAGGGTGCAGGATCCCGGCCTGCGCCGTCCCGAGGAGCGGGTTCCCCGCGAGCACGAAGCGGTTCCAGAGAGGCAGCCTGCCGCTGGCTGCCGCCTCGCGAACGGCCGCGCGCCACGGCAGATTCGCGAAGGCAAGATCCGAGAGGATCGGGTTTCGCACGGCCCCGACGCCGGCCTCGGCGGCCACGCTCTTCCAGGGGTCCGCTGCGAAGGGAAGGTCCGACGGGCCGTAGAGTCGTCCGAGCAGGACCGCCTTTCCCGTCAGGACGAGCGGCAGGAACGCCAGGAGAATCCCCGTACGCGCCGAAAGCGACGCGGTGACGCGCCCCGCGAGCCAGAGAGCCAGCGATGCCGACGCCGCGTACGTCAGCCACAACCCGAGCAATTCGATTCTCAGGAGCGCATCCCCCGGCCGATTCTAGCCGGGCTGCTGTCTCGATGGGCGGAAACGCCCTGTCATCCTGGGCGCCGGCGACGAAGGACGCCGCACTCGACCGCCACTGCCGGTATCGAGCCCGGCGCCCTCCGCGACGCTCAGGACGACAACGTCAGAACGGCCACCACCCCGTCGGCAGGTTCTTGGCGAGGTCGTTGTACAGCACGACCGCCAGCAACGCCAGGATCATCACGAAGCCGACCTGCAGGATGCGTTCCTTGACGCGCAGCGAGAAATCCCTGCGCGCGGCGCTCTCGACGGCGAGCAGAAACAGGTGCCCTCCGTCGAGCACCGGGATCGGAAGCAGGTTGAAGATGCCGAGCTGCAGGGAGATCGCGGCCATCAGGGCGACCAGAGGCACCGCGCCCGTGCGGGCCGCCTCGCCCGAGAACTTGGCGATGTCGAGCGGGCCGGACATCGATTTCATGCTGGCGCGGCCCCGGAAGAGGCGGCCGAGAATGGAGATTGTCATGCGGAAATCGGTCTCGACCCGACGCCAGCCCTCGACGACGGCCTGCCGGAGCGGGAAGCGCTCGAGCACCTCCGGGAGGTCGCCCCCGACCTGGACGCCTACCTTCCACGAGCCGTCCGGATCGCGCCGCGGCGTCACCATCGCGGTTGCGGTCCTCCCGTCTCGCAGATATTCGATCGGGAAGGGGCCCGGCGCGGCGCCGGTGACGGCGGAGACGAAGTTCGTGAAGACCTGATCCGGCGCTCCCGTGATCGGCTTACCCGCCACCTTCAGGACCACGTCGCCCGACTTCAACCCCGCCTTCTCGGCCGGCGAGCCGGCGACCACCGCTCCGATGCGGGCGCGGACGTCCGTCCCAAAGTCGGGCAGAAGGCCCACGTACCCGAGGTCGTATTTCGTGTTGGGTCGAGGGACGACCTGCAGAAACACCCCGTTGCCCGCGCGATCGACCTCGACGTCGAGCTTCTCGCGGGCGTTCATGCCGAAGAGGAAGAGCACGTCGCGCCAGCGCGGTGTCTGCGTGCCGCCGATGGAGATGACCCGGTCGCCGGGCTGGAAGCCCGCCGCAGCGCCCGGCGAGCCAGCCTCCACCACGCGAATGACCGGCCGCTCGAGCTCGTAGGCGGGGACCTTCACGCCGATTGCGAAGACGGCCGAATGGAGAACGATCGCGAGAACGAGATTCGTCGCTGGCCCGGCGAGGAGGATGAGCGCCCGCTGCCAGCGCTTTCCGACGGGCGGCGCCTCTTGCGACGTACCCTCCGTGACCGTCGACTCGTCCGGCCCGAGCCCGATCACGCGCACGTACCCGCCAAGCGGGATCGCGGACACGCGATAGTCGGTGCCTCGCACCTTGCGCCCGAAGAGACGTTTTCCGAAGCCGACCGAGAAGACCTCGACCGGAAAGCCGAACCATTTCGCCACGGCGAAGTGGCCGAACTCGTGGGCCACGACGAGCACGGAGAGGACGACGATGAGAGCGAGCGTGTTTCCGAGGATCGTCAAAAAAGGCTCCTTCGCGGGCAGTTACCGGGCAGCGACGGCTGCGGCACGGCGCCGGACCAGTCCGTCGGCCGCTACGCGTGCGGCCTGATCGAGGCCCTGGGCTTCCTCCAGGCTCGCGGGGGCGGTCTTTGGACCAGCGGCATCCAGAGTTCCGGAAACCACGCTAACGATGTCGGGAAAGGAAATCTTCCCTTCCAGGAACGCCGCCACCGCAACCTCGTTGGCCGCATTCAGGACGGCGGGCATGCCTCCACCGGAGGCCAGGGCCGCCCGGGCGAGCCCGAGCGCCGGGTAACGCCTCGGATCGAGCTCGAAAAAATCGAGGCGCGAGAGGGCGACGAGATCGAGCCGGCCAAAGTCGTTCGGCAGGCGCTCGGGGAAGCTGAGCGCATACACGATCGGGAATTTCATGTCGTTCTTCGCCAGCTGCGCGAGCAACGAGCCGTCCACGAACTCGACGAAGGAGTGGATGAGCGACTGCGGATGAATGACGACGTCGACGCGCTCTCCCGGGACGCCGAACAGGAAGTGCGCCTCGATGACCTCGAGTCCCTTGTTCATCATCGTCGCCGAATCAATCGTGATCTTCGGTCCCATCTTCCAGGTCGGATGGGCCAGCGCGTCCTCGACGGTGATCGCGTCGAACGTGTCGAGGCGCCGCTCGCGAAACGGGCCCCCCGAGGCCGTGAGAACGAGGCGGCGCACTTCGCCGGGCTGCCCCCCGCGCAGGGCCTGGTGAATGGCGCTGTGCTCGGAGTCGACGGGCACGATCTCCGCGCCGCTCTTCCTCGCCTCGGCCAGGATCAGCTCCCCCGCGACGACGAGCGTCTCCTTGTTGGCCAGCGCCAGCCGCTTGCCGGCCCGGATGGCCGCGTGCGCCGAGCGCAGACCGTGAGCCCCGACGAGACCCCCGACCACCGTGTCCGCCTCGGGATGACAGGCGGCTTCGTCGAGCCCTTCCATCCCGGAGACGATCCGGCACGCCATGCCGGACGGCAGCAACCGCTCGAGCCGCGACACATCCTCCGACCTCTCGATCGCGATGAGCTTCGGCCGGAAGCGGGCGGCCTGCTCCGCGAGTTTCTCGATCGACCGGCCCGCCGCGAGCGCGACGACCCGGAAGCGATCGGGCAAGCCGGCCACGACGTCGAGCGACGAGCGCCCGATTGAGCCCGTCGAGCCAAGGATCGAGAGAGATCTCATGTGCGACTGCTCATTATATTGGGGGGATGCGGTATGCGGGATACGGGATGCGGGATCGTGAGGCTACCTCCAGGCCAGGAAGGCTGCCATCACCGGGCCGGCGAAGAGGAGCGAGTCGATCCGGTCGTAGAAACCGCCGTGGCCCGGCAGGAAGGTCCCCGAGTCCTTCACTGCGCCGCCCCGCTTCCACAACGACTCGACGAGGTCGCCGAGCTGGCCGGCGCTCGAAGCGAGAGCGCCCAGCAGAGCGCCGGTCGGTGCGCCGAGCTCGGGGAGCAGCCACCAGGTTCCGGCGATCCCGCCGAAGGCCGCCGCACCCATGAGCCCCGCGACCGAGCCCTCCCAGGATTTCTTGGGAGAGACCACGGGAGCGAGCCGATGCCGGCCGAACCGGCGCCCGAAGTAGTAGGCGCACGAGTCGCACACCCACACGAGCAGGAGAAGGAAGAGGACGGCTCGGGCCGAGTAGTGGCGCAGGAAGCACATCGCCGCAGCCGGAAGGGCGACGATGAGAACTCCGAAGATCGTCGCGCTCGCCCCCGCAAGGGAGACCGCGGGCGCCACGCGCGCAAAGAGAGGCGCCAGGGCCGAGAGCAACGCGCCGACCAGCAATATCGCCAGCCAGCGGCCTGGCCGCTCCCGCGCCAGGATCTCGACAAGCAGTCCGGAGGGGGTCTGAAAACGGATCGGCCCCCAGTACACGGCCGCGTTTCCGAGAACGATGCCACCGAGGGCGATGCCGACCATCTTCGCCACGGGAAGGCCCGACTTCTCCGCGATGCGGTAGAACTCCCAGAGCGCTCCCAGCGCCACGAACGCGACGAGCACGTTGAACGCAATCGGCGGCGCCAGGAACAGCACCGCGAGAACGATGGGGATCGCGACCGCGGCCGCGAGCTCGCGCTTCAGGGTCTGGAGCCCTCGGGCTGAAACCGGGTCCCGGCCATCAGCCCTCGGCCTCGGCCTTGTCCTCCGAGGAACGTCCTTCGCTGATCACGCCACCGTACCGGCGCTCGCGCTTCTGGAAATCGAGGATCGCCTCGAACAGATGCCGCTTGCGAAAATCCGGCCAGAGCGTCGGGGTAACCCAGATCTCGCTGTAGGCGATCTGCCAGAGCAGAAAGTTCGAGACGCGCATCTCGCCGCTGGTCCGGATCAGGAGGTCGGGATCCGGCAGACCCGCCGTGCCGAGGCGCGAGCCCAGCGTCTCCTCGTCGATCTGCTCGGGCGTCAGCCTGCCGGAAACCACGTCGTTGGCGAGGGAGCGGCAAGCGTCCACGATCTCCGTTCGGCCGCCGTAGTTGAGCGCGATGTTGAAGGTCATGCCGCGGCACGAAGAGGTCGCCGCCAGGCCCTGCGCCAGCGCCTTCTGCACCGACGGATCGAGCTCGTTCATCCTCCCGACGACGCGGAATCGGATGTCGTTCTTGAGCAGATTCGCCAGCTCCTTGGCGAGGTACTCCTTCAGGAGAGTCATCAGCGTCACGATCTCGAAGCGCGGGCGCTTCCAGTTCTCCACCGAAAAGGCATAGATCGTCAGCGCGTCGAGCTCCAGGCGCGCGCAGGTCTCGACGGCCTCCCGGACGGACGCTATTCCGGCGCGATGCCCCTCGACTCTCGGCGAGCCCCGCTGCTGCGCCCAGCGGCCGTTGCCATCCATGATGATCGCGACGTGCCGCGGCAGTTTCGTGAGATCGATCTGGTCGAGCAGCCGCCGCTCGGCGGAGCCCGCCGGCGCCAGGGTATCCGTCTCGATCATCCGCCAAGTGTAGCGCGCCCGTGCTCCGGCCCGTAGGACACCCGAACGAGCGTCAGGCCCTGCGCCGGCGCCTTGCTCGAGAGGAGCGTCCGATCGCCCGTCTCAAGCAGCCCGGCCAGGCGCTCCGCCGGGACACGGCCGCGAGAAATATCGGCAAGGACGCCGCTGATCGACCGCACCATGCCCCGCAGGAATCCGTCGCCGCGGAAGAGTGCGGAGAGCTCCGCACCGCTCTCCCCGATGGTGATCGCGTGCAGGGTCCGGACGGTGGACTCACCGGTCCGGGGACCGACCGCGAAGACCCGGAAGTCGCGCGTGCCGGGCACGAGCCGGGCGGCTTCCCGCATGCGCCCGGCCTCCGCGCGCGGCGACATCGGAGCGACGAACGGCGCGTCGCGCGGCGGGACGACCGACGCTCGACTCCAGCGATACAGATACTCCTTCCAGAGTGCGTCGCGGCGGGCGTGAAAGTCCGGCGGAGCCTCCTCCACGTCCAGCAGGCGCACATCGTCGGGCAGCGCATCGTTCACCGCGTCGCGGACGGCGCGCGGCTCGCGACGACCCGGCAGGTCGAAATGAACGACCTGGCCTTCGGCGTGCACCCCCGTATCGGTGCGGCTCGCGCCCTCGACGCGGACGGCCTCGCGCACCAATCGCCGCAGCGACTCCTCGATCACCGCCTGGACCGTGCGCGGGGCGTTGCTCTGCAGCTGCCAGCCGTGGAAGCCGGTGCCGATGTACGCGACCGTGGCGCGATAGCGCATGGGCGGACTCATGCGGATCGAAAGCGACCCGGACGAGTCACTCCAAACGCCTCGAGGCACCCATCGCCCGCGAAGTCTACGCCGTCGACCTCCCCTTCGAAGCCGGGCATGGCCGCAGGGGAGCCTCTGCCGCGGTAGGCTTGGCAGCGTGCCCTCTCGCGATCCGGTTTGTGGCATGCAGGTCGAGCCCGCGGAGGCTGCCGCGACGCGCAGCGTCGGCGGGCAGGAGATCCTCTTCTGCGCCCGAAGCTGTGCCGAGGCGTTCGACCGGGAACCGGAGAGGTATCGCAGCGGCACGGGGGCGCGGCCAATGACGCCGCCGGCGATGCTGCCGATCTTCGAGACCCCGGGGCGAGAGGCCCGGGTCGAGAACGGAGTGCCCGACGTCTCCCTGGCTCTGGAGGGCATGCACTGCGCCTCCTGCGTGACGGCCATCGAAAAGGCGCTTTGCGCGGTGCCCGGCGTCTCGCGAGCCTCGGTGAACCTCGCGACGGCACGCGCCGACGTGCATGGTGCGGGACTCGATGCGAACCGGCTCGCCGAGGCCGTCCGCGCAAGCGGTTACGGAGCCCGTCCGACTGCGCAGGCAGCGGACGACGACGAGAAGCGCGCGCTCGGCCAGAGGCGAGAGATTCTCCGCCGCACAGTCGTCGCCGGCGCGCTGACGCTTCCCGTCGCCGTGATCTCGATGAGCGGCGCGATGTTCCCGGGCCGCGACGTCGTGCTGCTCGTCCTCACGCTGCCGGTCTACTTCTGGGGAGGCTGGCCCTTTCTGACGGGCGCCGTCCGCACCCTCGCCCACCGAACGGCGAACATGGATACGCTGATCGCGATCGGCACGACGGCGGCGCTCCTGCTCTCGGCCGCCTCCACGCTCGTTCCGCAGGCGTTTGCCGCCGGCGCGAACCAACCGATGGGGCACGTGTACTACGAGGCCGTCGGCGTCGTCCTGACGCTCGTTCTTCTCGGCCGCTATCTCGAGACGCGCGCCCGGGGGCGCGCCTCGGCGGCCGTGCGCGCGCTCCTCGATCTGGCTCCCAAGAAGGCACGGCGGCTGGTCGCGGGCGTCGAGACCGAGGTCCCCATGGCGGAGATCGCCGTCGGCGATCGAGTCCGCGTCAAGCCCGGGGACGCGGTTCCCGTGGATGGCATCGTGCGCGCGGGCCGATCCGCCGTCGACGAGTCCATGGTGACCGGCGAGCCGATCCCGGTCGAGAAGACGGAAGGCGCGAGGGTGATCGGGGGAACGTTGAATGGCGACGGCGTGATCGACGTCGAGGCAACGGCCGTCGGTGGCGAGACCGCGCTCGCCCAGATCGTGCGGCTCGTCGAGCAGGCACAGGCCTCGAAGCCGCCCATCCAGAAGCTCGCCGACCGCGTGGCCGGAATCTTCGTTCCTGCCGTCCTGCAGATCGCCGTCGTTACGTGGGTCGTGTGGTACGTCGTCGGGCCCGAGCCGCGGGCCGTTCTTGCGACCATCGCGTTCGCGTCGGTCCTGATCATCGCCTGCCCCTGCGCCCTCGGGCTGGCCACACCGACCGCCATTCTCGTGGGAACGGGGCGCGGCGCGCGCGAGGGCATCCTGTTCCGAAATGCCGAGGCGCTGGAGCAGTCCCGGCGGGTCACGCTCGTTCTCCTGGACAAAACCGGAACGATCACGGAGGGAACGCCCCGCTTGACCGACCGCGTGCACGTTGCCGGAGTCTCCGAAGAGGAACTCCTGGGGCTCGCGGCCGCTCTCGAAAAGGGCTCCGCCCATCCCCTCGCCGGCCCGGTCGTGGCCGCCGCGGGCGAGAAGCACATTGCACTGCCCGCCGTCGAGACGTTCGCGTCGAAGACCGGCCTCGGCGTCGCCGGGACCGTGGGAGGCCGGCGCGTTCTCGTCGGCAGCACCCGACTCCTCGAAGCGGAGAAGATCGACGTCGGGCCCGTCGCCGAAGACGTCGCCCGCTTCGCGGCAGAGGGGAAGACCCCGCTGCTCGTGGCGGCCGACGGCAGGCTGCTCGGCCTGCTCGCCGTCGCCGACCGGGAGAAGCCCTCGTCGAGGGCCGCCGTTCGTCGGCTTCGCGACATGGGCCTGAAAATCGCCATGCTCACTGGCGATCGCGAGGATACGGCGCGGGCAGTGGCCGCGCGCGTCGGAATCGAGGAGGTCTTCGCCGGGGTGCTCGCGCCCGACAAGGCGGCCAAGGTCAGGCAGCTGCAGGCACGGGGCGAGATCGTGGCAATGGTCGGCGACGGCGTCAACGATGCGCCTGCGCTCGCGCAGGCCGACGTCGGCATCGCCATCGGTGCGGGCGCCGACGTCGCCATCGAGGCCTCCGACGTGACGCTCGTCGGCGGCAGCCTCGATTCCGTGGCCCAGGCCATCGCGCTCTCGCGGTCGACCCTCGCGACGATCCGCCAGAACCTCCTCTTCGCGTTTCTCTACAACGTGCTCGGCATCCCGATCGCCGCCGGAGCGCTCTACCCCGTTCTCGGCTGGATGCTCTCGCCCATGATCGCGTCGGCCGCGATGGCGGCGTCTTCCGTATCGGTCGTGACCAACAGCCTGCGGCTCGACCGAACGAGGCTCGCATGACCCCCGATCGGATCGCCGTGATCACGGTCGGCGCGGCCCTCATCGTTTTTCTCAATGTCTTCTTCTTCGGCCGGCGAAGAGCGGCGTCGGCCGTGGTGGGGCGCACGGGGAGCTCGGAGATCACGGTCATCGTCGAAGGCGGCTATACGCCGGACACGATCGTCGCGCGCCGCGGCGTTGCGCTGCGCCTCGTTTTCGACCGGCGCGAGTCGAGTCCGTGCAGCGACGAGATCGTGCTGCCGGATTTCGGCGTACGCCGCACGCTCGAGCCGCACGCCCGGACGGCGATCGAGATCCTGCCCGAGCGGGCCGGGGAGTTTCCCTTCTCGTGCGGCATGAACATGCTGCACGGCAAGATCCGGGTGGTCGACTGAAAGAGCCCACGCTTCGCGTGACGGAAATCTTCCGCTCGATCCAGGGCGAGTCGATGCGGGCAGGCTTTCCCTGCGCCTTCATTCGCCTGACGGGGTGCGCGCTGCGCTGCGTCTGGTGCGACTCGGCGTACGCATTCCACGGCGGGGAAGACATGGCGATCTCGGAGGCGACCCGGCGGGTGCTCGCCCTCGGCACGGGGCTCGTCGAGGTCACGGGCGGCGAGCCGCTCGAGCAGGATGCCGTCTATCCCCTCATGCAGGAGCTTCTGGCCGCGGGCAAGACGGTGCTGCTCGAGACCGGCGGCCACGTCGCCATCGACCGCGTCGATCCGCGGGTCGTCAAGATCGTCGATGTCAAGGCTCCGGGGAGCGGAATGCAGCACGCCAACCTTTCCGAGAACCTCGAGAACCTCCAGCCCCACGACGAGCTCAAGTTCGTCCTCGCGAGCCGTTCCGATTTCGACTGGGCGCTCGCCCTGGTCGCAGAGCGCCGACTCGACGAGAGAAACGTCGTGAGCTTCTCCCCCGCCTGGGAGGGGTTGCGCGCCGAAGAGCTCGCGGCGTGGGTGCGTGACTCGGGCCGCCCGATTCGGCTCGGACTCCAGCTCCACAAGGTCCTCTGGGGGGACGTTCCGGGACGATGAGCCAACCCGGGATCGTCCTTCTCTCCGGAGGTCTCGATTCCGCGACCTGCCTGCTCATTGCCCGCCACGAGGGACTCGCGGTTCACGCCCTGTCGTTCGACTACGGCCAGCGTCACGCGATCGAGCTCGATCGCGCGCGGGAGCTCGCGTCACGCTACGGGGCAACGGAGCATCGGATCGCGCGCATCGACTTCCCCGCCGCGGCCGCGTCGGCCCTGACGAACCCCGCCATCGCCGTCCCCCGCGACAGTCTCGGGTTCGAACCGATCCCGGTGACTTACGTACCCGCGCGCAACATGCTTTTCCTCTCTCACGCGGTGGCCTGGGGCGAGGCGATCGGCGCCGCCGACATCTTCATCGGCGCCAACGCGCTCGATTACTCCGGGTATCCCGACTGTCGCCAGGAGTTTCTGGACGCCTTCGCCTTGGCCGCGAACCTCGGAACCCGGGCGGGAGTCGAAGGGATCCTGACGTTCCGGATCCGAGCGCCTTTGCTCAGGATGAGCAAGGCCGAGATCATCGCGAAAGCCGCGGGCCTGGGACTCGACTTTCGGCTCACCTCTTCCTGTTACTCGCCGGACCCAACGGGCACGCCCTGCCTCCAGTGCGATTCCTGTCTTCTCAGGGAAAAGGGATTCCGCGAGGCTGGTCTGACCGATCCCATTAGACGCTCCAGTACGTAACTACTTGAGTTATATATACTAATATTCCTCTGTAAAAGACTTGACATGCTAAGACTCATATAATAGATTTCCAGCTCGGAAGGTACTGAACTCAATGCGTTTCGACCAGCTCACCATCAAGGCCCAGGAGGCCGTCCAGCAGGCGCAGAGCGATGCACGCGCTCGCGGCAATGCCGAGCTGACCTGCGATCATCTCCTGCTCGCCCTGCTGGAACAGAAGGACGGTGTCGTAGTTCCCGTCCTGCAGAAGCTCGGCGTCGCGCCCGAAAGCCTTGCCCGGGAGATCGAAACCGAGCTCGAACGCCGGCCGAAGGTCACCGGTGCCTCCGCTGACGCTGCCCTGTCGCGGGACCTCTCACGGGTCTTCGATCGCGCCTTTGAGGTCGCCAAGGAGTTCGGCGACGAGTACGTCTCGAGCGAACACTTTCTGCTCGCTCTCGCCGAGTCGGGCGGCGACACGGCCCGGCGGCTGACGAAGGCTGGCATCCAGAAGGACGCCCTTCTCAAGGCCCTCAAGGAACTGCGGGGTTCGACCCGGATCACGGACCCGAATCCCGAGGACAAGTATCAGGCCCTCAAGCGCTACACGCGCGATCTGACCGACCTCGCCCGGCGCGGCAAGATCGACCCCGTCATCGGCCGCGACGAAGAGATCCGCCGGGTCATCCAGGTCCTCTCCCGGCGCACCAAAAACAATCCCGTCCTCATCGGGGAGCCCGGCGTCGGCAAGACCGCCATCGTGGAAGGCCTCGCCCGCCGCATTCACATGGGCGACGTCCCCGAAGGTCTGAAGAACAAGCGCGTGGTCTCGCTCGACCTCGGCGCCATGATCGCCGGCGCAAAGTACCGCGGCGAATTCGAAGACCGCCTCAAGGCCGTCCTCAAGGAGATCGAGGAAGCCCAGGGCACGATCGTTCTCTTCATCGACGAGCTCCACACGCTCGTGGGCGCCGGAGCGGCGGAGGGGGCGATGGACGCCTCCAACATGTTGAAGCCCGCCCTGGCACGCGGCGAGCTGCGCGCCATCGGGGCGACCACGCTCTCCGAATACCAGAAGCACATCGAGAAGGACGCCGCCCTCGAGCGGCGGTTCCAACCCGTCTACGTCGAGGAGCCCACCGTCGAGGACACGATCGCTATACTCCGGGGCCTCCAGGAGCGTTACGAGATCCATCACGGCGTACGCATCACCGACGCGGCGCTCGTTGCCGCGGCACGCCTTTCGCATCGGTACATCACCGACCGTTTCCTCCCCGACAAGGCGATCGACCTCGTGGACGAGGCCGCGGCGCGCATGCGCACCGAGATCGATTCGATGCCCGCCGAGATCGACGCGGTCGAGCGGCGCATGGTCTCGCTCGAGATCGAGAAGCGAGCCCTCCAGAAGGAGAAGACGAAGGAGGCGAAGGAGCGCCTGGCCGAGATCGAAAAGGCCCTCGCGCAGGAGCGCGAAGAGTCGAGCCGGTTGCGGGCGAAGTGGTCCGCCGAGAAGACCGTCATCCAGAGATCCGGCCAGATCAAGGAGACGCTCGAGAAGGTCAAGCAGGAGGCCGTGGAGGCCGAGCGCCAGGGCGAGCTGCAGAAGGTGGCCGAGCTGCGCTACGGGCGCCTGCCTCAGCTCGAGAAGGATCTCGCCGCCGAGAATGCGCGGCTGGCCGAGTTGCAGAAGGGCCAGCCGATGCTGCGCGAAGAGGTGACCGAGGAGGACATCGCAGCGGTCGTCTCGAAGTGGACCGGCATTCCCGTCAGCCGGATGATCGAGGGCGAGTCGCAGAAGCTCCTCAAGATGGAGGACCGGCTCCACCTGCGCGTCATCGGCCAGGACGAGGCCGTCCGGGCGATCGCCGACGCCGTGCGCCGCTCACGGGCGGGGCTCGCGGACCCGAAGAAGCCTCTGGGCTCGTTTCTCTTCGTCGGGCCCACGGGCGTCGGCAAGACCGAGCTTGCCCGTGCCCTCGCCGAGTTCCTGTTCGACGACGAGCACTCGATCGTCCGCCTCGACATGTCGGAGTACATGGAGAAGCACTCGGTCGCACGGATGATCGGCGCGCCGCCGGGCTACGTCGGCTACGAAGAGGGCGGGCGCCTGACCGAGGCCGTGCGGCGCCGCCCCTATTCCGTCGTCCTCTTCGACGAGATCGAAAAGGCGCACCCGGACGTCTTCAACGTCCTGCTGCAGGTCCTCGACGACGGCCGTCTGACCGACGGCAAGGGACGCGTCGTGTCCTTCAAGAACACCGTCGTCATCATGACCTCGAATCTCGGCTCCGAATGGATCGCCGAGGAGTCGTCGCGGGACGAGGCCGAGATCAAGGCAAAGATCGAGGAGTCCCTGAGGCGCCACTTCCGGCCGGAGTTCTTCAACCGGATCGACGACGTGATCGTCTTCCACCGGCTGACGCGGGAGGAGATCGAGAAGATCGTCGAGATTCAGCTCGAGAGCCTGGCGCGTACCGTCCTCGGCCGCGGCATCTTCCTCTCGTGGACGCCGGCCGCCCGGCGGCTGCTCGCAGGCCAGGGCTACGATCCGACCTACGGCGCGCGACCCCTGAAGCGGCTGATCCAGAAGCAGGTGTCGGACGTTCTGGCCACCCGGCTGCTCTCGAGCGACATCGGCGAAGGCGAGGCCGTCGAGCTCGACGTTGCCCCCGACGGATCGTCGCTGACCGTCAACAAGAAGTCCGCAAAGGTAACCGTATGACCCATTTCTATTCATGGAGGTATGTATGAATCTGATGCGTTGGGAACCCTATCGTGAGATCGCGACCCTTCAGGATCGACTGAACCGAGTCTTCGGCGGGACGCTCGCCCGCCCCCAGGGCGAGGACGAGATGAACCTCGCCGCCTGGGCGCCGCCCGTCGACATCGCCGAGGAGAAGGACCGGATCCTCATCACGGCGGAGCTGCCCGGCTTCCGGGAGGACGAGATCGAGATCCAGACCGAGAACGGGATGCTCACCCTTCGCGGCGAGCGTAAGTTCGAGAAGGAGTCGGACGGCAAGAGCTATCACCGCGTGGAGCGCTCCTACGGCCAATTCGTCCGGAGCTTCAGCCTTCCGAACAACGTGGACCGTGAGAAGATCAAGGCGCACTTCAGCGACGGCCTGCTCAAGGTCGACCTTCCCAAGCGCGAGGATGCCAAGCCCCGCACGATCAAGATTTCGGGGGGCAAGGCCGAAGTGAAGCCCGACACGATCGACGTCAAGGCTCGCTGATCCACGCGCTCGTCTGTCGATTTCCGGCCCCGCCTCACGGCGGGGCTTTCTTTTTGACCGGCAGCACGAAGCCGCGGCCGATCATCCCGAGCGTAGCGAGCCCCTGTCATCCCGAGCAGCAAGGCCCGCAGCCTGCCCCGAGAAGCCGAAAGGCTCGGGATGACAGCGCCGCGGGAATGACAGGAACCGGAATGCCGATGCAGAATGCGCCGTTGTGCTGCCCGTGGTGCGCCGCTTCGCCGCCGTTCTCACCCTCACCGCCGCCGCCCTGGCCGGGGCCACGCCTCTGTCGTCTCGGCGCAGCGAGATCGTCCTGGTGGTCGAGAAGGTCTCCCCCGCCGTCGTCAACATCTCCGCTGATCAGATCCAGCGCCGCCGGCCGTCGGTGTTCGACGATTTCTTCTTCGGATTCGACTCCCGGCGGGAGCGCCACAGCCAGTCGCTCGGCTCCGGCGCGATCATCGACCCGAAGGGCATTATCATCACCAACGAGCACGTCGTCTCCGGCGCCTCGAAGATCGTCGCCATGACGAAGTCCGGCATGGAGCTCGAGTGCGAGCTCGTCGGCTCCGACTCCGACAACGACCTCGCGGTCCTGCGCGTTCGCAAGCCGACCGCCGCCCTGCCGGCCCTCAAGCTCGGTTCGTCCTCGGACCTCATGATCGGGGAAACGATCGTCGCCATTGGAAACCCCTTCGGCCTTTCGCACACGGTCACCGCCGGCGTCGTCTCCGCCACGGGGCGCAGCGTCCGGGGCGAGAACAATCAGACGTATACGGATTTCATCCAGACGGATGCTTCCATCAACCCCGGCAACTCGGGCGGCCCCCTCGTGAATGTCGACGGCGAAATGGTCGGTGTCGCCACGGCGATCATCGGCGGCGCACAGGGAATCGGTTTCGCCATTCCGGCCGATCGCGCGCGCCGCGTCGTCGATGACCTCCTGCGCTACGGTGAAGTGCGGGCGGTCTGGGTCGGCATCCGGGGCAAGACGCTCGTCTCCGGAGACGAGAACCGGCCGCACGGGTTTCGCGTGCGCGCCGTCTACCCCAACTCCCCGGCATCCCGCGCCGGCGTGCGCGAGGGCGACCTCGTCGTCTCGGTGGATGGCAATCCCGTCGATTCGCAGGAGGGCTTCGAGACCATCCTCTCGACGAAGGGCCCGGGCCGCCCCCTGAAGATCGTTCTGCGCGGCAAGCAGGGAGAGCGCACGATCACGCTGCAGGGCGAGGCGGCTCCGGCCGGCATCGGGACGCGCATCCTGCGCGACGCCATCGGCGTCAGCCTGCGGCCCGACGGCGACGGCGTCCGCATCGTGGTCGCGGACCGTGACGGGCTGGCCGCGCAGGCGGGACTGAAGACCGGAGACCGCCTCCTGTCCCTCAACGGGACCGAGGTTCAGGCGACCGACGACGTGGACCGCATCCTGCAACGGGACTTCAACAAGCCAAGCCTCGTCGCCGTCATCGGGCGTGGGCGGTTTTCTTACACGCTGACGTTTCCGCTCGATTAACGTCGCCTCCGCTCCGCGAGGGGTCTGCGCGCCGTCGCGCGCACCGGCGCCCGGCTCGCCCGGGTGCGGGCTCGACCGGACGCCTGACCCCTCGTTCCGCTCCGGCTCCCGCGTCGCGAACCTCCTCCCTCCCTCCGGTCGGGAGACTATTCGCGACGCGAGCTATTGGGCGCGCGAGTGGCTCGGCGAGCGGCAGTCCGCTCAGTGCCTCAGGATCTCGTGGCCACGCGGGACCCGAGTAGGCTAGCATCGGGCGCCTTGGATGGTCCGATGCGCCCCCGCGTGCGCTTTGCGCCCTCCCCGACCGGCCTGCTGCACGTCGGGGGCGCGCGCACGGCCCTCTACAACCTCCTTTTCGCGCGCCACGAGAAGGGCACCTTCATCCTCCGCATCGAGGACACCGACGTCGAGCGCTCGCGCGAGGAGATGACCGCGCAGATTCTGTCGGCCATGGAGTGGCTCGGCCTCGACTACGACGAGGGGCCGTTCTACCAGTCGGGACGCCACGACCTCTACCGCGCGGCAGCGGACCGGCTCATCGGCGAAGGAAAGGCCTATCGCGCCTTCGAGACGCCCGAGGAGCTCGACATCGAGCGCAAGAGGGCCGAGGCGGCCGGGAAGGCCTACCGTTACTCGGGTGCCGGCCGGTCGATTCCCGCCGACGAGAGCGAGCGCCGCGCACGCGCCGGAGAACGCCACGTCGTCCGCCTCCGGATGCCCGCCGAGACGATCGTCGTGGACGACCTCATCCGCGGCCGCGTGGAGTTTCCGGCCGACGCCCTCGACGACTTCGTTCTCGTGCGCTCCGACGGGCATCCCCTCTACCACTTCTGTGTCTGCGTCGACGACGCCGAGATGCGGATCACCCACGTCATCCGCGGGGACGACCATCTCGCGAACACGCCCAAGCACGTCGCCCTGTTCCGGGCTCTCGGCGCCCCGATCCCGAAGTTCGCCCACCTCGGCATGATCCTCGGCACCGACCGCAAGAAGCTCTCCAAGAGGCACGGCGCGGCCGCCGTCGAGGAATGGCGCGACGAGGGCATTCTCCCCGAGGCGCTCTTCAACTTCCTCGCGCTCCTCGGCTGGGCTCCGGGCGGGGATCGCGAGATTTTGAGCCGCGAAGAAATGGAGCGGGAGTTCTCGCTCGACCGGGTCGGCGCCTCGCCGTCCGTCTTCGACCCGGAGAAGCTGCTGTGGATGAACGCGCAGTACATCGCGCAGATGCCGGCCGCAGAGCTGCTCACGCGTTCACTTCCCCATGCGGCGGCGGGTGCTCCCGCCGAGGAGATCGCCCTTCGCGCGATCGATCTCCACCGGCCTCGCGTGCGCACGACGATCGAGATGGGTCGGGCGCTTTCGTCCTACGCCCGCGACCCCTCCAGCTACGAGCCGGAGGGGCTCAAGAAGCACGTCAAGCCCGACACGCCGCGGCACCTCGAGAACCTGGCCGCGCGCCTCGAAGCGCTGCCCGACTGGTCCGCGGCGACGACCGAGACGGCCCTGCGGGAGACCGCAGAGGCCGAGCGGGTCCCCGCGGGCAAGCTCATCCACCCGACGCGGCTGGCTCTGACCGGTGTCACGGTCGGCGCGCCCCTCTTCGACGTCGCGGAGCTGCTCGGCAGGGAAACGAGCCTGCGCCGGCTGCGCGGGTTCATCGAAGCCATGAAGGCAAGAACCCCGGCCTAGAGTCGGATCACGCGACCCCTGTCAGCCCCCGACCCGGTAATCCTCCCGGAGCTTGCGCAGATCCTTCAGCGCGCCGCGCAGGACCCCGATCACGCGGGAGACTTCCCTTCCGTAGAATTTCATCTCCGCATCGCAATCGGTGAGAGCGTAGACCGCCTCGTCCTTTTCCAGCCGATCCTTCTCGAAGGTCAGCCTCTCGATCATCTCGTCGAGCTCCCCGCGCAGCACGAAAGCGATGTCGCGCACGCCGAGATACCGGCTGCACTGGGGGCAGTGAACCTCCTCCGTGCCGGCATCGGGCACGCTGTCGATCACGAACTGGCGTTCGCAGCGCGGGCACTCGAAGACTTCGGGGATCATGGCCGTCTGATCCCCGAGTGTACCTTCCGCGACGGCGATTTTCCGCTCCCCGGGGACGCGCAAAGCCCTTACAATGCCGGCAGGTCGGCGTGTGGCTGGCCGCACCGCCGCTCCCCTGCAGCCCGGCGGCCGCAAGCGACCTCTCATGAAATTCGTCGTCGTCGTGGGTACACGCCCGGAGGCCATCAAGATGGCTCCCGTCATCCGGCGCCTCCGGGAGGAGACGGGCAGCCAGACTCTTCTCTGCGCGACGGCCCAGCACCGCGAGATGCTCGACCAGGTCCTCGCCCTCTTCGCGCTCGAACCCGACATCGACCTCGACCTCATGCGCCCGGACCAGACGCCCAACGAGCTCGCCTCGCGCGCCCTGGCCGGGCTCGACGCGGTGATCGCGCGCGAGAGGCCCGACTGGCTCCTCGTCCAGGGGGACACGACGACGGCCATGTGCGCCGCGATCGCCGCCTTCCACCGCCGGGTCAAGGTCGGTCACGTCGAGGCCGGCCTGCGCACGGGGGATTTCCAGCATCCCTTCCCCGAGGAGATGAACCGCCGGGTCGTCGATCTGATCTCGGACGCGAACTTCGCGCCTACACGCCGCGCCGCCAAGGCGCTTGCCGCCGAGGACGTCCCCGAAGCCAAGATCTTCCTGACGGGCAACACGGTCGTCGACGCCCTCGAGCAGATCGTCCGCGGCGAGGGCGACTCGCCCGAGGAGGACCTCGTCCTGATCACGGCGCATCGCCGCGAGAGCTTCGGGCTTCCGCTCGAGGGCATCGTGCGGGCGATCGGGCGTCTGGCAAGCGCGTTTCCCGCGACGCGCTTCATCCACGTGATCCATCCGAACCCCAACGTCGCTTCCGTCGTGCGCCGCAACGCGGGGCTGCCCAACGTGACCCTCGTCGAGCCGCTCGACTATCTCGCCCTCGTCCGGCTCATGCGCCGCGCGCGCCTCATCCTCACGGATTCCGGCGGCATCCAGGAGGAGGCGCCGACGTTCCACAAGCCGGTGCTCGTCCTGCGCGAGAAGACCGAGCGCCCCGAGGGTGTGGAGGCGGGGCTCGCCGAGCTCGTCGGCACGGACGAAGAGCGGATCTACGAACGTGCCCGCACGCTTTTGAGCGACGGCGCCGCGCGCCGCCGGATGGCCGGCCGGGCGAACCCTTACGGCGACGGCCGGGCGGCCGAGCGGATCGCGGCGATCCTCTCCGGGCGGCCCTTCGCCCCTTTCGCGCCGCCCCCATGACCGCCCGCCGGAACGAGCCGACCCGCATATGAGACCGGAATGGGAACGGGGCCTGCGCGGTCGGATCTATGCCTTCGGTCGCCGTGCGGTTCCGATCGCCTGGCGGCGGGCCCTGCGGCGGCGCATGCGGCCCGAGCGGCTGCTCGGGATCCGCAAGCCCGAAGTCGAGCTCTCGCGCTACGAGCTCGATCCGGGCCGCCCGAGGCCTGGGCGCCCCGACATCGTTATCCTGCCCATCATTGCCTGGAGCTACCGCCGCCAGCGCCCGCAACAGCTGGCCGAGGCGCTGGCCCGCCGGCGGATGCGCATCTTCTACGGGTCCCTGCGCGGCACCGGCGAGCCGGACAGGCCCATCGGCGTCGCTCCCGGGGTGACCCTCCTGCCCATTGCCGGCGCGCGCCGCGAGGACCTCGGGGATCGCAAGCTCGCCGATGCCGCCCTGGAAGCCGCGTTCGAGAGCCTCGCCGCCTGGCGCGAGCGCTTCGACCTGCGCGAGGCCGTCCTGCTCGTCCAGTCGCCGTTCTGGGCGCCGCTCGCCGGCCCGCTGCGCGAGAGCTTCGGATGGCGCGTCGTGTACGACTGCCTGGACGCGCACGAAGAGTTCTCGACCAACCGGCCCCAGATCCTCGCCGAGGCGGAGCGGGAGCTGGCAGGCGGCGCGGATCTCGTCGTCGCGACCTCGGAGTCGCTGCGGAAGCAGATGGCCGCGTTGACCGGCGACTGCCGCCTGCTTCCCAACGCCTGCGACTTCGATCTCTTCGCGGAGACCCCGGAGCCCGCTCCGGCGGACACCGCGAACCTGACAGTCGGCTACGTCGGCGCCGTGGACGAGTGGTTCGACATGCCGCTTCTGGCGGGGCTCGCGGCCCTGTGCCCGACGTGGCGATTCGAGATCGTCGGCGGTCTCGAAGGTGTGGCCCTCGAGGTTCCGCGCCTTCCGAACCTGGCCTTCTACGGCGAACGGCCCCACCGGGAGATGCCCCGGTTCCGCGCACGGTTCGACGTCGAGATCATTCCCTTTCGCCTCTCCGGCCTGACGCACGCAACCGACCCGGTCAAGCTGTACGAGGCGGCGGCGGCCGGACGGACGGTCGTCGCCACCCCGATGCGGTCCCTCGAACCGTTCGCCCGTCGGGGGCTCGTGCGCCTCGCGGCGACACCCGAGGAGTTCGTTCGCGAGATCGAGGCGGCCGTGGCCGAGGGGACCGCCGGCTCGCGGCGTCAGCGGGCCTTTGCGCGCGAGAATACCTGGGACATCCGCGCGGCCACCCTCGAGGGCTGGTTGACCCGGGCGGACACCCGTGGCACCGTGCGGGGCGAGGCCGATCGTTCGTGAGACACAGCGCTTGAGCAAGGGTCCCGCCGCCATGCCCGGCGCTCCGGTCTACGATTCGGCGCGGCAAAGACCCTTCTGGCTCGAGGAGGGGGTGAACCTCTGGCGTTACCGGGGCCTCGTCCACGAGCTCGTCATCCGCGACATCAAGGTCCGCTACAAGCGGTCCTTTCTCGGGATCCTATGGACGATGCTGGCGCCCCTGCTGAACATGATCGCCCTCACGCTGGTCTTCTCGGCGCTCCTGAAGATGTCCATCCGAAACTACCCCGTCTATTTCATGGCCGGGTCCATCTTCTGGACGTTCTTCTCGCAGACGACCTCGACCGCGACGGCGCAGACCCTTGGCTCCAACGAGCTCGCGAAACGAATGTTCGTCCCGCGCTCGGTCTTCATCGCATCGGCCCTGGGCGGCGGCCTGGTCAACCTCTTCCTGTCGCTCGTCCCGCTGCTCCTGATCCTCGTCGCGACGGGCTACCCGCTCTACGCAACCTGGGCCTTCCTGCCCATCTCGGTGTTGATCACCGCCCTCTTCACGGCCGGCGTTTCCCTGGTGCTCTTCACCGTGGCATCGCGGTTTGCCGACATCAAGGAGATGTACCTCGTCATCGTGCAGACCTGGTTCTTCCTGACGCCGATCGTGTATCACCCATCGATCGTGCCGTTCCGCTACCGGATCGCGCTGTGGGCGAACCCGATGTACTACCTCGTCCAGGTCTTCCGAAAGCCGATCTACGACGGCGTGATTCCCTCGGCGGAACTCACCCTCGGCTCGCTCGCCCTCTCGGTCGTCGTTCTCGTGACGGGCTGGGTCTTCTTCTGCCACCGCCGCGACAACATGGCTTACTGGAGCTGAGCGGGCGAGGATCATGACCGAGGTCATCCGTCTCGAGAAGGTCACCCTCCGGTACCGCGTGCCGCGGGAGCGCATCTTTTCGCTCAAGGAATATGCGATCCACCGCCTGCAGAAGCGCATCGTGTACGACGACTTCACCGCCCTCTCCGAGATCGACCTCTCGGTCACGGCCGGCGAGCGCGTGGGCGTCATCGGCCGCAACGGAGCCGGCAAGAGCACGCTCTTCCGGATCATCTCCCGCGTGCTGCCGCCGGGAGAGGGCCGCGTCTACGTCGCTGGCCGGATCGCTCCGATCCTCGAGCTCGGCCTCGGATTCCACGGCGAGCTCACCGGCCGCGAGAACGTCATGCTCCAGGGTGCGCTGCTCGGCTTCTCGCGGGCCGAGACCCGCCGCCGGCTCGACCGCATCGTCGCCTGGGCGGAGCTCGAGGAGTTCATCGACGCGCCGATCCGGACGTTTTCGACCGGCATGGCCGCGCGCCTCGCCTTCGCCGTCGCGACGGACGTCGATCCGGACATCCTTCTCGTCGACGAGGCCCTCGCCGTCGGCGACGAGAAGTTCCAGCGCAAGTGCAAGGAGCGCATGGCCGCCCTGCGCTCGGGCGGCAAGACCTTCATGCTGGTCTCCCATTCGCTCCAGCAGATTCGCCGCACGTGCGACCGCGTGATCTGGCTCCACCACGGACGCATCGTCCGCGACGGCGACGCCCGAACCGTCTGCGACGCGTACCACCTCTGGTCGCTCGGCGAGACCGACGCGGTCTAGCCTCCCCCGTAATCCCGAGGGCGAATTCCACGCGCAGCCAAACCGCCGTAAACGGATCCTCGGCCTGGCGGCCCTCGGAATGATCGCGGACGGCGCTGCGGGCTTCGCCGGCGAAAACGAACGGGCGCGGCGTGAGCCGCGCCCGCCATTCGAAGGTCAACGCCTTACGGTACGTGCGGCAGGTTGAACGCCACGCTCAGGAAGACCGCCATCTCCGCGTTCGTCGACCACCCGTTGGTGGGAGCCGGATTGCTCGGGTCGTGGTCCGGGCAGAACAGCTTCGGACTCGTGCTGCAGCCGGCCGTGATGCCCTCGTTGTAGAGCGCGTTGACCCACGGCGCGAACCCGTTCGAGCACGGCACATCGTCGAAGATCGGCGTGACGCAGGCGGGCGGTACCCAACCCGACCCGTGCTTGCCGAGCAGGACGAAAACCGCCATCTGCTCGCGCGGAATCGGAGCGTCCGGGCAGTACAACCGCGGGTTCACGCTGCATCCCGCCGTGATCCCGTCGTCCACCAGGCCCTGGATGTAGTTGGCGTTGAAGTCGTTGAAGAACACGTCCTGGAACTCGCCCAGATAGACCGGCGGGGATGTCTGCGATCCGTGGATCGCCCGCTCGATGTACCCGGCCATCGCGGCGCGGGTCACGAGCGAGCCCGGACAGAACAGGTAGTACTCGCAGCCATGCATGATGCCGGCGCCAGCCGCGCCGTAGGCGAAGTTCCAAGCGAAGCTGTCAACCGGGACGTCGTTGAAAAGAACGGTAAGGTTGACGGGCACGGGCGCGACAGGGTCGGGCGTGTCCGTCTCGACCTTCAATTGCGCCTGGCGCAGTCCGGGAAGCAGGCCCGCGGAGTTGAAGGTCACGGTCACCGGGAAAGGATTCGCGGCAACGTTGCGCGGCCGCACCGGTGCCGCACCGGGAACCGTGCCGGATGTCGGGCTCTCGGAGAGCCACGGAATGTCGATCGAGCAGAAGTTCTCCTCGCCGGAGTCGACCTCGTAAAGCGTCTGCGTATACTGATTGACCATCCACAAGTGACCGTCGCAATCGGCCTCCATGCCGGCGCCGCCGTGGTCGTCAAAGGCGCCGTCGGAGACGTGGAAGCTGCCGACGAGGGCGTAGTTGCTCTTCGCATCCAGAACCGAGATGGCGTTGTCGTCGAGGTCCTGGACCTGCACGAAAAGATGCCCTGTCTTCGGGTAGTACGCAAGGCCCGAGATGCCGAGACCCACGTACGCCGAGTCGAGAATCGTCCCCGCCGGGTCGAAATGGTAGATCGTGGCATCGAGCCACGAGCCCATGTAGTAGGTGTCCGTCGTTGGATCGTAGGCGAGGCCGCGCTCGGACGTGTCGATCTCCGTGCAGATCGTATTGCCCGTGACCTTTCGGGTCGACGGGTTCACTTCGAAAATGCACGCCGGAGCGGTCCCGTCGGTGGTGGCGACGTACCACATCATTCCGGTGTTCGCGTTGAACGTCCCGTCAGCCGCCCACAGTGTGATCGCAGAGCTGATGTCGATCGTTGCATCGGTTTTCGTGGCATCCGAAAGGAACTTGTACAGGTCGGGCGTGAAGATGTCCGTCAGCCAGGTTGCGTCTGCGCTCTTGTCGAATCCCACACCCCATCCCTGATCGAGATCGGTCGAACCGGATGCCAGGATGTTTCCGGCGGCAAAGGGAAACTTGGGTTTGACGGGTCCGGAGAATCTCGGAACCGGGGCCAAGCCCTTCGCATCCGCGGCGCCGGATAGCGTGCGCCGCTGCTTCGAGTCCTTGGGCAGCCGAGCGAGAGCCTGGTTTCTGAGAGCCGGTGAGGCGAACCCCTGCGTCAGGGAGGGCTTGGGCGGAATGTTGACCTCGAAAAGGTGGAAAGCGACATCCTGAGCGCCCGTATCGGTCAGGTCGAGCGTGAGGTCCTGGATGCTGTTGGTCTTGATGAAGGAGGAAAGGGGCTGCGGGCTCGCGTTCAACTGCCCCGCCGGCAGCACGAAGTCCTGCCGGACGACGCCGCCCAGGGCCACGGTCGGAGTCTCCTGCTCGGACACGTAGAACTGCTTCGCAGCCTGCAGGGTCTGCGCGCCCGCCGGGCAGAAGAGCGTGTAGAAGCCGTTTCCCTGGCCCGGATCCTCCGGCGTCGGAAATGTCTCCGTCGAGGAGCTGTTCCCGAGGTTCGTGACCGTGGCGTCATCGACGCCGTTTCCCGTGTTGGCGTTAGAGACGTTTCCGACGACGAGCCCTCCCGCTTGCGCCTGGCAAGTCGCCTCGGGATCGCCGAGCAGGACGTTGTCCACCTGCCACCAGCCACCCCAGAAGCTCTGGTAGTGGAAGCGGGCTTTCACGTTCGCCTGCCCCGCCGCAACACCCGAGATGTCGGCCGACTGGACCGAGGGCCCGACGATGTTGTCGCTCCCCGTCGCCTCCCAGACGTTCGTCCACGTGGTGCCGCCGTCGGTGCTGATGTCCACGTCGCCGACCTGGGTGCGGTCGCAGAAGCTGCACTGTATGAACTCGGTGTTCCACTGGATGACGGCATTCGCGAGGGACGACATGTCGAGGCTGGGTGTGACCAGAGATGTGTCGTCCGTAGTCTCGAGATCCGAAAAACACTGACTGTTCACGAGGGCGTAGGGGCCCGAACCACCCGTGTTGTTGCCAGGGAAGCTGCCGCAGGGATCCCCGAGCGCCGTCACCTTCCAGTGCGCGCTGCCGGAGACGTTAACCACTTCCCAACCGGGGGGGACCTTGTCGGTCGAGAACGTCTCGAAGAGCGAGCCAACCGGGTAGCTGTATCCGGGAGCCGTGCATTCCACCGCGTCGATCTCCAGGGCCCAGTCCTGCTCGACCGGTCCATCCGTGGTCACCGGCCCGCCGCCCGGCAAATAACCGGGGCCGACGGCGGTCACGACGAACGTGTAGTCGACGCCGTCGGGGAGATCCATCGAATAGGCGCCCGTGACCGGGTCCGTGAAGACGACGACGGGCTCCGTCGAATCCGACGTCGCCTCGATCCGCGCATAAAGCGGCCACCCGGCGCCCGAGCCGTCCGTGACCGTGCCGCTGACCGTGACGTTCGCGGTCACAGCCGTTGCCCGTCTGGCTCCAGCGATCCGCTTTGTCGTCGCCACCGGCCTGGCCGGAGAGTTGGCGGCGGCCGTCTTCGCCGGGGCCGCGACCCGAATTCCAGACGCAGCCCCCTTTTCGGGACGCGCGCCCTGCGCCAAAAGGACCAGCGAGTTTCCGGCAGCGGCGATGCACGCCACCGAGACCACCCGAGCCATGAGCTTCTTCACCAACGACCTGTTCATGAACGATCCCTCCTTCAGTCGAAGCGACATGGGCCCGCTCACGGAACGTGGGGCAGGTTGAACGCCACACTCAGGAAGACCGCCATCTCCGCGTTCGTCGACCACCCGTTGGTGGGAGCCGGATTGCTCGGGTCGTGGTCCGGGCAGAACAGCTTCGGACTCGTGCTGCAGCCGGCCGTGATGCCCTCGTTGTAGAGCGCGTTGACCCACGGCGAGAACCCGTTCGAGCACGGCACGTCGTCGAAGATCGGCGTGACGCAGGCGGGCGGTACCCAACCCGACCCGTGCTTGCCGAGCAGGATGAAAACCGCCATCTGCTCGCGCGGAATCGGAGCGTCGGGGCAGTACAACCGCGGGCTCACGTTGCAGCCCGCCGTTATCCCATCGTCCACGAGACCCTGGATGTAGTCCGCGTTGAAGCTGCTGTAGAAGACGTCCTGGAATTCGGCCTGATAGACGGGCGGCGACGTGAGGGGCCCATGGACTGCCCGCTCGATGTAACCCGCCATGGCGGCACGGGTCACCAGCATGTTGGGACAGAAGTCGTAGAAGGAGCAGCCGCGCATGATGCCCGCGCCGGCGGCGCCAGAGATGAAGTTCCACGCAAAGCCGCCCTGCGACACATCGTTGAAGAGGACAGTGAGATTGACCGGCACCGGCGCTATGGGATACGGCGTGTCGGTCTTGACGAGCAGCTGGGCCTGCCGCAGACCTGGCAACAGGCCGGTCGCGTCGAACGTCGTCATCACCGGGAACGGATTGGTTCCAACGCTCGCTGGCTGACCGCCGACCGACGCTGGAACCGTGCCGGATGTCGGCGACTCGCTGAGCCATGGAATCTCGGGAAGCACGCATGCACTGGACTCGCCCGAATCCACCTCGAGGACGCTCCCCGTGTTCTGGTCGACGAGCCAGAGATGGCCGTCGCAGCTCATGTCCATTCCCGCCAGCGTGGGGAACACCGGATTCCCGCCGCTCGTGATGTTGAACTCGTTGACCACTGCATAGCCGTTACGGGGGTCCAGAACCCACATGTCGATGGGCTCGAAAAAGACCGCGTCGTAGACGAACAGGTGGCCCGTCGAGGGGTTGAAAGCAAGGCCCCCGATGAAGAGACCGACGTTTGCCGAGTCCAAGACGTTCCCGGCGCTGTCGATGTGGTAAATGATTCCCTCGTTCCATCCGCCCACGTAGTACGTGTCCGTCAACGGGTCGTAAGCCACACCGCGCTGCGATGTCGCGGTCCAGGCAGACCCGCAGATCTTCTTCCCGGTAACCACTGCCGTGGTCGGATCCGACTCGTAGAGGCAATTGTCGCCGCCGACGTTGACGTTCCACATCATCCCCGTCCGGACGTTGTAGGTCCCGTCAGCCTGCCACTCGCCGCCCGTACTCGTGATGTCGATCGTGTTGCCGGTGGGCATTCCATCCGGAAGGTACTGGTGATCGAGGCCGTCGCCGAAGGAGGAGTCAGCCGGGGCATCCGGGCTTGTAACCCAGAGGTTGTTGGCGTCCGTGTTGTAGGCGACCCCAAACGGACTCGCCACGCCGGCCGCAAAGGAGCTGACCACGTTCCCCGCCGTTCCAGCCGGAGGGTTGGCAAGAGGCTTCGCAGGCTTCGGCAGAGGCGACAGGCCCTTCGGGTCCCGAGCGTTCTGCCTGGCAAACGGAATCCTCTTGATGGCAGCCATGCGATCCAGCGCTGTTGCGAACGAGGGGTGGGGCGCCGAGGCCGCGGCTGAGGCCGGGGCGTTCAGCTCCTTGAGCGAAAAGGTCCCGGAGCCGGTGCCGCTGTTGCTCAGGTTGAGCGTCAGGCTCTGTATTCCACCGGGGTTCAAGACCATCGTCAGCGGCCGCGGGCTGGCGCCGAGCTTGCCTGCCAGAAGCGAGAAGTCGAGGCGCGTCACACCATTGGGAACGACCGTGACGTTCTTGGTGAGCGCAGCATAGCCGTCCTTCGAGGCTTCGAAGGACTGCGAACCGCTCCCGTTGAACAAGGTGTAGTAGCCGGCCCCCTGGCTGGGCGTCGTGGCCGTGGTCGCCTTGGGACTCCCCGGCTGCGGCAAATTTGCTACGGTTGCGCCGTTCAGGCCCGTTCCGGAATTCGAGTCGGTCACGGTGCCGACGATGAGACCGCCGGGCACCGGTGTGCAGCTCGTCGGGGCAATCTTCACGTTGTCCACCTGCCACCACCAGCCCCAGTAGCCCTGGAAGTGGAAGCGTGCCTTGACGTCGGGATGCCCGATCGCAAACGTCATGTCGGCGGTCTGGGTGCCCGGGCCGGGCACGCTCGAGCCGACGGCGCTCCAGACATTGGTCCAGTTCGCGCCGCCGTCGATGCTGACGTCGACCTGAGCGCTCGTCCCGAGGTCGATGTAGTCGTTGGCCCAGTTGATCACGGCATTCGGGAGGGTGGAGAGATCGACCGACTTCGTGATGAGAGACGAGTCGTCGTTCGCCAGGGGTTGATTGCAATCCCCGTTCGAGTCGTTGCTATTGAGGAGTGCAAACGGTCCCGTCCCGCCCGTCCGGTTGCCCCCAAACTCGCCGCAGGGATCCGCACCCGTATGAATCTCCCAGCCCGGACCGGACGGCGTGTCGATGGCCCAGCCGGGTGGAAGGGTGCCCGCATCGAAGCTCTCGTCCAGAACGGGCGTTCCGAGAGTGCCCGGAACGTAGCCGGGCGCGTTGCAGGCGCCTCCGGCTACGAGACTCCAGTTCACGACCACGGCTCCCGGCCCATTGCCGGGCGGGATCGACACGGTCACAGGCCCGCCTCCCGGCGCATAACCCGGGTTGACCGAGGTGACGACGAAGTCATAGGTGAGGCCAGCGACCAGGTTGGTTGAGTAGTATCCGGTCACCGGGTCCGTATAGATCGTCGCGCCCGGGAACCCTCCAGGCCCGGGTAGAATCTCGACCCTCGCGAACAGAGGCCAGCCCTGGCCCGAACCGTCCTTGACGACGCCATTGACCGGTAGTGTCAGATTCAGCCCCAGAACGAAATCCTGCACCGTGTTCGCCCCCTCCGCGACCACGATCCCGGAGGCTGCTCCCGGCGTGTAGCCGTACTTCAAGGCGGTCATGTCATAAGAGCCGACCGGCACGCCCGCGAACTGATAGTTGCCAGACGCGTCGGTCGATCTCGAGTACGGTCCCGCGGTGACGAAAACGCCCGGGATCGGGTTCACTCCGTCAGTCACGGTTCCCGAGATGGATCCCGTGGCGACGGGGTTCGTGCAGCTCGGGAACTTGAACGAGGCAATGCGGGTCTTGAAGTCGAACGAACCAGTGGCCGCGTAGTACTGCTGCGCGTACCAGAAAGTACAGTCGTCGGTCGGATCGATCGACATCGAGCTGTAATCGCCCCAGCGGTTGAAGCTGGCCGTCTGGCTCCCCCCCCCGTTCAGAAAGACGTCCTCGGCTCCCATCGTTCCGAGGGTGTCTCCGGGGAGACGGCCCGTGATCGCGATCGACGGATAGATCGTGGTGTCCGATTTCGAGTAGCCGAGGGCCATGTCGCCGCTTGCGTCCTGGGCGATCGAGCCCATCCAGCGATAGCTCGAGTCCGGGGCGTAGGTACTCTCCTGATAGAGCGTAGGCGTTGGGCCCGGGTTCCGGATCTCGAACCATCGGATCGCCGCTGGCCCGTCGGCCGTGCCGACGGTGAAGTTGCCGACGAGCGCCTCATGGTCGCCGAAGTTGCGGTACGGGAGCCGGAACATCATGTCGCCGACGAGCGTCTCGAGCAGCTCCGTCGAGCCGAGCTGCGGAACGCACTGGTCGCGGAAATTGGCGCAAACGGGAACGATGAACGAAGAGACCGGAATCGCGATCGGGCCTGTCATCGTGCTGTTGGCCGGCACCGCCCAGTCGACGTGGAACTCGAACATGTGAAGGGTCGACGTGTCGTACCAGTCGAGCAGATAGTTTGGAGCTCCCACCGGGGGCGGCGTCATGCCGTCGAGGTCCGAAGGCAAGAGTCCCCCTTCGGAGTCTCCGAGGCTGAATCCGATGGACGCGGCCGCGCTGCCCACGAGCATCTTGCTGCGGTCGAAGGCGAACGCCAGTCCCTCGAATCCGCCAGCGTCCGGAAACCCGTTGAAGGTGACGTAGTAGCCGTCGGGCCAGATTCCCAGCTTGGGGTAGTCGTTGAAGACATTCGGGCTGATCAGGAAGTCGTACGCATAGTAGGCGCCGGTCGGGTCGCCCGTCGCAGAAACCGCGATGCATTGGTCGTAGGACGTCCCCGTGACCGAGAACTGAGTAAGGACCCATCGGTCGGCAAACTTGTCGTATTTCGCGACCGGGTCGCCGTTGTTGGTGTTCTTGCAGTTTCCCGGAAGGCTCTGCCACAGCGAGTTGCCCGGCAATGGCCCCATGACGAGCGTTCCGGTCTTATCGTAGACCGCCCAGATCCCGTTGATGTACTCGACGTAGTGGTTCGGACCGACATCGCCGTTGGTGTCGGGCGGGACGAAACGGGTGCCAACCGTGACCGCGTTGTCATCGTCCGAAAGCCCTTCGAACTGGCCTACTTCATCGGGTTGGGACTTCCCGAATTGCTTCTGGACGACCGGATCCGCGACCGGCGCCGAACCGGACCTCTTCTTCGGGACGATGTCGTTCCTGACCTGCATCTTCGCGACCGGACTGACGGGACCAACGAACCTGAAATCGCGCATCGGCGTCGTAATCACGTGCGCGACGTCGGAGCCGACCGACGGCGTTCGATTGACGGATGGCGCCACCTGCTCGCTCGCGAGGAGGGAAGTCGCAACGAGAGAGAGACCGATACCAACGGAGACAAACGAAACCGAGAGCCTTGTCGCCGAGTTCCGGTGCATGCAGAACCTCCGTTGGGGAATACAATGAAGAAGCCAGAAGCTGCGACTAGATCACCCGTCAAGTTTTAGTGTCAATAGGAAACGTCGGCGGCAGCTTTCGTGCACAGGCACTTGTGCACCACCTGACCGAAGAGCCGATGGGCCGGAAGCAAGAGTCGGAACCGTTCATTGATGCGGCACGCCTTCAACGAACAGAGGGGCGCCCACAATCGCCGGCACAATACAAGCCTTCTGGAAATATGGACGAATCCGGCTCCCGCCTCCCGCAGGCCTACGGCAAGGGCAGCGCGAAGGTCGTCGTCAGGAAAACCGCCATTTCGGCACGCGAGACCGGCGCGTTAGGACAGAACTTCCCGCTTCCGCAGCCCGCCGCGATCCCGCGATGGTAGAGGTCCTCGATGAAGTCGACGGCGAAACCGCCAGGGCACGGCACGTCCGAAAACACCGGACTCCCCGGCTTGCAAGCTGGCGGTACGTAGCCCGGGTCGCGCATGCTCAACAGGAAGACGGCCATTTGCGCCCGGGTGACCGGGTCGCCCGAGCCGTAGGTGCCGTTCGGGTAACCGGCGGTGATCCCCCGATGGTAGAGGTCTTCGATGAAGTTCACGGCGAAGCCGCCAGGACAGGGGACGTCCGAAAAGACGGGACTACCCGGGACGCAGGCCGGCGGAGCGTAGGTCGAGCCCTGGCTCGCGACGAGCAGCAAGACCGCCGTCTGGGCCCTCGTCGCAATTCCGTCCGGGCAGAACAGGCGGAGATCGCAACCCGCGGTAACGCCGGCGTCGTGGACCGCCTGGATGAACTTGAAAGCCCAGTAGCCGTTCGGCACGTCGAGGAACGTGGGATTGATGTCGAGCGTCCCGGGGGCGGAGGTGCCTCCACCGGGCGCCGGATTGAAGACCGTAGCGGCGGCGCTGCCTGCCGCCGCGATGTCGCTTGCCGGCACGGCGGCCGTCAGCTTTGCGGCCGAGACGAAGGTGGTCGGACGGTCGGAGCCGTTGATGCGCACCACCGACTCCGCAACGAAGCCGGCCCCGTTGACCGTCAGGGTGAAGGCCGGGTCGCCCGCAATCACGGAGGCGGGCGAGATGCTCGAGATCGAAGGCTGCGGCAGCGCCGTCGCGTCGAGGCGGTAGATCTTTCCGCCGAGGTTTGCGACATAGAGCTCGCCCGCTTCGTCCTCGCCGAAGCTCGAGACCGAGAGGGAGGTTGCGAGCAGGAGCGACGTGGTCCAGCTCCCGCCAGCCCCTGCGGTGGCAGCGTAGAGGTCACCGAGGCAGGAATCGGAGTAGACGTAGTCTCCATAGAGGGACGGGATCGCCGAGCCGCGGTAGCGCAGGCCACCGATGATCGCGCACCAACCGCCGTTTGGTGAATTGTGATTGTGCTCGAGGATGGGGAGGGTCAGGCTTCCATCGTTGCAGTTGTTCGAGGGGTTGTAACAGTGGAGGCCTTCCATCATCCGCCAGCCGTAGTTCTCGCCGCCGGTCGACGTCACGGGCTGAAAGTCGATCTCCTCATAGAGGTTCTGGCCCACGTCGCCGATGAAGAGGTCGCCCGTGACGCGGTCGAACGCGAAACGCCACGGATTGCGCAGGCCGTACGCCCAGATCTCCTTGCAGTCGGTGTCGCTGCCGGCGAAGGGGTTCGACGCCGGGATGGCGTAAGGTTTCGCTCCGGTCTGCCCGCACGGCACCGCGCCGGTCCCATCGACGTCCAGGCGGAGCATCTTGCCGAGCAGCACCGAGAGCGTCTGCGCGTTGTTCGGCGGATCGCCGCCCGAGCCGCCGTCTCCGGTGCCGACGTAAAGATAACCGTCGGTCGGGCTGAAGTAGAGCTGCCCGCCGTTGTGATTCGCGTTGGTCGGGTGCGGCACGACGAGAACGATCTGCGCCGACGCGGGGTCGGCCACGTCCGGGTTCGCGGAGACGTGGTACCGCGCGATCGTGATGTCGCCGGGACTCACCAGCGTGTTGACGTAGTAGACGTAGAAGTAGCCATTCGAGGCGTACTTCGGGTGGAAGGCGACCGAGAGCAAGCCCTGCTCGCCGCAGCAGGTCACGAGCCCCGAGATGTCGAGAAACGGCGTCGCAAGAAGCGCGCCGTTCTTGTAGATACGGATCGTGCCTGCTTGCTCGACGACGAAGAGCCGGCCCGAGCCGTCCCCCGCGTTGGCGATGTGGACCGGCGACGAGAGGGTGCCCGGCATCTGCGTGAGTACGACCGAGGGAAGAGCGCGGAGATCCGACGGCAAGAGAGCGCAGACGGCAAAGACACCGAGGACGAGGCGAGAGACACGTCGCGCGATCGAGCGGGCTTCCTCGAATTTTCATGATGCGCTCGATTGTAGGGTGCGGCTCCGCTCGGCGGAGGCGCTTCTACTTACGTTAATGTGAGGCGACGGTGATCGCGCTCACACTCGGCGCGGGAGAGAAAGTCGGGTCCCGCAGCGGCGCTCCTGTTCGCGCGAACAGGCGACGGCTGTAACGACGACCGATCCCCTGTTCTTTTGTGCCGCTCCGCGCCTTTTGAGGACCGAGGCGCGTGCCGGCAGGAAGCGCCGCGGCGAGCAGCCGGTGCGCAGACGGCCGTTCTTGAATCCGGTTTTCCACTTTCTTCGATCCCGGCGCGACTATGTATATCGGCGCCACGGTCCTCCCCGGCGCGAAGGTGCGTGCCCGGTCGCGGCGGGAGGCGCCCGAGCGGCAAAGCCGACGTGCTGCTTGCCGTTGACGCGCGACGTGGAGCTGCGCATCATGCGGTGTTGCGCGAAGCTAATGCATTGCCGAGCGGAGGCGGTCCGTCGGTCTACCGGGTCTCTATTTAGTCGCCGACGAGTCCAGCATGCGAACGATCAAGCGAACACTGTCGAAATTGTTCGCGTCGAAGCCTTCCGCCGCGAAGTCGAAGCCGAGCTCTTCCTCGAGTCCGACGACGAGATCGAGCACATCGATCGACGCCAGGCGCCCACTCATGATGAAAGAGTCCTCGTCGGCGAATCCCGCCGTGTCGCCTTTGGCCGAAAGAACCTTCGCCACCAGTTTCCGTACCACAGCGGCTTTGTCCATGGATCTACTGTAGACGAATCCCGAAAAGATGGAACAGGAACCGGAAGGAGTCTCCGAATCCATTTTCCGGGCCAGCGCTCTCGAAAACCACCAGGAGACAGTAGAAGAGCCAGACTCCCGCCACCGGCATCACCCGGCCTCCGAAGGCTTCGCTCCGGTCCAGGGAACGACGCCGGCCTCGCAGCTGGGACACCGCGATGCCCGCGGCCATGACGAGGTTGACGAAGACATGCACCCGCATGCCCAGCAGGGCTTTCCAGAAACCGAGCTCGATGACGTGCTGGGGGTAGGAGAAGAATTGGTACATGCTGTTGCCCAGGCCGACCGCGGCGAAAGTGGCGGCAACGACTCGCAGCCGGGGGTGGCGCCTGAAATATCGCACGAACGTCGGATAGAAAAAGCAGTCCACGAGAAGTTCCTTGTAGTAGTAGTACCAGCGGTTCCAGAAGTCCCCGATCGTTCGCGCCTGCAGGGGCCTGCACGTGTTCCGGAGCGCCCGAAAGCCCGCCATCCTGCAGATCGCCACGACGAAACCGCCCCGAATCGAGAGGCCGAGTACATCGCCGAGGAACTGCGAGACCAGACTCGCCCAGCACATGTACCAGGGAAGCGGCTGGCCCAAGACGCTCCGGCGGAACGTTGCGTACAAATACGGCACGGCAAAGCGAGACAGAGGTCCGAGTCCGAGGGCCCTGAGGGGCGCCGCCAGGTGGGCGGCCTGGCCCGTCACTTGGCCGTGGACGAACAGGTGGAACAACTGCTGCGTCACGAGCAGCACCAGGGACCAGGCCAGGAGCTTGATGGCTTTGAGCTGGCAAACGGCCAGATCTTCTGGCGACTTCGCCTCGATCTTTCTCAGATAGGCGGCGCCCTTGACGAAGGGAGTGGGCGCATCGGTGACCGTCCAGAACGGCAAAAACGTGCCGACTTGAAGAGGGACCGGATCCCGGTCGGGCGAGTTTCGATCGAGCAGCGCGTAGCTGAAACACCAGAGGTAGCCTGCGCCAGCGGCGACGAAGGCCCAGGCGACGACGCGCCAGAGACCCGACAGAGGGGCGAGAGAGGTGCACAAAACGAGAGCGGTATATGAGAGATACAGGGTCAACAGAGGTCGCCGCACAAGCAGAGAAGAACCTCCACGATTGATGATTCGTAACCCGACAGTGAAGAGGGCCAGCATGACCAGAAGAACGACCCGGTAGACGAAGGAAGCGTTCAGCGTCCCCAGCCCCTCCTGTTTGATCGCGTCTCCGACGATGTCGGTACGGTTCCAGATCGGATGCGCGATTATCCAGTAGACGACGCTGAGGCTCAGCAGGGTCCTCCGACGGCTCGGGAAGAGCATGATCAGGCCGAGAACGGCAAGGATCTCGAAAAACTCCGGGAACCGCATGGTAGCGAGCAACGCGGCAAAAACAGCCAGGGCCGCCGCCTTGCCCGCCGGTGTTTGCACAAAGGCCACGATTCGGGGATCGCGGTCGATCCGAGGAATGATCCTCAACTGTCCTGCTTCCCGTTCGTCTTGTCTTCGCGTTCGAGCAGTCCGGAAAGCGCTTTGCGGTCCACCTTGCCGCTGCTGCCGAGCGGCAGGGTTTCCAGAAACTCGAGGCGAGAGGGAACCATGTAGGCGGGGACTCTCCGTCGCATCGATTCCCGTATCTCCGCCGCGGAACGCGTCGTGCCGCTCACGAAGGCGACGATGCCCTTTGCCGATCCCGCGTCTACGGGCCACGCGACGCACGAGACGAGGTCCGACCCACAGACTTCCCGCAAATGAGCGTCGACCTCCTCGAGCTCGACCCGATTGCCGAGCACCTTGACCTGATGATCGATGCGGCCGAGATGATGGAAAAGCCCGTCGGCGTCCTGGTAAGCGAAGTCGCCGGTGAGATACCACGTCTTCCCCTCGATGGTCGGAAAGCGGGCCTCCGTCTGGGCCGGGTCCGCGAAGTAGCCTCGGGCGATCTGAGCGCCGGAGAGGGCGAGCTCGCCCTCTCTGCCACGTGGCAGGAACTTCCGATCGGGACCGACGACCGCCGCCTGCATGCCGGTGAAGGGCTTGCCGATCGCGACGATTCCTCGATCACGGGTCACCGGTATCGGGTCCGAGACGCGTTGCACGAGGCAAGCGACCGTCGCCTCGGTCGGGCCATAGAGGTTGTCGACGATGCTGGCGGACGCGGCCTCCCGCCAGGCTCTCGCGCTGCTGGCGGGCAGAGGCTCGCCGCAAAAGAGCGAGTACCGAAGAGTTGGGAAGGCGCCCGCTGAAAGCATCTTCATCTGGCGCATGAAACCGATGGTGGACGGAACGGAAAACCAGACCGTCAGGGCCTGCTCGCGGATGAAGCGGTAGGGCCCCATCAGCTGCGAAGCGGGAACGACGCAGAGGCAGGCGCCCGCGCCCCAGGTCATGAAGAGATCGAAGACAGAGAGGTCGAATGTCAGCTCGAAGGCCTGTGAGATCCGATCGTCCGGTCCGAACCCATAACGCTTCTGGAGCACCGAAAGCAGGTGATGCACGTTGCCTGCGGAAATCATGACTCCTTTGGGTACTCCGGTCGTCCCCGAAGTGAACATGACGTACGCGAGTTCATCCGGCCCCACCGGCCGGGGCGCCCGGATCGCGTCGGGCGACGGGAGACGATCACGGCCGTCTATGCGCATGCGACCACGCCGCTCCGCCTCGAGCGAGAACGAGTCGGCGCGGCATGGAGAAAGGATCCGCGCAGGGCAATGGTCGAGCAGCCGCCGGGAAAGAAGCCCGATCCTCGCGTCGTCGATGATCAAGGCGTCGGGCGCGATGATGTCGAGAACTCGGATCAAACGCTCTTCGGGCGCGTTTGGGCTGAGCGGCACGTAGGCGGCGCCAGCCCAGCAGGCTCCGAGGACTCCCGCGTAGGTTTCCAGGCTGCGCGAGGCCAGAACGGCGACGCGGGCTTGAGCGCGAGCCGGTGCCTCCTCGAGCCAGGCCGCAATCTGCCCGGCCATTTCCGCCAGGCGCCCATAGTTCGTGTCCGACCCATCTATGCGGAGCGCCGGTCGGTCCGGGTTGGCTCCGGCCTGCACACGGAATGGTAGCGCCAGGTTCAGGCTCATGAGCGACCCGGAAAGGGCGTCCCCCGCGAGATTAGGCTGAGGGGTTTTCTCGGTCGGAACCCGGGAAACTGCGACGTGTCATCGGTCAATCGCGTTCTCGCCATCATGCCGCTCGAGTGAGGGGTTCAGGCGCCCGGCACAGCCCGGCGGCGTGCAGAAGAGGAGCATCGCGGCGACGGTCATGTGTCATTGTACCTTTGAACCCCTCGTTCTTGCCAGCAGGCCAGCCGGTAAGGTGGATCGCATCGGCTTGGGCGCTCGGTCACGCCGATGAGCATCGCGACCCCGAGGAGTCCGGCCCTACGAACACGAAGTCGCCATGCGGGCCTCGAGCCAGGAAGAGACCGAGTCCCGAAAGCGCCATGAGGCGCCGACTCAAACCGTTCGTCGCCGCCGTCCGGTCAATCCTCCTCTTCCATGAAGTAGAAGGAGCCGTCGTTCGTCGTGTTGTCGAGCTGAACCCCGTAGGCCGACAAGTAGTTGTTGCTGCCCCCTGCCGCCTGCGCCTGAATCACCATAGCGCGGGTGGTCGAAGGGATACCGGACTCCGCGAAGACGTTGTTGAGTTGGTAGACCTCGTTCTCCTCCAGCACGTGCCCGGACCTCGAACTGATCAAAAACGTCTTCAACAAGGCGCCGGTCGCGCCGTCGTAGTACGAGATTTCGACATCCGTCGTGCCGAAGCCCTCGTTGATGATCCCGATGTTGGCCCGAGTGCTGCCATCGTTTCCGAAGACCCCGCTGCGAGCCGCGCCGAGAACGCGATGCTGGCTCCCCGTCAAGCAAAAACACCGGCCGGCATACGCGAAGCCCTGCGTTCCTCCACCTGCCGCCGCACTGTACGTGCGCGCCACGGCCGCCGCTTCCGCCTTTTCGTTCAATGCGCCGTAAGTCACCAGAAGCGTTCCGAAAAGGCCCGCGTTCATGTCTTGCGCACGAATGGCGCCGGCGTCCTTGAAGGCCTGGATGATGTCGGGAAGGAAGCCGATACGCCTGGGGCCGAGGGCCCCGGCGTTCACATTCACCACTTGAAATGAGCCATCCGCAGGAGATCGATAGGAGAAAAGCAGGCTGATCGGGGTCGTGATCGACGAGCTGGCGTTGGAGATCGTAACGGACGTCCGGTAGAGGGTCACGCCTTGGACTTGTGTCACGACGGGTATCGATTTGGTGTGCTCGGCGGCTGCGAAAGCGGCGAGGAGCCAAGCGCAAGCCACGGAGACGATACGAAAAAACCGGAGGGATGGGGGCATGTGCACTCCTTTCGGAAAGGTGAGGCCTGCGAGCATATCGCCGCACGGGCGGCCTTCGTCGACGTTGGAAAAAATGCCGCAATGCCGCACCCGGCTGTAAACGCTACGGACACACTGGTGACGGCGGCTCCCGCCAATCCAACCTTGGTGATCATGCACTCTTCGTCGCACTTCGGGGAAGCGACATTGCCTGGAAAGGCGCAAGGCCCCGCTCCTGAGTGGGCTTTTGGCTGGGAGGCAGGGACTCGAACCCCGATTCACTGGTCCAGAGCCAGTTGTCCTACCATTGAACGACCTCCCAGTCGCTCGAGGGACGCGGATTATCTGCGGATGCTGGCCCCGGGGTCAAATCGCCCGAATCGGCCGCCGGAGGTAGGATCCGCCCCGGAGAACCGAATGGTCGACGACATGGAGAACCTCGCCTCCAAGACCTGCGTGCCCTGCCGCGGGGGGGCCCCATCGCTCACGGGCGAGCAGGCACAGCAGTTGCTCCCCGCCCTGCCGGGCTGGGGGCTCGCGGAAAACGCCACGCGGCTCGTGCGGCGCTTCGAGTTCGGCGACTTCGTCGAGGCGATCAAGTTCGTCAACCGGGTGGCCGAAGTCGCCGAGCGCGAGGGCCATCACCCCGACATCGCCATCCACTGGAACAAGGTGGACCTGACCCTCTGGACGCACAAGATTGGCGGGCTCCACGAGAACGACTTCATCCTGGCGGCGAAGGTGAATCGCCTGCTCGACGACGATCCCGACGCGACCGTGGCCGGCTGAACCGCCTCCTCGCGGACAACAGGCCGATGGAGGACAAATGAGGTCGCGCAGGATGCGTTTGCTCGCGATCCTCGCGGGGACCGCGATCGCCGGCTCCGCGGCCGGCGCCGCGGAGCCGGCCGCCCCGATCACGGCCGCCCTCCGGAAACGCATCGAAGGCAAGGCGAGCCTCGCCGACGTGCGCATCGACGCCTACTGGTCGCGCGACGGCAAAGCGACGTCGGCCCGCATCTTCGGCGACGGCGTCGGCATCTGGCAGCGACAACTCCAATTCCAACTTTCGAAATCCCGGGTCCTCGAACTCCTGGGAGTCATCCAGAAGTCGGAGTTCGGAGCCATGCCGGACAGCTTCGGAGAATCGGAGGGGGGCGAAGGGAATGAGGGGCCGCGGCTCAAGGGGCGCCTTTCCGTATTCGCGGGATCGACGTCGAAAACGGTCATTCAACTCGTCGACGGCGATCAGTCGAAAGAGCTCGACCTGCTCGTCAACGGAATTCTCGATGCCTGCGCGGAACCGGCGACGCGGGGAGTCGGCGCGGCCAGCATGGAGGAGGGCCTGAGGCTTCTCGCCTCGGGCAAGCTTTCGCCGCACATCCTCGACACCCGGTTTCAGCGACCGCCGGACCCGAAGGCAACCGAGACGCCGGACACGGGATGGACCCTGCGCACGAGCGGTCTGCGCGCGAGCGCGGAACAAATGCGGGCCGGCAGGGCCCCGGCTCCCGCCCGGGAGCTCGCGCTCTCCATGAAGGATTTCCGCGCGCTCGCGACGGCCCTGGCCGACTCCGACCCCGCGTCGCTTCCCCAGAGCCTCTACGCGGCGCGGTACACGGATCTGACCGTCGAGCTCTTCAGCTACCGCCGCACGATCGCCGGACGCCGGTTTCTCGGGATGACGCCGGAAACGCACGGCGAGAAGCAGAAGGCGTTCGACCGCCTGATCGAAACGTTCCGGGCCCTGCGTGATCGCATCGAGGTTGCCGGAAAGCCGGTGACGGCCGACCTCGCGCCGGTCGAGACCGACCGCCCGAAACGGGAAGCGAAGGGAGAGAAAAGGGAAGAGAAATAAGGACGAATTCAGGTCTTCTTGCCCGGCAGGATGGTGAAGACGAGGCCGATCACGGCCGTGCCGGCGAGCAGCCAGCGCGCCGTCTCCCAGCCCTCACGCTTGCCGCGCTCGCTCGAGGAGAACGTCGCCTTGAGCGACCCCTCGACCGAGTCGTAGCTCGCCCGCCGGCTCGAAGCGAGCAGGAAGCCAGCCAGACCGACCGCGAGCAGAATCAGACCGACTTTACGCATCGCTTCAGTACCTCGGTAGGGACGGGTCGATACGCTCCGCCCACTTGTTGATGCCACCAACCAGGTTCCGCGCCTTCTCGTAGCCGTTCTGGAGCAGAAACTGCACGGCGTTGCCCGAGCGGGCGCCGCTACGACAGTAGACGACGATGTCGTCCTCCTTCGAGAGCTTGTCGAGGCTCTGCGGAAGCGATCCGAGCGGAATCTTGACCGACTCGGCCAGGTCCGCGATCGCCCATTCCCGCGCCTCCCGCACGTCGACGAGAACGAACGCCTCGCCGCGCTCGCGCATGGATTTCAGCTCCTCGACGGTGACCTCGGGGACGTGGCCGAACATCGCCGAAGAAGATACCACCGGCACGCCGTCGACGGTCGTGCCGCAGAAGGATTCGTAGTCGATGAGCCGCGTCACGGTGGGCCGAGGGCCGCAGAGAACGCAGGCGGGGTCCTTGCGGATCTTCATCTCCCGGAAGCGCATGGACAGCGCGTCGACGAGCACGAGACGCCCGACGAGCGGCTCCCCGACACCGAGCAGGATCTTCAGCGTCTCGGTTGCCTGCATCAGGCCGAGCAGGCCGGGCAGGATCCCGAGCACTCCTCCCTCCGCGCAGGAGGGCACGAGGCCCGGAGGTGGCGGCTGCGCATACAGGCAGCGATAGCAGGGCCCCTTCTGCGCCCAGAACACCGACGCCTGCCCCTCGAAACGGAAAACCGAGGCGTAGACGTTGGGCTTGCCGAGAAGCACGCAGGCGTCGTTGACGAGATAGCGCGTGGGAAAATTGTCCGTTCCGTCCGCGACCACGTCGAAGCCACGCAGAATGTCGAGCGCGTTGGCGGAGGTCAGCCGTTCCTCGAAGGGCTCCACCGTCACGTTGGGGTTGACCCCGCGCAGCCGCTCGATGGCGGCAGCGAGCTTCGGCCGGCCCACGTCGCCGGTTCCGAAAAGGACCTGGCGATGCAGGTTCGATTCGTCGACGACGTCGAAGTCGACGAGACCGAGCGTCCCCACCCCCGCCGCGGCGAGGTACAGGGCGAGCGGCGAGCCGAGTCCCCCGGCGCCGACCGCGAGCACGCGGGAGGCCTTGAGCCTTCTCTGCCCCTCGAGCCCGACCTCGGGCAGGATGAGGTGGCGCGCGTAGCGCCGGATCTCTTCGCCCGACAGCTCCGGCAGCGCGATCGTGGACACCGTCTCCATTCTACTTTTGGAGCTCCAGGCGCAGGGTCGAACCCGTTCGGCCGACCCGCATCGCCGCAAAGGGCGTGCGCGCGACGGCGGGCCGGACCGTCCCTTCCACCTCGCGAATCGTGAAGCCGTGCCCCCGGGCAAGGCGGCGCTGCCATCCCGCCGGGACCCGGAGCCATCCCCAGATGGGGGCCCGGTCGGCGTGGAGCTCGGCGTTGGAGGCCTCCGCATCCTGCTCGTAGATCCAGAGCATCCCGCCCGGCGTCAACGCGCGATGAACAGCGGCGAGCTCTTCGATCGGCTCCTCCCAGTGGTGAAACGCGAGGACCGAGAGCGCGAAGTCGAATTGCTCCGAGAAACCGGCCGATGCCGGGCTGCCCAGCCGGAACTCGAGGTTGGGCGGCGCAGGTTGGCGCTCGGCCTGGCGGATCATGTCGGCCGAAATGTCCAGGCCCGTCACCCGGACGCCGGGCCGGCCAGCCGCGATCCGCCGGGTCAGACGGCCCGGCCCGCACCCGATGTCGAGCAGACTCCCCCGCTCGATCGGGATCTCGGCGGCAATCCGCGCGTGCATGGGCTCGATCGCCGGCTCGGCCCACAGGCGGTAGAAAAACGCCGCAATCGCCCCGAAACTCTCGGCCTTTGCGCCTTTGAGGTTCACGGCGGGAAGTCTGTCACGAGGCTTTGATAAATTCCCCCTTTCGGAGGTCACCTTGCTCCCTGAATTCTCCAACGAGCCACTGACGGACTTTTCCGTCCCCGCCCACAAGAACGCGTTTCGCGCCGCGCTCCTCAAGATCGAGAAGCAGCTGCCGATACGCGGCCGCAATCGAATCGGCGGCAGGGCCGTCGACGCGGCCAAGCACTTCGAGTCGGTCAATCCCTGCGATTTCCGGCAGGTCATCGGCCGGTTCCCGGAGGGCACGGTGGGCGACGCCGACCGCGCCCTGGACTCAGCGACCGACGCGTTCGCCTCGTGGAGCCGCATGCCCGCGGCCGAGCGCTCGGCTTTCGTGCTGCGCATCGCGGCGATCCTGCGCCGGCGCAAGCACGAATTCTCCGCGATGATGGTGCTCGAGGAGTCGAAGTCCTGGCCCGAGGCCGACGGCGACACCGCCGAGGCGATCGACTTCTGCGAATTCTACGCGCGCGAGATGGAGCGCCTTTCCCTGCCGCAGCCCATGACGCCGTTTCCCGGCGAGCGCAATGAGCTCCAGCACATCCCCCTCGGCGTCTGTGTCGTCATCCCGCCCTGGAACTTCCCGCTCGCGATTCTCTGCGGCATGACGACGGCCGCGCTCGTCGCCGGAAACACGGTGGTCCTCAAGCCCTCTTCCGACGCCGCCGGAATCGCGACGATGTTCATGGAGGCGTGCGAGGAGGCCGGCGTGCCCGACGGCGTCCTGAACTTCCTGACCGGCGGCGGCTCGACCGTCGGCAACGCCCTGGTCGAGAGCCCGAAGTCCCGATTGATCGCCTTCACCGGATCCCGCGACGTCGGCATCCAGATCAGCGAGAAGGCCGGCCGCGTCGTCCCGGGCCAGATCTGGATCAAGCGCGCGATCCTCGAGATGGGCGGCAAGGATTTCATCCTCGTCGACGAGACGGCCGACGTCGAGGACGTCGCCAACGGCGTGGTCGCCGCGGCGTTCGGGTTCCAGGGTCAGAAGTGCTCGGCCTGCTCCCGCCTGATCGTGCACCACAAAATCCACGGAGAGCTCCTCGAGCGGGTCGTCGCGAAGACGAAAGCCCTCTCCGTCGGCGACGTGCGAGACCCCAAAAACTCCGTCGGCGCCGTCATCAACGCGCGCGCTCAGAAGACCATTCTCGAGTACGTCGGCATCGGCAAGAGGGAGGGCCGGATCGCCGCCGGGGGAAAGGCGGGCCCGAAGCAGGGCTACTTCGTCCTGCCCACAGTCGTCGACGGCATCCGCCCGAGCGCGCGCCTCGCCTGCGAGGAGATCTTCGGCCCCGTGCTCGCCGTGCTCAAGGTGAAGAGCTTCGAGGAGGGCATCGCCGTCGCCAACGACTCCGAGTACGGCCTGACGGGCTCGCTCTACTCGCGAGACCGGGAGCGGCTCCTGCGCGGCAAGCGCGAGCTCTTCGTCGGCAACCTGTACTTGAACCGCAAGTGCACGGGCGCGCTCGTCGGCGTGCACCCGTTCGGCGGGTTCAACATGTCCGGCACGGACTCCAAGGCCGGCGGCCGCGAGTACCTGTACCTGTTCACCCAGCAGAAGGCGATCTCGGAGAAGCTGTAGTGTCCTCCCGACCCAAAAACCTGTCATCTCGAGCCGGACAGTTTGTCATCCCGAGCGCAGCGAGGGATCCCCTTCCGAGTCACACTGCAGCGGAAAGAGAGATCCCTCGTCGCTGCGCGCCTCGGGATGACATAGTGCTCCTCGGGATGACATAGAAAAGGAGGCGGCCATGCTTCGTCTGCTCGGCATCCTCGTCTTCGTCCTCGACATCATCGCGATCGTCTCGATCCTGAAGAGCTCGGCCGACGCGGGATCGAAGCTCCTCTGGATGATCCTCGTCATCCTGCTCCCCTTCCTCGGCATGATCCTGTACTTCCTGATCGGCCCGGGTCGCCGGACCGTGCTCTGAGGCGCCCGCTGTGACCGAAGGCCCGTTTCCACGTCCCGCGCGCCGCTTCGAGAAGGTGGGCTTCTCGGAGATCGTCAAGGTCCGCAACCGCGTCATCGAGCTGCTCGGCGAGGGGCGCAAGGTGTGGCGCTTCGAAGGCGGCGAGCCGTGGATGAACACCCCGGATGCCGTCAAGGAGGCCATGGGCGCTGCGCTCGCGCGCAACCTGACGCGCTACGCGCCGTCCTCCGGGATCCCCGAGCTGCGCCAGTCGATTCTCGCCAAGGTCCGCAATCGCAACGGGATTCCGGCCGATGCCGAGAGCCCGATCGTCGTCGTCGGCGGCATGCAGGGGCTTTTCGCCGCCTTCGCAACGCTGCTCGATCCGGGCGACGAGGTCCTTCTCTTCTCGCCGTACTGGACGCCCGTCGTGGATCTCGTTCAGTATCACCAGGCGACTCCCGTCCTGGTCCCGACCGCGGCGGCCCGACGCGAGGGCCTCGCGGCGGCACTCGTACGCCGCACGACACCGCGCACGAAGGTGCTGTACTGGAACTGCCCCAACAATCCGACCGGCGACGTGCTCTCGCGGCAGGAGGTCGAGGAGCTCGCCGCCTTCGCGCGCAGCCGTGGCCTCGCCGTCGTCTCCGACGAGGCCTACGAGGACCTCATCTACGAGGGCGCGCCCAACGTGGCGATCGCTTCGCTGCCCGGGATGTACGAGCGCACGATCACGGTCTTCACGCTCTCGAAGAGCTACTCGATGACCGGCTGGCGCATCGGTTACGTCGTCGCTCCCGAGCGCTACCAGTCCGCAGTCAAGACCGTCGTCCTCTACACGACCAACGGCGTCTCGACTCCCACGCAGTGGGCGGCCGTCGAGGCTCTCGCGCGCGGCAGCGAATTCATCACGCAGTGGCGCGAAGGCTACCGCGCCCGCCGCGACCGTCTCGCCGCGGGGCTCAGCGCCGCCGGGTTCGAGCTCGAAATCCCGCGCGCCGCGCTCTATCTCTTCCCGAAGATCCCGTCGTGGCTCGGCGCCGACTCCCGCCAGGCCGCGCGCACCCTGCTCGACGAGGCGCAGATCGCGACCGTGCCGGGAATCGTCTTCGGCCCCGAAGGCGAGGGCCACCTGCGCTTCTCGTTCTCAGTTTCGGACGAGATGATCACCGGCGGCGTCGAGGCGCTCGCCGCCTTCGCCGCGCAGGGCGCCGGCCGGCGCTGATCAGGAGCCTTGCCGGTCCCGCTCCTCGCGCAGCGCTTCGAGCTCGGCGATGATCTCGAGGTCCTTCGGCCTTCCGGCGGCACGCTTGACCGCGATGAGTTTTTGGAGGCCGAGGCAACGGCATTCAACCCCGGCGATCCGGACAGGAGCGCTAAAGGGCAAGAGCCCCTCGTATGTTCCGCCTCCAGTCACTTCGCCAAGGAGATCGAGATCGCCAAGGCTCGTTGTGAGCGTAAAGTTCAGGCCGCGTCGAATCGTGTCCTCGTCCCACCGAAAGGGCAGACCGGGCGGGGCGCCTCGCAAGTACGGCTGGAACGGCCTCAAGAGGGCAGTGAGTTTGACAATGTTCTCCGGAGTCCGGCGATAAACCACATCGAGATCGTTTGTGGACCTGGCTGAGCCGTGAGCCGAGGCGGAAACCCCTCCGACGACGATGAACTCAACTTGAGCCCTGGCCAGAGCCCCGAGCATCGCCTTGAGATCCATCATCGGAAGGCGAGCCTCCCGGCTTCGCGCCACTCCTCGAGAAACTTCTGAAAAGCGATGAGCTTCTCGATCCGCTGCTCAGGAGTGAGCCTCAGGTTCTCCCTGAGAAGCGTCCGGTCTATGTCCTTCTTATAGGCCTCGATGACGGGGTCGGGCTCGAGGGCGACTTCAGGAATCTGCTTCTCGTCCACGCCTCTATTATCTCCCGCAAGCAACCCGGCTACCGCCGGTACGCCTCGGGGCGCCGGTCGCGCAGGACAGGAAACGTCACGCGGGCGTCGCGGACGGCGGCGGGATCGACGTCGCCGACGATGACCGCCTCCGACGCGCTTCCCTCCGCGAGCGTCTCGCCCCAGGGCGAGATCAGGGCGGAGTCGCCCGCGTAGCGCAGGCCTCCGCCCTCGCCGACCCGGTTGACGCCCGCGACGTAGCAGAGGTTCTCGATCGCGCGCGCGCGCAGCAGCGTGCGCCAGTGCTCGCACCGCGGCTCGGGCCAGTTGGCGACGACGGCGAAGAGATCGGTGTCCTCGGCCACGAGCCGAAACGGTTCCGGAAAGCGCAGGTCGTAGCAGACGAAGGGAGTCACGCGCAGTCCCTCTACCGCGACCGTGACGATCCGGTCGCCGCCCGCGTAGACGCGATCCTCGCCGCCGAAGGAGAATGGGTGAATCTTGGCGTAGCGCGTCGCGGAGCCGTCGGGCGCGGCGAGGATGGCCATGTTGCGCGGCCTCGGCTCCCCCGCCTCGGGCACGCTCGCGAGGATCCACATCGAGAGTTCCCTCGCCGTCTCCCTCAGAAACGACTCCGACGGGCCGCCGGGCCCTTGCGCGATGCGTTCGGACCGCATCGAGAACCCCGTGCAGAACATCTCGGGAAGGAGAGCAAACCGCGCGCCCCGGTCCCGCGCCTCCTCGAGATGCCGCCGCGCCCGGCGGTGGTTCTCGGCCACGTCTTCCCAGGCGAGGTCCATCTGAACGAGGGCTAGGAGCACAGATCCTCCAGCCGTGCGACCGCTGCCTCGAGGGTCTCCTGTTTCTTGCAGAAGGCGAAGCGCACGTACGGTCTCCCCTGCTCGACGTCGTCGTAGAAGGCGGACGGCGGGATCGCTGCCACGCCGACCTTCTCGATGAGGTGCCGCGCGAACGCACGGTCGTCGTCGAAGCCGAAGGGCCGGAAGTCGGCGCACGCGAAGTACGTGCCCTGGGGGTTGGACACGACGAACCCGAGCCGCCGCAGCTCCCGCACGAGATAGTCGCGCCTGGCACGGTAGCCCGCCAGGAGCAGCGCGTAGTAGTCGGGTCCCGCCGCGAGCGCCACGGCGGCCCCGTGCTGGAGCGGCGTCGCCGTGGCGAAGGTGATGAACTGGTGGGCCGAACGCACAGCCGCCGCGAGCTCCGGCGGCGCCGCCGCCCAGCCGATCTTCCAGCCGGTCAGCGAAAAGGTCTTCCCGAAGGACGAGATCGTGATCGTCCGTTCCCGCATGCCGGGCAGCGTCGCCATGGGAACGTGCGCACCCTCGTAGACCAGGTGCTCGTAGACTTCGTCGGTGATGCAGTAGGCGCCGCGCTCGCGGCACAGCCCCGCGATCGACGCGAGCTCCTCGCGCCCGAAGACCTTCCCCGTCGGATTGTGCGGCGAGTTGAGCAGGACCGCGCGGGTGCGCGGGCCGAATGCGCGGACCAGTTCGTCCGCGTCGAAGCTCCAATCGGGCTCGCGCAGCGTCACGAAACGCGGCACGGCCCCCGCCATCCGTACGCTCGCCTTGTAGGAGTCGTAGTACGGTTCGAAGAGAACGACCTCGTCGCCCTCGTCGCAGAGGCCCTGGATTGCGGCGAAGATGGCCTCGGTCGCGCCCGACGTGACGACGATCTCCGAGTCCGGCGCGTAGTCGAGGCCATGGTCGCGGCGGTACTTCGCGGAGAGGGCGCGGTGCATTTCCGGGATGCCCGTCATCCGCGCGTATTGTCCGTGGCCGGCGCGGATCGCCGCGACCGCCCCCTCCTTCGCAAACTCGGGGCCGTCGAAATCCGGGAAGCCCTGCGCGAGGTTGATTGCTCCGCGTTCGTTGGCGAGTCGGGTCATTTCCGTGAAGATGGTCGTCCCGAAGCCCTCGAGCCTGCGGGAAAGGGCGGAGCGCATGCCGTGGATGATATCGGTCGGCGCCGCTGATATTCTCGCCGCCGCCATGGCACCGACCAAACAGCACTACCGCATCGCCATCATCGGCTCGGGCCCGGCGGGCTGGACCGCAGCACTCTACGCCTCGCGAGCCGAGCTTTCGCCGGTGGTGTTCGAGGGGCCCCAGCCGGGCGGCCAGCTCACGATCACGACCGAAGTCGAGAACTACCCCGGATTCAAGGACGGCATCCAGGGCCCGGAGCTCATGGAGGTCTTCCGCGAGCAGGCCCGGCGCTTCGGCACGGAGGTCGTCCTGGACACCGTCACGGACGTCGACTTCGGCAAACGGCCCTTCCGCCTCGTTCTCGACGAGGGCGGCGCGATCACCGCCGACGCCGTCATCGTGTCGTCTGGCGCCTCGGCGAAGCTTCTCGGCCTCGAGTCGGAAAAGAAGCTCATGGGCCATGGCGTTTCGGCGTGCGCGACCTGCGACGGCTTCTTTTTCAAGGGAAAGGAAGTCGTCGTCGTCGGCGGCGGCGACACGGCCATGGAGGAGGCGACCTTCTTGACGAAATTCGTCTCGAAGGTCACGATCGTGCACCGCCGCGAGGAGTTCCGTGCCTCGAAGATCATGCTCGAGCGCGCGCGCCACAATCCGAAGATTGCGTGGAAGTTGAACGCCGGCGTGGAGGAGATCCAGGGCGGCGAGCGCGGCGTCATCGGGGTCACGCTCAAGGACACCCGCTCGGGCGAGATCTCGCAGTTTCCGACCCAGGGTGTCTTCGTCGCGATCGGCCACTCGCCCAACACCGAGATCTTCCGAGGCAAGCTCGAGCTGAACGACGTCGGTTACATCAAGATCCGCCATCCGTCGACCTGGACCTCCGTCGAGGGCGTGTTTGCGGCGGGCGATGTCGCGGACCCGACCTACCGCCAGGCCGTCTCGGCCGCCGGCGAAGGCTGCAAGGCTGCGATCGACGCGGAACGCTGGCTCGCCGCGCATGGAATCCACGGCTGAGCGACGAGTGACGAGTGACGAGTGACGAGCGATGACCCGGGGGGCGACCCCCGCGACACGCCCTTTCTCGCCATCCTCCTCTACGTTCTCGGCTTCATGGGGGCGCTCGCGCTGTTGGCCTGGGTAGGGGCCCGGCTCCTCCGATAGTCCCCAGAACCCGGCGCGGCCCTACCCGTATCCCTCCGTGACCCCATGCTGAAGTACTGGAAGGACCTGCGGCACCTGCCGCGCCCGGTGTGGATCGTCGCGGCCTCCCAGTTGGTCAACCGCGCGGGCTCGATGGTTTTGTCCTTTCTCGTGATCTACCTGACGCGGGACCGCGGCTTTTCGGCAGAGCACGCCGGTTTCATCCTCTTCGTGTACGGCGTCGGCGCGATCGTCGCCGGTCCCATTGCGGGGCGCCTGGCCGACCGCTGGGGCACGGCACCCCTCATGCGCGCCTCGCTTTTCCTCTCGGGCGCGATGCTCCTGCTCTACCCGCTCGCGCACACCGCGCCCGCGATCATCGCTACGACGGCGGCACTGGCGATGCTGACCGAGGGATTTCGCCCGGCCGCCATGTCGTTCTTCGGCGAGGTGGTCGAACCCGCCCGGCGCAAGTCGGCCTTTGCGGTTTACCGGTTGGCGATCAACCTCGGAATGGCGATCGGGCCGGCGATCGGCGGAATGCTCGCGACGATCTCCTTCCGGTATCTCTTCCTCGTGGATGGCGTCACGTCGCTGGCCGCGGCGGCCGTCCTCGCTCTGGCCGCCCTCCCGATGCGCCCCCTCGGGCGCGCCGGGAAAGATCCCACGTCGGCAGCCCCCGTGCGCCTCGCGACGGCCGCGCATGCGGACCCCCGGTTCCTCTTCTTTCTCGCGGGCGTGCTGCCGGTCACCGTGATCTTCTTTCAGCACATCTCCTCGATGCCGCTCTTCATCGTTCGCAATCTCGGTCTCTCCGTAGCGAGCTTCGGCCTGCTCTTCTCGCTCAACTGCCTGCTCATCGTCGTCTTCGAGATTCCGCTCAACGCGGTCACCGCGCATTGGCCACACCGGCGCACGCTCGCTTTGGGTGCGCTCCTGTCGGGGGCGGGGTTCGGAGCGATGGCATTCGCGCGCGACTTCGGAACGCTCGCGGCGACGGTCGTCGTCTGGACGACCGGAGAGATGCTCTTCTTCCCGGCCTCGGCGGCCTACGCCACGGACATCGCCCCGAACGAGCGCCGCGGCGAATACAGCGGTCTCTACACGATGGTTTTCTCGCTTGCCTTTGCAATCGGGCCCTGGGCCGGGACGGTCGTGCTCGAGCGTGCCGGTGCGCGCATTCTCTGGGGCCTGACCTTTCTCCTCGGGGTCTTCGCAGCCGCGATGTTCCTGCGCCTGCCCGAGCCCGCGCGTCACCAGGAGCCCGAGCAGACGCTTCCCGACGCGGCCGGCCCCGCAGAGATTTGACGCGCCGAGGGTGCGCGCTCGGCGTCGCCTGGCTTTGCCGCCGATACCGCGATAAGAATGGCGCGAAGAAGGAGGAACGCGCATGGGACTCTTCGATCAGCTTCTCGGCGGAATCGTCGGCCAGCTCGGGACGGGACAGCAAAAGAATTCGCTCATGGATCTCGCGACGAGTGTCATTCAGAGTCAGCCGGGCGGCCTCAACGGGCTCCTGCAGCAGCTCCAGAAGTCCGGCCTCGGCGCACAGGCGGCCTCCTGGGTGGGCACCGGCCAGAACCAGCCGGTCACGGGCGATCAGATCGCCGGCGCGCTCGGCTCGAGCAACCTCGCCGCGATGGCGCAGAAGCTCGGCATCAATACGCAGACCGCCTCGGCCAGCCTCGCGGCGTTGCTTCCGGTGATCATCGACCACCTGACCCCGAAGGGCCAGGTCGAGCACGGCGTAGACCTGGGATCCGCGCTCGACGCCCTGAAGTCGAAGCTGATGGCCTAGAAGCTCAGCGAGCCGCGGCCGGCGGGTTCGTGCGCATGTGGATCTCGGTACCGCCCTTCTCGTAGCGGACCTCGTCCATGAGCTGGTTGATCAGATAGATGCCCCGGCCGCCCGTCGAGAAGAGATTCTTCCCGAGGATGGGGCTCGGAATGGAGGCCGGGTCGAAGCCCGGTCCCGGGTCGCGCACGATGATGAGCATCCCGCGCTCGTGGTCGCACGCCACGCAGCACTGGACCTCCTTGGAGGGGTCGTGGCCGCTGCCGTGCTCGATCGCGTTGGCGAGGGCCTCGCGCAGGGCGAGCTCGATCTCGAACTCGCGCCCGGCCGCGCAGCCCATCTCGGTCACGATCCCCATGACCTTCTCGACGACCGGCGAGATGGCATTCACGTCGCCCGGCAGAGTCATGTCCACCTTCACGAGAAGGTCGCCGCTCTGAAACTCGCACTGCGAAAGCGGCTGGCTGGACATTTCGGGCTCCCCCCTTGTGGTAGCCATTCTAGTCCGATCCAACCGGCCGGCCGGTCAGCTCGGCCGGATTCCGGCGACGACCGCCAGAAATCGAGGTTCGGACCTCAGAAAATCGAAGACGGGCGCCGTCTTTGCCCACGTCCAGAGGAGCGCATTGCGCTCCTCGAGACTCCGCTCGAGCAAGGCGAGGGTCGCCTCCTTCTCTCCGAGAGCCGCTTCGACGAATGCGACGTGAAGTGGGGGAACGTATTCCCGCTGGGAGAGCCGCCCGAGTTCCGCGCGTAACTCGCGGGCCTCGGCCGTCCGTCCGCCGGCTGCAAAGACCCACCCGAGCAGGGCAAGAGCCCACGGCATCTCGCGGCCAGTCAGGAGAACCAGCTTCTCGAGAGCCGCGACTGCCTCGTCGAGCCGGTCTCCCAATGCACAAGCCATCCCGAGCCCCCAAAGCGCATACACCGCGCTCGAATCGACGTCCGCAGCCTTCCGCATCCCTTCGACGGCCTGGGCATAGCGGCCCGCGAAGAACTGCGGCCAGGCCGCGTTGACGTAGACGTTTGCCGAGAGAGGCTCGAGCTCCACCGCTCGCCGGCCGGGCTCGAGCGCCTCCTCGGTGCGGCCCATCGCCGCCAGCTGGCAGGCGAGCCACGAATAGCCCGCCGCGGCGCGTGGCGCGAGCTCGATGGAACGCCGCAGGTGCTTCTCCTCGCGCGCCATGTCCCATCCGTAGTAGTGATCGAAGATTCCGAGAGCGAGGTGCACCTCGGCGGACTCGGGCTCCAGCTCCTGCGCCTTCGCGACCGCTGCCCGCGCCTTCGCGCAGGCCTCGAGCGTCGGGACCCCTCCGTAAAAGCCGAAAGTGCCGTAGGAATCGGCCAGCCCGGTGTACGCGGCCGCGAAGCGGGGATCGAGAGCGATCGCCCCCTCGAACTCCAAGATCGCCTTCTGCGAAGAGCGCTGGCTGAAGAAGTAGCGCCCCTTCAGGTACCGGTTGTAGGCCTCGACGTCGCGCGTGCCGGGAGCGACGAGCTCCTGCGCCGGCAGAAGGCGGATCTTGAGCGCCGCGGCGATCGCGCGCGAGATCTCGTCCTGCACGGCGAAGACATCCTGCATCTCGCGGTCGTAGCGCTCCGACCAGACGTGGTAGCCGTTCGAGACGTCGATGAGCTGCGCCGTGATGCGGAGCCTCTGTCCCGCCTGCCGGACGCTGCCCTCGAGCACGTGGCCCACGTCGAGCTCGCGGCCGATCTGGCGCACGTCCGTGTCCCTGCCCTTGAACGCAAACGACGACGTGCGCGCCGCGACCCGCATGGCCTCGATCCCGGTCAGCGCGCTGATGATCTCCTCGGTCATCCCGTCGCTGAAGTATTCGGCCTCGCGGTCCGGGCTCATGTTGCGGAAGGGCAGAACGGCGATCGAGATGCCGCGGGACACCGGAGACACCGCAGCCATCGCGACCTGGGACTTCGGACCCGAGGGCTCGCGCTCGGCCACCTGCAGCGCGAACGCGAGGTCCCGCGCCGACTGAAAGCGGTCCTCGGGGCTCTTCTCGAGGCCGTGCGTCACGACGTCGACGAGCTCCGCCGGAACGCCGCGCCCCGCGGAGGCCGGAGGATCCTCCTGCAGGACCGCCATCATCGTCTCGACGGGGCTGCCGCGCTGGAACGCGCGCGCTCCGGTCAGCATCTCGTACAGGATCGCGCCGAGCGCGAAGAGGTCGGACCGCTGATCCACCGGCTTGCCGCGGATCTGCTCGGGCGACATGTAGCCCGGGGTGCCGACGATCGTGCCCGAGGCGGTCAGCGACGCCTGGGGCCTGGACCCGCTCCCGGTGGATTCGCCGGCGGGGCGCGCGAGGCCGAAATCCAGGATCTTCACGAAACCGTCCCGCGTCAGGAACACGTTGTCCGGCTTCAGGTCCCGGTGGACGATCCCGCGGTCGTGCGCCGCCGCGAGCCCGCGTGCAATCTGCTGTGCGTATTCGACGGCCTTGCGCGGCGGGATCGCCGACGCCTCGAGCCTCTCGCGCAGCGTCTCCCCCTCGAGAAGCTCCATCACGGCGTATGAAACGGAGCCCGCCTTTCCGAAGTCGTGGAGCGCGAGGATGTTCGGATGCGACAGCGCCGCAACGGCCTGGGCCTCGCGCTCGAACCGAGCCAGGGCGTCGGGGCTTCCCGCCGAAAGCTCCGGGAGAACCTTGACGGCCACCTCGCGGCCGAGGCGCGTGTCGCGCGCGCGGTACACCTCTCCCATACCGCCCGCGCCGAGCGGCGACAGGATCTCGTAGGGACCGAGGCGGGTGCCCGGGGAAAGCGCCATAAGGTCTTTTCGGATTCTATCCGCTCAGAAGGCCTCGAAAGGACTTCTTAAGGGGAGTGCTTCGCCGCAGTGGCCGGCGTCATCCGCGTTCCAGGATTTGCGAGCGTCATGAGCCAGAGCGGAGCCGTATTCGCTAGAATCGCGTCACGCATGAGGCTACCGAGAGCGCTCCCGGTTGCCGTTCTCCTGTTTCTCGCCCTTGCCGGGACGGCCCTGGCCCAGAAGACCGACCTCATCGTCCTGGTCAACGGCGACCAGGTCACCGGCGAGATCAAGTCCTATTCCGAGGGCCGCCTCACCGTCGACACGTTCGGCACCGGCATCGTGTCGGTCAAGTGGAACCGGATCCGAAGCGTCTCATCGGACAAGCAGTTCGAGATTCAGACGGCCGACCGCGCCTACCACTACGGAATGCTCGCCCCCTCGACTCCCCCGGGCAACCTCGACATCGTCGGAGAAGAAACGACCGAGACCATCGAATTCCTCGACGTCATCCGCCTCGCCCCGATCTACGCGAGGTTCTGGCGACGGATCGAGGGATCGCTCGATCTGGGCTTCACCTACACGCAGGCCAACAACTACGTCCAGTTCAACCTGGACACCAGCGCCACGGTCCACCGCCCGGCGTTCGAGTGGACGGCCAACCTCTCGGCGTTCTTCACGAGCCAGCAGGGCGTCCCCTCCTCGCAGCGGGCGAGCTTCGACCTCCTGTATGAGAAGTTCCTGAAGGATCGTTGGAGCCTCACCGGCGGGTTCGGTCTCGACCGCAACCTCGACCTCGGCCTCGACCTGCGTGTCTCGCTCACCGCCGCCGCCGGCCGGAACATCGTCCAGACGAACCAGCAGGCCTTGACGGTGTTCGGCGGTTTGACCGGCGACCACGAGAGCCCGGTATCGGGCACGGACACTTACAATCTCGCTGCGGTTCTTTCCGCCAAGTACTCGGCGTTCACGTACGACTTTCCGAAGGTCACGGTCAGCGCGACGCTCTCGGTAATCCCGTACCTGACCGACGCCGGCCGCGTGCGCGTCCAGTTCAACGCCCTCGCCAAGCGCGAGATCATCCGGGACTTCTACCTGAGCCTGTCGGTCTTCGACAGCTTCGACAGCCGGGATCCCTCCACGCAGCAGGCCAAGAACGACTGGGGTCCCATTCTCTCGATCGGCTGGACGTTCTGACGCGACGCCCGTCTCAGTCCGTGTAGAAGTTCACCTTTCCCGTCTCGACAGAGTACATCGCGCCGACGAGGCCGACCGAACCCGCATCGAGCATCCCCTTGATCAGAGGGCTCCTCTGGCGGATCTCCTTCATGCCGAGTCGCACGTTCTGCTCGGCGACACGCCCGACGTAGGCCTTGTCCTCCGCAGTCCCGGCGGGCGGGCCCGCGGCGGCGATGGCGGGCCGAATCTGGGCCAGCAGCGCCGTCAGGTTGCCGAGCTTCACGTCCTCGATCGCGCCCTTGACGGCACCGCAGCTCGAGTGGCCCATGACCACGAGGAGCTTCACGCCCACCACCTTCACGGCGTATTCGAGGCTCCCCAGGAAATCGGTGTCGATGACGTTGCCGGCCACGCGCAGGCTGAAGACGTCGCCAATTCCCTGGTCGAATACAATCTCGACCGGCGCGCGCGAATCCATGCAGCTCACGATCGCCGCGAACGGATATTGACCCGCAGCGGTGGCGATCACCTGGGCGTTCAGGTCGCGCGGCTTGCGCTTGCCGTCGAGAAAGCGCGTGTTGCCCTCCGTCAGGAGCCCGAGCGCCTTCGCCGGCGTGATCGCCGCCTGCGACTCCTTCGTCTGTGCCTGCGCCGCGACCGTCGCAGCCAGGCCGAGCGCGAGAATCATCGAGTACGCCGTTCGCCGCATGGGTTGTCCTCCTTCTTCAAATATATAAGCAGTGACGAATATTTCTAGCTCCCCATGATGCGCTGCGTCAGTGCCGGAACCCTCCCGAGGAGGCGCGCGCAGAGCGCGAGCTGCCCCCGGTGGTACTCCTCGTGCGCGATTCCGTGGTTCATCCAGGCCAGCCGCGTTCCCATCTTTCCGTCGAAGCGCCGGATGAGCTGCAGCATGTGCAGCTCGCCCGCCTGGCGGATCCGCGCCTCGCCCTGGTGGTGGGTGCGCCGGAGCGCTTCGAGGAGCTCGCGCTTGGTGCGTTTGAGCGCGATGCCCTTCCCGTATTCCGCCAACAAGGCCTCGTAGGACTTGCGCTGGAAGTCGCCATCCTCGCGCGCGAGCTCCCCCGCCATCAACAGCCCCGACTCGATGACGTGCCGCGCGAGCTCGACGACCGTGCGGCTCCCGTCCCGAGGCCGGAATCCCAGGTCCTTCTCCGGAATGTTGCGCAGCTCCTCGAGAACCCCCCGGCGCGTGTAGTCCCATGCCTCGAGCGCCTCCTCGAGCAGGGTGTTGAAGTTCGTCATGGCGTCCGTCTTCCCGTCATCTCCAATTCCTCAGAGCGCTCCGGAGCGCGCACGAGGATACAACGGGGGGTGCGGCGTGGTATATGGTTGCGCGCTCAAGGAGTGCCATGAACACCAAAGGCCTGCAGCGCAGCACGATCCTGATCGGCCTGGCCCTCACTCTGGCCTGCGCGCACAAGAATCCGCCGCCGGACTTCGCCTACGACCATGCGGCGAGCTTCGCCGGCCTCAAGACCTATGCGTGGTTCGAGGACCCGGCGTGGGAAATGCCGCAGGGCAACTCGATCGTCGACGGCCAGTTCCTCGACCGCAACGTTCGCAAGTCCGTCGACGCCGCCCTCGCGAAGAAGGGGTACGTGAAGACCGACGGCGCGAGCGCCAGCTTCTACGTCTCGTACCATGGCAACAACGCCGGCGTCCTGAGCCAGGACAAGTACGGCGTCTACAACTGGTGGTCCTGGGGGTACATCGGCTACACGGGAACGAAGTACCAGAAGCAGGGAACGCTCGTCCTGGACGTACGCGATTCCCAGAAGAAGCTCGTCTGGCGTGGCGCCCGGACCGCCATGATCGGCACGAACCCGGAAGAGCTCGCCAAGGACATCGACCGGGCCGTCGGCGTGCTCCTCGCGAAGTTCCCGCCGCCGCCCGGCACGGAGGCGAAATGATTCGCAGCGCTCGCCGCATCCCGCTTCTCCTCCTGATTGCCGCCGCCCTGGTACCCTCCTGCGCGGGAACACATCCCCCGCCCCAGTACGTGTACGACCACAGGGCGACCTTCACGGGACTGACGACGTTCGCCTGGTACGCCGATCCGAACTTCAAGATGCCCCACGGCGACTCGATCATCGATGGCGAGTTCATCGACCAGCATGTCCGCTCCTCGGTCGACGCGGCGCTCGAGCAGAAGGGCCTGCGGAAGGTCGACGCGAACGCGAGCATGTACGTCTCGTACAACACGGGCGACACCGGCGTCGGAGCCGAGGACAAGGACCCGGACTACGAGTGGCTCACCGGATACAGCGTTGCGACCATGTACGAGAAGGAACGAACGATCACGATCAAGATCCGCAACTCCGCGAAGAAGCTCATCTGGGTCGGCTCGATCGATCGGCTCGAGGGCGAGAACCCCAACGGCGTGGCGAGCTCGCTCCACCACGACATCGACACGCTCCTCGACCACTTCCCGCCGTCGTCGTAGCGAATTTCGGAATGACCGCCGCCGTCGCTGCTGATGTCGTCAGGTCGCGGCGGTCTCCGTGGAAGGTGAAGCTCACGGGTCGGATCGTCGTCTTCAACGCCGGGCGGCGACGCCGAGCGCTTCGCAAGCGTGAACCGGAGGGGGCTCGCAAGCCGTAGTCATCCAATCAGCCGATGGCGGGGCGCCGCCGCTCGGCCCACCGACGGAGCACGACGAAGAACGCCGGAACGAAGAGGACGGCGAGGCACGTGGAGGCGAGCATGCCGGAGGCCACGGCCAGGCCGAGCGACTTCCGGGCGCTCGCGCCGGCGCCGCGCGCGAGCAGGAGCGGAAGCACGCCCAGGATGAACGTGAACGACGTCATAACGATCGGACGGAACCGCACCTGCGAGGCGTGCACGGTTGCCTCGACGAGACTCCTGCCGGCGGCCCGCCCTTCGAGAGCCATCTCGACAATGAGAATCGCGTTTTTCGCCGACAGAGCGATCAAGAGCACGAGGCCGATCTGGACGTAGATGTTGTTCGCCACGCCGAGCGCCGTCAGTGCGCCGACGGTTCCGAGCAGTGCCAGGGGAACGCCGAGGATCACGGCCGCCGGCGTGACCCAGCTCTCGTACTGCCCCGCGAGCACGAAGAATACGAGCAGCATCGCCAGAGCGAAGATGAAGTATGTCGAGTTGCCGACGAGGTTTTCCTGGTACGACATCGCCGTCCACTCGTAGGTCATCCCGGCCGGCAGCGCTCTTGCGGCAATGGCCTCCATGGCCCGCATCGCCTGGCCGGAGCTGTACGCCTCGCCGGCCGCACCGTTGATCGTCGCCGAGGGAAAGAGATCGTACAGGGTGATGACGGAGGGACCCTGGGTGCGCTCGATCCGCGCGAGCGTTCCGAGCGGCACCATCTGCCCCGATCCGGTGCGCATGGAGTAGTCGTCGATGCTGTCGGTCTGGCGGCGGAAAGGCGCGTCCGCCTGCGCGTAGACCATGTACTGGTGACCGAAGCGCATGAACTGGTTGACGAAGCTCGACCCGAGGTACGTCTGCACCGTGTCGTAGACGTCGCCCGCATTCACGCCGAGAGTCTCCGCCTGCGTTTTCTCGACGTGGATCGTCACCTGCGGTACCGAGGCGCGCAGCGGCGTGAGCGCGATGCGAATCGCGGGGTCGGCCGAGGCGCGGGCGACGATCTCGTCGGCGACCCTCTGCAGGCGGACGAAGTCGTAGCTGCCATCGGTCAGCTCGACCTGCATCTGGAAGCCGCCGGACAGCCCCAGGCCCTGGATCGGCGGCGGAACGAGAACCATCGTCCGCGCATCCTGGTAGCGGGCCAAACGCGCGGAGAGCTCCGTGTAGATGGACCGAAGGTCCTCGCCCTTCCCACGCCGGCTCCAATCCTTGAACATCAGGTAGACGATCCCGGCGTTCGACAGCGAAGCGTTGTTGTCGAGGGGCGACATGCCGCCGATCGAGATGGTGCGCTCCACGGCCGGGTTCTCCCTGGCGATTCGCGCGATCTCGTCGATCACCCTTTCGGTGCGCTCGAGGGAGGCAGCGTCCGGAAGCTGCACGGTCACCATGGCGTAGCCCTGGTCTTCGGTGGGGATGAAGCCGGTGGGCACACGGGTCAGGCCCCAGCCCGCCAGACCGATCAGCACCAGTGCCGCCCCCGCCATCGGCCCGCTCCTGTCCACCATGAACCGAATCACACCCACGTAAAACCGCTCCACAGACTCGTACACCGCGTTGAAGCCCCGGAAGAACACGTTCTTCCGGCGACCCGGATCCCTCTGCCTCAGCCACAACGCACACTGCGTCGGCTTCAACGTCAACGCATTGACCGCGCTGATCAAAGCCGTCGCCGCTATCACCAGCGCAAACTGTCGGTACATCTGCCCCGTGATCCCCGGCATGAACGCCGGCGGCAGAAACACCGACATCAGCACAAGCGTGATCCCGATGATCGGACCCATCAGCTCCTTCATCGCCTCGATCGACCCCTGCTTGGGCGTCTGCCCACGCTCCACGTGCTGCGCCACACCCTCCACCACCACGATCGCGTCGTCCACCACGATCCCAATCGCCAATACCACCGCAAACAGCGTCAACAGGTTCACCGAAAATCCCATCACCGCCATCGCCGCAAACGCCCCGACGATCGTCACAGGCACCGTCGTCGCCGGCACCAGCGTCGCTCGCCAGTCCTGCAAAAACACCACGATCACCACCAACACCAAAAACCCCGCCTCGAACAGCGTCCGGTACACCTCCCGTATCGACTCCCTCACAAACGCCGTCGTGTCGAACGGAATGTCGTACCCGAGGCCTTCCGGGAAGTCTTTCGCGAGCTCTGCCATCGCGGACCGGACGCTGCCGGCCGTGTCCAGCGCATTGGCGTCCGGCAGCTGAAAGATCGCGATGCCGCCGGCGACCTCGTCGTCCATCTTGAAGAACTGGCTGTACGTCTGGGCCCCGAGCTCCACGCGCCCGACGTCGCGGATGCGCGTGATCTGCCCGGTCGGTCCGGTCTTCACGATGATCTCCTCGAAGTCCTCGGCGCGAGCGAGGTTGCCGGCGACGTCGATCGTGAGCTGGAACTGTTCGCCGGGCCGCGTCGGCGGCATCCCGATCTGGCCCGCCGCGACGTAAGCGTTCTGCGCGCGCACCGCGGCGATGACGTCGCTCGGCATCAGGGACCGCTGCAGCATCTGCTGCGGGTCGAGCCAGATGCGCATGCTGTACTGGCCGATGCCGAAGACGGTCACGTCGCCCACGCCCGGCAGCCGCGCGAGCTTGTCGTGAAGCTGGAGCGTCGCGAAGTTGGAAAGAAAAAGCGCGTCGTACCGGCCGCCCGGCGCCGTCAGCGTCACGATCTGGAGGATGGCCGTGGACTTCTTCTTCGTCACGACCCCCTGCTGCTGAACGGCCTGGGGCAGTTGGGCAAGCGCCGCGGAGACGCGGTTCTGCACCAGCACCTGGGCGAGATCGAGGTCGGTGCCCACCTGGAACGTCACGATCAGCGTATAGCGCCCGTCGGACGTGCAGGTGGACTGCATGTAGAGCATCTTCTCGACGCCGTTGACCTGCTGCTCGATGGGAAGCGCCACGGTCTCCACCAGGGTTCGGGAGTTCGCTCCGGGGTAGCTGGCGCTGACCTGGATCGTGGGCGGTGTGATCGGCGGGTACTGCGAGACCGGAAGAAAGCCGAGGGCCACCGCGCCGAGGAGCATCGTCACGAACGCGATCACGTTCGCCAGCACCGGCCGCTCGATGAAGAATCGGGCGAGCATCAGGTCGTACCGAGAGGCGCCGCCTGTCGCGGCCGGGGCGCCGCCGGCCTGTCATCCCGCGGAGCGACGCGGCGAAGGATCCCGCGCTCGATCGGGAGCGCGGCGCGTCGAGTCCGGGGTCCTTCGCTGCGCTCAGGATGACAGCGCGACTCCCGCAGCGTGACGCCCGTCATCCCGAAGAGCCCGCGCCCCTGCGCTCGACCCATCGCTGCAGGACGACGAAGAGCGACGGAACGAAGAGCACCGCGAGGCAGGTGGACGCCAGCATCCCCGCCGCGACCGCGATGCCGAGGGAGCGGCGGGCCGCGGCGCCGGCCCCGCTCGCGATGACGAGCGGCAGCACGCCGAGGATGAACGTGAACGAGGTCATCAAGATCGGGCGAAACCGCACGCGCGAGGCGTCGATGGTTGCGTCGTGGATGCTCTTTCCCGCCGCCCGCCCCTCCCGCGCCATTTCGACGATCAGGATCGCGTTCTTCGCGGACAGCGCGATCAGGAGCACCAGGCCGATCTGAACGTAGATGTTGTTCGCGAGGCCGGTGGACAGCAGCGCCCCCACCGTCCCGAGCAGCGCCATGGGCACCGCGAGGATCACGGCGGCCGGCGTGACCCAGCTCTCGTACTGCCCTGCCAGCACGAAGTAGACGAGCAGGATCGCGAGAGCGAAGATGAAGTAGGCGGAGCTGCCGACGAGCTTCTCCTGGTACGACATCGCCGTCCACTCGGTGCTCATGCCGCGCGGGAGGGTCTTCTGCGCAAGGGCCTCCATGGCGTCGAGCGCCTGGCCCGAGCTGAAGCCCGCGGCGGGGATGCCGTTGATCGTGGCCGCGGGAAAGAGGTTGTAGAGCGAGATGACCGAGGTCCCGAAGGCCGGCAGGATCTCGGCGAGCGCTCCGACCGGGACCATGCTTCCGGTCTGGCCGCGCACGTACAGGCTCTTGACGTCCTCCGTGGTGAGGCGCCGCAGCGGGTCCGCCTGCAGGTACACCATGTAGTTGTGCCCGAACCGGGTGAAGAGATTGACGAAGCTCGACCCGAGGTAGATCTGGACCGTGTTGTAGACGTCGCCCACATTCACGTTCAGCGTGGCCGCCTGCGTCCTGTTCACCCGAACCGTGACCTGCGGCACCGAAGCGCGAAAGGCCGTGAAGGCGTCGCGCACCGCCGGCGCCCCGTTCGCCTGCCCGACGATCCGATCGGTCACGCGCTGCAACCTCTGGAAGTCGTAGCTGCCGTCGGTCAGTTCGACCTGCATCTGGAAGCCGTTCGAGGCGCCGAGGCCCTGGATGGGCGGTGGGACGAGCACGCGGGTGCGCGCTTCCTGCACGGACGCCAGCTGCCGCGTGAGGTTCGCCGAGATGTGCTGCAGGTCCTCGGTCTTGCCCCGCTCGCTCCAGTTCTTGAGCATCAGGTAGACGATGCCGGCGTTGGCGAGCGACACGTCGCCGTCGAGCGGCGAAGGTCCGCCCGTGCCGATGGCGATCGCGTGCTCTGCCCCCGGAATGGCCAGGCCGATGCGGCCGATCTCGTCCATGACCTTCTGGCTGCGCTCGAGGGAAGCGCCGTCTGGCATCTGCACGGCCACCATCAGGTAGCCCTGGTCTTCGGTGGGGATGAAGCCGGTGGGCACGCGGGTCAGGCCCCAGCCCGCCAGGCCGATCAGCACCAGCGCCGCCCCCGCCATCGGCCCGCTCCTCTCCACCATGAACCGAATCACCCGCACGTAAAACCGCTCCACCGGCTCGTACACCGCGTTGAAACCCCGGAAGAACACGTTCTTGCGGCGACCCGGATCCCTCTGCCTCAGCCACAACGCGCACTGCGTCGGCTTCAACGTCAACGCATTGACCGCGCTGATCAAAGCCGTCGCCGCGATCACCAATGCAAACTGCCGGTACATCTGCCCCGTGATCCCCGGCATGAACGCCGGCGGCAGAAACACCGACATCAGCACGAGCGTGATCCCGATGATCGGTCCCATCAGCTCCTTCATCGCCTCGATCGACCCCTGCTTGGGCGTCTGCCCTCGCTCCACGTGCTGCGCCACACCCTCCACCACCACGATCGCGTCGTCCACCACGATCCCAATCGCCAACACCACCGCAAACAACGTCAACAGGTTCACCGAAAAACCCATCACCGCCATCGCCGCAAACGCCCCAACGATCGTCACCGGCACCGTCGTCGCCGGCACCAGCGTCGCTCGCCAGTCCTGCAAAAACACCACGATCACCACCAACACCAAAAACCCCGCCTCGAACAGCGTCCGGTACACCTCCCGTATCGACTCCCTCACAAACGTCGTCGTGTCGAACGGAATGGCGTAGGTCAGGCCCTCGGGGAACCCCGGGGCCAGCGTCGTCAGGACCTTGCGCACTCCCTCCGCGGTATCGAGGGCATTGGCCCCGGGCAGCTGGTAGATCGCGATGCCGCCCGCGGGCCGGCCATCCATCCGGAAGACCTGGCTGTAGCTGCGGGCGCCGAGTTCGACGCGACCCACGTCGCGGATGCGCGTGATCTGCCCGCCGGCGTCGGTCTTCAGGATGATCTCGCCGAACTCCGCGGCGTCCGAAAGCGAGGCCGGCACGTTGGCGGTGAGCTGGAAATCCTGGCCGGCCGGAGTCGGCGGCATCCCGACCTGGCCGGCGGCGACGTAGGCGTTCTGCGCCTGAAGGGCAGTGACGATGTCCGAGGGCATCAGCGACCGCTGCAGCATCTGCTGCGGGTCGAGCCACACGCGCATGCTGTACTCCCCGACGCCGAAAACGACGACGTCGCCCACGCCCGGCAGCCGCGCGAGCTTGTCGTGAAGCTGGAGCGTCGCGAAGTTGGAGAGAAAGAGCGCGTCGTACCGGTTGTCTTTCGACGACAGCGTGACGATCTGGAGCGGCGACGTCTCCTTCTTCTTCGTGACCACCCCCTGCTGCTGGACCGGACCGGGCAGCTGCGCCATCGCCGCCGACACGCGGTTCTGCACGAGCACCTGCGCGAAGTCGAGGTCCGTGCCCACCTGAAAGGTCACGGTCAGCGTGTAGCGCCCGTCGGACGTGCAGTTAGACTGCATGTAGAGCATCTTCTCGACCCCGTTGACCTGCTGCTCGATGGGAAGCGCCACGGTCTCCACGAGCGTCTTCGCGCTCGCCCCCGGATAGGTCGTCGTGACCTGCACGGTCGGCGGAGTGATCGGCGGGTACTGCGAAACCGGCAGGACGGCCACCGCAACGGCGCCGAGCAGCATCGTCACGAACGCGATCACGTTCGCCAGGACCGGCCGCTCGATGAAGAATCGGGCGAGCATCAGGTCGTACCGAGAGGCGCCGCCTGTCGCGGCCGGAGCGCCGCCGGCCTGTCATCCCGAGGAGCGACGCGACGGAGGATCGTGCGCTCGATCGGGAGCTCAGCGCGTCGAGTCCGGGGTCCTTCGCTGCGCTCAGGATGACAGCGGAAGTAACCGCGCTGCCGAGGCGCCGCCGTCCTGTCGAAGCACCCGTGCTGCCGGGGCACCGCCAGCATGTCATCCTGAGGAGCGACGCGACGAAGGATCCCGTGCTCGACTGCCAGCGCCGTGCGTCGAGTCCGGGGTCCTTCGCTGCGCTCAGGATGGCGCGGGAATCCCGCCATCAGGGCTTCGCGCCGACAGCGGGCGTGGCTACCTCGGCGGGCGAGACCTTCTCGCCCGGCCGCGCGTTCAGCAGCCCGTTGACGATCACGCGGTCGCCGGCCGAGAGTCCGCTGCGAATCGAGAGCCCCGACGGCGTGATCGGGCCCTTCACGATCGACCTTCGCTCGACGACGTCGCCCGTACCGACGACGTAGACGAAGTCGCCTTGCTGGTCGTTGCCGAGGGCACCCGCCGGAACGACGAGCATCGGCCGCGGCCCACCGAGTGGAATCCTGACGCGCGCGAAGAGGCCCGGAAAGAGGGCCTTGTCCTCGTTCTGAAAGACCGCCCGCAGCCCGATCGTGCCGGTCGACGTGCTCAGGCTGTTGTCCGTGAAGTCGAGGACGCCGACGTGCGGGTAGCCCTTTTCGTTCTGCAGGCCGACCTCGACCGGCGCCTTGCCGATGTTCGTCCCGACGTCCATGTGGTACTGCCGCAACAGATCGCGCATGTGGAGGGCGTCGCGCTCGTTCAAGTTGAAGTTGACGTAGATCGGCCTGAGCTGCTCCAGAGTGGCGAGCGTCGTGGCGCCGTTGGCGCCGACGAGATTGCCCGGGTCGACCTGGCGGGCGCCGATGCGGCCGGCAAACGGCGCCGTGACCTTCGTGTAACCGAGGTTGATCTCCGCGAGCTCGAGCTGTGCCTTCGCCTGATCGCGCTGGCTCACCCAGTTTTCGACGGTGGTTTCGGCCGTCGCGTTCTCCTTCATCATCGCCTGCTGCCGGTCGAGCTCGGCCTGGGCCCGCACGAGAGCGGCCCTGTTCAGCTCCACCTGCGCCTGGTAGGGAGGCTGTTCGATCACGAAGAGGAGCTGCCCCGCATCGACCACGGCGCCGTCGGCGAAATGGACCGATTCGAGGTATCCGGGAACGCGCGCCACCAGGTTCACCGTCTTCGAGGCGGCGACCGTTCCCGTCATCTCCAGGTACTCGGTGACCGGCTCCTCGGCCGGATGGCGGACCGTCACCGCGGACGCGGTCGGCGCCGGGGCGTCGCCCGGCTTTCGGCAGGCCGCCGCGAGGGCCGACAGCACGAGCGCTCCGCCAACGCGGGTCCATGCTTTGCGCTTCATCCGCTCGTCCGTTCGGCTCGGCGCAGGGTCATGGCTCCTCCATGGGCGAGGTCTTCGGCATGTGCTGGGCCATTTCGAGCATGTCACCCCAGTTCGTTCGCCTCGCCATCTCCGCTTTCACCTCGTCCGAGACCACGTCGTGCCCGTCGCCGAGCTCCCAGCCGCCGCCGAGCGCGCGGTACACGCCGATCAAACCGAGAGCGACGCTGCCCTGCGTCGACGCCGCCGAATCCTCGATGGCGAGCTGAGACTGCTCCGAGCTCAACACGGTCGTGTAGTTGGTCTCGCCGGCCTTGTACTGCAGGAGCGAGAGCTGGGTGGATCGGACCGCCGCCGCGGCCGCCGCGCGCAGGTTCGCCAGGGCTTCCTGCGCGGTGAAGAACGCAGACAGACCGTCCTCGACCTCGCGCTGAGCGGCCAGGACCGTGTTCTGGTAGTTCAAGACCGCCTCCTGGAACTGGGCGTCCTGCACGCGGACCTGGCTGACCAGGCGCCCATAGTTGAAGATCGGAAAAAAGAAAGATGCCCCGGCCTGCGCCACGCGGCTCTGCCACAGGAACATGTCGGAAAGCGAGTTCGCGCCGAGATTGTCCGACGCAAAGCCGAAGGCTCCGGCCAGGGAAAACGCCGGGTACATCTGCGCGATTGCGACGCCGATGAGGGCCGACTGGGACGCGGCCGCGAGCCCGGCGGCCCGCACGTCGGGCCGGCGGCGCAGGAGGTCCTTCGGAATTCCGGCCGAGGCCTCCGCCGGACCGACGGGAATCTGGCCGGGCCCGCCGAGGCGCGCGTCCACGGCGTCGGGCGTCTCACCCAGCAGAAACGCGAGCGCATCCTTCGCCTGCCGGAGCGTATTCTGCAGCGTCGGGATCTGCGCCTGCGTCTGCGCGAGCAGCGTGGCGGCCTGCTTGACGTCGAGCTCGCTCGTCTCGCCGTACTTGAACTGGACCGATGCGACGCGCAGGCTTTCCTTCTGCGTCTCGACGTTGCGCGCGGCCACCCGCAGCCGTTCTTCGGCGGTGCGGACGTTGACGTAACTCGAAGCCACGTCGGCGATGACCGTCACGAGCACGTCGTCGTAGGAGACAATCGTACCGAGGTACAGCGCCCGGTCGGACTGGATGTTCCGACGGATCTTGCCCCACACGTCGATCTCCCAGCTCGCCGCAAAGAGCAGGTTGTCGTCGGCTCTGCTGAGCGTCGCGGGGCTGTTCACCTGGCTCCAGTTCACGGCGCCGGAGAGCCCCTGCTGCTGCGGGAAGAGGTCGCCGATCGACTTGTTGAGCTGAGCGCGCGCTCGGAGCACGCGGACGCCGGCGATCTGCAGGGTGAGGTTGTTCTGGTACGCGCTCTCGATCAGCCCGTCCAGGACCGGGTCATGGAAGACCTGCCACCAGTAGGCATCTGCGGCGTTCAGCGGCTTCGGCGACGCGGCCGGACTCGGCATCCACTGCGCGGCAACGTCGCTCTTCGGCGTCTGGTAATTCGGCCCGACCATGCAGGCGGCGAATCCGACGATCGGCAGGGCCAGGGCGCCCCGCAAGCAGATTGCGGCGCAGCGAACACGCATCGCGGGCCGGGAACGCGGAGTCACGCGGCGAAAGATTACAACGGGACGTCACTCGGGAGAGAATGGCGCCGAGGAGGGCTCCCATGACCACCGCACTGACACGACGGTCGCTCGCGCGAATGGTCGGCACGGCCGCAGCCGCGACGCTGTTCGCTCCACGACGGTCCGAAGCCGGCGCGCCCACGAGCGCTTCGGGCGCCGAGCCTGGAGGGCCCATCCGGCTCAACGCGAACGAAAATCCCTACGGCCCCTGCTCGCCCAGCCTCGACGCACTCGGCAAATCGGGTGCGGGCGCGTCGCGCTACCCCATCGCGCTCGAGCAACAGGCGCGCGAGACGATCGCGAAGCTCCATCGGGTTCCCCCCGAGCAAATCGTGCTCGGGTGCGGATCGAGCGACGTGCTCCGCATGGCGGACGCCGCGTTCCTCGCGCCCGGCAAGACGGTGGTCGCGGCCGAGCCGACCTTCGAGGCCGTCCTCGAGTATGCGCGTGTCACGCGCGCCGAGGCCGTCAAGGTCCCGCTCACCCCCCACTTCCGACACAACCTGAAGGCGATGGCGGCCGCATGCGACAAGCGCACGGGTCTCGTCTACGTCTGCAATCCCAACAACCCGACCGGAACGATCGTCACCGGCGACGAGCTTGCGAGGTTCTTCCCGCGCGTTCCCGCATCGGCCATCATCCTGGTCGACGAGGCCTACCACCACTTCGTCGAAAACCCGGAATACCGGAGCGCGCTCGACATCCTGGGCCACCACGAGAACGTCGTCGTCGCGCGCACCTTCTCCAAGATCTACGGCATGGCCGGAATGCGCCTCGGCTACGTCGTCGCCTCGCCGGCGAACGCCAAGGCGATGGAGCGGTGCGCCTCCTTCAGCAACACCAACGAGGCGGTTCTGGCGATGGGCCTTGCCGGCCTCGCCGATCGCGAAGCGGTAGCACGGCCGCGCAAGCTCATCAACGATACGCGCCGCTGGCTGTGCGCGGAGCTGCAGAAGGATGGCCGCCAATACATCCCCTCCGAGGCGAACTTCGTAATGATCGACGTGGGGGAAGACGTGGCCCCGCTCGGCGAGAAGTTCCGGGAGCGCGGGATCCTCGTCGGCCGCAAGTTCCCCTCGATGCCCAACTGGCTGCGCGTCTCCATCGGCAAGCCCGAGGAGATGGAGGCGTTCGTTCGAGTCCTGCGAGAGGTCGTTCCGGCGAAGGCCGCCGCGTAGGCGGGCGGGTCGAGCGCGCAGAAGCGTAGTCTCCGGAACTTATCGGCCTTCCACGCCTGTCTCCGTCGAGTCGGGGAGGTCGAAGATGCGAATCGTCAGGACGACGAAACCGACCTTGATCGTGTCCCCATCCGAAAGCGACAGCGGGGACTCGACCTTCCTCTCACCCACGAAGGTCCCGTTCTTGCTGCCGAGATCCTCGATCGTCGGGCCGCCGTCCGAGACGTGAATGCGAGCATGGCGTCGCGAGATGCTCTGATCGTCGATGAAAACCGCCGCACCTGGATCGCGGCCGATGATCGATTCCCCCGGCTCCAGAGCGACGCGCTGGCGGCCCCAGACGAGCCAGCAGCCGGACTTGCGGCCGGAGACTCCGACCTGCCGTTTGCGGACTTCCTGAGCCGTTCCCGAGAAGGCGTAACCGAAGCTGTGCACGGTCCGCACGAACCGGGAATGCTTCGCTTCATCGCCGATGGCGCCGCGGACCTCGGCCAGCAGGCTCGTCAGAGTGCCGTCGGCGACGAAAGTCCCCGGCCAGAGCTTCTCGTGAATCTCGTTCTTCGATAGGGCCCGCGGCCGATTCTGGAGAAGGAGCTCCAGGAACTGGAAGGCCTTTGGCTGGAGATGCGTCTCCTCGCCCGCGACAACGAGCTGCCGGGTCTCTGAATCGAGCAGGCAGTCGCCGAACCGAAATTGCATCGGGCCCTCGGAATCGATTATCCCGCAGGCGCTCGGCCCCGGAGAAAAGCCGGGAAAAGGGCCGGAAATCCCGACGACTTCTCACAGGGGTTTCGCACATCGTGACCCGCAGGTCGGCTCGCCGCGGAAGGCGAGCCGGAAAGGGGTCAGCCATGAAGACGCGGTTCGCAGCGTTTCTCGTTCTTTTTCTTGCTCTGGTCGGCTGCGGGGGGGGCGGTCCCACGGCGCCAACGGCTCTCCCAGGCGCACAACCAACGGTGCTCTCAACCCGCCCGCCGGCGACCGCGACTCCGAGCCCCGTTGTCCGAGGCGGTCGGCCGACACCGACGCCGCGTGACAGGCCCTGCCCATTCGATTCCTGCTCGGACTCGTAAGGGTCTCGGTGGCTGGCGCCGGGACGAGGCTTTGCTTCGGCGCCAGCCCCTTCGAGACGGGCAGGGATACTCGAAGAGGCCTGCAGTTGAAGGCTTGACATGTCGCGACCCTGGCAGGAAGCTGCTGTCAGCGATACGGGAGAGCAATGAGGTCCGCGCGGGCGTCCTTCGTCCTGCTGCCGGCGACTGTGTTCCTGGCGGCCGCCGCCGCCGGCCAGGTGCCCTCGCCGACGGGCAATCTCTACGGCACCGCCCTCGACGAGCAGGCAAAGTTCCTGCAAGGCACCGCGGTGACGCTCACCGGGCCGGGCGCGGCTCAAGCGACGACCACCGACACGAAGGGCGATTTCCGCTTCCTGAATCTGTCGCCCGGCGACTACGCCGTCACGCTCGAGCGAGCGGGATTCGACACCGTGCGGCGCGACGTAACCGTGACGGTGGGAAAGAATGCGGTCCTCGCGATCACGATGCCCGTCGCCGGGGCAGAAGAAGCGGTCACCGTCAGCGGGCAGGGGTCTGCCATGGACAGCCGTCAGACGACAGACTGGCGAGACATTCGACCGGAAGCGAACTGGATACGATCCCGACCACGCGCGATCCCTGGACGATCCTGCGGCAGGTTCCCGGCGTGCTCGTCGCCAACATGAACGTCAACGGAAGCGCCACCGGCGTGCAAACGACCTTCGTCGGGAAGGACGCGCATTTCGATCAGAACACGTACAACCTCGACGGTGTCGGGATCACACCTCCGGGTGGGGGCTGACGCCGTTATTTTTCGACTTCGACTCCTTCGACAGCATCGCGGTGGTGACCGGCGGCTCCGATCCCGAGATCGCGACGCCGGGTGTCGCGATCAATCTCGTAACCCGACGAGGTACAAACGAGCTCAAGGGCTCGGGCCGCGCCTATTATTTCTTCCCGAGCTCCGTGGACTCGACGCTGAACCAGGTGTCCTCCCACGGGAGCTGGGACTACGGCCTCGAAGCCGGCGGGCCATCTCTGGAAGGACCGGCTGTGGCTCTGGGCCGCCGGCGCAGGCAACAACATCCCGGGGGAGACGGTCCTGCTTCCCAACGGCGAGCCATTTCGCCCGACGCAACGACGATCTCAGCAGTGGAACGCGAAGCTGAACGCTCAGCCCGTTCCCGCCAACGCGCTCGACGCTCTTCTACCTCCACGCCGACAAGGTCTTAGATGGGCTCTTCGCCGGCCCAGGCCGCTCGATTCCTGCGTCATGGAAACCTAACGCAACACGACCGAGTGCGTACCGGATCGAAGACTCGCAGGTCCTCTCACAGAAGCCTCTTCGCTTCCGCGTACGTCTCCTACATCGACCTCGATATCACAAAGGCGCCCGTGGGTGGCCTCGACCAGCAGGCGGACCTCGATGCCGATTACGTCTGGCAGAACAGCTACCAATACTACCAATGCGCGAGCGCCGCAGCACCAGGCGGGCTTGACGGCGACGGGGTTCTTCGACACCGGGAACCTGAGTCACGAGCTCAAATTCGGGTTTGGCTACAAGCACACGAGGGTCGATTCCCTCTCGGTTTGGCCCGGCAACCAGCTCATCGGCCTCGAGCCCTCCCAGCTCGCGGCGGTTACCCGCGCATCCAACGTGCGGTACGAGATGAACTACTACGACACGTACGTGAGAGACACGATCCAGACTGGAAACCTGACGGTGAATCTCGGCCTGAGGTTCGACTACCAGCAAGGCAAGAACCTGCCCTCCTCCGTCCCGCCCAACCCCGCCTTCCCGGACCTTCTGCCCGGCGTGCAATATGGCGGCGACTCGGGGTATCCGATCACGTGGAAACTGACCCAGCCGCGCGTGGGGGCGACGTACGCGCTGGGCCGCGAACGAAAAACCCTGTTTCGGGCCTCCTATGCGAGATTCTCGGACCAGCTCGGTATCGAGGTCTACAACGTCAGCGCGTTTCCGGCCCCGGCGTACCTCTACTACTACTGGACTGACCCCAACGGGAACCACCATGTGGAGCCGGACGAGGTGGACTTCTCCTCCGGGCTGCAGAGCTGGGGCAATGTCAACCCGGACGATCCCGGCTCGAGCGCTCCCGTCAACCAGATCGCCCCGAACTTGAAGCCTCCGCAAACCGACGAGTTCATCGTCGGTGTGGAGCGCCAGATCTTCTCCGACCTCTCGGCTTCGCTCGCCTACACGCACCGCTCGGCCCGAAACTCCGAGTTCCCCTGGTTTCCTTTTGCCGCCCGGCCGATCGTCGGAGTGACGCGGGCTGACTACCAGTACTCGGGCAACGCGAGCGGGACGGCGACGGCCAAGGACGGGTTCACCTTGAGCTTCAACGAGCCGTACTACGGGCTGGCAACGTGTCCGGACCCCTGCGCGGGCTATGTGATCGAGAACCGGCCCGACTACTCGATGAACTACAACGGCGTGGAGCTGCAAGTCGTCAAGAGGCTCTCCCATGGCTGGAGCCTTCAGGCGGGCGTGGGCTACAACGACTGGACGCAGACCGTGGGCCCCGGAGCCATCGTCAATCCGAACAATCTTCGCGGAGGTGTGAACGTCAGCGGTCCGGTCGTCGAGCCGGCGGGCAAGTTTTTAGGGAACTCCGGTTCGTACATCAACTCGACGTGGCAGTTCAACGTCAGCGGCACCGTTCAGCTTCCTCTCGCAATCACGGCGGCGGCAAATGTCTTCGGCCGCCAGGGCTTCCCGACCGTGTACTTCGTCAACGCGATCACGAGAGACTCTCAAGACCGCGATACCATACCGCTTCAGATCGGCTCCGTCGGCGCCTACAGAAACCCGGATGTCTACGAGCTCGACCTGCACGTCGAAAGACCATTTCGCATCGGGTCGAGAGTCACCGTCGTGCCCGCCCTCGACTGCTTCAACGTGGCGAACAGCCACACCGTGCTCCAGCGAGTCGGATTCGTCGGGACCTACGACGCCACCGGAGAAACCCCATCGTTCACGCAGGAGGAGAGTTTCAACGACCCCGCCGAGCAGCTGAGCAACCGGACCTTCCGCGTGGGCGTGCGGATCTCGTTATAGACCGCGGCCAGGGGAGCGATCCCGCCCCGCGAGACACAGGATCTCGTAGGGACCCAGACGCGGGCCGATCGCCAGCGTCACCTCGCGAAATCCTCGAGTTGAAGGATCCGCAATCCCGGCATCATGGGCAAGTCGCGATCATCGTCAGCAGTGCCGAACAGCCGCCCGACAAGGCGGCCGCAACCTGAATTGCTCCGGCGTTAGAAGAGCCGAATAGTGAGCTCGCAGCTGCGCCGCAGCTCGAAATTGAGATCGATCGAGTCGATCAAAAGCAGAGGACTGCGCGAGAGGAACTGCTCAGACCATTCGGACGAGCGGGACGTTTCCCGCCCGGTATGGAACCACCAGAACCTCCGTAACGTCGGCTCGAGGAGATCGCAGGCAGGCGCCCCTCGCGAACGCCGCGAATACCGAGCGAGAAGCCTTCGGAAGCGCGGAGCGCCTCGATTCGAAGTGGAAGGGAACGCCGAATGAGCCCGCGGGCCGTCGCCAATCTCCCGGATCAGTCCCACGACTTGCGCTCGAGCTCGACGTGAGCACCCGGGTCGATTCCGGTCCATTGCTCCTTGCCGAGACCACGGAGCGCCAGGATCGACACGAGAGCGGGAGCCTCGAGCGCGTCATCCAGGATCTTCGTCACCTCCTGGGCGACGGAACGGTGCTGCCGCTTCGCCTGCCTTTGCAGCTTGCGATAGAGCGAGTCGGGAAGGTTTTTCACATTGAGGGTCGCCATGATTCCTCCATAACTCCTCCATTATGGAGGACCATTGATGGAACCGTCAACCGTTTCGCCTGGAAGGCGGAGGGCACAGCTAGACTCGGCGGAACGAGGCCTCGAGGCCTGTCGCCGTTGGATCCGACTCCTTCCGTCACGAGGGACAGTGGCGCAAGGCCTAGTTCAAGCCCTGAACCAGATAGACGGTAGCGAGGAAACGGTTGTAGCCGTAGACGTAGGATCTTCCGTCGGGCGCGATCGTCGGATTGAAACCGATGATACCCGCGGGATCGGCCGGCGCGATCTCCTTCCACGGTTCCCTGCGTCCGGTCGTCAGATCCCGCCGAAGGAATTTGACTGCCTGTACCCTCTCCCCTTTCTCCCTGACGTAGAGCGACCGGCCATCGGCGCTCCACACATCTAGCTCGCCCGGCTCGGGCGGACCCGGGGCCATACTGGGAGCTCCGCCTTCCATCGGATAAAGGATGATTCTCCTTTCCGAATCCAGCACCGCGAGGAACCGACCATCCGGTGACATCACCTGGGAATGCATGCCTTCGGGCGTGACAGGTCGCGGAGACCCTCCATCGAGGTCCTGCACGTAGCACCGTAATGGGCGGCCCGGCTGCCGGCCCTCGATCAAGATTCGCTTCCCGTGTGGAAAGAACACCCGCCGATATCGAACGTGGTGTCGATCCCCCGAGGCTTAGAAACCTTCGATTCCCCGGCCCCAGTCGGGACCAGCTCGAGCTCTGACTTTCGTCCATCCCGATGAATCAGCGCCCACTTCGAATCGGGGGAGATGTCCAGTCCACCGTCTCCTTCCGCGATTCGAACCGGCAGAGATGAGCCGTCCGTCTTGCGAAGATAAACGGCGTTCCTCGTTCCGCTTTTCTCGACGAACAGGATTTGTATTGCGTCGCGGGAGACCGCGGGCCGTCCACGAAACGCCGAACCAAGAGAGGTCGCGCGCCTGCGTCTCGCCGGCTGGGAGCGCTGCGATGCCCATCCTCCACTCCCCCAGCGTCAGCAAGACGCCACTATGTTGAGAGACATCGCTGACGGCAGCGAACGCGGGGAATCGCGCCAGGACACGACGGCGCCCTGCAAGCGAGACCGCGTCGAGCCCTCCGCACAAGATCTCGTCGCCTTTGGGCGACCATGCCAGCGGGCCCTCGAGGTCATCTGCCAAGGTCCGGCGCTTCCCCGCTGCATCGATGACGCAAAGATGACTCACGCCCTCTCGATCCTCGATGAAGGCCACGAGTTTTCCGTCGGGTGAGACTCGGGGAGAGAAAAGAGTCTCCGCCTCGTAAAGCGTCTTTCCGATGGGAAACTCGAGCCGTCTTCCACGCCGATCCTGCGGACACGGCGAGCTCTTGCCGTCGGGAGACCAGTCGGCGCCCTGGACGTCTTCGAGGATCTCGCGTGGCGCTCCGCCGCTGAGCGGCACTCGGGCCAGTGTGCCGAAGCGGTTGGGGGAATAGAGACTTTTGGGATTGAGGAGGATGGCCATCTCGCCCGAGGATGAGATGCTGAGGATGTCCGCGGGCGGCAGATCGAAGAGACGGGACTGGGGGCTCTCGACCTGGGTCGAGTAGAGACGCATGGGCCCGCCCTCCCAGGCCGCGCCGTAGACGATCGTCTGCCCGTCATGCGCGAAGCGCGCATAGCCGACGCTCCCTCTCCGGAAGGTCAAGCGCTGAAAAGAAGGGATCAACTTCTCCCCTGATCGCCTGCCGAGAGTGAAGAGACCGCCCGACACGGCGAGGAGGGCGGCGGCGGCCACGACGTAGCCCAGCCGGCGGCGAGACGACGTCGGGACGGCCGGGATCGACTCGCCGGAGAGAGACGCCTCCGACAGATGGTCGCGAACCCTTCTCAACTCTCGAAAGAGATCCTCGGTGGACGCGTAGCGGTCCTTCGCCTCCTTGGCGAGGCACTGTTCGATGATCCACCGCAGAGGCACGGGGGCCTGCGGATTGAGGCGGGCGATCGGCTCGGGCTCCTCGTGCAGGATCGCCGCGAGCGTGTCGATCGCCGTCGCCTTCTGGAAAGCGCGCTTGCCTGTCGCCATCTCGTACAGAATCGAACCGAAGGAAAACTGGTCGGAGCGGAAGTCGACGAGCTTCCCCGCTCGCCTGTTCCGGCGACATGTAGCCCACCGTTCCCGACGACGACGCCGGGCGTCGTCCCCGTCATCGTCGGCAGCTGCGAGGCCTCGCCGCTGCCCGACTCCGGTCGAGCGTCAGCTTCGCCAGGCCGAAGTCCAGGATCTTCACGAGCCCGTCCTTCGTCACCATCACGTTCTCGGGCTTCAGGTCCCGGTGCACGATCCCCGCCTCGTGCGCCCTGGCCAGGCCCTCGGCGACTTGCGGCGCGATCTGGAGCAGCTTCTTGATCGGCAGCGGCCCGCCGACCGACCAGCTCCCGAAGCGTCATCCCATCCACCAGCTCCATCGCGATGTAGGAGACGCCGCTCTCCGACCGATGTCGTAGATCGTGACGATGTTGGGATGGTTCAGAGCCGAGGCCGACCGGGCCTCCTTCTCGAAGCGCTTCAGCCGCTCGGGCTCCGACGACAACCCCTCCGGCAGCACCTTGATCGCCACCTCGCGCGAGAGCCGCGTGTCCCGCGCCCTGTAGACCTCCCCCATCCCGCCCGCGCCAAGCGGAGCGAGGACCTCGTACGGGCCGAGCCGGAAACCGGCGACGAGAGTCATGGCCGCCGGCTCTCCTCATCGAGGAGGCTCGCGACAGCCGCCGCTACCGCATCGAGCTTCGACTCAACGATGTCCCAAACGATATCGAGGTCGACGCCGAAATATGCGTGGATCAAGACATCTCGGAGACCCGACATCTTTGACCACTCGACGCTCGGACGACGCTCGCGCAAATCGGGAGGAAGCCGCTTGACGGCCTCGCCAATGACTTCGAGATTGCGAACGACCGCATCCGCCGTCCTGGGGTCACGACGGAAGGCTTCCTTCGAGATGCCCCGTGTAGCTGCGGATTCGCTGGATCGACTCCAGGATGTCTTCGAGGTAGACCCTGAGTCCCTGGGCATAGACGGCCTCGCCCAGGATGACGTGTTTCAAGCGCGGTTTGATGGCGTCTGAAAGCACGAGGTCTACCGTGCAGCCGAAGAGCCTCTCCAGGAGGAGCTTCAAGTCCATATACCGATCGAAGGACTTGGCATCGAACTCCACGACGAAGTCGAGATCGCTGTCCGGCCCCGAGACGCCTCGAGCCACCGACCCGAAGAGCCCGAGCCGGCGCACGCCCAGACCTCTCAGAGCCGCTCGTTGCGCCTCCAAAGCCCGCAAGACCTCCTCCCGCGTTCGCATCTCACACCATTCTAGATCCGAAGGAGCGGCGGCCAAATCCCCTGACGCTCCAGTGGTATCCTTCCGCAGGACACCGAGCGCGATCCGCGCTTCAGCACGGTTGCAAACACGCCCGCCCGTGAGGACACGGCCGCATCTTTCGTGCGGCCGACCCGGAAGGGGACAGTGGAAGAGATGGCGCTTTCGCCGCGCGATTCGGCGGTATTTCCGCCGAAGACCCGCCCCAAGCGGGTCGTGCTCGTGCACGTCCGCGATCCGCAGTTCTACGCCATCCCGGGCAAGGTGCGCGGAAAGAACGGCCGGCTGCAGATCATGGGATTCCCGCCCATCGGCATCATGTCGCTCTCCTCGGTACTCAAGCGCGCCGGGCACGAAGTGCGTCATGTTCGACCAGGCCAACCCCGAGACGCCGAACGAAGTCATCATCGCCGAGGTCGAGCGTTGGAAGCCGGATCTCGTCGGCCTCAGCTTTCTTTCGACGACGAGCTACCCGTACGCCAAGATGCTCGCGCGCGCGCTGCGGGCCGCCACGCCCGGAATCAAGCTCGCCTTCGGCGGCGTCTTCGCGACGCTCAACGCCGAGCTCGTCAAGCGCCAGGGTCCGGAGGTCGACTTCGTCTGCCGCGGCGACGGCGAGCAGCTCATCCTCGACCTGGTCGAGCACCTGGACGATCCGTCCGGAGTCCTCGGGGTCACGTGGCAGGACGAGAAGGGCGCGGTGCGGGAGAACCCGCCACCGGATGCTCGACCGCAACCTCGACCAGTGGCCGTTCCCCGATCGCGAGAGCCTGCCGCTCGACTTCGTCGAGTCGATGCCGCTCGACGTGCCGGCCGTCCTCTCGATGGAGCGCTTCACGACGATGCAGACCTCGCGCGGCTGCCCGTGGCCGTGCGTCTTCTGCGACATCCCGATCTTCAACGAAGGCAAGTGGCGTTCGCGCAGCCCCGAGCACGTGGTGGCGGAGTTCGAGCAGCTGCAGAAGGACGGCTACGGTGCCGTCTACTTCGTCGACGACCACTTCCTCCTGCAGCCCAAGCGCATCGAGGCGATCTGCAAGGGCATCAACGACCGCGGCGTCGAGATCCAGTGGGGCTGCGAGGGGCGCGTCGACTCCGTGCGCAGCAGCTCTTCCCCGCCATGGCGAAGGCCCACTGCCGCACGCTCATGTTCGGAATCGAGAGCGGCAGCCAGAAGGTGCTGGACCGCCTGAAGAAGGAGCAGACGCTCGAACAGATCGAGACCGCGGTCCACGCCGCAAGAAGGCCGGCATCGAGATCGTGCACGGATTCTTCGTCGTCGGTAACCCGGACGAGACCGTCGAGGACATGAGCGCGACCTTCGACTTCGCCGCGCGACTGCCGATCGACACCTTCGGGTTCAACCGCCTCTGCGTCTACCGCGGCACGCCCCTCTGGCAGGAGTACATCGAGCGCGGCCTGGTGAGCGACGAGGACGACTGGTACAAGTACTTCAAGTGCTCGTCGATCGATCCGACCGTGCTCCCGGGCGAGGAGATCCACGCGATCCGATCCCGCGAGATGAAGCGCATGATCATCTACAAGTTCATCCACTACCCGCGCCAGGCTTTCACGCTGCTCTCGCGCCTGGTGCGCAACATGCCGTGGCGCGACGTCGTCTACGTCATCGTCAAGCCGTTCCTCGGCAAGAAGAGCGGCCAGACGAACGCGGAGGTCGTCTCGCGCGCCGTGGAGCACGCGGAGCTCATGAGCGCGGCCGCGGACCTGACGCAGGCACCGGACGCCCCGATTCCGCCGATGCTCCCGACGCGCGCCGGGGAGCGACTGTAAGCGCCCGTCAGCGCCCTGCCGGCGTCGCGGTGGGTATCACGGGCAGCAGAACGTGCGTCGGATGCGTCGCATCGTGGAAGATCGCATTCTCCGCGGCCGCGGAGCGCCGGTTGTCGTTCAAGGGCTCTCCGGTGTTCGGGTTGACGTCGAAGCGCGGGAAATTGCTCGAGGAGAGATCGAGCCGGATCCGGTGCCCGCGCCGGAAGACGAGCGAGGTCGGATACATCTCGATCGTGAACGGATAGACCTCCCCCGGCTTCATCATTTCGGCGCGCTCGAGGGAGCCGCGATAGCGCGCCCGCACGATGCTGTCGCCCACGTTCAGCTCGATTCCGGCCGGAAAGTCGCGGCTGGGCGGATAGACGTCCACCAGCTTCGCCGTGAAGTCGGTGTCCACGGCGGACGAGGACGCCCAGAGCTTCACGATCAGGCGGCCCGTCACTTCCAGGTCGCGCTCGAGCGGCGGCGTCTTGAAGACGAGCACGTCGTTGCGCGCCGCGAGAGGGCGGGTGTCCTCGCACACCCAGATCTCCGGCCGGCAGCGCTGATCCATGGCGCCGTTGGTCAGGAAGCCCTCTCCCGACGAGATGTTGCCGCCGATCGTCGGGACGGGGCGGCGCGGATCGAAAAGATACCGGGTCGGTGGCTCGGCGGCAGGCGCCTCGGGGGACAGCGTCCCGTCTCCGTGAACGTAGTACGGCGTCGACCGAGTCCGAGCGAGCGGCCACTCGCGCTCTTCGCGCCAGGCGCCGCCGACGTAGACCCGCCCCTCCGGCGTCCGATGCCCGTCTCCTCCGCCCATCACGAAGATGCGAACCGGCGGCTCTCGATCCACGCCGTTATCGACTCCCTTGAGCCAGTGGTCGAACCACCGCAGCCGGAAGGCCAGGAAATCGATCGCCGCGGCCGAGCCGAACTCGGCCTCGCCGGCGAAGCTCCGCGTTTGCCCGCCGTGGGTCCACGGTCCCATGATCAACCGCTGCGGGCTCTTCTTCGCTCTCGCGAGCTCGACGTAATTCAGATTCGCCACCTGAGCGGCCCAGGAGTCGTACCAGCCGCTGACGTGGTAAACCGGAACATCCTTGTATTCGGGGATGTGGTCGACGACCGAGGCGCCCGCGTTCTTCCAGAACTCGTCGTTGTCGCCGTGCCGCATGGCTTCGACGAGCCATTCTTCGTAGTCGGGCGCCAGTGAGAGAGGCGTCGTCCCCGCCCGCAATGGCAGCCCCTTCGCGAACTCGCGCGCCTTCGCCGAGAGGCTGCGGACCGCCGGAATGCTCTCATCGGCGATCCCGGGAAAGGAGTCCGGCGGATCAGGGTTGTCGAACGCGAACCCGATTGCGAAGATCCAGTTGAGGAAGCGCAGCTCGAAGGCACCGTTGTGCCGCACACCGTACCGTCCGTAGTCCGACGCCGCGTCGACCGGGATCATGGCTTTCAGGTAAGGCGGGTTCGAGATCGCCAGGGCATGCTGCGTTCCGCCCGGATACGACGTCCCCACCGTGCCGATGCCGCCGTCACACCACGGCTGCTTGCCGATCCACTTCGCCGTGTCGTAGCCGTCGGCCACATCGTCTCGCAGGAGCCCGCGCCAGCGCCCCTCGGAGGCGAAACGTCCCCGCACGTCCTGGGCGACGGCCACATATCCGTGTTTGACGAACTCGACCGTCCAATCCGTGGACCACTGCTTGCCGTACGGAGTGCGCTCGAGAATCACCGGAAGCCGATTGGAGACGGGCACGCCGTTCTTCGCCGGGCGGTAGACGTCGGTCGCGAGCCGGACGCCATCGCGCATGCGCACCATCACATTCTGCGCGACGACGACGTCATAGAACGTTTCAGCCCGGAGCGTGGCGGAGAGTCCCGCCACAACGATCAGCCCCGCGACCCTCGAAAACGCCCGTCGCCTCACGGCCACAAGCGGCATCTACTTCTTGTTGAGGCCGGCCGTCCAGTTCACGACGACGGACAGCGGCACGGACGAGCTCTTGATCACGGGCACGTTGACGAGGAAGCGCTCGCCGTCGGCCGAGACGTCGAGGCCGAATGCACTCTCGGGAAGCTGAAAGAGGACCCGGGTTGCGCCCACGCGCAGGTCCTGGCCCGGCTCGACCTCCGCGGACATCACTTTGCCGACGAAATTCGTGTAGATGATCTCGCGCCCCTTGCGGGACCACTTGGGGTTCAAGCCGCCATTCGAGGAGATCTGGACCTTACGCTGTCCGTCCGGAAACGACACGGCGTAGATCTCGCGCCGCCCGGATTCGTCCTGTTCGTACGCCACCCACTTGCCGTCGGGAGAAAACCGCATGGGGCCGAAGTCGTTGGGGGCCCGCGGCAGAAAGACGACCGGCTTCTTCGAGTCGCCGACGGGCAGGACAGCGACCTGCATGAGTCGGCCGCCCGCGGCTTCGCGGTCGACGGCCAGAATGTATCGGCCGTCCGGCGACCAGTCCTGCGGGACCCGTTGGCCGTCCTCGTCCGTCAGTGCCTGCTCGGAGCCCGCCCCGCTGACGGTCCGAAGATAAATGTCCGCCTGGTGCTTACGATCCGTTTGATAGGCGACGCGCAGGCCGTCGGGAGACCAGATTGGCCCCGAGTTGCTGCCCGGACTCGAGGTCAGGCGCGTCTGAATCCCGCGGGCGACATCGCCGATCCAGACCTGCGACGTCTGCGTGCCGGCATCCTCCTGCCCGAACGCGATGCGCGAGCCGTCCGGGGAGATGCGCATGGCGAAGCGGGCCGCGGGCTCGCCGAAGACGCCCATCTGCTTGCCTCCCCGATCGAACCACTCGAGCCGGGTCGAGAGCTGCGAGGCGTCATAGACGAGCGTTCCCAAGCTGGAGACCGTGAAGTCGCCGTAGCCGAGAAAGTCTCCGTAGAGACCGACCTGCTCGCCGACGACGACGGGCTCGCCCGTGGTCTCGAGCCGCTGAAGATCCAGCGGCTGCGCGAGCAGGATCCCGCTGAAGTCGCCCGCGCGAACGAAGAGCAGGTAGCCATTGGCATACTGGGCGTTGAAGTTGGCCGGGGTGAGCGGCCTGGGCGGCGCTCCGTCGAGCGAGCCGACCCAGATGCGATTGGCCGGGTCCCGGGAGTTGCCCGCGAGATTCAGCGCCGTGTAGAGAAAGTGCTTTCCGTCCGGCAGGAAGAACGGATAGCGGTGCGCCGTCTCGAGCCGCTTCTCGTCGAGTTTCGTGACCGGAATCGCCTTTCCGCCCGCTGCCGGCAGCCGAAAGACCGGGCCGCTCGGGCCTGTAAAGAGAATGTCGCCGCCCGAGCCCCAGCTTCCTCCCAGTCCGTCCACGTCATAGACGACGATCGATGAGCCCCCCGAGGCCTCGACCTTCTTCAACTTCTTGTCCGCGAAGAACCCGATGAAGCGTCCGTCCGGGGACCAGAAGGGCAGGATTCCTCCCTCGGTTCCGGCGATCGGAGTTGCGGCGTAGGCGTCGAGCGGCCGCAGCCAGAGCTGGACCTTTCCCGCCGCATCGATTCCGCTGAAGACGACGCGGGTCCCGTCCGGGGAGATGACGGCGTTGTTCAAGCGGATCTTCTCCGGCAGAAGAATGTTCGTTCGGAACACCCTGTCTGGCGCCGGCGCGGCCGCGCGAGGGCGCGAGAGCCCGAGCCACGCCGCTGCCGCCAGCCCGACCGCCGCGGCCGCCCAGGCGATTCGCTCCCGGTTGTGACGGCGCGACGAAACGGCAACGGGCGGCGCCACTCCAGCGGCCGACCCTTCCGCGATCCAGCGCAGCTCCTTGGCGACGTCGCCCGCCGACTGCCAGCGCTCCTCGGGGTCCTTGGCGAGGCAGGTCCGCACCACGCGATCGAGCGCGGGCGGCGTCATGGCCGCGACCTGCGAGATCGGCGGAGGCTCGTCGCGCAGGATCGACGAGATCAGAGACGCCTGCGTCGCGCCGGAGAAGGCCTTCTTCCCCGTCGCCATCTCGAAGAGCACCGCGCCCAGCCCGAAGATGTCCGCCCTCGCGTCGGCATCCTTGCCCTCCAGCTGCTCCGGAGCCATGTACTGAAAGGTTCCGAGGATCGTGCCCTCTCGCGTGAGCTCGGCCTGCGTGGGAAGGGCCGTGAAGGTGCTGTTCGCAGCGGAGGGCTGCACCGGTTTCGCCAGCCCGAAGTCGAGGAGCTTGACCCCCGACTTCGTCAGCATCACGTTGCCGGGCTTCAAGTCCCGATGGACGATCCCCTGGCGGTGGGCCTTGTCCAGCGCGTCCGCGATCTCGGTGCCGAAGCGCAGGGCCTGCTCCATCGGCAGCGGGCCCTTGAGAAGCCGCGCCGCCAGCGTCTCGCCCTCGAGGTACTCCATGACGAGGTAATCCGTCTCGCCCTCGCGTCCGATGTCGTAGAGGGCGCAGATGTGGGAGTGCGAGAGTGACGAGATCGCCTTTGCCTCGCGCTCGAGCCGCTCGCGCAGCTCCGCACTGCCGGAAAGCTGCGCCGGGAGCACCTTGATCGCGACGGTGCGCCCGAGGCGCGTGTCCCTGGCCCGGTAGACCTCGCCCATGCCGCCCGCGCCGAGCGGCGACTGAATCTCGTAAGGGCCCAAACGGGTGCCGGCGGCGAGGGTCAAAGCGAGCAAGAGCCTACATCAGGCTTGCCGCCCCTGCTCCCGCTGCGGCGCGCCGTTCTGCTAGATTGGAGGAGGCCATGAGCATGCGCGAGCGCCGCAAGACGGTGGGTGTCCCGGTCGGCCCGGTGCAGGTCGGCGGGGGCGCGCCGGTCGTCGTCCAGTCCATGTCGAACACCGACACGGCGGACATCGCCTCGACTGCCCGGCAGTGCATCGAGCTCGCCCAGGCGGGCTCCGAGATGGTGCGCATCACCGTCAACGTGCCGGAGGCGGCGGCCGCGGTCCCCGAGATCAAGCGGCGGATGCTCGCGGCGGGAGTCCAGGCGCCTTTGATCGGGGACTTCCACTACAACGGCCACGTCCTGCTGGCGAAATTCCCGGACTGCGCCCGTGCGCTCGACAAGTACCGCATCAATCCCGGAAACGTCGGCAAGGGGGCGCGGCGCGACGAGCAGTTCGCGACGATCTGCCACATCGCGCGCGACAACGGAAAGCCCGTGCGCATCGGCGTCAACGGCGGCTCCCTGAACCAGGAGCTCGTCATGGCGAAGATGCAGGAGAACACGGACAGGAACCTCGGCCACACGTCCGAGGAGATCATCAACGAGTGCATGGTTCTCTCGGCCGTGCAGTCGACGGAGCTCGCTCTCCAGTCAGGGCTGCGGAAAGACCAGATCATCATCTCCTGCAAGGTCTCGCGGCCGCTCGATCTCATCGCCGTGTACCGGGAGCTCTCGACGCGGACCGACCAGCCGCTCCACCTCGGTTTGACCGAAGCCGGCATGGGCATGAAGGGGCTCGTCTGGTCCTCCTCGGCGATGGGCGTGCTCCTGAACGAGGGCATCGGCGACACGATTCGGATCTCGCTCACGCCGCGTCCGGGCGGCGACCGTCGCGAGGAGGTCTACGCGGCCTGCGAGCTGCTGCAGTCCCTCGGCATCCGCTCCTTCTCGCCGAGCGTGACCGCCTGCCCCGGCTGCGGGCGCACGACCTCGACGACCTTCCAGGAACTCGCCGAGCGCATCCAGGGCTACGTCCGCGACAAGATGCCCGAGTGGAAGGTGGAGCACGAGGGTGTGGAGAACATGACGCTCGCCGTGATGGGCTGCGTGGTCAACGGGCCCGGCGAGTCGAAGGCGGCGTCCATCGGCATCAGCCTCCCCGGGACCGGCGAGGAGCCGCACTGCCCCGTTTACATCGACGGGCAGCACTTCACGACGCTGAAGGGCAACTACGACGAGCTGTCCGCCGCCTTCCGCGCGCTCGTGGACGACTACGTGGCGACGAAGTATCCCCGGCGCGAAGCCGGCCGCCCCGTCACGGCCTGAAGCGCGTGCGCAGAGCCGCCTGGCTTCTTTTTCTGGGACTCGGCCAGGCCGTGGCCGGCCCCGGCCAGGCGCTCTCGCCGGATCTCAAGCCGTACGTCTCGGTCGACGCCCCGACGGTCGCCCTGACGCACGCACGCGTGATCGACGGCACGGGCGCTCCGGCGCGCGAAGATCAGACCGTCGTCATCGCGGCCGGCCGCATCGCAGCGATCGGGGGGGCGGCGACGATTCCCGCGGGGGCCAAAGTCCTGGATCTGTCCGGCAAGACGGTCATCCCCGGCTTCGTCGGCATGCACGACCATCTCTTCTTTCCGCAGGGCGGCGCCTTCTACGGGGAGATGGGCGCGAGCTTCCCCCGGCTCTACCTGGCGGCGGGCGTCACCACGATCCGCACCACCGGGTCGATCGAGCCGTACACGGACCTGGAGATCAAGAGGCTCATCGACGCGGGCAAGGCCATTGGTCCGAAGATGCACGCGACCGGGCCGTACCTCGAGGGACGCGGAGCCTTCACGCCGCAGATGCATGTGCTCACGGGGCCCGAAGATGCGACCCGCGTCGTCGACTACTGGGCCGAGCAGGGCGCCACGTCGTTCAAGGCATACATGAACATCAGCCCGGACGAGCTCTCCGCGGCGATCGCCGCCGCCCACCGCCGCAAGCTCAAGGTGACCGGTCATCTGTGTTCGGTGACCTATCCGGAAGCGATCGCTCTCGGAATCGACGACCTCGAGCACGGCCCGATCTACACGGATACCGAATTCACGCCCAACAAGGTCGCGGGCGCCTGCCCCGAAGCACGCGAGACGCTGGCGGCCAACGTCCAGCTCGACATCCAGGGCGCGCAGGTTCAGGGTCTCATCCGCAACCTGGTCGAGCACCACGTGGCGGTCACGTCGACTCTCCCGGTCTTCGAGCTGCTCGTCCCGGGAAGGCCGCTGCTCCAGCAGCGGGTTCTCGACGCGATGAGCCAGCAGGCCCGGCTCAACTACCTGGAACGGCGGGCCCGCAGCGGATCGTCCATGCCTGGCCCGCCGCCGCAGTGGGAGGCGCTCTTCCGGAAAGAGATGGAATTCGAGCACGCGTTCGCGAAGGCGGGCGGCCTGCTCCTCGCGGGACCCGACCCGACGGGTATCGGCGGCGTGGTCGCCGGGTTCGGCGACCAGCGCGAGGTCGAGCTCCTGGTCGAGGCGGGATTCACTCCCCTCGAAGCGATCCGCATCGCGACGGCAAACGGCGCGGAATACCTCGGCGAAGCCGATCGCATCGGGACCCTCGCCCAGGGCAAGCAAGCGGACCTCGCGGTGATCGCCGGCGACCCGTCGGCGAACATCGCCGACATCGAGAACGTCGAGATCGTCTTCAAGGACGGCGTCGGCTACGACTCGAGGCGGCTTATCGATTCGGCCCGCGGCCTGGTCGGCTCCCGATAGACGCCGCACTCCCGGAGCCCGCTGACGTATTAGCCGTTGCGAATATGTCCGGCCCACCTGCGAATCATCCGACCGAGGACGACTCCTGGCGGGACCCGTAGCAGCTCGCGAAGAGCTCCTGGCTGTGAAGGGGCCGAAGGCCCTCGCCGTTGCCGTCCGCGCCGCGGATCACGAGCACCTCGCGGATGCGGCTCGTCAGGACCCGGTTGCCGAACTCGAGGTGCAGGCCGCAGGCCGCGACGATGTCGTTCTTGATCACCGTGCCGCCCCAGGTGCATCCCGCGATCGACGTCTTGACGGGCGAGAGTCTCTGCCGGTCGAACCACCCACCACGGATGCAGTAGGTCGAGTCCTCGAGCACTTCAATGGAGTAGACGGAGTTTTCGGTCGTCACGACCACGCAGTCGCCGCGGCCGAGCTCCGCCTTGCGAATCGGCCGCGAGAGCAGGGCCTGCTCGAGGATGGCGTTGACGGTCCGAAACCGGGCGATCACGGCGCGGCGGCTCCCCCTGCCTTCTATTCTCCCTCAATCCGGCCTCAGGGGTGCGCCCCGGGTGACCAGGGGGCCAAAACCGTGATCGGAAGGGCGGCATCCTCGGGACGGCGCGAATTGACGAGGAAGCGCTGGCCGTCTGCCGTGACGTCGTAATGGTTGCGAGCCTCCACCTGCGGCAGGATCCGCGTCTGAAAGAGAGCGCGCGGAGCGCCGGCCTCGAAAGGAGAGCCCGGGCGGATTTCCACGGCCATGATCTTCCGGTCGGGCGAGACGAAAAAAAGCTCTTTTCCGTCTCCTCTCCACCTCGGCTGCCTGCCGCCGCCGACGGAAATCTGCCGCCGCTCACCCAGCTCAGGGAAGCTCCGGACCGAGACTTCGAAGGTGCCCGATTCGTCCGACTCGTAAGCGAGCCAGCGGCCGTCGGGAGAGAGCCGCGCCCCGGCCTGGTCGAACTGGGCCTGCAGGACCGCCCGGCTCGTCCCGGTCTGGAGATCTCGCATCCACACGTCGGAGTGGAACGTCTTCCAATCGAGGGTGTCGTAGAAGAGGAAGCGGCCATCTCGCGACCAATCGTCCAGAGGCGTGAAGCTCTCGTTCTTGAAAAGCAGCTTCTCGCTCTCCGCCCCGCGGGCGTCCCGGACGAAGACCTCCCCCGACAGGTAGGAGCTATAGACGATGCGGCGCCCGTCGGAACTCCAGAGAGGCGTTGCCACCAGCGCCTGCGAGGAGACTCGGGCGAGGCTGCCGCGTTCGAGGTCGATCGTCCAGAGGCTCGAAGCGACCTTCTCGGGATCCATTCTGGGAATGGCGAGCCACCGATCGTCGGGCGAGAGTGTGGGCTCCCAGTAGGCGCCATCCGGGCGGATCGTGTCGAGCTCTCGGCCCGAGCGGTCGTACCAGAGCAGCCGGCTCACGGCGGCCCCGCCGGTCTCACAGGCGAGCACGCCGGTGCCGGAGGCGGAAGCCGCCATCCCGCCGGTTGCCGCGGCGTCCCACCAGACGTGATCGACGACGGAAAACGCCTCCCCGGTCAGCCGCAGCCGATCGAGGTCGAAGCGCTGGCCCATCAAGCGGTCTCCGCTCCTGTAGAGCAGGAAACCCGGTGCGACGTAGACGGCCCCCGTCTCGGCGAAGACGAGTCGCGTCGTCTGCTTCGCGTCGAGCGAAGCAACGTGGATGCCGCTCGAATCGGGATCCTGGCCAAGAAAATAGTAGAGGAAGTGGCGACCGTCGGGCAGGAAGCTCGGCCAGCGGTACGTGTTTCCCTTCTGTGCGGTCAGCGGCGGCACGGCGGCGGCCTGTCCGCCGTTCTCGGAGACCCGCTGGATCTCGCCTCCGATGGCGATCGAGAAGACGATGGTACCGCGGGAGCCCCAGGATCCGCCCCGGGGATTGGCAGCGTCACAAAGGACGAGAAGAGATCCTCCGGCTGCCTCGATCCTCTTCAGCTTCCCCTGGGCGAAGAAAGCCAGCGCGTGGCCGTCGGGCGACCAGAAGGGGTAAGCCGCGCCGTCGGTGCCCTCGAGGGGACGAGCGTCGAGAGAGTCGAGCGGTCGCACGTAGAGGACGTCCCGCCCGTCAGCCTGGGCTGCGACGAAGGCGAGATTCTTCCCGTCCGGCGAAAGGGCGAGCATGCCCGCGAACGATGCGTCTCGCGGCGGCGCGATCGTGAACCGCATCCTTGGCAGCGGTGGGGGGAGTCGGCTCCTCTGGCTCTGCGTCACGACGGGGACCGCGATCGAGGCAGCAATCAGCGCGCCCACGGCGGCGAAAACGAGGCGCTCGGTCATCCGGGAACGCCACCGGGCCGGCGGGCCCGGACCTCCCGATACCTCCGCCGCGCCGGAGGAGGCCGTCAAGGACTCGAGGGCGAATGCCGCGTCGCTCGACGACTGAAAGCGCGACTCCGGGTTCTTCTCCAGGCAGTGCCGCAGCACGCGATAGAGGCCCGGCGGGATCGCGCGCCCCGAGCCGCCGATCTCCGGCGGCTCCTCCCTCAGGATCGCCGCCATCGTTTCCGCCACGGTGCCCTTTTCGAACGCGCGTCTTCCCGAGAGCATCTCGTAGAGAACGGCGCCGAAGGAGAAGATGTCGGAGCGAGGGTCGAGCGGCTCTCCCCGAACCTGCTCGGGCGACATGTAGTCGACCGTCCCGAGCACGGTCCCCGGCTCGGTGTACGACGAGACCCTGGGCGACCGCGTCTCGGCCGGCGCCGCCCCTGCGGATACGGACTTCGCCAACCCGAAGTCGAGGATCTTGACGCGGCCGTCCCGCGTCACGAAGATGTTCTCGGGCTTCAGGTCGCGGTGAACGATTCCTCTCTCGTGCGCCGCCGCGAGACCGCGCGCGATCTCGCGCGCAACGTCCGTCGCCTTGCGCACCGGCAGTGCACCGCCCGAGAGCGCGGCCCGGAGGGTCTCGCCCTCCAGCAGCTCCATGACCGCGTAGGTCACTCCGCCATCGGTGCCGAAATCGTGGATCGCGAGGATGTTCGGATGCGATAACGCCGCCACCGCGCGCGCCTCCCGTTCGAAGCGCGAGAGCGACTCCGCGTCGGCCGCGAGGCGCCCGGGAAGCACCTTGATCGCCACGTCCCGCCCGAGCTTCGTGTCCCGCGCGCGGTACACCTCGCCCATTCCGCCGGCGCCGAGAGGGGACAGGATTTCGTAGGGGCCGAGGCGGGTGCCCGCGGACAACGTCATCTCAAATCCGGATTCCGAAATCCGAATTCCGAAGTTCTCAACCTCATACCGCGAGCCGCTCGATCCCCGGAAACCCGTCGAAGCCCGAATCGAAGCTCAGAATCTTCCCGATTCGCTGCCGCTCCATGACCGAGAGATGCAGCGCATCGCGCGCCGAGAGCCTCCGGGACCCGAGCACGATCGATTTGGCGCGCTCGACGGCCGCCGTCTCGACGGGAAACACCTCGTCCACCACGCCGAGAATCGCGTCGAAGGCTGGCTGAATGGCGTCGCGGCGGTCGATCGCGACGTATCGGTGGAGAATCTCCTGCAGCACTTCGGCGTCCGTGACGAGTCGCTGGCGTTCCCCAATGCACCGTTCGAGCAGCCTCTGGGCGTCCGCCTTGTGTGGATGTGGCGCGCCCACCAGGTACATCGGGATGTTCGAATCGACGAAGATCATGGAAGGTTCCGGCCGGAGTATCCCTGCTCGATCTCGGCGACCATTTGCGCGATCTCTCCCACCGGGTAGGAGTGGCGCGCCGCCGCGCGAACGACCTCCAGCTTCTTGCTCGCATCGCGCAGCGGCTCCCGCTCCCCTGCGGAACGCAGGGCCTGCCGCACCCATTCGGCAACGGTCATGCGCCGCGTTCGGGCAATTCGCTGGATCTCCTTGAGCTCGGCCTCATCCAGCAGGACCTGGAGCCTTTTACTCATCCATAGAAGTCTATTTGACTCCTGTTAATGAGTCAAGAAGATCGCCTCTTCAGTCTTCGTCCTCTTCCTCCTCCGGGGGCGCCTCGCGGCGCGGCTGTTCCCGCTCCTGGACGGTCATGATCTGGACGTAGCCTTTTGCCTTCATGGCGTCGTTGAACGCCGGAACCGTCGTGCCGTAAAGCTCGTCGAACTGCTTCTTCACCGAGGCGAGCTGACCGGAGAGCTGCGCGTAGACATCGAGCTCGGGCTGCGTCGGAGCGAGGTCGGCGTTGCCCGAGACGTCGGCGGCTCCGCTTCCGGATTCCGCCTGCAACCAGGCGAGCTTCAGGTAGATGCCGAGCGCGCCGCGGAAAGACTTCTGGTCGTTCTCGGCGAGTGTCGGCTGCATCAGCTTGTCCTCGACGGCGCGAAGATCCCGCTCGAGCCCGGCGGCTGCGGAAGACGCGGCCGGATCCTCCTTTGCGGCCGCGAGCATCTTGCGGAAGTCCTCGAGCTGCTTTCGCGACCACTCGATCTGGTTGATCATGTGCGCCGCCGCGTTCATGTCGCGGTAAATCGAGAGGGAGAACTTCGCGGAGGCGTCGACGTCGGCCTCGGTTCCCGCCGAGTTCGGGTCCTTCTTGACGACGAGGCTCTGCGACGGAAGCTCCTTGCCATCCACGACGACACGGGTCGTGTACGTTGCGGGCGCGACCAGAGGTCCCTGCTTGATCTCTTCGATGCCGTAGTAGAGGATCGGCCGGGCGCCTTTCCCGAGGAACCGCTTTTCCTCCCACACCCGCGGGTTGCCGGGCGGCGTCGCCCGAAGCCGCACGTTTTCGGTCCGCTCGTAGCGCAGGTCCCAGACCACGCGATTGATGCCCGCCTTGTTGGTGCCGGTCAGCGTCCGCACCTTGTTTCCCGCCGCGTCGAGAATCACGACCTCGACGGGGTACTTCTTCTCCGGCTTCCTGGCGCCCGTGGCCGCCGCATCGGCATCCGCACGGTCCTTCTCCGCCTGTTCGGCTTCGGGCGGCGTCTTCACCGGCTCCTTCAACCAGTAGTTGATCGAGGCGCCGTAGGGAGGATTCTTCCCCCGCGATGTCCCACTCGGCGCGAGGGCGGGCTGCGAGATCGACCGGAACCGGTATGCCGGCCGCGGCGCGAAACCCTGCGCCGCCGAATTGCGCACGGCGTCGGTCAGCTGCTCGAACGGCGTGATGTCGTCGAGGATGAAGTACCCGCGGCCATAGGTGCCGACGACGAGATCGTGGAAATTCTCCTGCACGGTGAGCCAGTGGACCGGCGCATGCGGCAGCTTGTTCTGCAGCGGTTCCCAGTGCCCGCCATCGTCCAGGGACATGTACAACGCGTTCTCGGTTCCCGCAAACAGCAGTCCCCTGCGGTTCGGGTCTTCGCGCAGGACGTGCGTGTAAGAGAGCTGGCTCTTCGGAATCCCCGCGCTGAGCGATTTCCAGGTCTTCCCGTAGTCGGACGTCTTGTAGATGTGGGGATCGCGATTGTCGACCTGGTGCAGGTCGACGGCGATGTAACACGTCCCGCCGTCGAAGCGCGAGGGCTCGACGCTGCTCACCGTTCCCTTCGGGGGGAGCCCCGGGATGTTCGCGGTGACGTTCGACCAGTTCTTTCCGCCGTCGCGCGTCACCTGGACGACGCCGTCGTTCGTGCCGGCCCAGATCACGCCCTTCTCGAGCGGGGATTCGGCGATCGAGAAGACCACGCCGGCGTACTCGACGGAGAGGTTGTCGACCGTCAAGCCGCCGGAATCGCCCATCATGCTCTTGTCGTTCAGCGTGAGGTCGGGACTGATCGCCTCCCAGGTCTGGCCGCCGTCGGTCGTGGCGTGGACGAACTGGCTGCCGACGTAGACGCGATTGTGATCGTGGGGAGAGATCGCGATCGGGAAAGTCCAGTTCATCCGCAGCTTGACCTCGCCGGCCGGCGTGCCCATGGTCCGTTCGGGCCACGGGCTGACCGAGCGCGACATGCCGGTTCGCGCATCCCACCGCTCGACCACGCCGGCATAGCAGCCGCCCCACACGATGTTCGGGTCGACCGGGTCCGGGATGTTCCAGCCCGTCTCGCAGCCGGCCGTCGTTTTCCAGAGCGCCGGCGGGATGCCGTATCCGCCCGGATTGTTGCTGGGGCCGCGCATCGAGCCGTCGTCCTGCATCTGGCCGTAGACCCAGTACGGAATCCGGTTGTCGGTCGCGACGTGGTAGATCTGGCCGATCGGAAGCCGCTGGAAGCTCCACTGGCGCCCGCGCGTCGTCGAGATGTACACGCCGAGGTCGTTGCCGATCATCATCCGGTTCGGGATCTTCGGATCGGACCACATGTCGTGGTTGTCGCCGCCCCACGGGATCTGCTCGCTCGTCTCTCCGCCGTCGTAGGTCGCGCCCATCTCGTTGGATGGGAAGTAGACCTCGTTCGCGTTGTCCGGCATCACGAGCATGCGCGTGTAGTAGTGCGGCCGCTCGTTCAGCAACCGGCTCGCGCTCGCCCGGCTCCATTTGTCGCCGCCGTCGTCGGAGCGCCAGAGGGACCCGCGGTTGCCCGTCTCGATCAACGCGTACACGCGCTGCGGGTTGTTCGCGCTCATGCCGACGGCGACCTTGCCGATCGGCGGCTCGGGCAGGCCGTTGCCGGTGATCTTCTTCCAGGTCGCGCCGCCGTCGCGCGAAACGTAGACGCCGCCGCCCGGTCCGCCGCTCCTTCTTCCCCAGGTCTTGATGTCGATCGGCCAGGCGCCGGCAAAGAGGATCTGGTGATTCGTGGGATCCATGACGAGGTCCGAGACGCCCGTGTTCTCGTCGACGAAGAGCACGCGCTCCCAGGTCTTCCCGGCGTCCTGCGTCCGGTAGACGCCCCGCTCCTGCTGCGGACCGTAGCAGGTGCCGAGCGCCGCTGCGAAGACGACGTCGGGGTTCTTCGGGTCGATCACGACGCGGGCGATGCGGCCGGTCTTGTCGAGCCCCATGTGCGTCCAGGTCTTGCCGGCGTCGGTCGACCTGTATATGCCATTGCCGAGCGAGACGTTGCTGCGGATGAAGGGTTCGCCGGTCCCGACCCACACGATGTTCGCGTCCGACGGTGCGATGGCGATCGAGCCGATCGACTGCGCCGACTCCTTGTCGAAGATCGGCCTCCAGTGCCCGCCGGCATCCGTGGACTTCCACACGCCGCCCGACGCGGCGCCGACGTAGTAGGTGTTCAGGTCTCCCGGGACGCCGACGACCGCGCTCACGCGGTTGCCCGGCGGCCCGATGAACCGATACGCCAGCGCCGAGTAGAGGTCCGGCGGCTTCTTCGCGTCGGCGCCGGCCGACGGCGACTTGCCTGCCTCCGAGGCCCCCATCCTGAAAGCGGATGCCAGGAACAGCACCGCCATCACCACCGAACGCCTCGATTGGACGCACTTCTGTCCCACGATTCCTCCTAATTCGAAAATGCTTCTCAAGGCAGCGTCTTGAGAGGCCTAACCTGCCGAATCGCTTCGTAGTCGCGGTCGTCATGGAGCAAAGCGATCTCGTATTCGAGAGCCGTCTGCGCCACGACGCAATCGAGCGTGCTCCTCACGGTGAGCCCCCGCCGGCGGCACTCATAGTAGATCCGGGCGGCCTCGACATGGGATTGGAGCGGATCCGCAGGGTGCAGCACTCGCTGGCTCACGAGGTACCGCCTCAGGGTACGCCACTCCCTCTCGTCCCGGGAGCCCTGAAGAACCTCCTGGACGATTTCGGAAGTCAGGGCGATCTCGACCTCTTCGAAGATGAGCCTTTCGAGAAGGCTGCTCGCTGCGGTATCCGCGCCCTTCAAGTACGGTAGCAGTGCCGATGTATCCACCAGAATCATCGGGCCGCACGAAGTTTCTTGTAGTCGTATCCCGCGGCGAAACGGATCTTGCCCTTGAGATCCCGTAGGGATCGGCGGCTTCGGACGCGGATGAGCTCGCGCAACGCCTCGTCGACGAGACCCTTCTTGGTTTTCGCCGCGCTGTGTCGGAAGGCCTCTTCGACGAGAGCGTCATCCAGGACGATGTTGGTCCTCATATCCACCTCGCAATGTGTATGAGTATACACCAACAGTCATGGCTTCTCGCCCGGCGTCAGGGCCGCGAGAGCTCGTCTAGATACACGACGCCATCCTTCATCACGAAGCGCACGCGCTCCATCTCGGTGATGTCCTTCAACGGGTCTCCCGAGACGGCAACGAGATCCGCGAGCTTACCCTTTTCGACCGAGCCGACACGGTCCGACCAGCCCAGGATCTCGGCGTTCAGGCTCGTCGCCGAGACGATCGCCGCCATCGGCGTCTCGCCGAATCCGACCCGGATCGTCAGCTCGTGGGCGTTCTTGCCATGCGGAATCACCCCCGAGTCCGTGCCGAAGCCGATCGGAATTCCCGCCGCAAGAGCGCGTCGGAACCCCGCATTCGCGATGTCCCGGATCTGGCGTTCGCGCTCTACCTCCGAGGCCGGAACCTTCGCGCCCTCGCCGCCGAGAATGATCTCGCTCGTGTAGAGCGTCGGCACATAGAAGGTCCTGCGTCCGGAGGCCTTGAGCATCGCGATCGCCTCGTCGTCGAGGTACGAGCCGTGATCCACCGTGCGCACGCCTGCCTTGATCGCGGCCTTGATCCCCCTGGCCCCGTGGGCGTGCGCCGCGACCTGGCGGCCCCAGCGATCGGCCTCGATGACGGCCGCCTGGATCTCGGCGTCCGAGTACTGCTGCGCGCCCGGGGAAATCCCCTTCGAGAGGACGGCGCCGGTCGCGAGGATCTTGATGAAATCCGCGCCGTTCTTGAAGTTCGTGCGGACGGCCTTGCGTCACTTCGTCGGGGCCGTCCGCGAGATTCCGGACGACCGGGACGTCCACGTAGATCGAGAACTGCCGCGCGTCGCCCGCCCCCCCGGTCGAAGAGACATAGTTGCCAGCCACGAGAAGCCGGGGGCCCGGAACTGCCCCCTGGTTGATGGCGTTTCGCAGCGCGACGTCCACGTACGGCCAGCTCGGCCCCATCTCGCGGCACATCGTGAAGCCCGCGAGAAGCGTGTCGCGAGCGTTCTTCGCTCCCCAGAGCGCGGCCTCGGGAGGCGTCGTCGTCACGAGCGCTTCCTCCCAGTGCACACCGAACCGGTCGGTCAGATGCGTGTGCAGGTCGATCAGCCCCGGCAGAAGCGTGGCGCCCCCGAGGTCGATCACGCGGGCGCCGGGCGGCACGGGAAGGCTCGCTCCGACCGCGGCGACATGGTCCCCCTCGACGACCACTATCGCCGGCGCGAGGGGCGGACCGCCGCGGCCGTCAATGAGCCGCGCGGCCCTCACCACGATCGGCGCCGTGTCGGCCGCGAGAGACGCCGCCGCAAAGAGCCCGAAGCACAGCGCCGCGAGCAAGCGCTTCACTTGTCTCCCCGCGCCGTCCTCGCGATGAACTCCGCGACGTCCGCCTTGAACGCCTTGAGCGACGGCTCGTAGAGGTACATCATGTGCCCCGCCGGGTAGTACTTCATCTCGACGTGAGGCTGGAGGCTCTTCTCGAGGCCGAGGTGCTGGACCATCGACTCGGTTGCGGTAAAGGGCGTCGCCAGGTCGTAGTACCCGTTCAGCACGAGCACTCGCAGATTCGGGTTGTAGCCCATCGCGTGGGCCAGATCGAGGCCCGTGTTCGGCAGCGCCGGGAGCGGCCGCTCGGCTCCGGGCGGCTTGTGCTTCCAGTCCCATTCCCGGCCGACCTCCGCCGAAACGTGGTACGTCTTGTCGGATCCGAACTTGAGCTCGTCGTGCAGGTAGTTCAGGAACGCCGCCGTGAATGCCCCGGTGACCGCGGCCGACTGGGGGTCGTACTCGGCGCGCTCGGCCAACGGATCGAACGTGACGCCGGTGAACCGCGAGTCGAGCCGCCCCACCGTGATGCGGTGCTCGCGCATGAGCTCCTGGGTGAACTGAGCCTGGCCGACGCGCAGGTTCGCGAGATCGATATACGTCTCGGACAGACCCGTGTACTCGTGGAGCTTCTGGATGATTGCGGTCCGCTCCGCCGCGGGAAGGGCGTTGCCCTTCAGGAGCGCCGTGGCGTATTCGCCCAGGGCCCACTTCCGGACCTCGACAAGCAGCGGCTCGAGCTCCCGCGCCTGCCCCGGCAGCACCTTGTGGTACCACGCCGTCGCCGTGAAGCTCGGGAGGTAGAGCGGGAAGACCCGATCGTTACCGGGAAAGTTGCGGATCGCGCCGAGATCCATCGCCACGGAAACGAGGGTGACGCCATTCAGGGTCATCCCCACGCGGGTCTGCAGGTAGTCCACGACTCCGGCCGAGCGCAGCGTGCCGTAGCTCTCGCCGAGCAGGTACTTCGGGGAGTTCCAGCGGCCGTTGTCGCTCACGTATTGCTTGATGAACAGGGAGACGGACTCGATGTCCGGGTCGACACCCCAGAAGTCCTTGTCCTTGGCGTCCCCGACTGCCTTCGAGAAACCGGTGCCGACCGGGTCGATCATGACGAGGTCCGTCACGTCGATGACGCTCGAGGCGTTGTCGACCACCTGGTAGGGCGGCGGGGGCGTCGGCGCTGCGTCGGAGGTCACGATCCGTCTTGGCCCGAGCGTGCCCATGTGCAGCCAGATGGACGAAGAGCCGGGGCCGCCGTTGTAGGCGAACGTAATTGGCCGGCGACCGGGCGCGCCCGCTTCCTTCCGGACGTATGCCGTGTAGCCCATGCTCGCCCAGGGCTCGTCCTTCAGGTTGCGGACGATGAGAGTGCCGGCCGTGGCGGTGTAGTTGATTGGAACACCGCCGATCGAAATCGTGTGCTGGGTCACCGATTGCTCGGGCTTGGGTATCTCGGCCTTCTTCGCCGTCTCGGGAGTCGGCTTTTCCGCGGGCTTCTCGTCGGCGGGAGCCGCCATGCCGCGCACTGCCAGCGCCGCGGCCGCAATACCCATCAGGATTCTCTTCACCGCTGTCTCCTTCCTTACTCTCGTCACTTTCGCGCAAGCCCCGCCGTCCAGTTCGCCACGAGCGCGACTCTCGGTTTCTCGCCTCCCTCGGGAAGGATCGCGCCGAGGAACCGCTGCCCGTCCGGCGCAATTGCTCCATTTGCCCAGCCGGAAATGCTGAAGAGAACCCTGGGAGAGCCGATCTCCAGGCCCGAGGTGCCCGCCTTCACCTCCACCGACACGAGGTTCAAGTCGGCGTTCACGTAGAAGATCTCCTTGCCCCCTTTCGTCCAGCCGCCGCCGTTGGCACCGCCGGTCGAGATCTGCCACTTTCCGCCCGGCCCCGGAAATGGGACGACGTAGAGCTCCGTTTTACCCGACTCGCTCGACACGTAGGACACCCAGCGGCCGTCGGGCGAAAAGCCTGCTCCGTTCTCGTCGAACTCCGTCGCGACGAACGGAAAGGCCTTGCGATCTCCGGAGAGAGGCAAGATCCAGATGTCACCCTTCGTCTTCGCTCCGGGCTTCAGGACGTCCAACGCGAGAAAGCGTCCGTCCAGCGACCAGTCGGTCGGGCTGGCCTGCCCGTCGAAGTGAAAGACCGCCTCGTCCTGACCGCCGCCGCTCGCGGACTTGACGTAGACGCCCGATTGGATTTGCTTTTCCGCCTTGGCGTAGGCGATCCGGGCTCCGTCTGGAGACCACACGGGCAATGTGGCGGGTGTTCCGAATGTGAGACGGGAGCGGACGCCGCGCGCGTCGAAGACCCAGATGTCCGGCGTCCCGGTGCCCGGATCGAGGATCGCCGCGGCAATTCGCGATCCGTCGGGAGCGACCGCGAGCCCCTGGTAGTCGGCCGGCTCGCCGATCGGCTCGCCGATTGGCTTGCCCGCGCGGTCGAACCACCGAAGGCGGGATTTCGTGTCCGCCGCCCCCGCCCCGTACACGAGAAGGCCCCTTTCCGACACCGAGAACACGCCCCGGAAGAACCCCGTGTCGTAGTGAACGCCCTCCGCCAGCGGCACGGGATCCCCCGTGAAGCGGCGGCTGTCCGCATCGAAGCGCTGCGCGAGCAGGACGCGCTCGCGCATGTAGAGGAGGTAGCCCGACGCGTAGGCCACGTTCGACCGCGCCTGCAGGAGAAGCTCCTTCTCGGTCGAGCCGAGAGCTCCGACGAAGATCGCGTTCGACTCGCTCTTCGTCCCCTGGCCGTGGGAACCCGCCATGTACAGGAAGTGCTTGCCGTCCGGAAGAAATGTCGCCCACCGATGTGTGGTCTCAGCGCGCGCGGGGTCGAGCCTGGTGGCTGGCGTCGCGGGACCCCCTGCCGCGGAAACCCGATACAGCGAGGTCGTCGTGTCGGGAGAAAAGAGGATGACGCCATCCCGGTTCCAACCGCCGCTTCTGCCGTTGGGCGCATCGCACAAGTCGAGCGGCGGCGATCCGCTGATGTCCACCTTCTTGAGCTTCCCTCCGGCGAAGAACGCCAGGAAGCGGCTGTCGGGCGACCAGAACGGATATGTCGCGCCATCCGTGGCGGGAATGGGCTTCGCCGCCAGATCCCCGAGGGACCGGAGCCACAGCAACAACTTCCCGTCCGGGCCCTTTGCCGCGAACGTCGTGAGGCGCCCATCGGGAGAGATCGTCAGCGACCCGCCGTTGATTCCCGCGAGCTCGAAATCGGACTTCTCCGGGGCCAGCAGGAACGAGCGCACCCGAAAGGTCTCGGCCGGCGCCCGGCGCAGGTACCCGACTGTCGCGAGCCCCGCCGCGAGGACCGCCACCGCCGCGAACGCCCATGCGAGCTTTTCGCGATTCTTGCGGCGAGCGACGACGGGGGCCGCCACGCCCGCCTGCGAGCCCCCCTCCGCGACCCATTCGAGCTGCAGTTTCGCGTCGTGTGCCGTCTGGAACCGGTCCTCCGGGTCCTTGGCCAGACAGGTCTTGACGACGCGGTTGAAGGCCGGCGGCGTCATCGGCGCGATCTCCGAGATCGTCTGCGGATCGTCGCGCAGGATCGACCCGATGAGCGAGGCCTGACTCTTTCCCGAAAAGGCCTTCTTGCCCGTCGCCATCTCGTAGAGCACCGCGCCGAAAGCGAAGATGTCCGACCGCGCGTCGGCCTCCTTGCCCTCGAGCTGCTCGGGCGCCATGTACTGGAAGGTGCCGAGGACAGTTCCCCGTTCGGTCAGGGGCTGGCTCGCCTGCATCTCCGTCGCCAGGCGCGACACGCTCGATGTCGCCGCGTCCCGACCCGCCGCCTGGAACTTTGCGAGGCCGAAGTCGAGCAGCTTGACACCTGCCGTCGTCAGCATCACGTTGCCGGGCTTCAGGTCCCGGTGGACGATCCCCTGCCGGTGCGCCTTGTCGAGAGCGTCCGCCATCTCGATCCCGAACTTGAGTGTTTGCTCGAGCGGAAGCGGGCCCTTGCCGAGCCGGTCCGCCAGCGACTCGCCCTCGAGGTACTCCATGACGAGGTACTCGGTCTCGCCCTCCCGGTTGACGTCGTAGAGCGCGCAGATGTGCGGATGCGAGATCTGCGAGATCGCCTTCGCCTCGCGCTCGAAACGCTGCCGCAGTTCGGGCGAAGCGGACAGGTGCTGCGGCAGGACCTTCACGGCGACCGTCCGCTCGAGCCGCGAATCGCGCGCCTTGTAGACCTCCCCCATCCCGCCCGCGCCGATCGCGGCGAGGATCTCATAGGGGCCGAGACGGAAGCCCGGAGCGAGGGTCAAAGCAGCAAGAGCCTACAACGAAGCGGCGGTGGATCCGCGCCGGATCAGTCCGACTCGTCGGGGGAGCCGGCCGCTTCGGCCAGGGAAGCCAGGGTATCGATGCGGGAAGGCGGCCGACCGATCTGAATAGCGGCGCCAGCGCGCGTGAGGTCCTCGCGCTTCAGGTCGCGCCTGCGGCAAGCGCCATCTATCGCCTCAGTCTCGCGGCCCAGTTGAGGTCGAGAACCAGCGAGGTGGAGTTCGGTCCTCCGGCACCCCGGACAACGAGAAAACGTTCGCCATCGGGCGATACGTCGTACTGACGGGGCACGAAGGCGTCGCTGCCGGCCTCCATGAGCTCGAAGAGCGGCTGCGGTGTCCCGGTCTCAATCACGGAGCCCCGAATGTTCACCGAGGCCGCGGTCAGCCGCCCGTCGGGCGCCACGTAGTAAAGCTCCTTGCCGTTGCGCCGCCAGACCGGCTCCTCTCCCCCGCCCTCGGAGACGAGACGCTTCGGCCCGGCCGGAAAGGCTTGCACGTAGATCTCCATGCGGCCCGACACGTCCGAGGCAAAGGCGAAGAAGCGGCCATCCGGCGAGAACCGCGCCGAGCGCTCCGCGAACTCGGCCGTCTGGATCAACGGGCCGGACTTTTCGGGCGAAGCGAGCGGGAGCACCCAGACGTCTTCGGCGTGCCCCAGGGGCGAGCCCGTCAGGAGCACGCTCCGGCCGTCCGGCGCGACATCCAGACTCTGCTTGTCCCAGGGCGTGCGCAGAAGGAGCTGCTCCGGCCCTCCGCTCGCAGGGCGCGAGAAGACATCGTAGAAGCCGTTGCGGTCCGAGAGATAGAGCAGCTGTTGCCCGTCCGAAGACCAGGCCGGACTAAACTCGTCCGTCCGTTCCGTGGTCACGCGCGAAGCGGTCCCTCGCCCGACGTCGATGACCCAGACGTCGACGTTCTGCCCGCGCGCGGGATCCCGGAGGGAGACCGCCACGCGCTGCCCATCCGGAGAGATGGCAACGGCATCGTAATCGCCAACGGCCCCCAGCGTTCCGAGCTCGCGTCCCTTGCGGTCCACCCACACGAGCTTCCTCTCGTGCGGCCAGAGACCGTAGAGCAAATTGTCCCCACCCGCCGACAGAACCCCCGCGTTCGTCTCCGTAAAGAACCGAACGCCGCTTGCCACCGTGGCGGGTTCGCCTTCAACCAGGAACCGACGCAGATCGATCTTCTGAGCGAGAAGCGCTCCCTCGCGAGCGAAAAGGAGGTACCCGGGAAGCGCCGAGACGGCGGCGGAATCGGCGTGGAGGAGCGGGCGCGTCTGCCCGGAATCGAGGTCGCCGAGCACGATCGCGGTCTTGTCGGGATCGAGGTTGCGCGCGACGAACACGAAGTGCCGTCCGTCCGGAAGCAGCGAAGGAAAGACATGCGCCACGTCCCCGCGCGCGGTATCGAGCACCGTCGCCGGCGACACGGTCCCGCCCGTCGCCGCGACGCTCGAGAGACCCTTCCCGAAATCCGAGCCAAAGACGATCCGCCCCGTCGGGCTCCAGCTCCCGCCGAAGCCCGATCCGCTCTCACAAATGGTCTGCGCCGTGCCTCCTTCCGGAGCAACCCGACGCAACCGGTTGCCGGCGAAGAATGCGATGGAGCGGCCGTCGGGTGACCAGAACGGATACCGGGCTCCGTCGGCGGCATCGATCCGACGTATCTCGAGCGAGTCGAGCGAGCGGACCCAGAGCAAGGGTCGCCGCCCCTGGTCCTCCGCGACGAACGCGAGGCGGCGACCATCCGGGGACATGGCCGCATCCCCCTTGACCCGAAGGCCGGGCGGCGGCACGAGCGCGACGACGACCGGCTCGGCCGGTGCGATTTGGCGCGAGCGCAGCACGGCCGCGCCGGAGGCGAGCAGGGCAATCGCCGCCACGGACCAGGCGATAAGCTCGCGACGCCGCCCGCGAAGACCGACGTCCGGCGCTGCGACACCCGCCTCCGAGCCCTCGCCGATCCACTTGAGCTCGCTGCCGAGGTCCGCCGCGTTCTGCCAGCGATCTTCGGGGTCCTTGGCGAGGCACTTCCTGACGACCCGATCGAGAGCCGGCGGCGACATCGGCTGGATGCTCGAAATCGACGGTGTTTCGCCCGTCATGATGGCGCTGATGAGCGATGCCTGGCTCGCCCCCGAGAACGCCTTCCGGCCCGTCACCATCTCGTAGAGCACGCAGCCAAAGGCAAAAACGTCCGTCCGCCCGTCGGCCTCCCTGCCCTCGAGTTGCTCGGGCGCCATGTACTGGAACGTCCCGAGGATCGTGCCTTCCTGCGTGAGGCCCTGCTGCGTCGGCAGAGACGTCAGGCTCGACTGCTTCGTCGCGGGCGCCATCGCTTTGGCCAGGCCGAAGTCGAGGAGCTTCACGCCCGACTTCGTCAGCATCACGTTGCCAGGCTTCAGATCCCGGTGCACGATCCCCTGCCGGTGCGCCTTGTCGAGCGCATCGGCCATCTCCTGCCCGTATCGAAGCGTCTGCCCGAGCGGCAGCGGCCCCTTGGCCAGCCGATCGCTCAAGGTCTCCCCTTCGAGCAGCTCCATGACCAGGTACTCGGTATCGCCCTCGCGCCCGACGTCGTACAGCGCACATATATGAGGATGCGAGAGCTGCGAGATCGTCTTTGCTTCCCTCTCGAACCGCTGGCGCGACTCGGGCGCAGCCGACATGTGCGACGGCAGCACCTTCACCGCCACCGTTCGCTCGAGCCGCGTGTCCTTCGCCTTGTAGACCTCCCCCATCCCGCCCGCGCCGATGGGCGCGAGGATCTCGTAGGGACCGAGCTTTTTGCCCGCAGCCAGAGTCACGGCCGTCCCAACACGGTTTTCATGATCGCCTGGACGCCGCCGCCAGCGCCCGACCGAACGTCTTGACCCGATGCAGTCCGCGACGCTCGCAACGGCCCGGAAGCAGGAGATCCCGCGCTCCGAGCTCTGGATGCCGGCTCACGAGAGACCGGGCAAAGCGCACGTCCTCGGTCTCGACGGCCCAGACGACCCGAATCACCGACTGGTCCCGAGCAAGTCGCTCGAGCTTCGACTCCACCCCATCGCGGGCCCGGCCCTCTCCTCACGGCGCAACCAGGTTTCGGTCGATCGCCGAGATCGAATTGCATCCGGCCAGAGCCATCGCCAGAGCGAACTCCTCGCGAATCATCTCGAGCACGCGGCGCACTCCCTGCTCCCCTCCCGCCGCGAGCCCCCAGAGCTGCGGCCTGCCGATGGCGGCCACGACGGCGCCGAGAGCCAGGGCTTTCAGAACATCGGTTCCGCGCCTCACGCCCCCGTCGAAGATGACCGGCACCCGGCCTCCGACGGCCGCGACGACCTCTTCGAGCGCGTCCGCCGTCGCAATGGCGCCGTCGAGCTGCCGCCCTCCGTGATTGGAGACCCAGACGGCGGCAGCGCCCTCGCCGACGGCGCGCGCTGCGTCGTCGCCTCGGACGATTCCCTTGAGAACCAGGGGAAGCGGGCAGACGCGCCGAATCCACGCGAGGTCGGACCAGGAGAGCTCGGGCAGGCCGATGAGCGACGACAGCGCCCACCGCGCTTGCCTCGCTTTAGGGCGCCCGGCCGGATGCGCCGCCAGGCCCTCCGGAACCGCAAACCCGTTGCGCAGGTCGCGCTCGCGCCGGCCGAGAATCGGGGCATCGACTGTCAGAACGATCGCCGCATAACCCGCGCGGTGCGCTCGCTCAATGAGCGCCTCCGTATCGGCGCGCTGCGCGAAGGCATAGAGCTGAAACCAGCGCCGACCCGACGGCGCCGAGGCAGCCACCTCCTCGAGCGCCACGGAGGAGACCGTCGAGAGCGTCATGAGCGTCCCGGCCGCGGCCGCGGCGCGAGCCGTGGCTCTCTCCCCATCGGGATGCGCCATCCGATGGAGCGCCGTGGGCGCGAGGATCACGGGAAAGGACAACGGCGCCCCGAGCAGCGTCGTCGAGGTTTCGACCCGCGATACGTCCACGAGGACGCGATACCGCAGCGACCGGCGCCGGAGCGCCTCGCGGTTTCCCCGCACCGTGATCTCGTCCTCGGCTCCGCCGGCGAAGTAGTCGTAGACGGACCGTTCGAGCCGCTCGCGCGCGAGCGCCTCGAACTCATCGACGTTGACGGGATCGACCACGGGCGGATTAGATACGGACCAATCGGCCAAGTCCACGCCGAGCTCGGGCCCACGGCCTGCGCGCAGAACGCTAGCGAATGCCGACCTGGCTCATCGGGCGAGGTTGGCGAACCAGTTGAGGACGATCGTCGTCGGGGTCATCGCTTCGCGCCCGAGGGGCCCGACCAGGAGGAATCGCTGACCATCCGGCATCGGCAGGTACTTGGTTCGCGCGACCGCCGTCTCGAACCGGCCGGTAAAGAGAGGTTTCGGGACGCCGGCCTGGAAGCCTCCGTCGAGCTGGACGTCGACGGCCATCAGCTTCTGGTCGGGCGCGCGGTAGTAGAGCTCCTTGCCATCGGCGCGCCAGTGCATCTCGCCGCCTCCGGCCGTCGAGATCTGCCACTTGCCTCCGGGCCCCGGGAAACTCTGGACATAAACCTCGTTGCGCCCTGACTCGTTTGACACGTACGCCATGAAGCGACCGTCGGGCGAAAAGGCGCCCAGGAGCTCTCGGAAGGGCGTCTTCAGAAACTGGGTCGGCTTGGGGTCGCCGAACGTCGGCAGAACCCAAATGTCCCAGCTGGTGTCTTTCGACTGCGACATGAGGGCGACGTACTTCCCGTCGCGGGACCAGTCGCTCGGGATCGTCTGCCCGTCCAACTTGACCAGAAGCTTCTCGTCGCCCTGACCGTCCGCGGACTTCTCGAAGACCATCGTCGCGCCGTCACGATCGACGGCAAAGATGATCCGCTTCCCATCGGGCGACCACAGCGGAGCATACGCGTCTCCCTTGCCGAACGTGAATCGCGAGCTGACGCCGCGCGCGAGGTCTCGAGTCCAGATGTCGGATTTTCCGGCGCGCGGGTCCTGGAGGTCGAAGGCTAATCGGTCGCCGCCGGGAGAAAACGTGGGGTTGTGGATCTCGCCGGGGTCTCCGATCTGCTCGATCTCCTTGCCACCGCGATCCACCCAGACGAGTCGGTCTCCGGATTCCCCGGCCCTGTAGGCTAGAGTTCCGTCGCGCGAAACGGAAAAGTTTGCGAGTCCGACCGAGTTGGTGCCGATGTGCTCGGCCAGCGGCACCGGCTCGCCCGTGGTCTTTCCGGCTTTCGCGTCGAAGGGCTGGGCGACGAGGGTCTTGTCGCGGACGAAAAGAAGGTAGCCGGGCGGGGAATACGTCACCAGGGTCTGGGCCGGCGCGAGCGTCTTCGTCTCCGCCGAGTCGAGCGACCCGATCCGGTAGGCGTTGTCCTCGGCCTTCTGGCCTGTGGCCATGTAGAGAAAGTGCCGGCCGTCGGGCAGAAACTCCGGCCAACCGACCTGCGTCTCCTTGCGCGAAGCCTCGGGCTTCGCCGCCACGGTTGGCGTCCCTCCCGCAGCCGAGACGCGATAGATGGGATCGGCGCCCGAGCCGTCGTAGAGGATGACGCCTTGCGGGCTCCAGGAGCCGTCGGAGCCTGTCGGCGCGTCGCAGATCTTCTGTGGCGGCCCGCCCGAGACGTCGACCTTCTTCAGCTTGCCCTCGGCAAAGAAGCCGAGGAAGCGGCTGTCCGGCGACCAGAAGGGGCGCGTCGTTCCCTCCGTGCCCGCCAGGGGCTGCGCCGTCAGCGCGTTCAACGGCCGCAGCCAGATGCGAACCTTCCCCGAGGAGTCCGCCGCGTTGAACGCGAGCAGGCGTCCGTCCGGCGAGATGCGCGGCGCGTCGACGAAGGTGATCTCCTCGGGATTCAGGATGTCGAAACGGACGACCTTCGGCGGCGCGGGCGCCCGGCGCACGTATCCGAACGTCGCAAGCCCCGCCGCGAGGATCGCGGTGCCGGCAACGGCCCATGCGAGCTTCTCTCGATTCTTGCGGCGGGCGACGACGGGGGCCGGCAACCCCGCCTGCGAACCACCCTCGGCGATCCACTCGAGTTGGAGCTTCACGTCGTGCGCGGTCTGGAAGCGGCCCTCGGGGTCCTTCGCGAGGCAGGTCTTGACGACGCGGATGAACGCGGGGGGCGTCATCGGCGCGATCCCGGACATCGCGGCCGGCTCGTCGCGCAGGATCGACCCGATGAGCGAGGCCTGGCTCTTGCCGGTGAATGCCTTCTGCCCCGTCGCCATCTCGTAGAGCACGGCGCCCAGGGCGAAGATGTCCGAGCGGCGCGTCGGCTTCGGCGCCCTCGAGCTGCTCGGGCGCCATGTACTGGTACGTGCCGAGGACGGTTCCGCGCTCCGTCAACGGCGCGCTCCTCTGGGCCTCCGTCATCAACCGCGAGGCCCCGGAGCTGGCCGCCGACACGCCCGGGGACTGGAGCTTGGCGAGGCCGAAGTCGAGCAGCTTGACGCCGCCCTTGGTCAGCATGACGTTGCCGGGCTTCAGGTCCCGGTGCACGATCCCCTGCCGATGCGCCTTATCCAGCGCGTCGGCGATCTCCATGCCGTAGCGCAGCGCCTGCTCGAGGGGCAGCGGCCCCTTGGCGAGGCGGTCGGTCAGCGTCTCGCCCTCGATCAGCTCCATCACGAGGTAATCCACGCCGTCCTGGTGGCCGATGTCGTGCAGCGTGCAGATATGCGGGTGGGTCAGGGCGGAGATCGCCTTGGCCTCGCGCTCGAGGCGGAGCTTCAACTCCGCGTTCTCCGACAAGTGCGCGGGCAGCACTTTGATCGCGACCGACCGGTCGAGCCGCGTGTCCCTGGCCTTGTAAACCTCCCCCATCGCCTCCGGCGCCGAGCGGCGCGAGGATCTCGTACGGGCCGAGGCGATTTCCGACTGTGAGTGTCATGGTCGGGCGAAACTATAACCGAACGGCCGGTCGCACTGAAGGCATGTCGGAAACACCAGGCGCCCTCGAGCGTATGACTCCGAGGAGGAGATCTCGATGACGCACTGGATGAGGGCCGCACGGCTCGGGATGATCGCGATCCTGCTCCTGCATCCGCATCGCGCGATTGCCCGGGAGAAAGCAATCGCCCCGACTTCCGGACAGCGGACGCCCGAAGCGCAACGGCTCTACGACGAGATCGCGCGCATGGATGCCGCCATGTTCGATGCCTTCAACGCGCAGGACATCGACACGCTCATGGCGTTGTTTTCATCGGACCTCGAGTTCTACCACGACAAGGGTGGCCTCCAGTCCTACTCCGAGGTCACCGCAGGATTCCAGCGGCTCTTCGCTCAGAAGAACGGACTGCGCAGGGATCTCGTCAAGGGGAGCCTCGAGGTGTATCCGATCAAGGGCTACGGCGCCATCGAAGTCGGCGAGCATCGCTTCTGCCACTCCGAAGCCGGCCAACCCGACTGCGGCACGTTCAAGTTCCTGCACGTCTGGAAGGAGAACGGCGGGAAGTGGCAGGTCACGCGAGTCGTTAGCTACGGGCACTGAGAGAGAGGCAGCCGCAACGCTCCCTCAGGCCGTTCCGGAGCCTACCTTCCAGTAGACGGCGTACCGTTCGCCGGAGATCCGGTTCAGGGGAATGAGCGTCACGGACTGCGCCTGCCCCTTCGTGCGGAACGCGAGCGGCGTACTCGTCGGCTCGAGCCATGCGGCCGGGTCATTGGCGGTGGCCGCGATGCTGGGTGCGGGGACGGGGTCGCCCGTCAGCTCGCAGTCATAGCCGCCGTAGGTCATCTCGCGCGTCAGCCCCTGCGTCCCCAGGCGGCCCGCGAGAACGAGCGGCCCGTACATCGCGGCCATGACGGTCGGATCGTCGGGCATCGGCGCAGCATGGAGGCTCATCGGAAGCTCGAGCTCCACCCGGTCGCCGGTCTTCCACGTCCGCGTGAGCGTCAGGTAGCTCGACGGGCTCGAGAACGCGGAGAGCGCCGTGCCGTTGACCTTGACCCTGCCGCCGCGCATGGCCCACCAGGGGATCCGCAGGCGCAGCGTCAATTCGACGGGGTGCTCGGTCTCGAAAACGAGCCTCGTGCCCTGCTCGTCGGGAAACACCGTCTCCTGTTTCAAGCGCAGGCCCTTCTTCGGCCAGGCGAGCTCGGAGGCCACGAAGAGGTTCACGAACAGGCCCGCGTCGTCGTGGAAGTAGATCGAGTCGGTCAGCTTCGAGAACTCCTCGACGCCCGTGCCCGTGCAGCACCAGAAGGCATCGAGCGGTTTCCCGTAGAACTTCCAGTATCCGGAGGCGAGCGGGTAGTAGTACATGAGCGTCCCGTCTTCGGGGTTCTGCGTGCCGAGGCGAGAGTTGAAGAGCGTGCGCTCGTAGTAGTCCGCCAGACGCGGATCCGCCGTCCACTCGAAGAGGTGACGCGTCAGCTTCAGCATGTTGTAGGCGCAGCAGCACTCCGTGGTCGAGGAGGAGAGCTCCCTGGCCAGAACTCCCGGCGGCGTCTCCCAGCGCTCGCCGTTCGACGTCCCGCCCGTGCAGTAGGAGCGCTCGCTCGTGACCTCCTGCCAGAAGTACTCGGCGATGTCGCGATAGCGTTGCTCGCCCGTCAGCTCGTACCGCCGTGCGGCGCCGATGACCTTGGGAATCTGGGTGTTGACGTGGAGCCCGGTCAGCTCGTCCCGCCGTGCCGCGAGCGGATCGAGGAACGCCCGCTGGTCGAACCAGTGCGCAAGCTCCAGGTAGTCCTCCTTGCCGGTGATCGCGTAGAGCTCGCAGAGCGAATCGGCCATGCCGCCGTGCTCGATCGTCAGGATGCGCTCGCGGTGCGCATCCGAGAGCCCCTTCGTCCAGTTGCGGACCCAGGCCGCCATGCCCTCGGCGACCTGCAACGCCTGCGCGTTGCCGCACAGCGCGTAGACGGCGAGCAGCCCGGCGAGGATCTTGTGGTACGTGTAGAAAGGCGCCCAGACCTTCACGCCGTTGCGCAGGCGATCGAAGAGCTCCTCGGGAAAGGCCGAGAGATATCCGCTGCCGAGCGCCTTCTGACATTTCGCGAGCTCCGCCACCATGGCGTCGGCCTTCTGCTTGAAGATCGGATCGCCCGTCGCCGCGTACGACAGCGCGCAGGCCGAGAGGTAGTGCCCCGTGAAATGGCCGCGCAGCTCGCAATCCGGCTTCTCCCACCCGCCGACGGGCTCGGCCGTGGACGGAATGCCGGCGTTGATCCGGAAGGTGTGCAGGAGCCGGTCCTGCGGCAGGGACAGCACGTAGCGCGCGTTGATCGCCCGCGCATCGAGGAAGGGCCCGGGCAGGAGCTTCACCTGGCCGAGCGGAAAGGGACGCGCCATCGCGGCGTAACGCGCCCGCTCGGTCTCGGCCGACGCAAAGAGCCCGGCACGCCCCACGACCGAGAGCGCGGCACCCGCCGAGGCCGTCTTCACGAGAAAGGTTCGCCGGGTGAGCGGGCGTCGGATTCCGCGGAGTCTCTGTGTCACGAGATCCTGCCTCCTTCTGCTCGGAGCATCAGTTCTTGCTCTTCAGGGGCGCAATGCGCTGGAGCTCGGTCGGCCAGTTCAGAACCACGTCGATCCGATTGGCGACATCGGCCCGGACGCTCGTCTTCAGGAGCAGGAAGCGTTTTCCGTCGCCCGACGCGTCGAACGGATAGAGGTTCGTCCGTATGTCGTACCGCCCCCGCCCCTCATAGATCAATCGCGGCGCTCCGGCCCGGAAAGTCGGACGGGTTTCGACGTCGACGGCCAGGATGTCTCCCCCGTCGCAGACGAAGAAGATTTCGTTCCCGACCCAGACCGGCGAGTCGCCCCGGTCCGTCGTGATCTCCCACTTCCCCGGAGACCCGTCGGTCGCCTGAACGAAGAAATCGCCGCCATGGATGCCGGCCTGATGGTAGACGATCCATCGTCCGTCGGGCGAGAAACAGGCCGAAATGGCGCCCGGCTGCACCTCCCGGGCCTTGGCCTCGCCGCCAAGGGGCAGGAGCCAGGCCCCGACGGTCGGAGAGAGCCGAGTAAACCCGATGCTGCGTCCGTCCGTGGACCACGACGTCGGGTACTCGGCGCCGCGCAGAATGGTGTCCAGCGATTCTTCCCGGCCGCTGCCGTCGGCCGGTTTGACAAAGATGCCTTCCCCTCCGCCACGAACCGAACCATAAGCAATCCGCTTTCCGTCGGGCGACCAGACCGGCGCCAGACCCGAGCCTCCGAAGGTCAGGCGCGTCAGGTTGCCGCCCGCCAGGTCGTACGTCCAGACATCGTCGTCTCCTCCGTTGCCCGAACCGACCGAAAAAGCGATGCGTTTGCCGTCCGGCGAGAAGCGCGGCGCGAGAAAGAGGCGAGGGGACAGCGGCACGTCCACGGCCTCTCCCTTGCGATTCACGATCACGAGCGTGCGGTCTGGCAGCGCCGTTCCGCCGGGGGCGTAAGCGAGCGTCCCATCCAACGCCATGGCGACGGCAGCGGCGCCGCCCGACAAATCCCCGCCGACCCTGTCGATCACCGGAATCGCCTCACCCCGGACGGTGAGTCGGCCCGGGTCGAACGCAATCGCGAGAATGGAACCGTCGCGAAGAAACGCCAGACGCCCCGGGGGCACGTACCGGGGCTCACTCCCACCCTCGAAGAGCTTGCGCACCTTGCGGGTCGCGATGTTCAAGACGGCGACCCCGGCGCCGTCGTAGTTGGCGGGGCTCTTCGACATTCCGATCGTGAAGAGAACGTCCGCTCCGCCGGGCAGCGCTTCGGGCCATCGGTGCGTCCTCTCGCCGTGCGGGACGTCGGGCCGGGTGAGAACCTCGGCCGTGCCGCCGCCGGCCGATATGCGCAGGAGCCCGGAGGTGTACTCGGGGCAGAAGACGATCGAGTCGTCCTCGAGCCAGGTGGCTCCCCGCGGCGCAGAGACGTCGCAGAGCGCGATCGGCGCTCCCCCTCCAACCGGGACCTTCTTCAATTTTCCGTCGGCGAAGAACCCGATCCAACGACCGTCCGGGGAGAAGAACGGGCCAACTGCGTTGGACGTGCCCTCGATGAGCCTTCCCGCCGCCGCGTCGAGCCCGCGCAGGTAGAGGCTGGACGTGGCCCCGCGCTCGGCCACATACGCGAGCTGCCGGCCATCCCGCGACAACGCGAAGACGGGATTGTCGTTGTAGGGAAGCCGATCCCCGGCTGGTAGAACGACAGACAGCCGCGTGGCAGAAGGCGGCGCCGTGGCCGGCGTCGACAGCGCCCTCCACCAGCCGAGGACGGACATCACGAGCAAAACGGCCGCGGCGAAGGGCCAGACTTTCGTGTGGGGCGGAGACAAGACGGCGCTTGGCGCGAGTGCCTGCGGTTCGGGCACCTCGTCCAACTCGATGCGCGCGTCGCCAATGTCGCGAAATCGCGTCTTGGCGTCCCGTTCGAGACAGCGGCGAAGGACGCGGCGTACCGAGGCCGGCGTCTCGCGCGGCAGGGCATCCCAGTCGATGTCGGCGCGCAGCACCGCCGCGAGCGTGTCCGACACCGTCTCGCCCTCGAACGCCTTGTGTCCCGCGAGCATCTCGTACAGGACCGCACCGAACGCCCAGATGTCCGCCCGCTTGTCCACGGACTTGCCACGCGCTTGCTCGGGCGACATGTACGCCGCCGTCCCGATCACCACGCCCGCCTGCGTCGCCGCCGCCGTCAAGGTCGGCGAGTGCGTCACATCCGGCGACGACCGGTCCCCCGTCAGCGCCTTTGCCAGACCGAAGTCCAGCACCTTGACCTTGCTCTCCGGCGTCACCTTCACGTTCGCGGGCTTCAAGTCCCGATGCACGATCCCCTTCTCGTGCGCCGCCTCCAGCGCATCCGCGATCTGGCGTGCGATCGCGAGAGCCTCGCCCACCGGTATCGGCCCCTGGGCGATCCGCTCCGCCAGCGTCTCGCCCTCCACGAGCTCGAGCACCAGCGCCTCCACGTTGCCCGATTTCTCCAGCCCGTAGATCGCCGCGATGTGCGGATGATTCAGCGACGCCAGAACCTGCGCCTCCCGCTGAAACCGCGCCAGACGCTCCGCGTCCTCCGCCACCGCCTCGGGCAGAACCTTGATCGCCACCTCGCGGTTCAGCTTCCCGTCCCGCGCCCGGTACACCTCACCCATCCCTCCCGCACCGAGCGGCGACACGATCTCGTAGGGACCAAGCTTCGCTCCCGGCGCAAGAGTCACGTCAGCCCATCTCCCAGCATCGGATGCCGTGTCATTTCCACGACATTTTGTCATTCGCTCGCGGCGCGAAGAGTCTCCCGACCGAACGGGAGGGAGGAGGTTCGCGCCGCGGGAGCGAAGCGCCGCGAGGGGTCAGGCGTCCGATCGAGCCCGCATCCGGACGAGCCGGACGCCGATGCGCCCGAAGGGCGCAGACCCCGAGCAAGCGCAGCGACGGTGGCGACAGGACCTCGTAGGGACCAAGCTTCGCTCCCGGCGCAAGAGTCACGTCAGCCCATCTCCCAGCATCGGATGCCGTGTCATTTCCGCGACAACCTTGTCATTGGCTCGCGGCGCGAATAGTCTCCCGACCGAACGGGAGGGAGGAGGTTCGCGCCGCGGGAGCGAAGCGCCGCGAGGGGTCAGGCGTCCGATCGAGCCCGCATCCGGACGAGCCGGACGCCGATGCGCCCGAAGGGCGCAGACCCCGAGCAAGCGCAGCGACGGTGGCGACAGGACCTCGTAGGGACCCAGCCGGGTTCCCGGGTCTGAGAGTCATCGGGGCTCAGCCCCCTTTGACGCCAAGGACGCGGGACCAGAGCGCCGCAGCTTCTGGCGGCAGGTCGGAAAGGCGCGACTTCACTTCGGCCACGAGCTCGGGCCCGTCGCCGGCCGCGAGAAGCTGATCGACGTCCCACGCGTCCTGCGAGCCTCCGGCGAAGAGCTTCAGGAGAATCAGATCCGCGATCCCGACCACGGGCAGCGCGATTTCGCCGACCGGCATCCGCACTGCACGCGCCAGGATGTGCCGCTGCCAGTCGGCCCGCCCGACGACGAGATCGACCGGCGATTCGTCCTTCATCTCGAATCGAACGATCCCGGCCAGGGGATCCTCCGAATCGCCGCGACGCACGTCCGCCCGAACGCCGCTGGCTGTCACAGCCCTCCAGAACGTCTCTGCGAGCACGGATGCCTCGGTGGCCAGCAGATCGAGATCCAGCGTCGACCGGCCGACCCCATGCACCGTCATGGCGCCGGCGCCGACGAGGGCATACGGAATGCTCGACGCGTCGAGCGCCGCGCAGACCCGCTCCAGAAGCCTCAATCGTCCTTCGAGCCCAGGGCGCGGCTCGGTCGCCTCCCCGAGCGGCGCGAGGCCCGCAGAACCTCCCTGGCCGTACGTTCGTCCACGCACCGCGCACGCGAGTACATCGCGACGTCGCGCTCGCCCAGCGCGAGAGCCGCCTCGAGACGCTCTCGCAACGTCAACCGGGCGAACCGTTCGCGAAGCTCGGTCCGAAGCTTTGCGGCGACATCGCTCACGAGACAGAGTATATCGAGAGCACCGAAGCCCCATCACCGCGAGGTCGGCGGAAACGCCTGGACGACGCCGCCCTTGCCGACCGCGCGTTCGAGGTCGGCGAGCTCCGAGGGCAGAAAGTCCGTGAAGTTCTCGACACCTTTGTCCGTCACGACGACGACATCTTCGTAACGCAAGTAGAGGTTTTCCTCCGGAACCCGCATCTGCGGATCGACGGAGAAGACGACGCCCGGCTGCAAGGGCCTCTCGACGTACTCGCCGTCGTCGTGGACGGCGAGGCCCACCGGATGCGAAAACACGCCGCCCCCCGACTCGACGAGCTTGCGCGCGGCCGCCTCGTAGATCGGCTTCGAGAAATGCGTCTTCGCGAAGACCGGCTCCATGGCCGTCTTCGCCTCGTCCATGATCTGTTTGGGGGTCACGCCCGCGCGAATGCGCGTCATGATCGCGTTCCGGTACGCGAGCACGAACCCGAGGAGCTCGCGCTGCACGGCAGAGAACTTCCCGCTGATCGGCCAGATCCGCGCCACGTCGCTGACGTAGTAGCGATAGTCGGGCGCGTAGTCCATGAGAAGAACGTCTCCCGCCTTCAGCCGTGCCGCGTTGCGAAAGTAGTGCATGTTCCAGATGTTGTCCGTGCCGGCCGCCGTGATCGACCGGTATCCTTCGAGCCGGGAGCCGTTGACGAGGAAGACGTAGCGCGCCGCGGCGTCGAGCTCGTACTCGTAGACTCCGGGCCGGGTGCTCTTCATCGCCTCGATCAGACCGTAGCCCGCCAACTGCGAAGCGCGGCGGATGAGCGCGACCTCGCGCGGGCTCTTGACGCTCCTCAGTTCGTCCAGGACAGGCGTCAGGTCCTTGACGCTCGCGCGCCAGTTGCGCGTGCGCAGAAGCTCGACGAAGCGCGCCTCGCGCGGCAGGTTTCCGTCCCACGGGTCCGCGGCGATCGCCGCGTTGGCGTCCTGGAGCTCCCGGCGGCTCTGTCCCGCTCCCTCCGCCGGCGCAGACGGAGTCCACACCGACGCCGGAGCACCGCCCGCGAGCGACGCCAGCCAGTCGCCGCGCATCGCATCGGTGCTCTGCACGTCGTCCACGCCGGTCAGGCGCTTCACGAGGTCCGCGTCGTCGGCCGAAAGGACCTTTCCCTCCGCCGCTTCGAGTCTTTTGTTGCGCGGCGGTAGGTACAGCGTGACCTTCCGGCTGCGACCGTCGAGCAGGATGTACGAGCCGGGCGTCTCGACGCCGCAGAGGTAGTAGAAGTCGTTCGTCTGCCTCGGGAAGATGAACCCGTTCGTCTGCGACGCTCCCGCGACCACCGCGACGGCCTTGTCGCCGATCTGATCGAAGGCCTTCTCCCAGCGCGCTCGAAACTCCTCGCGCGGGAAGTCGGACTGGTACCAGGGCGCGGTCTCGGCCAGGGCGCCGAACGGGCACATCGAGAGAATCGCGACCAGACACCACCGGCGCATGCTCATGGCTTTCCTTTCCTGCTCGATCCCAGCGGATCGTGGACGCGCACACCCGGAAAGCCGACGAAATGGCTGTCGTGGGTCCAGACCTCGGCGGCGCCGTTGTCGAACGCCGTGAGAGCGATCTGCAGGTCGAAGATTCGCGGCCCCTGAACGCGAAGAGCCGCGGCCAGCTCCATGAGCCGATCCGAAAATCCCTCGCCGGGCAGAAACACCCGCGCCGATCGGCGCGACGATCTCGTAGGGGCCGAGGCGGGAGCCCGCAGACAGAGCCAAGGTTTCATACAGCCTACAACGAAGCGTCGGCCCCATGCCTGTGATCTAATCCGAGGCGGCGGGCGCTCTCGCCCGGCCTGAACAGAATCCGGAGGCCATCGTGCGTCACCCGATCCGAGTCCGGTTTGGTCTCCTGTTGTCCGCCGCCGCGGCGGTACTCCTTTGGCTCGCGCCCGCTCCAGGCCTCTCCCAGGCGCCCACACCCGAGGCGACACCGCCGCCGCCGCCACCCGCACTCGAGCCCGTCGCTCTCGAGAAGCTCAAGGCGATGAGCGACCTCCTGAAGAGTGCGTCCAGCTTCTCCTTCACGGCGGCGTCGGACCGCGAGCAGCCCTCGACGAGCGGCCAGATGCTCGACTTTTTCGCCGTGTCGCAGGTGGTCGTCTCGCGACCGAACCTGATCCGTGTCGACACCAAAGGCGACATGCACGATGCATCCCTCTGGTACGACGGAAGAACCGTGGCGATCTTCGCGGAGAAGGCCTCGTTCTACGGGCAGACCGCGGCTCCGGGAACGATCGACGAGACCGTGGTGATGCTGATGGATCGACTGCATATGCCTTTTCCGGTCGCGGGCTTCCTCCTGAAGGACCCGTACGCGAAGATGATGGAGGGCGTGAAGACCGCGCTCGACGCCGGCACCGCGCAGATCGACGGCGTGACGTGCCGGCATCTCGCCTTCACGGAGGAGGACGCCGACTGGCAGGTCTGGGTGGAGGATGGCGGGAAACCACTGCCGCGGAGGATCGCCGTGACCTACAAGAAGATCGAGGGCGCGCCGCGTGTGGTGACCTCGCTCTCGGCCTGGAACCTCTCCCCGAAGATTCCCGCAGGGGAATTCACGTTCGTGCCTCCCGCCGGGGCAACGAAGGTCGACTGGAGGACGCAACAGTGATGGACGCACACAAGGAGAATGCGATGAAGAAGAGAACGCTCAACATCCTTCTGTCGGCAGCGCTGCTGGCGGCGATGCCGTCGCCGGCCTGGGCCTGGGTCGCCGCCGGTGGCTACCACGGGGGCGTTGCGGTCGGCTATCACCCCCCCTGCTGCTACCACGCCGGCTACTCCGGCGCGGCGGTCGCCGGCGCAGCGATCGGCGGCGCCATGGTCGGCGCTGCGGTGGCTTCCGCAGCGGCTCCGGTCTACGTCGCTCCCGCGCCGGTCTACTATGCCGCGCCCGTCGCGTATGCCCCGGCCGTGGGCACCGTCGTCGCGGCGCTCCCGCCCGGCTGCTCGAGCATGTCGATCGGCGGCATCTCGTACATGAACTGCGCCGGCGTCTTCTACATGCCGTTCTACTCGGGCGGCGCGCTCATGTACCAGGTCGCGCAGCCCTGACGCTGGGTTCCCTCCTCTTCGCCCTCCCGGTCCTGGCGCTCGTCGGTTCGCCCACGCCGGCGCCGGGACCGGCCGCGCTCTCGAAGGCGCTCGATGCCAAGATCCGCGCCCTCCACGGCGAGATGGGGATCTACGCGAAGAACCTCGATACGGGCGAGGTGATCGCCGTCAACGCGGACCAGCGCTTCCCGACGGCGAGCCTGATCAAGGTCGCGGTGATGGCCGAGGTTTTCCGGCAGATCGACGCGGGAAGGCTCCGGCACGACACGACGGTCACTCTGAAGGAATCGGACAAGGCCGGGGACGAGACCGTGCCGCTCAACATGCTGCATGCGGGCACGACCCTGACGGTCGACGACCTCCTGCGTCTCATGATCGCGTACAGCGACAACACGGCCACCAATCTCCTCGTCGGGCTGGTCGGCACGGCGAACGTCGACGCGCTCCTCGATTCCCATGGCCTCACGAAGACGCGGCTCTACCGGCCCACATTTCGCGACGGTCACGCCGACGTTCTGCCGGAGGAGGAGAAGGAATACGGTCTCGGCTCGACCACGCCGCGCGAGGCCGCGCGGCTGATGGAGTTGATCGCCGACGGCAAAGTGGTCGGGCGGGCCGCGGGCGACGCGATGATCGGCCTTCTTGCGATGCAGCAGGACCGCGCCATGATCCCGCGCTCGCTGCCCATCGAGCGCGTCGAGATCCTCGTCGCAAACAAGACCGGCTGGGACGAAGAGAAGAATCCGGATGCGGCGGGATTCAAGGGCGACGTCCGCTGCGACGCGGCGTATGTGAAGAGCCCGAAGGCGCGATATGTCATCGCCATTTGCGCCCGCCGCGTCAGGGACAAGAGCCCCGGCGTCGACAACGAGGCCCTGCGCACGGGCGCGGAGCTATCGCGGATCGTCTACGATCACTGGAACGGAGGAACGCAATGAGAACCCTCGCCCATCGAGTTTTCCTCGGCGCTTTGCTCACGCTCACATTCACGGCGGCCTCCGCGAGGGCTCAGGCTGCCGCCGCCACCCCGGGCGTGCCGGCGAAGCCGAAGAAGTCCGTCTACGTCCAGGACTTTGCGGGATCCTACGCGCCGTCGTCGCAGAGCCGGGGCGGGCCTTTGAGCCGCATGCGCTCGACGCGGGCGAGGGAGAAAGCCTCGCAGTCTGCATCCACGCTGACGAAAGACATCGTCACGGAGTTCGCGGCCGCGGGCTTCACGTCCACGCGCCTCGAGCCCGGGAAGCCGCTTCCGCCGGACGGCTGGCTCGTGCGCGGCGCGTTCTACGCCACCGATTCGGGAGGCAACATCATTCCGTCGGAGCTCCTCGGCGGCGAGCAGAAGCCGAACACCCAGGTCAGCGTCAGCGTCTCGAACCTTGCGAAAGACCCCAACGCGCCCTTCATCGTCTTCGGCAAGGCCGAGGCACTGAAAGGCCAGGGCGCACCCGTCGGCTGGAACCCGTACGTCGTCGCGGCCAAGTTCGTCATCAACCAGGTCGAGTCGGCCACCGATCTCGACAAGCTAGCGAGGGAGATCGTGGGGACGATCCTGCAGAACAAGACAATCATCGAGGACAAGGCCCTGGCCCAGCAGAAGGAATGAGCGACTGTTCGGTGTCGATCCCGGCCGCGAGTCGGGGGCACGCTCGCGTCTGACTTGTGATCCTATATTCCGGGCCGTGGCCAATCACCAGGATTCGCGCGCTCAGACGCTCTCGCTCGTGGCAATCCTTTTCGCCGGCGCGGCGCTTCGCCTCTGGCAATACCTCGGCAACACCTCGCTGTGGATCGACGAGATCGCGCTCGCCGAAAACGTGCTCCGTCGCTCGCTCAGCGCATTGCTCGCCCGGCCGCTCGCGTACGACCAGGTCGCGCCACCGGGCTTCCTGGCGGCCCTCAAGGCGGCGACGTCTGCCTTCGGTGCGAGCGAGAGCGCGCTGCGCCTGGTCCCACTCGTCTGCTCCCTCGGCAGCCTTCCGCTCTTCGCGGCCCTGGCACGCCGTATCCTCGGCGGCTGGACCGCGGTCTTCGCGACCGGGCTCTTCGCCGCGGGCACCGCGTTCATCCGGCACGGCGGGGAGGTCAAGCAGTACTCGAGCGACATCCTCGTCGCGATCCTCCTGACGCTTCTCGCGCTGCGACTGATCGGCGCGCCCTCCCGCCGGGCTCTCTGGCTCGGGGGCCTCGCGGGCGCCGTCTCGGGTTTCTTTTCCCAACCCGCCGTGCTCGTGCTGACCGGGCTCGGCGCCGCGCTGGCGTGGACGGCGCTGCAGAACTCGGGCTCCCGCGGTCTTCGGCAACTCGCTCCGACGTTCGTCTTGTGGGCGGCCGGCGCCATCGCCGCCACCGTGATGAGTCTGAGCCTTGTGACGCCGACAACGCGGGCGTACCTGCGGCACTTCTGGGAGCCGGCATTCCCACAGATCCCGCCCCGGGACGTCGCGGAGCAGCGCTGGCTGCCCAGAGTCCTCCTGGACTTCTGGCGATCGCCCGGGCTCGGCTATCCCTGGTCCCGCGTCTTCCTCGGGCTTGCGGTCCTCGGAGCGGTCGCCCTCTGGAAACAGCGGCGCGCCGACGCGCTCATCCTCCTTGCGCCGGTGGGCGTCACGCTCGCGGCGGCAGCCGCTCGCCAGTATCCATTCGGCGGACGCGTGACCCTCTTCCTCGGGCCGGCATTCCTGCTCTGCGCCGCCTCGGGCGCTCGCCTTGTCGCCGAGGCGCTGGCTCGCGCTCGCGTGCCGCGAGCGTTGACGGCCGGGCTTCTTGTGCTGCCCCCCGCCCTCGCTCTCGCGGCCGACCACCCGGTACGGCTCCATGAGGAGACGAGGCCTCTGCTCGAGCACCTCGCCGCGAACCGCCGCCCGGGGGACGCGATCTACGTCTACTACGGCGCGCGGTTGGCGTTCGGGTTCTACGCTCCCCGCGCCGGCCTGGACACGGGCGGCGCTCTTCTCGGGGACTGCCATCGCGAGGATCCCCGCGCCTATCTGCGCGAGCTCGATGCGCTGCGCTCGCGGCCACGCGCCTGGATTCTCTACGCGCATTCCGTCGCGGAGCTCGCCGAGCAGCCGCTCATCCGCGGTTACCTCGGCGAAATCGGCACGCGAAGGCAGAGCATCGAGGCAGCCGGCGCGGCTCTCGAGCTCTACGACCTGAGCGATCCCGCGCGCCTCGCGTCCCGCTCGGCAGACACGTTCCCCGTGTCGGCGCCGGACGCCCCACTCGTCGCGAGACTCGGGTGCGACGCCGGCCCGCATACGGGCGGTCCGGCTACGACGCCAGGAACACCGCCATGAATCGGTAGAAGCTCCACACGTCGACCTTCGAGGACATCTCGAAGGGCGAGTGCATCGAGAGCAGCGGCACGCCCATGTCGATGACTTCCATCTCCTGCGCGGAGAGAAATCCTCCGATCGTGCCGCCGGAGTAGCCCTCCACCCGCGGCGTCTGCGTTTGCCAGGCGATCCCGTTTCTGTCGAGAAGGCCCCGGATCGTCGCGATGTACTCCGAGTTCGCGTTGAAGCCGGCGCCGTAGAGCTTGATCGCCACGCCGAAACCGAGACGCGCGGCGTTGGACGGCTCGCTCGTCTGGGGAAAAACCGGGTTGATGCCGTCGTTGGCATCGGCCGACACGACCTCGGAATTGCGCAGGGCCTGGCGCAGGTCGAGGTCGGTGTATTTCGCCCCGCGCTCGCCTGCCACCAGGCGCGCGATCGTCGAGTTCAGGAACTGCGAGCGGGCGCCGGTGTTGTTGACCGAACCCTCCTCCTCGAAATTCGAGAGATAGGCGAGTGCCGTGTGCCGCGGCGTGCCCCTGAGATCGAGCACGGCGCGGGCGGCGCAGTAGGACGAGACGCGGTCGTCCTGGCCGTAGGCCCCGACGAGGCCGCGGTCGATCCCGACATCGGCCGGACTCGACGCCGGCACGAGCTGGAGCTCCGCGGAGACGAAGTCTTCCTCGCGGATGCCATACGTCGACGTCAGGGCGGCGAGAACCTGAGCCGTGACCGTGGCGCCCTGGCCCGGAATGCTTCCGGCGACCGGATCGAGCTCCTCGCCGGCGAAGACTTCCTCGGACGTGCGCTTCAGGATTTCCTTGGTATCCGAGTGCGGCGCATTGTCGGGGATCACGAACACCGGGTCTGCGTCCTTCAGTCCGATGGCGACGTCGACGCGCTTGCCGTCCACCGTGTCGATGCGGCCGATGAGCGCGAGCGGGCGGTTGGCCCACTGGTACTTCTTGATCCCGCCGTAGTAAATGGTCTTGAACAGGGTGAAGCCGTTGGACGCGTAGATCGGCCGGCCCTTGAGGTCGATGTGCGGGCTGTCATGGTGAGTTCCGATCACCCGCGAACCCGCGACGATGGGCTCGGAGCCGACGACGGCGAGGATCACGGCGCGATCATGACCGTTGACGACCAGCCGCGCGCCGGGCCTGACCTGCGAAGCGTCGGTGAGCTCCGCAAAACCGGCGGCCTTCGCCAGCCGGATCACCTCGCGCGTCGAGGTCGCCGCGCTGCGCGAGACCCTGAGGTAAGCCTTGTAGTCCTCGGCGAAGCGGAAGACCTCGTCCTTCTGCCCGGCGGCGAGCTGCTCCCAGCCCGACTTCCTCGAGTCCCAGACGCTCCCCGCCTTCTCCTGCGCGGCGAGGGCCGATCCGAGCGCAAACAGAGCGAGGGCCAAGCGGATGGATTTCATCGTTCCCCTTCCCTCACGCGGCGACTTCGTACCGCGCGGCGTTCCAGGCGGCCATTCCGCCGACGACGTTTACGACCTTCGTGAAGCCCAACCGCTCGAGCACGCTCGCCGCGATCGACGAGCGGTAGCCGCCGGCGCAGATGGCGGCGACCGGGCGATTGCGATCGAGCGCGGCCGCATGCGCGCCGAGCTCGTGGAGCGGCATGGAGGCTGCCTGCGCGATGTGCCCGCTCTTCCATTCGGCCGGGCGGCGCACGTCGAGAACGGCGAGGTCCGCACCCTCGAAGAGGCGGGCGCGCAACTCGTCCACGGAGATCTGCTCCGTGCGGGAGAGAGGCTTTCTGTCGCGGTCCCAGGCGAGAACGCCGCCGGCCAGGTAGCCCACCACGTTCTCGAGACCGACCCGCGCCAGTCGCGTCCGCGCCTCGGCGACCTGGCCATCCTCTTCGGTGACGAGGACGATCGGCGTCTCGGGCGCGACGAGAGTGCCCGCCCACGAGGCGAATTCCCCGCCGAGGCCGATCTGGAGCGCTCCCGCGAGGTGCCGGTTGCCGTACTCGGCCGCCCCCCGCGTATCGAGAACGAGTGCGCCGCCGCCGGCGCGGCGCTCGACCTCGGCGGGCGAGAGCGCTGCCGGCGCCGAGAGCGCGGCAAGGCTCGCCGGCCCTTCCCGATTGATCCGCGCGTCGCGCGCGAAATACCCGGGGGCCTCCGGCAGGTCCACCGTCACGAGCGCCACGAACTGCTCGCGCGTCATGGGGCGCAGTGCGTAGTTGAACTGCCTTTGTTGTCCGATGGTCGAGCTCGTCTCGCTCGAGATGTTCCTCCCGCAGAGCGACCCCGCGCCGTGCCCGGGGTAGACGGCGACGGCGTCGGGGAGCTTCAGGAGCTTGCCGTGCAGCGAGTCGTACAGCTGGCTCGCCAGCTCCTCGGCACCGATCCGCGCGCCAAGCAGGTCGGGCCGCCCGACGTCCCCGATGAAGAGCGTGTCCCCGGTCAGGACGGCCCAGGGCTCCTCGGAGCCCTCGCGATCGATGACGAGGATGGAGATCGACTCGGGAGTGTGGCCGGGCGTCTCGAGGATTCGCAACGTGACCTTGCCGAGCCGAATCGCGTCCCCGTCACGAACCGCGACGTGCTCAAACGCCGCGCCGGCCCGGGCACCGAAGTAGATCCGGGCGCCCGTGCGCGCGGCGAGCTCACGGTGGCCCGAGATGAAATCCGCGTGGAGGTGCGTCTCGATGACGTGACGAATCGCGAGGCCCCGGGCCCGCGCCTCTTCGACGTAGACGTCGATGTCGCGCCGCGGGTCCACGACGGCGGCCTCGCCGTCGGATCCGATCATGTACGAGGCCTGCGCGAGGCAGCCGAGATAGAACTGTTTGAAAAACATCGCGCTCGTCAGAGGAGCGCATTGTAATTCCTGGCGATCAGGAAAAGGGCCACCGCGACGACGAACCACGCGAAGATTCGCCGCAGGTGCGCCGGGTGAAACCGATGGGACAGAACCGTTCCGCCGAGTGCGCCGAAAACGGCGAGCGCCGTCACGAGCAGGGTCAATTTCCAATCCATGTCCCCCGCCGCCAGGTGCCCGAGCAGGCCGGATACACAGTTGACCGAGATGACGAAGAGGGAGGTCCCGATCGCCTCCTTCATCGTCAGGCCCCCGAAGAGAACGAGCGCCGGCACGATCAGGAATCCGCCGCCGACCCCGAGAAATCCGGTCAGAAATCCGACCCCGAGCCCCGCGAGGACCGAGCGCGGCAGGTTGAAGACGTGCGCGGGCGCCCCGTCCCCGGGGTCCTTGCGCTTCAGCATCACCGTCGCGATCACGAGCATCAGCCCGGCAAAGAGCAGCAGCAGCACGGAGGGAGTGACCAGACGGGTCAGCTTCGAGCCTCCGTAGGCGCTCGGGATCCCGCAGACCGCGAAGAGCGCGCCGGCGCGCCACGCCACGGCGCCGCGCCGGTGGTGCAGCAGGGCGCCGACGAGCGCCGTCGATCCGACGACGGCGAGCGACATTCCGATCGCCCGGTGCGCGGGAACGCCGAGCGCGTAGACGAGTACCGGAACCGTGATGATCGACCCGCCCCCGCCGATGAGCCCGAGCGACAGGCCGATGCCGGCGGAGAGAACGAGGCCGAGGGCGAGCTGCATGGGAGCCCGCTCAGTCCGCTTCGGGCAGCGCGAGCTTGCGGCGCAGGAACTGCTCGGCGCTCGTCAGCGTGATTCCGAAGACCTGCGCCAGTCCCACGGTTGAATAGGGAGTATCGGTCAACGCGACGAGGCGGCTCATCGCCATGAGATTGGCCGCCGCGGCCGAGAAGGGATCCAGAAGGGCCGCCGTCGCACGGTAGAAACCGGCCGGAGTGTGCAGCGCCCGGATCGGGCGCCCGAGCACTTTTGCGAACACCCCCACCGCGCCGTCCCAGGACAGGACTTCGGGGCCACCGATCTCATGGATCGTGCTCTCGGTGCCGGAGAGATCCGCGGCGCCCGCGAGAAATGCGGCCACGTCGTCGAGCGCGATGAAGGCATGCCGGGCCCGGCCCGACCCCGGTACGAGCGCCAGCCCGTGCTTCTCGATCAGGTGGCCGACCATGCCGAGGAAGGCCTTCGAGAACCAGAACGGCCGCCGCAGCGTGTGCGACTCGGCGCCGCGCAGGGGGATGGAGCTGCCCATCAGGGCGAACCAGTCGTCCATGAAGAGGGATCCTCGGAAGATGGTGGACGGGATCCCGCTCTTCTGAATCTCGGCCTCGATGACGCGCTTGATGCGAAACGTCTCCACCCCGAAATCGAGCGGAGTGACGGGGACCGACATGAAGACCAGGCGGCGCACCCCCGCGCCGCGGCAGGCGCCGATCAGATTCCGATAGCCGCGCCCCTCCGTCTCTTCGAAGCCGGCCGGCCCCCGCGGAACGACGGCATTGGCCGTTGCCACGACCGTCTCGACTCCCCGGCACGCCGCCTCGAGGCTCCCCGCATCCCGCAGGTCGCCGAAAGCGAGCTCCGCTCCGGATGCGTCCAGCGCGTCGCGCGGCGAGGTCGGCCGCACGAACGCGCGGACCTGCCGGCCCGAGGCGGCCAGCTGGAGGACGACCGCGGTCCCGAGCTGCCCTGTCGCCCCGACGACGAGGACTCTGGCCACAGGTCTACTCCTCGATCTCGACGGCGAAGTCGGGCGCTGGTCTCAGGCGCAGGTGGACGACACGACAGGGCCACTTTTCACGGCCGATGCGATCGGAAACCCGCCGCCAGATCCAGACGGCGACGTTCTCGGCCGTCGGAGGTGTCTTCGAGAACTCGGGCACGTCGCAATTCAAGTTGCGGTGATCGAGAGGCCGGTCGACCTCCTCCTTCAGGACGCGATCGAGGTCCTTGAGGTTCACGACCATGCCGGTCTCGGGGTCCGGCTCGCCGACGACGGCGATCTCGAGATCGTAGTTGTGGCCGTACCCGTGCGGTCCCTCATCGCCGTACGTCGCGCGGTTCTTCTCGGCGCTCCATCCTGGCCGCCAGAGACTGCGGCCCGCGTTGAAGTGGATCGTGCGCGAGAGCCGGATCATCTTTGTTCCTCGAAGATCTTACCGGGATTCAGGAGTCCGTCGGGATCGAAGATCGCCTTGACGGCCTTCATCGCCGCGAGCACGTCGGCCGAGTGGCGCAAGCGCAGATAGCTGCGCTGGGTCAGGCCCACGCCGTGTTCGCCCGTGATGGTGCCGCCGAGCGCTACGACGGCCCGAAAGATCTCCTCGATGGCGGCCTCGCGCTCTCGCAACCAGCGCTCGCGCTGCCCGGGTGGCTCCACGAGGTTGACGTGGATGTTGCCGTCGGCGGCGTGGCCGTAGCAGATCGCGGTCAGGCGGCGGCGGGCGGCGATCTCGCGGACGGCGTCGAGCAGCTCCCGCATTCGCGCCCGAGGCACGGTGCAATCCTCCTCCGCATAGGGACCGAGCCGCTTGACCGCTTCGCCCACGGCGCGCCGCAGCCTCCAGAAGTCCCGCTGCTCGCGCTCCGTCATCGCGACCCGAACCTCCGCGGCGCCCGCCGCCAGGAGTCCCTCCCCCGCGCGCTCCGCGTCGCGGGCCACGGCCTCCGCGTCGAATCCATCCACCTCGACGAAAAGATGCGCGTCGGCTTCGGTCGGCAGGGCGAGCCCGAGCGACTCCGCCGACACCTCCGCGGCCCGGCGCTCGAGGAACTCGCAGGCCGAGGGCTCGGCTCCGCCGGCGTAGAGCCGCGCAACCGCGGATAGCGCCGCGGATTCGCTCGCGAACGACGCCCACAGCAGCCGTCGGTGAGCCGGCAACGGAAGCAGGCGCAGCGTCGCCTCCGTCACGACGCCGAGCGTGCCTTCACTCCCCACGAAGAGCGAGAGCAGGTCGTACCCCGCCACGTCCTTGCGATTCTTGCCTCCGAGAGCGAGGACCGCTCCACCCGGGACGACGACCCTCAGCCCGGAGACGTAGCGGCCCGTCGTTCCGTACTTCGCCGCCCGGGGCCCCCCGGCGTTCTCGGCGATGTTGCCGCCGAGCGTGCAGGAGCCCCGGGACGAGGGATCGGGGGGATAGAAGAGACCCGCGGCCTCGGCCGCATCCTGCAGCGCCTCGGTGACGACGCCGGGCTCGACGACGGCGTAAAGGTTCTGGCGGTCGATCTCGAGGATCCGGTTCATTCCGCGCAGGTCGAGCGCCACGCCTCCGCGGACCGGGAGCGCACCGCCGGAGAGTCCGGTCAGCGCCCCCTGGGGCGTCACCGCGAACCGCAGCTCCCGAGCGGCGGCGAGGACCGCGCGGACCTCTTCCTCGGAACGGGGCCGAACCACCAGCTCCGGCGAGGCGCGCAGGTCCTCGGTCTCGTCGTGCGCGTGGTCGGCGAGCGATTCCGCGTCGGCCCGCAGGATTTCCGCCGGCAGCCGGCGGGAGAGCGCCTCGGCCAGCCCTTCGGCGGTCACGGCGCAAACCTAGCACGGAAGGCGGCGCGAGCCCCGCGCTCGTTTGCCAACTCGGTTTGTCGAGTCCGGGATCCTTCGCTCCGCTCGGGATGACAACCGCTCGGGCCAGGCCCAATTACCCGTCATCCTGTCGAGTGCCCAGCCTGTCATCCTAAGGAGCACAGCGACGAAGGATCCCGCGCTCGATTGCCAACCCGGCGGGTCGAGTCCGGGTACTACGGCTGCATTAGAATCCCCCGGCACTCTGACGAACCGAGGACCGATCATGAACCTCTACGCCACTCCCGCCGAGATCCAGGAAGCGCTCATCCGGTCCGGCACGGCCCGCGACGACGGGGGCGTGGTGGTCACGAGCCCCGCGGCGTTTCGGACAGAGATGATCGATGCCCTCGCATGGACGGCCGTGTTTGCGCCGGCTGCGGCGCGCGACGCGGCCCGGCGCGCGATCCGCGAGGCCGCCGAGTCTCTCGGCATCCTTCCCGCGTCGATCCTCCCCCTGTACACGGCGCGCGGCCGAGGAGAATTCTCCGGGTTCACGGTGCCCGCGATCAACGTGCGCATGATGTCCTACGACACGGCGCGGGCGGCGTGCCGCGCGGCCGCCGCCATCGACGCCGGCGCCGTCATCTTCGAGATCGCGCGCAGCGAGATGGGCTACACGGCGCAGAGACCGGCCGAGTACGCGGCCGTCATCCTCGCCGCCGCGATTCGCGAGGGCTGGGAAGGCCCGCTGTTTCTCCAGGGAGACCATTTCCAGACGAACCCCAGAAAGATGAAGGAAGACGCCGAGAAGGAGATCGGCGCGATCGAGGCCCTCATCGAGGAGGCGATCCCGGCCGGCTTCCTGCAGATCGACATCGACACCTCGACCCTCGTCGACCTGACGAAGGCCACGCTCGAGGAGCAGCAGCGGGTCAACGCCGATCTCTGCGCCCGGTTCACGAAGTTCATCCGCGCTCACGAGCCCGGGGCCATGCCGATCTCGATCGGCGGCGAGATCGGCGAGGTCGGCAAGGAGAACTCGACTCCCGAGGAGTTTCGTGCCTACATGAACCTCTACAAGAAGGCGCTCGGGCAGGGCGCGGGCCTCGCGAAGGTCTCCGTGCAGACGGGCTCCTCGCATGGCGGCGTGGTCGGGCCGGATGGCAACGTTCGGCGGGTCGCGATCGATTTCAACGTCATCCGGACGATCTCGAGGGTCGCCCGAGAGGAGTACGGCCTTGCCGGCGCCGTCCAGCACGGTGCCTCGACGCTGCCCCCCGAGTACTTCGGCCACTTTCCCGACCACGACTGCGCCGAGATTCACCTCGCCACCGACTTCATGAACACGGTCTACGACCACCCGGCCTTCCCCCATCCCCTGAAGCGCGAGATCGAGCGCTGGCTCGACGAGAACGCCGGCGACGAACGCAAGCGGGGGGAGACGCAGGAGCAGTTCCTCTACAAGACGCGCAAGAAGGCCATCGGCCCCTACAAGGAGCGCGTCTGGAACCTGCCCGAGGGAACGCGCGGCGCGATCCGCGACACGCTCGAAAAGAAGTTCGCTTTTCTCTTCGGCAAGCTGCGCGTGCGCGGCACCCGGACGATCGTCCACAAGTATGTCAGGCCGGTCTCCGTGCACGCGGAGGCCCTGGCCACCGGGCCGCACGGCGCCTTCGTGCGCGACGACCAGGCAGGAGACTAGCGCGAATGGCAGGCCGACAGCGCAATCCCGCGTCCCGCATCCCGCGCCCCGCATCCCGCATCCCGCGCCCCGCATCCCGCATCCCTCCCACGATGACCGCCGTCGTCAAGACGAAGGCGGCGCCGGGAAAGGCCGCCACCGAGATCCGGCAGATGCCGGTTCCGACTCCCGGCCAGGCGGAGGTCCTCATCCGCGTGCTGGCGACCGCGATCTGCGGGTCCGACAAACACATCTACCAGTGGGACGCCTCGATGGCCGGAATGTTCCGGCCGCCGCGGATCTACGGCCACGAGTTCTGCGGCGAGATCGTCGCTTTCGGGCCCGGCGGGAAGCGGCCGCACCTCGAAGAAGGGCAGTACGTATCGGCCGAAATGCACGTGACGTGCGGCGCATGCCGGTCGTGCCGCACCGGCCAGCGGCACATCTGCGAGAACACCCGGATCCTCGGGGTTCATGGCGACGGCTGCTTCGCGCAGTACGTCGTCGTGCCGGCATTCAACGTCGTGCCCCTCGACCGAGCCATGATCCCGCCCAAGGTCGGGGCCTTCCTCGATGCTCTCGGCAACGCGGTGCACACCACCCAGGTGGCCGACCTGTCTGGAAAATCGGTCGCCGTACTCGGCTACGGGCCCATCGGGGCGATGTGCGCCGAGATCGCGCGCATCTCGGGAGCGGCGCGGATCGCGATCACCGAGGTCAACGGCCTCGCCGCCGCGCACGCTCGCAGGTGGGCGAAATCGCGCGAGCTCTCGCAGGTCACCGTGATCGAACTGCCCCGCACGAAGGACCCCGTCGGAAGCCTGCGCGAGGCGACCGGAGGCGGCGCCGACGTCGTCCTCGAGCTTTCGGGCGCCGAGCCCTCGATCAACCTCGGCCTCGCGGCTGCCCGCCGCGGTGCGGTCCTCTCGATGCTCGGAATCCCCCGCGACAAGGCCGTCACCATCCGCGACTACACCAACGACTTCGTCTTCAAGGGACTCACGATCCACGCGATCATCGGCCGCCGCATCTTCGACACCTGGATCAAGATGCTCGACCTCTTCCGCGCCGGTCTCGACGTCGAGGATCTGGTCACCAACGAGTTCGAGGGGCTCGAGAAGTTCCACGAGGCCATGGAGCTCCTGGACGATCGACGCGCGATGAAAGTCGTCTTCTACCCGAACGGGAAAGTGTAGGGGCCGCCGCGCCTCTCGCGGCGACCCCGGGCTCATCGCTCCCGTCTACTGCTTGTCGTAGACCCCGGTGTTCTTCACGACTTTGCCGCCCGAATCGCCGGTCGTGCTGACGGTGCGGGTCTTGCCGTCGGCCGAGACGACGATCTCGCCGGTCAGGGTTACCTTGCCGCCCTTCTTGGCGATCAGGAACAACGTGTGCTCGTTCTTCTTCTCGTAGGAGCGCGAGTCGGAGCTCGGATCGCCCGTGACCGGGTAGTCCTTGCCGTCGAACTTGCCCGTCCACTCGTTGTGCACGGCCTTGCCATCCTTGTCGACGCCGTCCACGGTGACCTTCACCATGTCGCCCGCCGGCGCATAGACGACCGTGTGGTTCTTCGTCGCTCCCGGGCTGAATTTCGACTTCGCCTCGTTCAGCTTCCAGGTCCCCATGTAGGGTTCCGCGGCGAAGCACACCGCGAGGCCCGCGAAGAAGACCGCCAGAGATGCCAGCAGCGTCCGTGTCTTCATGATCTCCCCTCGTTTCATCGAAGTAAATTCTTCGAATCCGCGGTGGATTCTAACCTCCTCGGGGAACCCTGACTGCGATACATTTTCCGAAGACGCGACCATTGGAAACGGAGCACCGATGCCCACGAGCAAGCCCCCCCGGCCCGACCCCAACCAGGAGCTGACTGAACGCCGCATCGCAGAGTTCGCGGTCGAGGAATCGCGCCTTTCCAACGTGGCGTACCGGTTCCAGCTCGTGCCGCGGGAGCGGGTCTGGAAGAACTGGGACCGGACGGAGTTCGAGCCGAACCACTTCCAGGCGGTGGGATTGGCGGGCGTGTGCCTGATGCGGGACGAGGTCGAGAAGGCGGAGCGGATCGCATCGCGGGCCCTCGAGGAGATCGACGGAATCCTCTTCACGGTCGAGGCGCCGGCCGACTCGATCGTGGTGCGGGGGGTAACCGGGACGATGGAGTTCGTGCGGACGCCGACGCTCTGCGCCGAGATCATGGCCGGCAGCGTGGGGGCTTTCGAGCGGGCGCTGGCGGCCCTGGGCGCGGCCTTTCCGGGCGACCGGGTCGCGGGCAAGATCCTCTCGGAGGGGAAATGACCCTCGTCGACCATCTCGCCGCCCAGATGGCGGGGCTTCGCAAGGCCGGCACCTACAAGGAGGAGCTCGTCCTCCAGTCGGCTCAGGGACCCCGGGTGCGGGTCAACGGGCGCGAGGTCGTCATGCTGACCTCCAACAACTACCTCGGGTTCGCCAACCACCCGCGCATTCGCGAGGCGCAGAAGAACGCCGTGGATCGCTGGGGCGCCGGCCTCGGGTCGGTGCGCTTCATCTGCGGAACGCAGGAGCTGCACCGGGAGCTCGAGGCCGAGATCTCCTCCTTCTTCGGGACCGACGCGACGATCCTCTACATGACGTGCTGGGCGGCGAACGAGGGACTCTTCGCCGCGGTTCTCGACGAGGCGGACGGGCTCTACTCCGACGAGCTGAACCACGCTTCGATCATCGACGGCGTGCGGCTCTCGAAGGCCCGGCGCTTCCGTACGCCTCACGGCGATCTTGCCGGCCTGGACCGGATGCTCGGGGAAGACACCACCTCGCGCTTCAAGTTCTACATCACTGACGGCGTCTTCTCCATGGAAGGCGAAGAGGCAAACCTGCCCGAGGTCGTGCGAATCTGCGAGAAGCACGGCGCCTTGCTCGCCGTGGACGACTCCCATGCGACCGGAGTCCTCGGCCGGACCGGGCGCGGCACGGCGGAAGAGCAGGGTGTCTTCGACCGCATTCCGATCACGACCGGCACGCTCGGCAAGGCCATGGGATCGGCCGCGGGCGGCTTCGTGACTGGACCGAAGGCGGTCGTCGAGACGCTGCGGCAGAGGAGCCGCACGTACCTCTTCTCGAACTCACTGCCGCCCGCAGTCGCCGGCGGGGCCCTCGAGGCGTTCCGGATGCTGAAGGAGGATCCCGCGCCCGTCGTGAAGCTGCGCGACAACGCCCGCTACTACCGGAAAGCGATCGCCGAGGCCGGATTCACGATCCCCCACGGTACCCACCCGATCGTTCCCGTCATCGTCGGGGACACCGCGAAGGCGCTCGCCATGGGCAAGGCCCTCCTCGAAGAAGGCGTCTACGTCTCGGGGTTCGGCTTCCCCGTCGTGCCGCAGGGCCAGGCGCGGCTGCGCTGTCAGGTCTCCGCGGCGCACGAGCGCGCCGACCTCGACCGCGCGGTGGAGGCGTTCAAAAAGGTGGGGAGGAAGTTCGGCGTCGTCTGACGCTCGTTCGCGATTGCGAACACGGCTCGTCGAGTCCGGGATCCGTCGCTGCGCTCAGGATGACAGGCTGTAGCGTCAATTCCGAGGAGCGAAGCCGAGGATCGAGGCCGGCAGCCCCGAGAGTTTTCGGATGGCTTCGGAGAGGGAGATCACCTTCTCCAGGGCAGGGCGATCTTCCTTCTTGACGTTCGCCTCCCACTCCAAAGACCTCCGACGACCCTACGCCTCCAGCTTCTTTCGTGCGTTCGAGACCAGGAGCCAGCAGAGAAGTGCGAAGACCAGAGCGCAGAAGATGTCGCCGCCGACGCCGTTCTTGAACTCCGGGAAGAACTTCGCGCCGAGGTCGAGCCTGTCGATGAGCGTCGGGTTCTCCATGTGGAGCACGGAGTCGCCAACGAAGGCGACAAGGGCGATGAGCACGCCCCCGAGAGAGCCGCCGGCCACGAGTCCCGTCGAATAGAGCATCCCCGAGGAAAGTTCGCTCTCCTCGCCCGTGCGGTGCGTCATCTTGTCGGCGAGGGCCTTCATCATACCGCCGATCCAGATCGGAAACGTCGTCGAGAGCGGCAGATACGCGCCCACGGCCCAGGACAGGGCATGTGCTCCGGCCATCTGCGCCATGAACGCGAGGGCGACACCGACGAGGACGGGCGCCCAGGGCAGGTTGTTGGCGAGCAGTCCCTTGATGATCGTCGCCATCAGCGTCGCCTGCGGCGCGGCGAGCTTGGGCCCGCCGATCCCGTGCGCCTCGCCCATCGCATAGGTCTTGTCGAGCAAGAAGAGCGTCCCGCCGATCACGAGCGTCGAAGTCAGCACGCCGATGATGAAGCCGATCTGCTGGCGCCGCGGCGTGGCGCCGACGAGGTATCCGGTCTTCAGGTCCTGCGACGTGGCGCCGGCATTGGCCGCGGCGACGCAGACGATCGCGCCGATGCAGAGGGCCACGGCCTGGAACACGTCGCCGGTCCGTCCGAGGGCGACGAACACGACGCACGTCGCCATGATGGTCGCGATCGTCATGCCCGAGATCGGGTTGGACGAGGTGCCGATGATGCCGACGATCCGCGACGAGACCGTCACGAAGAAGAACCCGAACACGACGACGAGCAGTCCCATCAGGAGGGAGCCCGGGAGCGGCCCGTGCGGGAATCCCGGCAGGACCGTGATGATGAGGGCGAGGGCGAGCGACCCGAACACGACGAGACCCATGCCGAGATCCCGCTCCGTGCGCACCGCGCTCTTCGCCTCGCCGCCCTTGCCGAAGGACTTGACCGACTCGCGGAAGGCCGACACGATCGTCGGCAGCGTCTTGATGAGGGTCATCACGCCCGCGCAGGCCACCGCGCCCGCGCCGATGTAACGGACGTACGCGCGGTAGATCCACTCCGCATGCGAGTGGCCGGCCATCCAGGCATCCGTGAAGCCGAGGTTCTTCAGGTCCTGGACGATGCGACCCTCCGCGACGAAGATCGAGATCAGCGGAATCAAGGCGAGCCACGACAACACCCCGCCCGAGGCGAGCTCGCCGGCAATGCGGGGCCCGATGATGTAACCGAGGCCCAGATACTCCGGTGTGACGTCGCAGGAGAGCGTCGCGTCGGGGATCCTGCCGTCCTTGCCGGTCCGGAACCAGGTCGCGGTCTCGCGCCACAGCCCGAGGATCCCGTACAGAAACTTGTAGAGCATCGCCACGCCGACGCCCTTGAACACCATGCGCGCCAGATCGCCGCCCTTTTCACCGGCGATCAGCACGTCGGCGCAGGCCACGCCCTCGGGGTACTTCAGGTTCCCGTGCTCCTTGACGATGAGCGCCCGCCGCAGCGGGATCATGAACAGGACGCCGAGCGTGCCGCCGACGGCCGACAGGACGAAGATGGTGACGTACTTGAAGTACTCCGCGCCGTCGGCGAGAAAGAGCAGCGCCGGCATCGTGAAGACCACGCCGGCGGCGACCGACTCTCCCGCCGAGCCGATCGTCTGGACCATGTTGTTCTCGAGGATCGTGGACTTGCCGAGCTTCTTGAAGACCGCGATCGCGAGGACCGCGATCGGCACCGAGGCCGACACCGTCAGGCCCGCGCGCAGAGCCAGGTACACCGTCGCCGCGCCGAACACGACACCGAAAAAGATGCCGAGCAGGATCGCCTTGGGCGTGAACTCGGGAATGTCCTGCTCGGGAGAGACGTAGGGACGGAATTCCGCGCCGGACGAGCCTTCGTGCGCCATGCGACCTCCGCTTCTCGAGAGTCTGACTGCGTCGTTTTCTGCGCCCGAATTATACGTGCACCGTACTGGTCGCATCGCGAATAGTCTCCCGACGAAGGAGGGAGGAGGTTCGCGATGAGGGAGCCGCAGCGCCGCGAGGGATCAGGCTTGCGGTCGAGCCCGCACCCGGGCGAGCCGCAAGCCCGTGCGCGCGACGGCGCGCAGATCTCTCGCAAGCGAAGGTGACGACGGGCGCGACCCGAGTGCTATGATTTTTTGCGCGAAGCCCATGCCGAAGCTCCTGGCCGCGCTCCTCGGGACCCTGCTCGTGGCGGCGCCGCCAGCGGCCGGCGCCACGCTTGCGGGCAAGGTCGTCCTCGTCGAAGAGAGCGGCGCGGACCGCATCGATGCAGCCAACGCGGTCGTGTGGATCGAAGGGGCCGGCCACGGCCCCGAAACGCCTTCCCGGTCCGAGATGAAGCAGGCCTCCAAGCGCTTTCTGCCCCGCGTCCTCGTGGTCCCGACCGGGGCCACCGTCGACTTCCCGAACGCCGATCCGATCTACCACAACGTGTTCTCGGTTTCGGGAGCCAACCGCTTCGATCTCGGCCTCTATCGCAGCGGCGCCGCGAAGTCGAAGAAGTTCGACGACCCCGGTCTCGTGCGGGTCTACTGCAACATCCACCCGCAGATGATCGGCTTCGTGATGGTCGTCGACTCGGCCTTTTCCGCCGTCACCGGGGCCGACGGCGCGTTCCGATTCGAGGGCGTGCCGCCGGGCGCGTACGTCGTCAAGGCGTGGCACGAGGAGGGCGCCGAGGTCGCGCAGCCGGTCACGGTCAAAGCCTCGGCCGACCCGATCGTTCTGCACATCGACGTGTCGGGCTTCCGGGCCGAGCCGCACAAGAACAAGTATGGCAAGGACTACCCTCCCAACTCTTCCGACGCGGCCGATGAGCGTTACTGAGGGGCCCGGCGCGGCCGGCGTGACATCGGGGGAGCTCAAGTTGCGGGGGCTCAGGCTCCCCCCTCCCGAACCGCCGAAGTTCTCGCTCACCCTTCGCATCTTCCTGATGGCGGCGCTGCTCATTTTCATCGCCGTCGGCGCGGCCGTCGCCGTGTCGGCGTATCGGGCCCGAGCCGTCGCCGACGCCAAGATCGCGGAGGACCTGAAGAAGTCCGGCCCGGCCTGGGAGACCTTCGAGAAGAACCGTTACGAGGACCTCCAGCGATCTCTGGCGGTCGTCGTCAACAACGCCGGGACGATCGCGATGATGTCGACCCTCGTGCCCGGGACCGGGCAGCCGGATCCCGCCACGGTCTTCGACACCCTGAAACGCGAGCAGGCCTCGAGCGCGGGGGCGGACTTTCTCATCGCGACGACATCCCGGGGCATCGCGCTCGCCCGAACCGACCGGCCCCTTCCGTATTCGGCCGACCTCTCCTCGGTGCCGACCATCGCCGGAGCGCTGCAGGGCGGTTCGACCGAGGGAATCTGGCTCTCGGGCGGACACCTGTACCACGTCGTCGCCGCGCCCGTCCTGGAGGGAGGCACCCGTCTGACCGGAGTCATCGCGGCCGCATTCCAGATCAACGACGAGGTCGCCCGCAGTCTCGAACAGCTCCTGAACGCGCAGGTCGTCTTCCTGGCCGATGCGGCCCGGCCCTCCGAGCCGGCGCGCGCCGCACTTGCCGCTTCCACGATGGGGCCGATCGCCTCAGCCGCCCTGGCGGCCATACAGCGCCGCGACGACCTCGTGCAGTCGGTCCTGCGGCAGGGCAGGACGGCGGGGCCCCTCGCCCTCGAGGTCGGCGGAGAGGCCTACCTCGCCTACATGCTCCCGATCCGCTCCTCGGCGGAAGAGCTCGTCGGAGCCGCTGTCGCCCTGCGCAGCCGCGAGCGCGAGCTCGCCGCGTTCCACCAGATTCAGAACACGCAGATTCTCGTCGGCCTCGCGTCCCTCGCCGTCGCCTTCATTCTCTCGTTCATCTTCGCGCGGCGGATCACCGGGCCCATCAACCGACTCGTCGCGGCGACCGAGGAAGTCCGCATCGGGAACCTCGATGCGACCGGCCTTCCGGTCGAATCCCGGGACGAGATCGGCATCCTCGCCCGCTCGTTTCGCGCCATGCTCGAGGAGCTCAAGGAGAAGGCCGCGCTCGAACAGTACGTCGCGTCGCTGACGATGAAGATCGGCGAGGACGCGGAGACAGTCGCGATGCGCGCGACCGCCGGGGTTGCGGCGGCGGGCGGCGAGCCGAAGGTCGGTGAAGTCTTCGCCAACCGCTACGAGATCCAGGGCGTCCTCGGCCGGGGCGGTATGGGCGTGGTCTACCGCGCCCACGATCGCGACCTCGACGATGCCGTGGCGATCAAGACGCTGCGCAGCGAGGCCCTCTCGGCCGACCCGAGCCTGCTCGACAGGTTCAAGCAGGAGATTCGCCTCGCGCGGCGGATCACGCATCCAAACATCCTGCGGACCCACGACCTCGGCGAGACGGGAAGGTTGCGCTATCTCTCGATGGAGCTCGTCAAGGGGCTGACCCTGAAGCAGCTCGTCGAGGCGGACGACATTCTGCCGACACCCGTGGGCCTGCGCATCGCCAAGCAGATCTGCGCGGGCCTGGCGGCCGCCCACGAGGTCGGGGTCATCCACCGCGACATCAAGCCGCAGAACATCCTCATCGAGGCGACGGGCGGACTGAAAATCATGGACTTCGGCATCGCGCGGCTCAAGGAGGAGCGCGGTATGACCGCGGAGGGCACCGTCGTCGGCACGCCCGACTACATGTCGCCCGAACAGGCGCGCGGCGTCACGCTCGACTTTCGCTCCGACATCTATTCGACTGGCGTGGTCCTCTACGAGGTCTTCACCGGTACGCTCCCCTTCGAAGGCGACACGCCCCTCGCCGTCGTCCTCAAGCACATCCAGGAGAACCCTCCGTCGCCCCAGGCGCGCAACCCGAAGATCGACCCCAAAATCTCCCAGATCGTCCTCAAGTGCATGCAGAAGGACCCGAAGGACCGATTCCAGAGCGTCAATGAGCTCTACGAGGCGCTGACGAGGGTGACAGCGTAGTCGGGATTTGGATTTACGAGTTGTGAATTGCGCGTTGTGAGCGGGCGCGCCTGGCGAAGCTTCGTCTTCGGGTTGGCCGTTTCTCTGGAGGCAGCCGCGGGGCGAGGCCAGGAGGCGCCGCAGTACTTCGAGGAGCCTGCGGCGAAGCCCCACCTCGCCTTGCAATGGGACGCCATCGCGGCCTACGACCACATCGACCACCTCCCGTACCACCCATCCATCACGCGAGGGCGCTTCGAGGTGCGCCCGCAAGTGGACTTTCTGGCCTCGAGCAACTTCCAGCTCGGTCTGCGCGTCTCCCTCAACTACGGCACCGAGCCCAACGTCGACAACGCGCTCTACGAAGACAACTGGATTTCGCGCGCGGCCTATCTCGACCGTTATTTTCTGAAGTGGGCCCCCGGGGCCTGGACGTTCCAGGCCGGCGCCTTCGCGCTGCCGGTGGTCGCGAGCCCCATGCTCTGGGACCGCTATAACATCCAGACTCCCGGCGCCGTGCTCTCCTACGTCGATCGGCTCGGGCTGGCCTCGACGCTCACTTTCAGCGCCGCGGGGTTCTACAGCCCGCAGCACTACCGCGACGAGTCGATCATCGGCGTCGGCCAGATCGTCTGGGATTGCGGCGAGCCGAGCCGCCTCGCCGTGCAGGCGGCGGCATCGTTCTGGAACTACGACATGCGCGATGTCGACCCGCAGTACTTCCGACAAAACCGCGTCCGCCTCGTCGACGGACGGCTCGACTACGCGTCGAAGTTCGAACTCGCCGACCTGCTGGTGAGATTCGAGTTCCCGGTGGCCAGGCTTCCCGTCGCGGTGAACCTGGACTTCATTCACAACTTCGGCATCGTCGGCCGAGGGCCGAACGCGTATGAGGCGGGCCTGACCGTCGGAACGGTCGGGACTCCCGGGACCGCGCGCGCATTCTTCGCCTACCAGTACATCGGGCGGGACGCTCTGGTCGGCGCCTACAACACCGACGAGTGGTGGTGGCACACCTGGGCCGAAGGCTACCGGTTCGGCGTCGCGTACACGATCCTGCCGCAGGTCTACGCGCAAACCGCCATCGTCTTGCAGCGCCGCCTCGACTACGACTCCTGGATCAACCGGGTGACCGTCAGCCTCGTGAAGATGTTCTGATTCAGCGCCCTCCGGCGTAATAGAATCGGGCAGCCCATGAGTAAGACCCTCATCGCCTGCGTCGAGGACCTGTTCTTCCGCTCGAAGATCGAGGCAACCGCCCGCCACCTGAACACACCCGTCCGCTTCGTCGGCGTCGGGGAGCTCGCGAAGACCTGCGGCGCCGGGGATACGGGGGCCGTCCTGCTCGAGCTCTCCAACGGCGCGTCGCTCGGGGCCGTGCGCGAACTCCGGAGCGCCCGGACGACCCGGGGGCTGCCCGTGATCGGCTTTCTCTCCCATGTCGACAAGGAGCTCGCGAAACAGGCCGAGTCGGCAGGCGTCTCGCGCGTCATGCCCCGCAGCCAGTTCTCCGAGACTCTGCCTGACCTGCTCATGGACCTTCTCGCCCCGGGCACCAAGCGCGAGGTGCAGGAAGAGCCGGAGCTCCCGGACGAGTAGTCGCGAAATTCGGATTTCGGATGTCCGGATTTCGGAATTGGGAACGGCGCCGAAGAAGCGCAGAATGAATCCGGTGCGCTCTCCGAAACGCATCCTCGCGGACTGGTTCGTCCGTCGGCTCACCCGGCCCCGGAGGCGCTACCAGCGCTTCGTCTACAACGAGCCCGCACGACTCAAGGCGACGATCCGCCCCGGAGACGTGCTGCTCGTCGACGGCAACCAGCGAATCTCCCAGGCCATCAAGTACCTGACGATGTCGTCATGGTCGCACAGCGCAATCTACGTCGGCGACGCCATGCTGCGGCGCGACGCCACGACCCGCGCCGACATCCAGCGGCGGTTCGGCCGCGAGGCCAAACATCTCATCGTCGAGGCGCTCGTGGACAAGGGGGTCATCGTCTCGCCACTCGTCAAGTACATCGACTCCAACATCCGGATCTGCAGGCCCGCGGGCCTCAAGCCCGGAGACCTGGCGATCGTGCTCGATCACGTCATTGCGCGCATCGGCCTCCAGTACGACCGCCGCAATTTCTGGGACCTCACGCGTTACCTCCTGCCCTTCCAGATGATTCCAGCGGAGCTGCGCGAGGATGCGCTTCACTTCGGCAGCGGGCGCGAGACGGAAACGATCTGCTCGTCGCTCCTTGCCGAGGCCTTCGCCAAGGTCCGCTTTCCGATCCTCCCGCTGATCGTGCGCCGCAAGCCCTCCACGGCGGGCGAGCGCCTGCGCCAGCAGATCCTCGGCCGGCCCACGCGCCGGGCCTGGAGCGGATTGCTGCGGGTGCGGCACCCGACGCTGTGCGTGCCCCGAGACTTCGACCTGTCGCCCTATTTCGAGATCGTGAAAATCAACGCGCGCGACGGCGAGGCCTTCGACTACCAGCGGCTCCCGTGGGAGGGAGAGCGCTAGGCCCGGACGAGGGTTGGGTGTCCGGCCCGAACGCGGAATAGAATACCGGCCGATCGTGAAGAGCAGCGACGCGCCGGACCGCCGCGGCATGACCCGCCTCGTCGGGGATCTCGTCCGCCCCTACCGGGGCTGGCTGACGATCATCTTTCTCGCGATGCTCGTCGAGACCGCGATGAGCCTCGCCGGGCCCTGGCCGCTCAAGATCGTTCTCGACAGCGTGGTGGGGCACCATCCCCTTCCCGGCTGGATCGTGCACCTGCTCGGCCCCGGGATCGTCGGACACAAGATGGGGCTCGCCGCCGCCGCGGCCGCGGGGCTCGTTCTCATCGCGGTTCTCGGCTCCGTCGCGACCTACATCGACAACTACTACACCGAGAGCGTCGGGCAGTACGTGGCCAACGACCTCCGGATGCGGGTCTATCACCACCTCGACCGCCTCGCGCTCGGCTACTACGACAAGCAGAAGACCGGAAACCTGCTCTCCACGATCACGACCGACATCACCACGATCCAGAATTTCGCCTCGAGCGCGACCCTGGGAATCCTCGTCGACATGCTGACGATCGTCGGCATGCTCGGGTTGATGTTCTGGCTCAACTTCGATTTCGCGCTCGTCGCCGTGGCCGTGACGCCGTTCCTGCTGCTCTTCGTCATGCGGTTCAAGAAGGCCGTCAAGAAGGCGACCCACGAGGTCCGGCACCGGCAGAGCGACATCGTCGCGGTCGTGCAGGAAGGGCTCGAGTCGATGCGCGTCGTCAAGGCGTACGGCCGCGAACAGCTCGAGGAGGAGCACCTCAAGGAGGCGAGCCAGGCCGCCGTGGACGCGGCGCTGAAGGCCCGCCGGATCAAGTCGGTGCTGTCGCCCGTCGTCACCGTCGTGGTTTCCTTCTGTACGGCCTTCGTCCTCTATCGGGGCGCGTCGCTCATCCTTCGAGACGCCATGACGATCGGCGCGCTCACCGTGTTCCTTTCGTATCTCAACAAGTTCTTCAAGCCCGTCCAGGACCTTGCCAAGATGACCAACAGCATCGCCCAGGCGGCCGTCGGGGTGGAACGGGTCCAGTCGATCCTCGCCGCCGACGAGATGATCCCCGAGCGGCCCGATGCGCGCGAACCCGGGACGCTCAAGGGCGAGATCACGTTCGACAAGGTGGCCTTCGCCTACAAGCCCGACGAACCGGTCCTCAAGGAAATCACCTTCCAGATCCGGCCCGGCCAGCTGGTGGGGTTCGTCGGAGCGACGGGCGGCGGCAAATCCACGGTCGCGAGCCTGATCCCGCGGTTCTACGACGCGAAGGGTGGGCGCGTCCTCATCGACGGCGTCGACGTCAAGGATTACAAGGTCAAGTCCCTCCGAAACCAGATCGGCTGCGTCCTCCAGGACACGGTGCTCTTCGCGGGGACGATCGCCGAGAACATCGCGTACGGCCGCCCGGGCGCGACCCGGGAAGAGATCGTCGCGGCGGCGAAGCTCGCCAACGCCGACGAATTCATCGTGAAGATGCCCAGGGGCTACGACAGCGAGGTGGGCGAGCGGGGATCGACGCTCTCGGGCGGCCAGCGGCAACGCATCGGCATCGCGCGCGCCATCATTCGCAATTCGCCGATCCTGATCCTGGACGAGCCCACGGCCGCCCTCGACACGGAGTCGGAAAAGGTCGTCATGGAGGCCCTCGAGAGGCTCATGAAGGGGCGCACCGCCATCGCGATCGCCCATCGCCTGAGCACGATTCGCGATGCCGACAAGATCGTCGTTTTCAAGGACGGCATCGTCGGTGAGCAGGGCACGCACGACGAGCTGCTCAAGCTGGGCGGCCTCTACGCCGAGTTGTATCGCATCCAGTTCCCCGGGGCGCCCGGCACGCCGGCGGGAATCCCCAAGAGCTGATCAGGAGGAGTCTCCGATGTCATCCCGCTCTCTCATCGTGCTTCCCGACGACGCCGCGACGCCGATCCTCGAGGCCATCCAGGGCGCCAAAACGTCCCTCCGGGTCAAGATGTTCGTTTTTTCGGACCCGGCCCTCATCGATGCCGTCCTCGACGCTCACAAACGCGGCGTCAAGGTCCGCGTCATGCTCAACCCCGAACGCCGGAGCGGCGAAGAGGACAACGAGGAGACGCGCAAGAAGCTCGTCAAGGCCGGCATCGAGGTCAAGGACAGCAACCCGGCCGTCGACCTCACACACGAGAAGTCGATGGTCGTGGACGACGCCGTAGCCTTCGTCAAGTCGCTCAACTGGGCGACCAAGAACCTGACCGAGACGCGCGACTACGCCGTCGTCACCAACCACCCGCACGAGGTGAACGAGATCGTTGAGTGTTTCGAAGCCGACTGGCATCGCAAGAAGTTCGAACCCGGCACGAAGCTGCACCTGATCTGGTGCCCGATCAACGGCCGGGACCGGATCGCGCAGTTCATCGACGAGACCAAGCACACCCTCTTCGTCCAGAACGAGCGGTACCAGGACGCCGTCATTCTGGAGCGCCTCGTCCGCGCCGCCCGGCGCGGCGTCAAGGTGCACGTGATGGCCCGGCCGCCCCACGCGTTGAAGGAGGCGAAGCTCGTCGAAGGGGTCGGCGGCCTGCGGATCCTCGACGACGTCGGCATCAAGATCCACAAGCTGAAGGGCCTGAAGCTCCACGGCAAGATGCTGCTCGCCGACGGGGTCGCCGCGATCGTCGGCTCGATCAACCTCGCGCCGGGCAGCTTCGACAGCCGGCGCGAGCTCGCCATCGAGGTGCGCGACCCCGACGTCGTCGAGCGCCTGCACAAGATCGCCAAGCACGACTGGGAGCACTCCCACCCCCTGGACCTCTCGGACGAGGGGCTCCTGGCCGACCTCGAGGACCGCACGGAGGACGCCGCGGAGAAGCTGGCTCTCGAAGCGAAGAAGAAGAAGTAGGACGACTGGCAGGTTGCCGAAAAAGGGTGTGGGATGGCGTTACGAGCGCCGTCGGGTCAGATTGCCAGCGGGGGCATCAGAGGCGAGCCTGAACCACTTCCTATGCGGGGGATCGGGGGCCGGATGCAAGGTGCCGGACACGACGCCCGCATCCATTTTCCGGCAGCCTGTGAGGACGCCGTCGGCTGCGGGCCGGGGCCGGGTCCTTATGGGCCGACCGAGCGGCCGCCGGAGAGGATGCCGTTGACCGCCTCGACCCGGCGCTCGAGAACCCGCCGCAGCTTGCCCACCTCGGCGTCGGCCGCCGCGAAGCGCACGCTGTCTCCCTGAAACTCGAAGCGCAGGACCGCGTCGCGGTCCTCGGCGACGAGACCGAGCAGTCCCGCCCGATAGGCACGCATCCACTCCGGCGACGGTTCTCCGTCGAGCCGAATCCGGAAGTACGTCTTACCGTCCGCCGAGGGGCCCTCGCGAAACGGCTGGTCCGGGGAAAGCCAGACCCGGTGCGTGGCCGGCGCCTCCCCGGGGCGGCGTCGCATGGGGCGTCGGTGTTGGGGTCGTCTCATGGGCGGTCGGATTCTGTCATGTTTCGGCCGAGCAGTTCCAGGCCAACCCTGCTTTTCAAAACGTCCCCGCGCTCACGGTCGTGAACTGATCCGGCTGGACCCGCCGGGCGAATGCGGCGTTGGCTTGCTCCCGTGAGACGGCCCCGACCTTCGCCGGAAACTCGTCGAGGTAGGACACGCCGAATCCGTAATAGATCGCGGCGTCCAGGGCCGTCGCGAGCCCGGAGTTCGATCCCAGGTCCACCTTGAACCGACCGATCCGCGAGCTCTTCTCCTCGGCCAGCTCCTTGTCCGTCATCCCTGCCCGCGCGAAAGCGCGGATCTCCTCGAGGGTCGAGGCCAGGGCGGCGTCGCGGCTTTCCGGCCGCACGGTCAGGCTGACCACGAAGGGGCCCGCGACGTGGGTGGCCGAAAAGCTCGAATGGATGCCGTACGTCAACCCCTCGGTGTCGCGCACCCGCACCCCCAGGCGCGAGGTCAGGGAGGACTGGCCGAGCGCGGAGTTGGCGAGCGAGCAGGCGAGGTAGTCCGGGTCCGTGCGCGTCAGATCCGAGGGCAGGGCGAGCACGACGTCGGCGCTCGCCTTGTCGGGGAGCACGACGGTGGTCGAGAGCGGCGATGCATTCGGAACCGCCGGTCTCGGGATCGCCGGCGCAGGCCCCGCATGCCAGGATTCGAGAGCCGACTCGAGCCGGTCGAGGACCCGGTCTGCTTCGACGTCTCCGACCACGATCAGCACGAGCGAAGCCGCCCCGTAGCGTTCTTCGTAGAACGCGCAAAGGTCGGCCCGATCGAGCGCCTCGACCCGCGCGATGCGCTCTTCCCCGGTCAGGCGATGCAGCGGGTGCTCGCGCGGATAGATGCGCCGCATCGCCTCCTCGTGCGCCCGAACGGACGTCTGCTCGTTCTGCTGCCGGATGGAGCCCACGAGGCGCTTTTTCTCCTTGTCGAGCTCCTCGGCGGGAAAGGCGGGCATGCGGAGAACCTCGACGAGCGCGTCCAGCAACACGTCGGCATCGCGCGAGAGTGCGCCGCCCGAGACGTCCACGCCGACGGGGTCCGCGGCGCCCGAAGAGAAGGAGAGGCTCGCCGCGCGGCTCTCCAGATCTTCGGCAAGCTGAAGCTTGGTGCGGCGGGCCGTCCCCTTCGTCAACTCGCCGGCGGTGACGGACGCGATCATCCGCCGATCCGCGGCCGCATAGAGGCGGCCTGCCAGCAGCGAGCCCGCGATCGCGAGCGTCGGATTGAAGCGGTTCTCGAGGACGTAGAGACGCGCTCCGTTTCCGAGCGTGCGGTGCCGCACGGCCTCCGCGAAGGGAACCCGGCGCTGCACGGAGGGCGTCATGCTTGCGTCTCGTCTTCGCCCGTGGCCTGGCCCGTGGCGGATGGCTTCGGGATGTACGACCCGACGGTCAACGCATCGTCGTGGAGATAGGTCTGCGCCACGCGACGCACGTCTGCGGCCGTGACCCTTCGGATCGCGGCGGGATAGTCGGCGTACCACTCCCAATCGGCGACCGCGATCGCCTCCGAGAGCGAAGCCGCGATCTGGTCGGTCGAGTCGCGGTCGTAGATCACTTCGGCCTCGATCTGGGTCCGCGCCTTCTCGCACTCGGCCTCCGTCACGGAGTCGGACGCGACACGCGCAATCTCCCGGCGAATCGTCGTCTCGACCTCGGACAGCTCCACCCCGGGTCGTACGGGTGCAAACACCGAGAAGAGGGCGGGATCGCGCAGTTGCCAGGCCACGACCGTTACCGAGAGCGCGAGGCTCTTCTCCACGAGAGCCTGGTGGAGGCGCCCCGTGATCCCGCCGCCGAGGATGTTACCCAGGACCGCCAGCGCCGGCGTGTCGGCGTGACGCGCCTCGACGGTGCGCCAGGAGAGACCGCACCATGCCACCTGGCCCGCGCGCCGCACGATGAACCGGCGCTCGCCTTCCTGCGGAGGCTCGACCGTGTACACGTCCGGGATCGGCTGCGGCGAGGGTGGCAACGCGCCGAAGTGGCGCCCGATCGCCGCGAGGCCGTCGGCCTCCTCGAAGTCTCCGATGAGCATCGCGGTCGCGTTGTTCGGGTAGTAGAACGTGTCGTAGAACTCGCGCAGGCGCGCCGTCGAGACTCCCTCGATGTCCGTCTTCCAGCCGATCGTGGGATGGTGGTACGGGTGCTCGCGGAAAGCCGTTGCGAAGGAGTGCTTGTATAGGACCTGGAACGGCGAATTCTCCCCCCGCTCGAACTCGTTGCGCACGACCGTCATCTCGGGAACGCGGTCCTCGTCGCGCAGGAGCGCCCCCCGCATCCGCGAGGCCTCGATCGCGAGCGCGGTCTCGAGCTCGTCCGACGGGATCGTCTCGTAATAGTTCGTGCGATCGAACCAGGTGGTCGCGTTGAACCGGGCGCCGAGCGCCTCGAGAACCGCGGCCACCGCCGTGCCCTTCGCGCGATCGAACTCGGGCGTGCCCTTGAACATGAGGTGCTCGAGCAGGTGCGTCGATCCCGTGTGCCCGACCGCTTCGTTGCGGCTGCCGACGTGATAGACGACCGCGAAGGTCAGCACCGGGGCGACCCGATTCGCGAGCAGAAGAACCCGCAGGCCGTTCGACCTCAGCCGGAACTCCCGGAATCCGGCCTTCTCCTTGACGAAGTCGAATCCCTCCGCCGGATTTCGGTTTTCGGACTTCGGATTTCGGATCGACGCGCGGGGGTCTCGACTCAAGCTATCGTCCGCCCGCCACGTCTTCGGCCCCGTCGACGCCAATCACGTTGCCGCTGACCCAGGCCCCGCCCTCGCCGCAGAGAGCGACGAGAGCGCGCGCGACATCCGCCGGAACGGTCAGGCGGCCGGCGGGGTGCATCGCGGAAACGCGCTCGATCATGGCCTCGTTGCCCGGGATCTTGCGAAGGGCCGGCGTGTCCGTCACGCCCGCGCGCAGGGCATTGACCGCCACGCGGTGAGGCGCGAGCTCCACGGCGAGCTGCCGCACGTACGACTCGAGGGCGGATTTCGCGGCCGACACGGCCCCGTAGGCCGGCCATACGATATGGTCTCCGGCCGAAGTCATCGCAAAAATGCGGGCCCCGGGCGAGAGCAGCTTCCCGAAGAAAAGGTCCTGCGTCCAGTAGACGAGCGAGTTCGCCATCACGTCGAGCGTCATTTCGATTTGCGGCTTGGCGATCGCGTTTTCGCGCGGCTCGGCGAAGAAGGGCTTGAGCGTGCCGAACGCCAGGGAGTGCAGCAGCACCGAAACGCGCGCCTCCTGCGGCTCAGCGCCGCAGGTCTTCTGGATCGCGGCCACGACCTCGGCGCGCTTCTCGTCGTCGGCGGCGTTGACGTTGAAGAATTCGGCGCGGCGGCCCGCGGCGCGGACCTCCTCGGCGATCCGGTCCGCGTTCGGCTGGGTGCTCTTGCGGTCCAGATGGACGCCGAAGATGTTCCAGCCCGCCCTCGCGAGCGCGAGCGAGCAGGCCTCTCCGAATCCGGAGGAAGCGCCCAGGACGAGGGCCCAGCGGGTGCGGTTTTCGGCGACCAAAGCGGCGGGAATCTTAGCACCGCGGAGGGTAGACTCGCGCCAGCCGTGACCGACGCTCCGCATCTTCCCTTCCCCGTCGCCGGGAAGGCCCTCTCGGCAGTCCTGCTCCTCCTGCTCGCCGTGATCTGGCTCGAGCCCGCAGGCTCGAGCCTCGCCGAGCCCGACGAGACGCGCTATGCCGAGATCCCGCGAGAGATGCTCGCCGCGGGCGACCTCGTGGTTCCGCGCCTGAACGGTGTTCCGTACTTCGAGAAACCGCCGCTGCTCTACTGGGCCAACGCCGTGGCGTTTCGGACATTCGGCGAAACTCCCTGGGCAGCGCGGCTGCCGACGCGCCTGGCGGGCCTCGGCACCCTGATTCTCGTCGTTCTCGCGGCGTCACGGCGCGGGCGCGGGACGGGGCTCTGCGCGGGCATCCTGCTTCTCGCGTCTCCCCTGGGGTTTCTCATGGCGCGCACGAACCTGACAGACGGGATGCTGACGTTCTTTCTGACCGCCACCCTTCTCGCGGGAAGAGCCGCCGTCCTGAAGCGCGAGGAGAGCCGCCCCGGGATGGCGCTGGCGGCTCTGACGGGCGCAGCCGCCGCCGGCGCTTTTCTGACGAAGGGGCTCATCGCCCTCGTGCTGCCCGGCGCGATCCTCCTCATCTGGGGTTTCGCGACGGGCCGCCTGCGCCCACTGCTACGCGCGCTCGTCGTCTCCCCCGCGCCGTTCGTCTTCGTGGCGCTCGCGCTCCCCTGGTTTCTCGCGGTCGAGCGGCATCACCCGGGCTTTCTCCAGTTCTTCTTCATCCACGAGCACTTTCAGCGGTTCGCGACGCGGACCGCCCGACGCCCCGGGCCGATCTACTACTTCGTTCCGGTTTTTCTCGTCGGATTCCTGCCGGGCGTGCCGTTCTTCTTCTCGGGCGCGCGCAGGGCGTGGCGGCGCGGGGAAGACGGGTTCTTCTTCTTCGTCTGGTTCGCCGTCGTCTTCACCTTCTTCTCGCTCTCGCAGAGCAAGCTGCCTCCGTACCTTTTCCCCGCGATTCCCGCCGCCGCGGTCCTCGCATCCTTCGGCCTGCCCGCGGCTGGTCCGCGGCGACCGTGGATCGTGCAGGCGGCGCTCGCAACCGCGCTCGCTTTCGCACTGGCGCTCACGCCGACGTTGCGGGCGGAGGCCCTGCGCCACGGTCTCGGAGCGCTCGTCGCACCGGTCCTCGCCGGGCTGATCCTCGCGTCGTGGGCCGCCGTTCTGCTTTCCAAGCACTCGGCCGCCCTCGCCCTCACGGCCGTGGCCCTGGGCTGGGCGGTTTTCTCCGGAGGAGTCGTCTTCGGCTGGCCGCAGATCTCCCGCGCGCGGTTTACGACCGACCTGGCCCGTGCCGCGCGGGCGGCCGCCGGACCCGCCGGCGCGCCGATCGTCGGCTACCGCGATTACCTGAACGGAGTCTCCTGGGAGCTCAAGGCGCCGATCCCTGTTGCCGGCTACCGGGGCGAGCTCGAGCCCGACTTCGAGCTGCGCGAGGAGGTTCGGGACAATCTCTTCTGGACGGAAAAGAGGTTCTGGGCGCGCTGGAAGAGCGGACAGTCTTTGGTCGCGCTCGTCCGTGTTCGGGATCTGGCTCTATTTGCCGGAACCGCTCCGCCCGCCCGCGTTCTGAGCGAGGTGCAGAACCACGCCATCATTGCGAACTTCGAGGACGGACGTTAATTCATGAGTTGCGAATTGCGCTCCTGGCTCGCAACTCGTCAGGGAATGTAGCCCTTGATCGTGCGGGCCGTCACTCCCGGTTTCGCCACGGCGACCGTGACCGCCCTGTACTCGCCGTCGGGCTTCTGCGAGTCGGTACGGAAGGCCACGATGTACTGCGAGCGCAGCTCCTCTTCGATTCGCTTGGTGACCTCGCCGATCTTCGCGGCGTTGCCGAGGTGGAAGACCTCGCCGCCCGACTCGCGGGCGATCTCGCTGATCTCCCGGCGGATGCCGAAGTCCGTGATCGGGATCCTGACCGCGATGAAGTAGATCGGCGACCCGGCCGATCGCGCGTACCGCAGGAGCGTCGCGTAGTCGACGTGCGAGTGGTTGTCGGCACCGTCGGTGACGACGATCAGGGCCTTGCGCCCCTGCAGGGTGCGGAACTGGTAGAGGCCGAGGACGACGGAGTCGTAGAGCGCCGTCGCGCCGCGCGCCGACGTGTCGCGGCAGGCACGCTGCAAGGCGATCGTGTCCCCGGTCAGCTCCTGGACCATGCGGGGCTGCTCGCGAAACTCGATGACGAAGCCCTTGTCCTTGTCGTGGATCAGCCCGCGGAAGAGCTCCGCCGACGCGTCGTGAACGAAGGGCATGGATTTCTCCATCGAGCCCGACCCGTCCACGACGAGGCCGATCGTCAGCGGTAGCTTCTCCGCGATCTCGAAGCCCGTGACCGCCTGCGGCCGGCCGTCTTCCTGGATCGAGAAGTCGCCCTCCGAGAGCCCCCGGACGAAGTGATTGTCCTTGTCGATGGCGGAGACGTGGAGCTGCACGACGTCGACCCGCACGTTTTCGACCGTCGTCGAGGGGCCCTGGACGAACCGGATGTCGTTGGCCTCCTTGCCGTCCTCGGCGATCGCGGTCGCGCGCAGATAGCTCGCCTTGGTGTAATCGGTGAACGGAATCGTCACTTCGTAGGGGCCCGACGAGGCCCAGCTCTTGAGCCGCTTGTCGTCGAGGTAGAGCTCGACCTGCTTGGCGACACCGCCGCCGATCGACTGGACCGCGACCTTGACGCGCACCTTCCCGCCTGCCGCGTCCGGTTCCGGCAGGATCTTCACCGCCAGGCGCGCCGAGCCCTGGTTGATCGCCCAGGCGTCCTCGTCGACGACGCGGCCACTCGAGTCGTAGCCGACCGCGCGCACCGTCTGCTTGCGCGGAACGTCGCCGAGATCGATCTCGACGGAATAGGGCGGCTTCGAGCGCCGCACGATCAGCTTGTCCTCGAGATAGAACTCGACCTTCGTGATCGGCGGAGAAACGTCCGCCTCCAGGCGGAGCAGTCCGATGGGCGCCTCGCGCGAAGGCGGCAGGATCTTCAGCTTCGACTCGCCGGGACCGGAAGTGGCCGATCCCGCCTCGTCAGCGATCACGATGGCCTCCGCCGAGGGCAGCGTCGACGCTTCGGCGGGCGCCATGTCCAGCGAGAACTGGGCGCCGACCTCCGGAACCGAGAGCTCGACCGACGCGTCGCCCACCTCCCGCCCGCCGGGCGCGACGAGCGTCAGCGAAAGCGTGTACGAGCCGGGCTCGATCGACCGGAGAAAGGCGTACTGGAAGGTGACCTTCTCCGAGAGCTCGCCCGAGACCGGATACTTGAATGCCTGCACGATGTCTTCGCCGCGCGCAAAGGCTCCCCGGAGCTCGCCCGAGAAGCTGGTCAGGCCCCGTTTGGCGGCGGCCATGGAGAGCTCCGGCGCACGAAGCCGGACGCGCACGACCGTCTTGACGCCCGCCATTCCAAGGTACTCGGCCGTGACGAAAAGCGGGAACTTCCCGCCGGGCGTGGAGATCTCCGCCTGCCGGGACTGCGCGGAGGCCGCGGTCGAGAGGAGCACCAGGAGGGAGGAGACGGCCGCGAAAAGCGCTCGGGTTCTCATGCTGAAGTCCACGAACCTCGCCGACCCCTGCCGGAATTCCCGCAGCGCCGGCATCCGCCGGGAACGTCCGCCCGTCATCCCGGGGAGCCCGTCGAATCTGCTCGGGGCAGGTTCCGCGGCGAGGGATCCTTTTCGAGTCTGCGTGTCGCTAGGAAAGGGATCCCTCGGGCCCGAACGAGCCCTCGGGGTGACGGTAGGGCGTCCTCGGCTCGACGATGGACATCGCGCCCAAATCGCCAAAAAAAGCGACGACCGCGTCGCGAAATTCCACGGGGGTGCGCAGCTCGGAGATTCGCACGCGCAGGGCACGGCCATGGGGCAGCCCGCCGGTGTACCAGCCCGTCATCGTGCGCAGCTTGTGCAGCGTCTCCTTCGGATCCCCGGCCGTCCGCTCGATCGCGGCAAAGTGTGCGAGCATGAGATCGCGCCGCTCCGCCAGCGACGCCTCGCGCGCCGTGCGGCCGGCAAGGCGATCCGCGACCTGGCGAAAGATCCAGGGGTTCTTCATCGTCGCGCGCCCGATCATGACCGCGTCGCAGCCGGTCTCGGCGAAAAGGGCCAGCGCATCGTCGGAGGCCGCCACGTCCCCGTTGCCTATGACCGGGATCGCGAGGTGGCGCTTCAGCTCCGCGATGCGCCGCCGGTCGGCCTGCCCCGTGTACATCTGCCGCGCGGTGCGCGCGTGCATGGCCACGGCCGCCACGCCCTCGTCCTCGCACATCTTGCCGAGGTCGAGAAAGCTCATCCTCCGGTCGTCGAGACCCAGGCGAAACTTTACGGTCAATGGAATCGACAGGCGCTTCTTGACGGACCGGACGATCTCGCGCGCGAGCGGCAGATCTCCCATGAGCGCGGCCCCCGCGCACCCCTTCAGGACCTTGTTCGCCGGGCAGCCCATGTTGATGTCGCAAACGTCGGGCGCGAGACCCTCGACGATGTCGGCGGCCGCAGCCATGCGCTCCGCGTCCGAGCCGTAGATCTGGATCGAGAGCGGCCGCTCTTCGTCGGAAAAGAGAAGTTTGCGCAGTTGCCGGGCGTTGCCGCGCGTGATCGCCTCCGAGGAGATGAACTCCATGGTCACCAGGCCCACGCCGCCGATGCGCCGCAGCATCAGCCGGTACGCGTGGTCCGTGATGCCTGCCATCGGGGCGAGCACCAGCGGCGGGTCGATGCGGACGGAACCCAGAATCAGCATGGAATCGATAATCTTAACGTCGATGCGCTCCGTGCCCGGCGTGGCCGGTCCGTGAGCGCTACTTCAGCAGCTCCTCGTAGCTCTTCACTTCCGTGTACCCGGCCGGCTTGTCGAAGAGGTCCGGATCAGCGCCGATGCGCACGTCGAGGAGCTCGGTGGTCGTGAAGGGCTGGTACTCGTCGCCCTGGTCCTTCTTCGCATGGGCGATCTTGACGACGAGCTTCTCGAGGTCGCGGGCCACCCAGATCGTGACGATGTCGCCCGAGGGCATCGTCATCCGCCAGCGGTCGCACGGGTGGAGGCCGTGGGAGTCGTCCGACATCCGATGGATCTCGCCGCCGAACCGGTCCGCATAGGCCTGCGGATCGAAGCCGGGCGCGAGCGGGTAGCCCGGCACGATCTCGTCGCTCGGCGTCCAGGGGCTCTCCATGAACTTCTTCGTCTCGGGCCGAATCTGCCAGATCGTCTTCAAGTCGGGCCGCATGATCTTGATGAGCGGAGCGCCGTCCATGGTCGCACCGACCCGTCGCGACGCTCCGCGCACGGCGACCTCGAAACGCTCCTCCTTCGAAAACGCGAGGATCGCGCGATAGCCGTCTTTCGTGACGGTCTTCAAGCTACCGCCACAGGCGAGCGCGACGAGCAGCATCCCGACGGGCGCCGCGCGGCGCGCCGCGGTCATGACCCGCTCGGGATGAGGATCAGCGTCTCTTGCGGGGTGCCGAGCGGCTCGCTGCCGGTTTCCGTCACCACGTAGTCCTCTTCGAGGCCGAACCCGACCTTCTCTCCCATCATCCAGGGCAACTCCACCTCGAGGGCGGGCTCGATCGCGAACGTCTGGTCCTTTTCGATCGCATAACCTCCGAGCTTGCCGTACCGGTTGGGCCACGCCGGCGCGAGGGTGGGGCCGAGGTCGTGCGTGTAGGTGCCGATCGCGTGGCCCGTCGCGTGCTCGAACTCCTCGTATCCCGCGCCGGTCACGACGCGCCGCGCCGCCGCGTCCACGGCAGTGCCCGTGACACCCGGCTTGAGTGCCGCGGCCGCCGCCCGGTTGGCCGCCTTCACGGTGTCGAAAGCCGTCTGCACTTCCAGGGGAGCCTGCGTCTCGCCGGGTCGCAGCACGTATGCCAGCCGCTGGATGTCGCTCTTGTACCCGTCGTCGTCGACGCCGGAGTCGATGCGAATGACGGACCCCGGCAGAATCAACGTCTCTGCGGCGGCCGAGTGGCCGCGGGCGAGGCCCGCCATGACGTTCGGGTCCTGATCGTCCTCCCACGAGGCGCCGAGTCCCATCTCACGTCGCTTCTTCCGAATGAATTCTGCGACGTCCTTCTCGGTCGTCTTGCCCGGCACGATGACCGCCGGCGACAGGGCCTCGGCCAGGATCTGCTCGGTCTTCTTCACGGCCTCACGCAACTTCGCGACCTCCGCGGGGACCTTCTTGCTCCGGAACGCGATGAGCAGCGCTTCGGCCGAGACGAGACGCTTGGCGTAGTCCGGCCCGAGCGTTTCGCGCAGCCACTGGAGGTTGCCGGCCGTCAGGCCGTCGGCCAGGGGCTCCTCGCGCGACATGTTGACGGCGATCATCTTCGGGTTGAGGGTCTCGATCTCGGACTTGAGCGCGGGCCCCGCGCCCTCCTTGCCGTACGGGACGACGCGCGTGTAGAGACCCGACTTCTCGAAAGTCTCGGTGTCGTAGCTTGCGACGATCGCAACGCGCTCGAGATGATCGCCCTTGTCCACGAACAGGCACGCGGCGCGCCCGACCGCGTGGTCAGCCGCCACGTCGAAGGCGACCGGGTCGATCGTGCCCTCGCGCGTAACGACGAGCCAGGCGTCCACGCCGGAACGCCGCAACGAGGCGACGAGGTAACGATCGATGCGATCCTTGCGTGAACGCTCCTTGAGCGTTCCCTGCAGCGGCGGCGGAGTGGGAGTGCGCCGAGGCGCCGGCCTTCCGCTCGGGGTCACCACGAGGGCGGATAAGAGAACGGCCATCAGTTGCATCGACGCAACTCTAGCAGGCCGACCCTCTGCCATAATCCGCCGCCATGACCTGGTGGGAATCCTGGTTCGGCGAGGAGTACCTCGACCTCTATCCCCACCGCGACCTGCCCTCCGCCCGCCGGGAGGCGGCCTTTGCTCTGGCCCACCTGCCGCCCGAGCCGACTCCGCTGCTCGACCTGTGCTGCGGGTCCGGACGGCACGCTCTCCCCCTCGCGGAGGCGGGCTTTCCCTCGATCGGCCTCGACTACTCCGCGCCGCTCCTCGATCTGGCACGTCGGCGCGACAAGCATCTGCTCCTGGTTCGCGGCGACATGCGCAGCCTGCCCTTCGCGGACGCTTCGTTTCGAGCAATCGTCAACTTCTTCACGAGCTTTGGCTACTTTCTCGGCGAGGCGGAGAATTCCGCGGTCGTCGCGGAAATCGAGCGCGTTCTGCGTCCGGGCGGCGCCTTCCTGTGCGACACGTTTTCGCGCGACTACGTGTTGAAGCGGCTGGTCCCGGAAGAGAGCAGGCGGTGCGGCGAGAAGGAATACCGGATCCGGCGGTCCTGGGACGCGGCAACCGCTCGCCTCGAGAAGGAGATCGAGGTGCGCCGTGCCGGGTCGGTCGAGATCTTCCGCGAGAGCGTCCGCGCGTATTCGCCCGGCGAGCTCGTCGCACTGCTCGCGGCCGCGGGCCTGCGGGTGGCCTCGATCTGGGGCGACTTCGACGAGATGGCGGTCGGGCCGGAGTCGCCCCGCCTGATCGTCCTCGCCCGGAAGCCCGAGAGGCCCTCGTGATCCCGTATTCGAAGTATCCCGGCCTGTCGCCGCTCTTTCTCGATTTCCTCGCGGGTCTGCCGTCCTACTACCCCGATCCGCCCACGATCGAGGCGGCCGCCGCCCGCGGGCGGGAGCTGCTCGCTGCCGGTCGCCCCGCCCGCGTTCCCGCCTCGGCCTTTCGATGTCGTGGTGCCGAGGCGCAGCGCATGGCCGGGGAGCTCGCCACCGGACGCGCCGTCGCGGTGTCGGCCGGGCATCAGGTGGGCCTCTTTACGGGGCCCCTTTTCACGCTCGTGAAGGCCTTCGACGCGATCCACCTCGCCGGCGAGCTGTCGAAGAGGGGCGTCCCCGCGGTCCCGGTGTTCTGGGCGCTGACCGACGACCACGATCTGCAGGAGATCGCGCAAACGGCGCGGCCCACTCCCGAGGGCCCGCAATCCCTCGTGCTCGAGGGGGCCGACCGCCAGAATCGCCAGCCGGTCGGGAGACTCCCCATTCCCGGGACCGTCGGCTCCATCGTCGAAGCTTTCCGCCCCGACGTGCGGGACGAGGAAGGCGCCTGGACCCTGGATGCCGTGGCGGCTCGAAGCTCTCCGGGAACGTTCTACGGGGAAGCATTCATCGAAACGCTCCTCGACCTGGTCGCCCCGCGCCCGCTGCTCGTCATCGAGCCGCTTGCCGAGGCGGCGCGGGCGCCTACCGTCGAAATCTTCCTGGAGGCGGCGCGAAGGTCCGACGCCCTCCGGCGGGTCCTCTCCCAAACCGAGGCACGCCTCCGCGCGGAAGGCCGGCCCGTGCCGGCTCCGGTTCCGGAAGGTTTCTCCTTTTTCACGATCGACCGCCAGGGCCGCCGTCGCATCGAGGACCTGCCGGGGGCCGTTTCCCGCGTCGAGTCGGGAGAGGCTTTCCCGTCTGCGGACGTCATAACCCGGCCCGTCCTGAAGTCGTACCTGTTCCCGATGGCAGCGAGCGTCCTCGGAGCCGCGGAGATCGCCTATCACGCACAGAGCCTGCCGCTTTTCGACCTGTTCAGCGTGACGGCACCCGTGCTCATTCCGCGGACGCACCTCGTCCTGCGCGGCCCGGCCGAGAGGCGACTGACAGAACAGCTCGGCATCGCTGAGGAAGACTTGCTCCTGCCTCCGCCGCCGCCCGAGAGGTCGGCGGTGCCCGAGACCCGGGACGTCGAGAGGGTCGCGCAGGCGGCCGACACCGCCCTGAAGGCCCTGGCGCCACCGCTCGAGAATCTCGACGCTTCGCTTTCCGGGGCGCTCGACACGGCCCGCAAGAAGATCGCGTACCAATTCGAGCAGCTCGCCGACCGCGCGCGCAAGGCCGTCGAGCGCAAGGGCAGCGTGACCGGAAACCGGCGCAAGCGGCTCGCTCTCGCGCTCGCGCCCGGGGGAATCCCGGCCGAGCGCGTCTACCCGCCGCTGTCTACGATCCTGGGATGGGGCCAAGGATCGCTCGACGCGATCGAACGCGCCGCCGGCCACTCGACCGCCGGCGCCGTCGTCGTGGACCTCGGGGTCGAAGAGGGAGGTTCTGCGAATGCCCGTTGACGTGCTCGCGATCGGCGCCCATCCCGACGACATCGAGCTGACCTGCGGCGGCACGCTCGCGCTGCTCAAGGCCCGCGGCTACCGATTCGGCATCCTGGACCTGACCCGCGGCGAAATGGGCACCCGCGGCACGCCGGAACTCCGGGCCGCGGAGGCGCGCCGCGCGGCCGAGATCCTCGGCGCAGAGTTCCGCGAGTCGCTCGACCTCGGCGACGGCGGCCTCGGCCGGGCCCGAGAGCACGAGCTGGCCGTCATCGACGTCATCCGCCGCGAGAAGCCGCGGATCCTCTTCGCTCCCTACCCCGACGACCGGCACCCCGATCACCGGCGCGCCGGGCAACTCGTCATGGACGCCGCGTTCTACGCGGGCCTGCGGAAGCTCGAGACCGGCCACGCCGCGCACCGCCCGCAACAGACGCTCCACTTCTCGACCTTCGAGCCGCATCCGCCCGACTTCGTCGTAGACGTGACCGCATTCATCGAGATCCGGCGCGCCGCCATGCGCGCCTTCGCGAGCCAGTATCACGACGCGAGATCGGGAGAGCCGCAGACCCTGCTCTCCCAAAAGGACTTCCTCGACATGGTCGAGGCGCGGGCGCGGCAGGACGGGGCGCTCGTTGGCGTCGAGTTCGGCGAGGGGTTCACCTCCCGGCGCCCGCCGCGGCTGGACGACCTCGTCGAGGCGTTTTCCGGATTCGAGCCGGGGTATTGAGGAAGTGACGACTGACACGTGAGGAGTGACGAGTTGGGAATCCGCGCGTGAAGATCGGAATCACCTGCTACCCGACCTTTGGCGGCAGCGGCGTCGTCGCCACCGAGCTCGGCCTTGCGCTCGCCGCACGCGGCGACGAAGTGCACTTCATCTCGTACGCCCTTCCCTCCCGGCTCGACCTGCCGCGCCCCCGGGTCCACTTCCATGAAGTCATCGCGCCCTCTTACCCGCTCTTCGTCTCGCCCCCGTATACGCTCGCGCTCGCGACGAAGATGGCCGAAGTGGCCGCGCATGCGCGCCTGGACCTGCTGCACGTGCACTACGCGCTGCCGCACGCGATCTCCGCGATCCTCGCGCGCGAAATGGGCAACGGCAACGGCGTGCCGCTCAAGGTCGTCACCACGCTGCACGGGACCGACATCACCATCGTCGGTCAGGACCGCTCCTACCTGCCGATCACCCGCTGGGGCATCGAGAAGAGCGACGCCGTCACGGCAGTCTCGCGCTACCTGCGGGACGTCACGATCAAGGAGTTCGGCGTACGGCGCGAGATCGAGGTCGTTCCCAACTTCGTCGATCCGCGCCAGTATCGGCCGGACGGGGCCTCGGGCTTTGCGCGCGCCCTCGCGCAGGACGGCGAGGCCCTGATCGTCCACGTCTCCAATTTCCGGCCGGTCAAGAGGATCGCGGACGTGCTCGCGACCTTCGACCGGATCCGCCGCCGCCTTCCCGCGCGTCTCCTGCTCATCGGGGACGGCCCCGAGCGCTCGCTCGCCGAGCGCCTCGCGCGCCAGGGCGGCTTCGAGGAAGCGACCACGTTTCTCGGCAACGTCGCTGCCGTGGAGGCGATCCTTCCCGCCGCCCGCCTGATGCTGCTCCCGTCGGACGCCGAGTCGTTCGGCCTTGCCGCGCTCGAGGCGATGGCGTGCGGCGTTCCCGTGATCGGAACCGCGGCGGGAGGGCTCCCCGAGGTCGTCGAAGACGGCGTGAACGGATTCCTGTTGCCGGTGGGGGACGTGGACGCCATGGCCCGACGGGCGCTGGAGCTGCTCGGCAACGGCGCGCTCTGGCAGCAATTCTCAACCGCGTCCCGGCGCCGCGCCGAGCGCGAATTCCCGACGGACACGCTCGTCGAGCGCTACCGCGCGTTGTACTCCAAGACGCTCACGGGGTGAGAGGCCAGGCCGACGAGAGGCGCGTTCCGTCGTTGGAAGGGCGCGGCGAAGTCCGGGAGAAGGGCTCCCGGTTCTTCGGCTTCGCGAAACGGGTCCAAACCACCGGCGAGGCCGAGGCGATCCTGGAAAGGCTGCGACGCGAGTACCACGATGCGACGCACGTGGCCTTCGCCTGGTGCATCGGCAATCCGCAGTCAACGACGCGGCGGTTCTCCGACGCGGGCGAGCCGGCCGGGACCGCCGGCAAGCCCATCGCGGCCGCGATCGCGGGCTCGGGACTGACCGATGTGCTCGCCGCGGTCGTCCGCTACTACGGCGGAACGAAGCTCGGTACCGGGGGGCTCGCCCGCGCGTACCGCCTGGCGGCCGAGCGCGCCCTCGCGGCCGCCGGCAGCGACACGGTCTACGACACGGCCACGGTCGAAGTGCGCTGCCCCCACGCGAAGACCGGCGTCGTGCGCCGGTTGCTCGATCCCCCCTCCGTGCGGATCGCGTCGGAGCGCTTCGACCCGGACCCGGTTCTTGCGATCGTCGTGCGTCGCGCACGCCTGCCGGCTCTCTGCGTCGCTCTCGACGCCGCGCGGATTCCCTACCGGGTTTCCTGACGCACGACGCAGCGCTCGTCCCAGGCTGTCATCCTGAACGAAGCGAAGGACCCCGAACTCGACTCACGCTGGTGGCAATGAGGTCCGGGGTCCTTCCTCGCCGCGCTCCTCAATATGACAGGCCGGGTTTCGAGGCGGACGGGCCGACGAGGGTCCTGAGTCCCGCTTCGCGCTCTCCCTTCGTGCAGAAGGCAGCATGCCAGGCGTTGCGGGCAAGAGTGCAAAGCTCCCCCTCGGACAGGCCCAGCCGCTCCTTCGCGAAGCGATATTCGCCGCGCGTGGTGGTCCCGAACAGGACCGGGTCGTCGGCCGACAGCGTGACGCGCACGCCGGCGGCGAGCAGCGTCCTGAGCGGGTGAATGGCACCGGGAGCGACGGCGCCGGTGCGCAGATTGCTGGTCGGCGCCACGCAGAGAGCCGTTTCCTCGGAGGCCAGCCGCTCCAGCAAGCGGGGATCTTCGGCCGCGGCGATGCCGTGATCCAGCCGGTCGGGTCGCAGCGCGTCGAGCACGTCGCGCACCCCATCGGCTCCACCCCATTCCCCCGAGTGCGCCGACGTGCGCAGGCCGAGCGAGCGCGCCCGCAGATAGATCCCGCCGAATGCCGCTGCGGGCACGGCGTTCTCGTCGCCACCCATGCCGAAGCCGACGATGGAAGGCAGCGGCCGGCGCTCGTACAGATCGAGCACCCGTTCGGCCGACTCCGGCCCCCAATGTCGCACCGCGTCGAGCAGGATGCGGCAGAGAATCCCGCGCGTCTCGAGCGATTCGCGCAGCCCGAGATCGATCTGCTCGAGACAGTCCGCGGGGTCGAGCCCGAATCGCGAAAAGATTTCCGGGGAGACGTAGATCTCCGCATAAGCGACACCATCGGCCGAGAGAGAGTCCGCGACCGCGAGCGCCGCGGCCAGGTAGTCCTCGGGTCCCCGGAAGAGGCTGCAGACCTCGGCAAAGAGGCGCAGGAAGCCGGCAGCATCGGCAATCGAGGCGCGAGCGGCTTCGAAGGCGCCGGGGGCAGCGAACGGGTGCCCGATCCGGCGGGCCAGCCGCGAGATCTCTTTCGGAGGCAGGCAGCCCTCGAAGTGGAGGTGGCAATCGGCCAGCCGCGGGTCGTCGTGTGCCGAGAACGGCGTATCCCGATTCCTCGTCATGAATTCACCATTCCCAATCGCGGATCTTCAGCTCACAATTCCCATCAACTCTATATGCGCGCCGCCCGCCTCTTTGCCCTCTTCCTCGACGTCCTCGTCTGCGCTGTTACGTCCGATGTGGTCGGACTCGCTCTGACCGCCGTCATCTGGCGCTTCCTGCCAGCCGCACGGGCCGCCATACCGTGGATCTGGGGGGCACTTGCCGTCGCCGCCACGCTGGCTTTCCTCCTGCGCGACGCCGGTGGAGGCCGCGCACGGCGTTGGCTGGCGCTCGAGGTCCAACGGACGGACGGGCGCGCGCCGGGGCCATGGGCCTCGATCCGCCGCAACCTCCCGCTGCTCGTACCGGTCTGGAACCTGGTGGACGCCTGGCCACTGCTTTCCGACGGCGGCGGCCCCCGGCGGTGCGATCGCCGCGCAGGCACCCGTATGTTACGGATAACATGAGACATCGGCGTACGCGGGAAACCGGGCAACGGGGCCGGTGAACCTTTTGTCCCCCGTTCCGTTAGTTAGGTCGGATGAGACACCGTAAGGCGTTGTCCGCCCTGGTCCTGCTGGCGCTTGCGGCGCCGCTCAGGGCGGGCGAGGAAGAGATCTTCGAGAAGTCGTACTCGACCGACGGAATCGTCAAGATCACGGTCGAAAACGTCAACGGCCACATCGCGGCCACGGCCTGGGACAAGCCCTACTTCAAGCTGAAGGCGACCAAGACGGCCAAGGGAAGCCGGGCCGAGGAGACCCTGCGCCTGACCGAGATCCGCGTCAAGAAGGTCGGAGACGAGATCAAGGTCGAGACCGTCAACCCGAAACGGCGAAGGCTCTTCGGTTTCCTCGACTTCGGCAGCTCGGGCGCGCACGTGGACTACGAGCTGCAAATCCCGGCGGCCACACAGGTCCACTTCGAGACCTGCAACGGAAAGGTCGCGGCGACGGGCTTCACGGGCACGCTTTCGGGCGACGCCGTCAATGGATCCATCGAGCTCCTGAACATCGAGGGCCCCACCAGCGCGACCACCGTCAACGGCTCGATCCGGCTCGCGTTCAAGGGTCCCTTGAAGAAGAGCCGCGTCGAGACCGTCAACGGCTCGATCGACGTGGCCTTCGACAAGAACTCTTCGGTGAAATACGACCTCGAGACGGTCAACGGCCACATCGAAGGCGACTTCGAAATGCCCGTCGAAGGGAAGTTCGGCCCGAAGGAAGCGCGCGGCAGCTACAACGGCGGCACCGAGCCGCTGCACTGCGAAACAGTCAACGGCACGATCCGGCTGCGAACGCAGTAGAGGTCCGGACCCTCGGGGAGGGAGAGCGCGATGAGCGAGGCGATCCTCGTGGTCATGGGCTTCCTCCTGTTCGACGGCTCGCTCGACGTTTTTCGCGCCCTCGGAGAGATTCCCGCATAGGACCTTTGGCCGCCGCCCTCCCGGCGCAGAGGCGATATCTTTCGGACCGTGACCTCCGCGAGCGGTTCGCCGATGCGCATGGGACTTCTGGTGCTCGCCTACCTCCCGGTCATTGGAGTCCTTGCGCTCGTGGCGACGCGGGATCGCGAAGCCCGCTGGCATGCGCGAAACGGTCTGTTGCTCTTTGCGGCCGTCGCCGCCACCGGCGGGGTCGCGACGATCATCGGGATACTCGCCCCGTCGCTCGCGTGCCTCTATGCCGTGGCGATGCTCATCGTCTCGACGCTCTACGTGCTGATCGTCGTGCTGGCGGTCGTCAAGGCGCTGCAGGGGCAGCGCCTGATGATTCCGGGGATCTCGACCTATGCAAGCCGCCTCTCGGCATTCGACTGAGGAAAAGCCCGTGGCCCATCGCCGGCCCTCGCTCATCGCGCCTCTCGTGGCCGCCCTGATCGGATTCGCGGTCGGAGACGCCCTGCGTCCGCCCTCGACGCAGGCGAGCGCCCGTCTTGCGGTGGAAGCCATCGATGTGTACCGCGCCACCGTGTCGCCGCTACTCGGCCGGACAGGGCTCATCGCCTGTCGCTTCGAGCCGACTTGCTCGGCCTACGGCCGCGAAGCGATCGAACGCTACGGCTGGCCGCGGGGATTCGCGCTGGCTGCCGGGCGGATCCTGCGATGTCATCCCTGGGCGAAGGGCGGCTACGACCCCGTTCCCTGAGACGCGTTGGTCGTCACACCGCCGGGGTCAATTTCGAATCTCGAATTTCGAAATCTCAAGTGGTGCCGTCGGCCGGACTCGAACCGGCATGGGTTGCCCCATACGCCCCTCAAACGTACGTGTCTACCAATTCCACCACGACGGCACGGGGGGAGAGATTCTAAGGCTTCGCGGGGCTTTGCGGGGGCTGGGCCGGCGCGGTCTCGCCGGAGGGCCGAGCCGGCTGCGCGGGCTGCCCCGGCGGGACGGGAGCGGGAGCCTTCTGCGCCGCCGGCACGGGCGGAAGCTTCTGGATCACCGACGATTTCGGCCTGGCCTCGATGATCGAGAGCAGCAGCGAAATCAGGACGAAGCCGACGAAGGCTCCGGTGGTCAGCTTGTGGAGAAAGGTGGTCGCGCCTCGGGCGCCGAAAGCGGTCTGACTCGATCCGCCTCCGAAGGCTCCGGCGATGTCCGCGCCCTTGCCCTGCTGGAGCAGGACCACCAGGATCAGGAAGAAGCAGATGACGACGTAGACGGTGACCAGCGCGATGTACACGGAGCCTCCACGAAAAGGGGCGGAAGTGTACGCGCCCCCGGCAGGGGCGTCAAGCTCGGGCGATGGCCTCGAACGAAGAGGCCGCCAGGCTTGCCCCGCCGACGAGAAACCCGTCCATGCCCGATCCGGAGAGGAGCGCCTCCGCGTTTTCCGGGGCGACGGACCCGCCGTAGAGAATGTGCAGCGCCGAACGGCTCGGAAGCAGCTCGGCGATGTGTACGCGCGCGGATGCCGCATCTTCGGCCGTCGCGGCGCGCCCGGTCCCGATCGCCCAGACCGGCTCGTAGGCGACCACGAGCGCCTCGCCGGCCGGGTCCCTCCGGAGGGCCTCGATCTGGCGAACCAGAGTCGCCGCGGTCAAGCCGGCGTCGCGCTCCTCGGCGCTCTCCCCCATACAGTAGATGGGCGTGAGCCCCGACTCGCGGCACCGTGCGAGCTTGGCCGCCAGAAGCTCTTCGTCCTCCCCGAACCGGCGCCGTCTCTCGGAGTGGCCCACGATCGCGTACTTGCAGCCGGCGTCGGCCGCCATCGCCGCGGACACCTCGCCCGTGAATGCGCCCTCGGCCTCGGCGGCGACGTCCTGGCAAGCGAGCCACCATCGCCCTCCCGCGTCGGCCGCCGCGTCGAGCGCGGTGAAGGCCGGCGCGAGCACGAGCTCTGCGCCGCGGATCCCATCGCCGATGCGCGCCGAGAGCTCGGCGGCGAAGGCCCGCGCCTGCGCGCGCGTCTTGTGCATCTTCCAGTTGGCGACGAAGAGTTTCATGGAGTCATCGGCATGTCCGCGACCCGCCACGCCGACTCACAACTCGCAATTCACAACCCTTCACGACCCCAACGCCTCGATCCCGGGAAGCTTCCCCTCTGCGAGAAACTCCAGGGACGCTCCTCCGCCCGTGGAGACGTGGGTGAATTTCCCCGCAACGCCCGCCGCGTGTGCCGCCTGAACGCTCTCTCCGCCGCCGACGACCGTGACAGCCGAAAGGCCGGCGACGATGCGGGCCAGGCCCATGGTCCCCGTGTCGAACGGCGGCTTCTCGAAAACACCCATCGGGCCGTTCCAGAAGACCGTCTTGGCCGGCGCGAGCAGGCGCGCAAACTGCTCGAGTGTCTTCGGGCCGATGTCGAGAGCCATGAGATCGCCGGGAATCCTGTTCACGGGGACCGTCCGCGCCCCCGCTGCGTCGTCGGGAGACTTCGCGACCAGGAAATCCGAGGGCAGCGCGATCGTCTTGCCGGCCTCCTTGCAGAAGTCGAGGATCTCGCGCGCCAGCGCCACCTTGTCCTCTTCGAGCAGCGAACGCCCGACGGGAAGACCGATCGCACGGACGAAGTGATTCGCCATGCCGCCGCCGACGAGCAGCGTGTCCGCCCGCCGCGAGAGCACCCGCAGGGTATCGATCTTTCCCGAGATCTTTGCGCCCCCGAGAATCGCGGCAAACGGCCGCTCCGGCTCGAGCAGCCGCGAGAGCTCCCGCACCTCTTTCTCGAGCAGCAGTCCCGCGCCCTTCTCCTCGACCAGAGCCGGAACGCCGACGACGGAGGCGTGGGCGCGGTGCGCCGCGCCGAAGGCATCGTCCACGTACGCATCGGCCAGCGCGGCCAGAGCCCGGGCAAACTCCGGGTCGTTGCCTTCTTCGCCGGCGTGGAAGCGGAGGTTCTCGAGCAGAAGGACCTCGCCCGGCCCGAGCGCATCGGCGGCTCCGGCCGCCTCGGGCCCGACGCAATCCTCGACGAATCGCACGGGCTTGCCGAGGCGCTCGGCAAACCGGACGGCGACCGGGGCGAGCGACAGCTCGGGCTTCCGCTTGCCCTTCGCCTTGCCGAGGTGTGACGCGCAGATCACGCGGGCGCCCCGCTCCACGGCCAGGCGCACGGTCGGCAGCGTCTCGACGATGCGCGTGTCGTCGGCGACCGCGCCGTTTTCCAGGGGCACGTTGAAGTCGACCCGCAGAAAGAGCCTGCGCCCCCGGAGATTCAAATCGCGGATGGATTTCATCGGCCCGGTAGAATAGCGCAGTGAAACGGTGGCTGGCTGCGGCCCTCATCGTCCTGGCGGCGGCCGCCTCGTCGGCCGCGGACTTTCCCCAGGTTTCGCTCGGCTCCGGCGGCGCCGTTGCCGCCGAAGAGGGCCTGGCGGCGCAGGTGGGCATCGACATTCTCCGCAAGGGCGGAAACGCCGCCGACGCCGCGGTCGCCGTCGCCTTCGCCCTGGCCGTGACGTGGCCGGAGGCCGGAAACCTCGGTGGCGGCGGGTTCTGGATCTCGCGGACCGCCAAGGGCGCTGTCCTGACGGTCGACTATCGGGAAATCGCGCCCCGGGCAGCGCGGCGGGATCTCTTCTTCGGCTCGCCCGGTCCCGAGGCGTCCGCGACAGCGGGTCCCCTCGCCTCGGGCGTCCCGGGCTCCGTCGCCGGCATGGCGCTCGCTCACCGCCGCGCCGGCCGCCTCCCGTGGAAGACGGTCGTCGAGCCGGCCGTGCGCCTGGCACGCGACGGCTTCCCCATGACCGCCAACATCGCCGAGTCGATCGCCGCCGAGCATGCGCGCCTCGCAAAGGACCCCGAGACCGCCCGTATCTTTCTGCCGTCGGGAGCCCCCCCCGTGCCGGGCTCGATCTTCCCGCAACCGCAGCTCGCAAGGACGCTCGAGGCCATCCGCGACCGCGGCGAGGACGGCTTCTACCGCGGCGAGATCGCCCGCGACATCGCGGACGGGCAGAAGCGGATCGGGGGCCTCATCACGCGGGGCGACCTCGCGAGGTACGAGGCAAAAGTCCGGCCTCCGCTGCGCTTCACCTTCCTCGGCGCGGAAATCCTCACGACACGCGCCCCCTCGGGGGGGCCGGTGCTGGCCGAGATGGCGCTCGCCGCGGAACGCGTCGCCGCCCCGCTGCGCACCGGCGGCGCGGTTCGGATGCACTGGCTCGCGGAGATCGAGAAGCGCGCGTTCCGCGATCGCAATCAGCTTCTGGGCGATCCTGCCTTTCCCGGGGTCGACGAAAAGGCGTTCATCGACCCGCGGCGGATCCAGCGCCTGGTCGCTTCGATCAATCCGGATCGCGCGACGCCCTCCGCGGACCTCGTGCGTGTCTTCCCGGAGAAGCCGACGACCACGCATTTCTCGGTCGTCGACGGCGAGGGCATGGTGGTCTCCGTCACGACGACGTTGAACGACGCGTTCGGAAACGGCCGTGTCGCGCCCGGCCTCGGCTTCCTCATGAACAACGAGATGGACGACTTCACGACACGGCCCGGCCAGAAGAACATGTTCGGCCTCGTACAGGGCGAGGCCAACGCCGTCGAGCCGGGCAAGCGAATGCTCTCGTCCATGTGTCCTTCCCTCGCGCTCATCCCCAACCGCGGCGTCTTCGCGTGGGGGACCCCTGGAGGGTCGACAATCCTGACGACGAATCTGCAGGTGCTTCTCGGCCTCGTTCTCGGCGCGGAGCCTCTCGCGGCCGCGGTCGCGGCCCCCCGTTTCCACGAGCAGGACTATCCCGACGTCGTCGAGGTGGAGCCGGGCGCGTTCGACGCGGCGTGGATCGCCGCCCTCCAGGCGATGGGTCATGCGACGAAGGACAGCGCGCGGGATCCCGTGCCCGGCAAGATCGGCCGCGTGCACGCAGTCGCGGCGCTGCCCGGTGGCAAGACGGAGGCCGTCGCGGATCCGCGCCGGCACGGCGCCGGGCTCGTCGTCCGGCCGATGCCGTGAGCCAGGCGGCAGTCTTCCGCCCCCTGTACCGGCAGGGGCTCGTCCTGCGCCTGCTCGACCAGCGACTGCTGCCGGCCGACGAAGTCTGGCTCACGCTCGAGCGCGCGCCGGAGATCGCCCTGGCGATTCGCGACATGGCCGTGCGCGGCGCACCGGCAATCGGCGTCGCGGCGGCGTACGGAGCCGCGTTCTCGATGCGCAGCGGCGCCTCGACACCGCCGGCCGAGCGCTTCACGACCGCGCGCCGCCTGCTCGCCGCGACGCGGCCGACGGCGGTAAACCTCTTCGCCGCGCTCGAGCGCATGGAGCGCCGCTTCGCGGCCGTGGCGGCGTCGGCGCCGGAAGCCATCGAGGTGGCGCTGATCGCCGAGGCCGACGCTGTCGCGGCCGAGGACATCGCGGCCTGCCTCGCCATCGGCGGTTTCGGCGCGTCACTGCTGCGGGGCGACAAGAACGTCCTGACCCACTGCAACGCGGGAGCGCTGGCGACGGCCGGCTACGGCACGGCCCTTGGCGTCATCCGGAGCGCGGTCGCGCAGGGCAAGGCCATTCGCGTGCTCGCCTCGGAGACGCGGCCGTTTCTGCAGGGGGCGCGGCTGACGGCGTGGGAGCTCATGCGGGACGGTATTCCCGTCGAGCTCATCACGGACAGCATGGCCGGCCATTTCCTCTCGCGCGGCGGCATCGAGGCCGTCGTGGTCGGCGCGGATCGCATCGCGGGAAACGGGGACGTGGCCAACAAGATCGGCACCTACTCTCTGGCCGTCCTCGCGAAAGAGAACGGTGTCCCGTTCTACGTCGCCGCCCCCACGACGACGATCGACCTCGCCTGCCCGGACGGCGCCGCCATCCCCATCGAGGAGCGCTCCCCCTCCGAGGTGCTCTCCTTTGCGGGCCGGGCCGTCGCGCCGGCCGGCGTTTCGGCCCGCCACGTCGCCTTCGACGTCACACCGGCGCGCTACATCACCGCCATCGTCACCGATCGCGGGGTGTGCCGGCCTCCGTACCCGCAATCGCTGCGGGATGCGGTCCACAGCGGCCTGGCGTGATTCTGGCAATAATGGCGCCATGAAGAACGCCAGAATATCGGAGCTTCGAGACGGACTTTCCGAGTACCTCGCGCGGGTGCGAAAGGGCGAGACCGTAATCGTCGCCGACGCGCTCCAGCTCGCCGCGGCCCTCTCCGTCTGCGCCGAGCACCCCGAGCAGCTCCCCTTCGTCTGCCTCGACGACCGCCTGCGCGAGGCGGCGCGGCGCGAGGGATTCCCGGTCTTGCCCGCGTGATCGTTCTCGGAATCGAGACGTCCTGCGACGAGACCTCCGTCGCCGTTCTCGACGGAGAAGGCCGCGTGCGCTCGAACATCGTCTCCTCCCAGATGGGAGCCCACGCCCCCTACGGCGGCATCGTGCCCGAGGTCGCGGCCCGGGCGCACCTCGAGAACCTTCCCTCCGTTCTCGAGGAGGCACTCGCGCTGGCCGCCGTGCGCCTCGAGGACGTCAGTCTCGTCGCGGCGACCGCCGGACCGGGCCTGATCGGGGCGCTGCTCGTCGGGCTTTCGGCGGCCAGGGCACTCGCCTTCGCGCGCGGGATTCCGCTCGTCGCGGTCAATCATCTCGAGGGCCACCTCTTCTCGGCATTCCTGTGTCCGGGTGGTGCCCCACCGGCTGCCGTCGAGTATCCCTTCCACGGGCTCGTCGTTTCCGGCGGCCACGCGGAGCTCGTGCGCGTCGAGGACGGCACGATCGTCCCGCTCGCCCGCACCCGCGACGACGCGCCCGGGGAGGCCTTCGACAAGATCGCTCGCCGCGCGGGGCTCGGATACCCCGGCGGGCCAGTCATCGACCGGGTCGCGGCGCGCGGCCGCGGCGACCACCACCCGTTTGCCATCGGCCGCGCCGGTGACGGTTCCCGCGATTTCTCTTTCTCGGGCCTCAAGACGGCGATGTTGCGCGAGCTCGACAGGCGCGGCATCGACGGGTCTTCGCTCGACCCCGAGCGGCTCGATCCCGGCCTCGTCGACCTGCTCGCCTCCTTCCAGCACGCCATCGTCGCCGCCCTGCTCGATCGCGTGGCCACCGTCCATGCCGACGACGGCGTGCGCGCGCTCGCCCTCTCCGGAGGGGTCGCCGCCAACACGGAGCTGCGCGCGAGCCTGGCGCAGTGGGGACGGGCCGAGGGCGTTCCCGTCTACCTGCCGGACCGATCGTTCACGACCGACAACGCGGCCATGATCGCGTGGGCGGGACTGCTGCGCCATCGGCGTAGCGGGGCCTCCGCCGAGGCGGACGTCCGCGCGCGGTCGCGGTGGCCACTGGGGACCTAACCGACAGCTCACAGGCGACCGCGAGCGGAGTCCCGCCCGCGCGGCTTTCGGCCGTCGACTGTTAACTGTAGACTGTCGACTTTTCTCATGACCGATCCCCGCTTCATCCGCAACTTCTCGATCGTGGCGCACATCGACCACGGCAAGACGACGTTGTCGGACCGTATCCTGCAGCGCTGCAACGCCGTGACCGCCCGCGAGATGCACGAGCAGATGCTCGACGACATGGACCTCGAGAAGGAGCGGGGCATCACGATCAAGGCGCGTGCCGTGACTCTGCGCTACACGGCGAACGACGGCCAGGATTACGTCCTGAACCTCATCGACACGCCCGGCCACGTCGATTTTTCCTACGAGGTGTCCCGTTCGCTCGCCGCCTGCGAAGGCGCGGTGCTCGTCGTGGACGCCACGCAGGGGGTCGAGGCGCAGACGCTCGCCAACGCCTACCTGGCCACGCACCACAACCTCGTCATCGTGCCGGTCATCAACAAGATCGACCTGCCCTCGGCCGAGCCGGAGAAGGCGCGCGAGCAAATCGAGCAGGTGGTGGGCATTCCGGCCGACGACGCGGTGTTGACATCCGCGAAAATGGGTACTGGCATCGACGCGCTGCTCGAACGGATCGTGCGCGACGTTCCGGCCCCCCGGGGCGATTCCGATGCCCCGCTCAAGGCGCTCCTTTTCGACTCCTGGTACGACCCCTACCGGGGCGTGACCTCGCTCGTGCGCATCGTCGACGGCCGGCTCGAGAAGCGGATGAAGATCAAGGCGATGGGCACCGGCCTCGAGACCGACGTCGAGGCGCTCGGCGTCTTCCGGCCCCAACCCGAGGACGTTCCCGCCCTTTCGGTCGGCGAGGTCGGATCCTTCTGGGGAAACATCAAGGACCTGCACTCGACCCGGATCGGCGACACGATCACCGAAGTTCACCGTCCCACCGCGGAGGCCCTCCCGGGCTTCGCCGAGGCCAAGCCCATGGTCTTCGCCGGCCTGTTTCCCACGGACGCGGACGCCTACGCCAACCTGCGCGACGCCATGGAGAAACTGCGGCTGAACGACGCCTCTTTTTCTTTCGAGCCGGAGAACTCGACGGCGCTCGGCTTCGGCTTCCGCTGCGGTTTCCTCGGCCTCCTGCACATGGAGATCGTCCAGGAGCGCCTCGAGCGCGAGTTCGATCTCGATCTGATCACCACCGCGCCCGGGGTCAACTACCGCGTGACGACCACCCGGGGAGAGATCCTCGAGATCGTGAACCCGAATCACCTGCCGGCCGCGAACTTCATCGAGCGGGTCGAGGAGCCGTACATCACGGCCACGATCATCACGCGCGACGAGTTCCTCGGGGGGCTCCTGAAACTCTGCGAGGAGCGCCACGGGACGCAGAAATCGCTCGAGTACCTGGCCGCGAATCGCGTGGTCCTCGTCTACGACTTCCCCTTGAACGAGGTGGTGCTCGACTTCTACGACAAGCTGAAGTCGATCTCCAAGGGCTATGCCTCCTTCGACTACGAGTTCTCGGGCTACCGCGAGGGAGATCTGATCAAGCTCGACCTGCTCGTCAACGGCGATCCGGTCGATGCATTGTCCCTGATCGTCCACCGGGATCAGGCGGCCGTGAAGGGCAGGTTGCTCGCCGCGAAGATGAAGGAGATCATCCCCCGGCAGATGTTCGAGGTCGTCATCCAGGCCGCCATCGGCTCGAAGATCATCGCGCGCGAGCAGGTATCGGCGATTCGCAAGAACGTGCTCGCCAAGTGCTACGGGGGCGACATCACGCGAAAGAGGAAGCTGCTCGAAAAACAGAAGGAGGGCAAGAAACGGATGAAGCGGGTGGGCCGCGTGGACATCCCGCAGGAAGCGTTTCTGGCCGTGCTGAAAGTCGAATGAAAGAAACGACCTCGCCCGACGCCGCCGACGCCCGGCCTCACTCCGCCGCGCGCGAATGGTACGAGTCCCTGCTGGTGGCAGGAATCTTCGTGCTCTTCGTGCGCACCTTCGTCGTTCAAACGTACCAGGTGCCGACCGGCTCGATGGAGCGCACCATCCTCGTCGGCGACCACCTGCTCGTCAACAAGTTCGCTTTCGCACCGCGCCTGCCCGCTCTGGCCCGGTTTCTGCCCTACCGCGACGTCCACCCCGGCGACATCGTGGTCTTCAAGAAGCCCGGGGACGACCTCAACCCCGGCAACGTCCTCGTCAAGCGCGCAATCGCCAAAGGCGGCGACACGGTGCAGGTCCGGGACAAGCAGCTCTTCGTGAACGGAAAGCCGGAGCAGCGCGCCTCGATCCAGCACGTCGATCCGGAGACGTACCCGGACAGTCCCGCCGTCCCCGACATGGCCCGCCGGCGCGATCAATTCGGCCCCTTCCCGGTCCCGGCCGATTCCTTCTTCGGCATGGGGGACAACCGCGACAACTCGCTCGACAGCCGCTACTGGGGAGCCATCCCGCGAGGCAACATCTTCGGGCGCCCGGTGGTCCTCTACTGGTCCTACGAAGCGGAGCCGAACTCGCACATCTGGCGGGGCCCGATCGCCAAGATTCGACAGCTCGCCGACGTCGTCGTCCATTTCTTCTCGCGAACCCGCTGGGACCGGATGTTCATGGTGGTGCGCTGACGGACGGAGCGCCGGCCGGCTCCGCTCATCCCCTGCGCCCGCGGGCGGACCCCGTCGCGGCAGCGGTCATCTTCGCGCTGTTCGCGCGCACGTTTCTGTTCCAGGCATTCGCGGTGCCGAGCCCGTCGATGGAAAAGACCGTCCTCACGGGCGATCGCCTTCTCGTCAACAAGTTCCTCTTCGCCGCCCGCCGCGGCGCCTTCGCGAGCATCCTTCCCGCGCGGGCCGTCCGACGCGGCGACGTGGTGGTCTTTCGATATCCCGGAGACCCGACGCGCGTCTTCATCAAGCGCGTCGTCGCACTGCCCGGCGAGTCCGTGATGATCCGGGACAAGCGGGTCTTCGTCGACGGCAGGCTTCTCGACGAGCCGTATGCCTTTCATGCCGATGACAGCGTGTGGCCCGACGAAGCGAGCGTGCCCCCGGACCGCAGGCGCCGCGACCAGCTCTCTCCGCGCACCGTTGCTCCGGGCTCGTACTTCGTCATGGGCGACAACCGCGACGACTCGAACGACAGCCGCTTCTGGGGCGCCGTTCCCGCCGCGAACCTCGAAGGGCGCGCGCTCTTCATCTACTGGTCGGTGCCGCCACGCTCGGACGGGCCGGACGGCAGAGCGCCCGCGACACCGCGCCGTCCCCTCGATGCTCTCGCGCGGACGCGCTGGGGCCGCACCTTCCTCCCGGTGCGTTAGTCCAACGGCGAGCTGGCGCCGGCATCGAATCGGGTTAGAATCGCTCTGGAAAATTCTTGAAGGAGCGGACATGAGACGGACCCGGAGCGCCCGAGGGGGCGCAAACGTCGGATGCATCGTGTGGCTCGTCATTCTGGGTCTGGTCGGCTACGTCCTGTACAAGGTCGTGCCCGTCAAGATCGCCTCCTCCGAGTTCTACGACGCGATGCAGGAGCAGGCCGCGTTCGGCTCCATCAAGGACCCGAAGTTCATCGAGTTCGAGATCCTCCGAAAAGCCGACGAGCTGAAGCTGCCGATCAAGAAGGATCAGCTCAAGATCACGAAAGCCCGCGAGGCCATCACTGTCGAATGCCACTACGAGGTCACCATCGACTTCTTCAGCGGCTTTTACAAGTACGTCTGGAAATTCGATCCGGTGGTCGTCCGGCCGTTGTTCGCGGTGTAAGAAGCTGTCGGCCGTCAGCTCTCAGCCGTCAGCGGGCACCCGGCCCGCGTGTCTGGTCCGACTGAGAGTTGACGGCTGATCGCTGACAGCCCGCATGCTCTCGATCTCGCAGGTCGCGAAACGCACGGGTATCCCGGTCACGACGCTGCGGTTCTACGAGCGGGAGCTCCGTGGCCTGTTTCACATCCGAAAGACGGTCGGCGGACACCGGAGATATGACGAGGCGGACGTCGCCCGATTCGCTACGGTCCGGAGACTTTCGGAGGCCGAGGGCCTCGGGCTCGCGGAGATTCGCCGTGCACTGACCTCCCGGGGAGACGCCGAGGCGTTGCGCGAGGAGATGGAAAGCATCGTTGCGTCCCGCCTGGCCGAGGCCGACGCCGTCGAGCGCCTCGAGCGCCGCGTCGCCGAGCTCGAGCGCCGCGTCGCCGAGTTGGGCGCCGCGCCCCCACGGCGCCGGACGTGGCTGCGGCGCCCCAAGTGAGGAATTTTCGGTCCCGGGACACCCTTTCGACAGGCTTGAGGAGGCAATTCCCGATGAAGAACACCCTGGCCACGGCTCTCCTGCTGCTCGTTGCCGCGTTCGCGGCCGGGCCCCTTCGGGCCGACGGGCCCGCGATTGGTGCCCCCGCACCGCCCTTCCAGCTCACCTCCATCGACGGCAAGCCCTTTTCGCTGGCCGAGGCCGAGAAGGCGAGTACGCTCGTCGTCCTCGCCTTCATATCGACGCAGTGCCCCTACTCGAACGCCTACAACGACCGGATGCGCGACACGGCGAACGCCTATTCCAAGAAGGGAGTGCTCTTCGTCGGCATCAACAGCAACTCGACCGAAACGGTCCAGGACGCCGTGGAACACGCCAGAAAGCACGGCCACACTTTCACGATACTCAAGGATCCGGGCAATACGGTCGCGGACCTCTACGACGCCCGCCGCACGCCGGAAATCTTCGTCATCGACAAGAGCGGCAAGCTCGTCTACCACGGGCGCATCGACGAAAACTACGAGGACGCGAGCAAGGTTGCCTCCCCCGACCTGAAAAATGCCCTCGACCAGTTGCTCGCCGGCCAGCCCGTAACGAAGGCGGAGACGAAGGCCTTCGGCTGCACCATCAAGAGAGCGTGAGACCGATTTCGAAATTCGAATTTCGACATTCGAGATTGGGGCCGGCGACAGCCGCCCTCGCCCTCTGCTTCGCGGGGGCGGTCGCAGCAGCAGAGGGGTCGCGCCTGGCCGGCGAGCTCGACGCGAAGGGACTCGCGCAGGCCGTCGCCCGCGAGAAGGGCAAGGTCGTGCTCGTCAACTTCTGGGCGACCTGGTGCGTGCCCTGCCGCGAAGAGTTCCCGGAGCTCATCCGCCTCGAGAGGGGCTACCGCAACCGCGGCCTGCGGGTGATCGGCGTCTCGACCGATCTCGCGAAGGACCTCCCGGCGGTCGAGAAGTTCCTGGCGAGAGAGGCGCCGGACTTTCCGAACTTTCGCAAGGCGAACGCCGGAGACGACCAGGACTTCATCGAGGGCGTCGACCCCAAGTGGGGCGGAGAGCTGCCGTTTTCGGTGCTCTACGGGCGCGACGGGAGGAGGGCCCGGACCCTCTCGGGCAAACACTCTTCTGCGGATTTCGAGCGCGCCGTGGACGCGCTCCTGCGGTAGGACTCGAGGCCCTTGCGCTCCGGCGGCAACACCGGGTCCTCTTGGCCGGAAGAACGGGGTCCGCGATTTGTACCAAATGACAGTCTGCGGAGTGGACCGAGATTTGCTACCCTGAACGCCGGGAAAGCCCGATAAGGAGAAACGCGCCCATGACAAAGCTGACAGCCCTGGTTCTTGCCGCCGCCACCGTGGGGGCCCCGCCCGTGCTCGCCCAGGTGCCGTCGGCCAGAAGCACTCGAACCGTCTCGCGGCCAGCGGCTTCCACGCCGGCGCGGCCGGAAGCCGCCCACCCGGCCGCCACGGGAACCCAGTCCTACTCGGTCCAGCTGAACATCGTGACCCGCATCCAGGGCTCCTCGTTCTTCCGCACTTCCGTCGACGTCACGAACAACAGCGACGCGGACGGCGTCGTCGCGACGCTCCAGTACTGCTACACCTACAACGGCGCCTTTCAGGGCTGCACGTCAACCCAGTCGCTCGCGCCGCTCAATGCCCGCGACGACTTCCACACCGACGACATCGTTCAGTACATCGGCGCGACACCCGGCGTCCTGGTGCCCGGCGCGGATACGGCGTCGTTCGGCACCCTGCTCGTCACGTTCAACAATCTGCCGTCCAAGCAGGGCTGGGAGGGAACCGTAACCGCTCGCACCTACAGCCCGTACGACCAGAGCAACCCGTCTCTCGGCACGGTGGCCAGCGCCTATACCGCGTCGCTCTTCTTCGAATCGGCGGCCTATTCGCTTGTCGGACTGGTTCGCGACACCCTCGCGGCGCCCACAGCCGCCGGAGCGCTGCGCTCGAACATCGGCGTCACGAACACGGCGCTCGTCAACACGAACCCCGTCATCGTCTCCCTCCAGTTTTACGACGCGACCCAGGGCAGCGCAACCAACGGTCAGCTCGTGGGCAGCTACACCATCCCGCACGCCCTCGCGGCCGGCGAGGTGTTCCAGCTCAACAACATCTGGGCAGCCCTCGGGATCCCGTCCGGCGTCCAGAGCTGCGTCGCCTTCGCCGACGTCCAGAGCCCGACGGGCAACGAGAGGATCGAAGGGTACATCGCCATCCTCGACAACGGCACGAAGGACAACGCGTTCTTCGACATGAAGTGCTCGTCGGGCTGCGGCATCCTGCCCTGAGAGACGCGGCCGAAGCTTCCCGAGCGTGAAGCCTCAGATCCGGCTGGGCCGGATGCCGCTCGCGGCGATGTCGCGCCGCATGTGTTTTCCCTCGAACTGGATCCGGTCGGCGGCCTCGTAGGCCCGGGCCGCTGCCTCGGTCATGGACGCGCCGAGCGCCGTGACCACGAAGACGCGCCCGCCCGCAGTCACCAGACGGTCCCGGTCGCGCGCCGTCCCTGCGTGGAAGATCTCGACTCCGGACATGCGCGCCGCCTCGGCGAGCCCCGTGATCGGCCTGCCTCGCTCGTGGTTGCCGGGGTAGCCGCCCGCGCAGAGGACCACACCGACGCACGCCTCGCTCTTGACCTCGAGGGGCATGAAGCGATCGAGCCCGCCACGCGTGGCCGCGACCAGGACGTCCGCCATGTCGGTGGTCACGCGCGGCAGGATGACCTCGGTTTCCGGATCGCCGAACCGCGCGTTGTACTCCAGAACCTTGGGACCGCTGTCGGTGATCATCAGTCCCGCGTACAGCACGCCCTGGAATGCCCGGCCTTCGGCCTGGAGCCCGCGCAGGGTGGGCCACAGGATCTCCTTCAGGACCTGCGAGGCGGTATCGGCATTCAGAACCCCCGAGGGCGAATGCGCTCCCATTCCGCCGGTGTTCGGGCCGCGATCGCCCTCGTACACCTTCTTGTAGTCGCGGGCAGTCGGCAGGGGGACGGCCACCTGGCCGTCGAAAATCGCGAGAAACGATGCTTCCTGGCCGCGCAGGAACTCCTCGACGATGATCCGATCGCCGGCCGCGCCGAAGACCCGCTCCTGGAAGAAGAGCTTGAGCGCCCTTGCCGCGTCCTCGCCGGACTCGACGATGAGCACGCCCTTGCCGCCCGCGAGGCCGTCCGCCTTGAGAACGACCGGAAACCCGAAGCGCTGGATCGCAGCCCGCGCCTCTTCGGAGGTCTGGCAGACCGTGGCCTCCGCGGTCGGGATGCCGTGGCGCCGGAAAAATTCCTTCGAGAACACCTTCGAGGACTCGATTTGCGCGGCCAGACGCGTCGGGCCGAAGATCGGCAGCCCGCGCTTCTGGAATTCGTCGACGATGCCGAGCGAAAGCGGCAGCTCGGGCCCGACGATCGTCAGGTCGACGTGCAGCGTCTCGGCCAGATCGGCGATCTCGACCGTGTCGCCCGGAGACACCGGAAGACAATCGGCGACTTCGGCGATCCCGGGGTTACCCGGAGCGCAGAAGATCTCCTCGACGAGCGGACTGCGGTGGAGCGCCCAGCACAGGGCATGCTCGCGGCCGCCTCCGCCAATGACGAGGATTTTCATGCGGCGGCATTGTATCGCCGCCCGGCCGCCCGAGAACCTTCAGCGAGTCGGGGCGGCAGGGCGGCGGCGCTTGTGCCCGGAGCTCTTCTTCCTGCGCGCTTTCTGTTCCCGCTCCTCGGAGGGCGCGTGCGCCTCGAGCGGCAGAACCTCGAAGCGCGCGTGGCGACCCGGCAGGGCAATCAGGGTCTCGAGCGAGCCATAGGGCTCGAGCACCAGGCCGAATCGGCCGCGTTCGCGAACGGTCCGGTCGCCGCCGAGGGCGCGCGCCTCGAAGCGTAGCGAGCGCCCCGGCCAGCTCCGGTTGCCGAGGTTGACCGCCCGGACCCGACAGATCGTCACCTGATCGCTCGAGGTGTACGGGTCCCGGAAGATGGAGAGTTGGACCTCCGGCCAGGGCGATGCCGCCGGCGCTGCCGCCATAAGCCAAAGGGATAGGGCCAAAATCGGGTTCATGTCCGGCTCCTTATCGAGGAGCCGACGGGGCACGCCCGACTCGCGAGGACGCCCTCATTCTAGGCCCATCCGGGGTCTCGCGTTGACACTTCCGGGGTCCGGGTTTAACGTGGCGGCAGTTCTTTGACCCGTCCGGGCCGCATGCGCGACCCGGCCGCATCCAGAGTGGGCGAGGGACCGGCCCGATGACCCCACGGCAACCGGATCCGCGCATCGCGGCGCGGCATTGACAGGTGCCAATTCCGGAATTCTCCTCGTGGAGAAGAAGATGGGGGGCGCCGCGACTCGGCCCGCAAGGGGCCGCCGCCTCTCGCATCGGGAGGCTTTTTTGTTGGAACCGAGATGAAGAAAGACTTCCGCAAGACGATTGCCGAAGAGGTTCTGCTCGCCGACGGCGCGATCGGGACGCTGTTGACCTCGCGGGGGGCTTCCCCCGACCAGGCGCGCTCGCCACTGAACCTCTCGGACCCGGAGTCCGTTTCGGAGGTCCACGACGATTACGTGGAGGCGGGGGCTCGCCTGCTCACGACGAATACCTGGGATGCCAACCGCGTCAAGCTGACCGCGCACGAGTGGGCAGATTCGCTCGAGCGCATCAACCGCGAGGGCGCGCGTCTCGCCCGCGAATCCGCCGCCGGAGAGCACGTTTACGTTGCCGGAGCCATCGGCCCGCTCGGAGCGCTCGTCAAGCCGTACGGCTCCCTCCAGCTGACGCAGGTTCGGGAAATTTTCGAGGAGCAGGCGCGCGTGCTGCTGGATGCGGGCGTCGACCTGCTGCTGCTCGAGACCTTCGGGAGCCTGCTCGAGGCCGCCGAGGCGGTGCGCGCCGTGCGCGGGTTGTCCTCCGAGATTCCGATCGTCGCCGAGATGACTTTCCTCGCCGAGGGGCGGACGGCCTTCGGCGAGGCCGCGACGCACGCCCTCGCGACGCTGGCCGCCGCGGGAGCGGACGTCGTCGGGATGAACTGCACCCTCGGGCCCCAGGAGACCGAGGACATCTTCTCGAAGCTCTCGGGAGCGGTGCCGGTTCCCCTCTGCGTCATGCCCAACGCCGGATATCCGAGCGTCGTCCACGGCCGCAACGTCTACCTGTCCTCGCCGGACTACCTGCGCGAGTATGCCGCGGCCTTCGTGGACGCTGGCGCGGCGATCGTGGGGGGTTGCTGCGGAACCACTCCCGAGCACATCCGCGCCATGGCGCGCGAGGTCACCGGCAGGAAGCGGGTGCGGCCAAAGCACGCCGTTTCGGTCGTCCTCGAAGCCTCGGTCGAGCATCTGGCCGAGGCGCAGGTCGAGACGTCGCGATTGAAGCGCAAGCTCGCCGATCGCGACGCGTTCCTCATCACGGCCGAAGTGGAGCCTCCCCGTGGCGCCGAGTCCGGCGCCGCCATCGAAGGCGCCCGCTCGATGAAGGCGGCCGGCGTGGACGCGGTCAACGTCACCGACAACCCCATGGCCCGCCTGCGCATGTCCTCGATCGCCGTCGCCGCCCTCATTCAGCGGGAGACCGGCCTCGATGCCGTAGTGCAGATCACGACGCGGGACCGCAACGTGCTGGGACTCCAATCCGATCTGCTCGGCGCCGCCGGTCTCGGTATCAAGGCGATCCTGTGCCTTGGCGGCGACCCGCTGAAGATCGGCGACTACCCGCAGGCCAAGCAGGTCTCGGAGGTCGACGTCCTGGGGCTCCTGCGCATCGCGCGCGGGCTCAACGCGGGCGCCGATCTCGCCGGAAACGCGATCGGCGCGCCCACGCGCTTTGCGATCGCCTGCGCCGCAAACCCCGCCGCCGCGGACCAGGAGGTGGAATTCTCAAAGCTCCGCGCCAAGATCGAGGCCGGCGCCAACTTCGCCCAGACGCAGCCCGTCTACGACCTGGACGCGCTGGCGCGCTTTCTCGCCCACCCCGATGCCCGCGCGATCCCGATCCTTGTCGGGCTCATACCTCTGCTCTCGCTCAAGCAGACGCTCTTCTTCGCCAACGAGGTTCCGGGCATCGTCGTTCCCACGGCAATTCAGCAGCGGATGCGGAGTGCATCCGAGAGGGGCAGCGAGCACGAGCGGGAAGAAGGGCTCACGATCGCCCGAGAGCTCGCCGCCGGAGTGGCCGGCCTCGCCCGCGGCATGCACATCATGCCCATGGGCCGCTACCGCGCGGTGGGTGAGATTCTCGCCGCGATCCCGCGGCGCCCCGCGGGATAACGCCGCGGCCCGGCGTCACTCGAGGCCGCGCTTTCCCATAGAATCGCAGTCCAGGCGCTCGCCCGAGCGCCCCGGGGGAGGAGGCGTCCATGTCGAACGTCGCTGGCAGAATCACGGCGCTGGCCGCATTTCTCTGGGCGGGGCCGCTTCTGGCCGGATCGCAGTGCCGCATCACGGGAACGGTGACGGACTCCTCGGGCGCGGCGCTGGACGGCGTGACGGTCGTCGTGACGACGCCGAACATGACGACCTTTCGAATCGCCATGAAGTCGAACCCGAAGGGCCAGTGGGGCCTTCTGTTGAACGACTGCACCCTGACGTATCACGTCACTTTCCAAAAGGAGGGCTTCGTCGCGGTGGGAATCGATCGCAAGGTGCCCGTCAACGATGCGGCGTTCGTCGACATGAAGCTGTCGAAGGCTTCCGAGAGCAAGGGCGGCTCGAGCCCGAGCACCCCCGGTGCTCCCGGGCCGTCGAGCAACGAGCAAGCCGTCCTCTCCTTCAACTCCGGCGTCGAGGCCATCCAAAGGGGCGACAAGGCGGCCGCTGAGGAAAGGTTCCTGGAGGCGGTCAAGAAGAACCCGGACCTGCCGGCGGGCTGGCAGGCGCTCGCCCAGCTCGCCTACGACAGGAAAGACTGGGCGAAGGCGGTCGAGTACGGCCGCAAGGCCGTCGACCTCGACCCCTCTCTGACGAGCCTCTATCCCCTCCTCGCGGACGCCTCGAAGGCCTCCGGAGACACCAAGGGCGCAGCGGAATGGAGCGCACGGGACGCGGAGGCGAACCCCGAGTCTCCGGCGATTCTCTACAACAAGGGAATCGATGCCTTCAACAAGGGGAAGATGAAGGACGCGGAAGCGGCCCTCGCCCGAGCGGTCGCCGCCAGGCCCGACTTCGCCAACGCGCATTACTACCTGGGCATGGCCGCTTTCAACCAGAACGAGAAGGCCCTGGCCCGCGAGCACCTGCAGAAGTACCTGGAGCTCGATCCGAACGGCAAGGAAGCCGCCACGGCAAGAGAGATTCTGCCGCTGCTGAAGTAGCCGGCCGGAGGACGACTCTAGCGGCCGGAGCGTTGCTCGAAGCGGCGCAGCACCCGAAGGGCCCAATGCAGCAGCGCATCGCCGGCGTCGCGTTCGGCGCGAGGCCGACCGCCTGCCCACGGCGCGGAGGGCTGCGCAAGGGCGATCGCGCGGGCCGAGGCCGGCCGACTCTCGACGAACTCCAGATCGTAGGGAATTTGCATGACATCTTTGGAAGGCAGCAATCCCCGGGCCACGTCCGTTCCACGCCGCAAGGCCAAGCGAATGAAAGAGTTGGATGAAGGTCACCCGGCGCTTCTGACAGGCACCGGCGTGTCCGGCGACACATCCGGGACACTTTCTGACAACCTCCCGCGTTGCGCTCGGAGCACTCCCGGAACCAGAATCCGAACGTGGGTCGTCGAGGAGCCTTCAAGGACCGGCCGCTCTGGCGGCGGCTCCAAACCATCCACCACGCGATCAAGGAAGGCCGTCATCCCAACACGAGCTCCCTCGGGCGTGAGCTCGGCGTGTCCTCGAAGACCGTTCAGCGCGACATCGACTACCTGCGCGACGAGCTGGAGGCGCCGATCGAATTCCGCCGCGAAGAGAACGGCTACGCCTACGCGCGCGCGGATTACGTCCTCCCCTTCCTGCCCGTCGACGGGCAGGATCTCTTCTCGATCGGCGTGGCCGCACAGGTGCTTCAGCTCCTGGGCGGCACGCCGCTGGCGAAGAATCTGCGGTCCTGCTATCAGCGCCTCGCCCGCCTCATGCCTCCCGCGGTCCGACTGCGCCCCGAGGTCGTTCGGGAGAAGCTCGCGCTGCGCGCCGCGGCATTCCGCCCCGTGCGCGAGGAGACGTGGCAGGCCGTCTCGGAGGCGCTGCAGAAGGGAGTCGCCCTGGCCATCCGGTATCGGCATCCCGGGAAGGGTCCCGGCGAGCCGCGGGTCGTGCGGCCGTATGCCTTCGTCCTGGCCGGCCGCGACTGGATGATGCTCGCGCAGGACGCGACGCAGGACCAGGTGAAGAACTTCTACCTCGCGCGCATCGAGAGCGCTCGGCTGACCGGAGAGCGCTACGCCATTCCGAAGGACTTCAAGCCCGAGGCGTTCTTCCGGAATACGTTCGGGCTCTTCGTCGGAAAGGGCCAGGCATTTCGCTTTCGCGTGCGATTCTCGCCCGCGATCTCCGACGAAGTGCGGGAGATGGTCTGGCACCCGCAGCAGACGATCGAGCGGGGAGAGGACGGCGAGGCGATCCTCGAGCTGCCGGCGGAATCCCTCCGCGAGGCGCGCCGGTTCATCCTCGCCTACGGGCGCGAGGCCACGGCGCTTTCGCCGCCCGAGCTCGTCGAGGACATGCGCGAAGAGGTTGCCGCACTCGCTCGTCTCTACGCGAACGGTACTGGCCCCGCGACCCCGGTCTCCGGAATCCGGAAGAAGACGCCGCTCGGGCCGCGTTCTCGTTGACGATGGTCCGGACCGCTCCTCTGCTCGTTCTCTGCGCGATACTCGGGTACGGCTGCGGCCCCCCGACCGTGCGCCCCGCGACCTACACGGATCCGGACGTCCCGTGTCCGGGGGGCCGCTCCGCGTGGAGCCTCGAGATTCTCGACCGGCGGGCCGACCGCGAGGGAGAGGCGAAGATGATCTCCGCGATCCGCGAGGGAATCCAGAAGTCCTTTCCCGGATGCCGCTGGCTGACCGCCGGCCCCCGCCAGGACACCATCACGATCGAAGTGCATCGCTTCGCTTCGCGCCAGGACGAGGGCTCCTGGGACGCCGCGGCCGAGTGGACGGTCTCCGTTCAAAGCGCCGAAGGCCGCACCCTCACCCAGTTTCAGGCCAACGAAGAGGTTTCGAGGCCAAACTATCGTGGATCCGACAACGAAAAGGAGTCGCTTTCCCAAGCCTTCCACCAGGCACTCCAGCGAACGATCAAGGGTCTCCAGCTCATGTCGGCATCCGGCGCTGATCTGTCCCCTCGGGAGGACGCCCGGGCCTCGTCGCAATTCGTGCTCGCGCGCCGCGGACACGCGCTAACCGCGTGGATCCGGGAGGTTTGTCCGGACCCCTCGCTCGAAACCGCCCGCCTCGGGTCGCTGGAACGGAAATCGCAGGGTCGCATACCGGAGGACACATGAGAAGGTTCTTTTGGGCCGCCGCCATCCTCGCCGCAACGCTGACCACGAACGTTTCCGCCGACCCCACCGCGAACAAGGTCTACGACATGGCCGCGCTTCTGTCGGGCACCTTCGAGGGCTCGACGCCCGGCAATCATCTGCTGCTCGACCTGCGCCCCGTCTCGCTCGATCCCGCCTTCCCGTTCGATCTCTTTCTCCAGGTCACCGGAAAGTTCGAGAACGACAACGTGCGCCAGCAGGGCGTGCTGCGCTTCGAACAGTCCGGACAGGACGTCTTCTTTTCCTACATTCCGCACTTCAATTCACAGGTCACGGCCATGTCGGTCGACGCCGGAAAGTTCACGGAGACCGAGCTCTCCGCGGCCTGCATGATGTCGCTCAAGCCACGCGGCGACGGATTCTTCGGCGACACCCTCGGCACGACGTCCTGCTCCCAGGCCATGCGCGGTGCAATCGGAAAATGGACCCTCGAGTTCGAGCCCGGGAATCTGCGCCTGCGCAACGCAAAGACCGGCGAGACGCTGCGCTTCAAGCAGCTGACGAAGCGCGAGGTCCCGAAGTGACGGGGGCGCTTCGCCTCAGCCCTCCGGGGGAAGGTATTTTCGCGCGAGCGTCTTGACGGGCTCGGAGAAATCGCCCTTCAGGATCCAGCGCAGAAAGCCCGGCTCTTCCCGGCTGATGTCGCGCAGCGCCCGCCCGCGGTTCTTTCCGAAATTGATCGTCGGCTCGCCATTGACCAGCCGGATTCGTCCCTCGGGATCGACGTCCTGGTCGATTCCCGCGCAAAACAGCTCGTGCAGCTCCCCGACCGAGCGCGGCAGCTCGGCGTAGCGCTCGAGCTGCCCTTCCAGAACCCGCAGGGTCATCTCCGCATCCGCGAGCGCCCCGTGAGCGCCCTGGTGGTCGGACTGGCAGTAGAAACGGGCCGCCGCGGAAAGGTGCCGCGGCTCCCGGGAGAAGAAAATTCGCTGGGCGTCCACGAGGCGCCGCTGCGACACGTCGAAGGCTACTCCGGCGCGCAGGAATTCGATGCGCAGAACGGGCAGATCGAACCCGGCGACGTTGTACCCCGCCAGGTCTGCGTCGGCGAGAAAGGCCGCGAGCTCGGGGGCGAGATCCCGGAACCGGGGCGCGTTCGCCACGTCGGCGTCGGTGATGCCATGGATTGCGGTCGAGGCGGGCGGGATCGGGATTCCGGGGTTGATCCGCCGGACCCACTGCTCGCGCTTCCCGCCGGGGCTCACTTTCAAGCAGGCGATCTCGATGATTCGATCGGCCCGCGGGTTGGTGCCCGTCGTCTCCGTATCGAAGACGACGAGCGGGCGCTCGAGGGCGATCAGATCCTGCAGCATCGAGTGCCGATCCTACTCTGAACTCCTCAGTAATTTTCCGAGAACAGCCAGAAGAAGACCTCGCCCAGGCGATCCAAGAGCCCCCGTTTCTTCCAGTCCTCCTTCGTCAGCACGTCGCATTCGGCGAGGTCCGCGCGGATCATCGTCTCGACCCGGGTCGCGAAGGCGCGATCGTAGACGGCGACGTTGACCTCCGCATTCTTCGTCATCGACCGGTTCACGAAATTGATCGAGCCGATCGTCGACCACACGCCATCCACGGCCATCACCTTGTTGTGCATCATGGTCGGACGGTACTCGTAGATTGCCACTCCGGCGTCCAGAAGGTCGCCGTAGTGATAGTGAGAGGCCAGCCGGACCTCGGGTGCGTCCATGTGCTGGCCCGGCACGATCACCTTGACGTCGACGCCGCGGCGGGCCGCGTGGACGAGGCCCTCGCGGATCTGTCGGTCGGGCACGAAGTACGCGTTCTCGATCCAGATCTTCTCGCGCGCGGCCTGGATCGACATGTAGAGCAGCAGCTTCGACATCGAGATCGAGTCCGCGCGCGCCGCGGCGATCACCTGCGCGAGCACCGTGCCCGCCGGTGCAATCGGCGGGAACTGCCGATCGCCGTTCAGGACCTCGCCGGTGGTGTGCACCCAGTCCTGCGCGAACACGTGTTGCAATTGCGGCACGACCGGCCCCTCGATCTCGATCATCGTGTCCCGCCACTCATCCTCGTTGCGCGCATCGCCCTTCCAGCGGTCGTCGATGCCGACGCCACCGCAAAAGCCGATGTTGCCGTCGATCGTCAGAATCCGGCGATGGGTCCGATTGCCGACGCGGTCGATCGAGTAGATTTTGAGCGGCTTGTAACGGCGGACATGGGCGCCGGCCCCCTCGAGCTCGTCCCGGAGCGGGCCGAGGTTCGAGCCCCAGGCATCGACGAGCAGCCGCACGTCCACCCCGGCACGGGCTCTCTCGGCGAGAGCCGCGGTGAAGCGCCGGCCGACCGCGTCGTCGCTGAAAATGTAGGTCTCGAGGTTGATCGAGCTCTTCGCGCCCGCGATCGCCTCGAGCATCGCCGAAAAGATCTCGTCGCCGTTCTGCAGGAGCGTTGCCCGATTTCCGGGGACCATCTCGGTGCCGAGGGCGTCGAGCGAGCGCAGGAACTCGGAGCTGTCGACCCCGTACGAGGGCTCGTACTGGTAGATGGTGCGCTTCTCCGAGAAGAGAAAGGCGCATCCCGCGCTGGCGAGCAGGGAAACCACGCCGGCAAGAACGAGGGCAACCCGCGGCACGGGTGACAAACACCCTCGCCGAGCAGCCCGGCAAATAGTCGCAACAAGTGCAGCTGCTCGACTGACAATTCTCGTCAAGTCCGAGTTCTTTCGAGGAGATATCTCGTTGATTTCATTAGCTTTATTCAATCAACCCGAAGTGGCGAACCTATTGCTATCTCGTATGGCGAGCAAAGGAACCTCTCAACCTCCTCCTTTCGCCCCCCGGGCGGCCCCACCCCGACCCGGGGATTTTTTTGCCCGCGGGACTGGAAGGGGGCGCCAGTGCCAGCACGCTGCCGTGCCGCCGACTCTAAGCCACTCACCCATGGCTGTCAGCCCCCAATGGTAGTTTGACCCGGTGCGGGTCCTCGCGGGCGACATCGGCGGCACGAAGACGGCGGTCGCCATAGTCGAGATCGGCGCGAAGCGCTGCGAGGTGTTGCGCCAGCGGGTGTACCCCAGCGCCGAATATGCGAGCCTCGAGGAAATCGTCTTCCACTTCCTGCGCACCGAGAGGGCGCCGACTCCCGCCGCCGGGTTCGGAGTCGCGGGGCCGGTACGCGACGGGATTGCCCGCATCACGAAACTGCCCTGGCACCTCGACGAGCGCCGGCTCGCCCGCGCGCTTCGCATCCGGTGCGTCGTGCTCGTCAACGATTTCGTCGCCAATGCCCTTGGCCTGCGCTATCTCGGTTCCCGACAACTGCGCGCGCTTTCCCGCGGGCGGCCCGAGGCCGGAGCGCCGGTCGCGATTCTCGGCGCCGGCACGGGCCTCGGCCAGGCGGGAATCCTGCGGGTGGACGGGCACGACGTCGTCGCCCCTTCCGAGGGCGGTCACGTCGATTTCGGGCCTCGCAACGCGCTCGAGGACAGGCTGGTCGAATTCCTGCGACGGCGGTTTCGCCGGGCCACCCGCGACCGGATTCTCTGCGGCAGCGGACTGATTCTGTTGTACGAATTTCTCCGGGCGGACGGGCTCGCGCGGGAGAGCCGGGCTGTTGCCGATGCTCTCGCGAAGGCGAAGGACCGCGCCGCCGTGATCAGCCAGTTCGGCGCCGGACGGCAGGACCCCCTGTGCCGGGAGGCGCTCGATCTTTTCGTCTCGATCTATGGGTCGGAAGCGGGAAACATCGCCTTGCAGTACCGGGCCACCGGCGGAATTTTCGTCGCGGGAGGCATCGCGCCCAAGATCCTTCCGGCACTCGAGCGCCCCGCCTTCTTGAAAGCGTTCTACCGCAAGCCGCCCATGGAGGACCTGCTCGCGAAGATACCGGTCCGGGTCGTCCTGGACCCGAAGCTCGGGCTCTATGGCGCGGCGGCGAGCGCCTACCGCAGGACCACGATCGAGACGACGCGGCCGTCCTGAAAGACCAGCGCGCGCCCGACCTTCTCGTACGTCCAGCGCATGTGCTCGACCCCCGTCTCCCGATTCTTCTCGATCCGGTCGGGCTCGCCGAGGACGTCGCGAACGTCTCCGGGCGTCATGCCTTCGCGCAGCGAAGTGGCAGACGGCGCGTCGCTCTGTTCGGAGATGACCGAGGCCGCCTCGCCCTCCACGCGGTTTCGCTCCGAGGTCTTGACCGCCGCCCTCGAGCCCATGAGCGGGTTGGTGATGGAGTCGATGAGACCCTGGGCTGTCGGACGATCCTTGTAGATCCAGTAGCCGATGCCACAGGCCGCCGCCAGGAAGAAGAGGTTGCGAACTCGGCGCCCGGTCATGGCGGAATCTTACGACCTTCGGAGATTCCCGTTCGGCGGAGACCGCCGCGACGCCGACAGGTCCGCCAGAGCCCGGTTGGCGCGGGCGACGAGCTCCTCGAGCTTCCCGCGGCAGCGCGCTCGAACCGCCAGGTCCACCGCCCAGATGACTTCGTCTGCCGAGAACACGGCCTCTTCGAGCAAGGGTTCGCCCTCCTCGACGCCTCGCGTCCACTCCTCGCGCAGCATGGCCCGCCGGGCGTAACGCAGCGCCTCGAGGCTGCGCGGGTCGGCGGACGTCAATCGGAAGCGAAGCGTGATGGTCCCGCCGGCGAGCACCGGCGCACTCGATCCGGTCGTCGGCGGAATCGGATCCGGCGACGTCTCGACCTCGGAGAACCCGATGCGGGTGGACATCGCGCCTCAAGAGTAGCGAAGCCCGTGCCGTGCCCTCCGGAGCGGTCTAAGCGCTTCGATCCAGAGCGATTGTCGGGCTGCAAGACCCCGAGACCCGTCAGGGTTCCTGCCAAACCGTTACCGGCAGTAACAGCCCTCAGCGCGGCCTGCCGCGCACATCCGCGACGGCCCGATTCGCGCGTTCGATCAGCTCGGCCATCTTCTGGCGGCACCACGCCGCCTGGGAGGCCAGAGCAAACCAGCGAACCTCGGACCGGGTGAGGGTCGGATCCTCCATCGACGGCTCGTCCCATTCGAGACCCCGCGTGCGCTCTTCGCGGATCATGGCCCGCCGGGCGTAGCGCAGCGCTTCGACCGCGACGTCGTCCTCGAGCGAAACCTGGAACCGCAGCATGACGCGGCGGGACGGGTCGAAACGCAGGGCGGCTGCGGCCCGGTGCTCGGCAGCCGAGGGCCCCGCCTCGGTGGTCTCGGTCCAACCGATGGAGTCTGTCATCCCGTGCGCGGTCCGATGCACCATTGTAACGCGGTTCGGCCGCACTCCTCGAAAGTGATTCAATGGCGCCGTGACCCGCGCCGAAATCTCGATCGCGATGATCTCCGGCGGAGCGATCCTCCTCGCCGGCACGCTGTGGGACGCGTTCGAGACCATCGTGCTCTCGCGTCGGGTCTCCCGCGGCACGCGACTGACGGTTCTGTTCTACCGGCTGAGCTGGCCATCCTGGCGCGCAATCGCCCGCCGCCTGCCGGCCGGCAACCGGCGCGAAAACTTCCTGACGGTCTACGGCCCGCTCTGGCTCCTCCTGCTCATCGGTCTCTGGGCGCTGTCGATCGTGCTCGCCTTCGCGATGATGCAGTGGGGCGCGGGCGCGCGCATGACGTCGCCCGACGGAAACAACAGTTTTTCCACGACGCTCTACATGAGTGGGACGACGCTCTTCACGCTCGGCCTCGGCGACGTCATCCCGCACTCCCCGGCGGGGCGGTTCCTGACGGTTTTCGAGTCGGGCATCGGGCTCGGGTTCCTCGCCCTCGTCATCGGGTATCTGCCCGTGGTCTCCCAGGCTTTCTCGCGGCGGGAGGCTTCGATCGCGCTGCTCGACGCGCGCGCGGGCTCGCCGCCGACCGCCGTCGAGCTGCTGCGGCGCCACCTCGGCGACGACGGCAACGAGGCGCTCGTCGACCTCCTCCGGGACTGGGAGAGCTGGTGCGCCGAGCTTCTCGAGAGCCATGTTTCCTTCCCAGTTCTCGCCTTCTACCGGTCGCAACACGACAACCAGTCCTGGGTCGCGGCGATGACGTCCGTTCTCGATTCCTGCGCTCTCGTCCTCGCGGTCGTCGAGACCGACTGCCGGCGGCAAGCACGCCTGACGTTCGCGATGGCACGGCACGCCGTCGCGGACATGTGCCGCGTCCTCGACGGAAAACCTGCGGCGCCCGATCCCGACCGGCTGCCGGCGCCTGAGCTCGCCCGCCTGCGCAAGACTCTTGCCGACGCCCGGATCGCGCTGCGCCCCGCGAGCGAATCGAACACGAAGCTCGCGGAGCTGCGGGCCATGTACGAGCCGATGGTTGCGGCGCTGTCGGGCCTGCTCCTCATGCCGCTGCCGCCCTGGATGCCCCCGAGCGCCGTCCGGGAAAACTGGCTTGCGCACTTCTGACACCGTGCCCGAGGAAGACCGGACGCTCGAGCTCTCCCGGGAGGCGCTCTCCGGCCTCATCGACGCCGCGGCGCGCCGCATCGTCTGGCACCTGGCGTCCCTTCCGACACAGCCCTCCGCGGACACCGAAGGCGGCGCCGCGCTCGCGCGTTCGCTCGTCGAGCCGATCCCGGAGTCGGGCCGGCCGGCCGAGGAGTTGCTGGGCCTGCTCTTCGACCGCGTCATCCCGAAGAGCTTCAACACGGCCGGGCCGGGGTACCTCGCCTACATCCCCGGCGGGGGCCTGCCGCACTCGGCGGTGGCCGACCTGATCGCCGACTCCGTGAATCGGTACGTCGGCGTTTTCGCCGCGGCGCCGGGCCTGGCGCAGCTCGAGGCGAACGTCGTCCGCTGGTTCTGCGACCTCGCGGCGTATCCGGAAGGCGCGCGCGGGATCCTCACGAGCGGCGGCTCGCTCGCCACTTTCTCCGCGCTCGTCGCCGCGCGGCGTGACCGGCTGCCGGAGGACTTCCTGTCGGGAACGATCTACGCCTCCGACCAGACGCACCACGCCGTGGCGAAGGCGGCCCTGCTCGCGGGCTTCCCCTCCGGCAACGTTCGCGAGATCAAGTCCGACTCGCTCTTTCGCATCCGCGTGGACGAGCTCGCCGCCGCGATCGCCTCCGACCGGGACGCCGGACGGACGCCCTTCTTCGTCGTCGGCAATGCGGGCACGACCAACACCGGCGCGGTGGACGACCTCCGGGCCCTGTCCGAACTCTGCGCCCGGGAACACCTGTGGTTCCACGTCGATGCCGCGTACGGCGGTTTCTTCCTGCTGACCTCGGAGGGGCGCCGCCGGATGGCCGGGATCGAGCGTGCGGACTCGATCGTGCTCGACCCGCACAAGGGGCTGTTCCTTCCGTACGGCACCGGCGCACTCCTCGTGCGAGATGGCGAGACACTGAAGCGGGCGCACGCGCTCTCGGCGGATTACATGCCGTCGATGCAGGAAGATTCCGATCTCGCCGACTTCAACCTGCTCTCGCCCGAGCTCTCCCGGGATTTCCGGGGACTGCGCGTCTGGCTGCCGCTGAAGATGCACGGGATCGGCCCCTTCCGCGCGAACCTCGAGGAGAAGCTCGCCCTCGCTCGCTTTGCCGCGGACGAGCTTTCGCAGATGCCGGGCATCGAGATCCTCGCCGCGCCCCAGCTCTCGATCGTGGCGTTTCGCTTTCGCCGCGAGGGGCTCGACGAGCCGGGTCTCGATCGCTGGAACCGCGGCATTCTCGAGCGCATCAACGCCCGCAAGCGCGTATACCTCACCGGCACGCTGCTGCGCGGCCGTTTCGCCATTCGGATCTGCGTGCTCTCGTTTCGCACGCACCGCGACCGGATGGAGGAGGGGCTCGCGGACATCCGTTCCGCGATCGCCGAAACGCCCGGAGGACGACCATGACGCCCGCACCCGTCAAGCCCACGATCCCTCTCTCGACCCTCGCGGCGATCGACATCCGCGTCGGTACGATCGAGCGCGTCGAGGACGTCCCGAAGTCGGACAGGCTCCTGCGCCTGACGGTCCGGTTCGGGGATCACAGCCGAACGATCCTCGCCGGCATGAAACGGGAGCGCCCCGATCCGCTCGAGATCGTCGGGCGGCAAGCGCTCTTCGTCGTCAACCTCGAGCCGCGAAAAATGATGGGAGAGACCTCCGAGGGCATGCTCTTCGACCTCGGCTACGCCGACGGAGTGCCCCCGGCTCTGGCCGTTCCCGAGCGCCCCATGCCCGACGGCACCCGGGCCGGCTGAACGAACGATGACAGTTCTCCTCATGGAGAGCGGAGGTTTTCGATGACACGCATTCTGCGCACCCCGGTCGCCGCCATGAGCATCGCTTTCCTCGCCATGGACGCCCTTGCCGCCACGCCGGTCCGGCCCACGAAGGAGTATTCGATCGAGCAGTTCCTCGAAACCGTCTCGATCAACGGCGCCTCCTTCTCCGGGGACGAAAAGCAGATCCTCTTCTCCTCCAACCGGACCGGAATCTTCAACGTCAACGCCGTCCCGACCTCCGGCGGGGACGCGGTGCCCCTGACCGATTCCGCCACGGACTCGACGTTTCTGGTCTCCGCCTTCCCGGCGGGCGACCGGTTTCTCTACACCCATGACCAGGGCGGGAACGAGAATAACCACCTGTATGTCAGGTCGCCGGGCGGCAAGGAGCAAGACCTCACACCGGGCGAGAAGTTGAAAGCCGTGTTCGTCGACTGGAGCCACGACGGCAACGCCTTTTTCGTGCAGTCCAACGAGCGCGACGAGCGTTTCTTCGACCTCTACCGCTACGACGCCCGAACGTATGGACGCCAGCGCGTTTACCAGGACGACACGGGATACAGCCTCGGCGCGATCTCGGACGACCAGAAGTGGCTCGCCTTCCAGAAGGCGAACTCGACCGCCGACAGCGACATGTACCTCTGGAACGCCGAGACGAAGGACATGAAGCTGCTCTCGAAGCACGACGGCACGGCGAGCTACGAGCCCGCCACCTTCGACGTTGGCTCGCGGTGGCTCTACTACCTGACCAACGACGGCTTCGAGTTCACGCGCGTGCGCCGTTACGAGCTCGCCACGGGCAGGACCGAGGACGTCGAGAAGGCAGACTGGGACATCGTCTGGACGTTCTTCTCGCACGCCGGCAAGTACCGCGTCTCGGGCGTCAACCAGGACGGGCGCACTTCGCTCCAGATCTACGACGGGAAGACCGGAGCGCCCGTGCCCCTGCCGTCCTTTCCTTCGGGCGAGATCTCCTCGGTGCGCATCTCCCGCAGCGAAACGAAGCTCGCCTTCGAGCTCGACGGCGACCGCGGGCCAAACAACCTTTACGTCTACGAGTTCGGCGCAAAGGCCCCGATCCGGCTGACGAATTCGATGACCGGGGCGATCGATCCCGATGATCTGGTCGAGGCTCGAGTCGTCCGATTCGCTTCCTTCGACCGCATGGAGATCCCGAACATCTTCTACAAGCCCTACCAGGCGACGACCCGAGCCAAGGCCCCGGCGCTCGTCTGGGTTCATGGCGGACCGGGGGGGCAAACCCGTCGCCAATACAGCGCCCCGATCCAGTACCTCGTCAACCACGGCTACGTGATCCTGGGCATCAACAACCGGGGCAGCTCCGGCTACGGCAAGTCGTTCAACACGGCGGATGACCACATGCACGGCCACGAGCCGCTCTGGGACTGCGTCGCCGCCAAGAAGTTCCTGCAGGGCCTGGACTACGTCGATCCGAATCGGATCGGGATCATCGGGGGAAGCTATGGCGGTTACATGGTGCTGGCGGCGCTCGCGTTCCAGCCGACCGAGTTCGCCGTGGGCGTCGACATCTTCGGGGTATCGAACTGGATCCGAACGCTCGAGTCGATCCCCAAGTACTGGGAGTCCGAGCGCCTGGCGCTCTACAAGGAAATCGGAGACCCCGAGAAGGACCGCGACTTCCTGAAGGAGACCTCGCCCCTCTTCCACGCCGACAAGATCCAGAGGCCGCTCATCGTCGTCCAGGGCGCCAACGACCCCCGCGTCATCAAGCCGGAATCCGACGACATCGTCGCCGCCGTCAAGAAGAGCGGCGTGCCCGTCGAGTACGTCGTCTTTCCCGACGAGGGCCACGGCTTCTCGAAGAAGAAGAATCAGATCGAGGCCTGGCGGTCCATCCGCGAGTTCCTGGACAGGTACCTGAAGGAGGCACCGGATCTTCATTCATCCCGATGAGCGAGGCGACGGGCGATCGCTTGCGTACCCGCACCACGGCTTCAAAGGATCTCTCCGAGCCTTGGCCCCGGGGATGACGCGGGCTCACACCAGTACGCCTGCGGCCTCCCGCCGCTTCGATCCCACTCCCGCGTAGGCCGACCAGGCGCGCGCGAGGCGCTCGATGCCCTCCCGCATCGGCGCCGCGTCCAGAACGAACGGGATGCGAAGGTGGTCCGCGCAGCCGCCGTCGGGCGATGCGAGGCTGCCCGGCACGACCGCCACGCCGTGGCGCAGCGCGACCTGCGAAAAGGCGTTCGCGTCGCCCTGCGGGAGCTTCACCCACAACGAGAGGCCGCCGGACGGCGCCGTCCAGGTCCAGGACGGAAGATGGCGCGCGAGGAGCCTCATCAACCGCTCGAGCCGCTCTCGCATCTCCCGCCGGCGCTCCTGCCGGACGCGGTCGGCATCCGCCAGCAGGCGTACGGCGACGAGTTGGCCGATGAGCGAGCCGCCGAGGTCCGCCATGATCTTCAGGCGCGTGATCCGTGCGAGGAGATCCTCGGGGGCGCGGATCCATCCGATGCGCAGCCCGCCCCAGAAGAGCTTCGAGAGCGAACCGACGGTCAGGATCGGCGCCGCAGCCTCGAAGGACGCGATCGGCGCCGGAGGCCTCACGCCGAGTGAGAGGTCGGCCAGCGTGTTGTCTTCGAGAACCGGCACCTGCTTCTCGCTCGAGAGCCGAGCGAGGGCTCGGCGGCACGACTCGGGCATGACGGCGCCGGTCGGGTTCTGGTAGGTCGGCATGACGTAGATCAGCCGAGGCGCTGCATGGGCGACGAGGTCCTTGAGGCGTGAAACCCACGCGGCGTCGCCGCCGACGGCGACCGCCGACAGGCGCGCGCCGAGACCCTCGAAGATATCGATGGAACCGAGGTACGTCGGGTTCTCGACGACGACCGTGTCGCCGCGCTCGAGAAAGAGAGCGCCGGCAAGACCGATTGCCTGCTGCGCGCCGTGCGTGACGAGGACCTGATCTTCGGACGTGGGAAGGCCGGAGCGATCGAGGTGATGCGCGATCGCAAGCCGCAGGGCCGGCAGCCCCATCGGCAGATAGCCCGGCCCACGCGCCAGCTCCCTCAGCTCCTTTTCCTCGATGCGCGCCGCCTCCCGCGCGAGCGAATCCGGGGCCGGGAGATGCGCCCCGAGAAACTCGATGGTCCCGCCAGGGCCGTCGACCAGGCTGCGGTAGACAGGATGCCGGCGGAAGGAACCCGATGGATCCTCACGCAGACGCAGTCCCGGCCCGTGCCCGGCCGCGCCGCGTACCCGCGTCCCGCTTCCCTGCCGACTCTCCACCCGTTCCTCGCGCCGCAGCTGCTCGTACGCCCCGACGACCGTCGTGCGCGACATGGCGAGTGTCCGGGCCAGCGCCCGCTCCGAGGGCAGGCGCGAGCCCGGGCCGATTTCCCCCCGGTCGATCGCGGACGCGATGGCCGCGGCCAGCCGCCGGTAGGCGGGGCCCTCCCCCTCCGACCACTGTCCCAGAATCCCCGCAAACCCGCGCCGTGTCACGAAGCGTCAGTCCACTTCCGCCCGAGGTGGCTATTGATCGATTCTCGCGTGAAGTCCATTGTGGTAGCCAATTAGAGCACATGGGCAAAGTGGACTGCATGAGTGGACTGACCACGACGGATCGGAAAGGAGCCCGCCGATGACTCTTCCCCGCCACGCGTTCTTCCGCGGCCGCGTCGTCCCATACGCCGAAGCCCGGGTCGGCGTTCTCACGCACGCGTTGAACTACGGAACCGGCGTCTTCGCCGGTATTCGTGCCTACTGGTCCGGCGAGAAGGAGGAGCTCTACGTCTTTCGCCCGCTCGAACACTTCCAGCGCTTCCTCGAATCGGCGAGGCTGCTCGACATGACGCTGCCCGAGTCCGTCGAATCGCTGACCGAGGCGCTCATCGGCCTGTTGCGGGCCGAGCTCTACCGCGAGGATTGCTACGCCCGCCCCCTCGCCTTCTACGCCGACGAATCGATCGGCGTGCGCCTTCACAACCTGACGCCCGCGGTCTCCATCGTCGCGATCCCCTACGGGCGCTACCTCGAGCACGACGAGGCGGTTCACGCGACCGTCTCGTCCTGGCGCCGGGTGGACGACACGATGATCCCCCCGCGGGGAAAGATCGCCGGGGCCTACGTCAACTCGGCGTTCGCCAAGACCGACGCGCAGCGAGCGGGCTTCGACGAGGCCATCGTCCTGAACCAGGATGGCCACGTATCCGAGGGCTCGGCCGCGAACTTCTTCCTCGTGAGAAACGGCACTGCGATCACGCCGCCCGTGACCGACAACGTCCTCGAGGGGATCACGCGTCGCTCGGTCATGGAGCTGCTGCGCCGGGAGCTCGGCGTTCCGGTCGTCGAGCGATCGATCGACCGGTCCGAGATCACGCTGGCCGACGAGGCCTTCTTTTGCGGCACGGGCGTGCAGATCGCGGCGATCACCCGGGTCGATCACCGGCCTCTCGGATCCGGCCGCATGGGGCCCGTCGTCGCGGCGCTGCGCGCGCTGTATTTCGACGTCGCGAGGGGACGCCGCTCCGATTATGCGCACTGGTGTCACCCTGTGTACGCCGAGATGCCGACGCTCGCGCGCCGCGAGCCCGGCCAAGCCTCGCCTGCGCCCTGACCGGCGCCGACGCCCCGCCGGGCCGCGGTCGAATTTAGGGGTTGCCCCCGGCGGCGGAAATCCATTACCCTGCAAGAGGTGGCAACGCATCGTTCCACGGTGGGTCTGTTCTGGTGCCATCCGCTGGTTCTGCCGCAGTTCGAGCAGCTGATTTCCGATAGCGGGTATCGGCTCCTGGGACGGCGGCTCGAAGCCAACCGGATCCCGGATTTCGAGAACCTGTCGGTTCCGAAAGCATCGGTGCACGTTGTCGAGTCCCACCCGCAGCTTTCCGTGACCGAAGCCGTCGTGACCGGCATTCACGCGCGGCAGGCGTCTGCGCGGGTCCTCGTGCTCGGCGAGCGCTTCGGCGACGCGGGCGCCTTCGCCTTGTTGCGGCTCGGGGTCAAGGGACTGACGAGCTACGCCGAGGCCGCACGCACGCTCCCCCAGGCCCTTGCGACGATCTCCGAGGGCGGCCTCTGGGTCGGCCGCGCACTGCTGTCCCGCTTCGTGGACTCGGCGTTGTGCAATGTTCCCCTGCGCGTCTACGCGACCGGGTTCGAAGGGCTCACGCGCCGGGAGCGACAGGTACTCGAAGCGGTGCTCGACAATCTCTCGAACAAGGAGATCGCCAGCCGGCTCCACATGTCCGAGCGCACGGCGAAGTTCCATGTCTCGAACCTGCTCGTCAAGCATGGCGTACGCCGGAGGGCCGACCTGCTCTTCTGCGCGATGAAAAACGCCAGTTCCGTGGCGCAGAAATCGCGCGAGGGTCGCGCCGGCGCTTCGCTCGCTGTCCCTGGCGTGAGTGCCGCCTAGCCCTCCGCCCCGACTTCCGCCGCGCGCGCTGAACCTGCCTCTGCCTTTCCCGTAGGCACCTCCAGTCCTTTCGGAGGAGGTTCGATGAATCCTCCACCGGGAGAGGCTCGAAGTCCCCTTCACGCTCGCCACAGAGGCCGACAGGAACACCTATGGCTATCAGCTCCTCGGGAAGGACAAGACTGACGAGGCGATCGCGGTCTTCCGCAAGAACGTCAAGGACCACCCCGAGGCGGATCACCGAGATCCTGTCGAAGCTCAAAGCGTAGCCGAGCGAGCATCGCGAAACCTCGGGGCGGCCGGAGCGTAGACCGGTGCATGAAGCACCGCCCGAGGCCTGCCCTCCCGGCTGCCCTCTCTCTTCTTCTCCTCGTCGCGACCGGCCCGCCCGCCCTCGCCGCGGAGCCTCCGGACACCCCTCCGGGGCGCCGCATGGCAGCGCTGCTGGCCGCCTTCGACGCCGGGACGCCCGAGGCGATCCGGGCCTTCATTGCGGCCAACTTTGCCGTGCAGGCACAGAAGCAGGTCCCTCTCGAGGACCGCGTGGAACGCCTCGGCGGGATGGCCCGGGAGATCGGGCCACTCGAGTTTCACAGCGCCCTTCGCGCGGAGGGACCCGAAGTTGCGTTCCTCGCCCGCTCGAAGAAGTCCGGCGATTGGATCGAGATCGGCATGATGCTCGAGCCCGGGCCTTCCTTCGGAATCCTCGGGGTGAAGTTCGAGCAGTCGGAGGGTCCGGGCGCCCGGGCCGAAGAGCCCAAGGGCTCCGACGCCGCGGTGGCCGCGGCGGCCGACGCCTACCTGCGCGAGCTCGCGCGTGACGACCGGTTCGCCGGGGTCGCCCTCATCGCGAAAGACGGGGAGCCGTTCTTCGAAAAGGCCTACGGTCTGGCCGATCGGGACCTCGGCGTCGCGAACCGGGCCGACACGAAGTTCAACATCGGCTCGATCAACAAGATCTTCACTCAGGTCGCGATTGCGCAGCTCGCGGCCGGGGGCAAGCTCTCCCTCGCGGACACGATCCGCAAGCACATTCCGGACTATCCGTCGCCGGTCGCCGACCGCATTACGATCCAGCAGCTCGTCACGATGTCCTCGGGGCTCGGCGACTTCTTCGGGCCGCGTTACGACGCCATTCCCAAAGACAGACTGAGGACGCTCGCGGATTTTCTACCGCTCTTCGTGGATCAGCCGCTTCTTTTCGAGCCCGGCACGGACCGTCGATACTCGAACGCCGGATACATCGTCCTCGGCCTCATCGTCGAGAAGGCTTCAGGCGAGCCGTACCACGACTACATTCACGACCATGTCTTTCGGCCGGCGGGCATGAAGGACAGCGGCGCCTACCCTCAGGACTCGGTCGTCCCGAATCGCGCGGTCGGCTACACCCACGAGGGCGAAAAAGGTCCCGGGCCGCAGCCGCCGCACGTGAACATCTACAGCCTGCCGGCGCGTTCGAGCTCGGCTGGAGGGGGCTACGCGACGGCTCGAGACCTCCTGGCATTCGACCTCGCCAGGCGCCGCGAGAAACTGTTGCCGCCCGACTGGACCGACTGGTTCTACTCGGACAAGGCCGGGAAGCCTGCCCCGGGAGCCAGAACCGATCCGGCGCCGCTTCCGCGCAAGCGATCGGCCTCGGGAGGGTTCGCCGGCGGCACCTCGGGCGTCAACGCGGAGCTCGAGTTCGATCTGTCGACGGGCTACACGATCGTCGTGCTGTCCAACCTCGACCCGCCCTCCGCCGAAAACGTCGCGAAGAGGCTGCGCCAGTGGCTGGGCCTGCGGTGAGCCTCTACACGCGGCGCTTCAAGAGCATCAGCGTCCACAGATAGATGCCGTAGGCGGCCAGGCCGAGCGCCACGACCGCCATGAGGGCCGGGCCGAGCGCCGATTGCGAGAGGGCGCCGAGGGCTCCACTGAACGATTGGATGAGACCCGGGTTCTGCTCCGCCGCCGCGCGACAGAGGAAGTCGCCCATGACACAGAGAACGAGTCCGCGCGCGACCAGACCGAAGCGCGCTACGGCCGAGAGCAGCCGCACCGCGCGGCGCGGCAGCAAGTCGCGGCGAAACGGCAGGCGTCCGCGCACGCCCTGGTAACCCTCCCAGAGCCCGCCCGCGGCGACGGCCAGGCCGGCCGCCATCAGCGCCCGGCTCCCCCAGGACTCCTCGAGCAGCCACGAGGCACCCTCGCGCTCGAGCGGCGCTCCCCCCGCATTGAGGCGAAAGAGAAGGCCCGCGGCGGTCCAGGCAAGCGTCGCGTAACCGAAGCCATTGGCGGCCAGCCCCAGGCGGGTCAGCGTCTTGCGGGAGCCGGTCAGCGCCTCGACGAGGTGGACGAGGGCGATCGCCGCGAGCCCGGCGACGACGGCACCGAGGATCCTGGGGCCGTTGGACTGCTCGAGCAGGAATCGCAGTGCGCCCGGAATACCGGCCTCGCGTCGCTCTGCCCCCAGCAACGCCACCCGCGCCGTGACGACCCCGAGGGCGACATAGACCGCGCCGGTTGCGCCGAGGCCGAACCGGACCGCGAGGTCGCGAAGCACCGCGCCATGATCGCCGCGCCCGGAAGAACTCGCAACCCCGGGTTTGCGGTAGACTCCCGCGGCCCATTGAGAGGGCGAGAAAGGAATCGAACGAAGATGAAGAAGACTTCCCTGCTCCTGTCGGCGGCACTCACCGCGGCGCTTCTGGCGGCGCCGGCTTTTGCCGACGAGCCCAAGCCCACGGCCGCTCCCGACGGGTCAAAGAAGAGCGAGAGCAAAATGACGAAGACGCCGAGCGGCCTCCAGTACGAGGACATCAAGGTCGGAACGGGTGCCTCGCCCCAGAAGGGCCAGACCTGTGTCATGCACTACACCGGATGGCTCTCGGAAGACGGAGCGAAGGGCAAGAAGTTCGACAGCTCGGTCGACCGTGGAAAGCCGTTCGAGTTTCCCCTTGGCCAGGGCCGCGTGATCGCGGGCTGGGACGAAGGAGTCGCGACGATGAAGGTCGGAGGCAAGCGCCTGCTCCTGATCCCGGCAAATCTCGGCTACGGCTCGCGGGGCGCCGCCGGGGTCATCCCCCCCAACGCAACGCTCCTCTTCGAAGTCGAGCTGCTCGAAATCAAGTAGACCCTCCCGCCGACAATCCGGCGGAGCTGCGGCGTCGCGGCTCCGCCTTTTTTTGTTAGTTGTCCGTGTGGACAGGTAGCCCCGACCCGCGGCACGAGCCTGCGTCCGCAAGGGTTAGCCGGGATCAGTCGATACGGCATGAAAACTGCTACAATTTCAACAAAAGAAAGAGGATATGGCTGAACTGCCGCTTCTGGCTGGCCGGCTTGGGCCGAATTTGTCCCCTCGGAGGAAGGGGTCGAGGCTCGCATGACGACCACCGCGCCGTTCCTGTCCAGGCATTTGGGCGACTATCTTCTCGTCGCTCAGCTTTCCGAGGATCCCCTCGGCACGGTTTTCCGCGCGCTCTACGCGGCCGATGAACGTCGGTTCGTCCGGCTGCGGATTCTGCAGTCCGAGGAGCTCCGCGCGGATGCGATCCACAGGGCGGTCCGGGAAAGCCGGTACCGCGACGCTGCACTCGCGAACGACGCGATCGTTCTGCGGCCCGAGCTCGACGTCGTCGAGGGCATCCCCTACATGACGTGGGACGAAACGGCGGGCTGGACGCTCGACACGATGCTCGCGCGCGTGCGGGCGCTCGGCATCCGAATCCCGGTCGAGTACGGCCTTCTCATCGGCGAGCGCATCGCCGCAGCCCTCGAACACGCACATCAGGCAAAGGCCGGAGGTCGCCCCGCCGACCACGGGCTGCTCTGGCCGGGCTTCGTGACGATCACCCACGACGCCGCCGTCCGTGTCGGAGGCTTCGGCATCGCCGAGGCCGTGCTGCCGGCGCTCGCCGGCCCGCGGATGACGGCGGACATCGCGCCGTACATCGCGCCGGAGGCCCGCGGGTCGGCGACCATATCGGAGAACGCCGACGTCTATTCGCTGGGAGCCATTCTCGTCGAGCTCATCACGGGGCGCCGGCCCTCCCTCGACACTCCCTCGGCCGAGCTGCGGGCCGGCGACCCGCGCTCCGACGAGATCGGTGCGTTCCTGCGCCGCTGCTTGGCCCCGTCCGACGAACGCTTCCCGACGGCCATCGACGCGCACCGGGCGCTCCAGCAGATGGTGACGGGAAACCCCTTCTCGCTCTTCACCACGAACCTCGCCCTCTTTCTCTACAAGCTCCTGAACCCCGAAAGTCAGAGCGTCGCGCCCTCCTCCGACTGGGAATCCACCAACCCGGTCCTCGTCGAGACCAAGACGCGGCGTCGCGAGGCCTCGGCGGAACCGCCCTTCTCGGAAATGCCCCGCCGCCGACGGGGAGATCTCGATCCCGAGGAGGCCGCCTCGACGGAGCAAGCGGCCATTGTGCAACCCGAGGCTCTCGCGACGATCCCGCCGCCGGTGGAGCCCTCGCCGGCTCCGGCCGCCTTGCAAGAGCACGCGGCCGGGCTGATCGAGGGGCAGCCCGCCTTGCGACGGCAACACCTGAACGGCGCGTGGCGCGGCCCGGCCGCCGCTCTCGCCGCCGCAGCAGGGCTCGCGGCGGGAGTGATTCTCGTGACCAACGGCATGCGTTGGAACCAGGCGAATGCGGTTGCCGTCCCGGCAACGGCGCTCGCGCCGTCCGTGGAGGCGGTACGCGAGGCCGTGCCTTCGGATCTGCCTTCGCTGCCGGTCCCGCTTCCTGAATCTGCCGCGCCGCCGGCCGGAACGCTCGTGCCCGCCGCCGACCACTCGCCCGCAGCCGTGCGATCGGGGAAGAAGATCCGGTACGAGCTCAGGCAGCCGACCGAGGACCTGCGCCTGCGCGCCGCGCTCGCGCGCATCGAAGCCGACCGTGTCGGCGCGCGGGAGAGAGCCGCCGACGTCTTCGACGAGGGACAGCAGAGCGAGAAGGAAGGCGAGCGGCTGCTTCAACACCGCGAGTACGATGCCGCGCAGATGGCCTTCAGCCGCGCCGCGCAGCTCTTCCAGCAAGCCCAGGAGTCGAGCTGGGAGCAGCGCGTGCACTCCGCGACTCTCTCCGCAAACCCCTAGACGCCCGAACCGCCTCCAAAGATGTTGGCGCGCCACGGCGTGACCATGGGTAGGATGGCGCGGTGAGGATCCACAGGATCGAACCTGCGCGCCTCAAGCCGGGTGTCGCGCACGAAACCCTGCCACAGCCCCGGCCCTCCGACGTGGCCGTGGGCGCCTCGCCTCACGCCATCCGCGGGAAAGCCCTCGTCTTCTGGGACCCGAGCACTCCGGGCAAGAAGCGGGACGCCATCGACACCGACCAGATCACGCCTGCCGCGGACTGCGTCTCGGAAAGTCTCGATCGTCTCGACGAACGCTGGAAGGCGGGGTCCTTCCGCTACCTCATGCCCGACTTCCGGGAGCGCGTGCATCGTGGCGAGACATTCCTGATTGCCGGCGATCGCTTCGCGATCGGCTCCTCGCGTGAGATGAGCCCTGCGGGCTTGAAGGGCGTGGCCGAGGAGAAGGGTCTCGAGCTCGTCGTCGTCTGCGGCAACGGCATGGGCGACATCTTCCGCCGCAACGCGTTCAATCTCGGCCTCCACGTCGTGCAGTGCCCCCCGGCCGTCGCCGACGCCCGGGACGGCGATGCCTTCGCCTTCGATCCCGCCACGCGCCGGCTGACCAACGAAACGCAGGGCAAGGCGTACATGCCGCTTCCGCTTTCGCCCAAGGAAGAAGAGATTCGCGTCGGCGGAGGCATCTTCGCGGTCGGGCGGCGCGAGTTTCGAAACTCGGTCCGCGCCCTTCCCGAGATCCGCTGGCCGGACCCGGAACTCGCTCGCCGCATGACGACCACCGAGCAGATCGTGTGGGCCCATCGGGTCGACCGCGACGCCCCCGTTCGCCCGGGCGCGACGCTGCGTGTCTACGCCGACCTCCTGCCGGCCTCCGACGGAACGGCACCCTTTGCGATCCACACGTTCAACCAGATCACCGGGGGCCGGGCGATCGATCCGCGACAGGCGGCGATCGCCAACGATCATTTCGTGTTCACCGGGCGCGCCGACGACGACCGCCAGACGGCGATCGGCCGCGAGTTCGCACGCCTCCATGGGATCGAGAAGCCGTACTACGCGGACCCGGGCGACGGCATCTTCCATTTTTACTTCCCCGAGCAGGGACTCGTGCTGCCCGGCCAGTTCATACCCGGCGCGGACTCCCACAGCCGGGCCTATGGCGCATATGGGGCCGTCGGCTTCGGGGTCGGATCGACCACGCTCGGCTTCGGGTGGTCGACCGGCTACATCTACTTCACCATGGCCAGACAGCGTCGCGTGGTCCTCGCCGGAGCGCTCCAACCCTGGGTGTCGGGCAAGGACATCGTGCTCGAGCTGCTGCGCCGCTGGGGGCCCGATCAGTCGCAGGGGATGTCGGTCGAGTTCGTCGACCAAGGCCAGCAGCTGCCGATCGCCTTTCGCAACACGATCGCCAACATGATGGCGGAGGCGGAGGCCTTGAACGGCATCTTTGCCGCCGACGAGATCACCGAGGCCTGGTACCGCGCGAAGGGAATCACGGAGCTCCCCTACCCGCGCTTCGCCCCCGGGGCGGACGCGGAGTACGCGATCGACGAGCGGCTGGTGTTGTCCGAAATCGCGCCGATGATCGCCAAACCCTTCGCCCCCGGCAATGCGTTCCGGGCGGACGAGGTGGCCCGCGAACGCATCACGTTCGACAAGGCGATGATCGGATCCTGCACCAACGGAAGCTACGACGACCTGCTCTCGGCCGCCCTCGTCCTGCGGGCGGCGCGCCAGCAGGGCTTCCGGAAGGTGACGCGCCCCTTCACCATCTTTCCGGGCTCCGGCGGAGTCGGACGCCAGATCGAATTGGCGGATCCGCGGCTCGGCGGCGAGTCCGTGGGCGAGGTCCTCCGATCCGTGGGCGGAGAAATCCGGCAATCCTGGTGCGGGCCCTGCTTCGGCCAGGGCCCCGACGCTCTGGCGCCCGGGCAACGGGCGATCACGTCTTTCAACCGCAACTGGCAAAACAGGATGGGATACGGCGGCGAGGGATTTCTCGCGAGCCCGGCCGTGGTTGCCGCTTCCGCTCTTGCCGGGTACATGGCGCCGCCCGGCGAGCTCGGCCTGGCGTGGAGCCCCAACCGGTTCGGAGTCTAGCCGAAGTCCCGCCAGGGGCCGGGCCTGTCCGTCATCCCGAGGGACCTGTCTGTCATCCCGAGCGCAGCGAGGGATCCCTTCCTGGCCACGACACAGCTCGACGAGGATTCCTCCCTGCGCTGCTCGGATTGATACGGATCGCCGCTACTCCGGCCGCTCCCGGACCGGGCAATAGAGCCCGAGCGCGCGGCGGCGCCACCAGGCCCCGGTCCGGCGGCGCTCCTCGGCGTCCGTAAAGCGATAGTCGTAGAGCACCGCCCTCATGAACTTCGGCGGCTTGCCCGGAAACGGGTCGGTCCCGAGCAACCCCTCGACCTCGGGTGACCCCTCGAGGAGCCGATCGAGCAAGCGCGAGAGCCACGGATTCTGGGCGTAGCCGCCGAGAGCCGCGAACCACATCTGCCAGTCCAGACGCGGCTGGTGCGGTGCGACGAAGCGCGGCCGGCGCCGCACGTCTCCCGGCTTCCAGCGGAACTCGTACGGAATCCAGGCGACGCCGTCGGCGCTGCCCTCGATCACGATCTCGGGTCGCTCGGTCGTCATCACCATGAAGAGACCGTACCCGTTGGCAATTCGAAGCGGTCCCATGACTTCCAGCGCCACCGCCAGTGGACGCGGCAACGTGAGGGAACGATCGAGTGTGGCCGCGAACTCGATCGAGGAGGCGAAAACGACGGCGCAGACGACCGGAACGAAGACGATGCGCGGCCACCGCCGAAGGGCCCGGGCGCCGGCCCGCGGCCGCAAGCGCGCCGGCAGCGACTGGTCGTCGACGAGGAGCACGGCGAGAGCGACGGCAAGAAGGTTGAAGAAAGCGTAGTTGCCCGTCCCCGCGATCAGGGCCTGAAGCAGGACCGTCAGGCCGCAGGCGAACAGCCGCAGCCTCCGGGGGGCGAAGAACAGAAACGGCACGACGAGCTCGACGAAGAAGAGAAAGACTCCGGAGGCGGTCTGGAACCAGGGCGGACTCTGATGCATGAACCAGGCGGTCCAGGGCGGCAGGGGCTGCGTCTCGTAGTGGAAGCGCAGGGCGGAGAGGTTTCGCCACGTCGGATCGCCGCTCGCGAGCTTGACCCAGCCCGAGGAGAACATCAGCCGGAAGAGCAGCCAGCGCAGCAGCCAGAGCGAAATCGGCGCTGCCGCGAGCCTGCTTCCGAAGCGGCCGAGTCGCGGGGAGACGAGGAAGATCGCCAGGAATCCAGCCTCGAGCAGCAGCGAGTCCCACTGGAACTCGAAGAACACCTGGCCCGCGCCGACGAGCGAGAGATAGGCGATCCAGGAAATCGCCGCCGCGAGCGTGGGCGCCAACCCCGCAACGAGAAGCAGTGAGGCCGCCACCCCCGCGCCACACAGAACGTGCAGGAAAGCGTCGCTTCCGGAGATCCAGCACAACGTCGGGAGCAGCCAGTATCGTTCGGCCCCCGTCTGCGCGCGCACCCAGTCGAGAAAGGGCGCGACCGGGAGGATTCCCCGCGAGCCGATGAGCCCGTCCACCTGCACCCAGAGCGAAACGAAGGCCGCGAGATAGGAAAGGCCGAGTATCCGGACGAAGAGAGCCGTCGCCGCAAGGTAGGTCGGCTTCTCGACCGACCGGCCCCAGAGAAGCCGGGTCACGGCGCTCGCCGCGCTCCGGTGACTCGCGACCGCCCGGTATGCAAGCTCGGCGAGCATTCGAAAGGCGGGAACGCGCGAATAGAGGGCCGCCAGCACGCTGCCGCGTGGACCCGCGGCGAGCGTGGCGAAGACGGCTGCCGCGCCCTCCAGCACCTGCCCGTCCGGCTGAACGAGTTGGAAGGCGCGCGCGAAGGCTTCCGCCGGAACCTCCGGAAAGCGCAATGCCGCCTCCTGCGAGGGCGCGTAGTCCACGCCCGGCCCGGTTGCCGTCTTCCACCGCCCGATCCAGAGCCGGCAGAATCCGCAATCGCCGTCGAAGATCGCGAGCGGTCTCTCGGGCGGTTGAGAGACTCGCAGACCGGAAGGCATCGCAGGAGTCTACGCAGCCGTTGGCTGCGGGTCGACCATCTTCGAGGACGGGGCTGCCGGAGCGGCGGTATACATTGCATACAGTCGATTGCCGGGAACCGGCTGTCGAGGCCCCGATTTCCGGCGAAACCGCCAATCTGTGCCTCGCCCGCCAAACGGGAATCACTCTTGCATCGTCCCAGGGACGAGGGAGGCTCCATGGCTCTTTCACGGAAACGGACCCTTCGGACACTCGCGGCACTGCTCGCCGTGCTCCTCGGCGGCGCAATGGCCGTCGGACAGGCGCGGGACGAATACGGCGAAAGCGGCGAAGGCGACGTCGTTCAGCAGACGGTCGCTCGCATCGCCGACGTTCAGGGCAACGTCTCCTATGCCCGCGGGGACGATCCCGAGAACTGGCAGGCCGCCGGCGTCAACATGCCGATGACCCTCGGCGATCGCATTTACGCCGACCAGCGCAGCCGCGTCGAGCTGCAGGTGCATGGCGGGGACCTGATCTGGCTGGGGTCGCGCACCGATCTGGCGGCCCTGAATCTCACCCAGGACACGAAGCAATTCGCGCTCAAGTCGGGCGTCGGCTCTTTCCAGGTCCGGCAGCTTGACCAGGACGACACCTGGGAAGTCGACACTCCCAACGCCGCCGTCACCTTCGAGCGCGCCGGGGAATACCGCATCGACGTTGACTCTGGCGGCAACACGCGCGTCTCGGTGCAGCAGGGCGCGGCGACCGTCGCCGCCGGCGGCGGGCAGATCGCGCTGAATTCCGGAGAGGCCATCGCGATCGAAGGGATCGACTCTCCGCGCTATGAAGTCCTCGCGGTCTCTTCGCCTGACTCTTGGGATCGTTGGGTGGTGGGCCGAACGACGCGCTTTCGCCAGAGCACGTCCGCCCAGTACGTCAGCGCGGACGTCGTGGGCGTCCGCGACCTGGACGCGTACGGTCAGTGGGAGCAGATTCCGGAATACGGGAGGGTCTGGTCGCCGTCGCATGTCGAGGTCGGCTGGGTGCCCTATCGCCAGGGGCATTGGGTCTGGCAGGACCCGTGGGGCTGGACCTGGATATCCACCGAGCCCTGGGGTTGGGCGCCGTACCACTACGGGCGCTGGGTCACCAGGTCGTCGCGGTGGTTCTGGGTCCCGGTGGCCCCCTCGGTCCGGGTCGTGGCGTACGCACCCGCGCTGGTCGCCTTCGTAGGCGCGGGCCCGGGATTCTCCGCAAGCGTCGCCATCCGACGCGGCGGATACGTCGGATGGTTCCCGCTCGGCCCGCGCGATCCCCTCGTCGCGTGGTGGTCCCCGCGGCCCGTGGTGAACGTGGACGTCACCAACGTGACCTACGTCAATCGGACGTATGTGACGGTCGTCAATCAAAACACCTTCGTCTCGAGCGGAGCCGTCGCGCGCAACGTCGTGACGGACCGGACCATCGTTCGCGAGGTCGAGGCGGCCCCCGTGATTCGCGGCGCCGCCCCGGTGATCCCGACCCTTGCCTCGACGGGCGTGTCCCCCACGCAGGCCCGGGCCGTGCGCCCTCCGGCGGCGGTCATCGCGCGTCCCGTCGTCGCACGAGTTGCCCCGCCCCCGGCACCGCCGACCTTCCAGCAGAAGCTCCCGTTCCTCCAAGAGAATCGCGGAGCACCCGTCACGCAGGTGGAAGCCACCCGAATCACCGCCAAGGATCGTGGCCAGCCCCGAGCGGTCGCGGCCGTTCGCCCGGTGACTGCCGAGTCCGGCCGCGTCACGCTGGCGCCCTCCACGCGCTCGGCAACCTCGACGCCGCCGCGAGCGCAAGCCGTCGCTCCCGTGGCTCCCGTGCGCGGACGTCCGCTCGCCACGCAGGAACAGCCCGTCGCCGCGGGCCCGGTGACCGGCAACAAGTCCAGGCAGCCGGCCACCGCCAGCCCGCAGCCCGTGGAGCGGGAGCGGGTGCAGCCCCCGCGCGAGGAGCCTACGCGTCCGGAACCTCGTTCGGCGACGATCGATCGCGAGAGGCCGACCTCGGCCCCCCAGACGCATCGGCGCGAGATCACTCCCCAGGGCCGGCCCCCGTCGGCCGAGCAGCCCGTGTCCCGCCTGCCGCAGGGCAACGAGCGCGCGCGACCCACTCCCCGGCCGCCCGAGGCGCCGCATCCGCAGCAGAAGCATGAGGCGACCCCGCCGCCCGCGCGGGTTCCCGCGGAACGCGCGGCGCCGCAGGTCCTGCGTCCGAGCCCGGTCGCTCATGGCCCGGCCGTCCACCCGGCGCTGACTCCGTCCACCCGGCAGATGGAGCGCGACGAGCACCCGGCGAAGCCGCCCGAACGGGTCACGAAGCCCCGGCCGACCCCGACGCCCCGGAAGGACTAAACCGACTCGAAGCCGGGAGCCTCGAGACCCGTTGGACTAGGCGGCCGGAACGCGGCGCGCGCGCCAGAGCTCGCGCGGCCGCATCCCGACGGCGCGGGCGACGAACGCTCCCGGCACCTGTTCGATCCGCGTGTTCCACTCGGTCACCGCGGCGTTGTAGAGCTCGCGGCGATCGGTGATCTGGTTCTCGAGGTCCGAGATCCTCCCTTGCAGCCGCACGAAACTCTCGGTCGCCTTCAGATCCGGATAGCGCTCGGCGAGGGCGAAAAGGGCGCGCACCGACTCGCTGACGGCAGACGACGCACTGGCCCGCGCGGACACGCTCGCGGCCTGGGCGAAGCGGTTGCGGGCCGCCACCACGGCCTCGAGCGTTCCCCGCTCGAAATCCGCGTGCGCCCGGCAGACCTCGACCAACCGGGGAAGCTCGTCGTGCCGCTGCTTGAGCAGCACGTCGATGTTGGCCCAGGCGCGGTCGCACTCGCGCCGTGCGCAGATGAGCCCGTTGTAGAGAACGAGGCTCCAACCCGCCGTCACGGCAGCGGCGATGAGCAACGCGAAGGGAATCGCGGCGGCGACGATCATGGGCGGCAACGATGGTATCGAATCGCGCTCACTCGAACCCTCCCGAGACGCGCACCAGAACGAGAAGGACGGCGATCAAGAGGTACACGCCTCCGACGACGGCGCCCACTCGAAACTGCCAGTCCCATCGCGACGACTCTCCTTTCCGCGAGCGCGCCGAGAGGACGAGCGGCTCGCCGGGCGCGGATCCGAGGAAGACATCGTCGCGCTCCGGAGCGATCTGGCCGGACGGCGCCGGAGGATCCATCGTGTCGGTCGACCGGCGTTGCGCCACGCCGGACACGAAGATGCTCCCGCCCTCGGGCAGCGACCACTCGACGGCTTCGAGGCCGGGGCCGAGCGTTGCGGAGTACGGCTCGACATCGACCTCCGCGCCGGCCGGCTGCACCAGCACCGCGCCGGTCTCGTCCACGAGCCAGAACGGCAGGTCGCCCGACCCTCCCGCCTCGGTCGTGTGCAGGAGCGGGCGATCCTCGGGGTCGGCGCCGCCGCGCTTCCGCAGCTCGAAGCGGAACCAGCCGCATCGCGTGCGGGAATACGGTGCGACGAGCGGCGCGCATGCCGCGACGCGCCCAGACACCTGCACGGGGCCGAGCGCCATGGACCGGACGCGGGCGGGCTGCAGCGACCGGAGGCGCTCGCGCCGTCGCAGCGCCGCGAGGCCCGAGAGTACGAGCCCGACTCCCCCGAAGGCGAATCCCGCGATGAGGACACTCGAGGCGGTGCGCGGGCTCGCGAAGAACAGGCCCGCCACCGGGAGGGCCGCCAGCCACGCCCAGGGTCCGGGCCGGATCCGAGAGTGACCCGACCGCCGGATCCACGGGACGCTCGTGCTCGCCGCCGGGGTGGGTTTTCGCGCGAAGAAATCCTCGGGCGCAAGCGCCACGCCGTCTCGCGCCAGGGCGACGCGGCCCGCGGCAACCGCCGGGTAGAGGCCCTTCGCCCACGCGGCCGCGGCCGCAGCCGCGTAACGGTCGAAGCGCTGCGTCCGCGTGCGGTCGGCTCCCTCGAGCGGCTCGTCCACGCCGAGCGGCGGGCCGGCCAGAAGTTCCTGTCCGTCGAACTCGAGATCCAGGATCGTTCCGCCAGAAGCCGCGGCGAGGGCGGCAAGCAGCAGGCCGAGGTTCGCCGGCGGCGAGAAGGCGCGGCCCGGCAGCTCGCGCCACGCCATCTGCCGCAGCGGCACGCGCACCCGTCCGCCCGCCCAGACGACGTCGACGACGGGATAGGTCGCTCGGAGGAGGCGCTGAATGAAGGTGTCGCCGGCCCGCGACGGGCCAGCGGGCGACGACGCCGCATCCACGCCGAGGTCGCCCAGCACCAGGAGGAGCGGTGCTCCCGGCGGAGGACCCGCGAGCTTCCCATGTACCCGCAGGCCGAGGCCCCCGGCGGCCGCTGCCACGCCTCCCGCAAGAAGCGGCCGGGGCGCCGCGCGCAGATCCACCGGACTCAGACTCCGGCACTTCACGCCCGCGGCGGTCAGGGCCCGGGCGGCCGCGTCGAGCTGCAACGCCGTGCCGCGAGCGAGCAGCGTCAGGCCCCGGCCCTTGAGGAGGACGCCGAACCGATACGGATCGGCCCCGCAAAGGGCAGCGGCCGCGAAGGCTACCGAGGGTTCCACGCTCGAGCCGTCCGGCAGAACCAGGAGCGAGTAGGGGTCCTCTGTCTGCAATATGTACTCTAAGCCAATGATAACAAATAACTTACTACTGCGACTAAAGTTGACTTTTCAGTATTGATTCTCATATGCTGCCGTTGTGAGAATGAATCATGGCCTCTAACCCCGCGTCGGCATTCGACCTCGGCACCGGCGAGTACAAAGCCGGATTCGTCACCGACATCGAATCGGAGACGATTCCCGCCGGCCTTTCCGAGAACGTCGTCCGGATCATCTCCGCCAAGAAGAACGAACCCGAGTGGCTGCTCGAGTGGCGGTTGAAGGCCTACAGCCACTGGCTCACCATGAAGGAGCCGACCTGGCAAAACGTCCACTATCCCCCGATCGACTATCAGGCCAGCGTCTACTACTCGGCGCCGAAGACCCGCAAGGACGCGCCGAAATCGCTCGCCGAAGTGGATCCGAAGCTGCTCGAGACGTACGAGAAGCTCGGCATTCCGCTGCGCGAGCGCGCCAAGCTCGCCGGGGTCGCCGTGGATGCCGTGTTCGACTCCGTCTCGGTCGCGACGACGTTTCGCGAAAAGCTCGCCGAGGTCGGCATCATCTTCTGCTCCTTTTCCGAGGCGGTCCACAGCCACCCGGACCTCGTTCGCAAGTACCTCGGATCCGTCGTGCCCTACTCCGACAACTTCTTTGCCACGCTGAACTCCGCCGTCTTCTCCGACGGGTCCTTCTGTTTCATCCCGAAAGGCGTGCGCTGTCCGATGGAGCTTTCGACGTACTTCCGGATCAATTCGGCCAACACCGGGCAGTTCGAGCGCACGCTCATCGTCGCCGAAGAGGGCTCCTACGTCAGTTACCTCGAGGGCTGCACGGCCCCGATCCGCGACGAAACCCAGCTCCATGCGGCCGTCGTGGAGCTGGTCGCCCTGGATGACGCGGAGATCAAGTACTCCACGGTCCAGAACTGGTATCCCGGCGACAAGGACGGCAAGGGCGGCATCTACAACTTCGTCACCAAGCGCGGCGCCTGCCGGGGCAGGAATTCCAAGATCTCCTGGACTCAGGTCGAGACCGGCTCGGCGATCACGTGGAAATACCCGAGCTGCATCCTTCAGGGAGACAACTCGGTCGGCGAGTTCTACTCGGTCGCGGTGACGAACAACTACCAGCAGGCCGACACCGGCACGAAGATGATCCACATCGGGAAGAACACGAAGTCGACGATCGTGTCCAAGGGCATTTCGGCCGGCCATGGCCAGAACTCGTACCGCGGCATGGTCAGGATCCTCGGCAAGGCGGACGGCGCGCGCAACTACTCGCAGTGCGACTCGCTCCTGATCGGCGACAAGTGCGGCGCGCATACATTCCCCTACATCGAGATCAACAACTCGACGGCGCAGATGGAGCACGAGGCCTCGACCTCCAAGATCGGGGAGGACCAGATCTTCTACTTCCAGCAGCGCGGCATCTCCGCGGAGGAGGCCGTCAACATGATCGTCAACGGCTTCTGCAAGGTCGTCTTCAAGGAGCTGCCCATGGAGTTCGCGGTCGAGGCGCAGAAGCTGCTGGGAGTCTCGTTGGAAGGATCCGTGGGTTAAATGCGGAGGGATTGGCGATTTCTGATCGGTGATTGGTGATTGGGCGGAGGCGCAACGTCGTCGCCGCAATCACAAATCACAGATCACAAATCGCAAGTTGATCATGACGCCCCTGCTCGAAATTACGAACTTGCACGCCGTCGTCGGCTCCAAGGAGATCCTCCGCGGCGTGGATCTGACGGTCAACGCCGGAGAGGTCCACGCGGTGATGGGCCCGAACGGCTCGGGCAAGTCCACGCTGGCGCACGTGCTGGCGGGGCGCCCCGGGTACGCAGTCACGCAGGGGCGCGTCCTCTACAGGGGCCAGGACCTGCTCGCCATGGCCCCGGAGATGCGGGCCCGCGAGGGCCTCTTCCTCGCCTTTCAGTACCCGGTCGAGATCCCCGGGGTTTCCAACGTCTACTTCCTGAAGGCGGCGGTCAACGCCGTGCGCAAGCACCGCGGGCTGCCCGAGTACGACGCCATCGAGTTCCTCGCGCTGGTGAAGCAGAAGGCCAGGCTCGTCGAGATCGACGAGAGCCTCGTCAAGCGGCCTGTCAACGAAGGGTTTTCCGGCGGCGAGAAGAAGCGCAACGAGATCTTCCAGATGGCGCTGCTCGAGCCGACGCTCGCCATCCTCGACGAGACCGACTCGGGCCTCGACATCGACGCTCTGCGCATCGTTGCGAGCGGTGTCAATCAGCTGCGGGGGCCCGAGCGATCCATGATCGTCGTGACCCACTACCAGCGGCTTCTCAACTACATCGTGCCCGACTTCCTCCACGTTCTGGTCGAGGGCCGCATCGCGCTCTCCGGCGGCAAGGAGCTCGCGCTCGAGCTCGAGGAGAAGGGCTACGCGTGGCTCGAGAAGGAGCCGCCGGCTTCTTCCCCAACGCCGGCCGCCGCGGCACGCTGATGGAAGCCGCCGCCGTCGAGCAAGGATTCGCGCCGCAGCCCTCCGCGCTCGCCGGGGCGCCTTGGCTTTCGGAGCTGCGCCGGGCGGCGTTCGCGCGGTTCGAGGAGCTCGGCTTTCCCACAGCGAAGGACGAGGACTGGCGCTACACGGGTCTCCAGGCGATCACGGGAACCCCCTGGATCGCCGCGCCTCCGGCGGACCGGGTGACGCTGCCTCCGGCGCCGGGCGCGCGCATCGTGTTCGTCAATGGACGGTACGCGAAGGCGCTCTCCTCGCCGCTCGACGGAATCCGGGTGGAGAGCCTCCGCGAGATCCTCGGTCGCGAACCGGAAGCGCTCCGGGCCAACTTCTCGAGGCTGGCCCGCGTCGACCGCCATGCCTTCGTGGCGCTCAATACCGCTTGCCTCGACGACGGCGCCGTGATCTCGATCGCCCGGGGCGCCATCGTCTCCGCGCCGCTTCATCTGTTTCATGTCTCCGCTCCGGGCGATGCGCCCTCGGTCGCGTATCCCCGGACACTCATCCTCGCCGGGGAGCGCTCGCAGGCTGCGATCGTCGAGACCTACCTCGGCGAGGGCCGCTCCTTCACCAACGCCGTGACCGAGATCGCGCTCGAGGAGGGCGCCATTCTCGAGCACTACAAGCTGCAACAGGAAAGCGTCTCGGCCTGCCACGTCCACACCCTCGCGGCCCGACAGGACCGCGCGAGCCACTTCACGTCGCACAACATCGCGCTCGGCGCGGCCCTCGCGCGCACGGACCTCTCCGTCGTGCTCGACGGCGAGGGCGCCGAGTGCACTCTGAACGGGCTCTTCGTCGGCCGGGGAACGCAGCACCTCGACAATCACACGGTCATCGACCATGTCAGGCCGCACGGGGTCAGCCGCGAGCTCTACAAGGGGATCATGGACGATGCCTCCCGCGGCGTCTTCCATGGCGAGATCATCGTCCGCCCGGACGCCCAGAAGACCGACGCGGTACAGACGAACAAGAACCTGCTGTTGTCGCGCCAGGCGCTCGTCAATTCCACACCGGCGCTCGAGATCTTCGCCGACGACGTCAAGTGCAAGCACGGCTCGACCACCGGCCAGCTCGACCCCGAGGCCTTCTTCTACCTTCGCTCGCGAGGGATCGGCGAGGGCGCGGCCCGCGCCCTGCTGATCTACGCGTTCGCCGCGGACGTCACGGACCGCATACGGATCCCGGCGGTCCGCGCGGCCGTGGAGGCGGCCCTCGGTGTGATCCTCCCCGGCCGGCCCGACACTCCCGAGGCACGCGTATGAGCGCCGTTCCGATTGCCGACCCGCGCCGCGCGGCCGGAGTCGCCTACGACGTCGAGGCGTTTCGCCGCGATTTTCCAATCCTCGCGACGAGGGTTTACGGCAAGCCGCTCGTCTACCTCGACAACGCGGCCTCCGCACAAAAGCCCCGGCGGGTCATCGATGCCGAGCGCGACGTCTACGAACACTGCTACGCCAACATCCACCGGGGTGTGCACTGGTTGTCCGTCCAGACGACCGATGCCTACGACGCCGCGCGCGAGAAGACCCGACATTTCGTCAACGCCCGCGAGACGGGCGAGATCGTCTTCGTGCGCGGCACGACGGAGGCCGTCAATCTCGTCGCCCAGACCTACGGCCGCGCGCACGTCGGGGCGGGCGACGAGGTGCTCATCACCGGTCTGGAGCATCACTCGAACATCGTTCCCTGGCAGCTGCTGTGCGAGGAAAAGGGCGCGCTTCTCACGGTCGCTCCGATCGACGAGGCCGGCGACGTGGACCTCGTCGCGCTGGAGCGGCTCCTCACGCCGCGCACGAGGCTCGTGTCGGTCGCGCATCTCTCCAATGCGCTCGGCACCATCGTTCCGATCCGCCGCATCGCCGAGATGGCCCACGCGCGCGGCGTACCTCTCTTCGTGGACGGAGCCCAGGCGGCCCCCCGCATGCCGGTGGACGTCCAGGAGCTCGACTGCGATTTCTACGCGTTCTCGAGCCACAAGGTCTACGGGCCGACCGGCGTGGGTGTCCTTTACGGCAAGGCGGCGCTTCTCGACGCCATGCCCCCCTATCAGGGCGGCGGCGACATGATCCGTTCCGTCACCTTCGAGAAGACGACCTTCAACGCCCTGCCGTACAAGTTCGAGGCCGGGACGCCGAACATCGCGGGAGGCATTGCCTTCGGCGCCGCGCTCGACTACGTCTCCGGAATTGGCCTCGACCGCATCGCGGCGCACGAGCACGACCTGCTCGCCGACGCGACCGCCAAGCTCGCCGCCATCGACGGGCTGCGCATCGTGGGCACCGCCCGCGCGAAGGCCGGCGTCATCTCCTTCGTCCTCGACGGCATCCACCCGCACGACATCGGCACCGTGCTCGACCGGGAAGGGGTGGCGATCCGCACGGGTCACCACTGCGCCCAGCCGGTCATGGACCGGTATGGCCTTCCTGCCACGGCACGCGCGTCGTTCGGCCTGTACAACACCGTCGGCGAGGTCGATGCGCTCGTCGCGGCGATCCACAAGGTCATCGGGATGTTCCGCTGATGTCCGATCTGCGCGATCTCTACCAGGAAGTGATTCTCGATCACAGCAAGCGGCCGAGGAATTTCCACGCGATGTCCGCGCCGGACCGCAAGGCCGAGGGCTACAACCCGCTCTGCGGGGACCGCGAGACGGTCTACCTCGATCTCGAGGGCGACGTGCTGAAGGACGTCAGCTTCCAGGGCGCCGGCTGCGCGATCTCGACGGCCTCGGCCTCGATGATGACCGAGAGCGTGAAGGGCAAGACGCGCGCCGAAGCCGACGCGCTCTTCACGCGCTTCCACGACCTGATCACGGGAAAAGGCGAACCGGGCGGCGGCCCCGAGCTCGGCAAGCTCGCGGTCTTCTCGGGCGTGCGCGAGTATCCGGTGCGCGTCAAGTGCGCCACCCTGCCCTGGCACACGCTGAAGGCCGCGCTCCGGGGAGAGGCGCAGCCCGTTTCGACGGAGGCCGAGGGCCCGCCGGCCGAGAGCGGAGGAGCCTGACCATGCAAATGCGCAAAGAAACCACGGTCACGCGCGAAGTCGACGCCCGGGAGATCCCGAGCGGAACGCCGATCACGCTCCACACCGGGGACCCCGTCATCATCACCCAATCGCTCGGGGGCAGCTACACCGTCATGACGCCCGTGGGGTTCCTCGCGCGGATCGACGGCAAGGACGCCGACGCCATCGGCGAGCCGATCGTCGTGGCCGACGCCGCGGCGCAGGAAGGCAAGACGACCGACGAGCTGGCCTGGGACCAGCTGCGTACCTGCTTCGACCCGGAGATCCCGGTCAACATCGTGGATCTCGGCCTGGTCTACGGCTGCACGGTCGCGCCGTTGCCCGACGGAGGCAACCGGATCGACGTCAAGTTCACGCTCACGGCGCCCGGCTGCGGCATGGGCGACGTGCTCCGGGAGGACATCAGGGGAAAGCTCCTGACGGTCCCCGGAATCAAGGAGGCCGACGTCCAGGTCGTCTTCGACCCGCCGTGGAGCCTGCAGATGATGTCTGACGCGGCGAAGCTTCAGCTCGGAATGATGTGATCGCGAGGCGCCTGCGATGAAACTGTCCTCCCAGGAAGAATACGGACTGCGGTGCCTCCTGCGGGTCGGTCGGGAAGGCGACGGCGGGAGCCTCACGATTCCGGAGCTCGCGCGCTCCGAGGGCATTTCCGAACCCAACGTCGCGAAGATGATGCGCATCCTGCGCCGCGGCGGATTCGTCACGTCCACGCGCGGCCAGTCCGGCGGCTACGCGCTCTCGCGGCCCGCGGAGCAGATCGTCGTCGGCCACGTCCTCGCTGAACTCGGCGGACGACTCTACGAGCCGGCCTTCTGCGAGGGCCACTCGGGAATCGCGCTTTCGTGCACGCACATGCCCGACTGCTCCATCCGCTCGGTCTGGCGCAGGGTCCAGCAGGCCATCGACCAGGTGCTCGGCAAGCTGACGCTCAAAGACCTGCTGCGCACCGAGCCCGAGATGAACGCGTTCTCGACCCGCCCGGACTCGCGGCCCCTACCGTCCCTCCCCTCGCACCCCTGACGCGCCCGCGAGGAGCCGGCGGCCGCATCGACTCACGCGTCCCTAGGAGACAGCCCCCTCGGGCGCCGCGCCGAGCATCCGCAGGGCTTTGCGCCGCTGGCGGCGCGCCTCGGCGAGGTGCTCCCGGTATTGCTTCCAGTCCTTGCGGCCCTTCTCCTGGATCTCCTTCCAGTGGGCCGAGGCCCGTTCGAGCGAGTGCTGCGCGGCGTCGAGGCGCTGCTGGATGGCCTCGTGCAGGTGCGACGGCGCCGTCGCCCGCCGGCTCTCCGCGCGGCCCACCGCCGTCTGCAGTCGCGAGCGCTCGATCACCAGGGAAGGCGTTTCGCGCAGGCCGCGGGCCAACCCGATCCCGCGCAATCCGCGAATCCACCACTTGCTCGGGTCCCACTGGTACCACCGGATTCCGTTGCGGAAGTCGGCCGGAAAACGGTGATGGAAGTTGTGGTACCCCTCTCCGTTGGTCAACAGGGCAACCCACGGATTGTCCCGCGCCGAGTTCTCCTCGGTGTAGGGTCGCGAGCCGTACAGGTGCGCGATCGAGTTCACGAAGAAGGTCGTGTGATGGATGACGACGACCCGCAGGAACCCGCCCCAGAGCAGGCCGCCGAGCGCGCTGCCCATCGCCCAGCCGATCGCGGTCGGGATGCCGAGGCCCCCGACGACGCCGAACCACGCGGCATGGCGATGCTGCCATTGCACGAGGCGGTTCTTCTGGAGATCCGGAACGTCGTCGAACGTGCGTCCCGGCGGATTCTTGTAGAAGATCCAGAGGATGTGCGCCCAAAGGCCGCCCCGCTGGATATTGTATGGATCCCAGTCGTGATCCACGTAACGGTGGTGGATGCGGTGGTCCGAGCCCCACGCCAGGATCGAGTTCTGCAGCGCCATGGCGCCGAAGAAAAGGTAGAACGCCTGGATCGCGGGGTGGCACTCGTAGCTCTTGTGGGCGAAGAGGCGGTGGTAACCCGCCGTGACGGAAATCCCGACGCACGCATAGAGGACCAGGAAGAGCACCGGCTCCCACCACCGGACCCCGAACTTCAGAGCGTACGCCGCCGTTCCGAGGATGCCGATCACCGGCGAGAGCATGAAGAAGGCGATGCGGACCCAGTCCTTCTTGCGCGTTTCCACTTGAGCCCCGCTCATGCTTGCGCCCTCGGCGCATGGCGCGCGAGGACCTCCATCGCTTCGTCCGTGACCTCGACCATCATCTCCGCCGTCTTGCGGCCGTGCAGCTGTTCGAGCAGACCCCAGATCTCGGGCGCACCCGCGCCGAGATCCTCGAGGAAGACGGCCAGGTCGCCGTCTCCATACAGGTAGCTCACCTCCAGGGCGGTCGCATCGCCCTTGCTCCGCAAGAGCAACGTCGCCTTGAACTCGTAGGGTTTCCGTTCCGCGGGCTGGATCCGAATCTTCCAGTCCTGACTCATGAGGGCCTCCCTCGGCCGCCGGGCGGCCGTGCCCAACGCCTCAGTACCGGTTACGCCGTCCGCCGCCGCCGCCGCCGCCCTCGGTCTTCGGGCGAGCCTGGGAAACGGTCAGAGCGCGGCCGCCGACGTCCTTGCCGTTCAGGCCCGAGATCGCCGCCTGCGCCTCGGCATCGTTGCCGAATTCGACGAAGCCAAAGCCCTTGGAGCGACCGCTGTCGCGGTCCGTGATCACGGCCACCGAATCCACGGCCCCGTAGGCCGCAAAGAGCTCCCGCAGATCGCTCTCGGTCGTGCTGTAGGAAAGGTTTCCCACGTACAGTTTCATTACGATTCCTTTCGACTCGAAAAAAGAGTCCGACGTCTCGGCGATGTCCCAACGTGGGGCCCGCCGAGGCACCCTCACGCTTTCTCGCTTAGGCCGTTCGGACTTTCGGCAGGACAGGCCTGGAAAAGGCGAGCGAACGAGAACCGCTAAAGCATAACACGCTACCCCGCAGGCCTCCGGCGGCCGGCTGAGGAATAATCGGGCCGTGCGCATCCTGATGCTCGCCGCCGAAGCCGCCCCGCTCGCCAAGGTGGGAGGCCTCGCGGACGTGGTCGGATCCCTCCCGAAGGCGCTCATGGCCCTCGGCCACGAGGTGCGCGTCGTGATTCCCGGGTACGGAGCGATCGACTGGCCCGCCTACAACCCCGTCCTGCGCAAGAAGTTTCCCGTCTACACGACCTGGGGAGCCCCCGAAGCGGAGATCTGGGAAACGGCCGTCGGATCCGTTCCATTCTTCCTGGTCACCGGTCTTCCGATCCCCAGAGAGCGCTGGATCTACGGCCGCTCGATCGAGGAAGACGGGCCGAAGTTCATCTTCTTCTCCCTCGCTGCGCTCTTTTCCGCCGAGGCTATGGATTGGAAGCCCGACGTCGTCCACGCTCACGATTCCCACACCGGCGCCGCCGTTTGGTGGCTCGGCACCGAGGGCCGCGACAACCCCTGGTTCCGCAACGTCGCGTCGGTCTTCACCATCCACAATCTGCCGTACGCGGCGCAGGGTGCGGGGCGCATTCTCGGCGACTACAAGCTGCGCAAGAGCGACGCCCTCTTCGCTCTGCCCGAGGCCTATCGCGACTCACTCATGGGCCTCGGCATCCTCGGCGCCGACTCTCTCTCCACGGTAAGCCCGACGTACGCCCGCGAGATCCTGACTCACGAGGGCGGTCACGGCCTGGACGGTGTGCTGCGCGCGCGGGCGGACCGCCTGGCCGGAATCCTGAACGGCATCGACACCGATTCCTGGAACCCGGCCTCGGATGCGGACCTCTTCGCGACGTTCGATGCCGCGACCCTTTCCCGGCGCGCCCGCAACAAGACCGAGCTGCAGAAGGAGGCCGGGCTCGACACGGACCCGCGGATGCCGCTGCTCGCAGTCGTCTCACGCCTGGTCAAGGAGAAGGGATTCGATTTCGCCGCACCGGCCATCAAGCGCTGGCTCGACCGCGGCGGCCAGTTCGTGCTGCTGGGAACGGGCGACCCGACGCTCGAGCACGACTACGCGCAGTTCGAGGCCCGGTACCCCCACCGGGCGAGCGTTCGGCTGCGATTCGATGCGCGCTACGCCCGCCGGATCTACGCCGGAGCCGACGCGCTCCTGATTCCGTCCCGCTACGAGCCGTGCGGCCTGGGCCAGATGATCGCGATGCGCTACGGCTGCGTCCCGGTGGCGCGAAGAACGGGGGGCCTCGCCGATACCGTGACGGATGCCGGCGACCCCGGCGGAACGGGCCTCATGTTCGACGAGCTCAATCCATGGGCCCTCTGGGACGCGCTCGACCGGGCGCTCAAGGTGTACGCTCAGCCCGCAAGATGGGCGCAGCTCCAGCGAAACGGCATGGCCCGCGACTTCTCGTGGTCGAGGTCGGCCGGCGAATACGCCGCTCTGTATGCAAGGGCCCGGGCGGCACGCTCTGCCGGATAGGACGCTGCACTTGAGGGCGCGCGCGGTGATTCTCGCTGGCGGCGAGGGATCGCGGCTCGGCGTTCTCACGGAGAAACGGGCCAAGCCGGCCGTACCCTTCGCGGGGAAGTACCGGATCATCGACTTCACGCTCTCCAACTGCGTGAACTCGGGAATCTCGGACGTGATGATCCTGACGCAATACCGTCCGCACTCGCTGAACGAGCACATCGCCTCGGGGCGCCCGTGGGACCTCGACCGCACGTTCACGGGCGGCGTGCAGATCTACCAGCCCTTCCGCGGCCGCGCGGCCACGGATTGGTACAAGGGCACGGCCGACGCGATCGCGCAGAACCTCGCCTTCGTCGAGCGCGGTTCGCCCGATCTCGTGATCGTGCTGTCGGGCGATCACATCTACAAGATGAACTACGGCTGGCTGATCGCCTTCCACCTCGAAAAGCAGGCCGACGTCACGATCGCGACGCTGAACGTCTCGCGCGAGGAGGCGACCCGCATGGGCATTCTCGCGACCGACGACAGCCAGCGCGTCACGCACTTCGTCGAAAAGCCGGCCGATCCTCCGGGTACGCTCGCCTCGATGGGCATCTACGTCTTCGGGCGCCAGATGCTCGCCCAGGTGCTGACGGAGGACTCGCGGCGGCGGGACTCCTCGCACGATTTCGGCAAGGACATCATTCCGCGCATGGTCGAGGGCGGCATGCGCGTCTTCGCGTATCCGTTCCAGGGCTACTGGGTCGACGTCGGGACCGTCGAGGCGTACTGGCAAACGCAGATGGACCTGCTCAAGACGCCGCCGCCGGTGGACCTGAACGACCGCGCCTGGATCATCCACACGCGCTCCGAGGAGCGGCCGCCGGTGTTGATCACGCGGGGAGCCACCGTCAAGGACAGCATGATCACGGACGGCTGCGTCATCTCTCCGGGCGCGCGCGTCGAGAAAAGCATCCTGTCTCCGGGCGTGTACGTGGGGCCGGACGCCGTCATCCGCGAGTCCGTCATCCTCACCGGCACCTGGATCGAGGCCGGCGCCCGAGTCGAACGCGCGATCGTGGATAAGTCGGTCCGCATCGGACGCAAGGCGCGGATCGGCAAGGTCTCCCGCGACGAGAAGCCCGCCGGGGGCCACGGCATCACGACGATCGGCAAAAACGCCGAGATTCCGGACGGCGTCACGGTGCGCCGGGGCTCGGTCATTCACACCGACGTCACGGCCGCGCACTTCTCACCCGCCGCCAGGCGCAAGCGGGCCGCCGAGAAGCGCAAGGAGTCTGCTCCCGGGTAACCCAGCGGGCGAAGCCGCGTGCGAAGGCCGCGTCGCGGCCTGTGTCATTCAGGCGCCGCGGGGCCGCAAAGCACGGGCGAGCCATTCCACGACGCGCTGCTCGGCCCAATAGCCGGCGCTCCAGGGCCATGGCCCAGCAACCCAGCCGATGTGCCCGCCCCGCGCCGTGACGCAGAAGTCGATCGCCGGGGACGCCGCGGCCCGAGCGCGCGCCAGCGCGTCGGCCGGCAGGAACGGGTCATCGTCGGCCGACAGACACAGGGTCGGCGTGGCGACCTTCGCCAGGAACCCGAGCGAGCTCGCGCGCGCGTAATAGTCGTCGGCTCCCGTGAAGCCGTGCAGCGGAGCGTTGGCCGCGTCGTCGAACTCCCAGAACGATCGGGACGCGAGCGCTCGGGGCAGTTCGATCCGGGCCGCGGCATCGGGAAAGCGGCGGGCGGTGTCTACGGCCTTCGTCTTGAGCGTGGACAGGAAGTGCCCGACGTAGAGTCGCCCGAAAAACGTCTCGAGGTGCCGGCCGCTCGCACCGAGGTCGTACGGTGTGGACACGGCCGCCGCGGCTGCGACCACCCGCTGCTCCGGGTGCTCTCCGAGCCACTTCAACAGCACGTTGCCGCCGAGCGAAGCCCCGATGGCGCAGAGTGGCGCCGCGGGGTCCCGCTGCGCGAGCGTCCGGGCGACCAAATCGAGATCGCCCGTCTCGCCGGAGTGGTAGAGGCGCGGACGGCGGTTCGGCAGCATCCGTGCCAGGTCGGCCGGGTCACGGGCGCAGGAACGAAAATTCATCGCCGTGCCGCGCCACTGCCGCCGAGCGATCTCGCTCAGGAATCCCTGGACGTAGACCGAGTTGGAGCTGCCCTCGAGGCCGTGGAGCAGCAGAACCCGCGGGCTCCCGGCGGGGCCGTCGAGATGATCGAGAACGAGCTCGTCGCCATCCGGCGTCTCGAGCAATTCCCGGCGCATCGCCACCAGGCGTCGCGGTCGGGCGAGCCGCCCCCAGACGGTCTGCAGGTGCGGACCGGGCAGCCACCAGGCGGGACGAAAGGCGCTTTCGCGGTTCAATGGCAGAATTTGGTGGTCCGTTCGGTCTTCCGGGCCGAGCCGGGCCGGCGGAAACCTTACCTCGCATCCGAGATAGATTGAGGGCTTGTCACGGGAGGAGGAGGACATGAAGCACGCGTTCTTGCGCGGGGCTGCCGCGGCCGCCGGGTTTCTGCTCGCGGTGGCTCTCGCCGCGGCCCCACCGGAGCCGCCAAAGGCATCTGCCCCGTTCACCATCCCCGTCGAGTACGCGAAGCTCGCAAACGGGCTGAAGGTCGTGCTCTCGCGCGACACGACGGCGCCGACGGCGGTCGTCGCCGTCTACTACAACATCGGTTTCCGCATCGAGCCGAAGGACCGGACGGGCTTTGCCCATCTCTTCGAGCACATGATGTTCCAGGGCTCCGAGAATCTCGGCAAGATGGAGTTCATCCGGCTCGTCCAGTCCAACGGAGGCGTGCTGAACGGCTCGACCCGCTTCGACTTCACCAACTACTTCGAGGTCGTGCCGGCGCACGCCCTCGAGACGGCCCTCTGGGCGGAGGCCGACCGCATGAAGGGCCTCGCCATCACGGCCGACAACCTCAAGAACCAGCAGGAAGTCGTCAAGAACGAGGTCCGGGTCAACGTCCTGAACCGTCCCTACGGGGGGTTTCCCTGGCTCGACCTGCCGCAGTACGCGAACGTGAACTGGTACAACGCCCACAACTTCTACGGCGATCTGAAGGACCTCGACGCGGCCACGCTCGAGGACGTGACGAAGTTCTTCAAGACCTTCTACGCGCCGAACAACGCCGTCCTCGTCGTCGTCGGCGACTTCGAGCCCGCGCCGACCCTCGCGTGGATCAAGAAGTACTTCGAGACAATCCCCGCGGCCGCCCTCCCGCCCAAGCCCGACATCGCGGAGCCGCGCCAGGAGAAGGAAAAGCGCGCGACCAAGCCCGACGCCCTGGCCACGCGCCCCGCGATCGCCGTCGGATACCACGCCCCCAAACGCAATACCTCCGAGTACTTCGCGATGGGCCTGCTCGACCAGGTCCTCGTCCAGGGCAAGGACAGCCGCCTTTACCAGGCGCTCGTTCAGCAGAGCGGCCTCACGGGCGACGTGGACGGAGGCATCAACTCGGGCCTCGGCGACATGTACAACATCGACGGCCCCACGCTCTGGGACGTCTCGCTCTACTACGACAAAGACAAGTCGTCCGAACAGATCCTCGCCGTCTTCGACGCCGAGGTCGAGAAGGTCCGGACGAAGCCTGTCGACCAGGCCACCCTCGACCGGGCGCTCGTGAAGCTGCGCTCGGCCCTCTACGACAAGATGGAGCGGATCGGCGGCTTCGGAAAGGCGGACCTGCTCGCCTGCTTCGCGCTCTTCGACGACGACCCCGGCAAGATCAACCAGATCGAGGCGGAGTTCCGCAAGATCACGCCCGCCCTCATCCAGAAGACCGCTCAGGAGTATCTGCGGCCCGAGAACCGCACGATTCTCGTCATCGAGCCGAAGGCCGCGGAGAAGCCCGCCGCCAACGGCGGCTCGTAGTGAAAGGACCGACGATGAAGATCCGAACGACGCTCCTGCTGATCGCCTTCGGCCTCGCGCCCGCACTCCGGGCCGAAAAGCAAACCCCTCCCGCGCCCGCGGCACCGAAAGGCTTCTCGGTTCCCGCGCCGAAAACGTTCTCGCTCGACAACGGACTGAAGGCCAGTCTCGTCGGCTACGGCACCATTCCGAAAGTGACGGTGCGCCTGGCGATCCTGACCGGCAACGTCAACGAGGCCGCCAACGAGGTCTGGCTGGCCGACCTCGTCGGCGACATGCTCGCCGAGGGCACCGCGACGCGCAGCGCCACCCGAATCGCCGAGGATGCGGCGCGCATGGGCGGCTCGCTCGACATCAGCGTCGCCGAAAACCGCACCGAGATCGGCGGCGACGTACTGTCGGAGTTCGGAGCGGACATGGTCGCGCTCGTCGCCGACGTCGCCCTGCACCCGGCTTTTCCGGAGTCGGAGCTCGCGCGCCGCAAGACCGACCGGTTGCGGCAGCTTTCGATCGCGCGCAGCCAGCCGCAGCCGCTCGCCCAGGAAAAGTTCCGGGCAGTGCTTTACGGCGACAGCCCGTATGGCCGCCTTTTCCCGACGGAGGCGATGCTCCAGGCCTATACGGCCGCGCAGGTGCGCGGCTTCTACGAGAAGAATTTCGGGGCCGCCCGGGCGCATCTCTACGTCGTCGGCCGCTTCGACGAGAAGGCCGTCGAGGCCGCGATACGCAAGGCCTTCGGCGCCTGGAAGCCCGGCGCTCCGCCGAGCCTCGCCGTTGCGCCGCCTAAGAGCGAGCGCGCCGTCTACATCGTGGACCGCCCCGGCGCGGTGCAGTCGACGATCAACCTCGGAATGCCCGTGATCGACCCCTCCAATCCCGACTGGGACCGCCTGTTCGTGACGAACGTGCTCCTCGGGGGGTCCTTCTCCTCGCGCATCACGTCGAACATCCGCGAGCAGAAGGGGTACACCTACTCGCCGACGGCACAGCTCTCGAGCCGGTACCGCGACGCGTACTGGGTCGAGATCGCCGACGTCACGACCAACGTGACCGGGCCGGCCGTCAAGGAAATCCTGGGCGAGATCGATCGGCTGCAGGCCGAGCCCCCCTCGGAAAAGGAGCTCAAGGGCTTCCAGAACTACCGGGCCGGAGTCTTCATTCTCCAGAACTCGTCGCGCCCGGGCATCATCGGGCAGCTCGAGTTCGTGGACCTGAACGGCCTGTCCGCCGACTACCTCAACGGCTACGTGAAGCGCGTCTACGCGGTGACGCCGGCCGAGGTCCAGGAGATGGCCAGGAAGTACATCCAGGACGACAGGGCCGCGATCGTCGTGGTGGGCGACCGGACGGTCATCGAGGAACAGCTGAAGGCGTTCGGGCCGGTGAAGTGACAGGACGATTGGAACAGCCCGCATGCCATCCTCGCAGCGAAGGATCCAGGGATTAACGAGCGACGGGGGCGTCGAGTCCGGGGTCCTTCGTCGCGCTGCCCCTCAGGATGACGGCGGAGGGGATCTCCTCCTTTGCGTCCACGCCGGCTTCCTTTTCAACACCTTCGCGTAAACCGGGCAGCTCGGCACGTGCGCGCCCCGCAGATAGCCAGTGCTCATCAGGAACGATGCGACGATCTCGCCGCCGGTAAAGACGAAAGTCTGCTTGAAGAGCCTCTGCCACTGCCCGCGCGAGCGGGGGTGGTGCGCGTCGAGCCATCTCGCGAACGAGCCGTGCGACGCGCGGATGGCGAGGATCCGGCGGGCATTCTCGATCACGGCGCGAATCTTGAGACGATTGCGGATGATCCCGGGATCCATAAGTAAACGCTTATACGTCTGCTCGCCGAATCCCGCGACGACCTCCGGATCGAAACCCCGGTAGGCACGCCGGAAGCCCTCCCGCTTCTGCAGCATGGTCAGCCACGACAGACCGGCCTGGTTGATCTCGAGGGCGAGGCGCTCGAGAAGCGCTGCGTCCGAACGGCTCGGAAAGCCGTACTCACGGTCGTGATACGGCCCGTGGAAAGGATGCCCGCGGGCGACCCGGCAGTAGCTCAAGAGCGCGGGAGCGTATCATTCGGGAAGCTGTCCGCTGTCACACGGAGGCTCCTATGAAACGGTTGCTGCTGCTTCTCTTGGTCGTCGGCGTCATCGCGTATCTCGTGAAGTCTTACGGCATCCTGTCGCCCGCGACTCCGGCAACCCCGCAGGGCGGGCCGGTCGACCGGGCGCGAGCGGCCGCGCAGGCGAGCGACGCTCGCACCTCCGCCGGACAGGCAATCGCCGAGGCCGCCGATCAGCCCGGCGGTGGCGCGGTCACCGAGAACATGACGCCCGACCAGGTGCGCGCGCTGCTCGGCCCTCCCGACGACGTCGCGAATGAGACGACCGCAAGCGGCGGGCCCCGCGAGGTATGGACCTACAGGAGCGTCGGAAAGTCGGTCGTCTTCGAGAACGGCGTGGTCGCGGGAGTGCGTTAGAGGGGCCGGACGACTCAACGCACTCTCCGGAAAGAGGAGGAGGAGTTCGGGGCCCTTCGGCTTCGCCTCAGGGCGGCCGCGTAGCGCGGGGCGTAGTCCCGCGCCCCCAGCCATTTCTCTGACAGAGAGCGCCAGGCCTCCACCCCGACTCAATGCACTCTCGGGAAAGCCGAAAAGGAGTTCGGGGCCCTTCGGCTTCGCCTCAGGGCGGCCGCGTAGCGCGGGGCGTAGTCCCGCGCTACGCGGCCGTTTTCTTGAAGCGGGCGACGGCGAGCCCGATGATGACGACGGTATAGAAGACCAGCCACGCGATCGGCCGCCACAGCTCCGCCAGGCCCGCGCCGCGCAGGATGATTCCGCGAAGGACCTCGATGAAATAGCGCGCGGGGATGACCCGGGAGATGTACCGGAAGATCGCGGGCATTCCGTCGATCGGGAAGACGTAGCCCGACAGAAAGACGAACGGCAGCAGGAAGAACGTGGAGATCTGCATCGACTGCATCTGCGTGGAGGCGATCGTCGAAATCAGCATGCCCAGACCCAGGACCGCGGCGATGAAGACGAGGCCGACCGCGTAGAGCTCCGCCACCGAACCCTGGATCGCGATGTCGAAGAGGAAGCGCATCAGCAGGATCGTCATCGTCAGCTGCACGAGGCCGATGAGCGTGAAGGGGATGATCTTGCCGAGAATGATCTCGGTCCGCGTCGCCGGGGTGACCTGGAGCTGCTCGAGCGTACCGCGCTCGCGCTCGCGCACGATGGCGCTCGCCGTGAACTGGATGAGCGTGAACGTCAGGATGATCGCGATGAGCCCCGGTATCACGAAGCTCGCCGTCTTCAGGTCCGGGTTGTACCAGGGACGCACCCGCAGATCGAGCGGCAGCTCGCGCCACTTCCAGCCCGCCTTCTGCACCAGCGACTGGATCGACAGGCCGTTGGCGATACCGGCCGCGGTGGACATCGCCTGCGTGGCGGTCGTCGTGTCGGAGGCATCCACGATCAGGAACGCGTGCGCCGGCGCGCCCCGGTGGAAGTCCTTGCCGAAGTTGCGGTCGATGACGAGGCCCACGGACGCCTGGGCCGAATCGATCGTTCGGCGCAGCTCCGCCAGGGAAGCGACGTGGCCGACAACCATGAAATACTGCGTGGCGACCATCTTGGACACGAGGTCCCGGCTCTCGACCGACTTCGCCTCGTCGTAGACCACCGTCTTCAGGTGCTTGACGTCGTAGTTGATCGCGTAGCCGAACACAAGCGTCTGCATGACGGGCACGAAGACGATCATGCGCAGCGTGATCGGGTCCCGCTTCAACTGCAGGAATTCCTTCCAGGTCAGTGCCAGGAGACGCTTCATACCGCGACCCTTTCCTGAATCACGGGCTGCTGCCGTGCCAGAGACACGAACACGTCCTCCAGAGAGGGCTCCGCCAGCGCCGGCGGCCCGATCGGCTCGACGAGCCGCCGCGCCTCGGCCTGCGCCCCCGGCCGCGCCACCACGCGCAGTCGTCGGCCGAACAGGTACGCGTCCTCCAGGGGAGCGGCGTGCTGGATGCGCGACAGCTCCTCGAACGGGTCCGCACCCGCCGCCGTCGCGACCTCGAGAATCCGCCCCCGCAGATCGTCCTTCAGACCGTGCGGCGAGCCATCGGCGATGACCCGGCCGTTCAGGATGAACGCGAGGCGGTCGCACTGCTCGGCCTCGTCCATGTAGTGCGTGGTGACGAGCACCGTCATCCCGCGCTCGGCCGCGAGCTCGTAGATGAGATCCCAGAAGAGGCGCCGCCCCTTCGGATCGACGCCCCCGGTCGGCTCGTCGAGAAAGAGCAACTCCGGTTCGTGCAGGAGAGCGGCGGCAAGCGCCACGCGCTGACGCTGACCCGTCGAGAGGCCGGCGGTCATTGCCGGAACGAGCTGCGAAAATCCGAGCCGCTCCGACAGCGCCCCGATTCGTTCCGACAGCCGCGCGGGAGCGAGGCCGTACAGGGAGCCGAAAAAGCGCAGGTTCTCGTCGACCGTCAGGTCCAGGTAGAGCGAGAACTTCTGGCTCATGTACCCGAGCCGCATCTTCCACCGCTCGGTGTCGCGCGCCACGTCGAGGCCGTCAAAGCCCGTCGCCGAGCCCGACGTCGGTTCGAGCAGGCCGGTCAACATCCGGATCGTCGTCGACTTGCCGGAGCCGTTCGGCCCCAGGAATCCGAACACCTTTCCCCGCGGCACGTCGAGGTCGACGCCGTCCACCGCGGTGAAGGATCCGAACCGGCGCGTCAGCTTCCGGACCTCCAGAAACGCGCCGGTGCCGCCGCTCACGCGGCCTCCCCTTCCTCGCTCTTGAGCACGAACACATCCTCGAGCGAAGGCGCGAGCGGCTCGACCGCCGAGGATTCCACGAGGCCGTCCAGAGCGGAGCGAACCACGCCGAGCAGCGACGGCCCCGAGCCCGACGCCCCGCGCACGTGCAGCTGGGTGCCGAAGAGCGACACGTCGTCCACTTGCGGGACGCGCGCGAGCCGCTCCCGAACGTGCACCCGGTCCGAGGACCGGATCAGGAAGAGCGGCCGGGAATAGGCCGCGAGGATCTCCTCTCGTGTGCCGAGCGCCGAGAGGCGGCCCTCGTCGAGGAAACCGATCCGCGATGCGTACTCGGCCTCGTCCATGTAGGGCGTCGAGACCAGGATCGTGAGGCCCTGGTGGTGGAGCTCGTTGAGGAGCATCCAGAACTCGCGCCGCGACACGGGATCCACGCCCGTCGTCGGCTCGTCGAGAAGGAGCAGCTCGGGGCGCGCGAGCAGCGCCGCCACGAGCGCGAGCTTCTGCTTCATGCCGCCCGAAAGCGCGCCGGCCAGCCGGGCGCCAAAGCGTTCGAGGCCGACGCGGGAGAGGAGGTCCCCGGCGCGGCGCGTCGCCTCCTCCGGCGGCACGTCGTAGAGGCGCGCCCGCAACGCCAGGTTCTCGTCGATCGAGAGGTCCTCGTACATCGCGAAGCGCTGCGGCACGAATCCGAAGGTCACGCCCGGCTCGCGCTCGAGCGAGCCCGACGTAGGCGCGAGCAGACCCGCGACGATCCGGAAGAACGTCGTCTTGCCGGCGCCGTCCGGCCCGATCAGGCCGAACATCTCTCCCCTCGCGATCGTCAGATCGAGCCCCTTGAGCGCCGTTATCGCGCCGAACTTCCGCACGAGCGCGCGGACCGTGATCAACGCGCCACCGCCTCGCTCCCCGCGATCGTGACGTCCGCCGGCTGTCCCGGCACGATCGGCTCCTTCCAACCCCGATCGAGGTCCACCTTCGATGAATAGACCAGGTTGATCCGCTCGCTCTTCGTCTCGACGGGCTTGGGCGTGAACTCGGCGTCCGGCGAGATCTCGGTGACGCGGGCGGGGAAGCTGCGCCCCGGAAAAGCGTCCACGTGTACCGTCGCGGCCATGCCCGCCCGCACCTTCCCGAGCTGTTGCTCCGGAATGAAGGTGCGCACGTAGAGACGGTCGGCGAAGGCCATCGTGATGGCCGGCTGCCCCACGGCGAGCAGGAGCCCCGGCTCCGCGATCCGGTGGAGGATCACGCCGTCGGCGGGGGCGCGGATCTCCGACTCCTGAGCCAGCACCTCGGATTGCCGCAGCACGTTCTTCGCCCGGTCGGCGTCGTAACGCGCCTGCTCCGTCTGATGCTTCCGGAAGCCCTGGCGGGAGAGCTCGAGGCGATCCTCACTCGCCTTGAGATTCGCCACGGCGCTCTCGAGGTCTGTCTGAGCGCGGTCGAAATCCTGCTGTGTGCCGATCTGCTTTGCGAGAAGATCCTTCTGGCGGGTCATCTCGCGACGCGCGAACTCGACCTGCGCGCGCTTGTCCGCGGCGTCGGCCTCGGCGGCCGCGATCTCGGGAGGCCGGTTCCCGACGGCCAGATCCTGGTACTTCGCCTCGGCCGACCGCAGGCCGTCGCGGTCGCGGTCCACGGCGATTGCCGTATCGCCGAGATCGAGGCGCACGAGGACGTCTCCGGCCTTCACGCGATCGCCTTCGCGCACGCGGACCTCCAGGACCCGGCCTGCGACTTTCGGTGCGAGATCCACGAGCGGGGCCTCGACGCGCCCCTGCAGATGGACCGTCGCGTCGTTCCTGGTGCCGCAGCCGACGGTGACGGCCGCGGCCGCCGCGAGAATTGCCGGCAGGGCAAACGTCCGCCGCGAACGTGTCATCGCGCTCTCCTTTTGGTGAGGATGGCTCCGTCCGTCCAGATGTCGAGGACCGTCTCGAGGTACTGCGGAAGCGGCATCGGCTTTTCCAGGATCTCCATCACGCGCTGGAGGAAGACGTACGAGTGCAGTGTCGCCAGGAAAGCCATCGCGGCGGCGCGCGGATCGCGGACGCGGAGCGTCCCTTCTTGCGTCGCGCGGCGCATGTAGTCTTCGAGGTACTTGAGGTTCTTCTGCGGCGGCGTCGGGCGCTCCTTCGGATCGAACGGCAGAGGCAGTCGGCCTACGCCCGGCACCGTCTTGGAGTACACCCAGCGCGCCACGATCTGGCGCATCTTGGCCTCCAGGAACGGCACGAGCGCCTCGGCAGCACGCTGGAGAACCGGGCGCGGGTCTTCCGAGCCGTCCATCGCGGCAAGGAACTCGAACGGCATGGGCTCGGGTTCCGTCTGCCCCATGCACGCGTGGAAGAGGTCGCGCTTGGTCGGTGCGTGCCGCAGCAGCGCGGCCGGCGAGACCCCGACGCGCGAAGCGATGTCCGAGAGTGTGGCGCCCTCGTAGCCCCGCTCGACGAATGTCTCCCGTGCTGCGGAGAGAACCTGTTCCCGGCTGACGCGAGCGGTCCGGCCCATAAGTAAATAACTTAATACTAATTTACTTATAGCGTGTCAAGTGTCGAGGTAACCGCTGAAACCTTTCTATAGAGGTTAGAATCCGAGAGTCATGAAGAGACTTGTGTCCGTCAACGTCGGCCGGCCTCGCTCCGTCGAGTATCGCGGGCGTTCCGTCCGCACCGGCATTTTCAAGGAGCCCGTCCTCTTTCGAGTCCGGGTTGCAACACTCAATCTCGATGGCGACCAACAGGCCGACCTGAGCGTCCACGGAGGCCCCGACAAGGCGGTCTACGTCTACGATCTCTCGGGCTACGAGCACTGGCGCCGCGAGCTCGCGCGGGAGCTCCCCTACGGACAGTTCGGCGAGAACCTCACCGTCGAAGGGATGCCCGAGACCGAGGTCCGGATCGGCGACGTCTATCGCGTCGGCACGGCTCTGCTTCAGGTCACCCAGCCGCGCTCGCCCTGCTTCAAGCTCGCCTTGAAGATGGAGATGCCGACCTTTCCGAGGGCCTTCCTCGCGAGCGGCCGGTCGGGGTTCTACTTTCGCGTCCTCGAGGAGGGCGAGGTCGGCGCCGGAGACGCCATCGATCTCGTGTCGCGCGAACCCGAGGCGGTTACCGTCGAGCGCATGACACGGCTCACCTACGGCGGAGCCTGAGCGGCCCGAGGACCAGCGGATTCGGTGAAACTACAGCCTGGCGAGAAGCTGATAGTAGTCCTCCGGCGTGTCGGTCAACTGGATCACGAAGCCGCTCGGGATGACCCGCGACAGCGCCGCCGGCACCCGTCGTGCCCGGACGACCTTGCCGCGCACGGTCAGTCGCTTTCCGTCCGGCAGATGCAGGCCGAGCGCCAGGCTCGCGCCGACCTCCGGCAGCCGCGCGGACCGAACGAAGATGCCGCGAGCAGCAATGTCGAAGGTGAAGCCGTTGCATGGGGACCCGTCGAGCGCGAACTCCACGAGATAGCGCCGTTTCGATCGCGGAAAGCTGCGCTTCTCGGCCATCAGTTCAGCCGGATGAGCCCGCCTCTACAACGTTGCAAAGAATTGGAAATAGTCCTCGGGCGTGTCGGACAGGAGCATGGAGAAGCCGCTCGGAATCAGCCGGGCCATCTGGGCCGGCACCTTGTACGAGCGCACGACATTGCCGCGCACCGTGATGCGCTTTCCCTCCGAAAGATGCAGGTCGGCCGTCAGGAAGGTCCCGGGCACGGGGATCCGAATCGACCGGACGAAGATGCCGATGGGCGAGACGTCGTACGTGAACCCCGTGCAGTTTGCGCCCTGGAAGTTGAACTCGACGAGGAAACGCCTCTTCTTGCGCGCGAACGTGCGTCTTTCCGCCATCGCCTCTTTCGCTGACGGGGTGCGAGGGGGAGCCCCGTCGGGAGTATCTGAGCGAATTCTCTGCCCCGCAGACCCCCCGAGGCAAGGCAAAAATGAGCGGCGGGCTGCCTACCCGGCGGGCATCCGCGCAAACGCAACCCCGCGCACGCGGCCCTCGTCCAGCGTGAAGCCGGTGACCTTCCCGGCGGCATCGCGCACGAAATGGAGGCTCATGCCGCCGAGGCCGAACGTGTCCGCCACGGTCGGCTGGAGGGGCTTGTCCGGGATCCCGCGGTGCCGAACCACGAGCTGGCCGTTCTCGACCGCGAGCCTCCAGGTCGTGTCGAGCTCGTTGCTCCCGTAGGTCCCGGCCAACTCCGCGATGTCCCTCGCCGGCGGCTTCCAGGCCGGGACCGGGTCGTAGACGGTACGCTCCTGGCTGCCGTCTTCGTCCACGATCGTGATCCGCATCTGTGGCCGGCCTGCTCTCGCCACCGCCACGAACTCGACTTCCCCGCGCTCCGGAGGCACGAGCCCGTCGACCGAAAAGCGATTCGGCCCCTGCGGGGAGAGGACATATCGGGTGCCGCTCGTCCGCGCAACGAGCTTCGCCTCCCGGACCGAGGCTTCGACGACCTCGCCCGTCGACGGGTCGCGATAGAAACCCGCGAGCTTCTCCAGCCCCTGCGGCGCGACCGCGGCGCGGGCGGACGGAGTCCCTGTCGGATCCGGAACTCCCTCCATCCGATCTCCGAGGTAGATCTCGGCGACCTGTCTGGCGAGCTGGCTCGGGTTCGCCTCGGCAAGATTGCAGAGGCATGCGACCGAGAGCTTCTGCCCCGGAAAGCGCAGGAGCTGTGCCCGGTAGCCCACCCACGCGCCGCCGTGGCTGACCGTGGGTAATCCTCGATACGTCCCGTGTTGCAAGGCCGAGGCGTACGTGAGCGTCTTTCCGCTGTTCAGAACGCCGGGCCAGAGCATCGCCTCGATGAGCGCCCGGTCGCCGACCTTGGGGTCATAAAAGTTCTGGTCCCACCGCTGCAGATCCTCCACCGTCGTCTGCACCGCGCCGTCTCCCGTCTGCTCCCAGTCCCCCATGGCGATCCGGAACCCTCCCGCCTCGGCCCTGCCGTAGCCCGTGGCCCGATTCGTGATGATCCGAGAGTACGAGTCGTTGAACTGGGTGTGCCGCATGCCGAGCGGCGCGAAGATCCGCTCGGCGGCGAAGTCACGCAGCGACTGGCCGCTCGCCCTCCGAACGATGACCGAGAGCAGGAAGTAGCCCGTATTGCTGTAGAGATGCTCGTCGCCCGGGCGGAAGTTGAGCGCTCTCTGACGCGAGAGGATCGCCAGGGCGTCGGCGTCGGTCGCAAGGTCCTGCTCGAGCACGCCCTGGAGGGACATGAGCTCGATGTAGTCGCGCAGCCCGCTCGTGTGGTGGAGGAGGTGCCGAATCGTGATTGTCGTGCCGTAGTCCGGAACTTCCGGCACCCACTTGCGGATGTCGTCGTCGAGCGAGAGCCTCCCCTCGCGGGCCAGCAGGTGAATCGAGAACGCCGTGAACTGCTTCGACGTCGAGCCGATGTCGAAGACCGTCTCGGGCGAGTTGGCAACACCGAGTTCGAGGTTTGCCATCCCGTAGCCTCGGGTGTGAACGATCTGCCCGTCCCGGTACACGCCGAGGGCGCATCCGGGCGAGTCTGACCGATCGAAGTCCCGGAAGACGGCGTCGACCTTCGCTTTCGTGTCCGGCGGCGCCGGGGCGTTCGGTCCGGCGGCCAGCAGACACAAGGAGAGCGCCGCGGAAAGCAGACGGGCCATGGATTCCTCCTGAACCGGAGGCGATTCTAGCGCGCCGTCTTCTCGAAACGCAGAATCTCGTCGCGGCGCTCCGGCGAGAGCGGCTTCGCGGCTCTCGTGTCCCAGTCGTAGCAGACCTGCGTCGTCTTCGCCTCCACGACGAGGCGCCCGTCGGCCCCCGTGACCCGGTACGCGAAGTCGAACGACGAGTTCCCGGTGCGCGGGACGTGGACCTCGATCTCGAGAACCTCACCCATGTGAGCCGGCGAGCGATAGTCGATCTCACAGCGGGCGACGACGAAGTCGATGTCCCAGAAATCGGCCGAGCCCCGCATCGCGAGCCAGTATTTCGAACGCGCCCACTCGAGGTAGCGCAGGTAGGCGACGTTGTTCACGTGGCCCATGCCATCGATGTCGCCGTAGGGGATTTCGACCGAGAGCTTCATCGAGCGAGGATAGCCCTGTGCCGGTCGATCCAGTAGCCCCACGGTACGAAGAGCCACATCGCGAGGCCGGACCACTCGACGACCCGCTCGCCTGGCGGCGGCGGACCCGCGATGCTCGCGATCCAGAGGACGGTGAGAAGGGCGACGAGCGTCCACAGTGACCAGGATCCGGTGCGGTCGAGGGCTCGCGTGGCTCCTCCATAGATCCAGATTCCGCCGCCGAACAAAAGGACCTCCGCCGCCACCGTGAGCGGCATCGAGTTCCACAGACCGAGCCCTGCATAGGGGCCGCGAAGCAGCACCGGCATGTCCGGGCGCTGCACCAGGGCGTCGAGGAACCAGTGGCTTAGGACGCCGACGCCGAACACGATCGCCGCGACGCGATTTCGCCGCCAGACGTAGAGCGCTGCGTCGAGCAGGAGCCCCCACGCCGCGAGCGCCACGAGACCGTGACTCCACGGATAGTCGTAAAAGTCGAAGGGCGTGACGACGGTCGCGCCCGGAGCGATCCGGAAATGCTCGACGCCGAAGAGAGCAAGAATCCAGAACAGCAGGTCCGCGAGCTGGACCGCGAGAAAGAGCGCGCCGAGCGACAGCGCCGGCGCCAGCCGCTTGCCCGCAAACCCGAGACCGAAGTGGCCGAGAAACATGCGCCCTCCCGGGCGAAAAGTCTAGGACATCGCCCACCTGCTCTTCCGGAGCTCCCGCGAGCGATTCTGCGAGGCTTCGCCTTCCGATGAGACTCGGCCTGGCGCTCTGCGCCCTCATTCTCTTCAACTCAATCTGGCCCCCGCGGCCGCTTCTCGCTGAGTCGGCCCGTCAGGCCAGGTCGAAGGCGAGAAACTCGGCGCCGCGATTGCCGGCTACGAATTGGAAGCTCTTCTCGCCGGATGCGGCGAGCCCGTCGCCCGCGCCGAGAGCCTGCCCGCTGACCGCGAGGCCACCGCGAAGAGCCTGCACCCAAAGATGCCGTCCCGCCGGGAGCTCGAGGGGCACCTGGCCGCCCGCCTCGAGAATCGACGCGTAGAGGTTCACGTCCTGGCGGATCGCGATGGAACCGTCGGCACCCGAGCCCGAGGCCACGAGGCGGAGGCGCCCGCGCCGCGTCTGCTCGTCGAACCGCTCCTGCGCATACCGCGGAGGCTGGCCGGCGGCGTTCGGCAGGATCCAGATCTGGTAGAAGTGCGTCACGTCGGACTTCGAATTGTTGAACTCGCTGTGGCGCACGCCGGTGCCTGCACTCATGTACTGCACGTCGCCCGGGACGATCACCGAGCCCGTGCCCATGCTGTCGCGGTGCGTGAGCTCTCCTTCGAGCACGCAGGAAATGATCTCCATGTCGCGATGGCCGTGCGTGCCGAAGCCCTGTCCCGGCTGCACACGGTCTTCGTTGATCACCCGCAGGGCTCGAAACCCCATGTGCTCCGGGTCCTCATAGTCGCCGAACGAGAACGTGTGGTAGGTGTTGAGCCACCCGTGGTCGAAATGCCCGCGCTCCTGTGCCCGCCGGATCCGCATCACGCTCGTGTCTCCTTCCAGCCTCACGTACGCGCAATCGGACGCCCCGGATTCAGTCCCGAAGCGCAGGGCCCGCGCCGCCTCGGGCGCCGCGGGCAGCGCCCACCGCGCTGCCCGCCTGACCCGGCGCTTCCTCCTTTAGCCGCCTTCTCTGCGCGGATGGTACGCGCCACGACCGATACCGGAGCGGCGCGCTCCGCTCTGCCCTACAAGGAATTCAAGAAAGCCTTCAGCCAGGTCTTCTTGTATTGCGGAAGACTCGCATACCGATTCCTCGCCCTTTTCGCCTGGCCGTCGTGATCGAGAATCGCCTGTTCGAGTGTCGTCGCGCGCCCGTCGTGAAGATAGGTCGCGATCTTGCGCAGTCCCCAGAGCGGCGCCGTGCGCATGAGCCGCCCCGTTGCCTTGTTTTGCGTGATGCCGTCGCCGAGCGAGCCCATGTCGTGGAGCAGGAAGTCGGAGTAGGGATGGAATCGCACCTTGTTGAGCGCCGCGACCGGGTTCGGCCCGGTCTTCAGCTCCGCGACGTGGCAGTTCACGCATCCGACGGAGCGAAACACGTATTCGCCTTGCGACACGTCGTTGGTGATTGGCCCGCGGGGCGGCGGAGCGAGGAACGTCATGAAGTCGGCGAAGGCCGCCACTCCCGCGCCGTCGTCGTTGAGCCCTGTCGCGGGATTGCAGCTGAGCGAAGCACAGTCTCCCTGGGGGCAGTTCTCGTCCGGAAACTGCGGGTTCGTGATTCCCATTTCATTCAGATACGCGTCCCCGGCGAACTGAAACAGGCTCGGGTTCTGCCCCTTCCATCCGAACTTTCCGACGGCGGGCTTGCCGGTCGCGATGTTCATGACGACGCTGACCTTGCCGCCGATCCCGTCCGGGTCGCACGACTGGTCCTGCGCGATCGCATAGAACGTCGAGTCGGGCACCGCATCGACGAGGCCGAGGCCGAAGAGCGGAGTCGTTCTGCGTCCCGCCACGATCGTCGCCTGCGAGGGAACGATTTCGGCCAGGTACTCGCAGGTCGAGCTCGCTCCAATCCCCTGCTTTTGCATCAATGAGCCACCGAACTGGGAGAGGGGGTCGAACTTCCCGTTTGAGCCAATCGTTCCGAAGCGAGTCTCGAGGGTCGCGCTTCCTCCGCCCACGGCGCCGTCGAGGTGGCAGCTCGCACAAGCCACGTCGTTGAACACCGGGCCGACACCCTCGGGGACAGTCTCGACCTCCTGAAACTCGTCCTTGCCGGCTTCGAATCGCGCTGACTGCTCGCTCGTCAGTCCCGCGAGGGGCTGACCGAAGTCCGGCGCCGAATTGCCCATTGGCGTCAGCGCCGCCAGCCCGAGAACTGCAAGAACGGAGATTGCGATCCGAAACGAAACGCGTGAGCCCATGGGGCCCTCCTTTCGCTCGGCTCTCGAGATACGGCGGGCTGGGAGTCAGTCCGGGATTCGGGAGTCTGGCGGGACGTTAGACGCTGGGCGCGCGGAGCACAATTGTCCCCAAGGTCAAAGAAAGGCCAGCCGTTTCCCGGCCGCCGACCTGTGTTCCGCGGTACAGCGAAGGGGCAGCCCCGGGGACCGGGGAGTGACTGGTCGACCGGTCGACCGACGACCGGCACGCGACATGGCGAGTTTGTCGCGCACGCACATACGGTCTTGCATACAATGCGGCCCGAAGGAGACTCACAGTGAGACGTAAGACGAAGAAAGCATTGAAGCTGTCCGCGCACCACGCTGCCGTGGCATTGCAACTCTTGATGGAGGACGGCAAAGTCGCTGCCTCCGACGTCCGGAAGGCGCTCGCCAACCGCGAGAAGATGATCAAGGACCTGCGCGCCCGACTCGCCGCGCTCGAGACGGCCGCCGCACCGGTCGCGCGCCGGATTGCCCGCGCCGGACGCCGGGCCGCCCGTCGCGCCACACCGCCCGCAAAGAAGGCCATATCCCGGGCGCAGAGAGCGGCGCGCCAGGCGCAGGGTCGGTACATGGCCGCCGTTCGCCGCCTCTCGAAGGACGCGCGCGCCAAGATCAAGGCCGTCCGTAAGCAATCCGGCGTCGCTGCGGCAATCAAGGCGGCCAAGAAGATGGCGGCGTGAGAGGCAGCCACGGTCGGCTCCCCTTCCGTACCGGAGCTGCCGATCGACGATGAGCTACGAGGGCGACGAGCGGCGGTTCGCGCGCTGGTTCTGCGCCGGCTGCCGCTCTCCTCGCTTCTCGCCGATCCCGAAGGACGGCCGCCTGAAGTGCACGATCTGCTACCACGCCGTCGCATTCGATCCGCGCAAGCACGCGCGCCGCGATCCGGTCAACCGGGGACGACGGCCCGACGAGATTCCACCGGAGGCGTGAGATGACACGGACGCCCGAAGACATCGCGAAGCTCTTCGCGTACACGCGCTGGGCCACCGGCCTGACGCTCGAGTGCGTGGCGGAGCTGAACGCCGAGGAGTTCGGTCGCGGCATCGGCGGCAGCTTCGGATCCGTGCAGGCGACGCTCGCGCACCTCTGCGGAGCCGACTGGGTGTGGCTCGAGCGCTGGCACGGGCGCTCGCCACGGTCGTTGCCGCCGGCGCAGGAGACCCCGACCTTCGAGGCCCTCCGCGAGAAGTGGCTGGCAGTTCAAGGGGAACACAGGGACTTCGTCGAGGCGCTGACTCCCGCGAGAATCGCGGAGCCTCTGACGTACGTGGCCTTCAAGGGCGACACTTTCCGCTATCCCCTCGGCGAGGCGCTCATTCACGTCGCGAACCACGGCACCTATCACCGCGGCCAGGTCGTCACGCTGCTGCGGCAGCTCGGCAAGACGCCGAAGTCGACGGACTACCTGCGATACCTCGCCACCCTCGCGCATTGAGACGGAGCGCGAGGCCTGAACCAGCCCCGCGCCCCGAAGAAGAGCCGGATTACGGGGAGAGCGTACCCGTCCGAATCCTGTGCGCCAGCTTCTCCCGCTCCTCCGCGCAGAGAGAGCCACCGCCGGCTACAGCACGAGCCCGGCGCTCTACTGTCCCGGTGACCCCTCAGTTGAGATCCTTGTCCTTGAAGTACTTCGTTCCGGCCAGATCCACGTTGGCCATGAGGCCGGTGCCGCTGATCTGGTAGATCGCCATGCCGTTGACGAAGCCCGTCTGACCGCCGACGTTCGCCGTGCCCGCCGTGGCATTCGCCGCGCCCTGCGCGGTCCAGCCGCTATTGACGAAGTTGTTGAACGTCCGGCTGTCCTGGAACAGGAAGACGACCTGGTACTTCTTGCCGCCGAAGGCCAGGCCGAATCCGGCCGAGCCCATGCTCATGTAGGTCCGCTTGTTGCCCTTCTTCTGGACCGCAACGCCCTTGCCGCCGCCGCCCGAGAAGAAGAAACCGAGCTTGAGGTTGTCGAACGCCGCCCAGCCATAGGCCTTCTCGTAGAGCTCCTTGGCCGCGGGATTCGACTTCAGGAGTTGATCGAGAGCCGCGCCCGCCGTGGCGTCGATCTGGCTGCGCTTGGCGTCGATCTTCTGCGTGTTCCACTCCGCCTCGGTCTTCTCCTGCGCGGCGAGGGTGCCCGTTCCGAGCGCGAACGCGACGGCGCCGAGTACCGCAAAGCTTTTCAACGTGTTCATGCCTTTCCTTTCTCTATCCCGCCGGGGTCATCCGCGGCGCGAGCGCCGATTCTCTCAGAAAAGCTTCGAGCCCCGTCTTGCGATCGTGGGCCTGCCCTTCATCCCGATCTTACGGCCCCGGACCGAGCTCTCGACGGCCCGCGGGCGCCACCGAAAGCGGGCAAGGTCGATCGAGCCCTGCCGGTCGAAGCGGACGCCCTCGCGCTCGAGACGCAGGCGCTGCACGACGTCCATGCCGCCGTCGCTACGGAGGCTCACCCGGCCCTTCGCATTGATTACGCGGTGCCAGGGAATTCGGCTCCGATCCTCGAGGGCGGCGAGCGCGTAGCCCACCAAACGGGCCTGTCCGGGCATGCCCGCGAGGCGGGCAATCTGGCCATAGGTCGCCACCCGTCCTCGCGGAATACGGGCGGCCATGGCATAGATGCGCGCGAAGCGGTTCGCACCAGGCGGGTCAAGACCTGCCATCCGCCCGGGAGCATACGGCCGGCCGGCCCGCCGTCGGTAGACTGCAGTATGATCCGCTGCCTACTGCGGGAAGGTTCCCGACGGCGATTCACATAACTTAAAGGAGGAGTCATGCGGAAGAGTCTGCTCGTGGTTTCCCTGGCGGCTTGTTGTGCGATGGTTCTCGCAAGCTCCGTCGCCCTGGCCGGCGACAACTGGATCGGCACCTGGAAGCTCGACCTCGCCAAGTCCACGTACAGCCCGGGTCCGGCGCCCAAGAGCCAGACGCTGAAGTGGGAACTGAGCCCAAAAGGGATCAAGTTCGTCGGGGACGGCGTCACTGCCGACGGTAAGGCAATCCATACGGAATATGTCTCCCACTTCGACGGAAAGGATATTCCGTACACCGGCAATCCGGACGCCGACATGGCTTCGCCCAACAGGGTCGACGACAACCACTACGTGAACACCTGGTGGAAGGCCGGTAAGGCCACGATCGTCGCCAAGGTTGCGGTCTCCCCGGACGGCAAGACTCTCACGGTCAGCCAAACGGGTACCAACGCCAAGGGCCAGGCCGTAAACAGCACGGCCGTGTTCACCCGGCAGTAAAGTCGCTCCGAATCGGCCCCGGACGAGAGCCCGCGCAACCCGCGGGCTCTTCTTGTATGCGCCAGCGCCCGAGTCTCAGAGCCCGAGATCGGACAGGCCGGGATGATCGTCGGGGCGACGCCCGAGCGGCCAGCGATACTTGCGATCGGATTCCGCGATCGGCAGGTCATTGATGCTGGCGAGGCGACGCCGCATGAGCCCATGCGCGTCGAACTCCCAGTTTTCGTTTCCATACGAGCGGAACCAGTTGCCCGAATCGTCGTGCCATTCGTAGGCGAACCGCACGGCGATTCGATCCCCGGAAGAGGCCCAGAGCTCCTTGATGAGCCGGTAATCGAGCTCCTTCGCCCACTTGCGCCGCAGGAACTGGAGGATCGCCTCGCGCCCGGACAGGAACTCCGCCCGATTGCGCCACGCGCTGTCCACGGTGTACGCGAGCGAGACGCGTTCCGGATCGCGCGTGTTCCAGGCGTCCTCGGCCATGCGCACCTTCTTCGCCGCCGATTCCGGCGTGAAGGGGGGCAGCGGCGGGCGGTCCGGAGCGTCGATCACTTCAGGCCCCGCAACTCTACACCGCGGCCGACCGCAACGTCCGCGTCAGCGCCCCAGCCGCTCGAGCTCATCGAGAACCTGCTTCCCTTTCATCCGGACCTTGTAGTCCTCCGTCAGATTGCGCCAGCGGACGATTCCCTCCTCGTCGATCAGGAATTCGGCGGGGCGCGCGATGTCCCTGCGGGAAGCTCCCTCGTGCAGGAGGTCGTAGTGGCGAATCACCTCGCGCTTCGTGTCCGATAGCATCGGGAAGGTATATCCCTGATCGGTCGCCAGCTCTTTCGTCGCGTCGGGCGGGTCGACGCTCACAGCGACGACCTTGACGCCGCGGGCCGTCAGATTCGGCAACTCCTTCTGAATGCTCCGCAACTCGGAGTTGCAATAGGGTCACCAATAGCCCCGGTAAAAGACGAGAAGGACCCAGGACCCCTTGCCCGATCCCCGAGGCGTGTAGAGCTGCGACAGGGTCAGCGAGTCGCCGTTGGCGTCGGGCAGGGTGAAGTCCGGCGCCTTCGCGCCGACGGCTGGTGCGTTCGCGGACTGGGGAAGGCCGGCGGCCTCGACCGGCGACGATGAAATCAGCGCGAGAGCCGAAAGAAGGACGAGCCACTTGCCGCAGCGCATTCGACCACCCCGGGGACGCGGATCTCGCATCGGACCCGCATTCTTTCATCTTCCGCCGCTGCCGGTGTTTCGGAATCCGAGTCCCCCGGGGGAGGCGGAGCAGGCTAGAGTGAGGCCTGGCTTGGCCAACTCGTTTTGGGATTCCGCCGAGAACGTCGAGCGCTTTGCGGCGCGGGAGCCCGACAAGCGCTTGGCGGCGCTCGTGGGCGGGTACCTCGATGCCTCGAGGATCCGGGTACTCGATCTCGGCTGCGCGGCCGGCCGTAACGCCGTGCTCCTCGCAGAGAAGGGGTTCGACGTCGAGGCCCTCGACGCCTCGCCGGCGATGGTGGCCAGGACGCGCGAGCGTCTCGCGGCGATACTGGGAGCCGCGCAAGCCGAAAAACGGGTGCGGGTCGGGCGCATGGACGATCTCTCCTCGGCAGCCGACGCGACCTTCGACCTCGTCGTCGCGCTCGGTCTCTACCATTGCGCACAGAGCCGTGCCGAATGGGATCGAGCGCTCGCGGAGACCGCGCGCGTGCTCAAGCCGGGAGCGTGCCTGCTCGTTTCGGTGTTCACCCCGGAGACCGACCCGACCGGCCGCGGAATCCGTGTGGTCGCGGGCGAACCCGACGTCTACGAGGGCTTCGACAGCGGCGGCCGCCACTTTCTCGTCGACGCCGCGAAGCTCGACCGCGAGCTGGCGCGATTCGGCCTCGTGCCCGTCGAACCCACCCGCACCGCCCGGCCAAAGGTCGCGACGGGCCGCCGCGTTTCCGCCAACGGCCTGTACCGGAAGACCGTATGAGGACCGGGAATTCCTAGCGCCAGTCTCCCCCGATCGTGATCTTGAACCCGTCGGGATCGGTCAGGGAGAAGTCGCGGGTTCCCCAGGGTTGGTCGCGCGGCTGCTGATCGAGCTTGCCGCCCCGCGCCTCGATCCTCCGCGCGAGGGCGTCCACGTCCTGCGTCGTCGTGCAGTACACCCGGAAGCCCTCTCCCTTCTTCCGATCACGCCCCTTTCCCCAATCGTCCTGACCAATCATGAAGGTGACCTTACCGGCCTGAAGCGAGACTCCGGTCAGCTTCCCGTTTTGCTCCCAGCGCTCCTCGACGACGAAGCCGAGGACGTCGCGGTACCAGACGAGGCTCTTCTCCAGATCGTTCACCGTGAAGCCGGGCGATGCCGAGTTCATCTTCAGGGTCTCTGCTGTTGCCCGGGCCTTCGTTCCCCTGGGCAGCATGTTCCTCGAAGGACTCTTCTTCTTTTTCTCTGCGGCTTTCTTCACTGCCATCTCGTACCTCCACTGTCGCTGGAGACAGCCTATGACCCGGACTCGTTCCGGTCAAACGCCGGACCGACAGCCGGCTCCGTGACTGGAAGTGTCAGACCAGGCCGGAAGCCGCGCCCAAATCGCTTGTGATTAAATGCGGAATGCGAAGGGAGAGGCTCAACCATGTACACGAGGGGCTTCTCAACCTCCATTCACTACTGGAAATGCGGCCAGGGTCACCAGAACTCGACCGAACTCACGGAGGAAGACCGAAGGCAAGCCGCGATACTTCTGAAGTGCTGGGTTGCCGGGTGCAAGGAGAAGAAGGCAATTTCCGGCCGGATCTCGCCGTCCCGGATCGAGAATCCGCCGCAGCAGCACGGGCCGCTTAAAAGATTCTTTTCGAAATCGTAATCCGCCGATCGGATCGCGGGCCCGACAGCAAGCGGCTTACGGAATGGATCCGGGTTCCGCTCGACGGGATCAACGAACTCTCGAGCAGCCGTGAACCGGGAGGCGTTCTTGGGCAAGGCCGCCGCCGGCGTGTACCGCGAGGCCGAGCTACTCAGCACCCGGCGCCGCTGTGATAGGGTGAGAATTGCTCGCTGCGGAGGCACGCGACTCGCCAATCGAGTCTGTGATTGCCGAGAGTCTGTGATTGCCGACGATCAGGGCCGGCGACCGCGGGTGGCGAGCAGGGCTCAGGGAGGCCGCAACTCGTCGCTGAGCCTTCTTCCGGGCCTCTGGGTCGCCCGGCAGACGCGTTCGTAACGGCGTTTTCGTGCGCCTGTTTGAGTCGGGGTCTTTCTCGAAAGGAGGAGTGTCATGGTTCAGCAGTCGGTGGTTGACATTGCGAAGGCCCAGGTCATCGCGTACAACGAGAAGAACTGGGACAAGGTGAAGGCGGGTGTCGCGCCGGGGATGATTTACGATGAGGTCGGAACCCATCGGAAGGTTGAAGGGGTCGACAACGTACTCGCTATCTGGAAAGGGTGGGCTACGGCGATGCCGGATTCCAAGGCCACCGTCCACTCGGAAGTAACGAGCGGCAACACCGTCGTGCTCGAAATGACGTGGCACGGCACTCACAAGGGACCCCTGAAGACGCCCGCCGGAGATATCCCGGCGACTGGCAAGACCATCGAGCTCCGCGCCTGTCAGGTCGTCGAGGTCGCGAACGACAAGGTCAAGTCGGTACGCCAGTACTTCGACATGGGAAGTCTCCTGAGCCAGCTGGGCGTCGAACACTGATCCCTCGAGAGGGGCAGCTCTCGCCATCGGGCGAGAGCTGCTGCCTCTCTCGAGTTCGCGGCGCCATCCCGGCGCCTTTTTTTTGCAGCGTTCCCCTCGGGGAGCGAAGGAGGAGTGAGATGTCAGTTCGACGTGTATCCCTGGTTCTCCTGACGGTCGCTTTCGCTTTTCTCGCCACCGCGGCCGCGGCCCAGACCTGGACCCCGGAGCAGAAGGAGATCTGGGCCTTCGAAGACCAGCAATGGAAGATGGAAGCGGCCAAGGACCCGAGCTGGGTCGAAAAGATGGTCCACCCCAACCTGAGCTACTGGGACGTCGCTCAACCGGCTCCGCAGACCAAGGCGTCCCTCCAGCGGTGGGTGCGCTACAACCAGTCCAACAGCACCGTCCTCGAGCAGGAGATCTTCCCGATCTCGTGCACGATCACGGGAAATGTCGCCGTCGTGCAATACCGCTACGAAACCGCACGCGAGACCTACAAGAAGGATCGCGAGATGGTGACGGGACGGTACACGGACATCCTCATCAAGGACGGCGGTCGCTGGCAGTTCATCGCCTGGGCCGGCGGCGAGGACCCCAAGAAGTAGCGGGTCGGAGCATTTTCGGATGACGGCCGGCGCCTGACCCGGCCCCACGATTCGGGAGCGCCGGGCTGTCATGATGGTTCATCATCGGAGAGGAAATGCCATGCTGGAGAGACTGAAAGATCTCCCCCACGGAATCGAGGGGGTCAAAGCCGTCGGAAAGGTTTCGAAAGATGACTACGAGGAGCTCTTCGAGCCGCTTCTCGATGAGGCGCGGCGAGAGGGTCGCCGCATTCGATTCCTCTATCAATTTGGCGAAGACTTCGAGAGCTTCACGCCGGGTGCCGCGTGGCAGGATGCGAAGATCGGCCTCGGCTCCATGCGGCTCTTCGAGGGTTGCGCGATCGTGAGCGACATCGGGTGGATCCGTGAGTCCGCACGGCTGATCGGTTTCCTGATGCCGTGCCCGGTGAAGGTTTTTGGCAATCGAGAACGCGGACAGGCCATCGAGTGGCTGGGATCGCTGCCCGAAGGGGCCGGTGTTTCCCATCGCCTGCTTCCCGAGCGCGGCGTAATCGTGGTCGAGGTGAAAGAAGCCTTACGGGCACAGGATTTCGACGCCCTGGCGGCCACGGCGGATGCGTGGATCGAGGCGCACGGCGACCTGCGCGGCATCGTCATTCACGCTCGCGAGTTCCCGGGTTGGGAGAATTTCGGCAGTTTCCTGCGGCACGTGCGGTTCGTCCGCGATCACCATCAGAAGGTAAAGAGGATCGCGCTGGCCGTCGACGGCAAGCTCGCCAGCCTGGCGCCGCGGGTCGGCGAGCACTTCGTGAAGGCCGAGGTGAAGAGCTTCGGATATGGCGATCTCGAGACCGCAATCGCTTGGGCGAGCGGCGCCCAAGGTTCGGATGAAGCAACGCGAACTCCCGTGGGCGCAGCAGAGCCGAGATCGTAGTGTCCTCACCCCTTTCGCCTCCCGCATTCGAGAAAGGGAAGGAATCCGAGTCGGCAGGCGCGATCAAACCCATCCTCCGCGAGAAAACACACTCCACGATCCGGCGCCCTAGGCTCCGCCGGAGTTCTCGCCAAGCCTCGGGAGGAAAGCGGCTCCTCATCCCGTTGGGACCTCGTTGGACGTTGGCGGGAGATTGAGAGCCTTCTCGGCGCGCACAATGACGTTTGAGTTGCGTCGTCCGTTGGAACGCGCCGAATGCCGGGGGCGGACCGGGGCGTATACTCCAAGTCTCGGACTCTTCGTGATTGGGCGCAGCCAACACCCGACAGGCAGGCGGGTACGATCGGAGTTGGTCTGTTTGCTTCTCTTGATGCTGCCCCCGAGCATCGCCTGCTTCAAGGATCCCCCCACCACGCCGATCATGACAACCCCGGCTCCAACGCAGGCTCCATCCAGGACGTCGACGCCCCTCACGGCCAGCCCCACCCCACCCGCGTCCGTGTCGCCGACGACTTCCCCCATCGCCACGGCAACCTCGCCGCCCGCATCCGCGAGCGCAACGCCTTCGCATTCGCCTTCGCCCGGAACGCCCACGGCGACGGCAACCTCCGCGTCTTCCCCAACGCGGACACCGTCTGTCAATGCGACCATGACGGCAATTCCATCCGTTCCGCCCACGTCTACTCGCACACCGACACCGAGTCGAACGCCGACGTTCACCGCCACTCGCACGTCGACGCCCCCGCCAACCGCGACTCTCACCGCGAGCCAGACACCGACTTCCACTCCGACCCCGACCGCGACGGCAACGCCAACGGCCATCGGGCCGCCACCTTCAACCGTGACGCCGACGGCCACGGATACGGCGACGCCAACGGACACGCCGTTGCCGACGATGACTCCCACCGATACCCCGGTGCCGACACCGACCGAGGTACCGACTCCGACTCCCACGGTGACCCAGTGAGCGCAATTCCGACGCTGAAGGAAGCCGCAGTACCGACTCTCGTCGAGAATGGGGGGCTCGAACGCTCCCTATGGAGGTGTCCATGACGCTCTGGCAGTCAGTCAAATCCCTGGGATTCCTCGGCGCCCTTCTGGTCTCTCTGTTGCCAGCGCAAGTCGGCCATGCCGAGACCGCCGACGCGCCACCCCGTCTGAGCAAGGACGCGGTCGTGAGAGTCTTTTCGGAGGCGGAGGCTCATTCCGGATCGGTCACGCCCAACGAATTCGGGGTCTCGAACTCTTCCTCGACCGTGATCGGATACTTCGACCTGCACCCGACCGACAGCGCCGTCTCCTACTCCTCGGACACCATGAACGGATCGCGGTGGAACACCAGCGGCGGCAAGTATTTGTATGCGGACCTACGGGGTATCCCCCACGGAGCATTGATCACGCAGGTCGACTTCTACTTCACCGACAACGACCCGGCGGCCGACTTCGAGGGCTTCCTCGGCTACTACTACGCCACGAGCAACGGCAGCGGCACTCCGTCTGGCGGATCCTCGCTGGTCGATCTCTCCAGCTCCGGAATGCCGGGCGACGGCGTCCTCTCCCAGATCCTGCACACCACGTACTCGGAAACCCTGGATGCAAACTCCGACGGGGTACCCGACGCGGTCCACTGGTGGGTCGCCGTGGGCGTACCTACTGCGGATACCCGGGTCAAGATGATTCGGATCCTCTGGAGGCGTCAGATCAGTCCAGCGCCGAAGGTCGCCACTTTTGAAGACGTGCCGACCAATCATCCATTCTTCCAGGTCATCGAGGCTCTCTACGCGGCCGGAATCACCGCCGGATGCAGCGCGAACCCTCCACAGTTCTGCCCGAATTCGCCACTCACCCGCGGCCAGGCGGCGGCATTTCTGTCCGTTGCGCTCGGCCTTCAGTGGCCGTAGTGCGGCCCGAGGCCAGCGTCGAGAGACAAGAGAGCCCTCTCCCCCCTTGATCCGAGGGAGAGGGTTGGAGAGGGGAATGTCGGTTTATCCCTTGCCGTTTGCGCCGGCCTTCGCCTTCGTCCTGACGTACGCGTAGTTCAGGTTCGGCAGCGAATTGAAGTCGGCCGCCCGCCTGCAATACTCCGCCGCCCTGGCCGCATCACCCTTCTGCTGGTACGCAAGGCAGATGCGGTAGACATCCTGCGGGTTCTGGGTGTTCGCCTGTCCGAGCTCGGCGATCGCCGTGTCGTAGTCCTTCTGGGCGAGCGCGACGATGCCGTCGAGCTCGTGGGCGTTCTTGACCTGGTTCGGGTTCCTTCCTGTCGTCGCGCCCTGGCGATACAGGTCGGCTTCCTTCTTGGCCGTCGCGAAGTCCTTCTTCGCAACAGCGACGCGCGCGAGGTTGTAGTGAAGGACGAGCCGGGTGTTGTTCTTGATCTCCTGCGAGAGGTTAGACGCCTCGACGAGCCTGGCCCCCGCCTCATATTCCGCCTTCGCCCGATCGGGCTTGCCCATCTCGAGAAGAATCGTTCCCATGAGGCCTTTGTCGAAGGCCATCGCGCCGACGTCGTTGGTCTTCTCGCCCAGCGTGTACTGCTTCTGCGCGTCCTCAAGCGCTTTGGCGAGCTTGCCGTTGTCGATGTGAACGACGTTCGCCGCAAACATCCCGGTCCGACGCTCCCCGTCGGTGCGCGCCTTCCTGGCGATGTTGGCGATCTCCGCCAGCGCCTGGTCCGGCTTGCCCTGGTAGAGCAGCGCCATCCCGATCCCCTGGTGCGCGTTCAGGAAGTTCGGATCGATCTCGAGCGCTTTGCGGTACTGAACGATCGCGTCGTCGAAGCGGCCCATCTTCAAGAGCAGCTCCGCGTACGAGTCGTAAGGATTCGGGTCCTTCGGGATGAGCGCGATGTAGCGTTGGAAGGCCTTCTCCGCCTCCGGGTAGTTGACATTCTGCCGGTACGCGTAGCCGAGGAGATTGAAGGCCGACGCGTAGCCGGGATCGATCTCGGTCGCCTTCCTGTAATGCTCGATCGCCTGCGGATACTCCGTCTGGCCGAAGGAGTATCCGCCCATGGCGAACTGCGCCCGCTCGTCGTTCGGATAGGCAACGAGGAGCTCGTCGAGGAACTCCTTCTGCCCCTTTACGTTCCCGTTCGCCCCTGCCTGAGCGATCAGGATCAGCAGCTTTTCGCCGTTCGAGACCTTGTCCGCGAGCGCGACCGCCTTGTTCAGGTGCTCGAAGAATTCCCCGCCGGTCGGCGACGCGCCCGAGAGCGACAGCTCCGCCAGCGCGAAGTTCGGATCGAGCTCGACGGCCTTCTGGAAGTGCGCAGTCGAGTCCGTGATCTGAAGGTTGTCGACCAGGGCCCGTCCCTGCAGGTACTCTGCCTTCGCCGCCTCCGAGGACGTCGTGATCGGAATTTTCGGATCGGCGGCCGGTTTCGCCGGGGCCGTTTCCGCCGAGGCTGCCGACGCTGTGCCTTCCTTCTTCGCGCAGCCCGCCACCGCCAAACTGGCCGCCAGACTCAACTTCAAGAGGACGGCGAGGGATCGCTTCGTGGCCATTCTTTCTCCTCCTTCGCGAGGTCGAACCAGACGGGTCTGGCCCGAACGAAGGTGTGTACGAAGAGGAGTTGGCGATGTTGCGGAATCGTCGTGACGGCGCGCCTTCTGTTGACATCCAAGGAGCCGCCATCGTTCACTCTCTTGGAGCGCGAGAAGGATCCGTCGGATTCGCCTCAGCGAATCGTGCACAACTGTCCCACTCTCCGAGCGCTGAATGCGGATCGAGTCACGACGGCCCGGGATGATGGGTCAGATGCTCACAGACGGAGGGGAACGGACAGTCAGCGACCAAGGTCCTGCCGCCGGCGAAAGCGGGTTCAGGATTGACGTAGGGCAGTGGAGGCCGCGTCAGGCGGCACATCCAGGCCCGCCTTGCGCATGCCTTCGATCATGTGCTCAACCATCTCGGAGTCATACCATTTGGTATATTCCCGGCGCGCCGCTGTGGCGAAGTCGGGACGGAGGGCGAGCAATTCTCGTAGCTCCTTCTCCGCGGCTTCGCGCTGGCCCAGCTGGCCGAGCGCCGCGGCCCGCGCAGCATAGGCGTAGAAGTAATTGGGCATGTTCATGCGAACCGCGTATTCAAGCGCTTCCGCGTACTTACCCTGGCCATAGGCACTCATGAACGCGGCCCAGTGGAACAGGCCCGAATGGTTGGGATTGAGCTGCATGGCAGCTTCCACCAACTGACAACCTCTCTGTGACTCGCCGGCGCAGCTGATGAGCACGCCGAGGATACCCATGACCGATCCATCCATGGGATTGAGTGCCAGGGCCCTCTCCGCTCTTGCCCGGAAAGAAGGAGTCTCCTTGCGGAGGAAGTAAACAAAGGCCAGCGCGTAGTGGCCGAGAGCATGAGTTGCGGCCAGATGCACCGCCCGCTGTGCCGCGGCCAGGGCGCGGTCGAGGGGATTGGGCCCGGGATTGAAGTCGTCTGCGAACTCGACGCTATACATGAGGGAGAGCATCGCCCAACAGTCGGCGTAATCCGGAGCCTCGCGCGTGGCGCGCTCCAGAGTTCGCCTTACGACCAAGTGCTCCTCGGGAGTCACTCGCTCGAAATAGCTAAACGCGCGGAGCACGGCCTCATGCGGGGTCAAGGCGTCTTCACTCTTGCTCCGCAGCGTGTCGCTCATCCTGCGAGTCAGGATGCCGTTCTGATCTGCTACGGTTGAGACGATGCGGGGTACCAAATCATCCTGCAGCGCAAAGATGCTCTCCGGGCTGAAGGTGCGTTCATAGTTCTCCGCCCACAGGTGGGCGCCTGAGGTCGTATCAACGAGCTGTACCGCCAGACGCAGCTTCGCCCCAGCTTGGCGCAAGCTTCCCTCGACCACATAACGCGCCCCCAGTTCCTTGCCTGCGGAACGCAGGTCAACCGACTCGCCGGCGAAACGTGCGGTGGAGCTGCGCGCGAGCACCCTGAGGTAAGAGAATCGCGACAGGCCGGTCACGATCTCCTCGGACAGGCCCTCGGCCAAAGCCGTGAGATCGGCGTTGCTGCCAGTGTATCTGAATGGCAGCACCGCGACCCGGAACCCCTCGTCGACACGAACTCCGCCCGAGCCGCGTCGGGAAGAATCGGAGGGACCGGTCGCCGGGGCTCGCGCTCCCTCCTTTGGAGGAATCTCCAGGCCCGCCTTGCGGAGCCCATCCATCAGCTGCTCCACCAGATCCGGGTCGATCCATCGCCCGTGCAACTCGCGCGCAACCTCGGCGTAGTTCGGTTTCAGGGCGAGCATGTCCCGAAGCGCCCTGCGCGCCTCTTCCATCTGGTCGAGTCGCGCGTAGCAAATGGCCAACACCGCATGCGTGTAGTAGTTTTGGGGAGCGTTCAGATGGAGCGCCAGATCGAGCGCTCTGGGGTAGTCCTTCTTGCGATAGGCATCGTGCCACGCGGTGTAGCGATACCATCCCGGATGGTTCGGATTCAGCTGCGAACCCTTCTCGGATAGCGCGCAGCCACGCTCCCAATCTCCCGCGTAGGCAATCAGCAGGCCCATGAACGCGGCCGTGGCTCCATCCATGGGGTTGAGCGAGACCGCGCGTTCCGCCGCGACTCGGAAGGCTGGAATCTCTCGCTTGAAGAAGAGAGCCTGAGCCAGGGCATAGTAAGGCAGCGAGTGTAACGGTGCCGCTTCGACCGCCGTCCGCGCCGCTTGCAGCGACCGGTCGAGAGACTCCGGCCCGGCCTTGTCCCAGTGCCCGTACTCGTTTGCATACATCAACGACAGCATGGCCCAACACTCGGCATTGCCGGGGGCCTCTTGAACGGCCCGTTCCAGGCAGGTCCGCACCTCGGCAAGGTCCTCCGGGGTGAAGCGCTCGTTGTAGCCGAAGCTGCGCAGCAATGCTTCGTACGGACTCATTTGATCGGCGGCCTTCAGCCGCACAACTTCGCTCATACTCCGGGGCAGAACCCCGTGCATATCGGCGACCGTGGAAACGATCCGCGGGACGAGGTCGTCCTGCAGCTCGAAAACCGTTTCCGGGCTGAAGGCGCGTTCGTAGTTCTCGGCCCACAGATGAGCACCGGAGGCTGAATCGACGAGTTGCACGGCGAGGCGCAGCCTGGCGCCTGCCTGGCGAAGACTGCCCTCCATGACATAGCGCGCGCCGAGCTCCGTGGCAGAACGGCCACCGACCGTCGCACTTCGCGCGATCACCCTCAAGTAGGAGAAGCGAGCAAGGCCGGTCACGACCTCCTCCGTCAGCCCCTCGGCCAGGGTCTCGAGGGACGTGTCGGCGCCGTACTTGAACGGCAGGACGGTAACCCAGAAACCCTCCTCGGCGCGGGCCTTTCCCGATTGCGTGCCCGACGCCGCACGATCGGCCTTTGCCGTGACCACACCGGCGCGCGTCGGCGACTCGGACGACCCTTCGGTCGCCGGAATCGATAACCCTGCCTTCTGCAGCCCTTCGAGGATGGGCTCCATCAGGCCGCTCGCGAAGTGCCAGGTCCCGACGTTCGAGCGGGCGTGCGCCGCAAACTCGGGATCGAGCGTCAATAGATCCCGGACCGCGGCCTGCGCTTCGGGGCGCCGTCCGAGGTGGCCGCAGGCCGAAGCCATCACCAGGTAGGGCCAGAACAGGCCGGGGACATCCACCCGGTTCGCGCGCTCGAGGGCCTGTTCGTACTCGCCCTTGTGGAAGTGCTCCCAGAGCGGAGCGAAATGCATCCACCCCGCATGGTTGGCATTGAGCTCCATCGCACGGCGCACGATCGCGGCGCCGCGCTCGAACTCGCCGGTGTGCACGATCTGCAGCCCCAGGATCCCGACCGCGTCGGTGTTGAGCGGATTGAGAGCCATCGCGCGCGCGGCCGCGGGACCGAAGGCCGCCAGGTCCTGGCGGAAGAAGTGCGTCTGCGCCAGCGCGACGAGTGCGAACTGATTCGCCCGATCCAGCTCCACCCCGCGGCGGGCCGCGGCCAGCGCCCGATCGAGCGACGTCGCGTCGTCCCGGAAGCCGAACGCGTACTCGTCAACGAAGACTTGCGCGAGGCAGGCCCAGAGGTCCGACTGGCGGTCGTCCCGTTCCACGGCCCGCTCCAGCCGACTCTTGAGCTCCGCGTTGGCCGAGGGCGTGATCTGCTCGCGGTAGGCGAAGTACTGGAACTGCCACTCCACGGGCGTGAGATGGACATCGTCCTTCTGCCGCATCGCCGACCGCATGGAATGCACGAGCACCCCGTAGCTATCGGCAACGGTTGCGACGATGCGGGCGGCCAGGTCGTCCTGGGCCTCGAACATGCTCGTCGCCTGAAGGTCCCGCTGGAACGTCTCGGACCAGAGCTGCGCGCCCGTCTGCGCGTCGACGAGCTGGGCGCTCACGCGGATGGCGGAGCCTCCTCCGCGGATGCTCCCCTCCAGCAGGTAGCGCGCGCCGAGCTTGGAGGCCAGGGCCCTCTCGTCTCCCTCCACGCCCTTCCGGCGAGACGCCGAAGCGCTCGCGACGACCGAGAGATACCGAAACCGCGAAAGGCCGGTCCCGATCTCCTCGGAGATCCCGTCGGCCAGGGCCGCGAGATCCGCGTCGGCGCCGCCGTACTTGAAGGGCAGCACCGCGACCGACAATCCCGTGGAACCGGTCGGCGTGGCGGTTTCCCGCGGGGCGCTCGTCGCCGCAGGCGAGAACTGCTCCGAGAGGCTGAACGCGATGTCTCTGGCCGATTGGAACCGTTGCTCCCGATCTTTCTCGAGGCAATGGCGGACGACACGGTCGAGCGCCGGGGAGATGTTTCGGCCCGACGCCGTCAGATCCTCGGGGTCGTCTCGCAGGATCGCCGCCATCGTTTCGGCGCTCGTATCCCGCCGGAATGCTCTCTGACCGGAAAGCAGCTCGTAGAGAATGGCCCCGAAAGAGAAGATGTCCGAGCGGTGATCGACCGGGAAGCCCTTGATCTGCTCGGGCGACATGTAGCCCACCGTCCCCATGACCGTCCCCGGCTCCGTGTGGCCCGAGCCCGTCGGCGCGCTCGTCTCCTTGCCCGGAGCCACGGCCTCGACGCGCTTGGCCAGACCGAAGTCGAGGATCTTGACGTGGCCGTCTTTCGAGACGAACAGATTCTCGGGCTTCAGATCCCGGTGGACGATGCCCTTCTCGTGAGCCGCAGAAAGACCCTTCGCGACCTGGAGCGCGTAGTCCACGGCCTGCTTCTGCGGAATCGGACCGGCGTCGAGCTTGCCGCGCAGCGTCTCGCCTTCCAGAAGCTCCATGACGGCGTAGGCGATGCCGTCCTGGTTGCCGAAGTCGTGGATGGCAAGAATGTTGGGATGCGAGAGCGCCGCGACCGCCTTTGCTTCCCGCTCGAACCGCGAGAGCGTGTCGGGATCGGATGCCACTGCCTGCGGCAGCACCTTGACCGCCACGTCGCGGTCCAGCTTCCTGTCCCGCGCGCGGTACACCTCCCCCATCCCGCCCGCTCCAAGAGGCGAGACGATCTCGTAGGGACCAAGACGTGTTCCGGCCGAGATTGTCACGAGCTCGCGAGGACTCTACACCGGGGCGTTGCGGAGGACTCGGAGCGAGAGCCAGCAGCTCGGGCCATCGCCCACGGAGGGGTGGGCGATGAACAGCAGAGCCGAGGTGATGGTGATGCCTGCATAGGCCCACTCCTTGAGCCGCGCCGGCACCGGCGCAAGCAGCAGCGCCACGGGGGGAAGCCTGACCCACGAGAGCTCCACCCGGATGCAGGCGGGGAAGCGGAGGCGGTCGGGGCGAGGCATGCTCAGGAATCCCTCAGGGCTTCGCCTTCCTCGAAGGTTTCGACTTGCCAGAACTGTTGAGGGCGACCGCCTGGCGAACGAGTGCCTTGAAGGCGGACTGGTCAACGACTTCTCCTTCGTGGATGTCGATCGCGCGGCGTACGTTTCCGTCGAGACTCGAGTTGAAGAGACGGGCCGGATCCTTCAGAGACGCGCCCTTGGAGAAAGTCAGCTTCACGACATTCTTGTAGGACTCGCCGGTGCAGATGATGCCGTCGTGCGACCAAATCGGATTCATCCACTTCCACTCCTCGACGACGTTCGGGTCTGCTTCCTTGATCAGCTTGCGCATTCTGCTGAGGGTTGCCCCGCGCCAGTTTCCGAGTTCGGCGATTCTCTTCGAGATGAGCTCCGATGCCGACTGACCCGCGTCCGACTTTTTCATGCCCTCATCCTAGAAGTTTTTTCGGGGGTCAGCTGCGGGAATTGGCGGCGCTTCTCGTCCGGGATCAGGCCGAGCAATGAAGTGTTCCGGTTTAGACGGCATGCGCTTCGCGCCGAAAAGATGCGGCCGTGGCTCGGATGCCGTCGGCGTAGGGAGTGCCAGTGAAACCGAACTCTCTGGCGAACTTGCTCGAGTCAAACAGGTACGGCGAATCGCTCTGATAGAGCATTTCGTAGGATTCTCCGACCAGCGGATTGAACCATCCCGCAAACCGGATCATGGGCCGGCTCAGAACGCGATATTTCGGAGCAACGCCAAATTCCTTCGCGGCCAAGGTGACGAACTGTTTCCCAGTAAGCGGATTGGGCGTAGTGGGGACATGCCAGGTCTGATTCCAGGCGGTTGCCCGTTCGGCCAGTTGTACCAGACTTTGCGCCGCGTCCGGAGTGTAGGTATAGGAGTGCGGAACGGAATCATTCACCAGCCATGAGGCTTTCTGGTTGCGCGATAGGGGCTGAAAAACCAGGAGATTGGGCACGCCATTGAGCGTGTCGGGGCCGTAGAAATCGGCGGCACGCGCAATCATGCCGGTGAGAGTGCCGGACTGCCATGCGTTGATGAGCTCGGTGGCGATCTTCGCGCGCACCTCGCCTTTCTTGCTGCACGGGTTGAACGGCGTCTCCTCGGTCATCGGACCGTTGACCCTTCCGTACATGTATACGTTGTCGAAGAAGATGAGCTTCGCGCCGGCGCGCTTGCAGGCTTCGATCGTGTTTTGCATGACGCGCGGCCACACTTCCTGCCAGAGCTTGTGATCGTACTTGAGCCCAACGACCAGATGCACAACCCTGGAACCAGCGACGGCGCGGATGGTTTGGTCTCTATCGGTGATATCCGCGGCCACTGCTTCGGTCGCGCCGGGAGCCGGTCGCGGATTGCGGCCGACGAGGCGGAATGGCTCTTTCCTTGCAGCCAGGAGTCTGACGAGTTCGTTCCCAATGGCGCCGCCTGCTCCAAGGATGGTGATCATTCCGATCTGACCTCTCGCGCGTGCGGGAATGGTGAGGCTGCCCGGGTTCACCCGCGACATGCTCGACCGCCCAAACTCTACACCCGGGGTTGCGGGAGAGAAGGCCTGGAGAGTGGTGGCCCCCCACATGGTTCCCAGTTGAAACCTTTTCGGGGGATGGCTGCGGGAAATGAAGGGGCTTCTCGCTACCGCGTAGGCAGGACCACCTGTGCCGGCGACGAGTCCGCACCCTCACCTCGCCCGGCGGCGTAGTTGTTCGATAGGAGGCGACCATGCGATTCGGAGTGCTCGGAAGCGGAATGGTCGGAGGGGCGATCGCGACCAAACTCGTCGCTCTCGGCTATGAAGTGAGGATGGGAGGCCGCAAGGCAGGTGGCGAGAAGGCGCGAGCCTGGGCCACGAGGGCGGGGCGCGGCGCTTCGGAGGGGGCCTTTTCCGACGCGGCGTCCTTCGGCGAGATCGTCTTCCACTGCACGCTCGGGGCGAGCGCAATCGAGGCCTTGGAGCAGGCCGGCGCGGCGAACCTGCGGGGGAAAATCGTGGTGGACGTCTCGAACCCCCTCGATTTCTCAAAGGGGATGCCGCCGACGCTCTTCACTCCGCCGGGAGACTCCCTGGCTGAGCAGATCCAGCGCGAGTTCCCGGAAGCGAGAGTCGTCAAGGCGCTGAACACCGTCAACGCGGGAATCATGGTGGCGCCGGAGAAGCTCCGCGGCGAGAGCGATCTCTTCATCGCGGGAAACGAAGCCGATGCGAAGAAGCGAGTATCCGAGATTCTCGTCGCGTTCGGCTGGAAGACGATTCATGATCTCGGCGACATCCGCAATGCGCGCGGCATGGAGGCGTATCTGCTGCTCTGGCTACAGCTCTACGGCTCGCTGAAAACGGCCGACTTCAACGTCCGCGTCGTGCGTTGACAAGAGCCGCCACCTCGAAGCGGTCGAAAAGAAAGCTGGCTCCCCACATACTTCCCAGTTGGAACCTCTTTTTGGGGGGGTTGGTTGCGGGAAATAGTGCGTCTGCGCGCCGCTCCTTAGGGCAGGACTACTTCTCAATCCCGCCCGCGCCAAACGGCGACTTGGTCTACAGCCCCGAGTCCGACGGCATGGCCGAAGCCTTCGTCAACACGATCAAGCAAGACTACGTCCAGGGAGCCGACCTCTCGGACGCCCGAACCGTCCTCAGGCAGCTTCCGGGCTGGATCCAGGACTACAACGAAAACGCACCCCATTCCTCACTCGGGTTTCTTTCGCCAAAGGAGTTCCGTGCCCAGCAATGTGTAACCTTAGGTGTCTCTAGATAATCGGCGAGCAGAGCAGCGGGCTTCATGGCTTTCGGGAAAGAACCTCCGGCAGCATCTGCTTGTCCAAACTCAGGTCCGCCACGACTTGCTTTAACCGCCGCTTCTCTTCCTCGAGCTGCCGGATCCGTCGCAGCTCCGACACACCCACGGCGTACTTCTTCTTCCAGGCATAGAACGTCTGCTCCGAAACCCCGAGCGGGAGATATCCTTCTGGGCATTTGAGGAGGATGCCATGATTAGAATCGAGGGACCGTGCCGCCTCGTCGTTCCTTTTCTGACAGCGGCTCTTTCCACGGCGGTCGGCGGCGCTCAGGTGCTGTCCTCGACCCGCCTATTTCCAACGACGACTCAGTCCCCCGCTGCGTTCGGGACTAACGACTACACGATTACCACGATCTCCGCTGCTTCCTTTACTGGCGGCTCGTTCAACATTTCGGGCAGCCTCGGCAGATCTGGCGTGCTGAACGTAGATCAACACTTCTACGCAACGCTGGATATTCCGGCGGGCGTCGTCATTGATTACATCGGCCTCAACAATCTGAACGATGGCAATCCGTTGGTGATCGGTACGCAGATTGTGCTACGCAACGAGCATGGTGGCACACCCCTTCTTGTTGCGGGTATCTCAAACTCGGCTCACACCTCCTGGCTGACCGACAGGAACTCAGTCCCGGTCGGGTATACCTACCGTGGTCATTTCTTAAACGGTGATCACTGGCTCTTGATAGTCGATGTTGAAATTGTCGCCGACACGAATCCTCTGTTTTTCGGCTGGGTTGAGGTCTGGTGGCGCCGCATCGTGAGCGACCCGCCCGGCCTCGCGTCCTTCACCGACGTGCCGACGACGCACCCGTTCTACAAATTCGTCGAGGCACTTCACGCGGCAGGCATCACCGCCGGGTATGGAAACGGCAAATTCGGGGTGGACGATCCGATCACCCGCGGGCAAATGGCGGTCTTTCTTTCGGTAGCGTTGGGACTTCATTGGCCCGATTGAGTGACATCGACACAAGGAGATGCAGATGCACTTCTGGAAGCGCGTCCTCGCGGGAGATCCCGGGGTCTGACGCGCTGGCAGCGACGGTTATCACGGGTGGCGACGAGTTCTTGTGTTGTATGTAGCGGGAGATTAGGCGGACAGACGGGTGCTCCGGCGGTCTCTGATTTCCGCAGCTACGCTGCTCCGAGTCCCAGCTGCAAGCGCCATCGAACTTGGCGAAACTCTACACCGTAGTTGCGGGAGCAAAGGCGCGAGGAGTCGTGGCTCCCCACATAGTTCCCAGTTGGAACCTTTTCGATGGGTGCGGGAATTGGCGAGGCTTCGGACCCGCTCCGTGAGGCGGAACTACTTCCCAATCCCGCCTGCACCCGGAGGCGACAGGATCTCGTAGGGGCCGAGGAGGGTACCGCCTGAGTGTTATCAGTTCGCCGCTGCGTGGAGCGAGAGCGAGCCTGAATATCCGCCCCCTCTCCCCATGGGAGAGGGTTGGGGTGAGGGCCCTCTTACCTCCACCCCTTCACCAGAAAAAGGTCCGACGCGGCAACGCGGATGAAGGAGTAGGCGTAGGAGCGGCCGTCGCGAGTCACGGCGACGTCATCGACCCGCCACAGACCCGTTCTCTCGGGCGGCATCAGCTCCTTCCAGAGTTCCTTCTTGCCGGTCTTCAGGTTGACGCGATAGATTGGGAGTGGCACCTCGCCGTAGCGCGTGGCATAGATATACTCGCCGTCGGCGCTCCATTGAATCGGGTAGTCGCCGGGAGCGAGACCGGCAATCGGACGAGGCTCGCCTCCCGCGACTGGGAAGATCATGGCACGCCGATCCAGTCCGCTGTCGGCCGCGAGCTGCCCGTCGGGCGACACAGCGCCCGCGTAGCGCACTTCGGACGCGAAAGGGATCGGCTTGCCTCCGGAGAGATCCATCACGTAGTTGCGCACGCCGTGCCCGGCCTCGGTCGCCACGATCGAGATGCGCTTCCCATCGGGCGGAAGGAACGCTGCCCAGAGGATCTGCAGGCCCTCAACCGGAATCGATCTCGGCTCGCCAACGCCCGTCGGAAGAAGTACGAGTCGAGGCGCCGGGCTCGAGGGCAGAAGTGAAAGCGCCCATCTCCCGTCGGGAGAGAGATCGAACGCCGCGCCGTCCCCGAGACGCACGGCGGGCGAACCGTCGGTCGCCCGAAGATAGACCGAGCCGTTTGATCCGCCGCCTTCGCCGCTCTCCCAGAAGAGCAGGGTCTTCCCGTCCTCGGACAGAGAGCCGAGAGTCGAGTGATCGAGCCACGAGAGGTCGTGCTCCTGGCGGTCCCCATTGAAGGAGCCGCGGATCGACCGAGTCGAGATCGCGCGCTCGAGCAGGATGCTCCCGTCCCGAGCGATGTCCTGCAGCCTCTCGATATCGGTCGTGGTGGCGACGGTCCGCTCGGCTCCCTCCAGGCTTACCGCAAAGATCCCCGGCGCTGGCCGCCGGTCCACGCCATCGATCCAGATCTCCCGACCCGAAGGAGCCCAGGCAAGCGAGCCGATTTCGATGAAGTCCTTCGCGAGAACCTTCCGATTCCCCCCGGAGTCAATGACGTCGATCCGGTAGTGAGCCCCGTCGAACTCGATCAGCGCGATTAGCTTGCCGTCCGGCGAGACACGCACCGAGGAAAGCTCGGCCCCCACCGAATAGATTGTCTTACCCGGCGGAAACTCGAGCGCGAATTTGCCTCCGAGGTTTCGCAGGATGGCGAGGCTGTTTCCATCCGGCGTCCAGTCGGCGTTCACCACATCCTCGGCGATCGAACGCGGCGCGCCGCCGGCCAGAGGAACGCGCGCGAGCGTTCCGCTGCCACCGGGCCCATAGAGATCGTTCTTCTTCAGGAGGATCGCGAGTTCACCCGAGGGAGAGACAGAGAGCAGGCTCGCGCCCGGGAGGCCGAGCGCGCGCGTCTCGGGACTTCCGACATGGCTCATGAAGATCTCGGTGGGATGGTCTCCCCAGGCGGCGCCGTAGACGACGCTCTGCGCATCAGCCGTGAAACGCGCGAAGAGGATGTTGCCGCGCCGGTAGGTCAATCGCTTTCGAGTGATCTGATCTGCCGCATGACCGGTACGCGCGCCGGACGGCCCGCGGCGCCCGGCCCAGAAGCCCGCCAGCAGGAGCCCGACGGCCGCGGCTCCCAGCGCCACGGCGCGGAAGGCGTGCGTTCTCGTGCGTGAGGCACCGGCGGCGCCGGCGGCCGCGCCGCCCGAAACGCCCGAGAGCGCCTCGAGATCGAAGGCGAGGTCGTGGGCCGAGCGGAAGCGCTGCTCGGGGCTCTTCTCGAGGCAGTGCCGGACGATGCGCTCGAGGCCGGGCGAAACGTTCTGGTTCGTGGCCGAGAGATCCGGGGGGTCTTCCTTGAGGATGGCCGACATCGTGTCGGCGGCCGAGTCGCCCTGGAAGGCCCTCTTGCCCGAGAGCATCTCGTAGAAAATCGCCCCGAAGGAGAAGATGTCCGAGCGCGGGTCGGCCTGCTTCCCCCGCACCTGCTCAGGCGACATGTAGCCGAGGGTGCCCATGACCACTCCCGGCTCGGTTCCGGCGGTGGCGGTCGGCAGACTCGTGGCCTGGGCGCCTTCTTCCTGATGCGTGAGCTTGGCCAAGCCGAAGTCGAGAATCTTGAGTCGCCCGTCTCTTGTTACGAAGAGGTTTTCGGGTTTGAGGTCCCGGTGGAGGATGCCCTTCTCGTGCGCGGCGGAGAGGCCATGGGCCATCTGGAGGGCGTAGTCGATTGCCTTCCGAGGGGGAAGGCGGCCGCCGGCAAGGGCGGAGCGCAGTGTCTCTCCTTCGAGCAGCTCCTGGACGACGTAGGGAGCGTCCTGGTGGGTGCCGATGTCGTAGACAGCGGTGATGTTGGGGTGGTTGAGGACGCCGGCAGCCTTGGCCTCCTGCTCGAAGCGGCGTAGCCGATCGGCGTCCTGCGAGAACGAGGCGGGCAGCACCTTGATCGCGACCTCGCGTCCGAGACGCGTGTCTTTCGCCCGGTACACCTCTCCCATCCCGCCCGAGCCGAGCGGCGACAGGATCTCGTAGGGGCCGAGGCGAGTCCCGGCGGAGAGTGTCATCTGATGGGCGAGAACTTTACACCGCCGTTATGAGAGTAATTGGTCGGCGAGTAGCGGCTCCCCAAATAGTTCCCAGTTGGAGCCGCACCCTCCGGTGATCGCTTCGTTGAAGAGCTGCTCGATCAGCCTTTCTGAGCGGCCAGACCGTGGTCGGCAGCTTCAGCCACGAGCGGCTGGTCTGCCGGCCAACTCATGAAACTCTGGGAGGAGCCATCGGGGCTATCCTTCCAACTCATCATCGGGCCGGCATGACCCCTTGATTCAAACCTATCAGGCTCCAAGCAAAGCCCGCCTGTAGTGTCCCAATCGGAGGCTTCTATGCGTACCCGATCCATTCTCGTCGGTGTCGTGCTTCTCGCTCTTGCATGGTCGTCGCATGCCCAGGTCGACCCGTCTCAGTGGTTCAAGTCAGGATCCGACAAGAAGCTGAGTAACACCGACATCGTCGCGGGCCTCAAGGAGGCCCTGGAAGTCGGCACGACGAACACGGTTGACCTGACCGGCAAGGTCGACGGTTACTTCGGCAACCAGGCCATCAAGATCCTCCTGCCCAAACAGCTTCAGTCGGTGGAGCAGGGCCTTCGCTTGATCGGCCAGGGGGAGAAGGTAGACGAGTTCGTCCTCAGCATGAACCGGGCTGCCGAGAAGGCGGCGCCCGGGGCCAAGGACATCTTCTGGGGCGCCATCAAGAGCATGAGCTTCGACGATGCGCGCAAGATTCTGACCGGCGGAGACACGGCAGCGACCGAGTACTTTCGCGCAAAGACCTCCGACACGCTGACGGCCGCATTCCGGCCGGTCGTCACGGACTCCATGAAGGATGTCGGCGTGATCCAGCAGTACAAGCAGCTTCAGAGCTCGTATCAATCGGTCCCGTTCGCGTCGAGCCTGCCCTCCGTGGACATCGAGTCCTACGTCGTCTCGAAAGCCCTCGATGGCCTGTTTCTCGTGCTCGGCGAGCAGGAGAAGAAGATCCGCACGAATCCGGCCGCACAGGTGACGGAACTCCTGAAGAAGGTCTTCGGAAAGTAGGGCAGCGCGACTCGGGCGCGTGCTCGACGTCGGAGGAAGGATGACTCACGCGGAATTCGTGGAGAGATACAGCTGGAAGCTCGTGTGGACAAGGTTATGGCCAGGAAGCTGGTGAAGACCAGGGGCGTCGCAGCGCGGTATCGCGCGGCCCATCGATTCTGGGCCTGGCTCTGGCTTCTGAGCATTCCTTTCGCGATTGCTTGCCTCGTCTGGGGCAAATGGTGGATCGCCCTGATTGTCCTGGTCGTGGGGCTCCTGCTTCCTCTCGCGGTCAAGCAATCAGCGTATGCGTTTGTCCTCGAGCGGGCGCTCGAGGACGAACAATTCTTCAATGCTGCGACCGAGGCGAAGGCGTTGCTCATCTCGGCACGATCCTGACATGTGCGTGCGGAGGATCCGAGGTCGAGAGTCGGTGGACTGAACCCGCGCCAGGTGAGCGCGGAGAAGACGAAACACACCGTCAGAGACCTGAGGATCGGCATCCCGTTCCTCTGAAACATCCCTTCGAAGTTCGAGATTCCGATTCAGCCCGTTTTCGAAGCCAAGGTCAATGGCACGCCTTTCTCGCTTCGCGGAACCCGGGCGTGCTGGAATCAGGTCCGCGGGCCGGGGCACGCCTTCGCGGCCTGAGCCCTCGCGGCGGCGCCGCCGCGAGGGAAAGGGCATGGGATGACGAGGGTAGCCGCCGTTGTACCCTTCTCCCATGAGTATCTTCGAGAAGGGCTCCGTCACGATTCTTGGCTGTGCCCTTCTCCTGGGACTCATCGCGATCCCCCTTGCCCTCCGCAAGATTCCCCGCAACGTCGTCTACGGCTTTCGAACCCGGGCGACGCTTGCCGACGAATCCGTCTGGTACGAGGTCAACGCCCACTTCGGGCGCGGCCTCCTCATGGCGAGCGCCGTCATGTCCATCGCGGGGTTCGCTCTGCATCGCGCGCAGGGCCTCCCCCCGGCGCTCTTCCTCAAGGCCTCGATCGCCGTGCTCGTTGCGCCACTTCTCGTGGCGACTCTGGCCACGGCAAGGTTTCTCCGGACGCTGACGCCGGGCCGAGGCCGGAGATAGGGCTCCCGCCCGCAGTTTCCGCGACTTCTTTCGGTAGCCTCCCGCGCCCCGCGGACATATGATTGTGTTGGCGGCTGGAGCGCGAGCGATCTCACCGACCCGGGCTGCCGGCCGTCGGGAAGAGTCGATGAAGATCTATCTCATCGCGCCGAAGAATCCCGAGTCGTTCTGGACCTTCGACCGCATCCTGCCGAGCCTGAAAAAGAATTGCGTTTTCCCGAACCTGTCGCTCCCGACCGTCGCTGGCCTCACGCCGCGGGAGCACGAAGTCGTTCTCTGCGACGAGAACGTCGAGCCAATCGATTTCGACACGGACGCGGACATCGTCGGTCTGACCGGTTATGTCGTCCATGCAAAGCGCCTCTTCGAACTCGCCGCGGAGTTCCGCCGCCGCAGCAAGTTCCTGGTCGCCGGCGGCCCGTTCGCCTCGCTGTGCCCCGAGCAGCTGCGGGATCGCGTCGACGTCGTCTTCGTCGACGAGGCCGAGTACACTTGGCCTGAATTCCTCGAGGACTACGCAGGCGGGAACTGGAAGGCGGAGTATCGGCAGATCGATAAGCCGAGCATGCACGATTCTCCTTTGCCGCGCTTCGATCTGCTGAAGCTCGACCGATACCGGACCATGACCATCCAGTTCGCGCGCGGCTGCCCCTTTCAGTGCGAGTTTTGCGACATCATCGTGATGTACGGCCGCCGGCCCCGCACCAAGACCGTTGACCAGGTGATGGCCGAAGTGGCGGAGATCTACCGGCTCGGGCTCCGGCGCATCTTCGTGGTCGACGACAATTTCATCGGCAACATGAAGGAAGCCAAGGAGCTGCTGCGCGCGCTTGCCGGATGGCAGGAGTCAAACGGCTACCCGATGGAGCTCATGACGGAAGTCACGCTCAACGTCGCCCAGGACGACGAACTGCTCCAACTGATGCGCCAGGCGAATTTCACGACGATCTTCGTCGGAATCGAGACCCCGCGCGCCGCGAGCCTCGAAGAGACACACAAGCTGCAGAATCTCCGCGGAGGCATCCTCGATTCCGTGCACCGAATCCAGCGCGCCGGCATCGAGGTCATGGCGGGCATGATCGTCGGCTTCGACCACGACGACCCGTCCATCTTCGAGGAGCAGTTCCATTTCATCCAGCAGGCCCGGATCCCGATCTCGATGACCGGCATGCTGAACGCCATGCCCAAGACGCCCTTGTACGAGCGCCTGAAGAAGGCGGGCCGCCTGGCCGCTGAGTCGGTCGGCGACCAGTTCGTGCTCACCAACATCATTCCCGAGGGAATGTCGCGGGAGCAACTGTACGAGGGCTACCGGAACCTTCTCCAGCGCCTGTACGGATATCGCAATTATCGGAGGCGCGTCATGCAGTTGATCCTCACGCGGGGCACCCAGATCCGGAGCCGCGTCGTGGCGAGCGGCCAGGACCTCCGGATTTTTGCCCGCGTGCTCTGGACCTGCGTCCTGAACGCCTCACCGCGCCGCGCCTGGCTCACGCTGTCGCTCATGGCCGAAACGGCCCTGCGCCGCCCGCGGTCCCTGCGCCAGGCCATCACGCTCGCTCTCATGCACAAGCATCTCTACGAATACATGCGCGAAGTGTGCCTGAAGCTCGACGAGCTCGCAGGTGAGCTCAGGCGGTTGCGGGTACCCGATACTGTGGCTCTCGAGAGGGGCCGAGCCTGAGGGAGTCGGCCCGGATTCGGGTCGACGCACAGCTGACACGGGTTACAAATCGGCTCCGGGAAATCGACGGGATCGGGCCGTGCCGCCACCGAGACTCTGCACCGCGATTCTCGGAGCGAAGGCCTGGAGAGCAGCGGCTCCCCACATAGTTCCCGGTTGGAACCTCTTCGGGGGCTGGCTGCGGGAATTGGGGGGTTGCGAGCCGCTCCGTGAGGCAGGGCTCACGGCAGCCATCGCCAGCCGTGGCCTGGTCGGGCTACGCGATCCTCACCGGATCACCGCGGTGGATCGTACCCCCGCGCACGACGGCGGCATAAACGCCGACGTTGACCCGGTTGTGGCGGGCCGCCGTACGCAGGATGCCCGGATCGGCGGGGAGATCACCCTGACGCAGCGTCGTCATCACGCACCGGCCACAGGGGCCGGTGACATTCAGGCGCACCCCGTCGCCGATGACGAGAGTCTGGCCAACCCAGGCATTCTCCGCGAAGCCCATCTCACCCGAGCCGATCTGCACCACGATGTTTGGACGAAACCGTCGGACGTCGAAGCGGCCCTGCGGATACAGCTCCTGGAGGCGATCGAGCGTGGCCGTGGTCAGGATATGGACCGTGGCACAGTCGAAGAACGTCCCGTCGGGGAGCGTGAAATCGGTGACCGTGTCGCGGTGGTCGAGGCCTTCCATGTCCGGCCAGTACTCCTCGGCGTTGACCGTCCCGGGGGAGGCGGCGCCGAGGGTCACCTCGCGGTCGAGGGCATGCGAGAGCATCCGGTTCAGATCACTGCGGTCGCTCGCAATCGTGGTGCCATCGGGCAGAGCGATCCCGACCGGAGCCACCCCCGCTTCCACACGCGGCGACTCGAGGAAGGCGGCGCGGAAATCGAAGAGCCTCGGCCATTTGCGCGGGTTCTTGGCGGTTGCCACCTTCCCGTCGGAGCCGTCGACGAGGGCATAGGCGCGATCCCCGAGCAGCCCGCGTTCCGTGATCTCGGTCGCGTCGAGCTCCTCTCCCTGCATGGACTTGACGGGATAACGCCAGAGGGACGCCACCGAACCAGCGGGACTCTGTGTCGTGTTTGCCATGAATCACCCTCGTTCGCCTCGGACAATACTGCCCGTGTCAAGCGAGAGCCGCCCGAGGATAGGCGTGAGGCCCGGTCTGCGTCGGCGCCTTCGTGCCTCCATCCGCCGCCTCCGGCTGCGTCAGCTTGGCCAAGCCGAAGTCGAGGATCTTGACGTGGCCGTCTCCCACAGGTTCTCGGACTTCAGGTGGCGGTGCCCACGTAGTCGCACGCGCGCTGCGTGTCATCGAACGCCGGGTCCACGAGCTGCCCGGCGCCGATTACGGTGACCTGCGCGGACGAGACGGACGCTCTCACCAGGGCGAAGGCAGCGAGCCAAAGGCGGAGCCGCTTAATCGAACCCTCCGTATGAAGGTGCCGCGTTAAGTTGGCGTGGTCAGACCACAGGTGCTCGGACCCGCCAATCCTGAACCTCGACTCGCGCCCGCGGACTAGATACATTCGTGCCGGTCTGCGTGGTGGTCGTCCGGCCGACAGGAGGATCTGTGCCAAAGATGCGAGCCTTCCCCGTCATGAGCCCTGGCGCCAAGCTTCAAGTCGTTGAGCGGGATATCCCCGCGCCCGGGCCCGGCCAGGTCCGAGTGCGCGTCGAGGCCTGTGGCATCTGCCACAGCGACGTCCTGACGAAGGAGGGCTACTTCCCCGGGATCCAATACCCGCGCGTCCCCGGCCACGAGATCGGCGGCGTGGTCGACGCGATCGGCGCAAACGTTCCCGAATGGAAGCCGGGCGACCGCGCCGGCATCGGCTGGCACGGCGGCCACTGTGGCCACTGCGACCGCTGCCGGTGGGGCGACTACCTCACCTGCCGCAACGACTTCCAGATCACCGGAATCTCGTACGACGGCGGCTATGCCGACTACGTCGTCGCGCCGTGGGCGGCGCTGGCTCACATCCCGAAGGGGCTGACCGCCGCGGAGGCCGCTCCCCTGATGGACGCCGGCGTGACGACCTTCAATCCCCTCCGCCACTCGGGCGCGCTTCCCGGCGAGGTCGTCGCTATCCTCGGCATCGGCGGCCTCGGCCACCTCGGCGTCCAGTGGGCCTCGAAGATGGGCTTCGACACCGTCGCGATCGCGCGCGGCAAGGACAAGGAGCCCCTCGCGAAGGAGCTCGGAGCGCGCGTCTTCATCGACAGCAAGGCCCAGGATCCGGCAGCCGAGCTCCAGAAGCTCGGCGGCGCGCGGGTGATCCTCGCGACGGTCACGAATGCGGACGCCATGACCGCGGTCATCGGAGGCCTCGGACCCGACGGCAAGCTCATCGTCGTCGGCGCTCCGCCGGAGCCCATCCAGGTCCCCGTCGTCCCGCTCATTTTCGGCCGCCGCTCGATCATGGGTTGGCCCTCCGGGACCTCGCTCGACTCGGAAGAGGCGCTGCGGTTCGCGGTGCAGACGGGAGTGCGCTCGCGAAACGAGCTCTTCCCGCTCGACCGCGCGGCGGAGGCCTACGACCGCATGCTGAGCGGCGACGCGCGGTTCCGGGTGGTACTGACGACCTGACCGGGCCTCGCACGATCGAGCGAGGTCTACTTCTTCGCGCTCCCGATCGGTTTGAGGTCGAAGGGCCGCTGCTCTCGATGAAGAGCAGGCAGTCCGAAGCCTTATCACCGGGGAGCGACTTGACGCGGCGGGGGGCGGTGCTGCGCGCGGGTGACTGGCGCCCGCGTCTCGAATCCGTTGGTGAAGAGGAAAATGCCCGCACCGTTGGTGGCCGCATACAATGCGCCGCCCGGACCGGGCGCAAGGGCCAGAGCGTTCACCCGGGGCTTGGTCAGGCCGATATTCATCGGCGTCCAGCTCGCACCCCCGTCCGTGCTCACAAAGACTCCGCCGTTGGTCCCCGCGTAGAACGTCGATGGCGAATCCGGATCGAATAGAAGCGCAAAGATCCCCGGTGCCGTCAGGCCGTTAGTCACCTGCGTTCCAAAGGTGATGCCGCCGTCGGTCGACTTGAAGAGGCCGCCGTCCGTACCCGCATAGACGATCGAACGGGCGACCGGGTCCTCGGCGACCGCAAAGACCCGCCGGGAAGCCAGCGCGCCAATCGTGACCAAATGCAAGCCGCCGTGTTGACCGACCCTGGTCCCCCAGATTCCCGCGTCGGTACCGATGATGAGCGGAGAAGTCGACGGGGGAGGATTGACCACGGCGGCATTAAAGACGGGTGGGAAGGTACCAGTATCCCCGACGTAGTAGTGGGGCCACGTCAATCCACCGTCAGTGCTCTGAGCGATTGCGCCGTTCAGCTGGGCAAGAGAGGGGCCCACTCCGCCTACCGCGTAGACGGTCGAGGGTGAATCGGGGTCGATCGCGTAAGCGTACGGAACGGGAGCGGGCGGAGCGCTTGGCGTCCAGGTGACCCCGCCGTCGGTGCTCACGAAACCTCCGCCATCCGTGCCCGCGAGAATCGCCGAGGACCCCGGGACAACCACGAGCGACCAGACGCTGACATCGGGCAGGGTATTGGTGGCGAGCGTCCAGCTTCTGCCGCCGTCCACGCTCTTGAAGATGCCGGTTTGCCCGCCCACATAGATCGTCGAGGGTGTGGTCGGATCGACGGAGAGAGCGTAGGCGACGAGCGGTGTGAAGCCGGAATTCGCCGCCGCGCAGCTCACTCCCTCGTCGGCGCTCCGGAAGACACCGACTTGTGTCCCCACGTAGATATTCGACGGCGTCATGGGATCGATCGCTACCGACCAGACGGTCTCAGGCGGTAGCCCACTTATGTTCCTTTCCCACCTCCCCATTCCGTTGACGCTCTTTAAGACCCCCGCCCAGGTGCAGGCGTACACCGTGGACGGAGTCTGGGGATCGACCGCGACCCCGAAGAAAGCGTATGACTGTCCTCCGACGGCGTTCCAGCTCGCCCCGCCGTCGGTGCTCTTGAAGAGCCCGGCGCCCGTACCGGCGTAGATCGTCGAGGACGACTTCGGGTCGATCGCGAGGGAATGAATGAGCGTGGGAGTCAGGCCGTTCGTCGCCGCCGTCCAGCTCGCGGCCGCATCGGTCGATCGAAAGACGCCGGCGTTCGCCGTGCCCGCGTAAATCGTCGAGGGCGATTTGGGGTCAACTGCCAGAGCATTGACAAGCTGCGCGCCGAGGCCGTTGCTCGCGCTCGTCCAACTCGCCGCGCCATCGATGCTCTTGAAGACGCCGCTGCCGGTTGCCGCGTAAACCGTCGCGGAGGTCTGTGGATCGACGACCACCGCCTTGACGGGTCTTGCCGAAAGTCCCGCGCTGGCCTGAGTCCAGCTCGCGCCGCTGTCGTTACTCTTGAAGACTCCCCGGTTGGTACCAGCATAGACAGTCGATGTCTGGATCGGATCGATCACGAGCCCGAAGACATTGGCTCCTGCGACGCCGGAGAAAGACCAGCTGCCCCCGCCGTCTTCGCTCCTGAAGACGCCGGTGGCGATGCCTCCCGCGTAAATCGTCGAGGGCAAGCGGGGATCGACAGCCAGAGCCAGCACGATGCCGCCTTCCGGGCTGACGCTCACCCAGTGACCGACGCTGGACTGCGCAAGCCCAGCATCGGATAAAGCTCCCACAGCCGCGGTCGCGGCCAGGATCCGGATGGCTGAGAAACGCGACACGGGAGTCACCCTGCTGTCGCGGCATTCTACAACTGTTGCAGCGCGGTGCCACCGACGGCTGCTGCACCGGCTTCGGCGGCGGCTTCCCTTGGCCAAAGCGACGGGGTTTCTCGGAGCGCTCGCTCGATTCGAGGAGGAGTGACAACTTACGCCCCGAGCAGAAAGCACCATCCGACCGGGCGAACGCTAGACTCCCCCGAAGGAGAATGCCGGAGAGTAGTGGCTCCCCACATAGTTCCCAGTTGGAACCTTTTCGGGGGATGGCTGCGGGAAGTGGCGCGTCTCCGCGCCGCTCCGTGAGCCGAGGCTACTTCGCGGCGCCGATGAGCTTCTGGAACCTCGGGTTGCTACGCAGCGGGTCGAAGTTGGGGTCGATCTTGAGCCAGCCGGGCGAGAGGATGGTCAGCCCGGCGCCGCCACTAATACAACGAATTCTGCGTTGGTGCCCTATTTCAACGCGGCGGCAGGTCGATCAGCACGATGTCGGAGTTGTCGCGGTATCGGTCGAAGAGGATCGTCTTGCCGTCAGGCGATACGTCGAAGCTCCTCATGAGGAATTCCGAACGCAGATTGGTGAGCTGTTGCCGCCGGCCGGTCCCGAGATCCACGAGCCAGAAGTTCTGCTTCCACAGGACTCCTTGCATGACGACCAGGCTGTTGCCGTCGCGGAGAAACCGATATCGATCTCCGGTGTTCCCTACCCAGATCTCAGGCAGCGGGAATGGTTGCTTGTCCGGCGTCACGCCCTGGAGTCGGACTGTCGCGGAACCCCGCCCCTCGGAGTAGAGGATGAAACGCCCATCGGGCGACCAGACCGGATTGGAAATGACGGAGTTCTCTCCGTCGACCAGGCGTAGCGGCACCCCTCCGTCCACGGGCACCTTGACGAGCGGGTACGACTCCCCCTCGCTAGCCGCGATCGCGATCCATTTCCCGTCCGGAGACCACGATGGCGCGCCCCGTACTTCGAGCGACTCGGCGATACGGCGCGCGCTGGTGCCGTCTGCCGCCATCACGTAAAGGCGGGCACGCCCGTCGCTGCGGACGACGAAACAGATCGAGGTTCCGTCCTTCGAGACAGCCGGGGCGTACGGAACGGCGCCTTCGCCCCCCTTCCACAACTCGACCTCAGAGCCCTCCTTGAGCTTCCACAGGCCGTCCGTCGCTCCTTTCGATCCAAGGTACAGAACGTAGTCGGGTCCAACGCGAGGCGCGGCCGCTCGCAACGTCGGCAGTTTGAACCGGCTCACATCGGACTCCTGTTCGACGTGGTCCGTGATCGGCACCGTCCAGAGGTCCCGGACCGGATTCGCCACGGTCGCGACCAGGCGCCGGCCAGCGGCGCTTGCTCCAACCGCGACATACTCCTCCAGGCCGGCGCTCGCCGCGTGCGGAATCCGCCGTTCGACATCCATGACGTAGAGGCCTGAACCCGACCCGTCCTCGCGCGTCGCGGTGTAGATCAGGGTGCGATCGTTTAGAAAACTCACGTATGCAACTCGCGAATTGTGGTGGGTCAGACGTTCGGGAACCCCGCCCCCTGCTGCGATTCGCCAGATGTCCATCTCGTCCGGAGGTATTCCTCGAACGAAGTAGACGAATCGGCCGTCGGGGGACCAGGTGACAAAGTGCTCGTGAATACCGGGTTTGCCGACACAGATCTGCCTGGGGTTTGCTCCGTTCCGATCGGCGGTGAAGATCGGATCTCCGGGGTCCGGCGCATAGTAGACGACTCGCGCCCTGTCCGGCGACCATTCCGCCTCGACGGCGCTCGGCAGGAAGGCGCGTGGCTCTCCACCGATCGTGGGAATGAGCCAGACGCTGTGAGCCTTTCCATCCATCGATTGGGTCCGCAGCCGTACATGTGCTCCATCGCCGGAGAATCCGATACTGTGTACGATCGGGTTGGCGAGGTCCGGATACCGGCCTTTCGTGAGATTCAAGAACTCGCCACTACCCACCTGACCCACCCAGGCGTCAAAGGGCCCGTCGCGGTCAGAGAGAAAGGCCACGAAGTTGCCATCCGGCGATATGGCCGGGTCAATCTCGGATCCGACCCAATCCGTGAACCGGGTGTAGCGCGCACCCGCAAGCGGGTTCTTCCAGAAGTATTCCTGCTGACGAAGGCGCCATCCCCCGAACCCCACCGGCAGCAGAATCGCCATGCTGATCGCCGCGGAAATCCACCAGCGACGCCTGAGCACTGTGACCGGCTCTGCCGGGAGCGCTCCGATTGCGCTCGTGGCCTCGGCGAGATGGTCGCGAACGGTGGCAAGATCGCTTGCCAGATCGTCGGTGGATACGAAACGTCTTCTCAGCTCCTTGGCCAGGCACCGTTCGACGATCCATCGCAGGGGCGCGGGGATCTTCGGGTTAATCGCCGCAATCGGTTCCGGCTCTTCCTGGATGATGGCCGTCAGAGTCTGCGGCGCCGACGCCCGCTGAAACGCCCGCCGGCCCGTCGCCATCTCGTACAGGATCGATCCGAACGAGAACTGGTCCGACCGATAGTCGATCGCTCCACCGGTCGCCTGCTCGGGTGACATGTAACCGACCGTCCCCAGAATGATCCCTTCCTCGGTCCCTCCGGAGACCGTCGGCGCCATCGTCGTCCCACCGCTGCTCCCCTCCGGCTGCGTCAGCTTCGCCAACCCGAAGTCCAGGATCTTGACCAGGCCGTCCTCGGTGACCATCACGTTTTCGGGCTTCAAGTCCCGGTGCACGATGCCCGCCGCGTGCGCCTTGGCCAGACCCTCGGCGATCTGAGCGCCAATTTGTAAGAGGCGCTTTACCGGTAGCGCTCCCTCGGTGAGCGTGGCCCTCAGCGGTTCCCCCTGCACCAGTTCCATTGCAATGTAGGAGACCGAGTCGGCTGACCCGATGTCGTAGATCGTGACGATGTTGGGATGATTAAGAGACGAAGCAGATCGCGCTTCTCTCTCGAACCGCTTCAGCCGTTCCGGATCCGACGCTAGCGCGGCCGGCAGCACCTTGACCGCTACGTCACGCCCCAGCCGCGTGTCCTTCGCCCGGTAAACCTCCCCCATCCCGCCAGCGCCAAGGGGCGACAGGATCTCGTAAGGGCCGAGACGAGCGCCAGCTGCAAGCGCCATCGAACTAGCGGGACTCTACACCGTGGTTGCTGGAGCGCAGGCGCGGGAGGCTAGTGGCTCCCCACATAGTTCCCAGTTGGAACCTTTTCGGGGCTTGGTTGCGGGGATTGGCGGGACTCCGGGCCGCTCTGTAGGGCAGGGCTACTTCCCGAATCCCGCCCGCGCCGATCGGCGACAGGATCTCGTGAGGGCCCAACCGGAAGCCCGGCGCTAGGGTCAAGGTGGAGATTCTATTTCCGAAAGGACTTCGCTTCTCGCGAAGCCGGCAATCCTTTATAGCTCGCGGCGCGCTCAGGGCGACGGTTCAATCCCCCTCGCTCCGACCAGGCGATGTCACCCGCGCGGCACCGACGGCCTTGCTCGCCTCGACCAGAGCGAGCGCAGCGAGCGAGATGGCGGCGGCGAGCAGCCAGTCCTGGACCGAGAGCGGGACGGTCTCAAGGACGGAGCCGAGCGGAGGCCAGTAGACGCCGAGTGCCTGGATGGCGAGTGCCCCGGCGAGGGCGAGCCAGAACGGCGCGGTGAGGCTCTGCGTCATGCGCCAGAAAGGCCTCTGCTCAGACAGATTTGCTGGCATCTGAGCGAGCAGGGCGAGAGCCAGCACTGCCATGGCGAGCGTGCCTGCTCTCGGGTGGCCCTCGCGAACGGTGGCGAAGATAAAGACCCAGAGGGACACGGCCGCGATGATCGCGGCGCGTAGCGTGACTCTTCCCATGGCCTTCCACGTGAGCAGCGGCTCTGCCGGGTCGCGGGGCGGCCTCCGCAGCGTATCCGGGTCGCCCGCGACGAGGACGAGAGCGATGGCCGGAAAGATGTGGACCACGAGATTAAGCCAGAGGAGCTGGAGCGGGCTCATGGGGAGCGGTAGGCCGCCGACGACCGATCCGAGCATCACCCCGATTGTGGCGAGGCTGCACAGCAGGAGGAACTGAACCGCGCGGCGAATGTTGGCGTAGATCCGCCGCCCCTCGGCGACCGCCTCCGGCAGAGTCCCGTAGACTCCGCTCGTCACGATCAGATCGGAAGACTCGCGTGCGACATCCGTCGCTCGCTTCCCGATGGCGATACCGATGTCAGCAGCTCTTAGCGCCGGGGCGTCGTTGACACCGTCGCCCGTCATGGCGACGACACGTCCGGCGGCCTGGAGCGCGCGGACAATCGTCAGCTTGTCTTCAGGCGAGACCCGGGCAAAGACGGCAGTGCTGCGCAGATCCTCAAAGCGTCCCTCGCGGACGTAATCGGCTAGTTCTTCTGAGTTTACGCAGAGGTCTCCTGGCCCGAGTATGGTCAGCTCGCGCGCCACGGCCATCGCCGTTCCCTTCTGGTCTCCGGTGACCATGACCGTCCGAATCCCGGCGCCGCGCAGCGTCTCGATGGCCTCGCGCACACCCGCCCGGGGTGGGTCGATCAGACCGACGACGCCGACCCAGATCAGGTCCCGTTCGGCGGCCTCCGGTGGATCCTGCGGTTCGAGGTCGCGGAACGCCAGCGCCAGGACCCGATGACCTCCCTCGCCGAGGCGATGGGCCCCGGCGAGAAGCCTGGCCTTTTCCTCTGACGCAAGCGGCTGCTCACCGGCCCTCGCGAGAACCTGCGATGAAAGCGCCAGGAGAATCTCCGGAGAGCCTTTGACGAACGATCGGAGGCGCCCGGTGGCGTCGCCGGCCACGACCGCCATCCGTTTGCGATCGGAGGAAAAGGCGATCTCGCGCCGGCGCTCGAATCGGCCGGCCGCCGACGCCGTGTCGACGCCACCCTTTGTCGCCAGCGTGAGCAGGGCTCCCTCCGTCGGAGAGCCGTGAATGTGCCATTCGTCGTGCGATTCGAGCCGTGCGTCGTTGCAGAGCGCGGCAATCTCGAGCAGGCGCCGAAGCGCCGGCTCGGCAAGCGGATCGACGGGACGGCCGCCTTCCAGGAACCGTCCGACCGGCGAATATCCCGAGCCGGTCACGTCGAGCTCGCGGTCAGCCAGATGAATGCGGGTGACACGCATGGCGTTCTCCGTCAGGGTCCCGGTCTTGTCGGTGCAGATGACCGACGTGCAACCGAGCGTTTCGACGGCTGCCAGATGTCGCACGAGGCACCGGGCCCGAGCCATCCGGCGAACGCCTGCCGCCAGAGCGACGGTCGTGACGGCTGGCAAGCCCTCGGGGATCGCGGCGATTGCCAGGATGACTCCTGTTTCCAGCATCAACCACAGGGGACGGTCGCGCAGCAGTCCGATCACGGTGATGGCGGCCGAGAGTCCGACGGCGAGAAGAGACAGCCGCCGGCCCAGCTGCTCAGCCTGGCGCTCGAGCGGCGTTTCCTGCTTCTCCTGTCCGGCGACCAGACGCCCGATGCGGCCCAGCTCCGTCTCGCCGCGCACGCCTGTCACGATCATGCTTCCCCATCCGCTCACGACCGTCGTCCCGGCGTACGCCATGCTCAGGCGGTCGGGCAGCGGTGCTCCGGCGTGTACAGGCGCGGACGTCTTGGCCACCGGAACGCTCTCTCCGGTCAGCGCGGACTCGTCAACCTGCAGGTCGCGCGCGGCGGCGATGCGGCCGTCGGCCACGATAATGTGCCCGGCGGAGAGAATGGCGAGGTCGCCGCGGCGGACGTCGTCGGCGGGCACTTCGTGCTCCTGCCCGTCCCGGATGACGCGGGCGGTCGGCGCAGAGAGGCTCTTAAGCGCCTGGAGCGCGCGGTCGGCGCGCCAGTCGGTGAGAAAACCGAACGCGACGGAGAAGACGACCGAGGCGGCGATGGCGAGAGCATCACCCAGGTGTCCGAGAGCGAGCGCGACGGCCGCCGCGACGATCAAGACGAGGACCACGCCTCCCTTGATCTGCCGCCAGAGAATCCGCCAGGCCAGATGCGATTTTCGAACCCCGGAGGGGATCGCCCGTTGCCCCAGGACGAAGGATTTAGCTGGCAGGCCCGTCTCCGGATGCGTTCCAAGCTCGTCAGCGATGTCGGCGACTGCCCGGCCGTGCCATCCGGGATCGGGATTTGCTCGCTCGTTCATCACCTGTTGCAATGAGCCTTTCGCGTCGCCCGGGGTCCCGGCGAGAACTCTACATCGCGGTTCTTCGAGCCAAGGCGCTAGAAGGTAGTGGCTCCCCACATAGTTCCCAGTTGGAACCTTTTCGGGGGATGGCTACGTGAAATAAAGGGGCTTCACGACGTCAGCGATCGGTCCATGAGCATGGGACCCCCGTGTTCGGCGATCGACGCAAACACGGCCCGGCCGCCGAAATGATGGGTCTCGTAAGACCGCCGCACGCGCTCCACGAATCCGAGTCTGCGGAAGATATGTTGCGACACCTTGTTCGTGGCCTCGGTGACCGCCAGCCGGTAGCCTCTTTGCGCGCCGTTCTCGAGACAAGCCGCGACGAGTTGCCGCGCCACCCCTCTTCCGGCGACTCGGTCGGCGACCCCCAGAAGGAACAGGTGCAGCGACTCGCCCGGACGCACCGTCCGGTCGGTGTACTCGGCATCCAACTGGCCCAGGATGTCGAAGATGGGGTCGAACTTCGTGCTCAACCGATCCGTCCCGTCAGGCAACGCCAACGCGCCGTCCTCCGTGAGCAGCGCGCCCACAAGCTCCCCCGTATCGGCGAGGCGGGCCACGATGGTCAGGCCCTGGTCCTCCGCTCTGGGGCAAAACAGTCGCACGAGCGCCTCGAACTCGGAAGCGGTCACCCCGGCTGCGACGGCGGGCGGATCACGACGGCTGAACACCTCACCCAGGAGCCTTGTCATCGCCTCTGCGTCGTCCGCAGCGTAGACGCCGTACTCGATCGGAAGATTTTCACGTGGGCCGGTCATCGGTCGTCTCCGTAAGGTCCCCGGCGCGTGCCGGCCGGCAGCGTCATCGGGCCGGCTTGTCGCGCATCCGCCGTTCGAGCTCGCGCCCCCAGCCGAGCACGAGGTTGAGCTCGGCGACGGGGCTGACCGGCTGCGCGTTCTGGATGAGCAGGAAGTGCTTGGCGTCCGGAGTCACCTCGTAGTAGCGGCCGGAATCGAAACAATTGCACGGGAACAGGAGCTCCGGCCGACCCACCGCGAGAGCCTGGCCGCCGTCCACCGTGACGCGCATGATCTTGTCGTTTTCGAAATAGAAGAGCTCCCGTCCGTCTCGAGACCACTCCGGCCGGGCGCCCCCTTCCGTCGAGACCTGCCATTTGCCGCCGGGGCCCGGAAAGGGACGCAGGTAGACCTCGCTCCGGCCGGATTCGTTCGACTCGTAGGCGATCCAGCGGCCGTCCGGCGAGAACTCTCCGAACCATTCCCGAAACGAAGAGCGCACGAAGGGATAGGGCTTCCGGTCTCCCCCCACGGGAAGAATCCAGATGTCGACCCCGGTCTTCGGATCCTGCTCGCTGAAAGCCAGAAAGCGGCCGTCGGCGGACCACGAGGTGGCGAATAGCCAGTTCTTGCGAGCCAACAGCAGCTCTTCCGGACCGCTCCCGTCTACGGGCGTCCAGTAGAGGCCCCACAGGCCGTTTCGCAGCGAGGTGTAGACGACCCGTTTCCCGTCGGGCGTCCAGAGCGGGTCGCGGTTGTCATTCTCGAACGTGAGTCGCGTGAGAGTTCCACGATCGAGGTGGTGGACCCAGATGTTCCAAGTTGCCCCCTCGACAGTCATGGCGATCTCGCGTCCGTCCGGCGAAAGAGAGAGATCTTCGTAGGGATTCGCGTCTACCGTGACCGCCGTCGACACTCCCTTGCGGTCCGCCATCACGATCCGCCTCTTGACAGCAGTGCGGGCTCCGGCAACGTAGGCGAGCACGCCGTTCCTCGAAACGGCAAACTGCTCCATTCCGGACGCCGAGTCGGGCATGACTCCCTCGACGACCGGGAAGGGCTGGCCCAGCAGTTTCAGGCCATGCGGATCGAACGGCGCGGCCAGGATGGCGCCGGAGCGGCCAAAGACGACGAACCCCGGTTCCACATAGCGGGGGTTTGTGCCCTGGGAAATGATCACCTCCGACTTGCCGGTCTTGAGGTCGAGCACCGCGATGTGGGCCTGGCTCGCCTGAAAACCTCCCACGCCCGCAAAGAGAATCCCCTCTCCACCCGGAAGCGATTCGGGTTGCAGAATTCCGCCGCGCGCTGCATCAGGCTTTACGATCTCGAGGCACTTTCCGCCCGACGGGGCGGCGCGCGTCAGACTCCCATTCGTCGACGGAACGAGGATGCTTCCGTCGTCGGCCCAGGCACCGACTCCGAGGTCTGAAACCGGCGAGTCGCAAACCGGTTGGGCAGGCCCCCCCGACACGGCAATCTTCTGGAGCTTTCCTCCGGCGAGGTATGCCAGCCACTGACCATCGGGAGAGAAGAAGGGCGCCAGCGCGCCTTCGGTGTCGGGAAGCTCCCTGGCCTCGAAAGAACCCATGGAACGCAGGTAGAGCGCGCTCTTTCCGGACTCCTTCCTGGCGACGTAGACCATCTGAGCTCCGTCGCGCGACAACGCGAAGTTCGGCAGGTCTTGCACCACCATCGCCTGCCCCCGCGGGAGGGTAACGTTAAGGCGAACCGCGGAGTCCCTCGCCGACCGCTCGTGACGCATCGCGGCGACTCCCGCGACGAGCCCGGCACCGACCGCCACCCCCGCCAGCGCCGCAGCCACGATTCGCCCCCGCCCGGTACGCCTCGAAGTCAGTCCTGCGGCAACTTCCGCGCGGGTGCCGATGAGGCTCGCTGGACCCTCTTCCATCGCGATGCGGGCTTCGCCGACGTCGCGCAATCGCCGCTTCGGGTCCCGTTCGAGACAGCGTTCGAGCAGACGCCGGATCGCCGGGGGCGTTCCGGCAGGCAAGGCTTCCCAGTCGATGTCCGCTCGGAGGACCGCCGCCAGCGTGTCGGATACCGTTTCACCGTGGAAGAGGCGCTTGCCCGTGAGCATCTCCCACAGGACGCAGCCAAACGCCCAGATGTCGGACCGCTTGTCGGCCGGCCTTCCACGCGCCTGCTCCGGCGACATGTACGCCGCCGTCCCCAGGATCACCCCCGCTTGAGTTGCCGCCGCCGTGATCGTCGGCGAACGCGTCACATCGGGCGACGAGGCTCCCGCGACAGGATCGAGCGCCTTCGCCAGGCCGAAGTCGAGGATCTTGACCTTCCCGTCCCCCGTCAGCTTGACGTTGGCGGGCTTCAGGTCTCGGTGGATGATTCCTCGCTCGTGCGCGTAATCGAGCCCCTCCGTGATCTCGCGCGCGATCGGAAGAGCCTCCGCGACAGGAATCGGCCCCTCCGCAATCCGATCCTCGAGCGTCGGCCCTTCGACCAGCTCCATGACCAGAGCCGGAGCGCCACCCGATTCCTCGACGCCGTGAATGGTCGCGATGTTGGGATGGTTGAGCGAGGCCAGAACCTGCGCCTCGCGCTCGAACCGCGCCAGCCGCTCGCGATCTTTCGCCACGGACTCTGGCAGCACCTTGATCGCGACCTCGCGCTTGAGCTTGGCGTCGCTCGCCCGATACACCTCGCCCATCCCGCCCGCACCAAGAGGCGCGAGGATCTCGTAGGGGCCGAGCTTCGTACCCGCGGGGAGTGTCATCCGACGGGGCGAACTTTACACCGGGGTTGCGCGAGCGAATGCGCAGAGAGTAGTGGCTCCCCACATAGTTCCCAGTTGGAACCTTTTCGGGGGCTGGCTGCGAGAATTGGCGGGGTTACGAGCCGCTCCGTGAGCCTGGGACTACTTCGCGCCGGCGATACGAGCTTCTGGAACCTCGGGTTCTTGCACAGCGGGTCGAACTTGGAGTCGATCCTGATCCAGCGCCACGCAGAGAACCGACGACGGAGATCAGTCCTTACTAGCAAAACCCAATAAAAGTACCTAGTCGATTTGCCTACTTCTTGGACTGTCTCTAACCGAACGTTGCGGCTGCCCAGCCGGATTCATCCGTGCCTCGTCAGGGCGCTTAGGGCTCCCCACCAGGAAATCGCGACCAGCCCTACGCGGATCCAATTGAGCCGAATCCAGCGGTGAGCTTCGATTTGCAGGCGTTCGGTTGGAGTGTTCCCGCCTCCCGTTTCAAGAAACCGTTCGATCGTGGGGCGAAAGTACACCAGTGTCCACGCGACTCCAGCGACGGCGCATGCGGTAGAAACGATGAGGGCTACCCCTTGACTTCCCGCGCGAAAGGCTAGACCCAACGCAGCGAGCGCGCTCAACGCGTACAGCGGAGCCACGGGGACCCAGAATGCCGGGATATTCATCCGACTGACCGGCGTTCCAACGAACCCCCGGAAGGATTCGGGCGGCTTTCGGCTCCACGCCGGATGCACAACCAATGTTTCGTACACACTCGCACCGAAGACTAGCGATACCATCACCGCATAGAGCCACAGGATCGGCGTGTAGAGTGTCATCCCACAATCTCCGCTGTCGTCAGGCCAACGAATCCGACATTTCCGATTTGGCTTCCGAAAATCGACAACAGTCTACCCTCTCTTGATCGAATGTTCTTGTCGCCGGGGTCGCACCTCGTGACGCCCGCCACGGCGACCTGACTTCATCGGATGACCGATGCGCGGATTCTATGCCTGCCGGACGTATCCGCCCCGCGAAAGAGAATCCTGTTCGTCCGATCTCTCACTTCCCTCGCAGGCGTGTTTCGATCCGTAGCACGGAGCAGGGCCTGTCGTCTTCCGAAGCGGCGCGCCGCCTGGGCGAGTTCGGTCCGAACAGGTTGGAGAAGGTCGCTCAGAAGCCGTTCGCATTGCGCTTGGTGAACGAGTTCTTTCGTTTCTTCTCGGTCCTCCTCTGGATTGCGGCTGGCCTCGCGTTTCTGGCCGAAGGGTTCAGCCCCGGCCAGGGCATGGCCCACGTCGGCGTTGTGATCGTCATCGTCATCCTCGTTAGCGGCTCGTTCTCCATTCTGCAGGAGTATCGAGTCGACCGGGCGCTTGCGGCGCTGGAAAGCCTGTTGCCGCCGCAGGCCCAGGCCCTTCGAGATGGAACCGCGGTCCAGCTACCCGCGGAGGAACTCGTTCCGGGCGACGTGGTGCTGGTCGAGCAGGGAACCGTCATTCCAGCGGACTGCCGCGTGATGGAGGCGTCCAGCCTTCGTGTCAACGACGCGGCCTTGACGGGAGAATCGATCCCGCGTTCTCGGGATCCCGCCCCGTCGGAAGACGACGACTGGCGCCGCAGCAAGAACATCGTTCTGGCCGGCGCCTCCGTTCTATCCGGGCGCGGCAGAGCCGTCGTCTTCGCGACCGGGGCGAACACCGAGTTCGGAAAGATCGCCCGCCTCACCCAGTCGAGCGAGAAAGCGGTGTCTCCCCTTCGCAAGGAGATCGGGCACCTGAGTCGGATGATCGCGGTGCTTTCGGTCGCGATCGGGTTCACCTTCTTCGCCGTCGGCGCTCTCGTCGGCGTTCCGTTCTGGCGGGACGTCGTCATGTCTATCGGCATCGTCGTCGCCATGGTGCCGGAAGGACTGCTCCCGACCCTCACGCCGGCGCTCGTGGTCGCGGCCCGGCGCATGTCCGGGCGAAACGTGCTCGTTCGCCACCTGTCCTCGGTCGAGACACTCGGCTCGGCGACCGTCATTTGTGCCGACAAGACCGGCACCCTGACCGAGAACCGGATGCGCGCTCGGGAGGTGCTGGTCGGCTTTGATGAGCGCGTGGCGCTGGACGGGACGGCTGCACCGGAACTCGCCGGCCGACAGCCGGAGCTGTTCTCGGCGGCGCTCCTCTGTCACGAAGTCCAGGAAACGGAGGTCGGGGGGAGCAGGACCCTGGTGGGCGACCCGACCGAGGTGGCGTTGGTGGAGATGGCCCGACGAGTCCTGCCCGGGCGTGCCAGCCTGCGGCGGATCGATGCGATTCCCTTCGACGAACGCATGCGTCACAGTGTCGTGTGCGAGACGTCGGATGGGCCGATCCTCTTCTGCAAGGGGGCGCCTGAGTCGGTGCTTCCTCTCTGCGAAGAGTTCCGTGTCGATGGCCAGACCAAGCCGCTCGACCCGGAGGCCCGGGGCCGGCTCCGCCTCGAGCTTCAGACAATGGCGGGAAGAGGTTTGCGCATCCTGGCTCTCGCCTGCAGGCGATTGCCGAGCGCGTACGCACGCGATGCGCTGGAACGGGACCTGACGTTCTGCAGCCTGGTGGGTCTCGAGAACCCGCCGCGCACCGAGGTGCCCGAGGCCATCCGGAAGTGCCGCCAGGCAGGAATCCGGGTGATCATGGTGACGGGCGACCACCCGCAAACTGCGACGGCGATCGCTCGCGAGATCGGTGTCATCCAGACCGACGATCCGGTCGTCATCACGGGAGAGCAGCTGGCCAGATTGTCGACTACCGAACTGCGGCTCGCTCTGGACGCGCCCGAGATCCTTTTCGCCCGGGTCGCGGCCGACCAGAAGCTCCGAATCGTCGAGGCGTTGAAAGACAGGCGAGATGTCGTCGCCGTGACGGGCGACGGCGTCAACGACGCTCCGGCGCTGAAGGCCGCTCACGTCGGAGTTGCCATGGGCTTGAACGGCTCCGAGGTGGCCAGGCAAGCGGCCGACGTGGTGCTGCTCGATGACAACTTCGCAAGCCTCGTCAACGGCGTCGAGGAAGGCCGGATGGGTCGCGCGCAGGCGCGTCGGCCAGAAGGATGTGACTGACTAGAGGAGCGGTTGAGCGGTCTGGGTCTAGCGAAGGGAGGAGGATCTGGTCGCCCATACGCAAGCCCACCCTCGCCGATGGGCGCAGCACGTGCGGTGGAACCGGGGGCGCGAGCAAGCGGAGTTGGCCAAGCCCGGCATGTAGCGGCCCGCCGTTCCAGCGGCTCTGACGAAAACCGCCTGGGCACCTGTTAGGCGGGCGGGTCTGACCACTTCGGCAAACCGCACTGAGCACAGCGCCCGCGAAGGGTGCCGGGGTACGACTCGCGTGCGAAGAACCGCCCGCCACATTTCGGGCACTTGAAATGCTGAAAGAACTCGAAACCCGTCGAGACCGCCCCGACCAGCCACAGGACCAACAAGAAAGGCCCGGCAGCAAAAATAAGCCGCTTGCTGCCCTGACCTAGATGGGGAAAGACAAGAATGGCAGTCGCAACGACTACCGTCAAACCGCCAAACCACATCGCGTTGAATCTTCGCCTGTAGCGCCGGTAGTGATCCCAAGAACCCTTAGCCACGTGACGTCCCTCCCGCGCCATTCTGCCGGAGCATCCGCGACGAGACACTCGGCGAGCGGAGAGGCTCTCGGCACACGTTAGGCGACACCGGTCTAACCGTGTTCACGCAGAGTCCGAGACGGGTCGTTGCTGAAAGTGTCACGAACTGGCAAGGACTCTACACCGTGCCGTTGCGGCGGATTCGGAGTGGAGGCTAGTGGCTCCCCACATAGTTCCCAGTTGGAACCTTTTCGGGAGTTGGCTGCGGGAGATAGCAGGGCTTCTCGCGAGCGCCGCGCAGGCGACGAGGTCGCCGGCGAGCCGTCAGTGCAGCCCCTCGACGAGATAGAGCTCGGAGAGGGTGACACTTGTGCTGTAGACGTAGGAGCGGCCGTCTGGCGTGACGCGGACCCGGACGAACCCTGCCGATTCGTCGAGCGCGAGCTCTTTCCAGAGACGCTTCTGGCCCGTCTCGAAATCGACGAGGAAGAGCTTGAGCGGCCGCACCTGTGGGCTGTAGACGTAAACACTCCGGGAGTCCGTGCTCCACTGAATGACTCGATCGCCTGACGCGACCCCCGACACCGCACGCCCCTCGCCGCCACCGTCGATCGGGTAGACCCAGGCCCGACCCTCTCGAAACCCGACGACGGAGCGGCCGTCGGGCGAAACCGGGCTCGTCAACCCTTGAATCTCGACGCCGTTCGGACTTATGGCGCGGGGCTTGCCTGCCGGGATTTCCTGGATGTAGAGCCGGCTCTCGCCATCCGGCCCGACCGCTGCAAAGACGATGCGCTTCCCGTCCGGTGTGAAGGCCCCCCAGCGCGGATCGAGCTTGTCCATCGGGAGCTCTTTGGGCTCGCCAGGGCCGGTCGGAAGAAGGACGCGGTGTGAAGGCTTTCCCGGCTCCTCGAGGCCCGCCAGTACCCACTGCTTGTCCGGCGAGAGGGCCTCGGCCCAGCCTCCGGCCAGCCGAAGCGCCGGACTGCCGTCGGTGCCTCGAAGGTAGATCGCCGGCCTCGCGCCAGTTCCCTCACCCTGCTCGGTCAAGAGAAGTGTCGTGCCGTCCGGAGAAAGGTCGGCGGGGAAGGGGTTGTCCAGCCACGATAGGTCGATCTCCCTCGATTGTCCGGGGCCGAGTCCTCGCACGCTTTGCACAGTGGTGTGATGCGCCAGCAACACGCGGCCGTCGCCCGAGATGTCATCGAGCTCGAGACTCCCCGGCACGCGGATCACCAGACGAAGCTTCCCGGTCAGGTCCACCGCCCAGAGAGCCGGCCGATCTCCCGCCTTGCCGGCCGTGAACCAGATCTCGCGGCCGTTCCTGGCCCAGCACGGCACACCGCCATAGTCTGCCCAGCCCGCCGAGAGGATTTTCTTCGACTTACCGAGCGTGTCGATCAGGGCGACCGAGCCCAAGTCGGAAGCCTTCTCCCAAAAAGAGATCGTGCCGCCGTCGGGTGAAAAACGGGGAGCGAAAAAGCCCCCAGTTGCGAGCACCTTTCCGATCGGGAATTCCAAGCGTGTCTTGCCCTCGACGGCGTGGACCACGACCAGGGCCTTGCCGTCTGGGGACCAGTCCGCGTTCGCATAGGTGACGTGGTCCAAGATCTGCCGCGGTGCCCCTCCCGACATGGGAACCGTGGCGAGAACGTCGTTGCCGTTTTGAGCCCGCTGACAGATCGCGAGCTCGCCCGAGCGCGAAATCGACAGGATGTCGCCGGGAAACTCGAACGGTTTGGACTCGGGGCTCTGCGCTCGAGTCATGTAGAGGAGCGCTCCGGCTCCCGGTCCGGGATTCACGCCGTAGACGATCGTCTGGCCGTCGGGAGCAAACCGCGCATTCGCCAGGCTCAGAGCGCGAAACGTGAGCCGCTTGAACGACGGGGCGGCCGGAGCCTTCTGGGCCATGCTGCGCACGGCGAGCCCGCCCACGGCGAGCGCCGCTGCGACGAGGCCAACCGCGACCGCCAGTGGCACCGCGTGCCGCCTCGATTTCCCCGGCGCCGCGAGCATGGCCTCCGGGCCGCTGGAGACCTCCGAGAGGTGGTCGCGCAGACTGGCAAGATCCCGCGTCAGATCACGCGTCGACGCGTACCGCTCCTCCCGGTCCTTCGAGAGACACCGCTCCAGGATCCACCGTACCGGCAACGGCAGATCCGGCCGAAGCCTCCCCACCGCCTCAGGCTCCTCGCGGATGATCGCCGACATCGTCTCCGCTGCCGTCTTCCTCTGAAACGCCTTCTTGCCCGTTGTCATCTCGTAGACGATCGAGCCCAGTGAAAACTGGTCCGATCGAAAATCGAGCGGCTCCCCCGAAGCTTGCTCCGGCGACATGTAGCCGACCGTCCCCATCACCGTCCCGGGATGCGTCTCCGGCTGCGCCAGCGTCGGCATCGCCGAGACTTCGCCAGACTCCGGCTCCACGAGCTTGGCTAATCCGAAGTCCAGGATCTTCACGAACCCGTCCTTCGACACCATTACGTTCTCGGGCTTCAGATCCCGGTGCACGATCCCCGCAGAGTGCGCCTTGGAGAGCCCCTCGGCCACCTGCGCCGCCACGTTCAATATTCGGCGCACCGGCATCGGCCCCGGCGCGGTGAGCTCCCGCAGCGTCGTGCCCTCCACGAGCTCCATCGCAATGAACGCCGTCTCCCCCTCACGCCCGATTTCGTGGATCGTCACGATGTTCGGATGATTCAACGCCGAGGCCGCACGCGCCTCCTGCTCGAACCGCGAGAGCCTGTCCCGATCCAGAGCCAGGGCCTCCGGCAACACCTTGATCGCCACCTCGCGACCGAGCCGCGCGTCCCGCGCTCGGTAGACCTCCCCATCCCGCCCGCGCCGAGCGGCGCGAGGATCTCGTAGGGGCCGAGGCGCGTCCCGGCTGAGAGCGTCATCGAACTGCCGAAAGACTACACCGCGACTCTCGGGGCGAAGGCGAAGAGAGCAGTGGCTCCTCAGGTAGGATTTGAACCTACAACCCTCCGGTTAACAGCCGGATGCTCTGCCATTGAGCTACTGAGGAAAAGAGCGGACCGGGAAGGGTAACGGAGCCCGGAGGGCGTGTCAACCCGTCCGCTCTGCTACTTCTTTTGATCCTTCTGCGTGAACAGGACGAGATACTGCCCGTAACCCTCGATCACGAGCCGGTCGACGGGGATGAATCGCATCGCCGCCGAGTTCATGCAATAGCGCAGCCCCGTCGGCGCGGGGCCGTCGTTGAAGACGTGGCCGAGGTGCGAATCGGCGTGCGCGGAACGCACCTCGGTTCCGTAGAACAGGCTGCCGTTGGCCGCCTGCTTGAAATTGGTCGGCTCGAGAGGTTTCCAGAAACTCGGCCAGCCGGTGCCGGAGTCGTACTTCTCGAACGACGAGAAGAGCGGCTCGCCGGATACAACGTCCACGTAGATTCCGGGCTTCCAGTTGTGGTCGTACTCGTTCTGGAACGGCGGCTCGGTTCCCGAGTCCTGCGTGACGCGGTACTGCATCGGGGTCAGACGCTTCTGGAGCTCGGCCTCCGACGGCTTGACGAACGCCGCGGGATTCCAGCCCTTCCCCGCAACCGGAGTGGCGGTCGCCGGCGGACCGGCGAGCGCGAGCGTGAAGAGAGTGATCGCGATCATGGCTTCTCCCTGTCCTGTCCCGGAATGGGCGCCCAGATCTGATCCAGCAGATCCGCTCGGCCGCAGTTTTTCCGGAACGCGTGGTACGCGCCGTAGTGGATCGGATTCTTTTCGGCATAGTTCTGGTGATAGTCCTCCGCCGGATAGAAGACGCTCGCCCTGACGATCTCGGTCGGGACTTTGGTCTTGAGATACGCCTCGACCTCCTTCTTGGTCTCCTCGGCCACCTGCCGCTGCGCATCGTCATGAAAGAAGATGGCGGTCCGGTACTGCTCACCGTGATCGCAAAACTGCGCGTTGACGGCGGTCGGATCGATGTTCTTCCAGAAGATCTCGACGAGCCTCTCGTAGCTGATCTTGCCGGGGTCGAAGGTCACCTCGACGGCTTCCGCGTGCCCCGTCCCGCCGGAGGACACCTCTTCGTACGTCGGGTTCTTCGTCCTGCCGCCGGTGTAACCGGAGACGACCGAGGTCACGCCAGGTACCTTTCGAAACTCCGCGTCCATGCACCAGAAGCAGCCGCCGGCAAAGGTGGCCTTGGCGAGCGCGGGCTTCGTCGGCGTGGCCGCCGGCAGCAGCGCCGCACACAGGAGCAACGTCACGGCGGCGCCCAATCGGATCGTGGTCTTCATCCTGTCCCTCGGTCTGCAATCAACATCCGGGCGCCCGAGCCATTCCCGGCTCAGGAATCCTTAACTTGCGGGCCGGAGGCACCCGCCGGATTCCACCGGGCCCAGGCCACCTTCCAGCCGCCACCCTCGGAAACCAGGCGCAGATCGAAGTCGTACTTCGAAGATGACGGCACGAGACCCTCGAGGCCCCCGATCCTTCGCGGCTGGCCGGACATCGCCGCCGTCAAGCACACCCGCGCTGCGCCCACGCCCCGCTCGATGCGCACGTCCCCAATCGAAACATCCAGGTTTTCGTAGGCGGCGAAGTAACGCGCGACCGTGGCCTCGGCGTCCGCACGGCCGGATCCGTCGGCGCCCTGGAACGTTCCGGCGACTCTCCCGAAAAGGGCCTGCGCGTCGCGCGCGTTGGCAGCCTTCACCATCGCGTCGAGCGATTCGCGAACCGGGTCGACGCTTCGTCCGCACGATACCGCCAGACAGGACACGGCAAGGTGTGCTGCGAGAACGACGGCGCGAGCTCGAAAGGTCACTCCTCCATTGTCTCCCCGACTCTCGAGGCGGGCGCCGAAAAGGTCGACACGGCGCAGATCGTGTATGGTTGACTGCCCTCGGAGCCAGAACGGGGCCACCACGATGAGCACGCAGTCGAGCGCCCTTCCCACAGCTCCGCGCGTCCGCATCGAGACCCGGCACCGCGCGCTCGTGCGCCTCACACACTGGCTGAACGTCCCGCTGCTCGCCGGCCTCATCGTCAGCGGCCTCGCGATCTACTGGGCCGCCCCGGTCTACCACCACGCCCCCGATACGACGACCGGCAACACCGACTACGTCGGAGACATCGGCATCTGGATCACGTCGCACGTCCCCGGACTCCAGGACTACCCTCGGCCTCAGACCTGGGTCTACGACCACTTCTCGATCGGCCCGTGGCAGCTCGCGGTGGCGCTGCGGCTCCACTGGTTTTTCGCGTATCTCTTCGTGGCAAACGGCGTCCTCTATCTCTTCGGCCTCTTCGCGGGCGGCGGATACAGAGCCCTCCTTCCGCGGCGGTCGGACCTGCGCGACGCGTTCCGGATGGCGCGCTATTACGTGGGATGGATTCCGGCGAAGCTCCTGCGCGGCTCCTGGCCGCATCCCGCCGTCACGACGAAGTACAACGCCCTCCAGCGAGCCTCGTACTTCGCGATGCCGGCGTGCGGGAGCCTCGCCGTGCTTTCGGGGTGGGCAATGCACAAGCCCGTGCAGCTCCCGTGGCTCGAGCGGCTCTTCGTCAATTACGACGGCGCCCGCATCGTGCACTTCTGGTTGATGGTCATTTTTGCCGCGTTCGTGGTGCCGCACGTCGTGCTGGTCGTCGCGGATGGATGGGACACCTTGCGGTCGATGGTCACGGGCTGGTCGAGACGCATTCCGGGAGGCGGCGATGGAGCAGCGTGACATCCGGGAGGTGACGCTCCGGCAGTTCCGCGCGCGGTCACGCCGCGACTTCCTCCTCTTCGGCGCGGGGGCCGCGGCTCTGGGTGCGGGCTTCTGGTGGCTTCTGCCCGAGGACACGCGGGCGCGCTGGCTCCCTGCGCGCTCGAATCACGCCCTCGACACGCTGGCCGCGCGTGTGGGGGCCGGACCCGGCCGGCGCGAGAAGTTTCTCGACCGCGCACTGACGTTCGACGACGACGTGGCCGAGGCGCTCTATTCGCCGAGGCGGATGGTGCGGACGTATCCCCGCTCCGCGATCACCCCGCTGCGCAACAACTACGCCGGCGCAACGCCCGGGCCGGACTATCTCGGCGACTGGCGGCTCGAGATCTCGGGACTGGCGTCGGGAAGGATCGAGTCGCTGTCCATTGGCGACCTGCTCGCGCGTTTCCCGCCGCGCGAGCAGATCACGCGCCTCGTGTGCGTCGAGGGATGGAGTGCGGTCGCCTGGTGGGACGGCATCCCCTTCGCACAGTTGCTCGGGGCGTATCCGCCGGACCATGGCGCCCGCTGGGCGGCGATCGAGTCCGCCGTCAACGTCGGCCCCGACGGAAACCCGGATCCGTACTATGTCTCGATCGACCTGCCGACCGCCCGCCACCCGCAGACGCTTCTCGCCACGCACAAGGATGGGCGGCCGCTCTCGGTCGCACATGGCGCGCCGCTTCGCCTGCTCGCTCCGATGAAACTCGGGCTCAAGAACATCAAGGCAATCACCGCGATCCGCTACTCGACCGACGAGCCGCCGGACTACTGGGCCAGGCAGGGATACTCGCGGTACGACGGACTGTGACCGCGGCGCCCCCACTGGCCGAAATCCTGAGCCGGGAGCATCGCCGCCTGGACGACCTCTTCGGCCGTTTCCTCGCCGCCGCCGCCTCCGGCAATCCGGAAGACGCGCGGCAGGCAATCGCAGCGTTCGACGATGCCCTGCGCCTCCATTCGCAATTCGAGGAAGAGCGCCTGATGCCGGAGCCCGGCCCGGGCCGGCTCACGCCGGGCAACGACGAAACCGATCCGGAGCGACTCATGCGCGAGCTTCGGCTCGAGCACGTTCAGGTTCGCGAACTCTCGGCGATGATCCGGCGCTGCCTGGACGAGAAGGGCGACCTTGCGGGCGCACGCGGGCTCGCGCCGAACCTCGCGCGACGCTGGGACGCGCACACGGCGCGCGAGGAGGCCGAGGCCGGCCGGTTCGAGCAGCGCCTCGGCCCCGATGCGACCGCCGCGATCCTTCAGGAGCTCGACAGCTCCTTGTAGATCACGTACGAGTAGGCGATGGGCACGATCGTCGCAATCGCGATCGAAGCGACAAGCGGCCAGATGCCCATGCCGGCCAGCGACGTCGCGATCACGACGAGGCCGGCGGCGATGAAGAGCTTCCCGGCCAGCCGATGCGTGCGGTCCCAGACCTCCTCGCTCGCGAGCGTCCAGGGCGTGCGAATCCCCGCGAAATAATTGCGCGTCACCTTGCCGAGGAAGACGCCGGTCAGGACGAAGAGAATGCCGAGGCCCGACAGCAAGGCTTGCGACGAGAAGGGTCCCTTTCCGCGCGCGGCGTCGAGCACGAGAGTCAGAACGAAGAGCAGGAAGGCGAGAACGGCGATGCTGAAGAAGCCCCAGGCCCGCGCGAAGGGCTTCATCTCGAAGCCGCGCGGCGACATTCGGGGCAGCACGAGAAAGAGAAGCCACACGAACCCCATCACCATCGGCGAGGCATACGCCCCCCAGAACTTCGGGAGCCATCCGTTGACCTGGCCCTGCCCATTCCAGTGCGACGGCATCGGGTCAGGCAGATTCGGATACGCGGACATCACGAGGCCAAGGGCCGCCAGAACGAGGAGCAGCCCCGCGGCCGCAAAGAGCTTGTTCACCCGACACCTCCTGTGCGAAACCCGCGCCTACCCCACCGCCGCGACCCGCACGGTCCGCTCGCGCGGCCCGTCGAGCTCGATCAGGAAGATGCCCTGCCAGCGTCCGAGGGCGGGCCGGCCCCCGTCGCACGGCACGAGACAGGAGACGCCGATCGCCTCCGAAAGGAAATGCGCCGCGGAATTGCCCTCCCCGTGGTCGAACCGGACGTCGGGCACCCACGCCGCCAGAGCCCGCTCGATGTCTCCGGTGACATCGGGGTCCCAGGCTTCGCCGATCGTGACCGCCGCGGTCGTATGCGGCACGGACACGAGCAGCGCCGCCGCCCCGACGCCGAGGCTCTCGGCGGTGCGTTTGACCTCTTTCGTCACGTCGAGCCGCTCGATCGGCCGGGTCGTCCGGATGCGGAATTCTGCGGCCGCCATGGCCAGAGTGTAAGGCGATATCCTCTCGAGCGCGCGGGAAGGAGCGCCGGATGGAGACGATGCAGCCTCGCCGCCGCGAGCTCATGCCCGCGATGATCTTCGCGGCGCTCCTCCTCTATGCGGCCTGGCCCTGGCTTCCCTTCTCGCGCGCCGCCGCGACCCCGCCCACGATCGTGTTCTATGGCTTCAGCATCCTCGCCGACGTCATGAACGAGGGCATCTTCCCTGCCTTTCAGCAGCGGTGGTCGGCCGAGGGTGGCGGCCCCGTCGAGTTCGTCAGCTCCTTCGGAGGCTCCGGAACCGTCACGAACCAGGTGATCATGGGCGTGCCGGCCCAGGTCGCCCTGCTCTCGCTCGAGAGCGATGCGGACCGGCTCGCCGAGGCCGGCGTCGTCGCGCCCGACAGCTGGAAGCTTCTCCCCAACGCGGGTGTCGTCAACCTCACGCCTTTCATCATCCTCGCGCGGCCGGGGAATCCCCTCGGCATCCGCGACTTCGGGGACCTGACGCGGCCGGGCGTGCGCATCGTGCACCCCGACCCGGCGACATCCGGAGGCGCCAACTGGGCGATCGTCGCCGAGTACGGCGCCGGAGCCCGCGGGCAGCCGGGCGGACCCGCCGCGGGTGAGGCGATGCTCGCCGGCATCTGGCAAAACGTCGTCGCGCAGGCCGCCTCGGCGCGGGCCGCCCGCACGCAGTTCGCGAACGGGTTCGGCGACGCGCTCATCACGTACGAGCAGGAGGCAATTTCCGACCGCGGGCGCGGCGCCCTCGCGGCCGACCCGATCTACCCCGCCCGCACGATCCTCTCCGAGCATACCCTCGTCGTCATCGAACGCAACATCCGGCCGCGCGAGCGGCAGCTCGTCGCGCGATTCGTGCGCTTTCTCTGGAGCGAGGAGGCCCAGCGCATCTTCGTGAAGTTCGGCTTTCGCAGCGTGCAGTCGGAGTGGAACGCCGACAACCCGGCCTTCGGCGCGATCGCCGATCCCTTCCGCATCGCGGACTTCGGCGGATGGCGGCGGGCCAGGCGGGAAATCGTCGACGACGTCTGGAAGCGGCGCGTGATGAAGGAGGCGGTGCCTTGAGCGCGACGCACGCGGCCGTCGCGCGGCGAGGCGAGCGCGCCGCCGTTCCGCTCACGATCGTGCTGCTCGTCCTGTTGCCGCTCATCCTGATGCCGCTCGCGGCCGTCTTCGTCTTCGCGTTTCGCGGCGGTCCCGCGGCCTTCCTCGGTGTCCTGGGGTCGCGCGAGGCCCAATTCGCCCTGCGCTTCAGCCTCCTCATTGCGTTTGCGACGGCCGGCATCAACGCCGTCCTCGGGACCTACACCGCGTACGTGCTCTCGCGATATCGCTTCCGCGGCGAGCGGCCCCTCGGAATCCTCGTCAACCTGCCCGTGGCCATCCCGACGGTCGTGGTGGGCACCTCGTTGCTCCTGTTGTGGGGGCCGATCGGGCTGCTCGGCCGATGGCTCGAGCCGCTCGGGCTCCAGCCCATGTTCGCGCCCGCCGGCGTGCTGCTCGCGCACCTCTTCGTGACGTTTCCCTACATGCTGGGCGCGGTCAAGCCGGTGCTCGACGAAGCCGAAGAGACCTACGAGGAAGCGGCCCGAACGATCGGAGCGAACCGCTGGCAGACTTTCCGCTGGATCATTCTCCCCGCGTTGAAAGGCGGGCTCTTCTCCGGGGCGCTCCTGACATTCGCGCATTCCCTCGGCGAGTTCGGAGCGACGGTGCTGGTGTCGGGGAACCTCCGGCTGCGCACACAGACGGCGCCCCTGTACATCTTCGCGCAGTTCGAGGCCGGCAACATCGCCGCGGCCAACGCCGTCGCGGCGGTCCTTGCCACGCTTTCCTTCGTCATCTTCTTCTTCCTCCTTCGCTACACGGGGCGCCGGAGTCGCTGACATGTCCATCGCCCTCGAGAACGTGACCAAGCGCCATGCCGACCAGGTGACGGTCGACAGCATCAGCCTCGAGGTGCAGACCGGCGAGCTCTTCGTCTTGCTCGGAGCCTCGGGCAGCGGCAAGAGCACGATCCTGCGCATGATCGCGGGACTGGTGCTCCCGGACGGAGGAACGATTCGCCTCGCCGGGCGCGACGTCACGCACCTGCCGCCGCAGAAGCGCGACGTGGGGTTCGTCTTCCAGAACTACTCGGTCTTCCGGCACATGACGGTCGCCCGAAACATCGAGTTCGGCCTGCGGATCCGGGGCGTTTCGAGGGGCGAGCGTCGTGAGCGCCGCGAGGAGCTGCTCGACCTCGTCGGCCTCGGCGGGCTCGGCGAGCGCTTCGAGAGCCAGCTGTCGGGAGGGCAACAGCAGCGCGTGGCCCTCGCCCGCGCGCTCGCCTACCGGCCGAGCGTACTGCTGCTCGACGAGCCGTTCGGGGCCCTCGACGTCAAGATCCGCGCCCAGCTGCGCCAGAGCCTCCGGGAGATCCAGAAGACGCTCGGCGTCACGACGATCCTCGTCACGCACGATCAGGAGGAAGCCTTCGAGCTCGGACGCCGTATCGGTGTCGTAGATCGCGGGCGGCTGCTCGAGGTGGGAGCGCCCGACCGGCTGTACGAGCGTCCTCGCTCGCTCTACGTTGCGACGTTTCTCGGCGCCGGCACGCTGCTCGTCGGACGGTGCCGCGGGCACCGCGTGGAGCTCGGGCCCCTGACGCTGCCGATTCCCGACGACGTGCCCCACGACGAGGGCGACCGCGTGCGCGTCCTCATCCGACCGGAGCAGGTGGCCCTTTCCGCCACCCCGCCGCCGTCCGGGGCAACGCTGCTCGGGCGCGGCCAGATCCTCGACCAGACCTTTTCGGGAGCGACGCGCCGCACGCGCGTTCGTCTCGAGCCGCTTGCCGGGGTCCGCCAGGTCGTTCCGCCGCTGCCCTTCGGCGAGGAGAACGTGCTGCTCGATGCGGCCGTGCCGGCGCATGCTCAGGCCCCGCCCGACAAGCCCTGGGTCGTCCTGGAGGCCTGGCACATCCTCCGCCAGCCGACGCCGCGGCTGCTCGTGTGCGACGAGGGCACCGGGCTTGCGCCCGCCCTCGAGATTGCCCGACCCTTCCTCGAGTCGCTCGATGGCATCGCGACGGTGCTCGGCGTTTCGCCCGACTCGCGGCGGGTCGAGCCCCTGCGCCAGGCGCTCACCGAGCGCGCCGCGCAGGCCGGCCTCGTCGACCCCATCGTGCGCGTGCGGCGGGGAGACCCGGCGCAGCAAATACGGCTCGAGCAACGCGAGGCGTCGTACGACTTCGTCATCGTCGGCGCGGGCGAGATGGAGACCCGCTGGGGTCGACACCAGTCGCCCGGGCTCGGCGAGGACCTTGCGGCCGCGATCAAGACTCCGCTCGTTCTGGCGCGCGGTCGTCCCCGCAGCCCCAGGCGCATCCTGATCTGCACGGCGGTCGGCGAACCCGGCAAGGCCGACGTACGCGCGGGCGGTTGGCTCGCGCGCCGGCTCGGCGCCGAGGTGACGCTGCTCCACGTGACGCTGCCTGATCGCACCCCGCTCCCATTCGTGCGCTCGCACCTCGAGCGCGGCGTCGCGACGCTGCGCGAGCTCGAAGTCGCCAGCCGTTTCTCCATGCGCGCGGCCGAAAGCCCGATCGAGGGCATCCTCGCCGAGCTGCGCGAGGCGCCCTACGACCTGATCGTCGTTGGCGGGCCTTCCGGCGCCGCCCGCCGCTCGGCGCGCGGAGAGCAGATCACGCGGCAGGTCCTGCGCCGCAGCGGCTGCTCGGTGCTCGTCGTACCGGAAGGATCGTGGTGATCCCTACGGGTACAGCTCGCGATAAGACTCCGCGTAGAGCATCACGCGCCGTACGTAGTCGCGGGTTTCGTAGTAAGGGATCGACTCGAAGATCTCGTCCTCGTCGAGGCGCTGGTTTTCGCGCAGCAGGCGCGCGACCCGCGACGGACCTCCGTTGTAGGCCGCGAGCGCGAGCAGCGTCGACCCGTGGAACTGGTCGACGAGCCGGCGCAGGTATGCGGCTCCGAGGGCCGCGTTGACCCCGGGGTCGTAGAGAAAGGCGTTCTTGTACCGGGTCCGCAGCACCGACTTTGCGAGGCTCTTCGCCGTCGCGGGCATCAGCTGCATGAGCCCCATCGCCCCCGCCCGGGACCGGGCGTGGGCATCGAAAATGCTTTCCTGACGCACGACGCCTCGAAGCAGCGCGGGGTCGAGCTTCGCGTCCTGCGCGCGCGCGGCGAGCAATCCCCCTTCCTCGATCGGGTAGTAGAGACGGCGCCAACCGTCCGGCACGCGCCCCTCCTCGGCCGTGCCGATCTCGGGCAGCGCTCTCTTGATCGCCGGCAAGGCGGTGGCGAACCGGCCGAGCGCGAACTCGGCCTGCGCCAGGCGCAGGTCGCGGCCGCGCGACGGCCTCAACACCGCGGCTTCCGCGGAGGCCGCCTCGAACATGCGCAGGCGCAGCAGCTCGTCCACGCGCGCGTAGGCGGCGGTTGCCGTGGACGGGTTGCCGAGCGGCGGGCGATCGAGCGCCGCGGCGCCCACGACCCGCGCGCGCGCAAAGTGCGCGTACACGTCCGGAGGGGTCGCGCCCGCGAGGATCTCGAACTCGGACCGCGCCTCGGCGCCGCGGCCTTCGATCCCGAGGCAGCGCGCGCGCCAGTATGCGAGACGGCGCGCGCGGGTCGTTTCCGTATAGACCTCGGCGAGGGCCTCGAAGCGGGTCCGCGCGCCCGCCGGGTCCCCGGCAAAGTAGAGGCGCCACGCCAGAAGCCAGAGTGGTTCGAATCCCTCGACCGCTCCGGTCGACTGCCTCGCGATGGCGCGCGCGTGCGCCAGCCCGGCCTCGAAGTCTCCCCGGTCCGCCGATGCGCGCAGGAGCCGTTCCTCGGCGCCGCGCCGCACCGAAGCGGGCACGGACGGTTCCGTCAGGGCCTCGAGCGCCTGGAACACGGGAGCCAACCGCGGATCCTCCGCGCCGGCCGGCGTTTTCCCTTTGCCCCTGAGCCTCGCTGCGACGAGATCGCAGCGCAACAGCCGCGCCTCGAACGACGCGAGGGTCCCGTCGTCCGGAACCATCGCGGCGGTAGCCTCCGCGGCCCTGGCTTTCTTGAGCGCTGCCTGGCCCCGCGCAAGGGCGAGGAGATTCTGGCTGCGCTCCCCATCCGGCCAGGCCGAGGCGCGATCCCTCCCGAGAAGCGCGACGCCGCGCCGCGGATCGCCCGCCGCGACGAGGGCGCGGCCCCGGCGGCCCCGCTCGGGCGGCGTCAGGCTGCCCTCCATTCGCGCCGCGGCCTGCCGGGCGAGGGCCGGTGTCGTCATCGCGAGGTCCGCGGTCGGAGCGCCGAGGAGCATCGCGCGCGCCGCGTCGCGCACGGCCGCCGGATCTGCGTGGACCGTTCCCAGCCGGATGCGCTCGATGGCGACGTCCGCGACCTCCGCGGGCCCGGACGCGGCATCGGCAGCCAGCGCGAGTACATCGAAGGCCTCGCCAAAGCGGTGGCGCGCCTCCAGCAACCGGGAGAGCTCGATCGCCGCGCGGACGCGAAAGGCGAAGGGCCCCTCGATTTCGAAAGCCAACCGCGCCGCCGCGATCGCCTCTTCCGTGCGGCCGGTGCTCTCGAGCGCCCGGGCCCGGGCCAACTGGCGGTACGCCTCGAGCCCGATTGCGGTAGCGGGGGCCTCGAGGCGGGCCGCGGCGTCGGCGTTGTCTCCCCGGCGCGCGTCGTCCTGCGCGATCAGCAGGGCCACGCGGGCGTTCCAGGCGGGCTGTCCGGCCTTGTCGCGAATCCCGTCGAGCAGCACGAGCGCCTCGCCGCGCTGGCCGGCCTCGAGCAAATCGGCCGCACGGGCAAATGCGGCATCGAAATCGAACGCCGTCTCGACGCTCCCGATGTCCGCGCGCAGGGAAAGCGCAGCGAAAAAGAGCGCGTGAGCGAGGAGACGTTTCACCGCGCGCGGAACCGGGGTGCCGGGATCAGAGCCCCAGAGCCTCCGGCCGCCCGTCGGCGAGAATTCGCACGAGCTCGTCGTGGAAGAAGTCGGTCGAGGCCCGAACGTCGTTCGGAATCCGTTCCTCGTACATCTGCCGGCTCCGATCGATGTCGTCCCGCAGTCTCTCGTAGAGGTTGCCGCTGTCGCGCCCTTCGAGGACCGCACGCTCGTTGTAGAGCTTGATCTCGGAGACGAGAAGGCGCGCAAAACGCCGGGCCTCTTCGCGGCGCTCGTCGACCGATGTTTGCTCCGCGAGAGGTCCCGCAAGGTGTCGGGACGCCTCGGTGGAACTGGCCTGGGCCGAATCGGGAATCTGCAGGGAAGGTACCGATGCCGGACGCTCGTCGCGCATGGGCGACGGCGACGCGGGCGGCGGCTGCGGGGCCGCGCCCGCAGCCTCCTGCGGTTCCTCGACGGCGGACTCCTCGTTCATCCACATTCCCGCGGGCTCGGGCTTGCGGACCGCCTCGGGAAGGCGTAGCGCGGGCGCGGGCTTCAGTTTGCGAGAGGCGAGCCGGTCCACGAGAAGCCCGGCGAGGAAGGTCAGGAAACCCAGCGCCTCCGGATCGAACCGCTCTTCCTCGCCGAGCGTGACGTCGGCGTACAGGGCTCCCGAGATCTTTTCGCGAACGACCATCGGAATGACCACCGCGTCGGCAACGCGGGTCGCGTGCAGGAGCGCGCTGATCTCGTTTGACGCGAGCAACCGCAGCGCCGTTCCTGCCATCACGCGGGACAGGAGGCCGCCCTCGGCGACCGGCATGACGATCTGCCGCACGGCCTCGTCGTCGCCGCCATGGGCCGAGAACCCGACTGCCTTCCATGCTCCCACTGAGCCGCCCCGCACCACGACCAGAGCCGCCCGTGAACAATGGCGCCGGCACTCGTCCAGATATTTGTGCAACACGTCCACCTGGGTGCCCGCCTCATCGAGCGTGCGCGCGGCGTCGACGGGAACCAACCCCTTGCGCTCGACGAGTTTCGGCGCGTCTCCCGTCAGCAGCTCCGCGGGAACGACCCCCTTGAGGTCCTGGTCGAATCGCTCCAGGAAACCGAACCAGCGCCGGTCGGACTCGAGGCGCAACCGGTCGAACTCGTCCCGAAGCGCGTTGAACCGCTCGGAGAGGCGACGCTCGATCTCCGTTTCGAGCATGGCGAGGCGCGCTTCGGTTTCGTTTTCGGCCATCGAAAGCATTATCGGGGCAGACGGAGCAGACGTAAAGCTTTCAGCTGTCAGCTCTCAGCCATCGGCCGGGCCCCAAAGCCGACGGCGGACGGCCGATCGCCGACAGCCGGGACGCCCGGCCCGGAGTCGAAGCCGCAATAGTGCCTTAAGCCATTGTATGAACTGGAGTTACTGCCAAAACCGTTGACACGTCCGGGACGGCTCCTTAGTATATGTCGCTCGCTGAATCTTTCAGGTAAGGGGGTGAGTGTCCGTGCCATTGGTTCACGTCAAGGAAGATGAGTCTTTCGAGAACGCCATGCGGCGTTTCAAACGCAAGTGCGAAAAATCCGGCATCCTCTCCGAGCTGAAGAAGCGGCAACACTACGAGAAGCCGAGCGCCAAGCGGAAGCGCAAGATGATCCAGGCGCGCAAGAAGATGCTGCGCAAGCTGTCGGAGGAGAAGCGAGCCACCCCGTAACCTTGGACTGCGGAGACGGCGCCGATCGCGACGCCCTCGAGTTCGACGTCGTCCTCCGCCTCATTTCGGCCCTTGCACGAACGCCGCCCGGAAGGGCGGCGCTCCTGTCTCTGCAGCCCGAAACCCGGGAAGGCGAAGTCCGCCGCCTCCTCGCCGAAACCGACGAGGCAATCCGCTTTCGCATCCGGCACGGGGGGCTGCCCCTGGGCGGGCTCGATGACATCGCGACTTCCCTCGCCGCGCTCGAGGCCGCCGGCGGGTCCGGAGCGCCGGAAGAATTTCGCCCGATCGTGCGCGCGGCGCGAGCCGCCGAGGCCGTGCGCAGAGCCCTCGCGAGGGCCGAGTCGCCCCACCTGACCGCACGGCGGGAGCGCATACCCGCATTCGAAGCGCTTCTCGCCCACGCGGCGAGACTCTTCGGCGCCGACGGCCAGGTGCGCGATGATGCCTCGCCGGCGCTCTCGGCGATTCGGACAAAGCTGCGGCGACGCCGCGGCGAGGTGTCGCGCCTGCTCGAGCGGATCCTCGGCGAGCGCTCCGAGGCACTTGGCGACGCCGTCGTCGTCCAGCGCAACGACCGCTACTGCCTGCCGGTGCTCGCCTCCGCCCGCGGCCGCGTCCCCGGCATCGTCCACGACCGGTCCGGCTCCGGACAGACCGTCTTCGTCGAGCCGCTGGAGGTCATCGAACCGAACAACGACCTTGCAATGCTCGCCGGGGAGGAACGCCGCGAGGTCGAGCGCCTCCTCGCCGAGCTCGGCCGCGCCGTTCTCGACGACGCGGGCCGTCTGCTCGCAGCCGTCGCGGAGCTCGCGAGCCTCGATGCCCTCGAAGCCAAGGCCGCCTTCGGCGAGATGGGAGAGGCCCGCCTGCCGGAGATCTCCGACGACGGAAGCTGGGCCCTCGTCGAAGCGCGCCATCCCCTGCTCGACGCGCGCTTCGAGAAGCTGCGCCGCCGCGTGCTGGGCGAGTCCCGGGACCGCAGCGACGCGGTGCCGCTCGATCTCGATCTGCCGCCGGACCGCCGCCTGCTCGTCGTCTCGGGACCCAACGCCGGCGGCAAGACGGTGGTTCTGAAGACTGCGGGCCTGCTCGCGATGCTCGCCCAGTGCGGCATCCCGATTCCCGCGGCGCCGGGCACGCGCCTCCCCGTGTTCCGGGCGATCCGGACCGAGATCGGCGACGCCCAGGCGATTCTCGCGGACCGCTCGACATTCTCCTCGTCGATGGAACGCCTTGCCGAGATCCTCGACGAGACCGGCCCGGGCGCCCTCGCTCTGATCGACGAGATCGGCGGCGCGACCGACCCGGAGGAGGGAAGCGCCATTGCCATCGCGTTCCTGGAGGCCTTCGTCGCCCGGGGAGGGCGCGCCCTCGTGACGACGCACCTGTCGGCCATCAAGACCTTTGCGGGGTCGCGCGCCGATTCCCTGTGCGCCGCGATGGAGTTCGACGAGAGGACGGGCAGACCGAACTACCGGCTCCACGCCGGCCTCGCGGGAAGGAGCCGGGCCCTGTCGGTGGCCGAGGAACGCGGCTTTCCCGAGGCTGTTCTCGCGCGAGTCCGCGCCATCCTCGGCGAGGCGTGGCAGCGCCGCGAGAGCTCCGAGGCCGAGGCCGAACGGGCGCTCGAGCGCCTGCGCGCTGCGGAAAGGGATCTCGCGCGCGAGCGCGACCTCGCGCGGGAGGCCGCCGAGCGCCTCGAGCGCGATCGACGCACGCTTCGCGAGGAGCGCGAGCGGCTCCTGGCCGAGGGCCTCGCTGGCTTCGAGCGGGCGCGCACCGAACTCGCGCGGCGCGTCGCGCAGGAGCTCCAGGAGGCCCGCGCCGACACCGCGCGCCTGGCGCAGGCCTCGTCCGCGCGGCTCGTGGAGGAGGCCGCGCGCGTGGCCGAGACCGAGCCGATTCTCGCGGAGGCGCGCGAGGCCGAACAGGATCTCGCCCGCACCGTCCAACCCGGCCAGCGCGCGCGCGTGCGCGGCCTCGGCGCCGAGGGCCTGGTCGCGGCCTTCGACGGCGACTGGGCGCACCTGGACGTGCGCGGCAAGAGGATGCGGGTTCGCCGCTCGGAGCTCGAACCCGCCGGTCGCACCCCCGTCGAGCGCGGCCGCCGCGGCCAGGCTCGAAAGGCCGACTCGGAACTCACAACTCACACTTCACAACCGGCTCTCACCGGCCCGACCGCCGAAATCAATGTCATCGGCTCCCGCCTCGACGAGGCGGTCGACGCCGTCGAGAAGGCGCTCGATCAGGCGCTGCTCTCGGGGGCCGGGACGTTGCGGGTCATTCACGGCCACGGGACCGGGCGCCTTCGCGACGGCCTGCGCGAGCATTTCCGCAAGCACGGCTCGGTCCAGTCGCTCAAGGCCGCCGATACCCGGGAAGGCGGCAACGGCGCCACGATCCTCGAATTGAGATAAAAGCCTCTGTTCGACGACTCACAAATCACAAATCACGAATCCTTCAAATGACTTCCTCCGACCTCGACATCACCGACAGCGTCCTCGCCGAGCTGCGCAGTGCGGCCGACATCGTCGATGTCATCGGCGATCACACGCGCTTGAAGAAGGCCGGGCGGTCCTGGAAGGGGCTCTGTCCCTTCCACCAGGAGCGCACCCCGTCCTTCACGGTGGACCGCGACAAGGGGCTGTATCACTGCTTCGGCTGCGGCGCGGGCGGCGACGTGATCCACTTCGTCCGCCAGATCGACCGGCTGGAGTTCCCGGAAGCCGTCGAAGCGCTGGCCGCGCGCTTCGGCGTCGCGGTCCCCCGCCGGCAGCGCCGGGGCCCGCGCGAAGATCGCCGCGATCGCCTCTTCGAGGCCCTCGCCGCGGCGCAGCGCTTCTATGCCGAACGGCTCGGGCGCCCCGACAACGCGGCCGCTCGATACCTGGAGGGCCGCGGCGTGCCCCGCGAACTGTGGACGACGCTCGGCCTCGGCCACGCTCCGGACTCCTGGGACGCCCTCGCCAAGGCCCTGCTGCCGGCGTTTCCCGAAGACCTCCTCCTCGAGGCGGGGCTGCTGCAGGCGCGCGCCGAGGGCAAGGGCGCGTACGATCGATTCCGCGACCGTCTGCTCTTTCCCGTGAAGGACGAGCGCGGCCGGCCCGTCGGCTTCGGCGGCCGCGCGCTCTCGCCCGAGGGCGAGCCCAAGTATCTCAACTCGCCGGAATCGCCCGTCTTCTCGAAGAAGCGCCTTCTCTATGGCCTCTTCGAGGCACGCGAGGCGATCCGCCGGCGTGAGCGTGTCGTCCTCGTCGAGGGTTACTTCGACCACCTGGCCCTCGTGCGCTCGGGCGTCGCGGAGACGGTCGCCTCGATGGGAACCGCGCTCACCGCCGAGCAGACGGAGCGGCTGCGCCGGCTGGCCCCGCGCGCGATCGTCTCCTACGACGGCGACGCCGCCGGCCGCAACGCGACGCGGGGCGCCCTCATCCACCTGCTGTCGCACGGATTCGAGGCCGCAGTCGCCCGCCTGCCCGAGGGCGAGGATCCCGACGACGTGCTCGCCCGCGAGGGAGCCGAGGTGCTCGGGCGCTGGATCGACGAAGCTCCCGACTACCTGACCTGGCTTCTCGGGGACATCCGGCCGCAGGAGCCCGGGATCCCGTCAGGCGAAAAGCGCGAGCGCGTGGGAAAGATCCTCGAAATCCTCGGGGCAATCCCCGACCGCATCTTCCGCTACGAGGAGTACCGGCGGCTGGCACTGGCCGTGGCCATCCCCCTGGAAGTGCTGTGGAGCGGCGAGAAGGCGAATCTTCGGGCCGAGAATCCGCGTTCTACTGGTGTGGGAACGCCAGGCGCGTCGAGCGTGTTATCGGCCCAGGAAGCGCCCGCGGTCGAGCGGCGCATCCTGCGGGCCATGACGTCGGGAGAAGACTATAAGTCTCTTATTCTCAGCACTTTGAATGACGATTTGCTCACCGACCCGAGGGTGAGACGCGTCGTCGAGGCGTTCCGGCGGACCGGCGCGGCGACGGAAGCGGTTGATTTTCAACGGCAAATCGCAGACCTTACGGAGGAAGATCGAACGTTTCTCTCTGGAATCGCGCTGGATGAATCTCCCGGGCCGACCGAGAAGGGCGTCGATCAGCTCCTCAAGGACCTCGAACTCAGCCACCTGAAGGCCGAGAGCGCTGCGCTCCAGGAGGCGATCAAGCGCGCGGAGGACGAGGGAGCGAGCGTCACGGAGTTGGTGCGGCAGAAAGAGACCCGGGACAAGCGGATCGCGCAGTTGAAGACGAGGAAAGGATAAGAACTTGGCCATTGCGATTGAGGAAAAGTTTCCGGAAGTCCAGCTCCTCGTAAAGGGCGGGCGCGAGAAGGGCTACCTCCTCTACGAGGAGATTCACACTGTCCTCTCCGACGAGGCGACCGCCGCTCCGAAGGACCTCGAGCAGGTCTACGAACGGCTCTTCGAGCTCGGCATCGAGATCGTGACCGACCCCGACCGCGCCGCGCGCCGCCGCGCCGCACTCGAGAGCGAGACGGCCGAAGAGGCCCGCGAAGCGGTCGAGAAGACCAACGACCCGGTGCGCATGTACCTGCGCGAGATGGGAACCGTCAAGCTCCTCGACCGCGAGGGCGAAGTTCGCATCGCCAAGCGCATCGAGCAGGGCGAGGCCAAGATCTACCAGGCCCTGGCCAACAACCCGATCGTGCTCGAGGAGATCCTGAAGCTGCTCGAGAACGCCGGACGCGACTCGCGCATCGTCAACGAGCTCGTCAACGTTCCCGACGAAGAGGACGAGCCCGACGAGGAGAGCCTCGACGACCGGGCGACGCGGCGCATCGAGGGAATCCTCAACAGCTTCCGGAAGATCGGCGCGCTCGACAAAGACATCAAGCGCATGAAGTTCAAGGCGCGCACGATCAAGAAGGGCACCCGGACCCTGGCGCGCATCGAGTCGTCGATCGACCGCAAGATCGCCGAAATGGCCAAGCTCATCCGCGCGGCCGACTTCACGCCCGCGGTCCTCAACCGGGCGATCGGAATCCTCAAGGACATCGACCGCCAGATGGCGGCTCCCGAGGTGACGATCCGGCAGGACACGAACACGCTCAAGCGCGAGAAGAACCCGACGCGCGTCGACTTCTACAAGCGGCGCATCGCGAAGTACCGCAAGCAGATTCGCGAGCTCGAGCAGCAATTCGGCGTCTCGCACGAGGACGTCAGGAAGACGCTGCGGATGGTCCGCGAGGGAGAAGAGGAGGCCGACCAGGCCAAGCACGAGCTGATCGTCGCGAACCTGCGCCTGGTCGTCTCGATCGCGAAGAAGTACACCAATCGCGGCCTCCAGTTCCTCGACCTCATCCAGGAAGGCAACATCGGCCTCATGAAGGCGGTCGAGAAGTTCGAGCACCGCCGCGGCTACAAGTTCTCGACGTACGCGACATGGTGGATCCGTCAGGCGATCACCCGGGCCATCGCGGACCAGGCGCGCACGATCCGGATCCCGGTCCACATGATCGAAACGATCAACAAGCTGACCCGCACGTCCCGGTCGCTCGTGCAGGAGCTCGGCCGCGAGCCCAACGCCGAGGAGATCGCCAAGCGCATGGACATGCCCGTCTCCAAGGTCCGCAAGATCATGAAGATTGCGCAGGAGCCCATCTCGCTCGAAACGCCGATCGGCGAGGAGGAGGATTCGCACCTGGGAGACTTCATCGAGGACCGGGGGGTTCTGTCCCCGATCGAAGCGGTCCTCGTGTCCAACCTCCAGGAGCAGACGCGCCGCGTGCTGAAGTCGCTGACGCCGCGGGAGGAGCAGGTCCTGAAGATGCGCTTCGGGGTCGGCGACGGCTCGGAGCACACGCTCGAAGAAGTCGGCCGGTCTTTCAACGTCACCCGGGAGCGCATCCGCCAGATCGAGTCGAAGGCCCTCCGGAAGCTGCGCCATCCGTCGCGAGCCAAGAAGCTCAAGCCGTTTCTCGAGACCATACGCTGAGGAGCCGTCAGCCATCCGCCTTCTGCCAGAAGCCTTCGGCGATGGGTGTTCGCACGCCCGATTTACACGAGAAATGTCAGGCTGACGGCCGACGCGCGATGGCTGGCAGCTCTGGCACTTGGCACGGGGCCCCCGTTTGTTATATTCAGAGGGGTCCATAGCTCAGCGGTCCAGAGCCACCGGCTCATAACCGGTCAGACCCCGGTTCGAATCCGGGTGGACCCACCAGACGAGGGCGGGAGAATTTGAGGCGATCGATCCGAATCCGCAGGGAAAAGAAACCGCGTACGACCCAAGGGCGTTCCCGCCGGGGAACGCCCTTTTCCATGCCTGGAACGGCGCGATGACGGATCTGCTCGGGCAGCTCTACCGCCTGCAGACCCGAATCCGGTTCGTGCAGGACCGCGAGCGAAAGCGCGACACCGTTCCCGGCGATCTCGTCGAAGTCGATCGTGAATACCAGGAGAAGGTCGAGGCCGTGGCGGCGCTCAAGGCGAGGCTGACGCAGGCCGAGCTCGAGAAGCGCAAGGCCGAGAGCGAGCTCGCCGACCTCAAGGAAAAGCTCAAGAAATACCAGGCGCAGCTGCGTGCCGTGCAGTCGAGCCGGGAGTACTCGGCCGCCCTGAACGAGATCGACGGCGTCGAGAAACTCATCCGGGCGACGGAGGACCGATTCCTCGAGCTCGAGGAGGAGATCGAGAAGGCCCGCGACGACCTTTCGGCGCGCGAAGAGCTGCTCCCCTCCGAGACCGAGCAACACGAGGAGCGGCTCAAGGACTGGCGCGCGGAACAGCGGACGATCAACGAAGAGCTCGCGGGCGCCCGGGAGGAGATCGCGAAGCTGGAAGCCGAGATCCCGCCCCGCGATCGCGCCGAGTTCCGGCGACTGCTCGAAAAGAAGCACGGTCTCGCGGTCGCGCTCGTTTCGGCGGGGTCCTGCTCCGCCTGCCACGTGAAGATCCGCCCGGCGGCGATGCAGATGCTCAAGGCGAGCCACGAGATCATCTACTGCGACACGTGCAAGCGGATCCTCTACTACGAGCCGGCGAGCTCTTGAGCAAGCAGTCAGACGTCAGCAGCTGAGAGCTGACGGCTGAAGGCTGACAGCAACCACATGCGCTTCCGAGCCTTCATCGACGGCGCCGCGCGGGGCAATCCGGGCCCGGCCGGGGCCGGCGTCTACGTCTCCGCCGAGGGCGAGCTCCCCGCCGAGGAGCACTTCGAGGCGCTCGGCCGGCAGACCAACAACGTCGCCGAGTATCGGGCGCTGCTGCTCGCCTTGAAGCGCGCGGAAGAGCGCTCCGCATCGGAGGTCTCGATCGCCTCGGACAGCCTGCTGCTCGTCCAGCAGATGCTCGGACGCTTCAGGGTGAAGGCCCCGCACCTCCAGCCGCTCCACGCCGAGGCGTTCGCGCGTGCGAAGGGGTTCCGCCGTTTTTCGATCGCGCACGTGCCCCGGGAGGACAACAAGAAGGCCGATCGTCTCGCCAACCTCGGGGCCGACGCGAGCGAACGCAATCTCACCGGGGAACGCTTCCAACGGGAGCAATGATCGCCGTCCCGGCCGAGGAGATCGCCCGGAGGCGAGCCACGATTCTCGACGCGATCGCGGCGGCCGCCGTGAAGGCCGGGCGCCGGCCGGACGAGGTCGCGCTCATGGCCGTGACCAAGGGCCAGTGCGCCGAGACCGTGGCCAACGCCGCGCGCTCGGGGCTCGGTCTCTTCGGCGAGAACCGAGTCCAGGAGGGCGCGGAGAAAATCGCCGCCCTCCGGGGCGATTTTCCGACCCTCCTGTGGCGGCTCATAGGCCCGCTGCAGTCGAACAAGGTGAAGTCGGCGCTACAATGGTTCGCAGCCGTGGAAAGTCTGGACAGGGAACGACTTGCGGTCCGGCTCGAGTCGAACCTCGCCGCCGAGGGCCGCAGGCTACCCGTGCTGCTCGAGATCAATGTCGCCGGAGAGGCGTCGAAATCCGGCGTTTCGGCCGAGGATGCCCCGCGCCTGTGCGAGGCCGCGCTGTCCTGCGCGCATCTCGACGTGCGGGGCGTGATGGCGGTACCGCCCTACGATCCCGACCCGGATAAGTCGCGACCCCACTTTCGCCGGCTGCTCGCGGTCCGGGACCTGCTGGCGGCGGAGTTTCGGCGGCCGTTTCCCGAGGTCTCGATGGGAATGAGCCACGACTTCGCCGTCGCCGTCGAAGAGGGCGCGACCGAGGTCCGTGTCGGAACGGCCCTCTTCGGGCCGCGGGTCGCAGCATGAACGTCGGAGGATCGGCGGCCGGCGCCCTCGTGGACGTCATCCTCTATGCGCTGCAGGCGCTGCAATGGATCGTGATCATCGCCGCGCTCGTCTCCTGGGTGAACCCCGATCCCCGCAACCCGATCGTGCGCTTTCTCTGGGGCGTCACGGAGCCGCTCTTCCGGCCGTTTCGCCGGCTGCTTCCGCCCTCGCGCACCGGGGGTATCGACCTCTCGCCGATCTTCGTGCTGCTCGTGATCTTTCTCGTCTCGCGATTCGTCGCCCGCCTCGCCTTTTCGATGTGATCAGGAGGATTTCATGCGCCCTCGGATGAGCCCGCTCGAGATTCAGAAGCGCGAGTTCTCGCGCAAGTGGAAGGGCCTCGACGAGGCCGAGGTCCGCCAGTTCCTCGTGGACGTCGCCGAAGACATGGAGGCCCTCGCCCGCGAGAACGCCGACCTCGAGACACGCCAGCGCGCCCTCGAGGTCGAGAACGACGAGCACCGCGAGCGGGAGCGGATTCTGAAGCAGACCCTGCTTTCGGCACAGCAGGCTTCGGAGGACATCCGTGGCGCCGCGCGCAAGGAGGCGGAGCTCGTCGTGCGCGAGGCGCAGGACTCGGGCGAGAGGCTCACCCACAGCGCGCTGCAGCGCGCCGCCGAGATCGAGAAGGCCATCCACGAGCTCAAGATGCAGCGGACCAACTTCCGCCTGCAGCTGCAGAAGATGATCGAGCTCTTCCAGCAGGTCCTCGAGTTCGACCGCGACGAGGACGACAAGGAGCGCCCGCTGTCCTACATCACGCGCAAGGCAAACCGGGAAGAGACGGCAGGCTGATCTGTGACCGGAGGGTGGTGATTTGTGATTAGGGCGGACGAGCCCCCCTCCGGCCCCGATCGCAAATCCCAACTCGCAAGTCCCAAATCCTCGTTCGAGGTCCGCAACATCGGTTGCCTCGCCACGCCGATGGGCACGACGGCGCGGCGCGGAGAGGCACAGGGGGAGATCCGGCGCATCCACGCCGCCGCCGTGCGCGCGGAGGACGGCCGGATCGTCTTCGTCGGCGGGGAATCGGATTACGCGCGCGAATTCACGGGCCGCCCGGCCGCGACGAGCATCGACGCGGGGGGTCGCGCGGTCATTCCCGGACTCGTCGATGCTCACACGCATCCGGTGTGGCTCGGAGACCGCGGCCCCGAAATCGGACGGCGGCTCTCCGGCGAAAGCTACGCGACGATCGCCGCGGAGGGCGGCGGGATCAACGCCACGGTCCGCGCGACCCGCGCGGGCACCGACAAGGAACTGAGGGACGCGGTGACCCGGCGGCTGAGCGCGATGCTCGCGCACGGCACGACGACCGCCGAAGCCAAGTCGGGTTACGGCCTCACGGAGGAGCACGAGATTCGGGCTCTCGCTCTCCTGCGGACCCTCGCCGGCGACGCGACGCTCCCGCGGCTCGTTCCGACGCTGCTCGCCGCCCACGAGGTCCCCCCGGAGTTCCTGCAGGATCGCGGGGAGTGGGTGCGGATCGTCGCGGAGGTGATCGTGCCGCGCGTGGCGCGCGAGGGACTGGCGCGGTACTGCGACGTCTTCTGCGAGCAGGACGTCTTCACCGTCGCGGAATCGCAGCGCATCCTCGAGGCCGCGCGTTCCGCGGGCCTCGGCCTGAGGGTACATGCCGACGAGCTCGCCCGCTCCGGCGGCGCGCTACTCGCCGCGCGGCTGCGGGCGGCGTCCGCGGATCACCTGCTCTTCATCGGCGACGAAGAAATCGACGCCCTGGCCGCCGCGGGCACCGTCGCCGTGATCCTACCCGGCACGGCCTGGTGGATGCGGTCGCGCCGGGCCCCGGCCCGCGCCCTCATCGAGGCGGGAGTCCCGGTCGCGGTCGCCTCGGACGCGAACCCCGGAACCTGCTGCACCGAGTCGCTGCCGGCCGTAGCCGGCCACGCCTGCCTCGATTCGGGCCTGACCGTCGAGGAGACCCTGACCGGCATGACCTTGAATGCCGCCGCCTCGCTCGGCCTGGCCGCGGAGATCGGGTCCCTCGAGCCCGGAAAGTCGGCCGATCTGCTGATCCTCGATGCCCCCGACGACCGCCACCTCGTCTATCATTGGGGCGTCAACCTCGTGGCCACCGCCGTCCTGCGCGGCCGCGTGGTCTGGAACAGCCGGCCATGACGGACTTTTCGAAACTCACGCTCGACGGGTTTCTCGGCGCGCTGGCTTCCGATGCACCGACGCCGGGAGGCGGAACGGCCGCCGCCGTTGCCGGCGCGATGGGGGCCTCGCTCGCCGAAATGGTCTCGGGGCTCACGCTCTCGAAGGAGAAGTACGCGGCGTCGCACGAGGCCGTCCGCCCGATCGCCGAAGCGTCGCAGCTCGCCCGCGCCGAGTTCGTCGGCCTGGCCCGCGAGGACTCCGAGGCCTACGACGAGGTCGTGGCGGCCCGCCGCCTTCCGAAAGAGACCGAGGAGCAGCGGGCGGCGCGGGCGCACCGGATCGCCCTCGCCAACCAGAACGCTGCCGAGGTGCCGATGCGAACGGCCCGCGCCGCCGTGCGGCTTCTGGCCGCGCTGCCGGACCTCGCCGAGAAGGGCAACCCCAACGCGGTCTCCGACGTCGGCGCCGCAGCCCTGCTGCTCGACGCCTGTGTCGAGGGGGCCCTCCTGAACGTCGGGATCAATCTTTCGGGCATCGAGGACGCGAGCTTCGTGTCCGAGATGCAGCGGGAAACCGCGGTTCTCCAGGAAGAGTCCCAGAGACTGCGCTCGCGCGTCGTCGCCGTCGTCCGCAAGCGGTTTTAAGCCTTCCTCTATCTGACTGGAAAGAAGAGCCTTGCACGCGCGTCGGCGCGCGGATGATTCGTATTGACATGGCTGTGTCGGTTTCATAGAATGGGAACGTTGGATCGCGCGACACCGACGACGGGTCGCGCGTTTTGTTTTCCGGGCCCCCCTCCTCCTTCCACAACCTCCTGAGCGAGTTCCACTTTGCCGGGGATCCGAGTCTTGCGTCGCTTTCGCCGAAACGCGCGATTGCTCGCGAAGGCCGCCCCAAATGCACGTTTTGCCGGCCGCCCGCGCCGGCTCCACCCGCACCATAGAATCCGGCTCCGATGCCCGAGACTCGCCCGACCCTCTATCTGGTGGACGCGATGTCCAACATCCACAGGGCTTACCACGCCATCCGTGGCCTCTCGACGAAGGCCGGCAGGCCCACCAATGCCGTCTTCGGGTTCGTCACGATGCTGCGCAAGATGCTTCGGGAGCATCCCAGCGAGTATCTGGCCGTCGCCTTCGATCGCGCCGAGAAGACCGTCCGCCACGAGGAGTACGGCGACTACAAGGCGCATCGGCCGGCCATGGAAGCGGATCTCGCCACGCAGCTTCCCGATATTCGCCGAGCCTGCGAGGCCTACCGCATTCCGGTCCTCGAAATGCCGGGCTACGAGGCCGACGACGTCATCGGCACTCTGGCCCGCGCCGGCCGCGAAGCCGGATTCGATGTCGTCATCGTCACGGCCGACAAGGACATGCTCCAGCTCGTTTCGGGAAGCCGGGTTCGTGTCTTCCACACGGGCCGCGAAAAGTTCCTCGACGAGGCGGGGGTCGCCGAGTTCTTCGGAGTCCCTCCGGGACAGGTCGTCGACGTCCTGGCACTGATGGGTGACGCCTCGGACAACATCCCGGGCGTGCCGCGCGTCGGGGAGGTCACCGCCAAGAAGTGGATCGCCGAATACGGGAGCCTCGACCGCCTGCTCGAGAGAGCCGGCGAGATCAAGGGCAAGGTCGGCGAGAGCCTGCGCGAGCACAAGGATGACGCCCTCTTGTCGCGGCGGCTCGCGGCGATTCGGACCGACCTGCCCATCCCCTTCGACCCGCAGGCTCTGCGGCGCTCGCCGCCGGACCCGGAAAAGCTGAAGTCCCTCTTCGTCGAGCTCGAGTTCCACTCCCTGGCGGCCGAGATCCAGGGCGAGCAGGAACAGGCAGAGCTGTCCTCGCGCCGGCTCGACCCCGGAGAGGCTTTCGACCTCTCGGGTACCGGCGACTGGACCGGCGCTGCCCTCTTGACCCGCGACGGCCAGGCCCTGCTCGCCATCGGGGGCGGCTCGAGCGTTTCCGTCGCCGAGGACTCGAGCACCGCCATCGTCGAGAAGTGGTCCGCGATCGACCGCGCCGGGACGAAACTCGCGACGGCCGACGCCAAGCTCTTCGATCGGCTCCTCGAGGCCGCCGGCCGGAGCGGCCGGGTGGACCTGTTCGACGTCGGGCTCGCCCAGTACGTGCTCTCGCCCGGCGTCGGAAGCTCGGACTTCGAGCCCCTCGTCTTTCAGCGCCTCGGGCAAAAGGTGACCCCGGACAGGGAGGCCGGCGTCGTCAACGGAACGCTGCCGACTCCCTATGCGATCGAATCCGCCGAGCGCTGGCTCGCCGAGCGCGCCGCCGGCGCGGCGCGGCTCGCGCCCCTCCTGCACGAGGAGCTCCGGGCCCGGCCGGCCCTCGAGAAGATCTACCGGGAAATCGAGCGGCCCCTCACGCCGGTGCTCGCGCGCATGGAGCTCGTCGGCATCGCGATCGACCCGCCGTACCTGAACGCGATGTCCGCGCGGATGGAGACGGATCTCCGCGCGCTCGAGCGCAGGATCTGGGACGAGGCGGGCGAGGAGTTCAACATCAACTCGCCCACGCAGCTCGGCCACATCCTCTTCGAGAAGCTGGGACTCCCCGCCACGAAGAAGACGGCGAAGACGAAATCCTTTTCGACGGGCGTCGAAGTCCTGACCGAGCTCGCGGCGTCCGGATTGCCGCTTCCGCAGCGGATCCTCGAATTTCGCGAGATCGCGAAGCTGAAGGGAACCTACGTGGATGCACTTCCGGCCCTCGCCGACGCGCACGGGCGGGTCCACACGTCTTTCCGCCAGACCGTGGCCGCCACCGGCCGTCTCTCCTCGTCCGATCCGAATCTGCAGAACATTCCGATCCGCACGGCCGCGGGCCGCGAGATCCGCCGCGCATTCGTCGCGCCCGCAGGACGAAAGCTCGTCGTCGCCGACTACTCCCAGATCGAACTGCGCATCCTGGCGCACATCTCGGGCGACGCCGCGCTCATCCAGGCGTTCGCCGACGGCCAGGACATCCATCGCATCACCGCCGCGAAGGTCTTCAACGTGGCGCCGGACCTGGTTTCCGGGGAGATGCGCTTTGCGGCCAAGCGGATCAACTTCGGGCTCCTGTACGGGATGGGAGCGTTCTCCCTGGCCAGGGACCTCGGTGTGTCCAACGCAGAGGCGAAGGCGTTCATCGAGGCTTATTTCGGCCAGTTCCCCGGGGTCCGCGGCTGCCTCGACCGCATCCTCGCGGAGGCTCGCGAAAGGAAAGAGGTCTCGACCCTTTTCGGCCGTGTGCGCCCGATCCCCGAGATCGCCTCTTCCAACGCCGGCGTGCGCGCCAACGCCGAACGCATGGCCTTGAACGCCCCCTTCCAGGGCACCGCGGCGGACATCATCAAGATTGCGATGATCCGCCTCGACGCCGCGCTCGCGAAAGCGGGCCTCGCCGCGCGGATCGTGTTACAGGTCCACGACGAGCTCGTCCTCGAGGTCCCGGAGGCGGAGGTGGGGCAGGCGCGGCAGATCATCCGCGACGTCATGGAGGGGGCCGCGGCCCTGAAGGTCCGGCTCGCCGTGGACGTGGGATCGGGGCAAAACTGGCTGGAGGCGAAATGACGGGCCGCGGGCCCGTCATCCCGACCGAGAGCGGGGGGATTCCTTTGAAGCCGGGCCAGCGCTCCGGATGACGTGCGGGCTGCGCCCGCCACGTCATATACTTCCGTCCAACTCCATGCGATTGACTCGGGCTCTGTCCCTCGCGCTGCTCGCGGCGGCCGCCGCGCCGCTTGCAGCGCAGGCACCGGTCGCCGCACCTGCACCGACGGCCGCGGCCCCGACGCCGACACCCGAACCGTCGCCAGCGGCTCCGGCCGCGGAAAGCCTGACGCTGCCGCTGCCAGCTCCGATCGCGCCGAAGCCGATGAAGATCAAGGAAGCCCCGGTCGTACCGGTCGCGAAGCTTCCGTCCGAGAACCCGTTCGGCGCAACCCCGGAGGCCCCGGCGGCCATTCCGGCGAAGCTCCCGTTCGCCGAAGCGACGATTGCCGCCGGACTCTATGTCTCCGTGCACGTCGATGCCGCGGGCAAGGTCCTCGCCGTGCGCCGGGAAAGGGACCCGATTCCGTCGCTCGCCGCCGACTTGTTGAAGTCGATTTCGCGCTGGACCTTCAGCCCCGGCCGCCGCGCCGGGCAAACCGTAACCACCTGGGGTGCATACCGGATCGACCTGGCCGTCGAGGTCCGCGCACCGAAGGTGCAGCAGATTGCCTTCACGCCGGTGACGCCTTCGAGCGCCCTTCCGACGCCATTCGAGTGGCCGCCGGACGCCGAGTGGGTCGGGGGGCGTCACGGCAGCGCCCCGACCGACGGCTCAGTTCCTCTCGATCAGGTCGAGTCCGCCCCGTTTCCGCAGAAGACGCCCTGGTCGGCAGATTCGTTCAAGGGGCCGTTCACGGTGAAGTACTGGGTGCGCGTCGACAAGGCCGGCAAGATCACCCGCGCGATCCCGCTCGACGTCAGCGACCCGGCCCTTCTGACCTACTTCCGCAACGCGATGAACGCCTGGATCATCCGGCCCGCGCAGAATGCCGGGGCGCCCGTCGACTCCTGGAACGAGCTCACGCTCGGCGGTACCATCTCGTACTCCGACGAGATCAAACAGATCATCGCTCTCAAGCAGGCGATCGGGCAGTAGCCCCTCTCGGGCTCCGCCGTCGGCCGATCCTCTCGAGTCGAGTCGTACACATTCTCCATCAACCCGAGGGCCCGGCCGCTCCCCGCTCGAGAATCTCGCGCCGGTCGCCGATACGACGCGTCACTTTCGCCTCGTCCAGATATTCGAGCAGGGGAATCGCGAGACGGCGGGTCAGGCCGAACATCTCCTTGAACTGGCCGACGTCCAGAGAGGCCAGGCCCGAGGCGCGCAGGCGGGCCGAGACGTCGTCCACGGCCGCTCGGGAAATGATCCAACCACCCGGCAGCCGCACGAGCGCACCCTGCTTGAGCAGGTGCGCGATCAGCCCCTCGACGATCTTCGGCCGGTGCCGCACCGCCTCCGCCGCCTCGAGCGCAGACGGCGGGTTCAGACCTCTTTCGCGAAAGAGGGCCGCGATACGGACGGACAGGTCCTTCTCCGGAGCCGCGAGCTCGGACTTGCCGGGCAATTGGGCCTCGTCACCCGCGATCGCGAGGGCCCCGCGCCGGACCAGAGCCGCTTCCACGGCCTCCGCCCAGGGAGGATCGGCCGCCGGAAGCAGCCTCTGCAGCAACGTGCCGCGGGACACTCCGACCGCGGCGGCATCCGCGGCAAGCATTCGCTCGAGCTCGCGCTTCGCGCGCTGCGCGAGCCGGACGAGAACGGCCTCGGCGACATAACGATCAGGACGCTTGCGCAAAGCGTGAATCTGCCCCGCCGCGAGCGCCGGCGCCAGGCTTTCGCGCGTCGTCTGCGCGGACACCCCTGCGCGCCTCGCCAGTGCGTCCTCGGTCGCACCGCCCTCGCGTGCCTGTTCGATCCAGAGAAGCAGCCGGTCCGCGAGCGACCCGCTCTCGAGCCTTTCGAGCGCCGTGATCGCTTCTGCCGAAACACGGCTGCGCAGCGTGGGCGGCAGAGGATCGAGCACGACACCCCCGCCGATGGTCTCGACCGGAGACATGCGCCGCACGACGAACCGATCTCCCGGAATCGAGGCGATTGCCGACGAAAGCCGCAGCTCGACGCGGGCGGATCCTCCGGGCTCGATCGCGCCGGACTCGAGCACTCGCACGCGAGCCCGCGCCTGCGCCGAGAAGTGGTGGAACGAGACGCGCTCGCCGCTTTCGAGCCGCGGCGCGCCGGCGAGCAGTTCGAGCCGGGCGAGGATTCGCGAGGACGCGGGCAACGCACCGGACGCGGCGAGGACGAGCCCTCGGTGCAGCTCGGAAAGCTCGACGCCGACGAGATTCACGCTGACCCGCTCGCCCGCGCGCGCCGTTTCCTCCTCGTGCCCGTGGACCTCGACACGGCGCACCCGCACGCTGCGCGGGCCGGGCAGCAGCTCCATCTTCTGATCACGGGAGATGACGCCGGAAACGAGACTGCCCGTGACGACGGGGCCGAATCCGGGAATGAGAAAAGCCCGGTCGATCGGCAGTCGCGCGATTCGGTCCTCGTGCCTCGGACCCGACGATTGCCGCGCCGTCGCCAAAAGCGCAGCCCGGAGGGCGTCGAGACCCTCGCCGGACTGCACCGAGACCGGGACGATCGGAGCGTCTTCCAGGAAGGATCCGCGCACGAGGTCCCGCACGTCGGAGGTCGTCACCGCGGCGAGCTCCGGCGACGCCCGATCCATCTTCGTCACCGCGATCACCCCGGCGCGCAGAGCGAGCATCCTCACGATCTCGAAGTGCTCGCGGGTCTGCGGCATCACCGATTCATCCGCTGCGACGACGAGCAGAACCGCCTCGATCCCGCCCGCGCCGGCCAGCATGTTGCGCACGAACTTCTCGTGGCCGGGAACGTCGACGAAGGAAACGCGAACCCCTTCCCATTCGGCGTGCGCAAACCCGAGGTCGATCGTGATGCCGCGCCGCTTCTCCTCGGGCAGCCGGTCCGCGTCGATGCCGGTGAGCGCCTTGACGAGCGCGGTCTTGCCGTGATCGATGTGGCCGGCCGTGCCGACCAGGAATCTCTTCACGACGCAAGGCTATAACCGTCGCCTTCGCTTCGCGCGGGGTCTGCGCCTCCGGCGCCCCCGTCGCCTCCGCTTCGCTCGAGGGTCTGCGCCTTCGGCGCACCGGCGCTCGGCTCGCCCAAAGGGGCTCGACCGAGCGCCTGACCCCCTCGCTGCGCTGCGGCTCCCGCGGCGCGAACCTCCTCCCTCCCTCCGGTCGGGAGACTATTCGCGCCGCGAACGACAGTCGCAGTGCCGCTCGTCGAAGCACGTAGGACGCATTGGCGGCGGTGATAGCCTCGGAACATGCAACACCGGATCGAAGAGGATCTGAAAGCGGCCATGAAGAGCGGCGAGAAGCGCCGCGTCGCGACGCTGCGCCTCCTGCTCGCCACGCTCAAGAACGAGAAGATCCAGGCTCAGCGCGACCTGACCGACGAAGAGGTCGCGGCGGCGCTGCGCCGCTCCGTCAAGCAGCGCAAAGATTCGATCGAGCAATACGCCCGCGGGGGGCGCCAGGACCTCGTGGACGCGGAGACCGAAGAGCTCGCCATCCTCGAGGAGTACCTCCCGAAGGGACTCTCGAGCGCCGAGACCGAGGCGGCGCTCAAAGAGGTGATCCGCGAGAGGGGATTCTCGTCCCAGAAAGACGTAGGGCCGGCAATGAAGGAACTCATGGCGCGCCATCGCGGCCGGGTGGACGGAAAGCAGGCCCAGGAGATCGCGCGCCGGCTTCTCCCGTGACGAAAGGGCGCGAGGAAATCGAGGTCAAGGTACCCGCCCCCGACCTCGACGCTGTCCGTCACCGGCTGCGTCGCGCGGGCGCGACCGTGCGTTCGCCAAAGCACGACGAGTCGAACGACCTCTTCGACGATCCCGCGCGGAAGCTCTCGGGCAGCGGGCGGACCGTACGTCTGCGCCGCGCACAGGGCCGCGCGATCCTGACGTACAAAGGATCCGCCCGCTATCAGGACGGGGCGAAGATCCGCGAGGAACGCGAGGTGGAAGTTTCCGATGCCGCCGAAGCGGAGGCAATCCTCGCGGGTCTTGGCCTCGAGCGGCGCTTCCGTTACGAAAAGCGGCGCGAGGAGTGGGATTTCCGGGGCTGCCTCACGGCTCTGGACGAGACGCCGATTGGCACCTTCGTCGAGATCGAGGGCGATCCGGCGTCCATCCGAAAGCGAATCGGAGAGCTCGAGCTCGATTTCACCGAGGCCTTACCGTACTCCTACGCCGAGCTCTACGCGCGTCGACGCAAGGAGGACCCTTCACTGCCTCCCGACATGGTCTTCGATGCGGGCCGGGGAGCGTGAGTCGCCCGGCGTGAAGTTTCAGAGCGGATGAGAGCGATCCTGCTCTCGGCCGGGCGCGGCGAGCGGTTTCGCCCGGTCACGGAGGCGATCCCGAAGCCGCTCGTCCCCTTCTTGAACGTCCCGCTGGCGAACGCACATTTGCGGAGGCTTGAGCAGGCCGGCGTCCGCGAAGTAGCGGTTAATCTCCATCACCTGGGCGACCAGATCGAGAGCCACCTGCGCCACGAGGCGATGGATCTTCCGCAGCTCACGTTCTTCCGGGAGCGGGAGATTCTCGGCACCGCGGGCGCCCTGCGCAACGCCGCTCCGTTCCTTTCCGGAGATGGCGACTTCCTGGTCGTCAACGCGGACACGGCCATTGAGCCCGATTTTGCCGCCCTCATTTCCCGTCACCGCGAATCGGGGCGCGCCGCGACGCTCCTCGTCACGGAAAATCGGAACCCGAAGCAGTACACGCCGCTTCAGGCCGAAGGGGACCGCATCACGGCCTTCGGCGTCCACGGCCCACGGCCGCTGCTCTACACCGGCGTCTGCGTCATGGCGGCCCGGCTGCTGCCGCGTATCCCGCCCGGAGAGACCGCGCTGGTCGCCCACCTCTGGCAACCGCTGCTCGACGAAGGGCGGGAGGAGATCGGATTCGCCTTGCACGGGGGCCCGCACGCCGATCTCGGCCGCTCGGGCGATTTCCTGCGCGCGTCGCTCGAAGCGCTCGAGCGCGGAGGGCCGTTCCCCGAAGGAGGCGGGAATTTCGACGAGAGGCTCCATGTCCTCTTCCGGGAAACGCCTCCCGGGCTCGAGGTCGCGGACAGCGTTCTCGGCCGCGCCGCTGTCGGAGCGGGGGCCCGGATTCTGCGCTGCGCCCTGTGGGACGGGGTTGCGGTCGGCGCCGGAGCGCGGCTGACCGAGTGCCTCGTCGCACGGGGCCGCGTTCCGGCGGGGGCTCACCATGACAAAGCCCTTCTCTGGTCTCGAGACGGCGGCGAGGTCTCGGTCTTCCCGCTCGGCAGATTCGATCGGAATGATCACGGTCTCCACCCTTTCTCTCCCCTGCGGTAGTAGAGGCTGCGGATCTTCGCCGTCCTGCCGTACACCCGCAAAACGGCCATGCCGTCGCGCGCATCCCACAGGTAGACGGAGCCCGGCGTGCTCTCGCCCATCGGGGAAAAGGAGCAAATGTCGGAGCTGTTGAATCGGATGGGGTCGTCGATGTGATCCAGGTAGTGGCCGGGGCTACCGGGATCGGGCACGCGCGTCGTGCCCATGATCCCCGGCAGCACGTCGTTGCGGGACCAGGGGTAAGAGACGCCGAGGTACCGGTCGACGCCGCGGATGATGTCGGCGGTGAGCACGCCGTTGCCGTTCCCGTCGGCGTACAGGGCCCACTCCCACCGGCCGCCGCTCTTGCGGAACTTCAGCCCGACGTTGTGGTTTCTCGAGATCGCGTACGACCGGGCACGATAGAAGGCGACGCTCGTCTCGTGCACCGCCGAGCGCAGCGCGACCGCTTCGCGCAGCTGATTGACCCCGGGGATCGCGAGCACGGCCACCCAGCCGAGCGCGGTGACGGCGATCAGAACCTCCAGCAGCGACATCCCGGCCGCCGAGCGAAGGGGCCCGGGGCCCTGAGGGCCCCGGGCGGGCGTGGAGGTCACCGGCCCTTGCCCACCGGGACGGTGTTGGCGGGCTTCTCCTTGGGTGCCGCGGAGGAGGCGCGGCGGGGGGAGGTCGTGGAGAGCCGCACCTTGGCGTTCAGCGTCGTGGGACCGCTGACCGAGACGTAGGGCTTGAGGGTCACGAAGAGCTTTTCGCCGATGCCCTTGACCTCCATGAGGTCCTCGGGCCGGGCGAAGGGTTTCTCCTTGCGGTGCTCGACGATGCGGGCGGCCACCTTGGCGCCGAGCCGCGGCAAGTACGCGAGTTCGGCCGGCGACGCGGTGTTGATGTTGACCTTCTGAGCCGGGGCGGCATGCTCGGCGCTCTGGGCGAAGAGCAGCGCGCCCGTGCCCAGACAGATCAGTGCGGCGAGAGCAGCGGCGCGAATCCTGGACGGGTGCATCGAAAACTCCTTCTTGAATTTCGTAGCTGATCGAGTCGAACCAAAATCACGAAGAGACATGTCCTCATCGAGTCCTTGTGATCAGGCGTTCTCCATCGGCACCTCCTTTCTTTCGAGGAGGCACCCACCGCGAAAGCCATGCCGTCTCGAGGCGCGGACCACGAAGTGGAGGCGCGGCAGCCAGTTAGCCGCCGACACCGCCGGACCCGAGCTCCTTTCGGCCCGCAAGACAATCGAACACGCATTCGGGGAGCTCAGCGAGGGTTGTCAGCTCCGGCCGCCGCGCCGGGCCTGGTGTCACGCGCCTCTGTCGCCTGTCCAATTTCCTGTCAGTCGCGCCATGTAGACTCGCGCCCGTGGCGGGACGGGAGATCATCGTCGGAGTCTCGGGCGGCTCGGGGGCGCGCCTGGGCAAGCGCTTCGTCGAGATCGTCGTCGCCTGTCCGGATCTTGCGCGCCTTCATCTCGTCGTCACAGATTCCGCGCTCGAGGTCGCCCGCGGCGAGATCTCGGCAAGTATCGCGTCTGCCCAGGCATGGGCGGCTGAGCTCGAGGTCCCGCGGTCGCTCGCGCGCAGGATCCAGCTCCACGCCAACACGGACGTGGGCGCGTCGATCGCCTCCGGATCCTATCCGGCGGCCGGGATGGCCGTGGTCCCCTGCAGCGGCGGCACGCTCGGGTCGATCGCCAACGGTGTCGCGCGCGACCTCGTGCAGCGCGCCGCGGACGTCTGCCTCAAGGAGCGCAGACCGCTTCTGCTCGCCTTTCGCGAATCGCCCTATTCGCTCGTGCACATCGAGAACATGCGCCGGGCGACCCTGGCCGGAGCGATCGTCGCGCCGCCGCTGCCGGCCTTCTACATCGACGCGCCCTCGGTCGATCGGTTTCTCGATGCGTACTGCGTCCGCGCGGCGCGCGTGCTCGGGCTCTCGCCCCGCGGCGAGCAATTCCAATGGACCGGTGGCACCGGCCCCTCCCGACGCCGCCGGCGGTGAGCACACGGCCGGGCCTCGTCGCCCCGTTGCGCGTGACGCTCGAGATGATCAAGTTCTCGCACACGCTCTTCGCTCTGCCCTTTGCCCTGCTGGCCGCGTTTCTCGCGGCGCGGGGCTGGCCGGACCCGGGCACGCTCGTGAAGATCGTCCTCGCCATGATCGGCGCGCGGAGCGCTGCCATGGCGCACAACCGGCTGGCGGACCGCCGGATCGACGCCGCCAATCCCCGCACCGCAGGGCGCGCGCTGCCCTCCGGCGCCCTCTCGGTCGGATTCGTGCGCGCGTTCCTCGTGGCCTCGGCGACGCTCTTCGTCGTTTCGGCGGCGAGCCTCAATCGGCTGACGCTTCTGCTCTCGCCGGTCGCCCTCGCGCTCCTTCTCGTCTACGCCTACACCAAGCGCTTCACGGCTCTCTCGCACTTCGTGCTGGGTCTCTGCCTCGCCCTCGCGCCCGTCGGCGCGTGGATCGCGGTCCGCGGCTCGCTCGAGATCCTGCCCGTCCTTCTCGGTCTCGCTGTCCTCCTGTGGACGGCCGGATTCGACGTCATCTACTCACTCCAGGACGAGAGCTTCGACCGCAGCGCGGGCCTCGAGTCGATTCCCGCCCGCTTCGGAACGCAAAGCGCTCTGGCAATCTCCGCGGCGCTGCATTTCGCGATGGCGGGCCTGCTCGTCGCCGTCTGGCGCCTTGCCGGCGGCGGCTGGATCTTCGGCGCCGGCATCGCAGCCACGGTGGCGGCGCTCGTCTACCAGCACGCGATCGTGCGCCCGGGCGATCTGTCGCGCGTCAACGCCGCGTTCTTTACGGCAAACGGGTTCGTTTCCGTCACGCTCGCCCTTTGCGGCATCGCCGACGTGCTGACCCGATGAGGCCGGGTTCACGCCGAGCAGAAGCGACCATGTCGACTCGAAGATCGATCGTTGCGGGCGCCTTCGCAGCGGCCCTCGGATGCGGACTGGCCGTCGGCCTCGAGGGCCGCGAAGCAACGCAGATCACCGGCGTCGTCACCTACCATGAGCGGGTCGCGTTGCCCCCGGATGCGACGATCCAGGTCCGCCTCGAAGACGCGTCCCGGCCGGAAATGCCGGGAAAGCGCGTCGCGGAAATCACCGTCGCCGCAGAGGGCCGGCAGGTGCCGATTCCCTTCGTGCTGCCCTACCGCGCCGCCGATGTCGCTCCGAACAAGACCTATCTCGTCCGCGCGACCGTCACGGCCGGCGGCAGAACCCTCTTCGCGTCGCGGACCGGTTATCCGGTCATCACCCACGGCGCGCCGACACGAATCGAGATCCTCGTCCAGCAGACGGGCGGAGACCCGAAGCCGCGCGCAACGCCCGCGACCGTGACTCTGGAGGGGACGTACTGGAGCCTGATCGAGCTCGCCGGCAGGCCGAGCGCCGCGGCCGCCCGCGCGCACATCGAGTTCGACACCCAGAAAGGATCCGTCCAGGCATCGACCGGGTGCAACAGCGTCGGGGGCAAGTACGAGAAGATCGGAAGCGGCCTGCGGCTGATGCCCGGGCCGATGACCATGATGGCCTGCGCGGACGAGCTGATGGAGCAGGAGACCGCCTTCCTCGAGGCGATGCGCGCGACCACCGCCTATCGGATCACGGGCCGCCGTCTCGCACTTCTCGACGGCGAGCGCGTCCTTGCGCAATTCGAAGCATCCCGCCCCGCCGACGCGCCGCAGGAGCATTAGAATCCGTCTCCAGCGATGCCAATTCCAACCGAAGGGGACATCCGGCTCCGCCACCTTGCGATCGACGGCCCGATCGGGGTCGGCAAGACGTCGCTCGTCGAGCTCCTGTCCCGCAAGTTTCACGGCACCAAGATCCTCGAGGACGTCGACAATCCGTTCCTGCCCGACTTTTACAAGAAGAAGAAGGGCGCCGCGTTCCAGACGCAGCTCTTCTTTCTCCTCGCGCGGTACCAGCAGCAGCAGGAGATTGCGCAGATCGATCTCTTCTCGACGCTCGTCGTCGCCGACTACCATTTCCCGAAGGACAAGATCTTCGCCTGCCTGAACCTCGACGACTCGGAGCTCCTGATTTACGACAAGCTCTACACGCTTCTGTCCGAATCGGTCCGCAAGCCCGATCTCGTCATCTACCTGCAGGGCTCGCTCGAGACTTGCATGAAGCGGATCAAGAAGAAGGCCCGCGCGCTCGAGAAGTCGGTGACGCCGGAGTACCTGGCGCAGATGATCGAGGCCTACAACTATTACTTCTACCACTACGACGAGACGCCGCTGCTCGTCGTGGACACCAACGAGATCGACTTCGTCAACCGCCCCGCCGACTTCGACGACCTGGTTGCCCAGATCCAGAAGGTGAAGAAGGGCGTCCAGTACTACGTCGCTCGCGCGTAGCTCGGGATCTGCGCCTTCGGCGCACCGGGCCGCGGCTCGCCCAAAGGGGCTCGACCGCGGCCCTGATCCCGAGCTACGCACTCGCTCCCGCGGCGCGCGCCTCCTCCCTCGGTTACTTCGGGAGACTGCGCGCGCCGCGAGCAACTATGCCCCGTAAGGCTTCAAACGAGCAGCTCGGCGACTGCCACTCGCGGCGCGAATAGTCTCCCGACCGGAGGGAGGGAGGAGGTTCGCGCCGCGGGAGCCGAAGCGCAGCGAGCAATCAGGCGTTCGGTCGAGCCCGCACCCGGGCGAGCCGAACGCCGGTGCGCCCCGCAGGGGCGCAGATTGCTCGCTAAGCGGAGGCGACGGTATATGATTCGCAGGTCGCCCTTTGCGGCGGCGATCCCGGGTGTTCCGGGACGTCGACCGAAAGGATGAGGAGCGAGACGATGAACGGCCTTCCCGAAGACGATCCCCTTTCCATCCCGAAGCTCGTGGCCTCCAAGGGGCGGGAGCGCATCTCGATGCTCACGGCCTACGACGCGCCGACGGCGGCGCTGCTCGACGCGGCGGGCGTGGACGTGATCCTCATCGGAGATTCGCTCGAGATGGCGGTCTACGGCCAGCCGAACACGCTGACGGCGACGATGGACACGATGGTCCGGCACACGCGCGCCGTCTCGCGGGAGGTCAAGCGCGCGGTCGTCGTGGGAGACATGCCGTTTCTCTCCTATCAGGCCGAGCCCGCGCGCGCCGTCGAGAACGCCGGCCGATTCCTGGCCGAAGGCGGCGCGGCGGCAGTCAAGGTCGAGGGCGGGCGCCGGATCCTGCCGGCCGTCGAGGCGATCCTCGCCGCGGACATCCCTGTCATGGGGCACGTCGGGCTGACGCCACAGTCGTATCGCAAGTTCGGCGGGTTCAAGGTTCAGGGTCGGGAGGCCGAGTCCGCGCGGCAGATCCGCGACGATGCGCAGGCACTGGCGCAGGCAGGTTGCTTCGCGATCGTTCTCGAGTGCGTCCCCGATTCCCTGGCGGCGGAGATCACCCGGGAGATCGCCATTCCAACGATCGGCATCGGCGCGGGCCCGGCCTGCGACGGCCAGGTCCTCGTCTTCCACGACCTCGTGGGGCTAACGCGGAACCTGCGGCCGAAATTCGTCCGCCGTTACGCGGACCTCGCGCCCTTGATCGAAGAGGCCGCCCGCGCATTCACGCGCGACGTCAAGAGCGGCGAGTTCCCGTCGAAGGAAGAGTCCTTCTCGGGCGCGAAGCCGACCTTGCGGAGAGTGCACTGACAATTTGAAGGTTGACGATCGAGGAGCTCTCCAATCACAAATCACAATTTACAAATCACGACTCCCCCATGATTACCGTCCGCGACGTTCCGACACTGCGACAGGCCATCGGCAGAGCCCGAACCGCGGGGCGCCCCGTCGCCTTCCTCCCCACGATGGGGGCGCTCCACGAAGGCCATCTCTCCCTCGTGCGCCTCGCGCGGCAGCAGGGCGGCCTGACCGTCGTCTCGATCTTCGTCAACCCGCTGCAATTCGCACCGAACGAAGACTTCACGAGCTACCCCCGCCGCGAGGAGGAGGACGCACGCATTCTGGAGCGCGAGAGTGTCGACGTCCTGTACCTTCCGACCGTTGCGAGCCTCTACCCGCCGGATTTCTCCACGGCCGTCGAGGTCGGTGATGTCTCCTCGGGCGGCGAGGGCTCAGCTCGTCCCGGACACTTCCGCGGGGTGGCCACGGTTGTCGCGAAGCTCTTCCTCCGCGTCCTCCCGGATGTCGCCGTCTTCGGACGCAAGGACCTGCAGCAGGTCGCCGTCGTGCGCCGGATGATCCGCGACCTCGACCTCCCGATCCGCCTCGCCGTCGGAGACATCGTCCGAGAGGGGGACGGCCTCGCGATGTCCTCGCGCAACGCCTACCTCTCGCCCGAAGAGCGCCTGCGCGCGGCCGATCTATCGCGCAGCCTCTTCGCCGCGCGAAGCCGCGCCGCCTACGGCGCCACCGACGCCCGGCGACTCGAGGAGGACGTGACCAGACAACTCGAGGCGTCCCGTTTCGGGATCGACTACGTGGAGACGGTTCACGCCGAGACGATGCGCCGCGTCGAGCAGGTCGCTCCGGGGACGGCGCTTGCCGCCGCCGTGCGGCTCGGGAAGACCCGCCTGATCGACAATGTTTTCCTCATCGATCCGCCAGAGGCATAGGATTTCGTCATGGCCACCACTCCGACTCTCGACCCTCCCCGCGTAACGGGTTCCGCCGCCGCGGACCCCTTCGTCTTCGGCGGGCGGACGTTCCAGTCGCGCCTGATCGTCGGCACCGGCAAATACGCAAGTTTCCCGCTCATGAAACACGCGCTGGAAGAGTCGCAAGCCGAGATCGTCACGGTGGCGGTGCGGCGCGTGAACCTGACGGATCGCTCAAAAGAGTCGCTGCTCGATTTCATCCCGCGCGGCATGACGCTCCTGCCGAATACGGCCGGCTGCTACAACGCGGAGGACGCGGTGCGCGCGGCGCGCCTTGGCCGCGAAGTGGGTCTCTCCAACTGGGTGAAGCTCGAAGTTCTCGGCGACGAACAGACTCTCTGGCCGGACAACGAGGCGCTGCTCGCGGCGACGAAGACGCTCGTCAAAGACGGTTTCGTGGTCTTTCCCTACACCTCGGACGATCCCATCGTGTGCCGCAGGCTCGAGGACGCGGGCGCAGCCGCGGTCATGCCCCTCGGCGCGCCGATCGGCTCGGGCCTCGGCATCCAGAACCAAAACGCCATTGCGATCATCCTCGAGCGCGCGAAAGTTCCCGTGATCGTGGATGCGGGCGTGGGCACGGCTTCGGACGCGTGCGTGGCAATGGAGCTCGGCGCAGCCGGCGTCCTCATGAACACCGGGATCGCCGGCGCGAGGGATCCCGTGAAGATGGCCCGCGCCATGCGCGACGCGGTGCGCGCGGGACGCGACGCGCACCTGGCCGGCCGCATCCCCAGGAAGCGCTACGCCACGGCTTCTTCCCCGGTCCATGGCGTCATCGGCAGCTAGCTAAATAACTCCGCCAAAAGGCCTTGTTCCGATCACCGGCCTGAAGGACAGGCCCCGGGACGGCCGAACAGGGCCGCCCCTTCACATTCTTCTTGCAACCCTTACAACCCCCGTGCTACTTTCCGCCAGCTTTTACGAAAACCCCGCACATCCCTAACTGCCACCTTCTTATGTTTTTCCTTCCCCCATCCGTACGCCCCCGCGGGGAGGCGTTCGCGCATTCGAAAGGGGGTCGGTCCTAGAGCGAGAGCGTTGACCCGGCGTGCAACGCCGGGGTTTCCAAGAGTTGTGCATTCGTTTCGCCATATTTTTTGCCGGAGCGGACAACCGCCCGGCCCAGGGGATTAAACCCAGGAGATCTGTAAATTCCATGATGCAGCAATACACGGACAAGAATCTCAATTGCGTCGACTGCGGCGGCACGTTCCTTTTCTCGGCCGACGATCAGGAGTTCTACGCCCGCAAGGGTTTCACCAACGAGCCCAAGAGGTGCAAGCCCTGCCGCGACAAGCGCAAGACGTCCTCGGGAGAGGGCCGCGAGCGCACCTTCTACGACGTCACCTGCGACGGCTGCGGCAAGCAGACGCAGGTTCCGTTCAACCCGACCAACGGCAAGCCGGTTTACTGCCGCGAGTGCTACTCGGCACGCCGCGCCCAGCAGTCCTACTGAGCCATCCGGTCCCGAGTCTCTCGTGCCCCGGCGTCCGCCGGGGCTTTTTTTTGTTATCGTCGAAAAGCGTGTCAGCGAACTCTGTCATCCCGAGCGGCAGGCCATCCCCGGCGCATCGTCGTCCCGAGGAGCCCTTCGACTGCGCTCAGGGCAGGCTCCGCAACGAGGGATCCCTTTGAAGCCGCACCGTGACTCGAAAGGGATCCCTCGGGCTCACGCCCTCGGGATGACAGAGGACCGAGCAGCCCTTGGGATGACAGATGAGACGGCCCCGGCCGCCGGCAATCTTCTCGACGCAATCGGCCGAACCCCGCTCCTCGAGCTCAAGCGCTTCGCCCGCGGCGCAGCGCGCGTCTTCGCGAAGCTCGAGTGGTTCAATCCGGGCGGAAGCGTCAAGGATCGGATCGCGCGCGCCATGATCGACGACGCCGAGGCCCGCGGTCTTCTCGCGGCCGGAGGCACGATCGTCGAGGCGACTTCTGGCAATACGGGCGTGGCACTCGCGATGGTTGCCGTTGTCCGAGGATACAAATGCATCATCGTCATGCCGGAGGGCTACGGCCACGTGAAGGCAAGGCTCATGCGCGCGCTCGGAGCCGAGGTCATACGCACCGCCACCGACGCGATGATGTCGGGCGCCGTGGAGCGCGCGCAACAGATCGCGCTTGAGACCCCCGGCGCCTACCTGCCCAACCAGTTTCACAATCCCGTCAACCCACGCGCACATTACGAAACGACCGGGCCCGAGATCGCCGAACAGCTCGGCGGGCCGATCGACGCATGGGTCGCCGGCGTGGGAACGACCGGAACGTTCACGGGTGTGGCGCGATACTTGTCCGAGTCGAACCCGCGTCTCCTGCGTGTCGCGGTCGAGCCGCAGGGCTCGATTCTGGGCGGCGGCGTTCCGGGCCCCCACGAGGTCGAGGGCATCGGCCTGTCGCAGATCTGGCCGATCCTCGACCGTGCGCTCATCGACGAGGTCATCGAGATCCGCGACAAGGAGACCTTCGAGACCTGCCGCGTGCTGGCGCGCGAAGAGGGACTCGCCGTCGGCGGATCCTCGGGAGCGGCCGCGGCCGCCGCGCTGCGCGTCGCCGAACGGCTCGGACCCGGCAAGACCGTCGTCACGCTCTTCCCGGACGGCGCCGAGCGCTATCCGGACCAGGGGATCTTCGCGGCCTCGCGGCCGAAAGGATGAACATGGGCTTTTCGACGGACTGCATCCACGCGGGCAACGCCCCCGACCCGACGACCGGCTCGGTCGCCGTCCCGATCTATCAGACCTCCACCTACGTCCAGGAGGCGCTCGGCAAGCACAAGGGCTACGAGTACGCCCGCACGCAGAACCCGACGCGCGCAGCGCTCGAGGAGAATCTCGCCGTCCTCGAGGGCGGCGCCGGCGCGCGAGCCTTCGCGTCGGGGATGGCGGCGATCACCGCCATCTCCACGCTGACGAAGGCCGGCGACCACGTCGTCTGCTCCAACATGACGTACGGCGGCACGTACCGTTACTTCACGAAGATCCTCGCGCGCTACGGCGTCACCTTCTCCTTCGTCGACACGGCATCGGTCGCGGACGTCGAGCGCGCGATCCGTCCCGAGACGCGGATGCTGCACCTCGAGACGCCGACCAATCCGACGATGCAGCTCTGCGACATCGCCGCGCTCTCCGAGCTCGCCCACCGCAACGGCGCCGTCGTCGTCGTGGACAACACGTTCGCCTCGCCGTACCTGCAGAGGCCACTCGCGCTGGGCGCCGACATCGTCATGCACTCGACGACGAAGTTCCTCGGCGGCCACTCCGACACCGTCGGCGGCGCCGCGATCGCGAAGTCGAAGGAGCACGTCGAGTGGCTGTCGTTCGTGCAGAACAGCTCGGGAGCGATCCTCTCGCCCATGGACTCGTGGCTCGTCCTGCGCGGCATCAAGACGCTGGCCGTCCGCATGGAGCGGCACGAGCAGAACGGGCGGGCCGTGGCCGAGCGGCTCGCCGGGCACCCGAAGGTGCGCAAGGTGAACTATCCCGGCCTCCCCTCCCATCCCCAGCACGCCCTCGCGAAGAAACAGATGTCCGGCTTCGGCGCGATGATCTCGTTCGAGCTCGGCTCCTTCGCGAATGCCTCGGCCTTCCTCGCGAAGGTGCGGCTGTGCTCGCTCGCCGAGAGCCTCGGAGGCGTCGAGACGCTCATCTCGCACCCGGCCACAATGACGCACGCCTCGATCCCCGAGGAAGAGCGCAATCGTCTCGGTGTCACGGAGGGCCTCGTGCGCATCTCCGTCGGGATCGAGGACGTCGCCGACATCATCGCGGACCTCGAGCGGGCGCTGGAGGCGGTGCGGTAGTCCGGAATCTGGCGATCGCCGCGCTCCTGCTGCTTGCGCCGGACACGGTGCTCGACGCCGTTCGCCGGTCGTTTCTCTCCCAGATCAACACGGCGCGTGCCGAGGCCGGCCGCTCCCCGCTGCGGCTCTCCGAGGAACTCGGCCGCGCCGCCCAGGCTCGCGCCGACGAGATCGCCGCGCGCGGCGACGCGGACGACCTCATGCTCCCGGGTGACCGGATCCTTGCGGCCACGCTGCGTGCCGGCTACGAGGCCGACACGCTTCTCCACGTCGTAGCCGAGGGTGAGGGCGACCCTCCCACGGTGGTCGCGTCCTGGCGCGAGAGGAAGGACGGAACCTGGAAGGACGTTCTCGACGAACGGATGCGCGACCTCGGCGTCGGGAGCGCCTGGCTCGACCGCGAGCCACTCTACGTGCTCATCCTCGGCATCTCCTCGCGCGACGGCTTCGCGCTCAAGACCGAGGGATTGCGCGACGCGGCCCGCGTCCGCGCGGAGATGCTCGCCACGGTCAATCGCGAGCGGGCGGCGCACAACGTCCCGCCCGTGCGCGAGAACGCCGTCCTCCAGGCCGCCGCGCAGGGACATGCCGACGACATGCTCGCGCGGTGCTACTACGGCCACGACAGCCCCGACGGCGACGCCCCGCTCGCGCGCGCCAAACGCGCGGGCTACGATCCGCAGCGCATCGGCGAGAACATCGCCAGGGGGCAGACTTCGGTCGCCCAGGTGATGGAAAACTGGATGGCGAGCCCCGGCCACCGCGAGAACATCCTCAATCCGGCCTTCGAGGATGCGGGGTTCGGATTCGCTCTCGGGAGGCTGCGCGACGGCTACGAGGTCATATGGGTCCAGGCGTTCGGCAAGCTGCTCCCGCCCTGATCGGCGGCGCGGGTCGTGGCCGCAAACACAACGCATGTGCATGTCGAGTACGGGGTCCTTCGTCGCTGCGCTTCTCAGGATGACAGGCAGATCGTGGCCGCAATCGAAACGCATGCCATCCTGAGCGAGCCAGAACTCGATCGGAAAAACCGCGTGTCGAGTACGGGGGTCCTTCGTCGCTACGCTTCTCAGGATGACAGGCCGATCGCGGCCGCAATCGAAACGCATGTCATCCTGAGCGAGCCAGAACTCGATCGGAAAAACCGCGTGTCGAGTACGGGGGTCCTTCGTCGCTACGCTCCTCAGGATGACAGGCCGATCGTGGCCGCAATCGAAACGCATGTCATCCTGAGCGAGCCAGAACTCGATCGGAACAACCGCGTGTCGAGTAGGGGGCCTTCGTCGCTGCGCTTCTCAGGATGACAGGCAGATCGCGGCCGCAATCGAAACGCATGTCATCCTGAGCGAGCCAGAACTCGATCGGAACAACCGCGTGTCGAGTACGGGGTCTTTCGTCGCTACGCTTCTCGGGATGACAGGCCGATCGCGGCCGCAATCGAAACGCATGCCATCCTGAGCGAGCCAGAACTCGATCGGAAAAACCGCGTGTCGAGTACGGGGGTCCTTCGTCGCTACGCTTCTCAGGATGACAGGCCGATCGCGGCCGCAATCGAAACGCATGTCATCCTGAGCGAGCCAGAACTCGATCGGAAAAACCGCGTGTCGAGTACGGGGGGCCTTCGTCGCTGCGCTCCTCAGGATGACAGGCAGATCGCGGCCGCAATCGAAACGCATGTCATCCTGAGCGATCCAGAACTCGATCGGAACAACCGCGTGTCGAGTACGGGGGGCCTTCGTCGCTGCGCTCCTCAGGATGACAGGCAGATCGCGGCCGCAATCGAAACGCATGTCATCCTGAGCGAAGCGAAGGACCCCGGACTCGATCGGAACGACCGCGTGTCGAGCACGTGGCCCTCAGCGCGCGAGCTCGATCCCCGCGGTCTCATCCGCAATCGTGATGTCCTGTGGCAGGTGCCGGCCCTCGACCCAGACGATCGACTGGCTGTCGAGGTCCTTGCGTACGCGATTCACCGCGTGTCGAAATGCCGCGACGGATGAGATGTCGTCGTACTCGCCCCACGCCGCGGCCGGGATCGCGTGCCCCGTACCCGAGAGCGACCACACGTAGAACGGCACGCGCAGGAGTCCGAGAAACCGCCTCACCGACGCGCGATCGAGCGTACTCTCGTCCCGATCGCCCTTGCCCAGAACCAGGACCACAGCCCGCCGCGAGCCGCTCGCCACCGCCTGAAGCGCGGCGACTGCCACGGCGTCGGCGTACTGCCGGGGCTTGAGGGTCTGTTCCGGGTACCCGATCTGCAGCATCAGGTAGGCGAAGCTCATGCCCATCCCCTGAAAGGGCCGCGACGCTTCGAAGAGGATGTTCAAGCCCTCGACGTCGGGGATCTCCCGGCTCACGGGCCACTGCACCTGGAGCTGGTCCTCGGGGCCGACCTCGGTCCCGTCCGGATGGGCAAACCGAAGGCTCCCAAGGCGGGCCGACGCCTCGTTTTCCTCGTCGAGACCGCGGACCACGAAGATTGCCGCTGGTCCGCGCTCGACACCGGTCACCTTGAGGGGCCGGTCGCGCTTGACCAGCCGACCCTCGAGGCTCTCGATGGAAGGGGCCTTCTTCCCCGGCGAACGGATCGCGACGGCCGTCAGCTCGCTGCCGGCTTCATCGGAGGAGCCTCCGCCGAGCACGCGATCGGCCCGCGAGCGCACGCCAAACGGAAACTCCGCCCGCACCGTGAGTACATGGCCGACCGACGCGTCGTAGTCCGGCAGATCCACCCGGTGAATGTCGCCGACAGCGATCTCTCGGCCGTCGAAAATCACCGTCACGCGCGACACCAGCCCCAGGCGGCTCGCCCAGGTCAGGCGGGCCGCAACGGCCTTGCCGAGGGCGTTCTTCTCGAGCAGCACCTGGATCTCGGCCGGCGGCCGTGGCAGATTGATCCACTGCCGCGCCCGGGCCATCTCTTCGCCCCCGGCATCGAGTGCGCGCGCCACCAGCTCGTGCGGGACGAACTCGCTGCCGAAGTCGACGTCCACCGTCCAGGGCGGCATCAGGCGACGGCCGACCTGCCTGCCGTCGAGCTCGAAGACGACCGCGGAGACGGGCCCATCCACGAGGACCGTGACTGGACGCACACCGAGGACGAGGCCGAGAATGAGGGACGCGAAGGTCAGGGAGGCGGAAGCCGTGGGGGCGCCCCTACTTGCCGGCGCGGCGCGGCTTCCTCTTGCGGAGCGCGGCCTTCTTCGCGCGCGCGGGCTTGCGCTTCGTGCCGGCAGTCATCTTGTCGATCCAGGAGGCGAACCCCGGCGAAGCCATGTCCACCTTGTAGCCGAGAACCTCCGGGAGCTCGTAGGTGTTGACGCGGTGGATGGTCTCGCGCACCGCCTCGAACTGCGAGGCGCGCGTCTTGACGATCAGCAGCATCTCGCCGTCGTCGCAGACACGCCCCTTCCAGCGGTACACCGAGTGAACATTGGGAATGATGTTGACGCAGGCCGCGCGGCGGCTGCGCACGAGCGCATTCGCGACGTCCAGCGCCTGCTCCTCCGTCCCCACGGAGGTGACGACGACGATCAGGTCATCTTTTGCCACTTCAAGGGCATTCCATGCCGGGAGGGCTCTCCGTGTCAAGCTTCCCGAGGCGAGTGTTAGAATCCCTGTTCGATCTTTGAGCTTCGCGCGACTTGCCGTGGGGGCGAAACGGCTTCGACGGGGACGATTGCGCGAGAGGTTGCATGCCGAGGTCTCACCCCTCCTCGTTAAAGCAGGGTGAAAAATAGTAGCTGCGAACAACAGCAACTTCGCTCTGGCTGCTTAATTAAGTAGCCGCGTTTGCCGGATAGCGCACCCGCCGCGCTTCGGCCGACGTCGCGAAATGCGGGTGTAGCGGCTCCGGACCCCCGGACGGAGCAGCGAAATCCATTCGGGGTTGCCCTGACGCCGTTTTGCCTCTTCTCGAGGCGGCGGGGCGAGAACCAAGAAGAGGCTGAGCATGGAGTGGCCTCTCCCGCAGCGCTTCCGGACGCGGGTTCAACTCCCGCCGCCTCCACCATTTCATGTTTCCCCAAGTTAAGGGCCGGATCGTCCGGCCCTTTTTCTCGTGCGGTCCGCTCAACGCCGTTTACCGCTTTGTTCCCGCCGTTCGACTCGGACACAGGACGCGGGCACGTGGTTCCAACTCGTTGACCTGTTGTGAACTTCCTGGAGGTTAGAGTCCTACGCGGCTCACCACTCACTCCGGTTGTCGCTGGCAGCTGATCTCTGCAATTAGGAACATCGCGTCAGGCTGGAATCGGCCGCTTGCGCGCGCGTGACGGAGGCGCAAACTCGTTGACAGGGGGGGCTTCCCTGCGGAGAATTGCGATTGGCGATGGAGTTCGCCTAAACCGCCCGATCGCGCTACGCGAGAAGGCTGATAACTCCTGCACCGGAGGGCACCATGCACGGCGCAGGAGTTTTTCTTATGCCCGGCGGTCGCGAAGGCCGGTCACAACCCGAGGTGGCCCGTGACTGAAACGTGGTTCCTCGCGGCGATCTGGGTTGGTCTCGCGCTGGTCGCTGTCCTGATCGCCATCAAGCTCCGAATCTCGACGGCGCTCTCGGAGATCGTCGTCGGAACAGTGGCCCAGCTCGTGATCGGGGCCACTATCGGGACGGCCTTCCTCGGAGCAAAGCAGCCCTGGATCACGTTTCTCGCCGGCGCAGGGTCGATTGTCTTGACCTTCCTGGCGGGTGCCGAGCTCGATCCGTCGTTTTCCGGAAGCGCTGGAAGGAAGCGACCGGAATCGGGCTCATTGGGTTCGTTGCGCCGTTCCTCGGTTGTTCTGCCATCGCGCATTACATGCTCCACTGGCCAGCGCGGCCGTCCTGGCTCGCCGGTGTGGCGCTTTCGACGACGTCGGTCGCCGTGGTCTATGCCGTCATGCTCGAGCTGGGTCTCAACACGACACCTTTTGGGAAGGCGATCCTGGCTGCTTGCTTCGTCAACGACCTGGGAACGGTGATCGCGCTGGGTCTGATCTTTGCGCCGTTCACAGTCCGTACCGCAGTCTTCGTTGGGGTTTCGGTCATCGTTTTTGCCGTCTTGCCATGGTTGACTCCACGTTTCTTCAAGCGCTACGGCGGCCGGGTCTCGGAGCTCGAGGCGAAGTACCTGCTGCTGCTCTTATTTGGAATGGGAGGCCTTGCCACCTGGTCGGGCAGCGAGGCCGTCCTCCCGGCCTACGTGATCGGCGTGGTGCTGGCGGGTACGGTGGGAAAGGATCATGTATTGATCCGGCGGCTTCGCACCCTGACTTTCGGGCTCCTCACTCCTTTCTACTTCATCCGCGCCGAATCCTGCGTCTCGGTGCCGGCGCTGGTGGCGGCGCCGTTCGCCTTCCTCGTCCTTTTCGGAGCCAAATCCGTGAGCAAGTTTGTCGGGGTCTTCCCTGTGGCGAAGCTCTTCCGATATGGCAAGCAAGAGGCGATCTACACGACGCTTCTGATGTCGACGGGCCTGACGTTCGGCACGATCTCGGCGCTCTTCGGCCTCTCGCATGGCATCATCGATCAAGCGCAGTACTCTTATCTGGTGGCAGCCGTGATCGCGAGCGCGGTCATTCCGACCGTCATCGCGAATGCGTTTTTCCTTTCCGCGTCACCACCTCCCCACGACGATTTCGGAGCCGGAAAGCGGAGGCCGTGGCGGTCGTTAGCCGGCTCGAAGGAGGCAAGGCATGAAGACGATTCTCGTCGCATTCGACGGGTCCGAGCAGTCCCGCAAGGCGTTCGAACTCGGGCGGGATATTGCGTCGAAGTTCCGAGCCAAGCTGGTCGTTGTCAGTGTGATTCAGCTTCCCGAACCGGCAATCTCCGTAGAGATCGACGCCTTGCTCGACGCCGGCAAGACGCAGTTCGCGGAGGAATTCGCGCACCTGGAGACGGCGGCTGCTGGAGCAGGGGCTCGCGTTCGAGTCGAAAGTGGTCGTCGGCCACCCCGCGGAGCCAACGTTCGTCACGCCGAGGATCTTCACGCGGATCTGATTGTCATGGGCCGTCGAGGTCAAAGACACAGGTAACGCGCTGGATCCTGGGCTCGGTGTCTGAACGAGTGTTCGCGTTATGCGCACTGTCCCGTAACGGTCGTGAAGTAGCCGATGGTCCCGCGAATCTCTGTGCGCCGACAGAACCGGTTCGGGTTTGCCTGTTGCGATCGAACGCCTCCGCGGCCGCCAGTATCGGTGCCTGCGATGCAATACCGTCTTTTATGAGCTCGACGAGCTCGACCATGACCTCAGTCGCGAGGGGCCGGGCCCTGACGCCGAGGACGTCCCGCGCTTTGACGAGCCGATGCTCCTGCGATTCTTCTACTCCGAGGACGTCCGGGAAGGCTGGGGGGAGCGCAGAAGCGTAGTAGAGAGGCACGCCGCCTTAGCTCGGTCGAAATCCCTTCGCCGCAATGAACGTTGGGCCTGCAAAGCGGGCTCCGCACCAGCTCCTCCTCGATCCGCAGGAGCTGGTTGTACTTGGCCACGCGGTCGCCGCGCGCACGGGGCCCCGTCTTGATCTGCCCGCGCCGTGGCGACCGCGAGGTCGGCGATGAAGTCATCCTCGGTCTCGCCCGAGCGGTGGCTGACGACCGTGCGCGTAACCGCCCGTCGCGCGCCACAGCGATCGCGTCGAGCGTCTCGGTCACGGTGCCGATCTGGTTGAGCTTGATCAGGACGGCGTTGGCGACCTCCTCCGCGATGCCCTCGGCGAATGATCGCCGGGTTGGTGACGAAGATGTCGTCGCCGACGAGCTGGACCTTCTCGCCCAGGCGCTCGGTCAAGCAGCTTCCAGCCGTCCCAGTCGTTTTCGGCGAGGCCGTCCTCGATGGACACGATCGGGATACTGCCGCACCCAGTCCTCGTAGAGCGCGACCATCTCCTGCCGACGGAGCTTGCGGCCCGCCGGACTTGCGGAAGACGTAGCTCCCGTCCTCGAAGAACTCGCTGGCCGCGCGGATCGAGCGCGAGGACGACATCGTCGCCCGGCGTGTAGCCCGCCTGCTCGATCGCGCTGCGAGGATACAGTCTCGAGCGCCTCCTCGTTCGCCTTGAGGTTCGGGCGCGAAGCCGCCCTCGTCGCCGACGGCCGTGGCGTAGCCCTTCTCCTTCAGGAACGACCTTGAGGGCCTGGAACGTCTCGGCGCCCATGCGCAGCGCCTCGCGGAAGCTCGGCGCGCCGACCGGGACGATCATGAACTCCTGGAAGTCCACGCTGTTGTCGGCGTGGACTGCCGCCGTTCGAGGACGTTCATCATCGGGCACCGGAAGCAGCGTGCGCCGTCCGCTCCGCCCAGGTAACGGTACAGCGGCAGGCCTCGCTGGCCGCAGCGGCCCGCGCGACCGCCATGCGACACGCCGAGGATGGCGTTGGCGCCGAGCTTGCTGTTTGTTCGGCGTGCCGTCGAGCGCGATCAGGCGAGCGTCGATCGACTCCTGGTCCGAGGCCTCGCTGCCCCGAACCGCAGGCGCGATCCTGTCATTGACGTTGGCGACCGCCTTCAGCACGCCCTTGCCGCCGTAACCGCGCCGGGTCGCCGTCGCGCAGTTCGAGGGCCTCGCGGCAGCCGGTCGAAGCACCGGAAGGGACGGCCGCCCGGCCGGCGGTGCCGTCCTCCAGGCGAACGTCCGACCTCGATGGTCGGGTTGCCACGCGAGTCGAGGATTTCACGTGCGTGGAGCAGGGCGATTCTGGCAATTCAGGCCTCCTGTCGGGGTCCTGATCGCGTTCAGCGCCCCGCGGTCCCGGGGCTTTCTTCCACGTCGACGACGAGCACGGTGACGTTGTCCCGGCCGCCGGCGTCATTCGCAGCGTGCACCAGCCTCTGACAGCAGCTCCTCGGGGTTGACGGCGTGCGCAAGGACATCGGCGATGTCGTCGTCGGTGACCATGTCCGTGAGGCCGTCACAGCAAAGGAGAAGTCGATCGCCTGGCGCGAGCGAGAGCGGCAGGACGTCGGGAGCGCCGTTTCCGCCGCTCCCGACGGAACGGGTTAGGACGTGGGCGAGAGGAGAGTTGCGTAGAAGCACAACGTCGATGTCCGGGGATTGGCGCGCGAGCTCGGCCATAGCCGAGTGATCTTGCGTGAGGCAGGTCAGATGCCCTCGGCGCAAGAGATAGGCGCGGCTATCTCCGACATGCGCGACCCAGGCGGAGGGACCGGGGGCATGAATCGCAACGAGGGTGGTCGCCATGCCGGTGCGCTCGATCGAGGCCGTTCCGGACTCATGGATCCGCTCGTCGGCGGTGCGAAAGGCGCGCAGGAGCAGCTCATCCCCGCCCGGCTGTCCCGCGCCGTTCTGGGGCCCTTCGTTGCGAATGACTGCTGCCAGCGTCTCGACGGCGATGCGACTCGCGACTTCCCCGGCCCGATGACCACCGACTCCATCGGCGAGAGCGAAGAGCCCTGACTCCGTGTCGATCAAGTAGGCATCTTCATCCCGTCGCCGGACGAGGCCGGGATCGCTTTGGGCCGCCGCGCGAAGGAACAGATTCATGGGGTCGCTCTCCCCGGCCGCAGAGCGACGGCACCGCTGAGCTGGAGCGCCGCCGCAACGACGAGGCCGATGGACGGGCTGGCGGGGAAGAGAGACCAAAGCGTGCCCACGAGCGCGCTCGAAACGAAGTCACCGATGCCGTTCGTGGCAGCGAGCAGCCCCATTCCCACTCCCCGCTGAGCCGGGGCCAGCAGGGACGCCGCGTAGGCCTTCTCGGCGACCTCCTCGCAGGCAATGTAGAGGCCGGAGCAGACGAACAGGGCGAGCAGTGTTCCCGGTGTCGCGGGCAGCAGCGCGAATCCGGCGGTGGTCGCCGCGGCGAATAGGTAGCCGACGATGACGACCCGTCGGACGCCCACCCGGTCCGCCAGGGCGCCAATCGGGAGCGCGGCAACCGAGCTGACGGCGTTGTGGAGGACGTAGAGCGCGATGGCCAGGCTCGCCGCGCTCCACGAGAAGAGAGTTCCTTCCACGTGCTGGGTCACATAGAGAATCAGCAGGGTTCTCGAGAAGTCCCCGCACCCGAAGATCAGGATCGCCACGAGATATCTGTGGAAGGGTCTTCCCGTCCCGGCGAGGTGCATTCGCAGCGTCTTACTTGCCGCGGGGTGCCGGTTGGGGCGTTCGGTGACGAGGACCGCGATGGACAGGAACGCGAGAAGTCCGGGCAGAAGCGAGACGAACATGACGTGCCGGCTGGAGACGCCCCGGGCCAGCAGGACCACGGCGAGAAGCGGCCCGATGACGGCCCCGAGAGCGTCGCCGGCGCGTTCCATGCCGAAGGCCTTGCCGACGGCTTCGGGCGGCGCCGCCTCCGAAACCAGAACGTCCCGGGGTGCAGAACGGGTGCCGCGGCCGACCCAGGCCGCGACCCGACACAGCATCACTTGCCAGGCAGTCGCGCAGAGGCCGATCGCGGCTATTCCAACTGCGGTCACGAGGTATCCGATGGAGGCGAGGGGCTTGCGCCGCTCGACGCGGTCCGTCATGACGCCGCCCCAGAGCTTGGCAATTGCAGAGAGCCCATCCGCGCTGCCCTCGATCCAGCCGAGCGCTGCCGGTCCGGCCCCGAGGGTGAGAAGGAATGATGGAAGAACGGCCGTCGCCAGCTCGTGCGAGACGTCCGAGAAGAGGCTTGCGAGCGCCGCCCCGAGAGTGGAGCGGTTGAGCCATCCACTGGGTGCCGCTCCGGAGGGTAACCCGTGCAGGGCCCTGCGCCTCACCGTTCGACTTCCACGGGTTCCCGAGATTCCTCGATCTGACTCAACTCGGCGATTATGGCTTCCTGGTCCGCTGCGCCGCCCGACTCAGTCAGCCTGCGAGCGCGCGCCCGTAGTGGTTCCGATTGGGTCGCGAACCGGGCGGCCAAAGCGCCGAGCGACCGGTGCAGCCATTCCCGAGATTGGTTGACGAACGAGCTGAACGATAGATAGAGAGGGCCATTCACCACGGCGAAGAGCCGGGCTGCGATGCGCTTCTCGAGGAGCGAGGGGAAGGGCTTCAGCCATGCCGGTCGCCGGATCTCAATCCGATCGAGCTCGGGGGGCAGGACCAGGACGGGTTGCGTGACGAGGTCGACGGTGAGGTCCTCCGGCTGGGTCGGCTGCCCGCCGAGGCCTTTTGCCATCTCCGCCAGGATCGTTCGGAGCTGATCGCGGGTTTCCATCAGCTCGGTTCGTATGGCCGCCCTCGTCTCTTCTCCAGCGCCGAGGATCGTCTCGCGGACTCGTTGCCGGTCGGTGTCGCCCTGGTTTCCCGGTCCGGGCAAGCGCTCAACGACGTCGCGGGCAGCAGCGGCCAGTACGTCTGGCGTTTGACTCCTGGCGTGGTCGAAGAGTCGCTCGCAGGACCTTCCCGGCTTCCTGGAAACGCCCCTCGGCCTCGAGGGCGAGCTGTTCGACGGGCGCTCGGGGTCGGTCTCGGTCATTCGACGCGGCTCCCGGCGTGCTCTTGAGCAGGGCGCGGAGTGACGCCCCCACGCCCTCGCGGAGGCCCGCGAGCTTGCGCCGCGCCGAGGCATCCGCGAGCTCCTTCGCCCGCGCGCAAAGCGGCGCGATCTCGCGGTCGAACCATTCATGCGCGAGCGCGGCACCTGCCCCCACGCTGCTGACGAGGTGCACGGGCAAATCGAGGCCGAGCCCCTCGGCGATCTGTTTCCTCACGTACGCGCGCAAGGCGAGCCTGTCCGGCTCCGAAACTAGGTCCGCCTTGCTCAGCACGGCCATTCCGGGAATCCCCGAGTCGTAGAGGCGTCTCAGGATGTCGAGATCCTCCAGCCCCGGCGAGCTCGCCGCGTCGAGAAGCACAATGCCGAGGTCGCAGCGTGGAAGATAGGCATACGACTCTCTCGCGCCGGACGTCGCCAGAGAACCGACGCCCGGCGTGTCGACGAACACGACGCCGTTAGCAAGCTGCGGAGAGGGAAGGCGTACGAGCGCCCGCACGACATGCTTTGAGTTGCCAGGGTTCCCGGCTTCGGACACGTACTCCGTCAGCTGCTCCAAGGGGCCGCGTTCGTCGGGCGCGTCGGCGAAGCGAATCTCGATCTCTGGGGGTTCGCCCCAGGCGACGCGAGTCGGCACGGCCGTCACCGGCGTGACGCCAACGGGCAGCGCCGCGATTCCGAGGGCGGCGTTCAGGAGCGACGACTTGCCGGAGCTCACGCGTCCGAAGACGGCGATTTCGAACGTCTGAGACTCGAGGTGCTCCAGGAGGGACTCGAGTGTCCCCTGGAACTCCACGAGACCTCGGTTCCGAATGATGCGTTCGAGCACTCCGAGCAGACCGAAGTCGGGGCGTGCCTCTTCCAGCCTCTTGAGCCGCGCTCCGAGGTCCTTGCCGAGGCCCTGCGAGACGTAGGTTCGCAGCCGACGGAGGCTCCGCTCCAAGTCTGCTTCGAGCTGTTCGATCGTTCTGGCCGCATCCTCGTCGAGCGGCCCGTACCCGAGCAGCCGGTTGGGGGAAACGTCCTGGATCGCGATCTCCGCGAACGAAAGCGTCGTCATGATGGCCCACGAGGAGGCGTTGCGGGCCGGCTTTATCGGTATGCCAAGCGCCTCGAGGGCGCTGACCAGCCGCGCGCGAACAAGCGCAAGATGGTCGGCGATCACTTTCTGCTGTGCGAGGGACAGGTCGGGCTGGAATCGCGCGAAAGGAGACTATCCGCGAGACGCGACGGTCTCTACGTCCACGAGCAGGCCGTCGATGTGCTTGAAGGCATTCGCCAGCACGCGACGATGGTTGTCGTTCAGGTCAGGCATCGTCTTCTGTCGGGTCCGGGAGGAGGGCCTCGACCTTTCGACGCAGATCATCGAGACGCGCGCGCTCCGCACTCACGGCTTCGGCGCCTGCCGACCGCCGGGCCCGAGCTCGTTCGAGCGCTCTAGCGGCAGAGTCGCAGACCTCGTGCAAACGCTCGCGGATTTCCGACTCCAGGCGCCGCCGGCTTTCGAGCACGCGCTCGTCGAGATCGTTCAGGACTCGTGTGCTGTTGTGCTCGAGGATCTTGCTCAGGTATTCACCAGCGTCGTGCTGTGCGGCTGTAATGGCGTGCTCCTTGTCGCGGGCAAGGTCGGAGATCCATGCCAGCGCCTCGCCGGGTGCAAGCTCGAAAAGCTCGCTGAAGAAAAAACGCCGAGGAACCCGAAAGCCCATCTCGGATTCGAGCGGGCGAGGAGGGTTGAGCGCATAGGCGTCGTCGGACCCCGTGAGGCGGCCGAAGAACTCGTTGCTGAGCTCCACGAATCGGTCGGTCGCTCGGCTATACATCGTCTCGGCCGCAGGTTCGACCTCCGGAAGCCACGCTTCGAGCGTCCGTCGAGCAATCTCGCGCGCTATCGCCGGGGCTTCCTTCCGGAGCGACTTCGTGCCTTCGCGGGCAAGACGGGAGATCGCCTTGTCGAGCTGGTATCTGGCTTCGGGCATCACCCTGGCGAGAAACGCCTTGCGTCGCTGCTCGAACGCTGCCGAGAGCTTGTCCTGCTCGGCTAAAAAGAGGTATCCGAGATCCTGCGCTGCCTGCTCGGCCGCGGCTACGGACCGGCGGAGCGCCGCGATCCGGCGCTCGGACTCTTCGACGGGGCGAAGCAGAGCGGTTCGTTGCTCGTCGAGCTCGTTCAGCACCCATGCCGAGAGGCGACGCAACCCTCGAACCTGAGCATCGAAGACGAGGGCAGCGCCGGACCCCGCTGGCCAGCTTCGAGAGGCTGTCGAGGAGTTCGGGAAGGTCGCGGGTCCCAGTTCCGGACTGCAGGCACTCGGCGGCACTGATTTGCAGCATCGGCCCGACCGGTTGCCCGAGCCGACTCGCAAGGACGCGCTCGGCGAATCGCAAAGCTTCTTCTCGGTCCTTCTCCCCGAGGCGGTCCGCTTTGTTGAGGACGAAGATGAAGTGCTTGACGCTCTTCGAGACCTCATCGACCAGATTGAGTTCATCGCCCGAAATCGGCGGATCGGCGCCCACGACGACGAGTGCCGCGTCGATGTGCGGGATGAACTGACGGGTTGCTGCCGAGTTGGCTTCGAAGACCGAGCCGAGCCCTGGCGTATCGACAAGGCAAAGACCGGATTCGAGAAGAGGGTGGGGCAGGAACGCCTCCGCGCCGAGAACGCCTTTGATGTTCTCGGGATTCTCTCCCTCAGAGACGAAGGAGACGAGATCGCCCAGCGCGATGTCCTCCCATCGACCCGAACTGAGCCGAACCCGAGCGCCCCGTCTCGTCCCGTGGCGGACTACCGTGACTACGGACGTAACCGGGACGACCCCAGCTGGCAGGACGGGCTCTCCGAGTATCGCGTTCAGGAGAGTCGACTTCCCGCGCTTGAACTGGCCGATGCAGGCGACATAGAAGAGACCTTGCTCCGTACGCGCGGCTAGCAAGCTGGCATCCGCGGCCGCCCTCAAGGCTCCAGCTCTCGGTTGCGAGATATGACAGGGCTTGCAGATGCGAGAGAAGATCGGGGCGCAAGGCGGCCTCGGCGGCAGCCGCGCTTCCGGATCTCACCTCGTGTGACACCGATGATTCCTCCCGCGCCAGGCCTACGGACTAGCCCGCGGTGCTCGAGGCAGACTTGCGTTTCGTCGGCCCGTATTTCAGGACGCGAGCCTTCTCGATCGTGACCAGCCCCTCCGAGACCATTTCGTCGAGGATTTTGAGAAGCCGTTCAACATGCTCCTCAGTGTCGACAACCTCGATGAGCGTTGGTAGTCCTCGGAGAAGCGCAAGAGGTGCGCCGAATGAAGGATGCTTCGGGCCCCGAAGCCTGCGATCCCATGAAAAACTGTGGCCCCCGCGAAGCCCTCCTTCCGGAGCTTCTCGAGCAGCGCCATATGAAGCGGCTGATGATGCCACTGGTCGGACTCTCCCATGAAGATTCGAACCAGGACCTGGTCCCCGTCGAGGACGCGCATGGTTCCTCCCCTAGCCTCCGATCGCCAGCTTCGCGCATCCGATGCCAGCAATCCCCGCCAGAAAACAAGTGACCACCGTTGCGAGAACGTTCATGGATCCGTACAGGACCGAACCGTCCTGGAGATACTTGATCGTCTCGTAGTTGAAGGTGGAGTACGTCGTAAAGCCCCCCATGACCCCCGTCGTCAGGGCCAGACGCAGCGTCGGCGTCAGAATCTGCGTCGTCATCCCGATGTGCATGAGCACGCCCATGAGGAAAGAGCCGATGACGTTGACGGCGAACGTGCCGGTCGGAAACCTCGGGCCGAACTGCAGAAGCACCCAGCCCGACAGGATGTAGCGCGCCCCTGTGCCCGCCGCGCCGCCAAGGCAAATCCAAAGGAACCGCCCCATTCCGACCCCCCCTGCGTTCTGGCTATTTGGGCCAAAAAAAACTCCTACGAGTCGTGGCTTCGTAGGAGTCATTGGCCGACCCCGTAGGGCGGGCGGTTCTGGCGGACTCCACCGCCTTCAGTTCAGTGTAACGATATCACTCGAAGCGAGATTTCCGATCGGACACCGGACTCAATGTGTCTCCAACTCGCGGCCGGGCAATACGGACAACGACACGGACAAACCGGAGGAGTAGCTCGAAAACATTCAGGAATTCGTTCATCGAGGTTGGGGCCAGGTTTCCTCTCCTTCGGCTCAGTAGAAAATGTACCTTACGCGGACCCGCAGCTTCGACCCTTCGGGGATCGCTTCGACGCTTATCTGCTGCACGTCCCCCCCGACTTGCCGCACCAACAGGATGCGTCCTGAAGGTTGGGGCCGAGCCGTGAAGGCTGGAAGCTGCTCACGGATCCACCTCTCGTAGTTCTCCCGACTCATCGCCGTTACGAACTCCCATCGAAAGGAGCTGTGCGCAAGGTCCCCCGCGTCAACAGACTCCGCGTCGGGAGGCACCGTCGAGCGCCGAACCTCCTCGGTTGTAGTCCCTTGATACTCCGCCTTCGTGCCCCTGGATCGCCAGAACAACAGGCCGATCGAGGCGACAATGGCAGTCAAGATGATCCCCCGAGTGCTCCCCGCCCCTCACCTCGAACCCCGACGCGAGCCGAAGAGGATCACGCTCACCGAGGTCGCGAAACAAGTGAAGACTGCTCCTGCGAGAGACGCCGTAGTCACCCCGCTCGAGGCGAGCAGCAGCAGAGATCACGGCCGCGCCGAACACCTGCACGGTTCCGAGCGCAAGCCGGATTAACGCCCATCGTTGTTCCGGCATCGATCGAGGGCGCTCTCGCTGAGCCCTAGACGCGCTCGGCACGGCCCCTACTTCTTGCCGATCGACTTTGTCATCTCTTCGAGCCTCAGCCGGTCAAGTGATGCGATCGGAAGCGAGGTGAACAACCCGAGACGCCGATAGATTTCGACGGCGACCTTCTTGATCACTGCCCGTTTCTCTTCTTCGGTGCCCTGGACGGCGTCCGGATCCTGCGAGCCCCAATGGGCAACGATTGGCTGACCGGGCCAGACGGGGCACGACTCCCGCGCGTTGTCGCAGACGGTGATCACGAAGTCGAACTTGATGTCGCGGTACTCGTTCCACGACTTGCTTCGCGCCGCGCTCGCGTCGATGTGGTAGCCGTCACTGAGAAGTTCGAGGACGTAGGGGTTAACTCGACCCCTCGGATCGGCCCCCGCGCTGAACGTCTCGAAGTGAACCGGGTCCAGACGCCGAAGAAAGTACTCCGCGAGAATGCTGCGGGCGGAATTTCCTGTACAGAGGAAGAGGATCTTGAACTTCTTCGGCTGCAAGAGGTCCGTCATGACGCCTCCTCGGCCGCGCCGAAGGCTAGCGCGGGAAACCTGTGACGGGTTGAAAGGCAGACGGAGCAGACCGGCAGAGTCACGGGCGCTCTTACCTCGCGCAGCAGGTCTGCGGCTCGCATGCCGTATCGGCCTCGATGTCCTCGATCACGCTGTAGACTTCCAACCGGTTTCCGTCGGGATCGCTGAGCCAAAACTTATCCTGGAGCGCGTAGCAGCAGGACTCACGCTTCTCCTCCTCGGTCACGACTCCCCGTCCGTCGAGGGTTCTTTTCCACCGGAGAACCTCATCGGAGGAGCCGACCCGAATGCCGAGATGCGAGAGGGCTCCCGAACCGTCTCCACGCCGGAGGCCGGGCTGCAGGGCGAGATGGATCTCGGGCTCTGTGCTCACGAACTTCGCGTAGTCCGATTTGAGCTTCTTCGGCTCACCGAAGAATCGCCGATAGAACGCCACTGACTCTGAGAGGCTGGAAACGTTGAGTGAAAGATGAAACGCAGATGGCATTTGCCGGCCTCCTATTCGATTATTCGCAAACTATCGATACGTCAGGGCAATTTTTTTAGACCGCCTTCGCGATCGCATCTGCGAGGCCCGCGATCCCCGCTTCGTTCCGGGAGTAGTACATCCACCGACCCCGCTTTTCGGCGTTCACGAGCCCCGCTCGACGGAGAAGGCCCATGTATGGGACACGGCCGCCTGTGACAGTTCGACCGCCTCCTCGATGTCGCATGCACAGAGACCCGGCTCATTTCGCGAAATCAGCTCGCAGCACGAGCGACCCCTCGATTTGAGAAGGTCGAGAATGCGCGAGCCGCGTCGGGTCGCCGAGAGCCTTGAAGGTCAATACCAAGTCAGCGCCGGGTTTCATTGATCGAAAAGCATAGAAGTGTCGACTGCCCCTGTCAAGCCTTCGGAAGATCGAGTAGGAGAGGGGCCAACCGACTGCCGAATCTGGTCACGCACGTCGCGGAATTGCGCCATGCGCTCGTCGTCGGATCCCGCGCGGCGCGGCCGGGTCCGGCAGCGGCCAATGGAGGCGGTGGGCCTTGCCGAGAAAGACCGGGCACACCTCGTCCGCGCAAAGGGTCACGACGAGGTCCACCGTGTTGGGATCGATGGCATCAACGGATTTCGAGCGTTGCAGGGAGATGTCGATCCCGAGCTCGGCGAGGGCCCTGACCGCGAACGGGTTCACGGCCTTGGGCTGCGAGCCCGCACTCTTGTACTGAGATTCGACCGCCAAACGCCGCACGCGCAAGACCCTCGGCCATCTGGCTACGGGCGGAGTTCGCGACGCAGAGGAAAAGGACACCCTTCGTCATCCGAGCCCCAGCAGCTTGCGGACTTCTTCCGCCTTCGGAACGCGCCCCGACAACACTACAATCCCATTCACGACGACGCCGGGCGTCGCCAGGAGTCCAAGCTCGACCATTCGTTCTATCGAATCGTCCTTCGTCACTTGGAAGGGCGCACCCGCATGTGTCACCACCTGCTGCACAACGCGGTACGTCTCCTTGCACCGGGTGCAGCCAGGCCCGAGGATTTCGATCTTGCGCATGCTGTCTGGCATGAGTGCCTCCGGGTGGTCAGTCATTCGGATTGGGATCAGAGGATGGCGTTGAAGAGGTAGCCGACGAGAAGGATTCCCGTCGCGACGACGGCGAAGAACACGGCGATGAGCCGGCGCTTCAGGACCTTTCGAAGAAGGATCGCCTCGGGAAGCGAAAGCCCGATCACGGCCATCATGAACGCAAGCACCGTCCCGAGCGCCACTCCCTTCGCGAGGAGCACCTGGACGAGCGGTACGACACCGGCCGCGTTCGAGTAGAGCGGAACGCCGATGAGAACGGCGAGCGGCACGGCGAACGACGAGGACCGGCCATGAACGACGCCAGGAAGTCGGTCGGGACGTAGCCGTGCATGAGGGCGCCGACCGCGATGCCGACGACGAGGTAGGGCCAGACCTTCCCGACGAATCGCGTACCGATGTGGCCGCCTCGCCGAGGCGCTCCGCCCAGGTCGGTGCGCGGCCCGGCAGTTCGCGACCTCGCACGCGCCGACTGGTAGACCTACTCTTCTACGGAGCCTCCAGGTCGAGCCGCCCGATGACGGCTCCGGCGATCGTGGCGACCGCGAGGCCGGTCGACCAGATATAAGCAGGCGATCTTCCAGCCAAAGAGCCCCAGAGCAGGACGAGCGCGACCTCGTTGACCATGGGCGCTGCGACGAGAAACGAAAACGTGACGCCCAGCGGCACGCCCGCTTCGACGAAGCCGATGAAGAGCGGCACCGCCGAGCACGAGCAGAACGGCGTCACGACGCCGAGCGCGGCCGCGAGCGGGTAGCCGGCCGCCTACACGCCTGCCAGCGAGGAGCCGGCGCGTCCTTTCGGGCGTGACGAAGGTGTGGATGATCCCGACCGCGAAGACGACGGCGACGAGAAGGAGGAACACCTTCGGGACGTCGTAGGTGAAGAACTCGACCGCCTCCGACAGGTGGCCCGTCGGCGGCAACCCGACAGGCCCGTGCGTGATCCAGCCGGCGGCCGTCGGGAGGATCGCGTAGAGGAGCAGCCAGGCGAGACCTGCGGCAGCGACGAGGGCGACACGGCGCGGCAGAGATGCCGGGGGCACCGCGGGCGGGGTGAAAACCGGCAGCGACAACCTGATGGAGGGGCGTTCGCGACGCGCCTGGATCTGTGCAGTCATACGACTTCCATGGTGTTCTGGCGGGAAAGCCTGTTCGGGTTAGCTGTCATGGACGGCTCGAGGAAGCGGCGGCGTCCCGGACCGGGAACCGGATTCCAAGGCGTGAAAGATCGAGGTCGACGCGACAGAGCTCTTCGAGGGGCACCTTGCGCAGCTCTTTCAGCAGCGTTCGGTCCTGCGCGACCATTCGGTCCTTTTCGAGGTCTCCCCAGGGCACGAGTGCCAGGGCTGCGTCCAGAGCATCGTCCGCAAGCCGGTACTCCACCCACTTCCCGTCCTTGCGCTCTATGACGAGATCGCAGCGGCGCAGATCCGAGAGGTGGGCCGACACGGTGGAGGCGGCGAGCTGCAAGACCGCCGTCATCTGGCATACACAGAGCGGACCTCGTCGCAGCATCGCGAGGATGCGCAGCCGTACCGGGTGAGCCAGGGCCTTGTGAATTCGAACGAGCTCGGGAAGCTTGGGCATTATTTCGTCGTCCCAGGAGGCACGAAGCCTTGCGGCACCGTCGCGAGGGCCGGTGGAGACGTTTGAGCGGTCAAAGCTGAGCCTCGAGGCCATCAGCCTCGACCTTGCCGCCATAGAACCTGCGAAGGAAGTACAGGCTGACGTGGACCAGGCCTATCAGCGCCGGCACTTCCACGAGGGGACCGATGACCGTGGCGAAGGCGACGTCGGAAGTGATGCCGAAGACGGCGATGGCAACCGCAATCGCCAGCTCGAAGTTGTTACCCGAGGCCGTGAAGGCCAGGGTGGCGCTGCGACTGTAATCGCCCCCGAGTTTCCGAGCCATGAAGAAGCTGATCAGGAACATCAGCGCGAAGTAGATCAAGTCAGCGGTATGGCGATCCAGCAGCACGTTCATCGGAAACTGCACGATCGTTGTCGCCCTTGAAGCGTGAACATGATCATGATCGTGAAGAGCAGGGCGATCAGAGTGAGCGGCGAGATGCGCGGGATGAATTTCTTCTCGTACCACTCGCGGCCCTTAAGCCGGCACGCAGGATGAAGCGGCTGAGCATGCCCGCGGCGAAGGGGATGCCCAGGTAGATCATCACACTGCGAAAAATCTCGCCGATGGTGATGCCTGGACGACCGCCCGCGCCCTGGAGACGCAGGCCGATGCCAGCGGCCGGCAGCACGGTCACGAACACCCACGCGTAAAAGTCTGTAGAAGAGGACTGGAAGACGCTGTTGAACGCGACCAGGCCGGCGGCATATTCGCTGTTGCCCCTCGCGAGCGTCATTCCAGACGAGCACCATCGCGATACAGCGGGCGATGCCGACCAGGATCAATCCGACCATTACTCCGGGTGGTCGTGCAGGAAGAGCGCCGCGAGGCACGAACATCAGGAGCGGCCCGATGATCCAGTTCTGCACCAGCGAAAGCCCGAGGATCTTCCAGTCGCGGAAGACCTGGCCCATCTCCTCGTACTTCACCTTCGCCAGCGGCGGATACATCATGAGGATCAGACCGATCGGCAATCGGGATGTTGGTCGTCCCGACGTCGAAGCGACTGATGAACGCCTTCGAGGCCGGCAAGATAACCGATGCCCACGCCCAGAACCATGGCGAGCGAAGATCCAGACCGTCAGGTACCGGTCGAGCAGCGAAAGTCTCCTGGCGACTTCCTCCCCGATCGGACCCTCCTTCCGCCCGTACTCGGGCCCTGTTGGCGGGGACGAGTTCGGTTTCATCATTTCGTCACGCCACGAAATATAGATGGGAATGAGCGCCGTCGTCAAGATGCAATCGACCTATAGGTCTTCCCCTTCCAACGTCGTCGTTATGCGGACGAGCAACGCGGACAAAAACACGGACAAACCGGGGGAGCAGGTCGAAATCATTCAGGAATTAGCAAGAATTCCCTGGGTTCAACTCCCGCCGCCTCCACCATTACTCCGCGCCTGCGGCCATGTATCACCTTGATGGTAGAATGCCATCGGAGTGATGCAATGCCCAAGACCCTCACCGTTCGGATCGACGACTCCACGTATCGCCTCATCGCCGAGGCCGCGGCCAGCGAGAACCGGTCCGTCTCCAACTTCATCGAGACCGCGGCCCGGCAGCGCGCCGTCTCGGAGATCTTCGTCGCCGACGACGAGATGCAGGAGATTCGCTCGGACCCGGCCCTCGGCCGCCGGCTGAAGAAGGGCCACCGGGAGGCGGCGGCCGGCAAGGGCCGTTTTGTCTGAGTACCGCATCTTCGAGACCACGGGCTTCCAGCGGGACCTCTCGAGCCTGGGCCCCGAAGCGGCGAAGCGAGTCCAGGGAACACTCGCTCGCCGCGTCTATCCAGTCCTGCGCGAAGCGCCTCACGCGGTCCCGTCGTGCGCGCGGCTCAAGGACTGGGACCCTCCCACGTGGAGAGTTCGCATTGGCGCCTGGCGGATCTTCTTCGAGATCGACGACGCCAGGCGGATCGTCTTCCTGACCGCGGCCGATCACCGCAAGGATGCCTACAGATAACGCCATGATACTTGCCGGAGAGGTCGTTCTCGTCGCGACACCTCAGTCTTCTTCAGCTCCTCGAAGGCTGGAGATAGCCTTCGCCACCGTCTTGTCGCTCACGCCAAGATGCCTGGCGATTGCCATAAGGCTCAACCCCAGGTCCCTTAAACGCCTCGCCTCATCGCCGATTCGGAGATACGCAGGCGCCCGCGACTCGAATAGGGTTGTCTCGAAAGCCAGTTCCCCTGCGCTTCTAACTCTTTGCGAACGTGTCCACCAATTCATTTGCTCGGCGCCGCGTCTCGCAGCAGCGCCGATCGGATCGCCCGCTCGAAGTCGGCCCCGGCCCGATCGCCGACGAACGCGTGGAGAATCCTTCCGTCGCGACCGATCAAGAACGCCGTCGGCAGGGCTTGAATCCCGCCGTAGGCTGCACTGACCTGGGTGTTTCCGATGACGACCGGATAGTTGATGCCGAGTTGTTGTGCGAACGGTTTCACGACCACTGCGCCTTCTTCATCCAACGCGATGCCCAGGAGGGTGAACCCCTTCTCCGCATATTGCCTCTGCAGCTCGATGAATTGAGGGGTCTCCTCTCGGCATGGCACACACCAGGTCGCCCAAAAATCCAGCAGGATGATCTTGCCCTTGAAGTCCGCCAGCCGCACCGTCTTGCCCGACAAATCGGTCAAGGCAAAGGCAGGTGCTGTCCTTCCCACCAACGCCGGGTGATCCGCTTCCGTGGTTTCAATGCGCTGGCGACAAGAGACGACGGTCAATACCGCCATCACGACGGCCACGAGGCAAGCCGACGCGAGCCTCATTTGGCATCGTCTGCTTTTTGCGTGGGGAATCCTCTGTCGATCCAGTCGGTCAGCAGATTCTTGGGCACGTAGAGGACCTTGACGTTCTTGAACTCCAGGTCTTTCAAGGCCTGAAATGCCGGGCGGATGTTGGGGCACTCCTTCCAGGGACAGCAGCCGCAGTAGAGGACGATTTGCCTGTCTCGTGGGAGGCTCTTCACCTCCTGGTTCAGCTTTTCGAGACCGTTGGGTTTTGACGCCGGCCCGGCGAAGGTTGCCCCCGCGATGTGGCCGCCCTGGTAGAGGACCGGATAACCGACATAGAGCACCAGCGCCTTGTCGACGGTGGCCTTCGATAGGGATGCCGCGAGGTCGTCGGGTGTCATGACCTGGCTGGCTTGCCACGGGTCTGAGGGCAGGACCGTGGGCTGCCGGGATTGGTCGGACTGTTCACCCCGACTCAGGGACGCGCTGGAACCGCCCGCCAGTACGATGGCGACCACGACCATAGACAGCCGCAGCGCCCGAGCTGCCGCCAAAGTCGTTTTCATTGCGCCTCCTTCTCTGATTGATGGACTTTCTTGAGCCACGGACTTCGGCCCGGCACGACATCGGAACCCCTCAGACCCATCGCCGCAGCCAGTCTCGTTCGAAGAGGACCTTGGCAGCGTGCCAGCGGCGGCCCGGCGTTTGGATCTTCACTTGCGGCAGCGGCTCCGCGTAGAAGTCGCCCTTGCCGTAACCGGCCTTGCTGTCGCCCGTCTCGATGAAGCAGTTGCCTTTGCCGTCGAAGGACGCCGGCACCGTCGCCCACGAGGAAAACCTGGATCTCGACGCCGTCTCGCTTTGCGAGCGAGCCAGTGAGACGCAGCGCATTGTATGCCCTCTCGGAACCGTAGGGGGCGTCATTGATGGTAACGAGAACCTTCAGGATGCCACCTCCTTCTCGACGGGCAGCCCGGCAGCTCGCCATTCCGGCAGGCCTTCCTCGAGCCGCTGCGCCTTGCGGTGGCGCGCGCGCAGGATCTCCACCGCACGGAATGCGAGCACGCAGTAGGGCCCACGGCAGTAGGCGACGATCTCCTTGTCGCGCGGAAGCTCGCCCACCCGCCGGGTCAGCTCCGCGAGCGGGATGGAGACCGCGCCGGGGATGTGGCCGGCCCGGTACTCCTCGGTCGGGCGGACGTCCAGGACGAGTACCGTCCCGGCCCGCGCTCGCTCGAGGAGCTCCTCCCGCTTCACGGCTTCGAGCCCGTCTGGCGAGATGAAGTACTTCCTCACGATGTCGTCGACCTCGGCCATGCGGCGCTCGGCGAGGGTACGGATGAGGCGAGCGAGCTCGTCGACGTCGTCGCCAGCGAGCCGGCAGTGGACGAACAGCCCGTCCTTGCGCGCGTCGACTAGGCGCGCTTCTCTCAGCACCTGCAAGTGATGCGATGCGTTGGCGATCGAGAGCGACGCCTCCCTGGCGAGCACCTCGACGGTTCGCTCGCCCTGGGCGAGAATCTCCAGCAGCTCGAGCCGGCTCGGGCTCGAGAGGGCCTTCCCGATCCTGGCGAACTGCTCGTAGAGGCGCCGCTGGGGTTTCATGCCGTTCAACTATTCAAACCATCATTAGAATATTTGGCAGACAGTCGCTTGTCAAGCAAGGGGCAGGTGCCACCGATCAAGCCGTCACGGTCCCGCGGACCTGCAACGCTGACAACAACACGGACAAACCGGGGGCGCAGCTCGAAATCATTGAGGAATTCGGAGGAATCCGATGGGTTCAACTCCCGCCGCCTCCACCATTTCACGTCTCCACGGGTCGTCGCAAACGCACCGATAAACGCGTCTTGGAATGCCGTCCTTCGGCCCTGGAGTAGGATCCGGTCCGAAGAACCAAATGGACTGCCGGAACACGCCGCTGCTTCTTGGATAGGGACTTAGACCTCGCCGGCTGCAACATATCGAGCCCCCCCGCCGGGCATTAGACAGCGTGCGGCGTCTGGTTTACCCAAGGGCGTCCGCAGCCTAAGGACTAGTTAGGCCGCACTAAGCCAAGGAACAGCTGATGCGCACGCGGTTCATGTCGCATGTAGTCGCTGCAGTGCTTCTTGGAATCGTGCTTGGCGTCGTCACGGCCAGGTCGCGGTCGACCGATCGCGCGAAGGGGAGGGAGGCGTATCTCGCTGAGCAAGCCAGGCATTTCGACAAGAACGTCGCGAAGCCCAGGAGCGTATTCACGTGCGTCGCTGGCGTCGGATTCTCAGGGTTTGTCTTTGGTGTGTATGAGCTCTTGGCACTAGGTATCTACGGCGTAATTCGCCCCAGGGAGAACGCCGGTGCGGCCTAACACGCGCGTGCAGCGGACTCGTTCGTCAGCTTCGCCTCCTCACTCGCCGCTGACGCGCAGTCCGTTAGGCGCCCCAAAGGGCTTGCGCGGCGTATATGTCTGCAATATACTAGGACCGTCGTGGCAGATGACCCGCTGAAGGGCTGCACAGGCTTTGATTGGGATGACGGTAATTTCGGGAAGAACTGGGAACGTCATCGGGTCCCATTTTGGGAGGCCGAGGAGGTCTTCTTTAACGAGCCGCTCGTCGTGTCGCCGGACCGAAGGCATTCCGTTGCGGAGCTTCGCTACCTGGCCCTTGGTCAGGCAGAGTCAGGGCGGCGACTTTTCATTAGCTTCACCGTTCGGGGTTCACTCATCCGAATCATATCGGCGCGAGACATGAGCCGGAAGGAAGAGCAAATCTATGAGCAAGGCAAAGCGTAAGGCGCTTCCGAAGTTCGAATCCGAAGAGCAAGAGCGGAAATTCTGGGCGGAGCACGACTCGGCCGACTTTGTCGACTGGTCTTCTGCTCAGCGCAGGTCGTTCCCTGCCCTGCGCCCGACGCTACGCACGATTTCGCTGAGGCTGCCCGAATCGATGATTGGCCACCTCAAAGTACTGGCGAACAAGCGCGATATCCCGTATCAGTCGCTGCTCAAGCAGTTCCTCGCTGAACGGCTCGAGCGCGAGTTATCACGGGGCGCCTAACACGCGCGTGCAGCGGAGTCGTTCGTCGCCTTCGGCTCCTCACTCGCCGCTGACGCGCCGCCCGTTAGGCAGCGTCAAGCAACTGGGGTGGCTTGTTGGCCTTGCCTTCTCCGCCTCACTCGGCCCTGCTGCCGTCGCGCTTGAGCTCGGCGACGCACTGCCGAAATCGGCGGTTGAGCCTGGCAAACTGGCCATGGTTAACCCAGCCGCGCGTGCGGCGGACTCGCTCATCGCTTTCGGCTCGTCACGAGCCGCTGATCCGCCGACCGTTAGGCCATAGTCGGAAGGTTAACTCGGCGTCATCTCAGGGGTCAGAGAGCAATGCCTTCCAGCTGAAACAGGCGGCCCTGGAAGTATCAACCGGCTCAGCGAGCCCCGTTCGGCCATGGGTCGAACGAAGTGGAAGGCCGGCGACGACGTCCGGCGTTCAAATTGCCGGATCGTCGCATTTGATCGAAGCGTCGCTCGCCACAGCAACTTAGCGGAAGAGAGTACGTACTTGTCTCAACGGGCGTTCGCGTCCGAAGCCTGAGGTGACGCCAACTGCAGCCCGGACGGAGTGAGACGATGAAGATCAGCCGCCGATCCTTTCTCAAAGTTGCAGCAGCCATCGGGGCTTCGCTCGCATGGGCCGGGCCGGCTCGAGGTTCGGGTGTCCACTGGCGTGAGCGGCGTGATCTCTATCCCCAGGGGGTCGCCTCGGGCGATCCCGATGCGCACAGCGTCATCCTGTGGACGAGGCGTCCGTATGCCCAGGGCACACGCCAGCTCCTGACCGTCGAGGTGGCCGAGGATGAGGCATTCCGCCGGGTCATTGCGCACGCGCAGGCACCGGTCTCGAGCGCCGCGGACTGGACCGCCCGCGTTCTGATCGGCGGACTCGAGCCGGCGAGCACTTACTGGTATCGGTTCACCGACACCGAGGGAAATGGCAGCCGGGTCGGCCGCACGATCACTGCGCCGTTGCCAAGCGATCCGCGCACGGTGAACTTCGCATTCGTGAGCTGTCAGGACGTCAACGAGGGCAAGCTCAACGCCTATCGCCGGATGATTTACGAAGATGAACGCGCTCCCGCCGCCCAACAACTCGGCTTCGTCCTGCACCTGGGCGACTTCATCTACGAGGTGGTCGAGTATCCCGACGAGGTGAAGACGCGCTACGACCGCACGATCTACGAGGTGGCGCGCCTCCCGGACGGCCCAAAGGCCGGCAACTTCCACATACCGCTGACCGTCGATGGCTACCGGGCCATCTACAAGGGCTATCTCGTCGATCCGGACCTCCAGGACGCGCGCGCGCGCTGGCCGTTCGTCGCCATGTGGGACAACCACGAATTCTCGTGGCAAGGCTGGCAAAGCATCGTCAAGGCGGGGCCGATCGAGCAGCCTGGCCAGAGCGTCAAGGTCGCGGCGAATCAGGCCTGGTTCGAATACCTCCCCGCACGTGTTGCTCCGCCGAGCGGGTTGCTCGAGCGTTTCGATCCACCATCCGTAAAAGACGTTCCCATCAAGGAGTGGGACAGCGATGGGCTGGGGACGGAACCGAACAACCTGACGGCGATCAACAGCCTCAAGGGCTACCGGGCGCTACGGTACGGCCGGCACCTGGACATGATCATTACCGACCAGCACAGCTATCGGAGCGCGGACTGCTTCAGCGATCCGTCTCTCGAGAAGCTCGTCGGCGACGAGTTCATGGAAATGTTTCCCGAGTCTGCGGTGCAGATTCTGGACGGCGGGCGCGGCTTCAACGGCGGCAATCCTCCTCCGGAAATCCGGTTCAACGATGCGCATGTCCCCAACCCGCAACGGAGCGCGCCGCCGCAAACGATTCTCGGGGCGGAGCAGAAGGCATGGTTCAAGGACAAGCTCAAGAGCTCCACAGCGGCGTGGAAAATCTGGGCCAACTCTCTGGGCGCTCTGGATGTGCGCGCCGACCCTCAGAACCTGCCGGCGGGTCTTACCAAGGAGTCCTGGCCCCAAAACACCTTCGCAGTCTTGGGTCCGGCCGATTACGGCATGGCGTACGCAGAGCGTGCCGAAATCTACAATCTCGTGCGCGACGCGAAGATTACCGGCTTCGCAATCGTCTCGGGCGACCGCCACGCCTTCTGGGCCGGCTATGCGACTGCGGAACTTCCTCCCGGCAAGTTCGAGCCGGTAGGCTTGAGCTTCGTAGGCGCGTCACTCGTCAGTCCCGGCACCATGGAGGCCTATGAGCACAAACTTCCGAAGGACGCTCCGCTGCGACCGCTGTTTCTCGTCGACAGGGATGCGGGGGCGAAGCCGGACTGGACCTTCAACATGCTGCTGAAGCACGGCGTCCGCGCGTGCTTCGAGTATGCAAAGAGCTTCGACCTCAAGCGCGCACGGTCGCTGTCCAACCCGGATCTCGCTCCGCACCTCGAGTTCGTAGATCTCGGAGGACACGGCTATGCGAAGGTCCAATTGTCGGCCCATGAGATGCGCACCGAGTATGTCTGCATCCCACGCCCCATTGCGCGCAGCGAAAGACCGGACGGGGGGCCCATCAGGTATCGGGTATTACACACTGCTGCACTGTGGAAGAGCGGAGAGCGCCCGCAGCTGAAGACATCGGTGCTCGAAGGCGACGTTGGACTGGCGATTTGACGGACTCACGGCTCTCGTTTCCATACCGGCCGGAAAGGCTGCGGCTCTGGTGGTCCTTGCCGTTAGGCCGCCTCATGTGTTCTTCGTAGAGCCTCAGTCGGCGCCGGCAGTCGTCACTCGCGGTCTTGGGAGTGGTGGCTGTCTTCTCGTCGAATATCTCCAGAATCACAACGGATCGACCCGGTAGACGATTCGCCGGCCATGGTCACGATGTGGCAAGGGAGTAACAGGACGCTGCCTAACACGCGCGTGCAGCGGACGCGGACAACGACACGGACAAACCATGGGTTCAACTCCCGCCGCCTCCACCATTTCATGCCTACCCAGGTTAGGGGAAAGGCTAGGCCGCATTCTTTGGCCGGGCTGCCCATTGGTCCTTGTGGCCTCGCACGCCCAGCGGCAGTGCGAGGCCAACCCTGTGGTGGGACATTTCGCCTCCCCTGGTCAAATTGGCGAGCATCAGAGCAGCGGCGTCGGCGTAGGAGATGATCATCTCTGGAACGAGGTACGCGAACACGGGCAAGAACAAGGCGCCCGGCAGGACTCGGCCGAAAGCAGGTACTTGAACGGGTAGTCGTTCCAACGACATCCGGAGTCTCTCCAGGCCAAGGGGAGGCTGTTCAACCATCGGGCCGGGACATAGCAGCCGCCAATCCAGATCGGAACTGCGGATGCGTTCAAAGTTCACGCGATGCGGCCAGTAAGTGGAGCCGATGCGAGGCAGGTCGACTCCTCTCCGGCCGGAAGCATCGATATCCAGTATCCCGGCACCTGCAAGGAACCAGCAAGCGGGGCGATCGGACGTCGATACTGCCTCGAGACTGGTGACAAGCCGATCGACGAGGTTGACGAATGCCTGACCTCCGGTGACAAGACCGGCGGTGTTGATGACTGCATCGTGGCCGCGAAGCACTGCGGTCAGATCGCCAATCGAAACCGAACTCAGGTCGCACTGGTGGACCGACACCTTGTCGCGTACCTCCGCGGTCAGCTTCGACGGTGTACGGACCACGACTGCAACATCATGCCTGGCGGATATGGCTTGTTGAACAACATGCCTTCCGAGGGAGCCAGTTGCGCCGAGGATCACGACTCTTGACATGGAGAGGTTCTCCTATGGACGGTCGATGTGGGACGACGGACGCCAAGTGCCCTGGAGACGAGCGGCGCCTTTCGCGGCACGTCCATTCTGTAGATCGCGCGGAAGACGGCGAGAGCCGCCAGGCGGCGGCCCTCGCCGATCCCTTCCAGAAGCGCACGGATGCTCTTCTGCGCCCTCTTGACCCCTTCTAGGCAGCTGCGGCCGAGAACGCGCGGGCGTCATGGCGGATCCTGCCCGAGATCACCGCACGCGTGACCCCATTGAAGAGGACGGCCACACCGACGAGCGTCCCGATCGCCCAGATCGAGCTGCTCGGCCACTGCGCGAGAATCATCACGCCGAGCAGCAGACTGAACAGAGCGTTGAGCAGGAACCCGACGCGGCCGGCCGCCGCAGGCAGTGAGAATGCGATCACGGTTTCCATGACGGCCTCGGCGATGAGCATCGCCCCGAGCATGGCGGTGAGGGTCACGACACCGATGCCCGGAACTGCAACCAGGGAAACTCCGGCGATGCCGTAGAGGACGCCGAGCAGGAGTTTGAGAAAGAATTGTCCAGCGGTCTGCGAGCTGAACGCGAAGACGAGCTGCGCGACCGCAGCGATGATGAGCGCCGATCCGAAAAACACCGTGGAAGCGGCGGCGGTCGCCAACGGATAAGTGATCATGACGACGCCGACCGCCGCGGTGAGGATGCCCATGAAAATGCTCCAGCCGGCGCGCCTGGAGATTTCGTTGGAGATAGTGTCGGTAACCATTTCGAATTCCTCCTCCTGTAGAAGTGTGGCGCTTCAGACCTGGGTCTGAGCGAGCTTCTTGAGAGCCTGTCCAGCGGCGGCGGCGTTCTTCTTGAGAATTGCCTTCTTCGCCTTCTGGCGCGACTCGAACGCTTCACGCCGCTCGATCGCCTTCTTCTCCTGCGCGTCGATCTTCGCCTCGAGCTGGTCGATCTTCTTTTGGAGCTTTGCCTTGCGGTCGGCATGAGCCTTCGAGATTTCGCTCTTGAACTGCGCGAGATCCGCTTTCATCGCGGCGTTCTCCTCGCGGCGGACCTGCTCCTGCACCAACCACAGCGCACGGCGGAGGACGGTCCCACCGAGCGCCTCCATCCGGGTGTCCACCGGAATCGTCCACGCCTCGTCGACTTCCGCAACGACCGCAACTTTGTTCGGCGTCAGGGATTTCGAGACGTCATTCACGAAATCCTCGCCGACGCGGAGGGTGTCGGCGTCGTAAACGGCGCCGATCGTAAGGCCCGATGCGGCGCCGATGGCCATCCCCACCGGTCCACCCAAGAGGCCGATCAGACTGCCCACGGCCGTCCCGGTGAGCATGCCGGTCGGCGCGTCGTCGTCGAGCTGCTTGACGCTGACGGTGCCGTCCGCATGCTTGACGACCACTGCCCCCGCGTAAATACTGATGCTGCCTTCCACCTCGAGCTGCCGAAGGGCCGATCTGCCTTCAAAGGCCTTCTTCTCGTTGTCGAAAACCACCACTAACATCCGTTCCATGGTTCGATCCTCCTTTCAAATCGTTCGAAAGACACATCACTCCAGATCACCGAGTCTCGGTTTTTCTGCAAAGATCCACTCGCGGACGTACTGCGGAAGGTTGCGGAGCTCGACTCCTCCTCGCTCGGCTGCCGCCAGGAAGTGGACTGCGTCGAGGTCGACGAGCCGCACCTGCTGAAGGTCCAGAGCGACGGGATTCGGCTCCTCGGAAACCCGTGCCTTCAAATCCTGGACGTCCGGCGAGGTGATCCTCCCGATGAGCATGAAAGTCGTCCCGGAGTCACCGCGGACGTGTTCGATTCTCAGTACCATCGACACGTTGATAGGGCAACCGCCGTGCCACGGCCAAGTCTCAGTGTTTCCAATGGATTACGCGACCGGTGCCGTGGCGAATCTCGACAAATGGCGAGTTTCGACACGCCGGCTCGCTCGAGCCGCCGGACTTATTCGGCCCGGAAGCGGTACTTGTCGATGCGCAGGGATCGAATCTTGGATTCGAGCGTGGAGCGCGGGATCCGGAGCTTTGCGGCCGCGCCGTCCGGACCGGCCACGCGACCGCGCGAGCCGGCCAGTGCGCGTTCGATCAGTTCCTTCTCCTCGTGGCCTTTCGGACGCCCCAGGCTCTTTGCGTCGGCCCCCCGCCCGGTCGATCGCTTCTCGAACCACGTTTCATCGACGGACAGCGTGCCCTCGCAGAGAATCACCGCCCGCTGGATCACGTTCTGCAGTTCGCGAACGTTGCCCGGCCAGTCGTACGACGTGAGCAGATCGATCGTCCTGCGGTTCACGCTCGTGATCTTCTTCCCCATCTTTACCGCATACCGTTGCGTCAGATATTCGACGAGCAGCGGAATGTCCTCGGGGCGCTCGCGCAGCGGCGGCACCTGCAGCGGAAAGACACTCAACCGGTAATAGAGATCGCGCCGAAACGAACCTTCCGCGATCGCCTGGTCGAGGTCGCGGTTCGTCGCGGCGATGACCCGCACGTCCGCGGAAATCAATTTGCTGCCGCCGACGCGCTCGAAGGTCCGCTCCTGCAGGACCCGGAGCAGCGCGATCTGGGTCTCCTGCGGGAGCTCGCCCACCTCGTCGAGGAAGATGGTCCCCCCTTCCGCCAGCTCGAAGCGGCCGAGCTGGCGCTGCACGGCGCCGGTGAAGGCCCCTTTTTCGTGGCCGAACAGCTCCGAGGTGGTCAGCGACGGGGGAATGGCGCCGCAGTTCACGGACACGAATGGCCGTGAGGCGCGGGGCGACCGCCGGTGAATCGCGCGAGCGATCAGCTCTTTTCCGGTGCCGGTCTCGCCGGTAATCAGCACCGTCGAATCGGTGCTCGCCACCTTCGCGACGAGCACCAGAAGCCGGCGGAGCGGCGCCGAAGAGCCGACGATCTCCTCGAACATCGAGGTCTGGGTGATCTCGTCTCGGAGGGCGATGTTCTCCTTGTGGAGCTGCTCCTTCAGGTCGTGCAGCTCCTGCTCCGCCCGTTTGCGGTCATCGATGTCCGTGAGCGTTCCATACCATCGGATGACCGCGCCCGTCTGGCTTCGCAGTGGAACGGCGCGCGTCAGGAACCATCGATACTTTCCTTCTGCGTCACTGCCACGCATTTCCAGATCGAGCGGACGTCCCGAGTCGATCGCCTCCCGCCATTTCTGCACGACGCGGTCGCGATCATCCGGATGAATCATGCTCGTCCACTTCCAGCCGACGACCTCCTCTCGGTTGTGACGCGTCCTCTGGAACCAGCGCTCCGTCAGAAACTCGAGAGCGCCATCGGGCCCGGCCGTCCAGACGAAGGCCGGGATCGTCTCGAGGATCGTCCGAAGCTTCTGCTCCGCGTCTCGGATCGTCTCCTCGGCGCGCTTGAGATCTTCGATGTCGATACTCGAGCCAAACCACCGAACGAGGTTACCGAGTTCATCGCGTAGCGGCTCGGTGTGATGCAGCAACCACCGGTACTCGCCGTTCGCTTTGCGGACGCGAGCCTGGGATACGGCCGGCTCGCCGCTGGCGATCGACGTACGCCAGCGCCGCAGATGCTCCTCCAGATCGTCGGGGTGGATGAAGTTCGTCCACCCTCCACCTTCGAGCGCATCCAGGGGAACGCCAAGGTAATCGAGGCAGCGCTGGTTGAAGTAGTCGATGTAGCCGTCAGGACGCGCGCTGAAAATCAACACCGGCGTCGTATCGAGCACCAGGCGGGGATCGATGTCCTGTTGCTTCATGGCGTCAGGCAAGTTCTCAGCCGGCCTATTTTCCTTCCATCACGGCTGGCGTCGCCAGGATGCGACATCATGCTTCTGATAGGTCCCAGCGTAAAGGGATGCTCGGCGATCTCTCGGGGAAGGCCCTTGAAGGTGAGGAGCTTAGACGACGAGAATCGGTTTCCGGGCCCTCCGTTGGACGAGCATGGCCCGCCCAATAAAGGCGCCGCGTGGTCAGCGCCTACCGATATCCTCCCGAGATGCTGCGCATCGCGCACGTCTCCGACCTGCACGTCCTCTCGTCGGCTGGCGTGGAGTGGCGAAAGATGCTCTTCAACAAGCGAATCACGGGCTTCGCGAATCTCGTCCTGCGCCGCAGCCGCGTGCACCGTCGCGAGTACCTGCTCGCGGTCCTGGCGGCCGCCGCGGCAAGCGCTGATCACGTCGTCGTCACCGGCGACATCACGAACCTCGCGCTCGAGAGCGAGTACGAGGAGGCGCGAAAACTGCTCGACGGCGTCGCGCGCTCGACGGAGGTGACGGTGGTTCCCGGTAACCACGACATCTACCTGCCGCCGGTCCAGCGCGAGCGTCGCTTTCCTTCTCACTTCGGAGCGTTCCTGCGAGGCGACCTCTCCGAGTTCGCGCTCGACCTGCCCGCCGGCCCCTATCCCGTCGTGAAGCTGCGCGGGGCCGCGGCGATCATCGCGCTGTCGAGCGCCGTGCCGCGGCCTCCATTCATCGCGGCGGGCTTCGTCGGTGCGGCCCAGCTCGCGGCCCTGGGACGGCTGCTGGGCCACCCCGAAGTGGCCCGGCGCACGCCCGTGATCCTTATCCATCACCCTCCGGTCGACACGCGCATCCGACTCAGGCAACTGCGCGACGGCCTGGTCGACGCAGCGTCGTTTCGCAATGCCCTCGCACCGCTGGCGCGAGGACTGGTGCTCTTCGGCCATCTGCATGTGCGAGTGCGCTGTGTGCTGCGAACGGCCGCAGGCGCAGTCGATGTCATCGCCGCCAGCGGCGCCGCACTCGATCACCCGGACTCCTCGGTCCGGGCCGGCTTCAATATGTACGAAATCGACGACAACGGAGCGATCGCGACGGTCGAGGCACGAGTCATCGACCCCGCGGGCGGAGCTCTGCGACAAACGACGATCGCCGCACGGCCAGGCTGCGCATGAAGTATCGCCGCGTCCTCCTCGTCACGGAGCTCGGAGCCGACGCCCGCGGGGAAGTCGCGACGATCCGGCGGGTAGCGCCCGAGGCTGCTCTGCTGGTCGTCATCGCTCGTCTTCCCGCGCGCAAGTTCGCGTGGTTTACCGGCGAGGCCCCCTCCGATCTGAATGAAGCGGCGACCGCGTCGCTCGCTGAGCTGCGTAACGCGACCGCGGGCGCCGCGAAAACGGTGGAAGTGAAGCTCGCGCCCGAGCTGACGACCGGCGATCTGGTCGAGGTCGCGACCGCATCGGAGATCGACCTTCTCGCGACCGGGCGACTGCCGCCGACGAGCGTTGCGGTCGCCGCCGAGTTGCGCAAGAGGCGATCCCTGCCCGTGCTGTGGATCGCGGGAGCGCCTGCAAGCGATCGCCCGATCACCAACCTTCTCTGCGTCGCGCTGGGGGGGCGCGCTCGCACCGCGGTTACCGAATTCCTACGCGACCATGGCACACCCGACCTTCACGCCAGCGTCCTCCTGACCGAGGCCCGGTTTCCCGGCGATCTCGCCGCCACGTTGAATGTGGCAGGCATCGAGGCGGTAGTGGATCTCATCACGCCGCCGGAAGCGGCACGGCGCCGGTGGAGAGGTGAGGGGGCGCCGGATGGCGCTCTCGACCTGCTAGTGCTCGCACGATTTCCCCGTGCCTCGCTGCCGTGGGCGTCATGGCCGGCGCCAATTCTCATTCTGCCTCCGCCGCACGCGGCCGGGCCGGCGCTCCGGCGCGCGATCGACTTGTCGGACCTCGTGGATGAAGGCGGCGTGATTCGCGCGCGCTTCGACTACGCTCTGGGCGTGGGACGGCGCGAACCGATCCCCAATCAGCAGATCGCATTCGTCTCCGGCGGCCGGATCATCGCCGAGGTCGCGACGAGCGACGGCGACGCCGAGCTGTCTCCGAGCCCCGGGGTGGACTCACTCGGCGTGTTTCGTGTGGAAGGGAGTGCGGCGCCCGATCCACTCACCACCATCGAGGAGCAGGTCGAGGTGATTCGGCCCGGCTCGCGCCCTCTTCTTCTCTTCGACGCCGACCTCGCGGCCAACGGGCTGTCCGCCATTGCGGGCCTTGGCGGCCCGGAGGCGCCCGACGCGCTTGCGGTGCGGCTGCGGCCGATGCAAAGTTGTAAAGCGATCCGCGCGCGGTTGCACCTGGCCGGTCTCGCCGCACGCGTCGTCGACGCCAGTGCCGTGCTGGATGAGGGCCAGGCGCTCGACGTACCGGTGGCCGTGGACCCAGTGCGGCTCGCGCGCGTGGGCGCAAGACTGCGGGCAGCGGGATTTCCGGTCGCGGCGATCGTTCACAAAGGCGAGCACACGCCGTCCACCATCGGCTTCGCGGCCTTGAGAGCGGAGCATCTTGCGTCGACGCCATTGCGATTTCAGCGGCCCGCTCCCGGGCCGCCCTCCCTCGCCAGCCGCCTCGAGGCGACGACGGGCGCTTCCCTGCTGGCCGGCAACCGCATCGAGGTCGAGATGGACAACCGGAAGGCGCGCCGGTGGCTGCTCGAAGCGATCGGAGAGAGCAAGCAGCGCGTCCATCTGCAGGCTTACATGGCGTTGGACGACGACGTGGGCGGGCAGGTGGAGTCGGCTCTGGCCGCGGCGGGCGCGCGCGGTGTCGCTGTGCGCGTCGTCGTCGACTCGCTGCACGGTCTTCACGGCTCCCTCGGCATGCGGAACCCGCTCCTCGAACGCCTCGGAAACCGCCCGGGCGTCGAGCTTCGAGTCGTGCGGCCGGTCACGGGAGCCCCCTCGCTGGAGGACCTGAAACAGCGAGACCATCGCAAGGTCGCAATCGTCGACGGCGCGCTGGCTCTGCTGGGCGGGCGCAATCTTTCTCACGAGTATTACACCGGCTTCGAGGAAGTGAACCTCACCCCTCGGTCATTGTGGCGCGAAGTGCCCTGGCTGGATGCCGGTGCGCGAGTGGAAGGTCCGGCCGTCGCGGCGTTGGAGCGTTCGTTCCTCCAGGCCTGGACCGGGGCGGGAGGTTTCGCCTTCGACATGGCCGAGATTCCGGAGTGCGGCCCCTCGCCAGCGCGCGTGGTCGTCCATCTCGGGCTCCGCGACGCCTCCACCCTCGAGACCTACCTCGCGCTCATCGAGACCGCGAAGTCGCACGTTTACGCCGTGAACGGCTTTCCCCTGATCCTGGAGATCCAGCATGCCTTGCTGCGCGCGCTCCGCCGCGGCGTCCGCGTGCGCGCGCTCTTCGGCAACCTCACGCCCACGCACGACGGCAAGCGCTTCGAGGGGCCCTGGGGCACCGCGCGGGTCGCCGCGACGGAGCTGGTCGCCTCCCGCATCGACACGGTCGTCGCGGCCGGCGGCGAGTGCTATCAGCTCGCGATGCCCGAGCGGCCTGGCTGGACGGGTCTCGGCGTCCTGAGGCCTCATGTCCACGCGAAGGTGATGAGCGTGGACGGCCGCGTCTGCTCCGTCGGCAGCGCGAATCTGGACATCACGGCCGGCTACTGGGAGAACGAGCTGCTGCTCCTGGTGGAGGACCCGACGATCGCGAGCGCGCTCGAGGCCCGCATCGATCAACTCATCGCGGGCTCGGCGCGCGTCGATCGCGACGAGCCGGCCTGGCGGCAGACCGCGCGGCGCCGCGACTGGATGCGGCACTGGCCGGGCGTGCTGTCCGTCTGAGCACCGGCCGGGAGAGCCGATCAGCCCGGATCGCCAAACTCGTCGACGCGGCCCTTCGGCCGAAGCGCCGCGATGTAGTGATGCGGGCCGTGCTCATCCATCGTGTAGCGGGAAGAGTCCCGGCGCTTCGCGGTGCCGAGGAAGGCCAGGAGCGCGCGTGGAACCTCTCGGAGATTCACGAGTTGGGTGACGGGAGTCTCCGACTGCTGCCACTCGCCTTCCGCGTAGCGGTATTCCCGTCCGAAATGCGCCAGGCGTCCCCACGCCGCAGGGGGCAGACTCGGAATGAGATCGCGGGCGTTGACATGACGGTACAGCTTCCGTCCCATTTCGCGCGCTGCTTCGGGCACGGGCTCGCCGGTGACCAGCGGCTGGCCGAACGTATAGATCGCTCGCAGCTTGCCGGCGATCTCGCGGTGCTCCGCCGTCCTGGCGAGGGATAGCGCGAACAGCACGGCCATAGCGCCGCCGAGGCTGTGGCCCGTCACGTACAGCGCTTCCATCGGATGGTCGAGGCTCTTCCGCGGATCCAACAGCGACCTGCCTTGCAGGGCGAGGTTCAACTCGTCGAGGACGCCCCGGAGCGTGGACCGGACGTTTCGAAGCATCCCGGCATGGACGACCAGTTCATGGCCGCCGAGCGTGATCGAGTCTGATCCGACGTCCGCGTCCGTGAGCCAGTTGCCGAGATTCGCCGGCTCGGTGCCCCGATAGCAGAGGATCGCCGCCCGGCCGCAGCGGCTTTGCACGAGATATGCCGTTGAGAAAATGTGCATCGCATCCACGACTTGCGCGACACGCACACAGGCGCTGCCCACGAGCCCGATTCTGGCCATAGTCATGGCCACGGTTTCAGTGTCCGCATAGGCGTAGCCGGAACACGTCCCGAGGACATGCGCGACAACGGCGTCGCGCCCGGCATCTGGCGACCCGTGCGCCGCAAGGAGGTTCCCGACGAGATCCTCGTAAACAGGGAACGGGCGACCGCACGCTCCACTCGACAGCCGCTCGACGTTCATCGCTTCAAGAGCCTGTCTTTCATGCCGTCGACGAACCCTTCCATCGGGCCGTCCCGAGGGAGCAGGCGTGCAACGCTATCACTTTTGGCTCGTCTCTCCTGTCCGAATGCGAATCACGATGGAGCGGGGCGCTCTCTTGCACTGGTCCGAGGAGGGGCACCGGACACGCGAGGTTCAGAACCCGGCGTGCCGATGAACCTGTCGCACGAGGGATTGGGATGACGATGAGCCGTGCGAGCCGTTCCTGAGTTCCGTCGCACGCTCCACCACGTCGCTTGAGAAATATCGCGCTCGCGTTCAGTCTGGTGTTCTCGGACGGGCAAACCGAGCAGAAATCGGCGCGTTCGCCTCGGTGCGACTCGGAGAGATTCGAAGCTAGAATCGCCGACACGGTCTTCCGATGACACTCCCAGCCGGTACTTGCCACGGGCCCTGTGAGGTCCTGTCGTTTCTCGGCGCGGGCGAGGTACGGGAGGCGTACCGGGTACGAGATGGCCGCCCAACGCCCGACGTGGCCATCGGCGTGGTGCCCACCGTCATCGTGTTGCACCGGGGGCAGTCGTCAGCATGAGCTCGCATTTTCTGCCGCCTGCCGTCATCGTTGTCGCACACGTCCTCGTCGTCCTCGTCGTGGGTGGGCGTGTCATCATGCGACGACCGGTGCGCGGGGTCGCCCTTGCGTGGCTGTTCCTCGCAGCCATGCTGCCCTTCGCCGGCGGGCTGGCTTACTTGCTCATCGGGGAGCGCCGGATTGGCCGCCGGCGAAGACGAGACCTCGACACCCTGCACACCGACTTTCGGAAGATTGCCGCGGCGGCGATCCCGGCCGGCCTTACCGAGGTTGCCTGGCCGCGCCACGCGCCTGCCGCCCGCAGCCTCGATCGCCTGGGTCGGACCCTGGTGGGCAGCCCGACGGTGAAAGGCAGCAGCTTCGAGCTGTTCGCCGATACGCAGGCTGCACTGAAAGCGATCGCCCACGACGTGGACAGCGCGAAGACCAGCGTCCTGATGGAGTTCTACATCTGGAATGAGGGGGGCACGGCGGAGATCGTGCTCGATGCTCTGATCCGGGCGGCCGAACGGGGCGTCCGGTGCCGCGTGCTGATCGACGCGCTCGGAGCCCGGCCGTGGTGGCAGGGTCGGCAGCCCCGGCGGCTGAGGGAGGCGGGCGTCGAAGTGCGGGAGGCTCTCCCCGTGGGGCTGCTGCGCAGCCTGGTGGGCCGCACCGACCTTCGGTTGCATCGCAAGATCGTCGTCGTGGACGGCGAGGTGGCGTGGACCGGCAGCATGAATCTGGTGGACCCGGTCTACTTCAAGGCGGATGCCGGCGTCGGAGAATGGGTGGATGCGATGGTCCGCCTCGAGGGCGCTATCGTGGTCCCGCTCGGCGCGATCTTGATTGGAGACTGGCTGCTCGAGACCGGCGAGCCCATCGAGGATCTCATCCGCAGCGCCGGGCTCCATCTGGTTCGGCCACAGGGGCCTTCCGACATCCAGGCCATTCCATCGGGACCTGGAGAAGGCGGCGATGGCCTGTTGCAAATGCTGCTGGCGCTGATTAGCGCCGCGCAGAATGAACTGGTGCTCACCACCCCTTATCTGGTCCCGGACGACGCCCTGATCCTGGCGCTGCGCGGGGCCGCAGGCCGCGGGGTCAAGGTCACGGTGATCGTCCCGGAAAAGGTGGACTCCCTACTGACCCGGTACGCGAGCCGGTCGTATTACGACGACCTGCTGGACGTCGGCGTGGAACTCCAGCTCTATCGCGGCGGCCTTCTGCACACGAAGTCCATTTTGGTGGACGACGCGATGTCGATGTTCGGGACGGTCAACTTCGACATGCGCAGCCTGTGGCTAAACTACGAGGTGGCATTGTTCGTCTACGGACCCGAATTCGCGCAGGCCCTCCGCGCGCTGCAGCAGGCCTACCTCGCGCAGTCCGTACCGCTCGACCGCGCGGCCTGGAGTCGCCGGCCCTTGAAGGAGCGATTTCTCGAGAACGTGCTTCGCCTCTTTAGCCCGCTGCTATGAGGTCGGGTTCATCGACTTGAGCGCCGGGCTCTCGGCCCGGTTTTGCTAAGGTCGTCGTCATGTCCGAGCCTTCCACGGAGCAGATACGCGAATTGCTCGACTCCCTTTATCGCGTGGAGTCCGGACGAATCCTGGCAACGCTGATCCGCTTGCTCGGGGATTTCGATCTTGCCGAGGAGGCAATGCACGAGGCCTTTGCGGCCGCGCTGAGTCTGTGGCCGAGGAGTGGAGTACCCGGCAACCCGCGACCATGGTTGATTTCGACGGCCCGATTCAAAGCCATGGATACTCTGCGTCGACGGGCACGCTCGGATGCGTCCCAAGACGAGCTCGTGCGCCATCTCGAAGCGCAGTGGAGTTCGGCGGAAGAGTCCAATGAAGAGGGCAACCTCGAGGATGATCGGCTGCGCCTGATTTTTGCGTGCTGTCATCCATCTCTTGCGCCGGAAGCGCGCATCGCGCTCACCTTGCGGGAGGTGTGCGGGCTGACAACCGAGGAGATCGCAAAGGCCTTCCTCATTACTCCGCGTACGCTGGCGCAGCGCATTGTGCGCGCCAAGTCAAAGATTCGAGACACGCCGATTCGGTACGAAGTGCCGACGCCTCAGGAATTGCCGGAGCGACTGGGCGCGGTGCTTCAGGTCGTCTATCTCATCTTCAATGAGGGCTACTCCGCTGCGGCGGGAGCGGAAGTCACGCGGGCCGAGCTGACCGGCGAGGCGATTCGACTGGGCCGGTTGCTGACCGAACTCCGGTCAGAACCGGAAGTTGAACCGGAAGTCATTGGCCTGCTATCCCTGATGTTGCTGCAGGAATCCCGCCGCGCCGCGAGAACATCGCCGACCGGAGAGCTGATTTTGCTGGAGAACCAGGATCGCTCGCTCTGGAACCGAGAGCAGATCGCGGAGGGAGTGGCATTGCTGGAAAAAGCCCTGAAGTCCCGCCGCTTCGGCTCTTACACACTGCAGGCTGCGATTGCGGCCGTTCATGCAAAGGCGGAATCGGTCGCCGTGACCGACTGGCGACAGATCGTTGCGCTTTACGACCGATTGCTGCGGATTCAGCCTTCGCCGGTCGTACAGCTCAATCGTGCCGTGGCAATTGCGATGCGCGATGGTCCAGAGGTCGGCCTGACGCATATCGACGCGGTGTTGGAGCATGGCGAACTGGCAAATTATTACCTGGCGCATTCAGCCCGTGCAGACATGTGCCGCAGGCTCGGCAGGACAGCGGAGGCTCGGTCCTCTTATGAAAAAGCTCTGGCGCTGACCCAACAGGAACCTGAGCGGCAATTCCTGCAACGGCGGATTCGGCAGTTGAAATAAGACACGACTCGTCAGAAGCCGATGCGGACATTGAGATGACCAGGCGCAAAGCACGGTTCTCAGCCGCGGAAGAAGCAGAATTTCTTGGCCGAGCTGTCGAATTCCGGTCCGGCCGGACGACTATATGGTGAGGGCAGGGCAAGCGGCCCGCCCGAAGACCGTCACAGGAGAATGGAGAAGTCATGACGCAGTATTTGGTCGCGATTCACCTTCCCGACGACTTCGACCCGTCCGCAGCGGACGAAGCGATGTCCCGCGACATCGACGTGCTCAACGACGAGATGGTGGCTGCCGGTGTCAGGGTTTTCGTGGGCGGGCTCTCCCCCGCCAGGAACGCGAGGTCGCTGCGGGCGCAGCCCGATGGGAAGGTTCTCATCACCGACGGGCCGTACCTGGAGACCAAGGAGCACATGGGCGGTTTTTGGGTGCTGGACGCCGCTGACCTGGACGAGGCGCTGGCGTGGGGTCGTAAGGCTGCCGTCGCCTGTCGGGCGCCGGTCGAGGTACGCGCAGTTTGGAGACCTGGAGACCCAACGGAAGCAACTGAGCGGCGGTGACAACACTGCCGGCGTTTCCGGCCTGACGGCCCGCTGTCGGGGTGCCGCGAGCCAGGTCGGCATCCGTGCTTACAGAACCGCTGAGTCACGGCCCCGAGTCACAGGAAACAGGGAGGAATTGATGAAATACATCTGTCTGGGATACATCGAGCCAGGACGGTTCGAAGGGATGACCGAGGACGAGCGCCACGCAACGTTCGACGAATGCTTCGAGTACAACGACCATCTGCGCGCCAACGGACATCTTGTCGCCGAGGTGCCTCTTCAGCCTCCGGAGACCGCGTTGACCCTGTACTGGAAAGACGGCAACGTCGCGACGACGGACGGCCCCTATGCGGAAACCAAGGAACAGCTCGGCGGCATTCAAATCCTCGAGGCGCGAGACCTCAATCACGCCGTTCAGCTCATCTCACAGCAACCAGGCTTCAAATATGGACTTGGACCGATCGAGATACGGCCGGTCATGGATTTGAGCGACATCATGAAGGAGAGTGAACAGCGGCGACGGCGAAACGCTGATCCTCGGCAGGGAGACTGAGAACATGTCATTCGTTCGCGATCTGAGAGTTGCAGCTCACTCGTTGATTCGGACCCCAGGGCTGGCGACGGACAGATCGGGGGAGTAACTCGAACACAATCGGGAATTCGTTAGAACTCCGTGGATTCAACTCCGGCCGCCTCCACCAAGTTAGGTTCATCACAATCGTGTCGAGTCGCGCCCCCGTCGTTCGTCGTAACTCTGTAAAGAGACCACATTGGTGCAGGGCATCCTGCTTCTACGAACCATCGCAAGACTTAAGGAGGAATCATGGCTACCGCAACGGCAACACGAAGAAAGCTCGTGTTGAAGATGTCCGTCTCCCTGGACGGCTTTGTTGCCGGACCGAACGGCGAGGTCGACTGGATATTTCGGACATCGGGGGGCAACGAATCCACGGAGTGGGTTCTCAATACGCTTCGCGGAGCCGGCGTGCACATAATGGGGAGCCGTAGCTATTACGACATGGCGGCGTTTTGGCCCTTTTCGGACATGCCGATCGCACCGCCGATGAACGACATTCCCAAGATCATTTTCTCGAGGAAAGGGATCAAGGACGGCACACAGGTGGATCGGACGACGCGGGCGCTCGCCGAAGCAAAAGCGCGCAATGCGGAGCGGCATGGCGTCGCGCCGACAGCGGCGGTCCTGCAGTCCTGGGCTGAACCCACGGTGGCACGCGGCGATCTCGCGGAGGAAGTTCTCCGACTGAAGGAACAGCCGGGCAATTTCATCCTTGCGCATGGAGGCGCTCGGTTCGCCCAAAGCCTCGTTGCCTCCGGCCTCATTGACGAATATCGACTGGGCATTCATCCGGTTGTATTGGGCCAAGGCCAACCGCTTTTCTCCGGACTGCGCAGCCCGGTTGATCTGCGACTCATCAGCACGACCCCCTTCCGCTCTGGCGCCGTCGCAGCCGTCTACCAACCGGCATGAACCGTCGCGCGCATCGACGCCATGAAGGCTCTTCGCGCCGAGTGAAATGCACAGGGCAATCCGCCCGGCACTGACAAATCGGTGGCCATGCGCGCCGACCCCTTAGCGGCTGGGAAGGGCGAACAAAAACACGGACACACGGGAGGAGTATTTCGGCACCATTCAGGAATTCGCAAGAATTCCGCGCCTTCAACTCCCTTCAGCGTTTCCTTCTCCTTCTCCTTCGAGGGATCTTCGCCGTGCGATGCGGACAGGGGCTTGTCGAAGGGGGGGTGAACGAGAACGTCCGCACGCTACCCTCGGCGTCGGTCCGAGGCGGATCGATCAACGTGAAGTCGGCGTTCTGGCCGGCTTCGAAGGCGAAGTCGGAGCCGGACGTGTCGAATCGGAAGGCCATCGTGCCTTCGGCGACTTCCTTTCGCTCCGCGAGCGGGAAGAGGTGCTCGGCCATCAGGCCTGCTTCGGCACCTCGGCAGGCGGCAGGGGCTGCGCGGCGGGGCCGCGAAGGACGGATCCATCGGCAGCGAACCGCGAGCCGTGACACGGGCAGTCCCAGACTTTTTCGGCGCCGTTCCATTCGACGTCGCAGCCTCGATGCGGGCACACACTGCTCATGGCGTGCAGAGTCCCGCCCTCGTCCCGATAGACGACCGTGCGCTGGTCGAGCAGTAATTTTCCTTCACCGTTCGGCAGGCTGTCGAGTTGCGTGCTCATCGCTCGATCCTCCTCCGATGAGTCTACGTCGTTCGAAGATATCTCGCGGCGTGGCATAGTCCTCCCATGTCCTCGGTGCTTCCCGCACCCTGCGCCGAAGGGCTCGCGCTTTCGACGAACGCCCAGCCGTGCTCGCCCGGCACCGGCCGCTGGGTCCTCGCCGCGTCGATCCTCGGCTCCAGCATGGCCTTCATCGACAGCATGGTCGTCAACGTCGCCCTGCCAGTTCTCCAGGAGGACCTGGGCGCCACGGTCTCCGGCGCGCAGTGGATCGTGGAGGCCTATGCGCTCTTTCTCTCCTCGCTCGTCCTCGTCGGCGGCTGGCTCGCGGACCGGTTCGGCCGCCGGAGGATCTTCACCCTCGGCGTGGCGGTATTCGCCGCGGCGTCGCTGGCGTGCGGGCTGGCGCCGAATGTGCTCGCGATCATCGCCGCGCGGGCGGCGCAGGGACTGGGAGCCGCGCTGCTGGTGCCGTCGAGCCTCGCGATGCTCGGAGCGGCCTTCGCGCGAGAGCAACGCGGGCGCGCCATCGGGACCTGGTCGGCGCTGACCTCGATCGCCGGCGCGATCGGACCTGCCGTCGGGGGATGGGTCGTGCAGGCCATCTCGTGGCGCGCGATCTTTCTGATCAACCTTCCGATCGCCGGAGTGGTCGTCTGGATTGCCATTCGCAAGGTCCCGGAGACCCGCAACCCGTCGTCGGCCCCCCCCGATCTTGGCGGAGCCGCCACCGCGACGCTGGGCCTCGCCTTGCTCGTCTACGGCCTGATCGAGGCGCCTTCGCTCGGCTGGGCGAACGCGCGCGCGTGGGGCACGGCCGCGGCCGGCGTCGTCGGTCTTCTTGCGTTTGTCGCGATCGAACGTCGCAGCCGCCACCCGATGGTGCCGCTCGAGCTCTTCAAGAACCGGACGTTCGCGGCTGCCAATCTGCTGACGCTGTTTCTCTATGCCGCGCTCGCGGCGACCTTCTTCTTTCTCCCGTTCGTGATGATTCAGGCGCGCGGCTACACGCCTGCGGCCTCCGGCGCGGCGGTCTTGCCTATCGTCGTGATCATCTCCGCGCTCTCCCGCACCGCAGGGGGCCTCGCCGACCGCTTCGGCCCGCGTTTGCCCCTGACCGTCGGGCCCTGGATCGCCGCGGCGGGATTCGTGCTCTTCGCCGTCCTGCCGGCCCATGCGTCCTACGCGGCGTCGCTCCTTCCCGCGCTCTGCGTGCTCGGGCTCGGCATGGCCGCTACGGTCGCGCCCCTGACCGCCGCCGTCCTGAACGCCGTGGACCAGGATGACCAGGGGGCCGCGTCCGGCGTCAACAACGCGGTCGCGCGGGTCGCGGCGCTCCTGGCGATCGCAATCTTCGGCATCCTCGCCGCGGCGGCGTTCAATCGGGATCTCGACCGTCGTCTCGCCGCGGCAAATGTCTCGTCGACGACGAGCCGGCTCCTCGAGCCCGAACGCGCCAGGCTGGGCGCCATCAAGCCCCCGACCGGCATTCCCGCGGCCGAGGCCGCCGCGATCCGCCGGTCCGTCGCCGATTCGCTCGACTCCTCGTTTCAGAGAGTGAGCCTCGTCTGCGCCGCTCTCGCGCTCGTGGCCGGGGTGTGCGGGGCTTCGGTCGCGAGGCGGCGTTGAGAGGCCTGCGAGCTCAGCGGCCCTGCTGTTGCTGCTTCGACGGAGCCGCCTCGGGCTTGCCCTCCGGCTTCTTCGGCGGCTTCGAGGCCTTCGGCTTCGCCTTTGCCGCGGGGGCCGTGGCCTTCGGGGCCGATTTGTGCTCCGGCTGGGCAGCGTGCGCGGCTGCCTTGGACGGCGGCGCTTCCCGAACTGCCTCGTGACGCTGCTCTTGATTTGACGGCGCGGGCTTGGCCCTGGGCTGATCGACCTCGGGCCGATGCTGCACTGAGGTCGAGTGAGAGTTGGACGCGCTCGCGCGATGTTCGGCCTTCAGCGTCTCCTTCTCGACAGGTTGAGGCCTCGTACTCGAGCTTCTCCAAGCGGACACGGACGAAGCGGGCTCGTGGCGCTCCGGCTGCACCTTCGCGGGCTGCGACACGTGGTCGTCCGGCCTGGTCGACTCGCGCTTCTTCGAGCTCGACGAAACGGGAACCGCTTTCCCGGGCCGCGCAGAGCCGGAGATGGCGGCCTCACGTCGTAGACGTCGGTGGCGGTGAAACGCACGCTTTCCCCCTGACACATCATCGTTTCGGCAGTCGGACACCGTCGACTTCGCCGTCAATTTCACAGGCGCTTGCCGGTGTGGCGGGGCCGCTTCCGCAGTGTCGCCAGGGTTCGTCTCAGCCGGTCTTCGGGTTCGGCAAGTCGATCCAGAAATACCAGCAGTTCGCGGCGAGCAAAATACCGCGGGTTCAGCGAATAGACTCGGGTTCGCCCCAGGCTTCTACCGGCAACGAGCCCGTCCCTCTCCAGGCTGAGAAGTGCCTTCTGGATCACGGAAATGGAACGTCTGAGGATCCGCGCCAGCTCGCGCGGATAACTCTGCTCGAGGAGCCTGATAGCCAGCAAGAGCCGGGTCCTCGTCTGAGAACCGAATGGCGAACTGACCTCCATAGGAGGTCATATGACCTCAAAAAGAGGTCAATGGCAACCAGTTACCCAACGTAGCTGCGAGCTCGTCAATTCCGCCTCGGGCTCCTCGCCTCTCCTTGCGCGTTTGCCGGTCAGCGACCGACCAGTTGCTGCAGGTGTTCGGGGTACCGGGCCCCCTGCACGGTGACCTGTGACGCGGCGCGATCGATCTCCCGGAGATCCTCGGACGTCAGCTCGATGGCCGCGGCGCCGATGTTCTCCTCGAGCCGATGCCGCTTCGTGGTGCCCGGGATGGGCACGATCCACGGCTTCTGGGCCAGCAGCCAGGCGAGCGCGATCTGGGCGGGCGTCGCCTTCTTCCGCTCTGCGAACCCCTTCAGCCAGTCGACGAACGCCAGGTTCGCCTTGCGGTTCTCCGGCGTGAAGCGCGGGACGACGTTGCGAAAGTCCGCGCTGTCGAACTTCGTGTTCTCGTCTATTTTGCCCGTCAGAAAGCCCTTGCCCAGAGGACTGAACGGAACGAACCCGATTCCAAGCTCCTCGAGCGTCGGCAACACTTCCGCTTCGGGTTCTCGCCACCACAGGGAGTATTCGCTCTGGAGCGCCGTGACCGGCTGGACGGCATGTGCGCGACGAATGGTCCGGACGCCGGCTTCGGAAAGCCCGAAGTGTCTCACCTTCCCTTCCCGAATCAGGTCCTTCACCGCTCCCGCGACGTCCTCGATGGGGACGTTCGGGTCGACACGGTGCTGGTAGAAGAGGTCGATCGCCTCGACCTTGAGCCGCTTGAGCGAGGCCTCGGCGACCTCCCTGATGTGGGCGGGCCGACTGTCCAGGCCGCTCTGCTTGCCGGCCTCGATCTTGAACCCGAACTTGGTCGCGATCACCACTCGATCACGCATCGGGGCCAGCGCTTCGCCCACGAGCTCTTCGTTGGTGAACGGGCCATAGACCTCGGCGGTGTCGAAGAACGTGACGCCTCGTTCGACCGCCGCCCGAATGAGGGAAATCATCTCCTGCCGGTCGGCCGGCGGACCGTAGCCATAGCTCATGGACATGCAGCCCAGTCCGAGCGCCGACACTTCCAGGTTGCTCTTTCCAAGTCTGCGCTTCTGCATTGCCTGTCCTCCAGACCATAGAGTATCGATCCATCTCCGACGTGAGTAGTCGGCAATATCCTTTCAGACGAGTGCGGAGTGACCAATGATCGTTGCGGCCGTCACGGGTCCGCGCGTCCCCTTGCTAGAATGCTGCATGCACGCCCACGCAGAACTGCCGGCCGGGCCCGTGCCGGCACACTCAGGGCGAGAGATCGCCCTCCTGCGGATCGTCGTGGCGGCGGCCGGCGCCGTGCTGATGGCCCTGGAGATCCTGGGCTCGCGCATCCTCGCCCCGAGCTACGGCTCGTCCGTCTACGTCTGGGGCAGCCTGATCTCGACCTTTCTCGTGGCGCTCTCGGTCGGCTATGCCCTCGGCGGCCGCATCGCGGACAAACGGCCGTCGTTCGCCGCGCTGTCGTCCGTCCTCTCCCTCTCGGCCGTATTGATGCTGCCGAGCATCGTCTGGGCAAACGCGCTCCTCCGTCTCATCGGTGGGTTCGGATGGGACGTGCGCTGGTCCGCGCTTGCCGCGGCGGTCGTTTTCTTCCTGCCGGCGTCGCTCGCGATGGGGATGGTGACGCCCTTTGCTGTGCGCATCGGAATTCGCCGCATGGAAGCGGCCGGGACGGTCTCGGGAGGTTACTCGGCCCTCTCGACGGCAGGGTCGATCATCGGCACGCTCGCGGCGACGTTCGTGCTCATTCCGCTCTTTCCGGTCGACGCGCTCCTCGTCGGCCTCGCCGTGACGCTCCTGCTGTGCGCCGGGATCCTGGTTCGCGACCGGGCGAGCGCCGTCGTCGCGGTCTTCGCCGCGCTCGCTTTGGGCGCGGGAATTCTCACGCGGATTCCTCCTGCGGCGATCGGCGGCGAGAGGATCCTGCTGCGCCGGGACACGCCCTACCACCACATCGCCGTCACGCAGCTCGACACCACGCGCCGGATGCGGTTCGACGCGCTCACCCAGAGCGGCGTCAATATCCTGCGTCCGGAGCGCTCGCTTCTCGGCTACGACGAGGGGCTTCTCGCGTCTCTCGCTTTTCGCCCCGGGATCCGCCGCGTCTGCGTCATCGGTCTGGGAGGCGGCACGTTTCCGCGCTTGCTCGCGCGGATACGGCCGGAGGTCGAGATCGACACGGTCGAGATCGACCCCGTCGTGCGGGATATCGCGATCGAGTACTTCCTCTATAGGGAGTCCGAGCGCGTGCGCACCGTCATCGCCGATGGGCGCGTGTTCCTCGCGCGAGCGGGGCCGGCGTACGACCTGATCATCCTGGATGCGTTCAACTCGACCGGCGTACCCTTTCACCTGACGACGCGGGAGTTCTTCGAGACGCTGCGTCGAAGGCTCTCGCCCGACGGCATGTTCGCCGCGAATTTCGTCGGCAACCTCATGGGCAAGGATGGGCGCCTGTTCTGGGCGTCGTACAAGGCGATCCGGCAACAGTTCGGACAGGTCTACGTCGCGAGCCCCCGCCTCGTGGCCGGCAAGTCGCCGTCCGTCGGAAATCTGATCGTCTATGCCACCCTGTCGGCGGACCCACAGGACTTCGACGCGCTACGACTCCGGGTCTCGGAGCTGGCGAAGCGGTGGGATCTGCGCACCATCGACTCCTACATGGGATGGCTCGTTCACTCTCCTCAGCCGCCCGAGGGCATTCCCGAGCTGACGGACGCCTACGCCCCGGTCGAGGCCCTGCAGAATTTCTGAGGGAAGCTCCCAAACGGGTCTCGCTCGCTCACCGATTCCCGATCGACCTCGTCATGTCCTCGAGCTCGGCTCCGGTTTGCATCGTTGGCGACGCGACGGCGAGCTCCACACCCGAAGCGAAACCGGGGTGTCGCCCATGGCGGCACCCCGGAGCAAGTTGGAACGATGGCGGTCCGTGAACGGATTACTTTTCGAGCGTGACCTTCAGCCCGGAGGCCGCGACCTTGATGTTGGCGCCCTTGGATTCGCTCTTGAGGTTGATCACCACGCCCTTGTCGTTGCGCAGAGATGAGACGCCGACACCCTTGCCCGCGGTGCCTTCAGCGCTGGCGGCCGCGTAAACACCGGCGAAGTCGTCGATGCTCTTGAGATTGTAGACGCTGCCCCTGGCCTCCGCCTTCGTGATTCCCACCTCGGCGACCGAGAGCCCTTCCACCTTGAAGTGATACGTTTGCCCCTCGAAAAAGACCTCGCCACGGCCCCAGGTCCAGCCGATACCCGCCGCGGCCGATCCCTCAGAGAGCCGGACCGTGGCGTCCGGACTCTTGTCCTCCTTCGCCAGCGACGATCCGGTCAGAAGAGCCATCATTCCGATAGCGGCGATCCATACAGTCCATCGACGTTGCATAAGAACCTCCTTGCACAGCTCCATCGTTGCAAGGACCGGGCCACGCGGGACAGCCCGGACGGGTGATCGGTCCTTTCCCATCGGCGAGGGCGGGCCGGCCGCTGCCGGCGACGGGGACATCGACATCTCGATCGTTGACCACGACATCAGGTCCGTCGACCGCGGCCCCGCTTGTCGCGGCCGGCATCCCCGATGCCGTGCCATTTCTAAACGCAACCTGGCGGCTAAAACGGGGGGCCTGTATGACGCGCCCCGTCGTGTCGTGATCACGCATCCTGGCTAAAACGTGCTTCGCTCGGCACGCTTTGTGCAGCAACACGTGTGGGAGGTCCTTATGTACCTCTTGGTCGAGGCGAGCACACACAGAGGCCGTCGGCGCTTCATCATCGGGGGCGACACCGGCAAGGAGGCGGAGGCCTTGATGAGGGCTTTCGTCGATGAGGACGGCCGCATCATGGATGAATCCGGAGAGTGGTTCGAGGCGTCCGAGATTGATGTGGCCAGCATCGCAGCCAGGAGAGTTCCCGTCCCGCCCGGTATAGCGCTGCGTCTGATCGCCTAACCGAATCCGGCTGCGCGAGTTTCGTCGCTTTGTTGAGCGTGGCTCTTGGGAATGAGGCAAATGGGTAGCAGCCGCCCTGGTCTGAGCATGGAGCAGTCGCTCCCACCGCGTCCTCGAAGGCGGGGCCGACTCGCGGCGAGGATTGCGGCCGATGCCGGCGAAAAGGAGCCCGAAGACCGTTCCATCGGCAAGTTTTCCTATCGTCCACAGATCAGCAAGAACCCCCGGGTGGCGCAACCCTTGCAAATTTAGGTATCGGAGGATTGTCATGGATCCCGTCGTCGCCATCTTTCCGAATCGCGCAGCGGCCGAGCGGGCGGCGCAAAAGTCGCTGGAGTTCCTCGGCAACCGCATCGAACTGTTGCTGCCCGGCCCGGAGAACCTCGAGTCAGTCGTACCGACCGACGAGGCCGAGGCGTCAGGGGTGGGCCAGGCGGTGGGGGGCGTCGTCGGAGCGGCAACGGGGGCTTCCGCCGGCTTCGGGCTTGGCGCCGTGACCGCCCTGCTCATACCCGGAATCGGGCCGGTGACGGCCGTGGGGATGGCAGCGGCGGCACTGTTCGGCATCGCGGGCGCGGCCGGTGGCGCAGCCGCCGGCGCCGCCCTCGAGCACGAATCCCGCACCGGCCTGCCGCGGGACGAGATCTACTTGTATGAGAACGCCCTGGCCGCGGGCCGCGGCGTCCTGTTCGCGCTGGTCGAAAACGAAAAAGAGGCCGACGAGGTCCGCCGGGTGTTCGAAGCCGCCGGCGCAGAGAGCCTCGATGCCGCACGTTACAAGTGGTGGATCGGACTGCGGGACGCGGGCGGCCCGGACGCGAAAGGGGCGGGCACGGACATCGAGTAGACGGTCTACGGCAAGGGCTTCCTCGCGGCGCTACGCCCGGATGTTGAGGGTCAGGACTATGCGCGAGCACTGCCGGTACTGCGGCAGCACTTCGGCGATGTTGCCCGGTCCGACGCGTTCCAGCAGGGATACGCGCGCGGGGCGGCCGCTGCGGAGGCCCGGCTGGGAGAGATCGGCGCGGGAGTGAAGAAATGAGCGCTTGGTCGAGGCACGACGGATGGCCGCTTAGCATGTGAGCTCGCCGGCACGACTCCGCATTCTTGCGCCCGACGAGCGAGCATCCGAGTTGCTGCGGGTTACTGAGTCGGTCGTCCCTGGCGCTCGAGCCGGACAGGCCGACCCATATCGGCGGACTCGGCAGAGCCCGGATGATGCGGACGCTCGCTTGCGCGTTTGGCAGATATCGAGGCCTCACCGCTTGCCCCGCCTCTTCGCGCCGGGGCCGTTGGCCCGAAATTGGCAAGGTTTCTTCGGTGTGGCTGCAAACATCCTCTCCCCCGCGGCGTGGCGACGGAGCCGGAAGTCGAATTCCTTCCGCGGCCTTCGCCTGGTGCGGGCCGTTCTCGGCGCCATCGGGCGCGTGTCGGAAAGTACCTGCGGGCACTGTGCGGCGCTCGCGTTTCTCCGGCCTCCCCGATTCCCGCGGACGCGAACGGAACGCGACCTTCTTTCGCATGGCCACCCGATTCGGGTGGGGGGGCGGCACGGTGACGTTGCGATGTGGCAGTGGGGCTGCGGCCCGCGAGTGCTCCTGGTCCACGGTTGGGGCGGGCACGCGGCGCGCCTGCGGCACTTCGTAGTTCCGCTGGTTCGGGCGGGATTCGGCGTCGTTTCGTTCGACGCGCCGGGGCACGGCTTCTCGCACGGGAGCCTTGCTTCTCTCCCCGATTTCATCGATGCGGTTCGTCTGGCATCCCGGATAACGGATCCCGTCGCGCTGATCGGACACTCGATGGGCGCAGCCGCCTGCGCGCTCGCGCTCCGGGACGGCCTCGACGCGCAAGCGGCCGTTCTATTGTCGCCGCCGGAGGATCCCGAGCGGTATGCACTTCGGTTCGCCCGCTATCTCCGGCTATCGGCCGTCGCGACGGCCTCGATGACGGACCGGCTTCAGGAGCGCTACGGTGTGCGCCTTCGCGACCTGCGGCTCGCGGTAAAGGGGCCTGCTGTCCCGATTCTCGTGTTCCATGACGCGCGGGATGCGCGAGTTCCCGTCGGCGACTCAAAAGCGATCGCGGCGTCGTGGCCGTGCATGCGACTCGTCGTGACGCGCGGGCTCGGGCATCATCGGATCCTCCGCGACCGCACCGTGGTCTCCCAAGCGGTTTCGTTTCTCGAGGAGACGATCGGCTCGGCCGCGGCCATGGCCCGCATTCGGATCCCTTCGTCGGCCGAAGCCTGGAGCGGATCGGCACGGTTCCCGACGAGACACGGGAGAGCGAGCCAACTCAGGACCGCGGTTGGAGGTTGAGCTATGAACAGAGTAACAGGAGCGCCAATCGCACCCGGTTCGCGATGAAGGCGCGGAGTGGCCCTCGCTGGCGCGTCTCTTGCACAGTTGAGGAGATGGGTCGCAATGGCGCGGCCCTCAGTTCAAGGAGGTTGGAATGAAGAAGCTTGCTGCGCTGTCGGTTGCCGCGTTCTTCGCGCTATCGGTGGTCGCGCTCGCAGGCGGCTCCGACAATCGTGCAAACGATCGCACGATCACGGGAACCGTCTCCCAGATCGACGCTGCTGCGAAGTCGATGACCGTCAAGGATAGCGGCGGGAACGAGGTCACCGTCTACTGGAACGACGCCACCAGGCTGGACAGCGGCCTTCCGCAGACGGGGGCCACGGTCGCGGTGAAGGTCGACGGCAGCGACACCGGCTCAAAACCCGTCGCCAAGTCGATCTCGATCCAGCAGCCGAAAAAGCCCTATTAACCGCGGCACGCCGTTCCATCGCGGCCCGGAGAGCCTTCACGGCTCACCGGGCCTTTTCGCGTCTCGCGCGCTCTCCGGACGTGCACTCCTGGCGGCACGACGATTGCACTCTCAGGAAGAGCAGCCGGAGCAGGATCCAGGCCGCGTCAAAGGTTTACGGAGAGGCCGCGTGGAAGCGCCGGCCGCACGCACGCGCCGTCTGGGTGGCTCCTCAGTGGAAGCACTCGAGCCGCGGCTGGTATCGGACCGGCGGCCACTGGCATTGACCGCGCGCGTTCGGATTGCCCGACTGACATCGACGGACGCCCGTCGGAAAGGGCAAGTCCCGTGCCGCATCCGCGCGCCGGCTCGCCAGCCGAAATTCTCGCGGTTCATCCGACTGCCCTCATCGAATGGCATGAAAACTGCTCCTCTAGCTCCCTGAATGGAACGCGGCATGTAGCTGCAAGAGGCAAGAAAGGAGGCCATCGTGAAGTTCGCACATCGAGCCCTGATCGCAGTCGCTCTCTTGATAGCGGCCGGTCACCTGCGGGCACAAGAACCGGAACCACAGAATCCGCCCGCCGTTACGCCGATTCCGGTCGTATCTCCACCCCCAGCGATCGAGGCGAGCCCGGAACCCGAAGTGACGGCCGCTCCGGCCGAACCCGCGAACGCGCCGCCGCCTGCGCCGGTCGCCGAGATTCCGCAATCTTCCGCGATCGCGCCCATCGAGGCTCCGGCTCCCGTCGAGGCTCCAGCCGCGGCGACAGCTCGGACCTCATCTGCGCGCGGGACGCGTAAACCGCGAGAAACTGCCCGGGAACCCAAGGCGTCGCCGCCCTCCGCCGAACTCGCCCATGCCCCGGCCGCGACGGCAGCCGTCGCGCAGACGGCACATGAAACGCTGCCGACTCCGGCCTTCGAGGGATCAACCGCGACATCCCCTGGCGCAGACTCCGCAGTGCCTCCCGTCGCTGTAGCCGACCAACAGCCCGTCGTTCAACCCGCCCCCGAGTCCGTGCCCGCCGAGCGGCGAACCGGCTCGACCTGGCTGCTGATCGGAGGACTGGCTCTCGGCGTCATCGGAATCGCCACGATGATCTTCCGCCGGCGGCGCGAGGACAGCATCTCGATCCTGGAGCACGCGGGTCCGGTGCCGAGGCGACGGGATTCCGCGGTGCCGTACCACTCGTGAGCGCCATGACGATGCGGCGGAAAGGTCAACCGGTCGCAGACCGGGGGGACGAGCGGGCTGGCGGCAATCCACCAGCCCCACGCCTTACGCGCGGCAAACGCCGTCGAGGAGCAATCAATGGCCAAGAAGAAAGCGGGTAAGCACAAGTACGGGCCCAAGGCCCAGGAGAAAGTCGAGCGTGCGATGCACGAGCGCAAGCGCGGTCAGCTCGAGTCCGGCCGCTCGGGCAAGAAGGTCACCAGCCGCAAGCAGGCGATCGCGATCGGTCTGTCGGAGGCCCGTCGAGCCGGAGCGAAGGTTCCGAAGCAGCGCGGGTCTACGAAGTAGTCGCCTCGGACATCACCCGGGCGGATCGCTCGCTTCCGCAGCGCGCGTCTTTCCCCACATCGCCGCCCCGGTCCCGTAGGGAACCACCACCGCCCGAACTGGCACTTCCATTGCACTCTCCTCATGTGGAGGCGAACATGCGAAGCAGGGCAGCGATCGGCAAGCATCCGATTCACCCCATGCTCGTGCCGATTCCGATTGGCGCGTTCTTCCTGGCGCTGTTCGGCGACCTTCTGCGCATGGCGTCGCCGGCCGATCGCTTCTGGTACGACTTTTCTTATACCTGTATCGGGATCGGGCTCTTCTTCGCCTTGTTGGCGGCCGCAGCGGGGGCCGTCGACTACGTCGGGGTGACCATGAGCGCGAAGGCCTTCCGCACGGCGACGCGGCACCTGCTTCTGAACCTGTCCATGGTAATTTTCTACCTGATCAGCTTCTTCGCCCGCCGCGTCGAGACCGGCGCCTCCAGCGGTCGCTGGCTGCTGGCCTTCGGCACCTCCGTGGCCGGCTTCGTTCTTCTCGGCGTCTCGGGATGGCTGGGGGGCAAGCTCGCCCACGAGTTCCGGGTCGGTGTTGACGAGGAAGAAATCGACGCGCCGCCTTCCGCTTCGAAGCGGGCGAGCGCGGCATCCTAGGAGCTCCGTGCCCGCGAAGACCGGCAACGGAGTCGGTGCCGCGCTCGAAGCGGCGTCCGTATGCGTCAGCGAATGGGTCGGCAGTTCGGCGGCTTTCGCCATCGCCGTAACGATCGTGCTGCTGTGGGGGTTGAGCGGTCCGCTCTTCCACTACTCCGATACCTGGCAGCTGGTCATCAACACGGGGACGACGATCATCACGTTCCTGATGGTCTTTCTGATCCAGCGCGCGCAGAACAAGGAAGCGAAGGCCGTGAACCTGAAGCTCAATGAGCTGGTGGCCGCCATCAAGGGCGCCAGCAACCGGTTGATCGACGTCGAACAACTCTCCGAAAAGGAGATCCTGACTCTCGCAGGCCACTATGCCGACATTGCAAGGAAAACGGCAGGAGCGGACCGGATCCAGGACGCCTCCTCGATCGAGGAGACTACCGGGAACCCTCAGCCTCATCGCGAGGACGAGGAGGAGCCGCCTCGGAGGTGACCATGGCAAGAGACTTGCAGTCTTGAAACTCGGGTGCCATCGCCCCTTTTCCTTCTCGGTGCCGCGAGTCTCGGACTCCCTCCGCGGGCGCTCTAGCGGCACCGCTTTTTTCGGAATTCCCCGCTCCGCTGTGGCGCCTTCCCGATTGACGATCTGACTCCGGCATGCGACGTGCGTCGCATATTCGAACGTATGCCGGTGCGACGAGGCGGAGATCACGGAGACCGAAGAGGCCGGGAAGCATTAATTGTAGCGAGCGGTGCGCCGGAGCGGCGGCGGCACAGACCGAATTCACGCATCGGTTGTCCGTGCGGGCATCCGGATTGCGCCGTCTGAACGATCCGATCCGATGCGACCCCTCTGGTCTGGCCACATCAGCTTCGGCCTGATCTCTATTCCGGTCTCCACTTACTCCGCGTTCGAGTCGTCGGAGAAGGTCTCGAGTCCCTGCGGCCCGCCGAGGATCGGCCCCGGCGAGCCGGGGCCGATCCTTCCCAGCGCCGGCTCACGCAGCCCGCCGTCCTTGGATGAGGTTGATGAGGAGAACGATTACCGCGAGCACGAGCAGAACGTGGACGAAGCCATACAGCGTGTAGCCAGAGACCAGACCCAGGGCCCAAAGAACCAGGAGAATTATGAATATCGTCCAGAGCATGAGTTGCCTCTTCCTTTCCGGGGCGACCGCTCCGGGCACCGCGCATCAGAACAGCGAAAGTCGTGCCAGCCCCCGCGGCCCCTGGCCTTTTCGAGAGGAGCCTGTCTTCTTTCCCCGCGGGCGATCGACGCCGGGGCCGGCGGCTCGTATCTCTTCTGTGCAGGGCGAAGCGCCCACGACCCACGCGGCGCTCGATACGAGGACGTGCGTTCCACTGCAGACAGGGCAGCGGACGACCCGAAACGCGTCGGCTTCGCGAGACAAGAAACTTCCAAACGAGAAACGCGTCATCGCCCGTTCCGGACAAAGCACGTTGATCACGACTCGCTCCGGCCCCGCGTTCGAATAGGAGCTGGGCGCGGGCGTCGCAGAACTGGTCAAGGCGCGATTTCGGATCCTCATCGGCCCGCTCGCGTCTCCCCTTCGGTCCTTCACGGCGCGGTTGACCGTAGTCATTGGCAGTGTCTCTTTCACGCCCACACCTGCAAGTTGAGAAGCTCATTCAATATTCGCGCCAGCCCGCCTGCGCCGGGAAACTGGCATCTGAAATGCAGAGGAGTAGAGAGACCAAGAGGAGGTTTGCAATGGGACTTCTTCTCCTAATCGTTCTGGCCCTACTTTTGATCGGAGCGGTTCCGCGCTGGGGCTACAGTCAGAATTGGGGCTACGGCCCGAGCGGAGCGGTCAGCGTAATTTTGCTTATCGTGGTCATTCTCCTGCTGACAGGCCGCCTCTAGGCCGAACGCAGCCCGACGTTGCGGCCGGCAGTCGGAATAAACAACGTTCAGAACGGCCAGGTCAGCGTCACACTGCCGGCGCCTCTGGCCGTCATCTCCACCGACCCCTCATCAGGCACCAGCACGATCTTCTCCAACTCGGGCGACGCGGGGGCGATGGTGATATGGACACTCGGCACGCCAGTCGACCCTTCACATCAACACGGCTGGGAACCTCGCCCCAGGTCTGGGCTCTCAGACACTGACCCTCCGAGCCATCTCATCGCGAACGGGATCTCGGCGGGACAGGCGATCGCTCAGTCGAACATCCGGTTGACTCCTTGACTTGACCGATCCACACGGACGCGCCATCGCCGGAATCGCGTGGCGACTGGCATGCGTGTTGCGAATCCCAATCCCGGAGTCGGCGCCGGTCGGAGAAGTTGCTCGAAGGCCGGTTTTCACCCTTTCCCGGCCCTGACCGTGCCCGAAGGAGAAGGGTTTCAGGGAACGGCGAGGCGGCTTTCTGCCGGCGCGCTCCGACAACCGCCCTACGATATTGGCTGGCGGGCCGGCTTCAGCGACAATGCCCACGTGAAGGCGCCTCCTCGCACGACTCGCGGGCCCGTCGCTCCGCTCGTGGCTGGCAGCGCTCTTGTCTTTGCGGCCCTGGTGGCTCTCGCCTGGATCCACCAGGCGAACGTCGCGCGGCTCTTCGAGACGACACAGCGTGTCGAGCAGGCGTGGGCGGTCACCACGGAGCTCGAGGGTACGTTGTCCGCGATCAGCGACGCCGAAACCGCACAACGCGGCTACCTGCTCACGGGGGAGGAGTCATACCTCGAGCCGTATCGATCCGCGGTTTCCGGAATTCCCGAACACCTGGCTCGACTCGAAGCCCTCACGGCCGACAATGCGTCGAAGCAGCAGACTGTCGCTCGCATCAAGAAGCTGGTCGCAGCGAAGCTCGATGAGATCGCACTGACCATCCAAGTGTATTCCTCGGGCGATCCCGCGGCGGCTCGGCGCGCCGTCTCGACAGGCCTCGGCCAACAGTACATGAATGAGATCCGGAAGTCGGTGGACGCGATGCGTGCCGATGAGAGGGTGCTTCTGGTGCGACGCACGACGCTCGCGCGCGAAGCATTTGGTCGATTGACGGCAGTCTCACTCGCGGGCGGCGCCATCTTCTTCATCCTCCTTGCGGCGTTCCTTTCGCTCATGCGGCGTGATTTTCTGGGCTTGGCACAGGCCGAAGCCGAAACCCGCGAGGTTGAGGAGCAGCTGAGAACGACTCTTCGCAGCATTGGGGACGGGGTTCTCGTTACCGACGGCGCCGGCCTCGTGACCTTCCTCAACCCCGTCGCGGAGGGCCTGACCGGATGGTCCTCCGCGGACGCGCTCAATCGGCCCACCGAGGAAGTCTTTCGCATCATCAACGAAGAGAGCCGGGCCACCGTCGACAACCCGATCCGCAGGGTCATCCGCGAGGGCGCGATCGTCGGCCTCGCCAACCACACGGTTCTGATTGCCCGAGACGGGACCGAGACACCGATCGCGGACAGCGGCGCCCCGGTCCGAGACGATCGCGGACGGCTCATCGGCGTCGTCCTGGTGTTCCGGGACATCGCTGAGCATCGCGAGGCAGAACGCGCAGCGCAGAGGCTCGCGGCAATCGTCGCGTCCACGAGCTACGGCATCATCGGGGAAACAATCGACAATGTCATCACGGACTGGAACCCGGGCGCCGAGGCCCTCCTGGGGTACAGCGCCTCCGAGATGCTGGGCCGCCGCATCATGGAGCTCGGGCCTCCCGACCACCCGAATCTTTCGGCGCAGCGGACACGCGACATCCTTGCGGGTCTGCGCCCCGCCGATTTCGATCGTCGCTGCCGGACGAAAGACGGGCGCTGGCTCGATATCTCCATCAGCCTCTCGCCCATCCGGTCCGCGGACGGAACGATCATCGGGATCTCGCGCATCGCGCGCGATGTGACACAGCGCCGCAAGGACGAAACCACGCTGCGGTTCGCGGTGCAGCGGGCGGAAGAAGCGAATGCCGCCAAGGACCGTTTCATGGCAACCCTCTCGCACGAGCTGCGTACGCCGCTGACGCCGGTCATGGCATCGCTCCATCGCCTCGAGCGGCGATCGGATCTCGCGGAGGGGATGCCAGATTCCCTGGCGATGATCCGTCGCAATGTGGAGCTCGAGGCCCGACTGATCGACGACCTGCTCGACCTCACGCGGATCGCGCGTGGGAAAGTCACCCTGGAGCGAGCGCCTCTCGACCTGCACGAAGTGCTGCTGAGCGTCGCCCAGAGCGCCCGGAGCGAGTTCTTCGCCAATGACCTCACCCTGGAGCTCCGCCTCGATGCGTCCGATCATTTCTGCCAGGGCGACGGGGCCCGGCTCCAGCAGATCTTCTGGAACCTGCTCAAGAACTCCGCGAAATTCACGCCGGCGGGCGGGCACGTCAGGCTGACCTCGGACAACCCGTCAGGGCGAACGGTTCGTGTCCAGGTCATAGACGACGGCCAAGGAATTCGGAGCGACCTTCTCCCGAGACTGTTCGAACCCTTCGAGCAGGGCGACACGACACAATCGCGCCGCGGCGGAGGGCTTGGGCTCGGGCTCGCGATCGCCAAGAATCTCGTGGAGCTGCACCAGGGATCGATCACCGCGTCCAGCGATGGCGTGGGGAAAGGCGCCGCTTTCGTCATCGAGTTGCCTACGACGACGGAACGGCCGAGACAGTTGCCCAACCCCGCCGGCGACGAGGCGATTGCCACGGTGCGCAGTCGCACCGCTGTTCTCCTCGTCGAGGATGACGCCGACACCGGCGACGCGCTGCGACATCTGGTCCTCGAGGCGGGCTTCGACGCGCGCATCGCCGAGACTGTTGCGGGCGCGGTGGCTCTCTTCCGCGAGCGACCGGCCGACATCCTCGTCACGGACGTCGGCCTTCCAGATGGGAGCGGTCTGTCTCTGCTCTCTGCCCTGAAGGCTATCAACCCGCAACTCCAGGCGATCGTCCTGAGTGGCTATGGCATGGAAGAAGACCTCCAACGCAGCCGCGATCTGGGCTTTGCCGAACACTTCGTCAAGCCCCTCAACTTCAATCGCCTGATCGCCGCGCTCGATCGCCTCTCGTCGCCGGCCCGAGGCGCGGGCGTCCATGTCCCGGGCCGAGATCCCGCGTAAACGACGGCACTTCGATCCTTTATCTTCAGGTCCCATGGGAAGGGACGACCGCCCCCGAAGGGGCAGGTCATCGGATGGCGGGATCTGTTGGCGAGCCGGTTCGAGTGTTCCACAGAACCTTGTCTCATACGAATAGCAATGTCTATGCCAGCACCCGCGAACGCCACACAATGGAAGGGTGCACCTCGATTGCACTCTGAGCCTCTGGGAGGTTTGGCATGCGATCGCGAGCGGTCATCGCGGGCCATCCGATGTCCTCGCGAGTCCAAATCCTTTCCCAGGGCGTTGGCGGCGGCTCTCTTCGCCATCACCCATCGGCTCGGGATGCGAGAACAAGAGACGAGCGCGGGTTCGGCTCCGACGGTCCCCGACGGTGCTTCCTCCCTCAGGCCTTCGCTCGAGAGAGAAATCCCAGCACGGTGCTGTTGAAGTCCTCCGGTTTCTCCATGTTCGCAAGATGAGCGGCGCCGCTCACCACGGCCTCACGAGCCCCCGCAAGGTGGCTGCGGAGGAACTTCGCAAGGGCGAGAACTTCAGGATGATCCAATTCTCCGACTATCACCAAAGTCGGGATCTTGAGCGACTCCAACCGCTGTACGGCCGGCGGCGAGAGCGGCTCCTCCTCGACAAACACGTTCAGCAGAGCCGTCCGGCTCATCTCCCCGACCCGAGAGCGGATGCGCGCATCGACCTGCTCCGGCGTGCGCCTGGGACCATCGACCCAGAGCCGAACGGCAATCTCTGAGGCCCGCCGCACGTCTCCCCCCCGCAGAGTCACCAGGAGCTCGGCCAGGGCCGCCGGCATATTGCCCGCCGGGCGATAGCCGCCGACCTCCGGCGACTCGAGAACGAGCGCGGTCGCCATGTCCGGATGCTCGAGCGCAAATTCGATCATCGCGCCGCCCCCTCCGGAGCAGCCGACCAGGTGAGCCCGGTCGATGCCGAGAGACCGAAGGAGCTGAAACAGGTCCCGACGGTGAGAGAACGCGCCCCGTGAAAGGGTCGAGTTTCCGAACCCCCGCCGATCGTACCGGACGACGCGGTAGTGCTCGGCGAATGTCGCGAACTGTGGATCCCACATCCGGCGATCCGCCATGCTTGCGTGACCGAGAACGAGGTACGGGCCGTGCCCCGCAATTTCGTAAAAGAGGCTAGCCCCGTCGACTTCGACCAGGCTCGCGTGAACTTCTCTGGGTTCGACCATCCCGTCCGTTTTCGACCTCGAGGCATATCTCTCGCGGTCTACAGAAAGTGACCGGGCCGATGCCGGATTGCCTGGCCTGCGCCTGCTCAAATCTTCCCGACGAGCGCTATGGCGTGTGCGTGGGAGTCACTTCTACTGTACTGGTGGTTGTCGTCGTGGATGTCGTGGCCTCCGGCGTACCCGAGGGGTTGGGGACCTCGCGCGTGGTCGAAGTCTCACTCGTCGTCGTCTCCGCTTTCTGGCAACCGATGATCAGGCCACTAGTGGCGAGGATGAGCACCCCAGCGAGGGACCGAAATCTCTTCATCGGCATTCCTCCTCATTGCAGCTCATCGAGCCGCTCACCCCCGAGTTGTGCAACATCCATGCCTCTATGCGGTCAAGGGGCTCGTACCGGTTTGGGTTCAGCGTCCGGCCGCAGCGCTAGACGGCGGCGACGAGGACCGATGCCACCGTCGCGAGCGCTGGCAGGCCAATTGCTTATTCAGTGCCTTGGAGGTGCTCGTTCATGGCCTGCAATCACAGGGGATGCCGCGGCGAGGAAACGAGCGGCAACGGAACGGACGGTTGCTCCTGCGGTCACACGGATTGTGCTGCCATCTAAAAGGATTCCTTCCGGTGATTGGCCAGGAGCGGCGCACACCCTCCGGGCCGTTTCTCGCCCTTTGGGCGAACATAGGCTCTCTATGACCCGAAACGCGCGCGCGACCGAGCACCCGTCTGGAGATCGACTTTCGCACCCGGCCAAGGTGCTCTGGCCCGAGGAGGGCTATACGCGGCTCGACCTCGCTGGCTTCTACGAGCGGATCTTCCCAAGGCTGAGACCGTTTGTCCGCGATCGGCTTTTGACACTGGAGCGTTGCCCTGACGGCTTGCGCGGCGATTGCTTTTTCCAGAAGGAGAAGCCAGCCGGAATGCCCGAAGGCACGAGAACCCGCCGCATCCTTCATGCCAACGGATTCACAAACTATGTCGTTGGAGGAAAGCTCGAGACGCAGCTGGCGCTCGTCAGCCTGGGATGCATCGCCGTCCATGTGTGGTCGAGCCGGGCCGGCGCACCGCGCAAGCCCGACTGGATCTCGTTCGATCTGGATCCCGCCTCGGGCCGCTTCGCCGACGCCATTCCCGCTGCCTTGCTGGTCAAGGAGGCTCTCGACGCGCTCCGGCTCGTCTCCTTCCCAAAGACCTCGGGGGGCAAGGGCCTACACGTTCTGGTGCCCATCCGTTCGGGTCCCGATGCCGACGATGCGCTTCGTTTCGCGCAGCGGCTGGGAGCGCGCCTGGCCTCAGCGCATCCGCAAGTCTTGACTGTCGAAGCGCGAATCCTTGAGCGCTCCGGCCGTGTGTACCTTGACCCCTTCCGCAACGGGTTCGGACAGTCCGTCGCGGCGCCCTATTCGGTTCGGCGACGTCCAGGCGCGCCGGTTTCGATGCCCCTGCGGTGGTCGGACGTCAAGGGGGGACTGAGCCCAGCAGCGTTCACTCTGGCGACGCTGCCCGATGAACCCCCAGGGGCGGATCCCTGGGGGGAGTTCTTCGAGAGCCGACAATCGGTCCAGCCGGCGTTCCGGGCGATCAATCGCCTTTGACCGAGAGACTCTGTTGAACCCTTCCAGACTGCTGACAGCCCTCGCGTTGGCCCTGGCGACGATGCTGGGGCGGGCGTTCGCTGAGAATTTCGGTGGCACGGCCGCCGATCGAGCCGGCGACGAGCGGATCCACGTCCTCGCCCCCTTGGAGGGCAGCACCGTTTCCGACAGCACGATCCGTGTCGCCTTCGAGGTATCGAAGGGCTCGAATAAAGCAGGGCCGCGACGAAAGGCGTCTCGGCCCGAGATCTATGTGTTTCTCGACGATATCCTCCGGGCCAAGACAACGGACTGGCAGACCGAACTCAAGCTGGATGGCGTAACGCCCGGGTCGCACGAGGTCGTCTTGTTCATAAAGAGCCCGACCGGCGCCATCATCGCTCGCAAGGAAGTGCATTTTGCGGCGGTCGCTTCTGGGCTCGATGCGTCGAGCTCGCGCCCACCTTCGCCGTAGAGTCCATCCGCGGCTAGCGGCTCTCGGGCTTTCGCGCGCTCGCCTTCTTGCCCTTGTCCCGCAGTCCGTCCGTTCGAGGTGTGGCCGGAGCAATTGTCGTCTCCGCCGCGTCCGACAACAGCTCCTGAACCGTGCCGGGCTGAATCGACTCTCCCTCGGTCATGACATATGCGCGATGAACGACGTTGCGCAGCTCTCGAACGTTGCCCGGCCAGTCCCAGCGCTGGAGCAACTCCACTGCCTGAGGATCCCACTCCGAGATACCCGCCTTTTCCTGCTCCTCGATCTGCTTCCGGAAGTGTTCGGCCAGAAGCGGAATGTCCTCCCGGCGTTCCGCCAGGGTCGGCAAGAGGATCGGCAGCACGTTGAGGCGGTAGTACAAGTCCTCGCGCAGTCTGCCGTCGCGAATTGCTTCCTTCGGATCCCGGTTCGTTGCGGAAACGAGGCGAACGTCGACGCGGATGTCCTGGGATCCTCCGACCCGACGCACGGTTCGCGCCTCAAGCACGCGCAGCAGCTTGACCTGAAGCTCGGATCCCATCTCCGTGATTTCATCGAGGAGGAGCGTTCCCCCGCTGGCCTCCTCGAAATATCCCACGCGCCGCCGGTCTGCGCCGGTAAAGGAGCCTTTCTCATGGCCAAACAGCTCGCTCTCGATCAGAGCCGGGGAGATCGCGCCGCAATTGAACGCAACGAAGGCGGCGGCGGAACGCCGGGAAAGGCGATGGATGGTCTTCGCAACCACCTCCTTCCCCGTGCCACTGGCTCCCGTGATCAGGACCGGGGCATTCGAACGCGCGACGCGGCGGATGAGCTCGAAGATCTTTTTCATGGGGTCGGACAGACCGAGCAGATCACCGAGCCTCCCCGTCTCGAGAAGTTCATCGCGGAGCGTGTCGACTTCCGACTCGAGCCTTCGACGGGCCGTCAGACGCTGGAACACGACTTCGAGCTGGGCGGTTCGAAGGGGCTTGAGCAAATAGTCCGAAACTCCGGCCCGCAGGGCCTCGACCGCGCTGTCGAGCGACGCCTGTCCCGTGATCACGATTCCATCCCGCTCTGGATCGGACTCCCGCGCAAGCCGGAATACTTCGATCCCATCGCCGTCCGGGAGATGCACGTCCACGAGAAGAACCTCAGGCTTGAAGTCCTCCACCGCACGGGCCGCTTCGCCGGCCGTACCCACGCAACGCGTCTGACCGCCCAGGTCTCGGATCGCAAGATCGAGGCCCTTGCGCGTGGCGACGTCGTCTTCGACGATCAGTACCCTCATTGCGGTCCCCGCGACAGGAGGAGATTCCGCCCCCTCTCGAACAACTCGAACGCTCTTTCGAGCTCGCGTCGGGCGACCCCGAGGGCTTCCGTCGGATCGTCTCCGCGCGCGGCCTGTCGGCTCGCCCGTTCGACATGAAGGCTCGCCGCCGAGAGCGGCGTCGCAAGATCGTGAAAAAAGCGTTCGAGGGCGGTTCGGCTATCTGTCACGATCGCAATCGGGTTCCCCCGCGCGCATCCTATCTGACAAGAGCCGCGAGGCCGATTCGATGCGATCAGTCCTGAGAGTAATGCCCCCGCTGCGACAGTCGGCGGGCGTACTTCGCAGCCTGCCGGACGCGCCCGAGGCGCCGATCTGAAAGTCTGGCCGGCGACGATGTTCGCTTGGCGGCATTGACCCCGCCCTGTTCGACGGCCGCCAATCCTCCGAGAAGAAGAAAGACGAACAGGAGCAGACAGACCTCGGTCACTGCCCGGGCCGACGCGAAGGGGAGAAGGAGGCCGACGCCCGCCACTACGAAACAGACGAGAGCGGCGCCCAGCAGCTTCATCGTTTCCTCCGGAAGTCGAGCGAAAGATAAGAAGAAGACCCTCGGCGCGCGACCGAGGGCCCCCTGGTCGCTTACGCCTTGTGGTAGGGCTCGACCGTCGTGACTCTCTGGCCGCTATCCGTCTTCGTATAAGTCACCTTGACACGCTCACCGACAGCGATCGAGCCCTTGAAAACAGCGTGATCATCGAGATCGAAGCTGTAGTCCTTGCTCTTCGGTCCCGAAACCGTGAGCTTCTTGCCGTGCTCGTACTGCTTGAGAATGCCGATCACGACCTCCGTCTTGGTCTTCGTCTTCCCTTCCGGTCCGCTTTCCTTCACCGTGGACTCGGAATGAACCTTTGCGGCCGAGGCGTCCATCTGAGCCTTGCGGCTGGCTTCGGAAAGGAGGTTCACGTGCTCGGAGCCGTCACCGCTGCGGGTATAGGTCACCTTTGCCATCTGGCCGACGACGATCGTGCCATCCACGCGCACGCTCTGGTCCAGGTCGAAGGAATAGGAGCGGTCGTTTGGACCCGAGATCCTGATCTTCTTTCCCATGTCGTATTCCTTCACGATGCCCGTGACCGTCTCCGACTTCGTTCTGACAGTCGTGCCCGGCCCCGTCTGTTTCGACGTCGTCTCCGTCAGGGCCCTCTCCGGAACCTGCGCGGCCGCGTTCAGTCCCATCAGGCACGAAAGGCCGATTGCAGCGCTCGCGATTCTTTTCATGACTCGACCTCCAAAAAGGACGACCCGTTATCAGGCCGCAGGGCCTCGGGCTTTCAAGAACCGTGCCGCAATTTTGCCGGCATCGAGCTTGGAGTCGTCACCCTCGGCGGATCCTCGAATCCAGGAGTCCTGGTCCACAAGAAGGGAGAATCTCCGGGCGTCGGAGTCTCCGGCGTCACTTCGGGCTTGACCTGAAACGGAGGCGTGTTCTTCGGTGTCGGATTCGGTGAGCGAACCGGCGGCTTGGGGCCGAGCGCCGCGTGAAGCTCTGCCCATCCCAGCCACACCGCGATCACAAGCGTTCCGCCTCGCCTGTTCATGAGCCCAAGGCACCCAGGAGCCGGCGCAGAAACGAAAACCCATGCGGCGGCGCAGAAGAACGCCCATCGGAGGGAGTCGGCGCTTGCCTTGCCGCCACGTTGGGTTGGCCAGCACCCTGCGTCTGTCGCGCAGCCACCGCCTGCCGGTCGCGATTCAGGACCACGGTCTGACGCTCGTGCCCGCTGCCCGCTGTACTCCCGACCGGTTCGCGCTCCGGCCAACAGGGAATCCCGTGGGTCCCCGGGACCAGATTATCGGGGTAAGCGGTCGGACAAAAGTATGGCGAGATCTGGCAAAGCGCACTCAACTGGTCGGAACAGGGATTCTGCGGGGGCGCTCCCGTCGTAACCTGCGCGAAAAGCACCAGCGCGAGGATCATCGTCCACCTCCTTAAGATTGGGCGGCGTGTGGCCGGGTTCGATCGCGCGATTCCGGAGCGGTCGGACCCGATCTCAGCGCAACCACTACTCGAAAAAGCAAGATCCGGGCCATGCGGGCGCCGCTCGAACGGCATGATTCCTGCTTTGTCTTTCCATCGGAGGACGACTACATGGCGACATACACGCTTCCCGACCTTAGCTACGACTATGCGGCCCTGGAGCCATACATCTCCGGCCAGATCATGGAACTCCACCATGACAAACACCACGCTGGGTATGTCAAAGGAGCCAACACGGCACTCGCGCAGTTGGACGAGGCTCGCCAGAAGGAAGATTTCACCCGGCTCGGAGCTCTCGAACGCGCTCTGGCGTTCAACCTGTCAGGGCACGTGCTCCACTCGCTTTTTTGGAAGAACCTCGGCCCACGCGAGGGGGGACACCCCAGCGGAGAGCTGGAGGATGCAATCAACGATGGTTTTGGCAATTTCAAAATGTTCCGGAGGCAGCTCACGGAGGTCGCCGCTACGATCATGGGATCTGGCTGGGCTGCGCTCGTCTGGGAGCCTGTGGGCAGACGCCTTCTCACCACTCAGATCTACGACCACCAATCCAATCTCAGCCAGGCCGGCATCCCTCTGCTGGTCCTCGACGCGTGGGAGCACGCGTTCTACCTTCAGTACCAGAACCGCAAGGCGGATTTCTTTGATGCGGTATGGAACGTATGGAACTGGAGCGACGTGGAAGAGCGGTTCCGGGCGGCAACGCAAGTCAACGTCGAGCTCGCCGAAGCCGCGCACTGACGCCCTTTTTCCTGGAGTCCTGCTCAACGACGACCCGTCACGAGGGATCCCTCCATCCGACCTGTCGGCCCGAGCGGCCGACGTCTCGAGCCGAACCGGTAGCCGAACCGGCCCTGGAGAGCCGGGGCCTCACTCTTCCGCTTTGCGGTTCACCTTCTCGATGTAGTCGCGAGCGAAGGCGCTCAGGGCGCTCGTCAGCCCGTTCTGCACGGCCTCCTTCTCGGCCTTCTCGAGACTCCAGCCGTCGCGCAGCACCCGGCGCACCATCCACAGAGCCGCAGCGCGATTGGCCGTCGCGCAGTGAATGAATACCGGATAGATTTCCGCGTCGTCGGTCGCGCGCAGGAACGTCTCCACCTGTTGATCGGACGGGCTCGTCGGCGAGACCGGAATTCGCACGTAGACCAGCCCCGCGTCTTTCGCCGCCTCCGCCTCCGGCAAGCCATCCGTTTCGCCTTCTTCGCGAAGATTGATGATCGCGCGGAAGTCCGCCTGCGCGAGTGTCACGACCTGAGCCGGTGTCGGCTGGCCGCCGAACGCCACTCGATCGCTCACCCGGTGGTAGGAGTCGATCTCCTCGATCCCCGCAGCAGCGGCGATCAACGGCGTCAGCATGCACGCGGCGAAGAGTACGCCAACGTTCTTCATTCGCTTTCGCATCGCAGCCCTCCTCCCGAACTGAATGATGCGCGTCATCGAGCCGCCCGGCCTGGTCTGTTTGGATCACTTTCGGCTCGCGTCGCACGTGTCGAGACACCAGCCGCGCGGGCAGTCTCAGCGGGGCCCGTGCCGGGGCTGACAAACGGGACACGCGAACATCCGTCTTGCCGTGAGAAGAAACTCCTGGATCGGCGACCCACAGCGCCGGCAGACCTCTCGCTGATAGACGTAAAAGAAATCGTCCGGCCCGCGCCCGGCAAGGGGATGCGCCGCCGGCTCGGCGGCAGCGACCGTTCGAGTCTCCGCCTGGCCGACCCCGCGCCGCATCAGGGCGCGCGCCGTCCGCCAGAGAGTTTTCCACTCGTCTTCGGTCAGGCTACCGGATGACCGCCGCGGATGGATGCCCGTCAGGAAGAGCGCCTCGTTGCGATAGATGTTTCCGACTCCGGCGAGCACGCGCTGATCGAGAAGGGCGTCGCCGATCGCGCGGCGCGGCCGCCTGCGCAGGGCCGCCCGGGCGAGCTCGGGATCGAAATCGCGTCGCAGCGGATCGGGGCCAAGCCGCGCGCGAAGCTCACGGCGCGCGAACTCCGGAATCAGCTCGCAGGTCGGCGGGCCGATGAGGTCCGCCGCGACCTCCCGCGTCGCGAGACGCATCCGCACCGTCGGCCGCGGCGCCGGAAAGCGTCCCCGGTACCGATAGAACCAGCCGGCCATCCCGAGATGCACGTGAACGACGAGTCCGCCGCTCCAGTGGTGAAAGAGGTGCTTGCCGTGGGCCTCGGCCCGCAGAAACCGCCGGCCGTCGAGCCGCGTCGCTTCCTTCGCGAAGCGGCCCTGCGGCGAACTGACGTGGACGCGCCGGCCTCCGAAGTCCCGCGTGTGAATGCGAGCGAGACGGTGGATCGTGTTTCCTTCAGGCATCTCGCCACTCCGGCTGTTCGGAGACTCTACCAACGTCGCGGGACCTCGCGAACGGCCAACCCTGCAGCTGTTTCGATCCGTGATAGAGTCAAGTTCCTTCAGAGAACCAGTCGGCCTCGGAACCTTGTCGTCGCCGTCCTTCCTTCGAAGTCGGGGGATTCCCGACGGAGGTCAATCACTCAAGGAGCCAGGAGTACCGCCATGCGATTCGCACGTAACGTCCAGTTTCAGATCAAGACCGGCAAAGAGCAGGAGTTCAACGGCCTGTTCGAGAAGGAAGTCCTTCCAATGCTTCGGAAGCAGAGCGGTTTTCAGGAGGCGGTGACGCTTCTGAACAACACGAAGGGCGCCCGCTCCATCAGCCTCTGGGATGATCGCAAGAGCGCCGATGCCTATCAGGCGTCAGCCTATCCCCAGGTCCTCGCCAAGCTCACGACCGTCATCGAGGGAACTCCGACGGTCGAGACCTACGAGAACGCCGTTTCGTACGCCCGCGCCTGACACGTTTCGAGCGGGCGATCGAGCCCGTTTCACGGAGGCCCCGATCGGGGCCTCCTTTTTTTGGGGGCGCGCTCGCGCGCACACCTTCAGCGTGCCGCTGCCTTTCCCGACACGTACGCCTTCGCCTCGACGAGCTCGGGCCGCGGCGAACCGGCCACACACTGTCCCAGAAGCACCGTGTAGAAATCGCGTGCCTCGTCGGGTCTTCCCGATGCGGCGGCCGCGCGAGCGGCGCCGTAGAGACTATTGAAGCGCCTCGGCGCCTCGCCGAGCGACGCCTCGTACGCGGCGAGCGCCTCGCCGGGGCGCCCCATCTCGAGGAGCATGTCGCCCAGGAGCTCGCGCGGCGGCAGTATCGCCCCAGGGGTGACCGGGTGCTTGCCCACCTTCTCGTCGAGGTCCGCCGCCGACCGCGCCAGCGCGAGCGCCTCGTCCTTCCGCCCCTCGGCGTAGGCGACCCAGGCTTGCGCCGCCAGCCGCAGGGACTCGACGTTGCCCGCCCAGTCATACGGCCCGGGCACCGGCGACTGCACGAGAGCCGCGTGAATGTCCGCGAGGCGGCCGACCGCGGCCCGGGCCTCGTCGAGCCGGCCCGACCTTGCCGCCCCGATCGCCCTGGCGAATTGCGTGATCGCGGTGGCGTAGAGGAAGCGATCCCATGGAAGCGCGGCGCTCGAAGCCGCCAGCGCCGCCGCGCCCTTCCAGTCCCGCCGCTCGAGCGTCCACCGGGCCGGGATCGCGTCGAGGGAATACCCCGCCTGGAAGACCGCTTCGTCGAACGCCCTCGCCCCGGCCGCCTCCTCGAGAACCCGCCGCGCGCCCGCCTCGTCGCCGATCTGGAGGTACGCGTACTCCAGGTAGTCGAGCGCGTGCAGCGTCTCGTACGCCACGGCTCCCGGATGCTGCTTCGCGGCGAGCCGGCGCCCGGCCTCGGCGGAAGCGAGGTTGGACGCGATGGACTCCTCCCAGAGCCCGAGGCGAGTGAAGATGTGCGAGGGCATGTGGAGCGCGTGGGGCGAAGACGGCGCGATCTGCGCGTAGGCGCGAGCCGCTGGCAGGGCGTCCGCGGCCAGGGCCGGATAGTCGAACGCGTGAATCATGTAGTGCGTTATGCCCGGGTGCCGGGGCTCGACAGGGAGCAGACCGTTCAGGATTGCCGCCGCCTTCTTCTGGTTCGCGTACGTGGCGTCGCCCGGCGGTGCCGAACCCAGCAGGGACAGCGCGTAGAAGATCGCGGCCTCGTGATCGTCCGGAAAGCGGCGCGAGACTGCGGCCATCGCCTCGCAGTAGGCCTTCGCGCGGGGGCCGTGTCCGTTCTTCTCGGGATCGGCGTAGAAGACCCCGATCGCTCCGATGTAGGCCTGCTCGCGCTCCGTCTTTGCTCCGAGCTCGGCCGCCTTCAACGCCGCGGCCCGCCCGGCCGCAAGCTCCGCGCCTCCCGGCGGCGCCCAGAGCGGGTGGTAGTGCGTCATCGCGATGCCCCAGTAGGCGATCGCACACGTGGGGTCCAACTGCAGGACCTCTTCGAAGGAGCGGCGGGATTCCTCGTAACCGAACGAGTGGAGCTGCGCCACGGCGCGCGTCAAGATCGGCTGAGCCTCCGCGCGGCAGGACGAAGGGAAGTTGACCGTTCCGTACTGCGCGTCTGCATGGGAGTGCTGGTGCAGCTCCTGCCCGTATGCGGACGAGATGGCGAGGAAGGTCGCAATGACGATTCCGGAAAGCGCCGTGTTCACGTTGATCTCCTTCGCCCGGCCTAGTCTATGCCGCTCGCTCCATGATCGGCACAACGTGGGCGACTCGAAGTAGGATTCCCGGGCAGAGGGAGAACGACATGAGCGAAGAGCGCCCCACTCTGGAACGAATCATGCACGTGGCCTCGGGCGGCTGGGCCCTCGCCATCCTCGCGGCCGCAGCCCACGCTTCGATCTTCACGCACGTCGAGGCAGGGGCCGACACGGTCGAGGCGCTGGCAAAGAAATCGGGCCTGTCGCTTCGGGGTACCGGATCGCTGCTCGACGGGCTCGTCGGTCTGGGGTTCCTGGCAGTTTCGGGAGGCCGGTACCACAACGCCCCCGATGCCGCAGAGTTCCTGGTCGAAGGAAAGCCTTCCTACTTCGGCGGCTTCCCGAAGGTGCAGCTCGCCGAATTCCCGGACTGGCCGGCGCTGCCGGAAGTCGCTCGGACGGGGCAACCCAGGACACCCGACACCGCGGACGTTCCGGAGAGTGTCTTCTGGGAACAGCTCGTCCCAGCGATCGCCGTGCTCTCCGTCCCCGTGGCTCTGGCCGCGGCCGAGAGAGTCGGGCTGGCCCGCGCCGGCGCGATCTCGATCTTCGACGTCGGCGGTGGCTCCGGCATTTACTCGGCGCTCTGGCTCGGGATCAACCCCCGGGCACGCTCGACCCAATTCGACTGGGCGAACGTCAACCGGATCGCGAGAGACTTCGTGGGCCGCCGCGGTGTGGGCGATCGCTTCCACACGGTGGATGGCGATTTCCACAAAGCCGACTTCGGCAACGCCGAGCACGACCTGGCCGTCTATTCGCACATCGCGCACCAGGAGTCCCCGTCGCAGAACATCGACACTTTTCGCAAGATCCGGAAGGCCTTGAAGCCCGGGGGGACACTGGTCATCTCGGACTTCGTCGTCGACGACGATCGTTCGGGGCCGCCCTTCGCGTTGATGTTCCGGACGGTCATGCTGCTGCGGACCCGGGAAGGCGCGACCTGGACTCGCGCCGAATACGAGAAGTGGCTCCGCCAGGCCGGCTTCCAGAACGTCTCGATCGAGCCGACGGCAACGCCGGCAACTCTCGTCTACGCGTCCTAGGCGGAAATGCGCGCGCCCGGAGTGGGGCGCGCGTCAACCGCCACCGCTACTTTTTCGCGGGAGCCGCCCCGACGGGCTTGATGTCGAACGCTCCGTTGCTCTCGATGAAGCACACGCACTCGGAGGCCTTGTCGCACGCCGACGTGTGACGGTAGGTCCCGCCGGGCTGCATCATGTAGGAGCCGGGCCCCAACCGGACCTCGGGCTTCCCCTCCGGCGTGTGAATCCACGTGCCGGAAACAACCACGACCTTCATGTCGTGCGTGTGCGTGTGCAGAGGCGCGACCCATCCCGCCGGAAACTTGTTGAACGCGCCGAAGGCGCCTTTCGTCGGATCGCCCCAGAGAGCGGCGATCATGACCCCCGGAGCTTTGGGATCGAGCTCGATCCATTTCAGGTCCGCCGCCGGAATCGTGACGGCCGCCTTCGCGCCCGCCTTCGAAGCGCCCCTGGCCTTCGTGCCGCCAGATCCCTGTGCCAGAACCGCCGCCGCCACGACGAACGCCGCCGCAAACGCCAGGACGTTTCTCGCTCTCATCGAGCCCTCCTCTTTCTTCTGAAAACGAAACCCTGGGAACAGGCTATCACTCCGACCGCAGCGGGTTTTCGTCAGCGCGATTTCTTCGCGCAGGCCTGAGCAAATCCGAGCTGGCAGGCCTTGCGGAAGAGCTCGGCGGCGTGGCGGCGATCGGCAGGGACGCCGTTGCCCTTCTCGTATGCGACCCCGAGGTCGAAGCAGCCTTCCGCGTCGCCGCCCTTGCACGCGAGATCCAGAAACGAGCCGGCCTTCGCCGGATCCACCGCGACGGCTGCCGCGTTGAAGCAGCCGAACGAGTCTCCCCTTTCGCAGCCGAGCTCGGAGAGCTCGCGCCCTTTCGAGAGGTCCTTCGGAATGCCGTCGCCCGCGATGTAGAGCGCCCCGAGCAGGGAACAGGCGCGCGCGCTGTTCTCGCCGGCGTGGACGTCGTCGGGGCCCGGCTTGCGATCGCAGGCTTCGTGAAAGATCGCGGCCGCGCGCTCTTCGTCCGGAGCGACCCCGATTCCGTCCCGGTAAGCGCGTCCGACGTTGACGCACCCGCCGAGGTTCGATGGCTGGCACATCGTGCCGTCGCAGCCCTGCTGATAGAGCGCCACGGCCCGCGGTTTGTCCACCCTGACGCCGCGCCCGTTCTCGTACAGAAAGCCGAGATTCGTGCAGCCCGTCGCGCTGCCGAGGACGCACGCTTCCTCGTACTTTCTGGCGGCGCGGACGATGTCCTTTGCCGCGCCCCTTCCGTCCTCCACCATCAATGCCACGTTGTAACAACCCTGCGGGTCGCCGAGGTCGCAGGCCTTGTCGTAGAGCTCCGTCGCCCGCCGGTCGTTTCTCGTGACGAACTTGCCGGTCGCATACAGGAACGCCAGGTTTGCGCAGCCGGCGCCGCTTCCGAGCTCGCACGATCGCTGTGCCGCCGCGAGGGCACCGGCTCCCCGATCCGGCGTATCCATGAGCTGGAGGGACTCGTACGCGCACGCCTCGGCCGAACCCGAGCTGCAGGCCGCCGTGAAGATCTCGAGCGCGCGCTCCACCTTCGGTCCGCCACGGCGGCTCCAGAGAAGCCAGCCCTCTCGAAAACACGCGCTCGCGCTTCCCGCCCCGCAGGCCTTCTCGAGGAACGCCGTCTGGTCGACCGCAACGACCGTCGCGTCGATCCGCTCACCCGCGCGCCACACCCGGACGTGCACCGGGCCGCACGCGCGATTGAAGGCCGCGCTGTCGAACTCGCAGTCGCTGTCGATCCGGGCGTCGCCGATCGTCTCGACGACGTCGTTCGGGCGGATGCCCGCCGCCGCCGCCGGGCCCCCGGGCAACACCACCGTCACGAACGCGCCGCGCAGGTCCTCGGGCAGCCCTGCCTTGCGCCGCACCTGCGGCGTGATCGCAGCGACATCGAGACCGAGCGTGCCGACGCATTTCACGGGCGCGGCGGCTGGCGCTCTTGCCGGAGGGGCCGAGCTGCTGCAGCCGACGGTCTGAGCCCCCGCGACCACAGCGAAGGCCGCACCGAGCCACCCGAGCACTCGTCTCGTGATCAAGGCGTCACCTCTTTCTGCCGGACTGAGGAGAGCCCGATTATCGCAGCAGGTCCGTAACGACCGGCGAGCCCCTGCGGCGCGCGCGCGCCTGCCAGATCGCAAGCACGAGAGCAAGAACGGCGGCGAAGGGCGTGATCCAGGCGTCGGGCGCCTTCATGGCCTCGAGAAATGCGCCCGTCGTGGCGCACCAGGCCACGGGAATGGCCATCAGCCAGGCGCGACCCCGGCCCCGGGCGAGCAGGAGGATTCCGAGCGTGGCGACTGCCGTCGGGTCCGGCGCGACGCCGAAGATCTCGACCTGTCTCCAACTGCGGCCGAGAAGCGGGCCGACCAGCGGCTCGACTACGACCGCGAAGAGGAACATGCCCAGTCCCGCTCGGCCCGCAAGATCGACGGGCCGCCCGAACCGAAGGTGGCCGCGGACGACGCCGGCCCACACGAGGAGCGCCGCTTCCAGACCGAAGCCCCAGGCGAAGTAGACGGCGGCCCAGTTGATCGTCGCGTAGCGGCTTGCGTGAAAAGCGATCGCGACGAAGAGCCAGCCGGCCGCCAGAATCCCGGCGGTCGCGCGCCCTGTCGCCGCCGTGGCGCGCCGCGCGAGGACCGGAATCGAAAGGCCGAGACCGACGGCCGCGATCTGGGCCGGCCAGATCGCGGCGTTGTACAGCTCGAAGAGCCGATAGTAGGTGTTCGGGGAAAAGAGCAGGAAGCTCGAAAGCCGGTACGTCCACCACTCCGACATGAGGAGTCCGCTAGAGCTTCTCGACGTCGGCGGCGATGCGCCGGCGCATCGCCTCGTCGGGCAGCCGGCCGTACGACGCGCCCACGTTCTGACGGACGTGGTCCACGCGGCTCGTCGCCGGGATCGCGCAGATGACGGCGGGATGCGACACGATGAACTTCAGCAGGACTTGCGGCCAGTTCGCGCAATCGATCTCGCCAGCCCAGGAGGGAAGGGGCGCGCGCTCGACCCTCTGGATCAGCTCCCCCCTGCGAAACGGCCGATTGCAAATGACGCCGATGCGCCGCTCGAGGGCGAGTGGCAGGATCCTCCCCTCCACCTCGCGGTCCAGCACGTTGTAGGTCACCTGCACGAAGTCGATCGGCTGGCTTCGCATCACCCGCTCGATCTCCGCATGACGCCGCCCCTCGGACGTCGTGACTCCCACGTAGCCGAGCCGGCCGGCCTTCTTCATCGCGAAGAGCGTCGGAAGGTGCTCCTCCCAGGCGTCGAGGTTGTGCACCTCGAGCAGGTCGAAACGCGGTATGCCCCAGCGCCGGAGCGACTCCTCGATCTGCGCGGGCCCGCGCGCGCCGGAGGAGACCCAGACCTTGTCGGCCGCGAAGAGCTCGCGCGGACGACCGAGCTTGCGGAGACCGTACCCGATCACCTCCTGCGAAGAGCCGTACATCGGAGAGGAGTCGATCAGGCGCCCGCCGTTCTGGAAGAAGGCTCCCATGACGGCGGCGCAGGAGTCGCGCGCCGCGGTGTCGTCGCCGACGTTGAACGTGATCCAGCTCCCGAGACCGACGAGCGGCAGCTTCTCGCCGCTCGATGGGATCGCCCGCGCGAGAATCGGCCCGACTTGGGCCGAAGGAGTCCCCGGAGGAACGGCGGCACTGAGCGGACGGAGCATCGAGGCGGCGCCCGCAGCGCCCAGAGAGGCCAGAAACGAGCGGCGGCTGATCGTGTCTCTTTGTCGCATTCGGATCCCCCGCGTTCAAGTCTCGCGCAACGCGACGACGATGCCGTGCATTCCGACGCCGCGTTTGGCCAACGTTCGCCGGTAGGCCAGCCGTGAGGTATTCTTCAGGAAGTCTTTGGATCCGAAAGGAGATTTTGCGTGAAAGTGGCAACCCGCTCGACCTTCGTGCTCGCCCTGCTGTTCGCCGTCTCTTCCTTAGCCTTCGCGGCCGGCGCAAAGGACCTCGAGTCCACGCCCCAGGCCAGGGTCTACCGCGCCTCCCTGAAGGCCATCGCCGACGGCGACTATGCCGCCTACACCAAGTGCATGACCAGCGAAGCCGTTCAAGAGATCGAGAAGCAGACCAAGGAGCTGGGCAAGACTCCCAAGGACGGCATGGAGCTCTTGAAGGCGATGGCTCCGAGCGACGTCAAGTTCACCAATCTCAAGGTCGACGGCAAGAAGGCGGTCCTGAGCGCCACCGGCAAACAGGACACGGAAACCATGTACGGGTCCATCGACGTGGCGGAAGAGAACGGCCAGTGGAAGGTCGGCCGGCAGAGCTGGTCGAACGAGAAGAAGTAGCGACGGGAGCCTGGGCGCCGCGTTTGCAATCCAGTCCGGGATCCTTCGTCGCTCCGCTCCTCAGGATGACTGAATTAGTACCCCTCCCCCTGAGGCCCTTAGCCGTCATTCCGAGAGCTGTAGCCCGTCATCCCGATAGCGCCAGCCTGTCATCCCGAGAACGCTAGCCTGTCATCCTGAGCCCAGCGAAGGATCCCGTACTCGATGCGCCCCGTCCCCGGCCAGTCGTGGAGAGTCGCTGGCCCAAGGATATGACCGGCAAACACGGGACTAAGGTCCACCGCCTGCGCCGTTCCGTCCTCGAAAGGAAGCGTGAAGGGAGCGGCCTTCTCGAAGCCGGTCACCTCGCGGATCGCGTGGGCCAAATGGATCAACTCAGGGGCTCAGTCTTAGCCGGCACGTCGCCAACTAGCTCGGTCCCCTCCTGAAGGAGCTTCAGATACGCCTCGTAGCTAAAAAGACGATTCCGGCGCCGGCCGGTAATCTCCCGTGCGACTCCGAGCTTCGCCAGGCCCTTGATCGCAGCAGTGACGGTAGGCGTCGTGAGCCCGCTCTGGGCGCACAGGCTCGCGACAGAAGCGATCGGCCGGCGTTGCAACGCCTCGTGAACGCGCAGAGCCGAGCCTGCCGAACGCGCCAGGCTCTGAATCCTCGCGCGGTCCTCCCGGAAGATTTGCGCCAGGGATCTCGCGGTCGCCGCGGCAGCGTCTGCCGTCACGCGAACACCTTCCGCAAAGAACCCGACCCAGCTTTCCCAGTCGCCCTCGGTGCGCACCCGATCCAGGAGTTCGTAGTAGGCGGACCGATGCTGCTTGAAGTACAGGCTCAGGTAGAGAAGCGGTTCCCTCAGAACACCGTCGAGACAGAAGAGCAGGGTGATCAGCAGGCGTCCGATTCGCCCGTTGCCATCCAAGAACGGGTGGATGGTCTCGAACTGCGAATGGGCCAACGCCGCCTTAACCACGCGCTCCGTGCGCTGCGGCTCGTCGTGGAGGAAGCGCTCGAGCGAAGCCATGCAATCGGGCACTCGGCCGGGAGGCGGGGGAACGAAATGGGCGTTGCCTGGTCGGGATCCTCCGATCCAGTTTTGAGTGCGCCGAAACTCGCCGGGCTGCTTGTCTGCGCCCCGGCCCAGGGCGAGCAGGATCTCGTGCATCTCACAGAGCAGGCGATTCGAGAGCGGGAGGCCGGCCCTTGCGCGAGCCAGGCCGTGCTCGAGAGCGGCAACATAGTTGGAGACCTCGACGACGTCGTCGATCGGAACCCCCGGCGCTTCCTCAAGCTCGAAGAGAAGGAGATCCGATAGTGAGGATTGCGTACCCTCGATCTGCGACGAAAGGACGGCCTCCTTCCGCACGTACGTGTAGAGGAAGAGTTGAGTATCCGGCAGTAGCGCGCCAACCGTATCCAGGCGACCCAGAGCGAGCAGGGCTCCGTCCAGGCGGTCGTGAATTCCGGAATCGACGACAAGCGGCGGATCCGGGGGAAGGGGCTTCGGAACGAAGGCTCTCACGAGTTCCGCGCCGACCGTGGAGATCGTGACGTAATCGCCGGTGGCCCCGCGTCTCATGGCAATTAAAGCGGCTTGAACAAGACCTAGTGTTATTAAAGCAAAGGCATCCTATCTTTAATAACCTTGGCAGTCAATGGTTTCTGACCGCGTGCTGTCAGCCCTGACCCGTCATCCCGAACGGTTTAGCCCGTCATCTCGAGCCACCGCTCGAGCCACGGCGTCAGGAGTTTCCCGGCTCTGGTCGCGGTGCGCGAAGTCTCCCGAAGTAACCGAGGGGAGGAGGCGCGCGCCGCGGGAGCGAGCGCCTCAGCGCGAGCGACGGACGTCCCGCCTCACCGTCACCTTGTTCCCCCGCACCCCCGCCGTCCGCAGCGCACGGATCACGTCCTCCGTGATTGCCTCCGGCACCTCGACCAGCGAGAATTTCTCTGCGATGTGAATCGAGCCCACCTCGCGCGGATGGATCTTCGCGAGCTTGACGATCGTTCCCACGAGATCTCCGGGCCTCACACCGTCCGCTCGCCCGGCGCCAATGAAGATCTTCCCCAGGCGCCCGTCGCGCGAGCGGGACTTCGGCCCGAACTTCCCCGCCCCGCGCGGACCGGCCGGCGCCATTGCCACCGCCGGAATCTCGTGCTCCTCGCCCGAGGACCCCGACCGGTCCGCCGACGGATCCGCGAGCTTCACGGCCGCGGCCGCCACTTCGAGCGGATCGAACTCTTCGGCAAGCGACTCCACGACCACCCGGTAGGCGTCGAGCCCGCCCGCAATCAGCAACTCCCGCAGCGAGGCCCGCGTCAGCTCGAGCCGCTTCGCCCGCAGGTCCGCGACCGTCGGCACGCTCCCGATCTCGATCTTCTGCTTCGTGGCGCGCTCGATGTTCTTGAGCATCCAGTGCTCGCGCGGCTCGGCCAGCGTGATGGCGACACCCTCGCGTCCTGCGCGCCCCGTGCGGCCGATCCGGTGGATGTAGTCGTCCGGCGACGAGGGTACATCGTAGTTGACGACGTGCGAGAGGTGCCCGATGTCGAGCCCCCGCGCCGCCACGTCCGTCGCGACGACGAGCTCAAGCGTGCCCGCGCGCAGCTTCTTCATTACACGATCCCGCTCCCCCTGCGAGATCCCTCCGTGGAGCGCCTCGACGCGCAGCCCTCGACTCTTCAGGGCCTCGGTCAGATCGTCCACCTCGAGCCGCGTCCGGCAGAACACCAGGGCCGCCGTCGGCGCCTCCAGGTCCAGCACTCGCCCGAGCGCCGCCCGCTTGTGGCCGCGCGCGACGACGTAGGCTGTCTGACGCACCTTCGGCACCTTTCCGTGGGCCGTCGCCTCCCGCGCGATCGCGATGCGCACGGGATTTCTCAGGTGCTTCGAGGCGATCGTGATGATGCGCGGCGGAAGAGTCGCCGAGAAGAGGGCAGTCTGCCGCTCTGCCGGCGTTGCCGCCAGGATCGCCTCCAGGTCCTCTGCGAACCCCATGTCGAGCATCTCGTCCGCTTCGTCGAGCACCAGCGTCCGCACGCTCTCGAGCTTCAGCGTCTTGCGGTTCACGTGATCCAGCGCCCGCCCCGGTGTCGCAACGACCACGTCCACGCCGCGCTTCAAGGCCCGCAGCTGCGAGTCCATCGACGCTCCCCCGTATACCGGCAACACCCGCACCCCGATCGTCTTCCCATAGCGATACACCGCCTCCGCCAGCTGCATCGCGAGCTCGCGCGTCGGTACGAGGATCAGGGCGACAGGGCCCGTGCCTTTCGTCGGCTCCGCTGCGATCCCGTGAAGAATCGGCACCGCAAACGCCGCCGTCTTCCCCGTCCCCGTCGCCGCCTGCGCGAGGACGTCGCGGCCTCCCAGAAGCAGCGGGATGGACTGCTGCTGGATGGGGGTCGGCTCCTCGTAGCCGAGGGCGGTCAGCGCGGCAAGCAGGCGCGGGTCGAGCAACAGCGAGGCAAAGGCGGGAGGCGGTGCGGTCGGCATTCACGCATTCTGACCGAGTTCGCTCTGCCCCTGCGCGCGTTATCCCTCATCCCCTCTGCCCCCGTCGGCGGGGGAAGAGGGTCAGGGTGAGGGCCCCGGCAAGTCGGATCTGCGGCCGTTGACCATCGTCCATACGACCTCCTCGGACTGGAGGATGTCCTGGAGAGGGTTCTTCGGCGCTCGAGATCCAGAGGTCCAGCGTCAGCAGAACGGTCCGCCCCACGTGACAGGTCAAGGTTGTAGGGCGGAATTGCTATAACATACTATGTTATATTCAAGCAGGTAAATGGCATGACCGGAGCCCAACTCAAGCAAGGACGGGTCGCCGCGAAGCTGACGCAGGTCGAGGCAGCGGCCCGGCTGGGCTTTACGCAGCCTTATCTTTCCCTGCTCGAGCGCGGGCGGAGGGCCGTCACGCCCGCCGTCGCGCGAGCCGCCACGAGGCTGTATGGGCTCCCACCGACGGTGCTCGCCCCACCCCACGAGCCGCCGGTCGGCCCGGACGCGACGGAGAGACTCCCCTTTCAGCTCGCGACGCTGGGATACCCGGGCTACGGTCACTTGCGAAAGGGATCTCTCGTCAATCCAGCGGCCGTCGCCCTGAGCGCCGTCGCCGCGGATCACCTGGATGGCCGTGTCGCCGAGGCGATGCCCTGGGTGCTGCAGCGGTACCCGACACTCGACTGGAAGTGGCTACTCGAAAACGCGAAGCTCCGAAACGCTCAGAACCGGCTCGGCTTCCTGGTGACGGTGGCGAGGAAGGTCGCCGAGCGTCGGTCCGACCGCGCCGCGGCCCAAAGGCTCGAGCGCATCGAGAGGGAGCTCGAGCCCGCCCGACTCGCGGCCGAGACGACCCTGTGTCGCGAAACGATGCCCGAGACGGAGCGAGCCTGGCTGCGGCGGCATCGGACGGCGGAGGCGCGTCACTGGAACGTTCTTGCGGGTTTGAAGGTGGACGAGCTGCCGTATGTCTCGTAGGAGCAGCTCGCCGATTCCGGAGCCGTGGGGACGATTCCTGGAGGCTCTCGACAGCCTGCTGACGGAGGCGGTCGACCTTCACTGCATCGGCGGATTCGCGGTCACGATGCAGTACGGCCTGTCTCGCACGACCGCGGACATCGACGTGCTCGCGGCCATCCCCGCAGGGCGGCTGTCAGAGCTGCAGCGCCTCGCGGGTGAGGGAACAGCCCTGCATCGACGCTTTCAGGTGTACTTGCAGCCCGTGAGAATCGTCACGTATCCCGAAAACTACGAGACAAGGTTGACAAGGATGTGGCCGGCACATCCCTTCGCACGCCTCGAGCTCTTCGCTCTGGAAGCGCATGATCTCGCCTTGACGAAGCTCGAACGCAACAGCGACGTCGACCGCCAGGACGTTCAGGCGCTCGCGCGCGGCAGCTTCATCAACGAAGCGGCTTTGCGAGAGCGTTACGCGACGGAGTACAGGCCCAATCTCGTTTCCGGGCAAGAGAAGCACGACCTGACGCTCGAGCTCTGGGTCGACATGTGCTGGCCGAAAGATCCGATGGGCGCACGGCCGTAGAGGGTGCCCTCCCGTCGGGAGACCTGGCCCGCTCCTTCACGTATCTGGGCGTCTCCCATTTCCCCCACGGAGTCGTACTCCGTCGCGAAGCGCAGAAAACCCCCGCCACGAGAAGTCCCGCCGCAGGGTGAGCGGCGCTCGAACGGCTGGCCCGGTCCCCATTTACCCGCGTGGAGCGGCATAATGAGGTCGTGATTCGGAAGGCCAGGCTCCACGCCTTCGCGGGGCGCTTTTCCGAGGCGCTCGAGTACGCGGCGAGGAAGCACGCGACGCAGCTCCGCAAGGGCACCCGAACTCCCTACGTTTGCCACGTCATGGCCGTCGCGAGCCTGGTGCTCGAGCGCGGAGGGGGCGAGGACGAGGCGATCGCGGCGCTTCTGCACGACATCCCGGAGGACTGCGGCGGGCGCGCCGACCTCGACGAGATCCGGCGCAAATTCGGGAAGGCCGTGGCGAGAATCGTGGAGGGCTGTACCGATACGTTCGAAAATCCGAAGCCTGCGTGGAAGCCGCGCAAGGAGGAGTATCTCGCGCACCTGGCCACCGCGAGCAAAGCGGTGCTTCTGGTGTCGGCCGCCGACAAGGTCCACAACGCGCGATCGATCCTGTCCGACTACCGGGAGCACGGCGAGAAACTCTGGGAGCGATTCACCGCGGGCAGGAACGGGCAGCTCTGGTACTACCGCCAGCTCGTGAGGGCGTTTCGGAAGAGAGGCCCGAGCCCGCTCGTCGACGAGCTCGACCGCGTCGTCACCGAGCTCGAGGCGCTGACCCGGCGCCGCAAAGGGCGGGGCGCAAAGACTTCGACCCGTTGACCGCGGCGATCTGGCGGGTCCGTTTGTGTTCCACGTCACGTTGTGCTCCATGTCACCGCATTCCCTCACGCGGAGGCGTAGCCTCTTCAATCTCATGGTGGGACCCCGGGACATGAGCCCGGCCGAGCTCCAGCGCTGCGGCCTGGCTGTCATCCAGCGACACGCGCCATCCGGCGAACCGGTGATCCGGGTCTACTGCCTTCGGTGCGGCAGGCAGGCGTCCTCCGAGCGCATGGACGTCGATCCGGATGGCTGGTGGGTTTGCGCGCGCGGCTGCAACACGCAGTACGCGGCGGCGGCGCAGGGCCAGACGATTCGCCCGAGACCCTGACCCGAGCGGTCGCGCGACGCCAGGCTCGTCCGAGTCGGCGTGCTATGCTTCCAGGTTCACGAAGGACGAAATCGTTATGGCGCTCACGGTGCAGCAGGCCGAGCGGGAAGCTCGCTGGAGATGGGGCGGACTCTTCAGCCGGGGCTTTGCACGCTACTCGCGGGCCGTGCGGCTCGGGTTCGAGGTCGGGACCAAACGATTCGGATCCATCACGATCCGGGGCCAGGGAACCTCCTGGGAAGGCGCGTTCGCCAACGCCGACAACCTGACCAACGCCCCGCGCCCCCGCAAGTAACGCGCGCCTCCGGCCCGCGCGCTTCCATCGAGAGCGCTACCGCACCGAGGTCGGTTTCGCGATCCCGCTCCTGACCGCCGCGTCGATCAAGTTCCAGACCTTCGCCTCCGCCTTCGCTTCGATCGCCTCCTCACGCCCGTCGAGCGACTTCTCCGCTTGTTCGAGCTCGCGAGAGCGGGCCTCGAGATCGCGCTGTTGGTCCCGACGGTTCTCCTGCCGGCTCCGCAGCGCCCGCAGCTCCGCGTCCGAAGCCGGAGCGGCCCGTGTCGCATCCTGGTCTTCACCCTCGTCGTCTCCGATATCGTCCAGTCGATCCATCGCGACGTCGAGGTCTTCCTCTTCGCGATCCAGTTCCGCCTCCCTTTCGTCGAGCGCCTCCTCGCGGCGCTGGAGATCCTCCCGCTCGGGCTCGAGGGCGCGCAACGGCGCGAAGAAGGAGCGGCACTCCTCGAGAGTCCCACGGTCCTCGATCAGGTAGGTCTTGCCGGCGCGGCGAAACCAGAGGAAGTCGCCGAAGTGCCGCTCGCGGAGCGCCTCGTACTCGTCGAGCGAAAGGTTGGTGCTCGTCATTCGGTTCCCGATCGTGAGGACGTAGCCGTCGGCATCGGCGCGGTGGGACGCGTGCCCGGCGCCGGAGCCTGCGGCCGCGGCCCGCGCCGGCGCGAGGCCCGCGAGCAGAGCCAGGGCTGCCGGCAGCGCACTCCAGAATCGGATGCCCGAGCGAGAACCCCGCAATTGCACTGGCCGCATCGTGAACCTCCAGCCTCGATGGATACGCCCCGCCTGACAGGAGGTTACGGAACCGGAGGCGGCGCCCGTTGGCGTCCCCATCCCCCCACACGGTACGAGCCGGAGCCCCCAAATCGGAGCCTCTCATCTCGCGGGCAGTCGGGATATAGTGCCTTCAAGTTCTCTTCGCCACAGCGTGGAGTGAGTGCCATCTCCTCGGAGGGCGCATTCGCCGGTGACATTCCATTGCGGCGACGCAGGTGCCGTGCACCAAGGAGGTTCTCATGAGACGTGTCTTCCGCCTGATTCCCCTTATGCTCCTGGTTTTCGCCTTCCTCGGCACCCCCGCCGCCAGCGCCCAGATGGGCAAAGAGATGAAGCCGCCGACCGCGAGAGTCGCCCTCTACCGTTGCGTTCCGGGCAAGCAACTCGAATTCCTGAAGTGGATGGCCGAAAACGACGCGATCGACAAGGAAGCGGGGGTTCCCGCCGCGCAGATCTATGCGCACACGGACGGGGACAGCTGGGACTACATGCAGATCGTTCCGGACCTGACTCCTGCCCAGCAGGCCAAGGTAGACGAGGTGTCCAGAAAGCACGGCCGCAAGACTGGATTCGCCGCGAGCCTCGAGTTCCGCACGATGATCGCCTGGCATACCGACACCATGACGATCGGGCCGGTGACTGCCTCCGACCTCGTCGCCGCGGCGAGCAAGTAGAGAGGACTCCCTCGCATCGCTGCGCTCGGGATGACGGGCTTCCCGGCGCTGCGCGGCGATGAGGAATCCCGTACTCGGCTGCCCAGGGCGCGCGTCGAGTACGGGATCCCCTCACTCTTTTCGCGTGGCGAATGCCTCGACCTGGACGAGCCAGGCGGCCTGAGAGCCGTCCGGATCGTCGTCGGCCGCGGCCGCGGCCGCATTCGAACGGGTGCGAGCCAGAGGGTATTTCGACGTGCTCGAGGCCTGGAGAGCCTCGCGCTCGGGGGGATCGATGAAACCGGATTCTTCGTCGTATCCGAAAAAGACGATGTCTTCTTCGGGCAGAAGCGGAAGTCGCGGCCCGATCCCGGCGAGCCCGGGGGCGCCCCGACCGAGAACGTGGGCGATGACCATTCCATCGAGGATCCCCGAGGTCGTGGTTTCGGGTCCCGAGCGCAGCGAGGGATCCCATTTTGATGATGACAGGCAAGGCAGGCAAGACGGGCGGATTCGGCGGGACAGGCCGCGCGGATAGGATGAACTCTCGCGATGCCAGAGTACGTGGCGGCCATCGACCAGGGGACCACGGGCACCCGCTGCATCCTCTTCGATCTCGGGGGGAATCCGGCCGCCGCGGCATACCGCGAGCACGAGCAGATCTTCCCGCGGCCCGGATGGGTTGAGCACGACCCGCTCGAGATCCGGGAGCGCGTGGACGAGGTCATCTTCGAGGCCCTGCGAGCCGCGGCGCCGGGGCGCGTGGTCGCTGCGGGAATAACGAACCAGCGCGAGACAGTCGTGGCCTGGGATCGGCGGGATGGCCGGCCCGCCTCGAACGCCATCGTCTGGCAGGACACGCGAACGGCGGCGGCGTGCCGCGCGGCCATCGAGCGCGGATGGGAAGCGGATGTCCGCGCCCGGACGGGCCTCCCGATCTCGACTTACTTTTCCGCGACCAAGATCCAGTGGCTTTTCGAGAACGTCCCCGAAGTTCGGGAGCTCGCGGCTTACGGACACCTGCTGCTCGGCACGATCGACACGTGGGTCATCTGGAACCTGACTGGCGGACCGCGTGGCGGCGCCCACGTGACCGATCCGACCAACGCGTCGCGCACGCTCCTGTGCAGCCTCGCCGGCCTCGAGTGGGACCCGGTACTCTTCGAGCGCTTCGGCGCGCCGTGGGGCACGATGCCGGCGATACGGCCCTCGATCGCCGCCGAGCCCTACGGTCACACGCTCGCCGACGGACCGTTCGGGGCGCGGATCCCGGTGTGCGGCGACCTCGGCGACCAGCAGGCGGCGCTCGCGGGACAAGGCTGCTTCGCCGCGGGCGAGGCAAAGAACACGTATGGGACCGGGTCCTTCCTGCTGGAGCACGTCGGTGGCGACCCCGTGGCGAGCTCCTCGGGCCTGCTCTCGACTGCCGCCTGCGCGCCCGCCGGTGAGCGGGCCTACGCGCTCGAGGGCTCCGTCGCTGTGTCGGGAGCGGCCGTCCAGTGGCTCCGGGACAACCTCGGCATCATTGGCACTGCCGCCGACACCGAGGCGATCGCGGCGAGCGTCCCCGACACGGGAGGCATCTACTTCGTGCCGGCCTTCTCCGGCCTCTTCGCGCCTCACTGGGACATGCGGGCGCGCGGAGCGATCGTGGGGCTGACGCGTTTCGCGAACCGCGCGCACCTGGTGCGCGCGACACTCGAGGCGATCTGCTTCCAGAGCCGCGAGGTCGCCGACGCGATGGCGGCCGACAGCGGCAAGCCCATCTCGGTCCTGAAGGTGGACGGAGGCGCGAGCTGCAACGACTTTCTGATGCAACTGCAGGCCGACACGCTCGGGATTCCCGTGGTTCGCCCGGTCGTCAGCGAGACGACCGCACTGGGCGCGGCGTACGCGGCCGGGCTCGCCGTGGGCGCCTTCGAGTCGGTTGGGCAGCTGCGGCAACTCTGGAAGGCCGATCGGACGTTCGAGCCGAAGTGGAGCGAGGACCGGCGGGAGTCGGCCTACCGCAGCTGGACGCGGGCCGTCGAGCGGACACGGGGCTGGATCGAGGAATAAATCCGGGCGACCCCCTCGAGACGGTGTCGATTTCGGGTGCGGCCGTTCGACTAGATCATGAAAAGGAGGTCTTCAATCATGCGATACATGCTTCTGATCTACGACCGGGATGTCGATTGGGCTGCGCTCTCCGAGAAGGACCGCGGCGAGATGTTCCGCGAGTACGGGGCCTTTACCGAGGGGATCAAGAAGAGCGGTCACTACGTGGCGGGCGACCCGCTCCAGCCGACGACGACCGCGACGACGGTCCGGGTCCGGGGCGGCAAGACCGTCTCGACCGACGGCCCCTTCGCGGAAACGCGCGAGCAGCTCGGCGGCTATTACATCGTCCGGGCCGCGAACCTCGACGAGGCCACGGCGATCGCCGCGCGAATCCCATCGGCGCGAATGGGTTCCATCGAGGTCCGCCCGATCATGGAGATGGGCGGGTAGGATCGGAGGACAGCGGTACCCGACGCCATGTCCATCGAGCACCTGTATCGCGCGGAATCGGGTCGCATCCTGGCGACGCTGATCCGCCTCGTCGGCGATTTCGACCTCGCCGAGGAGGTCATGCACGACGCCTTCGCCGCCGGGCTCGAGCAGTGGCCGGGAGGCGGCGTGCCGGAGAACCCGCGCGCCTGGCTCGTCTCGACGGCGCGTCACAAGGCGATCGACCGGCTTCGGCGCGACGCGCGGTTCCGCGAGAAACGGGAGGAGCTCGCGCGGTGGGCCGCCCTGGCCGAAGACGCGCCTCCGGACTTCGCGGATCCGGTGGACAGCCGGGCCGCCGACGATCGGCTGCGCCTGATCTTCACCTGCTGCCATCCAGCCCTTTCCGTCGAAGCCCAGATCGCCCTGACGCTGCGCACGCTCGGCGGCCTGAGCACGGAGGAGATCGCGCGCGCCTTCCTCGTTCCCGTTGCGACGATGGCCCAGCGGCTCGTCCGCGCCAAGCAGAAGATCCGGCAGGCCCGCATCCCTTATCGCGTTCCGCCCGACGAGATGCTGCCCGAGCGGCTCGATGCGGTTCTCGCCACGCTTTACCTGATCTTCAACGAGGGGTATGTCTCGACGTCGGGCGCCGAGCTCCTGCGGCGCGAGCTCTGCGCCGAGGCGATCCGGCTCGCGCGGCTTCTCGTCCAGCTCATGGCCGGGAGCGCCGAGGCCCGGGGTCTGCTCGCGTTGATGCTCCTGCACGACTCGCGGCGCGATGCCCGCGTCTCGCCCGAGGGCGAGCTCGTGCGACTCGAGGATCAGGACCGCAGCCTCTGGGACCAGGACGAGATCCGCGAAGGCATCGCCCTGACCGAGTCCGCCCTCAGGCAGGGAAGCACGTACGCCCTGCAGGCTGCGATCGCCGCCGTCCACGCCGAGGCGGCGCGGCCGCAGGACACCGACTGGACGCAGATCGTGGGGCTCTACGGCGAGCTGCTCTCCCGAAACCCGTCGCCCGTCGTCGAATTGAACCGCGCGGCCGCGGTTGCCGAGGCGCAGGGCCCCGAACAGGGACTGCGGCTCCTCGACGAGCTCGAGCGCCGGGGCGAGCTCGCGAGCTATCACCTGCTCCCGGCCGCCCGCGGACGGCTGCTCGCCCGGTTAAACCGCGGGAGCGAGGCTGTGGACGCCTACCGCCGCGCTCTCGCTCTCGTCACCAACGATGCCGAGCGCCGCTTCCTCGAGCGAGAGCTCGCCCGGACCGCGGCGAGCCGCTGAAAGGTTCGCCCGAGGCTCCCGAGTGTTGTAGCGTCAGGAGAATGACACCGCTCGTGCGCCGTCTTTCCATTCTCGCTGCAGTCCTCGTGGGCATCCTGATTCTGGCGATTCTCGCGCTCCCCTACCTGGTCTCGCTCGACGCGATGCGGACGCGCATCATCGCCGGCGCCGAGGGGGCCGTGCACCGAAAGGTCGAGATCGGCGCGATGCGGCTCCAGATCCTCTCGGGCCTCGGCGCCGGCGTCGAGAAGGTCGTGGTCCGGAACAAGCCAGGGTGGGAAAGCGCGGCGCTCGTGTCGGCCGACCGCGTCTCGATCAAGGTCGCCTTCTGGCCGCTGCTGTCGCGGCGCGTGGTCGTGACGAAGATCGTCCTCGAGGGCGCGACCGTCGCAATCGAACGCAGTCCCGCCGACAAGTGGAACATCGACGACTTCCTGTCGGCCGGAAAGCGCGACAGCGCTCCCGCCACGGCGACCACGGCCGCCGCCGCCCTGCTCGTCTCGCGCATCGAGATCGCCCGCGGCCGCGCACTTTTCGTCGATCGCAAGACCGCGCCGGGCCAGACGGTCATACTTTCGCTCGACGACCTGACCGGGCGCATCACCGACATCGGGCCGACGTCCCCGGCACGGTTCGATCTCGCGGCCCGGTTCCTTGCGGACGCGGGGAAGAACCTCACGCTGCAGGGCTCGTTCGGCCCTCCGCCTGCCGGAGGGCCGGTAGGCGCCACACCCCTTCGTGCGGGATACGACGCCCGAAACCTGACGCTCAAGCGCCTCGCTCCCTACGTCGGCGCATTCCAGGCGAGCGACCCGGGGACGCTCTCGATCAAGGGCACGGCCGAAGGCGTCCTGCTCGGCGCGATCAGCCTGGCGGGAAACTTCTCTCTCGCGCCGGCCGCCACGTCGTCCGCGATGCCGGCGTCCAACGGCACGCTCGCCCTCACCCTGGACTGGCCGAAGGGTACGCTGGTGATCGGAAGGTCGCTTCTGGACGTCGCAAAGCTGCCTCTCTCGCTCGAGGGCCACGTGGACGACCTGCACGGCCAGTCGCGCGTCGACCTGCGCCTCGAAACTCCCGGCGACGTCGCGATTGACAGCGTCGCGGGGCTACCCGGCCTGGCGGGAACCCTGCCGGCCGGCGTGAAGCTCGGGGGACGGGTTCGTCTCGAGGCCCGGATCCAGGGGCCCTCGTCGCAGCTCGACACGCGGGCGTCGCTCGACGCCACGCAGTTCGCCGTCAGCATGGACGGCCAGCCGATGCTCGCGGCGCCCTCGGCCCGGGCCACGCTCGGCTCGAGCGGCAGGGCTGCGTTCGCCGGGAAGATCACCATGCCTTCCGGGAAATTGAAAGACGTGCCCTTCGAGAACCTCGTCGCCGACTGGACCTGGGACAAGGGAGCGCTGACCCTCGCTCCCTCCGCAGCCGTCTACGGCGGCACGCTGGCCGCCCGCGTGGAGTCCGACTTCGCACATGCGGGATCGGAGTCGCACGTGGCCCTCGACGTTCGCGCAGTCCAGGCGCAGCCCCTCGTGGAGTCCGCGACGACCGCGCGCAACGTCTTCTCCGGCGCCCTGAACGGCAAGTTCTCGCTCTCGAGCCGAGGCCTCTCGTGGGACGCGATCACCCGCACCGGTCGCGGCGAGGGCCATCTCGAGGTCGCCGACGCGGACCTGCGGACCGTTCAACTCATGCCCGAAGTGGCACGCTCGCTCTCGGCGGTCGGAAGAGTCGCCGGTTTCCAGGTGCCGCCGAGCCTCGAGTCGACGAAGTTCTCCAGGCTCGAGACTTCCCTGCGGCTGGCCGACGGCCGCCTTGCGACACCCGATCTGACTCTCTCCGGGCGCGACCTCTCCGTTACGGCGGATGGGTCTCTCGGCCTCGACAAGACTCTCGCCTATCAGGGGCACGTCGTCCTCGGCCCGGCGATCGTCAAGAGCCTCGGCAACGCCGGAAGGTACGTGGCGGACTCCGAAGGCCGCCTGACGCTGCCGTTCCGCGCGTCGGGCCCGATCTCCGCGCCGAAGGTTGCGATCGACGAGAGCATCGTCGTCGATCTCGGACGCCGCGCGCTCGCGCGAGAGGCGCAGCAGAAGATTGGCGGCACGGCAGGCAAGGTGCTCGGCGACGTGCTCGAGGGCGGCGAGGGGAAGACGTCGAGCCCGGCCGACCTGCTGCAGCAGTTCCTGAAACCACAGGCTCCGAGGCCGACACCGACACCGGCACCGCGACCTTAGGGCGGCCGACCCCGCGCTCGATTGCCACCGCAGCGTGTCGAGCCAAGCCGCGCTGTCCCGCCTGTCATCCTGAGCAGCGCAGCGACGAAGGACCCCGCGCTCGATTGCCACCGCAGCGTGTCGAGTCCGGGATCCTTCGCCGCGTTCAGGATGACAGCTTGAGCCACCGATTCGCGGCCGCACACGCCTCGCAGCGGAAGAACATCGCGGGCTGCTCGATCATGCGGCGGGCGTTTTCTCCACATACCCGGCACGCGAACGCCGCGAGCCGGGCGGCCCCGGCCTTGAGGAGGAGCGGGGCGGGTTCCCCCGCCGGCCGGCCGTGCCCGTCGCAGCTACACCCATCGCCGGCAAAGTGCTCGGCGTCGGAGTCCTCGCGGCACCAGGGCTGCCGGCACCAGGTCCGCGGCGAAAGAACCCGTCCCGTCATGATGCATAGCGTGCACCCGGTCCACGGACAGATGATGTCCGGGGGAAAGGAGCCGGTGAAATACCCCGCCTAGCAGGTTGCTGAAAAAGGGTGTGGGATGGCGTTACGAGCGCCGTTGGGTCAGATGCAAGGAAGCGCGACGACGGCGATGCGAGAGCATCGTCGAGGAGCGATGACGACGCAGATGGCCCGACGCCGCCGTAACCCGAAGGGTGTCCGGCACTTTGCCGGCGCCCGCTTGGAGTGCGAACCTGTGAGAGCTGCTGCAGGCTGGATCGGGCGCCGGATGCAAAGTGCCGGACACGACACCCGCATCCATTTTTCAGCACCCTGCTAGTCCAGCATCCGCAGGATCTCGTCCGCCTTTCGGCCCGTCAGCTCCCAGCGGATCAGGGAGGCGGGGATCAGTCCGGCGGCGGTGTACTCGTCCATGAACGTCTTCATCCGGAAGGCGTCGCCGAGCTGCTGCTTGCGCTCGGCGAGGAGCGTCTCGATCTCGATCTTGCCGATCAGATAGCTCGTACCGTAACCGGGTTGCTGGAGATACAGGTGCTGCTCGGAGCGGACGAGGCTTCCGTCCATGCGCAGCCAGCCTCGCGGCGTATTCGCACAGGCGAAGGCCGCCGCCTGCTCGAGGGTCATCTGGTTCGCCTGCATGAAGAGCTCGCCGAGGGCGCGAGCCGCGCGCTGGGCGACGAGGATGTACGCGAGCTCGCGGGCCCGCGGCCGCGCGTCGACCATTCCGGCCTGCATCATCCACTCTTCCCAGCCCGTCGCGTGGCCCTCGGTGCGCGTGTTGTCCTGGTTGTAGAGGCGCACCTCCCGCCGAATGGGGCTCGCGGGAGGCTCGTGGACCATCCACGCCTTGTCGAACCAGTGATAACCGTGGGCGCGCATGAACCTGGGCTCGCGGTAATCCACCTCGGCAAAGAACTCCCTGGGACCGGGGCTGTAGGCGCCAATTCGCGCGCGCAGAGCGGGCTCCATGTAGTCCTTGATCGTGAGGATCCCGCGATCGCGGAGAAACGCCATGTACTCCGCGACCGCAGCCTGAACCTGTCGGTCGTACTCGGCGGCGCTCACGACCGGGACAAGCGGCGGCAGGGCCGCGTTCTTCAACTCCTCCATGGCAAGCAGCGCCTTCGAGCGCGCGAGCTCGCGCTCCATGAGCGCGACTTCCTGCTGCCAGGTGTAGGGCACGAGCTGGACGTGTTTCAGGTACCAGTCGTAGTTCTCGATGCCGACGCCCGAAGGGCCCGACTTCGACGCCGTTTGCGCGTCGAGCCACGCCGCGAAGTCGTCGGTCGCCTTTCTGGCCCGCTCGACCTTCGCCCTGAGACCCTCGGGGGCGCCGCCGAGCTTCGTCGTCAACTGCTTCAGCTCGGCGCTCTGCTGATTGACGCTCTTCGCGCCATGGATCCAGAGGTCCCGAGCGTTGCCCGTCAGGTTCGTTCTCGCCTGCTTCAGGAGTCCCGGGATCGCGCCGATGCCGGCGTCCATCCGCGCGGCGCTCTCTGCGGACAGCGGAAACGCGTAGCTCCAGAGCTCGACCGCGCCTTCGGCAGAGGGCCCCTCGCGTTTGGGCTGATCGCTCTCCTCCCCGAAAACCGTGACGTAGAAGGCCGGGTTGGTGGCCCAGGGCCGGAGCACGCGGTGATCGAAGTCGAGGCCGGCGAGCTCGGCGCGGACGATGAAGTAGTCGACCTGCTGCGGGATCGGCCAGCCGCTCGGGTCGAACGCGGAGAGGCGCGTGCGAAATGCCTCGAGCTCCCGCTGCTGCACCCCCATCGCCGCGGCGCCGTAGTCCGGGACACCATCGACGAGCTTCGGTTTCTGGAAAGTTCGCCATTCTCGAAAAAGAGAGACGAGGTCCTCGTACCGGCTTCCGGAAATCGCCGGCAATGGCCGACCGATGCCGCCTCCGCCCCCGGCCGCGGCGAGCAGACTGACGGCCATCACGAGAGCCGATCGGTCGCGTGAAATCATGGTCGGATTCTATGCGCGCCGCGTCATGACGGAGAGTATCTTCGTCCCCGAATCGCAATGACGAACCCGAGCCATTCCGCGCCGGCGCCCTTCGAAAGCAAGCGCGCCGCCTGGCCCATTGCCCCGCTCGACCGGCGGGTGGTCGCGTTGCTCGTCGTGGCGAAACTCGCCGTCCACCTCGTATCGGCCAATCGGTATGGCTACTTCCGGGACGAGCTCTATTTTCTCGATCTCGGGCGCCACCTCGACTGGGGTTTCGTGGACTGCGCGCCGCTGATCGCCGTGTATTCGAAGATCGCACTGCTGCTCGGCGGCTCCCTTCCGGTGCTGCGGTCGATCGCGGCGCTCGCCGGGGCGGCGCGAGTGGCGCTGACGATGCTTCTCGCGCGCGAGCTCGGCGGGAGGCGGTTCGGTCAGGCGCTGGCGGGACTCTGCGCCCTCGCGGCGCCCGAGTACCTCGGCGCCGACAGCATCCTGACGATGAACGGCTTCGAATCGCTCTTCTGGATGGGCTGCGCGTTCGTCGTCATCCGCATCGCGCGCACCGCAAACTCGCGACTCTGGATTTGGTTCGGCGTGTTCGCCGGGCTCGGGCTCGAGAACAAGCACTCGACGCTCCTCTTCGGCGGAGCCTTTGCAGCCGCTCTGCTTCTGTCTCCGATGCGGCGAGAGCTCGTCAAGCCCTGGATCTGGATCGGCGCGGGGATCGCGTTCCTGCTCTTCCTTCCGAACGTCCTCTGGCAGATAGCGCACGGCTTTCCGACTCTCGAGGACCTTCGCAACGTCGCGCGCTCGGGAAAGAACGTCGTCCTGTCGCCGGGTGAATTCGTGAGGGAGCAGATCCTCCTCTTGCACCCTCTCCTGTTCCCGATCTGGCTCTGGGGGCTCGGATCCTTTCTCTTCGGCCGGCAATCCCGCGTCCGCGTGCTCGGATGGACCTACCTGGTGCTTCTGGGGACGATGATCGCCCTCAAGGCGAAAAACTACTACCTGGCCCCGATTTATCCCGCGCTTTTCGCCTCCGGCGCCGTGGCCGTGGAGGTCTGGCTCGAGCGCCGGTCATGGGCCCGCGCCCGACTGTGGCCGAAGGCCGCGCTCGCCGCCTACGTCGTTGCCGCCGGCGCGTTTCTCGTGCCCGCGATTCTTCCCATCCTGCCGCCGGACAATCTCGTCGCCTACCAGAGGAGCCTGCACCTTGCGCCCGACAAGACCGAGGTGCGGCACGAGGGGCCGCTCGAGCAGCGCCTCGGCGACCAGTTCGGCTGGGAGGAGCTCGTCGCGGAGATTGCCCGCATCTACCATGCCTTGCCCCCCGCGGAACGGGCGAAGACCGGCATCTTCGCCAGCAACTATGGCGAGGCCGGGGCGCTCCATCTCTTCGGCCCCGCGCTCGGCCTGCCCCGGGCGATCTGCGCGCACCAGAATCACTACTACTGGGATCCCCCGGCGCACGAGCCCGAGAACCTCATCTGGCTCCAGTGGGACCGGGACGAGATCGCGGAGCATTGCAACTCCGTCGAAGAGGTCGGCCGGCACTCGCATCCGTGGGGCATGGCGGAGGAGAATCGGGCAATCTATCTCTGCCGGGGGCTGAAGAAGCCCCTGCGGCAGCAGTGGGACGACCTCAAGCATTGGAACTAAAGGAGGCAGCGATGAAGCGACACGCAACGGCCGAGTGGCGGGGAGATCTGAAGTCAGGGAAGGGCTCGCTCACGACGGAAAGCGGCGTCCTTGCGAACGCCAGATACTCCTTCACGACCCGCTTCGAGGGCGAGAAGGGAACGAATCCGGAGGAACTCGTCGCCGCGGCCCACGCCGGCTGCTTCGCGATGGCGCTTTCGGCGGAGCTCGGAAAAGCGGGGCTGACGGCCGAAACGCTGCGCGCGACGGCGATCGTCTCGCTGGAAAAGGGCGAGGGCGGCTGGTCCATCACGGAGTCGGCGCTCGACGTCGTCGCGAAGATCCCCGGCGCGTCCCCGGAGGCGTTCCGCGCGGCGGCCGACGCGGCCAAGGCCAACTGTCCGCTCTCGAAGCTGCTCAATGCGAAGATCACGCTCGCCGCCCGCCTCGAGACGGCGTGAATCGCCGCCGCGTTCTCGCCTTCGGCGCCGTACTCCTGCTCCTGTCGCCCTTGGCGTTTCTCTGGGCGTACGCCGCGACGGCACGGTGGCTGCTGTCGGGCCCGAAGCTGCGCGAGCTCATCAACGTCCGGCCCAAGGATTTCCAGCTCGACTACGACGCGGCGGCTTCGATCTGGCCGGGAAGCGCCACGTTTCGCAACCTGCGGCTGCGGGGCAGCGACCCAAACGTCCAGTGGTTTGCGACAATCTCCGACGTCGAGGTCGAGTTTTCGATTCTCGCGCTGCTGAAGCGGACGATCCGATGCACCGACGTGCGCGGCACGGGCCTGGCGTTCTCTCTGCGCGGCAAGCTCGCACCGGCCGACGCCGCCTCCGCCGGCGCGTCGCTGCTGCCGCCGATACCGGGATTCGCCGACCCTCCGCTCAAGTCGCCCGAGGATGTCTTCTTCGTGGATCCCAAGGCGTGGTCGGTCGACATCCGGCATGTCGCGATCAGCCGGTTCGAGGATCTGTGGGTCAACGGGATTCGTTACAGGGGGAAGGCGCGCGTCGAGGGAGGATTCTTCCTGCAACCCCTCTACCTCGCGCGCATCGACGCAGCCGCACTCCGTCTCGGCCAGGGCGAGCTGCAGATCGCCAAAGCGAGAGGGTTCTCGCTTTCCGGGAGCGTCACCGCGCTTTCGAAGCCTTTTGCGCCCCTGCGATCCCCGATGCCCGGAGCCCTTCGCGAATTCTCGGCGACAGCGAAGCTCGATCTGCGCGCAACGCGTCTGGAGACCCTTCAGGGCGTCGTCGCCCTGCCGGATGGACTGCGCCTCGAGGCCGGCACCGCCACGTCGACGATCGACGCGACGCTGCGCGAGGGCATCGTGAACGGAAAGCTCGAGGTCACCGTCCGCAACGGCCTCGCGCGCTTGCCGCGGTACCACCTAAGCGGCCAGGCGAGCCTCGCAGTGCCGATCCGGCGCTGGGACATCCTGAAGACGGGCTGCGACGTCTCCGGGGCGAGCATCGCGCTCACCGACGTCCACTCCTCGGGCGCCGACGAGGCGCGGGGATGGTGGGGCCGCGTCCAGATCCCGTCGGGTCGGATCGGCGCGACCGCCTACGCGAAGGCGGCCATCCAGTGCCGGGACGCCCGGCCCCTGCTCGCCCTGATCGGAGTGGACCTCCCGGGCTGGACCAACGGGCTCGTCAAGCTCGACGACTTCTCGGCCACGGCGGCCGTTGCCGCCGGCCCCGCCATGCTGCGCGTGAAGGATTTCGAGGCCAACGGCGGCGGGTTCCGCATCCAGGGTGACTTCGCCCACGTTGGCGCCGCGAGCAACGGGGCGTTCCTGGTCGAGAAGGGCATCCTGATCCTCGGCGTCGACATCACGCCGAAGAAGACCGCGGTCCGCCCCCTCTTCGCCAGGCAGTGGTACGAGAAGAAGAAGGAGGAGCGCGCGGCCGGAGGGGAGTGACGCGGTCCGGGCCCCCCTACGACTTCCTGGGCGGGCGCGACGGGCGCAGGTCGATGCGCGAGGCGATCGCGCGATCGGGATAGCGAACCAGGTCCGCGACGGCCTCCGCCACGTCCTCGGCCCGAAGCATCCACGATTGATCGCGGTTTCCGTGCGAGTGACCGAACTCGGTCGCGACGGAGCCGGGCAGGACGGTCGCCATCCGGACGCCGTCGTGACGCAGGTCGAGCATCGCCGCTTCCGAAAAGCCGAGCAGACCGAATTTCGAGGCGTTGTAGGCCGCGCCGCCGGCGAACGCGTTGACTCCGGCGAGCGAGCCGATGTTCACGATGAAGCCCCCGCCGCCGCGCTTCATGAGGGGTGCCGCATGGTGCACGGCGTAGTAGACGCCGAAGAGGTTGGTTTCCAGGACCTCGCGGAACCTTTCGGGCGCGAGCGTCTCGACGGAGTCGAAATGCCCGACGCCGGCGTTGTTGACGAGGACGTCGAGCCGGCCGGCCTCCCGGGCGACCCCGTTGACGAGCCGCTTCTGATCCTCCTCGCTGCGCGCATCGGCGGCGAAGCCGCGGATCGGGAGCTTTTCGGCCTCAAACCGCGCCAGGGCGGAACGCAGGGATTCCTCCGTTCTTCCCGAGATGAAGACGGCGAAGCCGTCCGCGTTCAGCCGCCTCGCGATCGCCTCGCCGATGCCGCGAGTGCCTCCGGTCACGAGCGCGACGCGGTTCTGGGCCATGAGAGGGGCATCATAGTCCCCACGGCCCGAGAGGGATCCCTTTCTGCGCGCGAATGACTCGGCGGTCTCCCGGGCCGCTGTCACGTTGACGTATCGTTCCCCCATGCAAAGGCGGCGGCTCGGCTCGACGGCCCGCGCGGTCTGCCCCGCCGGGCTCGGCTGCATGGAGCTCAGCTGGGGTTACCACGACGCCTCCGTGAGCGAGGCGGAGTCGATCGACCTCGTGCGCCGGGCCATCGACCTCGGCGTCGATCATTTCGACACCTCCGACGCGTACGGGCCGTTCGTGAACGAGTCGCTCGTCGGCCGCGCCATCGCCGGCCGGCGCGACGCCCTGGTCGTCGCCACGAAGGTGGGCCTCATCGTCGAGGACGTTGCGACCTACCGCTACGGCCGCAACGGGCGCCCGGAGCACGTGCGCGCGTCCTGCGACGGATCGCTCGAGCGGCTCGGCATCGACGTCATCGATCTCTACTACCTGCACCGGATCGACCCGAAGGTCGCCGTGGAGGAGACGTGGGGGGCGATGGCGGGGCTCGTCGCGGCCGGAAAGGTCCGCTGGCTCGGAATATCCGAGCCGTTGGTCGCGGATCTCGATCGAATCGCCAGAGTCCATCCGGTGACGGCGGTCCAGTCGGAGCTTTCGCTCTGGACGCGGGACTATCTGGCCGACGTCGTGCCCTGGTGCGCCGCCCACGGCGCCTCGTTCGTCGCCTTCTCGCCGCTCGGCCGGGGCTTCCTGACCGGCTCGATCTCGGCCGGGAGCCGGTTCGGGCCGGAAGACTTCCGCTCGACGCTGCCGCGATTTCGCGCGGAGGCCATCGCGCAGAACCTGGGTCTCGTCGAAAGGGTCCGCGCCGTCGCCGCGCGCCGCGGCGTCACGGCGGCACAGATAGCGCTCGCCTGGGTCTTCGCCCGCGGCGAACATGTCCTCGCCATTCCGGGGACGCAGCGCCTGCGGCACCTCGAGGACAACGTCGCCGCCGCGGGAATCGCGCTGACGGATGCGGAGCTGGCCGAGCTCGACACGCTGCCGGCGCCCGTCGGCGGCCGCTACTGAGAAGGTGGCGTCCGGCGCGGTCCGCGAACGAGGGTAGGATTCGCGTCACTCGCCCTCGAGACCGCGAGACAGGAGGACATCCGATGGGAGCCAGAACAGGGAGAGGACTCGTCCTTGGCGCGGCGGTGTCGCTCCTGGCATTTTCCGCGACGGTCGGCGCGGCGCAAGAGCCTCCCCCTCCCGGATCGAACGTGGACATGCAGTGGGGAGTGAAGATCCCGATGCGCGACGGGGTCGCACTGAACGCCACGATCTACCTCCCGCACGGCCAGAAGGATCCGGTGCCCGCCGTTTTCACGCTCACCCCCTACATCGGGGACAGCTACCTCGAGCGCGCCCTCTACTTCGCCGGGCACGGATACGTCTTTGCGATGGTGGACGTGCGCGGGCGCGGAAACTCCGGCGGGGTATTCGAGCCATTCGCCAACGACACGCACGACGGCCACGACATCGTCGAATGGTTCGCGAAGCAGCCGTGGTGCAGCGGCAAGGTCGCGATGTGGGGCGGATCCTATGCGGGCTTCGACCAGTGGGCGACTCTGAAAGAGCTGCCGCCGCACCTCTCGACGATCGTGCCCGCGGCGGCCGCGCATCCCGGCGTCGACTTTCCCTTCCAGTTCAACATCTTCACGCCCTACGACATGCAGTGGCTCTCGTTCACGAGCGGGGTCACCGGAAACGGGAATCTCTTCGGGGCTTCCGGTTTCTGGGGGGCGAAGGCCCGCGAGTACTACGACACGCACGCCGCCTTCCGGGACTACGACCGGATCGTCGGCAACTCGTCCGCGGTCTTCCAGAAGTGGATCCAGCACCCGACGGCCGACGCGTACTACGACGCGATGGCGCCCTCGCCGGAACAGTACAGACAGTTCGCGGTCCCCATCCTCACCATCACCGGCGACTACGACGGGGACCAGCCGGGGGCGTTCACCTACTACAAGCGGCACATGCAGTACGGCACGCCGGAATCGAAGAAGAATCACTACCTCATCGTCGGGCCCTGGGATCACGCCGGCACGCGCACGCCCAAGGCGGAGGTCGGCGGCCTGAAGTTCGGCCCGAAGAGCATCCTCGACCTGAACGATCTTCACCGGCAGTGGTACGACTGGACGATGAAGGGCGGCGAGAAGCCGGCCTTTCTCAAGGCCCGCGTGGCCTACTACGTCATTGCCGCGGACGAATGGAAATACGCGGACACACTCGAGGCGATCGCAAACGCGAAGCGCACTTTCTATCTCGGCTCGAGCGACGCGACCGCAGACGTATTTCATTCCGGCCGGCTGGCCGAGAAGGCCGGCAGCCCGGCGCTGTCGGTCAAGTGGACCTACGACCCGCTCGACATTCGGCCCGGGGCGGCCGAGCCGGACGACGACCCGGCCCCCCTCACCTCGCAGCGGCCCGCCATGGATCTCTTCGGCAACGGCGCGATCTACCACACGGAGCCCTTCGCCGAGGCGACCGAAGTCAGCGGCTTCCCGAAGCTGACGCTCTGGCTCGCGATGGACGTTCCGGACACGGATCTGGAGGCGGCCCTCTACGAAGTCCTTCCGGACGGCGGGTCCGTGTACCTGACCGGAGCGACGATGCGCGCTCGCTACCGCGAATCTCTGCGCATCGAGAAGCCCGTGCCCGCGGGGAAGGCCGAGAAGTACACTTTCGACAACTTCCTCTTCTTCTCCCGGCGGGTTTCCCGGGGCAGCCGCCTGCGCCTGCTCGTGCACTGCATCAACTCGATTTCCTCAGAGAAGAACTACAACGGCGGCGGCGTCGTGGCCGCCGAAACCGGGAAAGACGCGCACACGGCGCACGTCACGTTGCTCCAGGACTCGGGACACCCGAGCGCGCTCGAACTCCCCATCGTCGAGTGATCCCGGATCGCCCACCTCCTCCCCCGTGAGTAGGAGCGTTTCGCGGCGGCGCATCCACCCTTCCACTCGTCGGCTGACCCGGGTCCCCGACTCCCCGGCCCCCATCGGCCTTCCTCTCAAGAGAACGATCGCAACCGCAAAGGGATTACACCTTCCCCGGGCCTGCCGGTAATCCTGCCACCCGCGCAGCCGTTCCTCAGGAGAGGAGCTCGATGATGGCCCGATCGATCACCACCACCCATCCGGAAAGGAGAACCCCGATGCAGCCCAGGAGTGCCGCACGCTCGCGCGAGACCGACACGATCCGCAAACCCCGCGACCCGGCGCAGATCCTCATCCTGGCCGGAGGTGACGGGATCCGCCTGCAATCCGTCACCCACGCGCTCTCCGGCGACGACCGGCCCAAGCAGTTCTGCGCGCTCGTCGGCCGCGAGCCTCTGCTCGCGCAGACGCAGCGTCGGGCCGCCATGCTCGTCCCACCCGAGCGCGTCCTGCTCGTTCTCCGCCGCGACCACGAGCGTTTCTACGAGCAGTTCGTCGCCGGGGCACCCCCCTCCTCGCTCGTGATCCAGCCGGGCAATCGCGGTACCGCAACTGCCGTCCTGTACGGACTCCTTCGCATCGCGATGCGCGCCCCCAACACTCCCGTCCTGATACTCCCGTCGGATCACTGGGTGTCGGACGACGCCGCCTTCATGGCGCATGCCGCGGCCGCGATCGGCATCGCCGAGGCGCACGAGAACGCCGTCGTCCTGCTCGGGGTTGCGCCCAAGCGCGCCGAGACCGAGTACGGGTGGATCGAGCCGTCCGAGCAGGTCTTCGAAGCCTGGAGCGCCCTGCGCCAGGTCCGCCGATTCGTCGAAAAGCCGGGGCCGGAGTTGGCGCGAGCGCTGCAGCAGTCCGGAACGAGCCTCTGGAACACGGCGGTCGTCGCCGGTCAGGTCGAAGCCCTGCTCTATCTGTTCGCTCTCGCGCGCCCGGCCCTGGTCGACGCCTTTCTCGAGATCTGGACAGCGCTCGGCACGCCCTCGGAGAAAGACGCCATCGAGCGCATCTACGGCGAGCTTCCAGCCGCCGACTTCTCCAAGGACATCCTGTCGGCGCAGCCGGAGGCGCTCACCGTTCTCGCCGTCCGCGGCGTGGCCTGGGAGGATCTCGGACACCCGGCGGGCCTGCTCGAGGCGCGTCGGCGCTCCCGCCCGGGTCCGATCCGCGTGTCGTCGGCCGGGACCTGGGGAGCCCGACCGAGCCACATCGCCTGATCGCGCCGCGCCCGCGAGTCGCGGTCCGGGGTTACCGGCGGGTCCCCCGCCGCTCGAGAACTCGCCTTCCGGGACGCGGCACGGGACGTTCCGCCCCGCGGCCGACGAGCTCGAGCAGATCCGTGATCGTCACGATGCCGACGAGCTTCTTGCCGTCGATCACGGGCAGGCACCCGAGCGTCCGCCCCCGAAGGAGGTTCGCCGCCTGCCGCACGGTCATGCCGGGCGCCGCGGTCACGGCGGGCGAGCTCATGACGTCTCGCACCGTGCGGCCGGCGCGGCCCGGCTCGTTCGCGATGTCCCGCTGCGAGACGACGCCGCAGATCCGCTTGCCGTCCATGACCACGAGGTGGCGGATCCGCCGCAGACGCATCCGCTCGAAGGCATCGTCGGCAGACTGCCCTTCCGTGATCGTCTCCACCGATCGTTTCATCAAATCCTGCAGGCGCATGCAGCACCCCCGTTTCGGTTCCCATTGAACTCCACCTGCACGGCCCCAAGCTGATTCATCCAGATCAGAGCGCGACTGACGCCCTGCCCACCGGCGGGGCGCAGCGCCCTGCCGACATGGCCTCGGCGCTGGACAGGCGCATTCGCGCGGGCGTACGCTGGCCGCGGCTCCGGGACCGGTGTCCCGGCAAGGAGCACGCAATGAAACCGTACGTTCGACTGACCCAACCGATGGTGCGCGAGGGCGGCAAGCTCCGGGTGGCGTCCTGGGACGAGGCGCTCGACCGGGCAGCGGCGGGGTTCCGCAGAGTTCACACCGAGCACGGGGCGGAGGCGATCGGCCTCTTCTCGTGCTCGAAGGCGACGAACGAGGTGAACTACCTCGCCCAGAAGTTTGCGCGGACCGTCCTCGGCACGAACAACATCGACAGCTGCAACCGTACTTGACACGCTCCCAGCGTCGTCGGTCTGACGACGGTGTTCGGAGCGGGGGCGGCACGAGCTCGTACCGAGAGGCCGAGGAGACCGAGCTCGTGCTGCTGTGGGGCTCCAACGCCCGCGAGGCGCACCCCATCTACTTCCACCACGTCCTGCGCGGCGTGAGGAACGGCGCGCGTCTCTACGTCGTGGACCCGCGGCGCACGGTCTCCGCGCAGTGGGCCGACACGTGGCTGGGCCTCGATGTGGGCTCGGACATTGCGCTCGCCAACGCCATGGGCCGCGAAATCCTCCGGGCGGGGCTCGAAAACCGCGAGTTCATCGAACGGGCGACAACGGGCTTCGAGGAGTACCGCAGGGGCGTCCAGAAGTACACGCTCGATTACGCCGAGAAGGAGACGGGGGTGCCCGCCGGCGCGATCCGCGACGTCGCCCACGCGTATGCGAAGGCGAAGACGGCCCAGCTCTGCTGGACCCTCGGCATCACCGAACACCACAACGCCGTGGACAACGTCTTCGCGCTGATCAACCTGTCGCTGCTGACGGGTCACGTCGGCCGCTGGGGATCCGGCGTCTGTCCGCTGCGCGGGCAGAACAACGTGCAGGGCGGCGGCGACATGGGCGCGCTCCCCAACAAGCTGCCGGGCGGACAGGACCTCGAGGACGCCGCCGTTCGCGCCAGATTCGAGGGCGCCTGGGGCGCGGCGATCCCACCGAAGAAAGGCTGGCATCTCTCCCAGATGTTCGAGGCCATGGAGCACGGCAAGCTCTCCGCGCTCTACGTCCTCGGCGAGAACCCGGTCCAGTCGGAAGCGGACCAGAAGCGGGCAGTCGCGCTGCTCGAGGGGCTCGACCACGTCGTGGCGCAGGACATCTTCCTGACGAAGACCGCCGAGATCGCCCACGTCGTGCTGCCGGCCGCCGCCTCGTGGTGCGAAGACGAGGGCACGGTCACGTCGAGCGAGCGGCGCGTCCAGCGCGTCCGCAGGGCGCTCGAGCCGCCCGGGCAGGCGCGCACGGATCTCGCAATTCTCTGCGACCTCGCGCGCCGCCTCGGCGCCGACTGGGGACGTCCGACGGCCGAGCAGGTCTGGAACGAAATGCGCTCCCTCTCGCCGTGGCACGGTGGAATGAGCTATCGGCGCCTCGAGGAGCTCGGAGGTCTGCAGTGGCCCTGCCCCGACGAGTCTCACCCGGGGAGCCCGTTCCTGCACGGCCGCCTGTGGCAGGACCCGGTCGAGGGCCCGCGGGCGCCCTTCCACGCCGTCGAGCACGATCCACCCGTCGACACACTCACGGCCGAGTTCCCGATTCGCCTGACGACGGGCCGGCGCCTCGATTCCTACAACACGGGCGTGCAGACCGGCGGATACGCGTCTCCGCTGCGCCGCGGCGAGTCGCTCGACATCGCGCCCGAGGATGGGGCGCGCCTGGGCGTCGGAGACGGGGAAGTCGTCCGCGCCGTCTCGCGGCGCGGCGCGATCGAGGTGCCCGCGCGCTACGATGCAACGCTGCGCCCCGGCCTCGCGTTCATGACGCTCCATTTCCAGGACGACGTCGCGACGAACATCCTGACGATCGACGCCATCGACCCGAAGTCCGGCACGGCGGAGTTCAAGGCATCGGCGATCCGGATCGAGAGGCTGGGAGCCTAGCCGCGTCATCGCGAGCGCGTTGCACCGCCATCCCGAGCGCGTGTTGCACTCTCATCCCGAGCGAACGCATTGCGCTGTCCTCCCGAGCGCGGCAAGCGATCCCGTCGTCGATGCGGGGCTCCTCGGGATCGACACGCGCTAGACTCACCGCATGCGCCTCCACAAGATTCTGCCTGCCGCACTTCTTGCAACATCGCTGTTCGCTTCGACACCCGCCCTCGCACTGACGAAACCGACGCCAAAACCGGGCAAGCCCGCGACGGCTGCGGTTTCTCCCGAACTCGCGGAGAAGGCCTGGAAGGGCGACCTCGACGGAATGATCCGCCGTCGCATGATCCGCGTGCTCGTTTCGTATTCGAAGACGCACTACTTCATCGACCGCGGCACACAGCGCGGCATCATCTACGATGCCTTCAAGCTCTTCGAAGAAGACCTCAACAAGACCCTCAAGAAGGGCACGGTCAAGGTCCACGTCATCTTCCTTCCGGTCTCCCGCGACGAGTTCATCCCGCGCCTGCTCGACGGGCGGGGAGACGTCGCGGCGTCGAACTTCACGATCACGCCCGAGCGCCTCGAGAAGGTCGACTTCACCGACCCCACGACGAAAGACGTGTCCGAGATCGTCGTCACGGGGCCGAGCGCGGCCCCGATCGCTTCGGTCGACGACCTCTCCGGCAAGGAGGTCTACGTCCGCCGATCTTCGAGCTTCTACGACGGGCTCGAAGCCCTGAACGCGCGTCTGGCCAAGGCCGGGAAGGCGCCGGTGAAGGTGCGCCTGGCCCCGGAGACCCTCGCGAGCGAGGACATCCTCGAGATGGTCAACGCGGGACTCGTGCCGATGACGATCGCCCAGGACAACATCGCGTCCTTCTGGAAGAAGGTGTTTCCCAACATCGCCCTCCACGAGGGCGTCTCCCTGCGCTCGGGCACCGACATCGGCTGGATGATCCGCAAGGACAGCCCGCAGCTGAAGGCCGCGCTCGACCGCTTTCTGGCCCGTTATCCCACCGGGTCGAGCGCGCGCAACCAGCTTCTCCAGAAGTACTTGAAGAGCACGAAGTACGCCCGGAGCGCCACCTCCGGAGAGGACGCAGCCCGGCTCGCGGCGGTGCTCGAGCTCTTTCGCAAGTACGGCGACAAGTACGACCTCGACTATCTCCTCGTGGCGGCCCAGGGATACCAGGAGTCGCGCCTCGACCAGAACGTGAAGAGCCCGGTCGGCGCCATCGGCGTCATGCAGGTGATGCCGGCGACCGGCAAGGAGATGAACGTCGGCGACATCACCCAGACAGAGTCGAACATCCATGCCGGCGTCAAGTACGTGCGGTTCATGATGACGAAATACTACGGGGACGAGCCCATGGACCGGCTCAACAAGGGCTTGTTCACCTTCGCCGCCTACAACGCGGGTCCCGGCCGGATCGCGCAGATGCGCAAGCTCGCCAGAGAACGGGGCCTCGATCCGAACGTCTGGTTCAACAACGTCGAGCTCGTCGTCGCCGAAAAGATCGGCCGCGAGACCGTGACGTACGTCAGCAACATCTACAAGTACTACCTGGCCTACCAGATGGCCATGGAGCAGATCGAGGAACGCAAGAAGGCCATGGATTCCGTCAAGAAGGATCCGCCCAAGCCCTGAGCCGCGTTTCCATGCAGGGGCCCCGCTTCGGCTAAAGTAGCCGAGTGGATCTGCACCTCATCCCGGGCGCAGAGGCGACGGCCGAGGAGCGGGCGGCGGTCGATACGGTCGCGGGCGCGCCGGAGAGCGGCTGGGAAGGCGGCGCGCGCCGCCCGGAGCTCGACGGCCACATTGCCATGGGAGGGCACGCGGCGCGCGAGCGGCGTCATCTCCTCCTGCCCGTCCTCCGGGCGCTGCAGGCGCGCGTCGGTTGGATTTCCGCCGGAGCGCTGAACTACATCAGCCAGCGGCTCTCGGTGGCGCCAGCCGATGCCTGGGGTGTCGCGACCTTCTACGCGATGCTCGCGGTCTCGCCGCAGCCGAAAGAGATCGTCCATCTCTGCGACGACCTCGCATGCCGCCTCGCCGGGGCCGGAGAGCTCATGGCAGAACTCCGAACGACGGTCCCGGGGGACGCGCTGCGACCATCGCCGTGCCTCGGCCTCTGCGAACGCGCGCCGGCGCTGTTCGTCCAGTGCTCGGGCGAGGGAGCGAGGGACTACGTCGTGGCGCCCTGTGACGCCTCGACCTTGCTTCGCCTCCCTCACGCCGAGCGTCTCCCCGCTTCGGGTGGAGAGCGAGCGCTCGAGGGTTCCCCCTCCCGGCGGGAGAGGGACAGAGGGAGAGGAATCGGCTCCCCTTCCGCTCCACAGACACAGGACGAACGGCGCTCGGGCCTTCGGCTCCTGCGCCGCGTCGGGCACGTGGATCCGACGAGTCTCGACGACTACCGCGCCAACGGCGGGTACCAGGCCCTCCCGCGGGCCTTCGCTCTCGGCGGCGAGGCCGTCATTCGCGAGGCGCTCGCTTCGAAGCTCCAGGGGCGCGGGGGGGCGGCCTTTCCGGCGGGCCGGAAGTGGGAGGCGGTCGCGAAGCAGGCCGCGCGGCCGCACTACCTCGTCTGCAACGCCGACGAGTCGGAGCCGGGCACGTTCAAGGACCGCGTCCTCATGGAGGAGGATCCCTTCGCGGTCGTGGAGGCGATGACGATCGTCGCGTTTGCGACCGGCTGCGAAAAGGGATACGTCTACGTGCGCGGCGAGTATCCGCTCGCCGCCGAACGCATGGAGGCGGCGATCGCCGCCGCGCGAGCCACAGGGCTCCTCGGCCACGACATCCTCGGCGGCGGCACGCACTTCGACATCGAGCTGCGCCAGGGCGCGGGTGCCTACATCTGCGGCGAGGAGACGGCGCTCTTCAACTCGATCGAAGGCTTTCGCGGCGAGCCGCGCAACAAGCCGCCCTTCCCGGTCGAGACGGGCCTCTTCGGAAAGCCCACGGTCATCAACAACGTCGAGACGCTCGTAAACGTCCTCCCGATCGTTCTCGAGGGCGGCGCCGCGTTCGCGGCAATCGGCACGGGATCGTCCACGGGCCCGAAGCTCTTCTGTCTCTCGGGCAACATCGCGCGACCCGGCGTGTACGAGGTTCCCTTCGGCGCGACGCTGCGGCAACTCATCGACCTGGCGGGCGGCGTGCCGGGCGGACGGGCCCTGCGCGCGGTCCTTCTGGGCGGCGCGGCCGGATCCTTCGTGGACCCGGGCGAGCTCGACGTGCCGCTCACCTTCGAGGGCACGCGCGCGATCAACGCCTCGCTCGGGTCCGGGGTCGTCATGGTCTTCGACGAGCGCGCCGACCTCGCGGACGCCGTCAAGCGCATTGCGGCGTTCTTTCGCGACGAATCCTGCGGCCAGTGCGTTCCGTGTCGGGTCGGCACCGAGCGCCAGGAAGAGCTGGTCGCACGCCTGGACGCAGGGCGACCGCTCGGCAACCGCGCGGCGGAGAACGCCCTGCTCGACGACATCGCGCTCGCCATGAAGGACGCCTCGATCTGCGGGCTCGGCCAGACGGCTTCCGGCGCGATCCAGTCGGCGATCCGTAAGCTCGGGGTCTTTCCGGCATGATCGACGCCCGCCGCAGGATCCAGCCGGACCGACCCGTTGCACTCACGATCGACGGCAAGGCCGTCACGGTTCCCGAGGGCACGACGATCCTCGAAGCCTGCCGCGCCGAGAAGATCGACACGCCCACCCTCTGCTTTCTCGAAAACCTCACGCCCGTCAACGTCTGCCGCGTCTGCGTCGTCGAGGTGGAGGGCTCGCGCGCCCTGGTGCCCGCATGCTCGCGGCCCGTCGAGGCGAAGATGAGCGTGAAGACGGACAGCGAGCGCGTGCGCCTGTCCCGAAAGCTCGTGCTCGAGTTTCTCGGGTCCTCCGCGGACCTCTCGTGCGCCTCGGCCGACGTCGGGCGGTGGATGGACCGCTATGGCGCGGACCCCTCGCGCTTCGGCCCTCCCGCGCCTCCATCGAAGGCGGGCGAGCGCGACCAGGCGGTGCCCGGCCATCACCATGCGGCCCGCGCCGGGCAGGCCGCGACGGTCGGGCAGCCCGTCACGGTGGACAACGCCCTCTACGTGCGCGACTACGCGAAGTGCATCCTCTGCTACAAGTGCGTCCAGGCCTGCGGCACGGAAGCGCAGAACACCTTCGCGATCGCCGTGGCCGGCCGCGGCTTCGACGCGCGGATCTCGACCGAGCTCGCGGCGCCGCTGCCCGAGTCGGCCTGTGTCTACTGCGGCAACTGCATCGGCGTCTGTCCCACGGGCGCCCTCATGTTCAAGAGCGAGCACGACATGCGCCGGGAAGGCACGTGGGACGAGTCACGCCAGAGGGTGACCGACACCATCTGCCCCTACTGCGGCGTGGGCTGCACGCTCGAGCTGCGGGTGCAGGACAACGCGATCGTCCGCGTCACCTCGCCCCTCGACCACGACGTGACCAACGGACATCTCTGCGTCAAGGGCCGCTTCGGCTGGCAGTTCGTCCAGAACCGGCCGAAGACCGGCTGAAACCGCCGAGCTAGTACACGGTCCGCTTCTGCGACTTCTGCTTGGTCGCGAGCGACATTTTGGCGTCGACGGGCTTGCCGTCCTCGATGCGCGCGGCCACGTATTCGCCGACGGCCGGTCCGTGCTTGAAGCCGTGGCCCGAGCCGCCGCCCACGAGCCAGACGTTCTCGAGCTCGGGGTGGCGATCGATCAGAAAGTCGCCGCTGGAGGAATTCTCGTACTGACAGACTTCGCTCGCGACCAGCGGCGCGCCCCTCAACGCCGGGAACCGGCGCGCGACGAACTCCTGCGCGGCGGCCACACCCTGCCCGGTCACGAGCCGCTCGCCCGTGTCCGGATCGAACGGCGGCCCGTGCCGGTCCGGAGCAACCTTGAATCCCCGGCTCTCGATGTCGGGAAGGCCGTAGATCGCCTCGCCGAAGTCCACCCAGACGGGCATCGCGCCCGGGGCGAATCGGGTATCGCCCGGGGGAACGCCGAAGTAGAAGACTTCCTGGCGCGTCGGAAAGATGCGCTCGCCGAGCAGCTCCGGAAAGACCTTGGGAAGCCACGGGCCGCACGCGAATACGAACACACCCGCCGAAAGGGAAGTGCCGTCGCGCAGCGCGATCGCGGTCAGACGTCCCTTGCCGGAGGGCGGGAGAACGGCGCCGGTCATCCGCACCACGCCCTCGCGCGCGGCCTCCCCGACGCAGGCCTGCACGCCGCGCCGCGCCATCAGCGCCCCGCTGTCGGGTTCGTAGATGCCCCACGTGACCGGACCGAAGTCGATCTGCCGCCACCGCGCCTCGAGCTCGGCGCGGGCGAGCCGCTCGTGGCGAACGCCCAGCCGCGCGAGCGTGGCGAGCGAGTCGACCGTGAGCGGATCCTGCTCGCGGGCCATCCACAGCACGCCCGTGGGATGGAAGAGCCTCTGACCCGCCGCCGCCGCCAGGTCCTTCCAGAGCTCGAGCGAGTGGCGCGACCAGCGCGTGTACCACTCGTCGGCACCGTAGCCCATCCGGATCACCCGCGTCTCTCCTCCGGAGCTCGCGCGGCTGTTCCCCGGGCCGTACTCGTCGAGGATGGCCACGCTGCGGCCCGCGCGGCGCAGGTGCCAGGCCGTCCACGCGCCGAAGACGCCGGCGCCAACGACGACCACGTCGAACGTCTGTGCCGTTGCGCCGCCGGACCCGGCGACCTCGCGCGCATCAGCAGATCGCCTGGCGACCCCGGCGCCCACCGCTCCGGCCCCCGCCCTTGCCAGAAACTCCCGCCGGTTCGCCTTCATGCAGGTCTCCCATCCTCCAGGGTTCGTGAACCCGGGGCGCCGCCGCATCATAATTTCGGGCGAGCCGGACATGGCCGACATCTTTCGAAGAACGGACGGGCGGGTCACCGCGCACGGGAGCGCCACTGAGCCTTCGGGACGCCAGCGTCGCGCGGCGGTCGTGCTACCCTCTCCACCGAGAGCTCGCCCATCGTCCATGACACCGACCTTCGGTTGAGACAGATCCGCCCTGCCGCCGCCGTTGCGGGCCTGACCCTCCTTCTCTTCAGCCTCTCCGACCCCGCGCGGGCGGAGGAACGCGCGACGATCCTCTGGAAGGGCGAGTCGCATCCGGTCGGCACCCTCGGCGGCAAGGAGTTCGTGGTCTCCGACGCGGCCCGGGCCCTCGGCTTTGCCGTCTCCTCGGACCCCGGCACCAACGTCCTGACGCTCTCGGAGCCCGGCCATCAGATTCTGATCGGGCCCGGCACGGCCCAGGTTCCCGTGGACCGGCGCGTCGTGCCGATTTCCTCCGCCGCGCGGATGGTCGGCGGTTCGCTCTACGCGCCGACGGATTTCTTCGAGAAGATCCTTCTTCCGCTCGCCGGCGCCGCGGGGAGCTACGACGCCGCCCGGCACGTCTGGGTGCTGACGCCGGCCGGCCCGCCGCCCGTTTCGATCGAGGTCGCCGTCGTGCACGTGGTGCCGACGACCCAGGTGGTCTTGCGTCTCTCGGCGGCGGGAAAGACCACGACCGCGTTGTCCGAGAAGGGTTTCCAGGTCCGCTTCACGGACGGAAGGATCGATCCGCCCTTTCCCGAAAAGAAGTTCGACGATCCGTTGGTCGCGGCCGTCCGGTTCGCCGGGGAGACGGCGACCATCGAGTTCCGCGAGCCGAACCTGACCGCCCGCGCCTATCCGCTGACGGCGCCCGACCGCATCGTCATCGAGGTCGGGCGCAAGACGCCGTCGGGGGCGCCGCAAGCCGAGTCCGCGGCCACCGCTCCCGCGGCAACGGCGGCGCCGACGATCGTGGTGGATCCGGGTCATGGCGGCACCGAGACCGGCGCGGTCGGGCCAGGAGGCCTCCAGGAGAAGGAAGCCACCCTGGAGATCGCCAGGAGGCTCGCGGCGACGCTGCCCCGCGTCCTGCCCTGCCGCACCGTGCTGACCCGCGACACGGACCTGCTGATCTCGCTCGATGACCGAACCTCGATCGCGAACCACGAGAAGGCGGACCTCTTCCTCTCGATCCACGCCAACTCGTCCCGGGCAGCCTCGGCGCGGGGCTCCGAGACCTACTATCTCTCGCTCGAGGCGTCGGACAAGATCGCCCAGGAGGTCGCCAAGCAGGAGAACCAGGCGGGCTCCGGCGCTGCCACTCCCGCCCCGGGCGAGGGCTCCGGCAGTCCCGACCTCGACTTCATCCTCTGGGATCTCGCGCAGAGCGCGCACCTGAAGGAATCGAGCGAGCTCGCCGAGGCGATCCAGGTCGAGTTGAACGGGGTGTCGGACACCGGCAATCGCGGCGTCAAGCAGGCTCCCTTCCGCGTTCTCGTGGGCGCGACGATGCCCGCGGTCCTCGTCGAGGTGGCGTTCATCTCGAATGCCGAGGAAGAGAAGAAGTTGAAGAGCCCCGAGTTTCAGCAGGCCGTGGCGGACGCCGTGGCCCGGGCCGTCGCCCGCTTCTTCGGCAAGCGCAGCCCCGCGGCCCTCCGCACGGTTCCGGCCCCGCCCCCCGCGCCATGAGCCGGCGTGCGGCCGTGATCCTGCTCGGGGTCCTGGCGGCCGCCGTCGCGGCGCTCGTGTACGTGAACCGGGACGAGCTCTCGGGGCTGCGGCGCCGCGCGCCGCGCGCCTTCCTGCGCGTCTCCCCGGCGGCCCCCGTCGCGGTCACGGCGGCGCCCGGCACGACGCCCGTTCCGCCGGTCGAGATGATCCGCATCACGCTCTATTTTCCGGACCAGAACGGGATGCTCCTGCACGCGGAGGAACGCGACATTCCGAAACCCTCCGGGGGCGCCGCGTTCCTGCGTGCGCTCTTCGCCGAGCTGCAGAAGGGGCCCACCCGCGAGGGGCTCATGCCCGTCATCCCGGAGAAAATGCAACTGCGCAACGCCTTCCTCCTGCCGGAGGGCCAGGCCGTGCTCGATCTGGCCGTTGACGCGGCCCTGACCTATGGCTCCGACGAGGAGCTGACCATCGTCGCCTCGCTCGTGGACACGACCCTCCAGAACGTGGCGGAGACGTCTCGTGTGAGAATCCTCGTCAACGGCGAGCCCGCCGAGACACTGGGAGGTCACGTGGATCTGACACACCCGCTGCTCTTCATCCGCAGCGTCCTCGAGCCGATCGCCGAGGGCACGCCCGGCCCGGCCTCCGTGCCGACCGCGACGCCGGCGCACCCGTGACCCGCGCGACCCCGCGCCCCGACGCGCGCAAACCCACGGAAATGCGCGCCGTGACGATCGAGACCGGCGTGGCGCGCCACGCGGAGGGCTCCGCGCTCATCGCCCTCGGCGATACGCGCGTCCTGTGCGCGGCCTCCATCGAGGAGCGCGTCCCGGCGTTTCTCAAAGGAAGCGGCAGCGGCTGGGTGACGGCCGAGTACGGGATGCTGCCGCGCGCCACCCACACGCGCTCCGCCCGCGAGGCCGCGCAGGGCAAGCAGGGCGGGCGAACGCTCGAAATCCAGCGTCTCATCGGCCGGTCGCTGCGCAGCGTCATGGAGCTGCGCGGCCTCGGGGAGCGCACGATCACGCTCGACTGCGACGTGCTGCAGGCCGACGGCGGCACGCGCTGCGCCGGGATCACGGGCGCTTGCGTGGCCCTGGCGATGGCTCTCGCCAAGCTCTGCCGCGACGGCAAGATCCCGCGCTGGCCTCTGCGCGAGACGGTCGCGGCGGTCTCCGTCGGTATCTGCGCCGGCCAGCCGGTGCTCGACCTCGCCTACGCCGAGGACGCGGAGGCCGACGTGGACTGCAACGTCGTCGGCACTGCCTCCGGCGCCTTCGTCGAGATCCAGGGCACCGCGGAGCGCCGGCCGTTCACCGAGGAGCAGCTCGGCGAGCTCCTCGCGCTCGCGCGCAGGGGCCTCAAGAAACTGCGCGAGATCCAGACCGAGGTGCTCGCGCCCCACGTCAAGGGCATCGACTTCACCTAGCGACGAGGTCGCTACTGCCGCGGACTTCACGCCGGTAGCGATGCATCCGGAATGCCCCGGCCAGGGCGCGAGGCGGGTGAGGATCTCGTTCTTGCCCACGAGTGTCCGGTGCCCCGAACAGCGTTCAGCGATCTCGAGAAGCCGGCCCTTCTGCTCGTCGCAGAGCTCGCCGCCCAGAGCGATCCCATGGGGCGGCGCCGGCTCTTGCCGGCCGGTCGGGCAGAAGAAACGTCCGGCGCGCAAGGTCCGAGGAAATGGTCTCCGGCCGATAGAGCGCGTCGAGGATCGATGGCTTCCATGCGAGCAGATCGGGATTCGCCCCGGCGAAAGTCTCGAAGCTGTCGTGGGGGCCGAGCCGCTCCCGACGCTCATGGATCAGAAGAAGGTATGCCCAGGTGATCGTCTCGTGGTACCGCGAGGCCTTGCCGAGTGCGCCGGCGTAGCGACGGAGACCGTCACTGAATCGCGCGAGCGCGGCCGCCGGGGGCAGATCCCGCAGGTACAGCCAGGCCAGTCGCACATGGTCGCGATGCCGGAAGCTCGCCTCGGGGAGCGTCGTCGCTTCAAAGGCCTCGACAAAGGCGCGCGGGTCCTCGCCGGCCTCAATGCTCATCGGCGCGCTCTCGCATGAGGTGGCTCGCTCCCGAGTCGAGATCGAGACCGTACACCTTCTTCAACTCGGCGATCTTGCGCCGCGTCTCGTCCGAAAACGGACTCTTCCCGTCGAAAGCGTGCAGGCAGATCCCCTCGAGCAGATCCCCGAGCGACAGATCCCTCAGCTCCGCGAGCGCCTTGAGAACCTTCAGGATCCGCTTTTCCATTCGCACTCCGGTCTGCACCCGTTCGATCTCGATCTTCCCGGTCGCCCGGATCGGGGCTCTGCGTTTTGTTACCATATTACTAATGTACCATACACCCGCAAGCCGGTTCAGGCCGCCGGCATCTACAATCGCCGCCGGAGGCAGACCGCCATGACGATGCGCGTCGGATTCGTCGGGCTCGGAACCATGGGCGCCCCGATGGCGCGCAACCTCGCGAAGGCAGGCTTTACGCTCTCCCTCTCTTCCCGCACCCCCGCGCGGGCGGCGACACTCGCCCGGGAACTCGGTGCGCGCGCCTGCGACTGCCCCGCCGACGTCGCGGCCGGGGCCGACGTCGTGGTCTCCTGCCTGCCCGATTCACCCGAGGTCGAGCAGGTCCATCTCGGCGACCGGGGCACGGCCGGCGCCGCCGATGCCGGCGCGATCGTCATCGACTGCTCCACGATCGCCGCCGAAGCCGCGCGCTCGATCGGGGCGCGGCTGGCCCACGCCGGCGTGGCTTTTCTCGACGCGCCGGTCTCGGGCGGCCAGAAGGGAGCGGTCGAGGGCACGCTGACCTTCTTCGTGGGCGGCGAGGCGGCGGCGGTCGAAACGGCGCGGCCGGTTCTCGCGGCGATGGGCAAACGCATCACGCACCTCGGCCCCTCGGGAGCCGGGCAGCTCGGCAAGGCTGCCAACCAGATCATCGTCGCCGGGACTCTGATGGCGGTCTCCGAGGGAATCGCCTTCGCGCGGAAGGCCCGGCTTCCGCTGGCTGCCCTGCACGAGGCGCTGATGGGCGGCGCCGCGAGCTCCTGGATGCTCGACGTCCTCGGCAGGAAGATGATGGAGCGGGACTTCAAGCCCGCCTTCGCGATCAAGCACCAGCAGAAGGACCTCGCGATCGTGCTGCGAACCGCGCGCGAGAATGGCGTGCCGCTGCCGGGCGCGGCGCTCGTTCACCAGCTTCTCTCGGCGCTCGAGGCACAGGGCCGCGGCGAGGACGGCACCCAGGCGCTACTCACGCTCTACGAGCAGATGAGCACCCCGCCCGGATGAGCCTCCCGCTCTCCGGCGTCCGGGCCCTGCTCGTGGATCTGGAGGGCACGGTGTACCAGGACCGGAGGCTCATCGCCGGCGCAGCAAAGGCGCTCGCGGTCGCGACGTCCCGCGGGATCCCTCACCGCTTCGTAACGAACACGACGAGCCGCCCACGGGCCGTCGTCATCGGGGAGCTCGCAGCCATGGGGCTCGAGGTCGATCCCGACGCGGTCTTTACGGCGCCACGCGCGGCGGCCGAGCATCTGCGCGGGCGCGGCATTTCGCGCTGCGACCTGCTCGTGCGACCGGCCGTCTTCGAGGATTTCCCCGGAATCGTTCCCGACGCCCTTGCCCCGCAGGCCGTGGTCCTCGGAGATCTGGGGGAAAGCCTCACATTCTCGCGGCTCAATCGCGCCTTTCGCCACCTGCTCGGCGGTGCCGAGTTCGTCGCGCTCGCGCGCAACCGCTACTGGAAGGACCACGACGGCCTCGTTCTCGACGTGGGGGCCTTCGCCGCCGCGCTCGAGCACGCGTCCGGAAGAACCGCAACGCTCGTTGGCAAGCCCGCGCCCGAATTCTTCCGCGCGGCGCTCGACTCCCTGGGCGTGGCCGCCTCGGAGTCCGCGATGATCGGCGACGACCTGGAATCGGATGTCGGCGGCGCGCAGGCGGCCGGCATGCGGGGCGTCCTCGTCCGAACGGGCAAGTTTCGACCCGAGGATCTCGCGCTTTCCGCGATCCGCCCCGACGCCATCCTCGACTCGCTCGCGCAGCTGCCCACCCTCCTTTGATAGTCTGGGGAGCGATGGTCGAGAAACCTCCCGACCCGCACGAGACCCGCGTCCGCGAGTCCTTCGACGCCCTGCACGAGGACGTCGGCGGCCGCTTGGACGATGCGGCGCGCGCGGCGATCGACCGGGTGCGCGCGGCCGCGGCCGCCCGGGACGGAGCCGCCCTGCGCGCCCACATGAGCGAGCTCAAGGAGCGTCACGGCTGGCTGTACACGGAGCTCGCGGCCCACCCCATGGTCGCGACTCTGCTCGACGAGCTCGCCCTGCTCGGGTTCTAAAGGTCGCCGGCGAGAGTCACATCCCATGCCGTCGGGCCGCGAGAACTGGGGCGATCTGCTCCGCTCGACCTTTCGCGATGTCGGAAAGAAGGACATCGTCGGTCTCTACTCGCGCGAGTGGAAACAGGCCAGGGAGAAGCTGACCGCCGAAGACCGGGAGGCGCTCCAGCGCGAACCCAAGCGCGGGAAGCGATTCTTCAAGACCGCCAACAGCATCCTCTTCGGTCTCTCCCGGCGCCTCGCGCCTTCCCGCCGCGTGCTCTTCCTCGGCGTTCTGCTCTGTCTCCTGCTGTCGCTCAACGGGCCTTCCGTCTCACGCCACACGGAAAAGGTCGCCGGCGGCCAGCGGCGCACCACGGAGTACCGCCTTTACTTCGACAATCTCTACCTGCTCGCCGCCACGACGCTCCTCGGGACACTGCTCGCCATGGAGCTCGTCGACAAGATCAACTACCGCGACGAGCTCGAGCTCGCGCGCGAGCTCCAGGCGAGCCTGATACCGCGCGACCTCCCGGTAATGCCCTCCTTCGAGCTCGGAGCGCATAACGAGATCGCGAACATGGTTGGCGGCGACATCTACGATTTCGTTCCGCTGCCGGAGGGCCGCCTCGCCGTGATCTTCGGCGACGCGTCGGGACACGGCATGGCCGCGGGCCTCGTCATGGCGGTCGCCCACGCGGCATTTCGCACGCAGCTCGACGTGGACGCGTCGCCCGACGCGATGTTCGCCACCCTGAACCGCATCCTGTGCCGCACGGGAAGTCCCCGCGCGTTCTTTGGCTGCGTCTACGCGCTCTTCTCGGGCGAAGGCAGTTTTGCGATCTCCGTCGCGGGCCATCCTCCGGCCCTTCGGGCGGGCCCCGACGGCGGCGTGCGCGAGCGCTTTGGCGCCGGCGCCTACCCCCTCGGCATCAAGCCCGGCCTCTCGTGGCCCGTGGAGCAGGGACGGCTAGAGACCGGAGAGACTCTGCTGCTGCATTCCGACGGCCTCTCCGAGACACGCAGCCCCTCGGGCCAGGAGTTCGGCGACGCAGGGATCGAGTCGACGCTGAGGGCGGCGATCCGCCAGCCCGCAGCGGAGCTTGCCGCGACGCTCGCGGGCGAGGCCCGGCGCTTCCGCGACAGCGCGGCCCTCGAGGACGACGTCTCCGTCGCCGCGATCCGGCGGAAGGCCTGAACCGCGGGGAATCCCCGGGACCCGCAAACCGTTGTCTCTCCTGCCGTTCTTTGCCGTTGCTCCATCCCGCCGATCCGCGGCCTGAATCGGACCGGCGCTTTCTCCCGTACTTTCCGGTGAAAAGAGGTACCTGAATGTCCGAACCCCTGTCCCTCCCGGTCGTTCCGATGCGGAACGCCGTGCTGTTTCCCGGCGTCACGTTCCCGATCTCGGCCGGGCGCGCGGCGACCCTGCGCGCCATCGAGGCCGCGATGAATACTCCCGAGCGCCTGGTCTTCGCCGTCGCGCAGCGCCAGGAGACCGAGAGCGTTTCGCCGGCCGACCTCTACACCATCGGCACGATCGCCGCGCTCGGCTCCGTCCAGCGCGGCATCGGCGGGATCCGGCTCGTGCTCGAAGGCAAGTCGCGCGGCATCGCCCTGCGCGTGGCGGCCCGCAACGGCCACCTCGAGGCGACCGTGCAGGACGCCCAGGAAATGCTGCCGCTCGATCCGCGCGACCCGGCCTTCGCCGGCCTCCATCGCGAGGCGCGCGAGCGAGCGGGCGAGCTCGGCAAGAAGCTCGGCCTGCCCGAGGAAGCCGTAGAGCAGATCCTGGCCGAGGTGGACGAACCGGGGCGGCTCGCCGACCTCGTCGCGGGCTACCTCGACATTCCGGTCGCTGCCAAGCAGGTCCTCCTCGAGACGCTCTCCGTCGAAGACCGGCTACGCCGTGTCCTCGTGCACGTGCAGCGCCAGGTGGACGTACTTTCCGCACAGGAGGACATCCAGTCGAAGGTCAAGGAGGAGATCGGCAGCCGCCAGCGCGAGATGTACCTGCGCGAGCAGATGAAGGCGATCCAGAAGGAGCTCGGCGAGGGGGAAGGCGCCGCGGACGACAGCCTCAAGGAGCTGCGCACCCGGCTCGACGCCCTCGACCTGCCCGAGGAAGTGCGCAAGGAGGTCGACCGCGAGTGGAGCCGGCTCTCGCGGATCGGCCGCGAGTCCATGGAGTCGCAGGTGATCCGGACATATCTCGAGACCGTCGCCGAGCTTCCCTGGAACACGGCGACCGAGGAAAAGCTCGACGTCGGCGAAGCCGCCCGCATTCTCGACGAGGACCACTATGGCCTGAAGGACGTCAAGGATCGCATCCTCGAATTCCTGGCCGTTCGACAGCTCGCGAAGGAGGGCGGCAAGCCCGCCGAGGCGCCGGCCGACGGCAAGACGCACACGGCGCGCGCCGGCAAGGGACGCATCCTCCTCTTCGCCGGACCTCCCGGCGTCGGCAAGACTTCGATCGCGAAGTCCATCGCGCGGGCGATGGGGCGCAAGTACGTCCGGATCTCGCTCGGCGGGGCCCGCGACGAGGCCGACATCCGCGGCCACCGGCGCACGTACATCGGAGCGATGCCGGGCCGCATCCTGCAGGGCATGAAGCAGGCAGCCTCGAGAAACCCCGTCTTCCTGCTCGACGAGGTCGACAAGCTCGGAGTCTCGTTCCAGGGAGACCCCGCCTCGGCCCTGCTCGAGGTGCTCGACCCGGCGCAGAACGACAGCTTCACCGATCACTACCTCGGCGTGCCGTTCGATCTGTCGGAGGTGTTCTTCATCGCCACGGCGAACTTCATCCAGAACATTCCGGGCCCGCTGCTCGACCGGATGGAGGTCGTCAACTTCGCCGGCTACACCGAGGACGAGAAACTCCAGATCGCCAGGAGCTACCTCGTGCCGCGCCAGATCGAGGACAACGGCCTTCAGCCGGGCCAGCTCGCCTTCACCGATGACGCGATCCGCGAGGTCGTCACGAGCTACACCCGGGAATCCGGCGTGCGCCAGCTCGAGCGCGAGCTCGGCAGGCTCGCGCGGAAGGTCGCGCGGCGGATCGCCGCGCGCGAATGTCAGAGCCAGACCGTGGCGCGCGAGGACGTCCGGCCGCTGCTCGGCCGCCCGCGCGTCCATCCCGAAACGATGGCGCGCGAGGACCAGGTCGGCATCGCCACGGGCATGTACTACACGCCGGCGGGCGGGGACATCATGTTCGTCGAGACGTCGCTCATGCGCGGCAAGGGAGAGCTGATCCTGACGGGCCAGCTCGGCGACGTGATGAAGGAGTCCGCGCGCGCGGCGTGGACGTTCGCGCGGTCGCACGCGGCCTGGCTCGGCATCGATGAGAAGGACTTCGACCGCGACGTGCACGTCCACGTTCCGGCCGGCGCGATCCCGAAGGACGGGCCCTCGGCGGGCATCGCCATGGCCTCTGCTCTCGTCTCGGCGCTCTCGGGGCGGCCCGTCCGCAACGACGTCGCGATGACGGGCGAGATCACGATCTCTGGGCGCGTGCTCCCGATCGGCGGCCTGAAGGAAAAGATCCTCGGCGCCGTGCGGGCGGGCATTCGCCGGATCGTCCTCCCGAAGGACAACGAGGCCGACCTCGAGGACCTGCCGGAGGAGGTGCGCTCGACGATTGAGGTCTTCCCCGTCGGCACCCTTGCAGAGGCGCTCGCCGTCACCCTGCGCGGCACCACGCTCCACGAGGGGCGTCTGCGCTACGGTCTCGCCGCCTCGCCCGAGGACGGCGGAGTGGCGCAGTAATCCCCGCGGCAGCGCCGGAGCACGCGCCCGTCAGGGCGATGTTGGGAGGGCGCGTGCGTACTGGAAGCTCGGATCGTTCGTCGTGTTGTCGACGGTCGCGCCGTAGACGATGACACTGCCGCTCAGGACCTTGAACTCGATCGAGTCGTTTGCCTCGAGCGCCCCCGCAACGAGAGCTTCGGCCGGGGTCTGCTGAAAGTAGTCGGAGCCGTATTGTCGGGAATTCACCTCCCGAAGGGCGCCGGCTGCGTTGCGCACCAGGATCGTGAGGCTGACGCCGCCGGACAGGGTCCTCAGGCCGATATTGAACCGAAAGGCCGAGGGGTCCGAAGGCGCCACGAGCACACCGGAGGCACCCTTGGTCAGCACGGGTCCGCCGACGCCGGTATCGGACGGATTGACCGCGTCCTCCGTGAATCCCGACGAGCCTTGCGCCCCCGCGTCGTTGTAGACGCGCGTCACGACGACGACGGGCGAGCCCGACGCCGACGGCAGCATGACGTCGAGTGAACCGAGCCCGTTTCCGCCGAGGCTCGCCACGATGTCGTCATAGGACTGAGTGGCCCCGGGCTGAACGACAAAGGCCATTCTCGGGTCGCCCGCGGAGGCGCCGGCGTTGGCGGGGTGGTAGACGAAGTGTCCGGACACCGGGCCCGAGTCGCTCGAGTTGTGGATCTGAAGGCCCGTGCGAAAGAACGAACCAAACTGGCCCGGCGTCGAACTGGCGACCGGAACGACGCGCCCGAGGACCTCGGAATGCAGCGCGCTCGGGGCCGCCGCGATGGCGGCGAGCAGGACGAGCGGGACCACCGAAGAGACGGAGATACGGCGCATGGATCCTCCAAAATAGGTTGTGTCGAAGCCTCGAATTGTACGCGAACGCCAAGCTCCTGCCCGAAGGTCCGGGGACCTGTCCAGGCGCCCGGGACGGCGGACGGACCGCCCCTGCACGCGGATCAGCCCGTCCCTCCCGTGGCAGAGGTAGGATGCCCGGTCTCCGGAACTCTGGAGCCGGCGGTCCGTAAGAACTGACCGAAAGAGGAGGCATCGTGAAACTTTCGCCCACCGCTCTTGCTGCGCTCGCCGTGGCGACCGCGCTTGCGTCCGCGGCGGCCGTCGCGGCAGCCCCGGCTCCCGCCACGGACGTCCACGGCATCAACCCCGCCGACATGGACCCGTCCGTCGCCGCCTGCGTCAACCTGAACGAGTACGGCAACGGCGGATGGCTGAAGGCCAATCCGATACCCGCGGATCAATCCTACTGGGGCTCCCTCTCCATCCTCGCCGAGAGGAACCGGGAGAACCTGCGCAAGGTCGCCGAGAAGGCGAGCGCGGACAAGTCCTCCGCGCCCGGCTCCGACGAGCGCAAGGTCGGGGACTTCTGGGCGAGCTGCATGGACGAGGCCGCCATCGACGCCGCCGGGATCGAACCACTCCGGCCCGAGCTCGCCGCCATCGGCAGCATCGCCAGCCCCGTCGATCTGCAGGCGGAGATCACGCGGCTTCAGGGCTACGGCGCCGATGCCGTTTTCCAGTTCACCTCCGAGCAGGACCGCAAGAACTCCGTCGAAGTGATCGCCATCGCGACCCAGGGCGGCTTGGGAATGCCGGATCGCGACTACTACCTGAAGACCGACGATGCGTCCAAGACACTGCGCGACCAGTACCTCGCGCACGTCACGAAAATCTTCGCCCTCGCAGGCGACGACCCGGGCAGGGCCGCCGCCAACGCGAAGACGGTCATGGCCGTCGAGACGCGCCTGGCCGAGGCCTCGATGACCAAGGTCGAGCTGCGGGATCCGGAGAAGACGTACAACCGGATGGACGCGGCCGCGCTGGCGAAGCTGACGCCCAACTTCTCCTGGACGGCATACTTCCGTGCGGTCGGAGTCGTGCCGGCGGCCGTCAACCTCGCGCAGCCGAAGTTCTTCGAGGCCGTCAGCCGGGAGATGCTGGCCACCACGCTCGCCGACTGGAAGGTCTATCTTCGCTGGCAGCTTCTTCACGACGCCGCGCCGCGCCTCTCGAAGCCCTTCGTCGACGAGAATTTCGCCTTCTACGGCAAGACGCTCCAGGGCACGCCCGAGAACCGTCCCCGCTGGAAACGCTGCGTCACGGCGACCGATGCGGCGCTCGGCCACGCGCTCGGCAAGGCCTACGTCCGGGACTACTTTCCTCCGGAAGCCAAGGCGCGCGCCGACGCGATGGTTCGCAACCTGATCGCCGCCCTCCGGTCCGACCTCGAGACGCTCCCGTGGATGGGGGATGCGACCCGCAAGGCCGCCCTCGAAAAGCTCGACCGGTTCAATCCGAAGATCGGGTATCCATCCCGGTGGCGCGACTACTCCGCCCTCAAGATCGATCGCGGGCCCTATGTGTTGAACGTCCAGCGCGCGGCCGACTTCGAGTCACGCCGGCTGCTCTCCAAGGTCGGCCGGGAAGTCGACCGGCAGGACTGGCAGATGACGCCGCCCGAGGTCAACGCGTACTACGACGTGCAGCTGAACGAGATCGTCTTCCCGGCGGGAATCCTGCAGCCTCCGTTCTTCGACCCGAAGGTGGACGACGCCCTCAACTACGGCGCGATGGGATCGGTGATCGGCCACGAGATGACGCACGGATTCGACGACGAAGGCCACAAGTTCGATGCGCAGGGCAACATGCGCGACTGGTGGACGCCGGAAGACGCGAAAAACTACGAGCAACGCGCCAAGTGCGTCGAGGACCAGTACGCCTCCTATGAATTCGAAGGGCAGCACGTCAACGGCAAGCTCGTACTGGGCGAGGCGATCGCGGATCTCGGCGGCGTCGGCATCGCGTACAAGGCGTACCAGATGAGCCTCGCGGGCAAGTCCGCCCCCGCGCCGATCGACGGCCTGTCCGGCGATCAGCGCTTCTTCCTCGGATGGGCGCTCACCTGGGCGGCCAACGTGCGGCCCGAGCTCTCCAAGCTCCTGATGAACACCGACCCGCACCCGCTGCCCCAGTTCCGGGCGATCGGCCCGCCGTCGACGCTGCCCGCCTTCGCGAAGGCGTTCGGCTGCAAGCCCGGCGACCCGATGGTGCGAAAGGATCTCTGCCAGATCTGGTAGCCATCCGGAAACGGCAGGGGCGGCACGGCAAGCAAGTCCGATCTCTCCGCCGGGCGGAGGAGGTCCGGAACCTTGTCTTCCACATCCATTCATCGAATTTCGTCGCAAGCAAACCGGAGCCCTGCGCCCATCTAACTTTCTGACTCCCCGCCGCTTGGCGGCGCGCGGGCTCGGCCTCTGCGCGTGAGATAATCTCCGGCTTCTCGGACCCGCGTCCGTCAATACACGAAAAGCAAAGGACCAGCCATGAAACGCATCGGCATTCTCTTCGGCCAGGAACGTTCCTTCCCCCTTGCTCTCGTCGACCGGATCAACAGCGCCGGCGCCGACGTGACGGCCGAGCCGGCCCGCATCGGCGGCATCAGCCTCGACAGCCCCCGCCGTTACGACCTGCTCCTCGACCGCATCAGCCAGGACATCCCGTTCTACCGCGCGATCCTGAAGAAGGCCGTCGCCGACGGCACGATCGTCGTCAACAATCCGTTCTGGTGGACCGCGGACGACAAGTTCTTCAACAACGTCCTCGCCCGCCGCCTGGGAGTGGCCGTTCCGAAGACGGTCATCCTTCCTTCCAACCAGCATCCCCCCGACACGACCGCGGAATCCATGTCGAACCTCGTCTTCCCGCTCGAGTGGGACGAGATGTTCCAGTACATCGGCTTTCCCGCGTACTTCAAGCCGTACTCCGGCGGCGGGTGGAAGAGCGTTTATCGCGTGTCCAATCCCCACGAGTTCTTCGCCGCCTACCAGGAGACCGGCCAGAACGTGATGACGCTGCAGGAGGAGATCGTCTTCGAGGAGTACTACCGCTGCTATGCGATCGGCCGCAAGTACGTCCACATCATGCGGTACGACCCGAAACAGCCGCACGCCAACCGGTACGTCCAGAACGCTCCGCCGATCGCTCCGGCGATGTACGAGCGTCTCCTTGGGGACTGTCTCAAGCTCATGAACGCCCTGGGCTACGACTTCTGCACGCTGGAGTTCGCGGTCCGCGACGGAATCCCGTACGCGATCGACTTTCTGAATCCGGCGCCCGACGCGGCCGCCGAGTCCGTGGGCCAGGAGAACTTCGCCTGGGTCGTCGAGCACGCGACGAAGTGGCTCGTCGAACGGGTCGAACAGGGCGCCGACCCGTTGACCGAGTACCGCTGGGCGAAGTACCTCGCCGGCCAGGAGCCCGCCCGGCGGCCGAGCGGACGCACGAAGAAACCGGCCGCACCGCGGGGGACCTCCGCGCCGCGGCCGCGCAGCGAGGCCTGATCGGCCGCATGGAGAAGCCCGCCTTCACGCTCGGCGTCGAGGAAGAGTTCCAGATCATCGATCCGGATACGCGGGAGCTGCGGTCGCACGTCCAGGAGATTCTCGACGAGGGCAAGATCCTCCTCAAGGAGCGCGTCAAGCCCGAGATGCACCAGTCGGTTATCGAGATCGGCACGGGCATCTGCAGGAACATCCAGGAAGTCCGCGCGGACGTGGGCGAGATGCGGACCGAGATCATCCGGCTCGCCAAGAAGACCGGCATGCGGGTCGCTTCGGCCGGCACGCACCCCTTCTCGAACTGGGCCGACCAGAAGATCTTCCCCGACCCGCGCTACGACTCCGTCGTCCAGGAGATGCAGCAGCTGGCGCGCGCGAACCTCATCTTCGGCCTCCACGTCCACGTCGGCATCAGCGACCGCGCGCTTGCCTTCCAGATCATGAACGAGGCGCTGTACTTTCTGCCGCACATGCTCGCGCTCTCGACGAACTCCCCGTTCTGGCTCGGCCGGAACACGGGGCTCAAGAGTTTCCGCACCAAAGTGTTCGACCGCTTCCCGCGGACCGGCATGCCGGAGTATTTCGACACTCCGGCCGAGTTCGACGACTTCGTGCGGATCCTGGTCGGCACGAACTCGATCGACAACGGCAAGAAGATCTGGTGGGACGTGCGTCCGCACCCCTTCTTCGAGACGATCGAGTTCCGCATCTGCGACGTCCCCATGCGCCTGGACGAGACGGTTACGCTGGCGGCGCTTTTCCAGGCGATCTGCGTCAAGCTCTACCGGCTGCGTCTCCAGAACCTCGGATGGCGCCGGTACCGGCGCGCCTTCATCCTCGAGAACAAGTGGCGCGCCAGCCGCTACGGAATCGACGGTAACTTGATCGACTTCGGCAAGGAGATCGAGGTCCCCTTCCGGAGCCTCGTCGCGGAGATGCTCGAGTTCGTAGACGACGTCCTGGACGAATTGGGTTCCCGGCGCGAGGTCGAGGCGGTAAACTGGATCCTCGTGAACGGATCGGGCGCCGACCGCCAGCTCAAGGTCTACGAGGATTCCGGCGGCGACCTGAAAAAGGTCGTCGACTACATCTGTGAGGAGACCCGGCACGGGCTGCCGGCCGAAACGCCGCTCGCGAGCACGGCATCGTAGTTGCCGCCACCGGGCGCGAACCGAAGGGAGCGCATCCTGACTCCACTCAGCCAGCCGCAGATCGCCTACGCCGAGGACCTCGTCCCCGGCGCCCGCAACGCAATCCGCACCTGCCTGCGCGTGAAGCCGTCCGAGCGGGTCGTCATCGTCACGGATCTCGAGACCGAGGAGATCAGCGCCAGCCTCGCCGACCAGGTTCGCGAGCTCGGCGCTCCCTTCGAGGTTTTCGTGATGGAGGACTTCGGGGCGCGGCCGATGCTGACGCTGCCCGCCGCGATCCAGGCCGGACTCGAGCGGGCCGACGTCTCGATCTACGCGGGACAGCCCAAGGAAGGCGAGCTCGCTTTCCGCCGGGCGCTCACGGCGATCATCGACCGGCGGCAGATCCGCCATGCCCACATGGTGTCCATCTCCCACCGGATCATGGTCGAGGCCATGCGGGCGAATTTCGACGACGTGGATGCCATTTCGTGCCGCGTCCTCGAGAGAGCGCTGAAGGCGAAGAAGATCGTCGCGACCTCGCCGGCGGGCTCACGCCTGGAGGCGACGTTCGACCCCTCGATCAAGTGGCTGAAGACTTCGGGCATCATCTCGACCGCCAAGTGGGGAAATCTCCCCGGCGGAGAGGTCCTCACCTCTCCGGCGCGGGTGGACGGCGTCTACGTGGCCGACGGCGTGGTCGGCGACTACCTCTGCGCCCGGTACGGGGACCTCAAGGACAACCCGCTCTCCGTCACCATCGAGAACAGCCGCATCGCCGACGTCCAATGCGAGCGGCAGGATCTCGTGGCCGATTTCCTCGCCTACACGGCCGCCGACGAGAATTCCAACCGCGTCGGCGAATTCGCGCTGGGCACGAACATCGCGGTGCACGACGTCATCGGGAACATCCTTCAGGACGAGAAGTTGCCGACCCTCCATATCGCGTTCGGCCACCCGTACACCGAGCACACCGGCGCGAAGTGGCGCAGCACGACCCACATCGACATCGTGGGGCGCAGGTTCAACGTCTGGTTCGACGACGATCCGATCATGGCCGGGGGCAAGTTCCTGATTTGACCGCGTAGCGGCGCCAGCCGCTGAGCGGTCATCCCGAGGGCCGAAGGCCCGAGGGATCCCGCCCTCATCCACCTCTCGCCTGGCCACCTCGGCGCATCGAGCCCGGGATCCTTCGCTGCGCTCAGGATGACAGGCGGAGGGGGATTCCTCGCGATGACCCAACCCCTGTCATCCTGAGGAGCCCTTCGACTTCGCTCAGGGCAGGCTCCGCGACGAAGGGTCCTGTACTCGATCGCCACCCTCGCTCATTGAGGTGCTCAGCGCACCACGAACACGCTCTCGCTCGAGCCCGTGGCCTTCGAATCGGGATCGGTGAGCGCGACCTTCAGCTCGTAGCGACCCGGAGCCAGGCCCTCGGGCTTGAAGCCGAGCAGGAGCTTGCGCCCTCCGGCCCGCTCGACGTCGGACTCCTTGATCGTCTTCATTTCCACGGACTGCGTCTTGCCGTCGCCTCCGACGATCTGCGCCCGCACCTGGAACGGCGTGGCTTTCGCGCCGCCGCCGAAGTTGTAGGTGAACACGGCCACCTGCGACTCCGTCCCGTTCACGACCGACGGCAGGGCCGCCGGGATGAAGGAGTCCCCGCCGACCGCGAACGGATAATCGGCGGCGTGCTGCGGCGCGTCGGCCCGCGGGTTACCGCGCACCATCACCCATCCGCCCTGCGGCGCGGAAAAGACCGGCGGCAGCACCGTTGGAGCGCCTCCGGGCATCTTCGGGACGGAGACTTTGGCCGATGCCAGACCCGAGCGCCCCGTGGCCGTGTCCCGGACGAGCGCGCGGATGCCGTACTCTCCCGGCGGCAGATACATCGTCCCGTAGAACCGGATGCCGCCGCCCTCGAGGGTCGCGCGCACCTTGGACAGGTCGAGCGTCATCTCCGCGGCGAGGTAGTCGGCGAGAGTTCCCGTCGCATCGTTGGCATAGGCGTAGACCTGGACCGACGTTTTTTCGCCCTTGTTTCCGGCCAGCAATGCCGGCCCCGGGATCTCCAGCACCAGCGGAACCTGCGCCTCGCCGGACGGGGACGCAAACGGCGCCGCGAGCAGGTGCCCTCCGATGGCGTCGCCGTTGCTTCCGCCCGTGACGAGATCTCCCGACGCGAGCAGCTTCTCGAGCGGGGTCAGGCTCGCGTAGGGCCGCGGCTCGTAGTAGCCCGAGCGCGACACGACTCGGGCTCCCGGCGCCTTGGCCTCCACCTTCAGCTTGTGGAACGTGCCGGGCTTGGTGAGCTGCGTCGGCTGGTAGACGAGCAGGTACACGAGCGACGTGCGCTCCGACACCTTCTGCAGCTCGCCACCGAGCTGATTGGCGTTGCGCACGAAGTCGCCATCCGTCTCCGCCGACATCGTGTACAGCGAGTCGGTGCCCCCCTTGGGTTTGGGCCCGGCCGAGTCGTTTTCCGCGCGTAGCCCCCCGATGTCCACGGCGTCGAGCACCGCGTCCGAGCGCTGGAAGTTGCCGAGCGAGGACGACAGCTGCGAGCGCAGAGACGAGTTGCCGTAGCGCTCGTTCTCGTTGATCTTCCAGACCTCGCCATTGATCGCCGCCTCGCCCGCGCCCTGCGCCGTCGAGGTGTCCTGCGACGCGTTGGCCTGATCCAGCCCCGGGCCCGCCTTCGAGCTCCCGGCCGCATTGCCCGACAGCAGGCGGTTCTCGAAACCCTCCGAAAAGAAGAGAACGTGCTTGCGACCGCGAACCGAGTCGAGCACCCGGCCGATCCCCTCGAGAGAGTTCAACAGCTTGACGACCCTGCCCCGCTCCTGGGCGTCGTTGGCCTGGCGCTGCATGTTGCCGAGGTCCCGCAGGTTCTCGAGGGCAAGGCTCGAATTCTTGCCTCCCTGCGGAAGCATGGCGGACGTCGGCGAACCCGACGGGTTGGGCGTCGAATACGCGAAACCGAGCGGGTCGGGGCTGCGCATGACGCCCGCTCCAGGCAGGCCCAGCGTGTCGACGGCCGAGGCGAGTTGCCTGCGGTCACGGGTGAAGTTGACGAGCAGCTTCCAGCCGGTGTCGAGCGACAGCGTACCGACCGCCGCGAGATCGTTCTCCCCCATCGTCTTCGTGACGAAGTCGGTGGCGCCCTCGCGCGCCCGCAGTAGCCCCGACGGGCTCGTGTAGGAGAGATCGAAGACGAGCAACCAGAGGCGCCGTGCCGACGCCGGAATGGCGGAGGGCGAGGCCCCCGGCGCTGGCGGCTGCTGCTGCGCCGCGGGCCGGGAGAGATCCACGATGTCCACGGTCGAGATCGGGACTTTCTTGCCGTCGTCGTAGAGCGTGAAGTCCTCGGCCTTCAGGCCGGTCACCGGCTTGCCGTCTTTGCCGACGACGTTGACCGGGATCTCGATGACGACCGCGCTCGCCTGTTCCTGGACGGCGCCCGGCTGCTGCGCGGCCGGCTGCTGGGCAACGGCGAAGGCGCCCGCGGCGAGAAGCAGCGCAACGGCGGGACAGGACCGAAGTCGGAGTCTCATGGCAACCTCCCCAGAGCACCGCAACGATACCGCCGTTTCCCTCGCGACGGATCACGAAAAGGCCCACGGCGCCTGCGTGAGGCGGGGGGCGAAAATCCGGACTAAGGCTCCAAAAAAGCGAACCCTCGCGCGCCCTCGCGGGAGCCGGCCGCCGATCGGGATACCATCCGCCCCGACGATGATCCCGGAGCTGCGCCGCGACTACAACGCCGCCTTTTCCCCCGAGGCGTACCGCTCCTACCAGCTCCGCCTCGAGACTCGGGGACGGATGGCGATCCCCTTCCGGCTCGCCGAGACGCCGGTCTTCCTTCCTCCGGAGCTGCGGGACGCGATGGTTTCGGCCTCCCTCGAGATCTTTCGCCAGCTCTCGACACCTCAGGCCCTCGAACGCTCTCGCGCGGCCGTGCCCGGCGGCTGCGACATTCCCGGCAACGACGCCTGGCCCACTTTCGCCGTGGTGGACTTCGCGGTGACGCGCGGGGACGGCGGTCGTCTCGTCCCGAAGCTCATCGAGCTCCAGGCCTTCCCCACGCTCTACGGTTTTCAGGTCGCCCAGTGCGAGGAGCTCGCCCGGATCTGTCCCGGCGGCGGGCGCCTCGACTGGTACCTCTCGGGGCTCGACGCGACGTCGTACAAGAAAGTCGTCGGCGAAGCGATCCTCGGCGGATTCGCGCCCGAGAACGTCGTTCTCCTCGATCTCGATCCTCCCCGCCAGAAGACCGCGATCGACTTCGCGTTCACCGAGCAATTCTGGAGCGTGCGCGCCGTGGACCCGTCCGAGATCGAGAAGCGCGGGCGCGAGCTCTGGTACGACCGGGGCGGCAAGAAGACCCGGATCCTCCGGATCTACAACCGCCTGATCTTCGATGAGCTCGAATCGAGCGGCGCGAAGCTCCCGTTCGACTTGAGAGAGCCACTGGACGTCTCGTGGGCCGGGCATCCCAACTGGTATTTCCGCTGGAGCAAGCACTGCCTTCCGCTGCTTCGCCACGCGACGGTCCCCGAAGCGATCCTGCTGTCGGAACTCCCGGCGCCGCCGCGGGAGCTCGAACACTGGGTCCTGAAGCCACTCTTCTCGTTCGCGGGCTCCGGCGTCAAAGTCGACGTCACCCCCTCGGACATCGCCGCGGTGCCCGAGGAAAGGCGCGCCCACACCCTCCTCATGCGCAAGGTCGAGTACGCGCCCGCGATCGCAACGACGGACGGAAACTTTTCGAAGGTGGAAGTTCGAGTCATGTTCGTCTGGAAGGACGGTTCGCCGTTCCCCGTCATCACCCTGGCGCGCCTCTCTCAGGGAAAGATGATGGGCGTCGACTACAACAAGGACCGGACCTGGGTCGGCTCGAGTGGTTGCCTGTGGCCGAGGTGAAACGATGAAACCGCGACCGGCGCTCCTGCTTTTCTGTCTCCTGTCCGCGACGTCCGCTCTGGGCACGGCGCTGTACCCGGAGCCTACCCCCGGAGACTTCGTCATTCACGATTTCCGGCTCGAGAACGGCGAGCGCCTGGCGGAACTCTCGATCCACTACGTCACGCTCGGAAGACCTTCCCGCGACCCATCGGGCCGGGTGACGAACGCCGTCCTCGTCCTCCACGGCACGGGAGGATCGTCGCAGCAGTTCCTGACCGACACGTTCGCCGGAGTCCTCTTCGGGCCCGGGCAGCTGCTGGACGCCTCCCGCTTCTACCTGATCCTCCCCGACGGGATCGGCACCGGCAAGTCGAGCAGGCCCTCCGAGGGCCTGCACGCCAGCTTCCCGCATTACTGCTACCACGACATGATCGAGGCGCAGTACCAGCTGCTGACCCGGGGCCTCGGCGTCGATCACCTGCGCCTCGTCATGGGAACCTCGATGGGCGGCATGCACACGTGGCTCTGGGGCGAGCTGCATCCGGACTTCATGGACGCGCTGCTACCCCTCGCCTCGAATCCCGTCGAGATCGCCGGGCGCAACCGCATGCTGCGCCGGATGATCCTCGATGCCATCCGCACCGACCCCGAGTGGAAGGGCGGCGAGTACACGGCGCAGCCGCGCGGCCTGTATCAGGCCATGGACGTCATGCTCTTCATGGTCTCCTCGCCCCTCCAGTGGCAGAGGGATTACCCGACCCGGGAGGCCGCCGACCGATTTCTCGAGGAGCAGGTCCGCACGCGCGCCTCGCGCACCGACGCCAACGATCTGCTCTACCAGTTCGACGCCTCGCGCGACTACGACCCGAAGCCGCGTCTGCCCGAGATCCGCGCGCCGCTTCTCGCCATCAACTCGGCCGACGACCAAGTCAACCCGCCCGAGCTCGGCATCCTCGAGCGCGAGATCCGAAACGTGCCCCGAGGCCAGGCCGTCGTCCTCCCGATCAGCGATGCGACCCGCGGCCACGGAACCCATTCTCTGCCCGTGATCTGGCAGGGCTACCTGGCCGCGCTGCTCGCCCAGAGCGAACCGGGAGCCGCTCGGACGCCGGCGCCGTTCCGCGCGGAGCCGGAAGCGGCCCGCCTCGAAGCCCTCGAACGAGAGCTCGTCGCCGCGATTGGCCGCAAGGACCTCGCGACCTACGACCGCATCGTCGCCGACGACTACGCTGTCACCGACGTCTCCGGAAAGACGATCAGGAAGCCGGAGATCATGGCTTCGTACCGCGACGGGACGCGCGGCTACCGGGACCTCACGATCTACGACGTCGTCGCGCGCGTTTACGGCGATACGGCCGTCGTGACCGCGAGGACCAGGGGCTTCCGGGTCGAGGACGGCCGCGAGACCCCGAATCGGGTCCGTTACATCCGCGTGTACGCCCGACGGGAAGGCACCTGGAAGGCCGTCGCCCAGATGGCCGCGCCGGAGACCGAGACGCCGCCGACACCGCGCCCCGGTTAGAATCCCTCCACGACCCATTCCCCTTTCTCCCGGACGGGTCTGGGAGCTGCGGGATTCCTCCTCGCTCTCGGAGCCGGTCCTATGGGACGTAGGTGTGGATCTGCTTCTTCCACCAGGGCCAGTCGTGGCCGTATGGCGCATCCCAGACGCTGCCGCGGTTGCGGATTCCCTTGTCGTTCAGGATCCTCAGCATGTCGGTCGTGCCCGAAAGGATGTTGTCCGTCTGCCCGGTGACGATGCAGAGCTCCATGGTGTTCAGCTTGCCGATCCAGTCCGGCGACATGTTCGGCACGTTCGCGATCGGGCAGTGGAAATAGCAGAGCTCGTCCCAGTATCCATCCAGGAAGTCATGGATGTCGTACTTCCCCGAGAACGCGACGACCTTGTCGATGACGTCCGGATGGCGCATGCCGAAGTTCGCGGCGTGGTACGCCCCGAAGGAAGCCCCGAGCGTCGTCACGCGGCCCGCCGTCTTTGCGCGGCTGCGGACGAAGGGCACGACCTCGCTGTAGAGGTAGTGATCGTACTGATCGTGGCGGCGAATCCTCTGCGCCGGGTGTCGGTTCTTCGCGTAGAAGCTCTCGTCGTCCACGCTGTCCACGCACGCGAACTGGATCGCGCCGCCCTCGATCAGGTCGGCGATCGCGCCCACGAGACCGAAGTCCTCGTTCTGGTAAAAGCGCCCGACCGAAGTCGGGAACCAGATCATCGGCCGGCCCGCGTGGCCGAACCACAGCATCTCCATCCGGCGCCCCAGAATCGGCGAGTCCCAGGCGAGGTATTCGCGGTTCATCGATGGTCCTTTCGAGCGGGGAATTTGCGCGTGGGATAATCCCACGAACCGGGGCGTAGCGCAGCGGTAGCGTACCTGCTTTGGGAGCAGGTGGTCGCCAGTTCGATCCTGGCCGCCCCGACCATGTTTTCAATAGGTTAGCGCGATGCCCCGGTCAGAGCCTAATCACCGGTGCACTCACGGTGCACTCGCTTGCTAGCTCCTGACTCACGAGTCTGAACCTTCTTGAGCGATGGCTCTCGACCTCTGGGTTATGAGAACACCCCAGGAGTCGCCTCAAGTAGACAAGAAGCTACAAAACGCGACTCGATCAGGCGTTCGAGTCGTCAGCTTTCGCCTCCTGTAGCCGCCAGATCGCTCCACTTTCGCTCCACCATCGCGTGAACAGATGGACTACTTCCCGCCGGCGACGCGCTTCTGGAACCTCGGGTTCTTCCGCAGCAGGTCGAAGTTGGTATCGATCTTGAGCCAGCCGGGCGAGAGGAGGTTCAGTAGCAGCCCTAACCCGTCGATTCGATCACTGCGTCGCGAGGCCGGTCAACTGCCAGAGCTCGGAAAGCGTCGTACGGTTGACGCTGTATGCCCAAAAGCGTCCGTCCCGCGTTACCAGAACAGGGCCGACATAGAACACGCCGGCAGCGTCCGGAGGAGCGAGAGTTTTCCAGAGCTCCTTTCGCCCTGTCGCCAACTCGAATCGCTCGATGCGCAGAGGGACGCCGCCGCGGGTAACCAATAGGGATCGTCCATCCTCGCTCCAAGCCAGTAGGTGGTCTCCCAGGACCAATCCCTCGACGGCCCGCGATGGGCCGCCATCGACCCGGTAGAGCCTCAGTCCGCCCGCCGTGTCGTTCAGGGCAATCTCCTTTCCGTCGGGAGATACGACCCAGTCGTCGGGCCTGCCGGTATCCGAGATGGAGCGAGGAGCCCGACTCGTCTCGTCGATGATGTACAGGCGTTTCTGCCCGTCCTTCCCGGTTGCCGAGAACAGGATCGCCCTGCCGTCCGGCATGAATCCGAAGTCCTCGAGCACGAGCTCGCCAATCGAGATTTTCTTGCCCGGGTCCGGCCCCGTCGGAGTCAATCTGAGCTCGTGCTCTGATTCGGAGGCACTCAGAACCCACTTGCCGTCCGGCGAGAGGGAGGATTTCTCCGGAAATCCGCCGGCTCCCCGCTGGCCTGCTCGGGGGACATGTATCCGACGGTGCCCAGGATCGTCCCCGCCTCGGTCCCCCGCGATACCGTGGGATGTTCCGTTCCGCGCGAGGCCTCGAAGCCCTTCCGGACGAGCTTGGCCAGGCCGAAATCGAGGATCTTCACAAACCCGTCCCGGGTGACCATGAGGTTCTCGGGCTTCAAGTCCCGGTGCACGATTCCGGCGGCGTGAGCCCTGGCCAGCCCGTCGGCCATCTGTGCCGCCAGGGGGAGCAGCTTCTTGATCGGAACGGGGCCGGCCCCGACGAGCTCTCTCAGCGTCTTTCCCTCGACGAGCTCCATCGCGATGAACGACATCCCGTCCGCCTGGCCGACCTCGTAGATCGTGACGATGTTGGGATGGTTCAGGGCCGAGGCCGTGGGCGCCTCCTTTTCGAAGCGCGCCAGGCGCTCCGCGTCGCCGGCGAGCGGTGCCGGGAGCACCTTGATGGCGACGTCCCTCGAGAGCTTCGTGTCCCGCGCCCGGTACACCTCTCCCGTGCCGCCGGCGCCGATGGGTCGAACGATCTCGTACGAAGCGAGCCGCGTCCCGGCTGACAGAGTCACCTTGACGAACGCTCCTTCACGGCGGAACGGGTGGAACCCGTGCGCTTGAGGACGCGAAGGGTCAGAGTCGCCGGCCCGACTTTGACGACGTCGCGATCGCCAAGTCTGGTGGGCCCTCGGATCCTGTCGCCGCCGACGTACGTGCCGTTCTTGCTGCCGAGGTCCTCAATCGAGGCGCCCTCCTGCCCGATCGAGATGCGGGCGTGGCGGCGCGACACGGACTCGTCATCAATCCAGACAATCGCCCCGGAATCCCGGCCGATGAGGTTATCGCCCGGGTCGAGAGCGATTTCGCGTCGGCCCCAGACGAGTCGGTAAGCGACGCCCCGCGCCCTGAGCTCAATCCAGACCCGGCTGCCTTCCGGCGCGACCGGAGCGATGAAGGCGTAGCCGAAGCGCGCGACCGTTCGAATGACGCAGGGCTTTCGCGCGTCGTCGGCCATGGCCGAGCGGAGCTCGAGGATGAGGTTTGCGAGGTTTGCATCGGAGACGTGGACGTCCGGCCAGAGGCGCGAGCGGATGTCCGCTTTGGACACGGCCCTGGGCCGGCACTCGATGAGCAGGTCGAGCAGGGCGAATGCCTTGGGTGAAATCGAGAGGGACTGACCGCTGTGGATCACCTCGCGGGTGTCCCTATCGAAGACGAAGTCGCCGAACTTGAGCCTCATCGGTGGTAACTGGCCAACAACAAGTGCCACCCGAGAAATCGGCTTGCCGCCAACACCATCCTAGCGCAGCGCCCCAAACCTGGCGTTTCGGTCTCCTGATGAATCCCTTATCAAAAACCGATTTGCGCGTCAGCGGCATCGAAGCGTACATGCGAGAAAGGCATGAACGAAAGGGAGAAGACCATGAAATGCGCCCGAAACACCCCGCGGCCTGCCATCGACATCGATCCTGCGGGTGCGCAAATCGGCCCCCTGAGTGTGCAACAAGAAGCCGCGAAGGAGGCCACCCGCAACCCCATCGGCCGTTTTCTTCCTTTCTTCGCCCTGGCAACCCTGGCTCTTGTCGCCTCGAAAGTCTCGGCGGGCGTCAACATCTGGACGACCAACGGGCCGGCAGGGGGAGACATCCGGACGCTGACTATCGACCCCGCGAACCCGGCCACGCTCTATGCCGGCACGTCGGGCGGCGGCGTCTTCAAGAGCACCAACGGCGGGGACAGCTGGACGCCTATCAACACCGGCCTCACCAGCCCATATGTCTACGCCCTGGCGATCGATCCTTCTATACCGGAGACACTCTACGCCGGCGCATACGGCGGCGGCGTCCTCAAGAGCACCAACGGCGGGGACAGCTGGACGCCTATCAACACCGGCCTGACCGACACCGGTGTCCAGGCACTTGCCATTGATCCTACGGCGCCGACCACCCTCTACGCCGGCACAGAGGGCGCCGGCGTCTTCAAGAGCACCAACGGCGGGGAGAATTGGACGGCTATCAACACCGGCCTGACCAGCCTCTATGTCAACGCCCTGGCCGTCGATCCTTCAGCTCCGGCCACCCTCTACGCCGGCACGTTTGGCGGCGTCTTCAAGAGCACCAACGGCGGGGAAGTTTGGACGTTCACTTTCGGCTACAACAACGCCGAGGTCGTTGTCCTGGCCATCGATCCGACAACCCCGGCCACGCTCTATGCCGGCAGCGCCCCATATGAGTGGCCCCCCGGCGGCGTCTTCAAGAGCACCGACGGCGGGGCGAACTGGACGGACGGAGGCCTTTCCGGCCGCTTGGTCTTTGCCTTGGCCATCGATCCTTCGGCGCCGGCCACGCTCTACACCGGGACTGACGAGGGCGTCTTCAAGAGCACCAACCGTGGGGGGAGCTGGACGGCCATTGGTCTGACCAATCCCGGTGTCGTTGCCCTGGCCATCGATCCTTCAGCGGCGGCCACGCTCTACGCCGGCGCGTTGGGCGCCGGCGTCTTCAAGAGCAGCAATAGCGGTCAAACCTGGACGGTCGTCAACGCCGGCTTGATCGCCAGCTCCGTGAATGCCCTGGCTATCGATCCTGCTGTGCCGGCCACTCTTTACGCCGGCACTTCGGGCGGTGGCGTCTTCAAGAGCAGCAGTGGCGGGGGGGCCTGGACGGCGATCAACACCGACCTGACCAATCCCTTTGTCAGCGCCCTGGTCATTGATCCTTCGGCGCCGGCAACGCTCTACGCCGGCACCGCCTCTGGATTCCCCGGCGGCGTCTTCAAGAGCACCAACGGCGGGGAGAGCTGGACGGCGATCAACGCCGGCCTGACCAGCGCCTTCGTCACTTCCCTAGTGATCGATCCTTCGGCGCCGGCAACGCTCTACGCCGGAGCCGGGGAAGGCGTCTTCAAGAGCACCAATGGCGGAGAGAACTGGACCGCTGTCAGCACCGGTCTGACCGATGACTACCACTCTGTCTATGCCCTGACGATCGATCCTTCGGCGCCGGCCACGCTCTACGCCTTGACGAACGGCGGCATCTTCAAGAGCATAAACGGCGGGGAGAGCTGGACGGAGAGTTTCGTCGGACGCTTCTTTTCTGCGCTAGTGGTTGATCCTTCGACGCCGGCCACCCTCTACGCCGCCAGCGGCGGCGTCTTCAAGAGCAGCGACGGCGGGGGGAGCTGGACGGCCGTCAGCGCCGGACTCACCAACAGTGCGGCTCTGGCCATCGATCCTTCCTCCCCGGAGACCCTCTATGCCGGGACGTTCGACGGCGGTGTCTTCAGGAGCACGGACGCGGGCGGAAGCTGGACGCCTATCAACGACGGCCTCACCAATCTGGCTGTCCACGCCCTGGCCATCGACCCTTCGATGCCGACCAGGCTCTATGCCGGCACCGACGGCGGAGTTTACGAGGTTCACGACTACCTGGCCATCGAGCCCTGTCTTCCCGGCTCTACGACGGTTCTGCTGCAGCGGGGCTGTTTCCCCCGAGCGTCGTTGAGTCCTCCGACGAGCGGGGCACGGACCCCTGTGTCCCCGGCGCGACGACCCTCCGCCTGAGCAACTCCCGCTACCAGGTTCGCGCGCAGTGGGAGACGAGGGACGGCGCGAGAGGCGCGGGCCAGGTGATCCCTCTGACGGGAGACACGGGCGCGTTCTGGTTCTTTTCTCCGAGCAGCGTCGAGGTCGTGACCAAGGTCCTCGACGGCTGCGGGTTCAACTCCCGATTTGGACATTTGCCGGCGGCCTGACGAACGTCAACGTCACCCTGACCGTGACCGACACGCAGACCGGCGCCATCCAGACCTACAACAATCCGCAGGGGACCCCTTTCCAGCCGATCCAGGACACCGGGGCTTTCGCGACCTGTCCGTGAAGGCTCTATTTGCAGCAGAGGTGGCCTTGTCTCTGGCAAGCTCCATTAGCTGTCCCGGCGAAATTCTCCCCGGCGCAAAAGTGACTTTGGTTGCGGGGGGAGGATTTGAACCTCCGACCTCAGGGTTATGACAACACCCCAAAAGTCGCCTCAAATAGCCAGGAAGCGACAAAATGCGACTCGAACAGGCGTTCGAGTCGTCAGCTTTCGCTTCCTGTAGCCGCTAGATCGCTCCACTTTCGCCCCATCTCGGTGACCGAGGGAAGGAATATTCACTTCGCTCCTGCGACGAGCTTCTGGAACCTCGGGTTCTTGCGCAGCGGGTCGAAGTTGGGGTCGATCTTGAGCCAGCGGGGCGAGAGCAGGCACGGGATCAGTAGCGGCCCTAACCGCTCGACTCGATCACTGCGTCGCGAGGCCGGTCAACTGCCAGAGCTCGGAAAGCGTCGTACGGTTGACGCTGTAGGCCCAAAAGCGCCCGTCCCGCGTTACCAGAACGGGGCCGATGTAGTACGCGCCGGCAGCGTCCGGGGGAGCGAGAGTTTTCCAAAGCTCCTTTCGTCCTGTCGCCAACTCGAATCGCTCGATGCGCACAGGGATACCATCGCGGGAAACCAACAGGGATCGTCCATCCTCGCTCCAAGCCAGAAGGTGGTCTCCCAGGACCAATCCCTCGACGGCCCGAGAAGGGCCGCCATCGACCCGGTAGAGCCTCAGTCCGCCCGCCGTGTCGTTCAGGGCAATCTCTTTCCCGTCGGGAGACACGACCCAGTCGTCGGGCGTGCCGGTGACCGAGATGGCGCGTGGGGCCGTGCTCGTCTCGTCAGTGATGTACAGACGTTTCTGCCCGTCCTTCCCGGTCGCCATGAACAGGATCGATTTGCCGTCCGGCATGAATCCGAAGTCTCGGAGCACGAGCTCGCCGATCGAGATTTTCTTGCCCGGGCCCGGCCCCGTCGGAGTCAGTCTGAGCTCGTGCTCTGATTCGGAGGCGCTCAGAACCCACTTGCCGTCCGGCGAGAGGGAGGATTTCTCGTTGCGAACCTGAGGAAGGAGCCGAACCGCCGGAGAGCCGTCCGTGCGACGAAGATAAATCTCGGTTTCGTCGTGGAAAAGGACTGTCCCGCCGTCCTCCGAGATGTCATCGAGCCAGGAACTAGTGAGCCACCCGAGGTTTTTCTCGGCGGGCTCCGTCGAGGATCCGAGCATCAGGTCAACGGTGAACTTCGACTGCGCGACCAGCAGTCGCCCGTCCGCCAACGAGTCCTGGGGCAAGAAATCGCCCGTTCCCCGGTAAAGAGTCCTGACCTGGCCGCTCAGGTCGACGACGTCAATGTCGGAGGTGTGCCCCTTGACGGTGTCCAGGGACAAGGAGGCGAACAGCACCTCCTGATCGCCGCGCCGCCAGAAACACCCGGCGACCTGTCGGGGGGTCTGGGCACGAACCAGCGTCGTCGTCTTTCCCGTCGCGTCCACGATTCGGAGGTCGTGTTCGTCGGGCGCAAGAGCCTGGGTGGACGGCGGGGACTCGATGAAAGCGATCTGCTTGCCGCTGCCCGAGACGCGCATCGAATAGTTGAGACGGCCTTTCGTCTTGTACAGAACCCGTCCGATCGGGTACTCGATTCTCGTCTCCTGGTTCTCACGCAACGCCACGGCAAGCTGCGTCCCGTCAGGGCTCCAGTCCGCCGCGACGACGTTTTCGAGGAGTTCCCGCACGGCCCCGCCCGCAAGAGGCATGATGCCGAGGGTGCCGCTTCCGCCAGAGGTTCTCTTGAGCAGAACCGCCAACTGTCCCTTTGACGAGACTGCGAGGACGTCGGCGTTCTTGACGCCGAAGGGCCGCGACTCCGTGCCGTCGAGGCGCGATGTGAAGATCTCCCTCGGAGCTCCCTCCCAGGTGGCGCCGTAGATGATGGATCCGCCGCCGGGCGTGTAGCGAGCACGCAGTACCCTTCCCCGCCGGAACGTCAGCTGCTGGAAGGTCGGCGGTTGATATCGGACGCTCCCGCGAGCCACGATGACTGCAGCCAGTATGGCGGCGACCGCCATCGCCATCGCGCCAAGCACGCCGCGCGACAGGCGAGGCCGGCGTGCGGCAGGCGGCTCGACGTCGGAAATCGAGATCCCCGAGGCGCGGTCGCGCAGCGCCGCCAGATCGCGCGCCAGGTCCCTGGTCGAGGCGTATCGCTCTTCGGGATCCTTCGAGAGACAACGCTCGACGACCCAGACGAGGTTGGTGGGCGTCCTGAGCGCCGCCGTGGACAGCGCCCCGGGCTCGGATTCGATGATTGCCGAGAGCGTCTGCGCGGGAGTTGGGCGCTCGAAGGCGCGCTTGCCCGTGATCATCTCGTACAGGATCGAGCCGAACGAGAACAGATCGGATCGGAAATCCACCGGTTCCCCGCTCGCCTGCTCGGGAGACATGTACCCGACGGAGCCGAGAACCGTCCCGGCTGCGGTCGCTCGCGTCACCGTGGGGTGTTTCGTGCCGCGGGAGCCCTCGAATCCGAAGGGCACGAGTTTCGCCAGGCCGAAGTCGAGGATCTTGACGAACCCGTCGCGGGAGACCATGAGGTTCTCGGGCTTCAGGTCCCGATGGACGATCCCGGCGGCATGCGCCTTGGCGAGCCCATCCGCCGTCTGTGCTGCGACGACGAGCAGCTTCTTGAGAGCCAGAGGTCCCGCCGTCACGAGCTCCCGCAGAGTCTTACCCTCCACGAGCTCCATTGCGATGAACGAGGTCCCGCCCACCTGACCGATCTCGTAGATCGTGACGAGGTTGGGGTGATTCAGGGCCGAGGCCAGGCGTGCCTCTCTCTCGAAGCGGGCAAGCCGCTCGGTGTCTCCGGCGAGCTCGCGCGGAAGCACTTTGATCGCAACGTCCCTCGAGAGCTTCGTGTCGCGCGCGCGATACACCTCGCCCATGCCGCCGGCGCCGATTGGTCCGAGGATCTCGTACGCGCCCAGCCGCGTGCCGGTGGGTAGAGTCACCTCGGAGAACGCCCCCTCATGGTGGAAAGCGTCGAACCCGTGCGTTTTAGGACCCGCAGGGTCAGCGTCGCGGGGCCGATCTTCACGACGTCGCGATCGGTCAGCAGCGTCCTCGCGCGGATTCTCTTCTCATCGACGTAGGTCCCATTCTTGCTGCCCAGGTCTTCGATCGTCGCTCCTTCCTCCGCGATCGAGATTCGAGCGTGGCGGCGCGAAACGGACTCGTCGTCGATCCAGACGACCGCATCCCGATCCCGGCCCACGAGGTTGTCTCCGGCGTCGAGAGCCACCTCGCGGCGACCCCAGACCAGACGGTAGACGAGGCCGAGCGCCCTGGGCTCACCCCCATCTGGGCCGCGCTCGAGCGCCGCCCGCGCGCTGAAGGCATAGCCGAAACGCGCCACGGTGCGGATGATGCTCGGTTTGCGAGCGACGTCGCCGAGCGCCGCGCGAAGCTCGACGACGAGGTTGGCGAGATTCGCCTCAGAGACGTGCGTGTCCGGCCAAAGCCGCGAGTGAATATCCGCTTTCGAGACCGCCTTGGGCCGGCACCCAATGAGCAGGTCCAGCAACGCGAATGCCTTCGGCGAAATCGATAGCAGTCGCCCCGCTCGGAACACCTCGCGGGTGTCCGTGTCGAAGGCACAATCCCCGAAGCTCAGCCTCATCGGTCACCAGGCAACAACGACGCCGCCGGGGAGAGATCTCCAATCAGTCGGCGCCAGCGTGATCTTAGCCGAGGTTTCAGCTTTCTGATGGATCGCTGATGAAAAACCGGTTTGACGCTCCGCGTAGGGACGCCTACACGGGAGCAAGAGGAGAACGTCATGAAATTCACCCGATGTGCCTTCACCCTTCTAGCGGTCACGGGGATCCTGTTCCTCGCGCCAGCGCACATGCGCGCCGGGATGAACCAATGGACCGGTAACACGCCGGGAGGCGTATACCCCTACGGGCAGGCCACCGCCGTCGCCTCGGATCCGTCAAATCCCTACGTCGTCTACGGCGTTTTTCCTCCGGACCTCTATCGCAGCGACGACGGAGGCCGCACCTGGACGGAGGTCGGCTCGTTTTCCTGGGTCGGACCGATCCTCGTCCGTCCGACACAGCCGCCGACGCTCCTGGTGGGCGCCCAAATGCCGGGACCCGATTTCTCCTCCGGGGTGTTCAAGAGCGTGGATGGCGGGCTCACGTGGACCAAGACCGCGATTCCCGAGGCCGCGGAAGAGCTCACCGCGAGCCCGACCGGTGCCGTTCTGTACGCGGCCGCGGGCAGCGGAACGGCCTACAGGAGCGAGGACGGCGGTGATCACTGGTCCTCAATCAGTCGTCCCAACTCGAAGCTCGCCACGGCGATCGAGGCGCTCGTGATCGATCCGAAAAACGACGCGATCGTTTACGCGGGAGGCGAGGAATTCGACAGGGCCGAGTACTACTATTTCAACACCGTTGCGCCCACGTTCAGCAAGAGCGTGGATGGCGGCGCGACATGGACGGATTTCTCGGCGGCGGTCAGCGCCAACCCGACAAACGTGAAGGCGATCGCGATCGATCCGGAAAACCCGGCCACCCTGTACGTCGGACTGGCCGCGATCCCGGGGGGAAGTGTGCTCCGTTCGACGGACGCAGGAGCCACCTGGGCCCCGGCCGTGAACGGCCTGCCGCCAGGCGTCAATGTCTTCAGCCTCGCGATCGATCCCCGAAGCTCGAAAACCCTCTACGCGGGCACAGACCGTGGCGTCTACCGATCCGGAGACGGCGCCGCCAGCTGGAGCCCCTTCTTTCAGCAGGTCGCGGGCCGGCCACTCGCTCTCGCGCCTGGCGCAGGCGGGCGATTCCTCCATGCGGCGACTGAATTCGGAGTGTTCGACCTCGAGATGTCCGACGGAGCGCTCGACGTCGCTTCGGGGGCCGCCGGCCAGAGCCACGTTCTCTTCTGGGACGCCGATCGCCTCTCGGTCCGCACGCTCGACCAGTCGGGTCACTGGGTGAGCACTCCATCCATCGGGCCTTTCCCCTCATGGAATGCGACGGGCATCGCCGACGGGTCCGACGGGCTTTCCCGCGTCCTCTGGCAGAACGGGGATGGGACGGTTGGCCTGGAGCTTGTCGGTGCAATGGGAGATCTGGGTGCATTTCTTTTCGCGGCGCAGCTCAGGTGGACCGCGATCGATGTGTCGGTTGGCTTCGATGGCCACTCCCACCTGCTGTGGACGAGCGCGGACGGCCAGATGCGCATCACGAGCGTGGACGCTTCCGGCGCGACGATCGAGGGCCCCAACTACGGGCCGTTCAGCGGCTGGTCGGCGCACGCAATCGCCGACGGGCCCGACGGGGCGACCTGGGTGCTCTGGCAGCAAACGGACGGCCGGGTCGGGATCTCTCGGCACCGAGTGGGGACGCTCGAGGCGTCGTTTCGGTGGGGCGCGAGTGTCGGATGGTCGGCCGAAGACATCGCCGTCGGGAAAGACGGGTTGCCCCGACTGCTCTGGACCAATCACGACGGGCGGACGGCGATCTCGACGGTCGACGCCAGTGGCCGGCTTGCCGACCGGGCCATCTATACCAACCCCGCCCAACGGGCCCGCCGCATCGCCGCTTCGCCGGACAGCATGACGCGAGTCCTCTGGACGGGCACCGATGGCACCGGCGCGCTCTGGATCCTGAACCCAGACAACTCGGTCGAGTCGCAATTTCCGACACCTTCCGTTTGGGATTACTAGGCTTAGAAGATAGGGGGAACCCGCCATGCGTCCACTCGCCAGGGATATCGCGAGCCTGATCACAATCCGTACCGAAGGCCGGCCACCTCGGACCCTGTTTCGGTGCGCGGCGATGGCTCTCGCAATGGCGCCAGTCCTTGCGAGCACGGCGCGAGGGCGCCCGGCGCCGCCGATCCCGCTTCGAACCGCCTCGCCAGCCAGCCCGACGACCGCGTGCGTGAATGGGAATCCGTGGCTCGACGGCGGCCTTGAAGCGACAGACCCGGTCACGCTGCGGAATCCCAACTACGTGTCAACTTTACTCGTCGGCTCTGTGCAACTGGTCGAACGACCAGTGCGCGGAGGGCGAGCCGCGAAGCGGCACGTCCTGGGCGTGGTTTGGAGAACGCATCATGCCCAGCCCGTGGGATTACGCACCCACTCCGCCGGGTGAGATCGACAGCATCGAGCAGACCGTCACGTTCCCCTCTGGCGGTGCATGGGTGACGCTCAACTTCTATCTCTGGGTTGCCGCCGTGACGTCTCCGTTCACCGACACGCTCGAGGTGCAGGTCGATGGCTTGACCCAGCACACCTTCCTGGAGCCGTCTGCCGCGGAAACCGGCTACACCTTGCGCAGCGTCGACCTCAGCGCGTTTGCCGACGGAGCGGCCCACTCCGTCAAGTTTCTCTACACGCAGCAGGCGACAGGCGCCCCGAACCGGGCGAATTTCTTCGTCGATGATGTGACACTCGCCATTCTCTGTTCCCCTCCAAAGCCGATTGCACTGGCGGTCGACGCCAGCGGCAATGGCATCCTGGAGCCCGGCGAGGTCGCGTCGATACAGCCGACGTGGGAGAACGCAGGCAGCGTGCCCATTGCTCTAACGGGTGACAGCTCCAACCTCACCGGACCGTCCGGGGCGGCTTACGGCAACCCGTTTACCAACGCCGACTACGGTCTCGTCGATACTGGCGCGTCGGAGCAGTGCACGAGTTGCTACTCGGTCCGGATACGGGCCTCGCGCCGCCCGGCCACACACTGGGATGCGACCATCGACGAGGCCGTGACGATCGACCCGGCTGTCAGCGCCGGCAAGAAGACCTGGACGCTCCACGTCGGCGACAGCTTCACGGATGTACCACACGACGGGTTTTACCCGTTCATCGAGACGATCCTGCACAACGGCGTGACAGGCGGCTGCGGGAACGGGATGTTCTGTCCGGAAGACCCCACCTTGCGCTACCAAATGGCCGTGTTCGTGCTGGTTGCCAAGGAAGGTCCGACCTACACTCCGCCTCCGTGCACCCCGCCTGGCACGTTCTCGGACGTGCCGTGCCCGGGGGGTCCGGCCGTGGATTGGATCGAGGAAGCCCACGCGCGCGGCATCGTCGCTGGTCTCTCGGACGGTACCTACGCGCCCTTCCTCCCCGTTTCCCGCGCGCAGATGGCCGTGTTTCTTCTCGCGACCGCGGGCATCACACCGCCGGCCTGCACGCCTCCCGGAATCTTTTCAGACGTGCCGTGCCCGGGCGGATACACGAATTTCATCGAAGCGCTCTACAACATGGGGATCACGGCGGGCTGCGCGTCGGTCCCGACGCTTCAGTACTGTCCGGACGACCCGACCGCGCGGAGTCAGATGGCTGTCCTCCTGACGACAACCTTTCACCTCGTACTCTACGGCCCGTAGACAGAGGGGTCGGCGAGCATAAATCTCGAGTAACGAGTCGAGAAAGATTGCGGGAGTCTTGCCGGGTCGTCACCTTCCGGAAGTGGCGCTCTTCGTAGGCGAGGCCGTTGGAGCGGTGGAGGCCCCTTCCGCACCCCCGCGACTGCTACTAGAGCAGGTGGTCGCCAGTTCGATCCTGGCCGCCCCGACCATGTTTTCAATGGGTTAACTGGCCCGGCCGTTCCGGCGGTGCCCTCTCCCTTCGGGCAAAAACGATGCGAATTGCTCTCGCCCGGAAAACGTTTTTCCGTTGGACTCGTTCTATCCAGAGAGGAGGGAACCAGAATGGCCGAAAAGGAGAAGACCTCCGCGAGGACCAGGACGGCGCTGGAGGCGACCCCGCGCAAGCGTCGCAGACATGGGTATCGCGGCTATCCCCTGAGCAAGGAAGCGAGTGGAGTTCACTTCGGGCGGGGATTTTCCGGCACCGAGCCGCTCGGCGGGTCGGGATCGAGCCTTCCGCGGGCGGGAATCTTCACCGAGGAGTCGACGAAGAGAACTCCGGAATCCTAGGACTCTTCAGACCTTCTTGACGTAGATCTCGCCGGCGATCGCAGGATCGACCGCGAGGGTCGTCTCGCCCAGAGCGAGGATGAAGGCCGGGGCTTTCTGCTGCACGCGGACGCAAGCGCCCGGGATGATTCCGAGGTTCGTCAGGCGCGCCAGGCGATCGCGTTCGCGGGGGACGATGTAGACGATCCTTCCCTCGGCCCCGGCCGGCAGCCGGTCGAGCGGCTGGACGAGGGGCTCGATCGTCTGCGCGAGCTCGTGGCAGCAGGGTCCCTGGGGAATGGGTTTGCCGTGCGGGCAGGCGCGCGGATGTCCGAGAAACGAGCAGATCGCGTCGGCCAGTCCCGCGCCGAGCACGTGTTCCATGACGCAGGCGGTGCGGTCGACGGCGCCCTCGTCGCGCACCTCGAGCACCGTGGTGAAGAGCACCTCGGCGAGGCGATGCCGGCGCACCTGCCGCTTCGCGAGCTCGCGTCCCTCCGGGGTCAGCGAGAATCGCCCCGCGGCGACCCGGGCGAGACCCCGCCGCGAGAGCTCCGCGAGGACCGCGTCGAGCACGGCCACCCGGCTCGTCGCCCGCAGGTCCACGATCCGGTCGAGGCCCTGCTCTCCCAGCGTCCACAATTCCTCGGCGACTTCCTCGATGTCCTGGTCGGCCAGATCGGGATGCAGGATCATGAGTTCCTCCACAGGCGTCGGAACAGACGCCCGAGCGCGTCGGCGATCCACGACGAGCGCGGGAATTGAAAGCCGCAGTTCGGGCAACGCACGAGCGCGCAGCCCGTCTGCATAGGGCAGGTCCCGCACACGAGCCCGCCGTGCGTGAAGCGGTTCCCGCACAGCGCGCACGTGAAGACACTCGCCTCCGCGGGATGCGCGGGCAGCGGGGTGAACGGGAGTTCCTCCGGCTTCATCGCAGGGGAAGCGGCACGGCGCGCAGAAAGAGGTTCAGCGCTGCGCCCACGGCGACCGCGAACGGAAAGACGAACGCGGCGATCGCCGCGGCCGTCTTCCAGCCGCGCTCCTTGACGATCATGAAGAAGTTGGCGATGCACGGGATGAAGAGCGTGATCGTGACCATCGCCACGAGCGACTGGATGGCATCGATGCGGCCGTGGCGCGCCATGTCGAAGAGCCCGGCCGCGCCGAAGTCACGCCGCAGGAACCCGACGACGAAAGCCGTCGCCGTTTCGGACGGGAGCCCGAGCACGCCGGTCAGGATGGGCGCGGCCGCCCGCTCGACGAGGCCGAGCAGTCGGAGCCGGTCGGCGAGAAAGAGGATCGCCGTGCCGAGCACGAAGAGGGGCACCGCCTCGCGCAGGTACCACTCGATCCGCGCGAGCGTCTTGACCACGAGATTGGCGGGACGCGGCAGGCGCAAGGGCGGCAGCTCCAGGACGAAGTCGCTGCTGCGGCCGGGCAGAACCTGCGCCGCGAGCTTGCCGACGAAGAAGAGAACGCCGAGCACGACCACGATCCAGATGCCGAGAGCGAGCGGCGAGAGGCCGCCGAGCATCGCCAGGATCACGGTCAGCTGGGCGGAGCAGGGGACACCCAGAGCGAGCAGCAGAATCACGATCAGGCGCTCCTTGGGCGTCTCGAGGATTCGCGTCGTCAGAGTCGCCATCGTGTCGCATCCGAGGCCGAGCACCATCGGCAGCACCGCCTTGCCGTTCAGGCCCATCGACTTGAAGATGCGGTTGACCATGACGGCCAGCCGCGGCAGGTAGCCCGAGTCCTCGAGGACCCCGAACGCGAGGAAAAACGTCCCGACGATCGGCAGCACGAGGGCGAGCGAGTACGCCAGGGCCATCGTGACGAAGCCGTAGGGCCCGACGAAGAAGTCCCGCACGATCGGCCACGGCAGGATGGCGCCCGCCAGTCGGGTCGCCGCGGGGCTGACGATCTTCCCGAACAAACCGTTCTCGAGAAGGTCGACGAGCGTCCTCGCGCCAAAGACGCCGACGAAGAGATAGGAGAGGTAGAGCGCCGCCAGAAGCACCGGTAGACCCCATACGGGGTGGGTCGTGGCGCGGTCGAGCCGGCCGAGCAGCGGCCGGGCGGGCATGGCGGGCACCTGCCTCCGCACCGCGACCTCGCGGGCGAGCTCGCCGGCAGCGCGCAGGCGCGCTTCCTGGACCACGTAGGCGATGTCCTCGCGGTAGAGCCGCCGCAGCCGCTCTCGCAGATTCTCGAGACGCAAGAGCGCGTCGTCGGCCATGCGCGCGCGCAGCCACGGCGTCAATGTCTGGTCTCCCGCAAGCGCGGCCAGGGCGAGCGAGCGCGCCGAGAAGGTGTCGGCGGGCATCAGCGGAGCGGCCGCGTCGAGAGCCCGCTCCACCGCGTCGGGATACGCGACACGCACGGCGGCTGGCCGGGCTCGTTCGATCGCGCCAAAGAGGCGCGGGATGCCCTCGTGGCGCACGGCGACGGTTTCGACGACGTCGATGCCGAGGCGTTCCCCGAGTCGCGCAGCGTCGATTGCGATGCCGCGTGCCCGCGCCTCGTCGCTCATGTTCAGGCAGAGGGCGAGCGGCAGGCCGGTCTCGGCCACCTCGAGCGTCAGGGTGAGCGCGCGCTCGAGGTTCTTCGCGTCGCCGACGAGCACGACGGCCGAGGGGCCGGCCGAAAGCAGGATGTCGCGTGTGACGCGCTCGTCCTCCGAATACGGAACGAGCGACGCCGCCCCCGGCGTGTCCAGAATCGTGACGCGGCGCCCCGCGACCACCGTCGTTCCTTCGGCCACCTCGACCGTCGTTCCCGGATAGTTCGAGACCGTGACGTAGGTGCCGGTCAGCGCGCCAAAGAGGGCGCTCTTGCCGACGTTCGGGTTGCCGACGAGGACGATGCCTCCGGCAGACCGCTTCAACGCGCCCGTGCCGCCCACAGCTGCCCGCTCGCCAGTCGAAATGTCCACGTCCATTGACGCAGGAAGGCCTCCGAAAGCACGCCGTCATAGATGATCTCGCGAACTCCCACCGGAAGGCGGTTCGTTGGCAAGCCGTCGACAGACAGAGCGGCGGACTCGAGCCGCGACGGCACCGCCACCCGTTTCTGCACCATGTGGGGAGCGACCAGAGTGAGATCGAGGTTGCCGGAGTCCAGCAAGAACCATCCGGGCCTATCGATGGCGCCTCGCACGAAAACCGTCAGGTCCGCACCCGAAAGGCCCGTCGCGACCCGCGCCTGGACCGGGGTCATGGCGGCGACCCGGCGTTCCAGGCTGCGGGAGGATTCGAGCGTCAACCTTTTCGCCTCCAACTCCAGGGTGAAGGGCTGGCTCCCGAAAGTATCGAGGGCCAGAACCCCATCGAGCGGCGGGAGGTTCTTCGGCAGCAGGGCCGCGACGTCCCACACGGCCAGAGCCGGTCTTGCGAAGCGCCGTCCGCCGACCTCGAGCACGGATGGGCCGCACTGCTCGAATGCGACGCGCTCCCCTGTCATCCGAAACCCGACGCTGCCGCCACCCGGCACGCACCCGATTCGCGCGGCCGCGAGCGGCGTGATCAAGGTTTGGCCGCCGCCGGTGTCGAGCAGGAGCGTGAGCCTCTCGCGCTCGAGCGTCGCCGAGACGGTCACCAGTCGGCCGACGTACGGCTCGAGCGGAACGGCGACGCTTCCGTCGTCAGCCGCCCGCGAGCATGCAAGCGCGGCGGAAAACGCGAGCGCGAAGGTCGCTGCCGCCCGGGCAGGGCCAGTCGGAACTCCGCGGCTTCCCCCTGGCCGCATGACGGCCTTACCCTGGCTCGCCTTTGCAGAGCTTCCCGTGCAGCTCGACGGTCAGCGTTTCGATCCGATGGCTGAGCTCCTTGGCGAGCTCCGTCAAACGCGTGTTCTGCTCGACCAGCACGAGAAGCTGGGCGGTCTGCTCCGCCGCGAGAATCTGGCGCTGCTCCGCGGCCGCGGCGAGGGCTTCGCGATGCTGGGCATCCGCTTCCGCGTGCGCCTTGTCCCGGTCCGCCTGTCGCGTCTGCGCGAGCAGGATGAGCGGCGCGGCGTACGCGGCCTGGAGGCTGAACGCCAGGTTGAGCAGGATGAAAGGATACAGATCGAACGAGACCACGCGAGAGGCATTGAGTCCTATCCAGGCCGCGACAATCACGCTCTGCGCCACGAGAAAGACCGGCGTGCCGAAGAACCGCGCGAAGGCCTCGGCTTTCAGGGCAAACCAGTTGTTCCCGAAGGCCGGTGCCAGATGAAGGTGGGGGAGGTGGAATCGGAAGTGGTGCGAAGACTGCGCCGGGCTAGAAGGAGCGGTCTTGGAAGTGGTCGTCATGGGTCCTCCTAAGCTTCTAGGACTGAAATACCTAATTCTCACTGCGAGAGGCTACCGGATTCCACCCTCGACGCCGGCCAAGCGCTGTGGCATAGAGCGAACCCTCTTGCCGCTACGGCGTTCCCGGTGAAGGGCGCCGGGCGGTGGCTCGGTTGCGACCCGGCGGCAATCGCACCGTCGATCCGGCGGATGGCCACGTCGCTAGAGCCGGACCAACGTCAGATGTTTCCCGTCGGCCTACCCTGTTGTCTCCGGCTGGATCCGGATCCTGATCGGTCAGAACCGAAGCGCCGCCCAGAGGCTTCCCGGCAGGTCCGAGAGCAGCGGCATGCCGGTCGTCGCCAGAATCGCGCCGGTCTCCGTGATCAGAGCGCCCTCGACACCCGGGGTGTCCTCGAGAAGCGCCAGGCCCGCTCCGGCCCCCAGCAGAAACGCCGCGGTCGCGAAACGGCCGGCACGGAAAGCCGAGGCTGCAATTGCGGTCACGGACGAGACGCCCTTCGCCGGCCATCCGGTGCGTGCGTCGAGGATGTGATGGTAGCGCTTGCCGTCCTTGACGAAGCCGCGCTCGTAGTCGCCGGACGTGGCGACGCCGGTGTCGCCGAGCGCGCAGACGGCAAACCGGCACCGGCGGCGGTCCTGGGGGTCGAGGACTCCCACCCTCCAGGGATGGCCGTCCCCCCGGCTCCCGATCGTGCGCACATCGCCGGCGAAATTGACGATCGCGGAGCGGATGCCTTGCGCCCGCAGAAGGTCCGCGGCGCGATCGACGGCATACTCCTTGCCCACGCCGCCGAGATCGATCTCCATCCCGGCCCTGCGCAGGAAGACGGTGCGGTCGAGCACCGACACGGCGTCGGCGTCGACGAGCGGCAGCAGGGCGGCGATCTCCTCGGGCGACGGGACCCGGCTGCCTTTGAAGTCCCAGACACGGCGCAGGGCACCGACCGTGGGATCGAATCGCCCGCCCGTCATGCGCGCCATGTCGAGTGCCGCGCAAACCAGCATCTCGGTCTCCTCGTCCACCGCGACCGGGGTCCGTCCCGCATTGCGATTGATCTCGGAGACGACGCTCGACTCGCGATATCGCGAGAATTTCGCTTCGATCCGGCGGGCCTCGGACTCGACGGAGCGCGCGAGCTTCTCCGCGCGCTCCAGTCCGCCGTCGTCCACGAATTCGAGGGTGGCGCCACCTCCCATCAGGGGGAAGCGTCGCGTATAGAGAACGCGGCCGCTCGAGCCCTTCAGTAGGTCCACACCAGGCCGAAGGTGACCGTCGTGACCGTCATGTCGGCTGCGGAGATGGAGGCGACGCCACGTTCGCCGGGCGTCGTGGTCACGAGCCGGATCGGATCCCGGCTGTGCTGGGAGAGGAAGGTCGCGCCGAGATTCGCGCTGATGGAATCGTACAACCGGCGGGTGACGGTCAGCCCGCCCAGAAAGCTTCCGAAGGGAGAGAGCCGGTAGTCGGCGGACATGTAGGGCTGGGGCACGAGGAACCGGTTGCCGTAGAAATACGCGCCGGTCTGCGTGTACAGGCGGATCTCGGGCGACACGATCCAGTCCGGGCCAATCCTCTGGTTGTACGTGACGTCGAGCGTGTTCGCATGGACGGACCAATTGTCGCCGTAGTACCGGTAGAAAACGTTGACCGCGCCGGCCCACGGAAAGTAGTGGCTGTACTTGGCGACGATGGTGCGCCGCGACCGCGTGTCCGGCCTCGCGTCGGGAAGGGTCTGCGCCGAGGGGTCCGGGCCGATCGGGACCACCTTGTACGGATCGCTCAGATAGCCGGACAGGTTCATCAGCGACAGGGAGATGTCGGCGAGATCTCTTTCGCCGAGAATCCACGTCCAGCCGAGAGAGAAGCCGTTGGTGCTCTTCGGGAGATTCTGGCCCACCTCCGGTCCCGAGACGGGCGACACGGTATCGCGCGAGAAGGCGGCGCCAAAGTGGAGCGTGGCGCGGCCGCCGAGCAATGTCCAGGCGTCCGAGAATCCGACACTGCGCGCCGTGTAGTCGTTCTCCTGCGCGTACGCGAGGTTGACCGTCGGCAGGTTCGCGCCAAACTGGCGCCCGTAGGCGAGACCGACCGACTTCCGCGTGTCCCTGTATTCCGACTGGGGAATCTGGCCGCTGGCCGTCACCGTGCCGGACGCCGACGTCGTCGTATCGGCGGTGGGATATGCCCCGGTGGGAGATGCGCCCGAGATCGAATCGTAGCCGAGGGTCAGGTTGAGCTGCCCGCCGCTCTTGCCGAAGTCCTGGTTCCACAGTATGAGGGGATTGAGGACCTCGGTGCGTCCGCCCGACTCCTTGTAGAAGAGGAACTGGGCGTTGACGGAGGACTGGCCGTGCGCCTCGCGCGCGGCAAAGGCACCCAGGCCCGCGGCGATCCACGGCAGCTCGCGAAGAGTGGAGCGCGAGCGCGGCCGTTCAGGCCGGATGGAGCGCTCAGTTACAGCCACAACCGCCTCCGGCGGCGCCTCCATCTCCGGCGGCTGCCTCCTTGCTCGCGTGGATGTGTTCTTTGAATATCTGGGTGGCCCCATCGCCGTTGAGGCTCATGATCGGATCGGCGAGATAACCGCGTTGCCATGCCTTGATGCCGCTCGTCGCCTGGAGGCTCTTCGAGACACGCACCTCCATTCCCGGCGACAGGGTGCCGCCGGCGAGCAGAGTGGCGACTGCCGACTCGAGCTTCGCGTGGACCTGTTTGTCGCCTCCCTCGAACCGTGCAGCGACGCGCCCTTCGCGGTCGAGGAGGAAGGTCGTCGGCATTGCGACGACGCCAAACGCCTCTCCGGCCTTCCCGGAGGGATCTCGCACAATGGCGAAATCCACCGCAACGGAATCGAGAAAGTTGCCGATCGCCTCCTCGTCGTCCTCCAGCGTGAGGCCGACCACGCTCAATCCCTGAGCCGCGTATTTCTTCTGAAGTGACTCCAGGAACGGAAAGCTCGTGCGGCACGGGACGCACCAGGAGGCCCAGAAATCGAGCACCACCACCTTGCCTTTGAGGGAATCGAGCGAGAAGGGCCGGCCGTCGAGTCTCTGAATCGCCAGACCCTTGCCGGGATCCGTGGCTCGTGAGGCACTCGCAAAAACCAGAACCGCTGCGAGGAATACGCAGACGAAGGTCCGATTTATCCGGCTTTTAGCTAAGTCCTCGCGCTGCATGAGATTACGTGATTGCGCTCTGCAATCCACGGGCCACTCGCCGCATCCAAGGTTCTCCGCCATCCTCACCTGTCTGCGGCAGAGGCCCGAACCGAGGCCCTTCCGCCGAGCCTCTCAGTCTGACCTCATTCGGGGCCACGGCGTCCTCCCGGAAGGATGTGGGTCCGAGTCGAGGGAGCGCTCGAGCTCCGGTGGTTAGTGCCCGGCTCGGGAGACGACGATGGTCGCATCGAGCGGGATCTTTGTCGGCGCAAAGCACTGCCGGTCGTTGCAGGCCTGATAGGCCAGCGCGCCTCCGATCGAAACCTGGCCGGCGCTCGTCGCCGGCAGCTCGAGATCCGCCTCGAAGCGAACGGTCCCTTCATAGACGCGAAGCGGCTTCTCGGAGAACGAAAAGCGGCGCTCCACCTGGGCTGGATAACGTACTGGAGAGAGCGAACCGAGCGACGTCTTGAGAACGAGGTCCGTCGGGATCAGAAAGGTTTCCGATGGTGTGTGGCTGTTGACGTGCCACTGCGGACCGAGAGCCAGTTCCACCACGAGAGTCGCCTTGCCTTCCGCCGCGAGCGTTGCCGGAGCGATGATCTTCGCCCGGACATCGGGCTTCTCGGCGTGGAGGCTCGGGGTACCGATCGACCACGCCACGGCGGCGACCGCGAGCCGGCGCCTGGATCGCACTCCGAAAAAGGTCATGGTTCGCCTCCTGTTTGTCACCGGAACTCGACGGAACGCCGACACTATTCCTGGCGATCGGCTTCGGCGACGGGACCTGCGCGCCTACGACCGGTCGTCGTCCGCGAGAAGGGTCAGAGTGGGGTTCTTGATGGGATCGTTGAACGCGTCGAGCGCGGCAAACACGATCCCGTTATGAAAGAAGGTCCGCTCGTGGTCCGGCAGCTCGAGTGCGAGAAGGCCGGGTCCGGCAGCCCGGAAGGCCCCGGCCAGACCGTTCTCGCGCAGAAGAATGTCCGCGATCCGGGCGATTCGCTCGAGCTCCTCGGCCGACGCGAGACGTTGCTCGCCGAGAATTCGAAACAGACCCCGTTCGGGTTCGTCGACCTCGAGTCCCCTGCACCGCAACATCGGGGCGAGGGGCCGCTACTTGCCCGAGCTTCCCGCCGGTAGCGAGGGCACCATGCCGCGCAGCGCGGCGACGTACCAGCGGTCGCCCTTCTTGACGGCGACGATCGTCGAAAGCCCGCTGCGGGCCGAGAGCATCTTGCCGGAGGAGTCGCGCATCCCGCTCAACTCGAAGCCACCGTCGACGATGGCGACGTCGCGCCGAAGGAAACGTACGCTCGTGACCGTGTGCGCGAGCTTAGTGCCCTTGTAGACACCCGACCACTGCTCGGCGAACAGAGACAGGGACAGACCGAGCAGGGAAAGAGTCCTCGGGAAGGTCCTCATGGCTCACCTCCTGGGAAAAAGAGGGCCGGGTCGCTTCGCCTTCACATTGGTTTTACGCCCCGCGTCCGCGGGGGTCACGGGGTGGGCGATTGGTGGACTACCGGCGGGATCTCGCGTGTGCCGCGCGCGACGGTTTGGAGGAGGTAGCGGGCTCGCCGCTGGCGCGCCGGGCGAGCTCACGCAGGGCGGCGATAATGGCGCGCCGGGCCGCCGGCCGGTAGGTCGCCAGAAGTCCGGCGTTGTCCCGGACGACGGCCCGGCGAAGACGCTCGTACCGGCGCCTGCCTTCCGGCGAGGCGACGATCTGTTTGGCACGCCGATCGTGCTCGGGGCGCGACCACTTCACGAGGCCGTGTTTCGTCATGCCCGCAATGATCCGGCTCGTGGTGCTCTTGTCGAGCCGAAGGCCCCGGGCAAGGCCGGTCAGGCTCTGGCCACCGGAGGCGAGCAGGAGGTCGAGGGTATACGCCTGGACAACCGTGAGCCCGAACCTCAGCGCCTGATCGCGGTCCCGAAACTGGTAGATGCGAATGAATTGCGTCGCGGCCGCGTAGAGCGCCGCGGCATCCTGCTGAAGGAGTGACTGCCGACCGAGTACAACCATAAGCTCCATGCTCCCACACGAAATAGTTGCTATTGACAACTAAATGGGTGAACCCTAGAATTCGGCTCCACATCTCGGAAGGAGAGACCATGCAGCATCGCTGGCTGGGAATCTTCGGCGCAGCGCTCCTCGTCGGCACGGCGCTTCCCGTGCGTCTCGCCGCCCAGACAGGACGGGGCCCCTACGCACGCATCGCGATCCTGCGCCCCCAGGACGGGCACACGGTCGACTTCGAGGCCGGCTATGTCCGGCACCTCGCCTGGCATCAGCAGGCCGGGGACGCCTGGGTCTGGTATGGCTGGAACGTCACGTTCGGCGAGCGGCAGCGGTGGTTCGTCTATGCCTCCTTCGGGCACTCGGCGGCGAGCCTCGACGCCCCCGTGGCCCCGGCGGAGGACGAGCGCGACAACGTTCTCAATGTCGCGCCGCACGTTCAGTACATGGGCAACGAGCTCTACGAGTACCTGCCGGGGCTCTCGCGCGGTACGGGCGAGCCACAGCCGACCGCCCGGCTCGAGCTGACGACCGTGGACCTCAAACCTGGCGCTGGAAAGGCTTTCGAGGCGGGCCTCGACGCAGGTCAATCGGCGCCGCAGGGTGAGACGCTCTGGTATCGGCTGGTCGCGGGTGGAGCGGCTCCGCGCTACGTGCGACTGCGCCCGAGGCCAACCGTGTCGGCGATTCTCGAGGGAAGAGGCGAGCAGGCGCTCCCCGAAGGCGTCAATCCGCTCATCGCGAAGACGACCGTCGAGATTCTCACGCTGCGCCCGACGATGAGCCTCGGCCTCGGGCCGGCGGCTCGCCAGTAATGAAGGCCGTTGGGGCATGCAGCCGGGAAAATGGCGCGCCCGGCTGGACTCGAACCAGCGGCCCCGAGCTTAGAAGGCTCGTGCTCTGTCCAACTGAGCTACGGGCGCGTTGAGACGCAAGGCTTCTATCGTAGCGCCGAACGCGGCGCTCCCGGGACTTTCGCTGGCGCTTGCCTGCAGGTGAACCGGCTACCCGCCGCCGACGCCTCCCTGCCGCAGCGCCTCCCAGCGCGAAAGCTCTCCGTCGAGGGCCTCGAGCGTTTCCTGAAGGGTCTTCGCCTGGACCGCGGTGGCCCTGGCATCCGCCGCGTCGATCTGGTTCAGGATCGTTCCCAGCGTCCGGTTGGTCCGGACGAGGTCGGCCTCGAGCGCGGCCGCGCGCGCATCCCGCTCATCCGCCGCCGCCGGGGCCGTCGTGCCCTTGTGCTGCTTGCGGTACGCACGCACGGCCACGAGGGCGTCGAAGGAACCGTTCATCGCCTTCACGATGCGCTTCTCGAGGTCCAGCTTCTCGGCAAACACCCCGGCCGCAACCCTCACGCGCGGATCGGGCACGACCTCCAGCGTCTGTTCGTACCGCTTTCCGCCGGCCGTCAGCCGCACCGTGTACCGGCCCGGCGAAACGAGCGGCCCGCGGGGCAGGATCGGCGTGTTCTCGCCGTCGATCGCGGCGATCGAATAGTCGTATTCGACCGCTCTCGGCCGCTCGAAGCGAAGGTCCCAGACGAAGCGATGTAGCCCGGTCGCGGTCGAAGGAGGCGCGGGCGGATGCACCCACCGCTCGGTGAAATAGCGTCGCGCGCCGAGCTTCTCGGGCGCGGCGTCGCTGACGAAGGAGCGCACGAGCTCTCCGCCCGAATCCAGGATCTCGATCGAGACGGGGCCCGAGGTGGCCGACCGCAGGAGATAGTCGAGGATCGCCCCCTCCGGGGGATTCTTCGCGATCGGCGTTTCGGGCGGCAGCGGCGTGTCGCGGTTCTCGTTGCCGCGCAAGCGGATCGCGGGTGACGGAGCGAAGAGGTAACCGGGAGCCTGCGCGGCCTCGGCTGTCAACTGCCGCAGCGGCGAAACATCGTCGAGGACCCAGAGCGCCCTTCCCTGGGTGGCGACGACGAGGTCGTTGCCGTGGATCTCGACGTCGCCGACCCAGGCGGTTGGCAGGTTCAAGCGCAGCGGCTGCCAGTGGTCTCCGTCGTCGAAAGAGACGAACACGCTCGTATCGGTGCCGGCATAAAGGAGGCCGCGGCGGACCGTGTCCGCCCGGACGACCGTCGTGAACTGTCCCGCCGGCAGGCCGTTCGAGATCTCGTCCCACGTCGCTCCGAAGTCCCGCGTGCGATAGAGGCGCGGGGAGAAGTCATCGAGCCGGTGCGTGTCCACGGCCGCATACGCTGTTCCGGCCGCCAGTGGGGACGCGTCGACCGTCGCGACCTTGCTCCACGCGGTAAGGCCCTTCGGGGTGACGTTTTTCCAGGTCTTGCCGCCGTCGCGCGTCAATTGAACGAGGCCGCTGTCGGTGCCCACCCAGATCTCCTGCGGGTCGAGCGGCGAAATCTCGATCGTGAAGATCACCCCGAAGCCGCAGGCGCGCGCGTTGGCGACCGAGACCTCGCCTTCGCAGCCGCGGGCGTCGGGTTCGGCGCCGGTCAGGTCGGGGCTCGCCTTCTCCCAGCTGTCTCCCCGGTCGAGCGAGCGCAGAAGGAACTGGGAGCCCGTGTAGAGGACCACCGGCTGCGTTCGCGAGGCGGCAAACGGGAACACCCACGCCCAGCGCAGCTTGCCCGGAGCCGGGCGCCGTCCGTAAGCGCTCTCGACCGAAGGAGAGATGTTGCGCACCTCGCCCGTGCGCGCGTCGAACCGCGTGATCGCTCCGCCCAGGCCCGTGCCGTACACGACCAACGGATCCTCGGGATCCGGGACGTCCCAACCGCGTTCCTCGCCGCCGACCGGATGCCAGTCCCGAAACGTCATGCCGCCATAGTCGCTGCGCGTGGCCGCTGCGGCGGTCCCGCTGTCCTGCTGCCCGCTGTAGATCCAGTATGGGAACCGGTCGTCCGTCTCGACGTGGTAGAACTGGCCGGTCGGCTGGTTGTACCAGTTGCTCCAGCTCTTGCCGCCGTTGACGGTCACCACCGTCCCCTGGTCGCATGAGGTCACCATGAAGTCGGGCCGCTTCGGGTTGATCCAGAGAAAGTGGTAGTCATCTCCGCCCGGAGCCCCCTTGAAGAAGTCGAGAGTCCTTCCTCCGTCCTCCGAGCGGCGCAGCGACTGGCCGGTGATGTACACGACATCGCGGTTGCGCGGATCGACGGCGACGCGGTTGACGTAGCTCGAACCGAGCCCGGGCGCATCGTTGACACGGTTCCACGTCGAGCCGCCGTCGTCGGAACGGTAGAGACCTTCGACGGAACCCGCGCCGCCCGCCGCAGGGGCCGCATCCACGAGCGCATAGAGCCGGCCGCCCGTCGCCGCCGCGAGGCCGATCCGCCCGAGCTCCGCCGCGGGCCAGCCGCCGCCCGAGAGCTTCTTCCAGGTCCGCCCGCCATCCCGCGACTTGTAGATGGCGCTCCCCGGGCCGACGTCCGGCCGGAAGTAGGAGAGCCAGGGGAAGTTGCGTGCCTGCCACATCGCCGCATAGACGATCGAAGGGTTCGTCGGATCCGCCGCGAGGTCCGCAGCTCCGGTGGCGTCGTCGACGAAGAGCACGTGGCTCCAACTCTTGCCGCCATCCTCAGATCGGAAAACGCCGCGCTCGCGATTGGGCCCGTAGATGTGGCCGAAGGCGGCCACGAGCACGACGTTCGGGTCCTTCGGGTCGACGAGGATGCGCCCGATCGCGCGGGTCGCCGCGAGGCCGACGTGCTTCCAGCTGGCGCCACCATCCGCCGACCGGTAGACCCCGTCGCCGGAGGCAATGTCGTAACGCGTTTGAATCTGACCGGTACCGACGTAGATGATCTTCGGGTTCGACGGAGCGATCGCGAGCGCGCCCACCGACGCGGAGCCCGCCTGATCGAAGACGGGCGACCAGGTCTCGCCGGCGTCCCCGGTCCTCCAAACACCCCCGGCCGCCGCGCCGAAGTAATAGACCGCGGGGTCGTCCGGCACGCCCTCGGCGCAATTCGCCCAGCCTCCGCGAAAGGGCCCGACGAGGCGCCACCGCATGTCGGCATAGAGGGAGGGGTCGAGAGGCTGGGCCGCGGCGGAAGCGGCGAGAGCGCCCAGACACGCGCACACCACCCATACGAATTGCCTCAATGCGATCACGCTGCCTCCTCTGATGGACGCCGAATTCTAGCTGTTCCTTGACGGAATCTGCGCCGCTCTCGTAGATTCGGAGGCATGACATTACCCACCGAGCCGATCGGGAGCATTCCAAGGCCCCACGAGCTGATCGAGGGAATGAAGGCGTTCGGCGCGGGAAGAATCGCAGCCGGCGCGCTCGAGTCCCTCTTCGATGCGGCCGTGCGGGACACGATTCGCCGTTTCGAGGACACCGGATCGCCCGTCATCACCGACGGCGAGCAGCGCAAGCCGAGCTTCGCCACGTACCCCATCCACGGACTCGCGAATCTGGCGTCGGATGGCGTGACGATCCCTTTCCAGGACGGGCACACCCGGCGACTCCCGGTCCTGACGGCGGGTCCGTTTCGCTATGCAACGCATGCCGCGGTTTACCTCGAGGGGGCGCAGAAGTACGCGCGCACTCCCCTCAAACAGGCGGTCATCTCGGCCTCGGCCGTCTCGCTCATCTACCCCGAGGCGGGCATACCCGGCTACTCGCGAGAAGCGTTCCTCGCGGATCTGGTTCGCGAGGCGCAGACCGACGTCCGGCGCTGTCTGGCCGCGGGCGCGAGCGTCCAGATCGACTTCACGGAGGGGCGGCTCTGCATCAAGCTCGATCCCTCGAAGGGTCTCCTGAACGCGTTCGTCGATCTCAACAATCGCGTCCTCGACGCATTCAGCACCGAAGAGCGAAATCGCATCGGAGTCCACACCTGCCCGGGCGGCGACCAGGACTCGACGCACAGCGCCGACGTCGACTATGCCGAGCTCCTGCCGGCACTCTTTCGGCTGAACGTGGGCAACTTCTTCGTCCAGCTCGCGAGCGAGAGGGACCGTCCGCGTGTCCTGAAGATTCTCGGCGCGCACGCCAAAGGCGAGCGACGCGTCTTCGTCGGCGTGACCGATCCGATCCACCCGCGGGTCGAGACCCCCGCCGAGGTGCGCGACCGGATCCTCGAGGCGGCGAAATTCATCGATCCGTCGCATCTCGGCTCAACCGACGACTGCGGCTTCTCGCCCTTCGGAGACGACACCTCCACCTCGCGCGACGTCGCCTTCGCCAAGATCCGCGCGCGCGTCGAAGGCAACGCGATGGCGTCGAAGGAGCTCGGGGTCTAGCTCCCGTGCTCAGGCGGCAGGCGAGCCGCACTCGGACCCCTCTGTCATAACGAGGGCCCGCAGGGCCCGAGGGATCCCTTTCGTACCCACACTGCGACTCAATGAGGATCCCCTCGCTGCGCTCGAAGTGACGGGGCCCTTAGAGGTCCTCCAGCCGCACCGGCGTGTCCGCGTCCTTCCACGCGACTTCGAATTGCGCCTGCACGCAGGCGGCATCCGCCGTCTTCTTCTGCGCCTCGAGGCTCTTCCAGAGACCATACAGCGAGCGGCCGTTGCGCGGGTGGATCTCGAGGTCCTCGCGAAAGACGCTCTCGGCCTCCGCGGCCTTCCCGTCGGCCAGAAGCGCGGCTCCCAGAGACTCGCGCACGGGGTAGTACCAGGGCGGCGGCTCGTCGTAGGCGAGCGCGTCTTCCGCCGCGACGGCCTTCACCCAGCTCGCGATCGCGGCATTGCGTTCGCCACGAGCGGCGGCGATACGTGCATCGAGCACGTTCGAGGCGACCGCCAGAAGGCTTGCCCCGCTATTTTGTGGTCCCGCCAAGGAATCTGCCGGCAACGCGGCCTGCGCGATCACAAACGCCTCGCGCAGCGTCTCCGCCTTCTTCACGTTTCCCGTGGCGGCCGCAGCCATCGCCCGGGCGTAGAGCCAGGTTGCGCGCAGCAGCGGCAGCTTCGGCCCCGGGTCCGGCATCCTGGCGATCTCGTCCCACTTCTGGAATCGCAAGGCGACGAAGGCCGGCTGCAGGAGATAGCCCTCGAGCACCTGCATCTCGAACACGCCCGGCAGCACATCGGCAAAAAGCGCGTCGCCCGCGTTCTTCGCGGCGGCATGTCGGCCGGCCATGCACGCAGCCGACGACCCGAAATGCAGGTTGTGGTCGTAGTACATCACCCGGTACATCCCCTGCACCCCGGTTGCACGGATGTAATCCCGGTCCACCTCGGCCGCGATGGCGTTCGACTTCTCGGCCGCCACGTAGTCGCCCGTGCGCATGTAAACGTGCGCCGGCATGTGAACGAGATGTCCGGCCGAAGGTACGAGCGTCTCGAGGCGCGCGGCTGAAGGCAGCGCCTTCTGGGGCTCCTTCGAGGCCTCGATGGCGTGGATGTAGTAGTGGTTGGCGCCGGGGTGATTCGGGTCGCGCTTCAAGACGGATTCGAGGATCGCGACGATCTCGAGAGTGTCCTCCCCCGGTGTGCCGTCGGGCTTCCAGAGCTTCCAGGGGTGCAGGTTCATCAGGCTCTCGGCATACATCGTCGCCGCGTCGAGATCGTCGGGATAGCGGGCCGAAAGCTCCTTCATCGCGGCGGCATAGTCGCGCGCGAGCTGGGCCTTGTCCGCCTTCGCGGGATCGGCGACGTACCGCCTCGAGAGCGCGACGACGTAGATACGCTCATTCTCGGGCGCCCCGGCGGACAGCGCGAGCGCCGCCTCGACCTCGGCATAGGCCTTCTTCAGGCGGTCGGCCTCGGGTTCCGGATCGTTGTAGTTGGCGCCGAGCGCGAGCGCCATGCCCCAGCGCGGCATCGTCGCTTTCGGATCGAGGGCGGCCGCGCGCTCGAAGGAGCGAAATGCCTCCTCGTGGTTGAACCCGTAGAGAAGCGCGACTCCCTGGTCGAAGTATTTCTGCGCCTCGGGGCTCGCCGTCTGGATCGGGTGCCGATGCGAGCCCAGCCCCTGCAGGAGCGGCGCCGCCACCGGCGTCGGCGCGGGCGCCGGGGCCATGGAGTGCTGCGCCCTCAGGACCGCCGGAGCCACGAGCGCCACCAGAACGATGGAGAGTCTCCGCATGCCCGACCTCCTCGATGTGACCCGCATTCTATTTCGGTAAAGGGCGCCGCCGCGCGCACGCGGCCGATGCGCTTCGGCATAGCCAACGCACTGATCGCAATGGCGTTAGCCGCCCACGAGCGGCTGCCGGCTCGCGGGCGGAATCCGGCAACGCTAGTATCCGTTGCGCTCCTGCCGGGTGCGACAAGCGCTCCGGCCGAAATAGCGGGGAGGATTTTTCGAATGCGACCTGGCAAGAAGAGCGGGCTCGCCCTGCTCCTGATGATCCTGACCGGCAGCCTGCTGGCTCTGCCCCAGACCGCGGCAAGAGCGACGGCGAAAAAGAAGGCGACGATCGCCTCGACCACGGCTCCCGAGAAGGTGACCTCGGTCGAAGGCATCACCGAGTACCGGCTCTCCAACGGGCTGCGCGTGCTGCTCTTTCCCGATCCGACGAAGCCCACCATCACCGTCAACCTGACATACCTCGTCGGCTCGCGGCACGAGGGCTACGGCGAGACCGGCATGGCGCACCTGCTCGAGCACATGCTCTTCAAGGGCTCGACGAACCACCCGAACATCAACGCGGAGCTCACCGCCCACGGAGCGCGGAGCAACGCCAGCACCTGGTTCGACCGCACGAACTACTTCGAGACCTTCCAGGCAACCGACGAGAACCTCAAGTGGGCGCTCGAGCTCGAGGCCGATCGGATGGTCCACTCCTTCGTCGCGAAGGAGGATCTCGATACCGAGATGACCGTCGTGCGCAACGAGTTCGAGATGGGCGAAAACGACCCGGCCTCGATCCTCGAGGAGCGCGTTCTCTCGACCGCCTTCCTCTGGCACAACTACGGAAAGTCGACGATCGGCGCACGATCGGACATCGAGAACGTCCCGATCGAGCGGCTCCAGGCCTTCTATCGGACGTACTACCGCCCGGACAACGCCGTCCTGCTCGTCGCGGGCCGGTTCGACGAGGCAAAGACGCTCGCCCTCGTCCAGAAGACGTTCGGGAGCATTCCGAACCCGCCGCAGGCGCTGCCGACGTTCTACACGCTCGATCCGACCCAGGACGGCGAGCGCAGCGTGACGCTGCAGCGGGTCGGCGACGTGCAGGCCATCGCGGCCGTCTACCACGTCCCCTCCGGCGCGGATCCCGACGCAGGAGCCATCAACATCCTGACCGGGATCCTGACCGACACGCCATCGGGCCGCCTCTACAAGGCCCTGGTCGAGCCGAAGAAGGCGACCTCCGTGGGCGGCTACTTCATGGAGCTCCACGACCCCGGCTTCGTCATGTTCAACGCCGAGGTGCGGCAGGACCAGGACGCCGCTGCCGCGAAGGCGGCGCTCGTCCAGACCCTCGACGCCGCGGCGGGCGCCTCTCCGATCACGAAAGAAGAGGTCGAGCGGGCGCGGGCGACGATCCTGAAGAACATCGACCTGATGCTGAACAACGCGGATCGCGTGGGCCTGAATCTTTCCGAGTACATCGGCCAGGGTGACTGGCGGCTTTTCTTCGTGACCCGCGACCGAATCCGCGGCGCGAAAGTCGAGGACGTGCAGCGCGTCGCGCAGGCGTACCTCAAACCTTCGAACCGGACGATCGGGGTCTTCGTGCCGACGGCCAAACCCGACCGCGCCGAGATTCCGCCGCCGCCCGACGTCGCGGCGGCCCTCCGGAACTACAAGGGCGATCCGGCCATCGCCGCCGGAGAGGCCTTCGACCCCTCGCCCGGAAACATCGAGTCGCGCGTTCAGCGCACTTCCCTCGGTAACGGGCTGAAGATGGCTCTGCTGCCCAAGAAGACGCGCGGCGGCACCGTCGTCGCGACGATGACGCTGCGCTTCGGAGACGAGAAGAGCCTCTTCGGCAAGGCGACGACAGCCGACCTGGCCGCCGACATGCTCCTGCGGGGAACGGCGAAGCACACACGGCAGCAGTTGAAGGACGAGTTCGACCGCTTGAAGGCCCGCGTGGCGATCGGCGGCCGTGTCAGCCAGACCTCCGTCACGATCGAGACGGTCCGGGAGAACCTCCCCGCCGTTCTCGCCCTGGCGGCCGAGGTCCTGCGCGAGCCCGCCTTCCCGGCCAAGGAGTTCGAGGAGCTCCGGCAGGAGAACCTCGCCGCGATCGAGCAGCAGCGGAGCGAACCGGACGCGCTCGGGTCCAACTTCTACCAGCGCCACATGAACCCGCATCCCAAGGGCGATCCGCGCTACGTGGAGACCTTCGACGAATCGATCGCGAGCTACAAGGAGGCGACCCTCGAAGACGCGCGCAAGTTCTACGCCGGCTTCTACGGCGGCACCAACGCGGAGCTCGCCATCGTCGGCGATTTCGACGCGGAGACGGTTTCGAAGCAGGCCGCCGGCCTCTTCGGGGATTGGAAGAGCCCGGGTGCGTTTGCGCGGGTGCCCCAACCTTTCCAGGACGTCCCGCCCGAGAACAAGGCCCTCGAGACGCCCGACAAGGCCAACGCGTACTTCGTGGCCGGCCAGAACCTGCCGCTACGCGACGACGACCCCGACTATCCCGCTCTGGTGCTCGGCAACTACATGCTCGGCGCCTCCGACGTGTCCCGGCTATGGACCCGCATCCGCGAGAAGGACGGCCTCTCCTACGGCGTGGGCTCGCAGCTCCAGGCCTCCCCTCTCGACCGGGCGGGCGTGTTCATGGTCCGCGCGATCTATGCCCCGCAGAACGAGAGCAAGCTCGAGGTGGCCTTCCGGGAGGAGCTCGCGCGGGTTCTCAAGGACGGCTTTGAGGCCACGGAGATCGCCGAGGCGAAGGCGGGCTGGCGGCAATCGCGACAGGTGAGCCGGGCGCAGGACGCGTCGCTCGCCCGCACGCTGGCCGCGGATCTCTACATCCAGCGCACGCTCGCCTGGGACGCGGACCTCGAGAAGAAGGTCGACGCCCTCACGGGAGAGCAGATCCTCGCGGCGATGCGAAAATATCTCGACGTCTCGAAGATGACGATCGTGAAGGCCGGCGACTTTGCCAGGGTGAAACCGTGACCACGCTACGCGCCCATCACGGTGTCATCCCGAGGCGCGCAGCCCCGAGGGATCCCGAGCTCGAACCGGAACCCCGTCGATCAAGCACCGGATTCCTCGCTCCGCTCGGGATGACACTATGGACTGCAATTTTTGCGGCCGGACCAGCGGGCCTCGCTCTCGCCGCGGACCCCGCATCGCCGGTCGCACCGAAGGTGCCCCACATGCAAACGCTCCACGGCGAAACGCTTCAGGACGACTATTTCTGGCTCCGCGAGAAGGACAACCCGAAGGTCCGAGCCTTCCTCGAAGCGGAGAACGCGTACACGGCCGAGGTGATGAAGCCGACCGAGCCCCTGCAGAAGACCCTCTACGACGAGATGCTCGGACGCATCAAGGAAACCGACCTCTCGGTGCCCTACCGGGATGGCGGCTGGTACTACTACTCGCGCACCGAGAAGGGGAAGCAGTACCCGATCTACTGCCGCAAGAAGGGAAGCCTCCAGGCGCCCGAGCAGGTCTACCTCGACGTCAACGCGCTCGCCGAGGGCGAGCGCTTCATGGCTGTCGGCGACCGCGAGATGAGCGACGACGGCAACCTGCTCGCCTACACGACGGACAACACGGGCTTCCGGGACTACACGCTCTGGATCAAGGACCTGACCACGGGCAAGAGGTTCCCGGAGAGCGTGGCCCGGGTCGGGTCGATCGCCTGGGCCGCGGACAACAAGACGCTCTTCTACACGACCACCGACCCGGCCAAGCGCCCGCACAGGCTCTATCGCCACACACTCGGCAAGGACCCGGCCACGGACGGGCTGCTCTATGAAGAAAGAGACGAAAAGTTCCGCCTGTACGCCGGCCGCTCGCGCAGCAGGGCGGTCATCTTCGTCGGATCGAGCTCCCACACCTCGAGCGAGTGGCGCTGGCTCCCGGCCGCAGACCCCGCGGCCGCGATGCGCCTGATATTGGCCCGCGAGATCGACCACGAGTACGACGTCGACCACCGCGGCGACCTCTTCTACATCCGGTCGAACAGCGGCTGCCGCAACTTCCGGGTCGTCACCGCGCCGATGGCCGATCCGGATCCCAGGAACTGGAAAGAGATGCTGCCCTGCAGGGAAGACGTGATGGTCGAGGGGCTCGATCTCTTTGCCAGCCACGCGGTGTTCGAGGAGCGGGAGGACGGGCTGCCGCGCCTGCGCATCACGGACCTGACCTCGGGAGCATCCCACCGCATCGCGTTCCCGGAAGCGATCTACGCGGTCTTCCCCGAGAACAACCCGGAATTCGACGCAACGACCCTGCGGTACAACTACCAATCGTTCACGACGCCTCCCTCGATCTACGACTACGACATCGCGACGAAGACCTCGACGCTCTTGAAGCAGACCGAGGTGCTCGGGGGCTACGACCCCGCGCGGTACACCTCCGAGCGCCAATACGCCGTGGCCAGCGACGGAACGAAGGTGCCGATCTCGATCGTGTACCGCAAGGGCCTCGTCCGGGACGGCAAGAGCCCGCTTTTGCTCATGGGCTACGGCTCGTATGGCGCGTCCATGTCGGCAACGTTCTCCTCGAGCCGCGTGAGCCTGCTCGATCGCGGTGTCGTGTATGCGGTTGCGCACATCCGCGGCGGCGGCGAGATGGGCAAGAAGTGGCACGACCAGGGCAGGATGTTGTCGAAGAAGAACACGTTCACCGACTTCATCGCCGTCGCCGAGACGCTCATCGCCGACAAGTACACGTCGAAGGAGCGCCTCGTCATCGAGGGCGGCTCGGCCGGCGGGCTCCTGATGGGCGCGGTGACCAACATGCGGCCGGACCTCTTCCGGGCAGTCGTCACGCGCGTGCCCTTCGTGGATGTCATCAACACGATGCTCGACGAGTCGCTGCCGCTGACGGTCGGCGAGTTCGAGGAATGGGGCAACCCGCGCGTCGCCGAACAGTACGCCTACATGAAGTCGTACAGCCCGTACGATAACCTCCAGGCGAAGGCCTATCCGGCGATGCTCGTCAAGACCTCCTTCGACGATTCGCAGGTCATGTACTGGGAGCCGGCGAAGTATGTCGCCAAGCTGCGAACGGTCAAGACCGACAAGAACCCCCTCATCTTCAAGATCAACATGGCCGGTGGACACGGCGGCTCGTCCGGCCGCTACGACCGCCTGAAGGAAACCGCCTTCGACTACGCCTTCGTCCTCACGCAGGCGGGGGCGCAGAAGTGAGGCGTCGCGTCGTCGGCGGAACAACGCCCCTCTCACGGAGCCCGGGATCCTTCGCTTCGCTCAGGATGACTGGCGGCGGAAGGGCGGAAGGACTCGCATTGACGGAGTAACAGACTAGAATCCGCCCCACGTGACTCTCACGGCCGGATCGAAGCTCGGGCCCTACGAGATTCTCTCGGCCATCGGCGCCGGGGGAATGGGCGAGGTCTACAAGGCCAGGGATCCGCGCCTCGGCCGCGAAGTCGCGATCAAGGTCCTGCCCGCCTCGTTCTCCCAGGACGCCGATCGCCTGCGCCGCTTCGAGCAGGAGGCCAAGGCGGCCGGGGTTCTCAATCACCCCAACATCACCGCCGTCTACGACATCGGCACCCACGAGGACGCCCCCTACGTCGTCCAGGAACTGCTCGAGGGCGAGACGCTGCGAGCCGTGCTTGCCGGTGGCAGGCTCTCCCCGCGCAAGGCGATCGACTATGGGCTGCAGATGGCCCACGGCCTCTCCGCCGCCCACGACAAGGGCATCGTCCATCGGGACCTCAAGCCCGAGAACCTCTTCGTCACCAAGGACGGCCGCCTCAAGATCCTCGACTTCGGCCTCGCCAAGCTCACGCACCAGGAAGAGGGCTCTCAGGTCACGAACCTTCCCACGGCCGCCGCGGCCACGGAGCCCGGCGTCGTCATGGGGACCCTCGGCTACATGTCCCCCGAGCAGGTGCGCGGCAAGCCGGCCGATCCGCGCTCGGACATCTTCTCCTTCGGCGCCATCCTCTACGAGATGCTTTCGGGCAAGAGGGCCTTCCACGGCGACTCGGCCGCGGACACGATGTCGGCAATCCTCAGAGAAGATCCTGCTGATCTCTCGGTCACCAACCAGTCCATCTCCCCCGGCCTCGAGCGCATCGTCCGCCACTGCCTCGAGAAAAACCCCGAACAACGCTTCCACTCCGCTCACGATGTCGCGTTCGCTCTCGACGCGCTCTCGGGCACATCGGCCACCAGTGCCGGAACCGCCACGCGGATCCCGCCGACCGGACGCAAGCGCTGGCTCTTCGCGGCTGCGGGCATCACGCTCGCCCTCGCGGCGATTGTCACCGCCTATCTCGCCGGACGCCGCGCGGAAACCCGCGCGCGGCCCGACGGCGCATCCTTTCACCAGCTGACCTTTCGCCAGCAGGCCATCTTCAGCGCCCGTTTCGCGGCGGACGGCAAGACGATCGTCTTCAGTGCCGCCCCTCAGGGAAACTCGCCTGAGCTCTTCGTGGTCCGACCCGAGTTCCCCGATCCGCGGCCCATGGGCGTCACCGACGTGCATCTGCTCGCCGTCTCTTCGAAGGGAGAGCTCGCAGTCCTGACAGGCGCGCGCTACCTCGCTCACAACGTCTTCCAGGGCACTCTGGCGCGCATGCCGCTCGAAGGCGGTGCCCCCCGGGAGGTGCTCGAGAATGTCCGCGAGGCCGATTGGTCGCCGGATGGCGAGAACCTGGCGGTGATCCGCGAACTGAACGGACGAGATCGGTTGGAGTTTCCCGTCGGCAAAGTGCTGTACGAGGCAGGCGGCTACCTGAGCGACCCGCGTTTTTCGCCGGGAGGCGACCGCATCGCCTTTTTCGAGCACCCCTGGAAGTACGACGATCGGGGACAGGTCTCCGTCGTGGATCTCTCGGGCAAGAAGACCGTCTTGACCGGAGGCTACTGGGGGGAGGAGGGCCTCGCCTGGTCGCAGGATGGAAGCGAAGTGCTCTTCTCGGCAGGCAACATGTACAGCGCGTTCCGAGTCTACGCCGTCACGCTCTCCGGGCGACGGCGCGTCGCGCTCGAGAGCGCCGGAGGCCTGACGATCCGCGACGTCCGCCGGGACGGACGATGGCTCGCGACGCGAGACGATTACCTCCAGACCATGCCTGTCTTTCTCGCCGGACAGAGCACCGAGCGGGATCTCTCGTGGCTCGACTTTTCCTTCAGCCCGATCCTCTCGGCGGATGGAAAGAGCGTCGTCTTTGACGAAGAGAGCGGCAGCCTCGGCGTCAACTACGCCGTCTGCCTGCGAAAGACCGATGGCTCCCCCGTCGTCAGGCTCGGCGAGGGCCATCCCTATGACCTGTCCCCCGACGGGAAATGGGTGCTCGCGGTCGTGCCGAGCACGCCGCCGCAGCTCGTTCTCTACCCCACGGGCGCCGGCGAAGCACGGCATCTCGAGCGCGGGGAGATCGAGGCCTACGAATCCGGGAAGTTCTTTCCGGATGGGGCATCGGTGCTCATTTGCGGTCACGAGAAGAGTGGCGCGTCGCGGTGTTACGTCCAGGCGATCAGCGGCGGCAAACCGAAAGGGTTGACACCCGAGGGCACCACCAATGGATTCGTCTCGCCGGATGGGCGCCAGATTCTCGTCGCGGGAAGCGATGGGCTCTTCGTCTACCCCGCGGGGGACGGCAAGGGAAGCCGGATTCCGGGAACGACGGGCGACGATCAGGCGATACGGTGGTCGGGCGACGGAGCCTCCATTCTCGTCTTCCGCCTGAACGAGATTCCTCTCCGGATCGAGCGCATGGCGCTCTCGACCGGCCGCCGAGAATTCGTCCGGACGTTGGGACCGGCGGACCTCGGCGGAGTCGTCTCGCTCCAATCTCCCTTTTTCTCCGCCGGCGAGCGCAGCTACGCCTACGTCATCTCCAGAACGATCTCGCATCTGTTTCTCGTCGAGGGAGCCCGGTGAGCCGTCGCTACCAGATCGCCGCTCTATGACTGACGCCTCTTCGCGACCAACCAACAAGGGAATCTGGCAGTGACCCTCGCGGCCGGATCGAAGCTCGGGCCCTACGAGATTCTCTCGGCCATCGGCGCCGGGGGAATGGGCGAGGTCTACAAGGCCAGGGATCCGCGCCTCGGCCGCGAAGTCGCGATCAAGGTCCTGCCCGCCTCGTTCTCCCAGGACGCGGACCGGCTGCGCCGCTTCGAGCAGGAGGCCAAGGCGGCCGGGGTCCTCAACCACCCCAACATCACCGCCGTCTACGACATCGGCACCCACGAGGACGCCCCTTACGTCGTCCAGGAATTGCTCGAAGGCGAGACTCTGCGCGCAGTCCTTGCCGGAGGCCGCCTCTCTGCCCGCAAGGCCATCGACTATGCGTTGCAGATCGCTCATGGCCTCTCCGCCGCGCACGAGAAGGGCATCGTCCACCGGGACCTGAAGCCCGAGAACCTCTTCGTCACCAAAGACGGCCGCCTCAAGATCCTCGACTTCGGTCTGGCCAAACTCACGCACCAGGAAGAAGGCAACCAGGCCACCAACTTCCCAACCGCCACCGCCGGGACCGAACCGGGCGTCGTCATGGGCACGCTCGGCTACATGTCGCCCGAGCAGGTGCGCGGCAAACCGGCCGACCCGCGCTCGGACATCTTCTCCTTCGGCGCCATCCTCTACGAGATGCTCTCGGGCAAGAGGGCCTTCCACGGCGACTCGGCCGCCGACACGATGTCGGCGATCCTGAGAGAAGATCCTCCGGACCTCTCCCTCACCAACCAGTCCATCTCCCCGGGCCTGGAGCGCATCGTCCGCCACTGCCTCGAAAAAAACCCCGAACAACGCTTCCACTCCGCCCACGACGTCGCCTTCGCGCTCGATGCGCTTTCGGGCACCTCGGCGACGAACGCGGCGGCCGGAGCAATCTCCCCGAAGATCGAACGACGAAGCCTGAAGAGCCTCGCCCTCGCTGTCGGGCTCGTCGCACTGCCGCTCGCGGGCTACCTGCTCGGAAAGCGCGGCGCGGGCGCCGCGGCGGGGCCACCGCCGTCGTACCGCCAGCTCACCTACCGTCACGGCACCATCACGACCGCGCGCTTCGCGCCGGACGGCCAGACGGTTGCGTTCTCGGCGGCATGGGATGGCGACCCGCTCCAGATCTATACGACCCGGCTCGAGTTCCCGGAATCGCGGCCCCTCGGATTCTCGAACGCCGCGCTCCTGGCCATCTCCTCTCAAGGCGAGCTCGCATTGATCCTCGGAGGGCAACCCGAATCACACGGTATGGTCCAGGGAACGCTCTCTCGAGCCGCTCTCTCCGGCGGAGCGCCTCGCGAGATTCTCGAAGACGCCCACGCCGCCGATTGGGGACCGGGCGGCCAGAGCCTCGCGGTGGCACACCTGAGTGGGGGCAAGGACCGCCTCGAGTTCCCGGTTGGCAAGGTCCTTTACGAGACTCCTGGTTGGATCGGCCACCCGCGAATCTCGCCGAAGGGAGATCTGATCGCTTTCTTCGACCACCCCGTCTGGCCGGACGATCGAGGAACGCTTGCCGTCGTCGACCTCGGCGGCAAGAAGCGCACTCTCTCGACCGGCTGGGAGACCGAAGAGGGCCTGGCCTGGTCGCCCGACGGCAAAGAAGTGTGGTTCACGGTCGCAAGCACCGGCGTCGCCCGCGACCTCTACGGCGTCGATCTGGCGGGGCGCCTGCGCCTGATCGCGCGTGTACCCGGCGGCATGCAGCTGCAGGACATCTTCCGGGACGGCTTTGCCCTGATGACTCGAAACGACGACCGCCTCTCCATCTTGTGCCAGCCTCCCGGAGAGACGAAGGAGCGCGATCTCTCGTGGCTCGAGTGGTCGTTGCCGACGGATCTCTCGGACGACGGTAAAACGCTTCTCTTCTGCGAGCAGGGCGCCGTCGGCGGAGCGAACTACACCGCGTGCATGCGCAAGACCGACGGCTCGCCCGTCGTTCGTCTCGGCGAGGGGTTCCCGTCCGAGTTCTCCCCCGATGGAAAGTGGGTGCTCTCGCTCGTTCCTTCGTCGCCGGAGAAGCTCATGCTTCTGCCGACCGGCCCCGGCGAGGCCAGGCAGATCGAGCGCGGGCCCATCCAGAACTACGTCGGTGCGAGCTTTTTTCCGGACGGCAAGCGTTTGCTGGTGTGCGGCAAGGAAGCAGGCGATGCCGGCCTCTACGTGCAGGACATTTCGGGCGGCAAGCCTCGCCGCATCGGGGACGGCCGCTTCACGTTCCTGCATCCGATCTCTCCCAACGGCAAGACGATCGCGGCCTACGACGAGAAGCGCAGGATCGTGCTGCTCCCGGCGGACGGAGGGTCCTCTCATCCCCTGCCCGGCTTCATCGATGGGGAAGCGCTGGTGCGCTGGGCGGATGACGGCTCTCTTTTCATCTCCCACGGAGAAGCGACGATCGACATTTTTCGGGTCGATGTCGCCTCCGGGAAGAGAACTTTCTGGAAGCACCTCGCGCCTCCCGATCCGGCCGGAGTCAGCGGGCTCGGGCCAATCGTCATGACGGCCGACGGAAAGACGTACGCCTACGGCGCCAATCGGACCCTGTCGGATCTCTATCTGGCCGACGGGCTGCGGTGAAGGCCGCGATCCATAAGCATTCGCTTATGTGTTTCTAGAGAGGGGACAGCCGCATGGCCCTGGAGCGCGCGCTCAAGACCCGGGACATCGTCCTCTTCAACGTCGCCGCGATCGTCGGCATGCGGTGGGTCGCGCTCGCCGCGGCCAACGGCCCCTCCTCGCTCTTCCTCTGGGTGCTCGCGGCGGTCGTCTTCTTCATCCCGCAGGGGTTCGCGGTCACGGCTCTGGCGACCGCGATCCCGGAGGAGGGGGGCCTCTACGTCTGGACCTCGAGGGCCTTCGGGAAGAGGCAGGGATTCCTCGCGGGCTGGCTCTACTGGGCGTCGAACATCACCTATTTCCCGACGCTCACGCTCTCGACGGTCGTGTTCGCTCTCTACATCTTCGGAACGCGCTTCGCCTCGCTCGAGCAGAGCCCGGCCTATGCCGCCGGCGCCTCGCTCGTCCTGCTCGCGATCGCGCTCGCCTTCAACATTGTGGGCATGAAGACCGGCAAGTGGGTGCAGAACATCGGAGGGCTCGCGCAGTGGCTGCCGTCCGGGGCGCTGCTTCTGGTCGGGATTCTCGCGCTCGTGCGCTCGGGGTCGGCCACGCCGATGCCGGCGGCATCGCTCATGCCGAACTTCATGGCGCTCCCGACGATCCTCTTCTTTGCCAATCTCTGCTTCGGATTCGCGGGCCTCGAACTCGCGCCGACGATGGCCGGCGAGGTCGTCGATCCGTGTCGGACGTTTCCCAGGGCGATCGTCATCTCCGGTGTGACGATCGCGGCATGCTACCTTCTCGGGACGATCTCGATTCTTTGGGCCCTTCCGCTTTCCGAGGTCTCGATCATCTCGGGCGTCAATCAGGCGATCACGAAGGCCGGCGCGAAACAGGGCCTACCCTGGCTCGGCGCTCCGGTCGCCCTCCTCATGACACTCGCCGGCCTCGGAGGAATCGGCGCCTGGCTCATCGCAACCGCGCGCCTGCTCTTCTGCGGCGGCCTCGACAAGTACCTGCCGCCGATCTTCGCCAAGACCCATCCGAAGTGGAAGACACCCTGGTTCGCCATGGTCTTCCAGGCCGCCTTTTCCGCGGTTTTCATCCTGGCCGCCACGCAGGGCGATTCCGTCAAGAACGCGTACCTGAAACTCGTCAACGCGACCCTGATCGTCTACTTTCTTCCATACCTCTACATGTTCGCCTCCGCAATCCGGCTGCGGGACGAAATCTCCCAGCAGCCGAGGGCCATTCCCGTGCCGGGCGGCGCCGGCGGCAGTCTTTTCTGGAACGGGTTGGGCTTTCTGACAACCGCAGTCGCCATCGTCCTCGCCCTCATCCCTCCGGCGGACAGCACGGATAAGGCCGCCTTCTTCGTCGAGGTCTTCGTCGGCTCCTTCGGCTTCCTGGCCGCCGGATTCGTCCTCTATGCGCTGGCCGAACGACGACGCCGGCGCGCCGAGGCAGCCGTCGCCGCCTGAGCGGGCGATAGAATCCGGTCCATCTCCGGAGGGCCATGAGCCTCTCCCCCGGCGCGCGCCTCGGTCCCTACGAGATTCTTTCGCCGCTCGGTGCGGACGGAATGGGCGAGGTGTACCGGGCGCGGGACGGAAAGCTCGAGCGCGACGTCGCGATCAAGGTTCTCCCTGCACATCTGGCCGCGGATCCGGCTGCTCTGGTGCGCTTCGAGAGGGAAGCGAAGGCTGTCGCGGCCCTGTCCCACCCCAACATCCTCGCGATCTTCGATTTCGGGCGGCAGGACAACGATCGCCTTTGCCGTGACGGAGCTGCTCGAAGGCGAGACGCTGCGGGCGCGTCTGGCTTCGGGGCCGCCGCTCGCCACCGAGCCGATGAACCCGGCGGCTTCACCTGACGGCCGCTTCATCGTGGTGCGTGACAAAGATGAGAATGCATTCCTCTGGCCCCTCGACCGCGGGACCCCGCGACCCATCCCATGGACGATCGCCGGCAAGGACGCGGTCATAAATTTCGCCTCCGACGGACAGTGGCTCCATATCCTTCACGGAAACAGCTTTCCGGCTGCCGTCAGCCGCCTCAACATCCTGACGGGAGAGCGACAGCCGCTTTTGGAGGTCGCGCCTCGCGATCCAGCAGGCGTGGTTTCCATCGACAATTTCGTAATGACCCACGACGGCCGCGCCTAGATCTATTCCTTCGCCCGGCGACTCTGCGATCTCTATGTCGTCGAGGGGCTTCGGTGAGTCTTACCGCCGGCGGGATGGGCGAGGCTGCCCTACAACTTCACGAGGCACCACTCCTCGGACCACGGGAGACGCGACATCTGGAGCGATGGCTTGCCGCCCGGCTGGACGCAGAAGCCGTCGGACCAGTTGACGCCGAAACCGTCTTCCGGATCGTAGAGCCCGGGCTCGACGGAGAAGATCATCCCCGGCTCGAGCATCGTGTAGTCGCCGAGCGAGAGGTAGGGCGGCTGATGACCCTCGACGCCCATGCCGTGCGCGGGCCGATGGTAGATGTACTTCGCCATCCCTTCCTTCACCTGGTGCGAAAGGATCTGGTAGGCGACCGTCGAGCAGGCAAGGCCCTCGCGGGTCAGGTCCTTTTGCATGAGGCAGCAGTCGCGTGAGACCGTCCAGACTTTCTTCTGGTGGTCGGTCCATGGCGCCAGCAGGAACGCCCGGTAGAGCTCTCCCCCGCAGCCGCCAATCTCGACACCACCGGCGATCTGGAGTGCCTGTCCTTTCTGGACCTTGTTGTAGTGCGTCTGGTTCGGATGCGGGTAGGCCGTGCCGACACCGCAGCGCACGCCGATCTCCATCTCGATGCCGACGGCCGTGTGCGGGCGCCCGTCGCGCTTGATGCCCTCCATGAGCCGCGCCATTCCCCACTCCGTCGCGGCCATGCCGAGTTCGTAGTCCGTGAGGTCGGTGCCCTTGGCGAGCAACAGGTCGCGCGCGAAGGCGTGCGTCTCGTCGAAAACGCGGTAGGCGCGGCGCCAGAGAGCGAGCTCTTCGGGAGACTTGACCATCCGCTGTTTCTCGCAGTACTCGCCGATGGAGTCGAACTTCGTCGGGCTCGTGAAGACCTTGCCGACCGTCGCGAGCTGGCGCTGGGAGAGATCCCGGTCCGTCGCGAGGCGCTTGCCGTCGTAGCCTCGTTTTTTCAGCCCCTTCATGACCCACTCGAAGAGATCGACGGTGGCTCCCTGCTGGACCTTCCCCTGGTCGGGATAGCCGCCTTCCGCAAACAGAAAGTCGAAGTAGTACTCCTGCCCCGTCGCCCACCAGGTCCGGACGAGGTCCCGGTCGAGGGCCGGATGGAACCAGATGGTCGCCAGCCGGTCCGCCGGCAGGAAGACCGAAAAGGGCCGCTCCGTCGTCGTGTAGAAGAGCCCGGTGAAGTAGTTGATGTTGTTCGGATCGGTGAGCCAGGCGCCGGCGAAGCCGTTCTCGAGCATGTACGTCTGCAACGCCTTGGCCTTGGCCTGGTACCACTCGAGCGGGAGACGGTCGTAGGACGCGGGCTTCAAGCCGTCGTCGTCCTTCAGGAAGAGCGCCGCCGACTTCGAGCCGTCGATCCCGGCCCCGAGCCGCTGCGCCTGCGCCGTCGAGGCCACCGCCGACCCGACGGCCGCGCCGCCCGCCGTCACCAGGAAGGAACGTCGATCGAGCGTCATGTCATCTCCTCTTGTCTTGCGAAGAGTGGGGCCATCGTATCGGAAAAAACGTCACCGGATGGCCACCGCCAGCGTGTCGTGGTGGAGCGCAATCAGCGTGCGCAGGTACGGGCCGATGCGGTTGGCGCCCTCGAAGCCCGCAGCCTTCGCCGCCTCCTCCTGCTTCGCGGCCGGCGCATCGGCGCTCTCGGCATAGTGCTTGAGGTCACGGAAGGCACCGATCGTGAAGAGGTCCCAGGCCGCGCCAGCGTCCCGGACGAAGATGAGGTTGGTCGGCTGACCGAGCGCCTGCGAATACGCGTTCTCCATCTCCCGCTGGCGGTAAAGCTCGTGCTCCTTGCCGGGCAGCGCGATGAACATTTCGACGTGAAAGAAGCCGGCCTTGCCGAGCTCCTCCCGAACCTGCGCCAGGGGCGGGCCACCGACGAAGACATCCTCCTGCCATGCGACGTCGTCCGCGAGCCTGGCCAGATCCCCGCTCGCGGCGTCCCGCGCTCTCTGCCGCCGAGCGACGCGGTCGGCCGCGTAATACTCGGCAAAGCTGCCCATCGGAAAGAGCAGCAGCAAGTCCCAGCGATCCCCCTGGCTGTGCCGCATCGCGATCGGCGGCTCGTCGCCGCTGCCCTTGAGCCCTGGCCAGCCCGCCTTGTAGAGGTCCACGACCTCGAGGAGCTTGCCCGGAGCTGCCTGGATGAGCGTGGTCCGGTACAGAAAGCCGCTTTGCGCGGGCGCGGCCGCGGCGAGCCCGGCTGTCAGGGCGAGAATGGAGAGCCGCATTTTTCTACCATAATGGTAGAATTCTACCATCATGGGCTTGAACATCAAGGACCCGGAGGCCGAGCGCCTGGCAGCGGAGGTCGCAAAGATGACCGGCGACACGAAGACCGGCGCGATCCGCTCGGCTCTGGCGGACCGTAAGGAGCGGCTCTCTTACCGCGTCGGAAGAAGGGATAAGCGCAACGAGCTCCTCCGAGTCCTCGAAGAGGAGATCTGGTCTGCGGTTCCCCGCTCTGTCCTCGGCACGAGGATCTCCAAGAAGGAGCAGGAACGGATCCTGGGCTACGGTCCCGAGGGCGTGTGATCCTCGATACGTCGGCCCTGGTCGCGATTCTGATCCGAGAGCCCGGCTGGGAGCGGATCTTCGACCTTCTGACCGGGTCTCCGGCTGTCGGGGTGGGTGCACCCACACTGGCCGAGGCGGGCATTGTCCTGACCACGCGCATGGGCGTGGAAGGCAAAAGACTCCTGGCGCTCTTCGTCATGGAGTCCGAAATCGAGGTCGTGCCCTTCGGAGACGCCCACTGGAAAGCGGCGGCGGACGCCTACCGCCGATACGGCAAGGGCCGTCACCGTGCGGCTCTGAACTTCGGCGATTGCTTGAGCTACGCCGTCGCGAAGCTCGCCGGGCAGCCTCTCCTTTGCACGGGCTCCGACTTCCCCAGGACCGACCTCCCGATCGCGTGACTCGACCGACCGAAGGGCCTTTTCGGCCTGTCTGTGCTAACATTTTTGAATTACAGGCATGAAATTCAGCACTGTAGTTGCGCGGAGCTTTTCGACGGCCGAGGCGGCGCGGCTGACTGGCCTGACGCCCAGGCAGCTCGACCACTGGGACAGGCAGGGGTTCCTGCGCCCCTCGCTCGAGAAGGCGAACGGGTACGGGTCGACACGGCGGTATTCCTTCGCCGACGTCGTACGCCTGCGCGTGGCGGCGCGGCTGCGCGCGAACGGAGTGGGCCTGGCGCGAATCCGCCGGTGCGCCCGGGCGCTCGCGCGGCTGGATCCCGCCGCGGACCTCGGAGAGGCGCGCCTCCTGGTCGTCGGCTCGACGGTGCTGTGGGCCCGGTCGGACCGCGAGGTGGTGGATCTGCTCAAAGACGGGCAGCTCGTCCTGGTCTGTTCACTCGGAGACGCCGTGGCCGAGGCGGCCGGGGCCGTCGCCCGGCTCTACCGCGAAGCCGAGCGAGCAGATCCGCACACCGCCAGGCCCGACCGGAAGACCACGTCGGGCTCCTAACAGCGCCGAACCGCCGGGCGAGGACGAGAGGAGAATGCCATTGACCGAAGAACCAGGCGCGCGGGTCGCCCGCCTCGCGCGGCTCGGACGCCAGCGCGACTTCCCCCTGGCCCGCTTCCAGAAGTCCCTCGAGGCGATCGCGAGAAACGGCGAGCGCGCCGAGGTGCTGCGGCTCCTGCTGGCCGATTGGACCGGGATTCCCTTCGACGCCGAGGAGGCGCTCGCGCGCTGGAGCGAGATCGAGCACCTGCTCCCGGGCCTGCGCGAGAAGTTCGGTCCGCCGCTCGGCCTCCAGACGGTCCTGCTCCACCACCTCCACAGCCACAAGGGCCTGCTGAAGGAGCCGCGCCTCGTTTCGGAGTCGGACCTTGCCGTCCTGCGCGTCAACGCCATCACGGATCCGCTGACCGGCCTCTACAACCGCCGATTTCTGATGGATCACCTCTCGCGCGAGATCTCACGCGCGGAGCGGTCGGAGGGAATTCTCGCGATCGTCCTCATGGACTTGAAGGGCTTCAAGTCGATCAACGATCGGCTCGGCCACCCCGTCGGCGACAGCGTCCTCGTGCGGACCGCGCGCGTCATCCGCGAGTCCCTGCGCGCGGTGGATGCGGGCTGCCGCTGGGGAGGCGACGAGTTCGTGCTCGCCCTTCCCAACACCGACATGTTCTCGGCCCTGGCCGTCGCCGAGCGCGTCCGCGACAGGATCGCCGCCATGGCGCTTCCCGCCCGCGGCGGCCTCCTGCTCGACCTGCACTACGGCGTGGCCTCGTATCCGCACGACGGCAAGAGCACGGACTTCCTCCTCAAGGTCGCCGACCTCCGTTTGTACCAGTGCCGTTCGCAGTCGGCCTTTGCCGCATCGGCGCACCGCATGTACCCCCGCTTCGCGCCCGAGGACATGAGCGTGCGCGTCGAGGAGAAGGGGCCGAGCCGGACCTGGATCGCGCCTGTCGTGGACCTCTCGTACGGGGGACTCGCCTTCCGCGCGCGCAAGCAGGAAAAGTGGCCCCCGCGCTGGAAAGCGGAGATCATCCAGAAGCATGACCCCGAGAGGCATCCGATTCGGCTGCGTCCCATGCACTCGGCGCCGCTTCCGGGCGGCGGCGTGCGGGTTGGTTGCGCCTATGCCTGAGACGTCCGGCCGCGCCGCGACGCCTCGCGGGGATCGCGGGTGAGAAACGCGGCCTCTGCCGCTCATCGCGCCGCCGCCTCCGGCCTCTTCACCCTCTTTGCCCTCCTGGCGATCGTTCTCGGCCTCGGCGATCCGCGCCTTCTCGCGCTCGCGATGGGCGGGGCGCTTCTGTCCCTGTTCCTGCTGACCCGCGAGAACATCCTGGAATCGCTGGGTCCGTTCGCGACGCCGCTGGCGATCGTGGCGGACCTCGCCCTTCTTTTCTGCGCGATGTCGCTGACAGGCGGCGCGCTGTCGCCGTTCGCTCTCCTGCTTCCGGCCGGCGTGGCGCTCTGCTGGCACTGCGAGGGCAAACCTGCCGCGCGGTTCTTTGCCGCGGCGTCGCTTTTCGGCGTCGCGGCGCTCGTCGTTCTCGGCAACCTCCCCGTGGCGGGCCCTGCACACCTCTTCCCGGTGGTGGGCGTGGCGCTCGCCGCTCCCGCGTTGCTCGTCGCTCTCGAGATCGCGGGGGCCCGGCCGGCGGAAGCGTCCACCGCCGAAACCCGCGTGGGGGTGGAGTCCGCCCGAGGCGCCGCGGCGGCTGCTTCCGTCCCCGCCACCCCGATCGTCGCTGCGTCGCCGCTTCCAGCGGACATTCCCCGGCGGGACCGCAAGGAGGAGATCCTCCACGACCTGCGCTCGCCGCTGTCCGTCATCCGCGTCTACACCGATCTCATCCAGGAGGCCGCGCGCCGTGGCGAGCTGCCGAACCCGGAGTACCTGGCCAACCTCGCGCGCGAGATCGAGCTCGCCGAGCGCCTCGTCGGCACACCGGCGCCCGAATCGGAGCGCGAGCCGATCGAGCGGGTTCCCGCGCCCCAGAACGCGGACCTCGTCGAGATTCTCGGCTCGCTCGCGACCGCGTACCGGCTGGCGCACGGCGGGCGGATCCGGATCGAATTCATCGCCGAGCGCCCGCAGCTTCCCGTGCTGGCCGACCCGGTCGCCCTGCAGCGCGCCTTCCGCAACGTGCTCGACAACGCCATCAAGTACACGCCGGACGGGGGCGAAGTGCGCATCCGCGCAGGCAGCGCCGGCCACCAGGCCTTCGTCGTCGTCAAGGACACCGGGATGGGGATGAGCCCCGAGGAGAGGGCCCGCGCATTCGACTACGCCTTCCGGGGCGCCGGCGCGGTGGCTTCGGGCACCCGCGGAAAGGGCCTCGGCCTGGCGGTCACGAAGGAGATTCTGGAGTCTAACGGAGGCAAGATCTCGCTCTCGAGCGAGGCGGGGTACGGCTCCGAGGTCACGATCATGCTGCCGTACCAGCGGGCAGGGCGATGAAGCGCATACTCATCGTCGACGACGACCGCGAGATCTCGGCCGCCGTCCGCGAGCTGCTCGCCACGGAGGAGGCTCGCGATCGAGTGTCCCGCCGACCCGCGCACCGCGCTCGTGGATGCGATCCGCGACGCGCCGGACCTGGTCATCCTCGACGTCAACATGCCGGGCATGACCGGCTGGGAATTCTGCGCGATCCTGAGGCGCCAGTCCTCGACCCGCGAGGTCCCGGTGCTCTTCCTGACGGGCCGCTCCGAGGTCAAGGACCGCATCACCGCGATGCAGCTCGGCGGATCCGACTTTCTCGCGAAGCCCTTCGGCGCGGAGGAACTGCGCCGCAAGGTTCGCTCGCTCCTGCACACTCTGGACGCCGTGGAGGAAGGATGAGGGCCAAGAGCAGCACCGATCCGAGCGTCGTGGCGAAGGCCGTCGAGCCGCCGGAGGAGCCGGCGCACGACGGCCTCGACGAGCTGCGCCGCGACCGCATCGTCTTCGACGCCGTCACCGGACTTCCCATCCATCCCTTCGACGCTCCCGGGCGCGCCGACGAGCGGATCGAGATTCTCGGCGTCATCTACCTGCAGGTCGGGAAGTTCTTCGGGTTCGAGGAGCTCTTCGGCTGGGAGCAGTACGACCGCGTCCTCGCCGCGGTCTCGGAGGTCCTGCAGGACGACGTGCGATCCTCTCGCCTGGCGCCGCACCTCCACTCCATCCGCTTTTCCGGCGCCGACGGTTTCTTCGTCCTCTACACCCTTCCTCCGGCCGGCCGTGGCGGTCGTGCCTCCGCGAACCTCGAGGAGGAGGCCGGGCGCCTGCGCGGCAGCATCACCCGCCGCCTCCGGCAGACGCTCGAGGGCACGTCCGCCGATTTCATCAACATCCTGGCGTCGAGCCTCACGGCCCCGGACAATCCGCGCGTGCGGCCCGCGCGCCACGTGGTGCGCACGCTCCAGGAAGCGGTCAAGATCGTCACGCAGCGCCAGACGCACGAGAAGCTCGCGCTCTTCGCCGGACTGAAGATCGTCATCGGCCAGAAGCAGCTACGGCCGGCGTTCCAGCCGGTGCGCCACCTGCCTGACGGCGCGATCATGGGCTACGAGGCCTTGATCCGCGGGCCCCAGGGCACTTCGCTCGAGCCGCCGACCGTGCTCTTTGCGGTCGCACACGAGAACGAGATGGACGTCGAGCTCGAGACTCTGTGCCTCGAGACCGTGTTCGCGAACCTACCCCGCGCGGTCTCCGACCGGCGCCTCTTCGTCAACGCTTCGGCGATGCTGCTGCGTCACCCGGTCTTTCTCGACGAGCGCAACCTCGCGACCATCAACCGCAGCCACGCCGACATCGTCGTCGAGATTTCCGAGAAGGAGATGGTCCGCGACTACGACTCCTTCCAGGACGTGCTCGGTCTCGTGCGACGGGCCAACCTCAAGATCGCGATCGACGACGCGGGTTCGGGGTATTCGGGGCTCGAGGCGATCCTGCATTTGAAGCCCGACTACATCAAGGTCGCCGACTCGCTCGTGCGCAACATCCACGAGGACCCGATCAAGCGCGAGATCATCGCCAGCCTCGCCGCGATCGGAAAGCGCATCGGCGCCGTGCTCGTCGCGGAGGGCATCGAGGTCGAGGCCGAGCGCAAGACCCTCGTCGACCTCGGAATCGCGTTCGGCCAGGGTTACCTGCTCGGCCGGCCGTCCTTCCAGGTCAGCGCCCGCGCCGGCCGAGCGTAGGTCGTTGAGCCGCTAAACGTCGCGCAGGCGCAGGGACACCGCTGCGGGGATCGCCTCTTCTTCTCCGGCAGCGGCCGAGACTGCATGTTTTTCGGAGCCCTCGCCCTTGTCCTGTCGACGGCCGGGCTTTCGCTGCAGCTTGTCCATGTAGATGTAGAAGACCGGCGTGACGTAGAGCGTCAGAGTCTGCGAGAAGAGCAGGCCTCCCACGACCGCCAGGCCGAGCGGGCGGCGTGACTCCGCCCCGGCGCCAAAGCCGAGAGCGATCGGGATGGTGCCCATCAGGGCCGCCATCGTCGTCATCATGATCGGCCGGAAGCGCACGAGGCACGCCTCGTAGATGGCCTTCTTGGCGGTCATGCCCTCGCGCTGCGCCTCGATCGCGAAGTCGACCATCATGATGCCGTTCTTCTTCACCAGGCCGACCAGCATGATGATGCCGACGAAGGCATAGATCGAGAGCTCGGTCCGGAACACCATCAGGGTCACGAGCGCCCCGAACCCCGCGAAGGGCAGCGCCGTCAGGATCGTGATCGGGTGGATGAAGCTCTCGTACAGGATTCCGAGGACCATGTAGATCACGACTATCGCCACGATGAGGAGCAGCCCGAGCCCCTGAATGGAGCTCTGGAAAGCCTGCGCCGTTCCCTGAAAGCTCGTCTGGACCGTGGCCGGAAGCGTGAGACGGGCCATCCGATCGACGGCCGCCACGGCGTCGCCCAGCGCGACCCCGGTCTTCAGATTGAAGGAGATGGTCACCGCGGGGAGCTGGCCCTGGTGTGCCACGTAGAGAGGGCCCGTGTTCTGTGTGATCGTCGCGAGTGACGAAAGCGGAACGAGCTGCCCGGAGGCCGCCCGCACGTAGAGCATCGAGATGGCGTTCGCATTTCCCTGGAACTCCGGCGCAAGCTCCATGATGACCTGGTACTGGTTGTTCGGGGTGTAGATCGTCGAGATCTGGCGCGTCCCGTACGCCGTGTAGAGGGCATCCTCGATCTTCTGGCTCGTGACGCCGAGTGTCGCGGCCCGGTCGCGGTTGATCTGGATCGAGATCTGAGGATTGGAGAGCTGCAGGTCGCTCGTCACGTCCTGGATGCCCGCAATGCCCTTCATCTTCTGCTCCAGCAGCGGCGCGAACTTGTAGAGCTCGGCCGTGTCCGAGTCCTGCAGCGTGTACTGGTACTGGCTGCGGGAGAGACTCCCGCCGAGACGGATCGGAGGCGGCACCTGCATGAAGGTCCGGATTCCCGGAATTTTCGCGAGCTGCGGGCGCAGGTCCTCGATGATCTGCTCGGCCGAGCGCTTGCGCTGGGACCGGGGCTTCAACTGTGCGAACACGATGCCGGCGTTGCCGACGGCCACGCTGCCGCGGGGGCCGCAGCTGGAGAGCAGGTTGTCGACGTCCGGATGGCTGCGCAGGACCGCGGCCACCTGCTGCTGCTTCTCCTTCATCGCCGCGAAGCCGATTCCCTGCGCGCCCTCCGTGGCACCGAAGATCACGCCCTGATCTTCGGTCGGCAGGAACCCCTTCGGAATCTTGACGAACAGCCACCCGGTCGCGACGAGAATCAGGGCGGACGCCGCAAGTATCCTTCCCGGATTCTGCAGCGCCGGGCCGAGCGTACGTACGTAAAAGCCGAGCATGGCGTCGAAGCCGCGTTCGCTCCACCGGTAGAACCGCCCCTGGGCATTCTCGCTCTCGTCCTCGTGTTTCAGGAACCGGCTGCAGAGCATCGGCGTCAGCGACAGCGAAACGAAACCTGACACGAGGATCGCCACACCGATCGTCACCGCGAACTCCCGGAAGAGGCGACCGATCACGCCTCCCATGAAGAGAATCGGGATGAACACGGCGGCGAGCGAGATGGTCATGGACAGGATCGTGAAGCCGATCTCCTTCGAACCCCTGAGCGCCGCCTCAAACGGCGCCTCTCCCCGCTCGATGTGGCGGACGATGTTCTCGAGCATGACGATGGCGTCGTCCACGACGAATCCGACGGAGAGCGTGAGGGCCATCAGCGACAGGTTGTCGATGCTGTAATCGAGCACGTACATGACCGCAAACGTGCCGACGATCGAGAACGGCAGCGCCAGACTGGGAATCACTGTCGCCGAGAGCTTGCGCAGGAAAAGGAAGATCACGAGGACCACGAGCGCGAGCGTCAACAGGAGCGTGAAGCGAACGTCGTTGACGGAATCGCGGATGGACGTCGACCGGTCGTACAGGATGTGCAGGGTGGCCGCGGCGGGCAGCTGCGCCTGAAAGGTCGGCAACAGCCGGCGCACGTCTCCGGCAACCTTGACGGTGTTGGTGCCCGGCTGCTTGAAGACCGCCAGCGAGATCGAACGCTCGTCGTTGTACCAGGCGGCCGTCCGGTCGTTCTCGACGCTGTCGATGACGTCGCCGAGATCGCCGACGCGAATTGGCGAGCCGTTGCGATAGCCGACGATGACCGGACGGTAGCCGGCGGCGTCGAGAAGCTGGCCGTTCGCCTGGACGGTGAACGCGGTCAGCGGGCCCGCGAGCACGCCGGTCGGAAGGTTGACGTTGGATCCCTGGACGGCGGCGGCCACCTCGTCGATGCCCACGCCGCGGCTGGCGAGCTGCCGCGGGTCGAGTTGCACGCGGACCGCGTACTTCTGCGGCCCGTATACCTGCACCTGCGCAACGCCGGAGACCGTCGAAATGCGCTGCGCCATCATCGTCTCGCCGTACTCGTCGAGCTGCGAGAGAGGAAGGGTCTTCGAAGTCAGGGTCAGGTAGAGGACCGGCGAATCCGCGGGGTTTACCTTCCCGTAGGAGGGCGGGCTCGGCATGTTGGGCGGCAGCTGCCGCGCGGCGGCGGAGATGGCCGACTGGACGTCGAGCGCAGCACCGTCGAGGTTCCGGGACAGGTTGAACTGCAGCGTGATCTGCGTCGAGCCCTGCGTGCTCGTGGAGCTCATGTTGTCCAGGCCGGCGATGGTGGAGAACTGGCGCTCGAGGGGCGTGGCGACCGAAGAAGCCATCGTCTCCGGAGATGCGCCGGGCAGCGCAGCGCCCACCTGGATCGTCGGGAAGTCCACGTTGGGCAGGTCCGAGACCGGCAGGAGCCGATAGCTCATGATGCCGAAGATCAGGATGCCCGCCATCACGAGCGTCGTCGTGACCGGACGGCGGATGAAGAGCTCGGAGATGTTCATGAGCGTCTGGCCTCCTCGGCCTTCTCGGATTTTTGGATCTCGACCTTGCTGCCCGGCCGCAGGCGCAGCTGCCCGTCGGTCACGACGCGTTCTCCCGGCGAGAGTCCCTTCTCGATGACCGTCCCCTCCGCGATCGATCGGCCGGCAGTGATGGGCCGCGCCTCGACCGTTTCGTCGGCCTTGAGCACGTAAGCGTACGAGCCCTGCTGACCGGTTTGGACGGTGCCCGGCGGAGCGACGATCGCGTTCGACTCGGTCGAGAGCGTCAGCACGGCGTTGACGAATTCGCCGGGCCACAACGCACGGTTCGAGTTTTCGAAAGTTGCCTTGACCGTGATCGTTCCCGTCGTCCGATCGACCGTGTTGTCGATGAACGTCAGCTCGCCGCGGGCGAGCGTCTTGCCACCCACCGGGTCCTCGGCGTCCATGGCGAGCTGGCCCTGAGCCTGCCGCCGGCGGATCTCGGCCAGATCCCGCTCGGGCACGGCCACCGAGACGTAGATCGGAACGATCTGGTTGATGGTGACGAGCGCCGCATCGTTGGCCTTGACGATGTTGCCGGCCTGCACCATCACGACTCCGGTCCGGCCGTCGATGGGAGAGCGGATCGAGCAGTACCCCAGGTCGAGCCTCGCCCTATCGACGATCGCCTCGTCCGCGCGCACGGTGGCGGCAAAGGCCTCGGCGTTGGCCTTCACGCTGTCGTACTGCTGCTGCGTGACGTAATCCTTCTTCACCAGGTCGACGTACCGGGCGGCATCGGCCTGGGCATTCGCGAGCTGGGCGCGATCGCGTGCCAGAGCCCCCTCGGCCTGGGCCAGGGCGGCCTGATACGGGCGAGGGTCGATCGAGAAAAGCTGGTCGCCTTTACGCACGTCCTGGCCCTCACGGAAGTGGACCTGCAGGATCTCGCCGTTGACGAGGGCGCGCACCGACACCGTACTGTAGGGCTGCACGGAGCCCACGTTGCGGATCTCGACCGGCACGGATTTCACGACCACGGTTCCGACGCGTACCGGGACGAGCTCCATCGGCAGCGCCTTTGGCGCCCGTTTGCAGGCCAGAGCCCACGGAATCACCGCGAGGGTGAGGAAGAGGCGTACGCTCGGCGACCTCATGGAATCTCCCGCTTCTGCGCACTTGCGCCCGTGATCTCCGCCGCCCTGGGGATGAGAGCCCCCGTGGAATGCGCCAGCTCCGCCATTGCGAGAAACCACAGCGATCTCGCCTGGACTTCCTGGGCGCGAGCGTCGGCAAGCTGCCCCTCGGTCGTCAGGAGATCGAGGATGCTTCCCACGCCCGCCTTGTAACGACCCCGATTCACTTCGGCCGCCTGGGTCGCGCTGGCGAGCAGGTCGCGCGACGTGTTTACGCGCTGCGTGGCCGTCTGCACCGCGTAGTAGCTCGCCCATACGCTCAGGACCACCTCGTCGGCGACCCGTTCCGCGCTCGCTTTGGCCAGCTCCGCTTCCTCCCGCGCCTTCTGCGTCTTATAGAGGGTGTCGAACCCGGTAAAGACCGGGATGCGCAGCGTGATCAGGCCCGCGTAGTTGGTCGAGAACGGGTCGGGCGAGTTCGGCCGGGAGTAGAACGTTCGATTTCCGAGCGCATCGAGCGTCAAGGTCGGCAGCCCCTCGGCCAGGACCGACCGAATGTGACTCTCGGCGGCCAGGGCCCGGAACCGCGCGGCGGCAAGGTCCGGTCTCTGGGCCACGGCCGTTGCGATGAGTTCATCCACATTCTTCTTGACCATGTCGAGTGGCAGGTCCTGGGGCAGCTCCCCGACGTCCACGGGAACGCTCGCGGACACGCCGATGGCCGTGGCGAGCGCTCCGCGGACGATCTGGACCTGCCCCTGCGCGTCCTGCAGGTTGAGCTCGTTCTGGGAGACCACCGTTCTCGCCTGGAGGACGTCGGCGATCGTCGCCACGCCAGCCCGATGCCGTTCCTCCGCCGCGTCCAGGTTGCGCTTTGCCTCTTCGAGGTTCGCCTGACGGGCGACGACGAGGGCCTTGGAGTTCAGGTATCCGTAGTACGTCTGCGCGATCCTCAGAACGACGTCCTGGATGGCGGTGTTGTGGGTCCAATCGGCGGCGTACAGCGCGCGTGTCGCCTCCTCGACGTCGGCTTCTCGGCCGCCGAAGTTGAAGAGCAGCCAGGAGGCAGCCACTGCGGGGCCATAGGTCGTCTGCAGGAACGTAAACTGGCCGCCGACGGCCGCCTGCTTCTGACGCTCGACGACACCCGTGAGATCGATCGTCGGAAAATAGAGCGACCGCTTCGAGCCGACCTCCGCCGCAGCGGCGCGCGCAAACGCCCAGGCCTCGCGCGTGGCCGGATTGGCATGGAGGCCCACGTCCACGAGCTGAGCCAGAGAAAGGGTAGTGCCGGGCCTCAGGTACTCCTCGGGAATCTGCGCTGCGCTCTTGTCCGTGGGCGCCGGAGGCATCTGCGCCTTTGCGGACGGTGTCCACGGCTGGTACGACGACGGGGAAACCGACTTCCGGATCGCCTTGTCCGGCAGCGCCGTGCACCCCACGCCGAAGAGGATCGCGAGGACGACGCCCCGTCTCATGTCTCCCTCCGCTCGACGCCTGAGAGGAACACCCTCATGACCTCCGCGACGAGCTCCTCGAGCGTGTCCTCGGGCCGGCGAAAGAGGTTTGCCGCGCGTACCATCCCCAGGAAGAGCTCGGCTCCAATGCGGGCATCGGTGCCCGTGAGCTCGCGCCGTTCGATGCCCGAGAGAATGGTCTGCTGCACCAGGCGCAGGATCGGCTCGCGTCGATTCATCAGCTCGTCCCGGCGCTCCGGGTGCTGGGCGTCGTGCTGGAGGAGCGGGTAGATGTGACGACGGTCCCAGAAGTAGCTCAGGATTTCCGTTGCGACGCACTCGAGCCGTTCAGGCGCGGAAGCTTCGGGCGGAAGGGCCTTCTCGATGGCGGCGCCGAGACTGTCGATTCCATAGAGGATCGTCGCGAAGTACAGCTCGTCCTTGGTCTCGAAGTACCGATAGATCGTGCCCTTGCCGATTCCGGCGCTCCCAGCGATGTCGTCGATCAGAACCTCGTGGAACGGGCGTCCCGCGAACACGCGGGATGCTGCTTCGAGGATTGCCTGCTCTTTGACGGTCGTCCTGACTCTACCCATTGCCCCTTCCCGATTTCGAGACTGACCGGTCAGTTTCGAATCATATACACGCAAGCGAAGCTTGACGCCTGGTGCGGAGCGCTCCCGGCGATGAGTCTGCCAGAACGTTGACTTGTACTGAAACTTAGATATATTACTTAACGTAGTTAAGTACAGGAGGCAGGAAAGTGGGTACCTTGGAACGGCGCGAGCGGGAGCGGCAGGAACTGCGGGCAAGCATCCTCGATGCGGCCCGGGAGTTGTTCGCCGAGCAGGGTTACGAGGCCGTGACGATGCGCAGAATCGCCGAGCGCATCGAGTATTCGCCGACGGCCATCTACTTTCACTTCAGAGACAAGGAGGCACTCCTCCGGGAGATCTGCGACACCGATTTCGGGGCGCTCGCGCGGGAGTTCCAGAAGATCGCCCGAATCGCCGACCCGGTCGAGCGGCTGCGGCAGATCGGTCGCAACTACGTCGCCTTCGCAATCGACTATCCCAACCACTACCGCCTCATGTTCATGACCCCGCATCCGGCCTCGATGCGGGCCGAAGACAGCCGGATCGCGAAGGGAAACCCGGAAGAGGACGCGTACGCGTTCCTGAAGGCGACCGTGGAGGAAGCGATTTCGGCCGGGCGTCTGCGCCCGGAGCTTTCCGATCCCGACCTCGTCTCGCAGATGGTCTGGGCGGCCACGCACGGCGTCGTCTCGCTCCAGATCGCCAAGTGCAACGACGATTGGGTCCCGTGGTGCGATGCCCGGGAGACCGCCCATGCTCTCATCGACGTCATGATCCGCGGCCTCCTGCGGCAGCAGAGCTGATCATGGTCGATCTGGCGACGAAGAGCCTCCTCCACGACAAGCTGCGCTTCGTCATCACGGTGTCGGGCGTAGCGTTTGCCGTTGCCCTGATCTTCGTGCAGGTGGGCCTCTTCCTCGGCCTCCTCGACAACGCCTCGATCACGATCGAACACATCGACGCGGACCTCTGGGTGACCTCCCGCAACACGCCGAACGTAGATTTCGCCCACACTTTTCCCGACACCGCCGTCAAGCGGGTGCGTTCGGTCCCCGGCGTCGAGCGAGCGGATAACCTGATCGTCTGGTTCGTCACCGTGAACCTGCCGTCCGGCGCCCAGGAAGGCTCCCTCGTGTACGCGCTCGAGGACTTCCGCCGCTGGAACATCCCCTGGAAAGTGGAGACGGGAGACCTCGCGGACCTGAAGCGCGGCCAGTATTTTTTTCTCGACGACTCGGCAGTCAAGCGCTACGGCGCGTTCGAGGTCGGCGAGTACCGCGAGATCCTCGGCCAGCGCATGAAGATCATCGGCCGCACCCGCGACGCGCGCTCCTTCACCACGACGCCAATCTCGTTCGTGGACTTCGAACGGGCGCAGACGCTGAACCCGCAGTCGCTCCAGGGAAAGACGACCTACGTCCTGGTCAAGCTCGGGCCGGGCGCCGATCCGGCAGCCGTGAAGGCCGAAATCGCGCGGCGCCTGCCCTACAACGACGTGTACACGAAGAAGGAATGGGCTGCCCGCTCCCGCAACTACTGGGTCAAGTCCACGGGCATCGGGCTGAACATGTACATCACGGTCTTCCTCGGGTGCCTCGTCGGGATCGTCGTCGTCGCACAGACCCTCTACACCTCGACGATGGAGCACCTCAAGGAGTTCGGCACCGTCAAGGCGATCGGAGGAGGCAATCTGGAGATCTACAAGATCCTGGGCAAGCAGGCCTCGATCGCGGCCGTGGCCGGGTTTCTCCTCGGCGCACTCATGGCGTATGCCATGCAGCCGGCGATCGCGAAGATCGATCTCAAGCTCATCATCACGCCCGGCTTTGCCGCGGTCGTTTTTGTCGGGTCGCTCGTGATGTGTCTGGGGGCGGCAATGATCTCGTTTCGCAAGGTCGCTTCGATCGATCCGGCACTGGTGTTTCGGGGATAGGACGGAGGATTTCGGATTTCGGATCTCGGATTTCGGATTTCGGATCTCGGATTTCGGATTTCGGATTTCGGAAGTGGAGAAATCATGACGGTGCTCGAGGCAACGGACGTCAGCAAGGAGTTTCGGGAGGGGCGCGGAGAGACGGTCTCCGTTCTGAGAGGCGTCTCGCTCGAATTGAAGCGGGGCGAGATCGTCTCGCTCGAGGGGCCTTCGGGGTCGGGCAAGACGACGCTCCTGTCGATTCTCGGCTGCATCCTGACGGCGTCGTCGGGGCGCGTGGTCGTCGACGGCGAGCAAGCCGATCCCCGGCGGCCGTCGCGCCTGCCGGAAATGCGGAAGAAGTCGATCGGCTTCGTTTTCCAGCAGTTCAACCTCTTCCCTGCCCTGACGGCGGTCGAGAACGTCGAGTACGCGTTGAACGTCAAGGGCGCGAAGGGGACAGCCGCCCGCCGGGAAGCCGAGCGCGTGATCGACGCCGTCGGCCTTTCCGATCGCCGGGACTTTTTGCCACGCGATCTGTCCGGCGGCCAGAAGCAGCGGATTGCGATCGCTCGCGCTCTGGCGGGTCGTTCGCCGATCCTGCTCGCCGACGAGCCGACCGCCAACCTGGATTCCCAGATCGGCGCCCAGATCCTCGAGATGTTCCGCGCCCTGGCGAAAAAGGAGGACCGTGCCCTTCTGATCGTCACGCACGACCTGAAGGTCCGCGCAATCGCGGACCGGGTCCTGCGCATCCATGACGGCCTGATCGCAACCGACGGCCTGGCCGCGTAGCAAGGAGACCCCTCATGGCAAAAAGGCTCTGGAATCGTGCCCTCTGGCCGCTCGTCGGCCTCGGCCTGGTCGCCGTGGTCGCCCTCCAGGCGCATGGGGCCGTTTCGCCCTCCCGCCGTCCGACGACGCCCGCCTCCACCCCCGCCCGACTGGAGACCTCCGGCCAGGTCGCCGCGGAGGGCCGGGTAGTCGCCTACCCGGGCGCCGAGGTGGTGGTCGGAACCGATCTGGCCGGGACGATCGTAGTACTGAAGGTGCAGGAGAAGGACCGGGTTCGGAAGGGTCAGCTGCTGGCGGAGTTGCGCTCGGACGACCACCGTGCCGCCCTGGCCGAGGCCCGGGCGCGCGTTCTGGAGGCCGACGCGGATATCCGTCTGGCCGAGTCCGAGGTCGAACGTGCCCGTACGCTCTGGGCCAGCGCCGTCGGTTCGCGGCAGGCTCTCGATCGCGCCGAGCGCGACGTGGAGATCGCGCGAGCCCGGCGGGCAACGGCCGCGGCGACCGCCGATCGCCTCGAGGCCGTGCTCGCGAAGACCCGGATCGTGTCGCCCATCGACGGAGTCGTCACGGCCCGGCACGCCGAGGCGGGCGAAACGCTGGAGGCCGGCAAGAAGATCCTCACCGTCGTCGACCTCTCGAAGACGCGCATCGAGGCCGAGCTCGACGAGTTCGACGCCGGACGCGTCGGCCTCGGCGACGAAGTCCGGGTCATGGCCGAAGGCTATGACGGCAAGTCCTGGCGCGGTAAAGTCGAGGAGATTCCCGACGGCGTCGTCGGGCGCCGCCTGAAACCGCAGGATCCGGGCAAGCCCGAGGACACACGGGTCCTGCTCGTCAAGGTCGCGCTGCTCGAACCCACGCCGCTCAAGCTCGGGCAGCGCGTGGAGATCCGGATCGACAAGCTGTGAGGAGGATGCGGGCGATGATCAATTGCGAGAAGGGACCCCAGAACCTTCAGTGCCGGGGCGCCGACTCGAGCGACGCCATCGTTCCTCTGGACTCCTCCGGCGAACGGGACTTCCTGCGCGAACGCCTCGCCCTCTACGCTCTGGTCACGCTTTGCGCGTCACTCGGATTCTTCGTCGCGGGATTCGCGATCGAGGCGCTCTTTCCGGCACCGGCCGCGGGAGCCCGGATCCTCTCGCGGACGGACCTTCTCTTTCATCTTGCCGCCTCGGCGGTGCTTCTGGCAGTCTGGCTGGCGGCACGCCAGGCAAGTCCGCCGGAGAAGACGCTCCGGGTGATCGACGCCGGCGGCACGGTCGCGGCCCTCGCCCTGTTCGCCTGCATGGCGGGAAGCATGCCCGGCGCCTGGCGCCCGGAAATGATGTTTCTGCTGATCGCGATCTCGGTCCTTCTCTACCGCGCCGCGACCGTTCCCGGCTCTCCGACGCGGACCGCCTGGATCTCGATGCTCTCGACGGCCCCGGCGCCGGCCCTCGCCGCCTGGGCATATGCCGCGGACTCGCCGCCCGAGATCTCGCGAGGCTCTTCCGTGGCCTACGCGACACTCTGGGCCGTCCTGACCGTGGCGCTCTCGACCCTCGTCGCGTTCGTGACGTTCCGCCTGCGCCGCTCGGTCGCGAAGGCGCGCAAGCTCGGACAATACACGCTGACGGAGAAGATCGGGGAAGGCGGCATGGGGATCGTCTACCGCGCCGAGCACTCGATGCTGCGCCGGCCGACGGCCATCAAGCTCCTGCCTCCGGGCAAGGCCGGAGAAGACAGCCTGAAGCGCTTCGAGCGAGAGGTCCAGCTCACCGCTCGCCTGACAAATCCGCATACGGTCTCCGTGTACGACTTCGGCCGCACTCCCGACGGACTCTTCTATTACGTCATGGAGTACCTGGACGGCGTCGACCTCGAGACCCTCGTGGTCGAGTCGGGGCCGCTGCCGCCCGGCCGCGCCGTGCGCATCCTGCGGCAGGTTTGCGCCGCGCTGTCCGAGGCGCACTCCATCGGGCTCATCCACCGTGACATCAAGCCCGCGAACATCATTCTGTGCGAGCGTGGCGGGATTTCCGACATCGCCAAGGTCCTCGACTTCGGCCTGGTCAAGGACCTCGCGGATACAGGCAAAGCCGGACTCACGGCCGAGAACGTGCTCCACGGCACGCCGCAGTACATGGCGCCCGAGGCCATCCGGGATTCCCGCAGCTCCGATCCCCGCAGCGACCTCTATGCGCTCGGCGCGGTCGGGTATTTCCTGCTCACGGGGACACCGGTCTTCTCGGGCAGGAGCCCCCTGGAGACCATCCATCATCACCTGCAGTCCGAGCCCGAACCGCTGTCGCGCCGGCTCGGCCGCCCGGTACCCGAGCAGCTCGAAGGCGTGATTCTCGGGTGCCTCGCCAAGGAGCCCGACCAGCGGCCCGAGAGCGCAAAGGCGCTGGCTCGCGCGCTCGCGAGCTGCGAAGGCGTGCAGCCGTGGGACGAAGCGGGCGCCCAGGCCTGGTGGCGCGCTCGCGCCCAGCGGAAGAACGCGGCCAAGACCGCTTGAGCCCGCTGAACCGCCGCGCGGGATAGCATTTCGGCGTGCGTGCCCTTCGCGGACTCGAGCGCTTCTTCTGGATCGCGGGTGTCTTGCTGCTGACCGTGTGGGCCGCGGCGAGGATCCACTCTCGCGTGGGCTCGCAGCGGGACCTCGAGCGCTTCGCGCAAGCACGCCGCACGCCGAGGGTTCGCGTCCTGCCCGGCGAAGCCGCGCCCGACTACCACCTCTGGTCCAGGGAGCGCGTCGCCGCCTACGAGGCGTCCCTCAGACAGAGGGCCGCCGACCCGCTGGCCGTGCTGCGGATCCCGAAGATCGGCCTCGAGGTGGCGGTTCTCGAGGGCACGGACGACCTCACCCTGAACCGGGCCGTCGGGCACATCGAGGACACGGCAAAGCCGGGAGAAAAGGGAAACGTCGGCATCGCCGGCCACCGCGACGGGTTCTTTCGCGGCCTGAAGGACATCGTCAAGGGCGACACGATGGAACTGGAGACCGTGGCGGGCCGGCAGACCTACCGCGTGGACGACATCTGGATCGTCCAGCCCGAGGACGTGCGGGTGCTCGACCCGACGCCGCAGCCGGCCCTCACGCTCGTTGCCTGCTATCCCTTCTACTTCGTCGGGCATGCCCCGCAGCGCTACGTCGTGCGGGCCGTCCGTTCCGACCCGCCCGCCGGCAGCCCGTAGAATCCCGAGCGCGTGCCGTCGTCCAGTTCCCGGGCGCCATACCTCGCGCTTCTCCACCGCGACTACCGGCGGCTGATCGTCTCCCAGCTGCTTTCGCTGACGGGCTCGCAGATGCAGGTCGTCGCGATCAACTGGCATGTGTACCTGCTGACGAAGTCGCCGCTCGCCCTCGGTTTCGTGGGATTGACCCGCGTCGTGCCGATCGTCGCGTTCTCGCTGTGGGGCGGCCTGGTTGCGGACCGGCACGATCGCCGAAAGGTCATGATCGCCACGCAGCTCGCCATGACGGCCGTCGCGCTCGCTCTGGCCGCGACGACTTTCACCAACCGGGAGACTCTCTGGCTGCTGTATGCGCTGAACGCCCTCTCGGCCTCTGCCGTCGCCTTCGACGGACCCTCGCGACAGGCGCTCATCCCGCGCCTCGTGCCTCTCGAGGATCTGCCGGGCGCGCTGAGCCTGAATCTCTCGGTCTTTCAGGCGGCGCTCATCGGAGGGCCCGCGATCTCCGGAATCCTCATCGCGCATGCCGGTCCGGGGACGCGGGGCCTCGCGCTGATCTACATGCTCAACGCGGCCTCGTTTCTCGCCGTGATCTACGCGCTGGCGACCATGCGGACCTCCGGAGCCCCGGAGGCCGCCGTCGGCCAGACGGAAGGCTGGTCGGCCCTCTCGGAGGGCCTGCGGTTCGTCTTCACCACCCCGCTCATGGTCTGGACGATGGGGCTCGACTTTCTGGCGACCTTCTTCTCCGGGGCCATGTCGCTCCTGCCGATCTTCGCGGACCAGGTTCTCCGCGTCGGCGCACGAGGCTACGGAATTCTCGCCGCCGCGCCGGCAGTCGGAGCGCTCGCGGGCTCGCTTCTGCTTTCGGTACGCCCGCTTCCGGCCCGCCAGGGCCGGATCTTTCTCTGGTCCGTGGGAGCCTACGGTGCCACCACGGTCGTCTTCGGCCTCTCGCGCAGCTTCACGCTCACGCTCCTCGCTCTTGCCGCGACCGGTTTCGCCGACGCGATCTCGACCGTGATCCGGCAGACGCTGCGCCAGTTCATCACGCCGGATCGGCTGCGGGGACGGATGACCTCCGTCAACATGATCTTCTTCATGGGCGGTCCGCAGCTGGGAGAGCTCGAAGCCGGCTTCGTCGCCTCGCTCTTTGCGTCGGCCGTCGTCGGCGTCACCGTATCCGTCGTTTCGGGAGGCGTGGCCACCATTGCGATCACGGCCGCCATCGCCGCCGCGGCCCCCATGATCCGCCGCTACGACTTCCGGGAAGATCTGGCGTCCGAGGCTGTCGAAATTTCAGCCGACAGGCCGGTTCCATCGTGACCGGGCCCGCTCCCGCGGTCGTCGCCGAGAACGCGACCCTCGCCGACCCCGACGGGGTCGTCGTCTGTCATCGCGTCACGCTCTCCGTACCCCGCGGAACCGTCTACGCCCTCATGGGTCACGGATGCGGACCCGAAGTCTTTCTCCGAGCTCTCCATGGTCGCGCCGCGATCGCGGACGGTCGTATCACCGTTTTCGGCTTGGATCCGCGCAGGCTATGGAGGCTTCGATCACGGCGCGTCCTCGTTTCCGCAGGATCGGCGCTGCCTTCGCCAGGCACGCCAGAAGAGCTCCCGGACCTGCTTCTTCTCGAGGACGGCGAGAGTTGGCCGATTGCTGACCTCGCACTCCTTCGCCGCGCCGCCGCAGTTCGCGGAACAACGATCTTCATGACCACACGGGATCCAATGACCGCCGAAGGAGTCGCCGACCGCATCGGAATGCTTGCACGGGGACGGCTTGTGACCGACGAGCCGGTCCATACGATCCTTCAACGGTTTCGGCGCATCCGATACGGCAATCGGCTCGCCGAGACCCGAACCGCGTACGGAACCGAGCTCGACGAGTTCGAGGCCGTTCGCGTTCGCGTGCGGGGCTGGGGCGTCGAGGCCGTCGTCGCGAACTTCAAAGACGAAGCGTTCGCCCGTTTTCGCCTTCTCGACGGGATCGCGGATGCCTGCGCCGATGTCCTGACGCTCACGGAGGTGTTCGAGGCTCTTCGCGGATCTTCCGAATGAGGCCCCTGGACATGCCGGCGGCTCTGCTATCGTCCTGACCCGTGGCGGGGTTCGAGCGCATTGCCGGCGAGCTCACCTGCGACGGCGTCTCGCTCGACGCGATCGCTCGGGCCGCGGGGACTCCCGTCTACGTCTACAGCCGCGCGGCGATCGAGAGGCAGTTCCGGCGGTTCGACCGGGCCCTCGCGTCCGTGCCGCACCTCGTCTGCTATGCGGCCAAGGCCAACTCGAATCTCGCGATCCTGCGGCTGCTCGCGGCGCAGGGCGCCGGCGCGGACGTCGTCTCGGGCGGCGAGCTGCGAGCGGCGCTCGAGTGCGGCATTCCCGCGGACCGGATCGTCTTTTCGGGCGTCGGCAAGAAGGAGGAGGAGATACGTCTGGGTGTCGAGGCCGGGATCCTGGCCTTCAACGCGGAGTCCGAGCGGGAGCTCGAGAGGATCGACACGGTTGCGGCCCGCGTGGGGCGGCCGGCCCGCGTGGCCCTCCGCGTCAACCCCAACATCGACTCTGGCTCCCACCCGCACATCGCGACCGGGCTCGCGCACAACAAGTTCGGCATCGACATCGCCCGCGCCCGACAGCTCTGTCGGCAGGCAGGCCGATTCGCCAGCCTGCGAATGACCGGCCTGCAGGCGCACATCGGGAGCCAAATCCTCGAGCCCGGCCCGCTCTCGGAAACCGCCCACGAGCTCGCGCGCCTCGCGGCCGAGATCCTCGCCGACGGGACGGCGCTCGAGACGCTGGATCTCGGCGGCGGAATCGGCGTCGCGGAGTCGGAGGAGGGGTCGCTCTCGCCCGAGGTCTATGCGGCCGCGGTCCTGCCGCCGCTCGCGGGCCTCGCGCTCAAGATCCTGACGGAGCCGGGGCGCGCGATCGTCGCGCGGTCGGGCGCGCTGGTCACGCGCGTGCTCTGCCTCAAGGAAAATCGCGGGCGGAACTTCGTCGTCGTCGATGCGGCCATGAACGATCTACTGCGGCCCGCGCTCTACAGCGCCACGCACCCGATCGAGCCGGTCGTCCCGCGCTGCGAGGTCTTCACCGCAGACGTCGTCGGACCCGTCTGCGAAACCGGCGACTTCTTCGTACGCGATGCCACCCTCGCGCGACCGCAGGAGGAGGATCTTCTCGCCATCCTGAACGCCGGCGGATACGGCTACGCGATGGCGTCCAACTACAACTTCCGCGGGCGCGCGGCCGAGGTTCTGGTCGAGAACGGCGCGTTCCGAATCGTCCGCCGGCGCGAGACCTACGAGGACCTGGTGCGGCTCGAGCGGGAGTAAGATCGCCCCGCTCATCTCGATGAATCATCGCTGGCCGTGTCTCGCCCTGCCACTCACGCTCATCGCCGCCTCGCTCTGCGCGGCGGGGCCGGCGCCCGTCGTCCGCGTCCCGGGATCGCCCGATCGGCCACTCGACCCATCCTCGCTCCTCGGAGGCGGTCAGCGCGACGTCCGGCTCGAGGATAGCCAGGGCGACGTCACGGTCTACCACGGCCTCCCCTTGCTCGAGGTCCTGGAGAAAAGTGGGCTCGACCTGAAAACGATGGCCGGCGAACGCAGGTCCGCGGCCGAAGTCGTTCTCGCGACCGCGCGCGACGGCTACACGGTTGTTTTCTCCGTCGGCGAGCTGCGCGTAAACCGAGCCAACCCGAAGATTTTCCTCGTCAGCGAGTCCTCGAACGGCCCCCTGCCGGACAATGAGGGCCCCATTCGCCTGATCGTCTACGGCGACGTCGTGCGCTCGGCCTATGGCCTGGCCCGCATCGAGCTCAAGCTCCTCGCCGAAAACACCAGGGCAGAAAAGAGATAGCGACGCGATCTCACTCGAGCTCGCGGCGCGAATAGTCTCCCGACCGGAGGGAGGGAGGAGGTTCGCGCCGCGGGAGCCGGAGCGCAGCAAGGGGTCAGGCGTTCGGTCGAGCCCCTTTGGGCGAGCCGAGCGCCGGTGCGCCCCGAAAGGGGCGCAGATCCCGAGCGCAGCAGAGGCGACGGTTTGACCCCCCGCCCCCCTTCCTCTAAACTGCCCCGCCCGCGGTGGGTGTAGCTCAGCTGGTTAGAGCGCCAGACTGTGGATCTGGATGTCGAGGGTTCGAATCCCTCCACTCACCCCAGTATTTGCTTTGTTCTTTGCGCCCGTAGCTCAGTCCGGATAGAGCGTTAGCCTCCGGAGCTAAAGGTCGCGCGTTCGAATCGCGCCGGGCGCACCATATTTTCCAACGACTTAGCCGAGCCCTCCCCCGCCTCAGACCCCCGATTCGCCGGGTTGTCTACGTGTCTGCGGATCGGGACCACGTTGGAGACCCGCGCTTCGACCTTCCGTGGAACCGGAGGCTCGGGAAAAATGAACGCCGGGAGTTGGCACTGAATTGGCAGTGCTCCAGGTTCGGGCATCGAAAGGAGCACATCTGAACTTAGGGAAACCACGCACATGATCGCCCGCGTCACGTCGAACGCGCTCGGTGTCAACGTCTTTACCGCGCCGGGAAAGGCGATGGTAGGCGAGTTTGGAGGAAGCCGCGGACGATGAGCTAGCTCATGTTCAGGGGAAGTGACTTGGTTTTCAAGAAAGGAGAACGAAGTGACAACAAAGGGGAAAGTCTTAGTGCTCGTCTCAAGCGGTCATGGTTTGCCGTTGAAGGATGGCAAGGTTTACAAGGGCGCTGGCTACTACCTCAACGAGCTGACGGTTCCGGTTCGCGAGTTGATGAAGCAGGGCTATGCGATCACCTTCGCCAACCCCAAAGGCAACACGCCCCAAATGGATGTCCATTCAGCCGTACCTGACTTCTTCGGTGGAGACGAGGGCAAGCTTCAGGACTATCTGAAATTCCGCGACACCCTGACCGGGCTCGCAAATCCAAGTCGTATCTCGGACGTCATCGCATTGGGCCTGGATCAATATGACGCCGTTTTCGTCCCCGGCGGTCACGGCCCGATGATCGATCTTCTCGATGATCCCGACTGTGGCACCGTGATGAGACACTTTCATCAGACATCCAAGCCCACGGCAGTGCTCTGCCATGGCCCGATTTCACTCCTCTCGGCTTCCCCGAATTCGAAGGAGGTGGTCGCCGCACTCGCGGCGGGCGATGCAGCTGAAGCGCGGGCAAAGGCTCAGGGTTGGATATATCGTGGATATAAGATGACCATCTTTTCGACAGCGGAAGAGCAGCAGCGGGAGCCACTTGAGATTGGTGGCAAGGTCCTCTTCTACCCGGACTTCGCCTTAACTACGGCGGGCGGTGACGTCAGTGTCCTCGCTCCATGGAAGAGCTACGTCCTTCAAGATCGCGAGTTGATCTCGGGTCAGAACCCGTTCTCTGATCAAGCGCTTCTGAATCTTCTTCTACCCGCACTCGATGCGAAGAGGTACTCGGTTTCAGTGCCATGAGAATCGGGGACGCCCAGAACCAGCTGATCGAGAAAGGGATGACGCCAGGAGTGCGTAACCTTCGATGAGAACTGCGGTCGGCGGTGTTTTGCTGATACCGCCTCACAATCTGCCGAGTGTGGTCAGCGTAATGCTCACATCATTTCACTTTGTTCGCCCACGACCATGGACAAGGAAAGGCACATTTCATGAAGTATCCGACTCTATATCGCACCACACAGATTGATGGGGTGTCGCTTTTCTACAGGGAGACCGGTCCGAAAGACGCGCCGACACTTCTCTTGCTGCACGGTCTCCCGTCATCGTCGCGAATGTTTGAGCCGCTCTTCACCCGGCTGTCCGAGCGCTATCATCTGGTCGCTCCTGATTACCCCGGCTTCGGACATAGCGATTGGCCCGACCCCACAACATTCGCATATACGTTCGATCACATCGCCGACATCATGAATCAATTCACCGAAGCACTGGGCCTATCGCGCTACACGCTATATATGCAGGATTACGGTGGCCCCGTGGGCTTCCGCATGATCTTGGCGCATCCGGAGCGCACCGCAGCGATCATCGTCCAGGACGCCGTCGCGCACAACGAAGGTCTGGGAGCAACTTGGAAAACGCGGCGGGCGTTCTGGGCCGATCGCGCTGCCAACGAGAGCGCGTTGCGCACCAATCTCTTGTCCCTCGAGACCACGCGTGCGCGACACGTCGGCGATGATCCCGATGTGGAACGCCACGATCCCGACCTCTGGACTGACGAGTTTTACTTTCTGAACCGGCCGGGCCAGGCCGAGATCCAGAGCGATCTTTTCTACGACTATCGGACTAATGTCGAGTCTTATCCGAAGTGGCAGGCCTGGATGCAGGACAAGCAACCGCGCCTGCTGGTGATCTGGGGCAAATACGAATCATCGTTTGACGCAAGCGAGCCGGAGAGCTATCGCAAGGACGTGCCGAACGCCGAAATCCATATTGTTGACGGTGGCCACTTCGCACTGGACACGGCTGCCGACGAGATTGCTGACTTGGCGAAGGGATTCATGGAGTCTTCACATGCTGAGGTGAGAGCTGGCGCGCCGGCTGAGATAATCGATCATGCGGGGCCCGGTAGTGTTCAAGCTGGAGATACCGCCTACTGATCGGCATTGGAGTCGACCATGAGCAACGCAACAATCACCAACATGAAACCAAGCCGCGAAAGAACGAACGGCGTACAAATCGACCACAAGATCTATGAGATGCCCCCCAGGGAAGGCATCAGCATCGCGCATTTTCTCACGGTCTCCGATATCAACCGATCGGCTCACTGGTACGAGAAAGTCTTGATGACCGTGTAGACGCGGTCCTCGGGATGTCGGTGCGGCATGAGTTTGACGCCATGAGGCACCTTGACTCGGATCGTGTACGGGGCCGCCTCGGAAGGTTGGCCCACGACGACGGCGAGGCGCACGGAAGGCGGGAATGCCGGAAACGGCTTCCAATCGATGTCTTCGGACAAAATCGCCTTGAAAGCGGCCTGTCCTGGCTGATGGGGGCGAGGACCTTGCTTCATGGCAGTCGTCTTCGCTTCATGGCAGTCGTCTTCATGGGAATCAAGCGGCAGTCCCTTCCGTAACGGGCCGAGCCGATTACCGTTAAGCATGATTCGCGCCATTTGAGCGGACGAGGCCCTTAACACGCTCGCGAGGGTCTCCGGTTCCTACGGGACACGGAGGGCCTCTAGAGGAGAGTGCCTCGACGTCGGAAAAGGCGTCTGCCAACAGTCGGGCGGCTTGGAAGGCCCAAGGGCGCTACTTGGCCGCGTTGTCCAAGGCCAACCGGCTGAAGGTGCGGGCAATTCGGAAGAACTACGCCCGGCGCCGCACCACGCGGGATATGGAGTTCACCCTCCAGATGTTCGAGAACGCGGTCGCGCTCGATCCAAACTTCGCCCTCGCGTGGGCGGCGATCGCGAACGGCTGGGCTCATGCTCAGTACTGGTCCGGCGAGGGGGCACTATATGGAGCGCGCCCAGGCGGCGTCCCTGAGGGCAGTGGCTCTCGCGCCCGACATCCCCGAGGTCGTCCTTGTTTCGCAGGGCTGGATCCAGGCCGGTAGGACCCGCGTGCGCCTCCGCTGGAGAGCCTCATCGTAGTGCTCGGCTGAGAAGCTAGGCGAGCTGGCCGGCCCTCACCCGCATGTCCCGGACCTTCGCGTAGTCGTCGAGCAGCCGCTGGATGACCAGGGTTATCAGGTACCGGCCGAACTTCGGATTCTGATGGAAGAGCTCCAAGACCTTGTCGTTGGCGATCGCGCCGAGCTCGACGTCGGTCTCGCACACGGCCGTGTCCATGCGTTGGTTTCTCGGTCCGAAGACGCCGATCTCCCCTAGCACGCTGCCGGAGCCCACCGTCACGCCGACATCCACCAGCCGGATCGAGCCACTCAGCATCACGTACAGCTCCGTCGCGCGATCCCCCCTCTTGAAGAGCACGTCCCCCTTCGTCAACGACCGACGCCGCATGTAGGGGATCAGCCATTCCATCGACAGATCACCGTGGGACGCTTCCTGCACCTCGTGGATCAGCGCCCGCATCTGCAGAAGTCGGAGGCAATTCAGGGGCAGCAGCATCGAGTGCAGGATGAGCACGGGGTAGAGTTGCGCGCCAGCGGCATACGTGATGAACGCCACGTTGCTAGCGATGCCGACGATGCGCAGGGGAATCATGGTCTTCATGTAGAAAGCGAGAAACACGAGCACCGACGCCGTATAGCCGGCCAGCTCAATCCAGCGATCGGGAGTCAGTCCTGCCATGGGTCACCTCCGGTCACTCTCCGCCGCGCAGGCTCCCAATCTCGACGGCCAGCGCGCGCACGCGACGGCGGATCATGCGCGTGCCCGTCGACGAGCCCGGGGATCACGAGATCGCCACGAGCGTCGACGACCGTGGCCGCCGTGTATGCGCCTGCGATTGCGCCGCGGGGTCCGACCGCGACGATGACGCCCTCGCGCACGGCGATGCCACCGTCCGGCAGGATGGTTCGACCAGCATCCATCGTCACGAGGATGCCTCCGAGCACGAGGAGGTCGACAGAGACGGGTAGCGACCGGTCGGTCATCGTGCACATGTTGATTTCGGCCTCCCCTCGAGTCAACCCGTCGCAGCCCGTCCGGCCGCCTTCCGCACCTCCAGATCCAATCGCTCGAACGCGACTACGGCGACGAGCCGCCGCGGCTGTCGAGCGACAGCGTGACGATAGAGGTATCGCTCTCGCGGTCGACGTCGTGCAGAACGCAGATGTTGGGGTGCGAGAGCTGCAAGATGGTCCCCGCCTCGCACGAGCCGCGTATCCCGCGCCCGGAACAGCTCTCCCATCCCGCCCCGCGCCCAGAGGCGACAGGATCTCGTAGGGGCCAAGCCGCGAGCCGCTGCGAGAGTCACGGGGTTGTCGGATTCTAGCTTCGGAGCCACGGGACCGCGGTGTAGCACGTCCCAGCTAGTGGCTAGCTCCTCGTTCCCGGCCGCGAATCGCTTGAGGGAAGACGCTCAGCGACCGACGTGGATTCGTCCGATTCTCCGTGTTTTTTCCGCGTTCTGTCGAAGGTTCAGGACAGTCCACGACAGGCGCCCGAAGCCAACTCATTGATTTCTCTGCTCTGAGCTGTCGTCAGGTGCTGTGGGTTCCTCCCCGTTCTCCCCTCCGGAGCTAAAGGTCGCGCGTTCGAATCGCGCCGGGCGCACCAACTCTTCTCGACCCTCCCTCGCTCCGGACCCGCGATCTTCCGTGTCTTCTCCGCTGCAGCGGAGGGATTCGTCGGCCCTTGAACTACGACGGCCCATTCGAAATGATTCAAAGTGAGGTAGAGGGCCCGCCGAGCGCCCCCGAACCCTGACAGGAAAGGAGGATTGGACGAATGCATTCCACCGACGCAGTGAGAAAGTTGACGCGAGCCTTTGTCGCCACCCTGAGCCTGGCGGCTCTGGACCTGTCCCGCCGGGCCGTAGCCGACGAGACCTGCCAGTCTCCGTACATGGCGATGATCACCTCGCAGGAAGACTTCGTCTATGTCTGGACTCTCGGAAAGCCGGGCGTCGGCGACGGCTCCGACAAGCTGGTCACCGTCGACGCGCGCCCCGACTCGAAGACCTTCGGCAAAGTGATTCACAAGGTCTCGGTCGGGGGGCGGAATGAGGCGCATCACGGCGGATTCACCGACGACCGGCGCTACTTCTGGGCCGGGGGACTCGACAGCAGCAAGATCTTCGTTTTCGACGTCCACACCGATCCCGCCAGGCCTCGCCTGCACAAGACGATCAACGACTTCGTGTCGAAGTCGGGCGGCGTCGTGGGTCCGCACACGCACTATGCGCTGCCCGGCCGAATGCTCATCGCGGCGCTATCGAACGACAAGGACCACGGCGGCCGCACGGCGCTCGTCGAGTACAGCAACAACGGCGATTTCATCGCGACCCATTGGATCCCGACGAACGAACGTACCGCGGGCGCGAAGATCGAGAAGCTCGCGGATGGCTACGGGTACGACATACGCGTGCTGCCGCGACGAAACACGATGCTCACTTCGTCCTTCACCGGCTGGGACAATTACATGATGGATTTCGGCAAGATGCTGCAGGACAAGGAGGCGATGAAGCGGTTCGGGCAGACGGTGACGGTCTGGGACCTTCACGCCCGCAAGCCCAAGAAGGTGCTGCAGGTCCCCGGAGCCCCGTTGGAGATCCGATTCGCCTTGCAGCCGGAGCACAACTATGCCTTTACCACCGCCGCATTGACCTCCAAGATCTGGCTCATCTACGAGGATGAGCGCGGCGAGTGGCAGGCCAAAGAGGTCGGCGACATAGGCGACCCGTCGAAGATTCCTCTGCCGGTGGATTCGAGCATCGGCGTCGACGACAAGTCCCTTTGGGTCACGACGTTCATGGACGGAAAGGCTCGCCGCTTCGACATCAGCGATCCGTTTCACCCCAGGCAAACGTACGAGGAGACCATCGGTTCGCAGCTCAACATGGTTTCCCAGAGTTGGGACGGCAAGCGCGTCTACTTCACCTCGTCGCTGCTCGCCAACTGGGACAAGAAGGGGGAGCAGGACCAACAATTCTTGAAGGCCTACACCTGGGACGGCCAGAAGCTCAACCCGAGGTTCACGATCGATTTCTACGCGGAGCAGCTCGGCCGGCCGCATCTGATGCGGTTCGGGGCTTACTCGCTTTACGGTGTCGGGCCGACCGGAGCCCCCGAGAAGACCGCCGCGAGGTCGATGTCCGACCCGCCGCGATGAGCCTCGAACGCCTCGTCGCGGCTCCCGCACGGGGCGCACGAGCCACGGTCGTTCTCATCGTGACTCTGGCTCTTCGCACGGCCGGCTGCTCGAAGCCGGCCGCCCCGGCGGCTCAGGCCGTTTCGCCGGACGTGCCTCCCGGGCTCGAATACTTGCCTCCGGAGCCCGGCAGCTACTCCCTGCCGCCAATCCAGGCCGCATCGGACGGGACGGTGCTCGATGAGAGCGGGCAGCGACACCGCCTGTTCGACTACCTGGGCGACCGGTACGTGCTCCTGAGTTTCATCTACACGCGGTGCTCGGCGGTGAAGGGCTGCCCGCTGGCTACCGGTGTTTTCCAGATGCTGCACAACCAACTGGACGACGAGCCCGCGGTCGCCGGCAAGGTGCAGCTGGTCACGCTGAGCTTCGACCCGGAGCGGGATACTCCTCGAGCCATGACTCGCTATGCCAACAGCCTCGGCGCTCGTGGGGGAAGCGCCGCGGAGAACTGGACCTTCCTGACGACTCCCTCTCAAACCGAACTCGATCCGATCCTCGACGGCTACGGACAATACGTGGTTCGGGAGGTCGACGCCGACGGGCGACTCACGGGCGGCCGTTCGCACATGCTGAAGGTTTTCCTGATCGACCGCGAGCGGCGCGTGCGTCAGATCTACAGCTCGGACTTCCTGCATCCGGCGCTCGTGATCAACGACGTAAAGACCCTGATGATGGAGGACGTCAAGGGCTGAGCGGGAGTCGACGTCTTGCCTCGTGGAACTCGCCTGAGTGACAGCGCTCGGGACAGGTTCGGACTCGTTCGATTCTCCGTGTTTTCTCCCTGTGTTGACGGAGACCCCTGAAAGTCCACGACAGACTCCCCGAGCCAACTCGTTGATCTTTCGACTCTGAGCTGTCGTCGGGTGTCGTCGGCTCCTCCCCGTTCTCCCCTCCGGAGCTAAAGGTCGCGCGTTCGAATCGCGCCGGGCGCACCATTTTTCAGCGACTTAGCCGGACCCCTACCGTCGCACACTCGGACCCCGATTCTTGCCACCCCGCCGCGACTGCCAAAACCCGTCCCGAAGCTTTTGCTGGTTGGCAACCGGGGGCCGTGCAGTAGAGTTCAACCTCGCGACGCCGGTGCTCAGGGAAGCTGCGCATCGAGTCCCGCGGCCCAAATCTCGAGGAGGAGACGCTGCTCGGAACGACGATTTCGCACTACCGGATCGTGCGCCAGCTCGGCGCCGGCGGAATGGGTGTCGTGTACGAGGCCGAGGACACGCGCCTCCGGCGAAGCGTCGCCCTGAAGTTTCTCTCGACGGAGCTCGCGAAGGACGCGCCGATGCTCGAGCGGTTCCAGCGCGAGGCGCGCGCTGCGTCGTCCTTGAACCACCCCGGCATCTGCACCGTGCACGCCATAGAACAGCAAGAGGGGCGGTCGTTCATCGTGATGGAGCTCGTCGAGGGCGAGCCCCTTTCGACGCGACTTGCGGGAGGGCCGATGGAAACGGCCGAGCTCCTCGATCTCGCGATCCAGATGGCGGACGCGCTCGAGGCGGCGCATGCGAAAGGCATCGTCCACCGCGACCTGAAGCCCATGAACATGATGGTGACCTCTCGCGGCCAGGTGAAGATCCTCGACTTCGGCCTGGCGAAGTTTGAGGGGGCCGGAACGGCGGGCGCCCAGACCACGTCCCCGACGGCGCCCCCGCAGGCGGACCTGACCGCGGCCGGGACGGTGTTCGGCACGGTCCACTACATGTCGCCCGAACAGGCGCGAGGGCTGCCGACCGACGCCCGCACCGACCTCTTCTCGCTCGGCGCGATTCTCTACCAGATGGCGACCGGCGACCGGGCGTTCGAGGGGGACACTCAGGCGGTCGTCTTCGACGCGATCCTTAACCGCGACCCTCGACCGCTCGCGGAGGTCAACCCGGCGATGCCCGCAGCGCTCGGGCCGATCCTCGAAAAGGCCCTCGAGAAGGACCGCAACCTCCGTTACCAGACGGCAACGGAGCTGAAGACCGACCTGCTTCGGCTGCGAAGGAAGGTCGAAGGCATCCGGTCCGGCCCGGCCGCGGTCTCCGACTCGAAGCCACCGGGGCGACGCGCGGAGCGGTCGATCGCCGTGCTCTATTTCGAGAACCTCTCGGGGGTGAAGGAAGACGAGTACCTGCGGGACGGCATCACCGAGGACATCCTCACCGACCTCTCGAAGATCAAGGGACTGAACGTCTTCCCGCGCACCACGGTGCTCGCCTTCCGCGACCACAATGCGACCGCGGCGGATGTCTGCCGGCAGCTGCGAGCCGACTATGCGCTCGAGGGTAGTCTGCGCCGCGCCGGGAACCGGCTGAGGATCAACACCCAGCTCGTGGACGCGGCCACCGGATTCCCCGTCTGGTCGGAACGCTACGACCGCGAGATGTCCGACATCTTCGAGGTGCAGGACGAGATCGCGCACAAGATCGCCGAGGCGCTGCGCATCAAGATCACTCCGCAGGAGCAGGCCGAGCTCGCGGCCAAGCCGACCGAAAACCTACAGGCTTATGACCTCTACCTGCGGGGCCGCAGCTACGCCCGCCGGCGCACGACCCGGGACATGGAGTTCGCCCTCCAGATGTTCGATAACGCGGTCACGCTCGATCCCAACTTCGCCCTCGCATGGGCGGCGATCGCAAACGGCTGCGCCCACGCTCAGTACTGGTCCGGCCAGGGGCAGGGGTTGATGGAACGTGCCCAGGCGGCGTCGCTGCGAGCAGTGGCTCTCGCGCCCGACATCCCCGAGGTCCTCGTCTCGCAGGGATGGATTCTCTACGCCAGCGGCAAGTACGAGGACGCCGTGCGGCTCTCCCGCGCTGCGATCTCGCGCAAGCGGGACTGCGAGGGGGCGTATTACCTCCTGCTGCGGGCGCTCTTCGCGTCCGGCAAGTATGACGAAGTGGCCGCGCTCGCCGAGGAAGCGATCGAGGGGGCGGGCAACGACTACAACGTTTACATCCCGATCATGAACGCGCTCGGTGCACTGGGAAGGGAAGACGCCAAACGCCACGTGCGGGGACGCCTGCTCGAGGCCTTCGAGAGCCATCTGCGTGAAGTGCCGGAGGACGCGCGGGCGCGGATCCTCCGGGCCGGCATGTACGCGCAGGAGGGGCGCACCGAGGATTCGGTCCGCGAGGCGAACCTGGCGATGGTGCTGAGACCGAACGAAGCGACCGTGTTGTACAACGCCGCCTGCACCTTTGCCTCTCTCGGCAAGCGAGCCGAGGCAATCGACGCGCTTCGGAAGGCGTGGGATGCCGGCTTCAAGGACGCCGACTGGACACGTCGCGATCCGGACCTTGCGACTCTTTACGGGGACCCGGAATTCGAGAGGCTCTACCCGGCGCCGAAGGGAGGGACCTGAGATACCTTGCCCACTCCGCTCCAAAGCTCATCAGCCGGCAAGCGCGACAGGCGTTGACTCGTCCGACTCTCCGTGTCTTGGCGAACGCTCCGGAAAGTCCTCGGCAGAGGCCCGGAGCTAATCGTTGAGAAACCTACTCTGAGCTGTCGTCGGCTCCGGTGGGCTCCGGCTGATTCTCCCCTCCGGAGCCAAAAGTCGAGCGTTCGAATCGCGCCGGGCGGCGCACCACTTCTTTCAAGGACTTAGCAGAGCGCTCCTCCGCCTCGGACCCCCGATTCTCCGTGGTTTCTCCCTGTTTGCGGATCGAGACCACGTTCGAGCGCTTTCCGGCCGCCGCCGCGACACGCGCCTCGCCCCTCCGCAAGGCCGCTGTCTTCCCCGAACTCCGGAATGCCCCCTGTGCTCGCCTGACCTTTTCGAGCCGGGCGACTTCGCGACGCCCGAGTGTTGAATTCTCACAACCTGACGCAGACGTTCTTCGCCTCGGTGAAGAAATCGAGCGATGCGAACCCGCCCTCGCGTCCGAGGCCGCTTTCCTTCATTCCGCCGAAGGGAACGCGAAGATCCCGCAGGAGCCACGTGTTGACCCACACCGTCCCGCTTTCGATCGCCGCGGCGACGCGATGGGCCTTCTGGAGGTCCCGGGTCCAGACGCTCGCCGAAAGTCCATAGCGCGTGCTGTTGGCATAGGCAATCGCCTCTTCGGAAGAATGGAAGGGCGTGACGGTGACGACGGGACCGAAGATCTCCTCCTGCATGACGCGCGTCTGGCAGTCGAGGCCGGCGATCACCGTCGGCTCCAGAAAGAAACCGTCCTGGACGCGTTCCGGGAGATTCTCGGGACGCTTTCCACCGATGAGAATGGCGCCTCCTTCGTCTTTCGCGAGCACGACGTAGCCTTCGACTTTGCGAAGGTGAGGCTCGCTCACGAGCGCGCCCACGTCGGTCGAAGCGTCCTGCGGGTCTCCGATCCGGAGCTTCTTCGTCCCCTCGAGAAAGCGGTCGAGGAACTCGTCGTAGATCGTCTTCTCGACGAACAGACGCGATCCGCAGAGGCAGATCTCCCCCTGGTTGGCGAAGCTCGACTGGATCGACGTGGCGACGGCCTCTTCGAGATCGGCGTCCGCGAACACGATGTTCGGGTTCTTCCCTCCGAGCTCCAGGGACACTTTCTTGAAAAGCGGTCCCGCGCGGGCCATCACGTCCGCGCCCGTTCTCGTTCCCCCGGTGAACGAGATGAGCGGGACGTTCGGATGCGACGTGAGGGCGCGACCGGCGCTTCCTCCGGGGCCGTGCACGATGTTGACGACGCCGGGCGGAATGCCGGCCTCCAGGGTCAGCGCGGCCAGCCTGTCGGCGGTCAGAGGTGTGAGCTCCGAAGGCTTGGCCACACAACAATTCCCGACGGCGATGGCCGGAGCGATTTTCCAGGTCAGCAGGTACAGCGGCAGATTCCAGGGTGAGATTAGCCCGGCGACGCCGAGGGGCTGCCGGATGGTGTAGTTGAGCGCCCGATCGTCCGTCATATGGCTGGGCGTTTCGGCGTGCAGGATCGCCGTCGCGAAGAAGCGAAAGTTCAGGACGGCGCGGGGCACGTCCATCCGGCGGGCGAGGGCGATGGGCTTTCCGTTGTCTTCCGATTCGAGCCGCGCCAGCTCGTCGAAGTTCTCCTCGATGAGCTCGGCCACCCGGATCAGGAGCCGGGATCGTTCTTCGGCGGGTGTCCGACGCCAGGACTCGAACGCGCGGGACGCGGCAGCGACGGCGGCGTCGACGTCCTCGGGACCACTGTCCGCGGTTTCGGCGATGACCTGCCCCGTCGCCGGGTTGACGTTGGGCAGGTATCGTCCCGAGCAAGGCGGCCGGAACTGTCCATCGATGAAATTGAGGATGCGTTTCACCGCCGGGAATCTTATGGTACGAAGCTACCCAAGATGAAACGTGAAAAGCCCCGTGGCCCTCTGTATTACGCGGACTACATCCAGACCGATCGGCTGCTCGGCGCCCAGCAGCTGCAAAGCGCTCTCCACGGCCGGCCCGCCCACGACGAGATGCTCTTCATCATCGTTCATCAGACCTACGAGCTGTGGTTCAAGCAGATCCTTTGGGAGCTCGACGCGGTGCTCGCGACCTTTCGAAGCTCTCCGGTTCCGGAGGAAAACCTCGGCCAGGCGGTCCTGCGTCTGGGGCGCATCGGCGAGATCCAGCGCGTCCTGATCCAACAGGTCGACGTTCTGGAAACCATGACCCCTCTCGACTTCCTCGATTTCCGGGACGAACTGATCCCGGCCTCGGGACTTCAGAGCGTTCAGTTTCGCCTGATCGAGAACAAGCTCGGAATGCGGCGCGAGGACCGCCTCCAGCTCCACGGCGCTCCGTACACGTCGCGCCTCAGCGAAGCCGATGCCGCGCGCGTCGAGGCTTCGGAGAAGGAGCCTTCTCTCTTCGATTTGATCGAGGGGTGGCTCGAGCGAACGCCTTTCCTCCACTTCGGCGATTTCGACTTCTGGAAGGAATATCGACGGGCGGTCGAGGCCATGCTGGCCGCCGATCGGGACTCGATCCGAAACAATCCCACCCTGACGGAGGACGAGAAGGCCACCCAGCTGGCCGGCGTCGAGGCGACGGCTCGCCGGTTCGCCGACGTCTTCGAAGAGACGACCGGCGAATCCGGGGCGGCCCCGGGGCGCCACTTTTCCCGTCGCGCGCTCCAGGCGGCTCTTCTCATCAATCTCTATCGGGACGAGCCGATCCTGCACCTGCCCTTTCGATTGCTGGCGCTCCTGGCGGACATCGAGAGGAATTTCACGACCTGGCGCCAGCGCCACGCCCAGATGGCGATGCGGATGATCGGCACCCGGATCGGCACCGGCGGGACGTCGGGCAGCGAGTATCTCGACCGGGCGGCCGAGCGTCACAGGGTCTTCGCGGACCTCTCGGCTCTGGCGAGCTTCTACATCCCCCGGTCGGCGCTTCCCAGACTTCCTCCCGAAGTCCGAAGCCGCATGGGATTCAATTCTCCGCGATGATCTTCAACTCGACGGAGATCGGAGCCGGGAGCGCGACGACGCCCACGGTCGTTCTCGTCGGTCGGATCGCCTCGAAGTACTCTCCGTAAACCCGATTGAACGCGGCGAAGTCGCGGTCGATGTCGGTCAGAAAGACCGTCACGTCGACCACCTTGTCGAGCGAGCTCCCGGCGTCCTCGAGAATCACCCTGACGTTCTGGATGCACGCGCGCGTCTGAGCCTCGATCCCTTCGGGGATCTGCTCGGTCTCCCGATGCCGCGGGCCGATCCCGGAAAGGAAGAGCAGATTCCCCACCCGGCGAGCGTGCGGATAAGGACCCAGCGGCCGCGGCGCGCGGGAGGACACGACGGCCGGGTTCGGCTTCCTGCCGGAGGAATTCACGCCGCATATACTACTCGTGAGGAACGGCATGCCTTCGAAGGCGCTGAATTTCAAGCGATGGATCGACGAGCACCGGAGCTTTCTGAAGCCGCCGGTCTGCAACAAGAAGGTCTTCGAGGAAGACGACTTCATCGTCATGGTCGTCGGCGGGCCGAACACCCGCAAGGACTATCACATCGACGAGGGACCCGAGTTCTTCTATCAGCTCGAAGGCGAGATGGTCCTGAAGACGATCCAGGGCGGGAAGGTCGTGGACATCCCCATTCGCGCCGGCGAGATCTACCTCCTTCCGCCGCGCATCCCCCATTCGCCCCAGCGGATGCCGGATTCCGTGGGTCTCGTCGTCGAACGCAAGCGGCTCGCGCACGAGGAGGACGGGCTTCAGTGGTATTGCGACAACTGCACGTCCTTGCTGTACGAAGAGTTCTTCACTCTCCGTGACGTCGAAAAGGATTTCCCGCCGATCTTCGACCGGTTCTTCGGCGACGAGAAGAACCGCTCCTGCAAGAGGTGCGGCACGGTGATGCCCGCGCCCGGCGCCTGACTTGCTGAAGATCGACGTCCATACCCACATCCTTCCTGTAAGGCTGCCGGACTTCCGGAAGGTGCCGGGAGGCGAACGGTTCGTCCAGATCGATCACGTCGCGCACGGCCGCGCGAGAATGGTCGTCAATGGTTCGCTGTTTCGCGAGATCGAGAGCAACAGCTGGAATGTCGAGGCGCGGCTGGCCGAATGCGACGCGGCGGGCGTCGACGTGCAGGTGCTCTCGACGGTGCCGGTCATGTTCAGCTACTGGGCTGAGCCGGATGTGGCGCTCGACCTCTCGAGGCGCCTGAACGACCACATCGCCGGGGTCGTGGCCGCGCACCCTGCGCGTTTCGCCGGTCTCGGAACGATCCCGCTGCAGAGCCCCGACCTGGCTATCCGGGAGCTCGAGCGCTGCGTGCGGGACCTCGGACTCTCGGGGGTCGAGATCGGCTCGAACGTCAACGGAGCGAATCTCGACAGCCCGGAGCTCTTTCCAGTATTCGAGGCGGCGGCGGCACTTAACGCCGCCGTTTTCGTCCACCCGTGGGAGATGGCCGGCAGAGATCGGATGACGCGTTACTGGCTCCCCTGGCTCGTCGGGATGCCCGCGGAAGTCTCGCTCGCGATCTGCTCGCTCATTTTCGGCGGAGTGCTCGAGAGGCTGCCGGCCCTTCGGATCGCATTCGCGCACGGCGGCGGCGCTTTTCCGGCGACGATCGGGCGAATCGTCCGCGGCTTCGAAGCGCGGCCCGATCTGTGCGCCGTCTCCAACGACGTTTCCCCGCGCGAATACTTGCGTCGGATCTACGTCGACTCGCTCGTGCACGATCCGCTGGTGCTGCGTTACCTCGTGGACTTGATGGGCCCCGATCGGATCGCCCTCGGCAGCGACTATCCCTTCCCGCTCGGCGAGCCTCGCCCGGGCGCGCTGATCGATTCGTGCGGATTCCCGGAGGCGACTCGTGCGCGGCTGCTGCACGGCACGGCGCTCGAGTGGCTCGACCTTCCCGCGGCCCGTTTCGCTGAGGCCCGGTGAGCGAGTCGTTCCAGCCCGGGCGCGACTTCGCCGTCGCCCTGGATCGAGGCGACCGGCTCGGGCGGTTCCGGGACGAATTCCACATCCCCAGGAGCGAAAACGGCGAGGAAGAGATCTATTTCGCCGGCAATTCGCTGGGGCTCCTCCCGAAGAGAACTCCGAGGTACGTCGACGAGGAGCTCGAAAAATGGAAGCGGCTCGCCGTCAGGGCCCATTTCTCGGGGGAGAACCCATGGATGCCCTACCACGAGCTCCTCGCGGAGCCGATGGCCCGGTTGGTGGGCGCCTCGGCGTCTGCGTCCATAAGCGAAGTCGTGACGATGAACTCGCTCACGGTCAACCTTCACCTGATGATGGCGAGCTTTTACCGGCCGACTCCCGAGCGGCATCGGATTCTTCTCGAGGATCATGCGTTCCCCTCGGACGACTACGCCCTCGAGTCCCAGGCCATCGTTCACGGCTTCGACCCGGCCGAGGCACTCCTGCGGCTGCAACCCGGCGAGGGAAATCACACGATTGACACTGCGGACGTCGCCCGGGTCCTCGAACGCGACGGTGAGTCGATCGCCCTGGTGCTGCTTCCGGGAGTCCAGTACTACACGGGCCAGGCATTCGAGATCGAGGCGATCACGCGACTCGCGCACGCAAAGGGGTGCGTCGTCGGCTTCGACCTGGCTCACGCGGCGGGAAACCTGGTCCTGCACCTCCACGAGTGGAACGTGGACTTCGCCGTGTGGTGCACGTACAAGTACCTGAACTCGGGCCCGGGCTCGGTCGGCGGCTGCTTCGTCCATGAGCGGCACGGCAGGCAGCAGGATCTGCCGCGCCTGGCCGGCTGGTGGGGCCACGACAAAAAATCGCGCTTCCGGATGGAGCCCGGATTCCGGCCCATTCCCGGCGCGGAGGGATGGCAGCTCTCGAACCCTCCGATCCTCTCGCTCGCTGCGATTCGAGCTTCGCTCGACGTTTTCATGGAAGCGGGAGGAATGGAACCGCTGCGGGAGAAATCGCTCCGCCTCACGGGCTACCTCGAATGGCTGCTTCGGCGGGAAATCGGCGATACGGTCGAGATCCTCACGCCCGGCGATCCGCGTCGGCGAGGATGCCAGCTCTCGTTGCGCGTGACGTCGCGCGGTTCGGGACGAACCGTCTTCGAACAACTCGAGGCAGCCGGGGTCACCTGCGACTGGCGCGAGCCGGACGTGATTCGGGTGGCGCCCGTCCCCCTCTACAACCGGTACGAAGACGTCCACCGATTCGTCGAGATTCTTCGGAAGGCGCTGTGAAGACCACTTGCGAAACCCCCGAGATCACGCTCGTCGGCGCCGGTCTCGCCGGTTCACTTCTGGCGATCTTTCTGGCACGCCGCGGGCACCGCGTAAGGCTCATCGAGCGCCGCCTCGATCCCCGGAAGACTGGGGCGTCGGCCGGGCGCTCCATCAATCTGGCGCTCGCCAACCGCGGCATCGCGGCGCTCGAAGAGGTCGGCGTGATGGAGAGCGTCCGGCCCGCGCTCATACCGATGGCCGGGCGGATGCTCCACGACGAGGAGGGGCGGCTCCGGCTGATTCCCTACGGCAACAAGCCGCATGAAGTCATCTACTCGGCGTCGCGCGCGGGCTTGAACACGCTCCTCCTGGATGCCGCCGAAGCGACCCGCCAGGTTTCGATCCGCTTCGGAGCGACGGTCTCCGGGGTCGATTTCGCGGAGCGCCGAGTGCGTTTTCTGGCCGGGGAGGATCCCGACCCGCAAACGACGCCTTACGATGTCCTCATCGGGACCGATGGAAGCGCCTCGGCGGTTCGCGCCGCGATCCTGGAACGGACGGGCGGACGGCTCGACGAGGAGCCGCTCGGCCACGGGTACAAGGAGCTCTCGATCCCCCCGGGGCCCGGCGGCCAATTTCAGATGGAGAAGGGCGCCCTGCACATCTGGCCGCGAGGCGAATACATGCTCATCGCGCTCCCCAACGTCGACGGCAGTTTCACCGTGACCCTCTTCTTGCCGAACCAGGGAGAAGAGAGCTTCCAGGTCCTCACGACGACCGAGGCCGTCGACGCGCTCTTCGAACGTCGATTCGCCGACGCGATTGCGCTGATGCCGCGCCTCGGCGAAGACTTCTTCGAAAATCCCACCGGTCATCTGGAGACGATCCGCTGCGCGCCCTGGTCGTTCGAGGATCATGCGCTCGTCCTGGGCGATGCGGCGCATGCGATCGTTCCCTTTCACGGGCAGGGCATGAACGCGGCGTTCGAAGATTGCAGCGCCTTCGATCGATGCCTGCGAGATCCGGATCGGCAATGGAACGAGGTCTTCGCGGAATTCGAGGAGCGTCGCCGGCCCAATACCGATGCGATCGCCGACATGGCCCTGGAAAACTACGTCGAGATGCGGTCGACCGTCCGGGAGCCCAAGTTCCAGTTGAAGCAGGGCCTCTCCTTCCGCCTCGAGGAGAGGCACCCCGGCCGCTTCATCCCCCGCTATTCGATGGTGATGTTCCACACGATTCCCTACGAAGAGGCAAAGCGGCGGGGAGCGATTCAGGAGGAAATCCTCGACGAGCTGACGAGCAGGGCGGCGAGCCTCGACGAGGTCGACCTCGCGCGCGCCGACCGGCTGATCGCCGAGCGGCTGGGTACTCATTGATCATGCGGAATCGGAAGCTTCGGACACCGGGCTCTTCGAGAAGGGTGCGATCGACCGCCGCGACGGGGCGAGGTTCAGCGATCGGGGGAGAGCGAGCTCGGGGCAGGTGCGTCGGATCTGATGTGGTACATGATGTCCCAGGGTCTGAGGCTCGCCGCGGCGGGAGGCGTGTTGGGGGCGGTGGCCGCGGTCAAGGGATCCGGCGCGCCTGTCACGGTCCCCGGCGCTTTCCCGTCGGCCCGACGCGGACTCCGGACTTCCAGATGCCGTCGGTGTTCCGAATGTTTGCGACCGAACGGAGAGGATCGGCCGAAAGGACGAGGAAGTCCGCGCGTTTGCCGGGCTCCAGCGTGCCCCGATCTCTGTCGACACCGAGCGAGCGGGCGGCCGTCTGCGTGGCGGCGCGGAGCGATTCGAGCGGCGTGAGCCCCGCCTCGAGGTAGAGCTCCGCCTCCAAGGACACGGCGAGTCCCGGGAACGCCCACATGTCGGTGCCCAGCGCCACGGGCACCCCCGCCGCATGGAGCTTCTTCAGGTTCTCGCGGAGGACGGGCAGGCGGCCCTTCACGTTCTCGAAGTTGGGGAACCGGTCGCGGTAGCCGGCGGCGTACGCCGCCGAGCGGTAACGACTCTCGGTGGCCGTGCTGATCCAACCTTCGAAAGAGTGTCCCTGGTGGATTCCCCCGACCACGTCCGGAAGCATGAGCACCGTGTCCACGAACCCCCGCGTGTCCGCCAGGAACTCGAAGATGTCCATCGTCGGGATGTAGTAGACCGGCCGGCTCTTCATGGCCGCGATCGTCGCGCCGTCGAGCGGATCGAGCACGCCGTGGGCGAGCGCCGTGGCGCCGGCAGAGATCGCGAGCTTCGCGTCCGCGCCGTTGGGCGCGTGGACGGTCGCCCGCATCCCCAGTGCGCGCGCTTCCGAGATCAACGCCTCGACGACCTCGCGCGGCACCTTCGGCAGCGGCGGCTTCGGGGCTCGGCACCACGCCATGTCGTCGAGCATCAACTTGATCTCGCGCGAGCCGAGCGCCTTCGCCTTGCGGACGGACTCGCGCGCCTCGGCGGCGGTCGCGGGGAACCGATTCAAATGGGAGTCGGGCGGCTCACCCTGGTCCCACCAGCCGCCCCTGGTCGTGAAGATCGGCGCGGCGGGGATGACTTCCGGGATGTCCGTCCTCGTCGCGGACGCCTTCGCCAGCGCCTCCGCCGCCGCCGTGTCCTCCGCCATGAGGCGCACCGTCGTCACGCCCCAGTTCAGCATTGTCTGCAGGTCCTGGTCCGATTCGGCGTGGACGTGCGCGTCGATCAGGCCGGGGATGATCCACCGGTTCTCGCCCGCGATCACCTGCGTTCCGAGCGGGAGCTTCGCCAGAGCCTCGGGCGTCGCGGTGCCGACGGACACGATGCGTCCGTCGGAGACGAGGAGCAGGGAGTTCGGAACCGGCGGCGCGCCGGTCCCCGCGATGAGAGTCGCACCCCGGAAGACGATCGTTGTGGCGGTAAGAGGCACGGGTCCGCTCACGCTCCCAGCCGGGACCTCGTTCGCGTCGAGCGCGTGCTCCTTTTCGCACTCTTCTTCCTTGATCGCGACGGGGTAGATGCCGGTGAAGCAGGCCGTGCAGGTCGCCTGTTGGGGACGGCCGAAGGCCTCCAGCATTCCCTCGACGGAGAGGTAGCCGAGACTGTCGGCCTCGATGTCTCGAAGACAAGCCCGAAGCGGTCTCCGAGTTCGCCGTTCCACTGCTCAGAGACCGAAAGCGGCGTGGCAACAACGATCGACTCGTCTTTCTTGCGCTGGAGAAGTTCGCGGGCGATCAGGCCCGCCTCGATTGTCTTGCCAGGGCCGTTGCCATCGGCGACAAAAAGGTTGACACGCGGGAGGCGCAGTGCCTTGCGCAATGGCTCCATCTGATAGGCATCGACCTTGATCCCGGCTCGGAAAGGAGCCCGGAACACGTTCGGGTCTGTGGCCGTGACGAGGACGAGCTCGCCCATGGCCGGGTCGCGTTCCAGCAAGAATCGGTCCGCGGTCGAACTCCCCACCAAGAAGCTGCCCCTCCTCACTCGAGATGATGCCGTTGGGTCCCCTGCTGAGTCTAGCGAACCAGTCCGCTAGCAGATGGCGGTTTTCCTGGCCACGGCGCTCGGTTTGCGCTGGCCGCATTGAGCTTCGAGAGGGCTTCTGAGAGGTTTTCAGATCACCAGGCTAGTGCCCAACTTTACGAAAGGAGACTCGTAATGACCCGCCCACAGGGGACAGATGGCAGCGTTGCTGGCCACGGCGCTCGGACTGCACTGGCCGGACTAACGGGGTCGCAAACTACCAGGCGAGGCCCGCTGCGATTTGTGGATTCTCCGTGTTTTCTCCGTGTCCTGGAGGAGGTCGAGGACAGTCGACGGCAGGCGCCCGGGGCCTACCCCTTGATTTGTCTACTCTGACCTGTCGTCAGGTGTCGTCAGCTCCTCCCGGCCTTCCCCTCCGGAGCTAAAGGCCGCGCGTTCGAATTCCGCCGGACGCACCATATTTTTCAAGGGGTTAGCGGAGCCAAGCCCGCCCGGATTTTCGAGACGTCAGGTGAAGGCTCGATAGTTACCCCTTGCTTACCGAGAGGAGTCCGCCGTAGACTCCCCTCGGAAACCGATATGAGTAAGCCGAACGATCTCGTCCAGGGCACTCTCGATCTGCTCCTTCTGAAGATTCTGGCCCTCGAGCCGCTGCACGGCTGGGCCATCAGCCTTCGACTGCGATCGATTTCGGGAGAAGTGCTTCAGGTCAGCGAAGGATCTCTCTACCCGGCATTGCACAAGCTCGAGCAGGAAGGCTGGATCAAGGCCGAGTGGAAACAGACGGAGAACAACCGGCGAGCGAAGTTTTACTCGCTCACCCATCTGGGAAGACAGCAACTGGAGTCGGAGACCGCGAACTGGCAGCGGCTGTCGTCTGCCATCTCGCACGTCGTCCAGCTCTCCGAAGCGTAGGACCATGCGCATCCAACACTGGTGGTTGACGACGCCCCTGCGGTTCAAGTCCATCTTCCACCGCCGCCGGGTGGAAAGGGAGCTCGACGAGGAGCTGCATTTTCACCTGGAGCAGAAGATCGAGGAAGGCATCGCGGAAGGGCTCACCCCGGAAGACGCACGCTACCGGGCCCTGCGCGCGATGGGCGGGCTCGAGCAGAAGAAGGAGGAGATCCGGGACACGCGGCGCGTTCACTGGCTGACGGACTTCACCGACGACGTGCGCTACGCGGTCCGGAGCCTGCGCCGCACCCCGGGATTGACGGCATTCGTCATCGTCACGATCGCGCTCGGGATCGGGATGACCGTGACGCCGTTCAGCATGCTCGACGCGCTGATCTTCCGGCCCTACCCCGTGCCGCACCCGAGCAACGTGCTGACCCTCGTGAGCACTTCCCGCGACAACGCTTTCGACTCGTTCTCTTTTCGCGAGTACCTGGACATCCGCGATCACGCCAGGAGCTACGATGGCGTCGTCGCCAACGCGCCCCTCCGGAGCGTGGGCTTCAGCCCGGACCCCGGAGCCACGCCGCTAGTGCGGGGCGGACTTCTCGTCTCGGGAAACTACTTCCGTGTTCTGGGAGTCGAGCCGAGACTGGGGCGCGGTTTCCGGGACGACGAGGACCGGGTCCCCGGCCGCGATGCTGTGACTGTGCTCGCGCCGGACTTCTGGAAGCGCGAGTTCAAGAGCGATCCCTCCATCGTCGGCCGGACCGTCCGCCTGAACGGCGTCGACTTCGCCGTGATCGGCGTTGCGCCGGACGAGTTTCCGGGGATGTACATATTCGCGCGTCCCGATTTCTTCGTGCCGTTGGCGATGGCGCGGGTGTTCTCGACCAACCCGCAGAAGGATTTCTTCGTGGACCGCGACGACCGCGAGTTGACCGTGAGAGCGCGGCTGAAACCCGGCACGACGCGGCGGGAGGCCCGCAACGAGCTCGCCGTGCTCGCGCGGGACTTCGAACGCGAGTACCCGAAGTGGAACCGCGACCGCGGCGCAGCGGTGCGGACCCAGTTCGAGATGCGGACGCAGAACAACGACGTCAACTGGAAGTTCAGCGTGATCTTCACGATCCTGGCGCTCGCGGTGCTGCTTGTGGCCTGCACCAACGCCGCCGGACTCCTGTTGAGCCGTGCCCGCACGAGGACGCGCGAGATCGCCATACGCCTGGCGATCGGCGCCGGGCGTTCCAGGCTGATCCGGCTGCTGCTGACCGAGAGCCTGGTTCTCGCGCTCCTTGGCGGACTGATCGGGGTCGCCCTCGGGTACCTCGGCATCAAGGCCATGGGCACATTCAGCATCCCTTCCGAATTGCCTGTGAAGATCCCGTTCCGCATGGACACACGCGTGCTCCTCGTGAGCCTGGCGCTCTCCATCGCGAGCGCCGTCGTCTGCGGTCTCGCGCCGGCGCTGCAGAGTATGCGCATGGACCTGGTGAACGGGCTCAAGTCGGCCGACGTGGACGGGCCCGGGCGCACGCGTCTCTGGGGCCGCAACGCGCTAGTCGTGGCGCAGGTCTCCATGTCCCTCATGCTCCTCGCGGCGTCTTTTCTGATGCTCCGGGGCTTCCAGCACAGCTTGCTCGAGGGGACCGGCTTTGCGAAAGACCACCTCCTGATGGTGAGGTTTGATCCGCGGCTCGTACGGTACGACGCCGCTCGGACCCAGCAGTTCTACAGGCTGCTGGCCGAGCGCCTGCGCGAGACACCCGGAGTCGAGAGTACGGGCTTCACACTGGACCCTCCTCTCGGGCTGGAGGATCTGGATCGGGTCGCTCTCGTGCCGGACGGCTTTCCGATGCCACGCGATCGCCAGAGCTTCCTGTCCACGATGGACACGGTGGACGAAGGGTACTTCCGGACGATGGGAATACCCATCCTCCGTGGTCGCGCCTTCGAGTCTTCCGATACCGGGGATGCCCCCCGTGTCGCCGTCGTCAATGAACACTTCGCGAACCACTACTGGCCCGGCACCGATGCCGTGGGTAAACGCTTCCGGCTCGACGGCGCGACCGGCCCCGCTGTCGAGATCGTCGGTGTGGCACAAACAGTCAAGTATCGCGAGACCTTCGAGGATTCGAAGGACTTCGTGTACATGCCGCTCGCGCAGCACCCCGTCCCGCGCCTGGTCTTGTTGCTTCGGTCGAGCGACGACCCGCTGCAGCTGGTCAAGCCGGTGAAGGAGGTCGTCCGGTCGCTCGACCCCAACATGCCGATGCTCGAGACGAGGACCTACGAGGACCTCTACCGGTATTCCTCGGTGGAGGGACCGCGGGTGGCCGTCCTGCTGGTCGGTACGCTGGGATTGGTGGGCCTTATGCTGGCTATCGCCGGTCTCTACGGCCTGGTCGCCTACAACGTGGCCCGCAGAACGCGCGAGATCGGCATTCGGATCGCCATCGGAGCAAGACCGCTCGACGTGCTGCGCCTGGTGATGGGCAAGGGCCTCGTGCTCGTGGGAATCGGAGCGGGGATCGGGCTGGCGATGGGCTTCGGCCTGGAGCGGCTCCTGAACTCCATGTTGTTCAATGCCGGCGGAATCGACGCGATCGTCTACCTCACCGTCGTGCCTTCGATGTTTCTGGTGACCGCGCTGGCCGCCTACGTGCCCGCGCGCCGAGCATCCCGGATCCCGCCGACGCTGGCTCTGCGATCCGAGTAGCCCAACATATCTCTCAACGAGCCTACGGGCTCAAATTTTTCGCCGAGCCCAGTTTGCTCAGAACGAGGGCTCAACCATCTAGGAAAATGCCCCGGTGTCCGGGGCAAGAAATGCGGAAGGGCCGTGACGGGATGAAGCTCGCCCGCGGCTACTGGCGCCGCAGGCTTGCCCTCAAATCCGCGAAATCTGGGCGGACTTGCCCATCAGAAAGCCGTCGTGTCTGCGGCGCTCGTCGTCTGGCCCTGCACGTTCGTGTAGGTCTTCTGCGCCCCTGTGACCGTGTCCGTCACCGTGAGAGTGAACTGTGCGTGGGTCAGCGAACCGTAGTAGACCCAGAACTTGCCGTTGACCGTGCGGCCGTCCACCACCTCCTCCTTCTTGGCGCGTCCTGAAGTAGGGACGCAGACGAGGCGCCACGATAAGAGGCGACTGCTAACGCCGAGCCAAGACGGTGGCAAGCTGGCGCGAAGAGACTGCCAGGGCTCTTCAGTTCGGGTGAACGTTACCGTCCACCTCGGTACGCAGGAAGGCGAAGGGCGCGGCGCTCCCTCACGCGACGTCGGATTCGATCAATACAGCGAGAACGTCGGGCGGAATCCCCAGCCCGGCGAAGTCTCGATATCCCTGATGGACCTCGGTCCACGCTGCGAGCTCCTCGCGCCCGCCGGCGGCCCGAATCATGCTCGCGCCGACTTCGCCATGGATCAGGTAGAGGCCGACACGTCGTTTCCTGCCCGCAGAAGAGAACGCCCAGCGTCGAGCTGTCGCGACTCCAACCGCCTTGCTCGCGAGCGTCGCGATCACACGCTCCAGCATCGAGAGGCCGGACAGGAGCTTGCCGACGTCGTGCATCAGAGCCGCGCTCGGCCACAACGCATCGCCCCGGTAAGGGGTCGGCGCGAGCCGGCGCTCGACTCTCCTCGCGGCCCGCACGGAATGACCCTGATCGTACGGCGATTGCCGGATCCAGAGATCGAACTCGGCAGGCGACAGGATGGACCGGACCCACGCCCGATCGGCCGCATCGCACCGGGCCCTGCTGGCGGCGACGATCGCGCGCCGCGCGAGCTCCCCAAAACTGGCCCGCGGCAGAGGGCTGGCGTTCTCGCCCGCGGGCCGCCGTGAGGCCATCCGGCTCAGCGCTTCAGCTTCCAACCGCCATCCGGTTCCGGAGCTCCCCGTCCCGCCCCGGCGCGCTGGGGGCGCCTGTCGCCCGGGTTTCGGTCAACCCTCGGACATATTCCCTGGCAAATCGCAGCTGGTCGTGGAGGTGGCTGTACACGAACCGGCCCGCCCGACCCAGGGTGTCCAGGTTCGGGACGTCCGCCAGTGCTTCCCGGATGACGCCAACGTCTCTCGCGTAGTCTTTCGCATACACGGGATAGGCGTTGGCGATGAAGTGATGCCGCGAAGCGAGGACGTCCCGAGGGTCCAGCAGCCGCAGCGCCGCGAGCTCCGCGACGACCCTCTCCGCGAATCCGTCGGCCGGGAGGCGCTCGACGATGTCCCCCGAAAAACACGGCGCCTCGACGACGAGCGAGGTCTCGCCGCCCGGGACCATCTCGGCGGACCGGTTCCGGGGCTCGTAGATCCGGCTGATGCAAGAGGCCGGGTCCGGGATGTAGATCGACGCGTACGGCGACACGCGCGCCGACTTCAGCCGCAAGAACAGGAGACGAATATGCCGAAAACGCAATCGCGACGCCGCGGCCCGCGCGGGCTCAGGCATCGCATCGCCGAGCAGCTTCACGAGAAACGGCAGCGGAAGGGTCGAAAGAACCCGGTCCCGAACGTCGAGAGCCTGGCCCGCCGCAAAGTGAATTCTCCCCACGGCGCCGGCCCGGCATTCCACGTTCGCGACCTCGAAGCCCGTGCGGATCGACGACGCCGGCAGGGCGCGGACGAGAGCATCGGTGATCTGGCCATAGCCCCGGCGGGGATACAAGAAGCTGCCGTCGACGTGCTCGGTCTTGGCTCCCGGGACGACGAGCTCGTAGAGCAGCGAGCGCAGGGTCATCCCCAGCAGCCGACGCGTCGCAATGTCGGGGGACAGCTGGTCGGACGGAAGTCCCCACAGCTTCTCGGAGTAGTTGAGGAGAATCCGCCGCGCGAGGGTTTCGCCGAAACGGCCGACCGCGAAGTCTTCGAAGCTGACGGCCGGGCCGCGACGGCACACGCCCGAGCGCAGAAGGTCCCGGCCGATCCGCAGGGCCTCGCGAAACCCGTACGCGAACGTGACGTTGAGCGGCGTCGGGGGAAAGTCGATGTAGCGCCCCCGATCCCAGATCGCGCTGGGGGCGTCGACTCGAATCAGCGCATCGCCGAGCAGCGCGCCGACATCGCGCGTGATTTCCGGATCTCGATCGTGGAAACGATGCGCCCCGCAATCGTAAAGATGCTCGCCCGACCGGAATGTCCGGCACATGCCGCCGGGCACCGAGGAGCCTTCATAGAGATCGAACGGCAGGCCGGCCCGATGGGCGTAGAAGGCTACCCCCAGGCCCGCCGGGCCTGCCCCCAGGATTGCAAGGTGGGTCATGCCATCATGCGAACGGCTGGTCGATCGCCGGACTCTGCGGCGTGAAGAACTTCGCGCCGTCCTCGGTGATGTGGAGGCAGTCCTCCAGCCGGATGCCGAACTCGCCGTAGATCGCGATCATGGGCTCGTCGCTGAAGCACATGCCGGGAGCGATCTTCGTCTTGTTGCCGCGAACGAAGTTGGTCCACTCGTGCCCGTCGAGGCCGATCCCGTGTCCCGTGCGATGCGGCAGACCCGGAACCTTGTAGTCCGGGCCGAAGCCCGCGTCCACGATGACCTTGCGCGCCGCCGCGTCGACCGTCTCGCAGGCGGCGCCGATCCGGGCTGCCTCGAAGGCGGCCGTCTGCGCCTTCTTCTCGAGGTCCCAGACGAACCGCTGGCGGTCGCTCGGCCTTCCGTACACGGTCGTCCGCGTGATGTCCGAAGAGTAGCCCTCGATCTTGCACCCGCCATCGCAAAGCACGACGTCGCCCGGCTTGATCTTCTGGGGGGCGATGCTTCCGTGCGGAAATGCCGACCACACGCCGACCTGGATGCCGGCCGACCCTCCGGGCGCCCCGAGATTCTGGAATCCGGCCTCGACGTTGCGCTGGAATTCGTACTGCGTCATGCCCTCGCGCATTTCGGCGAAGGCCGCTTTGTAGGCGGCCAGGGTGATGGTGTTTGCCTTCTGCATGAGGGCGATCTCGGCCGGCGACTTGTACATCCGACATCCCGCGGTGACCGGGTCGGCGCTGACGAAGGTCACGCCCGGCGCCTCCTTGCGGATTCCGTCGTAGACGAAGAAGCGCACGCGCTCCTCGACCCCGACGCGGCCGGACGCGACGCCGCGATCCGCGAGGATCCCGGCGATGACCCGGTACGGGTTTTCGTCCTCTTCCCACGCGCGAACGTCGTTGCCGAACCGGATGAGCTCGCGGGCGCGGGCCTCCTCGAACTTCGGCGTGACCCAGGCCGCCTCGCCCCGGGCGGGCAAAACCAGGGCGAACGTGCGCTCGGAGGGCCACCACTCGACGCCGGTGAAATAGAACATGGAGGAGCCCGGCTCCAGCACGACCGCCGCGATCCCGTTGTCGGCCATCAGCCTTCGCGCTTTCTCGATGCGCGCGAGGCGCTCGGCGTCCGTAATCGGCACGACGTCGCCCGTCATCGGCTTGAGGGCCCGGATGGACGCGGGAACCGCCGCCATGTCCTCGGAGGCCGCCCGAGCGATCCGCGGCAACGAGACGAGGCTCGCTCCCCCGAGGAGCGACACTCCCTTGAGAAACCCCCGCCGTCCGAGATCCATTGCTCGCTCCTTCCGGCCGCGGCCGATTGGCGCGCCGCCTTGCGACGAAAACCGAGTATATGGTCCGCAGACCGCGGGTTCACCGGACGGAACCCGGTGCCCTCGCCTTCCTCAGGACCCAGGTCGTCATGCACCTCTGATCCTGGACCACCGTCGTCTTCAGTGGATCCACGAGCGTCGCGCCGAGCCGCGCCGTGAGTGCCAGCAGACGGGCCTCGTCGACGAGAAACCGCTCGCTGCCATCGGGCAGCGTGAAACGCCCTCCTCCGCGCGAAACGAACCGACCCTCCATGCCGATCGAGGAGGCCAGACGGCAGAAGAAGAGGCCTCCCGGCCTCACGAGCCGCCACGAGCTCTCGAGCATCGCCAGGAAGTGGGGCTCGTCCCGGGCGAAGTGGAGCACGGCGCTGCTCAGGACCACCTCCGCCGCCGCATCCGGGAAGCTGTTTCCCTCCACGGATTCCTCCCGGAAGTTCGAAGCGGGCAGTTGCGGCGCAAGCCGGTGGGCCAGGAGCCGCACGGCCCGTATCGCATTCGGATCCGGATCCATGCCGCACACCTCGTACCCCTCGCGCAGCAGATAGACCAGGTTGCGCCCCGAACCGCATCCGGCGTCGAGGACGCTCATCCCGGGAGCGATTCGCCCGCGCAGAATCTGGTCGAACATGTAGATGTCGATGGAGCCGAAGAGTGAAACGAGATCGGGCATGGCGCGAGGGCCAGCCTATCGGATCGGCGAGATTTCGTACGTGGCACCCCTCCGGGTCGCAAACTCGAGGGCCCCGTCCGGCAGCATGCGGACGTCGACCCGGCGCCCGCCGCTCGAGACAAGGGCCAGCCCCTTGCCCCGCACGCGGCACGGCCCGCCGAGAGAGGAAACGATTCTCGCGGAGGCCAAAAGCCCTCTGTCCCAGCGCATGTCGACTTCGAAACCACCGCGGGCCCGTAAGCCCTCGACCCGTCCCGTGCTCCAGGAGCCCGGAAGCGCCGGCAGCAGGTCGACCTCGCCCTCGTGCGACTGCAGGAGCATCTCCGCCACCGCAGCGGCGAGACCGAGGGCGCCGTCCACCTGGAGCGCGTTGGAGCAATTGGAGAAGAGGCTCTCGAACGTGGAGTTCCCAATGGCGTAGGTGAAGTTGTCCATGGCCTTGCGGGCGTCGCGGAGCCTGGCCCAACAGGCCATCTTCCACGCCGACGACCAGCCGTTGCCGTCGAGACCCCGCTGCTCCAGCACGACCCTCGCGCCATCCGCGAGCGCCGGCGTCCTGCGCACCGAGATCTGGTTGCCGGGATACAGCCCGTACAGATTGGAGATGTGGCGATGGCTCTTCTCGACCTGTCCCCAGTCCTCGAGCCACTCCTGCAGATCTCCCTTCGCTCCGATCTGCATCGGCGCGAGCTGTCGGCGGGCGTCGAGCACCTTTTCCCGGAACTTCCGGTCCCGGCCCAGGACGTCCGCGGCCGCGGCGACGTACCCGAAGAGGTCGCCCAGGATCTGCATGTCGATCGTCGAGCCCGCACAGATCATGGTTCCCTGGCTGACCCAGCCGCAGATTTCGTCGTAGAAAGCCTCTTCGCCGGGTCTGCGAGGATAGTTCTCCGGCGAGGTCGAGGGATTGGTGACGAGCCATCCATGCTTCGGGTCGCGGACGAGAAAGTCGAGAAAGAATTCGGCCGACCCCTTCATGATGGGGTAGACGTCCTCGAGATACTTCCGGTCGCCGGTGAAGAGGTAGTGCTCCCAGAGGTGCGTGCAGAGCCAGGCTCCACCGAGCGTGAACGTGCCCCAGTACGCGCCATCCATGGGCGCCGCGACGCGCCAGAGATCGGTGTTCTGATGCAGCACCCAGCCCCGCGCGCCGTAGTTCTCCCGCGCGACATCGCTCCCCTTGTCGGTGAGGTCCCGGGTCATCTGGGAGAGGGGCGCCGTGAACTCGGAGAGGTTTGCCACCTCCGCCGGCCAGTAGTTCATCTCGGTGTTGATGTTGGTGGTGTACTTGGAGTCCCAGGGAGGATTCTGGTACTGGTTCCAGATGCCCTGCAGGTTCGCCGGCTGCGTGCCCGGACGCGAGGACGCGATGAGCAGGTATCGGCCGAACTGGAAACACAGAGCCGCCAGGTCCGGATCGTTCGTGCCGTCGAACGCCCGCAGCCGCTCGTCGGTCGGAAGTCGGGAGTTCGCCGTCGCGCCGAGGGAGATCGAGACCCGGCGGAAGACCCGCCGGTGCTCGCGGACGTGCGCTGCGCGGATCTCGGCGTAGGGCCTGCCCGCGATACCCAACAGTGCGGCCTCGACGCGCGCGTCGGGATCGCCGCTGACGTCCCTGGAGTTCACGAAGCTCGTCGCCCCGGCGAGGTACAGGGTCACGGCATCGGCATGGTCGACGAAGAGTTCCTCCTCGTGGATCCGCATGCTCCCGCCCTCGGGAAGCGCCTTGAGCCGGGCCTCGTAGCGGAGCCTGCCGGCGATGCCCAGATAGTCGGCCGACTTGCCGGTGAGGACGAGACTATCGCTGCCGCGCCCGTCCATCCGGAAGTATTCCGTGCCGTAGTTCGAGTGGGCGTCGTTGCGGACGCCTCTCAACTGAGCCTTGAAAGAGATGCTCCCCGGCCGATCTGCGGTCAGCCGCACCACGATGACCTGGTCCACGGGGCTCGAGAACACTTCCCGCAGGAACCGGACTCCGTTCTGCAGGTAGCGGACGGAGGCCACCGCTTCATCCAGATCGAGCGCAAGCCGGTAGTCCGCGACTTCGGACTCTCCCGGCAACGCGAGGATGAGATCTCCCATCGACTGATACTTCATCTGCTCGACGGGGTAGCCCATCAGGCGGCGGCCGAAGAGCTTGTGGGCCTGTCGCCATTGCCCGGCGAAGACGAGCTTCTGAATTTCGGGGAGGAATTCGTACCCGCCCTGCACGGTCGAAGAGTAGGGCCCTCCCGACCACAGGGTGTCTTCATTGAACTGGATCCTCTCCTCGTCGGTTCGCCCGAAGACCATCGCGCCAAGCCGGCCATTGCCGACGGGCAAAGCGTTCTCCCACTTGCGTGCGGGGTGCGTGTACCAGAGCGAGGTCGTCGGATTCGGTCCGCTCGCCATCGCGGGGTTCGGGCTCTCCGCGGGCGGGTTGCCCCGCGGCGAGAGGGCCAGGCAAGCGAGTACGACTGCCCCGAGCGCCGCCCGCGATTTCCTCATGAAGTGCATCCTCTCGCGAAGCGCCGCGGAATGCCCCATCGCGATGCGTCGACTCGGGCATCTCGAGCCGGAGTTTCCTCCCCGCCGCCCACCCCGGGGGGACCCCCTTTCGCGGCATCTCCGGACCGGGAAAAGTGTGAAAGACTTATGGTGTGATCCCAGTCGCGACTTCCCCCGCAGAGCCGGGGGACTTTGTCCACACAACGGGGCAGGCGCCGCACCCTGGCCGCGCGAAACGCATCCTCCAGGAACATCCCGAGGTGCGGGGATATATCGGCCGAACTCCGGCGACTTTCTGGATCATCGTCGGGGTCGTGGCCGCCCAGATCGCAATGGCGTGGCTGCTTCGTGAGAGCCCGTGGTGGGTCATCGTCGCGACCGCGGCGATCCTCGGCGCCGTCGCGAACCACGCGCTGTGGGTGCTCATCCACGAGTGCACGCACAACCTCATTTTCCGCAGAGCCTGGGCCAATACGCTCTCCGGAATTCTCGCGAACCTCCCGCATGGCCTTCCCACTTCCGTGCTCTTTCAGCGGTACCACATGCGGCATCACACGCATCTCGGCATGTACGACCACGACGCCGATCTGGCCAACCTCTGGGAGGCAAGGCTCGTGGGAACCTCGCCCTGGCGCAAGACGATCTGGCTGATGCTCTTCGCCATCGTACAGACCACGCGGCCGCCGAGGCTGCGCGTCATCCGCCCGATCAACCGGTGGGTCGTCCTCAATGTCGTCGCCCAGTCGCTCTTCGACGTCGCAATCTGGGTGATTCTGGGGCCAAAGGCGCTGGCCTACATGGTGATCTCCCTGCTCTTCAGCGTGGGGCTCCATCCGCTCGGCGCGCGCTGGATCCAGGAGCACTATTCGCTCTATCCGGGACAGGAGACCAACAGCTACTACGGCCCACTGAACGCGATCGCCCTGAACATCGGGTATCACAACGAGCACCACGACTTCCCCACGGTGCCCTGGAACCGCCTGCGCGCCGTCCGGCGCGCGGCGCCCGAAGCCTACGAGTCGCTCCAGAGCGTCCCGTCGTGGCCGCGGCTGCTATGGCGATTCATCGTCGATCGGCGCATCTCGCTCTTTACCCGCACCGTGCGACCCGATCGCGAGGAGCTGCGCCCCGAGGACCTGGCGCCCGCGTTCGACCTCGCCGCGCCTCCGACCCCCGAGACCGGCGCCTAGGAACCCGCCTTCACCACGCAGGGCGGGTCCTCACCCAGCACCGCTCGCGTCAGATCGCCGCGCAGAGCCAGCAGCTTCACGCGCTCCTCGAGCGCCCCGAGACCGGAGGTCGCAGCCTCTTCGTCGGCATCGGCGAGGGCGAGCTGCCGCTCCTCCACCACACCCGCCTCCGCGCGCCCCTCGCGGGACAAAAGCTCGGCCGCTCGCAGATCCTGCTCGGCGATCCCCTGGGCGCGCCGCGCCAGACTGCGCTCCGCGTCGGCCCTGGCCACGCCCGCTTCCGCGCGCCGCGCGGCCACCTCGAGATCGGATTCGCGCGCTTCCCGCTCGGCTTCGGCGCGCGCCAGACTCGCGCGAGAGTGCGCCTCGGTGTCGTCCAACCGCCCGCCGGCCCACAGGGGAATCGCGAACGATACGCCGACGCTGAAGGCATTCTCGTTGAAGCTGTTGTAGTACTTGGCGTAGTAGGAGGGCAGGCGCTGGTACTTCGCCGCCGCCTCGATGACGGGCCACCGCCTCGCGGAAAGCTGCGCCAGGCGGCCGAGCAGCTCGATCTGGCGGCCGTACGCCTTCAACTGCGGATCCGCGGCGCGGGCCGCGGACAGCGTATCGGCCTTCTCCGCGTCGACGAGCATGCCCTCCGTTTCCGATGACAGCCGCAGCGGGACGTTTCCAGGCCATCCGATCAGCCGCTTGAGCTCGAAGCCATCGAGGTCCCGGTCGGACTCCGCGTTCAGGAGCTTCTGCCTGGCGCGGGCCTGGCGAAGCTTTGTCCGTTCGACATCCATCTCGGTCGCGCGCCCTTCGCCAAAGAGCGCGGTCGTCCGCTGCACCTCGCTCTCCGCGGCCGCGAGCCGGCGACGCCCGGCATCGGCGCGGCGCTCGTCGGTCCAGCTCTTGGCATATGCCGCGATCGCGCTCTGAACGGTCTCAGTGCAGGAGCTCGCGAGCTTCCCGCTCTGCTTCGCAGCCGTGGCATCGGCCTGGAGCGCGTCGTTCTTTTTCCAGGGGTCGTAGATCGTCTGGCGGATCTCGACCGCCCCGTACGCCGGCACGCTCCCGGCCACGGCCACGGGAAGCCCCGTCGAATAGCCGGGCGTCGTCGAGACCCAGACCGAGGGGTGAAACGCATCCGCCGCGATGCGCGCCTCGGCGTTGGCCTCTTCGGTCGTGGCCCGCATCGCCGCCAGCTGCGGGGCCCGCTCGAGGGCGAGCTCGACAGCCCTCCTGAGGGTCAGCGTTTCCGAGGCCGGCGTCTGGGCCGCCGCGGCCTCGGTCGCCACGATGGGCAGGGCGATGGCGAGGCCGAGCACGCCGAGGGAGAACCCGAATGGATGCCGATCATTCATGATGGAGAGCCTCCGAAGGGTTAAGACTCGAGGCGCGGTAGGCCGGCACGGCGCCGAACACCACAGCCACGGCACACGAGAAGAGAAACGCGATGGCCGCGGACACCCAGGACACCTGGATCTCCACGCCCCGCACGAGCAGGCGCGTCAGGAACGGAATCCCGAGCCCTATGGCGACACCGATCGAGGCACCCATGACGCCGAGCGACAGGGCCTCGAACAGAAACTGTCCGAGAATGTCGCGCCGACGCGCCCCGACGGACATCCGGACTCCGATCTCGCGCGTCCGCTGCTCGACGGAGGCGAGCAGAATGTTCATGATGCCCACGCCACCGACGACGACCGAGACCGCGGCGGCCAGGATGAACACGACGATCAGGGCGACCGAAATTGCCCGCGCGAGCCGGACGACCGACGTCATGCTCTCGACTTCGTAGACCGAGCCCGGCCGGTGGCGCTCGCGCAGGACCTCCTGGACCGTCCGGACCGCGACCGGCAACTCCGAGAACTCGCGCGCCTCCGCAAAGAGCGTCTTCACCTGGTGCGTCGGCGTGAAGTACCAGGCCACCGTGAGCGGAATGAGGATCGTCTCCGGCACGACCTCGCCGCGTCCGAGCGTGTCCACCGGCTCCTCGAACTCGCCGACGACCTGAAAAGTCGTCCCGAGCGTGCGGATCGTCTTCTCGGGGGAATCGTCGTTGGCGAAGAGCTGCTCGTACAGGTCGCGATTGACGACGCATACGCGTGCCCTCTCTCGCACGTCGTCCTCGTCGAGGAAACGGCCCCGCAGGATGCGCATGTTCTTGCGGACCTCGCCGTAATTCGCCATGACGCCGAGCACGGTCAGCGTCTTGACCTGCGACTGCACGGTGATGCTGCCCCGCAGCGTCAGGATCGCGGTGACCCCCGAGAAGAGGTCGCGGCGGGCCGCGATGGCCTTCACGTCGGTCTCGGTCATGAAATCGTCGACCGTGCGAGCCACCCCGGACGTGACGGTGCCCCGGTAGTTTGCCCACACCAGGTGAGACCCGACGCCCTCGATTTGCCGCAGGACGTACCCACGACCCGTCAGGCCGAGCGTCACGACGAGAATGATCGAGGCCGTCCCGACGACGAGACCGGCGAGCGTGAGCGATGTCTGAACCGGGTGCTTGCGGAACCGGTCGACGGCCATCCCGAAGACTTCGCGATTGAACATCGGACTCCCGGCGGCCTCAGGCCTTGGGCTTCGAAGCGCGGACGCGAAGTCCGTCCGAGAGCGCGACGGCGCCGGGAAGAATCACGGCGTCCCCCTCGGACAGGCCGCTGACGATCTCGGCCTGGGTCAGTCCGAGAAGCCCGATCGACACCTCCCGGCGCCGCGCGCGTCCCGCTTCGGAGACGTACACGTAGCGGCGATCCCCGTCACGGAAAATCCCGGCTCGCGGAACGACGAGCACGCCCTTCTTCTCTCCGGTCACGATCTGAACGTCCACGGAGGCGTTGGACGGCAGTTTCGCCTGCGGGTCCTCCACCTCGCCGAGCACGTCGCCAACCTCCCGGCCCCCGGCTTCCCGCAGACCGGGGTCGACGAACGACACCGTCCCCTCCCAACGGTCGCGGGGCAAGCCGTCGAACGACACGATGATCCGCTGGCCCGGGGCGGCCTGGGGCAGATCCGGCTGATCCACGCGGGCCCGCAGCCGCCGATGCGCGGGGTCGATGACGTTGGCAACGATCTGACCCGCCGCAATGCTCTCGCCGGCGCGGCGCGGAAGGCCGTACACGAGGCCCGCGGCCGGCGCTCGCACCGTCAGCGCCGCGACGCGACGCTCGAGCTCCGCGGCGGAGCGCTCCGAGAGCGCCACGCGGGCGGCCGCGCCCTCCGGGCCGCCCTCGAGAGACGCGAGGCGAGCACGCGCCGCCCGAGCGCGGTCCTGCGCCTGCTTGAGCGCGAGCTCGTTCTGCTCGGCGGTCATCTTCGTGATCGCTCCGCTGGCGAGCAAGCGGACATCGGCATCGAAGACGGCCTGCGCGCGCCTCTGCTCGCGTTCGAGCTCTGCCACGTCGGCAGCAGCCGCCGCCTTCTCGCCCTCGAGCCGCAGTGCTTCCGATCGGGCCTCGAGCGCTTTGCGCGAGAGCTCCGCGTCCTCGAGCCGGACGAGCGGCGCTCCAGAGGTCACCCGGTCGCCGTCGCGAGCGAGAATCTCGGCCACGATGGCGGCTTGTGCCGCGCGCAGCTCGCCCCCCGGCGGCGGCTCGAGCACACCGTCGCACTGGATCGGAACGACCAGGTCCGCTCGCTTGACCGACGCAATCTGAACGGCGGGACCACCCGGGCGCGAAAGGGCCGCCACGGCGCCAACCACGGCAACCAGTGCCAGAAGGGCGAGAGCCCAGCGCAGTCTCACCGGCCCATTCTAGGGGACCCGGCGGGCGGATGCCGCCTCCCGGCTCCTGTCACCTCGGGGGGACGGCGATCGGCGTCGACCATGGGACCGGCGGGCAACAGGCAACCTTGCGCGGGGCCGGCCCGACGACAACGAAGGCGGGCCTCTGCCGGGCGGTCTGACCCCCCGAGCCGGTCACGGTCAGACGAACGTCATAGGTACCGGGATTGGCGTAGACGTGCGTCGGATCGCGCTCGTCGCTGTGCGAGCCGTCGCCAAAATCCCAGTGCCAGGCGGTCGGATCGGGGGCCGTCGAGGCGTCCGCGAAGCTCACCATGAGGGGGGCGGAACCGTGAGCCGAATCCGCCGAGAAATCGGCCACGCCCGTGTACACGATGCGAAAGACGCTGGCGCCTGCAGCCGTACCGTCGGAGGCGCCGAAATCCTTGTAGAGGTCCGAAAAGTAGAGGCCGTCCGGACCGGCAGCCAGCGCCGACGCGCTTGCCCGACCCGCCCCGACGTATTCGACGAGCGGAAGCGGCCCGCTCGTGCGGTTCCCCTCGGCATCGAAGGCAAACTCGCTGACCCGCTTGCCGAGAGCCTGCGGACCCGGCGCGTAGGTGGGGCCCGACTCGGTCACGAACGCGTGGTCCATCCGGTCCTCGGGGAACCCGCTCCCGCCGAACGTGGACGCCTGCACGAACGCGATGTTGACGGGGGCAACCGCGATCGGCCACACGTATGCGGCCGAGTTGTACATGCTCGCGTTCGTCCCGTCCCAGAGGTAGTTGCGGCCCGCAACCACCTTTGCCAGGCGATCGACGTTCGGGCCGTTCTCGACCTCCCAGTGAGCGCCGTCGGCCGCTCGCCAGGCTCCTCCGAAGGGATTTCGAAATCCGTATGCGAAGACGAGATCTTTGGCCGTCAGTCCGTCGGATACGTCGTAGAGCGGATTGTCCGCGGGAGCCGAGCCGTCGAGGTTGACCCGGAGAATCTTCCCCCGGACCGAGGTCAGGTCCTGGCTCGGAAGGGAAATGGCCCCGTCGCCAATGTGCACGTACAGCTTACCGTCCGGGCCGATCGAGACGTTGGAGGTCTGATGGGACGGGCCGACCGGCTCGTTCGGGAAATCCAGGATCGTCGTCCGCGTCGAAGCCGTGCGGCCCCCATCGGCGCTGTGAAGGCGGATCACGCGCGGAAAATGGACGTCCGTAACGCCCGGGTTCGCCTCGACGGCTCCCACGAACACGTCGCCCGTGACCGGTTCGACGGCGATTCCCGTCAGACCCTTCTCGCCCGATCCGGGAAAGGGACCCGTTGGATCGAAGTTGAGAAGCCCGGAGGCGTACGGCGTAATCCGACCGTCTCGCGTCACGGCCTGGATCGTCCCGTAGAGCTCGGTCACGTAGAAGAACGGGTCGTCGGCGCCCGGGCCCGGATTGGGGAGAAACGCGATGTTGACGGGCAGCTGAAACCCCGTCGCCACGCGCTCGATGCGGAAGCCCGGCTGCTTGACGGCCCACGGAACGGGCGATGCGCTGACCTGGGACGCAAAGCTGGGAGAAGCGCCCGGGGCCGGCGCCACATCGGCGGAAAAAGCCTCCCCCCCTCCGAGATCCAGAATGCGATGCTCTGACCGGCATCCAGAGCGATCGGCGGCACGTAGACCACGCGATCGGTGCCGCTGCCGTCGGTAAACGACAGGTGGGAGGCCGGAAGAGCCAGAGGCTCGGAGCCCGCTTCCAGGACGACACGCACGTTGCCGTGACCGGCGAGGGCGGGAGCGTTGACGACACGGTTCACCTCGCGGCCTCCCGTGAAAGTGAGCAGCGCTCCGACTCCGAACGCCTCGAGACGGAACTCCGCGGGACCCGGGTCCCCCGGCAGGATCACATCCGCCGAGGCCTCGTTCCGCCACCGAGGCGCCGGAATGTCGGAGACGTCCGACAGAACGAGCGGCTCGATCGCGGTTGCGGGCGCGGTGTGAAAGCGGCGCTCGGCCCACTCGCTCCACTGCGACTCGGGCGGCCCGGCATCGCCCTCGAATCGGACGCGCAGGAGGTAATCGGTGTCGGCATCGAGCTGGTGATGGCCGGACAGCGAGTTCACGAACGCCCCATCCCCGAGATGGATGTGCACGGCGAGGGTTGCCGCGGCGCAGAGCGCCGTCCACACGAGCTCCCCCGACGCTGCGGCGCGTATCTCCCAGTCGCTGCAGACGTGACTCTCCCCCGGCGAGCCCGTAAAGGGTCCCGCGACCATGTGCACGTCGTACGCGCTGATGATCTGGCCGTCGGCGGCCGGCTCGGTGATGACCGGTGTCTGCGGCGTCGATGCTACCCCGCCGGACTCCAGGGCCATGGCTGCGGAGAGCAGCGCCCCAAGAAGAAGCCTCATCGCGCAGGCATGGTGGAGGGCCTGCGGATGACCCGTCCGGGTCTTGCGCCCGTGGCCTTCCCGCCCGACCAGACCGTCTCGCCATTGACGATGACGACCTCGATGCCCGCGCAGAGCCGGCGCGGGTCCTCGAAGGTCGAGCGATCGATCACGGTCTCGGGATCGAAGAGCACGAGGTCCGCCTTCATTCCGGGGGCGATCGTCCCGCGGTCCTTGAGCCCCACGCGGCTGGCCGGAAGCGACGTCATCTTGCGGATCGCCTCCTCGAGCGAGAAGAGATGCCTCTGCCGCACGAAGCGGCCGAGGACGCGCGGGAACGTGCCGGCTCCGCGGGGATGATCGTTGTCGATGCCTCCGTCGGAGGCGACCATCACCCACGGCTGCCTGTAGAAGATCTCGACGTCTTCAGTCTTCATCGTGTGGCCGATCACGTCCGCTCCGCCGTCGCGCACGATTCGGGCAAAGATCTCGGGCTCGGATACGTCTTCGGCCCGCGCGAGCTCTTCGAGGTTGCGGCCGGCGTACGCGGGATGGGCCTTGCAGGCCGTGATCGTGACGTGGGAGGCGCCGCCGACGTCGGCCAGGGCCCGCGCCACGCTTTTCGCGTCGAAGTACTGTTTGTTCGGGACCAGCACCTCGATGTTCGAGTGCCAGGCCTCGTACGGGTAGCAGTCGGCCGTGACGTCCTGCCCCTTCGAACGCGCCTCGTCGATGAGCGCCACAGCCTGCTTCGCCTTGCCCCACACTCCCACCGTCGCGAGCTTGATGTGCGAGATGTCCAGAGGAAGGTGCCCGTCCTTCGAGATCGTGATCGCCTCGGCCAGGGCCTCGAAGCTCTTGTCCGCCTCGTCGCGCGTGTGGGTCATGTAGAACCCGCCGTAGCGCCCGGCGGCCTTGCCGAGCTCGATCATCTCCTCGGTCGAGGCGTAGCTCGCCACGTCGTACTCGAGTCCCGACGAAAGGCCGAGCGCCCCCTCGTTCATTCCCTGATCGACGAGCGCGGCCATCTTTGCAACCTCTGCGGGCGTGGCGGTGCGCCTGTAGTCCTCTCCGAGGACGAGACTTCGCAGGGTCGCGTGGCCGACCATCGTCATGACGTTGACCGCCGGCGGCGCCGCCTCGATCTGCTTCAGGTAGTCGGCGATCGGCCAGGGCGAATCCCCGTCCGGACCGAGCACCAGGGTCGTGATTCCCTGGGAGACCTGCGTTTGGGCCAGGGGGTCGGTCTTCAACCCTCCCGTCGAGTGATTGTGAATGTCGATGAAGCCCGGCGCGAGGACGAGCCCGGCGCCCGGGATCACCCGCTCTCCGTCTTTGGGGTTGAGCCTGCCGACTTCGGCGATGCGATCGCCCTGAACCCGGACGTCCCTTGCCACGATCGGCCCGCCGCTACCGTCCGCGACCCGGGCACCCGAGATCAGAAAGGAGTCCGGCTTCTCAGCGGGGGCGGCGCCGAGAAGGGCCAGGACCGCGGCGACGGCAACACAAGACGGTATCCTCGAAAGTCTCATCCGCTCATTCTTTCATCGGAATCGGCGGACGGGAAATTACAAAGGCGAACTCCGGCCCCTCAAAGGCCTCTCCGCGCCATGTCGGCGAGCGCGCCCCGGACCTCGGCGAGGTCCTTGCCGTACTGCTTCGGCGGCGCCGTCGCGACGAACCGTTCGAGGGCCGCCCGGGCCTTCTTCCAATCGCCCTGCTCGCCGGCCACGCGGCCAATGTTGTAGAGCGCCTCGTACTGCTCGGGGTTCAACGCGACGCACTCCTCCCAGGCTTCGATCGCCTTCTTCGGGTCGCCGAGCCGCATCCACGCGACACCGAGGGCGTTCCAAGCGCGCACCTGGCGCCTGCCGCGAGTCAGGGCGAGCTCGAGGTACTTGCGCGCCTCTTCCGGTCGGTCGAGCTTCAAGAGCGAGATGCCCGTGTCCTGGAGCGCCCGGGCGTTGCCCGCGTCGAACTCGAGTACGCGCGAGAAGACCTTCAACGCATCGGCGGGCTGCCCCGCGTCGGCAAGAGCCACCCCGAGGGCGTTCAACGTCTCGATGTCGTCACTCTCGCGATAGGGCGAGAGCACCTCGACGGCCTGCTTCGGACGGCCCATTTCGCAGAGTAGGAGGCCGCGCCGGCGGTCCATGCTCTCGCCGCTCGCGCCGGCCGAAACGGCTCTCTCGTAAACCTGCAGGGCTCCCTTCGCATCCCCGGTGGCCTGCAGGGCGATCGCGAGCTGGACGTACCCCATTCCCATCTTGGGGTTCTCGTCCACGATGCCGCGGGCGACCCGGATCGCTTCGTCGAACTTGTGCTGCTCGTAGAGCGCGACGACGTCGTGGAGCCTCTGGTCGACGCCGATGAGCGTCTTCGGATCTTCCGCCGCCGTGTAGGTCGCTTTCATCTCGGCCGATCCGGTGAGATAGCCGAGGCTCTTCAATTTCGCCGCCTCTTCCGACCCGATCGTGCCCCGCTCGAGCGGCGCCTCCGGAAGCTCGAGCAGGCGTTTGCGCAGGCGCCGCAGGGCATCCGGGCCAATCGGCGCGAGGTTGTTCATTTCGCCCGGATCGGTTGGCAGCTCGTAGAGCTCCGGAATCGGCAGATCGATGTACTTCGCGCCACCCGCCATCAATCCCCGCAGGGGCGCCCAGCCCCGATTGAATGCGGCCGAGAGCGCCTCGAAATAGCTCCCCTCCGTGGCCTCGGCGCGGTGCGCGGCGAGCAGCGACTGGCCCTTCAGCTCCTTCGGCTTCGGCTCTCCCAGGGCCTCGAGGATAGTCGGGACGATGTCGATGTGGCGGGCAAGCGCCGCGTCCCGGCCCGGCGCGACAAGGCCCGGGCACCAGGCGAAGAGCGGAACATGTAGGGTCGCCTCGTAGCAGAAGAGGCCATGCGTCAACTCCCCGTGATCTCCGCGCGCCTCGCCGTGATCCCCGGTGACGATGAGCAGTGGCGCCGGCTGGACACTGCGGAGGGCTTCGAGCAGGGGCGCGAGCGATGCATCCGTGTAGGCCACCTCGCCCAGATACTGGTCGTCCGGGAAACGCTGCTGGTAAACCTCCGGCGGCTCATACGGCGCATGCGGATCGTAGACGTGGACCCAGAGAAAGCGCGGCTTGCCGGTCTGCCCGCGGAACCACGCGAGGGCCGCCGCGACCACCTCTGCTGCGTGCGCCTGCTGGATGTCGAACTCGAGCGGCTCGTCGAGATGGCGGTAGAGCTCGTCGTAGACGTCGAAGCCGCGGGAGAGGCCGTACCGCGAGTCGAGGATGAAGGCCCCGACGAAGGCGCCGGTCGCGTAGCCCCTGGCCTTGAGTCTCGGCGCCAGGGTGTCGATCTTGGGGCTCAGCCGAAAGCCCAGGTTCTCGCGCACGCCGTGCTGATAGGGATAGAGCCCCGTCAGGATGTTGGTGTGCGAGGGAAGGGTGATGACATTGTGGGAGTGGGCTTCGGTAAATACCCGCCCTTCCCTTGCAAACCGGTCGAGGTTCGGCGTCGTGCCGCGCGGGTTCCCGTCGAAGCCGACGGCATCGGAGCGCAGCGTATCGATCGTGATGAGCACGATGTCGCGCGCGACGCCCACGCCGCCGCCCGCGGAGGCGGCCGCGGGGGCAACCGCGCCCTGGCTGCCCGGAGTCTCCCGCCGGCAGGATGCCAGGGCAAGCGCAAAAACGGCGCAGCCCACGGCTGCATGGAGGAACCGCGTCACGCCCGCCTGAAAGCGAAAGGGCCCGCCCGGAATTCCCGGACGGGCCCGCCGATGGCCAATAAAGGTACTAGAAGCTCACCATCAGACCCAGGCGCAGGATGCGCGGGCTCTGCACCTCGATGATCTGGTTGAAATAGTCGTTCTGCACGAACTGATCCGGGGTCCTCGTGCTTCGATTGTAGGTGCCGACCCTCTGGTAACGCTGGAGCACGGTGCCGGCGTTGGCCACGTTGAAGATCTCCGCCGCGGGGACGACCGTGACTTGCCCGATCTTGAAGCTCTTCTGCAGGCGCAGATCGAGCTGGTAGACGTTGGGGTAGCGGTACGTATTCACCTTGCCGATGAGGATGTCGTTGATGCTTCCGATGGTCTGGCCGTTGAGGGCATCCTCGTGAGAATAGGTGCGTATGTAGTAGGGATTCGGGTAACCCTCCCGTCCGAAAAAGTTCGCTCCGAGCGAGATGGCGTAGGGGAACTGATAGAGGGCGTTCACGTTGAACTGCCAGTTCGAATTCACGAAGACCGCTAGCTTGTTGTTGCGCCCATCGGTACCGCCGGTTGCGAGCCCTCCGTTATCGTTCTGTCCTCCGAGGCCCCAGAGATTGTTCGGGTCCTGGATCGACTGGGCCGTCAAGTACTGGTTGAAGCTGTTCCAGCCGACGTTCGCGCGCACCATCCAGTTGTCGGCGAGTCGCTTCACGAGCGACACGTCCACTCCGTAGTACCGCTGACTCGCTCCCGGGCGGTTGCTCAACGTGACGCCGGGAGGCAGTGTGGCGAGGTTGTTCAAACCATAGAAGGGCTCCGCGAAGGAAAGCGCGAACCCGTTGGCCGCGGTGGCCGTGCCCGACGCGATGCCCGTCAGCGCGTACGACGACAGAGTCGCTCCCGAGGCCAGGCTTTGCAGCAGCTCGTTGGTGTTTCGATAGGAAAACGTCGCCGATACCGCGAAGTTGTCGGAGATCTGCTGATCGGCGCCCGCCGTCCACTCCGTGGTGGCGGGCGTCTTGAGGCCTGCGACAATCGTGTTCGGGTTGTTCGGCATCACGGCCGGGTCGACGCCGCCGTAGATGCTGTAGATGTAGTTCGGGTCGGCCTCGCTCGCCTGGACGATGTGGTCGTGATTGGCGTCGTTCCAGTAGACGTAGTAGCCGTTGGATGCGGGCACACCACTGCCGTAGTAGCCGAGATAGCCCATCTGGTCGGCATATCGCGCGTACGAGGCCCGCAGGAGCGTGTTCTTCTTTTGGCCCAGGGCGTACGTCGCCGAAACGCGCGGCTGCCAGTTGTCGAAACTGAACTGCCAGTCCTGGGAGCCGTGGTAGATCGCCTCCGGAAGCAGCTCCGGAAAGCTCGTATTCTCGAAGCTTCGGCTGGGTAGGTTCTTGGCCTGCTGCAGATCGTACCGGAGGCCGAGCTGAACGGTGAGGTTCCCGGTCGTGATCGTGTCGCCGAGCGAGCCGGCGATGTACTGCGTCTTGTAAACCGTGCGCACGCCGCGAGCGAGAAGGGCGCTCGCCGAGGACGTGTACTGGTTGCCCTGGAGCTGGTCCGCCGGCAGGCCCGAGGCCGAGTCATTGATCTGCGTGCGGTAGTTGAAGCTCACCTTCAGTTCGTGGTTGAGCTTACCCGTGTTGAAAAACTTCGAGACCTGGGCGTTGGCCTGCTTCTGCGGGTTCTTGCTGATGAAGTAGATCCAGTTGTTCTGCCACGAGTCGTTGTAGTACTCGACCTGATAGTTCGGGTCGCCCGGATGAATGCCCTTTACGGGGTTCGAATTGTAGTTGTCCTGGTAATAACTCGCGAAGAGGCTCCCGAAGAGGTCCGAGGAGAAGACGTTCGAATCCTCGACCTTGTAGAAGTTCGTCGGGATGATCAGGTTCGTCAAGGTCTCGGGGGGGTGGATCGGGCTCGCTCCCCGGTTGTATTGGGAGCGATCGCTCCTCGAGTAGTAGAGGGCGAGGGAGTTGGAGTTGGAGATCTGGGCATTCAGTTTTGCGCTCCAGGGCTCGAGGTTCGTCGCCTCGCGAGCCGAGAAGCTGCCGAGGTTCGCGTCGAACGACGCCGAGTTGAGATCGATCGTCTGGTAAGAGCCGGAAAACCATAGCCACAGCCTGTCCTTGACGATCGGTCCGCCCATTTCCGCGCCGTACTCCCGGATGTACTGCGTGTCGTTGGTCGGCAGCCCCTGCGCGGAGGCCTCTTCCGGCGTGTTGTTCGACTGCCAGTTGTGGGACGCGTAGAGGTAACGGGCCGACCCCTTGATCTCGTTGGTGCCGCGCTTGGTGACGACGTTGATGGTGGTGCCCGAGCTCTGCTGATCCAGCGTCGAGCCCCCCGTCGCGACTTCGACGTTGTCGAACGTCGAAAAATCGAAGAACGTGTCCGTTCCGCCGTTCTGGCGCCCGAAGGGGTTGCCCCACGAGTTGTTCGTGACCGTGGCGCCGTCGACCTGGTAGACCAGGTTGCCGGAGCCCTTGGAGATGATCTCGGGTCCGCCGGCAAGAGCGCTCTGGTTTCCGGCCACGTTGACCGTGTTGAGCTGCACGCCCGGGACCTGCTGGATGAGAGACCAGACGTCGCGGGCGGTCGGGATCTCGGTCAACTGGTCCTTCCCGAAGGTTTCGCCCGTCTGGACCTTGCGGGTGTCGATGAGCGGCGTCTCGCTCGTGACCGTGACGTTTTCCTGCACGGCCGAGAGCTTCAGCTGCGTCTCCACCTGGGTGTTCAGGCCGACCTTGACGGTGACGTTCTCGCGCGTCACCGTCGTGAAGCCGGGCATCGTCACGGTCACCGAGTACGTGCCGGGAGGGACCTTCAGGAAGCGGAAGTAGCCGCTCGCGTCGACACTCGTCGTGCGCGGCGCTTCGGGCCCGATGAGCGTCGCCGTTCCGCCGGGTACGGCAGCGCCCTGTTCGTCGATCACGTTGCCATAAACATTGCCCGTGTTGGTCTGGGCGAGAAGCGGCGCCACGAACACCAGCGCCATGGTCACTGCGATAAGGACTCGGGAAGTCCTCGGCATTGCCACCTCCTCAAAAAGAAAACGTGGTTCCTCGGTGTTGCCGCTATGCTACCCCGGTTCCTGGGGATCGAGTTCATGAAGAATCGAAAAATGGCGAGCCCGGCCGATACGAAAATGCGTATGAGGAGTACCGAAATCTGGAGCCGCGTGACTCGGAGTCACCGGGGCCGCCGGCGGCTCGCCCGGGTCGGGCTATCCGTCGCAGCGCTCACGTTCTCTGCGTGCGGCTCCGTTGCACCGGCCCCCGCCGCGTCCCCGCCCTCTGCGCCGGCCCGAGGGACGCTGCTGATCGTCGGCGGCGGCCCGATTCCGGATCCGATCCTCCTGCGATTCGTGACCCTGGCAGGTGGAGCCGGCCGCGCGCGCATCGTCATCTTCCCCATGGCATCCGAGTATCCCGATGCGGGGCTCGAGCTGGCTGGCGATTTCCAGAAGCTCGGCGCCTCGGCCGAACGAATCCTCCTCACCCGCGAAGAGGCCGATACCGAGCAGGCCGTGCGGCGCCTCGACGGCGTGACGGGAATCTGGTTTGGCGGAGGGGACCAGGCAAGACTGACGGCTGCCCTTTCGCACACCCGCGTCGAGACGGCCATTCTGGAGCGCTACGGGGCGGGGGCCGCGGTGGGAGGCACCTCCGCCGGAGCCGCCGTGATGTCGACTCCCATGCTGACGGGCGACGAGCGCAAGCCGGGAGGCGACCGCCCCCCCGCCAAGGACTCGAGCGACGCCTACATGACGGTGGCTCGCGAGAACGTCGTTACCGTCGAGGGGTTTGGCCTCTTGCCGGGGGCCGTCGTGGATCAGCACTTCCTGCGCCGCAGGCGCAACAACCGGCTTCTGTCGGTCGTCCTCGAGCATCCGGAGCTCGTCGGCGTGGGCATCGACGAATCGACTGCCATCGAGGTCGGGCCCGACGGCCTCTGGCACGTGCTGGGTAGAAGCGATGCCGTCGTCTACGACGCGCGGCAGGCGCGGATTACGCCTCCTTCGGCCCCGGTCCTGGGCGCTTCGGGCATCCAGATGGCTGTCCTGCCTCCTGGCAGCACCTACGACCCAAAGACGGGAATCGCCACCCTTCCTTGATGAGCCTGTGGCCAAGGGAAGGTCCCCGACCTAAGGCCTTCGTTAATCGACTCCCCCGGGGGTACGGACCGAATAGTGTCAGGGTGGGGGGCCGGCCATGAACAGCCGGTGGAAGCCATGCAAAGAGCCCTTTTCGCCTCGGTGCTGCTGGTCGCTTTCGGGACGCCTCTTCTTCCCGCTGCGGACACGGCGCAGCGTTTGGTATTGACGAGTGCGGCGTCGGTGCAGGGGTTGGCGCCGTTTTATTCGGACGTGCGTGTCTTCAACACGTCGTACACGGACCCTGTGACGGTGAGGGCGACGTATCGGTGCTACATCCCGACGTGTCCGGGCTCGGCGGTGCCGGTGGATCTGGTGCTCTCGCCGCGAGAGTCCCGGGCTCTGGACGACATCGTGGCCAACACGTTTGGCGCGGTCAACTCGGCCGGAGGTGTCGAGTTTGACTGGGTCGGGGATTCGGAGCAGGTGGTGGTGACCAGCCGCCTGTACTCGACGGCTCCCGTGCCGACGGTGGGGATGTTCATACCGGGGTTGTCGCTGTCGGAGGCATTCCCGGACACGGTGCTGACGTCGGTGAAGAACGGTGGGTCGGCGCTGGGTTTTCGGACCAACGCGGGTGTGTTCAACCCCGGGGACGCGGCAGTCAGCGTGAGCATGGACGTGTACGACGGGTCGGTCGTATTGGGCAATCCGGTGACGGCCACGGTGCCGGGGCATTCGGGGGTGCAGATCAACCAGATCTTCCGGGCGGCGGGAGTGGAGACGCATGCCACGGGCAACGGAGTAATCGCCGTGCATGCCTCGGGTCCGGTCTTCTCCTTTGCCGCCGTCATCGACAACGCCACCACCGACCCCTACCTCGTCCAGGGCGCCGAAGACGGACCCAAACAAGCCTTCACACCCGCCCTCACGCCGACGCCCACCCCGAGTCCCTCGTCGACGCACACGGTCAATGTCGGCCAGGGCGGCAACCGCTTCGCCGACGTGACGTCGGGAACGGCCACGACGACGATCAACGTCGGCGACACCGTCGAATGGGTTTGGTCCGGCAGTACGAACCACGGGACCGACAACGGGGCCTGCTCGAGCGGAGGCGGCTACTACGGCGAACCGACCTGCACCTCGACCGGGTCCTGGCTGTCCGGCGTGCATGCGGCGCCCTTTTCCTGGAGCCACACGTTCACCGAGGCGGGCACGTTCAACTACTTCTGCGACGTTCACCAGGGCTCGATGACGGGCAAGGTCATCGTCAACCCGGCGCCCGCGGCGCTCAGGGCGGTGGACGCGCCGCGCTGACGACTACGGCACGAGCAGTCCGCGGCTAGTCTGCGGCCGACAGGACCCGGGACCTGGTCGCGAGCACGCCCCGACGGCGCTCGGCCCTTCTGCGGTCGCCCCGGCGGCGATCGCTCGCACGACGGTCGTGGATGAAGAACTCGGTCGGATCGGCAAGTGCCCCCGGGAGCGGATGAATTCGAATCGTCACTTCGGACGAATCCTCGGGTCGCGGCACGAGGATCTCGCGAATGAATCCGGCTTCGAGCGCCGCGGTCGGAATCCCGAGCACGTCGTTGACCGCGGCCACGATGCGGCGCGCATCGTTTTCGAAGATGGTCTTGCCGAGCGTCCACCCGCTCGCGTTCAGAATCGCGCGTCCCTCGTGCGTCCAGGGTTCCGGCTGGTGCTGGTCTTTGCCCCGTCCCGCCATGGATGCCCTCCTCCACCACGACTCTTCCAACAGGAGCGGTCGTCAGGTTGCGCGGAATGTTAGCACCGGGGTCCCGCGGTGTCAGCTATCGTTGATCCCCTGTGAAAATCCGCCGTCTCTCGCGCCGCACGGGCCCGTTTCAGGAATCGGTCATCCGGGAGATGACCCGCCTCGGGGCAGAAGTCGGCGGCGTAAACCTGGCGCAGGGCCTGCCCGACTTCGACCCGCCCGGCGAGCTGCTCGCCGCCCTTCCGGCAATTTTTGCGCGCTCGGAGCTCCAGCAGTACAGCTTTACGTGGGGGTCGCCGGAGTTCCGCGCCGCGGTGGCGGCGAAATCGGCGCGGTTCAACCACATTCCCGCCGACCCGGACACCGAGGTCACGGTCACCTGTGGCGTCTCGGAGGGCGTGGCGGCGGCCGTCCTCGCCCTCACGCAGCCGGGGGACGAGGCGCTCATCCTCGAGCCCTGGTACGAAAACTATGTTCCGGCCTGTGTGCTCGCCGGCGTGACGCCCCGGTTCGTTCCGCTCTCGGAACCGGACTTTCGGCTCGATACCCGCCGCCTCGCGCGCGCCATCACCCCGCGCACCCGCCTCATCCTCGTCAACACGCCCGGAAACCCGTCCGGCCGGGTCTTCTCCCGCGAGGAGCTGTCCGACATCGCGCGCATCTGCGCACGACACGGACTCGTCGCCGTGACCGACGAGATCTACGAGCACATGTGGTACGACGGCCACGAGCACGTGAGCCTCGGGTCGCTGCCGGGCATGGAAGACCGGACCGTGACGCTCTCCGGCCTCGGGAAGACCTACGCCGTGACCGGATGGCGCGTGGGCTGGGCGATCGCCGCGCCGAAGCTGACCGCTCTCGTCCGGAAGGTCCATGACTACCTGACGATCTGCGCGCCCACCCCGTTCCAGGAAGCGGGAGTGGTCGCGCTCGCGCTGCCCGACTCGTACTACGAGGGGCTTCGCCGCAAGTACGCGGCGCGCCGGAAGTTCCTGCTCGGCGCGCTCGAGAAGGCCGGCCTCGCCTTCACGCCGCCCGAAGGCGCCTACTACGTGATGGTCGACGCCGCGCCACTCGGCTGGAAAGACGACTGGAAGTTCGTCGATTTCCTCGCCCGCAAGATCGGTGTCGTCGCCGTGCCGGGCTCGAGCTTCTACGCGCGGGGCGGGAAGACGCGCGCGCGCCTGAACTTCGCGAAGAAGGACTCCACGCTCGAGGAGGCCGCGCGCAGGCTCGAAGCGGCCGACCTGCGCGCGCGACGCGCCTCGTAGGCGGCGGTTTCGTCGGCGCGATCCCGTGTGGGACACTGCGCCCCCGATGAGCACGCTCCCGCCCGGTCGCCCGAAGCTCTCCGCCGGCTTCGTCGGGATCATCGTCTTCAAGTACCTCAAGGCGGGGGCATTTCTGCTGCTCGGCGTCGCGGCCCTGAAGATCGCGCGGCTCTCGAATCACTCCGAGCCGCTGGAGATCGCCCGTCTGCTCGGGGTGGACGCACACAAGGTGATCGTGCAGCACCTTGCGGCGATCCTGTCGGCCTTCACCTCCCGCCAGGTCGAGGCCATCGGCTTAGCGGCGCTCGTCTTCAGCGCCGTCTTCGGCGCAGAGGGCGCGCTGCTCACGCTGCGAATCCCCTGGGCGCCCTACTTCACGATCGTGCTGACGGCCCTCGGAATCCCACCTGAATTGATCGAGATCGGCCGAAGGCCGTACAGCGCCCGACGCTATCTGCTTCTGGCGATCAACGTCGCGATCCTCGCCTACCTCTGGCGGCGACGCGACGAGTTCAGGAGCTTCCGGACGGACTGACCCCCGGGAACCTCTTCGCGAGCCAGGCCTCGACCTCCTCCGGGTGGTAGCCGAAGGGGCCGGGCTTGCCCTTGTAGACGATGGTCCCGTTCTCGTCGACGATGTAGAAGCGCTCGGGCCAGCCGGCGTAGGCCTGGTTGGCCGGGTTCTCGATCGGATCCACGACCAGGGGGATCGCGTAGTGGAAGCGCTTGACGAAGTCGTTGGCGATCCTGACGCGGTCCGCACCCGTCTTCGGCTGCGGATAGCAGACGCTCTCTTTCTCGTTCGACTCCATCTGCCATTCGTCGAGCGGATGCGCTTCCTTGATGTAGAGCGTCAGGAACCGCACGCGGTCGCCGTACTTCTTGTGCAGAGCCTCGACGCGCCCGACCGAGCGCCGGAAGGGGGGTCAGGTGAAGCTGCCGAAGATAAGAACGGTGGGCTTCTGGCCGAGGTTTTCCGAGAGGCGCACGGGTGTTGCGCCGTCGAGCGCGACCAGCGTCACGTCGGGCGCCCTGTCGCCCACCCTGAGACTGCCCTCCTGGCGCTGATCGTAGCGCAGCATGCCGATGAGGTTCCGGGGGCCGCCGATCAAATACGTGATCGCCCCGAGGGCGAGCACGATCAGCACGCCGAGGCCGATGAGTACCTTCTTCAGCACGGGGTCACCGGGCGGGGTCAGGTCTGTGAAAAGGTGAATTCGGTCAGCACAGCCGGGATTCTATCAACCCGACTTCGAAACAAAGGGCCGTCCATGATCTGCTGCGCGAGCCCTGCGCGGAACCGGATTGAGCACGGCGTACCGGATGAGCTCGAAAAGGTGCGTCTCTTTCTCCACGAGAACCGACTTCAAGCACATTCGAATAGAGATGGCCGACCCGTTCGTGCCGACGGTTGTCGTGCTGCGTGGAGATCCCGTTGAGTTGGTGCATTCCCCGCGACAGGTTGGATCGGGCGTCTCCAACGCAATGTAGTAAGGGTTGCCCATCAATACATTAGGCGCAATTGGCACCTTCACAGACCGACCCCGGGATGTCACTCGCGATCCGCTTCCTCTGACAACCATCGTCCGGTGACGGAGGTCACTGGGCCCAACCCCTTTGCTGCCCTACCCTTGCGTCGCCCGTCCTCTGGCCCGTCTCTTGCGTTTCCAGAGACGGGGAGAGGGACCGGGCTGTTCTTGACCGAGCGGAGGCGAACATGACCCTCGGGATCCGACGAGCACTCGCGCTCGGGCTCGCGGCCCTGGCCACCGCAATCGCGGCGGCCGCGGCGACGATCCCGACTCCCCTGAAACCCACCTCCTTGCCGGCCTCCGCCGCGCGGCTCTCGACCCCGGGCCAGGAGGCCCTCGACTTCGACGCGAGCGCCCTGTCGGCCTTGCAACAGGTCTCGGACGCCCGCATCGAGAATTTTCCGGTGGCCCCGGGAATCCAGGGCACGCTCGTTCTCAAGCGCTTCGAGGTTCTGGTGCCCGACGCCCGCGTCACCGTCACCGGTGCGGACGGCGACTCTTCGATGCCCTTCCCGTCCATCGCGCACTTCTCGGGAAAGCTCGAAGGCGAGCCCGATTCGTCCGTCTACGTCAGCGCCCAGCAGGATCGGCTCGTCGCGTTCGTTCGATCGAGCGCGGCCATGGCCTACGTGGGGCCGAGCGAGGGGACGAACGCCTATGTCGTCCGCACGGCCGAATCGCCGGCGAACCAGGCGCTGGCCGCCACCCCGTGGAGCTGCGGCACGGAAGAGCTGCCGGCCGGGCTGACCGCCAATGCCGGCCCCACCTACCCCCTCCCGCTCGCGCCCCTGACCGGCCTGAAGCAGGCCGCCGTGCGCGTCGAAACGGACCAGGAGCTGCTGGCAAAGTTCGGTGGCGACGTGAGCAAGATGGCTGCCTACGTCGCGACGCTCTACGGCGCCATCAACGTCATCTACGAGCGCGACCTCGCCCTGCACCTGGCAGTGGCCGAAGTCCATGCCTGGACCATGGCGGACCCCTACGTCGGACCCACGACCCTCGACCAGCTCAATCAGCTCGGCGACTGGTGGCACACGAATCGCCCGCCTGCGAGCTACCCCCGGGCCATGGTGCACCTGGTGAGCGGGGTCTCCGTGTCCGGCGGCATCGCGTGGGTCTCTGTGCTCTGCTCCGGCGACTTCCCCGCCAACGGCAGCCACTATGGCGGCGCCTATGGCGTGACGCAAGTCTACGGAACTTACCCTTCCCTGGCGTTCTGGGATCAGCTGGCCGTCGCCCATGAGATGGGACACAACGCGGGCTCGCCCCACACCCACTGCTACGGCCCGCCGATCGACATGTGCTACAGCGGCGAGTCCGGCTGCTACGTCGGTCCGACGTCCGTGCCCCCGGAAAAGGGCACGATCATGAGCTATTGCCACCTGATCGGGCCGGGCTACTACAACAACGTCAATCTCATCTTCCACGCCCGGTGCATCAGCGAGAGGATGATGCCGGAGATCGCCTCGGCCACGTGCCTGACGCAGGCCTCGACGTTCCTCGACGTGCCGCCGTCGCATCCCTTCTTCAGCTTCGTCGAGACCCTCGTCGCAAACGGCGTGACGTCCGGGTGCGACATCAGCTACTACTGTCCCGACGCCCCGGTCACCCGCGCTCAGATGGCGGTCCTCCTGCTTCGCTCCAAGTACGGGCCGGGCTACACGCCCCCCGCCCCGACGGGCACGGTCTTCGCGGACGTTCACAAGGCCGACTTCGCGGCCGCCTTCATCGAAGCGCTCTACAACGAGGGCGTCACCGGCGGCTGCGGCACGAACCCGTTCATCTACTGCCCGGGGAGCTCCGTGACGCGCGACCAGATGGCCGTCTTTCTTCTCGCGATGAAACATGGCGCCGGTTATACGCCCCCGGCGTGCACGGGCGTTTTCAGCGACGTCGCCTGCACCCCGAACCCCGGTTTCGCCGTCAACTTCGTGGAGCAGCTGCGCGCCGAAGGGGTGACCGGAGGCTGCAGCACGAATCCGATGAAGTACTGCCCGACCGCCCCCGTCACGCGCGGCCAGATGGCCGTCTTTCTCGTGACTGCCTTCGGCCTCGTTCCGTAACGGAAGCGGGCGCGAAGCCACGCCCCGGGGCGGGCCGCTCCTTCCCCTGCGTTGTACGCTAGCGAGCGCCGATGCGCGCGCTCGTTCTGGAAGACGACCAACGCCTGCGATCCCTGGTGGTCCGCACGCTGACGCGGGCGGGCCTCGCCTGCGACGAAGCGGCGCGGATCGACGAAGCCGAGGAGCTCCTCGATCTGCACGCCTACGACCTGCTCGTTCTCGATCGGCGGCTACCCGATGGGGACGGCCTCGACGTCTGCCGCCGGGCGCGGGCGAAGGGCTTCCGCCAGTCGATCCTGATGCTGACGGCCATGGACCACGCCGAGGCCGAGATCGATGGCCTGTCGCAGGGCGCGGACGACTATCTCGGCAAACCCTTCGACCTGGACGTTCTCACGGCCCGCTCGCGCGCGCTTCTGCGGCGCAACGAGCATCGCGCCCCGCAGGAGCTTCGCGCCGGCGACCTGCGCCTGGACCCCGGTCGCCGGGCGGCCTGGAGCGGCGAAGAAGCCCTCCGACTGACCTCGCGCGAGTTCACCATCCTCGAGCTCCTCATGCGTACCCCGGGTGCCGTCGTCTCGCGCGAGGAGATCCTCGAGCAGGCATGGGGAGAGCGCGAAGAGCCGATGTCCAACACGATCGACGTGCTCGTCGGGCGGCTGCGCCGCAAGTTGGATCGGCGCGGCAGGGCCTCGCGTGTCGAGACGGTGCGCGGGATGGGGTACCGCCTGCGATGAGGCTCCTGCGCTTCGAGCGGGCCGGCACGCGAATCGCGCTTTCGGGTGCTCTCGTCTCGGCCGTCTTTCTCGCGGCCCTCGCCCTGGGGACCCACACGCTCATCCGCAAGTTCGCCTACGAGGAGATCGACGGCGAGCTCGAAACTCTCGCAACCGCGATCGGCTCGGACTACGAGCTCGTGGGCCTGCCCGAGGAGGAGCGCCAGGCCCTGAAGGCGGGCCTCGAGGCCAACGCCTTCGAGTTCCGGCTCGGTAATCACTCGGCGATCCTCTTCAACGGCGAAGTGCCCGTGGCGCTGCAGGGAAGCCTGCTGCCTGCAAAGGCCCAGGCGCGCGCGTCGATCGCGCCCTACGCGCACCTGCCCGAGACGCCGTACACGGCGGTCGAGCCCTACAGCGGACAGAACCGGATATGCCGTTTTCTCGTCGCGCACCTGCAGGGCAAGGCGCGGGGCGCGACGCTCGTCATCTTCCGGTGGATCGGCCCGACGCTTCGCACGCTCGCCCTCGTCGATCGGATGCTGATCGGCATCGTGCTCCTCGGTTTCCTCGGCACGGCGACGATCCTCGCCTATGCCGTTCATCGGGCGATCCGTCCCGTCGAGGAGGTCACGCGCCTGGCCGAGGAGGCCGAGGCCACCGACCTTTCGCGCCGCGTGAGGGTCAGCTCGGGCGGCGAGGAATTTCGCCGGCTGTCGGACGTGATCAATTCTCTCTTCGACCGGCTCGAACGCGCCTTCCGCGCCCAGCGCCGGCTGGTCTCGGATGCGGCGCACGAGTTGAAGACTCCGACGGCCGTGCTCCTCGGCGAAGCGCAGGACGCGTTGCGTCCCGAGGCCACCGATGCCGAGCGTCGGCGCTCGCTCGAGACGATCGCCGATGCGTCGCGCGGGCTCGCCCGAGAAGTGGACGGCCTGCTGCTGCTCGCGCGGGGAGACGCGGCCGCCCCGCGGCGTCTCGAGGAGCTCGACCTCGCGGAAATCGCCGAGGAATCGCTCGCGACGGCCGCCCCCCTCGGCGCCAGGCGGCAGGTCGTCTGTGCGCTCTCGCGGCGCGGATCGGCGCGCCTTCGCGGCGATCGGGCGGGGCTCTTGCGGCTGGCGTCCAATCTCGTCTCGAACGCCGTGCTGTACTCGGACCCGGATTCGCTCGTCGAGGTCGCCGTGGGCGCCGTCGACGGCCGCGTCTTTTTCGAGGTCGCGGATCGCGGCCCCGGCGTGCCGCGGGAGGATCGGGCCCGGATCTTCGAGCGGTTTGCGCGTCTCGACGAGGCGCGGCGGCGCAACCCCCAGGGCTCGGGGTTGGGACTGGCGATCGTCGAGCAGGTCGTCCAGGCGCATGGCGGCGAAATCGAGGTCCGTGAGCGTGAAGGCGGAGGCGCGGTGTTCCGCGTCACGCTTCCGGAGGCCTGATGCGCGACGGGCTCAGGCGCTTCTCGCGGGGCGCCCGCGGCCTGGCGGCGAAGCTTCCGCGGCCCGCCCGCGAGGCGCTGCGGCGTCTCCTCGGCGTTCCGCCCTCCGACTGGGTGGGCCGCGACCTCGCGCACTGGGCCGCCGCCTCCGCGCCCGCGCTCGAGCCCGAGAACCGGCACGAGGTCGTCTTCTTCGGGTCCCCCGGCGAGCACCCCGTGCGCGAGCGTCGCGACGCGTTCGCCCGGCAGCTCGCGGCCTCCGGACACCGGGTCTTCCGCGTGGTCTCCGGCCTCCCGGCGGGGGACGCTGCCTATGCGGTCAGTGAGGATGAGCCCGGCCTCTTCGCGGTATCGGTGCGCGGAGGGGAGCAAGAGCAATTCTCCGCGGTGGACTCTCTGCGGCGAGACTTGAGCTTCGGAGCCACCGTTTCGATCACCGAGGATCCATCCTGGCTGCCGGTCGCGGAGCGCTTCTCCCGCGAGCGCGGCTGGGCGCGCAGCGCCGCCACGAGCAGCCCGGACGCTCTGGCAGGTGCATTCCCGCGGATCTCGATCGTCGTCGTGACGCATGAGAACCGCGACCTCAATCGCCTCTGCCTCGAGAGCATTCGGGCGCGCACGGAATGGCCGAATACCGAGACGATCGTCGTCGACAACGGCTCGACGGACGGCACGCGGGAGCTCCTCGTCGAGGCGGCGCAGGCCGACCCGCACCTGCGCGTGATTCTGCACGATACGAACCTGGGGTTTGCCGCCGCGTGCAATGCCGGGCTCGTTGCGGCGACGGGGGAATATCTCGTGCTCCTGAACAATGACACGGTCGCGACCCGCGGCTGGGTGACCGCGCTCGCGCGGCACCTCGGCGCCGATCCGGGCCTCGGTCTCGTCGGCCCCGTCACCAATGCCATCGCCAACTCTGCGCGGGTCGACGCGGGCTACACGGGAATGCGCGATCTGCCGGCATGGGCAGCGGCGTGGACACGCGCCCACGATGGCGAGACGTTCGAGATTCCGATGCTCGCCCTCTTCTGCGCGGCGCTGCGCCGCGGCGTCTTCGAGCAGATCGGCCCCCTCGACGAACGGTTCGGCATCGGCATGTTCGAAGACGACGATTATTGCCGGCGCGTGCGCGATGCGGGATATCGCATCGCCGTGGCGCGGGACGCATTCGTCCATCACTGGCAGATGGCCTCCTTCCGCAGGATGCCGCGGGCGGCCTACTTCGCGCTCTATCGCGAGAACCGCAGGAAGTACGAAGCCAAGTGGGGAGACTCTTCCGCCCCGGAGCCGGCTCGCGCAACCGCCGCACGGACTCGGCGCGGGTCGCCGGAACGGACGCGCGGACAGTTGCGGGCCGTGCTCGAGAGGATCCGCGCCAGTCGGGGCGCGGTCATCTTCCTCCCCTCGATCGGCTGGCAGACTCCCCTGCTCCAGCGGCCCCATCACCTCGCCCGCGTCTTCGCGCGCAAGGGGCACGTGGCCATCTTCGACGGCAGCAACGCGCGCGGTCAGGCCGAGGGCTTCCAGGAGATCGAGCCGAACCTGTTTCTCTTTGGAGGCGACGGGGCCGTCCTCCACGACGTTCCCTCGCCCTGGATCTGGACCTTTCCCTACAACTTCCCGCTCGCCGGCGCCTACCCGCGGGGATCGCGGATCGTCTACGACTGGATCGACGATCTCTCGGTCTTTCCCCTCAACCGCCGGACTCTCGCCCGCAACCACGCCCGGGCCCTCGGCGAAGCATCCCTGGTCGCGGCCGTGTCCCGCCGTCTCCACGAAGAGGCGCTGCGCACCCGCAAGGATGCGCTCTACCTCCCGAACGGCGTGGAGTACGAGCGCTTCGCATCGAAGGCCCAGCCTGCGCGGGACGAAACTCTCGATCGCTTCCTCGCGGGCAATCCGCCCGTCGCCGGCTACTACGGGGCGCTCGCGAGCTGGTTCGACGACGGGTTGCTCGCCGACGCCGCGGCGCGACGTCCCGACTGGCGATTCGTCCTCATCGGCCCACGGCTCGATTCCGGATTGCGCGCAAAGCGGGTGTCGAACCTCCCGAACGTGCTCTGGCTCGGCCCCCGCGACTACTTCGCTCTTCCCGCCTATCTTTCGTCCTTCGACGTGGCGATGATCCCCTTCCGGTTGAACGCGATCACGCTGGCGACCTCCCCCCTGAAGCTCTACGAGTACTTCGCGGGAGGCAAACCCGTCGTGGCGACGCCGATGCCGGAATGCCAGGCCTTCCCGGAGGTCGCGATTGCCCGGGACGCTCGCGAATTCACCGAGGCGCTGGATCGAATGCGCGAGAAGGGGCGGGACCCTCTCTTCCGCGCGCGCCTCCGTGAACTCGGCCGCGCGAACTCGTGGGACGCAAGAGTCGAGACGGTGCTCGGGCGGTGGACCGGATGAGCGGAGTTCTTCGCGACGGGTGCCGGATTCCGGCCCGCCTCTCTTCCCGGGGCTCGACGAGCACAGGTCAGGGCGCCGCGGTGGCGGACGCCGTGGGAGTCGCGGCGGCGACGGCCGGCTCGATGCGAATCGAGGTTGCGACCTTCTTTCCCTCGCGTTCGAGCCAGCGCACCGAAACCCGATCCCCCACCTTGAGCCCCTCACCGGCCAGGCGAGTCGCGGACGTACGGACGAGCGTCATCTCCTTGCCGGAGGCCGCTCGCACGACGAACGTCTTTGCCGTCGTGTCCATGCGCGCGACGGTACCCGTCACCGCGTAACCGTGGCCCTTCGTCTTCTCGGCCGCGGCCGCCCCGACGAGGGCGGCGCACAGCACGACAGCCAGAACGCGCATTCGCATCGAGAGTACCCTATGCCCGGGAACCTGAACGTAACGTGAACGCGGGCACGTCGGTCGATCCGGATCGTTCCGAGCGGAGCCGGGACGGCCCTCTCCTTCTCGTCGTCACGACCGCATCCCTGCTTGCGGCGCTTGCCCTCTTCCGCCGCGGATTCGGCGAGCTCTGGTACGACTCGTTCCACTACTTCACGCTCTCGCGCATCGTCTCGACCGAGGGCTTCTGGAACCTGCACAGCCGGGTACGCACGTATGGGTACCCCCTCTTCGTCGCCCTCTGCACGGGCTTTCGCGACCCGGGCCCCGCCGCCACGCGGGCTCTCGTCTTCGCGGCCCAACTCGTCGTCTACCTCGGGGTCAGCTTTCACGCGGCCCGGGTGGCCGGGCGCGTGTTCCGTTCCCGGAGGATCTTCCTCGGGACCTACCTCCTGACGGCCCTGAACCCCATCGCGCTCGCGCGGACCACGGAGGTCTTGTCGGACCTCGTCTCGGCGGCCCTGATCCTGCTCGCGGTGCTGCGTTCCGTCGAGACCGACGGATCCCCGAAGCGACGTGCCTTCGGCGCCTTTCTCTGGGCGGGGCTCTCCGTCGCCGTACGGCCCGCGAACCTGTCCGTCGTGCCCGCCCTGGTCCTCATCTGGATCTTGCGCAAGCGCCTGTGCCGGGAGAGGCCCGCCCGGACGCTCGCAACGGGCGCCGCGGCACTCGCGCTCGCGCTTCTGCCCCAGCTCCAGGGCAACGTCAGGGCGTACGACGCGTGGACACCGCTCTTGCCCGACCACTTGTACGGCGACCAGGCCCGCTGGGGAATGTCCATGCTCAAGTACGGGACGCTCGTCATCCCCGGTGTCCGGCCCGAGCTGGTGTACGAGAACCCCTTCTATGCGGGCGGCGCGGCATCGCCCACCGCGTTCTTGCGCGCGCAGCCGCTGCGGTACGCCGCGACGCTCGTTCTCCACGGATTTGCGCTCGTCGACCAGGACTTCCCGTTCTCTTTCATCACCAACCCCCGGCCCCGATCCCGCTGGCCCATCTCGCTCTGGAACTACGGGTTCCTGTTCCTGGCCGGCTGCGGCCTGGCGTCTGGCCTGGCCCGCTGGCGCGCTCAGTCGACCGAAGCCCGGCTCTATCTCGCGGCGGCGGCCACGACCGGCCTCGCCTACCTCGCCGTCTACCTCCCGGTGGCCGTCGAAAGCCGTTTCTCCCTGCCGCTCTACCTGATCGCCTCGCCCGCCGCGGCCAGCTCGCTGGTCGGACTATGGGGACGACCGCTGCGCACGCTGGTGCCGGTGGCCGCCGCCGCCGCCGCCTTCATCGCGGCCTGCTTCTGGCTCTCCCTCTGGCTCACCGCGCAGGCGCCCGTTCTCGTCGAACTCGCAAGGCGATAGAGTCGCGGCCATGAAGAAGCACCTGTTCGTCATCCCGGCCGTTCTCTGCCTGCTCGCGCTCGCCCCGCCCGAGGCCCCCTACGATCTGCTCGTCACCGGTGGGCGCGTCGTGGACGGCACGAGCGCTCCCTGGTTTGTCGCCGACGTCGGCGTGCGGGAAGGCCGGATCGTGGCCATCGGCGCGCTCACCGATCACGCCGCCCGCCGCACGATCGACGCGCGCGGCCTGTACGTATCGCCCGGCTTCATCGACCTGCTCGGCCAGTCCGAGTACAACGTGCTCGTCGACAAGCGGGCGGCCTCCAAGATCACGCAGGGGATCACGACGGAGGTCACGGGCGAGGGCGTGTCGATTGCCCCGCTCAACGCCGCGATGCTCGCCGAAGGCAAGGAGATTTTCGATCGATACGGGTTCACGCCCGATTTCACGACCCTCGACGGCTACTTCAAGACGCTCGAGCGCCGCGGGAGCGCCATCAACCTCGCGACCTTCGTCGGGGCGGGCGGCGTGCGCGACCTCATCATCGGGAAGGCCGATCGCCGCGCCACACCGGAGGAATTGAAGCGCATGTGCGACACGGTGGACCAGGCCATGCACGAGGGAGCGGTCGGCGTGTCGTCGTCGCTCCAGTACGTGCCGGACATGTACAACTCGACCGAGGAGCTCATCGCGATGGCGAGGGTCGCGGCCAAGTATGGCGGCGCCTACTTCACCCACCAGCGCTCGGAGGGGAACGCCATCGACTCGTCGCTTGACGAAGTCTTTCGCATCGCCAAGGAAGCCGGCATCCGCACCCAGATCTGGCACCTGAAGACGGCCTACAAGCGTAACTGGGGACGCATGCCCGCCGTGCTCGCCCGCATGCAGGCGGCGCGCAACGATGGCATCGACGTCGCGGCGAATCAGTACCCCTATACCGCGGGCTCGAACGGCCTCGACGCCTGCCTGCCGCCCTGGATCCGGGAAGGAGGGCGCGACGCCCTCCTCGGGCGCCTTTCCGATCCGGCCCAGCGCGAGCGCGCGAAGAAGGAGATGCTCGAGGACTCCGACGCCTGGAGCAACCAGTATCTCGGAGCGGGCGGGCCGGACCGTATCCTCGTCGCCTCGGTCGTCAACACGTCGCTCAAGAAGTTCGAAGGCAAGTCGATCGCCCAGATCGCTGCCGACGAGAAGAAGGACCCGCGCGACGCCCTCATCGACCTCGTCATTGCCGACCGCGCCAACACGGCCTGCATCATCTTCATGATGGACGAAAACGACGTGCGCACGGCGCTGCAGAGCCCCCTCGTCGCCTTCGGCACCGATTCCGGGGCCGGCGCGACCGACGGCATCTTTTCCGAGGAGAAGTCGCACCCGCGCGGCTGGGCCTCGACGGCGCGAATCCTCGGCAGGTACGTCCGCGACGAGAAGCTGCTCCGCCTCGAGGAGGCCGTGCGCAAGATGACGTCCTTCCCCGCCGAAGGCGCGGCCCTGACGGACCGCGGTCTCGTCAAGGTCGGATTCGCGGCCGACCTCGTCGTCTTCGACCTCGCGAAGGTCCAGGACCTGGCGACCTACGAAGAGCCCCGCCGCTACAGCGCCGGCTTCCCCTACGTTGCCGTCAACGGCGTGCTCGTCGTGGACGGCGGCAAGATCACCGGCGCGGCGCCCGGCAAGGCCCTCCGAGGCCCCGGCTACAGGCCGTAACCACCGCCGCTTGGGACCATTGCCGCACGGCTGCAAGCAAGCGGCACAGCTCCTATTGCTCGCGGCGCAGGGCCCCGAGCGAAGCGGAGGCGACGGTTACTTCACCAGCAGCACCGGGCAGCGCGACAGGATGCCGACCTTGTAGCTGATCGTGCCCCAATTCTCCCCCGGGTGGCGCAGGCGGAGCCGGTGCGAGCCCATGACGATGAGGTCGGTCCTCTTCTCGGCGGCGCAACGGAGGATCTCGTTGACTCGGTTGCCGTAGCGCACCTCGGCCATCGCCGCGACACGACCGGCGGCTGCGAGCAGGGCGCTCAGCTTTTGGCGGGCGTTGGATTCGAGCCTGCGATAGAAGCCGGCAAGACTGCGCGGGTCGCCGCCGTCCACGCGCTCGATGACATGCAGCAGGGTCAGCCTCGCGCCGCGGTCGGCCGCGACCCGGGCCGCCATGCGGACGGCGCGGACGTTCTTTTTCGAGAAATCGACCGGAACGAGGATCCTTCGGAACACGGGCCACCTCCGCGGCAATCACCATACGCGGTGGGAGTCGGGATTGGCTGATGCGAGTGCATCAGCCGCCCGTGGATCACTCCCCGAACATCTTGATTTTGCGCTTCGGCCGGTCCAGGCCAAAGGTCTTGATCGCGTGCTTCTCGATGTGGTCCATCGCTTCCTCGACGGAATCGGTCAGCAGCAGAAGCTCGAGGTCCGTGTTCGAAATCGTTCCCGCGGCCACCATCTTCGCGAGAAACCCCATGAGCGGGCGGTAGAACTCCGAGCTCATCAGGACGACGGGAAAGTTCTTGATCTTTGCCGTCTGGACCAGCGTCAACGCCTCGAACAGCTCGTCCATCGTCCCGAGGCCTCCCGGCATGACCACGAAGGCGTAGGAGTACTTGACGAGCATCACCTTGCGAACGAAGAAGTGCTCGAACGAGACCGAGCGGTCCACGTACGGGTTCAACTTCTGCTCCTCGGGGAGAACGATGTTGCAACCGACCGTGTAGCCGCCGGCCTCCTTGGCGCCGCGGCAGGCCGCTTCCATGACGCCCGGGCCGCCTCCGGTGATGACCGTGAAGCCGAGGCGCGCCAGACCGGCCCCGACCTTTTCCGTCAGAGCGTAGTAGGGGTGATCCTGCGAGAAGCGGGCCGAGCCGAACACCGTCACGCAGGGGCCGACGAAGTGCAGCGTTCGAAATCCCCGGATGAACTCGCGCACGACCTCGAGGACGGAGAGGAACTCCTTCCACCGCGAACGCGGCCCCGAGAGAAACAGCCGTTCGGCCCCGTTCGGCATCACGGGCGGCGGCGCCCTTCTGTGGCGGATCTCTCGAGCGGGCTCATCGTCGCGTGCCCGCTTCGTACCTCAGCTCGGGCGGCGGGCGACCGCGAGCCGGGCCTGCGCGAGTTCGAACTGCGTTCGGAGGGCGTCCAGGGTGTCGGCGCCCGTAGTCTTCATCTCCTCTTCGGCCTTCACGCGGTCGCGCTCGGCAGAAGCCGCATCGATCTCTTCTGCGCTTTCGGCCGAATCGGCGAGCACCGAGACGCGGTCGCCCGAGACCTCGGCAAAGCCCGCGGACACCGCGTACGCGGCGGAGCGTCCGCCCGCCCGGTACGTCAGGACGCCGGTACCGAGAAGCGTGATGAGCGGCGCGTGGCCGGGCAGGATGCCCACGTAGCCCTGCGCGCCGGGCAGCTCGACCTCCTCGGCCTGCGCCTCGAGGACGCGGCGCTCCGGAGTCACGACGAGAAGCTGGAGGGCCAAGCTACGCCGCCTTCGCGAGCTGCGCGGCCTTCTCGCGCGCTTCGTCGATCGTCCCGACCATGTAGAAGGCCTGCTCGGGCAAGTCGTCGCACTTGCCGTCCACGATCTCGCGGAAACCCTTGATGGTGTCCGCGATCTTCACGTAGCGGCCCTCGAGCCCCGTGAACTGCTGGGCCACGAAGAACGGCTGCGACAGGAAGCGCTGCACCTTGCGCGCGCGCGCGACGACGAGCTTGTCCTCCTCGGAGAGCTCGTCGATCCCGAGAATCGCGATGATGTCCTGGAGGTCCTTGTACTTCTGGAGTACCGCCTGCACGTCGCGGGCGCACGTGTAGTGCTCCTCGCCGACGACGCGCGGCGAGAGGATCGTCGAGGTCGAGGCCAGCGGATCCACGGCCGGGTAAATGCCCATCTCGGAGATCGCGCGGGAGAGAACGGTGGTGGCGTCCAGGTGCGCGAATGCCGCGGCCGGGGCGGGGTCGGTCAGGTCGTCGGCCGGCACGTAGATCGCCTGCACCGAGGTGATCGAGCCCTTCTTCGTCGACGTGATGCGCTCCTGCAGCTCACCCATCTCGGTCGCCAGGTTCGGCTGGTAGCCGACGGCCGACGGCATTCGGCCGAGCAGCGCCGACACTTCGGACCCGGCCTGGGTGAACCGGAAGATGTTGTCGATGAAGAGCAGCACGTCCTTGCCCTCGGTGTCGCGGAAATATTCGGCGACCGTCAGGCCCGTCAGTCCCACCCGCAGGCGCGCGCCCGGAGGCTCGGTCATCTGGCCGTAGATCAGCGAGCACTTCGACTTCTCGACATCTCCCGGCGTGATGACGCCCGACTCCGTCATCTCGTGGTACAGGTCGTTGCCCTCGCGCGTGCGCTCGCCCACGCCCGAGAAGACGGAAAAGCCGCCGTGGTGCATGGCCACGTTGTTGATGAGCTCCTGGATCATGACCGTCTTGCCGACACCGGCGCCGCCGAAGAGACCCGTCTTGCCGCCCTTGGTGTACGGCTCGAGGAGGTCGATGACCTTGATGCCCGTCTCGAACATCTCGACCGAGGTCGCCTGCTCCTCGAACGCGGGCGGCTCGCGGTGAATCGGCCAACGCTCCTTCGCGTTGACCGGTCCGAGATTGTCCACCGGGTCGCCGATGACGTTCAGGATCCGGCCGAGCGTCTCGCGGCCCACTGGCACCGAGATGGGCGATCCGAGGTCCACGGCCTTCATGCCGCGCACCATGCCGTCGGTCGCCTTCATCGAGACACAGCGGACGACGCTCTCGCCGAGCTGCTGCGCCACTTCCGCGATGACGTCGATCGGCTCGCCGGTCTCCCTGCCGTCGTCCTGAATGCGGACGGCATTGTAGATCGCCGGGAGCTTGCCCGGAGGAAACTCGATGTCGAGGACCGGCCCGATGATCGCGACGACCTTGCCGCTGCTTGCTTCCGCCATGATCTGCCCCTTTTCGCTTATTCCAGCGCCGCGGCGCCCGAAATGATCTCGATCAGTTCCTTGGTGATCCGCGCCTGCCGGGCGCGGTTGTACGTCAGCGTGAGCTTGTCGATCATCTCGCCCGCGTTCTTCGTGGCCGCGCCCATCGCCGTCATGCGCGCGCCCATCTCGGCAGCGGCCGATTCGGCAAGCGCACGGTACACGCTGAACTCGAGAAAGCGCGGCAAGAGCGAGGCGAGAATCGTCTTCGCGTCCGGCTCGTAGATGTATTCCTCCGCCGGGGCCGCCACCGGCGCTCGGGCCGATGCCGCCGCTTTCGCCGCCGGCGCCGCCTCCGTCGAGAGCGGAAGCAGCCGCGCCGTGTGCACGACCTGGGAGAGAACCGAGCGAAATTCGTTGACCACGACGTAGACGGCGTCGGCCCGCTCGGCGAGAAATTCCTCGGCGAGCACTCCGGCGATCTCCTTCGCGTTCGCGTACTTCAGATTGTTGAAAATGCCGGGATAGGTCTTCTCCGTGAACGGGTACCTGCGGCGCTTCCAGAAATCGACCGCCTTCTTCCCAACCGGGAGAATCCGGACGTCCGTCCACGCGGGGTGAGCCGCGAGCAGCGCCGCCGTCGCACGATGGATGTTCGTGTTGAAGGCGCCGCACAGTCCCCGATCGCCCGCGATCACGACGACGATCACCCGCTTCTCTTCGCGGACCGCGAGCAGCGGATGCGTCACCTTTCCGGCGTGGGCCGTGACCGAGGCGAGGACGTTGCCGAGCAGGCTTGCGTACGGGCGCGCCCCCACGACCCGCTCCTGGGCCCGGCGCAACTTCGCGGCCGCGACCATCTTCATGGCCTTGGTGATCTGCTGCGTGCTCTTGACCGAGCGCAGGCGGCGGCGAATGTCGATGAGCGAGGCCATCGGTTCCGGTTACCTCATCCCCAAATTCGAGATTCGAGATTCGAGATCCTCACGCGGCTGCCGCCGCGTTGTCCTTGACGAAGCGATCCCGGAACTCCTGGATCGCCTTGCCCAGAGCCTCTTCGGTCGTCTTCTCGAGCTTGCCGGTTGCCACGATCGCCGAGAGAATCTCCTTGTACTTGCCCTTCAGGTACTCGTGCAGGCCCTTCTCGAAGTCGCGGACGGACTCGACCTTGATGGCGTCCATGTACCCCTTGGTGCCCGCGTAGATCGAGGCCACCTGCAGCTCGACGTCCATGGGCGCAAACTGCGCCTGCTTCAAGAGCTCGACCATCCGCTGTCCGCGCGCGAGCTGCGCCTGCGAGGCCTTGTCGAGATCCGAGCCGAACTGCGCAAATGCGGCGAGGTTGCGGTACTGCGCCAGGTCGAGCCTCAAGGTTCCGGCCACCTGCTTCATGGCCTTGATCTGAGCGTTGCCGCCGACGCGCGAAACAGAGATGCCGACGTTGACCGCGGGCCGGACACCCGAATAGAAGAGGTCGTTCTCGAGGTAGATCTGGCCATCGGTGATCGAGATGACATTGGTCGGAATGTAGGCGGACACGTCGCCCGCCTGCGTCTCGATGATCGGCAGCGAGGTCAGCGAGCCGCCGCCCTCCTTGTCCGAGAGCTTGGCCGCGCGCTCGAGCAGCCGCGAGTGCAGGTAGAAGACGTCGCCCGGATATGCCTCGCGACCGGGCGGCCTGCGCAGGAGCAGCGAGATCTCCCGGTATGCCGCCGCATGCTTGGAGAGGTCGTCGTAGATCGTCAGGGCGTGCTGCTTGTTGTAGAGAAACCACTCGCCCATCGCGCAACCGGCATAGGGCGCGATGTAGAGCAGCGGCGCCGGGTCCGAGGCCGTGGCCGAGACGATGATGGTGTGGCCGAGCGCGCCGTTTTCCTCGAGCGTCTTCGCCACCTGCGCGACTGTCGATTTCTTCTGGCCGATGACGACGTAGATGCAGACGACGCCCTTGCCCTTCTGGTTGATGATCGTGTCGAGGGCGATGGCGGTCTTCCCGGTCTGGCGGTCGCCGATGATGAGCTCGCGCTGCCCGCGGCCGATCGGAATCATCGCGTCGATCGCCTTCAGGCCGGTCTGCACGGGCTCCTTGACGCCCTGCCGATCGATGACGCCGGGGGCGATGCGCTCGGTCGGGTAGAACTCGGTCGCCTTGACGGGACCCTTGTCGTCGATGGGGCGTCCGAGCGCATCCACGACCCGGCCGACCAGCGCCGGCCCGACGGGCACCTGGATGATGCGCCGCGTGCGGCGGACCTCCTGGCCCTCCTTCACGAGCTGCGACTCGCCGAGCAGCACGACGCCCACCTGATCCTGCTCGAGGTTCAGCGCGAGGCCGAAGATCTCGTGGCCGAAGTCGACGAGCTCGCCCGCCATGACCCTGTCCAGGCCATAGATGCGCGCGATGCCGTCGCCGACCGAGAGGACCGTGCCCACCTCCGCCACATCGATCGCCTTCTCGTAGCCCGCGAGCTGTTGCTTCAGGATCGCCGTAATCTCATCCGCTTTGATCTCCATCTCAGGCTCCCGTTCTCTCTTTCACTTGGGTCTGGAACCGCCGGATCGCGGCCGCCACCGAACCGTCGTAGACGTAGGATCCCGCCCTGGCGACGAACCCGCCGAGCAGTTTCGCGTCGAAGTCGAGTTGCATCTGCACCTTCTTGCCGGTGCGCTCGGCGATGGCCTGCTCGATCGCCTTTGTCTCCTGCTCGGCCAGAGCGCCGGGAACCGTGACCCGGACGCGAAGAATGCCCTGCAGCGCGTCGTTCAGGTCGCGCAGGGCCCGGAACACTTGGCCCGCCTCGAGGAGGCGGTGATTGCGGAGCATCACCTGGAGAAACCGCGCTCCGTAGGAGTCCAGCCCGGCCTTTGCCGCCAGCTCGGCCACCGCGTTGCTCTTGGCTTCCCGGGGCACGTTCGGCGCAAGAAGGAAGGCCCGCAGCTTGGGGTTGGCCTCGAAGGCCCTTGCCATCGCCTGGCCGGCCTCGAGAAAAGCGGCAATGTCGTAGCCTGCCGGCGCGGCCTCGAGAAACGCCCGCGCGTAGGGATGCGTGAACGAGCTCATCGGGCGTCCTTCAAGCGCGCCACGCTCTCGGAGAGCAATTGCCGGCGATCTTCCTCGGTGATCTCGCGGGCGAGCATCTCACTGGCAACCGCACCGGTCAGGTCCGCGGCCGTCTGACGCAACTCGGCCCGGGCCGCCGCGACCCGCCTCTCGATCTCTTCCTCTGCGCCCTTGCGGATGCGCTCGGCTTCGTCCCCGGCGCGCCGGGCAAGCTCGGCCCGGATCTGCTCGCCTTCTCCCACGGCCTGCCGGCGGATCTCCTCGGCTTCCCGCTCGATGCGCGCGGTCCGCTCGCGAATGTCGGAGGCGAGCCGATCCACCGCGGCGCGCCGCGTCTCGGCTTGCTTGCGCCGCTCCTCGATGTCGATTTGCCGCTTGCGAAATGCCTCGGCCAGCGGCCGGGCCAGCAGACGGTAGAGAAGGCCGATAAAGAGGCCGAGGTTCAGCAGCTGCCAGATCCAGAGAGGCAGGCCGAGAAATTTCTCGGCCTCGCCCTCCTCGGACAGGAGAAGAGCAACCGGGAGCAAGTCCGGGAGGCGCGAAAGCAGGATCACGCCGCGAGCTTTCGCCCGAGAATCTTTTCGGCGAGCTCGCGGGCGAGGGCCCGCGCGCGCTCCGGCAGCTGTCCGGACAGCCCCGCCACCTGCGAGGCGATCTCTCGACTGCCCCGCTCGACGCTCGCACTGGCCGCTTCGTTGGCTTTGGCAAGGCTCGCCTCGAGTTGGGCCACGCTCTCGGACCGCAGATCCTCGCGCAGCTTCAACCCCTGGCGCCGAGCGTCAGACAGCAGCCGCTCTCCGGCCGCGACCGCCTTGTCGAGCTCGGCGAGGCTTTCGGCATAGGCCTTTTCGGCGTCCTTTTCGGCCCGCTCGCGCCCGTCGAGGATCTCGGAGAGGGGAGCAAAGAGATACCGCTTCAGGATCCAGTAGCAGATCCCGAAGGCAAGAATCACATAGAGACCGGCGACGTTGGGTGCTTCGATCATGGGAATCTTTCGAGAGCGACGAAACCGCGGATGAATAGCACAGTCGCGTGCAGAGAGTCGAGAGTTGAGCGTCGAGGGTCCAAACGACTCGATCGCCGCGCGGCGAATGTCCGCCCGGGCCCGGGCCATCGACTCTCGAACGTCCGAGGTATTGTCAAATAACTTCTGTGTTTTCAGTCATTTATGCGCTGGCGCGGCCGGCATCTCGATGAGCTTTGGCGCAGACTCCGGCGCCATGTCGCAGGAACCCTGAAAGAAGGCGCCTTCTTCGATCAGCAGGGCAGGTGTGTGCAGCTCGGCCGTCACGCGCGCCCGCGGGTGAATCTCGATTCTCTCGCTGGCGTTTACGATGCCCTTGAGCGAGCCGTTGATGGAGAGCCGCTCCACATGGATCACCGCATCCACCTCGGCCGAATCCCCGAGGATCAGCTCGCTGCCGGAAGGAATCTTGCCTTCGAATTTGCCGTCGATGCGAAAGGTCTCCTCGAAGGTCAGCTCTCCCTTGAGGTGGCTTCCCCGGTCCAGGAATCCGTTCAACGTCGCGCCCTCGCCCCGTGGCTTCATGAGTCTTTCCTCTCTCAAACGAGCGGCCCCGGCGGGCATTCTGCGTCAGGGCTTTCCCGCCAGCTTCTCGTACAAACCGATAAGCTCTTCTTCCGAGCCGAAGCCGATCTCGATTCTCCCACCCCGCCTCCTGCGCACGATACGGACCCTCGTCTGCAACCGCCGAGAAAGCTTCTCCTCCGCGTCGCGCGTGAAAGGGTCGCGGCGCCGTTCTTTCGTGACCCGATCGCCCGCCGCCAGCCGAGCCACCCGCTTTTCGGTCTGGCGCACGGACAGCGCGCGCCGAACGATCTCCTCGGCAAGGCGCTCCTGATCATCAGCAGATGCGAGGGCAACCAAAGCCCTGGCGTGCCCGGCCGAGAGCGCACCAGCCCGAACCTTCTCTTTGACAGTAACAGGTAACTTCAATATTCTCAATGTATTAGCCACAGTGGCTCGCTCTTTGCCGACCCGCTCCGCGATCTTCTCCTGCGTCAGCTGAAACTCATCCCGCAGCCTGGAGTAGGCCTCTGCCGCCTCCAGAACATTCAGGTCCTCGCGCTGCAGGTTCTCGACCAGTCCGGCCTCCAAGAGATCTCGGTCCGAACTCTTCTCGCGTACCGTTATCGGCACACGCTCGAGCCCTGCCAGCGCCGCCGCTCGCCAGCGCCGTTCGCCGGCGACGATTTCGAACTTCTCCCCGCGGGAGACCACGACGATCGGTTGAACGATCCCCTGCTCCTTGATCGAGCGGGCGAGCTCCGCAAGAGCCGACTCGGAAAAGTCCCGCCGGGGCTGGAACCGGGAAGGCGTCAGCCGCTCGATCTCGACCTCCCGCGGAAACGTTCCACGTGGAACATCGTCCTTCCCCGGCAACAGCGCCGAAAGGCCTCGTCCAAGCGCCGGTCTTCGCGTGCTCATTTGGCCCTCCGTCTCTTCAGGAATTCGCGACCAAGGGAGAGATACGCCTCGGCACCCCGCGACTTGATGTCATGGGCGAGAACGGGCTTCCCGAAGGAGGGCGCCTCGCCCAGCCGCACGTTGCGGGGGATCACGGCTTCGAAGACACGCTCGCCGAAGTGCTGTCGGATGTCGTCGACGACCTGCCTGGCGAGATTGGTTCGCTCGTCGAACATGGTCAATACGATCCCCTCCATCGAAAGGAGAGGGTTGAACGAGTCCCGAACACGTTCGATAGTCTCCAGAAGCTCCGTCAGACCCTCGAGGGCAAAATACTCCGTCTGAATCGGAACGAGCACCGAATCGGCGGCGGTAAGCGCGTTGACAGTCAAGAGCGAGAGCGCGGGCGGGCAATCGATGAATACGTAGTCGTAGCTCCCCCGAACCCCTCCGAGAGCAAAACGAAGCCGTGTCTCCCGCTCCGCGTGCCCGACGAGCTCTATCTCTGCCCCAACGAGGTCGCGCCCCGAGGGGAGAATCCAGAGGTTCGGGAACGCCGTCTCCCGAACCGCTGGGCCGGCATCTCCCGAGAGCAGCGCCGTATACACAGTCCCCGATTCTTCACGCTTCGAGAACCCGAGGCCCGACGTCGCATTGGCCTGTGGGTCCAGGTCGATGAGCAGCACCTTCTGGTCGTATGCCGCCATCGCGGCCGCCAGATTGATGGCCGTCGTCGTCTTGCCGACGCCACCCTTCTGATTGGCTATTGCGATGATGCGGGCCACGGGAAGGCATTATGGCCGGGACACGGCAAGCATGGAACGGAAATGCGATGTTCCACGTGGAACATGGGCAGTTGCGACTTTTGATTGGCGAGTGGTGCGTGGGTCTTGACGCGGGCTCAAGGCTCGAGACTCATGAACGTTTCCTCATGAGGGCGATTACCCGTCGGGCCGAGCCGGGAATTGCAACCACTCTCTCCATGGCGAAGTGCGGCAGATCTCGGGCAGCCCTTTCGGGCTCCGTGGTCCAGGCCAACAGGGCTCCGCCCGAGCCCAAAAAAGCCCCCGAACCGATCAGCACCGAGAGATTTCCCACCGCTCGTGTTGTCGCGGCCTGGAAGGTCTGCCCGCCGACGTCTGCGATCCGGGCCTCGAGAACCGTGGCGTTGGACAGACCGATTTGCCGAACGACATGCCGCAGGAACGCAGCTCGCCTGGCTCTCGGCTCGAGAAGCGTAACGAGCAGGTCCGGCCTGACGAGCGAAATGGGCACACCCGGAAGCCCGGCGCCCGACCCAATGTCTATAAGCCGTGTTCCATGAGCAATTAGGCCCTGGCCGACCGCCGACTCTAGAGCGTGATCGGCGAGCTCCTCGGCCGAGAGGTTTCCGGTCAGATTGACCCGGCGACGCCAGCGATCCAGCTCGCCCAGATACCGCGCGAGATTCGAGAAGCTGGCCGCCGTCGCGGAGAACCCGAAAAGGATGGCCCGCCGGTGAAGGATTTCGTCGAATGCTTCAGGCTCGAGCGGAGGCGTCTCTGCGGACGACATGCGCCGAGATTATCGCGACCGCCACCGGCGTAACGCCCGGGATCCGGCCGGCCTCGCCCAGAGTCCTGGGCCTGCGCCGAGAGCACTTCTCAACGACTTCGTTCGAAAGGCCAGGGATCCCCGCAAACGAAAAATCCGGCGGGATCTCCCTCGACTCGAAGGGCTTGAGCTGTTCGAGTTTCTCTCTCTCGCGACGGATGTAGCCGTCGTAGCGCACTCGGTTTTCGAGGATGCTCTTTTCCTCGCGACAGAGGTCCTCGAACATCGAAGACAAAAGTGGCTCGAGCATGTCTAACGATAAGTCAGTTCTTTGCAATAGTTTAAAGGCTGTCGTTGGCGACTCCAGCTCGATCCCGAGCCTTTCGCGTAAGAGTGCTCGAGTGGCCGCATTCGGATTGATCGCCGACTCGCGCAGACTGCGCTCGGCTGCCTGAAGGCGCTCTTCAACCGCCATGGCAGCGCAATACTCCCCCTCCGTGATGAGGCCAAGCCGGCGTCCGTGCGGCAGGAGGCGGGGCAGCACAGTGTCGACGCCAAGGAGCAGGCGGTATTCGGCGCGGGAGCTGAACAGGCGATAGGGCTCTTCGAGCCCCTTCTTGGTCAGGTCGTCGATCATGACGCCGGTGTAGGCCTCGCAACGGTCGAGCACGAACGGCTCTTCGCCGGAAACGGCGAGCGCTGCATTGATCCCGGCGCAAAGACCTTGCGCGGCGGCTTCCTCGTATCCCGACGTGCCGTTGATCTGCCCGGCCAGAAAGAGGCGGGGCACATCGAGGGTTTCGAGCGAAAGCCGGAGCTGCTCGGGAAAGACGAAGTCGTATTCGACCGCGTAGCCTGGACGGATCATGTGCGCGTTCGTCAGCCCCGGGATCTCGGCGAGAATCGCGCGCTGCACGTCTTCGGGCAGGGAGGTCGAAAGGCCATTGATGTAGATCTCCTCGCAATCCCAACCATCCGGCTCGAGAAAGATCGTGTGGCGTTGCTTGTCGGAGAAACGAACGACCTTGTCCTCGACGGACGGGCAATAGCGCGGGCCGACGCCGTGGATCTGCCCGGAGTACATGGGACTTCTGTGAAGGTTCTCGCGGATGAGCGCATGCACCCGGGGGTTGGTCGCCGTCAACCAGCACAACGCCTGGCGCTCCGGAAGCCGCTTTGTGCGGAAGGAGAACGGCACGGGCGGTCGGTCCCCTTCCTGAGCGACACACGCCCCGTAGTCCACCGTATCCCGGTGGACACGGGGAGGCGTTCCCGTCTTGAAGCGCCCGAGCCTCAACCCGAGCCTGCGCAGGGCCGCCGAGAGACCCCGGGCCGCGGCTTCGCCCACGCGCCCACCCTCTGTCTTTCGCTCGCCGGTGTGCATGAGGCCGTTCAAGAACGTCCCGGCCGTGACCACGACGGCGCCAGCGTAGACACGCCGTCCCGTGGCCGTCAGCGCGCCTGCGACGCGCCCGCCCTGCTCGACCAGGTCCTCGGCCATTCCCTCGAGAATCGTCAGGTTCGCAGTACCGGCCAGCGCCCGGCCGGCCTCCCGGGCGTATCGCGCTCGATCGCACTGCGCCCGCGGCCCCCAGACCGCCGGCCCGCGTGACCGGTTGAGAATGCGGAACTGGATGCCGGCGGCATCGGCGAGCTCCCCCATCGCGCCCCCCAGAGCGTCGATCTCTCGGACGAGCTGACCCTTGGCGAGCCCGCCGATGGCGGGATTGCACGACATACGCCCGATGGCGGACACCGAACCGGTCAAGAGGGCGGTCCTCCGGCCCATGCGCGCCGCCGCTCGCGCCGCCTCGACGCCTGCGTGGCCGCCGCCGATGACGAGGACGTCGAAGTGCGTCGAGCCGGAATCCGGGTTTCGGATTTCGGATTTCGGATTTGAAGACGACATATTAGTCAGCGCTTATGCATTATTTGCCGATACAGAACGTGGCAAAGAGGCGATCGAGGACATCCTCCGAGGTCGTCTCCCCGACGAGGTCCGCGATGGCGTCGAGCGCCGCGTGACAATGGGTCACCGCATATTCCGGCGAATGGCCGGCCCCGAGCGCTTCGAGCGCACCGGTCACGGCGGCTCGCGCCCGCAGGACGAGATCGCGCTGGCGCAGCGATCCGAGCATCTCGGACGTCTCATCCGTCCGGATCCCGCCGGAGATGGAGTCCGCGATGAGGTCTCGCACGGCCTGACCCGCACCGGGCGCCAGGGAGCAGAGCCCCTTCGCCTCCGCGGGCTCCGTCAGCGCCTGGGCCGGCAAGCGGTCCGCCTTGTTCGCCACGAGAACCCGTGGCCGCCCGTCGAGCCGGGCGAGCGCCTGCGCGTCCTCCTCCCGAAAACCCTCCGACGCATCGAAGACGTAGACGATGACATCCGCCCGCTCGGCCTCCGCGCGCGCGCGCGCCACGCCGATTTTTTCGACGAGGTCGTCGGTATCGCGCAGGCCAGCCGTATCCACCAGGGTCGCCGGGATGCCTCCGATGTCGACCAGGCTTTCGATCGCGTCTCGCGTCGTTCCCGGGACCTCGGTGACGATCGCGCGCGCCGCGCCGACGACGGCGTTGAAGAGCGTGGACTTGCCCGCGTTGGGACGTCCCAGGATCGCGACACGGCATCCATGCGCGAGCAGCCGCCCTCTGTCAGCGTTCGCCGCGAGCCGATCCAGCGAGGCCCATGCTCTATGGAGCCGTCTTGGCACCTCCGGAGCGATGCCCTCGCCGACGTCCTCGGCGAAGTCGATCGTCGCAGCCAGGCCGGCCGCGGCGGCCAGGAGGTCCTCCCGAATCCGGTCGAGGCGCCGCGAGAGCTTGCCTGCCAGGCGCCGGGCCGAGGCCCGCGCCGCCGCCGGAGTCCTCGCTTCGATGAGCTCCCGCACGGCCTCGGCCTCGACGAGATCGATCTTGCCCGCCCGAAAGGCCCGCTCGGTGAACTCGCCCGGCCTCGCCGGACGCGCTCCGGCTACCGTCGCGGCCCGGAGCAGGCGCTCGACCGCAACGGGACTTCCATGCATCGAGAACTCGACGACGTCCTCGCCGGTCGGGGACGCCGGACCCGCGAAGACCGTCACGATCGCCGCGTCGACGACCTCCCCGGTCTCGTCGCAGAGCCGGAGCAGGCGCGGGCACCGCGGCTCCATCTCTGTCCCCTTCGGGGCGAGCTTGCCCAGAATTTGCCGCGCGCTCCCGCCGGAGAGCCGCACCAGGGCAAGCGCCGAGCGCCCGGCCGGTGTCGCAAGGGCCACGATCGTGTCGAGAACGGAATCCGACCGCCGCATTTTCGACGTCTACCTGCCACGCGCCCCCGGGGTCGGCCACGCCGAGACCCGACGCTCGCAGCCCAATCCTCAGCGAGCCCTGAGCCGGACCTCGACCCGCTTGAGGAAGCCGTCTCCTTCGCTCTCGGTCTCGACTTCCACGTCCTCGGCGAGGGCCAGATGAACGAGCCGGCGCTCCCAGGGCGCCAGCGGGGGCAACAGCTGAGGCCGCCGCGTACGGCGCACCTCTTGCGCCGACTGCTGGGCCAGTTCCTCGAGGGCCTCCTTGCGATGTGCGCGGAAGCCCTCGGCATCCAGTCTCGCGTGCACGGGCCGGCCGACGCGCTTGGACGCGATCCGGCCCACAAGGACCTCGAGGCCGGTCAGGCCCTCGCCCTTGTTGGCGAGCAGCGGCTCGACGTCGTCGCCGAAGAGCTCGAAGAGCATCTCGTCTTCCCCCGCGGCCTCGCGACGCCTGGTCTCGACGAGGAGTCCGGCAGCCGAGAGCAGCTCGGTCAGGGTCGCTTCCGCAATACCGACCGCTTCCGCGTCGGTCGCGCCGGGCGGGGCCGCTTCGCGTAGCGCCGGCGCCGGCAGCTCGGACGAAGCCTCCGGCTCGACCCTCGGCGCGTGCGTCGCGACTGCCCCCTCGACCTCGATCTCGACGACGCGACCGCCCCAGAACGACTTCTCGTCGCGGATGACCGTGTGTCGGATGCCGTCGGCCGGCTTGCCGAGCGCCTTTGCCGCTGCCTCGAGGGCTTCCTCGACCGTCTTGCCTTCGTATCGCATAGTTTTTTGCCCGACTAGGCGCGCGCCTGCTTGAGCGCTTTCGCGCTCTTCCCCGGCGGCGCCGCGTCGTCCTCCTTGACGATCCGATTCATCACGAGCTGTTGCACGATCGTCAGCACGTTCGAGAACAGCCAGTAGAGCACCAGGCCCGAGGGCATGTCCTTCAGGAAGAAGCCCCAGAGCACCGGCATGAACATGAACACCTTCTTCTGCGCCGGGTCCATCGTCGACGGCGTCATCGCCTGCTGCACGTACATCGAGACGATCATCAGGACGACGAGCACGTAGGTCGAGTCGATAGCCGAAAGATCGTGGATCCACAGGAAAAACGGCGCGTGGCGCAGCTCGATCGAGCGCGAAAGGACGTTGTAGAAGGCGACCAGGATCGGAAGCTGCAGCAGGATGGGCAGGCACCCGCTCATCGGATTGTACCCTTCCGCCTGGTAGAGCGCCATGAGCTCCGTGTTCATCTTTTGCCGCTGTGCGGCGTCGGACTTGGCCTTCTTGTACTTGTCGCGAATCGCGGTCATCTTCGGCGCGAGCTTCTGCATCTTCTTCATCGAAACGTAGCTCTTGGCCGTCAGGGGAAAGAGCAGCAGCCGGATCAGAAAGGTCACGACGAGGATGGCGATGCCCCAGTTGCCGACGTAGGCGTGGGTCTTCTGGAGAAGAAAGAGCAGCGGCCGGGCCACGATGCCATACCAGCCGAAATCGACCGTGCGCTCGAAGCCCAGGCCATAGCTCTCGAGGATCGAGACGTCCTTGGGCCCGAAAAAGGCGGAACAGTCGAGCGTGCCCTGGCCCCCCACGCCCGTTGCGATCTCGATCGAGGGCTTGCCCTCGGGGCGGGCGAGCGAGAACGAAAAGACCCGCGCCGCCGCCGCCGTGCGGGGCACGAGCAACTCGAGAAAGTAGTTGTCCTCGAGCCCGGCGAAACCCCGGGCCGGGATGGACCAGGCATCCTTGCCCGCAGCCTTTTCGGCCGACAGGACTTTCATGCCATCGACGGTCGCCGCGACGGCCGTGGTCGCCATGACGTAGCGCGAGCCGCGCTCGGCCTCCGTAGGGTTGCGCAGACCGGGGCCGACGAGCAGGTTGTAAGGAGGGCCGGTCACGGAAACCTTGACATCGAAGAGATAGCCCGCACCCACGTGGATTTCCTTCACCACGGCGATCGCGGCGTCCGCGTAGCGGAAGCGCACGAGCCGATCCGACTCGCGCTCGACCACGAAGAGCGCGTTCGAGATCTTCTTGGTGGCCGCGGCGTCGGCGCCGAAATCGAGGCCGAGGGGCCTCGGAAAATCGGCCGGCAGCCTGCGCAGGAGCTCGAGCGGGTGCTTCTGTTCGTCGACATGTCCGGTCAGCACGAACGACGTGAGGACCGCGCCCCGATTGGAGAAGGTGGCCGCGAAGACGGCATTCGACATGGTCGTTGTGGTTTCCGCCGCGGCACTTTCCGGTGCGAGGGGGGCCGCGGCCGCAACCGCCGACTCCGGCAAGGCGGCCGGAGATCCCGCAGGCTCGGCCGCCGGGGCTGCAGCTGGCGTCGGCAGTGGCGGCGCCGCGTGCGCCACCGTTCGCGCGGGCTTGGGAACCATCCACTCCCAGGCCAGCAGGACGGCCAGGGACAGGGCGGCGGCGAGCAGGAGTCGTTTTTCCATGGAGTGCAGTGGTCCTCAGGGCACCGGATCGAACCCGCCCCGGTGAAAGGGGTGGCAACGCAGCAGGCGCCGACCCGCGAGCAGGGTCCCCTTCCAGACCCCATGTCGGGAAATCGCCTCGCGCGCATAGACCGAGCACGTCGGTTCGAACCGGCAGGCGCGCGGCAGCAGAGGGGACAGGAATCGCTTGTACGCGTCGAGCAGGGAGACGGAAATTCGGGTACCCCGCGTCATCGCCGCGCAAGCCGCGAGAGAGCGCGCGTCACGGCGGTGGCGTAGTCCGAGGACAGCTCCGAGAACGAGACGCTCGCGGACGAAGGCCGCGCGTTCACCACAACCCATACCGCCGCGCCTCCGAAGACCTCCCGGGTCCGTCGGAAGACCTCGCGCAACCTGCGCCGCACGCGATTGCGCATCACGGCGCTGCCGACGCGGCGGGGCACCGATATACCGAGTCGGATCCTCGCGCCCGCGTCGAGGGCCTCGAGAAGAAATACCTGGATGTGCCGCCCGGAGACGCGCACCCCGGAGGAGTAACACTCTTCGAATTCCCTGCGTTTACGGAGGCGGTCGTCCCGGGAGAAGGTCTCGGAGACGGCCGGGCCCAAAGTTCAAACCGAGAGTCTTTTGCGCCCCTTGCGGCGTCGGGCCGAGATCACGCCGCGCCCGGACCGAGTCCGCATGCGGACGAGAAAGCCGTGGGTGCGCTTACGACGCCGGTTGTTGGGCTGGTAGGTGCGCTTCATAAAAAGAGGGGGAATCCTAGGTGCGGGTCGATCAGAAGTCAAGGAAGATGCGGGAAACGTATTACCTGGAGACAGGATGCGAAGGGCCAGCCGGGGCGCGAATCCCGAATCGCGTATCCCGGATCAAAGGCATATACTCCCGCTCCCGACCTAGCCGAGAGGCTTCCACAGCTGTGGAAATCTTGTGGAAATTCGGGCGGGTGAAATGACCGAAATCTGGGGCTCTATCCTCAAGCGGCTCGAGGGAAAGCTCGACCCTAAAGAGCTGCGGACCTGGTTCGGGCCGACGCGCCAGACGCAGATGGACTCCACCTCCGGCACGCCCGTGCTGACGGTCTCCGTGCCCTCGCGCGTTTTCGCGGACTGGATCGAATCGCGCCACGGCGAACTACTCGCGCAGGAGGCAGCCATTCTGGGCTTCCCGGGCCTCGAGATCCTCTTCGATCCATCGGGGCCCGATGCTCCGGCCGCGCCAGCGCCCCCGGCAGCCGGCGCGACCGCACTGCCGCCGGGTCTGACCGGCAATCCCCGGTTCACGTTCGAGACTTTCGTCGTCGGAACTTCCAACCAGTTTGCCCATGCCGCAGCGCGCGCCGTCGCCGAATCGCCCTCGCGCTCGTACAACCCGCTCTTTCTGTACGGGGGTGTCGGCCTCGGAAAAACACACCTGATGCACGCGATCGCTCAGGAGATCCTGCGCCGCTCGCCCCACATGCGAGTCCTGTACCTCTCGGCCGAACGGTTCCTGAATGACCTTATCAACGCCCTGCGATTCGAGCGCATGCACGAGTTCAAGAGCCGCTACCGAGAGCTTGATGTGCTTCTGATGGATGACGTTCAGTTCATCGCCGGCAAGGACTCCACCCAGGAGGAGTTCTTCCATACCTTCAACGCGCTCCATGGCGCCCAAAAGCAGATCGTCGTCTCGTCCGATGCCCTCCCGAAGGAGATCCCGACGCTCGAGGAGCGCTTGCGGTCTCGCTTCGAGTGGGGGTTGATCGCGGACATCCAGCCGCCCGATCTCGAGATGAAGATCGCCATCATCCGCAAGAAGGCCGCTGCCGAGAAGGCCGATGTCCCGAATGACGTCGCGATGTTCATCGCGGGAACCGTCAAGTCTAATGTTCGGGAGCTCGAGGGGCGCCTGAACCGGGTCATTGCCTTCTCTTCGCTGACCGGAAAACCCCTCTCTGTGGAGCTTGCGCGTGAAACACTCAAAGACATCGTCGGCACCGAGGAGCATCGGGCCGTTCCGGCCGAGATTCTGAAGGCCGTGGCATCTCACTACGGGCTGCGGGTCTCCGACATGAAGGCAAAATCCAATGCCAAGCCTGTGGCCTTTCCCCGCCAGGTCGCCATGTTTCTTTGCCGGAAACTCACCGAACTTTCCTATCCCGAGATCGGCCGCCTCTTCAACGACAAGCACCACTCGACGGTCATGCACTCGGTCGAGAAGATCCAGCGCATGATCGACGACGACGCGGATTTCCGCAGAACCATGGATGGCTTTCTGCAACCGTATCGCTAGAGCAACGCCTCGTCACCCGAATTTTCCACCGGCCGCTTTTCCGCATCGCACGAACCGCGTAATTCCACACGTGAGCTGCGGAAAGTTACGCCATCGATCCACAGCAGGCAACATCAATTTCAACCCCGTATTTATTGAGTTTTTTTAGCTATGCTCCAGTCTTGATCGCCCCTACGATTACGACTAAATGTGATAGACTTTTTTTCTGTTCGAAAGGGCTGAATCCCCATGGAATTGACGGTAAAGCGAGGGGACTTCTTGAATGAGCTCACGCTTATGCAGGGAGTCGTCGAGAGAAAAAACACGATTCCGATCCTTTCCAACATCCTGCTGAAGGCCGCCGATGGACACCTGGCATTTACGTCGACAGATCTCGACCTGACCCTGCTCTCGCGGGCGGAGGCGACGGTGCGGAGGCCGGGCAGTGTGACGGTCCCGGCTCGGAAGCTTTTCGACCTCATCCGCAACCTCCCCGAGGCGGATGTAACCCTGAAGTTGATGGAAAATCATTACCTCGGGGTCACCTGTGAGAGGTCGAGCTTTCGCCTTGTGGCCCAGCCTGCGGAGGACTTTCCGACGGTCCCAAAGGTCGAGGCAAAGAAGGGTGTCACGTTTCCGCTCGATCTATGGAAACGACTGACACGTAAGGTTTTATATGCTGTTTCTGCGGAAGAGACGCGGTTCCAGCTCATGGGCGCGCTGCTCAAGGATAAGGGTAAAGAGTTCGAGCTCGTGGCGACCGACGGGCATCGGCTGGCGCTCGTCAATTTTCCGAAAGAGGACGTCAAGGCGGCCTTACCGAACGTGCTCATCCCGAAGAAGGCGCTGGCCGAGATTCTGAAGATCGACGGCGGCGCCGATGCCCGTGTCGAGATCCGGCACTCGGACAACCACCTGCTCTTCACGGTCGGGAGCCGTCAATTGATCGCGCGTCTCTTGGACGTCAACTTCCCGGATTACGAAAAGATCCTCTCGAAGTCCAACGATCGCGTGGCGACCGCACCCACGGCTGCCTGTCAGGCGGCAATCCGCAGAGTATCGCTCTTCTCGTCGGAACGCTCGCGCGGCGTGAAGCTCTCGTTCGAGAAGGGCCTGCTGACGGTGGCCTCCGCGAGCCAGGAGCTCGGCGAGGGAACCGAGACACTCGATGTGACCTTCGAGGGCGAGCCGCTTTCGATTGGCCTGAACGCCCAGTATCTCCTCGACTTTTTTGAGGAAGCCGAGTCGGCCACGGTCCGGCTCGAGCTCAAGGACGAGAACACGCAATGCCTGTGTCAGCCGGAGGGTGGCATCGAAGGCGCCTCACGGTACATGTACGTCGTCATGCCGATGCGCCTCTGATCCACGTAAGGAAACGCTTGCAGCTCTTCGAGTTTTCTAGCCAGGGCTTCCGTAATCTCTCCCCCGACCCCGTCTCCTTCGGCGCCGGCGTCACGCTCGTCACGGGAGAGAACGCGCAGGGCAAGACAAACCTGCTCGAGGCCGTTGCCGTGCTGTGCGCCCAGCGGTCGTTCCGCGGGGCGGGCGCGGCCGACATGGCGTTGGACGGAGAGGGCTTCTCGCTCACCGGAGTCTCGCGCAACAGGCGCGGAGAGAATCGGATTACCGCGAGCTGGTCGCGGGTCGAGGGGCGTCAGTTCACACTCGGCGGTAAGAACGCCGGCTTTCGGGAGATCTCCGAGCGTGCGCCGGCCGTGTTCCTCGCGCCCGAGCACCGGGAGTTGATCACGGGGCCTCCGGCCGTGCGGCGCCGCTTTCTCGATCGGCTCGTGCTTGGACTGAAGCCCGCGGCCGGCGATGATCTGGCCCGCTATGGAGCGGCGCTGCGGGAGCGCAACGCGCTTCTCGTTCGCGCAAAGATGGGCCGGGCCGAAGGCGGCGCGGCCGAGCTCGAGGCCTGGACCCAAGAGCTTTGCCTTGCGGGATCCGCCGTGCGCCGGCACCGCGGCGAAGCGCTCGCGGCGTGGGAGGCGGAATTCCGGGCCTTGGCCGGCGAGGCCGGGGGCGACTACGCCGGAATCGGGGTGGCGTACGCGGGCGGCGGCGAGTCTGCCGAAGAGATGCGAAGAACCTGCCACAGGCTCGCCTCCCTCGAGCGGCGGCGGGGCCATTCTCTGGCCGGGCCCCACCGCGACGAGCTGCACTGGACTCGCCGCGGCCGGCGACTCGCGGCCGAGGCCTCGTCCGGAGAGATCGCGCGTACGGTCGCCCTGGCGCGGCTGGCCGAGTGGCGGTCCATGGCCAGGGCGACGGGCGAGCTGCCGCTGTTCGGCGCCGACGACTTCGACGCCGGCCTCTCGGAGGCATGGTCGGAGGACTTTTTCGAGGCGCTCCCCGGCGAGGCGGCGGTCCTGTTGACGTCGACCGCCCCTTCGGCGCGCTGGTCCGGCCGCGTGGCCGCCGTGGTCGAGGTGCGGGGAGGACGTATGGCCGCGCCGCGCCCGCTGCGTGCGGTCGCCGCGATCCAGGGAGCTCGATGAGCACCGCCTACACCACCGACTCGATCAAGCTGCTCAAGGGCCTGGAGGCCGTTCGCAAGCGCCCCGGCATGTACATCGGGGACACGGACGACCTCTCGGGGCTGCACCACATGGTCTTCGAGCTGGTCGACAACGCGATCGACGAGGCGCAGGTCGGCCATGCCGACTATTGCGGGGTCACGATCCACGCGGACAATTCGGTCACCGTCGAAGACAACGGGCGCGGCATCCCGGTCGGGATGCACAAGGAGCACAAGCGCGAGACGCTCGAGATCATCATGACGGACCTGCACTCGGGCGGAAAGTTCGACGACAACTCCTACAAGGTCTCGGGGGGTCTGCACGGCGTGGGAGTCTCGGTCGTCAACGCACTCTCCCGGCGCCTCGAGGTCGAGGTGCTGCGCGAGGGCAAGGTCTGGCAGCAGGCCTACGAGAGGGGCCGCCCCGTGGCGCCGATCAAGGCCGTCGGGACCTCGAAGAAGACGGGCACGAAGGTCACGTTCTGGCCGGACCCGGAGATCTTCTCCGTGCTGGAGTTTCACTTCGACAGCCTCTCGCAGCGGCTGCGCGAGCTCTCGTTCCTCAATCCCGGCGTCAAGATCTCGATTCACGACGAACGCACCGACAAGAAGCACGACTTCGCCTACGAGGGCGGCATCCGCTCGTTCGTCGAGCACCTGAACAAGGCGAAACAGCCGATCCACGAGAAGGTGATCTTCTTCCAGGACGTCAGGAACGGGACCGGGGACGCCCGGCGCGACGCCGACAAGGAGCGGGTCGAGGTGGCGCTGCAGTGGAACGAGGGTTACGCCGAGACGCTCTTCTCCTTCACGAACACGATCAACAACCGCGACGGGGGGACCCACGTCGAGGGCTTCAAGACCGCGCTGACGCGCGCGGTCCAGAAGTACGCCGAGCAGAATGGCGCCACCAAGGCGCTCAAGGAGACCAGCCTCTCCGGCGACGACTGCCGAGAGGGCCTGACCGCCGTCATCTCGGTCAAGGTGCGAGACCCCAAGTTCTCCTCGCAGACCAAGGACAAGCTCGTCTCCTCCGAGGTCAAGACGTGGGTACAGCAGGTCGTCTACGACAAGCTCGGTTCCTTCCTGGAGGAGAACCCGCGCGTCGGCAAGAAGATCGTCGAAAAAATCGTCGAATCCGCGCGCGCGCGCGAGGCGGCGCGCAAGGCGCGTGAGCTCGTCCGGCGAAAGGGCGCTCTCGACTCCGGCGCGCTGCCCGGAAAGCTCGCCGACTGCCAGGAGAAGGATCCCGCGTTCTCCGAGATCTTCATCGTCGAGGGCGACTCGGCCGGCGGCAGCGCCAAGATGGGCCGCGACAGGCGATCCCAGGCCATCCTGCCGCTGCGCGGCAAGATCCTGAACGTCGAGAAGGCGAGGCTGGACAAGATGCTCGCCTCCGCCGAGATCCGGACCCTGATCACGGCCCTGGGGGCGGGGATCTCCACGGACTTCGACGCCGAGAAGATCCGGTACCACAAGATCGTGATCATGACCGACGCCGACGTGGACGGATCGCACATCCGGACGCTCTTGCTGACCTTCTTCTTCCGCCACATGGCCGCGATCATCGACAAGGGATTCCTCTACATCGCGCAGCCGCCCCTCTACAAGGTGGCGGAGGGCAAGAAAGAGACGTACCTGAAGGACGAGAAGGAGATGTCGAAGTTCCTTCTCGGCCGGCTCGGGGAGGACCGCTCGCTCACCTCGGAGATGTCGGGGACGACGGTCTCGGGGACGAAGCTCGCGAACCTGCTCGAGAAAATGGAGGAGTACAGGACGCACGTGGCCCGGCTCGGCCTGCGCGGCATTCCGGAAGGCCTGCTGCGCGCCCTTCTCGATCGCGGCATGACGGGCAAGGCTGAGTTCGCCGACCAGAAGAAGGTCCAGGACCTCGCCAGGTCCGTGCGGGCGTTCGGTGTCGAGAAGGCCGATGTGCTCGCCGACGAGGAGCACTCGGGCTGGGCACTGGAGATCGCGCGCAAGGTCAACGGCGTGCCGCGAACGGCGCGGATCGATGCCGAGTTCGTGGCGGCCTTCGAGTTCAAGCGCATCCGGGAGACGGCCAGGGCCATCGGCGGATTCCTGGACGGACCCTACGTCGTCACCCGTGGCGAGGAGACCGAGAAGCACGAGAGCTTGCCCGGCGTCGTCGACGCGATCTACGAGTCGGCCAAGAAGGGCCTGCTGATCAACCGGTACAAGGGACTCGGCGAGATGAACCCCGAGCAGCTCTGGGACACGACCATGAACCCCGAGACACGGCGGCTCCTTCAGGTTGCGGTCGAAGATGCGGTCGAGGCGAACGAGGTGTTCTCGGTCCTGATGGGAGATGCCGTCGAGCCCCGGCGCGAGTTCATCGAGCAGAACGCGTTGAACGTGAGGAACCTGGATATCTAGCTGTCAGCGGTCAGCGACCCTATGAGTTCAAACCTCCTGACTCCCGACGAAAAAGTCCCCGTCACGATCGAAGACGAGGTCCGGCGGTCGTACCTCGACTACGCCATGTCCGTCATCATCGGGCGGGCGCTTCCGGACGTTCGCGACGGCCTGAAGCCCGTGCATCGGCGCTGCCTGTACGGCATGTGGGAGCAGGGAAACCTGCACAACAAGCCGTACCGCAAGTCCGCACGCATCGTCGGAGACGTGCTCGGCAAGTACCACCCCCACGGGGAGAGCGCGGTCTATGACTCGGTCGTGCGCATGGCGCAGGACTTTTCGCTGCGCTATCCGCTCGTGGACGGACAGGGCAACTTCGGTTCGGTCGACGGCGACAATGCCGCGGCCATGCGCTACACCGAAGTGCGCCTGACCCGCCTGTCGGCGGAGCTGCTCGGCGAGGACATCGACAAGGAGACCGTGGACTGGACGCCGAACTACGACGGCTCCCTCGTCGAGCCGATGGTCCTGCCGGCGAAGTTCCCGAACCTGCTTGTCAACGGATCGACCGGCATCGCGGTCGGCATGGCGACGAACATCCCGCCGCACAACCTCTCCGAGGTCATCGACGCGACGATCGAGCTCATCCGGCATCCCGACGCGACCCTCGGGACGCTGATGAAACGCCTGCCGGGCCCCGACTTCCCCACGGGCGCCTTCATCCACGGCGCGCAGGGGATCCGAGACGCCTACAAGACCGGCCGAGGAACCGTCCAGGTGCGCGCCCGCGCGGTGATCGAGAAGGCGGCGCGCGGCGACAAGGAGTCAATCGTCGTCACGGAGATCCCCTACCAGGTCAACAAGGCGAAGTTGATCGAGCGCATCGCCGAGCTGGTCAACGAGAAGAAGATCGACGGTGTCGCGGACCTGCGCGACGAATCCAACCGGGAGGGCATGCGGGTCGTCGTGGAGTTGAAGCGCGGTGAGAACGCCCAGGTGGTTCTCAACAAGCTCTACGCGCTGACCCCGATGCAGTCCTCCTTCGGGATCATTTTCCTGGCGATCGTCGACAACCAGCCGCGCGTCCTGCCGCTTCACGAACTGCTGCGCCAGTTCGTCGACCACCGCAAGGCGGTCGTGATCCGGCGCACGCAATTCGATCTCAAGAAGGCCGAGGAGCGGGCACACCTGCTGCGCGGCCTCGCCCTCGCTCTGGCCAATCTCGACCTGGTGATCAAGATCATCCGCTCCTCGAAGGATCCCAGGGAGGCGAAGGAGCGGCTGACGGGCGAGGTCTCGATGACCCGCTCGGCCCTCGAGAAATTCATCGGGGTGGCCCTCGGCGACGACGCCGGCAAGGGCAAGGGCGCGCAGGTCCTGAGGCTCGACGAAGTGCAGGCCCAGGCGATCCTCGACATGCGGCTGCACCGCCTGACCGGCCTCGAACGGGAGAAGATCGTCGCCGAGTTCAAGGAGGTCCTGGCCCTGATCGCCCGGCTCCGCGAGATCCTCGGGTCGGAGGCCCTCGTGCTCGAGATCATCGTGGACGAGCTCCAGCAGATCAAGAAGCAGTTCGGCGACGAGCGGCGCACGGAGATCGTGGCCGAGGCCTCGGACATCGACATCGAGGACCTGATCGTGGAAGAGGACATGGTCATCACCGTGTCCCGCGGCGGCTACATCAAGCGCTCTCCCCTGTCGCTCTACCGGGCGCAGCGCCGCGGCGGCAAGGGCCGCATCGGCGCGACGACGAAGGAAGAGGATCTGGTCGAACATCTGTTTGTCGCGTCGACGCACGCGTACATTCTGGCGTTCACATCGAAGGGGCGATTGCACTGGATCAAGGTATACGACCTGCCCCAGCTCGGGCCCGCGACGCGCGGCAAGGCGATCGTCAATCTCCTCAATCTCGGGCCAAACGAGCGTATGGTCGCCATGGCTGCAACCAAGGACTTCCCGGAGGATCGCTACCTCATTTTCGCGACGAAGAACGGTCTCGTCAAGAAGACTGCCCTGTCCGCGTACGCGAACGTGCGCTCGGGCGGGATCATCGCGATCAACATCGAAGAGGGGGATTCGCTGCTGTCGGTGCGGATCACCGGGGGCGAGGATCAGATCTTCATCGGCACGCGCCAGGGCATGGGCATCCGCTTCTCCGAGAAGGACGTGAGGCCGATGGGTCGCGACACGACGGGCGTCATCGGCGTGAGCCTGAAGAAAGAGAACGACGAGGTCGTCGAGATGGATGTCGTCGACGAGAAGGCCCATCTGCTGTCGGTCACGGAGCTCGGTTACGGAAAGCGCTCCGAGGTGGCCGAGTACCGCTTCCAGGGGCGCGGCGGCTCGGGCGTGATCAACGTCAAGGTCACCGAGAGGAATGGCGCGGTCGTCGGAATCAAGTCGGTGACCGACGCGGACCAGCTGCTGCTGATCACCGAGCGGGGGCAGTTGATCCGCATCAAGGTCAAAGACATCCGCGAGACCGGCCGCGCGGCGCAGGGCGTGCGCGTCATCCAGCTCGAGGAGGGGGATCGCCTGGTCGGCATTGCCAAGCTCGCCGAGCCCGACGAGGCCGAAGAGGAGCCCCAGGCCTCCCTGCCGGAGGGGCCAGGGCCTGCCGAGGCGGGGAAAGCCAGAGGCAAGAAGCCGGGCACGCCGTTTCTCGATGAAGAAGAGCCCGAGGAGTAGCCTGCGCCAGCGGGGACGAATCTCCGGTTAAAGCGGACGACTCGAGAACCCCCTGCTTCGTCGCCCCGTAAGAGCGAGGCGTGAGCATTCTGCTCGGCTGGCTACTGTCCTGCGTTGTGGCGGGCGGTTCGCCCGGCGCCAGCGGTACGAGGGGCGTGTTCCGGGCCGAGCCCGCGCACAGCGGCGTGTACGCAGCGGACCCGGGCCTCGCCCTGGCGGGAGTCCAGTGGACCTTTCGCACGCATGGCCCCGTCCGGGGCTCCCCGACCGCCGCGGGGAACACGGTTTTCATCGGAAGCGGCGATGGGAACCTTTATGCCCTGGATGTCGAGACGGGTCGCGAGCGGTGGCGGGCCGACCTGGGCGGAGCGGTGCACTGCGCGCCGGCCGTGTCAGGCGATCTCGTCGTCGCCACGAGCCGGGAACGGCGTGTCACGGCGCTGGATCGGGCTACGGGCAAGGTTCGCTGGAGATTCGAGACCGGACCGGACGCGCCGTTTGCCTGGGATGGGACTTCTGGTTGTCTTCGCCCGTCGTCTCCGCCGGGGTCGCATACGTGGGTGGCGGAGACGGAAAGATCTACTATCTTCGCTCGGAAGGCTACGAGGTTCTCGACGAAGCCGGCCTGACGCAATTTCTCGCGGACGTGGCCGGGGCGCCACATTCGGTCGTCGTGATGGCGACGGGCTTTCTGCCGCCGGCCACTCTGGCGCGCAGCGGGGATCGAACCCCTTTTCGCGACTACCTCGGTGCCGGGGGTCGAATGGTCTGGCTGGGGCTGCCCCCCGACGCGGTCGAGGTGGATCCGAAGACCGGCGATCCGATTGGCTTCGACCTCTCGCGCTCGAGCCGGCTGCTCGGCGTGGCCCACGAGGGCTCGAACCCCGAAGCGATGGGGGTCGCGGCGACGCCCGACGGACGACGGCGGGGCCTGCCGGAATGGTGGCTGGGCGGGTTCCCCGTCGCTTCGGCCGACGTGACACAGGTGCTCGGATGGAATGAGCTCGGTCTGGCAGGGGCGCGGGTCAAGAGCTATGGCGGCCCTCCGGGGTCGGGGTTCGTCCGGCTCTGGGGCCAGGAGAGCCCGATTCCCGATCTCGCGTGGGTGCGGGCCGTGGCCGAGCACGTCGAGTAGAGGGGGCGGGGCCGGATATAGAATCCGCCCCTCATGCGATTCTTTCTCGACAGCGCCAGCGCGGAAGAGGCTCGGCGGATCAAGGACCTCGGGCTTCTCGACGGGGCGTGGCTTTCGATCTCCAATGCCGAGGCGGCCGGCGTCGAATACCGCAAGGCGGTGCGCGAGCTGGCCTCGCTGACCGACGGGCCGGTGCTGGCAGAGACCGGGGCCGAGGATCCGAAAGGGATGTACAAGGAGGCCCGCGAGCTCGCGAAACTCGGCAAGGACGTGATCATCCGACTGCCGTTGAGGCCCGAAGGCATGCGCGTGGCGAGGCTTCTCGCTCAGGACCAGATCGCGACGTGCGCATCGGGATGCTTCTCGGCGGCGCAGGCGCTAATCGCCGCCAAGGCAAACGTCGGCTACGTGGCGCCGGCGATCGGGCTGCTCGACGACGCGGGCTCGATCGGAATGGATCTGGTCGAGCAGATCATCCGGGTGTACGACAACTACGGATTCCAGTCCCAGATCGTGGTCTCCGACGCCCGAAACCCCATTCATGTCCTCGACGCCGCGCTCATGGGCGCCGACGTGGCTGCCCTGCCAGGCTCGGTGCTCGAGCAGCTCTTCCGCCACCCGTTTTCCGAGGACCTGCGCTCCGGGAGGCCCTCCTGAAAGTCTCGGCCGACAGGATCCTGTACCTGTCCCGCGTGATCTTGAAGCGGCTCAAGGACAGCGCAAACCTCGAGCAGAAGGCCGACGACGAGACGGTCCGTCGTGCGGTGGTGAGGGAGCTGACCGACAGCTACGGCGAGCTCGAGGCGACCGAGGAGAAGGTGAGGCTGGCGCTCTCCAGGCGCAAGGCCCTGTCGGAGACGGAGAGAGAGTTCCAGTTTGCGAGGGGGCTCGAGGACGAGCTGAGAAAGCACGGAGCCTGACACGATTCTACGGTTGATTCTATATAACGCATTGAATATAAAGAATATATTATGTCAATACTATCGTTCAAAATTGGTCATTCGCCCGTCTCGCGGAGCAGTTGACCCTTGATGTTCTGACCCTTGCTCAGATACAATTGGACCGGTGACAGGCCAATTGGACCCGACCCAAATTGTTCTCGCCCGGGACGCCGGCCTGTCCCTTTCGGATCAGGTATACGGGGCAATCCAGCGCTGGATAACCCAGGGCGAACTTCGAGAGAACTCTCGGCTGCCCACGACGCGGGAGCTCGCCTCCGTGCTCGGAATCAACCGCGGTACGGTGCAGGTGGCTTATCGCCGGCTCAAGGAGGATGGCCTCGTGACTGGCCGCGTGGGAAGCGGCACGGTGGTCCGCGGCGCGCTGGCCCGGCCGCGGGCGGCCTTTCGGGTCGAGGAGATGCTCTCGCGCGGCGCCGCCGGCCTCGCGGAGGAGGCTCCCCCGGCCGCTACTGCCCCGCTCGTCGCGGACTTCTCCACGCTTGCCCCCGACGAGCGATTCTTCCCGCTCGAGGAATTCACCCGAACCCTTTCGTACGCCTGGAGCCGGCGCAAGGATCTCTGGCGGTACGCTCCCCCGCTCGGGCTCGAGGAGCTTCGGGGCGAAATCTCGCGCCGGCTCGTCGAGGGCGGCATCTCGCGCTCACCCGAGGAGATCCTGATCGTCAGCGGGGCCCAACAGGGGCTGGATCTTCTCTTTCGGACGTTCACGGATCCGGGAGACGCGATCGCGACCGAGTCTCCGACGTATTCGGGAGCGCTCACGCTGGCGCGGCTGGCGGGAGTCACGGTCCTTGCGTTGCCCATGGATTCCCAGGGCCCCGATCCGCGGCCGCTTTCCGGCCGCCGCGTCAAGCTCGCCTACGTCATGCCCGAGCGCCAGAACCCGACCGGTGTAACGGCGAGCCGCCAGCGCTGCGTCGCCTTTCTCGAGGCGGCGATTTCCTCCGGTGCGATCGTCATCGAAGACGGCTACGAGGAGCCGGAGCCGGGCGCCACTCCGCTTTCCGTTCTCGAGCCCGACCGAACGGCGAGGCTCGGAACGCTCTCCAAGGATCTGGTCCCCGGATTCCGAATCGGGTGGATTGCCGCTGCGCGGCCCATCATCGAGCGGCTGGCCCGCGTCAAGAAGGCCACGGACTTCCAGACGCCAGTGCCGTTGCAGGCAGCCGTCGCGGCATTCCTGCGCGCGGGTTCGGACCGCAAGGTGCGGACGAGCCGCGCCGAGGAAGTCACGCTGCGCGCGGCGGCAGCGGCGGGCGCTCTTTCCCGGTATCTGCCGGAGGTTCCGTGGTGGGGCGGCGAGGGCGCGAACCCCCTCTTCTGGCTCCACCTTCCAGCCGGGATGTCGGGCAGGCGGGTGGTCGAGGCAGCCGCCGCCCGCGGAGTCGGGGTCGCTGCCGGCAGGGATTTCGACCCGAGCGGGGAGGATCGGCCAAACGTCCGGGTCTCCGTCTCTCGCGTCGAGCGGCGCTCGATCGAGCCCGGAATCGAGCTGCTGGCGGAAGCCGTGCGGGAAGCGCAATCGAGGTCCGGGGGCGTCTTCGCGGCGCCCGTGGTGTGAGGGAAGGCACGAGGGGTTCGAGGCGTGAGCTGCCGAGAAGAGGGAGATATGGACGAGAAATTCGGGCTGAAGGTCGGGTTGGCGGAGATGTTGAAGGGCGGCGTGATCATGGACGTCGTCAACGCCGAACAGGCGAAGATCGCCGAGGCGGCGGGAGCCGCAGCCGTCATGGCGCTGGAGCGTGTTCCCGCGGACATCCGGCGCGACGGGGGAGTCGCCAGGATGTCGCCGGTTTCGAAGATCCGCGAGATTCAGAAGGCGGTTTCGATTCCGGTGATGGCCAAGTGCCGCATCGGGCACCTGGCCGAGGCGCGGGTACTCGAGGCGCTCAAGGTCGACTTCATCGACGAGTCGGAGGTCCTCACGCCCGCCGACGAGCACAACCACGTCTACAAGCATGATTTCGCGGTGCCGTTCGTGTGCGGATGCCGCAACCTCGGCGAGGCCCTGCGGCGCATCGGGGAAGGCGCCGCCATGATTCGCACGAAAGGGGAGGCCGGCACCGGCGACATCGTGCACGCGGTCCGGCACCTGCGCGAGGTCCACCGCGAGATCAGGATGCTGACGCAGCTGTCGAAGGACGAGCGGATGGCCGCGGCGAAGAATCTGCAGGCGCCGTACGAGCTCGTCGTCGAAGTGGCGGAGAAGGGCAGGCTCCCGGTTCCCAATTTCGCCGCCGGCGGCATCGCGACTCCGGCGGACGCCGCGCTCTGCATGCAGCTCGGCGCCGAGGCGATCTTCGTCGGGTCGGGCATCTTCAAGTCCGACGACCCGGAGAACCGCGCCCGCGCGATCGTCAAGGCCACGACCCACTGGCGCGACGCCGCGGCGCTGCTCGCGGCCGAGGAATCGCTCGGCTCCGGAATGAAGGGCATCGAGGCGGCGAGTCTTTCGGAAGAGGCGCAGCTCCAGACGCGCGGATGGTAGCGAGCGGTCGGCGGTCAGCCGTCGGCTCTGAGCCCGGAGCGGCTCGGGCCGTGGCGGTGCTCGCGCTGCAGGGGGATTTCGACGCGCATCGCAGAGCGCTTGCGCAGATCGGTGTCGCGACGTTCGAGGCGAAGCGGCCGGAAGACCTGACAGAGGCCGCGGGCCTCGTCATCCCCGGTGGCGAGTCGACGACGCTCTGGAAATTTTTCGAGGCCGAGCCCTGGGAGGAAGCGTTCCGGACCTTCGCGGCGTCGGGTCGGCCGATTCTGGGCACGTGTGCAGGCGCGATCGTCCTCGCCCGGGACGTCTCGAATCCGCCGCAACGAGGGCTCGGCCTGATCGACATCGGCATCGAGCGAAACGCCTACGGCAGGCAGGTGGACTCCTTCGTGAAGGACGTCGCCTGTCCGTTGCTCGGCGGTCCCGTGCCGGCGGTCTTCATCCGGGCACCGCGGATTTGCCGGACGGGCCCCGGTGTCGAAGTTCTGGCCCGATACGGCGGCGACGCCGTGCTCGTGCGGCAGCGCAACGTCATCGCCGCGACCTTTCACCCGGAGCTCGCGGCCGACCGGAGGATTCACGGCATGGTGTTCGGCGGCAGGGAAGCCTCGAGGAGAAGCGCGTGAGTTTCCTGTCGGTCGAGGTCCGCGAGGAGATTGCGGTCCTGACCTTGAACCGTCCCGGGGCCAACGCGTTTACGCCGGAGCTCGTCGACGAGCTCGCAGCGGCGCTTTCTGCCCGGGCAAAGGCGCGCGGCGTCGTGTTGACCTCCGGGATCCCGGGCATGTTCTCGGCCGGATGGGACCTGCCGCTGTTGATCGACCGCGACCGCCGGGGTATGGAGGAGTTCGTCGGCGCCTATTGCGACCTGGTGCGGCAGATGTTCGTCTTCGGGCCGCCGCTCGTCGCGGCGCTGCCCGGGCACGCGATCGCCGGCGGGCTCATCGTTGCGATGGTGGCCGACGAGCGCGTGGCGGCCGAAGGCAAGGGGAAGTTCGGCCTTTCCGAGGTGATCCTGGGCCTCTCGGTTCCCGCCTGCCTGATGGAGCCTTTCCGCCACGTGGTCGGGGCCAGGCAGATGGAGCGTCTGGCGGCCACCGGAGAGAACGTGACGGTCGAACGGGCCCGCGAGATAGGGCTCGTGGACCGGATCGTCCCGGCAGGGGAGCTGCTCGACCGGGCCGTCGAGCGCGCGCGATTTCTTGGCGGGCTCTCCGCGGGCGCCTATGCCGCGATCAAGCTGCGCTCCCGCGCGGCGGCCCTGGCCCGGTTCGATCAGGCGCGGGACCACGACCCTTTCCTCGACTTCTGGTTCGGAGCGGATGCCCGGTTCCGGTTGAAAGACATGGTGGCTCGCCTCTCGAGCCGATCCGCGAGCCCGCGCTCCGCGTGATTCCATTCGAAGAGATCCTCGAGGCGCTCGACCTCTCGCGGGCCGAGCCCGGAGCGGGATTTCTCGAAGCGCTCTTTGCGCGCTTCAATGCCCGGGTGCCTTTCGAGAACGCCACGAAGATCGTCCGGCACGCCGAGATCGCAGAATCGGCCGACTGGCCGCGGCCCCCGGAGGTCTTCTGGGCGGACCATCTCGCCCTGGGGACCGGCGGAACGTGCTTTGCCCGCGTCGCCGCCTTCGATGCACTGCTCGCCGCGCTCGGGTTTCGCACGCGCCGCGTTCTCGGCAGGGTCGAGCGCGACGACGATCATGCCGCTCTGATCGTCGAGACGCCGGCGGGGGAGTCACTGGTGGATGTCGGCTTTCCGCTTCCGGCGATACTGCCGACCGCGGCCGCGGTTTCGGCGACGGCCCAGGGGGAGATCGAGGTCGAGCCGACGGCGCAGGGCCTCGTCGTGAGATACCGGGATGGCGTTCCGGAGGGGCCGCGTGCGCTGGAGATCTTCCTCGCGCCGGTTTCCGAGGAGCGCTTTTCCGCGTTGTGGCAGGAGACCTTTCGTCCGGAGGCGCGGTTCTTGAGGGAGATGACCCTGCGAAAGGACCTCGGCAATCGGGTGCTCTCGTACGCGCACGGCGAGATCCGTGTCGACGATCTGCATTCGCGTCTTTCGGCGCCGCTTCCGGAACCTCGCGCGGCGGCGCTTTCCGAGCACTTCGGCATGGACGCCGACGTGCTGGCGCGAGCCCTCGCCGTTCTCGGGGCACCGGAGGGCGAGCCGCGAGAGGATGCGACGCTGACGGCATATCTCCCGACCGAGGGCGCCCCGGCGCAGGCCATGGCCGCGATCGCGAGCCCGGAAGGCTATCGGCGGCTCGTCCAGGGTGTGGCGGATGTCGTCGCCGAAGAAAGCACACCGACGGGATTCCGCCTGACGCTCTCGGGGGGAGCCCCCGGCCCAACGATCGAGGAAGAGGTGACGGTCGGCCCCTCCGCGGACCGGGTCGAGATCCTGCGCCGACGTGGAGAATCCCGGTTTCGGTCGTCCTACCGCGCGCTCGTGCGGGGTGGGAAGACCTACCTGGTCCGGGAAGCGCTCCTCGAAGGCAGGCGCGAGGATCTCCTGCGCAACGACTCGCTGCGCGGCCGTCTGGCCGGCGCTCTCGCCCTCGACCTGCTCGCCTGGGCGCGGATGGAGTCGGGAGCCTCCTAGAAGCGAAGGGTTCTCTGCGAATCGAGCAGGCGCAGTCGCGCGATGCCGAGCGCGGCGAGCTCGCGGCGGATGCGAGGCAGCGAGGGGGGCTTGGCATGGTACAGGTACACCGGGACGCGGGGCGGCAATTTCGCGAGCTCGCCCGGCAGGAGTCGGGGCGTCAGGTGGCAGGATGCACGGGCCACGTCGGCCTGCTCGTCCGAGAAGGAAACCTCGAGGAAGACGGCCTTCAGGTTCTGGATCCGCCGGGCATGGGCCCAGATCCGCCGGGTCGGCATCGTGTCGCCCGAAAAGAGGACGGCGCGCCCGGGTTTGGAGACGACGTATCCGTATGCGGGCCCGAGATGGGTGACGGGCAGCGCCATCAGTGTGAGGTTTCCCGCCCGAAAGGGGCGGGCCACGGCCACGGGCCGGTAGCGCAGAGTCGGCTTTGCCGGTGACGGAAGACGCGTGAAGTCGGGCCAGACGACGTCGTTGAAGACGTGGCGCCGCAGGGTCGCAATGACCGCAGGCGGCGCGGCGATCTCGAGCGGCCGGCCGCGCCCATAGAGGTTTTCCGCCAGAAAGGGCAGGGAGGCGGTGTGGTCGAGGTGGGCATGTGTGAGCACGACCCGGTCGAGACGCCGCTGTGCGGAGAGGGAAAGCGTGTCGGTCAGCGCCCCCGCGTCGAGCGCCGTCTCTCCGTCGATCAGGAAGGTCGTCATGTGGCAGCCGGGCGCCGAGCCGCCGTGCGGCCCGAGCGTGCGGATCCAGAGCGACTGGCGAAGCGGCACGGCTTCGATTCTACGGGATCGAAAAGGACCTGCTAGAAGTCCTGGCCGATGTAGAAGATGAACTTGTAGTTGCCCGCCGTGGTCTTGAAGTTCCACTCCTTGGCCCAGTCGAAGTGGAGGGGAAGTCCGAGGAAGTTCATGCTCAGGCCGAAGCCGTAGTCCGCAAAACCGCCCTGCGAGCCGTGGCACCCCGGCACCGCGATGCCGTAGCCGCACAACTCGTAGTCGCTCCAGAACTGCCAGGGCTGGTTCTTCAGAGCCGCGCCGCCCACGTCGACGAAGAGCTTCCCGCGGATCTCGCGGAAGCCGAGAAACGGCGTCGCCAGCAGGTCGATCAGCGGGAACCGCAGCTCCAGATTCATGAAACCCGCGTAGTTTCCGTAGATGCCGTAGACAGGCAGGAGGCGCAGCGTGTCGAGGCCGCCGAAGGCGAGTACGTCGGGGAGGTTGCCGGTCGCCCGGAAGCCGTAGATGCGCGCGGCGATGAGCGAGCGCTTCGTGAGGTTGAAGTAGTGCCGGAAATCGGCGGTGATGTCGAACGAAAGCGTGGGGCCGCTCGAGCCGGGAAGCTTCGTTCCGCCCGTCTGCGGAGCGTAGGACAGGCCGAGCGACAGGCGGCGCCCGGACACCGGGCCGAAGAACTCGTACTCGGCCGTGTCGCCGACGAGCTTCGTGCCGACGATCGGGAACGTGTTGTTGGCGTCGATTCCGATGACGCCGCCGTTTCCTCCTCCGGGCGGGTTGATCCACACGGGATACCCGTTGATGCCGTTGTAGGCGCGCGACACGAAGCCGACGTTTCCTTCGAGCCGGTAGAAACGGTTGAACGGGTAGGCGCCGAAGACGTCGCCCCCGATGAAGTGAAACGCGCTCTGGCCCTGCTGGATCTGGCCGGTCGACGGGTTCTGGTAGAGGTAATAGTAGTTCTGGTAGTAGAAATCGACGCCCTTCTGGATCCGCCTGGAGAGATCCACGTAGGCGGCTGCGCCCTGGATGGCTCCGGAGACCGACTGCAGGGAGAGGATGGCCTTGCGGTCGCCGAGGTTGTCGCCGAAGACGAAAACGGTGTTGGACAGGAACGTCTGGTCCGAAGCCACGCCCGCCTGGATCTGCACGTCCTCCAGGATGAGTTTATGGCTCGGTTTCGCATCGATCTTCTGCGGGTCGACCGCGACTTCGATCGGCGGCTGGAAGGGCGCGAGCGTCGTCGGTCCGGCGGGTGAGGGAGCGGGGTTGAGATCCGGGAGCTTCTTGTAGGCCTTCTTCGCGTCGGTCACGTAGAGCGTGAACTTGCGCTTGTAATAGGCGGAGAACGCGAGGCGCTCGGCGCCATCGCGGCCGATCACGACGACCGGCGAGAAGCATCCGCCGACCACATTGGTGAACTGCGCGGTTTCCCCATTCTCGAGGCTGATCGAATAGATGTTGTAGATGCCGCCGTCCCGGTCGGAGGCGAAATACAACCGCTTGCCGTCGGGAGACAGTGACGCGTCCTCGTCGCTCCAGTCCCCGTAGGTGACCTGCTCCCGGGAGCCCGCGACGCCGGGCCGGATGCGGAAGATCTTCGCCTTCGTCCCCTGGACGGAGGAGTAGTAGACCCACTGGCCGTCGGGGGAAAAGACGGGGGCGAAATCGTAGGCATCATCGTTGGTCAGATCCGCGGTGGCCTTGGTGTCCAGGTTGTACGTGAAGATGTCGGACCGGCCGCCCTGGATCGCCCGGAATATGACGGTGCGGCCATCGGGCGAAAAGGCCGGGTTCAACTGCTGATCGAGGCCCGGCATCGGGATCATCGCCCGGATCTTTCCGTCGAGCGCGTTCAAGAGGAGCAATTCCCGCCCGCGCTCGCGCCGCACGAACACCGCGATCGTGTTGCCGTCGGGCGCGACCGCGAGGTCCACGCCGCCGATGGGTCCGGTCGTCAGCCACTGGGCAACGATGTACTCGTACTCGGTCTTGAAGCCCTTGGTGAGGTTCTTGAAGAGCTTGCGCTCGCGGGTCGAAAAGACCACGACGTTGGCATCCTCGCCGAGCGACGAGATCGCCGCCCCCAGATCGCCCGAGGGAAAGGCCCGGACCGAGACTTCGAGAGAATCGTCGTGGCCCAGCCGGAAGCGATCGCCGAAGTCGATCGGCTCGCCCTTCTCGGCGAGGATCTTCAGAAACCGCTGGCGCAGGTAACGGCGGAACCGGATGTCGAACTCCTCGGCCGTGACGTTGAACGTGCGCTGGAGAACCTTGTCGATGTTCGGGCCGAGCTGACCACGGTATTCGAAGACGAAGTCGCGCACCCCGTCGGTGCCCCACTCCCACTTCATGAAGTCGAAGACGGCGTGGCCGAAGCGATAGGCGAAGAAACCGTAGATCTGGCGCTCCGCGATCTCCGGTACCTGGTCGTTCAGGACGGCGTCGCGCAGGACCATGAGGTCTTTGTCGTCCTCGTCGTTGCCGAAGTACGAGGCCATTCCCTCCGTCAGCCACTGCGGCGCGCCGGAGGTGTAGGCACGCAGGAAGTTGCCTCCGAAGAAGATCTCGAACTGAAAGACGTGAGTCAGCTCGTGGGCGATGAGCTTCTCGAGCTTTTCGTCGGGCAGGTCCACGGGGAGGACCATGCGGTTGCGCGTCGGGAGCGCGAAGGCACCGATGCCCTCGGGGATGAAGGAGCCGAGCGTGTTGGTCTGTTCGAACTCGGAGTGCGTCGAGTAGTAGATGATGTTGACCGGCTTCGGAATCTGGAAGTTGAGAGCGCGCGAGATGTCGTCGTAGGCGCTTTCCGCGTAGGAAGCCACCTTCTGCAGCGACACCTCGTCGCGGTCGTAGAAGTAGATGGCGAAGTGGGTGGAATGGTAGATCTTCCAGTTGAAGGAGTCGTACATGATGTGGTTCTGGCCGAACGTATCGAAGTACGGCGATTGGACGGGCGCCTGCGCCGCCGTCCGGGCGGCCGCGGCCAGGGCGAGGGAGGCGATCAGCAGAACTTTCTTCATGCGCCTCTCGACAGCAATCAGTCGGTAAAGAGGTAGCGCTCCGCTTCGCGGTCGCGCGGGACGAAAGTGTTCAGGATCTGGTTCTCGAGAGAGAAGAGGTTCTCGAAGAGCCCCTGCAGCTCGTCACGGTTGCGGCTCGACGCCTGGCGAAAGTCCTTGAACTCGTCCTGGAGCAGTTTCTCGCCGGTGTGCCCGTCGAACACCAGGAACACGACGTCGAACGTGTAGCCGGTCTGCTCGACGTAGACCTGCCGGTAATAGGTCCGGCCGTCGACGGGCGACTGATACTCCTCGCTCTTGTACCCCGATCGGTCCTCGACCTTGAACTCGAGGCTGCCCGAGACGACGATCTCCGCCTGCGTCTGCGACCCGACGGAGGCCCAGAACTCCCGGGACCTGCCGAGCTCGACCAGGCTCTGCGTGGGCAGCTTGACGTCCTTGGGCGTCTCGACGACGTCGAACTTGGTCTTCTTCTCGAGCTGCTTCTTCAGGAACCGGTGGAACTCGACCTGGGGATCCACGTTCTGGAGGCTCTTGTCCTTGGGCTTTTCCGGGTCCGTGACGATGATGAAGGGGGCCAGCGCGATCCGCTCGTTGCCGCGTAACGGGAGCTTCGGCTTGAGCGGCAGCCTCAGCCGCACCTGGTCGACTCCGGCCCATGCGGGGCTGGCGAGCAGGATCCCGACGAGCAGGGCCCCGACCCGCAGCAGCGGGGATGCCGCGTTGCGGTTACGGGCCACCGGACGCCTTCCCCGAGGTCTTCGTGTACGAGCTGTAGAACTCGGCAAAACGCGTGTAGTTGCGGCGGATGTAGTCGTTGTTCGGCTCGAGCTCGAGTGCCTTCTTGTACTCGGCGAGCGCGCGCGAAAAGTCCCCGTTCGCTTCGAGCGCGACGGCGAGGTTGTTGTGGGCGCGCGCGTTGTTGGGATCGGTCGCTATGGCCCGCTCGTAGCGAAAGGCGGCTTCGCGCCACATGCCCTGCTTGGCAACGTTCGTTCCGAAGGCGATCTGGGTCGAGGCCTTTTCCGGGTGGGAGTACGACGTGCAGGCCTCCGCGACAAGAAGGAGACAAAGACCGATGATGCGATCGAGCTTCAAGCGCCTCCTCCGCCTCGCGGCCAGGGTCGCTATTATAGGTTTCCTGTCCCCAGGGAGCAGGAGAATTGTCAAGCCGCCTCTTCAGTAAGGATTGCCTGTCCCGGTGAGCGCGGGATCGCTCGGCCGGCGCGCGGCCCTGTCCTGGGCGAGGGGTCGCGCTCTCACGCCCCAGCGCCTCTGGCCGGCCCTGCGTTCGCGGGGGGGCCTCGAGGGCCTGCTGGCTGCGGGGGAAGAGGAGCTCTCGCTCGAGCTCGGCTCGCGGGCGCTCGCCGAGGCGGTGCGGCGATCGCCGGACGACGCCGAGGCCGCTCGCTGGGCCGACACGCTGGAGCGGTCGGGCACGCGGCTTGTGACGGTCTTCGACGAGCAATATCCGGCGGCCCTCCGCGAAATCGCGGATCCGCCATTCGTCCTGCACACGCTCGGCCGCCTCGAGCGGCTCGGGCTGCCGGCGGTCGGCATCGTCGGTTCGCGGGATGCCTCGCGCTACGGCCGCGACGCGGCCTGGAAGCTCTCCCGGGAACTGTCGGGCGCGGGGGTCTGTGTGGTTTCGGGTTTCGCGAGGGGCGTCGACGCCGCGGCCCACGAGGCCGCCCTCGAGGGTCCCGGCGGCACGATCGCGGTCCTCGGCTGTGGCGTCGACGTGGACTATCCCCGCGAGCACCGTCGGCTCAGGGAGAGGCTCGCCGCCGAGCATCTGCTCGTCTCGGAGTACCCCCTGGGCGTGGAACCGCGCCCCGAGAACTTTCCGATAAGAAACCGGATCATCGCCGGTCTCTGTGCGGGCGTCGTCGTGGTCGAGGCGTCTCGTCGATCGGGATCGCTCATCACGGCGCGCCTTGCCAACGACTTCGGGCGCGACGTCTTCGCGGTGCCGGGCTCGATATTCTCCGAGACTTCGGTGGGCGCGCACGAGCTCCTGCGCGACGGGGCGATACTGTGCCGGACGGCCGAAGACGTGCTCGCCGAGCTCTTTCCGGCGGTCGGGCCGCCGCGCCTGCCAACCGTGCCGGCCCTGGCCGCCGCGGACCTCTCGGCCGATGCGAGGCGGATCCTCGAGGCTCTGCGACGCGAGGAGTCCCTCTCGGCCGAGGACCTGGCGCGGTCGCTCGACTTGCCGGCCGCGTCGGTTCTCGCGAGTCTCTTCGAGCTCGAGGGAGCCGGCCTCGCCCTGTCCGCCGAAGGCGGCCGATACGGAGCGGTGCGCAGGTGAGGGTCGCGGGAATACGCCTCTGTTGTGAAGGTCCCGGGAAGGCCGGGTTTGCGCTTTCCGGCCCGTTGTGAGACTTTCCCTCGCCCTAGCTGATGCCTAAATCCATCGTCATCGTCGAATCGCCCGCGAAGGCCAAGACTCTCGAGAAGTTCCTCGGCAAGGATTTCAAGGTGCTTGCCTCGTACGGACACGTCCGGGATCTTCCGCGCAAAGGCCTCGGGGTCGATCGGGAGCACGCCTACGCTCCGACCTACGAGGTCCTGCAGGGCAAGGAAAAGACGGTCAACGAGCTGAAGAAGGCGGTCAAGACCGCCGCGGCCGTGTACCTCGCCGCCGACCCGGACCGGGAGGGCGAGGCGATCTCCTGGCATCTACAGGAGGCGTTGAAGCCGGGCGCCGGCAAGGAAACGGCCTTTCGGCGGGTGCGTTTCAACGAGATCACCAAGAAGGCCGTGCTGGCCGCCATGGATGCGGCGGGCGAAATCGATGGGCGCCTCGTCGACGCCCAGCAGGCCCGACGCATCATCGACCGGCTGGTCGGCTACGAGGTCTCGGACCTCCTCTGGAAGAAGATCTGGCGAGGACTCTCGGCGGGGCGCGTGCAGACCGTGGCCCTCCGGATCATCTGCGAGCGCGAGAAGGAGATCGAGGCGTTCGTCCCCGTGGAGTACTGGTCCGTCGACGCAACCCTGGAGGGCAAGGCGCCGCCGGCATTCACCGCGCGTCTGGCCGCCTTCGACGGCGAAAAGCTCAAGTTCGATGGCACGGACCCGCGCCTCCCTAACGAAGTGGCGGCTCTTCGGGTTCGTGACGACGTCGCGGGCGCGGCATGGACGGTCGCCGCAGTCGAGACCTCGGAGCGGCGCAAGAATCCCGCGCCGCCTTTCATCACCTCGCAGCTCCAGCAGGCCGCGGCGCGGCGCCTCGGCTTTGCGGTGCGCCGGACGATGCAGATCGCGCAGCGCCTTTATGAGGGGCGCGAGATCCCGGGCCGGGGGACCGTGGGGCTGATCACCTACATGCGCACGGACTCGACGCGGGTCTCGCAGGACGCTCTGACGGCGGTGCGGGAACACATCGACGCACGGTACGGGAGCGCGTCGCTGCCCGAATCGCCGCGGTACTTCAAGAGCCGCCGCGACACACAGGACGCCCACGAGGCGATCCGGCCGACGTACCTCGACCTGCCGCCCGAGGAGGTCGCCAGGCACGTGGCCGCCGACGAAGCGAAGCTCTACCGCCTCATCTGGGAGCGGTTCGTCGCTTCGCAGATGGCCCCGGCGCTCTACGACACGACCGCGGCGGAGATCACGGCGGGGCGGGCGGCGTACCGGGCATCGGGTTCGACGCTCAAGTTCTCGGGGTACCTCGCGGCCTACGGGATCTCGGCGGAGGAAGAGGACGACACGGACAAGGACATGCCGAGACTGCCCCCGCTGTCGCAGGGCGAGGCCCTCAAGCTCGTCGCCGTCACGCCCGAGAAGAAAGAGACGCAACCGCCCCCGCGCTTCAACGAGGCCTCCCTGGTGAAGTTCCTCGAGGAAAACGGCATCGGGCGGCCGTCGACCTATGCCGAGATCCTGCGCAAGATCGAGGAGCGCCGCTACGTTCATCGCCGCGACCGCCGGTTCATCCCCACCGCACTCGGCCGCACCGTCATCGAGCTCTTGATCCCGTACTTCGACGACTTCTTCGAGACTTCCTACACGGCGAGGATGGAGGAGGCTCTCGACGACGTCGAGGAAGGAAAGCTTTCCTGGACGAAGGCGCTCTCGGAGTTCGACAAGACCTTCACGCGCGATCGCAACCGGGCGCTCGACGGCATGGTCTCGGGCAAGGCCGGCATTCCGCTCGCCCAGGCCCGGAAACTCGCCCTCTCGGTCGTTCCCGCAATCGACGAAAAATGCCCCCAGTGCGGCAAGAAGTTGAAGCTCCGCATGGGCAAGAACGGCCTCTTCGTGGCCTGCAGCGGTTACCCGGGCTGCACGTACACCCTGAACATTCCGGATCCCGAGGAGGACGTCGTCGACGTTTCGGAGATCGAGAACACGATGTGCGACGAATGCGGCTCGCCGATGAAGGTGCGCCAGAGCCGCACGGGCTCGAGCTTCCTCGGCTGCACGGCCTATCCGAAGTGCCGCAACGTCGTAAACGTCGCGGTCGCCGGCGGCAAGGCCGAGGCCCGGCCCGACGAACCGACGGGAGAGCCGTGCCCGCGCTGCGGCAGCGGCCTCGTGCGTCGGCACGGCCGTTACGGTGCCTACGTGTCGTGCTCGAACTACCCGGCCTGCAAGTACAAGCCGCCCAAGCCGATCAAGGACACCGGCGTGCGTTGCCCCAAAGACGGCGGCATCATTGCCGAACGCCGCGGACGGTTCCGGCCGTTCTATGGCTGCGTGAACTATCCGAACTGCGACTTCTCACTCTCGGTTCGGCCGATTCCCGAAAAGTGCCCGCAGTGCGGCAACGCCTACCTGCTGCTGCGGGAACGCAAGAGCGGAAACGTGTTCGCCTGCGACAAGGCCGGGTGCGGCTTCGAGAAGCCGGCGGGCGAGCTGCCACCGATCGTCGAGATCGTCCCGGAGGCGCCGCCCGAGGCGACCGCGCCGGTCGTCGCCGCCGCGGCCGCACGACGGGCGCCGCGGCGCCGGGCCGCGAAAACATAAGCAATCACTTATATATCCTCGAGACGGCGCGCCTGGCGCTGCGCGAGATGGAGGAGAGCGACCTCGACTTCGTCGCGGGCATGCTCGGCGACCCCGAGGTCATGCGGCACTATCCGAAGGTCCTCGATCGCGAGGAGGCGCGCGCCTGGATCGAGCGCCAGCGCGGCCGCTACGCGCGCGACGGCAGCGGACTGTGGCTGGTGGTCGACCGCGAGAACGGCTCGTCGCTCGGCCAGGTGGGCCTCATCCGCCAGGAAGTCGAGGGCGTCATGGAGCTGGAGATCGGCTACCTCGTCCACCGGCCCTTCTGGCGCCGCGGCTACGCGATCGAAGCGGCTTCGGGCGTCCGGGACTGGGCCCGGAAGACCCTCGGCTTACGCCGCGTCGTGTCCCTGATCCGCCCGGAGAACTTCCCCTCTCAGGCTGTGGCGCGGCGCCTCGGCATGGCGCCGGAAAGGCGGGTCGTGTTTCGCGAGCGCGAGCACGTGCTGTTCAGCCTGTCATTCTGAGCCCTTCGGCTGCGCTCAGGGCAGGCTGCGCGAAGAATCCCGGGTTCGATACGCCGAGTCGCTCGTGGAGTCCGGGATCCTTCGGCGCTTCGCGCCTCAGGATGATCCGCCGCAAAGCGGCCGATCAATTCTCCCCTCCGGGGGCGTTCAAGAATCGCCGAAACGGATCCTTCCAGGGAAACAGCTGAGCGTAGCGCCAGATGCGCTCGGTCAACGGAGGCCTGGCGGCGGGATTCTTGAAGCACTCCGCGCAGCGGGGCAGCTTGCCGAAGTCGTGGCGCGCGAAGGCATCCTCGATCGTCGCCAGAAACGGCGAGGTCGCGATCTGCCGGATCGAGCTCTCGCGCACGTTGCCGAGCTTCTGCGTGCCGTCGTAGTCGTAGCAGCAGTGCGTCACGTCTCCGTTGCAGAGGATGACGAACCACTGGTAGGGCGTTCCCTGGAAGCAGCCGTAGTAGGCGTGGTGGAGCTCCGTGACCTCCGAGGTGTCGAGGCCCTCGCAGGTCTTCTGGATGATGACGGCCTGCGGGTAGCGGTCCAGGTGAAAGAACTCTCGGAACTGCTTCACCGACTCGTCGCGCGTCTGGGTCGTGATCATGCGCTGGATCTCGACGACGATCGGCTTGCCCTTCGACATGTCCAGAAAACGCCGGATGTTCTCGACGACGGCCTCGAACTTCCCGCCCTTGCGCACGATCGGGTAGACCTCGGGCTTCAGGGTGTCGATGCAGATGCGGATCTTCGAGAGCGAGCTCGCGAGCAGGTCCTTCGACCATTGCGCGTTCAAGAGCGTCCCGTTCGTCGAGACGCACACCCCGGGAAAGAGATCGATGGCCTCGGGCAGGCGCTTGTAGAGCAGGGGCTCGCCCATCTCGTGCAGGTACTTCATGGGCAGGCCGAGCTCGCGCATCTCGCGCGCGACCTTCTCGACCATCTCCCAGGGGGCGTCCTCGAAGGGCCGCGTCAGCACGTCCATCGGGCACATCCCGCAGCGCAGGTTGCAGCGCGAGGTCAGCTCGAGCATGTACTTGAGCGAGCGCAGTCTCAGCCCGTCCTTCCCCTTGCTCACGCGGGGCGCCTGCTCTCGAGACCGGCCATCGCGCCGAGGACGGGCAGCGCGTTCGCGCGGTCGAAGAGGATCATCGTGCGCACGTTGCATTCGTGAGTGCAGCGGCACAGGCGCGCGTGCTTGTCGTCCACGAAGCCGCGGGCCGCCTCGCCGTCACGGATCCGGCTCCAGTCGTAGTCGGCCGCCCGCACGTTACCGAGGACCGTGCCGATCAGTTCGCAGCCGTGGATGTCTCCCTCCTCGGTCAGCACGTACTCCCGTTCGCCGGCCAGGCAGAAGGTCTCGAAGGCGCCTCCGCGCGCCTGGCGGGCGATGTACTCGAAACGTCGGCGGTTGATCTCACGGCGGGCCCGCGTGCGCGCACCCTTCCAGCCCGAACGGGCTTCCTCGGGCGGATAGCGGGCGTCGATCGTCTGCGAGAGGCGTTCGTAGAGATCCACGTCCAGGTCCTGCTTGACGCCCGGGTCGTACGGGTCGCCCCGGACGAAGCCGAGCGCGTGGTGGTTCGGACGATAGCGATCGTGGATGAAGTCGCAGAAGGCCGGAAGCGCTGCCTGGTTGTCGCGCATGAACACGGTCGTTACGCCGACGGTGAGGTTCGGCGTCGCGCGCGAAAGGGCGAGCAGGGCCTCGAGGGTCGCGAGCGCGCGGTCGTAGAGCCCCGGCACCGCGCGCACGCGGTCGTGGAACTCGCGGAAGCCGTCGATCGAGACCGTGACGCCGAGGGCGAGGTCGGGGGAGTATGCGCAGATCTTCGCCGTCGCCCGCGCGACCTCCTCGGGCGAGAACCCGTTGGTCGGGATCGAGGAGGAGAAGAAGCCGCAGCGCTCGAAGTAGACGCGAATGACGTCGGGCAGGTCCCGCCGCAGGAAGGGCTCACCTCCCGAGATCAGGAGGAGACGGATCGGAGGCAGCGTTTGCGCGAAGCGGTCGATCTCCTCGAGCGACAGCTCGTTCTTTCCGGCATTGATCGGATAGAAGCAGTGCGCGCAGCGCGCATTGCACACGGAGGTCACGAAATGCGTCCACTGGGCGATCGCGGCGCCAGGGGCGATCCAGTCGCGCGCCAGGGCCAGGCCCCTCGAGAGCGGGCGCGAGCTCACGGGAGCGCCTCGTGGGGATCGGTCTTCGCCGCGGCGCGGCCCACATCCTCGCGGCGCGCCTCGAAGAAGCCCCGGATCCGCGCCGCCTCTCCCGCCACGAGCCACGGAAGGAGCGCGACCGCCTTTGCCACGTGACCCGCCCGGATCATCCGGCCGAGCAGGATCCAGAGATGCGGGAAAAGAAAGAGGAGCACCGGTGCGCGCACCAACAGCCTGCCCGGGCAGTCGTACCGCGCGCGGGTCTCGTAAATCGTGCGCCCGCAGGCGATCTGCTTTTCCACGAAGGAAGCCGCGTCCAGCCGCTCGTGGCGGTGGATGACCGTGATCGCCGGATCGTGCCACAGCCTTCCCCCGCGCTCGCGTACGGCCAGGGCGAAGATCGTGTCCTCGCCCGTGTTGGACTCCGGAAAGCGCACCGAGCCCACGCGATCGCGCCTGTAGACGATGGCCATCGTGGGGATGTTGTCCTTCTCCGAGGCTTTCCCGGGAGCGATCCACTCGGAATGGTTCAGGAAGTAGTCGAGCTCGCCGTAGCGACCCGGGCGGCCGTTCACGATCCGCCCGCCCACGCCCGCGATCCGCGGGTCGGCCTCGAAATCCCGCCGAGCCCGCGCGAGCCAGTCGGGCGCGGCGACGGCGTCCGCATCGAGGAAGGCGACCAGCTCTCCCGTCGACGCGTCGATCCCGGAGTTGCGCGCGCCGCCGGCGTTGCGGCGTGTGGCGTGGACGAGCACGCGAGCCCCGGCGCGCCGCGCGGCATCCGCCGAGCCGTCCGTCGACGCGTCGTCGACGACGAGCACTTCCAGGGGAGGCTCGGTCTGCGCGAGCGCCGACCGGACGGCGTCGGCGACCGTGCGCTCGGCGTTACGACAGGGAATGACGACGCTCGCGCGCATGAGCCGGCCAGTCTATCCCGCGGCGGGCGCGGCCCGCAGCAGGATGCGATACCGGAACCAGCGCCCGAGCCCCGGCACGGGCGCGAGCAGCTTCTCGATCCAGCGCACGACCGGAAAGGGCGAGGTCGAGTAGGCCATCTCGGTCAATCGCCAGCCCTCCTCGGCGAGAATCCGCTCGATCTCCCTGGGGCCACGCACGGCGATGTGCTCGGGGAACTGCTTGAGGATGAAGTCGTGCGCCTTGAGGCGCTCGACGTAGTGCTCGCGGTTGGGCGTATAGGCGGCGAATACGCCGCCCGGCTTCAGCACCCGCCGCAGGGCGCCGAGCATCTGGCGAACCGTGTCATCGTCGATGTGCTCGAGCAGATCGAAGGCGCCGGCGACGTCGATCGTGCCCGGAGAAATGGGGTCGAGCGTGGCGACGTCGCCCTGGACGAACCGGACGTTCGAGAGACCGCGCCGCTTGCGCCCCGCCTCCGCCATGGCCAGCGCTTTGGGCGAAGCGTCGATTCCGATGACTTCCCGCGCGCCCGGGGCGAGCAGAAAAGCGACTTCTCCGCGCGCCGTGCCGAGATCCAGGACGGTCTTCTCGGCGCAGGGGCCCGCCAGGCGGAGGATGTCGCGATCCCGCTCGCGGAACTTGCGCGGTGGCGCGGCAAACCGCGTCACGGTGTGCAGGTTCTCGAAGTACTCGTCCGGGTAGAACTGCGACTCGAAGGTCACGGATCGATCATAGGACCAATACAATCGCCGAGTGCGGCCACCCTGGGAGAAGTTCGGGCTTCCGACGGGCGCGGCGCCCTGCGCCATCGGCTCCTCGGCGGAGTTCGTGCGGACGATGCGGGAGATTTTCGGGCCGCTCGTCGAGCGGGTCGCGAAGCTGCCCGCGGGTCGCCAGCCGTGGCTCATGGCAGAGGTGCCGGCGCAGGGCTCGCTCTACGCGTTTTTCCGAGACCTGGCCCGGCGCGTCGAGCCCTCGGGATCGCTCTGGGTCGTCTTCCCGAAGAAGCCCTTCGGCGGGGACCTCGGCTTTCCGCACGCCTGGCTCGACGTCCAGAGGGCGGGGCTGGCGGCGGGCCTGGTGGACAACAAGATCGCGGCCTTCTCGCCGCGCCTGACGTCGATCCGGTTCGTCATTCCCCTCTCACGGCGGCGCAAGGTCTGAGCCGCCCGCGGTTGCGATTAGAATCGCGGCCCGCATGATTGATTCCGCCATCACGGTCGTCGGCGCAGGGCTCGCCGGCTCCGAGTGCGCGTGGCAGCTCGCGCGCCGCGGGCATCGGGTGCGCCTCCTCGAGATGCGGCCCGGGGTCGGAACGTCGGCCCATCAGACCGACCGGTGCGCGGAGCTCGTGTGCTCGAACTCGTTCCGGTCGGACAATCCGCGAAACGCGGTCGGGTTGCTCAAGCGCGAGATGGAGGCGCTCGACTCGCTCGTCATCGCCTGCGCCCGGAAGGCCGCCGTGCCAGCGGGCGATGCGCTCGCGATGGACCGCGCCGTCTTCGCCTCCCTCGTGACCGGGGCGCTCGGGGCGCGCCCCGAGATCGATCTCGTGCGCGAGGAGGCACGGGAGATTCCCCGGGAAGGGATCGCGGTGCTCGCAACCGGGCCGCTCACCTCGCCCGATCTCGATCGCGCGATCGGCGCTTTGCTCGGAACCGACGACCTCTATTTTTACGACTCCATGGCGCCGATCGCCGAAGCCTCGTCGCTCGACTTTTCGAAGATGTACGCCCTTTCGCGCTACGGCAAGGGCGAGGGAGCCGACTACTGGAATTGCCCGCTCTCGCGCGAGCAGTACGATCGATTTCTCGACGCGCTCCTCGCGGGAGAGACCGTGCCGGTCAAAGACTTCGAGAAGGGCATCTATTTCGAGGGGTGCCTCCCGATCGAAGTCATGGCCGAGCGGGGCCGAGAGACGCTGCGGCACGGGCCGATGAAGCCCATGGGCCTGCCCGAGCCGCGCACGGGGAGGCTACCGTGGGCCGTCGTGCAGCTGCGGCAGGACGATCTGGCCCGGGAGCACTACAACCTCGTCGGTTTCCAGACGAAGCTGAAGATCCCGGAGCAGCAGCGCATCTTCCGCATGATCCCGGGCCTCGAGAACGCCGTCTTCGCGCGCTACGGCATGCTGCACCGCAACACCTACATCCATGCGCCCGCGCATCTGGACCGTTTCTGGCGGATGCGCCGGGAGCCGAGAATTTTTTTCGCGGGGCAGATCACGGGCGTCGAGGGCTACGTCGAGAGTGCGGCCACGGGCCTTGCCGTCGGACTCGCCATCGCCCAGATCCTCGAGGGACGGGAGCCGGTGCCGGTGCCCTACACGACGGCGATCGGGTCGCTCGCGCGACACTGCTCGGAGCGCTCGCCCTCGGAAAAGTTCGAGCCGATGAACGTGACCTTCGGCCTGATCGAGGACTCGTCGCATTCGCCGGTGCGCGACAAGCAGGTCCGCCGCCAGCAGATGGTCGACCGTGCCCTGGCGGCGATCGCCGCGTGGAAGGAAGAGACGCTGCCGCAGCTCGTGGCCGTACAGTAGGAAGGCGAGCATGCTCACCTGGGCGGAAATCGAGAAGGCGAAGGCGCGTTTGGCGGGAGTCGCGCACCGAACGCCCGTCCTCCACTCGCGCCAGTTCGATGCGGAGTCGGGCGCGACCGTTTACTTCAAGGCCGAGAATTTTCAGCGGGGCGGGGCCTTCAAGTTCCGGGGCGCTTACAACAAGATGAAGGCGGAGACGGAGCGCCAGAAGGTCGAAGCCGTTGTCGCCTTCTCATCGGGCAACCATGCGCAGGCGGTCGCTCTGGTCGCAGGGTTGCTCGGGATTCGCGCCACGGTCGTGATGCCGACCGATGCCCCGCAGGCCAAGATCGACGCGACGCGCGGCTATGGAGCCGAGGTCGTCCTCTATGACCGCGCGAGCCAGAGCCGCGACGACCTGGCCGAGGAGCTCTGCCGCGAGCGCAGAGCCGTCCTGGTGCCGCCATTCGACGACGAGCTCGTCATGGCGGGAGCGGCGACGGGAGCCGTCGAGCTTCTGGAGGAAGTCCCGGACCTCGATGCGCTCGTCGTCTGCGTCTCGGGGGGCGGGCTGATCGGAGGCTGGGCCACGGCCGCGAAGCACATGCGCCCGGGCATCGCGATCTACGGCGCGGAGCCCGCCACCGCCGACGACACGAAGCGCTCGCTCGTTGCGGGGCACCGTGTCGAGGTGGCCGAGAACCCGACGATCGCCGACGGCCTGCGCGTTTCCTCGCCGGGAAAGCTCACGTTCCCGATCGTCCAGGAGTTCGTGAAAGACGTTCTTCTCGTGTCCGACGACGAGATGATCGAGACCCTGACGTGGATGCTGGAGCGCATGAAGATCGTGATCGAACCCTCGGGCGCCGCGGCGGCGGCCGCGGTCAGGCACCGCAAGGCGGACTTCTCGGGAAAGCGGGTGGGCGTCGTGCTCTCCGGCGGCAATGTCGACCTCGGCACGCTTTCGGCGTACATCGCCTCGCGCCGTCCGGCGGCCGCGGCTTCCAACACGTGACTTCTGTCGCCGCCGGCAGCGCCGGGGCGGATCGGGAGAGCCTTCGGGCTTCCTTAACTTTTCGAGATCCCGGGGGCGATTGCGTTAGGAAAGACGCCATGACCGTCGCTCGCGCTGCGCTCGGGGTCAGGGCCCGTTGGGCGCACCGGCTCGCGTCTCGCCGGGGTGCCGGCTTGGGGCTTCTCGTCGTATTGATGATCGTCCTGGCGGGGGCGGCGTGTCGGGCGCGGGAGGAAAGACCGGTGCCGGCCGTAAGGACGACGCTTGCGCGGCCGGCTGCGGCGAGCGCCGGGGCGAAGCGGTATCCGCTCAGGGGCGTGGTCACGGCCGTGGATGCGGGCAAGTCCGAGATCACCATCTCCCACGAAGAGGTCCCGGGATTCATGGCCGCGATGACGATGGCGTTCCCGGTCGAGGACGACCCGAAAGTGGTGGCGCTCCTTCGGCCGGGGGACCGCGTCGAGGCGACGCTCGTCGTCGACGGAGACCGGTACTTTCTCGAGCGGGTCCTGACGAAGGGTTTCGTGCCGACTCCGACTCCGGCCGAAGGAGCGGCGGGCGGGGTTCGCCCGCAGCCGAACCAGGGTGTGGCGGTCGGGGAGACGGTTCCGGATTTCTCCCTGACGGACCAGGCCGGCAAGACGGTGCACCTGTCGCAGTTTCGCGGGGAGCCAGTCGCGGTAACCTTCGTCTACACGCGCTGTCCCGTTGCCACCGCCTGCCCGATGACGATGGCGAGGTTCGCGAAGATGAACGCGGCCCTCACCCGCGAGAATTTCGGGCGCCTGCTCGCGGTGACGGTCGACCCCGAGAACGACACGCCCGCGGCGCTGGCCGACTATGCGAAGAAGATCGGAGCCGACCCGGCGCGCTGGAAGTTCCTGACCGGCGATCCGCACGCGCTCGCCCGCGTCGCCGAGAGCTTCGGGGTCCTCTATTACCCCGATCACGGCCAGATCGTGCATTCGCAGGCAGTGGCCGTCGTCGGCCCGGACGGGAAGCTCGCCAGCATCTACTACGGAGAGCAATGGGAGCCGGAGGACATCTTGAGAGATCTGCGGAAAGCGAGGAAAGGATGACGTGGAAAAGGAGCCGGCTGCTGGGCGGAATCGTTTTCGGATCGATCACCGCGTGGGCCGTGACGCTCTACGCCACAGAGAAGCAGCCCTCGGAGCTGTACCTGCAGTACTGTGCCAAGTGCCACGGCGAGGACGGCAAGGCCGACACGGCCAAGGGCAAGCACCTCATGGCGCGCAATTTCACCGACGCCGAGTGGCAGGCGGGGGAGAGCGACGCCGCGCTCGTCAAGTCCGTGACCAACGGCAAGGAGGACATGCCCCCGTTCGGCAAGAAGCTTTCGCCGGAGCAGATCGAGAGCCTCGTGAAGAACGACGTGCGGGGCTTCGCGAAGAAGTAGGGCGCGAAGCGGCGCGGACACTGCGCCGACCTTGACCTCCAGCGTCATCAAAGGGAGAATCCGCGCGGTTTCGACCGGAGGGGATGGCCGGCTCGGGTGGTCTATGTTCGCGATTATCTCGGGGATCAGCAGGTCATTCGACCCGAGCGAGCTCTCGCGCAGCCCACGGTTTCGGTCGTTCTACCGACCTGGCGCCGGTATGCGACCGGAAGGCTTCAACGCGCCCTCGACACCGTCCTCGACCAGAGCTTTCGCGACCTCGAACTGATCGTCGTCGACGACGGTTCGACCGACGGAACCTGGGACTACCTCCGGGAGCGCCAGGCAAGGGATCCGCGCATCGTCCTGATACGCCACGAGCGTAACTCGGGCCTGCCCGCGATACGTGTGAACGAGGGAATCGAGCTTTCTCGTGGCCGCTACATCGCCTTCCAGGGCGATGACGACGAATGGCTGGAAGGGGCACTCGAGATGCTAGTCGCTCGGGCCAAAGGCCTTTCGGAGCCGGCAGTCGTGTGTGGAGAGGCTCTTCTCGTGTTCACGGACGGGCGCGAGGACCGGTGCCCCGGTGTCCCGCTGGATGTCCGCTACCTCTTTCGGCAAAACCGCATCGCAAACACCAGCGTGCTCGTCCCCCGATCCGCTCTGGAGCGATTTGGGCTCTACGACTGCCATATAGCGATGCGGAGAGTCTGCGACTGGGACCTCTGGCTGCGTCTGGTTCGTCACGTCCCGTTTGTCGCGGTCGGCGGGCTCGTGGCGCGCGTCAATGTCGGGAGCGACGCGAACTCGCTGGGGCTGACCACGCCTTACGACATCCCTCTCGTCCGGTTTCTGATGGCTCTGCCGAGAAACGAGCTCCTTTCGCTGGAGCGCTGGCGAGACTACGAGGTCGATGCCTTGTGCATGGCGGGCGTCGATATTCCGCCGGGGTTTCGAAACCGGTTCATCGCGGAGCAGATCGCGCCGTACTTCGAACGGGCCGGCCTCTCCGACTCAATTCGAGCGAGCCGGTCCGTTTTCCACCCGGAGTCAGCGCCAGGGCCCAAGACGTTCACGTGCGTCCTGGACGGTTGCTATCCCTCCACCGATCTCTGCTTCGGGCACTATGACGATCAATCCCGGATGCGGCATACGAACGTGCGCTTCGAGCAATTGATCGACCAGATGGGCCCAAAGTGGCCGGCCGAGACGGATCTCCTCCTCCTGGTTCGTACGGTGACGGGGCCAGCGCCGGAGGTTGCGCGACGTGCGGTCACCGAAGGCGTTCCGTCGGCCTACTACCTCGACGACGATTTCCTCAGGCTCCATGAATACGGCCCTCCCTTCGACAATCTCGCTCCGGGCCAACCCTTTCACGCGAACCTCGTCTCGGCACTGCGGCGGGTGGACGCGGTTTGGACGACGAGCCCGGTCATCGCCGAGTCGGTGCGTCCGCACAATCCGCGGGTCGTTCCGCACAACGGGGCCGTGCCGGAGGTGTGGCTGCCGACCTGCCTTCGGCCGCGGGGATCCGGAGGAAGGATACGGATCGCCCATACCGGTAGCGGCTACCGCGTGAATGAGTTCGAGCTCATCTGGGAAGGCCTGAAGCAGATCGCGCGGGAGTTCTCGGGCCTGGTGGAGTTCGAGTTTTGGGGAATGGACGTGAGCGATCTACCCCCTCTTGAGGCGCCCACCTCACTGATCCCTTACATCCACAGCTATCCCGCGTTCATGACGCGCATGCGCGGGGCGGGCCTCGACATACTGCTCACGCCACTTCTGGACCGGCCGCGTCCACGACTGGCGAAGACGCCGAACAAGTACTACCACGTGGCTGCGGCAGGCGCCTTCGGCATCTTCTCGGACGTCCCGCCCTACGAGGCGCTGCCCCACGGAGTGACGTGCTTGAAGGCCGCGAATACACCCGAGGCCTGGTACGAGGCGCTCTGCGAAGCGATACGGATGCCGCAGGAGCAATTCGACGCGATGCGGAGGCGGCTGATCGCGCACGTGCGGCTGGAATTCACCGAGACCGCACAGATCGATCTTCACGAAGCGGCTTGCCGTGCTACCGAGGTCCATCGGCGTACCCGTGGCAATCGCCATCCCGATGGTCGCCCTCGGGTCCTGCTGCCGGGATCTTCGGATCAGCCGCCGTCCCCTGAGCTTCTGCGCCTGCTTCGTCGCTATTCCATCGAGCCGGTCGTTTCAACCGGAATCCAGCAGCGGTGGCTCGAACGGGAGAGGCCGGCGCTCGCGCTCGTGCCGGCAGGGTCCTCGGTCCTGGCGAAGAAGTTCTCCGCGCAGGGCTTGCCTGTTGTCGTCGAGCCAGTGCTGGTGTTGTCGCCGGAGAGCTTCACCCGCGGCCTGGCAAGGCTCCTCGGGGACACGGCTCGCGAAAGCGACACGCGGCGACTCGTCGTCGGGATCACGAGCGAAATCGACTGGTCGGAGACGCCGGACACGGGGGCGGGAGGTCTCGAAATCCGGAGGCTCGAATCGGGCGCGGACATCGATGTGGCGCATGTCGACGTGCTCGTTGCGCCGGCGGCGCAGCGGGCTCTGCTCGCACGCGCGGCCGCCGAAGGCGTCCTCATCGTTTGCGTGGGTGTTCCGCGGGGGCCCTTGCCCGTGGACGCCGTCTCGGGAATCGTGTGTGAGGACCCGAGCGCCAGGACCGTTGCCGCGGCGACTCGACGAGCGCTCGATCTCACGGCCGACGAACGTCTTCGGTTGCGGACGGCGGCCTACCGCGCCGCGCGGAGCCAGGCGCACCCGGATGCAGTCGCAAACGACCTGCTGCGCCGGTTCAATGACGTGTTGGAGAGAGCCGCCTCGGAGGCCGCACGCGCGGTCCCGCCGCCATCCCCACCCGTCGTGGCCACGGCCGATCCCCCGGTGCCGAAGCCCTCGACGAGGACTCGGCTCAAGAATGCCCTGGGCCGCGTGGCTCTCTACCGTCCGTTGTCGCGCCTTTCCTGGGAGGTTCGCCGCAGACGAGTCCTCGTCGTCTACGAGCACCTTTTCGCCTCGGAGCATCTCTACTACGGCCAGCTCCTCGGGGGCCTGGAGCAGCGGACGCATCGACGGTGGATGTTCTTGCCGGCCTCCGAGGTCGATCCGGCGTATCTCTACAGCTACCACACGGTCATCTCGATGCGCGGCACCTCGGAAAAGAGCCTGGAGATCATGCGCATGGCCAGGCTCTTCGGGTGCCACACGATCTACGACACCGACGACAATCTCTTGCTGCTCGACCAGGCCATTTCGGATCCGGCCAACCCGTGGCGTCGCAAGTACGATTCCGCGCGGCCCAATATCGAGGCGATGCTCGCTCTCTCCGACGTCGTGAAGGTCTACTCGGAAGCGGCGACTGCGGTCTTCCGGCGGTACAACCCCAACGTGGTGGCGATCCGCCCCGGCCAGCTCGTCACCCGAAGTGAGCTCTTGCCGCACGGGCGCGAGGGTCCGGTGACGGTGGGCTTTCTCGGGAGCTCCTACAAGGACGAGGAGTTCGAAACTCTTCTGCCGGCGCTTCGGAAGCTGTTGGACGAAGGACGGCCTCTGCGCTTCGAGTTCTTCGGGTTCGTCCCCGGGGAGCTGGCAGCCCGCGGAGGAATCACGGTGCATCCATGGGAACGGGACTACCGGAAGTACCGTGAGAAGCTGGATGGGCTCGGCTGGGACGTCGGCCTGGCTCCTCTGCGCGACACCGAATTCAATCGGTGCAAGACCAACGCGAAGTACTGCGAATACGCGGCCTCCGGGATCGCCGGCATCTACTCGGATGCGCGCGTCTACCGCGACACGGTCGTCCACCGCAAGACGGGCCTTCTCGTCCCGCACGCCAGCACGCAGGCCTGGTACGAGGCGATCCTGGAGCTCTCCGCGGACGAAACGCTCCGGAAAACAGTCGCTTCCAACGCCTTCGAGGACGTCCGGGCGAACTATCGCCGCGAGGACTATGTCCGGCGCGTCACCGATCTGGTGGAGTCGCTGCGCCCGCGGCGCGGCTGAGGACCTGTTCGAGGATCGTGTCTGCTCTGCGCGCGCGCAGGCGCAGCAGCTCAGCCGGCCGGTCCTTTTCGAGAAGCCTGTCGTAGAGCGCCTCCGTCCGGCGCGCCGATTCCTGCGCCGTAAAACGCAGGGCTCTCCGTGCTGCGGCGAGGCCGAGCGAGCCGGCAAGCGCGGGGTCTGCCAGAATACGGCCAACGGCTTCGGCCAACGCTCTCGGGTTGCCGACGGGAACGAGAAGGCCCGAGACGCCGTCCTCGATGATTTCCTCGGGCCCGCCCGAACGCGTGGCCACGACCGGCCTGGCCGAGGCCATCGCTTCGAGAATCGCGAGCCCGAACCCCTCCGAGTGCGACGGGTGGACGAGGAGCTCCGAGTGGGCGAGGAGGCTCCGGACGTCGCTCTCGAAGCCGGGAAATCGGAAGTGAGACTCGAGCCGCAGCTCACGGCTCCGTTGGACGACCCGTGCGTAGTACTCGGCGTCCCCCGCCTCGCCGCAGAGGATGAGGACGAGATTCGGAAACCGCGGAACCAGCCTGGCGGCCGCCTCCACGAGATCGAGCTGCCCCTTGCGAAGCTGGATGCCGCCGACGCAGGCGACGATCCGCGAATCGGGGTTCACCCCGTAGCGACGCGCGATCGCCTCCCGAGTCTCCGCGGGCCCGGCCGATGAGCCGGACAGGTCCACGCCGTCGAAGATGACGCTCCTTGGTGCCAGCCGGTAATGGCCGGGGATCTGTTTCTCGACCTCTCGGGACACACAGACGATGTGATCGGACAACTGGTCGACTGCCGAAAAGAACAGCGCAATGTCGTCGAAGTAAGGGGGCGGAAAATGATCCTTCGAGAAGAGGCCGCGCGAGTGCCACACGTGCGGCAGGCCCAGGCGGGCCGCCGCGATCGCCCCTTCGATCGTGACGATCGTGTTGGTATGGATGAGATCTGCCCCCATATCCGACGCGAACGCGCTCAGGCGCTCTACCCGCTCGCGCAGGCCGGCGAGCTGGGCGAAGAACTCCGGACCGCTCCAGTGTGTGGCGGGAATCCACCATCCGATGGGAAGGATCTGCGTGTGGCCGCCGCATGCATCGAGCCTCTCGCGCAGCGGGCCGCCGGACGGGAGCGCCACCCATGGTTCGACCCGGGTCCGATCGAGAGCGCAGACGAGCCTCAGCAGGGCCTGCTCCGCCCCCGAGAGGCTCGAGAGGTGCGAGACGTAGAGAACACGGCGGGCCTTGCGCCCTGAGGCGCGTCCTGGCGCGTCGCCCTCTCGATCGGTCATGCCCGCGCTCCCAGCAGCGCCGGACCCGGAGGCGTGCGACCCACGAGCGTCCCGAGAAACGCGAGAAACGGGTCGAGAATCCGCGACGTATCGAAACGTGCGAAGACCTCCTCGTGGGCGCGCCGGGCGATGTCGACGCGGCGCGCCGGATTTCCGCGGAGGTCTTCGAGGGCTTCGAGCCAGGCTTCCTCGCTGTCGTTCACGAGCAGCCCCGTATGCCCGGACTCCACGTAGCGGTTGTAAGGCCGCACGTCCGAATAGATGCCGGCGGCTCCTGCTGCTGAGAGCTCCAGGAACTTGATCGGGCACTTGGACGCGGAGAAGCGGGAGCCGTCGAGCGGAGCGACCATCACGTCGGGTCGCAGCGAGGCGATCGTGCGAGCGTAGCGCCGATAGTCGACGCAGAAGGGAACGAAAAGAATACGATCCGGGGAAACGTCGCCCCATTCGGGAGGGCGCGTATGCGCCATGGCGAGAAGATGCACGTCCGAATGCCGGCGGGCGAGCTCGGCGAGCGCGCGAAAGGCCGGCGCTTCGGACCGGGGTGACCCGGCGTAGCCCGCGAGAAACCCCTCGGGACGTCCCGGCGCGGCTTCCGGTCGAAACAGAGCGGTGTTCACGTTTGGCGGGAGCCGATGAATCTGCCGGGCAAAAGGGCGCAGGTCCTCTTCCAGGAGCTCGTTGTAGAGCAGCGTGGCGTCGGCCCGGGCGAGGCAGCCCAGGAACGTCTCCAGGGCGGGCTTTCCGGGGGTGAACAGGTTCTCGTATTGGCGAAACTCGCGGCCGGCCGCGATCCAGTTGTCGTCGATCATCACGAGGGTGGCCGTTCCCCGGCGCCCGCAGGACTCGAGGAGGCGGCCGCAGTCGCCGTACCGCGGCCGGCTGAAGACGACCAGATCGCTCGCCTCCAGGTCCGCCGGCTGGCAGGTCTGGTAGAGGAGCGTCTTCCACGAAACGTCACCCCGGCCGGCCGCCAGTTCGAAGAAGTTGAAGAAGTAGATCTGGTTGTGGTGCGGCTCGTACGGTCCCCCGAGGACCGTGACGCGGATCGGGAACGGCTTGGGACGCCGGGTCGATCCCGGGATCGGCGTCGGTGCCGCGCCGCCAGGCGCTGCGCCGGAGGAGCCGATTCTCGACTCCCATGCTGCCAGCGCCGTCGCCAGGGAGAGGCCTTCCTCCGCCGGCAGGTCATTCGTGAAGGCTTCGACATCCGCTGCGGCGACTTCCGCCGACGAAGGTCCGATCCGCGGCGGGCGCGAGAGGAAGCGAGCGGAGAGCTCGGCGGGGATGTCGACCGTGGACCGAAACGGGAATGCGTCCCAGTTCCATCGGGCCGACGGAAGCGGGGCGGCCGCGTGTGCGATCCGCCCCTGCCGGGCAATCCGCCGGGTCGCCTCCCACCAGAAGAGACCACCCAGGAGCGGATTCGCCTCGAACGGCGCGGCTCCGCGGGCAAACGGTATGGAGAGCAGACAGCCGTTCATGGGCAGGCAGTCGGCCATCTGGAGCCAGCCGTATTCGACGGGATGGGAGATCTCCGAAGGCTCGTGCGACTGGCCCGAGTCACCCAGAACCCAGCCCGCCGGCGCGCGTTCCGTAAAGGGGCGCAGCGTAGTCGAGAAGCCGGCGTAGACGAGATCGGCGCCGTTGGCTCGATTCCGCAGAGAGAAGATCGCATCGGCCTTGACGTCGCAGCCGGGCCAGAGGAACGCGGCCCAGGCCGCCCTGCTGTCGCGCAGGCCGGACGCGTACAGCAGGGCAGGCAATTGGGCGGCTCGATGCAGGGTGATCTCCCGGCGGTTTGGAAAACGCGGAAGGCATGCTGCGACGGCCTCCCACTGGCGGGTCTCGGAACCGTCCAGGAGGAAAGCGACGCTTTCCTGCGGGCACGAACCCTGGAGCGCCTCGAGCGTTCGCTGTAGCGAGGCCTCGACGTCGGCGCGGGATCCCCCGATCCAGATGAACCACTCGATGTCGGACGGCGTGGTCGGTTCGCCGTGGGATTCGATCGAGACATCCTGCTCGAGCCGTCGGAGCTCGCGGAAGAGAGTCTGGGCCGAACTTTGCATCAACAGAAGCCCATAGTAAGCTCGTACGAGTGCCGCGGGAGTATGGCGGGAGTGCTCGGCGGGCGAATGCCAGCTCGATCGAGCATGCGGAGCAGGTCAGCCTCTGGCGCGCCCATCTTGCGCTCGTGCCCGCGGGCAACTGATGGAGCCCATTCACGTCTTCGTCCCGACCTTCCGCGTGGACGAGGTCCTTGCCGAGATTCGCGAGTGCCTGGAAAGGGGCTGGACCGGCCTCGGCTACAAAACGGTCCAGATCGAAGAGCGCTGGCGCGAGCAAAGCGGGCTGCCCCAGGCGCACTTCCTGGCCTCCGCGAGCGCTGGTCTGCATCTGGCCGTACGCCTGCTCAAGGAGCAGGGCGGTTGGAGAGACGGCGACGAGATCATCACGACGCCGCTGACATTCGTCTCGACGAACCACGCGATTCTGTACGAGCGCCTGCGCCCGGTCTTCGCCGATGTGGACGAGTACCTCTGCCTGGATCCGGCATCGGTGGAAAAGCGCATTTCGCCCCGAACGCGCGCCATCATGTTCGTGGGGCTCGGCGGGAACACCGGTCGCTGGGACGACGTGCGCGCCCTCGCGCGCTCGCGCGGACTGGCCACGATCCTCGACGCGGCGCACATGGCGGGCACGTGGGCCGGGGGCAAGCACGCGGGCCACGATGCGGATGTCGCCGTCTTCTCCTTTCAGGCCGTCAAGAACCTGCCAACCGCCGACGCCGGAATGATCTGCTTTGCCGACAAGCGCCTCGACGAAGAAGTTCGCAAGTGGAGCTGGATGGGCATCAACAAGGACACCTATGCCCGAACGCTCTCGGGCGGCGAGTACAAGTGGCTCTACGACGTCGAGCACGTGGGCTTCAAGTACCACGGCAATTCGATCATGGCGGCCATGGCGCTGGTCGGCCTGCGCTACCTCGAGGAGGACAATGCGTCTCGCCGAGGGATTGCCGCGCGGTACGACGGGGCGCTGCGCGGCGCAGGAGACGTTCAGTGCGTGCCCATGGCTCCCGGTTGCACCCCGTCGCGTCACCTCTACCAGGTCCTCGTGGACCGGCGCGACGCGGTCATGCTCGAGTTGAACCGTCGTGGCATTTACCCCGGCGTGCATTACCGCGACAACCGCGGCTACCGGATGTATGCCGAGGGCGATGCTTGCCCGCGCGCGCGCCGGGCCAGTGAGCGGCTCATCTCACTGCCGCTTCACCTCAGGCTCACCGAGGCCGACGTCGCTCGCGTGGCGGCGACGCTGCGCCAGATCGTGTCCGAGGCGTCGGGCGGAATCCGAGGATCCGCCGCATGTTCCTCAAACACTTAGCCCGGCGACCCGTGGTAGCTTCGAAAGGGATTGCCGGGGCGACGGGCGCGAAACATGCGACGTCGCGCTTCCCGAACCGGGAGACGGGCCAGGGTTGGCAGACGATATAGGGCCAGTGCAGGCCAGTCGCGACCGAGTCCCTCTTCGCAGGACTGTCTATCCATTTTCCGCCTGTGTCACGTTGCTGTCCATTGCCGCTCTGAGTCTCCATGTGCCGGGCTCTTACACTCAGGACTCGCTGTTCATATTGAACGAAGCGTTGACCACGAAGGTGGGGCATTTCGAGGAGTGGTTTTCGCCAGCCTATTCGCTCATCTGGCAAGTCATGATTTCTGTCGCCGCGGCGCTTCACTTGTCTCCGTTCGTCCAGATGAGCACGATGTGCGCGCTCCAGACGGTCCTGATTGTCGGAGCATTGGTGCAGCTCGTGCACGCGGGCTCACAGATGACCTGGTTGAAAACGGTCGGAGTTGCGACGGCAGTCGTAGGCTCACCGGCCGTCTTCGTATATCTCGGGGAAGTGTGGCGAGACGTGCTCATGGCCGCGTTTCTCCTCGTGGCGGTCTGCCTCCTGGATTCGGTTCGCAGGGTCGGGTCTCGGAAGACCCTTATGGTCGCGATCGGCGTCCTGTTTCTTGCGGGCCTCATCCGCCCGAACGCTTTCGTTGCTGAGTTGCCGCTCTTCATTTGGAGTGGCCTGCTCTGGCGGGGTGGACCTGCAGTCGGGAAGAAATCGAGCTGCACAATGGGCGTGGCAGCGATTCTCGTCTTCGTATTTGCCGTGTTCGTGGCGAGCGCAAACCGGCTGCTTGCGGCATCGCACTATGGACGTGTCGCGAGTGCGACTATGTATTACGACTTGATGGGGATGTCTGTCCGCGCGAACGCCCTGCTGATCCCAAAATCACTGACGGTGCCCGAGTATTCGTTGGAGACTGTCCGCTCACGCTATCAGGCCGAGTACAGCGATCTGAGGGGAGTAATCCTGCCTGCTGGTCCTGCGGAAATGAAGATCGTTGCGGCCGTCTGGCTCGATGCCGTGACGGCCCATCCGACGGCGTACTTGCAGCACCGCTGGTTCGTGACCCGCCGATTTCTGGGCATCTCTGGCATGCCCCATCTTCCGTACTTCTACGGGATCCCGGATGGTCTTTACCCACAATACGTGCAGGACAAGACATTTCACGTTCGATTTCCCACTCCCGCGCCGCGCAGGTGGATCGCCGGATATCTGGCTCGCGTCGCGGAGTGGGTCTTCCGGCCCTGGATCTACGGCGTCGTGGCGCTCGGTATTCTATTGCTGGATAAAAACAGAGCACAAGCCCCCTTTTGGCTGTGCGCCAGCGGGGCGATCTACTGTTTTTCGTTTTTCGTGAGCGCGCCCTCGACCGACTTTCGCTATTGCTGGTGGAACGTTCTGGCGGTTACGACGGCTGTGGCGTTGATTTGCGTGCGGGGACGGAAAAGGGAAGGCAGAGTCGAGACGCATTTCAGCCGGGCGTTGACTCGCTAGTAGACCGGCTCTTCCAGCGAGACTCCGAAGATCCCCGAGTACATCTTGGGAAAGAAGTGCGTGGACTTCTGGGGAAGGCGCTCGCCGGCCCCGACGACGGCCTCGACGTCGGACACGGTGGTCGGCCGCATGAGGATCGCCGCCTGTGCCTCCTTCTTCTCGACTGACGCAATCGCGCTCTCGGCATCCGAGGTGAAGGACACACGCTCGCCGCGGGCGATGGTCTCTGTGCCGATGCCGAGGAGCTTCTCGAAGAGCGCCACTTCGAGCGCCGCCACGTCCAGGCCCCGCCAGGCCGCCGAGCGGCCTTCGGGCCAGGGCAGGGGTGCCGGCTTCTCGGAGAGCGTCAGAAGAGTCGGCCGCGCCGGCGGGGCGAGGAGAACGAAGGCGGGACGCATGCGGGAATGCGCCTGGAGAACCGCGAAGGCCTCGTGCGCCGAGCTCTGCGGGACAACGTCGAAATAGTCGCGGGCGGATTGGAGCAGGCGCTCCGGGTTCCAATCGGGCAGGCCCGAAAGGAGCCGGTGGATCGGGCGCACGACGAGGCCCGGCGAGGCCATGTCCACGATCGCGCACAGCTTGTAACGCGCTCCGGGAAGCTTCGCCGCGCCGGGGTCCTTCGAGAAGGCGAGCGCCGTCTCGTACCGGTGATGCCCATCGGCGATGATCGCTTCGGCGTTCTTGACGAGGCCCTGGAGCTCGACGTGCGCGGCGTAGTCGCCGATGCGAAAGGCGTCGTGGCGCACGCCGTCCGGGTCTGTGGCCGTCAATTGCGGGGCGCGGCGCGTCGAGAGCGCCGCCGAGAGCGGGGCCCGGGTGAGCAGGAACACGAGCTCCAGGTCCGCCTTGGTCGCTGCGAGCAGGGCGAGCCGGTCCTCCTTGGGCTTGGCGAGGGTACGCTCGTGGGGTCGAACGACGCCCTCCTCGTACTCCGCGAGACGGACGAGGCCGACCAGCGCGTCGCGCACGACCGTCTCTCCGCCGGCGGAGAAGGTTTGCCGGTAGACCCAGAGGCCGGGACGCCGCTCGATCTCGAGCGTTCCGTCGGCGAGCCAGTCGGCGAGAGTCCGAGCCGCGCCGGCATACGGGTCCTCGCCGTCTTTCTTGCGGCACGTGATCCGCACGATGTTTTCGGGCGCTTGCGCGTAGAGGCGCTCGCTGCCGAGCGGCGAGATCTGGTCGTAGGGCGGCGCGAAGACGGCGGAAAGACCACGCGCCTTCAGGACGCGCGCAGAGAATCGGATCGAGCGAAAGGGTCGCAGTTCCATGCTTCAGAGTCTAGCGGGGTCTGCAACCGCATTCTGACCCTGCATTGGGCCCGATTGAAAATGTGGCGCCCGACCCCTGACCCCCCGGCTCAGACCCCGCTACACTCTCAGGCGTGATTTCGCTTTCCGCCGCCATCCACGGCTTCGAGACGTACGTGGCCGACGAGAGGCGCTTTTCCCCGCGCACGGTGCTGGCGTATCGTGCCGACCTCGACCGCTTCGCCCGGTTCTGGGAGCGCGAGTTCGCGCACCAGGATACCGCGAAGACCTCGCTCGCGCGGGTCGACACGCTCGCGGTGCGGTCGTATCTCGCCTACCTCCACCGGGAGCGCCTCTCGCATCGGTCTCTCGCGCGGCACCTCTCGACGCTGCGCTCTTTTTTTCGCTGGGCCTGCCGCGAGGGCCATCTCGCGAGGAGCCCCGCCCGCGGCCTGCCCGCACCGCGCGTGCCGAAGACGTTGCCCCGAGCGCTGACGCTGCCCGACACGGAGCGGCTGCTCGCGGCCAAGGAGGAAGAGACATTCATCCCGGAGCGAGAACGCGCGCTGTTCGAGCTTCTCTATGCGACCGGGCTCCGGGTCTCGGAGGTCGCGGGCCTCGACCTCGAAGATGTGGACCTCGGAGCGCGGCTGGTGCGCGTGACCGGCAAGGGAAGCCGCGAGCGGATCGTTCCCTATGGCGAGAGCGCGGGCGAGGCCCTGCGTGGGTACCTGCCGTCGCGCGCGGCGCTGGCCCACGGAGCCGCTGCCCGGAGCACCGAGCGCGGGGAGCCGCTCTTCGTGAATGCACGGGGCGGACGCCTGACGCCCCGCTCGATGGCACGCTTGCTGAAGCGCCGCCTTCGGGCGGCGGGGCTTCCCGCCGAGATCTCGCCGCATGCCCTGCGCCACACGTTTGCCACGCACCTGCTGCAGGCGGGGGCGGATCTGCGCGCCATCCAGGAGCTTCTGGGCCACGCCTCGCTCTCGACGACGCAGAAATACACGCACCTCGACGCTGCAAGGCTGCGGGAGGTCTATCGCAATGCGCATCCGAAGGCCTGAACGCGATTTCGGGTTTCGGAAGTCGGAATTCGGATTTGGGGCCCCAATGACGCCCGGTCAAGTCCGAAATCCGAAATCCGAAATCCGAAATTGGGCTTTGGCGGCCAGCCTGTCTCTGGTTGCCCTGTATGCGCTCGGCCAGGCTCCCGTCCCTCCCGCGCTCGGGGAGATCGACAGGACGATCCGCGAGGGGTTCTTCGACCCGAAGTTGAAGGGCGTGGACTGGAGCGCCGCGGTCGCCCGGGCGGCTGAGGATCTCGCCCGCGCGACGACGCCGGCCGAGCAGAATGCGGTCTACGACCGGCTCCTCGCGACGCTCTCGGACTCCCACACGTTTCGCATTCCGGCCGGGCGCCTGCCCGAACGCAACTGGGCCACGGCGGGGCTGCGCATCGGCGCAGACGGCGAGGGCTACGCCATCAAGGGAATCCTCCCGGGCTCGTCGGCCGAACGCGCGGGAATGCGAGTCGGAGACCGCGTTCTCGAGGTCGACGGGAAGAAGTACGGCCGCGACCGGGTGGATTTCCGGGATCTCTTCTTCGTCTTCGAGGGCTTTCCGGGCACGTTCGTGAACGTGACCTGGAAGAGGGCATCGGACCCGGCGCGCACGGACCGGCTCGCGCGCACGCCGGAGGAGCCCGGCGACGCGCTCGTCTGGAGGGGCGCCCGGGTCATCCGGCGCGACGGCAAGGCCTATGGCTACGCGCACCTCTGGGGAATGAGCGCCGAGACGGCGCTCGCGATCGTGGACATGCTCCTCGACCGCAGCGAGACGGCGCGCGCGCGTCCTCAGCTCGTAGGTTTCGGCGACATCGATGGATTCCTTCTCGACGCGCGGGCCAACAGCGGCGGTTACGACCCCAACATTCTTCCGACCTTCCTGCGGGGACAGTGGAGCGCCGGCGACTACTACGTCCTCGCGCGCGACGGAAAGCGTCTGGTGCCGCCCGTCTACAACCGTCTGCCGGTCGCGCTCCTGGTCAACTCGGGCACGGCGTCGGCGGGGGAGGCGCTCGCGCTCAAGTTCCGGGCGCATCGGATCGGCCCCATCGTCGGCGAGGCGACCGCGGGAATGGCGAGCGGCGGCGCCGCGGCGCGGAAGCTGCCCGACGGCTCCACGCTCTGGTACTCCGCCCTGGCGATCGAGGGTCTCGACGGCAGGAGCTACGAGGGGCGTGGAGTCGAGCCCGATGTTGCGGTCCCGGACCGGCCTCCTGCAGCTGACGGGGAGGAGGACGCGATCGTCGAAGCCGCGATCAAGGCCCTGAACGCTCCCGCCGCAAACCCCACCCCACGGTAACGCTGCCCATCCCCAATCCCGCATCCCGCATCCCGTATCCAGCCTCCTGCGGTATCCTCAATCGCGATGGAGAAATGGCATTCCACGACGGTCCTTTGCGTGCGCCACGGCGGGAAACTGGCGATGGCTTCCGACGGCCAGGTCACCCTGGGCACGACGGTCATGAAGCAGACCGCGGCGAAGATTCGGCGCCTGAAAGGCGGCGATGTCCTGGCCGGATTCGCGGGTTCCTCGGCGGACGCGTTTGCCCTCTTCTCGCGCTTCGAGATGAAGCTCGAGGAGCATCGGGGCAACCTCGAGCGCTCCGCGATCGAGCTCGCGAAGGACTGGCGCACCGACAAGATGCTGCGCCAGCTCGAGGCGCTTTTGATCGTCGCCGACAAGACGAGCTCCCTCTTGATCTCGGGCACGGGAGATCTTATCTCTCCGGAAGAGGGCGTGCTGGCGATCGGTTCGGGCGGAGCCTACGCGCTCGCGGCAGCGCGGACGCTGCTCAAGCACCGTCCGGATCTCTCCGCGGCCGAGATCGCGCGCGAGGGGCTCCTGATCGCCGCGGGCATCGACATCTACACCAACGACCACGTCACGCTGGAAGAGGTCTGAGTTGGTCTTCATGATGCCGGGAGAGACAGAGGCCCAGGCCCCGCCGACGGCGGCGCGCACGCCGCGCGAGATCGTCGTCGAGCTCGACAAGTACGTCATCGGCCAGAAGCGCGCGAAAAAGGCGGTCGCGATCGCTCTGCGCAACCGCTGGCGCCGGCAGCGCCTCTCACCGGAGATGGCGCGCGAGATCCTGCCGAAAAACATCCTGATGATCGGACCCACGGGCGTGGGCAAGACCGAAATCGCCCGGCGCCTGGCCCGCCTCGCCGATGCGCCGTTCCTCAAGGTCGAGGCCTCCAAGTTCACGGAGGTCGGCTACGTGGGGCGCGACGTCGAGTCGATCGTCCGAGACCTGACCGAGGTCGCCGTCCAGATGGTGCGGGAGGAGAAGACCCTCGAGATCCGCGCCCGCGCGGAGGGGCGCACCGAGCAGCGGCTGCTGGATCTGCTGCTGCCCGCGCTGCCGGACACCGAGGCCGAAGAGACTCGCGGAAAGCTGCGCCAGCTCCTGCGCGACCGCAAGCTCGAGGACAGGCTCGTGGAGGTCGAGGTCGCGGACAAGACGTTTCCGTCCTTCGAGATCGTGACGAACCAGGGCGTCGAGGAGATGGACATCAACGTCAAGGAGATGCTCCCCGGTCTCTTCGGCGGCAAGAAGAAACGGCGCAAGACGACCGTCGCGGAGGCGCGGCAGATCCTCCAGGCCGAGGAAGAGGGAAGGCTGGTCGACCCGGGCCAGGTCGCCCGCGAGGCCGTCGAGCGCGCGCAGTCTTCGGGCATCGTGTTCCTGGACGAGATCGACAAGGTCGCTGGCCGCGAGTCCGGCGGCCGCGGGCCCGATGTTTCGCGCGAGGGCGTGCAGCGGGATCTGCTGCCGATCGTCGAGGGGACCTCGGTCAACACGAAGTACGGGTTCGTCAAGACGGACCACGTTCTCTTCATCGCCGCGGGGGCGTTCCACGTGTCGAAGCCCTCGGACCTGATTCCCGAGCTGCAGGGCCGCTTCCCGATCCGCGTCGAGCTCGATTCGCTGACCGAATCGGACTTCGTGCGGATCCTGACGGAGCCGGAGAACGCCCTGTTGAAGCAGTATCGCGCGCTGATGCAGTCCGAGGGCGTCGACCTGGCTTTCTCCGAGGAGGCGATCGGCGAGATCGCGCGGGACGCCGAGCGCGTCAACCGCGCACTCGAGAACATCGGCGCGCGGCGCCTCCACACGATCCTCGAGCGGCTTCTCGAGGACATCTCCTTCGCCGGGCCGGAGAACGCGGGCCGGTCGATCCGCATCGAGCTCTCCGACGTGCAGGGCGCTCTGGCGGATCTCGTCAAGGACGAGGACCTTTCGCGCTACGTGCTGTGAGACGGGATGCGGGATGCGGGATGCGGGATGTGCGCCGCGTCCTCGCTGCCCTGGCCTGGGTTCTTCTCTCGACCGCGGCGTGCGGGAAAAAGGGCGATCCCCAGGCGCCGCTGCCCCACGGCCCGAACGCCGTGTCGGACCTGACCGTCGAGCAGGAAGGCGATGACGCCGTACTGACCTTCCGCTTTCCCGATCGGCTGCTCACCGGGGCTCCGCTGACCGATCTTGCGTCCATCGAGATCTACCGCGTCATCGATCCACCGCCGGGCCTCATGGCGCCCCGCCGGGCGGGAGGCGCCGCCTCGGCGGTCGGGTCCACGAGCACGAACGCCGTGCGGCTGCCCGGGGCGTCCGAACGCCGCGAGGCGACCAACGTGAGAATGGCCGAGGAGTCGTTCTACCAGGCGTCGCAGTCGATCGCCACGCTCCCGGTGACGGCTCTGGCCGAGCACACGCGGGGGGCCTCGCTCGTTTATCTGGATCCCCTCTCGCCGCTTCTCGCCGGTGAGACGGGACCGGTGCCTCTCGCCTACGCCGTCGTGTCCGTGCGCCGGGGTGGCGAGCGCAGCCCGCTGTCCAACATCGCGACATTGAGCCCCGCCGTGGCTCCCGAAGCTCCCGTGCTCCTGCCCGCGACTCCGGAAGAGGGGCGCGTGTGCCTCGAGTGGGTCGCTCCCGAAAAGGACGTGCTCGGCCGGCCCGTCGATGTGGGCGGCTACGAGATCTACCGCCGCATCCTGCCGCAGGAGGAGTACGAGTCGCCGTTGAACGCGAAGCCGGAGCCGGGCACTTCGTTCGTCGACACCACGGCCCCTTACGGCGCCCCGCTCGTCTACACGGTTCGGGCAACCCTCGCAAAGAACCCGAAGGTGGAGGGCCTGGCCGCCGAAGAGCTCGCCTTCGTCTTTCGCGACGTCTATCCGCCCGCGGCACCGACGCGGCTCGACGCCCTCTCGGAGGGAAACCTCGTGCGCCTGATCTGGTCGCCGGTGGACGCCGCGGATCTGGCCGGTTACGTCGTGTACCGCTCCGAAGGACCGGGCGAGCTCGCGCGGTTGACCAGGGATCCGGTCACCGACAGCTTCTTCACCGACTCCACGGTAGAGCAGGGCAAGCGCTATCGCTACGCGATCCGCGCGGTCGACCGGGCGGGCAACCTGAGCCCGTCGAGCCCCGTGGCGGAGGCCGAGCCGTTCTGAGCGTCGTGTAAAGAGCGATTAGACTCTGCACCATGTCCCTTCCCTTGCGCTTCGTGAAGATGGCCGGCGGCGGCAACGATTTCCTCGTTTTCGAGGCGGAAGGGCGCCAGCTCACGGAGCAGGATCGGCGGCACCTGGCGCTCGTGTGCCGGCGCGGGCTCTCGGTGGGCGCGGACGGCGCGCTCTTCCTCTCGCGGGGGCCGTCCGGGGGCGTGCGCGTGGACTATTTCAATGCCGACGGCGGCCCTGCGACTTTCTGCGCCAACGGGTCGCGCTGCGCGGCCCGGTACGCGGCCCGCCACGGCCTCGCCTCGGGAGCGGGCGTGCAGCTCGAAACCGGCTGGGGCGCGATCGATGCCAGAGTCGACGGCGAGACCGTGACGCTCGATCTTCCGCCCGTGGCCGCGCCGCGGGACCCCATCCCGATCTCGGGCCGGGGGCTCCCGCCAACGGCAATCCCGATCCAGGTCGGCGTGCCGCACCTGGTCGTGTTCGTGCGCGGCGATCTCGCGAACCTCGCGATCGAGCGGCTCGGGCCACCACTGCGTCGCCACCCGGCGATGCCCGAGGGCGCCAACGTCAACTTCGTGAAGGCCGCGCCCGACAACCGGATCGAGGTGCGGTCCTACGAACGCGGAGTCGAGGGCGAGACGCTATCCTGCGGGTCGGGCGTCGTCGCCGCGGCGATTGCGGCGGCACGGCAGGGCATGGCGACCTCGCCGGTCGTCTGCGGCACCCGCAGTGGGGTCGCGCTCACTGTCGAGTTTCGCGACGAGGGGCAGATGATCGGTGAGCTGCGCCTGACGGGCGACGCGCGCGAGATCTACGCCGGGGACCTCCTCGAGGACTCCTGGAAGCCGTGACGCGCCGGATCCTCTTCGGCTCGCCCGAGGCGCCGCCCTCGCCCTCCAAGATCGTGGCCGTCGGGAAGAACTATCGGGAGCACGCCGCGGAGTTCGGAAGCGCCGCTCCCGAGGACGAGCCGATGCTGTTTCTCAAGGCGCCGTCGGCGCTGGTTCTTCCCGGCGGGGAGATCGTGAAGCCACCGGAGTCGCGGCGCGTGGACTACGAGGGCGAGCTCGCGCTGGTCATCGGTTCGAAGGTCAAGCGTTTGCCGCAGGAGCGTTGGCTCGAGGCTCTGGCCGGAGTCTGCTGCGCCAACGACGTCACCGCGCGGGACCTGCAGAAGAAAGACGGGCAGTTCGCGCGGGCGAAGTCCTTCGACACGTTCTGCCCTGTCGGCCCCGCGATCGTCGCCGGTCTCGATCCGTCCGACCTCGCGATCCAGACGCGCGTCAACGGCACGGTGCGCCAGTCTGCCCGGACCTCCGGCATGGTTTTCTCGCCGGCCTTTCTCGTCGCCTACGTCTCTCGGATGATGACGCTCCTTCCGGGCGATCTCATCCTGACCGGGACGCCGGCCGGTGTGGGGCCGCTCGCCGCGGGCGACACCGTCGAGGTCGAGATCGAAGGGGTCGGCATCCTCCGCAATCGGGTGGTCGCCGATGACGGGCGGCAACCCTAGGACCCGCGCGGCGGCCGGGTGGCGGCGCGGCCTGGCGCTCGCGCTCCTTTTGGTCGTCGGAGGGTCGATGGCCTCGACACTGGCCCCGCGCGAGCTGGCGCGCCGCTGGACCCTCCTGGCGAAGTCCGCCCGCGGGGAGGAGGTGTCGGAAGCCCAACGGACGCGCTTCTGGTTTGATCCTGCCTACGCCGCGTTTCTCGAGGACGTGCGCCGATCGACTCCCGAGGACGCCACGATCGCCGTGCTGGTGCCACGCTCTCCGGACTCCTACACGTACCTCGCCGCGTACCTGCTTGCCCCGCGCCGCATCGTGGATGCGGGCGGCGTCGAGCAGGCTGCTTTCGTCGCGACCTATCGGACGCGGGGGGGCCTGGAAGGCGATCCGATCGCGCAGGGAACGCTGCGCAGAAGATGAGCTTTCTTGCCGCCGTCGTGCGGGTCGCCTTGGCGCTGCTGGCCTCAGGAGTCGCCGGGTGGGCCGTGGCCCGCTTCTTCACCGCGGGAGTGAGCGGGATGGAGACCCTGGCCTGGAGCTTTGTCACGGGCCTCCTCGCCCAGTCCGTGGCGCTTCTCGGTCTGCTGGCGGCGAGGGCGAGGCCCGATGCCGCGCGCATCCTTTGGGCCGACGCACTCCTTGTTGGCGTGAGCCTCGTCGTGCGCCGACCCCGCCGCGCCATCCGATCCGGCGCCGGGGGCGGCGCGTCGTCGGGCGGCGTTCCGATCGCCATCCTCGCCGGTGTGGCAGTGGCGGCGTGGGGCCTATTTCTCGTCCAAGCACTGGCCGAGCCGATGTGGTCCACCGACTATCTGGCAATCTGGGGCTTGAAGGGCAAGACGGTGTTTCTGACATCGGCGCTGCCGCGGCGGCTCTTCGATGACCCCGCACTCTATTGGTCGCACCCGGAGTACCCCCTTCTCGTGCCTCTGGCCTTGGCCGAGCTCGCGTCGATCCTCGGCGCATGGAACGACCAGGCCCTCGCGCTTTTCTTTCCAACCTGTGAGCTCGCGACGCTTCTCGCCCTCGGGGGATTTCTTGCTCGCCGCGTTTCGCGGCTTGCGGGAGCAGGCGCCGCCGCACTCGCCGCGCTCTGTTTTCCGCTGTACCGGGCCGTCAGCACCGGGACTGCCGAGGTGCCCTTCGCGCTGGCCGTGACGCTGGTGGCGTGCGCGGTTCTCGACGTGCTCGAGCGAGAGTCGAGCGCGAGTCTCATGCGGCTCGGTGCGGCGTCGCTCTTCTGCGTCGCGACGAAACAGGAGGGCGCTCTCTTCGTGCTCCTGTCGGCAGGCGTTCTGTGGGCCCGATCCCTCCGGCCTCCCGGGCGGCCGTGGCGTGCCGGTGTCGCCGCTCTGCTCGTGCCGCCGATCCTCCACGGGAGCCTGCTGTATGCGTTGCGCGGACCGCGAACGGGCCGCGACTTCGATCTGACGCTTCTCGCCCCGCAGCGCTGGTCGCAGGAACTCCCGCGACTGACGACGGCCGTCGGGCAAGTGCTTCAGACCGGAGCCCGGGAGGCACTCGTTCCGGTCGCCGCCACCGCGCTTTTTCTTCTGCTGACCCGACGAGGGATCGGCGATCCGCTCATCCCGATCTTCGCCGGGCAGATCCTGGGTTACACGATTGCGTTCTCGGTGTCTTCGTTCGGCCCCGTTTACGCCGTCGAATCGGCCTTCGGCCGCATCGCGCTGGCGCTCTTCCCGGCTTTCACCATCGTGCTGTTCGCACGGGGAATGCCGGGGGAAGTACGGACCACGTGACGCGGGTTCGGACCCGCGATCTCAGCGGATTCCCGCGTGGGTCCACCAGTCGAGTCCTCCCGATGCGATTCCAGTCTTCGGCGACAGAAGCGGAGTTCCCTCGCGATGGCTCTGTGTCGCCCATGGACGGGGGACGATGGGGAACAGGAGAAAGTGGACCTCGTCGTAGGCGCCCGTCGAGACGAGTGTCAGAACCACGGCCCGGCGCCGATTGGCCTCGACCAGGGCGGGCGGAAGCGGGATCGTCAGGAAGGGTCTCTCGCGCGCGATGTCGCTGCCGCTCTCGTAGAGTTTCTCGCCTCGCGGGCCGAGGACGTCGAGCCCGGCTTTCGTCGGCAGCAGCAACGGGGCGATGCGGACGTGGAGCGTCGCGGGCGCGTCGGCCGGGAGCGCGCCGGGGGGTATGGTGAGCGCGATGCGAACGCCGGGAGATTCGACGAGTCCCCATTCCCAGTCGAGGACCTGGCGCTGCCAGGCGACGAACGCGACGAGCAGGGCGAGAAGCGCCGCTGCGGCGATCCGCCGGCGCGCGTCACCGACTCCCGGAAGCGCCGCGATGCCATAGAGGACGAGCGCCGCCAGGAACGGAAGCGCAAGCCGCGGAAGGGCGCCGAGAATGAGGCTCTGGGCCACGAGCCCGGCCAGAAGCAGCAGGCCGAGGGTCTTTGGGATGCGCGCTCTCCCGCGAAACGGAACCGCAAGAAGAACTGCCGCCGACGCCAGCGTCAGAAGGGGAGTGATGCGCCGCGACAGGTCGGTCGCCCGGTTGTAGAGCGGCGACCAGCGAGCGTCATAGAAATCGGTTCCCAGAACGCCGTGCAGAGCGCGCCAGACGAGCTGCCTTCCGCGATCGCCGCGCTCCTCGCCGAAGGTGGCCTTCCAGTTTTCGAGCGCGGAACGGATCTGCACGAACGGGGGAGGTTCCGTTTCGGAGCGTTGGTGCTCGGGGGCCCAGCCGTAGTCGATGCTTCCGGTGATGAAGGCGGGCGCCATGCCCCGAAAGGGGTCGTCCGGGACGGCGGTCGTTTGCCAGAAGGGCGCCCACAGGATTAGGAATCCGAGGATGAGCGGGGCGACCCGGCGCGCGCGTCCCGCGAGAACGAGGCTCGCCGTCGCGAGCACAAGAGCGGCTACCCCGGCATTGGGCCGGACGAGAAAGAGCCCCGCCGTTGCCAGGCCGAGGAGGCCGGCGGTCCACGCGCGCGCGGGGGGGTCGAGGAGTACGGCGGCGATCGGAAGGAGCAGGGCCGCGGTGATCGCCTCCGACATCACGGCGCTCGAAGCATCCCTCAAGCGCAGGAGCAGCAGGAGCATGACATAGAGTGCGGCCGCGCTGCCCGGTCCGACATTCCTCCGGACTCGAAGCGCTGCCGCTGCGATCGAAAGCCAGAGAAGCAGCGACTGGATCACGACGACGCGGCGCTCGCCGCCCTCACCGGGCCCGGCTGCCAGGGCAGCACGCAGGAACAGAATGTAGCCGGGCTTGGGAGGATGGTGGGGCGAGACGACGGGCGACCAAATTCCGGTGCCCCGGCGCGCCCAGTCCAGGTCGAGATCGCTGTCCGACCAGTGGACGATCGGCGCAACCAGAGCGGGCCAGAGATAGAGCGCCAGACCGAGCCCGCCGAGCGTGACGAGCAGGATGCGTCGCGGGGTCACAGGCTTTCGAGCAGGGTTTCCGGAAGTCCGCCAAAGGCCCCCGAGGACATCAAGAGAAGAACGTCTCCGGGGCGTGCCTCCTGCCGGACGAGGACGGGGATCTCCCCGATCGTGGCCGGTGCAAACCCCGGCCTGCCGCTCGAGCGAAAGCCTGCCGCGAGTGCGTCGCGGTCGAGCTGATTTCCGGGACCGAGACGCTGCGCGTGGAAGACGGGAGCGATCACGAGCACGTCGGCTGCCGAAAAGGCGCCCGCGTAGTCCTCTTCGAACATCTTCCGGCCGGCGGTGTTCGAGCGCGGCTCGAAGAGCGCCCAGAGGCGGTGTCCCGGAAAGCGCGCGCGCGCGGCTTCGAGCGTGCCGCGCACGGCAGTGGGATGGTGGGCGAAGTCGTCGACGACGAGGATGCCGTGTCTTTCGCCCCGGACCTCGAGGCGCCGCCGCACGCCCTCGAAGCGCGGGAGCGCCCGCGCGATTTCGCTGCTCGAGAGGCCAAGGCCGCGTGTGAGTGCGATCGCCCCGAGTGCGTTTCTCACGTTATGCCGACCGTGCAGCGGGCAGGACAGCCGCGCCGTGGGCTGCCCGGCCTCGAGCAGAGTGAATTCCGTGCCTTCCGGCGTCGAAACGATTGCGCCCGCGGAGAAATCCGAGCCCGGATTCTCGAGCGAGACGCTCACGACTTCCGAGCGGGCGTCGGTCAGAAGCGCCGCGACGCGCGGGTCATCGGCATTTGCGACGACGACACCCTCGCGTGGCACGATCGCGACGAGCCGCCGGAAGGCTTCGACGACCGCGTCCAGGTCCGGGAAGAGGTCGGCGTGGTCGTATTCGATGTTTCCGACGAAGAGGTGCCTGGGCTCGTAGTGCAGGAACTTCGGGCCGCGGTCGAAGAAGGCGGCGTTGTACTCGTCGCCTTCGAGCACGAAGAAAGCGCCGTTTCCCCGCCGGTATCCGCGTCCCAGATTGCGCATCTCGCCGCCGACCAGGAATCCGGGATCCCGTCCGGAATCCAGAAGCAACCACGATGTCAGCGCCGAGGTCGTCGTCTTGCCGTGCGTCCCCGTGATGACCACGGAGGTCTTGCCCGGCAGCAGGTGTTGCCGGATCGCCTGGGGCAAAGACAGGACGGGCAGCCCGCGCCGCGCGGCCTCGGCAGCTTCGACGTTGTCCCGGAGTGCCGCGTTGCCGACCACGACGACCTCGCAGTCGGCCGGCACGTGCTCGGCCGAAAAGCCCTTCGCGACGGGGATCCCGAGCCTCTCGAGCAGGGTGGACATCGGGGGGTAGAGGGCGACGTCGCTGCCGGTGACGCGGTGCCCTCCCTCCTGCAGCAGCGCCGCCAGGGGCACCATGGCGGTGCCGCCGATCGGAACGAGGTGAAAACGCCGGTTTTCGTTCATGTTTCGTGTCGGAGTCTGGTCTAATGGAAGCGTTTTCGGAAATATCCCGCGATTTCCGAGGGTTTCGCTGCGTTGGCACCCGCACAAACAGGAGGAATTTGAAGATGCGTCATGTCCTGAAGATTGGCCGGTTGGTGGCCGCCGCGCTCCTGGCGTCGGGGGTGGCCCTGGCCCAGAAGCCTGCCGCCGCCAAGGCGGTCGCCGCTCCCAAGATCGAAATCGGCCAGGAAACCAAAGACATGGGGACGGTTCCCAAGGGCCAGGTCATCGAGACGGACTTCATCATCCGCAACAGCGGCGGCTCGGATCTCGTCATCACCGACGCTCGCCCCTCCTGCGGCTGCACCGTCTCCTCGTTCGACAAGCTGATCAAGCCGGGCGCGGAAGGAAAGGTCCACACCAGCGTCGACACCAAGAGCTTCTCGGGGCCGATCTCCAAGTCGGTGCTCGTCGTTTCGAACGATCCCGATCGCCCGCAGATGAACCTCTTCGTCAAGGCCATCGTCAAGCCCTTCGTGGACGTGGCTCCGCAGGCCTACATCCGGTTCTCGGTCGTCAAGGGCGATCCCGCCTCGCAGGACGTGATCCTCATCTCCGACGAGAAGGGCTTTAAGCCGAGCGTCGTCGAGACGGCGCAGCCTTACGTCAAGGCAGAGATTTCACCGGCGGGCGACAAGGACAAGATCGCCGGCAGGCCGGGCGATCAGTACAAGCTCGCCGTCGCCGTCACGGGCGACGCCCCCGAGGGATTGCTGAATGCGCCGGTGCGCATCAGCACCGGCGTGTCCCAGCAGCCGACGCTGGAGATACCGGTCTCGGGAATCGTGCGACCGCGCGTGTCCGTCACGCCGGTGACCGTCAACTTCGGCAACTTCACGCCCGGCAAGGATCCCATCACGCGCAACATCGTCATCACGAACAACAAGCCGGGCTCGCCGGTCAAGGTGACGAAGGCCGACGTCAACATTCCCGGCTTCGTCACCGACGTGGTGCCCACACAGGAGGGCGTCAACTACACGGTCGTCGTCAAGGCAAACGACAAGGTCAAGAAGGGTCCCGTGGACGGCAAGGTCACGGTGTACACCTCCGACAAGGACAGAGCCGTGATCGAGATTCCTTTGAAGGGCGAAGCGCTGTAACCCTCCGCCTGGCACCCCGCGTCGATCCAACGCCCCGGGCAACCGGGGCGTTTTGACGGGCGAAACCTGTCATCGCGAGCGAAGCGAGGCATCCCTCTCGAGGCCCCTGGGTGGCTCAGCGATCACACCCGCGTGATCTTCTTCAGGATGTCGCCGTCCCACGCGTATTTCAGGCGCTTGCGGCCCCGTGCCGCGTTCTTCTGCAGCGCGTACCCGTAGAGCAGCGGCAACGCGACCGAAGTTTCGACGAACGCCATCTCGTGCGTGGCCTGTTTCGAGACCTTGCCCCAGGAGGTCGCCTCGGAGAGCGTCGAGCCGCCGAGGCCTCCCCAGTGCGGCGCGTCGGTCGTGATCTGCAGCGCGTACTTGTGACCCCCGGTATCGAGGCCGAAGATGTACGACATCACGATCGAGTCGTTGATGTAGTTCTTCGGCACGCCGCCCGACACGTAGATCGCGGCCGTCGCCGGGCTCCCGACGACGATCTGGGTCAACTCGTAGTTGTCGCGGATCGAGGAAATCTGGAAGGGCGCCTTTCCTGCCTTGCGGAAGCGGTGATAGTGCTCGGTCAGGCCGATCCCGATCGAAGAGTCGTTGAGCGCCGGGACGAAGAGGGGCACCCCGTGGCGGGCGCAGGCGCCGAGGATCGAGCCTTTGTCGTGTCGTGCCCCGTGGGCCAGCAGGGCCAGGAACGCCCTCGAGGAGAGACTCTTGCCGCCGAGGCCGTCCGCGAACCGGGACACCGCGAGGTCCGTCTCCCAGTACTTCTCTTCGTCGATGAAGGTGTCGTAGAGCCGGTCGATGTAGAGGTCGCGCAGCTCCTTGTCGTCCGCGTCGGGAGTGCCGTGGTAGTGGCGGCCGCCGCGCACCTGGTAGTAATCCTGCGAGATGATCGCCCCGGTCGAGACGACGACGTCGACCATCCGCTGCTCGATCAGGTCCACGATCACCTGCCGCATGCCGGCCGCGATGAGCGATCCCGCCAGGCCGAGAAAGATCGTGGGCCGCTTGCGGTCGCGCAGCATCGCCTCGAAGACCCCCGCGGCCTTGCCGAGCGCCCTGGCCTGGAAGGACGCGTCGCGGTACGCGTCGAGCAGCTGCGCGACGGTCGTCGCCTTGCCGACCCTTACCGGTGTCGTCGCGCGGCCGAGGAGCGCCCTCTTCCTCCTGCGGTCGACGCCGACCGCCGCGGCGTGGACGTACTCGTCGGCGTTCTTCGGGGAGCCTTTTCTTTTCGATCCCATCGGCGGGGTCCTCCGGAAAGAATTCGGTACGCGGCCATGGCAGCGGCGTAACCCGAGTCGATGTTGACCGCCGTCACGCCGTTGGCGCACGAGTTGACGGCGGAGAGAAGCGAGGCCAGCCCGGAGAACGCGGCGCCGTAGCCGCGCGAGGTCGGCACGGCGATGATCGGCCGGCCGACCAGGCCGCCCAGGACCGAGAAGAGAGACCCTTCCATTCCCGCCACGGCGATGATCGCGTCGGCCCGCTCGATCTCCTCGAGCCGGGAGAGCAGACGCAGCAAGCCCGCGACGCCGACGTCGGGGACGAGGTTCGAGGAAACGCCCAGGTACTCGAGCGAGCGGCGCGCCTCTTCGGCGATCGCCGTGTCCGCCGTGCCGGCGGTGACGATTGCCACGGTGGCTTCCACCCGGGGCATCGGTTTGCCGACCGAGACATGGAGCGTCGCGGAGCGGGGGTCGTAGTCCGCACGACCGGGCAGAGGAGCGAGGGCCACCTCGTCCCACAGCTCGGGCGCCAGGCGGGTGACGAGCACGTCGTGGGCGCGCGCGAGCTGCCGGCAGATCTCGACGATCTGGGCCGCGGTCTTGCCCTCTCCGAGCACGACTTCGGGGAAGCCCACGCGCCGCTTGCGATCGAGGTCGAGCGAGTAGTCGGGACCGCGCATGGTTGCATTCTATGCACAGGTTGCAACGGCGGCGTGAAGGCGTTATCGTGCCCGTCCTTCGACGCTCTTTGCATCGTTTGGCCAAGGGAAGTGGGTGTGATTCCCACGCGGCCCCCGCCACTGTCACCGGGGACGCCTCGGGCGGCAATCCACTGGACGCGAGAGATCGGAAGGCCGGTCGCGCGCCCGGGAAGGAGCCCGAAGGCGGAGGATCCGGAAGCCAGGAGACCTGCCGGACGACACGCTTCTCGGACGGGGCCAAACGAGAGAGGACGCGTCTTCCGATTCCCGGAGCGCGGGACACCTTTCGGACCGCCCGAGATCTTCGTCGGATCGAACGGGAGGTTCGAATGACGACCGCGGTCCTGCTCGTTCTCCTCGGCGCCCTGTCCCGGCTGCTTCCCCACCCGCCCGACTTCGTCGCGCTCGGAGCACTCGCGCTCTACGCCGGCGCGCGCCTGCCGCCGGGGCGGGCGATCGCGATTCCACTGGCCAGCCTCGCGCTCTCGGATTTCGTTCTCGATGCCGGCTCGGGCCGAGCCGTAGTCTCCGGGGTGCGGCTGACGGTCTACGCGACCTTCGCCGCGATCGCCCTCGCGGGGCATCTGGCGCGGCGGCATGCCACGGCTGGCCGCCTTCTGGTGTTGTCGGCCGGGGCCTCCGTCCTCTTCTTCCTGACGTCGAACTTCGCCGACTGGCTTCACGACCCGCTTTACCCGAAGACGCCGGGGGGCTCGCCGCCTGCTACGCGGCCGCGATTCCGTTCTTCTGGAATACGTTCTTCGCGGACCTTCTCGGCACCGCGGTTCTCTTCGGGCTCGATGCCCTCGCGCGCCGCGAGCGCCGGTTTGCGGCAGGCGCGTCGGCCGCGCTTTCCGTCCTCGCTTTCGGCCCGGGACTCTCTCCGCGCAGATGCCGCCGGTGTCCGAGAGCGTGGTCGTGACGGCGACGTCCGTCCCGGAGGAAGAGAAACAGGTTGGCTCCGCGATCACCGTCGTGACCCGCGAAGAGATCGAGCAGCACGAATCGATCGTGGTGTCGGACATCCTGCGCGCGGTGCCGGGCCTGGGAGTGGTGGAGTACGGAATGCCGGGCTCGCTGACCTCGCTCTTCACCCGCGGGGCCAACTCGACGCAGACCCTCGTGCTCATCGACGGTGTGCGGATGAACTCGCCGTACTTTGCCGGATACGACTGGTCGGGGCTGACGACCGAGAGCATCGATCGGATCGAAATTGCTCGTGGACCCTTCTCGGCGCTCTACGGTTCGGATGCCATCGGCGGCGTCGTGCAGATCTTCACGCGCCCGGGCGCGGGCGGCCTCTCGGGCCGGGCGACCGGGGAAGCCGGCAATCAGGGAACCGGCCAGGGCTCGGCCTTCGGCTCGGCGAGCGAGGGCCCGTTCACCGCGACCGGGGGCTTTCGCTACGTGGCCTTCAACGGCGATCGGCCCAACACGGAGTGGCGCCAGAGGAACGGCTCGGCGAGCCTCCAGGCGAGGCTCTCCGACACCGGCCGTATCGGGGTCGAGTGGGGGCTCGTCGACGGCCAGGTCGGCAACCCGGGGCCCGTGGGCGCTCCCTCGACGGCCAGCGGCTTCACGCACGAGGGGCGTCTGGCCGTTCCGGCGAGCTTCGCGCTCTCCGATGTGAACCGGCTCGACGTGCTCCTGGCCGGCGTGAAGTCGGAGCCCACGTATCGCGACACGGCTGCCGGGTTCACCTCCCAAACGGACGCCCGGACACTCCAGGCGAGCATCTCGGATACGGCGAAGCTCGGCGTGCACACCCTGACGGCGACGGCCTCGTGGGAGCGCTGGCAGGTCACCGACCAGAGCAACTTCGGCGTCAGCCTGGACGACGCGCGCTCGACCCTCTGGGGCATCGGGGTGCAAGACACCGCGACCCTCGGCGCCTTCACGATCACGGCGGGTCTGCGCTACGACCGCTACTCGACGTACGGGGACGCCTGGAGCCCGCGCGGGACGATCTCGTGGCTGTCGTCGGACAGGCTGTGGAAGATCCGGGCGTCCGGTGGAACGGGCTTCCGGGCCCCCTCGCTCGGCGAGCTGTATTACCCGTTCAGCGGCAACCCCGCACTGCAGCCCGAGCAGTCGGTCTCGTACGAGGTGGGTGCGGAGCGTTACTTCGGAAGCGGAGGCGGTCGTGCGGAAGTGTCGCTCTTCTGGAACAACCTGAACGACCTGATCGTCTACGATTTTTCGAACTTCAAGAACTACAACGTCGGGAAGGCGCGGACGCGCGGTGTCGAGCTCGGCTGGCAGCAGACGATCCTGCCCGCGCTTGCCGTCAACGCGACCTACATGTACCTCAAGGCGGAGAATCTCCAGACGGGCGGCCCGCTATTGCGCCGCCCGGAAAACTCGGCATCGCTCGGCGTCGACTGGAGGCCGATCGAGAGCCTGGAGCTCTCGCCACGCCTCGTCTACGTCGGTCCGCGCGCGGATTCCAGTCCTTTGAACGGAGATCCCGTCGAGGACCCGTCGTACCTGCAGCTCGACGTCATCGCTCGCTGGCAGGCGACGCGCCAGTTCGCTCCGTACCTGCGCATGATCAACGTGACCAACCACTATTACGAGCAGGCGGCCGGATATCCGGCTGCGGGCCGGCTCGTCGCGGGCGGATTGGACGTAAAGTTCTAGAGTCATGCCCCGCATCACCCGCGTCTACACGCGCACCGGCGACGACGGAACCACGGGCCTCGGCGGGGGCCAGCGCGTGGGGAAGGACACGCTGCGCATCGAGGCCTACGGGACGGTCGACGAGCTGAACAGCGTCCTCGGTGTGGTCCTGGCGGCGGGGGTCAACGCGGCGCTCGAGGAAGCGCTGCGGCCGATTCAGAACGCGCTCTTTCATCTGGGCTCGGACCTCTGCATCCTTGAGGAGGACAAGCAGAGGCGGCCGGTGCCGGGTATCGAGGAACGGCACGTCGTCGCGCTCGAGATGCTCATGGACCGCCTGTCCGAGGAACTCTCGCCCCTCGAGAACTTCGTGCTGCCGGGCGGCACGCCCGGTGCCGCTCAGCTGCACGTGGCGCGGACGATCTGCCGGCGCGCCGAGCGACTCGTCATCGCGCTCTCGCGGCAGGAGCGGGTCGGGGCCTGGACCGTGCGTTACCTCAATCGCCTCTCCGACGCGCTTTTCGTGATGGCACGCCACGAAAACAAGCGCCGCGGCGCCCCCGACGTCCTGTGGGACAGCCGGGCGTAGAATTCGCCGATGCGCCGCCGTTCTGCTCTCCTGGTCATCGCCGCTCTCGGCGCGGCGTCCGGACTTCGGTTCTCGGCGGCCGCCGCGGACACCGAGGCCCTGCGCTGCGCGATCGCCTGCGGGCACGCACTCGCCGCCGCGAGCGGGGCCGCGTGCTGTCCGATGGGGAGAGCATCGGAGAGCGGTCCGGCCCTCAAGAACTGTTCGCGGGGGGCCGGCACGGCCCTCGTACCGCCTTCGACGGGGCAGCCGCTCTTGCCGGCTTCGTCCCCGCAGCTCGCGATCCCCGGCGGACTCTGTGCTCTGAGTTCCTCTGTGCCCCCGCGGCCGCTCTCCGGCTTCCCGCGGGCCTCGGAAAAGGTGCCTCTCCCTCGCGGCTGACATCCCTGTTTCCGGGTCAGTCGTCGGAAAGGAGAACGCATCGTGAACCCGCTATCGCCTCGGGCGTGCCGCCTTTGCGGCACGCTGTTTCTATTGGTTGTTGCACTCGCCTTGCCGCGCACCGTGGGGGCCTGCTCGATGTGCCGCTGCAGCGATCCGGTTTTCAGCGCCCTCGGCCAGGGTCTCTACACACACTCGGGATTCAAGATCGCCGTGGACTGGAATCGCCAGGACCAGAGCCAGGGAGAAGGCGAAGACTTCGAGGCCCAGGTTCGAAATTCGGTCACGGCGACCCTATCCTACTCATGGCGGGAGCGACTGACGTTCGTCGCGCAGATTCCGTATGTCTTCGTCAATCAGACGTCTGCCGAGGGGAACGACGTGCTGAACGGCCTCGGCGATCCGGCTTTCTATGTGTACGCGCGCCTCTGGTCGTCCAACTTCGATCAGGGGCTCGGTCGGCGCGCCTGGCTTTCCGCCATCTTCGCGGTGAAGACCCCCTGGGGCCAGAACGACGTGACGCAGAACGGGGAGCGGATCGACGAGCACGCCCAGCCGGGCACGGGCGCGACCAATCTCTCGGGCGGTCTGTCGTTCCTGTATCTCTTCGACGCGGCATCGTCGATCTACACCTCGGTTGCCTATACCGGGACGGGGCGCAACGGTGTCGGCTACAAGTACGGAGACAACGTCCAGGTCAACGCCGTCTACGACCGCAAGATGACCGACTGGCTCGATGGGCTTTTCGAGATGAACTTTCTCGACGCGAAAAAGGATCAGCAGGATGCTGCCGGGCTCGAGGACCCGAACACGGGTGGTCAGACGCTGTACCTCACGCCGCGGATGGCGATCCACATCGCGCAGGGTCTCGTCCTGCGTGCGGCCGCACAGTTTCCCGTGTGGAAGAACCTGAATGGGGTCCAGCAGATCAAGCCGTCTTACACGGCCGGGCTCACGTACGTGTTTTGACGGATTTCGGATTTCGGATTTCGGATTTCGGATATTTCGGATTTCGGATTTCGGATTTCGGATTTCGGATTTCGGATTTCGGATTTCGGATTTCGGATTGGTCCTCGCCGTCGCCATTGGACGAGGGCGCACGGCGCTTGGGATGGAAGGCGTAGCCGATGAGAAAGAGCACGCCGAGGCCGGCGTGGATCCAGCCGGTCGCGCGCACGGTCCCTGGCGCGACGAAGACCTGGATGAGGTAGCCCGTGAGGGCGAGCGGAGTGAAGAGCCGGAGCATCGCGATGCCGGTGCGCCGGCCGCTCTGTTCCCCCTTCCGGATGCGCGCGAGCGCATGGCGGCGCAGGAGCAATCCCACGCCGAGGATGGCCAGGGGCGCGACGAGAATGTGGGCCTTGAGCATCCCAAGTTGCAAGGGGTGTCCCACGCGCGAGTCGGGGTCGGCACTCGGGATGAAGTACTTGAAGATCCCGTAGGTCACACCGGTCAGCGAGACCGCCGCGAGGGCCGCGTGGTTCCACCAGGCTTCCCAGCGCTTCACGGCGACGGGCTCCTTCGGAGGACCCGGTCGAGCGCGAGCACGCGCCGCGCGGCGTCGATCGTCGCATGCGCCGTGAGCGTCGCTCCGGTAACGGGGCGGATGGCGCGTTTCATGGAGAGCTCCGTGTCGAGGGCCTTTCCCTGAAACTGCTCGTACCAGTGCGGTCGGGGCAGATATTCCTCCGGCTCGGAGAACGAGAGCACCTCGATTCGCGCGATCGCGCCTGCCGGATCGAGCACCACCATGATGGTTTCGGGCATCGTCCGTACCACGTGCATGTCGAAGTATGCGGTGCCGACGATGCGGCCGTCCCTCTCCCCGACGTAGTAAGTCACGAGCGCCCCTGGCAGCTCCTCCTCGCCCGAAAGCTTCTGCGCACCCTTCTGTTGCACCTCCGTGAGGTAGGCAGTTCGGCGGTCGATCACGGCGGCCGGGAAGGCGAGCTTCAGGGCTTCTTCCCGTGTGAGGAAGACCTTCGCCTCGAGGGCGGCGGCGGCGGCAAGGAGGCCCGCCGCGGCGAGCGACCCGCGCAAGGCTAGAAGACGTATCCGAGCGATGCGTTCCAAACGTTGACTCCAGTCCTGGCGGCGTTGTGCCGCTGCTGCCAGTCGGTCTTGAGAATCAACTGTGGGATCGGCTGAAAGGCGATACCGACCGTCAGCTCCTGCACGTCGTTTTCGGGATTGCGGGCATAGCCGATCGGGACCGCGGCCTGCGTGTCGTACTGCTCGTAGCGCACGTAGGGCAGCAGATTGAGTTTCGAATCCGGCACGAGCGAGAGAACGTCGAAGGCGCCCTGGAGGTACCAGCCCTCCTGCGTGCTTCCCACGGACTCGTCGCCCTCGAAATTGTTGAGCTGGTTGACGAGGTCGGCCTGCGCGACGGTCGTGTGCGCGTAGAGGCCGCGCAGCCACAGACCGCGCCAACGCCAGTCCGCGTGAGCATCGAAGACCGTGGTCAGCGCACTTATCCTCTGGCCCGACGGCGTGAACTGCCCCTGGCCGGCGTCTCCCGAGAAGACCGACACGCCGGCCAGCAGTCCCGGAATCGCGGTGAAGTCCGCGCGGCCGGCAAACGCCCAGCTCTTCGCCAGGGCCTCGGAGCCCTCCTGTCGACCCTCGCGAATCCCCTCGTCCGGGGTGTATCCGGCCGCATTGAGGCCATTGACCCCATAGACCTGGTAAGAGACGGGTCCGAGGGATCCGTAGGCCCCGGCACCCAACTCGCGCCAGGTGGTCGGAATGATGAGGTTCTCGACGTCGGGCCGTCGGGCGCCGAGGAAGCTCGTCGGCTCGTGGAGCTGGTTGACGAGGCCGCTCGGAATCAGCACGAGTCCCGACCGCGCGTTGAATGCGGCCGACTGCAGGTAGTCGATGTACGCGAACTCGACCTCGGCCTCTCCACCCTTGTCCGAGGCGACGACCGCGTTCTCGTACTCGATCTCGGTGTTGAGCACGAAGTGCCGGTCGAACTTGTAGCCGAGGTACACGACCGCGCGCAGCAAAGTGATGACGTCGTCGCTCGGGCTCGCATTGCCGCTCTGATCCTTCGAGGCAAAATTGTCGTACAGCACCTCGCCGTAACCGCCGATCGAGACGCCCTTCTTCGCGCCGTAGACCTTCGCGGCGGCCGGTCCGATTCCATAGCGTTCTACCGACCTCTCCCCGGACTGGGCGCCGGTCGTCACGGCAGGCGCCGCCTCCCCGATCTTCAGGTTCTCGATCTCCTGGGCGAGGATGTCGATCCGGCGCGAGAGCTCGTCGAGCCTGGCGTTGGTTTCGGCTGACGACGCAGACGCCCTGAGCTTTGCAAGCTCGGCGCGCGTGTCGGCGAGAAGCTGCTCCAGCCGACGCAGGCGCTCTTCGGGGGACGCGGCGGGCGGCGGGTCCGGGGCAGGCGGGGTCTGGGCTGTCGCGGCCCCGACCATCACGAGCGGTAGGACGCACAGGAATCGAAGAACGCGATGCATGCAGGGCCCTCCTCAGGGGTGTTGTGCGACAAGGCCGCGAACCAGGCTCTGGTCGACCGAGCGAACGAGAGCCGGTATTCCCGGGCTCGCGAGGGCGTCGAGCGCTTCGCCGCGCTCGATGAGAAAGAGAACCTCGTTCGCGACACCCTGCCGGCGCAGCTCGGCCGAAAGCGCGAGCCCCTCGTCGGGGCCGAGCACGAAGAAGGCCGTCGAGAGGATGTCGGCGATGAGGGCCGAGGGCGCGACCACCGTGACGGAGCCGAAGTCTGCCGCGGGCCGACCTGTCCGGGGGTCGAGAATGTGGCCGATCCGGCGGCCAGCCACGTCGCGGCCGCGCTCGGAGTTGCCGGAGGTCGAGGCCGAGAGATTCGAGAGCCCGAGCTCGGCGACGGTTCGCGAGCGCTTGCGCGGATGTGCCACAGGAACGCGCCAGGGCATTCGCTCGCCGTCATCGCCCACGGTGAGGACCTGCCCTCCCAAGTCGAGGACCGCGCCTTCGACGCCGGCTCCGACGAGGCTCCGGCCCGCCTGCTCCAGGCCGTAGCCCTTGCCCCAGGCACCCTCATCGATGCCCGCGTCGGCAGAGAGGCGGGTCGCCGTGGCGCCGGCGACATCGATGCGGAAATGGTTCGCGCCCGTTGCCCGACGCGCATCCGCGAGTTCGGTGGCCGTCGGGATCCGGCCCTTGCCGCGCAGGTCCCAGGCCCTGATGAGCGGCAAAACCGTCGGATCGAAGGCGCCCCGTGTGCGCCCGATCCAATCGAAGTCGAAGGCGAGCAGCTTCGAGAGCTCCGGAGAAATCTGCACCGGCTGACCCGGCGTAGCCCCATCCACGCGCCAGAGCTCGCCGCCCGACTTCCAGGTCGTGAGCAGCGACTCGACCCGGCGAATCTCCACGAGGACTGCCTCGGACGTGGCGAGAGCGTCCTCGCGCCGTGGCATCTGCACGACGATGTCGAGCGTGGTGCCCATGACTTCCACGCGCCGCTCGACGGTCTCGTGGGCTGGTGCCGCAGCGAACGGGGCGCTCCGGGCGGAGACGGAGCGCGCCGGCAGATGCGTCGCCACAAGAGCCAGAGAGGCCACTGCCCCGATCCACTCCACTCCACGCAACCGCACGACGGCCTCCGATCCGGATTGAGATTCAGTCTCAGTCGCAACCATAGCCGGCTGCGATGTCGTCCGTCAAGCCCCCTGGCGCACGAGCGGCCGGAGAGGACGATGCGAACGCAACTGACTATGCTGCAGGGAGTTACAAAGGCCCTTCGCCGTCGTGAAGGATGGCGCGATTGCCGCCCCGATAATGCTGCCATGCGGCATCGAGCCTGCCCCTCAGCTCGCTTTCTCGTGCTGACGGGCTTTCTCGCGGGCGCTGCGCCGCTGCTCGCCCACGACACCTGGATCCAAGCCCGCGAAGGTTCGATCGCCCCCGGCGCTCCCGCTCGATTCGATGTGACGAGCGGCGGCACATTCGCGGTCTTCGACTCCGCGATCGCGCCCGACCGGATCGCGCGGGAGGGGCTTCGCGCGGGCGGCAGCACCCGGCGATTCACGACCCGTCGGCGTGAGAAGGCCTCTCTCCTGCTCTCGGGTGTGGTCGGTAGCGACGCGATCGCTACGGCGTGGCTCGAGTTGAACCCGCGCAAGCTCGAGCTCGGGCCGGAGAAAGTGAAGGAGTACCTCGAAGAGATCGGGGAGTGGGAGACGATCGGCAAGACGCTCGCCACGCCGCCGGCACGGTGGCGGGAGAGTTACCGCAAGCAGGCAAAGACGTTCGTGCGCGTCGGGACGCCGCCCGAGGCCGACCGGTCATGGAATGCGCCGGTCGGGTTGACGCTCGAGATCGTCCCCGAGCGGGACCCGACCACACTGCATGCCGGGGAAGCTCTGCCGGTGCGTGTTCTCTGGAACGGTCGGCCACTCGCGGGTTTCGGGCTCGTCGCCTCGGCGGCCGAAGTCAAGGAGCATCGGATCGTTCGGACGGACCCCGAGGGCCGGGCAACGGTGTCGCTCGATCGCGCGGGCCGCTGGCTGCTCGCGGGAACACGGCTCGCGCCGAGCCACAAGCCCGGCCTCGAGTGGGAGAGCGATTTCACGACACTGACTCTCATCGTGCCCGCGGCACCGGCGGGCCTGCGCACGCCGCGGCCGGAAGCGCTCGTGCCGGATCAGCCGTTCGTCGGAACGCCGAGGCCATCCGCGAATCCCTACCAGGAGATCGTGCGCCTGAAGGAGGCCGGGGCGACCGACGCGCAGCTGCTCGCGAAGGTCGAGCGCGAGAGCGTCCCCTACGCGTTGACAACCCCGCAGATCCAGGCGCTGCGCGCGGCGGGCGTCTCGCAGTCAGTGATCGAAGCCATGCTGCGCTCGGGCCGGGCCGTGCCTACGCCGCGTTAGTCCGGGCGCCGGCGGATTTCCCAGCGCTCGAGCGACGCCTCCACCAGAGGCCGACGAGCCACGCCGTCGGAATCACCGCCAGAGAGTAGGCAAGCAGGTGGCCGATGAGGCCGTCGGGGCCGAGAATCTCGGTGGCGTCGTGAATCGTCTGGGAAGCCGGGAAGAGGCGCGCCTCGGAGAGCTCGTGCACGCCGTAGAGCACGAGTTGCACGAGAAAGATCGCGAGAAAGACCGCCGAGACGTTGAGGATGGATTTCAGGTCCACGTTCTTGCCGAGTCGGGTCCAGAGAAAGCCGATGGCCCCGGCACCCGCGAGGCCGAGCGCGAGGCCGGCCACGACCGCGGCCGACTTGAGCTGGAAGAAGGCGGTTGCGATCAGCAGCGCCGTCTCCATCCCCTCGCGCGTGATCATGAGCAGCGCGAACAGGAAGACTCCCCAGAACGCGCGTGAGCGGTCGGCGCCGGCGGCCCGGGCTTCGATCTTCGACTCGATGTCCCGCTTCAGGTGCCGGGAGACGCGCTTCATATAGACGAGCAGGCTCGCGACGAGCGCCGCAGCGACGAGCGCCAGGACTCCCTCCCAGAGGGGCTGGTTCGCCGCCTTTGAAAAGAGAAATCCCGCCGCGCCGCACGTCACGACGGAGAGCCCGACGGCGGCATAGACCGCCCGGGCGAGCTCCGGTCGACCGGTCCGCCTGAGGTAGGACAGCGTCAGGGCGACGATCAGGAACGCCTCGATGCCCTCCCTGAGCGCGATGGTGAATCCCTGCCACATCGGCGTCCCCTCCGTCCCCGTCCTTGACATTGGAGGGGTATCGGGAACAGTATCGCAATTGAGACCGAGTCGCAATCCCATGGAACGCCGCGAACAGCAAATCTTCCGCAAGTATCTGGAACGACGTGGCCTCAAGCTCACCGCCGAACGCCAGGCGCTGTTCGACGAGATCTTCGGCCGCCACGAGCACGTCGAGGCCGACGAGTTGCTGGTCCGGCTCCGTGCCAAGCACAAGAAAATCTCGCGGGCGACGATCTACCGCACGCTCGAGCTGCTGGTCGAATCCGGTGTCGTCGGCCGTGTGCGGATCGGGGAGGCCGGGTATCGCTACGAGCGGCTCCATGCGGGCGACCACCACGACCACCTGATCTGCGACCAGTGCGGCCGGGTCATCGAGTTCTTCGAGGCGCGCATCGAAGAACTCCAGGACGAGGTGGCCGCGCACCATGGTTTCATCCTGTTGTCCCACTCCCACCAGCTGCGCGGGATCTGCCGGCGCTGCCGCCCGCGGTCGAAGTCGGGCGCGGGCTCGCGTGCCGCGGGGGCGGCGGGCCCTGTTGCTATTTCGTCCAGGCCACGCGGATGAAGCGCCGGCCGAGGCGGAGCACGATCGACGCGCCCGGCGCCGCGAGCCGTTCCTCGGGGTCGCGGATTTCGCGCGGCTCGGAATCGGCGCTAGCGTAGACCTTCAAGGCCCCCTCGGCAATCTTGCGCCGCGCTTCGCGCATGGACGACGCGAGACCGAGCGCGACCAACGCCCTCGCCGCGCCGCCGCCGTCCGAGGCCGCGAGCGGTCTCGTCTCGACATCGTCCGGCACCTCGCCGCGCGAGAACGCGCGCCGGAAATCCTCCTGCGCGCGCTCGGCGGCATCGGTGCCGTGGAAATCGGTGACGATGAGGCGTGCGAGGTGGGCCTTGGCGTCGCGGGGATTCTCGGCGCCTTGCTCGACGCGGTTGCGGCGCGCCCCGATCTCGCTGGAGGGCGCGTCGGTCAGCAGCTCGTACCAGTTCCAGAGAAGCGCGTCCGGGATGGACATGACCTTGCCGAACATGTCGCCGGGCGGGTCGAGCACGCCAATCGCGTTGCCGAGGGATTTCGACATCTTCTCGATTCCGTCCGTCCCGAGGAGCAGCGGCAGCGTCATGACGACCTGGGGCTCCAGGCCTTCGGCGCGCATGAGGTCGCGCCCGACGAGCAGGTTGAAGAGCTGGTCCGTGCCGCCGAGCTCGACGTCGGCCTTGAGCGCCACGGAGTCGTATGCCTGCGCGAGCGGATACAGGAGTTCGTGCAAGGCGATCGGCTGCCGGGCCTTCCAGCGTTTCTGGAAGTCGTCGCGCTCGAGGATGCGCGCGACCGTGATCCGCGAGGCCAGGCGCACGAATCCCGCGGCGCCGAGGGCACCGAGCCAGCGGTCGTTGAACTCGATGACGGTTTTCCCGGCATCGAGGATCTTGAAGGCCTGCCGGGTGTATGTCGCGGCGTTGGCCTCGATCTCTTCGCGCGAGAGCTGCGGCCGCGTGGCCTTCTTGCCGGACGGGTCCCCGATCATCGCCGTAAAGTCGCCAATCACGAAGACCACCCGATGGTCCGCATCCTGGAAGTGCCGCATCTTGCGCAGGATCACGGTGTGACCCAGGTGGATGTCCGGGGCCGAGGGGTCGAAGCCCACCTTGACCGTCAGAGGCCCGCGAGCGAGCTTGCGGGACAGTTCCGTTTCGTCGATGAGGTCGACCACGCCGCGGCGCAGGCGCTCGAGCTGCGAGGAAGTCACGGTGGGCCAGGATTATACGTGGCGAGGGCGTTAAGGCTTTCTAAAACGATCGAATGCCGACACGCGGCGATCTAGTCTGCAGTCGGTCGACGAACCAGGAAGCGAGGTGCAGTCATGATCAAGAGGTGGTTGGGAGCGCTGGTGGTCGCGCTGGCGACAGTGTCGCCGCTGGCGGCGGCGGACACGGCGCAGCGTTTGGTATTGACGAGTGCGGCGTCGGTGCAGGGGTTGGCGCCGTTTTATTCGGACGTGCGTGTGTTCAACACGTCGTACACGGACCCTGTGACGGTGAGGGCGACGTATCGGTGCTACATCCCGACGTGTCCGGGTTCGGCGGTGCCGGTGGATCTGGTGCTCTCGCCGCGAGAGTCCCGGGCTCTGGACGACATCGTGGCCAACACGTTTGGCGCGGTCAACTCGGCCGGAGGTGTCGAGTTTGACTGGGTCGGGGATTCGGAGCAGGTGGTGGTGACCAGCCGCCTGTACTCGACGGCTCCCGTGCCGACGGTGGGGATGTTCATACCGGGGTTGTCGCTGTCGGAGGCATTCCCGGACACGGTGCTGACGTCGGTGAAGAACGGTGGGTCGGCGCTGGGTTTTCGGACCAACGCGGGTGTGTTCAACCCCGGGGACGCGGCAGTCAGCGTGAGCATGGACGTGTACGACGGGTCGGTCGTATTGGGCAATCCGGTGACGGCCACGGTGCCGGGGCACTCGGGGGTGCAGATCAACCAGATCTTCCGGGCGGCGGGAGTGGAGACGCATGCCACGGGCAACGGAGTAATCGCCGTGCATGCCTCGGGTCCGGTCTTCTCCTTTGCCGCCGTCATCGACAACGCCACCACCGACCCCTACCTCGTCCAGGGCGCCGAAGACGGACCCAAACAGGCCTTCACACCCGCCATCACGCCGACGCAGAGCGAGCCGACGCATACGCCGACCGTCACGCCGTCTGCGCCAACGCCCACGCCAACGCAGGGAGCGAGCATCCGCACGGTCAACGTCGGCCAGGGTGGAATGCGCTTCGTCGACTCATCGAGCGGTACGAGCACGACGACGATCACGGCGGGTACGACGGTTCATTGGGTGTGGGTGAGTGGATTTCACTCGACGACCTCGGGTACCTGTTCGGGCGGCTGTACGCCCAACGGCGACTGGACTTCGGCCCTGGGGTCCGGCTTGACTTTCGATCACACGTTTACCGTCGCAGGCACGTTCCCCTACTTCTGCGAACAGCATGGAGCGGCGATGACGGGCACGGTCATCGTGAATCCGTAGCGCGGACCGGAGCAAACTCGGGCTGCGGCGTGATTTCGTGATCCCGTCGTTCACGCCGCAGCCCTCCCAGCGGCGCATCATCGCGCGATCGGGTGTCGCAGGTAGAATGACCGCGTGACGGAAGAAAGAGCACCGGACGAGGGCGACGCTACGAGCTCAACGCCCGAGAGCGAGGACGACCGCAGGGCCGCGGCCGCCGCGGCCAACCGCAAGCGCGCCGAAAGAGACTGGGACGAGAAGAAGAAGCGCTGGCGTTCGATGGGTGTTCCCAAGGGCCTTCCCGCGAAGAAGTGAAGCTGACCGCCTGCCGGCGGTGCCCGCGGCTCGTCGCGTGGCGGGAGGAAGCGGGCCGGTGTGCTCCGGCGCGCTTCGCGGGTGATCGGTACTGGTCGAGGCCGGTCCCCGCCTTCGGCGATTCCGCGGCGCGCATGTTGATCGTGGGCCTCGCGCCGGCGGCCAATGGCGCCAACCGCACCGGGCGTATGTTCACGGGCGATCGCTCGGGCGACTTTCTTTTCGAGGCTCTCCACGCCGTCGGGCTCGCGAATCAGGCAACGTCCGTCGCTCGCGGCGACGGCCTTTCGCTCTCGAACGCGCGGCTCTCGGCCGCGTGCCGGTGCGCCCCGCCGGGCAACCGTCCGCTCCCGGAGGAGCTCGACAATTGTCGCCGCTACCTCCAGGAGGATCTCTCCAAGATCCGGCGCCCCCGCGTTCTCGTCGCCCTCGGAGCCGTGGCGTTCGACGCCTGCCTGCGTGTTCTCGCGGCCTCCGGCGCGGTGATCCCGAAGCCCCGGCCCCGGTTCTCGCACGGCGCGCGATGCGCACTCGGCGAAGATCTCGTCTTCACCACCTACCATCCGAGCCAGCAGAACACCTTCACGGGCAGGCTGACGCAGCCGATGCTGCGCGATGTCCTTCGACGGGCCGCCGCGGCCACCCTGTCATCCCGGGCGAAGGGCGGAATGCCCCGAGGCCGAAGTAAAGGGTTGGAAAGGGATTCCTCGGGCCTTTGGCGCTCGGGATGACCGGGCCTCTGCGGCCCGGTTACTTCTTGTTGAAGAGCCGGTCGAAGGCGGCGCGGGCGTCGTCGGGAGTCGCTTCGCCGCGGCTGCCCGTCAGGTCGAACACCTTCGCCGGCGCGTAGAAGGTGCAGGCGTTGGCCGCCTTCTTTGAGGCGATGCGCTCGGGGATGGGCCGCCCGCATTCGTAGCGCGCCGAAGGGTCGAAGTGCGCGCACTGACTGCACGAATGCAGGGCCGCCGCGCACTTGCGGCAGGTCGCCGCGAGACCGACCGCGTCCGCGTCCAGGACCCGCTCGCCGCAGTGTTTGCAGCGAAAGACGACCGCCCTGTCCTGGTCGGCTCCGCGGCCCCGGGGGCCCTCGCCCCGCTCCGGCCGCGGGCCGCTGCCCGAGCGGGGGCCCGAAGGCGCGGAGCCCGAGTCCATGTAGCCCCGATGGCGGTACTTGCGGTCGTCGTTCATGGTGGCGCCAGGTCGGATGATAATGGAAGCGGTGGCGAACGAGCTCGAAGAGGCGCTCGGTCTCTGGCGGCGGGGCACCGAGCGGCTGCTCGCCGGAGACCTCGACGAGGCGATCGGGCTCTTCACGCGCTCGCTCGAGGCCCGACCCACGGCGGAGGCCTACACGTTCCGTGGATGGGCTTACTCGTTCGCCGGGAGGCTGGACGACGCCATCGCGGAGTGCCGCAAGGCGATCGCGACGGATCCCGACTTCGGGAATCCGTACAACGACATCGGCTGCTACCTCGTGGCGCAGGACCGCCCGGACGAGGCCATCCCCTGGTTCGAGAAGGCCAAGCAGGCTCCGCGCTACGAACCGAGGCAGTTTCCCTACCTGAATCTTGGCAAGCTGCGCGCGGCCCGGGGAGAGGTCGATGAGGCGCGCGCGGAATTCGAGGGGGCTTTGTCGCAAAACCCGGGCGACCCGATTGCCCTTGCCCTGCTCGAGCAGCTGCGCTACCGGGTCAACTGAGCCGGGCGACGGGGGAATCCGGAGGCCCGCTCGCGCTGTTGTCCCGAAGGGATAGAATTCCGGCTTTCTTGGAGGAGCAGAGTCATGAATGAGCTTCCGATCACCCCGCCCTCGGCGTTTACGGCGACCAGCGTCTCGGCCGAGCGGGTCACCGCGTTCTTGCGCCGGGTCTACGGGTGGATGTTCGTGGGCCTCGGGATCACCGCGACGGTTGCCATCGGTGTGGCGGGATCGCCCGGCCTGGTGCAGGCGATCTTCGGCAACCGGGCTCTTTTCTTCGTCCTCCTGCTGGCGCCGCTCGGACTCGTCTTCTACCTGTCGGCGCGGGTCGACAGGCTCGCGCCGAACACGGCGGCCGCGCTCTTCCTGTTGTACTCGGCCCTGAACGGGGTGGTCTTCGCATCCATCTTCCTCGTGTACAGCGGCACGTCGATCGCGACGACTTTCGTCGTGACGGCGGGGATGTTCGGGGCGCTCGCCCTCTACGGAACGGCGACCAAACGCAGCCTGGCCGGTGTGGGTCAGTTCGTGTTCATGGGGCTGATCGGCGTGGTCCTCGCTTCCGTGGTGGGTATGTTCTGGAAGTCGCAGGGCCTGCAGTTCGTCATCTCGATCGTCGGCGTGATCGTCTTCACGGGACTGACGGCCTGGGACGCGCAGCGCCTGAAGGTGATGGCGGCGACGGTTCCCGAGGGGCGCTACGGCTCCTACTCCATCGTCGGCGCGCTCGCGCTCTATCTCGACTTCGTCAACCTGTTCCTGATGCTGCTGCGCTTGTTCGGCGGCCGCCGGGACTGACCGGCGAAGCGAAGCCATCGCCGGTCATCCCGAGGGTTTCAAGAGGATCCCTCGCTGCGCTCGGGATGACATGAGAGCGGCTCGGAATTGACAGGATCGGGGCGCGCAACGACGAGGCGTCGCTACGCGTTCGGTCCTCGTCCCACCAGAGGCAGCCTCCCGGCGGCGCCGGCGTCGGCGGCCGCAACGGGCGCGGGGGCGTCCTCCTCGACGCGCACGGCCTCGCCCGGGTTCAGAAACAGGTTGACCTCCAGACCGTACTGGCGCGTGTAGAGGTCGGCGTAGCGGCCCCCGCGGGAAAGCAGCTTCTCGTGGCCCCCTCGCTGCACGATGCGGCCCTCCTCGACCACGAGGATCGTGTCGGCGCGGCGGATCGTCGAGAGACGGTGCGCGATGACGAAGGTCGTGCGGCCTTTCATGAGTTCCGCCAGGCCCTCCTGGATGAGGGCTTCGCTCTCGCTGTCGAGCGAAGAGGTCGCCTCGTCCAGGATCAGGATGCGCGGATCGGCCAGGATCGCGCGGGCGATGGCGACGCGCTGGCGCTGCCCGCCGGAGAGCTTCACACCACGTTCCCCGACGATCGTGTCGTACTTGTGCGGGAGCCGCTCGACGAACTCGTCGCACCGGGCGATCGCGGACGCGCGCAGCACGGCCTCGCGCGGGGCGTCGGGCCGCGAATAGGCAACGTTGTCGAAGACCGTGCCGTCGAAGAGAAAGTTGTCCTGAAACACGACGCCGATCTGCGAGCGATAGTCGGACAGGCGCACCTTCGCAAGGTCCCGCCCGTCCACGAGGATCGACCCCTCCGTCGGGCGGTAGAACGCGGCGACGAGGCCGATGATGGTGCTCTTGCCGGCTCCCGAGGGACCGACCAGGGCCGTGACGGTACCGGGCGAGGCGGAGAACGAGATCTCGTGCAGCACCGGCACTCCCTTCTCGTATTCGAAGGAGACCTCGCGGAATTCGACCGTTCCCTCCAACCGCGCCAGTGGCTCCCGGCTGAGGTCTCCCGCGTCTTCGGCGAGCTCGTTGCGGAGCTCGCGAATGCGCTCGAGGCCCGCGAAGCCCTCGGTGACCTGGCTTCCGATCGAAACGATCTGGATGACGGGCCCGACCAGAAGACCGAGGTAGAGCGTGAACGACACGAAGGATCCGATCGTCATCCGACCGGATTCGATTTCGTGCGCTCCCACCCACATCATGGACACGCCGACGACTCCGAGAAGCAGGGTCGAGAACGCCGAGACCGCGGAAAACCCCGTCATCGTCCTGGCGACGTTGCGAAAGAGGCGATGGGCCCCCTGGCTGAAGACGAGGGCCTCGCGCCGCTCCGCCCGGTACGCCTTCACGACCCGGATTCCCGAAAACGACTCCGTCAGGCGCCCGGAGACATCGGCGTTGATCTTCGAGCGTTCGCGAAAGAGGGGTCGCAGAGTCTTGAAGGCGTACAGGAGCACGAGGCCGAAGAGCGACAGCACACCGAGCGCGATGAGCGTGAGCTTCGCGCTGAAGTAAAAGAGAATCCCGAGAGCCATCAGCGCGGTCAAGGTGCCTCCCGCGAGCTCCACGAGACCGGTGCCGACCAGATTGCGGATGCCCTCGGCGTCGGTCATGACCCGCGAGAGGAGAACCCCCGTCTTGGTTTGGTCGAAGAAGGCGACTTGAAGGCGGCCGACGTGTCGCTGGACGCTCCGGCGCATCTCCGTGATCGAGCGCTGTGCGGCCTTTCCGAGGACCTGCGAGAGGGAGTAACCGGTGATTGCCTGGATGAGGGTTGCTCCGGCGGCCGCGAGCACGATGGGCAGGAGCAGATCGTGACGGCCTTTCCCGATGACGTCATCGAGCAGGACTTTGGAAGTGCCAGGAAGTACCAGCCCGGCGACGCGGCTGACGAGAAGGAGGCCCAGGCCGAGCGCCAAGCGTCCCCTCCGGGCCTGGACGAGCTCGAGGGCGTCCCGGGCGATGACCGAGAGGGGGAGTGACGACTTCTTCTTTGCCCCTTCGTCGTTGCGCACCGTCCCCCCCCGGGGCTTTTCGGCGCGTGCCGACCGGGAGGAAATGCCCCCTCCCAATAGCCCGAGCTTTGCCACCCTATGCCCGGTCTCGGGGTGAGGAATTCTGCACGAACCGATTGTAGCGGCCCGTCCGGAGAACTGAGGCAAAGTTGATCACGAGCGAAGTACGCTCCACTGTGACGAGAAGGATCAAATGCCTGTTATTGACAATTATAGTTGTCCGGACGATGATACTTGTCTGTGAAAACGATTGCAGCGATTGCGGTCCAGGACCTCGCAAACATCACGATTCTGAGTCGAGCGAGTGCTTTGCTCCATCCCTTGAGGCTGAGGGTTCTCGCGCTCGCTCGGGAGCCCGCGTCGGGGACGGAGCTGGCCCGGCTGTTGGGCATGCCGCGGCAGCGGGTGAACTACCACGTCCGGATTCTCGAGCGCGCCGGATTCCTGCGTCCCGCCGGGCGCGTCCATCGGCGAAATCTCATCGAGCAGAAGTACGTGGCAACGGCCCGCTCCTACTGCCTCTCGCCGGAGCTGCTCGGACCGCTTTCTCCGAACTGGAGGGCGATCGAGGACGCCGCATCCGGCGACTATCTGCTCGCCGTTGCCGACCAGGTTCGGGCCGACGTGGCACGCGCGGTCGAGCAGGCCGAGGCCGAGGGCGTCCAGATCCGAACCCTTTCACTCAAGGCCCAGTTTCGGTTCGAGACCCCCGAACAGAGAGCCCGGTTTACGGGGGCCGTCCGGCAGGCCATCGTCGACGTCATCGCCCGGCACTCGACTCCCAACACCCGGGAGAACGGCCGCCCCGGGCGGGGCCGCCCCTTCCGCCTCGTCCTCGCCTGCTATCCCGCTCCGCTCGAACCCGAGGAGGCAGCCCGATGATCGGTCAGGCGGTCTCGCTCGCCGGAGCGGTCATGATTCTCGCCGCCTTCGGGTTGCAGCAGATGGGGCGCTGGCAGAGCGATGGCGCGGCCTACCTCGCTCTCAACCTCACCGGTTCCGCAGTCCTGTCGTACTTCGCTGTCGAGGCTGCCAACCTCGGCCTGACCGTGCTCGAGGGGTCGTGGGCCCTGATCAGCCTCTGGTCGATCGTCAAGCTCTGGAGGTCGCGGCGCCCCTCTGCGCCGCGATGACGGTTCGTCACGATCCGCTCGCCTTTCCGCGCTGGTACACGCCGCGGTCGACGATCTCCATGTAGCGGGAGGCGTCCTCGACGGGCCCGAACCCGACCTTTCGATAGAGAGCATGCGCGTCGCGCGTCAGCAGCATCCAGCGTCGCAGGCCTTGTAGGTCGGGATGGGCGCGAACGACCTCCATCAGCCACTGTGCGAGGCCCTGGCCGCGGTGCGACGCGAGGACGAAGACGTCGCCGATGTAGGCGAACGTCGCGCGATCGGTGATGACCCGGGCGAAGCCGACCTGACGGGCGCCGTCGTAGAGTCCGAACGGTAGCGCAAGGTCGATCGAACGGTCGACGATCTCGCGAGGAATTCCCGTAGCCCAGTAGCTTGCGGCAAGGAAGCGGTGGATGGCCTCGCGGTCGAGGCGCTCCGCGTCCGTCGAAATCGTGAATTGACCGCGCCTCCACTCCATGCCTGCCCCCGCGTTTATCCTATGCTCAGCGCGGCAACCCCATGGCGCGCGCCCTCACTCTTCCCGTCTGGCTCGTCGTCGTGTTGACGGCGCTGGCGGCGTGGTCCGTGCTCGAGCGCCTGCTCCTGCCGAGCGTGCGCTGGATGATGCGGCGCCGGGTCAACCGCGTCCTCGAAGAGCTGAACACCCGGTTGAAGATCCGGATACCGCCGTTCAAGCTGACGCGCCGCGAGGTCCTGATCGACCGCCTCCTCTACGACCCGCAGGTCCAGCAGGCTGCCGAGGCGCGTGCCCGGGCCGAGGACATGCCGCGCGAGGTCGCCATGCGCACGGTCGAGCGTTTCGCGCGCGAGATCGTGCCGGCGTTCAATGCGTACGTCTATTTCCGGATTGGCTACTCGATTGCGCGCAACGTCGCCCGTTCGCTCTACCGCGTCCGGCTCGGCTATTCGGACGAGGAGGGCCTGGCATCGATCGCGCCGGAGTCGACCGTGGTCTTTCTCATCAATCACCGCTCGAACATGGACTACGTGCTCGTCTCGTACCTCGCTGCCGAGAAGGCCGCGCTCTCGTACGCCGTGGGCGAGTGGGCGCGGATCTGGCCGCTCCAGACCCTCATTCGTGCCATGGGGGCGTACTTCGTGCGGCGCAACTCGGGCGACCCGCTGTACCGCAAGGTGCTCGAGCGCTACGTGGCGATGGCGACGGCAGCCGGCGTGACGCAGGCCGTCTTCCCCGAGGGGGGCCTGTCGCGGGACGGGCGATTGCGTGAGCCGAGGCTCGGAATCCTCGACTACATGCTGCGCGCTTTCGATCCCGAGGGGGGCCGCGACATCGTTTTCGTGCCCACCGGAATCAACTACGACCGGACATTCGAAGATCGTAGTCTGCTCGCGGAACGCGAGCCGGAAAACCGGCGTCCCGGCGCGCTCGGCGCATTCGTCAACACGGCGCGCTTCGTCTTTCGGAACCTCCGGCTCATGGCCGCCAACCGCTGGCACCGCTTCGGCTATGCCTGCGTCAACTTCGGTCCACCCGTCTCGCTGGCGGCGTATCTGCGTCGCCGACGCCTCGACTTCCGCGGCCTGCCGCGCGAAGAGCATTCCCGCCGCCTCGGGGAGCTCGCCCGCGAGCTCATGGCGGAGGTCGCGCGGGTGATTCCGGTCGTGCCTGTGTCGCTCGTCGCGACCGTCTTCGTGCGCGATCCGGCGCGCGGCTGGAGCGAACTCGAGCTGAAGGCCGAGGTGGTCCGGCTGACGGTCGAGATCGAAGCCTGGGGCGCGCACGTGTACCTTCCGCGGGGTGACCAGGACTACGCGATCGCCGTCGGCCTTCGCATGCTCACCTTGCGACATCTCGTGGACGGCGAGGAAGGCCTCTACCATGCGCGGCCCGAGGAAGTTGCCCTGCTCGAGTACTACGCCAACTCGATCGCGCACCTCTTCGCGCCGTCAGCCTGAGCGCCGGCGGGCCACGGCAAGCACCGCGAGCAACAGTGCGGAAACGGTGCTGAGGACGAGGCCTGTGCGGAATCCCGGCGGGACATAGCGGCAGACGATCACGGTTTCGCCGGCCGGCACCCGGATGCCGAGAAATGCTCCGTTGACGGTCAACGTCTCGAGGGCCGACCCGTTGCCCTCGGCCCTCCAGCCGCCGTCGTCCGTCTCGGGCACGGCGAGCAGGCGTGGCACGTCCGCGCGAACTCGAACGCGGATCTGCTCCGGACGCGGGGACTCGAACGCGAGAATCTCTGCCCCGCCCCGAAACCTCTCCTCTCCGCTCCCGATCGCAAACGCGTTGCGAAGGAAGTCGGTACCTTGCGAAAGACTCTCTTGCAGGGACCGGGCGTCGGTCACACGGATGAGCCGCTCGGGAAAGACGGCGGCCGGAGTGGCCCGTGCGGCCAGTGCGGAGCCGGGCCCGAGGCGCGCCCGCACGTTCAGAAAGTCGAGGAACGGCGCATCCAGACGCATGACGCGCCCGGGATATTCGGCCCGGCCGGTATAGCCGACCGTGGCCGTGAGGATGTCCACGTACTGCCCGGAGGCGGTCACGCCGTGCACCCGAATGTCCTGGATCCCATACATCGACGCGAAGCCGGCGAGAAACGCCTCGTCGCTGGCAAGGCGGCCTCCTCGCGAAGCATCGCGTATGGCGCGCACCGCGGGCGTCAGCGGAAAGTAGTCGTCGGGCTGCGTGCCGGGATTGAAGCGGGCGCCGATCCGCAGCAGGTCGACGCATGTGCCGAGCAGGAGAACGGCGTACAGGACCTGGCGGCGCCTGGCGGTCGCGGGAGCCCGGAGAAGGGCCAGAGTCGTCGCCAGAAGCAGAACGGGCAGGATGAAACTGATCGCGCGCCAGGCTGTCAGCGGAGGCCGTGTGGAGACGCGGGCGTATTCGGCGATCACGAAGAGCGTGGCGAGGAGCGCGACGGCGGTGCCGAGGCGCGCAGCCCGCAGACCGTCGCCCCGTTGCAGCCGATCGAACGCGGCAGCGGCGAGAAGAGCCAGCAGCAGCACCGCGACGCTGTTGGCGCGATTGGTCGTCAGATGCGCCGCGACCTCGCGCAACCCCGGCGTGGCCTGCAGCAGGTCGGTGAGCGGCGGGTACCAGAGGATGTAGAGCGCAAGGCCCACGAGCGCGCGTCGCGTCCAGACGATCGCCGGTGGCGCCCGTCGCCAGAAGAAGGCCGCGATTGCGAAGGCTGCGATCAAGACTCCCGAAAAACCGCTCGCCCGGCCCGCAAAGGAATACGAGCCGAACTTGTCCTGGTCGCGAGGGTTGCCCTGCGCCTCGGGCACGAGCCAGAAGCGGGATACCTCCCAGTAGGTCGGGAGGGACAAGATCTCGCCCGGCCGGAACGCGGGACGGGGGGTTGCGAGAGACCGGGCTACCTGGAACGATCGCTCGCTGCGGACCAGGGCGAGGGTGGCGGGCAGGGTATAGGCGCCCGTCAGCCCGAGGGCGAGGAGTGCTGCGGCGATTGCCGTCCCGAGGCGCCCGAGCCGGTTCTGGAGGGTCAGGCGCTCGCCTTTCAACACAAACAGAAAGAAAACGGCTCCGGCGACCGCTACGAAGAACTCGGTCTCGGGATACCCGCCGAGAAGCAGCAGCAGGATGCCGAGGAGTGTTGCCGGAAAGCCGCCGGACAGCCCGCGCGCCAGCCGATCGAGCGCCGTCAGGACCCACGGAAGCAGGGCCGCCGGCCACGTGTCGGGAAAGTGCATCCACGCCGTCATGTGAAGCGAGAAGCCATACGCGAGACCTCCCCAGCAGGCGGCCGGCGCGCTCGTGCCGCGGCACCGCAGGAAGAAAAAACCCCCGACAGCCGCAAGCAGCAGCTTGAAGGCGGCCGCCGCGCCGGCGGCCCAGGGCAGCGGGAGCAGCAGCGCCGCCAGCGTGGTCGGCGTCGCCGCCTGGGCCTGAGGGTTCGCCCAGAGAGGCACGCCGCAACCGTTGCCGGCGAATCGAAACGGCATGCGCATGTGGCTATAGGCCTCCGCAACGGCGCGCGTCCACGGGAGAAACTGCATCGCCACGTCCGCGAGCTCGTCGTTGCGGGCGATAGGGGGCAGCCCGTCGGGCAGCAGGAGCGGCGCCGTCCCGGCGGGCACCGGCAGCCGTCCGCGCAGCACCGGATAGAAGGCGGTCGAGATCGCGAGCGCCGCGTAGAAGGCGAGGATGCGCCGGGAGGTCAAGCGCTCGAAATCCTATCCCTGTGATATTTCTCCAGGCCAGTTCGTCCTCCACCGGAGGAATCCTCATGGTCCGTGGACTCAATCGTCGGGATCTGTTTCGCTACGGGGCGTTGGGAGGTGCGGCATCGTTTACGGGGCCGCTCGCCGCGAGTGCCGCGCACGCGCCGGCTCCCGCCGGGGGCGCCGCCGAGTTCGAGCTCGAGGAGGCCACCTTCGCGGACCTCCAGGAGCGAATGGCTTCCGGCCGAGAGACGGCGCGATCGATCGCCGGGAAGTATCTGGCGCGCATCGATGCTCTCGACGCAAGGGGGCCGAGCCTTCTTTCCGTGCTCGAGGTCAACCCGGATGCGCTGGCGATTGCCGCAGTGCGCGATGCCGAGCGCAAGGCCGGGAAGGTGCGTGGGCCGCTGCACGGCATCCCGATCCTCGTCAAGGACAACGTCGGAACGGCCGACCGCATGCAGACGACGGCCGGCTCGCTCGCGCTCGTTGGCGCCGTGCCCTCGAGCGATGCGTTCATCGTCCAGCGGCTGCGCGAGGCGGGAGCGGTGATCCTCGGCAAGACGAACCTGTCGGAATGGGCGAACTTCCGCTCGACGCACTCGTCCAGCGGATGGAGCGGGCGCGGCGGCCAGTGCCGCAACCCCTATGCCCTGGATCGCAGCCCCTCGGGTTCGAGCTCCGGAGCCGGCGCGGCCGCGGCGGCGAGTTTTTGTGCCGGCGCCGTCGGCACGGAAACCGACGGCTCGATCGTGTCTCCGGCGAACAACTGCGGCCTGGTCGGCGTCAAGCCCACGCTCGGCCTCGTGTCGCGATCGGGGATCATTCCCATCGCACACAGCCAGGACACCGCCGGACCAATGACCCGCACGGTGATGGACGCGGCGATCCTGCTCTCCGCGCTCGCGGGATTCGATGCGACGGACCCCGCCACGAAGGGATTGGCCGGTAAGGCTCCTGCCGGCTACACGCTGTTTCTCGACGGCAGGGATCTGGAGGGCGTACGCATCGGCGTTCCTCGCAAGAAGCTCTTCGGATCCAGCCCGGCCGCGGACCGCCTGGCCGAGGCCGCGCTCGCCGACATGAAACGACTGGGCGCCGTCGTCGTCGATCCGGCCGACATCGCGACGGCAGGAGAGGCCGAGGAGGGCGAGTTTGAGGTGCTCCTCTACGAGTTCAAGACGGATCTGAACGCATACCTCGCGGGCCTCGGGGCGAAGACGCCCTGGCGGACGCTCAAGGACCTGATGCGTTTCAATGCCGAGAACCGGGGGCGCGAAATGCCGTACTTCGCGCAGGAGATCTTCGAGAAGGCCGATGCCAAGGGACCGCTGACGGAGAAGGCATACCTCGAGGCCCTCGAAAAAGGCCTGCGGCTTTCGCGCAAGGAAGGCATCGACCGAACGATGGACGAGCATCGGCTCGATGCTCTCGTCGCTCCGACATCCGGTCCGGCGACGTTGATCGACCTCGTCAACGGCGACTATGGTCCGGGCGGGAGCTCGTCGTTGCCCGCCATCGCCGGGTACCCCCACGTCACGCTGCCCTGCGGGTTCGATTTCGGGCTGCCGGTGGGCCTCTCGATCTTCGGGCGTGCATGGAGCGAGCCGACGCTGCTGAAGATCGCTTTTGCGTACGAACGGGCGACGAAGCACCGTCGCCCGCCCAAATTCCTGCCGACGGCAGACCTCGCCATCCCGGGCTCTCGCGCCGGCTACCCGGGGAAGGTCTCGGGGTATCCGAGGGCCCTGGCGTAGAGATCCTCGTCGATGTTGCGGCCGGTCACGATGGCCACGACCGCGCCCGCGACGCCGGAAAGCTGCGGGAGCGCGGCGAGCGGAGCGGCCGCCGCCCCCTCCGAGCGGATCCCGGCCCTTCCAAACGCACCCACGGCATACGCCATCTCGCGTTCGGCGACGAGGAGCATCCGATCGACCACGGCCCTGACGTTCTCGACGGCCTCGGGGATCGCGACGCGGACGGCAAGGCCGTCGGCAAAGGTCGCCATCTGATCGCAGGCGACGACGTGGCGCGCGTGGTACGACCAGGCCATGACCGGAGCGTCCTTCGGAACGACGCCGACAACGAGCGTGCCCGGTGAGCGGCGCTTGAGTGTTCGGCCGATGCCGGTGATGAGCGCGCCGTTGCCGACGGGAACGACGACGGCGGCGGGAGGCTCGGTCGACTGGTCCAGGATCTCGTCGGCGATGACGCCATAGCCGTCGTACTGCGCGGGCTCCACGCCATCCTCGAAGAATGGGACATGCGCTTCGGCAGCGAAACGCCTGGCCTCGTCTTTGGCGAAGTCGAGGTCCGTGCCGGCGAGCCGGATCTCCGCGCCGAAACCGTCGACCATCGCGAGCTTCGCGAGGGACGCGCCGGCCGGCGCGTAGACCATCGCGCGCAGACCGAGCCGCTGACTCGCCCACGCCACGGCCGCGCCATGGTTGCCGGTCGAGGCGGTGACGACGGCCGCAGCGCCGCGCTGCTTGTACGCCTCGATGGCCGGCAGGGCTCCGCGCCACTTGAAGGCGCCGAGCTCGTGGACGTCTTCACGCTTCAGGTACAGAGCAAGGCCGTCGTACAGCCCCTCCGGCGCCCGTTCGAGCGGTGAGGCGAGATCCACTGCGAAAAGGCTAACCCAGCGGCTCGAGCGAGTGGTAGTGAGTTCGAGATCGGTTTGCGAGCGGGGAAGGGCCGAGGGCTCATGGCCTCGGCCACCACGGGATGAACGCCGGCGTCGTACGCTGGTATTCGCGGTAGTCGTCGCCGCGAGACTTCAGCGCCTGCGCCTCGGTTGCCGGGATTCCAGTCACGCGCAGGAGGAAATAGAGCATCAGCGCGGGGCAGGCGAGCGCGATCCATCCGAAGGGCGACGCGAGCGCGAAGAGGGCGTAGGCGATCCAGGCGAGCCATTCGAAGAAGTAGTTGGGATGCCGCGAGTGGCGCCACAGCCCCTCGCGGCAGGTCTTTCCGCGGTTGATGGGATTCGCCTTGAACCGCTCGAGGGCGCGGTCGGCGGAGGTTTCGCCAGCGATCGCGATCATCCAGAGCACGACTCCCGCGAACTCGATCGGCACAATCCGCGGGGCCGGGTTGACGGCGGCGAGGAGGAACGGGGTTGCGAGCACGAGATCGAGGAGGCCCTGGAACAGAAAGAAGAGCAGGAACTTCGCCGCGATGTGGCCGCCCCATTCCGTGCGCAGCGTCTGGTAGCGGCCGTCCTCGGGCCTTCCGCGTGAACGCCGGTGAATGTGGGCGGCCAGGCGGAGGCCCGCGACGCCGCCCATGAGCGAGACGAGCAGGCGCCGCGCGGGCAGGCCCGAGCCGAGTGTGCCGTAGAGCAGCGCGAGCAACGCCAGGTTTGCCGACCACGCGACATCCACGATGCCGGCGTTGCGGGTCGCGAGGTGGACGAGCCAGGCCGCGAGCATCACCGCGGCGACGAGGGCGGCGCCGCAGGCCAGAAGGCGCAGTGCCTCAGGCCACATGGTCGATGTCCTTCGGGCGGTGCGCTCGGATGCGGCGGACGAGCTCGCGAAAGAGAGGGCATGTCGCGAAGTAGATCGCCGCGAGAAGAAGCGGCGCGGCGAGGAGCCATGCGACGAACGCGTGAAAACCGGTTGCGCCGAGCCGGGAGATCGTCTTCAACGGATCGACCTTGGCCATCGCGACGAGCTCGCCGAGCGGTCGGGTCTCGGGGGGTGCGCGGAAGATCCACTCGCCGAGACGGATGAATGGAAAGATCAAGAGGAGCTGAAGCGCGTACGACGACCAGTTGATTGCCTGGATGATCGGCTGGTTGAGGCGCAGTGCCCATGCCGCGACGAAGCAGAGGACCGTCGTCGTGCCGACGATGGGGTTGATGGCGATCGTCAGGCCGACCGCGACCGTGAGGGCGATCTTTTCCGGGGAAAGCCCCTGCGTGAGCTGTTTGACGACCGGATCGCCGATCTTCGCTTTCCAGCGAGCCCGAAGGCTCATGCCCGCCGCCTCGAGGACGAGTCGCCCCTCAAACCGGCTCGGGGTCTGGCATCCCGAGCGTTTCGGCCGTGGCGACGAGGCGCTCGAGGATCTCGGCGAGGTGGGCGCGTGCGGCCTCGATCTCGGCGTGGATCTCCTCGAGGCGCCGGCCCGCTCGCGCCCCGACCGCAGTGGCTTCCTCGTACAGGTGCTCGAGCCGCGCGGCGGCGCGAATGCGCGCGGCCTCGAGCTCGGCGAGAGCCTCGTGCGCGGTCAGGCGCACGGAGTCGCGGGTCTCGGCCCAGCGCCGCGAAAGGCTCTGCACGCGCTCGTAGAGGCGCGCCGAGGTGAAGGTTCGGCCCGTGCGTACGGCTTCCTGCGCCGCGTCGCGCCAGCGCCGGGGCGGCCGGTGAAGCCCCCGCACCACGCCGAGCCGCTCTCCAAGCCACAGGAGATAGAAGCTCGCATCCAGCTCCCACCAGCGAAAGCCCTGCGCCGCGGAACCCGGAGCCCAGTGGTGATTGTTGTGCCAGCCCTCTCCCATCGTGACGAGCGCGAACACGAAACTGTTGCGTGAGTCGTCGGTCGTCGCAAACGCGCGGCGACCGAAGACGTGCATCACGCTGTTGATCGAGAACGTGCCGTGCCACAGAAGCACGGTCGAGAGGAAGTATCCGTAGAAAAGCCCCGTCCAGCCGAAGGCCGCGAAGAGCGCGATCCCGTACAGGAGAGTGGCCATGTACTCGTTGCGGTCGAGCCACACGAGCTCGGGATACTTTGCGAGATCCGGAACGCTGGTGTAGTCCGATCGGGAATGGTCCTTCGCGAGAATCCAGCCCATGTGGCTCCACCAGAAGCCGCGCTGTAGCGGGCTGTGGATGTCCTCGGGCCGGTCGGAGTACCTGTGGTGATGCCTGTGATTGGCCGCCCACCACAGGACGCCGCGCTGGGCGGCCGTCTGCCCGAAGAGGGCGAGCAGAAACTGGGGGACTCGGGCGAGGCGATAGGAGCGGTGGCTGAAGTAGCGGTGGAAGCCCGCCGTGATGGCGAACATCCGCAGGTAGTACGAGCCGAGGCAGAGCAGGACGCCCTTCCCCGAGAAGCCAATCACGAACACACCGAGAGCGGCCGCGTGGACGATCAGGAAACCGATGACCGCCGACGGCCGCAGGGCCGATCTCCCGGGGGCGGGAAACGCGTTCTGGATCATGCGATAACTCTACCTCTCGCCGGCTCGAGCGATCGCATGGGGATCCGGCGGCGGAAGAACCTACTTTGCCGGGGCGGCCCCGGCCACCTTCTTGACGGTCTCGAGCGAGATAGTCACGTCCACGTCGTCGGAGAGCATGAAGCTGCCGTTTTCGAGCGCCTTGTTCCAGTTGAGGCCGTAGTCCTTGCGATTCAACGTCGTCGAGAGCTCGAAGCCGGCCCGCTCGGCGCCGCGCGGGTCCTTGATGAAGCCGAGGAAATTGACCGGCAGCGTGATCTCCTTCGTCACGCCGTGCAGCGTGAAGGTACCGGTCACGGCGTACTTGTCCTTGCCGTCCGGCGCGACCTTCGTGCTCTGGAAGGAGATCGTGGGAAACTTCGCCGTATCGAAAAAGTCAGGCGAGTTGAGATGCTTGTCGCGGTCGGGCTGGTTCGTGTCCACCGAGGCGGCCTTGATCGTGAAGGCGACCGAGGAAGCGGCCGGGTTGGTCGCATCGATCTGTATCGCCCCCTCGAAGTCGGTAAACCGCCCGCGGACCTTCGATACCAAGTGGCGGACCTGAAAGCTCACGTCGGAGTGGTTCTTGTCGATCGCGTAGGTGTCCGCCGCCAGGAGCGGCGTCGAGGCGGTCGCCGCCACGGTGGCGACGAGCAGAAGGGCAGACCGGAGCGTCCGAAGCATGGCGTTCTCCTTTCGGTTCGAGCGGGGGAGTCTACTGCACGCAACCTCGCGCCGCGACGCGGATTTCGCCTTCCACGCACCCGCCCCGGACAGCGGTGAGCCGGTCGTGCAGGTTGGAGACGGCGCAGGCGTGATTCGGCAGGATCCGGACTCGCTCGCCGATCCGGAAGGTTTCGCCCTCGGCGATCGCGATGACACCGTGCTCCTCGGAGACCCGCGCGATGCGGCTGTGACGGCCGACCACGAGGCCGTGTCCATCCGCCGCCGGGCGCATCGGGTCGGTCGAGAGCGTTTTTGAGCCGGCGTCGACGACAGCGCGGTCGCGGGCAGGGACACTCACGACGGTCGCGAGCACCGTCATCGCGCAATCTTCCGGGTCGGCGCTGCCGAGTGCCACCTGCGAGCGGTCGTTGTACACGTACGTTCCCGGCCGGCACTCGGTGACTCCCCGCGTAGCCATCGCGGACCGGGCCGTCGGTGTCGAGCCGAGCGAAACCTCACCCGCGGGGAGTCCGGCGGATCGGAGTGCCTCGGCCGTCTCGGTGACGATGCGGCCCTCTTCGCCGCCGATGCGCGCGACCACGTCCGGCGTCTGCCCGCCATACCCATGGCCCGCGTGCGTGAAGACACCGACGATTTCCACGCCGGGCACCGCGGCGGCGGCGAGCGCCGTCGCCACGGCCGCTTCGGGCGCGACTCCCACGCGGTGAAAGCCCGAATCGATCTTCAGCAGAACCGGCAGCCGGCGCCCCGCCGAGTGGAACACCGCGCCGAGGCTTCGAGCTCCCTCGACGCTGTCGATGCCCACGCGCAAGCGGACGCGGTCTGCCAGAGCGAGGAGGCGGCGTGCCTTGTCCGTCCCGAAGATGGGGTAGGCCAGAAAGATGTCCTCGAACCCCTCGTCGGCGAAGACTTCGGCCTCGGACGTCTTTGCGAGCGTGATCCCCCGGGCGCCCGCCGCGAGCTGCATCCGCGCGACCTCCGGCGACTTGTGCGTCTTGGCGTGGGGCCGCAGCCCGACGCCCGCTTCCCGGGCGCGGTTCTGCATCCCGGCGATATTGCGCTCGAGGACGTCGAGATCGATGAGCACCGCGGGCGTCGGCAGGTCCTCGATCGGTTTCATGGACTCCCCTCCGCCGGCAAGGGTCTCACGAGGCTTATACACCCGCCGGGTTGGATCGGCTGCGGTAGAGTCGCCGCGAGTCCTGGAGGACCGGAGGAGGCCGGATGCGCAAGACGGCGACGGGTCTGTTTGTCCTGGTCCTGTCTGCGGCCCTCGCGCACGCCGCGGCCGCCGAGCCCAAGCTCAAAGTCTACATCTCGGCGGACATGGAGGGAGTGGCCGGAGTCGTCACCGGCGATCAGCTCGGTCCGTCCGGCTTCGAATACGAGCGCTTCCGCGGCTTCATGACCAACGAGGTGCTCGCCGCGATCGATGGGGCGCGCGCAGCCGGGGCTTCGGAGTTTCTCGTCTCCGACTCGCACGGCAACGGCGAGAACCTCCTCATCGAGAAGTTCCCCGGGGACGTGCAGATCATCCGCTCCTGGCCGCGAGCGCTCGGGATGATGCAGGGAATCGACGCCAGCTTCGATGCGGTCTTCTTCGTCGGGTATCACGCTTCCACAACCAACCCGCAAGGCGTGCGCGCGCACACGTTCTCGTCGGCGAATCTCGCCGACGTGCGCATCAACGGCACGTCAGTTCCCGAGGCGGGCTTCAACGCCGCGATCGCCGGGCACTTCGGCGTGCCGGTCGCGATGATTTCGGGCGACGACGCGATCGTGAAGGAGGCGCAGGACCTGCTGGGGCCGATCGAGGGGGCCGTCGTGAAGTGGGCCTACTCGTTCCACGCGGCGAGGACCCTGACGCCCGAGGCGAGCTGCAGGATCATCCGCGAGAAGGCGGGAAGGGCGATCGGCCGCGTGCGCGACCTGAAGCCCTACCGCGTGCAGGCACCGCTGACCGTCGACGTCCGCTGGAAGAACTACCGCCCGGCCGAGTTGCTCGCCTACCTGCCGTTCGTCGAGCGCACGGATGCCCATGCGATCCGCTTCCAGGGCAAGGACATGCTCGAGGCCATGCGGATCCTCGAGTTCATGCTGAACTACGAGCCGGGGCTCGCGCCGTAGGAGGGGGCCTTCTATGCGATTCGAAACTCTGGCCGTGCGCGCGGGAGGAGAGCCGGATCCGGCCACAGCCGCCGTCGCGCCGCCGATCCACCTCTCGACGACCTTTGAGCACGGTCCGGCCGGAGAGGCGCCGCACGGGCACATCTACATCCGCGATTCGAATCCAACGCAGGCGCGCCTCGAGGAGGCGCTCGCGGTCGTCGAGGGAGGAAAAGCGGCGCTCGTTTTCGCTTCTGGCATGGCCGCCGGAGCGGCGTACCTGCAGGCCCTGCCGCACGGCTCGCACGTGGTGTTTCCGGACGACGTCTACTACGGCATTCGCGCGATCGCTGGCGAGTACCTGCGGCGCTGGGGCGTGGAGGCCACGGCCGTGGACATGGCCGATCCAAAGAAGGTCGCGGCGGCTTTGCGTCCGAACACACGGCTGATCTGGGCGGAGACGCCATCCAACCCGCTCATGCAGATCGTCGATCTTGCGGCCGTCTCAGAGATTGCGCGCGATGCGGGGGCGCGCATGATCGTGGACGGGACCTTCGCGACTCCCGCCCTCCAGCGCGCGCTCGAGCTGGGAGCCGACGCCGTCCTGCACTCGACGACGAAGTACCTCGGCGGACACAGCGACACGCAGGGGGGAGCCCTCGTTTTCCGCGAGCGCGACGAGCTCGTCGCGAGGATCGAGCACAACCGCAAGATCCTCGGAGGTGTCGCGTCGCCGTTCAACTCGTGGCTCGTGTTGCGGGGATTGCGGACCCTCGCATGCAGGATGGAGCGGCATTCCACGAACGGCCTCGCCCTGGCGCGCGCGCTCGAGGGGCACGCGGCCGTCGAGGCCGTGCACTACCCGGGCCTCGCGTCGCACCCCGGCCACGCGGTCGCGCGGCGGCAGATGTCTGCGTTCGGGGGGATGCTGTCCCTGCGCGTCCGGGGCGGACGGGACGCGGCCGTGCGCGCCGCCTCGCGCGTGAAGCTCTTCGTCAACGCCACGAGCCTCGGCGGGCCCGAGAGTCTGATTGAGCACCGCGCCTCGAGCGAGGGCCCGGAGTCACCCACGCCGCAGAACCTGCTGCGTGTCTCGGTCGGCCTGGAGCACCCGGACGACCTCATCGAGGACCTGACCGCCGCCCTCGGGCCCCGATAGCTCGCAGATGTTCAGGGCTTCGGGGAGGGCAGGTACGCCGCCGGGATGGGATTGTCCGGCCGCTCGGTGTCCCAGACCACCGAGGCGATCCACCAGCGCGTGCCGTCGCGAACGAGCTGGATGCTGTTGACGCCGCGGACGAACGGCTTCTCGTCGGACGGTGCGCGGCGGCCCTCGTAGGTCGAGAAGACCTGGCATACGTTGCCGAAGCAGTCGATCCGCCGCGCGATCTCGCTCTCGTAGAAGCTCGTCGGCTCGCCCTTCTGCTTCGCCGCCGCCGTGGCCTTGCGCACACGGTCCTGGAATCCATCCACATCGATGACGGTGAACATGTCCTCCTGGGGCTTCTTCGGCGGAACGAGCATTCCGACCGGCAGAAAGATTTCGCGCATCCGGCTCCAGTTGGGCTCGGCGTCTGCGCCGTGGCTGACCGCACCGTAGAGAGCGGCGACGATCGCCTCGGGAGAGGCGGCGTCGGCCGGCGCGGCGGCTGCCCGTTGCGGTGCGGCCGAGAGCGGGAAGGCGGTGAGGCAGGCGAGGCAGAAGGCGGCAAGTCTCTTCAAGGGATCTCCTTTCGACCGGCCGGGCCGGCGGACTCCGATACACTCCGCCCGAAATTGCGGCGGGAGGCCCAAGAATATGCCCGTCTCAACCGGGGGAGGATCGGTGGACGCGTCCGAGATGAAGTCGCTTCCCGAAAACGCGTACCGGCCGCTCGCCGCCGGCGAGGTCTACCGCCCCGTCGTCCCCGCCTCGGCCGCCCTGCCCGAGGCGACGCGACGGTCGATCGTCTGGGGCGTTCTTCTGTGCGCGCTCTTCACGGCGGCCTCCGCCTACTCGGGACTGAAAGTGGGGCAGGTGATGGAGGCGGCGATCCCGATCTCGATCCTGGCGATCGGCCTGGCACGGGCGTACGCCCGGCGCTCGAGCCTGCTCGAGAACGTGATCATCACGGGTATCGGCGGCGTGTCGGGGTCCGTGGTTGCCGGCGCGATCTTCACGCTGCCCGCGCTCTACATCCTGAAGCTCGACCCGCACCCCTGGCAGACGATCTTCATCTGTCTCGCCGGGGGCTGTCTCGGGGTCCTCTTCCTGATTCCGCTGCGGCGCTACTTCGTGCGGGACATGCACGGCCAGTTTCCCTATCCGGAGGCGACCGCGATCACCGAGGTCCTCGTCACCGGCGAGAGGGGCGGCTCGCAGGCGAAGCTCCTGCTCGAGGCCACCGGGATCGCGGCGGTCTACGACTTCTTCGTCACCACCTTCCAGGTGTGGAAGGAGACGCTCGACTTTCGCTTCGTGCCGCTCGTCAACGCGCTGGCCGACAGGACCCGGATGGTCCTGCGGTTCGACGCGATCGCTTTCATCCTCGGGTTGGGTTACGTGATGGGGCTGCGCTCCTCGATGCTGCTCTGCGCGGGAGGCGCCCTGTCGAACCTCGTCCTCGTTCCGCTCATCTGGTTCATCGGTCAGCACTTTCCCGACGCGGCGGTCTATCCGGCGGCGGTGCCCATCGCGAAGATGACCGGAACGGAGATTTTCCGCGGCTATGTCCGCTTCATGGGCGTGGGCGCGATCGCGACGGCCGGGATCTTCGGCATCGTCAAGTCGCTGAAGATCGTGGTCGGATCGTTCTCGATCGCGGCGAAGGCCTTCCGCCACGGCGAAGGAGGGGGTCTCGAGCGGACCGACCGCGACATGGCGATCGTGAAGATCCTCGCCGGCGTGGTCGTCTCGGCGCTGGCGGTCGCGATATTCCTCGGCAACCTCGGCGCGACGGCCGTTGCGGCGCTCATTGGCCTCGCCCTGACGCTCGTCTTTTCTTTCTTCTTCACGTCGGTTGCCGCGAATGCGATTGCGACTACGGCGCGCAACCCCGTGTCGGGCATGACGATGCTGACGATCATCATCTCCTCCGTCGTGCTTCTCGAGTTCGGCGTGTCGGGGCGGACGGGCATGTTCTTCGTCATGGCGATTGCCGGAATGGTCTGCACGGCGCTCTCGGTATCCGGACAGACGATCACCGACCTGAAAACGGGATACTGGCTGGGCTCGACGCCGGCGGCGCAGGAGCGGACCAAGTTCTACGGCGTCATCGTGTCGTCGGTCGTGGTGGGCCTCGTCATCGTCGCGCTCGCCCGGACGTTCCAGTTCGGGGAGGCTGCGCCCGGGGACACGCGCCAGGTCCTCGCGTCGCCGCAGGCCTCGATCATGAAGGCGCTCGTCGAGGGCTTCATGAGCCGCCAGCCCGTCGCCTACGTGCTCTTCGGCGCGGGCGCGATGATCGCGGTCGTCATGGAGATGCTGCGCATCCCGGCGCTGACGTTTGCGCTCGGAATGTACCTGCCCCTCGAGCTGAACACCCCGGCGCTCGTCGGCGGCGCGATCTCCCACTTCGTCCTCCGGCGCTCCGAGAAGGAAGGCGGCGAGGGGGGCCGGACGATGCGCGAACGGGCCGTCATCATCGCGTCGGGCCTGATGGCCGGAGGCGCGCTCGGCGGCGTGTTGGGCGCGGCCCTGCGTCTTTTCGGCTGGTACCGGGAGGACCGGATCCGCCTGCCGTTCTACGACAACGATCCCGTTTCACAGCTGGTCAGCGCGGTGATGTTCATCGGTCTCTGTCTCTACCTGTGGTTCGGTGCCATGAAGCGGGAGAAAGCCGCATGATGGATCGGCTCGCCAGCCTCACCGCGAACGCCCTTCTCGGAATCGACACGCTCTGGGGCGGGGACGTGATGAACCCCTCGGGAACCGCCCGCGCCGTCGTGGACTCCTGGTTCTCGGACGAACCGCTCCCCGCGGCCTACACGCACCCCGCAGCGCAGGACATGCGCCGCAGCGGGGGAGTCGGGGCAAAGGAGCCCGACCGCAAGCTCATCGAGACATACCTGGCGGCCGTGGACGTGAAGGGTGCGATCGATGCGCTGGCCGTGGAGGGCAGGACGCTTTCCGGACTGCGCCGAGCGTTTTTCGAGGGCCTGAGCGAGTGCCTGTCGGTCATGTGGGACCTCTCGGCGGAGATCCTGGGCCGGGGCGCTGCGGTGCCCTACGAACGGTGCGTGATCGCCGCGACCGGTAGCCCACCCGAATCATCGCGGCCCGAGGAGAAGCGCCGGCGCGTGGCGGAACTCCTGGCGAAAGCCGGCCATCCGTCGCGTGGGGCGAGCGAACTCCTGCAGGCGGTGAACGCCTGGCGCTCGGAACGCATGGTTCCGGCAAAGTCCATCGCCGCGCTGGCCGACGCCTTCATCGCGCAGTTCGACGCCGGGACGAGCCGACGCCTGTCTCCGCTGCTTCCCGCGGATCTACGCGAGGTTCCGCGCTCGAACATGAAGTTCGTGCCGATCCAGGACGCCTGGTTCTCCGGCTTCATGAACTACGTCGGGCGCGCGCGAAAGCCCGACGGCTCACCGGAGTACGAGGCCACATACGAGATCAACGCGTCGCTCCAGATCTCCGTGCCGGAGTTCGAGCAGCTCGTGGCCCACGAGGTCGTGCCGGGCCACGTCACGACGGCGGCCCTGTTGCAGGGCCTCTACGTGCGCGGCCGGATCGGCTTCGAGGGGACGATCCTGGCCATGAACACGCGGTACGGCACCCTCGCGGAAGGCATCGGCAACAATGCGGTCTTGATTGCCATGGGCCTGACGGAGGTCGAGCAGGTCCTCGACCCCGACCTCCAGATCGGACTGTGGCTGGCGCACCTGCAGGACGACGCGAAGAACCAGTCCTCGTACCTGACGTGGAACGATGGGCTCTCGCAGCCGGAGGTCGCCGCGGCGCTGCGGCGCGACTTCCTCGTCTCCGAGGAACGCGCCGGCAAGCTCTCGGGGGCGTGGGGAAGGCACCCGCTCTTCGGGCGGATGAACCTTCCGGCATACCGGGCCGGCACGAAGGGCGTTGCAGACCTGCGCCGCCGCTACCCCGACGCGAAGGTACTGCCCGCGCTCTACGGCTGCGCCGGTCTGGTCGACATCGTGACGCTCGGTCAGGCCGTCCGCGAGTCGGCGTAGATCGGTCCCGGCGTAGATCGGTCCCGAGCCCTCCTGCGGAGGGTCAGGTCCGGTCGAGCCCCCGGTCGTCCCACGACACGGGATCCTCGCGCGGCTCGAGGTGCGTGAAGACATGCGCGCCGGGAAGCTTGCCGCGCACGGCGGCCTCGATCGCCTCGGACAGGTCGTGGCCCCGCTGGATGGTCCAGCCGCCCGGCATGAGCACGTGCATCGAGACGAACCGGCGGGTGCCGGCGATGCGCGTGCGGATGGCGTGAAAGAGGATTCCCTGCTCCTGGAAGGGGATGAGCGCCGCGGTGACCTCCCGCCGCTCTGGCTCGGGCAGCGCCGTGTCGAGCAGGGCGAGACCCGTCTCGCGGACGAGTCTCCAGCCGGTCCAGACGATGTTCACGGCAACCGCGAAGGCGATCAGGGGATCCAGGCGCAGCCATCCCGTGAGCGCGACGAGACCGATTCCCGCGACCACGCCGACCGAGGTCCAGACGTCGGTCAGCAGGTGGTGCGCGTCGGCGCGCAGCGTGATCGAGCGCAGTCGGTTGCCGGCGCGAAAGAGCAGCAGCGCGACGGCCCCGTTGATGGCGGAGGCGGCGGCCGCCACCGCGACCCCCGTTCCGGCGTCGGTGATCGGCGCCGGACTCTGCCAGCGCTCCCAGGCCGCGATCACGATTCCAAAGGCCGCCGCGAGGATCAAGAAGCCCTCGGCGCCGCTGGCAAAGTACTCGGCCTTGGAGTAACCGAAGTCGTGCGTCGGGTCGGGCGGCCGCTCGGCCACCGTGAGAGCCCAGAGTGCGATGAGCGCGGCCGCGAGATTCACGACGGATTCGGCCGCGTCCGAGAGAAGCCCGACCGAGCCGGTCAGCTTCCAGGCCGCCGTTTTGAGCGCGATCGTGACGACGGCGGCGGCGATCGAGAGACCCGCGTAAGAACGGGCGGAGCGCCCCGCCGTCCCGGTCATCGGCAGGATTCGCGGTCCAGCGCGTCGAGGGCCACCCGATAGATCTGCTCGGCCTCCTCGCGGCTGTTGCCGATCGCGGTCAATCCCACCTTTCCGAACTGCGACAGGGCGCCAATCATGTGGAAGAGCGCCCCCGTTTCGGTTCCGTGGTTGTAGTGCAGCCGGTTCATCGTCAGGATGTCGATCAGGTCCTCGGGGCAGAGGCCCCGGTATGCCTCGGACTTCAGGTTGTCGGTCGATCGGTAGAACTTCGGGTGACCGTTGGGCGAGAGAAAGGTTCCCGACTCCTGATCCAGGCGGCCGCCCGTGAGGAACTGAAGCGCGAGGAACGGGTGCGTCGTGCCTCCCATGCGCAGATTGATCTCGATGGCAAAGATGTCCCGCTCTTCCGAGCCCGGCCTCCAGCCGACGAAAAAGTCCACGCCGAACCGACTGACGACGCCCTTGCTCGCGAGGGCGTTGCCGACCTTGAGCGCCTCCCGCTGGATCTGGCGCCGGTACGGCTCTTCGGCCGGGAAGCGGCAGCCCTGGTAGACCTGGTTCGAAGGTCCGCCGAGGATCTGGTCGTGCGTCGAGAGGAGCACGACCTCTCCGTGGGGATCGATGCGCAGCTGCGCGGAGGGCGAGGCCGAGGCCGGGTACTCCAGAAATTCCTCGACGATTCCGCCCATCTCCGAAAACTTGCGGCGATAGGCATCGGGTTCGGTCGGAATCGAGAACGTCAGGTCGGCCATGGCGTCGCGGATGGCTCCCCGCCACGAGGTCTTCGGGTACGAGAAGATCGCGTTGCCCTCGCCGGAGAAACTGTCGTCGAGCTTGAGGACGGCCTGGCGAATGCCCGGCCGGCGTTCTCGCAGAGAATCGAGCGCCGTGACGATGTCGTCTTCCGACCGAAGGTCTTCCGCACCCTCCGGCAGGGCCACACCCGCCTCGCGAAACACCTTGCGGCTCCCGGACTTCGTGCCGAGGTGGTGGAGCGCCGGATCCACACCGTTCAACGGGATCCCGAGCAGCACGGCGAGCTTTCGCTCGAGCGGCGTCGAATTGAAGACGGTCATGAAGGCCCGCGAGGAGTCGGGAACGCCGTAGCGGATACGCTGGATGAGCCGGGGGCGTTCGAGGATCTTCTCCGTCAGCGAGCGCGGCGAGGCGTCGTAGGCGCAGAGCAGCGTCAGCCGTGCGCGTGCGTGGCTTGCCGGGATGCCGGTCAGCAGCTGAAAGTAGTACTCGAGGATCAGGGGATGGACCGGCTGCGAGGTGACGTAGACCATGCGCGCCTGCGGGTTGCGCAGCCGGATGAGCAGGGGCAGCAGCCGCTCCTCGTAGAAGCTCGCGGCCTCGAGCTTGGAGAGCTCGGACTGGTCGAGCGTCATCGAGGGGATCACGACCGACGTGTAGGGCTCCTCCTCGCGGGCCGACAGCGCGTTCCAGAGCGCGTCGAGCCGGGGCTTCAGGCGCTCGAACTCGGCGAGCTCCTGCTCGACAGTCAGGTCCTTGGCGAAGGGAGGCTTGGGAATCACGGCGGGATATTAGTCCCCCCCGGAGGGAGGGCGTGATGCGATCGACCCAGCATAGACTCCCGCCCGTGAATCGGGAGCGCCGACACGACCGCGGGGATCTGAAGGCGATCGCCCGGCGCGCGATGGTCGACAGGGGCCTGGAGCCCGATTTTTCGCGCGACGTGCTGCATGACCTCGACCGGATCCGGGGAGCGGCGCCTGCCACCGGCCCCGGGGTTCGCGACATGCGGGAGGCCCTCTGGATCTCGATCGACAACGACGACTCGCGCGACCTCGACCAGCTCACGGTGGCCGAGCCGGGGTCGGACGGGGCCGTCAAGATCTTCGTCGCGATCGCCGACGTGGATGCCCTCGTCGCGAAGGGCTCTGCCCTGGACGCCCATGCGCGGACCAACACGACCTCGGTCTACACGGCGGCCGAGATCTTCCCGATGCTCCCGGAGAAGCTCTCGACGGACCTGACTTCCTTGACCGAAGCGGAAGATCGCCTGGCGGTCGTGATCGAGATGACGGTCTCGAAGGACGGCGCCCTGGGGCCCTCGGACGTGTACCGGGCCGCCGTACGGAACAAGGCGAAGCTCGCGTACGACAGCGTGTCGGTGGGCCTGGAGGGCGGAGCCTTCCCCGAGAAGGCGCTGTCGGTCGCGGGCGTCCCGGAGCAGCTGCGCGTCCAGGACCGCGTCGCGCAGACCCTGCGCGAACGCCGCCACGAGCAGGGAGCGCTCGATCTCGAGACGATCGAGCCGAGGGCCGTCTTTGCGGACGAGCAGATCGTGGGCCTGCGCCTTCAGGAGAAGAATCGCGCCCGGCAGCTCATCGAGGACTTCATGATCGCCGCCAACGGCGTGACCGCCCGCTACCTCGCGGGAATGGGCTTCGCCGCACTGCGGCGCGTCGTGCGTTCTCCAGAGCGCTGGCAAAAGATCGTGGACGTCGCGGCTCAGTATGGCGACCGGCTGCCGCCCGAGCCCGACTGCTCTTTGCTCGAACGCTTCCTCGACAAGCGGCGCAAGGCCGATCCGCTGCGCTTCCCGGACCTGTCGCTCGTCGTCATCAAGCTCATGGGTCCGGGCGAGTACGTCGTCGAGCAACCGGGTGCCGCGCCGATCGGGCACTTCGGCCTCGCGGTGCGGGACTACACCCACTCGACCGCGCCGAATCGCCGCTATCCGGACCTCGTGACCCAGCGTCTGCTCAAGGCGGCCCTCTCCGGCGATCGCTCGCCCTACGACGGCGGCGAGCTCTCGGTTCTGGCCGCGCACTGCACGGAACAGGAAGACGACGCCAACAAGGTCGAGCGGCTCGTGCGCAAGTCTGCGGCGGCACTTCTCCTCGAGCGGCGCGTCGGCCAGCGCTTCGACGGGGTTGTCACGGGCGCCTCGGAGAAGGGCACCTGGGTTCGCATCTTCGAGCCTCCCGCCGAGGGCAAGCTCGTCCACGGCTTCGACGGCCTCGAGGTCGGCGACAGGGTGCGCGTGAAGCTCATCGCGACCGACGTGGAGCGGGGCTTCATCGATTTCGTGCGGGTCGGGTAGAGTCTTGGCCGAAATGGGAGGAGCATATGCGTCGATCCGGCGTTCGCGTCGTGTTCGCGGTCTGCGGATTCCTGCTTCTGGTTCAGAGCGGGGCCGCTGAGATGGCCAAGCCGCCCACGGCGGAAGAGGCCACGCAGTTTGTCGACGAGGCCGAGCAGACGCTCCTGAAGCTATGGATCGACGCGGGGCGGGCGGACTGGGTGAAGTCGACGTACATCACCGACGACACCGAGATTCTGGCCGCGCAGGCCAACGAGAAGGCGATTGCGGCCGGCGTCCGGTACGCCAAGCTGGCCACCCGCTTCGACGGGCTGAAAGTGCCCGAAGAGACGGCCCGCAAGTTGAAGCTCCTGAAGCTCTCGCTGACCCTCGCAGCTCCGGCCGACCCGGGCGAGTCGGCGGAGCTGACGCGTATCGCGGCGGCGATGGAAGGGGCGTACGGCAAGGGCAAGTACTGCCCGACGAAGGACAAGTGTCTGGATCTCGAGGACATCACGAAGATCATGGCGTCTTCCCGCGACGCGAAGGAGCTTCTCGAGGTCTGGGCCGGCTGGCACGCGATCGCGCGGCCCATCAAGAAGAACTTCGTGCGGTACGTCGAGCTCGCGAACAAGGGGGCCCGCGAGCTCGGCTTCAAGGACACGGGGGCGATGTGGCGGTCCAAGTACGACATGACGCCCGAGCAGTTTGCCGCCGAGCTCGACCGCCTCTGGGATCAGGTCCGGCCGCTCTACGTTTCGCTCCACGCGTACGTGCGCTGGAAGCTACGCGAGAAGTACGGGGATGCGGTGCCTGCGACCGGGCCGATCCCGGCACACCTTCTCGGCAACATGTGGGCGCAGACGTGGGACAACGTGTACCCGCTCGTTGCGCCGAAGGACGCCGATCCGGGCTACGACCTGACCCGGATTCTGAAGGCCCGCAACACCGACCACATTCAGATGGTCAAGTACGGCGAGAGCTTCTTTGGCTCCCTCGCCTTCGATCCGCTGCCGAAGACCTTTTGGGAGCGCTCGATGCTCGTCAAGCCGAGGGACCGCGAGGTCGTTTGCCACGCGAGCGCCTGGGACATCGACTATATGGACGACCTGCGGATCAAGATGTGCATCGACATCACGGGCGAGGATTTCTCGACGATCCACCACGAACTCGGCCACAACTTCTACCAGCGCGCCTACGACAAGCAGCCGCCACTCTTTCGAGACAGCGCGAACGACGGCTTCCACGAGGCGGTGGGGGACACGATCGCGCTTTCCATCACGCCGGAGTACCTCGTCAAGCTCGGCTTCATCCCGTCCGCGCCGGACACCTCGAAGGACATCGGCCTGCTTCTCGGTAAGGCGCTCGAGAAGGTGGCTTTCCTGCCGTTTGGCCTGCTGATCGACCAGTACCGCTGGAAGGTGTTTTCCGGTGAGATCACGCCCGCCGACTACAACAAGGCCTGGTGGGCGCTTCGTCTGAAGTACCAGGGGGTGGCGCCGGGTGTTCCCCGCAGCGAAGAGGATTTCGATCCGGCGGCCAAGTACCACGTCGCGGCCAACGTCCCCTACACGCGGTACTTTCTCGCCGACATCCTGCAGTTCCAGTTCCACCGGGCTCTGTCGAAGACTGCGGGCTGCACGGGACCCTTGAACCGCTGCTCGATCTACGGCAACAAGGACGCGGGCATGAAGTTGAACGCCATGCTATCGATGGGCTGCTCGAAGCCCTGGCCCGACGCACTCGAAGCGCTGACTGGCCAGAGGCAGATGGACGCGACGGCGATTCGCGACTACTTCGCGCCGCTGCAGAAGTGGTTGGATGAACAGAACGAGGGAAAGCCCGTGGGGTGGTAGCCACTGCTCCTCGAGGCGCTTCTCAGTAGTCGAGGACGTCCAGGCCGGGTACGCGAGCGAAGTCTTTCACGTTGCGCGTCACGAGAGTCGCTCCCGCAACGAGCGCGGATGTCGCGATGAGCAGGTCCATCGCGGCGATTCGTCCGCCGCGCGATTCCTGAAGGGCGAGCAGCGATGCGTACGCTGGGGGAAAGCGCTCGTCCGGATAGTCGATTCGCAGAGCTCCACAGAGTTGGTCGACCGCCCGCTTCTCCCGGGCCGGTCGCTTGGACATCGCCGCCCCGGCAGCGAGCTCGCAGGCCACGAAGACGCTGATCCCGACCTCCTCGTTCTGAATTCCAGCGAGAAAGCGCGAAGCCGGGCCATTTGCCCCACGGGCCGCTTCCCGCAGCAGGTCCACGACGAAGGACGTATCCAGGTGCGTCACAGCCTGGGGACGCGGGCTTTCTCGCGCCGCCGGGTGCGGGCGAGCCTCTCGGCGGCGGAGAGAGCGTCCTCGGCGATGCGGAGGGTCCTGACCAGGACAGCGAGGTCTCCGCCGGTTCGCCGGCGACCGAAATGTTCCTTGATGACCCGAGAGAACGAGTCCCCGCGGCGCTTGTGACGGGCGAGCGCCTCGTAGGCTTCCAGGTCGATGGTGATCGTCTTGACAGCCATGCACTTATAGTGCACTGACCCCGCCGTCACTGTCAAGGCTGTCCGTCAGTACCGCATCCGCACCAGGGTCGCCGTGCCGTCTCCTTTGGGCACGACGACGAAGATGTTGTCGTACTCGTCCGGGGCGATCTTGAGCTCGCCCGGGCAGCCGAGGGCCTTCAGCAGCTCGGGGATCGTGTTCGAGTGCCCGGCGACCACGACGATGTCGCCGGCGTTGTCCCTGCGGAGCGTGTCGATGAACGGCTTCGAATCGTACTGGCGCTTCATGCCGGTTCCCGTGTCGTAGATCTGCACCTTCAGCCCGAGCGCGTCGGCCAGAGGCTGCACCGTGCCTTTCGTGCGCTCGGTGTCGGTCGAGTAGACGGCCTTCACGCCTGCGTCCTTCAGCATCGCGGCCAGGCGCGCCGCCCTCGCATGGCCCGCCTCCGTCAGCCTCTCGTCGGTCTCCGAGACTTTCTCTCCGTGGCGCACGAGGATGACGGCCTTCTGGGCCGTCGCCGGCGAAGCGATCGAAAGCGCGAGGCAGGCGGAGAAGACCAGAGCGACGGTTCGATGTTTCATGGCGGGAGACTATCGCCGGAGCGCTTTAGGAAGATTCCCAAAACGAAAGCCCCTCCTCCGCCGTCCAAGTGAGCGGGAGACGGCTCCGATACGATCGGGGGGCGGCGATTCGGCTCGCGATTTCTATCGCACTGAAGACAAAGGAGTTTGCCCTGATCGGGACGGAGAACCGGAACCAGGATGCACAGCTTCTGGCAGGTTGCCGGCAGGGCAGCATGGCGGCCTTCGAGCAGCTCTACAGGGAGCACGGGGCCCGGATGAAGTCGATCGCGATGAACCTCGTACGCAACACCGCCGACGCGGAGGACGCGGTCCAGGAGGCGTTCCTCAAGGTCTACCGGGGCTCCGCGGCGTTTCGGGGAGGCTCGGCCTTCTCGACCTGGATCTACCGGATTCTCGTGAACGCCTGCTACGACCTGATGCGCAAGAGTCAGCGCCGCGCCGAGAGCCCTCTGCCCGCCGAAGTCGCGTTTGCCGCGGGCAGGGGTCCCGACCATCCGCTGCGCCTGTCTCTCTCGAGGTCGCCGTCGGACGCCTCGCGCCGCGCGAGCGCGCCGCCTTCCTTCTGTGCGAGGTCGAGGGCTTCTCGCACCGCGAGGCGGGCGAGATTCTCGAGGTCAACGAGAACACTTCTCGCACGCTCCTCTTCCGCGCGAAGCGCCGCCTGCGGCAGGAGCTCGGCGCGGCAGGGGCGTTCTCCGGGCCGGAGGCCTCGTGAAGGCCGACTGTCGCGACCTCGAGAAGGCGCTCTGCGGGACGGATGCCGCCCTGCGCGGGGCCTTCGAGGCGCATGCCGCCGCGTGCGCCGCCTGCGGCCGGGAGCTCTCGCAGTGGCGCCAGATCGCCGAGGCCGCGCCGGCCCTGCGCAAGTCTTTCGACTCGCCCGAGCTCTGGCCGCGAATTCACCAGGCCCTTGCCAGGGAATCGCAGCGCCACGGTGCCTCGTCGGCCGGCGGCCCGTCCGAGCGCTCCGGTCTCTGGTGGCTCCCGGCGGCGTCGATTGCCGCGCTCTTCGCGATCGCGACCGTGGGGGTCTGGGTCTTCCGCAACAGCGGCGGCCGCGAGCCTCTCTCCGCTCACTGGAAGACGACGAAGGCTCCGCTTTTGAGCGAGCAGGCGGTCGACGAGGTCGAAGCCGCCGAAAGGACCTACCTCGCCTCGATCGAGAAGCTCTCGGCGCTCGCCGAGCCCCGGCTCGCGGGGGCATCGTCGCCGGTCCTCGTCAACTACCGGGAGAAGCTCGACGTCCTGGATTCCACGATCGCGGAGCTTCGCAGCTCCATCGACCAGAACCGATTCAACACGCACCTGCGCCGAGAGCTCCTCGCCGTCTACCAGGAGAAGCAGCGCACCCTGCGGCTATTGATGAAAGAAGGCCAATCATGATCCGCATCCGCATTCGCTCCGCCGCCGCAGTAGCCGTCGCCGCGCTCGCCTTCGTGCTCGCGCCCGCCGGGGTCTCGGCGACGGAGATGTCGCCCCGCGAGGGTTACGAGCGCGACTTTCAGAAGACGGTCGCCGTGAAGCCGGGACAGCGCCTCGAGATCGAGCACAGCCAGGGCGGCGTGCGCGTCCAGACGGACAAGGTCGCCGAGCTCCGCATCACGGCTCGGATCCGGGTGTCCTCCTCCGACGAGGCGGCGGCGAAGAAGTTCGGCGAGGACATCGCGATCCTCGTGGAGGAGAGCGCCTCGGCGATTTCCGTGCGGACCCGGTACCCGGAGAAGCACTGGAGCTTCTCGGGAGGCGGCCACGTGTCCTTCTCGGTCGACTACGACATCCGGATGCCCGAGTCGACGCCCCTGTCCGTGCGCAACAAGTTCGGCGACGTGTCGGTGGAGGGGTTGAAGGCCCCGGGCGTGATCGCCAACGCCAACGGGAAGGTCGCGTTCCGGGACGGCCGCGGCACCCAGAAGCTCGAGAACGCGTTCGGCTCGATCGAGGTCCTCCGCAACGCGGGCGACGTCGATGTCTCCGGCTCCAACGGAGCGGTCTCGGCCGAGCAGATCGAGGGGGCGTTCACGGCTCGGAACCGCTTCGGCGCGGTCACCGCGAGGGGCGTTCGCGGCACCGTGACGATCACCGCCTCCAACGGCGACGTCGTGCTCGACACCGCGGGCGGCGGCGCGAACGTCACGGGCTCCTTCGGCCGGATCGATATTCGCAACGTGACCGGGGCTCTCGACTTGCGTAATTCCAACGGCGAGGTCGGGATCACGAAGGTCTCGGGAAGCGTGAGGGCGAAGAACTCCTTCGGCGCCATCCAGCTCTCCGAGGTCGGCGGCCAGGTCGATGTCGAAAATACGAACGGGGCGATTCGCGTGCGCGGGATCAAGGGCGCTGCGAACCTGAGGTCGAGCTTCGCCGAGATCGATGCGACCGGGATCCCGGGCGATGCGACGGTCGTGAACAGCAACGGCGCGATCACGCTCGCGGACGTGGGCGGTGCCGTGGACATCACCGGCTCCTTCGGAAAGATCGCCGTTTCGAAGGCCAGGAAGGGCGTCAAGATCGTGGGCTCGAACAGCGCTGCGTCGGTTTCGGACGTCGGCGGCTCGGCCTTCGTCAAGACGAGCTTCGGCCTCGTCGCGGCGACGCGCGTCGATGCCGACCTCACGGTCGAAAATTCGAACGGCGCGGTCCAGGCGACGTCGGTCAAGGGCGACGCCACGGTGCGGACCTCGTTCGGCTCGGTCACGCTCGACGGGATCGGGGGCCGGATCGAGGTCGACGACCAGAGCGGCGCGATTGACGTGCGCGCGATCGCGCCAACCGGCGGCAAATGCAGCCCGGTGTCCCTCAAGAGCTCCTTCGGCCCGATCCGGCTTTCTCTGCCGGAAGGCGGCGGCTACACCGTCAGCGCCCGCACGTCCTTCGGCAAGATCCGGACCGAGCTTCCCCTGACGATCAGCGGCTCCATGTCGAGCGAGTTCGTAAGCGGCCGCATCGGCGACGGCGCCTGCGAGATCACGCTCGTCAACTCGAACGGCAACGTCGATCTGGTGAAGGGGAAATGAGGCGGGGCCGCGCGAGGAGGGTCGCGCGGCCCCGCAGAGGCCCACGGGCTCTCAGCAGGTGGAGCCGGGGGCCAGGAAGCCGAGGGTCTGCGGCGAGAAGTTGTTGATGAGGGGCAGCACGGTCGGAAGGTTGCCCGCCGAGACACCGAACCAGCGGGCGAGCGTCGCCGCGTACTGCTCGACCGAGGTCGTCGGGATCCAGCGGCCACGGTCGTATTTCGAGACGTCGTCCCCGCCGCCGATGACGAGCTCGGGGAAGATCTGACCCTTCGAGCCGGGCATGCCGTAGAAGTTGCCGCCGAGCAGGGCGCCCGAGCCGCCCATGACGAACTGATGGTTTCCCCAGGCGTGGTCGCTGCCGACCGACGAGTCGCCGGAGGGCTCGAGCGTGCGCCCGAAGTCCGAGAGCGTGAAGGTCATGACGCGGTCGGCGATGCCGAGCTCCTCGGTCGCCTTGTAGAACGCGTCCATCGCCTGGGAGAGCTCGACGAAGTTGCCGGCCTGGTCGGCGATCTGGTCCTGGTGCGTGTCGTAGCCGCCCTGCTCGACGTAGAAGATCTGGCGGTTCAACGACAGCAGGGGCGAAGAAAGATTCAGCTTCATGACCTTCGCGACCTGCTGGAGCTGGGAGCCGAGATCGCTCGAGGGGAAGACGGTCGTCAACGTCGGATCCACGGACAGGGCCGCGCTGATGTCGCCGGCCTGCTGCGTCGTTTCGTTCGCCGAGGCGATGAGTGTGGCCGTGTTGTCGATCGTGCGGGCGTAATCCATCGCGTTCTTGCGGGCGACGTCCGAGGCCGAGCCGTAGTAACCGTTCAGGACGAGCACCTGGTCGAGAGCGCCGGTGTCGATGGCGAGCGGCCGCTGCCCCACGCCGACGCAGAACGTCGTCGCGCCCGAGATCGTCGTGACGGTCGGAAACCCCGACCCGCTGTTGCAGGTGACGACGGCGTCGCCCGAGCGCCCTCCCCAGCCGGTGGGAATGCGCTGGTCGCTGCGGCCCGTCTGCCAGCAGTCGACCTGATCCGAGTGCGAGAAGAGGGAGTAGGGGGTGGGTTTGTTGTCGATGTTCGACTGGGTCACGGGGACCACGAGCGGCCCGACGTTCGAGACGATGGCGAGCTGGTTGCTGTTGAAGCGCGCGGCCAGCTCCGCGAGGTTCGGATGGAGTCCGAAGCTTCGGCCGGGCAGGCTCGCCGCCGGATTCAGCGTAGCGAGGCTTCCCGACGGGATGTTGAGGCCCGAGGAGGCGGGCCGCGCGGCCTGGTACTGGGCGTAGTAGGTCGCGTCCTTGGGGATGACCATGTTGTTGCCGTCGTTGCCGCCCTGCAGGAAGATGCAGACGAGCGCCCGGTAGTCGCTCGGCGCCGAAGGCTTCGCGTACAGGTTCATGAGGCCGAACTTCTTCAGGCTCGCCTGCGCCGCCGCCGCCGAGAGCGCCGCACAGGTCGTGCGGGCGAGAAATTCCCTTCGGGACTGTTTCATGGCGTTACCTCTGTACCTGGTACTGCGAAGCGACGGCGACGAGATACAGCGCCTGGTAGGCGCGATTGAGGGGCTTCGAGGCGGTGATCGCGGTGACGGCGTTAACGATCGCCATGCGCAGCTCGGCCGACATGCTTCCGTGCAGGAGAAGGCGGTTGAGCCGATCGACGAGATTCGAGGGGTTGGCCGCCAGCTGCTTCAGCTCGGAGAAGTCGAGTGACGTGCCGTTGGGCGTGTCGTTGCCCGGGTCGGCAGCGTCTCCGCCCCAGAAAGTCATCTGGTTGACGAAGTTCGCGCGCTTCAACGAGGTCTGCGTGTTCGTGATCCCGAACTCGGGGCCGAGCACGCCCGGAGCTCCGGGCGCCCCGTAGAACTGAGGGAAGTAGCTGAAGACGGTCGGCGGCTTCCAGACCTTCTGGCCCATCTCCCGCGAGTAGGTCTCGAGATTGCCGTCGCTCTGGGTACTGCGGTCCGCCGACATCGCGTTGAAGGCCCGAAGGAGGCTGGCAATGTAGAGGGCCGGCTCCCTCAGGTGGCCGTAGTTCGGGTCGCTCGGCTCCGTGCGCGCCTCGGGGTCGAGCAGGATCGCCTTGACGACCGCCCAGAGGTTGCCGCGCACGCCCGTGCCGTCGTTGTTGAAGAAACCGGCCACGCGCTCGACGTAGGCGGGCGAGGGGTTCGACGTCACGAGGCTGTGTATGAGCTCGCGCGAGAGATACGGGCCGACGTTCGGGTGGTTGAAGATCGCGTCGATTGCCGTGTTCAGATCCTGGCTGCCGGTTTGTCCTGCCGGCACCAGCGTCGGTGTCGGCAGGAAGCCGTTGCCGAAGAGCGTCTTGGCTCTCTTGTCGTGCAGACTGTCGTCGTAGGACATGGGGATCGCCCAGTTGTCGCACTGCTCGGTGCCGTTGGGCGAAGGACAGGGCACCTGGTCGATGAACCACCCGGTGTACACGAGCTTGAACTGGTCGATCACGGACTGGTCGTAGGAGGGCTTGGGGCCGTTGGCGTCGTTCTGGGTGCTGCCGTCCTGGTTGAGCAGCTCGGTGCCGATCGAGAAGAGCTGCATGATCTCGCGGGCATAGTTCTCGTTGGGGTCGTACTTGGTGGACGTATCCATGTTGAGGAAATCGCCCATGGCCGGGTTCAAGGTGACGTTGTAGAGAATGTCCCGGTAGTTGCCGAACGCGCCCTGCGCGAGCAGCCGGATGTACGGGGCGAACTGGTACGGATAGGGAATCGTCTCTTCCGAAACGACGACCACCTTGTGAAGGGCCCAGGCGACGCGCTGGCGCAGCTGGTCGGGGCCGTAGACCGCGTTGACGAAGAAGCCCCGTTGGAGCTGGTACGAGGAGTAGTTGTCGCGCCGGCACACGTCGTCGCAGGAGGCCGGAACGTCGCCAGGCCAGAGCGGGAAGCCCGGATAGAGGGACGGTGGCGCGGAGTATTGGCCGGCGAGCCATTTGAGGGGGCCCTGAACGAGTGCGGAGCTGACGCTGGGGTCGTTGGGTCCCCAGGAGGCCTGTTCGAGGAAGCGGGTGGCCTGAGGGCGGTGGAGTGCGGTGTTGAGGAAGACGGCCATCTGGCCGCGTGTGACGGGGCTGTCCGGGCAGAAGTTGTTGTTGCCGCAGCCGGCGGTGATGCCGAGGCGGGAGAGCTCTTCGATCCAGGGTGCGTAGGCGCTGATTGCCGGGACGTCGGCGAAGGTGCCGAGGGCAGGCGGTGGGGCGTAGCCGGCGCCGTGGTAGATCTCGAGGACGAAGACGGCGGCCTGGGCGCGTGTGACGGTGTTGTCGGGGCAGAAGAGCTTGAGGGGGCTGACGGCGCAGCCGCTGGTGATGCCCTCGGTGTAGAGCTGTTCGATCCAGTCGGCGGCGAAGGTGGTGCCCGGGATGACGTCGGCGAAGATGCCGTGGGCGGTGGGGGGGAAGTAGGCCTTGCCGTATTTGGCGCGCAGGAGGAAGACGGCGATCTGCGAGCGCGGGATCGGGGTGGAGGGGCAGTAATTTCCGCCGGTGCAGCCCGAGGTGATGCCGTCGCGCACGATGCCCTCGATGGAGGCGTGGAAGGGGTCGGACGGGGGGACGTCGTTGAAGTCGGCGAACCAGGCCTGGGGAAGGACCGAGATCGGACCGACGCCGTTGTCGACGCTGACGTCGTAGAGGGCGCCGGCCGCCAGGGCGGGGATGGATGCATTGATCAGCGTCGAGGACGTGACGACGGCCGAGACGCTCCCCAGCCCCACCTTGACCGTGGCTCCGGGGGCGAACTGATTGCCCACGATGGACGTGGCGCCACCCGAGGCCGGACCCGACGTCACAGACAGATACGAAGCCCCGAACGCGGTCGCACCCGGGGCTGTGCCCTGGCCGAGGAACAGTGCCATGGCCGCGAATGCGGCGGCCCTCGTGAGACTCGTCCCTTCTCGCATGAGCACCTCGTTTGTGTGGAAGATGCCGAAGAGCGTATGCCGTCGGCCCTGCCCAAGACGACTGCCCGACCGGTCATTAAAAGGACAGGACGCGTTCAGGAGAACCCGCCTTGTCATCCCGAGCGCAGCGAGGAATCCCTGTCAAGCTGCGGCCCGCAAGAAAGATCTTTTGTCTGCCTTGCCGCCGCCTGGCGGGTCTACCAGCGGTGGTAGGCGGGGTGTCCTTCCCGGACTGCCACGAACGTGCCACGGCAGGTCGCGGTGACCCTTCCGTTGGCCTCCAGCGTGGCCTCGACCACGGCGCGGTCGTCCGTCGAATCCACGACGCGGGCGCGTAGTGTCAGCGGCACGCTCATGGGCGTCGGGCGCTTCAACGTCACGTGGAAGTCGGCCGTCACGGTACATGGCGGGGCCGTCGCCCCCGAGCGCTGCATGAGGTGATGGGCCGCCGTCCAATTGCTGTGGCAGTCGAGCACGGCACCGCAAATTCCGCCGTTCAGCATCCCTTCGAAGGCGAGGTGGTGCGGCTCGGGCTGCCAGCGAGCGACCGTTTCGTCCCCCTCGACGAAACTCTGGATCCGAAGACCCTTCTCGTTGGCCGGGCCGCAGCCGAAGCAGCGATTCTGCGGGGCGTAGGTGTCCTGAAGGCTCTTCACGGTCTCCATCCTCCCATGATGCAAACGGATCAGCGCTGGCCGATCTCGATCTGCGATAACAATCCTGCATGGATGTCATGACGCCGACCCTGAGCCCGGCGGCAGTGGGCGCTTCCCGCTGGAACTGGTGGGACTGGTGGATGGAGCGCAAACGGCGCTGGGTGAGGGACCCGGAGCCCCAGATGCCCGAAGGGATCCTGCGCGCCATCGCCGCCGGAACCGGGCTCCCGCCCATCTACCAGCGGTCCAACTTCGCCTTTCGCAGCGCGCGCGATGGCGCGAGCCGCTTTCTCGGCGTCGCCCGGGGAGGCGAGCGCCCCTATGCCCGCATCTACACGCGGCTCGGCAACCCGACGACCGAGTACCTGGAGCGAGTCCTCTTCCAGCTCGAGGCGCACCACGTCATCGAGAAGGCCCTCGCCGCCGACGAGAGGGAGGCCACGATCGGGTCGCTCATCTTCTCCTCGGGGATGGGGGCGCTCTCGACACTCTTCCTGTCGCTCCTGCGCGCGGGCGACGCGATCCTCGCCGGCAACATCTATGGATGCACGGACAGCCTCCTGCGGGGGATGTCCAAGTTCGGGGTGGAAGCGGTCTTCTGCGACATGGGCGACGCTTCCGCCGTCGCCGCGGCGCTCGACAGGCACGACAATACGTCCGTCGTCTTTCTCGAGTCGCCGGAGAACCCGACGCTGCGGCTGGCTGACATCGAGCGGATCTCGCGACTGACCGAGGAGCGTGGCATCCTCCTGGTCGTCGACAACACGTTCTGCTCGCCGTTTTTGCAGCAGCCCTTTCGCCTGGGAGCCGACTTCGTCGTGCATTCGCTCACCAAGTTCGTCAACGGGCACTCGACGTCGGTGGGCGGCGCCGTGCTCGGGCCGTTTCGATTCATGAAGACGGATTTCTTCCCCTGGTACAAGGATCTGGGGGCCACCCCGTCCCCGTTCGATTCGTGGCTGAACTCGATGACCCTCCAGAGCCTGCCGGTCCGGCAGAAGGAACAGTGCGCCAGCGCCGCCCTCATCGCGGCATTCCTCCGGGGACATGGGGCGGTCGCCCGCGTGATCTACCCGGGATTCTCCGATTTTCCCCAGGCCGCGATCGCCCGCAGGCAGATGCGAAACGGCGGGGCGCTCGTCGCGTTCGACCTCGTCGGCGGGCTTTCCGCCTGCGAAAGGCTCTTGAACTACTTTGCCCGAAACGACACGCCCATGGAGCTCGCGGTCAGCCTGGGCTCGGCGATCTCCTACATCCAGCATCCGGCCTCCATGACGCACGCATCCGTCCCGGAGGCCGACCGGCTGGCGCGAGGGATCACTCCGGGGCTGATTCGCCTCTCCGTGGGGCTCGAGGGGCCGGACGTCCTCATCGACCACCTCGAGCGGGGTCTCGCAATGACTTGATTGTCGGCATGTTGCTCCAGCCGGAGTTCGGGAGAGAATAGGCGCCGGAGGTTTTCCATGGGCACAATTGAAGCGACGCGAACCGAAGAGCAGGCGGCGAACTCCTCCGCGCAGCGCGACGCGCTGAGCGTCACCGACCGCCGGACCGGGAAGACCTACGAGTTGCCGATCGTCAACGGCACGGTGCGCGCGATGGACCTGCGGCAGATCAAGACCGCCCCCGAGGATTTCGGGCTGATGTCGTACGACCCCGCGTTCCTCAATACGGCCTCCTGCACCAGCCACATCACGTTCATCGACGGCGACAAGGGCATTCTCCGGTACCGCGGCTATCCGATCGATGTCCTGGCGGAGAAGTGCTCGTACCTCGAGGTCGCCTACCTGCTCCTCTACGGCGATCTTCCCAGCAAGTCGCAGTACGAGCAGTGGCTCCACGACATCACGTACCACACGATGATCCACGAGAGCCTGAAGAAGGTGATGGACGCCTTCAACTACGACGCCCACCCGATGGGAATGCTCATTTCGACGGTGGCGGCGATGTCGACGTTCTATCCCGAGGGTCACAACGTGCAGTCCGCCGCCATCCGGGCCAAGCAGGTGCACAGGCTGATCGCGAAGATGCCGACGATCGCGGCCTTCGCCTACAAGCACAGCATGGGGATGCCGTACGTGTATCCCTCCAACGAGCTCTCGTACAGCGAGAACTTTCTGACGATGCTCTTCAAGACCCCGGCCGAAAACTACAAGCCGAACCCCGCGCTCGTGCGTGCCCTCGATGTCCTCTTCATCCTTCACGCCGACCATGAGCAGAACTGCGGCACCAACGCGATGCGCGGCATCGGCTCGGCGCACACCGACCCCTACTCCGCGGTCGCGGGCGCCGCCGCGGCTCTCTACGGCCCGCTCCACGGCGGGGCGAACGAGGAAGTGCTGCGCATGCTCCAGGAGATCGGCTCGATCGCGCGCGTGCCGGCCTTCATCGAGGAGGTCAAGCAGGGCAAGGGCGAGAAGCGCCTGATGGGCTTCGGGCACCGCGTGTACAAGAATTTCGATCCGCGCGCCAAGATCATCAAAAAGATGGCGATGGAGGTGTTCGAGGTGACGGGGCGCAACCCGCTGCTCGACATCGCGCTCGAGCTCGAGCGGATTGCTCTCCAGGACGACTACTTCGTCAAGCGCCGACTCTATCCGAACGTGGATTTCTACTCCGGTCTCATCTACGAGGCGCTCGGTATCCCAGCGGCGGCCTTCACGGTTCTGTTCGCGATCCCGCGTACGTCCGGATGGCTGGCACAGTGGGAGGAGCTGCTCGAGGACCCGGAGGAGAAAATCGCGCGCCCCCGGCAGGTCTACCTCGGCGAGGGCGAGCGCCCGTTCGTTCCGATGGAGAAGCGCTGAGGCCGTTCGGCCTCTGCATCCTGGCGGCGTTCGTCACCCTGGCGGCTCCGGCGAGCGGTGTCCCCATCTCCGTGCCCGGGGGCGTCGTCGACGTCTTTTTCGCGGGCCGGCCGGCCATGCTTTCCGAGAAAACTCTGCTCGCATGGGTCGAGAACGCCGCGCGCGCCGTCGCCGGCTACTACGGCGGCTTCCCCGTCGGCCGAGTGCGCCTGACGATCCACGCCGCGGGGCCGGGCAAGATCTCGAGCGGCCGCACCGAGGGCTCGGGCCCCGAGGCGACGATCCAGATTTCGGTGGGCGACGCAGCCAATGCCGCGGACCTCGATTCCAACTGGGAGCTGGTCCACGAAATGGTGCACCTGGCATTGCCTTCCATGACGGGGCACGGGTGGATCGAGGAGGGGATCGCCACCTACGTCGAGCCGCTGGTACGCGCCCGCGCCAAACTCGCTCCGGCCGACGACATCTGGCGCTGGCTCGCCTGGGGCCTGCCGACCGGATTGAAGGGTTTGACTCCCGGAGGGCTCGACGGGTCGCACAGCTGGGCCGCCAAGTACTGGGGTGGCGCGCTCTTCTGTTTCTCGGCCGACGTCGCGATCCGGCAGAGGTCGGCCGGGCGCAAGTCGCTCGACGACGCGCTGCGGGGGATCGTGCAGGCCGGAGGCAACGTCTGCGCGAGCTGGCCGCTTTCCCGCGTGCTCGAGACGGGGGACCAGGCCGTCGGATTTCCCGCGCTCTCGGAACTCTACGCGCGGATGGCCGACGCGCCGCCGGACGTGGATCTGGCCGGCGTCTTTCGCCAGCTCGGCGTTCGTGCGACCGCCTCCGCCGTTTCCTACGACGACGCCGCGCCCCTCGCCTCGATCCGCCGCGGCATCACGACCGGAAGATGAAGTGCTTCGATTGATGTAGAGTCCGCCCCCAAGAACAGATTGGCGGCATGAATCGCGGCATCGGGCACTGGCTGGCGCGCCGGGCGGAGATCACGCCCGATCGGACGGCTCTCGTCTTCGGGGATCGGACGTGGACGTACCGGAGCTGGAACGCCGAGGTTCAGCAGGTGCGCCACGCGTTGCGCGAAGCCGGCGTGCACGCCGGGGACCGCGTCGCGACGGTTACCTTCAACGAGCCCGAGTTCCTGATCCTCGCCTTCGCCTGCTGGCAGTCGGGAGTCATCCTCGTGCCCCTGAACTTCCGGCTGACCGGTCCGGAACTCGCGTTCATGCTCAGGGACGCGGGCGTTCACACGCTGCTTTGCGGGCCGGACTTTCTCGCGACGATCGACGGGATCCGTACCGAGATCCCGGTTCAGCATTACGTCTCGCTCGCGCCGACGCCGGGCTGGACGGCGTGGGGCGAATGGATCGGGCGGATGCCCGCGGCCGGTTGGGCACATGCCGTTGGGGACGACGAGGTGGCGCTCGTCATGTACACGTCGGGGACGACGGGGCTTCCCAAGGGCGCCATGCTGACCCACGCCAACATCCTGTGGAACAACATCAACGCGATGCACGCCTTCGCGACCGCGGACGACGAGCGGGTTCTGGTCTGCGCGCCGCTATTCCACATCGGCGGCCTGAACGTCGTGACGCTGCTCGCGGTCCAGCGCGGCGGCACGGTGCACATGATGCGGAGCTTCGATGCGAAGGGCGTCCTCGACGCCATCGAGAGGTACCGGATCCACTCGATGTTTGGCGTGCCGGCGATGTTTCTTTTCATGAGCCAGCAGGCGGACTTCGCAAGGCGGGACCTCAGCAGCCTGACGCTCCTCATCTGCGGCGGCGCGCCCGTGCCCGAGGCGCTGATCGAGACGTGGGGGCGCCGCGGTGTCGACTTCGTACAGGGATACGGCCTGACCGAGACCTCGCCCTTCTGCACGCTGCTGCCGCGCGCGGACCTGAAGCGCAAGGTCGGCTCGGCCGGTGTGGCGGCGATGTTCACCGAGGTCCGGCTCGTGGACGGCGACAACCAGACGGTGTCCCCGGGAGAACGGGGCGAGATCGTCGTCCGCGGCGCCAACGTCATGAAGGGTTACTGGAATCGCCCGGAGGCGACCGCGGAGGCGATCGATGAGGAGGGATGGTTCCATACAGGCGACATCGGCCGACAGGACGAGGAAGGGTATTTCTACGTCCTCGACCGCAAGAAGGACATGGTCATCACGGGCGGGGAGAACGTGTATCCGGCAGAGGTCGAGTCCGTGCTCTACGAAATGCCCGGGGTGGCGGAGGCGGGCGTGATCGGCCTGCCCGACGAGAAGTGGGGAGAACGCGTCGTCGCCGTCGTGGTGCGCAAGCCCGGCTCGACCCTGTCGGCCGAGGAGATCTTCGCTTTCGCCGGCGGCCGCCTCGCGCGCTACAAGGTGCCCAAACAGATCGAGTTCGTCGATGCCCTGCCGCGAAACGCGCAGGGAAAGCTCCTGAAGCGCGTTCTGCGCGAGCAGTTTGCGGGAACCGGCGCAGCGGTCCCGGCCCGGCTCGTATGAAGGGTCTCGAAAACCGAGCGGCCAGGCCTGCCATGAACCCCTGGACCTCAGTGGGTCTCGCGATTGCCTTGTTCGCAATGCCCCTCGTCGTCGGCCTCTTCAACGTCCTCGACATCCCCGTGACCGCTCGCAACGTCCTGCTGAGGGAGGCGGTCGTGTTCGGATGCGCGGCAGCGCTCGCATTCGTCATCCGGGGCAGGGAGCACCTCGGTTGGGACTCGGTCGGCCTGCAGCGTCCCCGGTTGGGCAACACGGCGCTGTGGGTCCTGATCACGATGGCCGCTGCCGTCGGTGCGGTCGCGCTCGCCTTCGGAGTCTCCACCCTGTTCGGGTGGAAGATCGGAGATTCCCCTTCGGCGGCTGCGTTCGGCGCCCTTCCTCTCTGGGTCGTCTTCCTGGTGGTTCTCCGCGCCGGGTTCGTCGAGGAGTTCTTCTACCGGGGCTACGCCATCGAGCGACTGGAGGCAGCCACGGGGAGTCGGCTCGTGGCGGCGGGCCTCCCGCTACTTCTTTTCGCCGCGTTCCACTACCGGCAGGGCTGGGCCGGGATCACGATCGCGCTGTTCTCCGGCGCGGTGTTGACGGCGGTGTATCTCTCCAAGCGCAATCTCTGGATCACGATCACGACGCACTTCCTCGTCGACCTCATTCCCAACGTCCTCGTGCCGCTCTTCGGAGCGGCCCTGTCTCAAAAGTAGAGCCGTTTCACCCGGAGGGCAGGTCGAGCTGGTCCGGCAGCGGCGCGCCAGGCTCCTCTGTCCCGGCGAGGTTGTGCACGGAGACGCCGAGAAGGCGGACCGGCGTCTTGCCCGCGTCGGTCTTCTCGATGAGGTCGAGCGCGCGGCCCGTGATCGCGTCGGCCGAACGGGTCGCGGGCGCGTGCGTGTGGCTGCGTGTGATGGTCGTGAAATCGCCGTACCGCAGTTTCAGGACGACCGTGCGCGCAAAGAGGCCCTTGCGCTCGAGGACGGCGGCGGTGCGCCGGGCGAGGCGCTCGACCTCGCGGTGGATCACCGGGAGTTCGGCGAGGTCCTTCGCGTAAGTCTCCTCGCAGCCGATCGACTTGCGCTCCTGATTGGGATTGACGGGCCGCTCGTCGATTCCGAACGCGAGCCGACGCAGTGATTCCGCCCAGCTTCCGACGGCGCGGGCGAGGACGTCGGCCGGGGCAGCGCGCACGTCGACGAGCCGCTCGATCCCCGCGGCGCGAAGCTTACCGGCCGTGACGGGCCCCACGCCCCAGAGCGCGTCGACAGGCAAAGTCTGCAAGAAACCCTCCATGCGCTCGGGCGCGATCACGGTCAGGCCGTCCGGCTTTCTCCAGCCGGAGGCGATCTTGGCGAGAAACTTGTTGGGCGCGACTCCCGCGGAGGCGGTGAGAAGGGTTTCTTCCCGAATGCGAGCCTTGAGGCGGCGCGCCACCGCGACGCCGAGCGGCTCTCCCCAGGCGTTCTGCGTCACATCGAGGTACGCCTCGTCGAGCGAGAGCGGCTCGACGAGGGGCGTGACGCTGCGGAAGATCGCGAACACGCGCTGAGAGACGGCCCCGTATTTCTTGAAGTCGGGGCGCAGGATCACCAGATCCGGGCACAGGCGTACGGCCCGCGCCATCGGAATCGCCGAGCGCACGCCGTATGCCCGCGCCTCGTAGCTCGCCGCGGCCACCACACCGCGGCTCTCCGGTCGGCCGCCCACGGCGACGGGCCTGCCCTTGAGGGACGGGTCGTCCCGCTGCTCGACGGACGCATAGAATGCGTCCATGTCGACGTGAAGGATCTTGCGTGTAGGCACTGACACTCGTGTGCCGCCCGAGGCCGCACGCGTCTCAGGATGACGCGGTTGTCGCCCCCTCGTAGTAGTCGAGTCCCGAGTGATCCAGAACTTCTTCCCCGACCAGGATGCGCAGCGTATTGGCGAGCTTCAGGTGCTGGACGAAGAGGTCGTGCTCGGGCCGCAGATCCGGCCGCGACATCGGCGACTTGAAATAGAAGGACAGCCATTCCTGAATGCCGGAAAGCCCGGCGCGTCGCGCCAGGTCGAGGAAGAGCAGCAGGTCGAGGGCGACCGGCGCCGCGAGGATCGAGTCCCGGCACAGGAAGTCGATCTTGATCTGCATCGGCTGGCCGAGCCAGCCCACGATGTCGATGTTGTCCCAGCCCTCCTTGGCGTCGCCGCGGGGCGGGTAGTACTCGATGCGGACCTTGTGGAAGTAATCGCCGTAAAGCTCAGGGTACAGCTCGGGCTGCAGGATCGCGTCGAGGACCGAGGCCTTGCTGACCTCCTTCGAGCGGAAGGAGCCGGGATCGTCGAGGACCTCGCCGTCGCGGTTGCCGAGAATGTTGGTCGAGAACCAACCCTGCAGGCCGAGCATCCGGGCCTTCAGCCCCGGCGCGATGATCGTCTTCATCAGCGTCTGGCCCGTCTTGAAATCCTTGCCGGCGATGGGAACGCCCCGGGCCCGGGCGAGCTCCATGAGCGCGGGGACGTCGACGGAGAGGTTGGGTGCGCCGTTGGCGTATGGCGTTCCGCTACCGATCGCCGCATACGCATAGATCATGGAGGGCGGGATGTCGGGCGAGTTGTCCTTCAGCCCCTTCTCGAACGCGGTCAGCGTCTCGTGGACGGGCTTCTGCTGTGCATAGACCTCGGTCGAGCCGCACCAGACCATGACGGCGCGCGCGGCTCCGCTTTCCTTGCGGAAAGCGGCGATGTCGCGCATCAGCTCGTCGGCCAGGTGCATCTTCGTTGCGGCCTTCTTCACGTTCGGCCCGTCGAGGTTCTTGACCCATGTGCGCTCGAACACCGCCGGCATCGGCCGGACCGACTCGAGCTCCGCGCGGACGGGAGCGAGCATCTCTTTCGTCAGGACGCCGGCCTTGACCGCCGCCTCGTAGGCGTTGTCGGTGTAGATGTCCCACCCGCCGAAAACGAGGTCGGCGAGGCCCGCCAGGGGCACGAGGTCTTTGACGAGCATGTTGCGCGGTTGCGTGCGCTTTCCGAGCCGCAGTTTCTGCATCTGCGTCACGGAACCGAAAGGCCGGGCGAGGCCTTTGTGGATCAGGTGCGTCCCCGCGATCAGCGTCGTCGAGACGGCGCCGAGCCCCGGCAGCAATACGGCGAGTCGGCCTTCGGCCGGGGCGATCTTGCGCGCGAGCTCGGGGTAGAACGAGGTGCGGTCGGTCATCAGGCTCCCTTTGCGACACGGTGTTCGCCCGAGGCGACAGCCACGGTCGCGAAAAAGAAAACGGGTGTGGCAAAGGCCGACAGGAGCACGAACCAATCGGCCTTGCCGAAGACGGACATTATCAGAACGAGATAGATGAAGTCGCGCCGCGACAGCGCATCGACGATGCGGGAGAGGCGGGTGGGGCCATGCCGGGCGACGGATGTGTAGAGGGGCCCGTCTTTCTCGTCGGCCATCGTTCGCAGGTACACGAAGAGCGCCGAAGCGATCGTGCCGGCCACCGCGGACGCCCCGCAGTAGAGGGGCCATTGCCCGCCCGTTGCGCGGGCGAGTCCGATGCCCATGGCGGAAAAGACGGCGACGTGGACGACGTTGTCGCCCCAGAAATCGAGGACGCCGCCGTAGCGCGACTCCTGGAATTTCAATCGGGCGAGCTCCCCGTCGCAGCCGTCGATGATTGAGTGGAGCAGAAAAAGCAGTCCCCCGACAAACTGTATCGGCGGGCGCGACGACAGGAAGAAAGGTGCGCTCGCCAGTCCGATCGCCACCGCCAACACCGTCATCTGGTTGGGGGTTACGCGCGTACCCGCCAGGCGACGGCTGACGGCGAGCGAGATCCTGCGGTCGAAGTGCCGCGACATGAGGCCTTCGCTGTCCTTGACGAGGCCTCTCAGAAGAAAGTCCTCGGCCCGCGGAAGGTCCGCCGGCGTAGCGACCGGCACTCCAGCCGTCGTGGCTCCGGCGAGCAGCTCCTCGAGTGCGCGCGCGTGAACGACGACGTTCCAGGACAGGCGCATCGCCCGGTCCGGAATCGTCCCTTCGAATTCGGCCCCGATCCCCGCGAGGGACGCGGCGACGGCCGGCGGTGCATCGACGGCGACCACACGTTCGAAGCCCGCGCGGTGCGCCGCGAGCACGGTGCGCCGCACGAGAGGAAGCCCGAGGACGACCGTCTCCGGAGGGATTCCCGGACCCGCGGGCGCAACCAGTGCGAGAACGCGCGGCACGGTCATCGCCGGGCGCCGGGGCCCGCCGCGCGTTCGGCGGACAACGGCTCGCCGCCGCGCCGGTTGGATTCGCGGGCGAGGGCGAGGACGTTGGCGCAGATCGCGGCCTCCGCGAGGTTGTGGCCGCGCGCTCTGGGGTCCGCGATCTCGGCCAGGAACTCCTCGATGACACCTCCGAACCAATCGGGGTGGTGGGAGCCCTCGGCCACGGAGGGCAGCGTCCATTCCTCGATCGTCTCGGCTCCGTCGACGTCGCGCAGCTCGAGGTGGCCGCCGTCGAGCACGAGCTGGCCGAGGGTGCCGGAGAGCTGGATGCGGTTGGCGCGCTCGTCGGCGGCCCACGTCAGGTGCACCTCGGCGGAGGCTGATGGGTGGAAGAGCATGAGGTCCGCCGTGTCTTCGATCGGCCACTCGCGGTGCTTGCGCGTCGAAAGGCGCGCCGCCACCGTGCGGGGGGCCGACGGCAGCCAGGCCTGCACGACGTAGAGTGCATGCCAGCCGTGGTCGACGAGCACCCCGCCTCCCGACTGTGCGGGCTCGACCCGCCAGTTGCCGCCCTCGCCGGCAGCCGCGGCCGGCCTCTCCCGCAACGTTTCCCAGCGGCAGTGTCGGATCTCGCCGAGAGCCCGGGATCGGACGACCTCGGTCATCCTCACCAGGGCCGGCGCGTGCTTCCAGTTGTGCACCGTGAAGAGCACACGCTCCCTTTCGGCGGCGAGCGCGGGCAACCCGCGCAGCTCCTCGGGCGACAGGACCAGGGGCTTCTCGCAGAGGACGTGAAGCGAGCGCTCGAGCGCGGCACGGCAGAGGGCCGCGTGTGAGATCGGCGGTGTGCAGACGTCGACGAAGTCGAGCTGCTCGCGGGCGAGCAGTTCCTCTGCCGATCCGTAGCAGCGGGCCTGCGGAAAGACGTTCGCCAACGCCTCGCGGCGCTCCGGCCGGGCATCGGCGACGGCGACGATCGCAGCGTCGCGCCGCTCGCGCCACGACGGGGCGTGGCCGTTTACGGCGACGTTGCCGGCTCCCAGGATCGCGCCTTTCAGCATTGGGCGGCGATTGTCATCAGTCAGATTTCGCTGTCATCCCCGAGCGCAGCGAGGCATCCCTTTCGAGCCACTCTGTGGCTCGGAAAGAGATTTCTCGGGCCTGCGGCCCCCGGTATGGCATGGCTAGAGCTTCCACTCGCGCGCCGTGGCGCCGAGCGCCTCGTCGAGGATCTCGAGGCCCTCGAGCGCGGTGGGCTCGTCGATGCTCAGGGGAGGGTTGAGGCGGATGACCGGCGAATAGACCATCGCGACGAGGCCTCGGCGCAGGCACTCCTGGAAGAGGGCTCTCGTGAAGTCCTTCGAGACGAGCTCCTTCGTGGTCCGGTCCTTCACGAGCTCGATACCGAGAAGCAGGCCCTTGCCCCGGACATCGCCGATGATGCGGTGCTTCTCCTGCATGGCGCGGAGCTTCGCGAGCATCGCCGCTCCGACCCGTTCGGAGTTGCCGACGAGGTCCTCGCCGACGATGATCTCCAGGGCGGCCAGGCCGGCGGCCGAGGCGAGCGGATTGCCCCCGTACGACGAAGAGCTCCCCGACGGATTGGCAAACGGCTTTGCCTTCGTGAGCTCCTCGGTCGAGACGACCGCGGCGAGCGGGAATCCGCCGCCGATGCCTTTGCCGCAGGTCATCACATCCGGCACGACGCCATCGTGCTGCACACCCCAGAACTTTCCGGTGCGACCAAACCCCGTGATCATCTCGTCGGCGATGAAGAGCGCGCCATGGTCCCGGGCGATCGCGCGCACCGCCGCAAGGAAGCCCGGCGGCGGGATGACGTTTCCGGCCGTGCCCTGCATCGGCTCCACGATGATGGCGGCGATCTGTCCCCCGGTCCGATTCTTGATGACGTCGCGGGTCTGTTCGGCGCACGCGATGCCGCAGTCGGGGTACGTGAGGTTCAGCGGGCAGCGGTAGCAGTAGGCGTACGGCGCCGAGTAGCACCCGGGCACAAACGGCCCGAGGCCGTCCTTGAAGTCGCCCCAGAGCAGCGGCAGCACGCCGCCGGTCTTGCCATGAAAGGCCCCGCTGTAGCCCACGAACTCGAATTTCTTCGTCACGGATTTCGCGAGCCGGAACGCGGCCTCGACCGCCTCGGCGCCGCCCGAAAACAGTTGAATGCGCGAGAGCCCGTCGGGCGTCAGGCCGGCGAGAAGTTCGAGGAATCGGGCTCGGACCTCCGTCGTGAAGCTGCCGAAAGTGAGCCGGGCGGCCTGTTCCTGGAGGGCCTTCACGTAGTGAGGGTGGCAGTGCCCGACACTGCCGACCGCGATTCCGGCGATGAAGTCCACGTAGCCGTTACCGTCTTCGTCGTAGATGCGGCTGCCCTGTCCGCGCGCCATGGCAAGGCCCGAGTACAGGGCGAAGGACTGGAGCCCGGGCGCCATGTGCTCGGCCTCGAGGGCTACGATTTGCTTCGATCGCGCCCCCACGTCGTTGCGTTTCCGGGTGACCTCGGTCATCGGGGCACTCCGGCGCCGGCGAATCGAGCGGCGAGCAGCGCCGCGATGCGGGCCGCGGCCACAGCGCGGAAGAGGGCGAAACTCGGCCACGCGTTCACGTCGATCACGGAGATCCTGCCGTCCGCGGCGACGATCGCGTCGCCGCCATAGACCTCGAGGCCGAGGGCGGAAGCCGCCCGCGTCGTCGCGCGGGTCAGGGCATCGGAGTCGAACGCATGGTTCGCGAGCTCCTGCTCGCGGTGGTAGAACCACTGAAACCACGAGGGGCCGCTCTCGTCTCCGGAGAGGCCCGCAACCCCGTAGAACTTGATGAGATCTCCGGGCACGTGGTCCTGGACGACGGCGCGGGTGATTCCGCGCGCCGCGAGGCGGGCGAGGTTAGCGGCCAGTGATGGGGCATCTCCGGCAAACGAGACGTCGCCCGCGTCCGTGGCATGCACGTCCCCCCGCTTCGACCAGCACGGGCCGGGGAACGCGGCCGTGGCGGCGCCAGTCTCCACGAGCGCGCTCTTCGGAAATGCCACGCGATGGCTTTCGAAGAGCGCGATCGTGCGATAGCGGTCGGTGTTGCGGATTCCGGAGGGGCTGTTGACGATCCGCGCGCCGCGACTCTCCCAGGCCGCGAGCTTCTCGATGATCGGGATGCGCTCGCACATCACGAAGAGGTAGGGCGGCACGGCGTCGAAATCCTCGGTCTCCGGCAGCTCGTCGGGCGACTTCAGGGCGACGGACAACCCCAGTGCGTCGAGCTCGCGGGCCGTGGCACGGAGAATCTCCGCGTCGTCGGTCTCGCGGCCCGGCGAGTGCGCGAGCTCGCGATAGATGCCCCAGACGGCCGGCTTCGCGCTCATGTCCGTCCTCCAGCCGCAGCCGCGAGCAGTTCGGCCTCGGCGAGGTCCTCGGCGCGGTCCACGTCGACGACCTTTTCGATCTCGACCGCCTCGATCGGCTCGCCCGATTTCGCGAGCCAGGCGAGGAAGTCGCGCAGGCGCCCGAGCGACGAAGGAATCCCGAGCCGGCGCACCCTCTGCGGAAAGACGTAGATTCCCGCGGTCACGACGTCACCCGAGGCTCCGCCGACCACGCTGACCCGTCCCGCGCGGGTCGTCGTGACCCAGAGCGGCTTCTCGTCGTGAACGTAGCGGGTGACGGCGAGGACGGTCGTTCCCGCCGGCAGGCCGGCGGCCCGGCGCGCGAAGAGCAGGAAGTCCTCGCGCGGGCAGAAGGCGTCCACCGTCGAAACGAGCAGGCGTCCGGGCGGCGCAGCCTCGAGGATTTCGCGGAAGCTTTCGAGAGAGGAGCGGGTCGTCTTGATGACGATCTTCGAAACGAGCGTCGCGAAGCGCTCGCGCACGAATGCGGCGCAGTCGCGCTCGGCCTCGTTGAAGATGACGGCGGCCGAAAGGATGCCAGCCGCTTCAAAATTGCCGAGCACGTGGGCGATCAGCGGCACTCCCGCGACCTCGACGAGTGGCTTCGGCACGCCGAGCTCCTTCAGGCGGGAGCCTTCGCCCGCGGCGATGACCGCGCCCGCAACGATGACGCTCACGGGTGCAGCTCCCTCAGGTCCGCCGCAGTGCCGATCGCCGGTGCCGTCATCGTGCAGGCGTCCCGCTCGGGCAGGCGCATGTGTCCCGGTCCGAGCAGGTGGTGGCGCAGGAGCACGACGAAGCCCGGCACGAGCCATAGGAGCTCGCGGCCACGGCGCACGAGGGCGTAGGCCGTTCCCTGCGCCGCGCCGAGGCCGACGAGGGCGTACACGCCGACGCGCACCCCCTCGGCGCTTCCGATGCGCCCCGGAATGAAGAGCAGGATGTTGTTGAGGACCATGGCGAGCGACTCGATCGCGAACGCCGTTGGCCAACCCTGGGCCGGCGCGAGCAGGCGCAGGATGAGGTACGTCTCGAGGAATCCTCCGCACCATCCGACCAGACACAACGCGATGGCTGCGCCGAAATGCCCGCTCTTGACCGTGTAAAACTCGCCGATCGATGCGTCGAGCCTTGCGGCCGCCTCCTCCAGGCGCGACGTGTGCCGCGCGAGGGGCCGGAAGCGGCCGAGCCAGGCGAGCATCGGGCCGAATGCGCCGCGGCGCAGCCCCCAGGTCATCCACAGTACGAGCGCGCCGAGAAAGACGAGGCCGATCAGGGCCGCCGCCCGCGCGACGGGCGGCAGACGAAAATGGAGGAGGGCGACCGCGACGCCCGCCATGAGGAAGAGCCACTGCGCGAGCACGTCGGCATGGCGGTGCACGGCAACCGTGGCGAGAGCGCGTGAGAAACCCATCCGTTCCTTCAGGAGCTGGGCCTTGATGGGCTCGCCGCCGATCGACGTGAAGTAGTTGACGCAGTCGCCCGCGAGGTAGGCGGCGAAGAGTTCGCCGAAGGACATCGGCCGGGGAACGGGGCCCGTCAGGACCCACCAGCCGAGCGCGAAGGCTGCCTGCGCGAACGTGTAAAGGAGGACGAGGCCGAAGAACCAGGCTCCGATCCGTTCGAGGTTCGCGGCCACGGGCTTCCAGCCGACGGCCCCGAGGATGACCGCGAGGGTAATGAGCCCGGCGACGAAGAGGGCGATCCGGACCGTTCGCCGGCCGTGGCGGCCGGCTCGTCCGGACGGCGGCGCCGGCTCGCGTGTGTCTCGAGGGGTCGCGTCGGGCGCGCCCGGAGAACTCATTCGAGGCTCCGCGGGCTCAGGAAACCCTGACGGGCAGGAGTGCTTTCAACTCCTGGGGCAACGGAAAGGAGACGTCTTCCTTCACCGTTTCGAACTCCTCCACGGCAGTGACCCCGAGGTGCTCGCGGCTGAACGCCACGACCTCCTGCACCAGGATTTCCGGAGCCGACGCGCTCGCCGTGAGGCCGAGAATGCGCACGCCCGCAAGCCATTCGGGCTGGATGTCCGAGGCCCGTTCGATCAGGTGCGACGCGACGCCATTGGCACGGGCGACTTCGCACATGCGCAGCGAGTTCGAGCTGTTCGGCGCGCCGAGCACGAGGAGCATGTCCACGTGCGGAGCCATCGCCTTGACGGCGTCCTGCCGATTCTGCGTCGCATAGCAGATGTCCTGCTTGGACGGCGCCCTGAGATTGGGGAAGCGGCGTTTCAAAACGGCGAGGATCTCCCTCGTATCGTCGATCGAGAGCGTGGTCTGCGTCAGGTAAGCCACGCGGTCGGGGTCGGGCACGGTGATCTGCTCCGCGTCCTCCCGCGTTTCGACGAGGCGGATCGCATCGGGTGCCTCGCCGAGCGTGCCGACCGTCTCGTCGTGGTCGTGGTGGCCGACGAGGATGATCGTATATCCCTGGCGGGCATAGTGGATTGCCTCGAGGTGGACCTTGGTCACGAGCGGGCAGGTCGCGTCGATCGTGCGGAGGTTCTTCTGGGTCGCCATCGTGCGCACGCCGGGAGCGATGCCGTGGGCCGAGAAGATGAGGGCGGCGTTGTCGGGAACCTCGTTGACCTCCTCGACGAAGCGGGCACCCTTCTCACGCAGTTCGTCGACGACGTACCGGTTGTGGATGATCTCCTTGCGGACGTACACCGGGCCGTCGGCGACCTCGAGCGCCTTCTCGACGACGTCGATGGCGCGAACCACGCCCGCGCAGAAGCCGCGAAGCCCCGCGACCAGCAGCTTCTCGACGTGGATGCCGGAAAAATCGTGTTCGGGCTGGTTGATCACCAGGTCACCGTCTCGGCGAACTTTTTCTCCTTGCGGGAGCCCTCCGCCGGCGTCTTCGGCGCCGAACGGGAAAGGTCGGGGTAAAGGGCGTACACGGTCTCGATCACGCCTTCGACGTCGAGTTTCAGGCTGTGCCGCTGCTGAAGCTGCGGGCTGTGCTCGATGAACTGGTCGGCGATGGCGTGGACCTTGAGGCCGGCCGCCGGAAGGCCGGCGTCATGGAAGGCCTCGAGCACGCCGGAGCCAAACCCGCCGATCTCGAGATGCTCCTCGAGGGTCAGGATCCGCGGCGCCGCCGCGGCAACGCGCCGCAGCAGCTCCATGTCGAGGGGCTTGGCGAAGCGCGCGTTGGCCACTCCGCAGGACACGCCGCGCCGCTCGAGCTCCTCGGCCGCCTGCGTGGCGATGGGCACCATCGCGCCGTAGGCCAGCAGCATGATGTCGTTTCCCTCCCGGACGATCTCGCCTTTCCCCACGGGGATCGTCTTGAGCATCGGGTCGAGGTCGACGCCGAGCGCGAAGCCGCGCGGGTAGCGCACCGCAAACGGCCGGCCGCCGGTGATCGCCGTGTACAGCATGTGCTGCAGTTCGTTCTCGTCCTTCGGCGCAGCGACGGTCATGTTGGGTATGACGCGCGTGTAGGAGATGTCGAACACACCCTGGTGCGTCTTGCCGTCGTCGCCGACGAGGCCGGCCCGGTCGATGCAGACCGTGACGCCGAAGTCCTGGAGGGCGACGTCGTGGATGAGCTGATCGAATGCCCGCTGCAGGAAAGTCGAATAGATCGAGACGACGGGTTTCCATCCGGCCTTGGCCATGCCGGCCGCCATGATCACGGCGTGCTCTTCGGCGATGCCGACGTCGAAGACGCGTTCGGGGAATTTCTTCTTGACCTCGACGAGGCCGGTGCCCTCGAGCATCGCGGCCGAGATCGCCACGATCTTGGGGTCCTTCTCCATCATGGTGATGAGGGTCTTCGCGAAGACCTGCGAGTACGTCAGGCGCACGCCCGCTCCTCCGGCGCCGGTGGGCGTGCCGGGCTGGTGGAACTTGGACGGGTTCTGCTCGGCCTGCTGAAAGCCGCGGCCCTTGTGCGTCAAGGCGTGGATGACGACGGGCGTGCCGTCCCGGGACACATCGCGGGCGCGCGCAAGCGCCTCCTCGAGCTCTCGATAGTCGTGGCCGTTGACGGGGCCGACGTAGTGAAAGCCGAGCTCGTCCCAGATGAGGTTCGGGAAGAAGAGGCCCTCGACGGAGCTCTTGACCTTGCGCGCGAGTTCCCAGGCCTTGTCCCCCTTGGGCAGGCGCTTGAAGAAGCTGTGGCCGGCCTCGATGAACTTCTGGTACGTGGGGTGCAGCTCGAAGCGATTGCGCCAGTGGGCCAGCCAGCCCACGTTTTCGGAGATGGACCAGCCATTGTCGTTGAAGATGACGATCAGGCGCTTGGGCTTGACGTGGACGATGTTGTTCAGGGCCTCGTAGCTCGGGCCCGAGGTCATCGAGCCGTCGCCGACGATGACGACGACGTAGGGGTCGTTGGGCTCGCCCTGCGTTGCGATCGACATGCCGAGGCCGTACGAGAGGCCCGTGCCGGCGTGCCCGGCCGCCAGCGTGTCATGAACGCTTTCCGAGGGCTCGGCAAACCCGGAGAGTCCGCCCGGCGTCCGGATCGAGGGAAATGCGTCCCGGCGGCCGGTGACGAGCTTGTGGGTATAGCACTGGTTGGAGGTGTCCCAGACGAAATAGTCCTTGGGGCTCTCGAAGGCGCGGTGCAGGGCGAGCGTGAGCTCTACCACACCGAGGTTGGAAGCGAGGTGGCCCCCGGTCTTCGTGATCGTCTGAATGATCAGATCGCGGCAGTCCTGTGCGACCTCGGCTAACTGCTCGTGGCTGAGTCCCTTGAGGTCCTGTGGACTGTTGATTCGGCTGAGAATGGGCATGCCTTTCCTAACCCCCGTCGCGAGGAACGCGCATGATACTCTACAACCTTCTATGTCAAATGGCTTTATCCTCGGCTCCGAGGAGCACAAAAGCGTGCTCTGCCGGACCTTCATCGACACTCACGATCCCTTCAAGCCGGCCGAGATTCGTTGGCCCGATCTCGACCCGGAGACTCTGCAACGTCTGAAGGACATGCCCGTCTGGAACGAGGCCACCCGGACCGAGGCCGCCACGGCCGTCAAGGTGCAGTCGCTCGGGGACGTCGAAAAGGACGCGCTGCTGGCCGAGGCGATCAGTCTTCAGGGCTACGAGGAAGGGCGCCACGCCGAGGTCCTGATGCTCCTGACGAAGCATTACGGGATCCCGGTGACGCCGTTTCCGCCCCCGGAGGTTCCCAAGGACCCCACTCTCGCGTTCCTGCGTACGGGCTACGGCGAATGCCTCGATTCGTTCTTCGCGTTTGGCCTGTTTCGCCTTGGCGAGCGGGCGCAGCTGTTTCCGAAGGCCCTGATCGACATCTTCGAGCAGATCATGCAGGAAGAGGCGCGGCACATCCTCTTCATCGTCAACTGGGCGGCCTACCTGCGCGCCCGCCGTCCCCTGGCGATGCGCCCCGCATTCGATCTCTGGCGCGGCTGGAACATCGTGGCGCAGGCTTTCGACCGCTTGAAGGGCGCCCTCGCAATGGCCGGCGGCGACGGAAAGAAGGACGAGAAGAGGAAGGATCCGGAGACCGGGCGCGACGCCAGTCAGGTCGGATTCACGCTCAAGTCGCACTCGGTGTTCGGCGATTTTTCGCTGCGGGCTTTCCTCGAGACGTGCCTCGAGGAGAATGCCAGGCGCCTCGCTCCGTACGACCAGCGCCTGTTGCGCCCGATGCTCGTTCCGTCCGTCGTGCGGGCCGTGGTCCGGGTCCTGCCGCGCAAGGCGGCGAACAAGCCCGCCACCGACGCCAAGGCTGCGTAAGAAACCAATCGGGCACGGTCCTTCGTCGCTTCGCTTGTCAGGATGACATGGGGGCCTGTCATCCCGGGCATTGCGAAGGATCCCGGGCTCGACGAGGCCCTTCTCGCGATCGTATGAGGGGGGATCCCGGGCTCGACGCGCGTCCGTACGTCAGACCGCGGCGTCTCCCCGGTCGAGCGCGCGCTTCAACTTCTTCACGATCAGAAAGACTTCGGGCCGGCTGACCTTGGAGCCCGGTCCGCTTTTCTCGACGCGCTCGAGGGCGGCCCAGGCGAGACGCACGGGCAGAGCCGTGAACTCGACGAGCCCGCGCGGCGCTCCGGCCTTCTGCAGGGCGAGGATGTAGTCGCCCGCCACACCGAGGTCCCGGCGCGCGAGGGCGAAGACGTCCGCCTTGGAAACCTCGATGGGGAGGTAGCGCCGCCCCTCCACGGCGTCCACGGCGGAGTCCTTCAGGATGTTGACGAGCTGCAGCGCCTCGCCAAAAGTCGCCGCCCGCTCGCGCAGGTAGCGAGCGACCCCGTCGAGCGCCGGCCGGTCGAGCAGGAAGAGCTCGGAGAGCATCTCGCCGACGATGCCGGCAACAATGTAGCAGTAGTCCTTGAGCTCCTGGATCGAATGCAGCGTCAGATGGCCCTGACGCGTTCGCGACACGATCCCGGCCATGCCTTCGGCCGAACGGATGACGTGCGCGCGGATGGGCGCAACCGCGCCCGGCGCGAGCGCGAAGAACGCGTCGAGCACGAACGGGACTTCCTCCATCAACTCCCGGTAGCCGGCGTGGTGAGCGACATTGCGTTCGACCCAGCCGCGCGAAAGCGTTTGGGCCCGCTCGCGCGAGTAATCCGCGAGCAGGCGGTTGAAATCGCCGATCGCGGCGATCCGGTCCTCGGGCGGCCAGTGCGCCGCGTCCTCGAAAGTGTCGGCGATGCGGAAGAGCAGGTAGGCGATCGTCACCTCGCGCCGCGTCGGCTCGGGAAGCACCGGTATCGAGAGCGCGAAGGTCCGGCTCGTCTTTTCGAGGAGATCCGCCAGATCGGCCATCAGACCGGCTCCGCGAGGAAGTGCTCGAGGAAGGCGGCCAGGTGTGCGCCGCACTCACGCACGCGCCGGCGCATGACCAGCAGCGTCCCGATCGAGGCCGGGTGGAAAAGGGCACGGAGCGCCACGCGCGAGCGGCGAATGCTTCCATCCGTGTCCATGCACTGCGAAAGATATCCGGGCAACTCCTCTTCGGCGCAGTCGGAGATGGCGCGCACGATCGCATAAGGGATCCGCCTATCGGCGGCCTCCCGAGCCCACGCCGCCGATTCCATGTCCACGCACGCGATTCCTGCATCCCCGGCCAGGGCAGCCAGAGCCGCCTTTGCCCCCCGGCTCACGGCCGGCTCGCGCGTTGTGACGAAGGTGGCCTCGTGAACACCCAGGATCGACAGACCGCGGGCGAGCAGCCGCTCGTCGGGCGCCGGCGCCGGCCCCGCCTGGTCGACGACACGGCGCGCGACGAGAACCTCGCCCGGGCGCAGTTCGGGGGTGAGGGCTCCCGCGATTCCCGCGCCGACGAGCGCCTTCGGCCGGTAGACGTCGCAGAGCGCGGCGGCCCCGCGGCCCCCGCGGTGCGGGCCGTCCCCGGCGACCGTGAGGACGACCGGCGTGGCGCCGATTTGGGCCCGGAAGAACCGGTACGGCTCGCGGCGGACGTCCCGCGCCCGCGCGAGGATTGCGTCGAGCTCCTCGGGAATCGCCGTGACGATTCCGATGAGCGCCGCCGCCCGGCTAGGTGCGGACATGGCCACTCTCCCGGAACCAGGTGACTGCGCGCGCGAGCGCCGCCTCGACGGGCGTCTGGGGAAGGGCAAGCTCGCGGACCGCCTTCGATGGGTCGAAGAACATCCGGTGGGCCGACATCCGGACGCTCTCCAGGGACACGCGCGGCGCCCGGCCGGTCACGCGAGCGATGGCCGTCGAGGCGCCGGCGGCCACGAGCGGGATCCAGTGAGGCAGCCGCACCTTCGGCGCCGGCAGCCCGGTGAGCCCCGCGAGGGCATCGAGGATCTCCTTCAAAGTCATGTTGCGGTTTCCGAGGATGTAGCGTTCCCCGACGCGGCCCTTCTCGGCGGCCGCGAGATGCCCCGCCGCGACGTCGCGAACGTCCACGAGATTCAGTCCCGTGTCCACGTATGCCGGTATCCGCCGATTCAGGAAATCCACGATGATTTGGCCGGTTGGCGTCGGCTTGATGTCGCGCTCGCCGATCGGCGTCGAGGGGTTGACGATGACGACGGGAAGTCCCTTCGCAGCCCACGCGCGGGCGACCTGCTCGGCGTCGTACTTCGACTTCTTGTAGTGGCCGACGATGCGGCTCCGCGAGACCGGTGTCGTCTCGTCGGCGGGAGAGCCGTCCTCCATGAGGCCGAGCGCCGCGACCGAGCTCGTGTAGACGACCTTCGCCACGCCGGCCGCCGACGCGGCGGCGAGGATGTTCTCGGTGCCCCCGGCGTTGGCGCGGTAGAGATCGGCCGGGTCCTTCGCCCAGAGCCGGTAGTCCGCGGCGACGTGGTAGAGCGTCGTCACGCCGGACAGAGCGCGCGCGAGCGAACTCGGATCGGTGAGGTCGCCTTCGACGATCTCGACTTCCAGCCCGTCCAGATTCTCGCGCCGGCTGCCGGGCCGCGCGAGGCATCGCACGGAGCGACCGCGTGCGAGCAGAGCGCGAACGACGTGCGCTCCGACGAAGCCCGTTCCGCCCGTGACGAGATCCATGGAGTTCAGTCTGTCATCCCGAGCGGAGCCAGGGATGCCGAAATTGCCCGCCGCCCGTTCGATCACGGGATCCCTCGGCCTCCGGCCTCGGGATGGCGGCTACGCGAGCGCCACGGCGCTCGCTACGCCGCCAGGTTCCAGGCGATCATTCGGACCATGTCGCCCGGATGCTTGGGCAGCTCGCGTACGACCGACGCTTCGAAGCCCGAGTGCATGGCGCAGTTGCGGCAGAGGGGGTCCTGCCGCGACTCCCAGTATTCCCAGTCCGTCCCGTTCCAGAACTGTTCGAAGGTGGGTGACCAGGTCTTCCCGATCAGGTAGCAGGGCCCCTTCCAGCCGTTGGGCGTATAGGTGACGGTCGACCACGGCGAGCACTTGTATTCGCGCAGCCCCGCCGCAAACTCGAGGAACATCGGCGTCGAGGTCAGCTTGTACTTCTTCGAGATCTCGAGGACCCGGAGGAACTTGTTCTGCATCTCCGAGCGCGAGAGGAAGATGTCGCTGTCCACCGACTCGTACTGGTAGCCGGGCGACACGAGCATGCCCTCGCAGCCGAGGTCGGTCAGGAGCTTGCAGAGCTCCTCGACCTCGTCCATCGAGGTCTCCTTGAAGATCGTGGTGTTGGCCATCATGTGGTGGCCGAGCTTCACGCCTTCTTGGATCATCGCGATGGCCTTGTCGAACACGCCTTCGCGGGCGCAGACGTAGTCGTGCGTCTCCCGCATTCCGTCCAGGTGCACGTTGATCGTGAGCCGCTTGTTCGGCGCGATGGTGCCGTAGAGGTTCTCGTCGAGCAGGAGGCCATTGGTGCACAGAATGATCTGGCGCTTGCGCTCGATGATCTCGTCCACGAGCTGCGGAAGTTCCGGGTAGATCGTGGGCTCTCCGCCGCAGATCGACACGACCGGAGCCTGCGTGATCTCGACGGCCTCGATGCACTTCTCGAGCGGCAGCCGGTCTTTGAGCTTGCCGGTGTGGCGCTCGATGGCGCAGCCGATGCAGGCGAGGTTGCAGGTGTAAAGCGGCTCGAGCATCAGCACGAAGGGGTAGCGCTTGTTGCCCCGGATGGCGTGCTTCACCTGGTGCTGGATGTTGTCGGTCAACATGTGGACGGGAAATCGCATCAGTTCACTCCGTGATCGGTGCGGCGGACGGCAGACCCGTCCGCCTGTTCGTTACGGCTCGTCGGGCCCGTGCCCGCTTCCCGGGCGTAGAGAGCGAGGGCGCGGAGCGGGAAAACCGTGGCATAGAGATGGTAGCGAAGGTAGAAGACCTTCGGAAACCCCGTGGCGGTCCAATGGTCGTCCTTCCAGGACCCATCGTACTGCTGGTGGGCCAGGAGGTATTCGACGCCGCGCCGCACCGCCTCGCCATCGCCGTCACCGGTGGCGAAGAGCGCGACGAGCGCCCAGGCCGTCTGCGACGGCGTCGAGGGTCCGACGCCCTTGGTCGTCGGGTCGTCGTAGGAGTGCGGCAGCTCGCCCCAGCCGCCGTCGGCATTCTGCTGCGAGCGGATCCAGTCCGCTGTCTGCTGGAAGCGCGGCTGGCGCATGTCCTCGCCGGCGTGCAGCAATCCGCGCAGAGCGAGAAACGAGCCGTAGAGGTAGTTGCAGCCCCAGCGCCCGTACCAGGTTCCGTCCGGGAGCTGCTTGTCGTCGATGAACTTCGCGGCCCGGCGCACGGCCGGGTGCCCGGGCGGCACGCCGATCGAGTGAAAGGCCTCGAGCGCCCGGCCGGTGATGTCCTCGCAGCTCGGGTCGATCATCGCGTTGTGGTCGGCGAACGGGATGTAGGTCAGGACCTCGCTGTCACAGTCCTTGTCGAATGCCCCCCAGCCCCCGTCGCGATTCTGCATCGCGAGCATCCAGGCCTGTCCGCGGGCGACCGCGCCCTGCCTCGCCAGGTCCTCGGACTCGCCGGGGAAGCGCACGCGGGAGAGAGCCGTCAGCACCTCGGCCGTGTCGTCGGTGTCCGGGTACCACTCGTTGGCGTACTCGAAATACCAGCCGCCCGGCTCGGCGGCAGGGCAAGCCTTTTTCCAGTCGCCGACTTCCTTGACCTCGCGGTCGAGGAGCCAGCGTCCGGCCTTCAGAAGGACCGGATCGTCGGCGGGCAGTCCCGCGTCCGACAGCGCCTCGATCACGAGGGCGGTGTCCCAGATCGGCGAGAAGCACGGCTGCACGCGCAGCGTCTCCTCGTCCTCGAGCTCGAGCTTCTCGAGCTCCCGGACCTGCGCGACGAGCCGCGGATCGTCCATCGCGTAGCCGAGACAGCGGAAAGCGATGATCGTGTTGATGATGGGCGGGAAGATCGCCCCGAGACCCTCGGACTTGGTCAGGCGCTCGTGGATCCACTGCTCGCAGGCGGCGAGCGCCTTCGCGCGCAGGGGAGTGAACCGAGCAGCCTCGAGCCGCTTGATCCAGTGGTCGATCCGAGTGAAGAACGCGCGCCAGTAGCGCTCGTGCCGGCTGCGCTCGACGTGCGCCTCGGTCCGCGGAACGTGTAATTCGGAGATCGCCGCATATTCCGGCACCGGGCAGAAGGGCTTGGAGGCCCAGATGACCGAGAGCGGCACGACGATGCCGCGCGACCACGAAGACATCTTGTAGATGTTGAAGATGCGGAAGTTGTCGGGAAGCAGCAGGATCTCCGGCGGCACGGCCGGTGTGTCGTCCCAGGAGCACTGGCCGAAGATCGCGAGATAAATCCGTGTGAAGGAATTGCAAGCCTCGATGCCGCCGAGGGCGAGGATCGTCTCGCGGGCGCGGACCATGTGGGCGGCGTTCGGGTCATCGCCCATGAGCTTCAGGACGAAATACGCTTTGACGGAGGAGCTGACCTCGGCGGGCCCGCCCTCGTAAATGGCCCAGCCACCGGTCGGCAACTGCTTGCGGCGCAGGTACTCCGCTGCCTTACGGATGCGCTCCTCGCCGGTGCGGCCAAGAAAATGCATCGTCAGGACGTACTCGGATTCGAGGATCGTGTCGCCCTCGAGCTCCCCGACCCAGTGTCCATCCGGGGCCTGGGTCGAAAGCAGGTGGCGCTTGGCCGCCTCGACGGCGTTGTCCACGGAGGTGCGGTCAGCGAGCGTCCGGGCGCTGTCAGGCCCGGAGCCCGAGTCTTTGCGGACTGACATACTCTTCGACCCTCGATGTCCTGATTGTTGAGCTGGGCGGGAATCCCACCACCAGTACCGGAAACGGCACCGTTCCACCCAGACTATTAAGTCTATACCATAGCCCGGCTGACCCCAAGGTCAGGGGGGGTAATGCCATGAAACGCACTGTCGGCCTCGGGTTCTTCGCGATCTTCGCCGCCTCGCTGCTGTTCTCGACGTCGTATTACGTCCTGGAAGTACGAGGCGGTTCAAGGATTTATGCGCTGGATCGGCCGGTCCGCAAGGGTCCGGTGGTTCTCTTTCACCGGTATCCCGATGGCGACTACATGAGCCTGCAGGCCGGTGAGGTCGAAAAGGTCGCCGCCCTCGAGGAGCCGCCGCAGCCCGATCGCCTGGCGCCGGGCCAGACGGTCTTCGTCGGGCCCGCCCTCGAGGGGCCCGGCTACCAGGCGCCCCCGACGAAGACGGCCGAGTCTGCCCCGGCAGCTCCGACCTGGGATTCCAGTTACGGTTATTCCGGCTGGTATTGGGGAGGTGGAGGGTACTTTCCCCCTTCCGCGCCGAGGCCTCCCCAGCCCGCGCCACCCTCCCGCATCGGGCCGAATGGGTTCCCGATCCTTGCGCCTCCGGGTTCGCCGGGTTCGACGCCTCCTCCGATCGGGCCCAACGGCTTTCCCGTGCTTTCTCCGCGCCCGCCCTCGGTGCTTCCGCATTAGACTCGGGCGGCAACGAGGAGGTTTCAGCGATGAGAAACCGGCGATTTTCGATCCTGCCTGTCGGCCTTTTGCTCCTGATGGCTTGTCCCATGTCCGCCAAGGACAAGGTCATCGAATCCTTCCGCGCCAACGCGGCGGCGATGCAGGCCGGCAAGGCGTTCGTCGTCCAGATCGGCGTCGAGCGCTGGTCGACCGACGCCGAGCGCGAGAGCCTGCTGACGACGCTCCAGGAGAACGGCGCGGAGAAGCTCCTCGACGCGCTCGTCAAGATCCGGCCGCGCGCGGGTTACATGCGCACGCCCAACTCCCCGACCTGGACGCTCTACTATGCCCGCAACAATCCGCTGCCGGACGGCGGCCGCCAGGTGGTGCTCGCGACCAACCGCCGGATCGGGTTCGGCGAGGCCGCCAACGCGACGCGCTCCTCCGAGTACGCGTTCACGCTCATCGAGCTGCGCTTCGACGCGAAGGGCAAGGGCGAGGGCAAGTTCGCGACGGCAGCGAAGATCAGCTGGGATCGGAACGCGAAGAAGCTCGAGATCGAGAACTACTCGACGCAGCCGATCGCACTCATCAACGTGACCGCGTCCACGCCCTAGCCTGGCCGCGCCCGTTCCCGGCCGATGAAAACGATTCCCATCGGGACCGCACTCGAAGCGGCCGCGGTGCTCGTGTGTGCCGTGTCCGGGATGATCACGGCCGCCCGAAAGCGCATGGACATCGTGGGGACCTACAGCCTCGCGATCGTCACGGCGTTTGGCGGGGGGACGCTGCGTGACCTCTTGATCGACCGCCGGCCATTCTTCTGGATCAGCCACGACCAGTACCTGCTGATCATCGTCGCGCTCTGTGTCGCCTTCGTCTACAGCCGGGCTTTCTACGCCCGCGCGAGCCACTGGCATCGCCAGGGAATCGTCGTGGACGCGATGGGCCTGGCGCTCTTCACGATGACCGGAGTCGGGTTTGCCGTAGACAAGGGGCTGCCGCTCTTCGTCTCCTCCCTGATCGGCGTCATCACGGGCACCTTCGGTGGCGTTCTGCGGGACGTCGCGGCGATGGAAGTGCCGGTGATCTTTCGGCCGGGCGAGCTCTACGCGGTCTCGTCCTTTGCCGGAGCCTGGGTCTACATTGGCGCCCACTACGCGGGGCTCTCGGCGTTCGTCGCCGGTGCCCTCGTTTCCCTCACGGTCGTCGGGCTACGCCTGGCCTCCCACGCCTTCGGCGTGCGCGTGCCGGACCCGCTGTGGCTGCGGGAGGAGAGAAGGAAACCCTAGAGACGGCGCTTAGGGCCGGATCACGGCCTTGACGACGGCGAGGCGCTCCATGTCCGCGAGCGCCTGCCCGGCCTCGGCGAGCGGGTATTCCCGGCTGACGAGCTCGCGCCACCGGAACCGCGCGCGGTGCGCCGCCATCATCGCGAGCGAGCGGTGGAGGTGGGAGAACTCGTAGCCCCAGCAGCCGAGGATCGCGGCATGTTTGCGGTTGACGTGGCGGTGCGGATTGATCGATACCTCGCCGGCGTCCGTGTACTGGCCGACGACGACGTATCGGCCGCCGTCGCGCAACATCTCGAGGCCTTCGGGGAGGGCGGCGGGATTGCCCGAGGCCTCGATGACGACGTCGGCGCCCCGCCCGGCCGTGCGCTCGCGAACCCAGCTCACGCGGTCCTCGGCGCGGGTCACCGCGGCGATGTCGAGGACGTCCCGGGCGCCGAGCCTTCGCGCGGCCTCGAGGCGCGCCTTCGGGCTTCCGACGACGAGGACCGAGATCGCGCCGGAGAGTTGCGCAAACACGGCGGCGTTCAGCCCGACCGGTCCGCTTCCCTGGACGACGACCGTGTCTCCCATCGCGACTTCGGCACGCTCGACGGCGTGGAATCCCGTCGGAAGGCCACAGCCGCCGCCGAGAAAATCGAGCTCGTCGAGCGTCTCGGGCAGGGGCACGACCTTCACGCCGGGGAGGATCTCGATCCGTTGGGACCAGCCTCCGAGCAGGCCGTCGCTCGCCGGCGCCGTGATCCCGTAGACCCGGCGGTGGGGGCAGCGCGTAGCGGCCCGCGCGACCAGGCAGTGCCAGCAGTTGCCGCACGTGCCGTAGACGTCGTAGAAGGTCACGAGCGCTCCGGCGCGAATCTCGCGGCCCTCGACGTCGCACAGCGGCCCGTTCGTCTCGAGGACGCGGCCGACGCTCACGTGCCCCGGAATGATCGGGTAGGGGACGCCGGACAGGCGCCCGTGGTGGAGATGCACATCGGTCCCGCAGACCTCGCTCGCGACCGTCTCGAGCACTGCGCCCCCGGGCTTCGGCCGCGGCGCCGGCACCCGTCGCAACTCGAGCGGCCGCCCGGGCCCGGTCATGAAGACCGCTTCGACGGTCTCGCTCGTTAGCGCCACACGCGCCGATCATAGATCGGAGGCATGGATTGCCGTCTTTGCTTGTCCGCTAGTCGTCCAGGCCCTTCCCGGAAAACATCGGCCGGCCGGCGAGCGCGATGCGGAAGCCATAGACGGCGAGCCCGGCGAGAACGAGGATCAAAAAGAACGAAGTCCCCGAATACCAGGCCGAGGAGTCCGTCGTCAGCGGAAACTCGAGGAAGTGGCCGAAATATTCGGCAAACATCAGGGCGAGGAGCCCGAAGCGAACGAAGACGACGATGAGGGCGGCGGCACGGACGAGACCGAAGGCTCCCGCAATCGGGCCGCCCGTAAGATACGAGGGCGTCGCCACGATCAAGACGACGACAATTGCCGCGAGCCACTCCTTCCGGAGGATTGCCCGTGCAAGGAAGAAGAACAATGCAAGGCTGAGCGCGAGGATCATGGTGACGGCCGGCCCCCCGAAGAGGTGATCGAGAACGGCCCGCGGGCCGCGTAGCGTCTGATTCCATGGAAAGGGGGGGATCGGCGGCGTCGCTTCGAGGGCGCGTTGCGTGAAATTCTGAAGCTCCACCGAGAGGGCTACGAAAACCCCGACCAGGGCGCCCGCCAGAAGGACACGCCCGACCAACGGGTCGGTGAGGCGCCCGGAAATCAGACGCGTCCAGGCGATCAGGGAGTCGGGCCAACGGCGCCGGATGAGGGGTTCCAGAGCAATGTAGATCATCCAGCAAAGGCCCGCGAAGAAGAGGCCTTGGCTAGAGCCGAGAAGGAAGAGATCAACCTCCTCGGGGCTCGCGACGTGTCGGGCTTCGGTGGCCCAGGAGAGCATCGCGAATGAGAAAACGAAGATCGCCAGGCGCATCGCGCCGCGGCGATCGCTGCGGCCCAGACGCTGATTCTGCCGAGCGAGCAATGCGCCGCCGACCAGTAGCGCGAGAAAGCACCCGACCAGGAGATAGTCCGAAGCCTTGGAAGCGCCCGTGGGCTCGGCCGGCATCCGAGGCGCGCGGCTCCACGGACCTGCAAGCTCGAAGTAGACCGGCCGGCCGCCCAGTGCTGCGGCCTCGACGCGCAGCGGCCGATCCCCGCGCTCGGGCTTGCTCTCGACCCAGGCCATGCGGGAATCGGCGTGGGAGGGGGAAGGCCACTTCGGCTCGGCAGCCGCGAAGGCCGAAGCATCGAGGCCCGCTTCGGCGAAGAGGATCGACCAGTCGGGCGCGGCGGGCCGGTCAGAGAGGGCCGCCGTCGGGACCGCTTCGAAACGGATCAGCCGGCCAGGGGTATCCAGCTCGACGCCGATCATCCCGCCGGTCCAGGGGGACGGGTCGGACTCGGTGACGGCAATGCCTCCCGCGTCGTCGCCGCGGAATCGCTCGGAGACAAGCTGGCCGGGGCTCTGCCGGTACCAGAAGTAGATCGCCGCCGGCCGCCCATCCTCCATATCCTTCCAACGGTCCCGCGATTTGTCGTGCTCCTCGACCCAGCGTCGGTACTCGCCGTTGCCGGAAAAGCCCCACGCGGTGTCGAGCGGCTTCTCGGTGTAACCGAACCTCCGGATGATCTCCTTCGACCGTTCGGCGAGAGCCTCGGGCGGCTTCTCCAGAGGCACGTGTCCGTGGCGAAAGGCCCGCGGAGACAGATAGGCGACGAGCGCGATTCCCCCGAGGATCGCCACGAGGCGGGCCCACGCGGCCGCCGGCTTCATCCCCTCGTCGCTGCCGGCGGCGGCGACCATCTCGGGCGACGGCGTCTCGCCGGCGGCGATCGCGGCGGCGAGCGGATCGCCTCCTGGCAGCGCCGCAGCCACGGCGGCGACCGAGCGTGGCCTCGCCTTGGGGTCCTTCTCGAGGCAGCGCAGGATGATGCGCTCGACGACCGGATCGAAGCCGGGTGTCACCGTCGAGGGCGACGTGGGCTGCTCCTCCGAGTGCTTGCGCTTCCAGTCGGCGAAGGTCGCCGCCTCGAAGGCCCTGCGTCCGGTGAAGAGCTCGTAGAGAACGAGGCCCAGAGCGTAGATGTCGCTCTGGACGGAGGCTCCTTTGCCGGCGAGCTGCTCGGGCGCCATGTACGCCGGCGTACCGGAAACCTCTGCGCCGCCACGGTCGTCCTCGATGCCGACGGCGAGGCCGAAATCCGTGATCTTCGCGCGGCCGCGGCCGTCGATCATGACGTTGCCGGGTTTCAGGTCCCGATGTAGCACACCCTTGTCGTGCGCGGCGGCAAGGCCCGCGCAGAGCTCGCGCGCGATCTCGACGGCCTTGTCCGGTGGGAGCCGCCCGATGCGCCGGAGCAGCGAAGCGAGGTCTTCGCCGTCGACGTACTCCATGGAAAGGAAGTGCCGCCGCTCGATCTCGCCGACGTCGTAGACGCGGCAGACGTTCGGATGCGAGACGCCGCGCGCGTGGCGCACCTCGGCGTAGAAGCGGTCGATCCAGGTCTTTTCGGAAGCGAGCTTCTCCGGCAGGAACTTCAGAGCCACCGGCTGTCCGAGCTTCAGGTCGTCGGCGCGATAGACCTCGCCCATCCCGCCGTGACCGACGAGGCCGATGATGCGGTAGCGCTCGCCGAGGATCGTCCCGGGCGAAAAGCCACCACCGTCGAGAGAAGGGGAAGAGGCGAGGCGTCCCACCGGGCTATCCGATGCGCTCCGCCGCAGAGCTGCCTCTGAAACCGATGGCGTTGCCAGGCCGGTCGGGAGCTGGGACATCGAACCGGTGGGCGCGCCGCAGGCAGGACAGAAGCGACTCGCTTCCGGTAGCTCGGCCGAACACGAGGAGCAGCGCATGAATTCGCCCTGAAAGCTGGGCGGATGCTACTGCAGTTGGGAAGATCGCGGGTTCACCAGGACAGGATGATCTGGGCCTGGACGACGGTGAAGGGTCCGGGGTCCGGGTTGAAAGCGGGGTTCCAGACGAGCTGGAGGTCGGGTTGCAGGCGCATGAGGGGCGAGAGCTGCAACGTATAGAAGGTCTCGGCCACGTATTCGTCGCGGTGGTACACCGTCTTCGAGGTGGCCGAGGGCCGGCTCCAGACGAAGCCGACGCCGGCGAAGTCGTTCGTCAGCTTCGGCACGAGGCCCATCGCCTTGAGGGGCGCCTCGATGACGAAGCCGGTCCCCACCTGCGTCGAGGCGCCGGCGGAGACTTGCGGGCCGCCGACGCCAAAACGCCCGAACCAGCCAAAGGGCGATTCGGAGCCGAGCTGCTGCTGGAAGTTGAAGCCGATGCCTCCCTGGGTCGGCCCTCCCGCCTGTGCGATGAACGGCTGCACGCGGTACACGCCGGGCCCGAGGCCGAGAAAGTCCGTGGGGGCAAAGCCGAACTCCGACACGATGGACCACTCTTGCCAGCTGAAGTTCGTCCAGGGCGTCTGCCCCGCGGAAGCGTTTCCAGCCGTGGCGCCCGCCGTCGCGTAGAACTCGGGGACCGGCTGCCACTGGAGGTCGACTGCGAAGTTGTATGACGGCAGCGGCAGGACCATGCTGTTGATGAGAGCGGAGTTCAGAAACTGGCCGCGCCCCGTGTTCGCGTAGGTGTTGACGTCGAGGTAGTTGCCCTGGTCGACGACGCCGGCGAGCGTGACGAACGTGCCCCCCGCAAACGACTGCTGCCATGCAAGCTCGGGCACGCGCAGGCCGTTGCGGCTCGAAAAGATTCCTGTTGGATTGGTGAGCGACCCGATGTTCTCCTGGGCGCTCTGGTTTGCGCCCGCACCGCCGAGTCCCTCCTTGGCATTTACCTGAGCGCTCAGCCAGCCCGCGGTCCCGGAGGCCGGCGACTCGTACACCGCCCATTTCGCGAAGAACTTCAGCGTGTAGTAGCCCATGTTGGGCGATCCCGAAGGCGTGTCGGGAACGCCCGTGTAGGTGAAGACCTGCGAAGCGCTGTATCGCAGCCCGCGCGTGCCGAGCCAGTATTTTGCGCCCTGGATCTCGATCTCGGCCGGGGCCACATCGATGAGCGGGCCGGGCGCGATCGCCGTGTTCCCGAGCTCGTCCTGTGCGGCGAGGTACGGCGCCAGCCTGGGGGGCGAGGCGGGAAAGAGCGTGAAAGTGCGCTTGCGACCCGAGTCCATGCGCTGGAGGAGCTCGGGGGAGAGTTTCGAGCCCCGTGCGGGTTGGGGCACCTGCTGCTCGATCGCGACACCGGGCGGCGGAAGAAAACCCGGGTGCAGCTTGGACTTCGGCACGGCGACGGAGTGCCCGAAGCTGTCCGTCAGGATCACGTCGTCCGGGGCGGGCGGCGCGGAAGGCTCCACAGCCTCACCCGGCGCAGCCATCAGGAAAAGGGCCGAAATTGCCCAGAGCCTCGTCTTGATCGCATTCCCTTTCGTCGGACCGTGGTCCGGCGAATTCTATGGGAAGCGCGGGGTGTTACGAGGCAGACGGCAGCAGTCCGTCGGATCGGTGCGCATGCCGTCACAAAGCATCTCCGACTCCTCGGCGTGGATGCAGTAGGCCGGAGCATCGTCGGGATGGACGACGACGCCATTTCGCCCGCAGAGAGGACAGCACGCAACCGTCCCCTCGAGGGTGTTCCGGGAGCCGATCGGAAGCAGCGTGAAGTCTTCGCGAGTGATCATCGTGCTCCTTCGCGCGGTTCAGTTCTCGTCGGGGCGCCAGCTCTGGAGAATCCGCATGTAGTTGGCCCGTTCGATCGCGGCGGGATTGCCGCTGCGCCCATAGCCCATGCTGCCCTGCATCTGGGCGAGCGACTCGTACTCGTGGTCCTCGAGCCACCGTTCCATTTCCGAACGCACCCGCAAGAGCGTCTCCGGCCCGCGCCGCAGCAGCACGGACACCATCTGCACGGCGTGTGCCCCCGCCATCACTGCCTTGACCGCATCGAGCGCGTTGTGGACGCCGCCGGTGACGGCGAGCGAGCCCTGGATTTGCGAGGACAGGACCGCGAGCCACCGCAGGCGCAGGAGCAGCTCGTTGGGGCTCGAGAGGTAGAGACGCGGCACGACCTCGAGGTTCTCGACGTCGATGTCGGGCTGATAGAAGCGATTGAAGATCACGAGGCCGTTCGCCCCCGCCCGCTCGAGGCGCCGGGCGAGGTGCGCGAGGGAGGAGTAGAAGGGCGAGAGCTTGATGGCGATCGGGATTGCGACCGCCTCCCGCACGGCCGTGACGATCGAGACCGCACGGTCCTCGACGTCTTCGCCGGATTCGAGGGGATCGGTCGCGAGCTCGTAGATGTTGACCTCGAGGGCGTCGGCGCCCGCCTGCTCGATCAGCCGCGCGTACTCGATCCAGTTGGCTGGCGTGGTGCCGTTCAAGGAAGCGATGACGGGCACGGACACGGCCGCCTTGATCTTCTGGATCTGCTCCAGGTAGTCGTGGGTTCCGAGGGCGAACGCGCTCGGGTCCGGCAGGTACGAGAGCGCCTCGGCGTACGACTCGCTCGCCGCCTCGTGCGCGTGGTACGTGGCGAGCTCCTCGCCGACGATCTGCTCTTCGAAGAGCGAATGCATCACGATCGCGGCGGCCCCGGCGTCCTCGAGGCGCTTGACGGTATCGAGGTCGTCGACGAGCGGCGAGGAGCCGGGCATCAGCGGATGCGGCAGGCGGAAGCCAAGGTACGTCGTCGAGAGGTCCATGGTCACCGTGCTCCGCCGGCCGGCGCGGGCGCGGAGGCATCGACCGGAGAAGCGGCCGTCGCGAGTTTCCATTCCGAGAGGTGTTTGTAGAGGAGCAGCCGCCGCTTCGCCTCTTCGGCGGCGAGGGCGGCGAGGCGCCGGTACCGCATGGGGTCGGCCGCCTCGAGCATACGGAAGCGGCTTTCATTGCGCATGAAGGCGTCGGGGGAGATCTTCGGCGCGCCCGAGTCGAGCTGGAGGGGCGGCTCTCCCCGGGCGATGCGCCGCGGGTCGAAGCGGTAAAGGGGCCAGACGCCGGAGTCCACGGCGAGCTTCTGCTGCTCGCAGCCGAAGGCCATGTCGTAGCCGTGGGCGATGCAGTGACTGTAGGCGATCACGAGCGATGGGCCGGGATAGGCCTCGGCCTCCTGGATTGCCTTGACGGTCTGGAAGTCTTTCGACCCGAACGCGACGCGCGCCACGTAGACGTGCCCGTAGCTCATCGCCATCAGGCCGAGGTCCTTCTTCCCGGTCTCCTTGCCGGCGACGGCGAATTTGGCCGCGGCTCCGAGAGGCGTCGCTTTCGACTGTTGCCCTCCCGTGTTCGAGTAGACCTCGGTGTCGAGCACGAGCACGTTGACGTCGTACGGGAGAGACAGCACGTGGTCGAGGCCGCCGAAGCCGATGTCGTAGGCCCAGCCGTCGCCGCCGACGATCCAGACGCTCTTCTTGACCAGGTGCTCGGCGAGAGAGGCGAGCGTGCGCGCGGCGGGCGTGTCGACCGGCGCGAGCTGTCGGCGCAGCCGGAGGGCCCGCTCGCGCTGGGCCGCGATCCCGGCTTCGGTGGACTGGTCGGCCTCGAGGATCTCGCGGGCGAGGCCGCCGCCGAGCGCCGGGCCGAGCTCGGCGAGAAGACGATGCGCATGCGCCGTGCGGCTGTCGATCGCCAGCCGCATGCCGAGGCCGAACTCCGCGTTGTCCTCGAAGAGCGAGTTCGACCAGGCGGGCCCCCGCCCGTCCCGATCCACGGTATACGGCGTGGTGGGGAGGTTGCCACCGTAGATCGAGCTGCAGCCGGTGGCGTTGGCGATCAGCGTACGGTCTCCGAAGAGCTGCGTCATTAGCTTGATGTACGGCGTCTCGCCGCAGCCCGCGCACGCTCCCGAATATTCGAAGAGCGGAGTCGCGAACTGCGAGCCCTTGACGTCCATGACGCGGATGCGCGAGCGGTCGGGCTCGGGAAGGCCGAGGAAGAATGCGTAGTTCTCGCGCTCGGCATCCCGCAGCGGCCGCTGCGGTGCCATGTCGATGGCCTTGTGCTTGGGGTTCGACTTGTCCTTGGCGGGGCAGAACATGACGCAGAGAGTGCATCCCGTGCAGTCTTCGGGCGCGACCTGGATCGTGTAGCGCCAACCCTCGAAGTCCGCGCCGCGGAAGCGGTCGGACTTGAAGGTCTCCGGCGCCCCGGCGAGGCGATCCGGTTCGAAGACCTTTGCCCGGATCGCGGCGTGCGGGCACACGAGCGCGCACTTGTTGCACTGGATGCAGACGGCCGGGTCCCAGACGGGGATTTCGGTGGCGATGTTGCGCTTCTCCCACCGCGTCGTTCCCGTGGGCCATGTGCCGTCCACGGGGAAGGCGGAGACCGGCAGCCGGTCGCCGTGGCCGGCAAGCATGAGCGCCGTGACCTTCTGCACGAACGTGGGGGCCTCTGCCGGGACGATGGGCGGACGCCGCCGGTCGGTGGTCGGCCGCTCCGGCACCTTCACCTCGGAAAGCCCGCCGAGCGCGGCGTCCACGGCGGCGAAGTTGCGCCGCAGGACTTCCGGGCCCTTTTTCGCGTAGCTGTCTTCGATCGCATGCTTGATCCGGGCGATCGCGGTCTCCCGGGCGAGGACGCCCGAGATCGCGAAGAAGCAGGTCTGCATGATCGTGTTGATGCGGCCCTTCAGGCCCGCCTCGCGAGCGATGCGGTAAGCGTCCACGACGTAGAAGCGCAGCTTCCTCTCGAGGATCTGTTCCTGCATCTCCCGGGGGAGTTCGTCCCAGACCGCATCGGGGCCGTAGGGCGAGTTGAGCAGGAACGCGCCGCCCGCGCGCGCCTGATCGAGCATGTCGTAGCGATGGATGAACTCGAACTGGTGGCAGGCGACGATGTCGGCGCTGCCGATCAGGTACGCGGAGCGGATCGGCCGGGGCCCGAAGCGCAGGTGCGAGACGGTCACGGCCCCCGCCTTCTTCGAGTCGTAGACGAAGTAGCCCTGCACGTGCCCGTCGGTCTCTTCGCCGAGGATCTTGATCGAGTTCTTGTTGGCGCCGACCGTGCCGTCGGAGCCGAGCCCGTAGAAGACCGACCGTGCGACGTCCGAAGGCTCGATGTCGAGCTCCGTGTCCCAGGGTAGCGACGTGTGGGAGACGTCGTCGACGATCCCGACGGTGAAGTGGTTGCGCGGCTTCTCGCGAGCAAGCTCGCCGAAGACCGCGACGAGCATCGCCGGCGTGAACTCCTTCGAAGAGAGGCCATAGCGGCCGCCCACGATGCGGGGGCCGGCCTTGCCGTCGCGGGCCTCGGCGAAGGCCGTGACGACGTCCTGGTAGAGAGGCTCGCCGATGGCGCCCGGCTCCTTCGTGCGGTCGAGGACGGCGATCGCCTTCACGCTGGTGGGAAGGGCCGCCACGAAACGCGCGACATCGAAGGGCCGGAAGAGGCGGACCTTCAGGACGCCGACCTTCTCGCCGCGCTCGAGGAGCCAGTCGACCGTCTCGTGCGCGGTCTCGGCCCCCGAGCCCATGAGAACGACGACGCGGTCGGCTTCGGGATGGCCCACGTAGTCGAAAGGGCGATAGCGCCGGCCCGTCAGCTCGGCGAAGCGCTCCATCGTCGTCGCAACCACGTCGGGACACGCGGCGTAGAAGGGATTCGAGGCCTCCCGGGCCTGAAAGAAGGTGTCGGGGTTCTGCGCCGTGCCCCGCACGACCGGATGATCGGGCGTGAGGCCGCGCCCGCGGTGCGCGGCCACGGCCTGCGGGTCGATGAGCGCCAAGAGCTCTTCGTCGGAGAGCACCTCGATTTTGGCGGCCTCGTGCGAGGTGCGAAAGCCGTCGAAGAAGTGCAGGAAGGGTACGCGGGACGAGAGCGTTGCCGCATGTGCGACGGCCGCGAAATCCTGTGCCTCCTGGACCGAACCCGCGCAAAGCATCGCGAATCCCGTGGCGCGGCAGGCCATGACGTCCGAGTGATCGCCGAAGATCGAGAGGGCGTGTGTGGCGATCGTGCGCGCGGCCACGTGCATGGCGAAGGGCGTGAGCTCGCCGGCGATCTTGTACATGTTGGGAATCATGAGAAGCAGGCCCTGCGACGCGGTGAAAGTGGTCGCGAGCGCTCCCGCCTGCAGGGCCCCGTGGACGGCGCCCGCCGCGCCCCCCTCGGACTGCATTTCGACGACTTTCGGGACCTCGCCCCAGAGATTGACGCGGCCCCGGGCCGAAAGGGCGTCGGCCACCTCGCCCATGGGCGATGAGGGCGTGATGGGGTAAATCGCAATCACTTCGCTCGCCCGGTGGGCGACCGAGGCGACCGCGTCGTTGCCGTCGAGGGTGAGGCGCTTCGGTGGAGCCATCGCTGGATAGACCGTAGCGAGCGCGGCGGGGGGCGCGCTGATGCGTTTGCATCAATCCGTCGCCTCCGCTTCGCTCGGGGGTCTGCGCGCTGTCGCGCGCACCGGCGAACGGCTCGCCCAAAGGGGCTCGACCGTTCGCCGGACCCCCTCGCTGCGCTTCGGCTCCCGCGGCGTGCGCCTTCTCCCTCCCTGCGGTCGGGAGACTTCGCACGCCGCGACCAGAACTTACCGCAACGCATCGCGAATAGTCTCCCGACGAAGGAGGGAGGAGGTTCGCGATGCGGGAGCCGCAGCGCAGTGAGGGATCAGGGTTGCGGTCGAGCCGGCAGCCCGGCGAGCCGCAAGCCGGTGCGCCCGGAGGGCGCAGATCCCGAGCGAGCGAAGGCGACGGTTACGGAATGCGGTACTTGCCGAGGACGACGGTGACGTTGTCTTTTCCGCCGGCTTCGAGGGCGAGGTCGACCAAGACGCGGCAGGCTTCGGAGGCGGGGCCCGGTGTCTTGAGAGCCGCGGCGATCTCGTCCTCCGCGACCATCTCGGTCAGGCCGTCCGAGCACAACAACAACTGGTCGCCATCCGCCAGGCGCGAGCGCTTCAGCTCCACCTGCGCGAAGGCCCCGCGGGTCGCGAGCGCGCTCGTCAGCACGTGACGCGCGGGGTGCGTGGCGATCTCCTCCTGGCCGATTGCGCCGGCGTCGGCGAGCGACTGGGCCATCGTCTGATCTCGCGTCAGGCGCTCGAGCCTGCCGTCGCGAAAGAGGTACGCGCGCGAGTCGCCGACGTGCGCCGTCAGGAGTTCGGTGCCGATGCTGCAGGCCACGGTGAGGGTCGTCGCCATGCCGCGCAGGCTGGGGTCGATGCGCGCCCGCTCGACGAGCGCCTCGCGAACTTTCTGGAAGCGCCGCTCCATGCGTTGCAGGACTTCCTGCGCGAGCGGCGCGTCGAGCCGCATGATCCAATCAGGAGTCTCGATCACGAGATCGACGAGGGCCTGGATCGCCGTGCGGCTGGCGATCTCGCCAGCAGCCGCACCGCCCACGCCGTCGGCCACGAGCAGGCCATAGGCGGTTTCGGCGTACGCCGCCGGGGTTTCGCCCTCGGGCAGATTCGTGAGCAGCGTGTGCATGGCGCGGTCGAAGCGTGCCACCACGTAGTGGTCCTCGTTGTTCGACCGGACGCGGCCCGGATGCGAGAGGGCCGCGAGGTCGATTTCGACGGAAGAGGACGTGCTCGCGGGACGGGGAGCGGAGACCGTCTCGGGCAGCGCGAACTCGGCGGTGTCGTCCCGGTCTCTTCCCATGGAGCCTCCGGCTAACGCGCCAGCGCCGCGAGCGCCTTGTCCGCGGCGGCGAGCAGCGCCTGCGGGCCGACGGGAGCGCCGGTGGCCTGCTCCATCCAGACGTCCGGGGCGACGTTTCCGATGCGTGCCATGCGCTCGAACTCGGCGCCGAGGTTGCGGGACTTGTCGATCTGTCGCTCGATCTGGAAGGCGATCAGGTGGCCGATCGGGTAGTCCGGCAGGTACAGGAACGCGTCGATCATGTGCGAGTAGATGCCGAGCGTCAGCACGACGTCTTTCTTTCGGAAGACCGGGGCGTAGTACTTGTTCCAGAGGTCGCGGCAGATCTGGAGGGTTCCCTGCTTGAGCTGCGCGGGTGTGGCGTCCGGGTGGTCGTACATCCAGTGCCACACGGCCATGTCGACGAGCGCGACCCCGGCGATCTCGTGGGTCGCCCAGAAGTCGTTCAGAGTCTTGAGCGCCTGGGCCTTCGCGTCGGGTTTCGTCAAGCCGAGCAGCTCGAGGTCGTGGGCCTGGAAGACGAACGCAAGCGCCTCCGTGAACGCGGTGTTGGGAACGCCCTGGAGCAGCGTCGAGTCCACGTCGTTCAGGGAAAACGTCTGCTCGACGTTGTGGCCCATCTCGTGGATCGCGATGTTGAAGCCCTTGAAGTTCATGCCGTCCTTCTCGACGCGAGTCCGCAGGTGCGCGTTGTCGGCCCGCCGCTGCGCGCCGAGCGCGTGGCCGGAGCCGCGCGCCGGGTCGACCACGATGTGGTCGGCAAGATACTGCGCCCGCTCCTTCGAGAAGCCGAGCTCGACGAGCAGGTTCGGGATGTCCTCCTTGTAGGCCTCGGCTGTCGGATAGCGCTTGCGCACGATCGCGTCGAGCTGGTCCTCCGTGTAAGCGCCGCGCGGCCGGAAACCGTTGTACCAGACGTCGAAAGGCTCGAGGGGGCGACCGAGGCGGCCCTCGATCAGTGCCGCGACCTTGGGCACGAGCGGCGAGGACAGCACCTCCTCGAGCATGGCCCGCACGCGCGCCTCGGGGATCTGGCGGTTCTCGTCGAACCGCCGCGCGATCAGCGTCGGAGCGAGCGGCGAGTACGGGTCCGCCTTGCGCGCGGCCCGGAACGTGGACAGTAGCGTCGCGTACCGGGCGTCCGGCTCGGCGGAGTTCGACACCTTCATGTCGGGCGGAGTCGCCGTGTCGGAGTCCCGAGCCGCCGCGAGCTTGACCGTGTTCGCGAAGGGATCCCAGTCCACGTGCGGATTGTCGATGACGGTTTCGGGGATGGTCTGCGTGACGATGCGGTCGCAGACCATTGCGATCACGCGCTGCTTGGCGAGGCCGTTCTTGCCGTCGGAGTAGTCGGCCTTGATCTGATCGCGCAGGTTCCAGTGCGAGAGCAACCGCTGCTTCGGCGGGAACAGGCGCTGCCCCTTTCCGTCCACGAGGTGATGCGTCCAGATGTTGTAGCGCGCGATGTAGCGGTCGGCGTCCGAGGCGGCCGCGGCCACGGCGAGGTTGACGTCGGCGGGCACGCGCTTGCCGAAGCGCTCGGCCAGGCGCGCCTCGGCCCACTGGCGCCGCGACCAGCCCGCGCCCTCGGTGAGCCTCTGCTCCAGAGTCGTCAGAGGAAAATTCAGGAGCACGGCGAAGGCGAGGCGGTTCTGGAAGAAGTCGTCGATCGTGTGGGCGGACGGATCGTAGCCGGCCAGAATCTCGTCGAAGGGGTAGATCTCGCCGATGTCGAGGTCCGACTGGCGGCGAAAGTCGCGGGCGATCTCGTTCATGTGGCCGTCGAGCGACTCCAGCGCGAACTCCATCCGCGCGAAGAGGGCGTTGCGAGCGGTCGAATCGGCGGTGATCTGCGCCCGCGCGACCTCGGCGAAGGCCGCCTCGTCGCCGTCCTCCGTGCGCCAGAACTCGGCGGCCTGACGCAAGCCGCGGGCGATGCGCGGGCGTTCCGACTCGCCGAGCCTGGCGGTGAGCTCGGTCTCGAGCTGCGCAATGGTCTGCTTCATGGCCTGCGATTGTCCCCCCGGAGACGCAGCCCCGGCGAGGCCGAGGACCGCGGTCAGCATGATCGAAAGGACCGCACCCGGTCCCAATAGTCTGCCTGACATCAAGGCCTCCTCGACCGCCGAGTCTATCGAGGATCGGGGGCCGATATGCGACCGCTGCGGTAAAGTCCGGGGTCCTTCGTCGCTCTGCTCCTCAGGGTGACAGGCGGATGCGCCCTGGCTGTCATCCTGAGCGCAGCGAAGGATCCCGGGATCCACCAGCGATGACGGGGACCGGGGCTACGCCTTCGCCGCGCCCGCCTTCGCAACCGACTTCAGGAGCTCGTCGATCTGCTTCTGGGCCTTCTGCATCGTCGCGGCCGGGCCGACGCACTTGAAGAAGACGAGCCCATCGGGCGCCTCCACGATCGCACCCGAGAGACGCCAGCCCGACTTCTTGCCCTGCGACTGCATCATGGGGCCGGCCGGAGAGAGGTACGTCCCGGCGACCTCGATGAGGTGGACCTTCAGGCCGTTGACGGTGCGCTCGGATTTCTTCGGGGTGCTCGCGCCCTCGAACTGACCGACCCAGCGCTGGAGGTTCTCGTCGACGCTTCCGCCCTGGCCCTTGCCGAAGAAGAAGACGCCGCATCCTGCCTCTTCCGATCCCGGGGCCGCGGGAATCGTATAGCTCGCCACGCGCATCGGCTGCGGGCTTCCCGGTTGCCAGCCCGCGGGCACGGTCCAGTGGACGCCGCCCGCAGACCCGTCGGTGGCGGCGAAGAGAGTCGCTACGAAGGAGGCGGCCAGCAGAACGGAAATGCCGGTACGTATGTATTTCATGAGGGAGAGAATACCCGCTCGGCGGTTTCGCCGCCCAAGCTTTCGAGGAAGTCCCGGTCGGCCCGGCGGCGGTTCAGGCTTAGGATCTCAGCTCGAAGGGAGGACTCATGAGAGCCCGAATGGTTGCGAGTATCGCGGTGGGAATGTGCCTGGGGGCCGGAATGGCCGTTGCTCAGGCTCCCGGACCCTCGAAGCCCGGACCGGAGGTCAAGAAGCTCGATGCCTTCGCCGGGAAATGGAGGGGCGAGTCCGAGATGAAGCCGGGACCGTGGGGGCCCGGAGGGAAGATGACGAGCGAGAGCGACTGCACGTGGTTCGAGGGAGGCTTCCAGCTCGTTTGCCGCGAGACCTCCAGGGGCGCCATGGGCAGCATGAAGAGTGAGGCCATCCTGGGCTGGAGCGGCGAGGAAGAGGTCTACAAGTATGTGGGCTTCGACAGCACGGGCATGATGAACTCGGCCACGGGGACCGTTTCGGGAAACACATGGAGCTGGAGCGGCGAAGACAAGATGGGCGGCAAGTTGATCAAGTCGCGCTACACCGTCGTTCTCACGTCGCCGACCATGCAGACCTTCAAGTGGGAGACCTCGATGGACGGAAAGACCTGGGCGACTGCCGCCGAGGGCCGAGCCACGAAGAAGTGACCGCGGAGCGGTCATCCGGAGGCGACGTGAGGAAAGCATCGGTGGTAGCGATCGCGGCGATTCTGATGGCCACGGGGTTGGCGCGGGCCGACGAAAAAAAGTCTCCGGAGCCGCCAAAGCCGGCCCCGGAAGTCGAGAAGCTCGGCTACTTCGTCGGCGATTGGACCTCCTCGGGCGAGCTCGTGGAGGGCCCGATGGGTCCCGGCGGTAAAACTGCAGGCCGCGACCGCTGCCAGTGGATGGCCGGCAATTTCTTCGTTGCGTGCAACATGGGAAGCCATGGCCCTCTCGGCGACGTCACGGGCCTGGCGGTCCTGGGATGGGATGCGGCGCGCAAGGTCTACACGTGGTGGAGCTTCAACAGTGTCGGAGAGGCGGAGGCCGCCACGGGCACGCTTGCCGGAGACACCTGGACCTGGTCGAACGACGTGACGATGGGCGGCAAGACCGTGAAGTCGCGCTACGTCATTTTCAACACGTCGGCCGACGGCTACAACTTTCGGTGGGAGAGCTCCGAGGACGGCAAGACCTGGAAGATCGTTCTGCGCGGCACCGTCATGCGGGCCATCGAGAAGAAGTACTGACCGTCGCCTCCGCTTCGCTCGGGGGGTTTGTTGTCTTCAGCCCGGATGACCGGAGAAGCGACCTACCGCATAGCCTCCATCGGAGAGAGCCGCGAGGCGCGGACAGCGGGGTACATGCCGAAGGTCAGCGCGAGCAACAGCGCGACGACCCACGCCGTGAGCAGACCGAGCGGATTGACGACGAGGCCATAGGGAAAGTTTGCGGAAAGCGCCTTGCAAACGAAGGCGCCGAGAAACGTCCCGAGAGACGCGCCGACCGCGGCGAGCACGCAGGCCTCGAGCAGGAATTGCGTGAGGATCTCGCCGTCCGAGGCTCCCATGGCCTTGCGCAGGCCGATTTCGTAACGACGGTCGGAAAAGGCGATGAGCATTACGGACAGCACACCCACGCCCCCGACGAGAAGCACGGTCGCTGCGAGGCTGGTCAACACGACCTTCCAGCCGAAGATCTGCTCTTCGAAGCGCTGGTAGCCGCGTGCGAGCTCGCCCTCGAGGTCGAGCACCTCGATGTCCTCGATCCCGTGGTGGGCCTGCCGGGCCCGGCCGATCATCATGGCCGACACTTCGCCGAGGTCGCTCTTCGCCTTGAGCTTCACGGCCACGTGTGCGAGCTTGTGTGTCGGGTCCATGCGATCCATGTAGGTCTCGAGAGGGATCGAGATCCCGTTGGCGTCGTAGTAGTTTTCATCGGAGAAGAGCTGCCCCGGGGCCTGGACGCCGATGACCCGGAAGCGGACTCCCTCCACCGTGATGTCGCGACCTACCGGGTCCGATCCGCCGAACAATTTGGAGGCGAGGGTCGCGCCGACGACGGCCACCGTCGAGCGGCGGCGTCCGTCGCCCTCGGTCAGGCCGCGGCCGAGGCCGATCGGGCGGTTCATCCACCGGCCGTACTCGTGCGTGACGCCGTTGACGAACATCCGTTCGCTGCCGCCCGTCGTCTTGACGGCGGATTTCTTGAAGGCCCGCGGCAGGTACGCGAGGACCCTCGCGTCGGGCGTGGTCAGGCGTGACAGATCCTCGAAGCGCAAGCCAGGGCTCATGGAGAAGCGCTTTTGCTCCTCGGTCGTCTCCGGGGATTTCGGAGCGAGCATCACGGTGCCGTCCCACGCCATTCCCGAGAAGCCGGTCGAGACTTTGTCCGTGACCCCGTCCATGACCGAGGTCATCACGACGAGGGCGAAGACGCCGAGCATCAGGAGCGTCAGCGTGAGGAACGAGCGCAGCTTGTGGGCCCAGAGCTCGATGAAGCCGCCGCGCACGACCTCCACGTAGAGGGCGAGGTGGGCGTGCGGGCCGAGCCGGCGGACCTGCGGCAGGGCGGCGGGCAACGGAAGCGCGCGGCTATTCATAGTGCAGCGCCTCCATCGGCGACAACTTCGCCGCCTTGAATGCCGGATAGAGCGCGAACACGAACCCGAAGACGATCGCCAGGCCGTAGGCCGCGAGGAAGCTCTTCGGGTCGATGTGCAGAGGCACCCCGATGAAGGAGGTGATGAACTTGGAGAACCCGACGCCGATCGCCAGGCCGGCGATCGACCCCGCGGCGGTCAGGACGAGCGCCTCGGTCATGAACTCCTTGAAGACCTCGCGCCCCGATGCGCCGATCGCCATCTTGACGCCGACCTCGCGGATGCGCTCCTTCAGCGTCGCCATCTGGACGTTGACGTTGATGATCCCGCCCCCGATCAGGGACAGGAACCCGGACAGGAGAAAGATGATGTCGTAGACGTCGCCCTGGCTCTGCTGCTTGCGAACGCGCTGGGCGATGTTGTCCAGGCGAAAGTCGTCCTGCTGGCGGTGGTTGGCCTTGAGCAGAGACTCGAGGCTCTTCGAGAAGGCCGCCATCGCGTTGATGCTCGGGACGCGAAAAACGACCCGGTCCAGCCGCTGGTACCGGTCGCCCTCGAAGCGGCGCGTGACGAGGGTCGTCGGAATCGCGACGATGCGATTGCGCCGGCGGAAGATGTTGCGGTTGGACTTGCGGAAGTAGAAGACGCGCTCCCGCAGGACACCGACGACGGTGACGGGCGTGTCCCCGATGCGCAGCGTCTGGCCGACCGCACGGCCGCCGGGGAAGAACACGTCTGCCGCGTCGGTGCCGAGGATCGCGACCGGCGCCGCCACGTCGAGGTCCCGCGCCGAGAAGTTGCGGCCCTCCGCGATCTCGTAGCCGTCGAGCGCCAGGAAGTCGCCGCCGATGCCGCGGATGTCGCGCTCCTGGTCGGCCCAGGCCGACCGCACGCGTGCCCGCGCGAACTTCTGGAGCGAAACGCCGTCGATCGCCTTGCGGTCGAGCTCCTGCCCGTCCTCGGCGTCGTCGGTGCGCAGGCCGAGGTTGGCCATCTGGAGGGCGCTCGGGCTGCCGTCCTTGATGACGGCCGAGGGCTGCACGTTCATCTTGTCGAAGCCGCCGAGCTTCCTGTAGAGCTCCATGGAACGCTGGCGCATGCTGTCGGAGATCGAGAACCCTCCGAGGACGGAGGCGACGCCGAGCACCACGCCGAGCGACTGGAGCACCGAGCGCGTGAGGTTCTCGCGCATCTCGACCCAGGCGTTGCGCAGGCGCTCGCGGAACTTGCCGTTGAAAGTCATTACGCCAGTGGAGAGCGAAGCGTGGAGAGCGAAGATCGAGCGCTCATGCGGCCTCGGAGAGTTTGATGAGGCCGTCGTGGATCTCGACCTGGCGGCCCGCCATCGCGGCAATCGAGAGGTCGTGGGTGACGATCACGATGGTGTTGCCCTGACCGTTGAGCTCGGCGAAGAGCTCGAGGACCTCGTGGCCGGTCTTCGAATCGAGGGCCCCCGTCGGTTCGTCGGCGAGCAGCATCGCGGGCCGGTTGGCCAGAGCGCGCGCGATCGCCACGCGCTGGCGCTGGCCGCCCGAGAGCGCGGCCGGGAGGGCCTTCGCCTTGTCGGGAATGCCGACCTTCGCGAGCAGCTCCATCGCGCGTTCGCGCCGCTCGCGGCGGCCGATACCCGCATAGAGCATCGGAAGCTCGACGTTGCGCACGACGGATGCCTTGGGCAGCAGGTTGTACTGCTGGAACACGAACCCGATCTTCTCGTTGCGGATCCGGGCGAGCTCGGGACCGGAGAGGCCGTCCACCCGCTGTCCGTCGAGCGCGTAGGTTCCCGAGGTCGGCTTGTCGAGGCAGCCGAGGATGGCCATGAGCGTGGACTTGCCCGAGCCCGACGGACCGATCAGGGCCACGAACTCGCCCCGCATGACGGTCATGTCGATGCCGCGCAGGGCGTGGACGGCCACACCGTTTGTCCCGAACGTCTTCGTGAGGCCGGTCGTTTCGATGATGGCAGTCATGGTGCGTGTCCTCCTGCCTTCCGGTGCTCGTCGAGTCCGGAGTCCTTCGTCGCTGCGCTCCTCGGGATGACAGCCGGGGAGCTCAGGATGACAGGCTCAATCGTTGTCGTCGTCTTTCTCGACGCGTTTCCTGGATGGGTCCTCGAGCGCCACCTGCTCGCCGGGCTTCAGTCCCGCGATGATCTCGACGCGCTCGAGGGTCGCGATGCCGGCCGACACGGGCACGACGTCGAAGTATTCCTTCCAGTGGTCGGAGAGCCAGATGAACTTGTTGCGTCCGGCCAGCGCCTCTTTCGCCACGGCGAGCTGCTTGGGCGTCAGGTTTGCCTTCAACCGGTACGCGATCGTCTTGCCGTCGCGTTTCTGGAGAGCCTCGAGCGGGATCGAGACCGCCTTGTCGCGCTTGTCGCCGAGGATCTCGACGTTGGCGCTCATGCCGGTCTTGAAAGATTCGCCGAGCTCGTCGAGCGTGACCTCGACCTTGAAGACCTTGATCTTCTCGACGAGCTCGGCGGAGGGGGACACGAAACTGACCTTGCCGCTGAAGACCTTTTGCGGGTACGCATCGAGCGTTATGCGCACGGGCTGGCCGACCTGCACCTTGGCGATGTCGACCTCGTTCAGGTTGACGCGGATGATCAGGGACTTCAGGTCCGCGACCGTGAAGAGCACCGTGCCCGCGTTGAAGGACGAGACGCCCGAGGTCACGGTCTCGCCGAGCTCGACACCCTTCTTGATCACGACTCCGCTCATCGGCGCCGTCACGCGTGCGTTCTGCGAGGACGCGTTTCCGGAGATCGGAATGCCGCGGTCCTCGACGATCTGGTAGCGCATCTGCGACGCGCGGAGGTTCTCGGCCGCCTGGTCGCGCTTGATCTGCGAGGCGCGATAAGGGTCGCGGCCGATGAGCCCCTGCTCGAAGAGGGCCTTCTGCATCGTGAGCTCACGCTGGGCGTCCTGGAGCTTCAACTCCATCTCCTTGACGCTCGCCTGGACGTCGGACAGCGACTGCGCCTGGTTGACGTCCGGCTCGACCTCGGCGAGCACGTCGCCCTTCCTGACGACGGCTCCCTCGCGCACCTTGAGCGTCAGCACGCGGCCCGAGACGGCCGACTTGACGTCCACCTTCGTCACGGGATCGACGACGCCGACCTCGCGGACCGAGACCTGGAGGTCTTCGGCCTGGACCTTTCCGAGCCGGAAGGGGCTGTTGTCGGCTTTCGGATCGGCCTTGTCCCGGCTCTTCGCCCAGACCAGGGCGGCTCCCGCCAGGGCCAGAATGACCACCAGGACCGCGATCCACTTCTTCTTTTTCATCAAAAACCCCTTTAGACCGTTGGAGGGACCCTTCCCCTCGGTTGCCACGTCCTCTGTATACGCAGCCAGGCGGGGGAATGTTCGAAAAAGAGGCCTGGCGGCTCGGCTCATCATCCGGTCGTTCGCTGCCTCGCCTCTGCGCGGCCTTGCCTGCATAGCCGGGCTCCTGTTCGTTGCGGGCGCGTCGGTCGGACTCGGAGCCATGACGTCGGGCGGAAAGCTCTTCTCCGGCTTCTACCTCTGGACCTGGTATGCGGGGCGCTCGGGTCTGGCCGGAGCGGATTTCACCTCGGCACTGACCGAGCACCCTTGTGCGGGCGTATAGGTTCCTTTACCTGGGAGTCGGCGCCGCCCTCGTGGGCGCCGCGCTCGTCCGGGAGCGAATGGGGGCGGCGTAGGGTTCTGGGCGGAGCGCTGCAACCGTCATCTTGAGCGCCCCGCAAGGCCCGAGCGATCCCTCGGCGCTGCGCGGCTCGGGATTTGCCATCGCACGCCGGCGGCTCGCGCTGGCACATAATCCCGCCCGTGACCAACGGAGGCTCGAGCCCGGTCAGTCGGACCGGCGCGGACACCAGCCGGTTCACGGTCCGACGGCTGAGGTCCGCCTTTTTCCTCTGGCGAGGCTCGATCCGGAGGATCGACGTCACCATCGCGATCATCCTCGCTGGGCTCTCGATTGCCCTCGGCGGCTACCTCTTCGTACGGGCGCAGTCGGATGCGCGCCTCGCCTTCGCCGAGCAGGCGCAGCGATTCCAGAAGGCGATCACCGACAAGCTCGAACAGCCCTCGAGGGACCTTGAGACGGTCGCCCGCTTCATTGAAGCCTCGGACCATGTCACCCGCCGGCAGTTCGCCCTGTTCGTGGACCCCATGTTGTTGAACCCGAGCCCCATCTACGCGCTCGAATGGCTTCCTGTCGTCGCGGACGCGGAGCGCGCAGGCTACGAGGCGGAGGCACACGCGGCCGGCCTGACCGACTACCGCTTCTGGGACCTCGATCGCGACGGCCGGCGTCAGACGGCAGAGCGCCGCGAATCGTACGTGCCGATCCACTACATGGAGCCGCCGAACGCCGGCGCCCTTGGATTCGATGTCACGTCGAGCCCGACGCGGCGGGTCACCGCGAACAAGGCGCGCGACTCGGGGCGGCTGATCACATCGCCTCCATTCGGTCTGATCGAGGACGCCGGATCCAAGGGCTCGCCTCCCGCGGTCGCGCTGTACAAGGCCCTCTACAAGGGCGGTGACCCGGACTCGCAGGCGGCGCGCCGCACCTCGCTCGCGGGTTTCGTGCTCGCGATCTTCCGTGTCGCGCCTCTCGTCGACCGCGCGGCGAGCACGGCAGGCGAGGGGCTCGGCTACACGCTGCGCGACCTCGGAGAGGGGGCTTCCCCCTTGATGGCGGAACGGCCCCGGAATTCCGCGAGCGTCGCCCGCCGATCCGGATTCGGGCAAGTATTCGACGTGAGAGTCCGGGACGCGGACCAGGCGTGGAGCCTCGAAGTTTTCGCCATGCCGGGCGCGTTCCTGCCCCAAAAGCGCACGGCCTTCGAGACGACTGCGGTCGGCGTGCTCACGGCGATGCTCTTCCTGCTCGCGGCGACCTCGGTGCGGACCATCACGCGACTGCGCCGGCAGGTCGCGAAGGTCGGGCCGTACCGGCTGATCGCGCGCCTCGGCCGCGGGGCGATGGGGGTCGTGTGGGAGGCGCGCCACGCGCTCCTGCGGCGGCCGACCGCCGTCAAGCTCCTCGCGCCCGGGACCGAGGGCGAGCGGGCGGTCGCACGCTTCGAGCGCGAGGTCCAGTTGACGGCGGGCCTGACGCATCCGAGCACGATCGCGATCTACGACTACGGCCGCACCGCCGACGGCGTTTTCTACTACGCGATGGAGCTTCTTCACGGCATCAATCTCGGCCAGCTCGTCGCCTTCGACGGACCGCAGCCCCCCGGGCGCGTCGTGCACCTGCTGCGTCAGGCCTGCGGCGCGCTCACCGAGGCGCACGCCGCGGGGCTGATCCATCGCGACATCAAGCCGGCGAACATGATGCTCTGCGTTTACGGCGGGATCCCCGACTTCGTGAAACTGCTCGACTTCGGGCTCGTCAAGGCGATCGGCGACGTCGAGCACGCGGGCGAGGGCTCTCCGGGGGGCCACGACGCGGCTCTCTCGCAGGACGGCTCGCTGCTCGGCACGCCTCTCTACATGGCGCCCGAGGGAATGAGCGACTCCTCGAAAGTGGACGCGCGCGCGGACCTCTTCGCTCTCGGTGCGGTGGGCTACTTTCTGCTGACGGGCAAGTCGCCGTTTCCGGGGCGCACGGCGATCGAGGTATTTGCGCTCGAACGGCAGGGGCCGCCGCCTCCGCTCTCCTCCGCAGCGCCCGGGCCGGTGCCGGCCCCGCTCGAGGAGACCCTGTGGCGCTGCCTCGCCTTCGAGCCTTCCGTCCGTCCGGCCTCGGCCGAGGAACTCGATGCCATGCTCGAGGCCTGCGCGGTCGCGCCGGCGTGGACCATCGCGGACGCGCGCGCCTGGTGGAGGCAGCGCGGTCCCGGGGCCCTGAAGGCGGCCGCCGCCGATCGCGAAGACCACGAGGCGCGGGGACAGTACCTGATGCTGTCCTCCGACACCGTCTCCAGGAGCGTCCGAAGCGACTAGAATAGGCGGCACGCAAAAGCGAGGTTCGCCATATGTTGAGCCTGGACGCCGCCTTCGACCGCATCGGCTCGGCCTTTCGCCAGGCCGGGTATTCTGCCCGGGACGAAGGCCCGCCGGAAACGCCCGGCAACCGCGCCTGCGTCTACACGGCGCCGAGCATGTCGGTGCGGGTGTGCTCGTACGGACGGGCGCGCCTTCTGACGATCCAGGTCAAGGTCAACGGCGAGTGGGTGGACTTCGCCAAACGCGGCATCGGCACCGAGGGAATCGACGAGGCGGCCGTGGAGGCTCTCGTCAATCGCGTTCGCAACGAGGTTGCCGAGACCTCGAGCGACGGAGACATGTAGGGACTGCGATCGAGGCGTGTCGAGTTCGGGGTCCTTCGCTTCGCTCAGGATGACAGCGCCTGGCCCGGGTCCAGCCACCGGACTTGATCGCGATCCGGGGCGCGTCGACTTCGGGGTCCTTCGCTTTGCCTCAGGATGACAGTGCTTGGCCCGGGCTCGACCGTCGGGCTCGATCGCGATCCGAGCGTCTCGCGAATGACGGGGCCGCAGCTCACGCGGTCGGCAGAGGAACCCCGGGACGCTCGTTGTCCCAGAGGATCGACATCACCCACCAGCGCACGCCGTCGTGGAAGAGCTGGATGCTGTTGATGCCGCGCTTCAGGATCTCTCCGCCGGGCGACCTGCGCGCCTCGTAGAACGAGAGAACGTGTGCGATGGCTCCGAAGCGAAATTCGCGCCGACCGATCTCGATCTCGAAGAAGTCGTTCTGCGCGAAGAAGGGCGCCCGGGACGCGACATAGCCGTCCATGTCGAAAACGTCGGCGGCGGCCCCGCCTTCCGGCAGCGGCCGCGTCGGGATGAGCAGCGCCTTCGGGTGATAGAGCGCGCGGTCCCGCTCCCACTGCCGCGGCGCGCCAGCCGGCCCGGAAATCGTTTCGTAGATCGCCTTGACGATCGCATCGATCGAAACGGCGTCGGGGTTGCTCACTGCTAGTAGCTGTGGTCGTCCAGCACGACCGGCCCCTTGAACCGGGAGTAGATGAAGACCGTGTAGCCGATGACGATCGGCATGCCCGAGAGCGCCACGATGAGCATGACCTTGAGCGACAGCGGTGTCGACGCCGCGTTCCAGATCGTCAGCCCGCCCGCCGGGTCGCCGAGCGCGGGCACCAGGTTCGGGTAGATCGCCATGCCGAGAGTGGCGAGGACCATCGCGATCGCGGCCGAGGAGAACAGAAACGCCGCCGAAGGCCGCCCGCGCCCCCAGCTGCGGCGCATCGCCGCCATGAAGACCAGAAAAAGGACGGGAACGGCCCAGGCCATCGCATGCTCCGCCGCGCCCCAGGTCGAAGGCGCCGCCACGCGCGAGGAAAGCGTCACGGCCGCCCAGAGGACGATCCAGGCCGCCCACGCAGCGCGACCGGCCGCCAGAGCGCGCGCGCGGACGACACCCTGCGTCTTCAGCTGGAGCCACGAAGCCCCCTGGGCGAGGAACATCGCGACGGACAGAAGCCCCATCAGCAGCGCGAATGGATTGAGCAGCCCGAAAAACGTTCCCGCGAACTCCTTCTCCGCGTCGAGCGGCAGGCCGCGGACGATGTTGCCGATGGCCACTCCGAAGAGCAACGACGGCAGGAACGACGACACGGCCCATACCGTGTCCCACGTCCGCCGCCACGCGGGTGCCTGTTCCTTGCTGCGAAACTCGAGCGACACGGCCCGCAGGATCAATGCGGCGAGAACGAGCATGAGGGCGAGGTAGAGGCCCGAAAAGACAGTCGCGTACACCTTCGGAAACGCCGCGAAGAGCGCGCCGCCGCCCGTCAAGAGCCACACCTCGTTGCCGTCCCAGACCGGTCCGACGGCGTTCAAGACGGTTCGGCGCTCCGCGTCGTTCTTCGCGACGAAGAGGTGCAGCATTCCGGCGCCGAGGTCGAACCCGTCCAGGATCGCGTACCCGGCAAACAGGACGCCGACCAGGAGAAACCAGGTGGTCTCAAGCGACGGCATACTTCGCCTCCTCGCTTGCATCCGGCAGGTGGCCGGGCTCGGGGCCGTGCTGGATTTCCCGGCGGAGCAGGTACAGCCACAGGAAACCGAGGATCAGGTAGATGATCGAGAAGAGCACGATCGAGAACAGGATCGCGGGCGCGGCCACGACCTTCGAGACCGCGTCCTTCGTGCGCATCAAGCCGTAGACGATCCAGGGCTGGCGTCCGACCTCGGCGGCCATCCAGCCGAGCTGGATCGCGATCACGGGCAGCGCCGCGGAGGCGACCATGATCCGCTGCCACCACCGCGCGGTCTCGATCTTCTTTCGCAGGAGGAGCACGATGCCCGCGAACGTCACGAGGATCATGAGATTCCAGACGATCACCATGTTGTGGAAGGAGAGAAACGTGACGGCCACCGGCGGCCAGTCCTCCTTCGGGAACGCGTTCAGGCCCTCGATCGGCGCCTGGAAGTTGCCGAAGGCGAGCGCGGACGTCAGGTTCGTGATCATGATCTCGGGGCCCTGGCGCGGCCCCTGCTGCGTGGGCGGAAGCGAGAAGAGGATGAGCGGCGCGCCCTTCTCGGTCGAATAGATCCCTTCCATCGCCGCGAACTTGGCCGGCTGCGTGTGCGCGACCTGCCGCGCATGGCGGTCGCCGCTGAAGAAGGACAGGAGGCAGCCGGCGAAGGCGGCGACGATCCCGAGCTTGAGCGACACGCGTGCCACACCCGGGTGGCGGCCCTTCAGCATGTACCACGACGCCACACCGGCCATGAGGAAGGACCCCATGCAAAGCGCCGAGGAGAGCGTGTGCGCAAAGCGTGGCAGGGTCGAAGGATTGAAGACCGCCTCGAAGAAGTCCGTCAGCTCGGCGCGGCCGTTCGCGATCTTGTAGCCCGCGGGCGTCTGCATCCAGGAGTTCGCGACCAGGATCCAGAATGCCGAGAGAATCGTGCCCAGCGACACCATGAGCGATGCAAACCAGCGGGTGGCGGAGGAAATGCGCTTCCTTCCGAGCAGCAGGAGCCCCAGGAATCCCGACTCGAGGAAGAAGGCGAAGACTCCCTCGGCGGCCAGTGGCGCCCCGAAGATGTCGCCCACGAAGCGCGAGTAGCCCGCCCAATTCGTGCCGAACTCGAACTCCATGACGATCCCGGTCGCCACGCCCACGACGAAGTTGACGGCGAAGATCTTCAGCCAGAAGTCGGAGGCCCGCCGGTAAACATCTTTGCCCGTGCGCCACCGCGCGGTCTCGAGCAGAAAGATCAGGAAACCGAGACCGATCGAGATCGGGGGAAACAGGAAGTGAAACATGACCGTGAGCGCAAACTGCACGCGAGCGAGAAAGACGGCCTCCATGCCTTCGGTCCTCCGTTATGAGTGTCGAGCGCCACGGTTCGAGCCGCACTCTAGGGGCAGGACGGCCGGACGCCCTGATGCGGATGCATCAGTCATCATAGGATTCTACCCGTGAACCGCGAGGAGCTTCTCGCCGTGCTCGCGGGCCATGCAGCCGCCGGGCCGGCGGAAGCGGAGTCGCTGTCGCGAATCCGCCGATTCCTCGCCGGGTCCTCCGATCCTTTCCGCCGGCACAATCCCGAAGGCCACGTCACCGGCAGCGCCGTCGTCGCGCGGCCGGACGGCTCCGCGTTTCTCCTCGTCTGGCACCGCAAGCTTTCCCGCTGGCTCCAGCCGGGCGGCCACACCGAGGAGGCGGACACGTCCGTTTTCGCCACGGCGCTGCGGGAAGCCCGGGAGGAAACCGGCATCGCTGTCTTCGACGCACCCCTGGGTCCGGCCGTACTCGACGTGGATGTCCACGCGATTCCCGCGCACGGCGGCGACGCCGCGCACTCGCACTTCGACCTGCGCTACCTGCTGACGGCCCGGGGCGAGAGCGATCCGGAGGCGTCCGAGGACCCCGCGCGCCCCATGCGCTGGATGACGCTCATCCAGGCTCGCGCCGAGGGCGTGGACGAATCGCTCGCGCGCGCACTCGACAAGGCGCGGCAACTTCTCGAATCGAACGCGGGAGAGTCATGAGAAGGACGTGCGCTCGACCGGGAGACTTCTAAGAAGTCAGCAGCAGGTACACGCCGCCGACGCCGATGACGAAGATTCCCGTACCGCGATTGATGAGGGTGAGCTTGCGGCAGTCGAAGTGGTGCCGCAGGGCGTGCGACCCGCCACAGAGGATGGCCCACCAGAGCATGGAGCCGAGGAAGACTCCCCCCACGAGCTCCGCGGTCAGGATCGGTTGGCCCCGCACGGCGCCGATCCCCATCGTCGTGAAGACCGCGGCGAAGGCGACAAAGGTCATCGGGTTCGTGAGTGTCAGCAAGAAGGTCGAGAGAAAATCGCCCGTCAATCCCTTGCCGTTGACCTCTTCCTTCTCCCCGGTCGGTTTTGCCAGGAAGAGACGCAGGCCCATGAGAATCAGAATCACGCCGCCGACCCGTTGCATCCACGCCCGCTCGGAGATCAGAAATTCGGAAATGATCGTCGCGCCGAAGGCCGCGACCGCGCCGTAGAACGCGTCAGCAACCGCTGCGCCGAGGCCCGACACCAGCCCCGAGACCAGCCGCTTGGAGATGGTGCGCTGCACGCACAGGGCAGCGATCGGCCCCACCGGCGCCGCCAGGCAGAAACCGACGATCAACCCCTTCAGAAGCAGGCTCATGCGGGGTCAGCGCGACCGGCGGGACATTGACCGAATGATACCCGTACCCCCGGATCTGCAACATCTATAAGGGGTTGTCAGCCATATTGACTTACGCCTTATTTACGCCTACTTTGCCTCTCCCGTGTCTCCCACGCAGGCCCTGGCAATCGAAGAGCTCCTCGAGGGCAGGGGGCTGGCGAAAAAGGCCGCAAGCCTCGGTCTTCTTTCGGGCCCCGGCGGGAGGATCTCGCGCGCGAGCGATCTTCCGTCGCCCGCGGCCTCACGCGATCCGATTCCGACGATGGTGCCCGCACTCGATCGTCTTCTCTGTGGAGGGCTCCCGCGCGGCGGGCTCGTCGAGCTCTCCGGGCGGCGCTCGTGCGGTCGCTTTTCGATCGGGACGTCGGCGCTCGCCGCGGCGACCTCGTGCGGCGAAGCGGCCGCCCTCGTGGATCTCGGAAGTCATCTCGACCCGCAGGCGGCCGAGGCCGCGGGCGTGGAGCTTGCCCGCCTGCTCTGGGTGCGGCCCGCGAAGTTGAAGGATGCCGTCGCGAGCACGGAGATGCTGCTCGCGGCGGGATTTTCGCTCGTCGTCCTGGACCTGGGCCTAGCGCCCCTGCGTGGAGGTTTCGTGCCCGACGCCGCATGGGTGCGCCTCGAGCGCGCGGCCCGCTCCCGCGGCGCGGCGCTGCTCTTGCTCGCGCCCTATCGCGTCAGCGGCATCGCGGCGGAGATGGCGCTCACCGCCGACTCCGCGCGTCCCGACTGGCGCGGCGCCGGGCGCTCGCCGCGCCTCTTGTGCGGACTCGCCGCGCGCCTCGTGCTGATGAAGGACGCCCGCGCCCGCTCGGGCGTTTCCGAAGCCATGGGGCTGACATGCGAGTCGAAGGGCTCCTCAGGATGACAGGCGGATTTTGCAACCCTGCGTTGCGGCTCAGGGTTGTCATCCTGAGCGCAGCGAAGGACCCCGGACTCGACACGCAACGCTCGCAATCCAGCAGTGTTGATTGAGCCTGTCATCCTGAGCGCAGCGAAGGATCCCGAACTCGACACACCATGACCGCGATCGAGCACGGGGTCCTTCGTCGCTGCGCTCCTCAGGGTGACAGGCGGATGCACGTATTCCGGTGTGGCGGAGCACTTGTCATCCTGAGCGCAGCGAAGGATCCCGAACTCGACATGCGCTGCTCTCAATCGAGCACGCGATGATCGCCTGCCTCTTCGTCCCGCTCTTTCCCCTGGCCGCGCGGCTGCGCAGCGAGCCGGAGTTGAAGGACGAGGCCGTCGCGATCTGCGAGGGCAACGGCTCGGCCGCGCGCATCGTCGCCGCAACCCGCAGGGCACGCAAGGCCGGGGTCCAGCCCGGCATGACGCTGCCCCAGGCGCGCGCCCTTCTGCCGAAGCTCGTCGCGCGCGGGCGCGACCGCCAGTGCGAGCGTGCCGCGGAGGAGGCGCTGCTCGAAGTCGCCGAGTCGTTCTCGCCGCGCGTCGAGGACGAAGGAGAGGGAGTGGTGTATCTGGATTTCGGATTTCGGATTTCGGATTTCGGATTTGGAAAGCCGGAATCCGAGCTGCTGAGCAACCCGAAATCCGACATCGAGATGGCCCGCGACATCCTGCGGGCGGCGGAGAAGGCCGCGCTGCCGGCGCGGGTCGGCGTGGCCGCCTCGAAGCTCGCCGCGCGCATTGCCGCGGGGCTTCCCGATTCACCGACCGTCGTCCCGACAGGGGAGGAGCCGCGTTTTCTCGCGCCGCTGCCCCTCTCGCGGCTGGCCCCGCAGATGGAGATCGCCGCGACACTCGAGCGGTGGGGCCTCTGCTCGATCGGCGATTTCGCGAAGCTGCCCGAGGGCGAAGTCGCGAGCCGCCTGGGCGAGCTCGGCCGCGGGCTCCACGCCACGGCGCGCGGCATCGACCCGCGCCCGCTCGAGCCATACCTGCCGCCGCCGGCCTTTTCCGAGGGAATGGATCTCGAGTGGCCGCTCGACTCCCTCGAGCCGTTCCTCTTCGTCGCTCACGCCGCGCTCGAACGCCTCATGCGCCGCCTCGAGTCCCAGGCCCTCGCCTGCACGCGCCTCGAGACCGCGTTGAAGCTCGACCCGGATGGGCACGACGTCCGCGCCATCGTCCTGCCTGCGCCCACGCGCGACGTCAAGACGCTGCTCACCCTCGTCCGGCTCGAGCTCGAGGCGCGCCCGCCCGGCGCTCCCGTAGCCGGCTTCGCGTTCTCGGCCCACCCCGACTCTCCGCGCCGCGCCCAACTTTCCCTCTTCGGCCCCGCCGCGCTCTCGCCCGATCGGCTCGCGACGACGATCGCGCGCCTCGCCTCGCTGCTCGGCGCCGACCGCGTCGGCTCCCCGCGCTCGGTGGACGGCCATCGCCCGGAACGCTTCACGACGACCGGATACGCTGCGCCACCCGCGCCGCTGACCCGCCTCGCGCCGCGCGAAGGGCGCGGGCTTCTCGGAGTGCGTGTGCTGCGCCCGCCCCAGCCCCTCGAAGTTTTGATGGAAGACCCTCGCCTCCCTCTCCCGGCGGGAGAGGGTCGGGGTGAGGGGATTCCTCCGCGCCCCGTCTCTCTGAAGACCGCGGCCCCCGACGCCGCGCCGCCCATCTCAGGCTCCGTCCGTGTCGCGGCCGGCCCCTGGTCCCTCGAGGAAGGCTGGTGGTCCGACACTCCCGCCGACCGTGACTACTGGGACGTCGAGCTCTCCGACGGCAGCCTCTACCGCATCTACCGAGAGCGTTTCGGCGATAAGTGGTTTGCTGATGGAGTTTACGATTAACTTCACACTTCTACGTGCTACACTTGTTTGCGTGAGAGAGATCGCTCCCGACAACACCCATATAGACAGACAGAGGGAAAGCCGTGGAAAACCAGAATGTCACTCTCGTCGTGCCCAAGGGGCTTCTTCGAAAGGTGAAGCACATCGCCATCGAGCGCGAGAAATCACTCTCCGGCCTCCTCGTCGAGGCGCTCGAAGAAATGGTCCGTCACAGCGATACCTATGCGCAGGCGCGCGAGCGAGCTCTATATCGCCTGAGGAACCCCTTCGATCTCGGCATCAAGGGCAAGATCACCTGGACCCGCGACGAGCTCCATGAGCGCCGCTGAGCCCTCGCGAGAGTTCCTCGACAGCAACGTGCTCGTTTACGGACACAGCACCACATCCGGTCCGAGACAAGAAAGCGCGTCGGATCTCCTCCGCCGACTGTGGGAATCCGAGACTGGCTGCCTCAGCATCCAGGTCCTCCAGGAGACATTCGTCACCCTCACCCGCAAGGCTCCGCAACAGCTCTCACCCGGCGAAGCGGTCCGGGTCATCGAGGAGTACGGGCGGTGGACCCTTCATTCGCCGCGAGCCGATGACGTCGTGCGCGCCATCGAGCTCTCCATGACACTCCGTATCTCCTTCTGGGACGCCATGATCGTTCAGAGCGCCCGCGCCCTCGAATGCCAGATCCTCTGGACCGAGGACCTCAACGACGGACAGTCATACGCCGGAGTCACAGCCCGCAATCCGTTCTCCGCCTGACGTCGCGGCGCACGGAGCCCTCGCTCATCCCTCTCGCGACAATCTCTTTCTAGAGATGCCCCCGCCCGGGCCGACCAGCGGCCCCGCCCCGGCTGCGCCTCCCGGCCAGCCCCGGCTGCTCGACCGCGTGCGTCTGGCGATCCGCGCCCGCCACTACAGCCTGCGCACCGAGGAGGCCTACGTCGGCTGGATCCGGCGCTACATCCTCTTTCACAACAAGCGCCATCCCCTCGAGATGGCCGAGCCCGAGATCAACGCTTTCGTGACTCACCTTGCCGTCGAAGGCCCCGTCAGTGCGTCCACCCAGACCCAGGCGCTCTCGGCGCTCATGTTTCTCTACCGCCACGTCCTCGGAAAGGCGCTGCCCGACCTCGACACCGTCATCCGCGCCAAGCGCCCCGGCCGCCTGCCGAGCGTGCTGACCCGCTCGGAGGTCCGGCGCGTCGTCGCGCGCATGAACGGCACTCCCCGCCTCGTCGCGACACTTCTCTATGGCGCCGGACTGCGCCTGCTCGAGTGCCTGCGTCTGCGAGTCAAGGATCTCGAGTTCGGCAACAACCGCATCCTCGTCCGCGACACCAAGGGGCGGTAAGGACCGCGTCGTCCCGTTCCCGCTCGTCGTGCGCGCCGAGATGCCGTCCTGGCTCGCGCGCGTTAAGCGCATGCACGAGCGCGACCTCGCCGACGGCTTTGGCAGCGTCTACCTTCCCGACGCCATCGCGAAGAAGTTCCCGGGAGCCGAGCGCGAATGGGGCTGGCAGTACGTCTTCCCCGGCGAGCACCGCAGCCGCGACCCGCGCGGCGCCGAAGGAAGCCTCGGCGGCCCTCCCCAAGCCGCCCGTGCGCCTGCCACCGAACAACCCGAGCGCCGCCACCACCTGCACGAAACGGTCGTTCAGCGCGCCCTGCGCCGCGCCGTTCTCGACGTCGGCATCTCGCGGCGGATTAGCTGTCACACGTTCCGTCACTCCTTTGCCACGCACCTGCTCGAAGAGGGGTACGATATCCGTACGCTCCAGGAGCTCCTCGGCCACAAAGACGTGAAGACCACGATGATCTACACCCACGTTTTGAACCGTGGCGGTCGCGGCGTCCGCAGCCCCGCGGACATCCTCTGGGCCGGCTCGCCGGGCAGCTCCGACGCTAGGCAGCTCTCTTCGCAGCCTAATTACCTGGGACCCCTCGTGCCTCCCGAACGACAGCTTCTTCCCGGTGAGGAACTTCCCGACGATTCCTCAACCGACGACATAAACGAATAGGCGACGCCCATTGCCGCAAATGGCAGAAATATTTAGGAAGTCTAAGTTACAGCCTATGCACCCGTTAGGCAGCCGAAGGAGCTCTCAGCCCGACCTCTTGGTTTCGCTGGTTCCAGCCGAGATCCGTGCTGGTGAGATGATCGGAGTGTCCTAGAAAGCAGCAGGAGCGATCGCTCGAGGAGGGGTCGTCGCGATGATCCGAAAACTCAAGTCAGGCCAGTACCGGTTGTACTCCAGGAAGAAGAATCCGCAAACCGGAGAGCGAAAGAACTTGGGCACATTCAAGACTCGGGCGGCAGCCGAAAAGCACGAGCGCGCTGTCCAATTCTTCAAACGGCAATGACTCTACGGCTGCCTAACACGCGCGTGCAGCGGACTCGTTCGTCGCCTTCGGCTCTTCGCTCGCCGCTGACGCGCCGCCCGTTAGGCGGCTCTGCCTGGCCACAGATCCTTAGAGGAGAGTTCTGATGAGATGCACATTCGTCATAGCCATCCTGGCCCTTACACCAACCTGTATCGTCCTAGGGCAAGAGCAGGGCACAAGCAGAGATCAAAGAAGCAGCGTTGAGCAGGCCATAAAACAGCTGGATAATGAACGCATTCGCGCGCAGGTCGGTGCTGATGCGGTGGCCCTTGACCGCATCTACGCTGATGATTTTATCGGCGTGGGACCAAGCGGCACAGTGAGAACCAAGGCGCAGGTGATTTCGGATTTCACGTCTGGTGATTTGAAGTTTCAGTCTATTGTCACCGACGAGGTTCAGGTGCGAGTCTACGAAGACACGGCTGTGGAAACGGGCCTCTCAACAATGAGTGGTCAGGACAAAGGCAAAGCTGTTCCCCGTGACACTCGGTTTACCAGGGTATGGGTAAAGCAGGACGGGCGCTGGCGGTTGGTTGCCAACCATTACTCATCACGGATTACGCAGCACTAAGGCCCCGCCGCCTAACACGCGCGTGCAGCGGACTCGCTCGTCGGCTTCGCCTCCTCACTCGCCGCTGACGCGCAGCCCGTTAGGCTGCGGAAGGCCGGATCACACCTCAAGATATTTAGGCGACCCTACAAAGCTAAGGAGGCCACTCATGCGCCCCAGTTTCAGCTCGAGGCTCTCCACCCTCGCTGCGCTCTTCGCTATGGCTACGACCGCAACTGCGCAATCAGCCAAAGTTTGGAGCTATGAAGAGCTAGCCTGGAAGGCAGACAGCGCTTTGCCCTCCGTTCAAAGTGTGCTGCTTTGGGGCGACCCCTCGACGGGCGAGCATGCAATGCTGCGCAAGTTTCCTGCCGGCTTCGCTCCGCCGCCGCACCGGCACTCGGCGACCGAACGCGTTGTGGTTGTCTCTGGAACACTCCTGGTTCGTTACGCTGGTTCGCAGGAAAAGAAGCTTGGGCCAGGTTCCTATTCGGAAATACCGGCAAATATGGTCCACGCGGTCGAATGCCTCAAGGACGCTGCGTGCGTCTTTGTCTTAGCGTCTCCAGGTGCCTTTTCCATTATTCCAGCTTCACCAGGTGACAAGAAGTGAGCTGCAAAGGGCCGCTGCCTAACACGCGCGTGCAGCGGACTCGCTCATCGCCTTCGGCTCTTCGCTCGCCGCTGACGCGCCACCCGTTAGGCCGCCCCAAGGCGTTTGGTACTCTTGCCTAGTGCGACCCCTTCGGTATTCCATCAACGTCACATTGGACGGGTGCTGCGATCATCGTGAAACGATCGCGGACGAAGAGTTGCATCGTCACGCGGTCGAGAACCTCAACCAGGCCGATGCCCTCCTCTTTGGCCGGGTGACTTACGAAATGATGGAGGCAGCGTGGCGGTCGCCGGCGCGGACCGGAGTGAGGCCGGATTGGATGGAGCCCTGGGGGGAACCCTTCGCCCGGGCGATCGACGCGGCAAAGAAGTACGTCGTGTCGAGCACCCTGGACCGGGTCGATTGGAACGCGGAGCTCGTGCGCGGGGATCTAGGGACGGCCGTTCAGCAGCTCAAGCAGGAGTCGGGTAAGGGACTGTTCGTGGCAGGCGTGAAGCTCCCGCAGGCGTTGGCGGAGCAGGGATTGATCGATGAGTACGAGTTCGTGGTGCAGCCCAGACTTGCGGGCCACGGGCCGACGTTGTTCGCGGGGCTATCGAAGCGTATCGACTTGAGGCTCGTAAGCCGGCTGGAGTTCGGCTCGGGGGCGGTGGCGATGCGGTATGAGCCGAGAAGGTAGCCATCCGTCGGAGCGCTGCCCCAGACAGTCTGGTGGCTCAACGTCAGGAAGGACGCTGGACTCGTTGGCTGGACTCTTGTTGACGAGAAGCTCGACGGTGCGGATACGGACGCGTGCTCGTGACTGTCGGCAGGCGGCCTAACACGCGCGTACAGCGGACTCGTTCGTCGGCTTCCTCACTCGCCGCTGACGCGCCGCCAGTTAGGCGGACCAGTAGGGTATTGGAGGATTAACATGCTGAAGTTCGTGACCGGTGTCGCGGTTGGACTTGGCCTCCTGACTGCACCCGGAGTCTTCGGTCAGTAACTTGATCCCGCGCTGCGTGGAATGTGGGCGCTGAACGTGCAAAAGAGCGACTTCGGCGGCGACCCGAAGCCGAAGGCAGGCCAGGTCAATTGGACGGAGCACGGGTGGGCATTTGCGATCATTACTGCTGACGGTGGCCTGTACGCCGACGGCGTCGTCACGGATCACGGCTGTTCGCTAATTGGTGTCGGCGGGTACTCCTGCACCTTTGAAGTGGTCGCGCCCAGCCACGTTCGGCTGACACTTCGGGAAGGCAAGGTTGTTCGACGCGTCGCCGACATCGAGCTCGTGGACAAGAACACAACAAAGGCGACTCATCATGTGACGCCGTCCAAAGGCGCCCCATACGTCGAAAGCACGGTCTGGGAGCGGGTTGATGATCAATGACGACTCGACGGCCCGGGGGGCCGGCGATCAGGCCGCCTAACACGCGCATGCAACGGACTCGCTCGCCTTCGGCTCTTCGCTCGCCGCTGATGCGCTGCCCGTTAGGCGACGGGGACTTGCAGTTCGCTCTGGCCCCGACGTGGAAAGTGAGGCTAGAGAATGGCTTTCGATGCGTCCTTGCCCAAACTCGGAGGGGACTAAAGGAGATCTTCTAATGATACGAAAGACGTTATTGACGACAGCTTATGGGCTTGCTCTGGCTGCGTTGGCCTCCGTGTCGGCAATCGCTCAGAATGGCATGGGAGGACCTCAGGGCTCGCCGCGATACGACCCGAAGACAGAGCTGACGGTCAAAGGGACGGTGGAGGAGGTGAAGGAGTACCCGAGCGGGGGTGGCTGGCACACCGGTCAGCACGTGACGCTCAAGACGGACAAGGGCAAACTGGATATCCACCTCGGCCCGACCGACTACTGGAAAAAGCATGGATTCGAGCTCGCCAAGGGGGACTTGATCGAGGTGATCGGCTCGAAGATCAAAGTCGATGACGCAGAAGTGGTGCTGGCTCGCCTGGTCAGGAAGGGTGAGAAGGTAGTCACGCTTCGCAACGCCCAGGGAGTTCCGGCCTGGTCTCAGGGACGGCGATCTCCTTAAGGTTGATGGCCACGTCGCCTAACACGCGGGTGCAGCGGACTCGCCGGCCGTTAGGCCCTGGAAGTACAGGGAGGAGAGCCCGATGAGCAACGAAGAGGTGGCACCTGAGACGAAAGGTGTTACGGTGAAGTTACTTGCAACGGTTGACCTTGGCCCTGAGATTGAGGGCATGGCAGGGCGCCACCTTCGAATGCGTATGGTGACCGTCGAGCCTGGAGGCGTCTTCGGGCCGATTCACGACCACAAAGACAGACCAGGCACCGTCTACATACTGCAAGGAACGATCACTGACCATCGAAATGGAGTCGCTACGGACTATGGGCCTGGAGTGGGCTGGCCCGAGGATAGGAACACCACGCATTGGCTTGAGAACAGAGGAACGATTCCGGCGGTTGAGGTCTCGGTCGATATAGTCAGGCAAGAGTAAGCTCAGGCCGGACATCTAACACGGCCGGGCCTAACGCGCGCGTGCAGCGGACTCGCTCATCGCCTTCGGCTCTTCACTCGCCGCTGACGCGCCGCCCGTTAGGCCGCGCTAGGGGACATTGGCCGTTGGATGATCCTTGCGAGCTCGCGTCTCGTTACCCGTTAGGCGGCCACGCGCGCTTGACGTCTTAACGTCAAAACGCTAGACTCCGATCATGAGTAGCGCAAAGCGAGCCACCGTGTACTTCGAGCCGGAGATCCATCGGGCCTTGCGGCTCAAGGCGGCGACATCGGACAAGTCCATCTCGGACATGGTCAACGATGCCGTAAAGCTGACTTTGGCCGAAGATGCCGAGGACCTGGAGGCGTTCGAGAAGCGCAAGCGGGAGCCGAATCTCGACTTTGAGCAGTTCGTAAAGGCTCTCAAGCGGCGTGGCAAGCTATAGGGTCCTCATCAAGCCGTCCGCGGCCAAGGAGATCGAGGCCGTTGACCAAAAGAGAGACAGGCAGCGCATCGTGGAGCGCATTCTCACGCTCGCAGACGAGCCGCGGCCAGTCGGTTGCGAGAAGCTTGCTGGGCCGACCGATCGCTATCGGGTCCGCGTGGGGCGATACCGGATCCTGTACTCAATCGTGGACGATGACCTCCTCGTGCTCGTCGTACGAGTCGCGGACCGCAAGAACGTCTATCGATAGGCCGCCTAACACGCGCGTGCAGCGGGCTCGCTCCTCGGCTTCGCCTCGGAGCTCGCCTCGGAGCTCGCCGCTGACGCGCCGCCCGTTCGGCCGCAGGAGGACCCCGTGAAGCGCACGTGGACGATCATTGGGGTAGGTGATGTGCCTGGCAGCTTCAAATGGTACCAATCGCTCTTTGGCCAGCCGGAGACTGCTCCCGGGCATGACTACTTCGGCCAAATCCTTGACGCGGATGGAACAGTCTTGCTCTGCCTCCACGAGTGGGGTGCCCACGAGCATCCCTCCTTAATGAGCCCCCATCACGCGAAGCCTGGCAACGGCCTCATCTTGTTCTTCCGTGTCGATGATTTCGACAAGGCCCTGCCAAGGGCACGGGCTCTCGTCACTCGGCTCGAAGAGGAGCCCCACGTGAACCCGAACACCAGAACTATGGAGTTCTCGCTCCGAGATCCGGACGGGTACTACGTCACGATCAGTTCGCTCTCTGTGGCCTAACATGCGCGTGCAGCGGACTCGCTCATCGCCTTCAGCTCTTCGCTCGCCGCTGACGCGCCGCCCGTTAGGCCGCACAGGCAACAGGCCGGCATGGTGACCCTTCGCTGCACACAGAAGCTGCTGAAGCGGCTGAAGGTTTCTTACTCGGCTCCGGTTCGGCCGCCAACGTCGCGGCTTGAAGACTGGTATGCGGCTCCGTTTGAGGTCGGCCACCTCAGGCTTGTCATGTGTGTGAGCGAGCGATCTCGACTTTGCCAGATCCACCGCGATGGGCGTAGGATGTTCCACGGACTCCCCCTTTCGAGAGCAGTAATGACTCGACACCACGCTGGCACACAGATGCCGCTTACGGGGTGGGAGGAGTCCATCTCATCAGTGCAGCGGACTCTTTGGTCGGCTTCGCCTCCTCACTCGCCGCTGACGCGCCACCCGCTAGGTGGCGAAGGCGCAGGGCAGGACCTCCGCCTGTTCGCGCAACGGTAGAAGGGAGGGCCATCCGATGAGAAGAGTGTCTCTTGTAGCTGCTCTTTGCCTCGTAATCGTTCCCGCGTTCTCGGCGGGCCGGCTGGAGTCCCAGACGGTGAGGCAGAAGGCGCCTCGCGTCCGAGGTACGGCACCTTCCGATGCCGCCGTTCTTGCGGTGCGACAGCGCTTCCTGGAGATGTTCGCTCGGGCATACTTTCCCGGACGAAACGGCCAACTCATGATCGTGCCGCGGGAAGGCGACTTCATCACCCGGCCTGACCCGGACGTGGCGTATATGCACGGTTCGCCGTGGAGGTATGACGTCTCGATTCCGCTGATGTTCGCGGGCCCTGCAGTGAGAACGGGAGTGTACTCAATGCCGGCCGTGCAGCAGGACGTTGCGCCAACGCTCGCGGCTGCGCTGGGTGTGACAATGCCCCCGACCGTGACGGGTCATGTGTTGCCCGTTCTGCGCCCCGGTTTTGCCCGGCCGCGCGTCGTCTTCCTTCTCGTTCTGGATGGCATGCGACGCGATTACTTCGATCGGTACGCCGATGTGATGCCGACGCTCTCCGCTCTACGCCGGCGCGCCGCGTGGTTCAGCCAGGCGCACGTCAACTTTTTGCCCACGAACACCGCCGTTGGACACTCGACGATCGCGACGGGCACCGATCCTCGTATCCACGGCGTCACGGTCAACAACATTTATGACCGCCTTGACCACAGGCGCCAAGAGCAGTTCGCCGGGATGATGCCGCAGGTTCTGATGGCATTGACCCTTGCAGATGTATGGCAGTTCGCGACGTCAGGCCATGCGATCGTCCTGGCGCAGGGCAGCATCGACCGGGCGGCGACGCCGCTCGCCGGCCATGGCGGGTGTCAGCCGAATGGCGCGCCCGTCGTGCTCGTCAGCTACGATGAGCAAACGGGTGCCTGGCACTCGAACCCCGACTGTTTCCGGCTGCCCGACTATTTGAAGGATCGGAATGCGAGCACGCTGTGGTCGACGGGGAGCGAGTGGCTGGATCACAGAATCGATTCGCCTGCGGCGGTGCGCCGGTCGGCGCTCTTCCCGGCCTTCGAAGCCGACGCGATGACCGCCATGATCGAGCGCGAGCCGTTGGGCGAGGACGGCGTCGCAGACCTTGTTCTGCTGAACTCTAAAGGAGCGGATTTCGTCGGGCACCGCTACGGGCCGGATTCGACCGAGCTCCGCCTCACGCTCGGCGAAATGGACCGTTCCCTGGCGCGGATGCTCGTCGCGCTGGAGGCAAAGGTCGGACAGGACTATCTCCTCGCGGTGACCGCTGATCACGGCATGCCGCCGGAACCGCCGTCGCCGGACCGCCGGCACTTCGCGCCGTCGATCGTAGACCTGCTGCACGAGAAGTTCGATCCTGAGGCGAAACAGCTGATTACGCTCTTCGAACCGGAGAACGCGCAGATATTCGTCGATGAGGAGCGGCTGTTGCACCTCGGCCTCACTTTGGGAGACCTGGCGCGTTTCCTCGAAGCGCAGCCGTTTGTTTTCGCGGTCTTCACCCAGGACGACGTTCGGCACGCGGCTGACGCGCTACCCGTTGGCCCGCGTCTTCAGTCCGGGCGGAGGCCTTCTTGACAGAGAGTGACGATCTCGCACGGCTTGCGGCCTTGCCTCAGGGACTTTTGCGAAGCCAATCCGGCCCCGGGTCCAACTCCTACGCCTGGGCAGAAATGAGCACGCCGCCGCCGCTGATGCTCCACCCGTTGGGCAGCGCCATGCCCTGCCACGGCACCCTCGTGCTCCCGGTGAACACCATTGCCGATTACCTGGAGAAACCGAGATGAAGCACACCGCCAACGCTCGGTTCATTATTAATAGCTGGGACGAAGAGCCCTACAGCGAAGGACAGGATCTGCCACGGCTGACTCGGGCGAGCGTCGCCAAGACCTATACCGGCGACATCGAGGGGGATGGGCAGGTCGACTACCTGATGATGTACCGCGGCGACGGCTCGGCCGCGTTCGTGGGGCTCGAGCGAATCGTCGGCCGAATCGGCAGCAAGGCTGGTACGTTTGTGCTCCAGCGCATCGGGGTATTCGAGAGCGGCATGGCCAAAGAGTCCTATTCCGTCCTCGCTGACTCGGCAACCGGCGAGCTGAGCGGTTTGCAGGGCGACGGTAACTCCGCCCTGGGGCACGACACGGAATATCCGTTCACGCTGACCTATGAGTTGGCCCACCGCCTGCGTTGAGGCGCCGCCGGACATGCGCGTGCAGCGGACTCGCTCATCGCCTTCGGCTCTTCGCTCGCTGACGCGCCGCCCGTCAGGCGCCATTATTACGTTCGGCCAATCGCCCTCGGAATAGAGGCGGGCCAGTGGCTCACTCCGTCGATGTACCTGAATCCTTGGCTCGAGACGTAAGGCTGTATGTCTTCCGAGAAGCTGCTGATACCGCCCGGGTTCCTCAGCCACCTCAAATCGCCGCCGCCCTCGGACGCCCGCAAGCCGAGGTCGAGCAGGCCCTCAGGCAGCTGGCGGCCGGCAAGGTTCTGATTCTCGCCCCGAATGGCGGCAACATCTGGGCGGCAAACCCGTTCTGTGCGGTGCCGTCACCCTTCCGTGTGGACGCTCGGGGCAAGACGTACCGGGGCATCTGCATTTGGGATGCACTCGGGATAGTCGTCACGCGCTCTCGTCTTCGGCTCGAAGAGGAGCCGCACAGGAACCCGAATACTCGAACAGAGGAGTTCTCGATGCGGGATCCGGACGGATACTACGTCACGATGAGTTCGCTCACTCCGCTCGAGCCAGGTGGCCATGGGGCGCCAGCCCAGCAAGAGACACCCGCAAATCTCACAGGGAGTAGTCCAACGCGATGAAGGCAGCCACGGTCGCGCGTTATGGGTCACCCGGCGTGATCGAAGTACGCGACGTCCCCGTGCCGGTGCCCGGGCCCGACGAATTGCTGGTCCGGGTCCATGCCGCGACGGTCAACAGGACCGATTGCGGCGAACTCCTTCACCCGACACTCATGCGACTGCTGACCGGCGTCGGGCGATCGCGACGACACATCCTCGGCATGGATTTCGCCGGAACAGTCGAAGCCGTTGGCGTGGCGGCCAGCCTGTTCAAGCCCGGAGACCGCGTTTTCGGAATGTGTGGGAACAGGAATGATGGCGCCCAGGCGGAATATTTCCGTATGCCCGAAACCGGAGCGATCGCGCACATGCCCTCGAATCTGCGCTTCGATCAGGCTGTCGTTTGCGAAGGCGCCTTCTACGCAAATCCGACCATCGAGCATTTCGCCCTGAAACCCGGCCACAGGATTCTGATCTACGGCGCGTCCGGCGCGATCGGCACGGCAGCGCTTCAACTCGCCAAAGACCGCGGCGCCGAGGTTGTCGCGGTCGTGGCAGGCCGCCACCTCGGACTGGCCCGATCGCTGGGTGCCGACCTGGCGGTCGACTACACCACCGAGGCGTTCGATCAGCTTGGGCGCAGCTTCGACTTCGTGCTCGACGCGGTGGGAAAGCTGGGCATCCGCCGATGGCGGCGATGGCTCAAGCCCGGGGGCGTCTTCGCGGCGACGGATCGCGGCCCCTGGTCCCAGAATCTGCTGTTCCTGCTCTGGTCGAGGGTCACGGGAAGCGGGCGCGTCGTGGTTCCCTTGGCGAAGCGGGGAAGCGGGCAGGCGTTCGTGACCGGGCTCAAGGAAAAGATCGAAGCGGGCCGATTCATTCCCGTCATCGATCGCAGATATCCCCTCGCCGCGATCGCCGATGCCTATCGTTACGTCCAGACCGGAGAGAAGGCGGGCGTGGTCGTCATCGACGTCGTCCCGGAAGGTCGGTCTGCCGAGCCCGAGTGAAGAACGCTCTTGGGGATGGAGCCGGCAGATCGACCGTGCTCTTCGACCGTGTGATGGCGCCCAGCCCACTTGTGCCCTCTCTTCGAGAAGGTGCAGCGGATGTTTTCTCGAGCTCAACGCCAGCAAGCGAAACGGAGAAAAGCTGCCCTCCTACGAGGATATCCAATGCGTAGATCAGACGCCCATTCGGGTCGATTATTAAAAGGTGGAAACGCGTGGTGTAGATTGTTCCCGTGCAGTCTTCAAGCCCGGCTGGCCGGTGCGCTAATCTCACCCCAGCTCTTCGTGCCCGTCGTACGAGTCGTGGACCCAAAGACGTCTATCGATAGGCCGCCTGACACGCGCATGCGGGCTCGCGCATCCGCTTCGCCTCTTCGCTCGCCGCTGACGCGCACCCGTTAGGCAACGCCAGGTAGGTCACGGTCGTAACAGGAGGGAAGATCGATATGACAGCAAGATTTCTGATTGAGGCTCCGCACGAAGAGACCATGGTGGCCTGTGCGCGGGTCGTCGATGTCTTCCTCAAGAGCGGCTCCCACTTCTTGAGCCGCGCAGATTGGGGATGCAAGGACGGAGAGCACAAGGCATGGATAATCGTGGAAGTTGACACGAAGGATGAGGCCCGGCGCATTCTGCCGCCGGCATTCCGAGCCGAGGCGAAGATTGTGCAGCTCAATACATTCACGATGGAGGAAATCGAGGACATACTTCTTCATCATGAGCCTTCCGGGCACACTCACCCCGATGGCTGAAGGCTCATCGCCTTCGGCTCTTCGCTCGCAGCTGAAGCGCCACCCGTTAGGCTGTCCATGGCAGTCGTCGATGGTGTTGCATGTCGGCGGGCAGAATTGGCGCGATCCGCTGGCAAGTGTGTTTGAGGGTGGTTGAGCCGGGGCACCCGGCTGACCCAAAATGAGGGAGAAGTCATGACGCGGATTCTGCTGGTTGGCTACGATCCGGAGGCCGTGGATTTTTCCGACCCTGCCCTACCACCGGGTATGACGGCTGAGAAGATTCACGCCGGCGTTGCGTTGGCACTGAAGCAGTTCGCCGAACGCGGATGGGAGGCGGATCTTGGATACATCCGGCCGGATGACACCGCTGGGCCGACAGTTGAGCGTCAATTGGCTTCGAAAAGCTATGATTGTGTTGTCATTGGAGCCGGCGTCCGCCTCCCGCCCCGGCGCCTTGCGGTATTCGAAGCAGTCCTCAACGCTGTTCACAAGGCTGCCCCAGGTGCGGCGATAGCGTTCAATACACGGCCCGAGGATAGCGCCGATGCTGCCGCCCGATGGCTGTCGGTTGGGGCGTCGTAACACGCGCGTCCAGCGGACTCGTTCATCGGATTCGCCTCCTCGCTCGCCCCTGACGCGCCGCCCGTGAGGCCTCCAACGGCGTCTCCGAACCACGGGAAGGGGGACCAGCAGATGGCGACCAGTTCACCCAAACGGCAGGTCTCGAAGCCAGAGGGATCGGTCATAGGGTGGCTGCTCGAATCGGACCCGTCGATCCGCTGGCAGGTGATGCGGGACCTGACCGGTATACCCGCGGAGGAGGTCGCGGCCGAGCGCGAGCGGGTCGCCACCGAGGGCGCGGGCGCACGGCTGCTCGCCCTCCAGGGGGCCGACGGGCGGTGGGGCGGCGCGGCGTGGAACCGTGGATGGGACTCCACGATGCACGTCCTGATGCTGCTGCGGGACCTGGGTCTCAATCCCGCGAGCGACCAGGCATGTCGCGCGGTGGGGCTCGTCCGTGGCGGCGTGACCTGGAAGGGTTGCGGCCCGCAGGAGTGTGATGGAAATCCCTTCTTCGCCGGTGAAGTGGAGCCGTGTATCAATGGACAGGTGGGCGCGGTCGGCGCGTACTTCGGCCAGGACGTCCGGGGCATCGTCGACCGGTTGCTCGCCGAGCAGCTGCCCGATGGCGGCTGGAACTGCGAGGCCGCGAACGGCTCGACGCGGTCGTCGTTCAACACCACGATCTGCGTGCTCGAGGCGCTGCTCGAGCACGAACTGCGCGTCGGGACCAGCCCCGAGGTGACCGAGGCCCGTCTCCGCGGCCAGGAGTACCTCCTCGAGCGTCGCATGTTCCGGAGGTTGTCAACCGGCGAGGTGATCCATGATCGGAAGGGGGACTACGACTTTACACGCTTCGCATTTCCGACCTGGTGGCACTACGACGTGCTGCGGGGGCTCGAGTACCTGCGCCGCGCCGGCGTCGCGCCCGACGAGCGCGTGGCCGAGGCGATCGACCTGGTCGTGTCCAAGCGCGACGGCGACGGCCGATGGCGGCTCGAGACCCTGTACCCCGGCAAGATGCCGGTCGAGATGGACGAGGGCGAGGGCCGGCCGAGCCGGTGGAACACGCTGCGCGCCTTACGAGTGTTGAACTGGTATTCCGAGGGAGACTAACGGAGAGGCCGCTGGAGGGGTACGGCCAACGAACCGAACTCGCCCGTTCAGTGACACTCCGTCAACTGAGGTGTCCTAAGCCGAGAGGAGGCCATCGAGCTCGCAGTAGGACAGCCCATCTTCCTGCATACGGCAATCGACAGGGAGAAGGCCCGCGGATGTATAAAGTTCACGGATGTCGCTTCACATTGGAATCGTCGCCTGCAGCGGAGAGGGCGCCGCGCTCTGCTATCGCGCCATCTGCAACGAAGGTCCGGCGATCCTGGGCAGGCACAGGCACCCCGAAGTGTCCCTTCACACGCATCCTCTGGGTGACTACATGGACCGGATTCATCGTGACGACTGGCGTGGCGTCGCTGATCTGATGCTGTCGTCGGCGCAGAAGCTGAAGAGCATTGGCGCCGACTTCGTCATCTGTCCGGACAACACGATTCACCGCTCATTCAACTTCGTCGCAGAGCGCTCCCCTCTCCCGTGGTTACACATCGGAGAAGTGGTGGCGGATGAGGCCAGACGGAGGCGGTTTGCGAGGGTCGCGATCACCGGAACCCGTTACACCATGGAAGGCCCGGTCTATCCCGACGTGCTCACGCGGCACGGAATCGATTACCGCGTACCCTCGCCTGTCGATCGCGCCAGGATCAATCAGATCATCTTCGACGAACTCGTGAACGGCATCTTCCGAACCGAATCGGTGGCGGTGTTCCAGGAAATCATTCAGGACTTGAAGGCGCAGGGCTGCGACGCCGTCGTGCTGGGCTGCACGGAGATTCCGTTGATCGTCACGCCCGAGAACTCTCCGCTTCCTGTGCTCGACTCGACACGGCTGCTCGCTCGAGCAGCGCTGCGAAGGGCCTGCGCCGATGCGATCCGCTGAATCCTTCCAGGAGTCCACCGGGGCGCCGCCTTCGGCCCGGGCGTGCGGAGGTCGAGCACGCGTGTTCTCGAACGCCGCCGAGGCGCAGCCCTAGCTCCTCGCCGCTGACGTCGCGACGGCACAGAACCGGCAAGACCGGCGCCCGCGGAGAAGGGCCGCCTGAAAAAAGGATTGGAGATTCGCCCGCTCTGATGAGCGGTCGTCCCGGGGGAGACGAGGTATCTTTCATCCCTACTCCGGCTCGTCCGGAGAACCCGTGACATTCGGCGCGCTCCGCATTGCCGCCACGAAGGAGGTCATGATGCTTCGGAGTCTCCTGACTGTGCCACTTGCATTGGCGACACTCGCAACCTCGCCCTCCACACCCCCGTGGCCTCCTCCCCAGGCTCCCGTCATTCCCGCCGCGGACGGCTACGTGATCATCCCCGGAGCCGCGGTAGCTCCGGACAAGGCGCACACATACCTCGCAATCTTCGACGCGACGCGGCGTGCGGAGAAGCCGACCGACTTGCTCCCGGCCCTTAACATGGCAGGCTCCGAGCTCAATGCCTTCGGGGCAACCGCTGTTCCTCCTTCCAACGTCCGGTTCGCGGTGGTCTTCCACGGATCGGCGCTGGCGGGTATCCTCGACGAGGCCCACTACCGGGCCCAGTTTGGTGTACCCAATCCCAACCTGCCGGTTCTCGAGCAGCTGCGGAAGGCCGGAGTCGAGCTGTTCGTCTGCGGACAGAACCTCGCTTTCGAGCACGTCGACCCGGCGACTCTGGCGCCGAGTGTCACGGTCGCGAGCGATGCATTGATCGTGCTGATGGCCTACCAGAACCGCGGCTATGCTCTGCTCAGCTTCTAGCGCCAAGAAGAAAGTGACGGACCTCGAGGTTGCGACCGAACCAGACATTGTCGAGGTGCAGCGTCTCTTCCGGGAGTACGCGGCCTGGGTCGGCGTGGACCTCTCGTTTCAGGACTTTGACCGGGAGTTGGCGCAGCTGCCGGGCGACTATGTTGCGCCCGGGGGCGTCCTCTTCGTTGCACGAGTCGATGGAAAGATTGCGGGATGCGTCGCGGCGCATCGGTGGCACGCGGACGTCTGCGAGATGAAGCGGCTCTTCGTCAGGGACGCGTTTCGGGGATACGGCTGCGGCCGAGCGCTGGTGGAGGGCATCATCGCCTGGGCTCGGAAGGCCGGCTACCGGCGGATCCTCCTGGACACGCTGCCGGTCATGGACCAGGCGCAGCGCCTCTACAACCGGCTGGGGTTCGAGGAAGTCGCCCCGTATCGCCTCAACCCGGTTTCGGGGGCGAGGTTCCTGGGCCTCACTCTGAATTGACTCGTCCCGGCCGCTGCGCTCGCGAGACCCGGCCCCAGGCCTGGAGAAAGGTCGCGTAGCGGGCGGGAACGTGCCGGCGTCCTCACCGGGTCGGGGGTGGCGCGGGAGGCAGCGGAGTCCTCGAGTACAGCCCGATCGGGTGACCGGCCGGATCCAGGGCCACGGCAATCGCGCCGGTGCCGTCGGGCAGATTGAAGGGGAATCCGGGCGCGACGGTTCCTCCCAGCTGGCCGACCGTCCTGCAGCTGGCCTCGAGGTCGTTCACCTGGACGTAAACGACGCCGTTGAACGGGCTGATCTTGCCCTCCGCAACGCGTATGGTCCCGATAGAGGCGCCGCCAGCGACGATCTCGACCGCCTGATCCGTGCCCTGAACCGGGGTGAATCGCCAGTCGAAGAGCTTGCCGTAGAATTCCTTCGACTGCGGGAGGTCGGTCGTGGTGATGTCGAACCAGGCGATGCGCCCCGGTCCAACATCCGCAGGGGGAGTCTTCCGGGTCGCCGCAGGAGGTCTTCCGGCCGCGAGTGACAGGGCCATCGTCGTCGCCAGGATCGCGTTTCGCATCGATATTCTCCTGGATCCCGTTGCGGGGGCGGCGCGCATGGTAACACCTGGGTGCGAGAGGCGGCTCCCGAATGGCGACAGGGCGGTAGGCGTCGTCGAGCGCCTGCAGAATGAGGAGATGTGCCCCATCGCCCCCGATTCTCGTCGAACTGAAGAGCCCGTCTGCGGCGGAGCGGGCATGACGGTGACACGGAACTCGACTTCCACTTTGGAGGCTGCCCTGTGAGCATTTCCACATTCCGGAAGCCGAGCGCCTTTCTCCCGCCGACCATGTCGCTCGCCGCCCTCGCCACGGTGCTTTTTCACGTCGCCAGGTTCGGCGTTGCCCGCGAAACCGATGAGGGGGCCGCTGCCCACCTCTGGCAGCTCCTCATGGCCGGACAGATACCGATCGTGGCGTTCTTCGCGGTCAAGTGGCTGCCGCGGGCGCCGAAAGAGGCCGTGATGGTGCTGGCGCTGCAAGGCGGCGCCGCGCTCGCGGCCCTTGCACCCGTCTTCTTTCTCGGACTTTAGGCTACGGGCAACGCAGACGCCGACTCGCCGGAGGAACAGAAATGGCAATTCGCGCGCGTGACGCTTCACCGCAGACGTACGCGCGGGTGGGCGGGCTGCTCTACCTGTTCATCATCGTGGTCGCCCTCTTCGGCGAGGTTTTCGTCCGCGAGAGGCTCATCGTGCGGGGCGACCCCGCCGCTACCGCCCGGAGCATCCGGGAATCCGAGACGCTGTTCCGCTTGAGCGTGGCGGGCGACGCGCTCGTGCTGGTATCCGACGTCGCAGTGGCGATGATCCTGTATGTATTGCTCAAGCCGGTCGACCCCAACCTCTCCCTGCTCGCGGCGTTCCTGAGGCTGGCGTACGCCAGCGTCAACGGGGTCTTCCGGCTCTTTCAGCTCGCGGCCGTGGTGGTGCTGGGGGGCGCCGCTTATCTGAAGGCCTTCGACCCGCGACAGGTGAACGTCCTGGCGCTCCTGGCGCTCAGGCTGCATGGTCAAGGGTACGGCATCAGCTTGATATTTTTCGGCTTCAGCTGCGTCCTGCTCGGGTATCTGATCTCCAGATCCGGCTACCTACCCAGAAGCATCGGTGTTCTGCTGGTGGTCGCGGGTCTGGGCTACCTGATCAACAGCTTTGCGCAGATCCTGGCCCCGGAATTCGCCGCCACCCTCTTCCCCTGGATCCTGCTGCCGGCCGTTCCGGCCGAATGGGGGCTCTGTCTGTGGCTCATCGTGAAGGGGGTCGACATGCCGAAGTGGGAAGAGCGAGCGCGGGGGTGAGCACAGTCGAGGCGGAGCTTCGTGAGGTCGTCGCAGCGGTCACACCACGTCTGCTCGCCCTTTCGGACGCGGAGGCGAACACGAGGCCGGCTCCAGGCAAGTGGTCTCCGAAGGAAGTCATCGGCCACCTGATCGACTCCGCCTCCAACAACCATCAGCGATTCGTCCGGGCGCAATTCACCGATGATCTCGTCTGTCCGGGATACGAGCAGGAGAAATGGGTGACGGCCCAGCGCTATCAGGACGCCCCCTGGCCCGACCTCGTCGAGCTGTGGCGGCTCTTCAACCTTCAGCTTGCGCGAGTCGTCGAGGCGGCTCCGGACTCCGTTCGGCGGCTGCCTCGGGTCCGTCACAATCTTCACGAGGTCGCGTGGCGGGCCATCCCGCAGGACCAGCCCGCGACCCTCGAGTACTTCATGCGCGACTACGTCGAGCACCTGAAGCACCACGTTGCGCAGATCCCCGAGCGCGGATAGCGATCGGGAGCCCCCCGCGGGGCCGGTCCGTGCGCAGCAAGTCCCCGGCCCGGCGGGAGTCTCATATGATTGCTCCGGCTTACAGGCGCAATTCGATCGGAGGAGACGGCGGCATGACACGAAAGCATTGGGTTGACGTCGGCCCCAGCCTGGTCGTGGGTGCCGGGATCATCGTTGCGACGCTGATTGCGCCGCGGGCCACCAACTCCGGATGGCTGGTAGTGGCCGGCCAGCTGCTCCTGGCACTTGCGGTCGTGGGCGCGGATATGTTGCGGTCCCGTCTGCAGGGATCCTCATCCGGCCCATCTGCGGCTTCATTGATCCTCGCGGGCGGGTTCCTGCTTGCGGCCGTGATCGCAACGCTTCGCGAGCCGAAGATCGCCGCCACGCTCATTCCGATCACGGGCGCGGCTGCCTGGGTGGTCCTGTTGCGCCCGCAGGGCGGCCGCAAGGCGTGCGAGGGATCCACCGTCGATTCGTAGGAGCAGGAAGCATGTTTGCACGACTGATGGGGCTCAAAACGATCTCGCCCGAGAAGCTGCATCGGCGGGTTCAGGCCTCCGAGCCCGTGACGGTCATCGACGTCAACGCGCGAAGCAGCTGGATGAGCGCCCGCATACCCGGGGCGAGCAATCTCGACCCGATCGGCTACACGGAAAGTGAACTCCCGCCGGACAAGAACGCCGCCCTCGTCTTCTATTGCTCCAATCCGATGTGTCGGAAGGCGCCCAACGCCGCCCGTCGAGCCAGGGCGATGGGCTACGCCAACGTCCTGGTCATGTCGGCGGGAATCAGCGGCTGGCTGGCCCGGAATCTGCCGACAGAATCCGGAGCGTGAGGCTGACCCGGGCGTCGGGCGGAAGGATCATGTTGATCAGCCGTTCGGAGGAGGGCCGTGGACTTTCGGTTTGACGAGGCCCTGCCGGTCCTGCGGCGCACGCCCGCGGTTCTGCGCGCGCTGCTTTTGGATCTTCCCGGCCCCTGGATCGAAGCCGCCGAGGGCCCGGGCACCTGGAGCCCGTTCGATGTCGTCGGGCACCTGATCCACGGCGAACGCACCGACTGGATTCCGCGCGTCGAGCACCTGCTCCGCCACGGCGACGCCGTTGCCTTTCCGCCTTTTGATCGCGAGGCGATGTTCGCCACCTCCAGGGGCCGCTCGCTCACCGAGCTTCTCGATACATTCGGTCGTCTGAGGGCCGAGAGCCTCGATCGCCTGGTCGTGCTCGGTCTGACGGATGCCGACCTGGCGAGGCGGGGCAGCCATCCGGACTTCGGCGCTGTCACCCTCGTTCAACACCTCGCGACATGGGTGGCGCACGATCTGGATCACATCGGTCAGGTGGTTCGCGTCATGGCACGCCGGTACACGACGGCCGTGGGGCCATGGCGGACCTACCTCTCGATCCTCGGGCGCGCCGAGTGCACGGCCGAGGGCAAGAGCGCGTTCTGAAGTGCGCGAGCACCGACGTGTCGCGAACCCGGTGAGGCACGGCTCCGAAGCGGCGCCGGCCGCCGCGCAATGATTTCCGCCGAACAAGGGCTCGATCGCCTGCAGGAGGGCAACCGCCGGTTCGTTGCGGGCCTTGCGGGGAGCGGCTTCGTCGCCAACCCGTTGCGTCGCAGCGAAGTCGCCCTCGCGCAGGAGCCATTCGCGGTCGTGCTCGGCTGCTCGGACTCCCGTGTTCCGGCGGAGATCGTCTTCGATCAGGGGCTGGGCGACCTGTTCGTCATCCGCGTCGCCGGCAACATCGTGGCCCCGTCGCAGATCGGCAGCGTCGAGTTCGCAGTCGAGCGTTTTCGGGTACCCCTCGTTGTGGTCCTTGGGCACTCGCGATGCGGCGCGATTCTCGCCACGCTGGAGGAGCTCGGCGGGCCGCGGGAGCGCCCCTCCCGCAATCTGCTTTCCATCGTCGATCGCGTGCGACCGTCGGTCGAGTCGTTGCTCGCGACCGAGCTGAGGCACGATCCCGCCGCTCTCGTGTCGGAGGCGGTTCGGGCGAACGTCCGCGCGTCGGTCAACCATCTTCGGCACGGTTCGGCCGTTCTCGAGGAGCACCTCCAGGCGGGAGACCTCGTCGTCGCGGGAGCGGAGTACTCCCTGGAATCGGGCATCGTGGAGTTCTTCTATGGTCTTCAGCGGGGAACGTACGAGCCATGACGGGGAGTAACCCGATGCGGCCGGCCCGCCGGCCGAGCCGGAGCGTCTCCCGGACCGAGATGCGGTCCATCATGGACGCTCTGACCCGCTCCGAGGCGCGGTGGCTCAAGCGCATCACGCGGGCGATCCTGTCCGTGGGGTTACTTTCTGCCGTTGCGGTATACCTCGTCGACGTCGCTCGGCCCGACAATCCCCTCGGCTATGACCCGCTCGAGACGAAGAAATACCGTCACGATCTCGAGCTGTACGGCGGCAAGGCCAATGTGCTGGCGGCCGAGCTTCGCGAGTGGTTCGTCGGGCTCTGGTACGGAAGACGCCTGGCCTTCACGATCGTCGTGATCACGGCGTTGCTGGTTGCCGGTGTTCGCCTGTGTTTCGCGATGCGAGCGGCGGGCCCGGGCCGCGAGCCCGGCGATGCGTGGTTGGATCGCAGCGACGCCTGACGACGTTGCGTCGGCATGAGGAGGAGCCCATGAGGAGACACGCGATGTCCGCGCTGGCGGTCGTCCTTGCGGCCGTCGGGTCCGCTCGGGGAGGGATGGCCGAGCAGGCTCCGCCCGAACACCCGATAGCGGCAGCTTCGCGGGACGGAATCACCATTCACCAGGAAGTCGATTTCGCGGTGAGCCCCCGGCGACTGTACGAGGCGCTGCTCGATTCGATGCAGTTCACTGCATTTTCCGGCAGGCCTGCCGAAATCCGCCGCGAGGCCGGCGGCGCATTTTCATTGTTTGGCGGCCACGTCGTCGGCAGGAACGTGGAACTGGTGCCGGGCCAGCGCATCGTTCAGGCCTGGCGCGTCGTGACGTGGCCCGACGGGATCTACTCCATCGCGCGGTTCGAGCTCGAGGCGCAGGGCTCCGGAACGCGCCTGGTGTTCGATCAGACGGGCTTTCCAGAGGAGTTGCGCGATCACCTCGCGCAGGGTTGGAGCGCAAACTATTGGGACCTGCTGAAGAAGTACTTCCGGTAGCGCGCTCGGTCCCGGCCCTACCCGGGCGGCGGGGCTGGCCAGGCTCGCGGGAGAGGTGGCATGATCGGGCCGAGCAAATCGTGAAGAAGAAATCCTTCTGGGCGGTTCTCGCCGGCGTGCTCGTCATCATCATCGGTTCGACGCTCGTCGACCTCCTCCTGCACGTCGCTGGTGTCTTCCCGCCCATGGACCAGCCGATCGATGACGCGCTCGCGCTGCTTGCGACCTCCTATCGCATCGCCATCACGGTGGGCGGCGCCTGGCTCACGGCCCGGCTCGCGCCGGAAAAGCCCATGGTGCACGCGATGATTCTCGGCTGCCTCGGCACGGCCCTGGGGCTCGTGGGCGTGGTGGCGACGTGGAACCTCGGCCTCGGGCCGCGGTGGTACCCCATCGCGCTCGCGGTTCTGGCGATTCCGGAGTGCTGGGCCGGCGGCAGGATTTACGCGATGCGATCGGGCAAGCCATGACGGCGGATCGGGGCCTTGTGGCCGACCTCGGGGTCTGCGCCATCGATCGGGGCAGGGCGTCGCCGGGGCTCCGACCGGTCGGTACGGACCCGGCGAAACGGTCGGCAGGCTGTCGGACGCAAACGCCGGTCCGCCCGCGAACCGTTGCGGAGGGAATGCATGGCCAACACAGCTCGCGGGCAGTTGCTTCGTAGCGCTCCGTATTTTCCTGTGGCGGATGTGGAGGCCTCGGCGACGTACTACGGGCGTGTCCTGGGGTTCACGACGGAGTACCTCGCCGGAACGCCGCCCCAGTTCGCAATCTGCAGCCGGGACGGCCTCGCGATCATGTTGCGCCGGGTTTCGGCGCCGGAGCGGATCCGGCCGAGCGAGGAGCAGGGCGGCACGTGGGATGCCTTCTTCTGGGTGGACGATGTTGAGGCGCTGCATGCCGAGCTCGCAGCAGCGGGTGCGCCGGTCGTCTACGGACCTCTTCTTCAGGAAAGCTACAGGATGCGGGAGTTCGCGGTCCGGGATCGCGACGGACATGTTCTCGGCTTCGGACAAGCGCTCTGACGCCGTGTCCGGGGGAGGTTGGATGAACCGGTTCGTCTCTGTGACGAGGGTTGGAGTGCTGCTCGCGTGCGCGGGCTGTGCGTCGGCCGGCAGCCAGGCCGACGTGCAGTCCCGGATTCTTCGTCTCGACGCGGAGTGGTCGCAGGCGGCGCAGAGTCGCGACGTCGACCGGGTGGTGTCGTTCTGGTCGGACGACGCGATCGTCTTCCCGCCGGGGAGCCCTCCCGTGGCCGGCAGGGCGGCCATCCGGGAGTTCGTCGTGAAGAGCTTTCAGACACCCGGATTCAGCATTTCCTGGAAGACGGCGACAGTTACGGTGTCCGAGAGTGGCGACCTCGCCTACACGACCGGGACCAACCGCGTCAGTTTCCGTACGTCGGACGGCAGCCCCGAAACGGTGGACGGGAAGGCGGTGACGGTCTGGCGGCGGGCGAAGGACGGCGGCTGGAAGTGCGTGATCGACATCTGGAACGATGTCGCGCCTCCGCGATGAGCGGCCGTGTGCCTCAGGCCTGGATCTTGGGCGCCTTCGCCGTGGCAGCGCTGGTCGGCTTCCATTGGTACGCATACCGGGTGGCGCGGCTCGCCGACGCAGGTCCGGTGAACGGGGCGCGAGCACCGGCAGGAACGTGATATCCAATGAGCCGCTTACCCCGGAATAGATTGCGACTCGTTACGTAGCGTGCCGTCGACACGGCCCGGGAGCGTCGAGGCGGCAGGGGAGAAACCATGCGATTGACGCGGCGTGAGCTCGCGCGACTCGGCGCACTTGCCGGGGTGGGCGGCCTGTTCGGGCTCCGGAGGGCAGGCGCCCAGGGCGCGGCGCGGAGCGACCCCTACGACTCGTGGATCGTCATCGACGGGTGCGGCGGCCCCGGCGACTACACCACGGGCGATGGCGCTCCGCTCTCGGTGCGAGGGGTGCTAGACGTCCGCGCCTCGGGCCTGACGGGAGTGAACATGACCGTCGGTTCCGTGGGCAACCGGCCCGAGGCCGCCGCCCTCGAGGCGATCGTCCGCGACACCGCCCGCTGGCAGCGCGAGATCGACGCTCATCCGGAGGCGCTCGTGCAGGTCCGGAGCCGGAAGGACCTGACCCTCGCGAAGGAGACGCGGCGGCTCGGTCTGATCTTCGGTCTACAGGACGGTGTCGCTTTTCAGCTCGATCTCTCGCTGCTCGACACTCTGCGCGGCCTCGGCGTATTGATCATCCAGCCCACCTACAACGTGCGCAACCTGATCGGCGACGGCTGCCTCGAGCCGGCCGATGCGGGACTCTCGCGTCTCGGCATCTCGGCCGTGGAACGCATGAACACGCTCGGCATCCTCGTGGACCTGTCGCACTGTGGGCGCCGCACCACGGCGCAGGCCCTGGCGCATTCGTCGAAGCCGGTTGCCTACACGCACACCGGCTGTGCCGCCATCCACGACCACCCGCGCAACAAGACCGATGAGCAGCTGCGCGCGGTGGCCGAAAAGGGCGGCGTGGTCGGGATCTACGTGATGCCGTACCTGCGGCCCAAGGGTCAGCCCGCGGCCGAGGACGTCATTCGCCACCTCGAGCATGCGATCGCGGTCGCCGGCGAAGACCACGTGGGCATCGGGACCGACGGTTCGATCTCCGCCGTCGAGCTGACGCCCGCGTTCATCGAGATGTTCACGGCCATGACGAAAGCGCGCAAGCAGGCTGGGATCGGCGCCCCGGGAGAGGATCCGGACGCCTACCTCTTCGCGGCCGAGCTGAACACCCCGCGGCGGTTCGAGACGCTCGCGGCAATGCTGGCAAAGCGCGGGCATTCCAGTTCCCGCATCGAGAAGGTCCTCGGCGGAAACTTCACGCGCCTGTTCGGAGAAGTATGGGTCTGAATCCTGCGGCCACTGTGTTTCGGCGTCTTCGTCATCCGCCCGGACTACGGAGACGGGATCCAGGCTAATCTGCTGGGAACGCCGCGCACTGAGCGTCGCGACGACGGTTGAGGCGCGCGCCGGCCGCTGTGTAAGAATCCGCGCAACACAGTGCCGTCCGACGGGAGTGCATCGAAGAGGTGTCGGCTGCGTCGATGGGGCCGCGCTCTCTCGATTGCGGAGACCATGTGACCTTACAGGCGACCTCCGTACGCTGGAGAATCCTGGTGCTCCTGGTCTTCGTCGGCTTCGTGGCGTACCTGCTGCGCGCGAACATGTCCGTCGCCGGCGAGAAGATGATGTCGGACCTCGGTCTTTCCCAGATGCAGCTCGGATTCGTGCTGGCGGCATTTGTCTGGGGGTATGCGATCTTCCAGGTCCCGGGCGGAGTGTTCGGTGATCGCATGGGCGCGCGGCGAGCCATGACCCTCGCTCTGATTGCATGGGGCATCCTCAATCTGCTGATCGCGCTGGTGCCGAAGAGATCAGCGGCGTCTCCCGCGATGATTCTCGGAAGCCTGATGGGGCTGCGCTTCCTGATGGGGGCCGCTCAGGCGCCGCTCTATCCGGTGACCGGAGGAAGAACGACCTGCAACTGGTTCCCGGTCGGGGGATGGGCATTTCCGAGCGGGCTGCAGAACGTCGGCTTGACTCTGGGCGATGCCGCCAGTGGGCCTGTCATCGCCTGGCTGATGCTACGGGTGGGGTGGCGCCAGTCATTCGTTGTTACGGCGCCTCTGGCCTTCGTCCTGGCGGGCGTGTGGTGGTGGTATGTGCGGGATTCTCCCGCCGAACACGCGGCCGTCAACTCGAACGAGCTCGCGCTGATCAACGCCGACCGCCCGCCGCATGCGGTGGTCGAGACGGATCGGGCCGCGTGGACGCTCGTGCTGAAGGATCGCGACGTCCTCTTGCTCACGCTGAGCTACTTCTGCAACAACTACGTCTTCTTCTTCTTCTTTAACTGGCTCTACATCTACCTGGTGGACAGCCGGGGTTTCAAGATCCTCGAGGGCGGGTTCTACGCGGCGGCGCCTTGGTTGACCGGGACGGTCACCGCCGTCCTCGGCGGGCTTACCAGCGACCGTATTACCCGACGCTTCGGCATTCGCTGGGGCGCCAGAGTGCCGGCGATCGCTGGCATGATCGGGGCCGCGGGCCTCATCGCTGCAGCCGCGAGGGCCCACAGCCCGTATGTGGCGGTCGTCTTGCTGTCGCTGTGCCTCGGGTGCCAGCAGTTCACGGACGCATCGTATTGGGCCGCGACCATCTCGGTCGCCGGGAGGCGGGCGTCGACGGCCTGCGGTCTCCTCAACATGGGCGGAAGCGTGGTGGGTGTAATCGGAGCCCTGCTGGTTCCCTTCACGGTCAAGACGCTCGGATGGGGCGCGGCACTGGCAACGAGCTCGCTCTTCGCGATCATCGCGGCCGTCCTGTGGATCTGGATCCGGGCCGATAAGCCGCTCAAAGAAACCGTCGCGGAGGCCTGATGGGCCGGGAAGGAACGACACGGATGCGAGCTCGCTTACTTCGGAGTTTGTTGCTGGCGATCGTCGCCTTGACCGGCGCGTCCGGGGGAGCCGCCTTCGGCGAAGAGCCCGCGGACGGCCCGAAGACCATCTTTCGGGATCCGTTCATCGAGAAGCTCGCCGGCGATTGGAAGCTCACGCGCGCGATCCGCGGCAAGCTGGTCGAGAACCGGGTAAAGGCCGAATGGGTGCTCAACCACCAGTTTCTCGAGCTCCACATGATGGACGTCGCCGAACCGCCTGCGTACGAGGCAATCGTGCTGATCGGCTACATGCATGCGGACAAGAAGTACGTCATCCACTGGTGCGATACGTTCGGCGGCAAGTTCTCCGCGATCGGCTACGGGGAGCGCCACGGGGATGCGATCGGGTTCGTGTTCCAGTACCCGGACGGGCCGTTCTACAACACGTTCTCGTGGGACGAGAAGACCGCCGTCTGGACCTCCCGCATGGAGAGCCAGGATCTCGACGGGAAACGCGTGCTCTTTGCCGTCGACACCCTGCGCCGGCCGTAGCACTGGGATCCAGGAACGCGCCATGACTGAGAGGTCCGCGAAGCACGAAATGGCGACGCGGCGCGTTCTCTTCCACCTGCCCGGCATGGAGGCCGTGGCGGTGCGCCGCGATCTGGAGTATCGCCAGACCGACGCCGGCATGCTCACGCTGGATCTGTACGCTCCGCCCGATCGGAGTGCGCTCGCACCTCTGCCGGCCGTCGTCATCGTCGCCGGATACCCGGACGCGGGGTTCCAGAAGCACGTCGGCTGCAGGTTCAAGGAGATGGGATCGACGTCCTCGTGGGGGCAGCTGCTGGCGGCCTCGGGCATCGTGGCGATCGCCTATGCAAATCGCGAGCCCGTGGCCGACGCTCAGGCGCTCCTCGAGTTTCTTCACGAGAACGCCGGGTCTCTGGGAATCGACGCGGCGCGGATCGGCCTGTGGTCCAGCTCCGGCAACTCGCCGCTCGCGCTCGCGATGCTGATGGGCGGCCCCAGGGTCCAATGCGCAGCGTTCTGCTACGGATACATGCTGGATCCGGATGGGGCGGAAATCATCGCGCCGATGTCCAGAGCGTTCGGCTTCGTCAATCCGTGCGCGGGCCGCACCGTCGAGGATCTCCCGCCGGACGTGCCCCTGTTCCTGGCGCGAGCGGGCCGGGACCAGACGCCGCGCCTGAACGAGACGATCGATGCCTTCGTCAGCGCGGCACTCGGCTCCAACCTGCCGATCACGTTCGCGAACCTGCCCGGCGCGCCGCACGCCTTCGACCTCCTGCAGGACGACGACGCGTCCCGCGCGGTGATCCGGCAGATCCTGGCCTTCCTGCAGCATCATCTCCGAGCGCAGGCGGTGTCTCTTGCCGGGTAGGCCGTCGAAGCACCGCTCTTTTTGGCTCGAGGAGGTCGCCGGCGACGCAGCGGACGCTGCGCCGCTCTCCGGAGACACGCGCGCCGATGTCGCAATCCTCGGTGGCGGCTACGTGGGCCTGTGGACGGCGATCCGGATCAAGGAGCAGGAGCCCGGCTGCGACGTCGTGGTGCTCGAGCAGGACATCTGCGGCGGGGGAGCGTCGGGCCGCAACGGAGGGTTCGTGCTCTCCTGGTGGCCAAAGCTCTCCTCGCTCGTCGCGCTGTGCGGCGAAGCCGATGCCCTGCGGATCGCGCGGGATTCGGAAGCGGCAATCGAGGAGATCGGCGCCTTCTGCGCGTCACACGGGATCGATGCGCGCCTGCGCCGGGCGGGCTGGCTGTGGACGGCGACATCGCGGGCGCAGATGGGCGCCTGGGAGAGCGTAGTCCGGCTCTGCGAGAGGCTCGGCGTCGGGCCTTTCCGCAGGCTGCCGCCCGAGGAAGTGGCGCGCCGCTCGGGGTCCGCCGCGCATCGGGCCGGCGTACTCGACGCGAGCGCCGGAACCGTGCAGCCGGCCTTGCTGGCGCGCGGTCTGCGCCGGATCGCGCTCGAATCGGGGGTGCGAATCTTCGAGAACACGGTGGTCCGGTCCTTCGGCCGCGGCTCCCCCGTCCGGATTCGGACGCCGGCAGGACGCGTCACGGCCGATCGAGTGGTCATCGCGACGAACGCGTGGGCGGCGGGACTCCGGGAGCTCTCGCGCGGCATCGTCGCCATCACGAGCGACATGGTGATGACGGCGCCGTCGCCGCAGATCCTCGCGCGCCTCGGGTGGACCGGAGGCGAATGCATCACCGACTCGCAGATGATGGTGGACTACTACCATGCGACCACCGAGGGGCGTGTGGCATTCGGCAAGGGAGGCTGGGGCATCGCGTACGGCGGCTCGATCGGCGCCGACTTCGACCGCAATGCGCGGCGCGCCCGGACGGTGGCCGGGGATCTGCGTCTCTACTATCCGGCCCTGGCGGGCGTGCCGATCACGCACGATTGGAGCGGGCCGATCGACCGCACGCCGAACAGCTTGCCGCTGCTCGGCAGGCTCGGCGGGCGCGACCACATCGTGTATGGCGTCGGATGGAGCGGCAACGGCGTCGGACCGAGCGTTCTCGGCGGGAGGATCCTCGCGAGCCTCGCGCTCGGCCGCGACGACGCGTGGAGCCGCTACCCGCTGATCGGGCGAGCCGCCGCCGGATTTCCGCCGGAGCCCATCCGCTGGATCGGCGCGCACGTCGTGCGGGCTGCCGTCGCCCGCAAGGAGCGCGCGGAAATGCGCGACCGCAAGCCCTCACGCCTCGCGGTCGGATTGGCGAGGCTCGCGCCGTCTGGCCTGGAGGACAAGGCATGACGCGGATTCCGCCGGCTCCGCCTGAAGAGCTCCTGCGGGGCGTCGGGACCGGCGACTTCGAGGAGATCGGCCGGCGCACCGTCGGGCTGGTCGAGCGGCTGGCGAAGGTGCGGTCTCAGGACCGGGTGCTCGATGTCGGTTGTGGCCTCGGGCGAACGGCCTGGCCGCTCTCCGAGAAGCTCGGCCCGCAGGGCTCGTACGTCGGGCTCGACGTCGTTCGCGACTACGTGGACTGGTGCGCGGGCAGCCTCGGCCTCGACCCGAAGCGCTTCCGGTTCCAGCACGCCGACGTCCGGACCTCCTTCTACAACCCGGACGGGGCGGTCGCCGCGGAGGACTTCGTGTTTCCCTGGCCGGATGAATCCTTCGATCTGGCGATCGCGACCTCGATCTTCACCCACCTGTTGTCGGCCGCCACCGCGCACTACCTGCGTGAAATCTCCCGGACGCTCTCCCCCGACGGAAGGCTCTTCGCGTCGTTCTACCTGCTCGATGCGCGCGGGCGCGAGGCGGCGGCGACCCTGGCGACGTATCCGACGTTCGGCGCGGCGACGGAGCACGGTCTTCTCCACGATCCGTCGGTTCCGGAGAGCGCGGTGGCCTATGATCCCGACTGGCTCTTCAGTCAGTTCGCCGCCGCGGGTCTCGACGTGGCGGGCGTGTACATGGGGCGGTGGAAGGCCTTGCCCGGGCCTGATCACCAGGATCTCGTGGTCGCGGTCCGGCCTCTCCGGCGCGGGCGTTCTTCGGGGTGAAGGAGGCACGGATGGCGAAGTCGGCATATCGCGCGAGCGCAGAGCTTCAATCCATTCCGGGAGTCGGGCCGAGCATTGCCCGGGATCTCGAAGATCTCGGGATCCGTCGCATCGCCGGTCTGCGCGGCCGCGACCCCGAGGTGCTGTACGAGGCGTTGTGCGCCCGGCGTGGCGAGCGGCAGGACCGCTGCCTGCTCTACGTGTTCCGGTGCGCGGTGTACTACGCGAGCCGCAGGCGCCACGATCCGGAGCTCTTGAAGTGGTGGCGCTGGAAGGACGCCCTGCCGCGCCGTCGGGTGCCACGGCGCGCGAATGCGCGGGATGGCCGCGGAGAAGTCGAGCTGCCGGGAAGCCGGAAGGGTCGTATGCTCCACCCGACACCGGCCCGTCACGGGCTGCTGGGGAGGTGACCATGGTTCCACTCTCGTGGTTGTGGGTCCCGGTTTTGCTCTCGGCCGTCATCGTGTTCGTCGCGAGTTCCATCATCCACATGGCGCTCCCGTACCATCGCTCGGACTATCGCCAGGTGCCCTCGGAGGACGCGGTCATGGAGGCGCTGCGCAGGTTCGGCATCGCGCCGGGGGACTACATGATTCCGCGCGCCGGCAGTCCCGACGCGATGAAGTCGCCCGAGTTCAAGGCGAAGTACGAGCGCGGCCCGGTCGCACTGATGACCGTCTTTGGGGGAGGCGGGCTCGGGATGGGCAAGCGGCTCGGCCAGTGGTTCGCGTATCTCGTCGCGGTCGGCCTCGTCGCCGGGTACCTTGCCGGGCACACGCTCGGTCCCGGAGCCACCTACCGCTCGGTCTTCAAGGTCGTCGGCACGACCGCCTTCGCCGGCTACGTCCTCGCCCTGTGGCAGAACTCGATCTGGTACGGCCGTGCCTGGGCGACGACGATCAAGTCGAGCTTCGACGGGCTCGTCTATGCCCTTCTCACGGCGGGGACCTTCGGGTGGCTGTGGCCACGCTGAGGTCGAAATCCTGGAGGAGAAACGGGTGAAGGTGGACCGGCCTGCCGCGGACGAATATGCGGCGCCATTCGAGCGATACGTTTCGCTCGTCCGCGAGGAGGACGTTCTCGTCGTTCTCGAGCGTCAGCCGGCGCAGCTCGAGGCGGCGCTCGGCTCGGTCACTCCGGAGCGTTCCCTCTACCGGTACGCGCCGGCCAAGTGGACCATCCGCCAGCTCGTCGGGCACGTTGCCGACGTCGAGCGCACGTTCGGGTACCGGGCGATGTGCATCGCGCGCGGCGATCCGGCGGCGCTTCCGGGATTCGACGAGGACGCCTACGCGGAGAACGCCGGCCACGACGGCCGCGACCTCGCCGACATTCTCGCCGAATTCGCCGCGCTGCGGGCAAGCCACGTCCGGATGTTGCGCGGGCTCTCCGGCGCGGCATGGGCCAGGCGCGGAGTTGCCAACGGGCACGCCATAACGGTCCGGGCCCAGGCCTTCGTCATGGCTGGACACGTGCGGCATCACATGGGAGTTCTCGCGTCGCGCTACGGCGCAGGGAGCGGACAGGAGGCGCCCGGCCATGGCCGCTGACGCAAGACCGGTTCCGAAGAGTTGCTCGTCTGGAGAGGTCCGGAAGCGGGCGGCCGCCCTGTGCGCAATGGCGTGACGGCCGCGTTTCATTGCTTTCAACGAGGAGGACTGGAATGGCGGGAAAGAAGATCATCGCCGTCGTCGGAGCGACCGGAGGCCAGGGAGGCGGGCTGGTGCGCGCGATTCTCGCCGACCCGAGCGGGGATTTCGCCGCGCGCGCGCTGACGCGCAAGGTCGACTCCGAAAAGGCGAGGGAGCTCGCAGAGCTCGGCGTCGAGGTCGTCGCCGCGGACCTCGACGACGGGAAGAGCCTCGAACAGGCGTTTGCCGGCGCCCATGGCGCTTACTGCGTCACCAATTTCTGGGAGCACTTCTCGCCGGACAAGGAGATGGCCCAGGCCCGCGCGATGGCCGCGGCCGCAAGGGCCGCGAATCTTCGGCACGTGATCTGGTCCACGCTCGAGGACACCCGCCGCTGGGTGCCGCTCTCCGACGACCGGATGCCCACGCTCATGGGCCGATTCAAAGTGCCGCACCTCGACGCGAAGGGGGAGTCCGATCACTTCTTCGGCGACGCGGGGGTGCCGACGACGTGTCTGCTGACCTCCTTCTACTGGGACAATCTCATCCACTTCGGAATGGGGCCGAAGAAGGGCCCCGACGGCGTGCTCGCCTTCACGCTTCCGATGGGAGACCGTAAACTGCCGGGGATGTCCGTCGAGGACATCGGCCGGTGCGCGCACGGGATCTTCAAGAAGGGCCGCGATTACGCGGACAAGACCGTTGGCATCGCCGGCGAGCACCTGACCGGGGCCCAGATGGCGGCCGCGCTCTCGAAGGCCCTGGGGGCCGAGGTGCGATACAACGCCGTCACTCCCGAGGCGTACCGCGGCTTCGGGTTTCCGGGTGCCGAGGATCTGGGCAACATGTTCCAGTTCTTCCGCGACTTCGAGCGCGACGTCTGCGGGGCCCGCAGCATTGCCGTCAGCCGCTCGCTCAACCCGCGCCTCGAGACCTTCGATCAGTGGCTGGCTGCCAACAAGAGCCGGATCCCGCTCGACTGAGGAGGAAGGCGCGATGATCCGGGGCCTGCGCACCGTCATCGACAAGGTGCCGGATCTCGAGGCGGCAAAGGCCGGGTACGCGGGCATCCTCGGAATCGCCCCGTACTTCGCCGAGCCCTACTCCGTCGGCTTCCAGGTCGGCGGCTTCGAGCTCGGCCTCGACCCGGACATGGAGGACGCGGGCCCCGGCGGCAACGCCGTGGCGTACTGGGGCGCCGCGGAATGCCGAGGAGGCTTGCCGCAAGCTGCTCGAGATGGGGTGATCCGGCGGTGAACAGCGTGAGGACCGCCCGGTGACCACGCCCTCGTACTCCCACGGCACGAGCGCGGTGCCTCTGCTCGGCGAGACGATCGGCGAGAACCTGCGGCGCACGGTCGAGCGATGCGGGCACCGCGAGGCGCTCGTCGTGCGCCACCAGGGATACCGCGCCACCTACCGGCAGCTCTGGAGAGAGGCGGATCTCGCGGCGCGGGGCCTGCTGGCGCGCGGCGTCCGCAAGGGCGATCGCGTCGGAATCTGGGCACCGAATCGCCACGAGTGGGTCATCGTCCAGTACGCGAGCGCGCGGATCGGCGCGATTCTCGTCAACGTGAATCCCGCCTACAAGAAGGAGGAGCTCGCATACGTCCTGACGCGGGCGGGCGTGAGCCTCTTGATCCTCGCGCGCGCCTTTCGCCAATCCGACTATGTGGAGATCCTCGCTTCCGTGCGCGATCGCTGCCCGGAGCTCTCCGCAACTCTCGTTCTCGAGAGCGCCTGGGAGGCACTGCTCGCGGACGGCCGCGGCGTTTCCGAAGGGGACCTCGTCCGCAGGGAGGCCGAGCTCCAGTTCGACGACCCGATCAACATTCAGTACACCTCGGGCACGACAGGATTTCCCAAGGGCGCCACACTTTCGCATCACAACATCCTCAACAACGCCTACTTCTCCGGCGCCGCCCAGAATCTGACCGAGGAGGACCGGGTGTGCGTGCCGGTGCCCTTCTACCACTGCTTCGGCATGGTGCTCGGCAACCTCGCCTGCACGGCGCACGGGGCCTGCATCGTCGTGCCCGGAGAGTTCTACGACCCGCTGGCGGTTCTCGAGGCCGTGGAGCAGGAACGCTGCACCTCGCTCTACGGCGTGCCGACGATGTTCATCGGAGAGCTCGCGCACCCGCGATTCCGCGAGTTCGACCTCTCGACGCTGCGAACGGGGATCATGGCGGGGGCGCCCTGCCCGGTCGAGGTGATGAAGCAGGTGCGGACGAAGATGCACATGGGCGAGGTGACGATCGGCTGCGGAATGACGGAGACATCGCCGATCTCGACGCAGACCGCGGTGGACGACCCGATTCCCAAGCAGGTGGAAACGGTCGGCCGCGTGCATCCCCACGTCGAGGTGAAGATCGTCGACCCCGAGACCGGAGCCATCGTGCCACGCGGGGTGCCCGGCGAGCAGTGCACGCGCGGCTACAGCGTGATGCTCGGGTACTGGAACGACGAGCCGGCGACGCGGCGGGCGATCGACCAGACGGGATGGATGCACTCGGGAGACCTCGCGACGATGGACGAGGAGGGCTACGTCCGGATCGTGGGACGCCTCAAGGACATGATCATCCGGGGAGGCGAGAACGTCTACCCGCGCGAGATCGAGGAGTTCCTGCACACGATCGCGGAGGTCAGCGACGCGCAGGTGATCGGCGTCCCGAGCGAGAAGTACGGCGAGGAGGTCATGGCCTGGGTCAAGCTTCGGGAGGGCGCAGCGATCACCGAAGAGCGCCTTCGCGAGATGTGCGAAGGGAGGATCGCGACCTACAAGATCCCCCGCTACTGGAAGCTCGTCGACGCCTTTCCGATGACCGTCACCGGCAAGATCCAGAAGTTCCGCATGCGCGAGATCGCCGTCGAGGAGCTCGGCCTCAAGGCGGTGACTCCGCTCTAGAAACGGTCCCGTTCTTTCCGTGCCGCATTTCCTGGTCCTCGGCGACCAACGCCTCGAGTACGAGGCGTTGTTGCTGCCCCGCTGCGGGCATTGCACCGCACCGGAAATGTCGCGCTGCCTGCGCGAGCACATCCGGCCGGAATGAGAAGATGATCCCGGGTGATTGATGATGCGCATACGGCTGGCGACGGCCGCCGACGCGGCGGCCCTGCGGGAACTGATTCCATTGTCGGCGCGCGAGCTCTCGCGGGGCTTCTATTCTCCGCAGGAGACCGAGAGCGCGATCCGCTTCGTCTTCGGCCCGGACAGCCAGCTGATCGAGGATGGAACGTACTTCGTGGCGGAGGAGGAGGACGGGACGCTCGTCGGGTGCGGCGGGTGGAGCCGGCGCCGGAGGAGCTACGGCGGGGACCAGATGCGGACGGAGGCGGATCCTCTCCTGGATCCCGCGACGGAGGCCGGCCGCATCCGCGCATTCTTCGTACATCCGGCATTTGCACGGCGCGGCATCGGATCGCGAATCCTGAACGCCTGCGTCGAGGCGGCCCGGGAGGCCGGGTTTCGCCGCCTCGAGCTCGCGGCGACGCTGCCGGGGGTGCCGCTGTACGAGGCCTTCGGCTTTTCCGCTCTCGAGCGGTTCGAGGTGCCGATGCCGGACGGCCTGGGTCTCCCGGTCATCCGCATGGAACGACGAATCGATGAGCGTTGAGCGCACGCCGGGGCTCGCCCTGGTGGGATTCCGCTGGGACGAGAACTCGTCGTTCCTGAAGGGGTCCGCCGAGGCGCCGCCCGTGATCCGCCAGGCCTTCGCCTCGGAATCCTCGAACTCGTGGAGCGAGGGTGGTGTGGAGCTGACGGCCGGGAGTTTCTTCGACGCGGGCGACATCGGGCCCGGGCCGGGCGTGGACATGCCGGAGGTGATCGAGAAGGCGATCGAGCACCTGCTCGGCCGGGGCCTCGCGCCGATCTCTCTCGGCGGCGACCATGCGATCACGTTCCCGATCCTGCGGGCATTCGCGCGCCGCTACCCGCGCCTTTCGATCCTGCACTTCGACGCTCACCCCGACATCTACGACGAGTTCGAGGGCAATCGCATGTCCCATGCCTGCCCGTTCGCGCGGATCATGGAGGAGAAGCTGGTTCAGCGCCTCGTCCAGGTCGGCGTCCGCACCGTCAACACACACCAGCGCGAGCAGATCGCCCGCTTCGGCGTCGAGTCGATCGACATGCGGCATTTCCGCGAGGACCTGGCGTTCGAGTTCGACTCGCCGGTGTACATCAGCTTCGACATGGACGGCCTGGACCCGGCTTTCGCGCCGGGCGTGTCCCACCGCGAGCCGGGGGACTCTCGACGCGCCAGGCGCTGGACGTCATCCGGCGCGTGAGGGCGCCGATCGTCGGCGCAGACATCGTCGAGCTCAATCCGCGCATGGACCTCTCGGGGATGACGGCGATGGTCTGTGCCAAACTTCTGAAGGAAATCGCGGGACAGATGCTCGTCGGGGCGACAGCCTCGTGAACCGAAAGAAACTGCGCGCGGCTCTGGTTGCGCTGCTCGCCGGCTTCGGGTTGATTCAGCTCGTGCCCGTCGATCGGGCGAATCCGCCCGTCGAGGGAGAGGTGGCGGCTCCGCCGGCGGTGCGGGCGATCCTGCGGCGCGCATGCTACGACTGCCACTCGAACGAGACGCGCTGGCCCTGGTACGGGCACGTGGCTCCGGTCTCGTGGCTGCTCGAGCGCGACGTGCGAGAGGGGCGGCGCGAGGTGGACTTCTCGACGTGGGGCAGCAACAACGAGAAGCGACGGGCGCGCAAGTGGAAGGAGATACCGGAGCAGCTCGACCAGGGCAAGATGCCGCCCTGGTTCTATATGGCTGTTCACCCCGAGGCGCGGCTGACGGCCGAGGACCTCGAGGCCCTCAAGCGGTGGGTGGCGCGCAGCGCCGCCGCGGAGCCGCCGGCGCGCTGAGTCATGCTGGTCCGATTTCTCCATCGCGGTCTGCGGGCGCGATGGCTGTACCACCGGAAGGAGATCGGGGCCCTGCTCGCGGCGATCCGGCCGGGAGACATCGCTGTCGATGTCGGCGCGAACAAGGGGAGCTTCCTGCTGTCGCTTTCGCTCGGGGTCGGGCCCGGCAAGGTCGTGGCCTTCGAGCCGCAGCCGGCTCTTGCGGACTACATGCGACGTTCGTGCCGCGCCGCCCGACTGAGAAACGTGGTCGTGGAGACCCTGGGCGTCTCGGAAAGGACCGGGAGTCTCACGCTCCACGTGCCCGCGGGCATCGGGTCCGCCGGCGCTTCGTTCGAGTCGTCCATTCTGGCGATCTCGGCCTGCCGCGATGTCGACGTGCCCACGACTTCGCTCGACGACTACTTCCGGGGCGAGGCCGCCCGGATCGCTGCGATCAAGGTAGACGTCGAAGGCCACGAGCTGGCGGTCCTGCGCGGGGCGGAGGAGACCCTGCAGCGGCACCGACCGTTACTCGTGGTCGAGTCGGAGGAGCGGCACGCGGGGCCGGGCGGTGTGGCGCGTGTGTTGCGCCACCTCGAGGATCGCGGATACGCGGGATACTTCGTGCGTCGTTCGCGGCTTCTCCCGGTTCGCGACTTCGACCCGGCCGTCTTCCAGGCCCGCGGGGCGGGACGTTTCTGGGACGCCCCCGATTACTGCAACAACTTCGTGATGCACAAGGCCGACGGATAGTATTTGGTCGGAGGCGCGCCCATGGCCGACCCGGGTCGAGTTTTTTTGCGGCACGCGGTTGCGACGCTGGCCTACCGCGGCGGCAAGGCGGTGCGGGGCGTTCCCGCCGGCTTCGCGGACTTTCGAGCGAGCGCGACGACCCGCACGCCTGTCGAGATCCTCTCTCACATCGGGGACCTGCTCGACTGGGCTCTCTCGATTGCCCGAGGCGAGCAAGCCTGGCACGACTCGGTTCCGCTTCCGTGGGAGCAGGAGGTGACCCGGTTCTTCGAGTCGCTCGAGCGCTTCGACCGCGCGCTCGGCGTCGAGGCGCCGCTCCATGGCTCGGTGGAGAGGCTCTTCCAGGGCCCGGTAGCCGATGCGCTGACCCACGTGGGACAGATCGCGATGCTGCGCGGGATTTCCGGGGCGCCGCTGAAGGGCGAGAACTACTTCCAGGCGGACATCGCCGCAGGCCGCGTCGGGGCGCAACAGTCGCCGCCGCGCCGGGAGTTCGATTGATGCGGGGATCCCTCGTCGTTTTGCTCGTCGGGATGAAAGAGCGTCATCGATCGTGAAGTGCTGGAGCTGCGGCGTCGACAACGCGCTGCAGGTGGTGCAGACGTGCGCCGCCTGCGGCGCGCCGCTCGTGAAGGGTCACAGCGTCTTCTCGAAGGCGACGCTCCTCGGGGTCGTGTTGCTCGGTCTTCTCTGGCAGGCGGTGTGCGTGGCCACGCACTGGCTGCGCCGATGACCGAGCACGCACGCTTCGAGCTCGGTGCCGGTTCGCTCGACGTCCTGCGGGCCGCGCTCGAGCGGCTCGGGGAGGGATTTGCCGCCCTCCCCGCGGTCGTGAACCCGACGACACCGGACGCTGCCACGCGCGAGGTTCTTCTCGAGGCAGCCCGCCGGTTGCAAGACAACTATCCCTATTTCCACCCCCTGTACGCGGGGCAGATGATGAAGCCGCCCCACGAGGTCGCGCGCCTCGCCTATGCGCTCGCGACGTGGGTCAACCCGAACAACCACGCTCTCGACGGCGGCCGTGCGAGCTCCGCGATGGAGCGTGAGGCGGTCGCCGGGATCGCGCGCATGTTCGGCTGGGAGACGCACCTCGGCCACCTGTGCGGCGGCGGCACGATGGCCAACCTGGAGGCGTTGTGGGTGGCCGGTCGACTCAGGCCCGGCGCAACAGTCGTCGCGTCGTCGCAGGCGCACTACACGCACGGCCGCATCGGCGGGGTTCTGGGCCTGCCGGTCGAGGAAATCCGGTGCGATCGACGCGGGCGCCTCGATGCCGGCGCCCTCGCGCAGCGGCTGGAGCGGGGAGGCGTGGGAACGGTCGTCGCCACCCTCGGCACGACTGCGACGGGCTCGGTCGATCCGCTGCCGGAGATCCTGGCCCTGCGCGAGCGTTACGGCTTTCGTCTGCATGTCGACGCGGCGTACGGCGGGTATTTCGGTCTGGCGGCCAATCTGGACGAGGGCGCACGCCGGTCGTTCGAACGCGTCGGCGAGGCGGACTCGATCGTCGTCGACCCGCACAAGCACGGGCTTCAGCCGTACGGCTGCGGCTGCGTTCTCTTCCGGGACCCCTCGGTCGGGCAGCTCTACAAGCACGACTCGCCGTACACGTACTTCAGCTCGACGGAGCTTCATCTGGGCGAGATCAGCCTCGAATGCTCGCGGCCGGGGGCAAGCGCCGTCGCGCTCTGGGCCACGATGCGACTGCTTCCCCTCGAGCGGGGCGGGGAGTTCGCGCAACGGCTGGCCGATTCGCGTGCGGCGGCGCTCGAGCTCCACCGCCGGCTCGCGGCCGACGCGCGGTTCCTGCCCGCCTTTGCGCCGGAGCTCGACATCGTCGTCTGGATGATGCGGGCGCCACGGTCGAGCGAGGCCTCGGCGCAGGTGCGGCGGCTCTTCAATGAGTCGGCGCGGCGCGGGCTGCATCTGGCGCTCGCCGAGCTGCCGGAGCGCTTCTTCGACCTCGACGGCGCGGGCATCGCGAAAGACGGCGACTCGGTGACCTGCCTGCGCTCCGTGCTGATGAAGCCCGAACACCGCGAGTGGCTCGATCGCATCTGGACGATCCTCGACGCGGCCGCGGGCGCAAGGAGGTAGTCACGCACATGGATGGCGGCGCCAGGGCGGGGATCGCGGTGAGGCCCGCCGGTCCGCGGGACCGCGTTTTCGTGCTCTCGACGGTGGAACGCCTCGCGTCTTTCGGCCCACCGCCCTGGAGGCCCGCCGCGGAGATCGTGGAGGGGGAATCGCGGACCCTGAGAGCCTGGTTCGAGGCGCCGCCGCCGGCGGCAGAGCTCTACATCGCGGATTCGGACGAGGGCCAACCCCTCGGTTTCATCTACCTCGAGGTGGCTTGCGACTACTTTCGCGGCGAAGAGCACGGTCACGTCGGGATTCTCGCGGTCGCCGAGGCGGCGGAGGGCCGCGGCGCCGGCGCCGCCCTGATGGGGGCGGCGGAGGATTGGGCGAGGTCGCGCGGTTACGGACGCCTGACCCTGAACGTGTTCGATGCGAATGACCGGGCGCGGGCGATCTACGCGCACCTCGGATACAAACCGGAGACGCTGCGGTACGTGAAGTTGCTGTGATGGAGGTGAGCAGGTGAGCGATTCCGAGGTCGCTTGCAGGGCGCGCGGCGGCGAGGTTCTGGTCGGGCCGAAGAACATGGGCGAGGACTCGCGCTACGCCGTGATCCGGGACCCGGAGGGCGCCGTCGCCCGTCTCTATCCATCGCTGGCATAGCGGGCCATGGGGAAGCTCGGGCCGGCTCTCGTGATGACCCTGCTGCTGGCCGTCGGCGTGATGGGAGTCCGGAACGCCCTTTCCGACTGGGACCATGCGATCAACGCGGGCCAGAGGTCGTCGACGGTCCTGGAAGGCGCCAACGGCATCACGAGCCTGGCCGCATTGACCGCTCTTTTCTTTCGTCACCGCTCGGCCCGATCGCTCATGCTCGCGTGGGCGGTGATTCTGACGGCCACTGCCGGCGCGGCCGCGCGCTGGTGGGGCGAGGCGAGTGTTGGGGCGGCCCTCGTGGGGGCGGCGGCGACCGCGTGCGTATGCGCTCTGGCGATCCGCCTCGCCCGGCCACGCCTCGCGCCGGCCAGAACTGCCGAAACCGCGGGAGGCTCGGGCCGGGATGGGCCCGTGCGGAAGCCCTGAAGAGGCCGGACCATCCCGTCACGCCCGCCGTGCGCGCCCTCCGCGCAGCGGGCGTGGATTTCATTCCCCGCGTGTATCGGTACGTCGAGCGCGGCGGGACGCGGCATTCTGCGGAGGCGCTCGGCGTCTCCGAGCACGACGTCGTCAAGACGCTCGTCATGGAGGCGCGCGACGGAGGGTCCGCCGCGAAGCCCCTCCTCGTCCTCATGCACAGCGACCGGGAGGTTTCGACGAAGCAACTGGCGCGGCAGATCGGCGAGCGCGAGGTCGCCCCAGCCAGTCCGTCCGCGGTCGAGAAGCACACGGGCTGCGTGCCGGGGGGCGTGAGTCCCTTCGGCACGCGACGGAAACTACCCGTTTACGTGGAGCGGTCCATCCTCTCCCTCGACCGCCTGCTCATCAACGGCGGCGGGCGAGGATTTCTCGTCGAGATCGCTCCCGCGGATCTGCGGCGGCTGCTCGCGCCCGTGCCGGTGGACGTCGCGATCGAACCGTGAGGCGGAGCATCGAAGCGGGGGATCGAAAGCTTGAAGAACCGGTCGAGATCGCACAGGCGGCGGCGTCGGATTTCGAGGCCGTGCTGCCGATGGTCGAGCGGCGGCTCGTCGAAGCCGCCAGGGCGTTCGGGCGCGAGAAGGGCCGGCGGCGTATCGACGTGACCGCTCCTCCCGGCGCGCAATGGGAGCGCACGGTCCGCTTCTCCGAGCGACAGGGCTTCCTCTTCAGCGGTCCGGAGCTTCGTTGCCTTCTTCCGGGCATAGAATCCGCGTCAACACACCGAGGAGGATGACATGAGGGGCTTTCGTGTCGCGTTGGTCTCGGCGTTGGCAGCGATAGTGGCTCCGGTGGCGGCGATTGCCGCCAGCGGAGCGCAGGACGTCGACGCGGCCTGGTCGAAGGCTGTGAAGGCGGGCGATCTGGACGCCATCGTGGCGTGCTACGCGCCGGACGCGGTCCTGTGGTTGCCGGGCGCTCCGGAGGCGCGAGGTTCCGACGCCATTCGGGATGCGTACGCATCTCTTCTTGCGAACAACACGGTGGCGGAGGTCGCTCTTTCGAACGCCCGGTACGAGGTTTCGGCGGGCTTCTCGGTCGGCTGGGGAAACTTCACGCTGACTTTGCAGGCCAAGGGCGGCGGGACTCCCGCCGTTCTGAAGGGGCGGTTCATCGAGGTCGCCAAGCGCATCAAGGGCCGCTGGGTCTACGTGGCCGACCAGGCGTCGGCCGATCCGCCGCCCGCGCCCTCGGGGAAGCCCTGACCGCGTCCGGGCCGTGACCACGCCGACCGACGAGAAGGAGACCGGGCGGGTCGAGGCCTTCAGCGACGGTGTCTTCGCGATCGCGATCACGCTGCTCGTTCTCGAGCTCAAGGTGCCTCATCTCGAAAACGGCGGACAGGGCGGGTCGCTGGTCGGCGCCCTTCTCAGTCAGTGGCCCTCCTACCTCGCCCTCGTCACGAGCTTCTTCACGATTCTCGTCATGTGGGTAAACCACCATGCGATCTTCCGTCTCGTGAAGAAGGTCAGCGCCCCCCTTCTCTATGCGAACGGCCTTCTGCTTCTCGTGGTGACGGTCGTCCCCTTCCCCACGGCCTTGCTCGCGGACTACTACGAAAAGCCGGGAGCGGCGGTCGCCGCGGCGGCCTACGCAGGGTGGTTTGTCGTTGCGGGGGTAGCCTACAACCTCGTTTGGCAGACCGCCATCGCAGGGCGCCGACTCCTACGGTCGAGCGTTTCGGAGGAGAGAATCCGGGAGATCTCGCGCAGTTATTGGCTGGGCGTTCCCGGATATCTGGCCGCGACGGCAGGAGCCTTCGTCAGCCCGCACGTGACCGTCGCGATCTGCCTGACTCTGCTGATGGTCTGGATCCTCGTTGCGAGAAGCGGCTGAAAATCTGACGGGGAGGTGGCGATGCTCGCGTGCAACCATTTTCTTCGCGTGGTCGTGTCGGCCGAGGTCGCGGGCGCATCCGGAGTGAGGCGCCGCGTTCGTGCCGCGGGTCTTGTGGCCGTCCTCCTGGTGGTCGGCGCCAGTACGGAGGTGGTTCAGGCGCAAACGGCCGCGGTCGCGTCCGCGCGTACGGGATCGTTGGAACGGGCGATCGCGCGGGCGTGCGACATCGTCGACGCGGAGATGGCGCGCACTCTCGCGCCGGGGGCTTCGGTGGCCGTGGCACGCGACGGCCGCCTTCTGTGGAGCGTGGCGCTCGGAAGTGCCGACCTCGAGCTCGACGTCCCGCTCGTGTCGACATCGCGGATGCGCATCGGCAGCGTGTCGAAGCCGCTCGTATCGGCGGCACTCGGGCTTCTCGTCGAGGAGGGCCGGCTGGATCTCGACGCCCCCGTGCAGCGGTACGTGCCGGACTTTCCGAAGAAGGCCTGGCCGATCACCTCGCGCCAGCTCGGCGGGCACCTGGCCGGGATCCGGCACTACGAGGGGGATGAGTTCACGCTCAAGACGCACTACGACACGGTGCGTGCGAGCCTCGCGATCTTCGAGAAGGATGCTCTGCTCTTCGAGCCGGGGACCCAGTTTTCTTACTCCTCCTACGGATGGAACCTGCTCTCCGCGGTCATCGAGGGGGCGAGCGGTCAGCCGTTTCTGCGCTTCATGGAAGAGCGTGTCTTTCGGCCGGCTGGCATGCGCCACACCTGTCCCGACGCCGTGACGCCCTTGATTCCGGAGCGCGCGCACCCTTACACCCGGGCGGAGGCCGGCGAGATCGTCAACGCGGAGTTCGTGGACAACAGTTACAAGTGGGCCGGCGGCGGCTTTCTCTCGACGGCCGAGGATCTCGTCGCCTTCGGTAACGCATTGCTCGAGGACCGGCTCCTGCGGCCGAAGACCCGCGACCTTCTCTGGACGTCGCAGAAGACGAGCGATGGCAAGGACACCGATTATGGCCTCGGCTGGGGCGTGCGGCGCGATACGCGCGGCCGGCGGCTCGTCGCACACTCGGGCGGCGCGATGGGAGGAACGGCCTACCTCGTCATCTATCCCGCCGAGCGCCTGGTGGCTGCCATGATCGTGAACAGCGACGAGTCTTTCACGCGGCGCACGGTGACGATTGCCGAGCTCTTTCTCGACGCAGAATGAAGGTGTGATCCATGGCTCGCCGGCGCGAAGCCGGGGTTTGCACGCGGGATTCGGATTTCGGCGGTCGCGGCGGCCCGGGGGGATACTGCTCAACCGGGAGACCCAGGGCTCCGCGCTCGAGCAGATGTAGAGTCGAAGGCTCTTTCCGAGGGGAGGGATCATGATTCTCGAAAAGAGGCGGGTGAGCGTGGCGGAGGCGCTGGAGAAACTGCCCGGCCCGGTGGGCGAGCGGTTCGCGACGGTCCTCGAGCACGGATCGCTCGACATCGAGATTTACGCGCCGCGCGGCAAGGACCCGCAAAAGCCCCACACGCGCGACGAGGTGTACTTCATCGTCCAGGGGCGCGGCGAGTTCCGCAACGGCTCGAGGCTCGAGCGGTTCGGCCCCGGCGACGTGCTCTTCGTGCCGGCGCTCGAGGACCATCGCTTCGAGACCTTCACCGATGATCTCGTCGTGTGGGTGATGTTCTACGGGCCGGAGGGCGGCGAAGCGGCGATGGGTGCAGCGCCCTGATGGCGTTCGGAAGAGACGGCGCAGCGGCTGCGCAGGAGGAGGATCGATGGGCCTGATCTGGGTAATCATCGTCGGATTCGTGGTGGGCATCCTGGCCAAGTTCATCTTTCCCGGCAAGGAGAACATGGGTTTCGTGACGACCACCCTTCTCGGCATCGGAGGCTCGCTCGTGGCATCCTTCCTCGGCAAGCTGGTGGGGTGGTACGAGCCGGGCCAGGGTGCGGGCTTCATCGGCGCGACGCTCGGTGCCCTCCTGCTGCTCTGGATCTACTCCCGGGTCAAGAGCAAGGGCTCGGCGCCCGCCGCGTGAGGCCCGGCGCGACGCGGCACCGGCGACGCAAGCTCGAGCACGCCGCAGCTCTGCCCCATGCCGGCGAATCGCGGGCGGCCTGATGCCACGTGTCCGAATCGAGGAGGCGGCCGCGCTGCACAGCGAGACGATCGACGAAGTCGTGTTCGTGATCGCGGCGCAGAATCTGGCGACGTGGACGACTCCCCGTCAGCCCGGCAAGTGGTCCGCCGCGGAAATCGCCGAACATCTGATCCTGTCCTACGAGGTGGGGCTGCGCGAGCTCGACGGCGGAGCGGGTTTGGCCCTCGCGCTGTCGTGGTGGAAGCGGGCGGCGCTGCGCTGGACGGTTCTTCCGCGGATTCTCGCCGGGCGATTCCCGAGGGGCGCCCCGGCGCCCCGGGAGGTCCGCCCCAGGGGCGCCGCGGTGACCCCGGCCGTGGCCGTGGAGAGGTTGCGCGCCGTGGCGGATCGGTTCGCGGCCCGGCTCCAGGAAGAGCATGCCGTGCGGCCCGTGCGACTGACCCATGCCTATTTCGGCAGGCTCGCGGCGCCCGAGATTCTCAAGCTTCTCGCCGTCCACGCGCGGCACCATCGCGCGCAGCTCCCGACGGGAGCGGCGGTGAAGAGGTGAGAGGCGGCGCCTGCGATATGGTGCGACGCCGGAAGGAGACTCGAACACCATGATCGAACGGCTCAAGGAGAGCGGCGCGCAAGCCTTCGGCTTCAAGGTGAGCGGCAGGGTGACGGCCGAAGAGGTCGCCGCCTTCCTGCCGCAGCTCCAGTTCGCGATCGCCGAGCGTCACAAGCGGCCCATCGGGATCCTCGCGGACCTCTCGGCGATGGAGGGAGCGGATTGGAGAGCGCGCTGGCAGGAGATCCAGTTTCTCTCGAAGCACGCCGACCACATCGCCCGGGTGGCCGTCGTCGGCGCCCGGAAATGGGAGGAGCTCAAGGCCGAGATCCTCGGAGGCACCGTTCTGATCCAGGCCGAGACCCGTTACTACCACGGCCCCGAGATCCTGCATGCCTGGCACTGGGTCAAGACGGGCGACTCCGGCGCCACTGCGGGCCGCACGATCCTGCCCAAGGACAGCCTGATGGCGGGCTACGTTCCCGAATACATGGACGTCTGACCCGGCAATGGTGCCCTCCTCCGGCGAGCTTTGCGTCGAGGGGATGGCTCCGGCCGACTGGCCGGAAGTCCTGCGCATCTATGCCGAGGGAATCGCGACGGGCAACGCCACGCTCGAGACCGAGCCGCCCTCGTGGGAGGCGTGGGACCGGGCGCATCGGTCGGATTGCCGGCTGGTCGCGCGGCAGGGCGGGCGCATCCTCGGCTGGGCGGCGCTCTCGCGCGTGTCGGAACGGTGCGCCTATGGAGGAGTCGCGGAGGTGAGTGTGTACGTCGCGGAAGGCGCGCGGGGACGCGGCGTGGGACGGCGGCTTCTCGACGAGCTGGTGCGGGCGTCGGAAGCGGCCGGCATCTGGACGCTGCAGGCGGGAATCTTCCCGGAGAACGTGGCGTCGATAGCGATCCACTCACTGTGCGGGTTCCGGACCGTCGGCATGCGTGAGAAGCTCGGCAATCTCCACGGCGTCTGGCGCGACGTGACGCTGCTCGAACGGCGCAGCGCCCGCGTCGGCCTAGGGGAAGGCTCGGGTGCAGCAGAAGCTCATTGAGCCCGTATCCATCTGAAAAACAAGGCTTTGCGGTCGAACTTGTATTACGCTCGATTTACGCCTACAGTGCGCTTTTCGTGCCCGACAAGCGTACCCGGCCATCGGGAAGCCCTCCGGCGATGCCGCCCTCGCGCAACCTCGGCGTGGGCAATACCGGCTGCGGTGGCCACGCCTCCCTGATCGTTTCGCCCGGCGCGCGCAAGGAGAAGCTCAAGCAGCGCGACTTCCAGAGCATCGGCACGCATTCGAAGTCGCGCGCGCCGGTGTACGTCGAGCTGCGCGTCGCGTCGGCGTTCTCGTTTCTCGACGGCGCGTCGCTGCCGGAAGATCTCGTCGAGGAGGCCGCGCGGCGCGAGATCCCGGCCGTCGCGCTCGTGGACCGCAACGGCGTCTACGGCGCTCCACGGTTCTACAAGGCCGCGAAGGCGGCGGGGGTGAGAGCAATCGTGGGGGCGGATATCACGATTTCGGAATTCGGAATTCGGAATTCGGAATCGAAGAGCTCTGAAAGCCGGAATCCGAAATCCGAAATCCGAAATTCTCGCCTCACCCTGCTCGTCGAAAACCGGGTTGGCTACAGGAACCTCTGCCGGCTCATCACCGCCGGGGCGCTCGGGAAGCCCAAGGGGGAGACGAGCGTGACCTGGGAACAGGTCGCCGCACACGCCGAAGGGCTGCACGTTTTGACGGGTGGCGACGAGGGGCCGATTGCGCGCTCGCTCGCCGACGGCGGGCTCGACGCGGCGCGGCCGCTTCTCGACGAGCTGGCCGCGATGTTCCCCGGGCGCCTGCACGTCGAGCTCCAGCGTCATCGTCTTCGCGAGGAGGAGCACCGCAACCAGGCGCTCGTGGATCTGGCGCGACGCCTGCGTCTGCCGCTCGTGGCGACCAACGGCGTGCGCTACGCACGCCCGAGGGATAAGGAGCTCCACGACATCCTGACCTGCATTCGCCACCACGTGGCGCTCGACGCCGCCGGACGCGTCCTGGCGGCTCAGCGCGAGCGCCACTTCAAGGGTGCGGACGCGATGGCCGAGCTCTTCGCAGATCGTCCGGAGGCCGTCGCCGCGCCCGCGGAGCTCGTCGCGCGCCTGGACTTCTCGCTCGCGGATCTCGGCTACCGGTTCCCCGCGTATCCGCTGCCGCCCGGCGAGACGCCCGCTTCCTGCCTGCGCCGGCTCGCGTGGAACGGCGCCCGCGCTCGCTTCCGGCCGCTGACGGCGAGGGCACAGGCCCAGATCGAGAAGGAGCTCGCGATGATCGAGAAGCTCGATCTGCCGGGCTACTTCCTCATCGTCCACGACATCGTGCGCTTCTGCCTCGAGAATCGCATCCTCGTCCAGGGGCGCGGCTCGGCCGCCAACAGCGCCGTCTGCTACGCGCTCTCGATCACGGCGGTAGACCCGGTGAAGATGGAGTTGCTCTTCGAGCGCTTTCTCTCCGAGGAGCGCGGCGAGTGGCCCGACATCGACCTGGATCTGCCCTCGGGGGATCAGCGCGAGCGCGTCATTCAGCACGTGTACGAGAAGTACGGCCCGCACGGCGCCGGCATGACCGCCAACGTCATCACCTACCGCGACCGGTCTTCCGCGCGCGAGGTCGGCAAGGCCCTCGGCTACTCGCCCGAGCAAGTGGATGCGCTCTCGAAGCGGCTCGGTGGCTGGAACTTCGGCGAGATCCGCGATCCACCCGAGGAGCTGAAGGGCGAGATCGCCGCGGCCGGGCTCGACCCGGAGGAGCGGCGCGCGCGCCATTTCCTGCGCCTCTTCCTGCAGATCCAGAACCTGCCGCGCCACCTCGGGCAACATTCGGGCGGGATCGTCGTCGCCGCGGGGCGGCTCGACGAGGTCGTGCCGCTCGAGCCCGCGTCCATGCCGGGGCGCGTCGTCGTGCAGTGGGACAAGGACGACTGCGCGGACCTCGGGATCGTGAAGGTGGACCTGCTCGGCCTCGGGATGCTGGCCGCGATCGAAGAGGCGATCCCGATGATCCGCGCGCACGAGAAGATCGAGGTGGACCTCGCGCACCTGCCGCAGGACGACCCGGCGGTCTACCGGATGCTGAACGCCGCCGACACGGTCGGCCTCTTCCAGGTCGAGAGCCGCGCGCAGATGGCCTCGCTGCCGCGCAACGCTCCGCGGTGTTTCTACGACATCGTCGTGCAGGTCGCGATCATCCGGCCGGGGCCGATCGTGGGCGGCATGGTGCGCCCCTTCTTCGAGCGCCGGCAGGGCCGGGCGCCCGTCGAGTACCCGGACCCGTGTCTGGAGCCGATCTTGAAGCGCACGCTCGGCGTGCCGCTCTTCCAGGAGCAGATCCTGAAGATGGCGATGGTCGCGGCGGGATTCACGGGCGGCGAGGCCGAGGAGTTGCGGCGCGCCATGGGCTTCAAGCGCTCCGTCGAGCGGATGGAGTCGATCGAGGCGCGGCTGCGCCGGGGCATGACCGAGCGCGGCATCGGGGGGAGGGCGCAGGACCAGATCGTCCAGTGCATCACGTCCTTCGCGCTCTACGGGTTCCCGGAGTCGCACGCGGCGAGCTTCGCGCTGATCGCCTACGCGAGCGCGTACTTGAAGGCGCATCACCCGGCGGCCTTTCTCGCGGCGCTCCTGAACGCATGGCCGATGGGCTTCTACCACCCGGCGACGCTCGTCCAGGACGCGCAGCACCACGGCACGCGGGTGCTCCCCGTGGACGCGACGCGCTCGGGCTGGATGTGCCGATGGGAGCAGGGCGCCGTACGCCTCGGGATGCGCTTCATCAAGGGGCTGCGAAGGGACGCGGGGGAGGCGGTCGAGCGCGCGCAGGGGGAAAGGCCGTTCGATTCGATCGACGATCTCGCGCGCCGGTGCGCTCTGCGGCCGGGCGAGCTCGATCTGCTCGCGCACGCGGGGGCGCTCGCGGCCTTCGGGCGGACGCGGCGCGCGGCCCTCTGGCAGGTCGCGAAGGCCTCGCGCAAGGCCGGACCGCTCTTTGCCGGCGCCGCGACCGACGATCCCTCGCCGCTTCCCGAGATGTCGCCGATCGAGGAGACGCGCGCCGACTACGTCGCGACCGAGATGACGACCGGGCCGCACATGCTGGCCCACCTGCGCGCGGGGCTCGCACGGCGCGGTGTGCTTTCCGCAAGAGACCTCGCGCGCCATGGCGACGGCGAGCGCGTGACGGCGGCGGGCGCCGTGATCGTGCGCCAGCGGCCGGGTACGGCGAAGGGGTTCGTGTTCCTGACGCTCGAGGACGAGACCGGGATGTTGCAGGCGATCGTGCGGCCCGACCTCTTCAAAGAGCAGCGCGCGGTGGTCGTCGGCTCGGGGGCGCTGGTGGTCGAGGGCAAACTGCAGAGGCAGGACGGCTCGATGTCGGTCCGCGCCGAGCGCTTCTGGACCATCCCGGATTTCGAGAGGCTCCCGAGTCACGACTTTCGATGATGGGTGTCCTCCTGAGGAACCCTTCGACTTCGCTCAGGGCCGGCTCCGCGACGAAGGACCCCGGACTCGATCGCCGTGGTCGCATGTCGAGCTCGGGATCATTCGCTCCAGCCTGGGCGCGCCGGGCTCGGGATGCCGGGCGAAGCGCCCATCACGATCAGCCGGTTCGGATCTAACGCGGCCCGGCGTTGCCCTTGTCTGCGGACTTCCGATAGATCGCATCGAAAACGATCGTCCAAGTCTTCCCGTCGTCGGAGGAGTGCTCGATCTTATGATGAACGGAGCCGTCGGCCATGGGGGAGAGCTCGACGCGCGCGAGCTTGCGCTTTCCGTCGGCCGCGACGTTCTCGCCCGAGAACCGCATGGCGCCGAGTACGACCTGGCCCTCGTACCACACGATCCCGCCGTTCTCGTCTACCCAGTTTTGCTTCCATTTGCCTGTGGCCGGTTCGAAGTAATTGAGGCTACGCCCGGAGTCCCCGTAGAGATCGGTCCAGTCTTCCTGCAGGGCGCAGCCTCCGAGGATCTTTTCGATCCGGTTGTGGCCGACCTGCTGCGCGCCCGCGAAGACGTCCCAGTCGCCGACCCAGAAATCGAAGGCCCGATAGCGTGCGTCGGTCGAGCATGGGTGGGCCTTCTCGTCGGCCTTCTTGCGCAGCGCCGCGAAGCGGGGGTCCTCTCTGAGAGAGGCCACCGCGGGGTGCGTGTCGAGGATCGGGACGGGTAGCCCGGAGTCGACGGCGGCCTCGAGCGCCGCGAAGGCGCCGTCCTTGTCGCCGGCCAGGGCCTTCGCGAACCCGAGCGCGGCGAGTCCCCGCGTCGGCGGGTACCCGTTGTCGAGCGCTTTCTGCAGCGAGGCAACCGCGTCGCCGTACTGCTTCAGGCCGCGCTGGGCGATTCCGAGGCGAAACCAGGCATCGGAGTTCTTCGGGTCGGCGGCGGCGATCTTCGAGTAGGCCGCCGCCGCGGGTCCCCATTGCTCGGCGTCGAAGAGTCTTTCGGCCTCCGCGGGAGATTGGGCGAGGATGGTCGCTGCGGCCGCGCCGAGGCCGAGGCACACGGCGGCGAGAGTTCGGGCTCGGACGGGCATGGCTGGCTCCTTCTCCGACCTGAATACGGCCCGCCGGGAGCCGGGTTGCCTCTCCGTCCTCGGAAAAGGGCCTCCGGTGTCGCGTTTCCCTCCCCCTTCTCGGGAGCCGGGGGCGACTCAGGCCGCAGCCTCTCCGTCTCTCACGATCCGTCCGTCGCGGATCTCGACGACTCGCCCGGCGCGGCGAGCGAGGGTCATGTCGTGCGTGATAACGACGAGCGTCGAGCCTTGCTGCCAGAGCTCGGTGAAGAGGCCCATGATGTCGCCGCCGGCGGAGGTGTCGAGGTTGCCCGTCGGCTCGTCGGCGAGCACGACGTCGGGCTTCATCGCGAGCGCCCGGGCGATCGCCACACGCTGCATCTGGCCGCCCGAGAGCTCGGTCGGCTTGTGCTCCATGCGGTCGGCGAGGCCGACCTTGGCGAGCAGCTCCGCGACGCGTTCGCGCCGCTTCTTCGGGGCGACACCGCCGAAGAGGAGCGGCAGCTCCACGTTCTCGAAGGCCGTGATCTGCGGCAGGAGGTTGAAGCCCTGGAAGACGAACCCCACGCGCCGGTTGCGCACGTCGGCGAGCTCGTCGCGCGTGAACCTGGACACGTCCTCGCCTCCGAGGCGGTAACGGCCATCCGAGGGCGTATCGAGGCAGCCGATGAGGTTCATGAGAGTCGACTTGCCGGAGCCGGACGGCCCGACGATCGCCACGAAGTCGCCTTGCGCGACCTCGAGGTCGATGCCCTTCAAGGCCTCGACCTTCACCTTGCCCGTATCGTAGATCTTGCGGATGCCGGACATCTCGATGATCGCGGGGGTCGTCGTCAGTGCCATATCGTCACTTCCTACTCATACCTCAGTGTGGCTGCGGGATCGATCGCTGCCGCGCGGCGCGCGGGGAAGTAGCCGGCGAGAAGGCCGCAGGTTCCGAGAATCGCGATCGTGGCGAGGCCGATCGGCCAGGACAGTGTCGGATGGCCCATGAACTCGAGCACGTCGTTGCCCTCAATCGGGACGAATCCGAGGAGCGTGACGATGACGATCGAGATGAAGGCGCCGAAGAGGCCGCCGAGGAACGTGTAGACCAACCCCTCGAGGACGAAGGGTCCGGTGATCCACGCGCTGCGTGCCCCGAGAGCCATCTTGACGCCGATCTCCTTGGTGCGCTCCTTGACGACGGCGTACATGATGTTGGCCACACCGACGCCACCGATGATCAGCGTCAGCCCTCCGATCACGCCGAAGAAGATCTCGAGGCCGAGAAGGATCTTCGCGCCCACCTTCTGTCCTTCGACCGTATTCCAAACGCCCCAGACCCGCGTGTCCTCCGGGTCGTAGCCGAGGCGCGGTCCGAGAACCTGGTTCAGACGCACGAGCGCCCCGTCCATGTCTTCGGCCTTCTTCACGCGCAGGACGAGGACGTTCAACCGGTCCTTCCCGAAGAGGGCCTTGAAGGTGGTCTGGGGAATCACGACGTGGTTGGCGTCTGGTCCGCCGTAGGAGGACGACTGCTTCTTTCTCTGCATCACGCCGACGACCGTGAACGGCGAGTTGTTGATGAGGAAGATCTTTCCGACGGGATCTTCCTTCCCGAAGATGTCCCGGGCGATTTCGTTGCCGAGAAAGGCGACGCGCCGCTGCAAGCGGATGTCGTCCGGGTCGAGGAACCGGCCGCCGGACCTGGCGAAGTTCTTGCGCGCGTCGCCAAAGCCCCAGGTCGTCCCCGTCACGCGCCCGTTGACCGTCTTCCGGCCGTAGGCGAGGGCCGTGCGCCAGGACGTCACTTCGCCCCAGATCTGGTCGAGCTCGGGCATCCGCTCCCGCGCGTAGTCCACGTCGTCCAGGCGCGGCCGGATCGATCGCCCGACCGCCAGTCCCTTGTAGGGTTTCGTCGTCTCGCCCGGCCACAGGATGGCAAGGTTGGAGCCCATGGCCTGCTCGTTGGCGGACATCTGGCGCTTCAGGCCCTCGCCGAATGCGAGCAAGAGCAGGATCGTGACCGTGCCCCAGGCGAGCGCCGCGATGGTCAGCGTCGCGCGCTTCTTCTGCAGCCGCGCCGAACGCAGGAAGAGCTGCAGGACGAGGGAGACGTCGCGCGCGCTCACAGCTTCATGGCCACGACGGGATCCAGGCGCGAGGCCTCCCGGGCCGGGAAGTACCCGGCCACGAGGCCCGTCGCTCCGAGGATCGCCGCGGTCAGCAGGGCCACGGACAGGGACACGTCCGGGTCTCCCACGTACTCCGTAACGCCGAACTTCGGGAAAATCGCGCAAATCGAGAGCGAGATCGCGAACCCGATGGCCCCGCCGATGGCGGTGATCAGCAGGGTCTCGAGAAGGAACTGGCGCAGGATCCATCGGGTCCGGGCTCCGAGCGCCATCTTGATGCCGACCTCTTTGGTCCGTTCCTCGACCACAACGTTCATGATGTTCGAGACGCCGATGCCTCCGACGATGAGCGTGAAGGACCCGATGATCCCGAGGAAGAGCCGAAAGGAGAGAAAGAAGACGTCGAAGAAAGCAAATTCTTCCGTCGTGTCCCACACCGAGAGGGCTTCCTTGTCGCTCGGGTCGAAGCGCTGTCTGCCGGCGAGGATCCGCCGCACGCCGTCGGTGACAGCCTTGGCGTCCCTGGGCACCTTCGGCTGGTAAATGAGGTTGTCGACCCACTTCTCGCCGGTCAGGGATCGGTAGGTGGAGCCCGGCATGAATCCCTTCCCGTTGTCCCGTCCGCTGTAGCTCGAGTTCTGCACTTTCTTCTGGAGGACGCCGATGACGAGGAACGGCGAACCTCCGAGCATCACGGTCTTGCCGACGGCGGGCGTCTTGCCGAAGACGTCGTCGGCCAGCTTGTTGCCGATGAAAACGACGCGTCGTTGCTCGTTCATGTCCGTGGGATTGAGGAATCGGCCGCCTTCCTGAGGAATCAGGTTGCGCATGCTGCCGAACTCGGGCGCCACTCCCGAGACGTCCACGGCGACCGTCTTCGTTCCGTAGTTCAGCTTCAGCGTCTTCGAGTACTCGCTCGAGATGGCGTTCAAGCCGGGCGCTTCCTTGCGAATGGCCTCGATGTCCTCCTCGTTGACGCGGATCTTGCGGCCCTTGCCGAGGCCCTCGAAAGGCATCGAGGTCAGGCCCGGCCAGGCGATGCAGATCTGATCGCCGAGGCCGGCCGTGTTGATGACCATCTGCTTCTGCAGACCCTTGCCGAATGCGAGCAGAAGCGTCACGGAGACGGTCCCCCAGACGATTCCGAAGACGGTCAGGAACGTGCGGAGTTTCTGGCTCCGCACGTCGGTCCACATCTGGCGGACGGCGTCGCGCACGGTCAGCATGCCGGTCTCAGATCGGGGTCAGTCGACCGCCGAGGTCATCTTCTTCGGGGGAGGATCGACCACCCTGGCGCCGAGCGCGAGGCCGGCGACGACCTCGGCGTTCAGGCCGTCGGAAATGCCGAGCTTGATCTCGGTCTTCTTCGGCTTCTCCTTGGGCTTGCCCGCCGGCAGCTCCACGAAAGTCTTCTTGCCGCCGTCCTCGAAGATGACGACGCGCTCGGGGATCGTCATCACGTCCTTCTTCTCGCGGATGATCAGGTCCGCGTTGGCGGAATAGCCCGCCCGCAGCGTGAGGGTCGTCGGCTCGAGCTCGATCTCGACGTCGAAGAGAGTTGCTCCCTCTTTCTGCTGGGCCTGCGGCGCGATGCGCGAGACCTTGCCCGTGACGACGTCGGTCGGCAGCGCGCCCACCTTGATCCGGGCCGGCAGCCCGACGCGGAGCTTGCCGACGTCGATCTCGTCGACCGTTCCCTTGAAGATGAGGTCGCTCATGTCCGCGATCGCCGTGAGCTCCGTGCCCGGCTGGTACGACGTGAGCGGTACGACCGGATCGCCGGGGTTGACGGCCCGCGTCAGAACGGTGCCGGCTGCGGGCGAGCGGATGATCGATTCCATGTTGACGCCCTCGCTCTCGACGTGCCCCTTGCGCGTGAGGTCGCGGGACTGTTCGGCCCTGGCGAGCGCGACTTTCGCCAGCTCGAAGGCCTCGCGCTTGACGTCGAGGTCCGACTTCGGAAGAACGCCCTTGCTCGAGAGCTCCTGGGAGCGCTCCCACTCGACCTTCGCGCGTTGAAACGATGCCCGCATCGAATCGAGCTGACGGTCGACGTCGGTGAGCTCCTGGGGCGTCGGGTCGGGGGCGATCTCGAAGAGCGGGTCGCCCGGCTTGACCTTGTCGCCGACGTTGACCATGCACCTGCGGACGATTCCCGAGATCTTCGATTTGATCGAGAACTTCTGGCGGGGCTGGATCTGCCCGACGGCGAGGGCCTTTTCCGTGATCGAGCCCTTCTCGACGGTCACGAGCTTCAAGTCTCCCTCGCCCTTGCCGCCGCGCGTCAATGCGTAGAGACCGGCCGCTACCGCCACCAGAATGACGAGAAGCAGCAGTGTCTTGAAGAGCTTGGACATGCCATCCTCCCTGGATAGAAAGCGCCGAATCGCTCCGCTCATGGAACCCTGGCCTTCACCGGGAGTTACGCAGCCCGGGGCGTGAAGTTCCTCAGGGCGGCACCAGATTGCCGGCCGTCGGGCCGGGCATGGGGCCGGTCGAAATCGACATCCGTATCGGATATGTTTGCGGATGAAGGAGTTGCGCGTGATCCGTGGCAGCCGCCTCTACCTCCGGTCGATCGAGCGCGACGATCTCGAGCGCTGCCACGACTGGATGAACGACGAAGACCTGACCGCGACCCTGGCGCAGCGCCATCCCATTTCGCTCGCCCGCGAGGCGGACTGGATCGAGCGGGCGACGCGCGGCCAGGACACCTCCGAGCTCACGTTCGCGATATGTCTCGACCAGGGCGACCGTCACATCGGCAACTGCAGTCTCATCGCGATCGATCGCGACAATCGCACGGCCACTCTCGGCATCTTCATCGGGGAGAGGGATTGCCGGGGCCAGGGACTCGGCGAGGAGGCGGTGCGGACGCTCTGCGGCTTCGCGTTCGGCGAGATGGACCTTTACAAGATCCGCCTCGACGTGCATGCGACCAATCCCGGCGCGGCCAAGACCTACGAACGCGTCGGCTTCCGGCGGGAGGGGATCCTGCGGCAGGAGGTGTTTCGGCAGGGCCGCCGCGTCGACGTGATCCGCATGGGTCTCGTCGCCGGCCAGTTGCGATCGGCGCCCAGGCGGCGCAGGCGCTGACGCGGATGGGAGCGCCGGAATACCGGTTCCGGACGCGGTGGCGCGTCTTCGGAACCCTCGAGGAGGTCGCGGCGGTGCTCGGCGACGTGAGCGAGCTTGCGCGCTGGTGGCCGTCGGTCTATCGGGAAGTCGAAGAGCTCGATCCAGGCGGGGAGGGCGGTGTCGGGCGGCGCGCCCGGCTCCGCACGAGGGGGTGGTTGCCCTACACGCTCGACTGGGAGCTCTCGGTCGTCGCGTCGCGGCATCCCCATGGCTTCACGATCCAAACCCACGGAGATCTTGCGGGCCGCGGCGTGTGGACGCTCGAGCAGTCGGGTGCCTGGACGCTGGTGTCCTACGACTGGCGCGTGCGAGCGGAGAAGCCGCTCTTGAGGCTTCTCTCGCCGATCGGCCGTCCGATCTTCGAGGCCAATCACCGCTGGGCGATGCGGATGGGCGAACGGAGCCTCGCGCTCGAGCTCGCGCGTCGCCGCGCCGCCACGCCCGCGGACCGGGCGCGGATCGCGGCGCCCCCTCCGCCGGCGCGCTCCGCGCCGATTGTCGTGATGGGCGCCGGGCTCGTCCTCGGCGCCGCGGCGTTCGCGGGGCTGCACCTGCTCTTTCGCCCGCGACGCCGTCGCCGTTGGCTGTAGGAGTGGGGGAACCCGGCGCCCACCCGGCGGCCCGGCTCGAGCGCGGCATCGGTCGGCTCGACGCGACCGCGCTCGTGGTCGGGTCGATGATCGGCTCCGGAATCTTCATCGTCTCCGCCGAGAGTGCGCGCCTGCTCGGTGCCGGGGGTTGGCTCCTCGCAGCCTGGGGAATCGCCGGCGCCATGACGCTCATCGCCGCCCTGTCGTGCGCGGAGCTCGCGGCAATGCTCCCGAAGGCCGGCGGCCAATACGTCTTCTTCCGCGAGGCATACGGGCCACTCGCGGGATTCCTGTTCGGTTGGGCCATGTTCCTCGTGATCCAGACGGGAACGATCGCCGCCGTCGCGGTGGCCTTCGCCAAGTTTCTGGGCGTACTCGTCCCTTCCGTGTCGAGCCGGCCTCTGCTCGCGGTGGGGCCGGTCAGCGCGACGCCGGTGCAGCTGGTCGCCCTCGCGGTTGTCGCTGTGCTCACGGCTTCCAACGCGACCGGGCTGAAGGCCGGGACCCGCACACAGAACGTCTTCACGGCGGCGAAGTTCGCCGCGCTTCTGGCGCTCGCGGGCGCGGGGCTCACCCTGGGCGGCGGGGAGAGGGTGGCGCTGCGTGCGTCGGGATTCTTCGAGCCGCGCTCGATCGCGGGGGAGCCGCTTTCGGGAGCCACTCTCGCCCTGGCCCTGGCGGCGGCGATGGTGGGCCCGCTCTTTTCGCAGTCGGCCTGGAACAACGTGACCTTCGCGGGTGAGGAGGTGCGGGAGCCCGGCCGGACGCTGCCGTTTGCCCTGCTCGTCGGATGCGTCGTCGTGACGAGCCTCTATGTGCTGACGAACGTGGGGTATCTGCGCGCGCTGCCGCTCTCCGGGATCCAGCATGCTCCCGAGGACCGCGTCGGCACGGCGGCGGCAAGCGTGCTCTTCGGGAGGGCGGCAGCGCCCTGGATGGCGGCCGCGATCATGGTGTCGACGTTCGGGTGCGTCAACGGCCTGGTTCTTTCGGGCGCACGCGTCTCTTTCGCGATGGCGCGCGACCGCCTCTTCTTTCGCGGCCTCGAGCGCTTGAACGCGTCGGCTGTCCCGTCCAATGCGCTCTGGCTCCAGGCGGGTTGGGCGGGCGTGTTGATTCTTTCCGGGACCTACAGCCAGCTCCTGAAATACGTGATCTCGGCCGACATCCTTCTTTACGTGCTTCTCGTCGTCGCCGTCATCCGCCTTCGTCGCCTGCGGCCGGAGTGGCCGAGGCCCTTCCGAGCGCCGTCCTATCCCTACCTTCAGCTCCTCTACTGCGCCGCGGCGGCAGGCCTGATCGCCTTGTTGCTCGTCGGCAGTCCGGGGACGACGTGGCCGGGGTACCTGGTCCTGCTTTCGGGCATTCCGGTCTACTTCCTCTGGGGCGGGCGTCGCGCGTGAGCCGCCGGACGTGAGGGGTGTTGCGATTCGCGATGTGCGCGATGGGGCGCTGCTCGTCGAGTACCCGGAACACTCGGACGACGAGGCCAACCGCGCCGCCGTAGCCCTCGGAGTCCGGCTGCGCGCCCGGAGCAGGCGCGGCGTGCTCGACGCGGTGCCAGCGGCCCGTTCGCTTCTCGTCGTGTTCGATCCCTCGCGTGCTTCGCGAAGAGGACTGGCGGAGGAGATCGAGCGGATCGGGGCGCGCGCGAGCGATCCGGACGGCGCGCGACGTCTGTTTCGAATTCCGGTTGCCTACGGCGGCGGCGACGGGCCGGATCTCGCGGAGCTCGCGGGCAGGCTCGGAATCCCGGGCGGCGAGTTCGCCCGGCGGCACGCGTCGGCCGAGTATCGGGTGGCGTTCGTCGGATTTGCACCGGGGTTTCCCTACCTCGTCGGCCTCCCGGCGGAGCTCGCCGCGCCGCGGCTCGCGAGCCCGCGCCCGCGGGTTCCGGCGGGCAGCGTCGCGATCGGCGGGCCCTACTCGGGCATCTACCCATCCGTCACACCCGGCGGATGGCGATTGATCGGGCGAAGCGGCGTGGCGCTCTTCGATCCAGCCGGTAGTCCGCCGGCACTGCTCGCGGCGGGCGATCGCGTCCGTTTCGAGCCGGTCGCCGCCGAGGAGGTTCCTGAGCCGCCGCGGCGCGAACCTCCGCGACCGGCGGAACGCGCGGTGCTGCGCGTTCTCGCCGCAGGCGCCTTCACGTCGATCCAGACGGCTCCCCGCTACGGTTCGGGCTCGTCCGGCATTCCGGCAGGCGGCGCGATGGACACGAGGGCACTCGCCCGCGCGAATGCCCAGGTCGGCAATGCGCCGAGTGCCGCCGCCCTCGAGATCGCTCTCGCCGGACCAGAGCTCGAGGCGCTCGAAGCGGGGACGGTGGCCATTGCGGGCGCGCAACTCGGGGCCGAGCGCAACGGGCGGCCCGTGTCCCCCGACGAAGCCTTTCGACTCGAGGCCGGCGACCGGCTTCGTTTCGGGCGAGCGGCTCACGGCGCCCGGGCGTACCTCGCCGTCCGGGGCGGCCTCGAGGGGTGCGCTCTGACGCGGCGGCTGGAGACGGGGGACGGGATAGTTGTCAGCTCTCTGCCGGCGGCTCTCGGCCGGACACGAGGGCAGGTCGAGCAACGGGTCGATCTTGCCCGGGAGATCCGGCTTCGCATCATTCTTGGACCGCAGGCGGAGTGGTTCGCGGCGGCAGTGATCGACCGCTTTGTCGGGGCCGATTGGCGAGTCTCCGCGATGAGCGATCGCCGTGGCTTGCGGCTCGAGGGTCCGACGCTGTCTCACCTCCGCGCGCCGGAGATCCCTCCCGAAGGCACCCTGTTCGGCTCCATCCAGGTCCCGGGGGCCGGCTCTCCCATCGTGCTGGGACCCGACGGCCCGGTGACGGGCGGCTATCCCAAGATCGCAACCGTGATCGGGTCGGACCTCCCGCTGCTCGGCCAGGCGGCCCCCGGGACCCTGCTGCGCTTTGTGGCGGCCACCCTGGCCGAGGCCCTCGAGGCCCGGCGGGAGTACCATTAGCGTCCCTTGAGCATCGACCTGAACGCCGATGTCGGCGAGGGGATGGACGACGCGGCGCTGCTGCCGTTCGTGACCTCCGCCAACGTTGCCTGCGGCATGCACGCCGGCAACCCGACGGTCATGGACGGGACCGTGTCGCTCGCGCTGTCGCGCGGAGTCCGGGTGGGCGCACATCCGGGCTACGCCGACCGCGAGCATTTCGGCCGCGTCGCCGTCGACCTGCCCGCCGACGACATCGAGAATCTGGTTCTCTACCAGGTTTCCGCCCTCGACGGGTTCGTGCGCTCGCGCGGAGGCACGCTCACGCACGTCAAGCCGCACGGCGCCCTGTACCATGGCGGCGCCGAGTTTCCGGATGTCGCGCGGGCGATCGCAGAGGGAGTGCGCCGCTTCCGGCCGGGTCTGGTGCTCGTGGGCGCCGCGGGGTCCATGCTCATCGAGGCGGGCCGGGAGGCGGGGCTAGCCGTCGCCGAGGAGGCCTTTGCGGACCGCCGGTACCTTCCGGACGGCTCCCTCGTGTCGCGCGGCGAGGCGCGCGCTCTGATCACGGATCCGGAGGAAGCGGCCGAGCAGGCGGTCCGGATCGCGCGGGACCGCGTCGCGATCGCAGCCGACGGGTCGCGCGTTGCCGTTCGCGCCGACACGCTCTGCCTGCACGGCGACACGCCGGGGGTCGAAACGATCGCCCGGCGCATCCACGAGCGCTTCAAGTCCGAGGGAATTCGCATCGCGCCGCTGGAGTCCGGGCGGCCAAGCCGGCGCGAAGGCGTCGTGATTCCACCGGGGTAGCGTGATCCACCGATGAGCAGCGAGAGAGCGGAGCCTCCCGGCGAGGACGACGAGCGCGGCTGGCGTGATCGGTGGCGCGAGGTGACGTCCGTCGGCCGCGCGCTCGCGGCCACGCGCGTGGCGATCCTGCGTGAAGAGCTTTCCGTCAAGGCCATGTTTTTCGCAAAGGGCCTCGTCGCCGTCGTGGCTGCGCTCGCGCTCGGAGTCGGGGTTCTCCTGCTCGGCGCGGCGCTTCTGGTGGCGGTGTTCGCGGGGCTCCTGAAGAGCGTGACCCTCGGGATCCTCGCCACGCTCATCCTCTATGCGGCGGCGACTGCGATTCTGGCCCGAATCGGCTGGAATGCCCTGACCCGGGTCGAGCCTCTCGATTTTCCGGCAACTCGCGATGAGCTCGTCCGCGACTGGGAAGCGGTCCAGTCGGCCCTGTCCGAGGAGCCGGGGCTGGAGGCCGAAGCGCAAGCCGAAGCCGACACGGTCGATCTCGAAGAGCGATACCGGGCGGGTGCCGAGTGAACGAGCGCGAGAACCGGATGGCGGAGCTGCTGCATCGCGCAGAACGGGAGCGCGAGGACCTGGCGGAGGCGCTGTCCGATGTTCGCGCGGAGGCGAACGCGTTTCGCCAGCGCTGGCGATTCGCCGGATGGGCGGCCTCGGGCCTCGCGGCAGCGGCAACGGCGGGCTGGAAACTTTTCGGCCGCAACTCGCTGGCAGCCCGGGCCGGCCGCATCGCCTCGGCGGCCTCGCTCGTTCTCGGCATCGGCCGCGGCGTGCAGCGCGTGCGCCGGTTCTGGTAGACGGGGAGGTCCGTCGCCCTCACGTTCCGAGGCGCAGTGGTGGAACGCGTCGGCTCGGTGCGCAGTACACCGGAGTCACACCACCTGCAGTACCCGGCGGGCGATCTCCTCGTAGGCCTGCGCGTTCGGGTGGTAGTGATCTGCCGAGAGGCGTTCCGGGCGTCCCTGAAAAAGGTCGAAGGTTGGGATGACCGACACTCTCGGAAACGCCAGGGCGGTTTCGGTGATCAGGGTATTCCACTGGAGGATCACCGAGTCGGCCAGTCGGCTCCCTCCCGCGTTGCCCTCGAACGGATTGTAGAGGCCGAGAAGGCAGATCGGCGCGTTCGGATTTGCGCGGCGCAGGGCCGCGAGAATTGCGCGCAGGTTCTCGACGTAGCGGCCACGCGCCTGCGCGAGCGCGTCGGCGATCGCCGTTGGGGCCGAGCCGCGCGTCGCGGCGTGCGAGAGATCATTGCCTCCCGCCGAGAGGAGGATGAGGCTCGCGCGGGCGGCGAGTGCCGCGACGTTCCCGCTCTCGACGAGCGCGAGGATCTCGGTCGACTCGGTCCCGTTGACGGCGAGATTGGTGATCTCGGCAGGCCCCTTCTTGCGGAGAGCCTCGAGCACGTTCACGGTGAATCCCTTGCCGGTCTCGTCACCCGTCCCCTTCGCGAGGGAGTCGCCGATGACGAGGATCCGAAGGACGCCGTCGTGTCCCCTCGAGACCGCCGCGGCCTGCGGCTTCGAAGGGGCCGGCTCGCCGAGCGGTATGCCGGCTGCACCCCGCAGCGCCATCACGAGCCCCGCTCCAAAGACGAGCGCCGCCACGATCCCGACGGTCAGGGGAGCGGTCCAGAGCCAGAAGCGCGACAGTCCGCGGGCCATGCGAGCGGGGATGATACGTTGATTCGGTGAGCGCGGAGGCTGTTCCGTCCCGGCCGGCGGATGCGGAGGTGGTCCTTTCGGCCGAGAATCTGACCAAGCGCTTCGGCAGGCGCGAGGCGGTGTCGGGCGTGTCCTTCGAGGTTCGGGCCGGAGAGGTGTTTGGCTTCCTGGGGCCCAACGGCGCCGGCAAGACGACGACCATCCGGATGCTCGTCGGCCTCGCGCGGCCCGACAGCGGCCGCGTCCGAATTCGCGGTCTCGACCTCGCGCGCGACTTCCGGAAGGCGATGGGGCACGTGGGCTGCATCGTCGAGGCGCCCGATCTCTACCGCTACCTGACGGGCCGCGAGAACCTGGTGCATTTCTCGCGGATGCTGCCCGAGGGCGCCATCGGGCGCATTCCCGATCTCGCCCGTCTGGTCGCGCTCACCGAGCGCCTGGATGACAGGGTATCCACCTACTCCCTCGGGATGCGGCAGCGCCTCGGAATCGCGCAGGCCCTGCTCGGCAATCCGGACATCCTCATTCTCGACGAGCCGGCCAACGGGCTCGATCCGGCGGGGATTCGCGAGATCCGGCAGCTCGTGCGCCACCTCGCTGTCGATCGCGGGATCGCGGTCTTCGTCTCGAGCCACCTTCTTTCGGAAGTCGAGCAGACCTGCGATCGCGTGGCGATCATCCACCGGGGAAGGACTCTGGCGACCGGGCCCGTGCGCGAGCTCGTGGACCGCGTCGCGTCGAACCGCCTGCGCCTGAGCGTTCGTCCGGCCCGGCGTGCCGTGGAGGTCCTCGCTCCGTTTGGCCCGGCGGAAACCTCCGTCAGCGAGGGCGAGGGCGCCGTGGATGCGCGAATTCCTCGCGAGCGGGTCCCGGATGCGCTGCGAGCGCTCGTTGCTGCCGGGGTCGACGTTTTCGCCGTCGAGCGCGCGCTCGCTTCGCTCGAGGAAGTCTTTCTCGAGGTGACCGGAGGAGAAACCGTATGAGATTTCCCGGCCTCGTGGAGAACGAGATCCTGAAATTTGCGCGGCAACGCCGCTTCCGGGTCGTCGTCCTGATCCTCGTGGCGCTGATCGGCCTCATCGTGTTCGCGCAGTCGCGCGGCCGCGAACGCTTTCTGGCCGGCAAGGATTGGCACGTCGAGGCGCAGGAGCGCATGGCGCGCATCCAGAATTGGCTGCGCGACGGCCGGATGCCGCCCTCGCAGCAGCGCTGGGCCCGCTTCGAGCTCGACCGCATGCGCTACCACCTCGAACGCGACATCAACCCCGACGCGATCTCGGGGCCGCTCTTCGCCCGCGGCTTTGCCAACGCCGCGAGCTACCTGTTGCTGCCGCTTCTCGCGATTGTGTTCGCCTCGGACGTGGTGTCCGCCGAGTTTCAGCAGGGGACGATCAAGCTGTTGCTGACGCGGCCGGTCGGCAGGGCGCGCGTTCTGGCCTCCAAGCTCGCCGCCCTGCTGCTGGCAATCACCCTGACGGTACTCTTCGGCGGCATCGTGGCGTATCTCTTCGGGGGAATCGCCTACGGCTATGGCGGATGGGAGGCTCCGGTGCTCACGGGATTCCGGGTCTCCGGAGAGCGTCTCGATCCGGCCGCCGTACGCTCGATCGCCCTCTGGAAGGACGCGGTGCTCGCCTACGGCCTGGCCTGGTACGCCGCGCTGTGCGTGGGCGCGATCGCGCTGCTGACGAGCGTGCTCCTGCGCTCGACCGCGGCGGCGATGGGAACGATGCTCGCGGCGCTGATCGCGGGCACGATCCTGCCGCGCCTGGCTCCCTCCTGGGAGGCGCAGAAGTATCTGTTCGTCACGAACCTGCCGCTTCCGGACTACTACTCCGGGTCGCCGCCGCCGATCACGGGCCTGACGGTGGTGTTCGGCGCCGCGGTGCTCGCGGCCTGGGCGGCCGCGGCTCTCTGTGCGGGATTTGTGGTGTTCCTGAGGCGGGACGTCCTGGCTTGAGTCGACTGGTATAAACTCCCCGCCCCCTGGAGGTTCGATGAAACTGGATTCGAAGCAGTCGCACTACGTCCTGCAAGCGCTCCTGGCGAAGCGCCAGGTGCGGGCGAGCCGTGTCCGCGAGATCCTGCGGGACCGGGATTCGGAGATTGCAGCTCTGCGCACGAGGCTGGCCGCGCTCGAGGCGCTGGGGGGGGCGGCGGCGGTCCGGTCCGGGGCATCGACTCGGGGTCGTGGGCCGCGCATGTCGCCGAGGCTCCGGGCCCTGCGCCGGCTGCAGGGCCGCTACATGGGCCTCGTCCGCCGGCTCAGACCGGCGGAAAAGGCGCGGGTCCGGGGGCTTCGCGAGAAGCAGGGGCTTCCGGCGGCCATCCGTCTCGCCGCGTCCCTTGGCCGGACCTGATGGGCGCCTTCGGAGCGATTTGAAGCGGCGCCGAAACGCAGTAGGCTATCCCCCCCGACTCTGATGGCAGAACGAAAGACAGATCCTCCCGGCCCCGGCAAGTCGAGCCCTCTGGAGGGCTCGCGGTCGTCGAAAAAGCTGAAACCGGAGCAGTACGAGCTCAAGATCCGGTGGGAGAAGGCGCGCCAGGTCCTCGACGTGTCTCCCACCGGTGTCCGTTTCGATTTCGACACGCCGCTGAAGGTAGGCACCCGGTATCCGATCAGCCTCACGGCGCCCGGCGTATCGCTTTCGTCGACGATCGAAGTCTCGCGCTGTCAGCTGACCGTCGAGCCGCCGAGCGGCCGCTTTTTCCGGGTCAGCGGCCGTTTCTTTCCCTACGTGGACTGAGGCCGCCCGTCCGGCCTTCCCGCACCACGGACGAATCGATAGGCCACGTGCCAGGCCGATAGCCGCGCTTCGCGATCGTGGACGAGGCCGTCTCTCGCGAACGCCTTCTTCAGGTCGCCGAGCTCGATGCGGTGAATCGCCGGCGTGCGCGGGCCAGAGACCTTCCTCAGAGCCGTCACGACCCAGAGTCGGCCGCCGGGGCTCAGGCGCTTCAATGCCGATTCGAAAACCGCGCGGGAGCCGACCCGGCTCTCGTGCCAGAGGAGGATCAGGTCGAACTGCCCCTTGACGGAACGGACGTGCCGCGACTCGACCGATCGAAGCGACGGTCCCGGCGCAGCCCCCGCGGTCAACATCGCCTCGAACTCGGGCGGCGCATCGACGAGCATCGCGCTTTCCGCCGCGGAGAACTCGATTCGGCCGAGAATCTCGGCGGCGCCGCGCAGGGGGATCATCGGCCGCGATTGTAGACTCCCGGCGTGCCCGAGATCCGGTTCGGCACGGCGAGCTTCGCGTACGAGGGCTGGAAGGGGATCGTCTACCACGAGCGTTACCGCGCGGCGACGTTCCGGGTGGACTGCCTGGGCGAGTACGCGCGCTACGCGCCTTTCCGAACCGTCGAGTTCGACTTTCCGTTCTACCGGCCGCCGTCCGCGGCGCAGCTCGCGCGATATGCCGCGGCGCTGCCCTCGGGGTTTCCGGTCGTGTCGAAGGTGTGGGAAGAAATCACGATGCCGCGTTTTCCCGAGCTTCCGCGCCACGGCGAGAAGGCCGGCCGGGAGAATCCGCGCTATCTCGATCCCCGCGTGTTTTGCGAAGAGGTCCTGCCGGCGTACGAGGCAACCTTCGGGGGCCACATCGGGCCCTTCGTCTTCGAGTTTCCTACCGACCATCAGCCCGGCGCTGCGCGGCGCGAGGCGTTCGTCCGCGGGCTCGACGCGTTTCTGGGCGGGCTACCGGCCGAGCACACGTACGCCGTCGAGATCCGCACGTCCGCGTACTTCGGGCGGGAGTACTTCGACGTGCTGCGCCGGCGAGGCGCGGCCCACGTCTTCAACTGGTGGACGCGGGTGCCCGACCTGCTCGCCCAGTGGGAGGCGGCGCAGCCGCTGCCGGCAAAGTTCGCCGTGACCCGAGTGCTCGTTCCCCCGGGCGTTCCCTACGAGCAGGCGGTTGCGCGCTTTCGCCCGTACGACCGCCTCCAGGCGCCACGCGAGGACATGCGGCGAGACGTCGTGCGGCTGATCCGGCACATTGCGGAGGCGGGGGCCGACGCTTTCGTTCTCGTCAACAACCGCGCCGAGGGCTGCGCGCCGCTCACGATTCGCGCGCTCGCGAAGGAGCTCGGAATCGCGATTCCCGAGGAGCCGAAGCGCAGCCTCTTCGACTGAGCGCCTCCGCTTCGTCATCCTGAAGGCTCAACGAGCCGCCGCGGCAATAGAGTCCTGGGTCCCGCCTGTCATCCTGGGCGCAGCGAAGGATCCCGGGCCTTAACGGGACGAATGGCGATCGAGCCCGGGGTCCTTCGTCGCTGCGCTCCTCAGGATGACAGGTGAATGGAGAGACAGCTACTTACGGGCGCGGTAGAAGATCCAGGCGAGGTACGCGAGGAAACCGGCTCCTCCGGCGAGGACCAGAAAGGCGGTCGTCGGCGAGAGTCGCCGGACGAGCGTATAGAGCAGGTAGAAGATCACTCCGAAAATCGGGACCGAGAGGGCTCCGGCCACCGTCACGAGCGAGCGCGATTTTTTCGGGGCTCCGGCCGGCACGATCTTCATCATTTCGAGCTTGCGCGAGAGATCGGGGGGCAGGCCGGGCCGTTCGACCCACTTGAGCCCTTCCGGCGCCTCGAATCCCTGCTTGAGCTCGGCCGGGAACGTCTCCCCGCAATAGACACAATGGTCGAGGCGCCAGGCGGCCAGAGGCCGGCGGCAGCGCGGGCAACGGGGGCCGGGAGTCGGTGCGCTCACTCTCTTTTTGCTCGTTCCTGGAAGCCAAACAATTATACGGTTGGCTCCCCGGAATCCGGCCGGGACCGGCAGGAAGAGGCAGATGCGGCTCGGGATCGTCGGCTTCGGGAAAATGGGACGCGAGATCGCGAGCATGGCGGCGGCGCAAGGGCACCATGTCGCCTGGACTCTTTCCCGGGTCGAGAATGCGGGCGCCTCGGGCCTGACCGCCGCGCGCCTCGAGTCGGCCGACGTGGTGCTCGAGTTCACCGCGCCGACCGCCGCGGCCGAGAACCTCATCGCGCTCGCGGGCCTCGGCGCACGCGTCGTCTGCGGCACGACGGGATGGCTGGAGGAGCTGCCCCGCGTGGCGGAGGCCTTCCGGAGGACGGGCGGCGCGCTCGTGCACGGGTCCAACTTTTCGGTGGGTGCGCACCTTTTCCGCGAAACCGTGCGGGCCGCGGCCCGCCTGTTTCCGCTCGCCGGCTATGCCGCGTACCTCGTCGAGGAACACCACGCGGAGAAGCGGGACGCGCCCTCCGGAACGGCACGCGCGCTCGCGGACGTCCTCGAGGCGGAGGGAGGTGCGGCTCCGCCCACCGCGAGCGTGCGGGCGGGCACGATCCCGGGGCTCCATCGCCTCGTGTTCGAGTCGCCCGAGGACGAGGTCGAGCTCGTCCACCGCGCGAGGGGCCGGGGGGGATTTGCGAAGGGAGCCCTGTGGGCCGCGGAGCGCATCGCGGGCCGCTCCGGAGTGTTCGAGTTCGGGGACTTGTGGAAGGAGATTTCGTGAAAAGCAGTACGACGAGGGTGGATTGGAAGGGTTGCGGCACGGCGCTCGTCACGCCGTTCGACGACAAGGGGCGGATCGACTTCGGCGCCCTCGAGCGGCTCGTCGAGTGGCAGATCACGCAGGGCGTCGACTTCCTGGTCCCCTGCGGCACAACGGGCGAGTCGGCGACGCTTTCGCGCGACGAGCGGAAGGCCGTCACGGCGGCTGTCGTTCACACCTCCAGCGGGCGGGTTCCGGTCGTTGCCGGCGCCGGAGGCAACCACACGGCACGCGCCGTGTTCTGGGCGCGCGATGCGGCGGCGGTCAAGGCCGACGGGATCCTTTCGGTCACGCCCATGTACAACAAGCCGAGCCCGGAAGGCCTCGTACGCCACTTCTCCGCCATCGCGGACGCGACCGACCTCCCGATCCTCGTCTACAACGTGCCGAGCCGGACCGGCCTGGACCTCGAGGTCGAGACGATTCTGCGTCTGGCGGAGATTCCGCGCGTCGTCGGCTTGAAGGAGGCCTCGGCGAATTTCGGCAAGATCGCCAGGCTCATGGCCGCGCTGCCCGAAGGCTTCTCGGTGTTCTCCGGCGAGGACGCGACCGCACTCGCCCTGATCGCTCTCGGCGCCCGCGGCGTGATCTCCGTGGTCGCCAACGAGATCCCGAAGGAGATGTCCGAGCTCGTCCGCGCGGCCCTGGAGGACCACCGCGAGAGGGCCCTGGAACTCCAGGGAAAGTACGAGCCTCTGATGGAGATGAATTTCTGGGAGTCGAACCCGGGCCCAGTCAAGTGCGCGCTGTCGCTGATGAAGAAGTGCGGCGAGACCCTCCGGCTGCCGCTGGTTCCGGTGCGCGACGAAACGCGGCGCAAGATCGAGAAGCTGCTCGGAAGCTTTCGGCTCGTGGCCAGGAAGGGCGGCCCGGGCCGGTGAGCGCCACGCTCGCCGAGCGGATCGAGGAGCTCTCGGGTGGGCCGGCAGCCACGGCTGTCGACGCGGCGCGGCTCGCGGTCGCGGAACTGCTCGCCGAGCTCTCGTCCGGCCGGGTCCGCGCGGCCGCGAAGGAGGGCGGACGCTGGATCGTCCACGCGTGGGTCAAGCGCGGCATCCTGCTCGGCTTCCGCATCGGGGCACTGGCGGAGGTGCCGGGATTCGGCAGCGCGCGCTTCTTCGACAAGGACACGTTTCCGCTGAAGGACCTCTCGCTCTCCTCCGGCGTCCGAATCGTGCCCGGCGGAACGGCGGTGCGGGAGGGGTGCTTTCTTGCCCCGGGCGTGACGATCATGCCGCCCGCCTACGTCAACGTCGGGGCATACGTGGACGAGGGAACGCTCATCGACTCGCACGCGTTGGTCGGGTCCTGCGCGCAGGTGGGGCGCCGGGTGCACGTGTCGGCCGGGGCCCAGATCGGCGGCGTGCTCGAGCCCGTCGGCGAGCTGCCGGTCGTCCTCGAGGACGACGTGCTCGTCGGCGGCAACTGCGGGGTCTACGAGGGAGCGATCGTCCGGGAGCGGGCCATCCTCGGCGCTGGTGTGATCCTCACGGGCGCCACGCCCGTCTACGACCTCGTGCGCGGAGAGGTCTATCGGCGGGAGCCGGGCAGCCCGCTCGAGATCCCGGCCGGCGCCGTCGTGGTGCCGGGCTCGCGCGCGATCCGCGAGGGCCGGGGCGCCGAATGGGGCCTCTCGCTTCAGACTCCCGTGATCGTCAAGTACCGCGACGCGCGGACCGACGCCTCCGCCGCCCTGGAAGACACGCTGCGCTGAGGCGCCTCTCCGAGCAGCCGCGCCAGGGAAGGGAAAAGAAAACCGCGGCCGGCGGCCATCCCGTGAAGGAACGGCCGCGGCCGCGGTTGAACCGAGAGAAGAAACCTAGGCGCGGCGCGTGCGGCGCAGGGCCGTGAGGCCGAGACCGGCCGCGAGCGAGAGAGCGCCAGCGAGGCCGACGAGCGGCAGGTTGCTCGCGGTCTTCGGGAGCTTCTTCGCGGGAGCCGGAGCCGGAGCCGGAGCGGGCGCGGGAGCCGGAGCGGGCGCCGGAGCGGCCGCCGGTGCCGGAGCGGCCTTGGCCGGAGCCGGATGGACGCTCGCCTGCAACTCACGCTGGGAAACGACGTGGGGCGCCGCGTCCGTGACGATCACGGCCGTGAAAATGTCGCCGTCTCTGAGCTGCGAGAGCTCGATCTCCTGGCCCTGGGCGTTATAGAGCTTGGCGTGCCGCTTCTGGATGTCTTCCTGCGTGAACTTGCGCATGCCGTTTGGTCCCTTGACGATGACCGCGTTGCCGGCGACGGCCATGACCATGCCCTTGCGAATCTCCGTGACCGTGACAGGCGTCTCGGTCGTCGTCGTCGTGACGGTCGCCTTGACCGTGTCGCCGGCCTTGAGGTCGGCGACGCCGACGTCCTTGCCGCCCATCTGGAACTTGAAGCCGTCGGGCACCGTGTACTCCTTGGTCGCGCCCATGGCGTTCCTGACGACCACCTTGTTGCCGTCGACGCTGACGATCGTTCCGGCGATCGTTCTCGACGTGGTCGTGGATTCGGGCGTTCCCATGTGCGTCGTGGTCTGAGCACTCGTCTGCTGCGCCGTGGCGATGCCGGCGATCGCAACGAACGCCCCCGCGATGAGAAGCGCGGGGAGCTTCTGAACCCTCGTCATGAATCCTTCTCCTTTCACTAAAAAAGCGCGGCGGAGTCTACCGCAAACGTCGGCGTGCGGGAAGACGTAGAGCGTAAACTCCTTTGTCTGGAACTATTTAACCTGTCGCTATGGGGCTTGCGGGCCAGGCGGGAGATGCTCGGTCAGGTAGCGGGCGAGCAACCGGTGCACGTGGACGGACGTGCCATCGCCCTCGGAGATCGAGTGTGTTCGGTTGGGATAGTCCATGAAATCGAAGCTTTTGCCGAGCGCGATCATCCGGTTGACGAGCCGCTCCGAGCCTTGAAAGTGAACGTTGTCGTCGCCCGAGCCGTGGACGACGAGCAAGCGTCCCTTCAGGCCGTCGGCGAACGTGATCGGCGAGCCGTTCTTGTAGCCGTCGGCGTTGTCCTGGGGCAGGCCCATGTAGCGCTCCTGGTAGACCGAGTCGTACAGGGTCTGGTCGGGAACCGGGGCGACCGCCATACCGACTCGATAGAGATCCGGGGAGCGGAAGAGCAGGTTCAACGTCATCGACCCGCCGCCGCTCCAACCCCACGACGCGACGCGCTCGCCGTCGAGGTAGGGGCGTTCGGCGAGGAGCTTTCGCACCGCGGCCGCCTGCTCGCGCGAGGCGAGCACACCCACGGAACCGTAGACGACCTTGCGCCACGCGCGTCCCTTCGGCGCGGGCGTCCCGCGGTTGTCGACGCACGCCACGACATAACCCGAGTCGGCGAGCGCGCGGTGAAAGAGATATCGGTTGCCGTGCCACGAGTCTGTCACCTCGGTGCCGGCGGGCTCGCCGTAGACGTACATGAGCAGCGGATACTTCTTCGAGGGGTCGAAGTCTCGGGGCCGTATCATCCAGCCGTCGAGCACGACTCCGTCCCCGATGTCCACACGGAAGAACTCGGTCGGGGGCACGGCAATGGAGGCCACGGCGGCGACGAGCGGCGCGTTGGCCTCCAGCGCCCGCACGGGAGTGTGGGCGGGCAGGCGGACGAGGTCGATCTCGGGGGGCCGATCGATCCGGGAGCGGGTATGGAACGCGAAGCCCGCGTCGGGCGAGATGTCGTACGCGTGCGTCCCCGGCAGATCCGCGGGTGTCACTCGCTCGGAGGCCCCGGAGCCGGTCAGGCGCGCGCGGTAGAGGTAGCGCCGTGTCGCATCGTCGGGCGAGGCGATGAAGTACAGGAAGCCCTTCTTCTCGTCCAGCGACGCGACGCTCAGGATGTCGAAGGGGCCGGGCGTCAGCAGGCGCGCCCCGCCCCTGCCGCTGCGCGCAACGGCCCACGCGTGCCGCCAGCCGTCGCGCTCGCTCACCCAGAGGAGCTCTTTGTTTCCGGGCAGCCATTGCCACGCGTCCACGACGTCGACCCACGCGGCGTCGGTGTCGGAGAAGACGTTTCTCGCCGCGCCGGTTTGCGGGTCGGCGAGCCAGACTTCGTTCCTGTTCTGGAGCCGATTCAGCCGCTGCAGGAGGATCTCGGTGGGGCCTTCGGCCCATTCCATGCGCGGCACGTAGTGGTCGCGGGGCTCGCCGGGCAGCACGACCCAGCGCGGGGCGCCGCCGGAGGCGCCGACGATTCCGATCTTCACGGCGGGGTTGGCGGTTCCCGCGGTCGGATACGGAATCCGCGTGACGACCGGGTAGGTCGTCTCGGTGTCGTTGATCAGCGCGAAGTCGCCGACCCCGGACGTGTCGAACCGCCAGAAGGCGATGTCCTTGCCGTCCGGGCTCCAGCGGAAGGCGTCGCGCAGGCCGAACTCTTCCTCGTAGACCCAGTCCGAAGTCCCGTTGACGATCGTCGTGGAGCCATCCGCGGTCAGCCGCGTGAGGGCGCCCGTCGCGATGTCCTCGACCCAGAGGTCGTTGCCGCGCACGTAGGCCGCGCGCGTGCCGTCCGGGGAGAACTTCGCGAACTGCAGGGACGACTCCGGAGCCGCGGGACCCCCGAGCTTGCGAAGCGTGCCGGACCGGACCTCGAGGACCCAGTAGTCGCCCCGCGTGTTGTGCCGCCAGACCTTCTTCGTGTTGGTGAAGACGAGCAGCTTCGAGCCGTCTTCGGACCACTGGTAGTCGTCGATGTCGAGCGGCTTCTGCCCGGGAGCCGGTACGAGGCTCGCTGCCGCGACAAGAACCACACGGGCCCCGGTCGCCGTGTCGTAGCGAACGATGTCCCGGGCTTCGGGATTCTCGGCGGAGGCCTCGACGGTCGTGTAGCTCCTGCCCGCGTCCATCCAGCGCGCCGGCCCGAATTTCTTCGGCTCGAATTCCTTCTTCGCGAAGATGCGATCGAGCTGCGCGTCGAGCGAGCCGGCGGGCTGCGTGTCCGCTGCCTGGCTGGCGAACGGTGCCAGGCCCGCGATCAGGAGGAGGAGAAACCGCCGCCGGCGTTTCAAATCCGAAATCCGAAATCCGAGATTACTTCTTCATTTCCCCGAGACGGCGGAAGTAATCCGCGAACGCCGCCATCCCGCCCTCCGCCTGGGGCCAGTCGTAGTTTTCGTTGGGCGCGTGGTACCCGTGCTCCGGCAGAGAGAGCCCGAGAAAGTAGACCGGGCTCTTCAGCACGCGCTCCATCGAGAGAACCGCACCGATCGAGCCGCCCTCGCGGACGAAAACCGGCTCTTTGCCGAAGGCGAACTTCATCGCGCCCCGGATGGCGTCGGCATATGGCCCGGTCGTCTGTCCCTGGTAGGCGGGCAGCTCGTGCTCGGCCGAGACCTTGACGTCGGGATTCCTCTTCTTCACGAAGGCCTTGACGATCCGCACGATCTGCTTCGGATCCATGTCGGGCACGAGCCGGCAGGAGACGATTGCCGTCGCCTTCGGCGGGATGATCGTCTTGACGCCCGGGCCCTGGTAGCCGCCCGCGATGCCGTGGACCTCGAAAGTCGGCATCGTCCAGATGCGCTTCATGACCTCCAGCGCATCGTTGACACGGAGAGACCGGAAGAGGTGATCCTTCTTGAAGTCCTTGACCGTGAAGCCGCACTTCTTGAGGTCCTCGAGCTCCTTCTTCGTCGGCGGGACGACGTCGGCGTAGAAGCCCGGGATCTTCACGCGGCCCGACTTGCCGTCGACGCACTCGGCGATGAGCGCGCAGAGCTCGGTGACCGGGTTGCGCGCGGCGCCTCCCGCGGTGCCCGAGTGCTGGTCGGTTTCCCCGGTCTGGAGGTCGAAGCGGAAACCCTGGAGCCCGCGCAGCCCCGCGGGGCACGCCGGCCGAGCGCGCGAGACCCAGACGGTGTCGGAGACGACGACCGAGTCGGTCGCGAACGCTCCGGCCTCGGCCCGAATCGCCGTCTCGAAGCTGGGGCTCCCGATCTCCTCCTCGAGCTCCCAGAGGAACCGGATGTTGACCGGCACCTTCTGCTCCCACGCGTATCGCGCGCCGAAGAGCGCCGTGATGGCGGGACCCTTGTCGTCGGTCGTGCCCCGGCCGAGATAGCGATCGCCGTCGCGCCGGAAGTCGAACGGCGGCGTCCTCCAGTCCGGGCCGTCCGCCGGCTGGACGTCGAGATGGTTGTAGATCGTCACGGTCGGATATTTCGGGTCGCGGTCGAAGCCCCCGTGCACGATGGGATAGCCCTTCGTCTCGTAGAGCTTCGCGCGCGCTCCGAAAGACTGCAGAAGCGACACGGCGTATTCGGCGGCGCGACGGACGTCGCCTTTGCGTTCCGGTTCGACCGACACGGAGGGGATCTCGACGATCTTCTGGAGGACCGCCTCGTATTCGGGCCGCTTTGCGCGGGCGTACGAGCGCAGGGCTTCGCGGTCAAACGCAGACGGCATGCGGATCTCCTCTGCTTACTTCTTTTTCTTCGTCTGTGCCTTGCGGGCTGGAGCGGCCGGCTTCCTGGGCGCTTTCTTCTTCGGTGCCGGGGCCGGTTTTGCCTTCGAGGACGGCCTGGGCTTGCTCGCGACGACCGGCCGAGTCTTGCCGGCGACGGCCGCCCTGGGCTTTTCGCCCGAGGCCGCCTTGGCCGCAGCGCGCGCGGCCTTCTTGGCCTGGGCGGCGGCCTCCTTTTTCTGCCGGGCACGGGCCTCGGCCTCCCGTTCCATCTCGGCGAGCCGACCGGAGAGCTCCGACTCGGTCACGATTTTGGCGTTGGGGAGGCGCTTCTGGACCGCCTCCAGGCGATCGGCCGGAATGCGCAGCAGAAAGAATGCGGCCTCCTTGGTCTCCCTCGCCTTGGCCATGTAGTCCGCGGTCTCGAGAGCATGGGAAGGAGCGTGAGAAAAGTCGATCGCGATCGCATAGGGCTTTTCGCGCTTGGCGAGCTCGAAGAAGCCCGGCCACCGGGGCTCGGCGACGACGATGTGGGCGCCGCTCTTCTGGAGCTTTGCCAGGCGGTTGTGCCGCTCGTTGGTCTCGAAGGCGAGGTAGAGGACGCTCATGGCAACGGCGGACTATAGCCCAGAAGGGCTCTCCGCTGTCAGCCATCGGCCATCAGACAGAAACGCAGAGAGCGGACAGCTCTCCCCTCAGCCGGCCACCCGGTAGTGGCACCCGCGCGAGACGGGTTCGTCGGCGGCCGCCCGTTGAATCGCGAGCGCCGTCTGGACGCCGTTGCGCAGGCCGAGCAGCGCATCCGACATGGTGCCGTGGCGGTAGAAATTCTCGATCTCATCGCGCAGCTCTCCGAGGATGCGCCCGGCGCGGTCGAGCCGCCGCTCCGAGCGCAGGAGGCCGACGTAGTTCCACATGGTGTTGCGGATGACCAGCCAGTCCTGCGCGATCAGGGCGGGGTCGACCGGCTCGTTCTCCGGCTGCCAGGGGCGAACCACGGGCAGTTGCCGTCCGCGCGCCCGCGCGACTTCGCCCGCGGCGGCCTTTCCGGCGCGCCATCCCCAGACGAGCCCCTCGAGCAGCGACGTCGATGCGAGGCGGTTGGCGCCGTGGACGCCGGTGCACGAGACTTCGCCCACGGCCCGCAGGTGACCGAGCGTGGTGCGGCCGTTGCCGTCGACCGCGACGCCGCCGCAAGCGTAGTGCGCCGCGGGGACCACGGGAACCGGGCCCGCGGTGAGGTCGAAGCCGTACTCCAGGCAGCGCTGCACGAGGTCGGGGAACCGCGCCCGGATCCAATCCGCGTTCTTGTGGGAGATGTCGAGCAGGGCGTGCGGCTCGTCCTTCTCGAACATCCGCTGGTGGATCGCGCGGGCGACGACGTCGCGCGGAGCGAGCTCGCCGTCGGGGTGGACCTTCCGGAGGAACTCGCCTCCGGAGGCGTCCGTGATGCGCGCTCCCTCGCCGCGCAACGCCTCGGTCAGCAGAAGGCGCCCCTTCGGGTGGACCAGCGCCGTCGGATGAAACTGAATGTACTCGAGGTTGAGCAGGCGGGCACCGGCGCGCTTGGCCATCGCGAAGCCGTCGCCGCGCGCGCCCGGGGGGTTCGTCGTGTGCAGATAGACCTGGCCGAGTCCGCCCGTGGCGAGGATGGTTTCGCGGGCGAGACAGGGCCGCACCTCTTCGCTGCCGCGCGTGAGGAGGTGGGCGCCAATGACCGTGGGCGCGTGGTACCGGTCGGTCAGATTCTCCGAGTCGTGGGACAGCGTGAGCAGATCGACCGCGGTCGTTCCGAGGAGCCAGAGGATGTTTTTCTCCCTCCGGCAGGCCTCGACGAGCGCGCGCTCGATCGGCGCTCCGGTCGCGTCCTTGACGTGGAGCACGCGCGCGGCCGAGTGGGCGCCCTCGAGCGTCCAGTGGAAGCCGGCGCCTTCGCGGTCGAACGGGACCTGCAGCTCGTCGATGAGCAGCGACTGTACGAGGTCCGGCCCCTCGCGGGCGAGCAGCGCGACGGCCTCGGGCGAGCACAACCCGTCGCCAGCGCGCTCGATGTCGGCGGCGAGGCGCTCGGGCGTGTCGCCGGAGGGCCGGCCGACGATGCCGCCCTGCGCGTAGAGCGTGTTCGACTCCCGCGCCTCCGCGGCGCGCGTGACGAGGGCAATCGAGACGCCCGCGCGGGCCGCGGCCAGGGCGGCCGTGCAGCCGGCGACCCCGGTCCCGAGGATGAGGACGTCGATCGATTCCGCGCTCATTCGGGAAAGAGCTCGAGCGAGATGTCGGCCGCCACGACCGAGTGGGTCAGCGCGCCGACCGAGACGGCGTCCACGCCGGCGAGGGCGTAGGCGCGCACGGTGTCGAGGCGCATGTTCCCGGAGGCCTCGAGAAACGGGGGCCGTGTCGTCGCGCGGGCAATCCCGCACCACCGGGCCACCGTCTCGGGCGCCTGGTTGTCGATCAGGATGCGATCGGCGCCTGCGGCGATCGCCTCCGTCAGGTCCGCCTCCGACTCGACCTCGACCTCGACGGGTACCCCCGGCGCGCCTTCGCGCGCACCCGCCACGGCGCGCGCGACTCCGCCGGCCAGGCGTCGGTGGTTGTCCTTGACGAGAACCATCTCGGTCAGATCGTACCGGTGATTGGCGCCGCCGCCGTCCCGAACGGCCTGCCGATCGAACACGCGCAGCCCCGGAGCGGTCTTGCGCGTGTCGAGGATGCGGCAGCCCGTACCGGCGACCGCTTCGACGAAGCGGCGGGTGGTCCCGGCGATGCCGCACATGCGCTGGAGCAGGTTGAGCGCGACGCGCTCGGCCGTCAGGATCGCACGCGCCCGGCCCTCGAGCCGCGCGATCAACGATTCGGCTGGAACCTCGGCGCCGGCGGCGGCCGCGTCGTTCCAGGCGAGCTCCGGGTCGAGCAGCTCGAAGACCCGGCGCGCCACGGGCAGACCCGAAACGACGCACGCGGACCGGGCGACGAGCTCCCCCCGCGCGCGCGTCCCGGGCGGGACCGTGTGCTCGGTGGTGACGTCGAGGCGGCCGACGTCCTCCGAGAGGAATGCGCGCAGCAGCGGGTCGATGAAGGCGGGCGTAAGCTCTTGCACGTCCCTACGACAGCTCGAGCATCCGCAACAGCGGCTTCTCCGCGGCCTTGCGCATCGCTTCGGGCAGGACGATCTCGGGCCGCTCGTCGCGCAGGCACAGGTAGAGCTTCTCGAGGGTGTTGAGCTTCATGAACGGGCACTCGTTGCAGCGGCAGCCGTTGTCGGGAGGGACGGGGATGAACTCGCGGTCTGGCGCGAGCTTCTTCATCTGGTGAATGATCCCCTCCTCGGTTGCGATGAGGAAGGTCTTGCCCGGAGCGGTCGTGACGTAGTTCAGGATCGAGCGTGTCGAGCCGACGTGGTCCGCATGCCTGAGGATGGGCTCGGGGCACTCGGGGTGCGCGGCGAGCCTGGCGTCGGGATATTTGACCTTCAGGCGGACGATTTCGCGCTCGGAGAATTGCTCGTGCACGATGCAGGCGCCGGGCCAGAGGGTCATCGGGCGTTCCAGCGTCTTCGAGAGGTAAGCCCCGAGGTGCCGGTCGGGAGCAAACAGGATCTCCGTGTCGGGCGAAACGGAGCGGACGATCCTCTCGGCGTTCGAGGATGTCACGATGATGTCGGAGAGCGACTTCACCGCGGCCGAGCAGTTGATGTACGTGAGCGAGACGGCGCCGGGATGGTCCGCGCGCCAGGCACGGAAGGCCTCGGGCGGGCAGGAGTCTTCGAGCGAGCAGCCGGCCTCGTAGTCGGGCAGCACGACTTTCCGGGTCGGATTCAGAATTTTGGCGGTCTCGGCCATGAACCGGACTCCCGCGAACGCGATGATCCGGGCATCGCTCGCCTGCGCCTTCCGGGAGAGGTCGAGCGAGTCCCCGACGAAGTCGGCGAGGTCCTGGATTGCCTCTTCCTGGTAGTAGTGGGCGAGAAGGACTGCGTTTTTTTGTCGCTTGAGATCGCGAATCTCGGCCTCGAGGTCGAGCCTCGGGTCGATGGACGCGAGGTCCGGAGGCGCAGGCCGGGGAGCGAGCGGCGGAAAGTACGGAATTATCTCGGGCGCGGCCATGGGGCGTGAAGCATAGCAAGGGTGGTTGTAAACGTTTTCGCTCCCCGGCACGTTAACTGTAATGGGTGGCATGAGTTCTGCACATCCAAACGGTGTGGCTATGGCAGAGTTGCAGTCGAGTTCGCGTCCGGACCTGAAGGCCGTCCTTTTTCTCGCGATAACGCTCGGGCTCGCGGCCCTCGAGCTCTGGGGGCTGATCCGCCTCTTCTAGGACCGTCGCGGGGTCACCGCCCTCTCTCGGACCCCTTTGGTATATTCGCCGGGGAGGGGAGATGGCGACCGAAGTCCGGTCCGAGAAGTACAGCGGTCTCGATCGGGGCACCCTGGTCGCCGCGTACCGCAACATCTACCTTTCCCGCCGGGTCGACGACAAGGAAATCCAGCTCAAGCGGCAGAACAAGATCTACTTCCAGATCAATAGCGTGGGTCACGAGGCGGTCACGACGGCGGCCGGAATGATCCTGAGGCCCGCCTACGACTGGTTCGACTGCTACTACCGCGACCGGGCCCTCGTCCTGCAGCTCGGTGTAACCCCCTACGAGATGTTTCTCCAGTCGGCGGGCGCCAAAGACGACCCCGCGTCGGCCGGGCGCCAGATGCCTTCGCACTGGGGCTCGAAGCGACTGAACATCATCTCCAAGTCCTCGTGCACGGGAACCCAGTTCCTCCACGCCGTCGGCGCGGCCGAGGCGGGCTGGCGGATGGGCCACATCGCGGAGCTCGCCGGGAAGGGGACCTTTCACAAGGACGAGGTGGTCTACGTCTCCGGGGGCGAGGGTCAGACCTCGGAAGGGGAGTTCTGGGAGGCCCTGTCCTCGGCGAGCAACCTGAAGCTGCCCGTCCTCTTCGTGATCCAGGACAACGGCTACGCGATCTCGGTCCCCGTCGAGGTCAACACGCCGGGCGGCTCCATCTCGAAGCTCGTCCGTGCGTTCCCGAACCTCTTCGTCGCCGAGGCGGACGGGACCGACTTTCTCGAGTCGTACGACGCGCTGCGGTACGCCGTCGAGTACTGCCGCTCGCGCATGGGACCGGCGCTCTTGCACGCGCGGGTCATCCGCCCCTACAGCCACTCGCTTTCCGACGACGAAGCGCTCTACCGGCCGAAGGCGGAGCGTGAACGCGAGCTCGAGAAGGACCCCGTGCGCCGGCTCTCGCGCCTGCTCCTCGACAACGGCATCCTCGGTCAGGCGGAGCTCGAGAAGCTGCAGGCCGAGGTGGACGCCGAGGTCAACGACGCGGCGGACCGCGCGCTCGCGGCGGAGGTGCCGGAGCCCGAGTCCGCGTACGACTTCGTCTACTCGCCCGACGTGGACCCGACCGGCGCCTCTTTCTCGACCGCGCCCGCGCCGGCCGAGGGCGCGACACCGACGACGATGGTGGACCTCCTGAATGCGTGCATGCGGGACGAGATGAAACGGGACCCGCGGATCGTGATGTTCGGGGAGGACGTTGCCGACGCCTCGCGCGATACCGTGCTCGCCGAGTGCAAGGGCAAGGGAGGCGTCTTCAAGGTCACGGCCGGCCTGCAGAGGCTCTACGGGTCGGCACGCGTCTTCAACTCGCCGCTCGCCGAGGCGAACATCGTCGGGCGCGCGATCGGGATAGCGGTGCGGGGCTTGAAGCCCGTCGTCGAGATCCAGTTCTACGACTACATCTGGCCGGCGTACATGCAGATTCGCAACGAGCTCTCGAACATGCGGTGGCGCTCGGGCAACACTTTTTCGTGTCCGGTCGTCGTCCGCGTCGCGATCGGGGGCTACATCGGCGGCGGGGCGATGTACCACTCCCAGTCGGGGGCCGTGTTGATGACCCAGATCCCGGGCCTGCGGGTCGTCATGCCCTCCAATGCTCTGGACGCAAACGGCCTCTTGCGCACGGCGATCCGGTGCGAGGACCCGGTGCTCTTCCTCGAGCACAAGCACCTCTACCGCCAGACGCACAACAAGGGGGTCTACCCAGGGCCGGACTTCATGGTCCCGTTCGGGAAGGCCTCGCTCGTGCAGGAGGGCGCGGACGTCACGATCGTGACCTACGGAGCGACCGTCTACCGGTCGTGGCAGGCGGCCCGGGCCTTCGCGGAGCAGACCGGAAAATCGGTCGAGATTCTGGACCTGCGGAGCCTCAACCCTTACGACTGGGAGGCAATCGCCGCTTCGGTGCGAAAAACTTCACGCGCTCTGGTGGTCTACGAGGATACGATGTCCTGGGGGTACGGCGCCGAGATCGCCGCCCGAATCTCTTCGGAGCTCTTTTCGTATCTGGATGCGCCGGTCGAGCGGGTCGCCGCGACGGACACGTTCGTCGCCTATCAGCCCAGGGTCGAAAACTTCATCCTTCCCCAGGCGTCGCACGTCCGGAAGGCTCTGGATCGGGTCACGCAGTTCTAGGTTGTAGGGTTCTGGGGTTCTGACCTCTTCCGAGGACCTGGTCGCACCGCAAGGCGACACAAGTCCAGCCGGCGCGAGAACCTAAGTCACGCAGTGTGAGTGTTTGTCGAACGGGTACGGGTCGTGCTCTATCCCGGTGTGCGGGAATCTTTCAACACAGGAGAGTGGAATGATCAAACGCGAGTCTCATGCGGGGCCGGACGCCAGCGCCCACCACCGGGCCCTGCGCCGCTGCCACGGGTGCGGCACGTACGCTCGCCCCGCGGCGGAGGCCACCGAGGCCAGGCTTCTCTGCGAGAAGTGCTTCGAGAAGGCGCGGCGCGCGGGCGCGGGTACGTTGACCGTCGCCGAGGCCTGATTCCCACCGGAACCCCGATCTCGACCCCCGAGTCGAATAGAATGCCCACTCGGTGAAGGCCGACCACCGAGCGACGCTCCTCCGGCGCCACAGCTACTCGCCCGGCCTTTTTTCCGTCACTTTCCAATGTGCGCACCTCGCTGCCGTCATCGCTCCGGGGCAGTTCGCGATGGTGGACGTGCCGGACCGGATGCGTCCGTACCTGCGCCGGGCCTACTCGGTGGCCGACGCGGACAGGAAAACGGGCGCGATCGAGCTCCTGCTGAAGACGATTGGGTGCGGGACGGCTGCCCTCGAGCAGATGCCCATCGGCTCGCCCGTACGCCTGCTCGGTCCGCTCGGCAACACGTTCACGGTCTCGGACCTCGCGCGGGACGGGCGCGTCGCGATCGTCGGCGGCGGCATCGGAGCCGCGCCCTTTCCGGCCCTGCTGAAGGCGCTCGCCGATCGGGGTGTCGTCTGCGACTTCTACTTCGGCGGACGCAACGCGCGGGAACTGTCGCTCGGGCCGCGGTTCGAGGGCCTCGTATCGGGGGAGACGATTCTGACGACGGACGACGGATCGCTCGGCGAGCCCGGGTTCGTGACGCAAGCGTTCGCACGGCGCCTCGCGGCGGGCGCCCGCTACGCGCGCGTCTTCGCCTGCGGCCCGATGCCGATGTTTGCGGCGCTCGCGAAGGTCGTCGAAGGGGCGGGGCTTTCGGCGGAGTTCTCGACGGAGGCGGAGATGGGCTGCGGCTTCGGCGCCTGCCTCGGCTGCGTCATCCCGGGCACGGAGAAGCCGTTCATCGTCTCGTGCAGCGAGGGGCCTATCCTCGCCCCGGAGAAGATCCGGTGGTGACGCGCGCCGGTACTCGATCTGTCGCAGCGACCAGGGCGCATGTCATCCTGAGGAGCGAAGCGACGAAGGACCCCGGGCTCGTACGGGAGGATTGCGGGTCGAGTGCGAGGTCCTTCGCTTCGCTCAGGATGACAGCTCGATCTGTCGGAGCGACCGAGGCGCATGTCATCCTGAGGAGCACAGCGACGAAGGATCCCGGGCTCGTACGGGAGGATTGCGGCTCGAGTGCGGGGTCCTTCGCTTCGCTCAGGATGACAGCTCGATCTGTCGCAGCGACCAGGGCGCATGTCATCCTGAGGAGCGAAGCGACGAAGGACCCCGGGCTCGTACGGGAGGATTGCGGGTCGAGTGCGAGGTCCTTCGCTTCGCTCAGGATGACAGCTCGATCTGTCGGAGCGACCGAGGCGCATGTCATCCTGAGGAGCGCAGCGACGAAGGATCCCGGGCTTGTACGGGAGGATTGCGGGTCGAGTGCGAGGTCCTTCGCTTCGCTCAGGATGACAGCTCGATCTGTCGGAGCGACCGAGGCGCATGTCATCCTGAGGAGCACAGCGACGAAGGATCCCGAGCTCGTACGGGAGGATTGCGGGTCGAGTGCGGGGTCCTTCGCTTCGCTCGGGATGACCGGGATGAGTGAGCCATGACCGCCCCTCTTGCCGTACGCCTCGGGCCGCTCGAACTGAGGAACCCGATCCTGACCGCCTCGGGCACCTTCGGCTACGGCCTCGAGTTCACCGACTTCGTAGACCTCTCCTGCCTCGGAGGGCTTTGCACGAAAGGCCTGTCGTTGAAGCCCCACGCCGGCAATGCGCCGCCCCGCATCTGCGAGACGCCGTCGGGAATGTTGAATGCGATCGGGCTGCAAAACGTCGGCATCGAGGCCTTTCTCGCGGAAAAGCTGCCGAAGCTGCGCGAGCTCGGGGCAACGGTCATCGCCAACGTCTGGGGCGATCTCGAGGAGGACTACGTCACGGTCGTTCGCGCGCTCGAGGGCGCGGAGGGCATTGCCGCGATCGAGCTCAACATCTCGTGTCCAAACGTCCGGCAGGGCGGCATGCTGTTCGGCAATTCGCCGCCCCTGACCCGCGCGCTCGTGTCCCGCGTGCGCGCCGCGACGAAGCGGCCACTCGTCGTGAAGCTCTCGCCGAACGCGCCCGACCTCGTCGAGTCCGCGCGCGCCGCGCACGAGGCCGGCGCCGACATTTTGTCGCTCGTGAACACTTTCGTCGGCATGGCGATCGATCCCGAGACCGCGAAGCCGCGCATCTCCTTCGGCACGGGAGGACTCTCGGGTCCCGCGATCCGGCCGCTCGCTGTGCGCATGGTGTACCAGGTCGCCAGGGCGCTGCCCGGCGTGCCCCTGATGGGGATCGGAGGGATCGCGGAGCTCTCCGACGTGCTCGAGTTCCTGGCCGCCGGCGCGAGCGCCGTGCAGATCGGAACGGCGAACTTCAAGGATCCCGGTGTCGCGGGCCGGCTCGTCATGGAGCTCGGCGGGTACTGCGCGGCGAAAAAGACGACGCCGGCACAGCTCGTCGGGCGCGCCCAGCGGGCCGGCGGCGTCGGCTCAGAAGCGGGAGCCGAGGGGTGAGAAGCGAGCGGGTCTGCATCGCGCTCGATTTTCCGACCCGCGCGGAGGTTCTCGCGGCGGGGCGGCGGTTCGGGCCGCGCGTCGGCTGGCTAAAGGTCGGCCTCGAGGCCTTCGTCGCCGAGGGGCCGTCCCTCGTCGCGGAGGTCGCGGCATGCTCGGGGGGCGCAAAGGTGTTCCTCGACCTGAAGTTCCACGACATCCCGGCGACGGTCGCCGCCGCGGTCTCATCGGCGGCGCGTTGCGGAGCGGCGATGGTCAACGTGCACGCGTCGGGGGGACGCGCCATGCTCGTGGCCGCCCGCGAGGCCGCCACCCGCGCGAAGCTCGGCAGGCTCATCGCCGTCACGCTGCTGACGTCGCTCGACCCGCGGGCCCTCTCCGACCTCCCGATGGCCGGGCATCCCGAGGGCATCGCGCGGCGGCTCGCCGCCCTCGCGAAGGAGAGCGGCCTGGACGGCGTCGTCTGCTCGGCCGCGGACCTGCCCGCGATCCGGAGCGCATGTGGATCCGACTTCTTCACCGTGGTTCCGGGGATCCGGCCCGAAGGCGCCGACGCGCAGGACCAGAAACGCATCGCGACACCGGCTGCGGCGCTCGCCGCGGGAGCGGATCTGCTCGTGATCGGCCGGCCGGTCACCGCGGCGACCGACCCCGATGCGGCGCTCGGACGCATTCTCGAAGAGGTCGAGAGGGCCGGGCTTCGTACATAATGCGCGTTCCCTCACCATGAGCGACTGGAAACAGGCACATCCGACCTGGATCGTGGGCCACCGCGGGGCTCCCCGCCGGGCGCGCGAGAACACGATCGAGAGCCTCGACTTTGCCGAGATCTTCGGCGTGGATGCGGTCGAGTTCGACGTTCGCCAGACGCGCGACGGCGAGGCGGTTCTCTTCCACGACGACGACGTCGTTCTCGGGACGCAGCGCATCCCGGTCAGGAGCTTCACGTCGCGCGAGATCGAGAAGCTTTCCATCCCGTCCGAGTTCGGCGAGTACCGGATCCCCCGCCTCGAGCAGGTGTTCCATCGCTACGGCAGGGCGCTGCGCTACGTCGTCGAAGTCAAGATCGGCCCGGGCACGCAGCACGGCACGATGGCCCGCCGCGTGGCGAAGCTCGCGGCGGCATACGGGGTCGCCGGACGCTGTCTCGTCGCCTCCTTCGACGCCGAGTTCCTGAAGCGTATGCGCGAAGCAGCGGCGGACATTGCGACGAGCTTCCTGTTCGATCATCCCGTGGCGCTGCCCGCCCCGGGGCAGGCGACGCCCCTCTTTCCGCCCGTCGACGCGATCGGCCCGAAGCGGGACCTCGTGTCCCCGGTGCTTCTCGCCGCAGCCGGCGCGGCGGGCCTGTCCGTCCATCCGTGGACGGTCGACGACGCCGCCGAGATTCGCAGCCTGCTCGCCGCCGGTGTGGCTTCCATCACGACGAATGCGCCCGACGCGGCGCTCGAGATCCGGTCGGGCACGGAGGTCCACGAAACGGGGCTCGCGATACCTTCGAGCCCCTGAAGGAGGCATCGTGATGCAAACCGCCGGCTTGATCGCCGTCGGCGCCCTGGCGGGCGTTTTCGCCGGCATGTTCGGCATCGGCGGCGGCCTGATCATCGTGCCGGCGCTCGTCTTCTTCTTTGGCCTCTCGCAACACACGGCCGTCGGCACGTCGCTCGGCGCGCTGCTTCTTCCCGTCGGCGCCCTGTCGGCCTGGGTCTACTGGAAGAACGGGAACCTGAACATCGGATACTCGGCGTTGATTGCCGCGGGCCTTCTCGTGGGCGCGTTTCTCGGCGCCAAGCTCGTCGAGCCCGTGTCGGACCTGGCGCTGCGGCGGATGTTCGGCGTGTTCCTGCTCGTCGTGTCCGTGAAGCTGCTCTGGGGCCGGTGACCGCGCTTCTGCTTGGCCTGGCCGCGGCAATCGCCTGGGTGAACCAGCCGAGCAGCACGACGGCACAGCTGCGAGGCCTCGCGGTACTCGACGCGGCCCATGCCTGGGCGAGCGGCTCGGGCGGCACGGTTCTGCGCACGCGCGATGGCCGGACGTGGGAGCAGTTCGCGGTTCCCGGTGGCGAGGCTCTCGACTTTCGCGACGTCGAGGTGCTCGATGGGAAAGCGGTGGTCCTGATGAGCGCCGGCCCGGGCGGTGCCTCGCGGATCTATCGCAGCTCCGACGGCGGCTCGACCTGGATCCTCAGCCATACGAATCCCGACGGCGACGGCTTCTACGACGCGATCGCGTTCTGGGACGCAACGCACGGGCTCGTCCTCGGCGACGCCGTGAACGGTCGGTTCGTGATCCGGGCCACCGACGACGGCGGTGCGACGTGGAAGGCGATTCCCGGCGCTTTGATGCCGGATGCCCTGTCCGGCGAGGGCGCTTTCGCCGCAAGCGGGACGTGTCTTTTCGCGCTCAAGGGCGGCGCGGATGTCTGGTTCGTGACCGGAGGCGCAAGGGTCTCTCGCGTCTTCCATTCCGCGGATCGCGGCCGCACGTGGAGCGTAGCGCAGGCCCCGGTGCCGGCGGGCAACGCATCGACGGGGCTCTTCTCCGTCGCCTTTCTCGATGCGAGGCGCGGCTTCGTGGCCGGCGGCGACTACGAGCAGCCGGGATTCGCCGGGTTAAACGGCGCCCGCACGGAGGATGGCGGCGCGACCTGGACGCCGGCGCCGATATCGACCGCCGGCTTCTTCTCGGCGGTGGCGGCCGTTCCCAGCGTGGGGGATGCGTTCGTCGCCGTGGGTCTCGCCGGCTCCGCCGAGAGTCGCGACGCCGGCCGCACCTGGACGGCGATCGACTCAACCCCTCTGAACGCCGTGGCCTTTTCCGGTCCCGCGGTCGGCTGGGCCGTCGGGCCGAAGGGGACGATCCTCAGGTGCGTCCGGCCGGCCGCTCGAGCGGGTTCGTGATCTTCAGGAAGCCGTACTTCAGAAAGTCGCGATCGTTCGTGCATAGCCGCGGCACGTCGTGCTGCCGCAGCAGGGCGGCAAGATGGGCGTCCGGCACGTCATTGCCTCGGACCGCGAGACCTCGAGTGACTTCTCGATAGACGTCCCCGAACCCTTCCTGCTCCGAGAGCGCCCGGACCCCTTCGGCGCTGGTGAAGGAGAAACGCTGACGCAGCGCGCACACTCGACCGCGAAGTGGCAGACCCCTGCCTATGTATTGTCGCGAGGGAGAGGCTTCTACAATTCCACGGGGCCCGACCGGCCGGGTCGGAGCTCAGGTTGGTTGACGCGAGTGGAGTGGTGGTCGGCCCGAAGCCGAGACTGTCTGTGCGCGGCGAGTCACCGGGCTCAGCCGACGAGCCGGTTCGCGAAGGACCGGGCCGAGACGACGCGGGCTCGGTGCCCTGGCCCCCCGAAGAGGCGGCGATCGCCGGTGACGAGAACCGCTCTCGGCTCGGCGTCGAGGATCTGCAACAGATGCCCATCGCCCCCGGGTGGCCGGCTGCCCAGTCGGTCGGCGTCGAGAGCGGTCCCGGCTGCAGCGATGTCGGTGAGGATCACTTCGATCTCTGGGACGGAGAGTCCGTGGCGACGGCGAATTCGGGGCCGTCTGAGCACGTCGTGGTACTCGGCGAGAAGCTCGACCGAAAGCAGAAACCGGAAGCTTCCCTCGAGCATCCCCGCGAGGATCCGCGCCGTCGGCGAGTCCGGGTCGCCAGCCAGGAGGCCGCTCACCACGACGTTGGTGTCGATGACGGCCGGTCCCGCCTTCAACGGCGCCGGCGTCTTGCTCTCGTTTCGTCGATCGCCAGACGGAGCGCCTCGGGCTCGGTCAGCCCGGAGTGTTTGCGAGCCCGCGCGACCAGCGCTGCGGCCTCATCCCGGGTCTTGATCCCGTAGGCGTCGAGACTCTCCTGGACGAGGCTCCGGATCGTCTTCCGGCGCCGCGCGGCAGTTTCCTTGAGGGCCCTGTGGCTTTCCGCCGAGAGCGTGATCGTCAGTCGCGGCATAACAACCGAAGGATAGCACCAACGCACCAAAGCGTCAATGTGCGCAACGCTTCCCTCGTCACCCCGGCCCCCTCCCCCGTTGGGGGAAGAGGGAAAGGGTGAGGCCGGAAGCGGCCGCGCCTTGGCGAGCGAGGCTACTTGGCCTCTTCGTCCTGCTTCTCCCACTCGGCGCGGGTCAGAAGCGCGACGGGCGGCAGACTCTTGTCCTTGAGCGCGGTGTTGAGGCCGGGCAACTCCTTGCCGGTCCAAGTGTCGAAGTCTCGGACGACGTCGGTCAGCTCGCGACCGAGTGCCGCGGTGCGCTGGACCTGGGCCTGCGTGGGACGGCCTTCCGAGAGCGCGACGAAGCCGTAGAGCTCGGCCATGTGCTCGCGCAGCCGCTCCTCGCCGGTGATCATGCCGCCCTCCTTGGTGGCCACGATCTTCTTGCGGAGCTCGTCGACCTGTCCTGCCGCGGTGCGCAGGCGTCCGGCGAGCGGATCGTCGGCCCCGAGCTTTCCGGCGCGCTCCTCGAGAGCGAGGCGCGTACCGTTGATCTTCGCGACGTCGTAGGTCATGTCGCCGAGCAGCCCGTAGAGCTTGATCGCGAGATCCCACTGCGCCTTGCGGTCCTCGGGCGTGTTCTTCGAGCGCGGGTCGGGGACGAGCTCGAGCTTCGTCTCGTAGACCTGCTTGTCCTTGGTCATCTTGACCGTGTAGAGCCCCGGCAGGACGCGCGGGCCGAGGGACGCGAAAAAGGACGCCGAGGCCGCCGGCGGCACGCGCGGGGGCTTCAAGCGCATCGACCAGCCCGCTCGCGAGAGGCCGCGCCGCTTGCTCGATGCGATCGTGGTCAGGCTCTTGCCGTCCGGGCCGAAGACCTCGATCTTCAGGTCGCCGAAGATGTGGCGCTTCTTCTGGTAGTAGACGATCTGCGCGTCGTTCGGGGGATTCGGCCCTTCGAAGGTCGCGTCCCCCGTCGGGTTTCCGCCGAAGGCAAAGATCCGCTGGACGATGGGGCCGGACGGCACGAACGCGGCCTCGCGAGCGAGCATGTCGTTCGTGAGGGAGCGTAGCGGTCGGATGTTGTCGACGATCCAGATGCCGCGTCCATGCGTCGCGATCGCGAGGGCCGCGTCGCGCGGGTGGATTGCGAGATCGCGGACGGCGACGTTCGGGAAATCGCCGCCCTTGTACTGCGCCCAGTGTCTGCCGCCGTCGAGCGAGACCCAGAGGCCGAGCTCGGTCCCGACGAAGAGGAGGTCCTTGTTGACGAGGTCCTCCTTGACGACGTGCGCGTAGCCCTTCATCGAGCCGTCGGTCGGCGCGAGCGCGGTCCAGGTCGTGCCGTAGTCGGTCGTACGGTAGACGTAGGGACGCATGTCGCCGAAGGTGTGGAGGTCGAACGTGGCGTAAGCCGTCCCGGGCGCGAAGTGGCCGGCTTCCACCGACGACACCCAGGCGCTCTTCGGCAGGCCCGCGGCGTTGCCGACGACGTTCTTCCAGGTCTTCCCGCCGTCGCGCGTGATCTGCAGGTTCCCGTCGTCCGTGCCCGCCCAGATGACATTCGGGTCCTTCGGGGATTCGGCGATCGCGTAGATCGTCGCGTGCATCTCGGCGGCCGAGTTGTCGACCGTCACGCCTCCCGACTGTTCCTGCTTCTTCTTCTCCGGGTCGTTGGTCGTGAGATCCGGGGAGATGCGCTGCCAGCGCTGCCCGTGATCGGCGGAACGAAACAGATACTGCGCGCCGATGTAGATCGTCCCCTTCTGCGTCGGGCTCATGTGGATGGGCGCATTCCAGTTGAATCGGAACTTCTCTTCGTTGTACCCGGGCATGGGCTTGACGATCTTGATCTCGTGCGTCTTGCGGTTGATCCGCCCGACGTCGCCGCCCTGGGACTCGGCGTAGATGTACGTCGGATCGGACGTGTCGGCGAACATCCAGAAGCCGTCGCCGAAGAACATGCTCTCCCACTGCGCGTTCGTGATGCCGCCGGGATACGCGGTGTCGCCGACCCAGGAGCCGTTGTCCTGGAGGCCGCCGTACACGTGGAACGGAATGTCCATGTCGAGGCTGACGTGGTAGAACTGCGAGACCGGCAGGTTCTCCGCCTTCCACCACTTGTTGCCGGCGTCGTAGGAGTACCAGACCCCGCCGTCGTCGCCCGTGATCAGGTGGTCGGTGTTCTCGGGGTCGATCCAGACGTCGTGGAAGTCGCCGTGGGCGCCGCCCGCGATGTTCGAGAAGCTCTTGCCGCCGTCGGTCGAGGCGATGAGCGAAAGGTCCGGCTTGTAGATCTTGTTCTCATCCTTGGGGTCGACGATCAGGTTCGCGAAGTAGAAGGGCCGCCAGATCATGTTCTGGCTCCGATCCATGGCCTGCCAGGTCGTGCCGCCATCGTCGGACCGGTAGAGGCCGTTCTTGGGAACGTCGGCCTCGATGAAGGCATAGACCACGTTCGGCTTGCCCGGCGCGACCGTGACGGCCACGCGGCCCCAGGGCTTCGAGGGCAGGCCTTTGGCGCTCTTCTCGTCGAGGCCCGTCCAGGTGGACCCGCCATCGGTCGACTTGAAGAGGCCGCTTCCGCTCGGCGCATCGGGGCCGTCGCCGCCGGAGCGGAACGTCCAGCCTTTGCGGCGAAAGTCCCACATTCCGGCGAAGACCGTGCTGGGGTTTTGTCGGTCCATCGAGATCATCGAGCAGCCGGTCGAGAGGTTCGGGCCCTTCAAGACGAGGCTCCAGGTCTTGCCGCCGTCGGTCGTCCGGTAGACGCCGCGGTTCTCGCTGTCGGACCAGAGCTTTCCGGGGGCGCAGGCGTACACCGTGTCGGTCTTTCCGGGATCGACGAGGATCTTGGCGATCCGCTCGGTCTCGCCGAGGCCCATGTTCGTCCAGTTGTCGCCGCCGTCGACCGACTTGTAGATGCCGTCGCCGATCGAGACGCTGTTGCGCGTCCAGGCTTCTCCGGTTCCGACCCAGACGACTTTGGGATTCTTGGGATCGATCGTGACGGCGCCGATCGATTGGACCGGCTGCTTGTCGAAAACCGGCTTGAAGGTCGTTCCGCCGTTGACGGATTTCCAGACACCGCCGCTCGCGGCGCCGATGAAGACGGTGAGTCGTTGACCCTCGCGCGCCGCGTCCACGGCGGCCACGCGGCCGCTCATCGTGGCCGAGCCGATGTTGCGCGCGCCGAGGCCCGAGAGGGTTTCCGAGTCGACCTTCACCGGGGCCGCGTTGTCCGCTGCGAGAAGCCCGAGCGAAAGGCCGAGGAGTCCCGCCGACAAGCCGAGCGTGTTGCGTATGTTCATGGCGGCCCTCACTTCGAGCCTTCGCCCTGGGCGGGCGGTTTTGACGCGGCCGCTCCGGCGACGGCCGGCTGGACGAAGTCCTTGTCGCTGATCGGCACGTTGGCCTCGATCTTCTCGATGACGATCTTCGAACGGTTCTGGCTGCCCTTCGCGCCCGACTCCTGGGAGTACGGGAAGTACACGCCGTCGACCTCCTTGTAGTCGCCGAGCGACGTCTCCGACTCCTGCTCGGCGCCGCGGACCATGCGCTTTCTCTCGATCTTGATCGGAACGAAATAGTCGGTGTCCATGAAGTAGTACTGCACGTCGCCGTTCTTCAGGGTCACCTTCAGCTTGTAGGCGTCGGTGCCCTCGACCGGCTCCGTGCCGACGTACTCGACGGTGTTGCCCTTTTCCTTGTATCGGACGAGCGGCCCGTCGAAATCGGACTGCTCGATGATCTCCTTCAGCTCTTCTTCGCCCATCGGCTGGGCGTTCTTGTTGCCTTCCCAGGGCTCGATCTTCCAGCCCGTCTTTCCGTCATAGGCGTTGACGCCGACCAGGCCCTGGATCACGAACTCCTGGCGGACCAGATCGGGACGCTTGTTCTCCTGAGAGATCTTCGCCTCGAATCCGCCGCCCCCGATGAACTTGCCGGACTGCCGTAGCGTCTTGATCGCCTCGATCTTTTCCATCCCGCCGATCTTCGCGACGTACTTCGCGAGGATCTCCTCCGCCGTCGGGGCGCTGTCGGCCAGGAGCGGCGTCGCGGCGAGCGCCACGGCGGCCAGGAACCCACTGATTCTGCGCATGATCCTCCTCCGCGTTCGTAAACGAATCCTCTTGGGCGGCCGACCGCTCGGCAGGCCGATGAATCTACTACGGTTGGATGACCAGATGGGTTCCGCCGAAGACCTCGAGGGCGGCGCCCGTGATCCCGGCGGCGTCGTCCGAGGCGAGGAAGAGGACCGCCCGGGCGACGTCGCGGGGCCAGAGCTTCTCGGCCAGAGGCTCCAGGTGTGCGGCGTCCCCCTCGTCCTTCTTGTTCTCGACCATGCCGGGGCAAACGGCGTTGACGGCGATGTTGTGGGCCCGGAACTCGCGCGCGAGGCTCTGCGTCAGGCCGATCAGGCCGAACTTGGCGGCGCTCTGGGCCGAGACGTTGGCGTCCCCGCGCATGCCGTGGATGGACGCGATGTTGACGATCCGGCCCTTGCGGCGCTCGACCATTCCGGGCAGCGCGGCCCGGCAGAACCTCGCTGCCGCCGTCAGGTTCGTCGCGATCACGCGGTCCCAATCCTCGGACGAAAGCTTCAGGAAGGGTCGCCAGACGAAATAGCCGGCGTTGTTGACGAGGACGTCCACGGGGCCGAGCTCCCGCTCGGCGCGCGTCACGCACTCCTCGGCGGCGTCCGGGCTGGTGATGTCGGCATCGATCGGCAGGCTGCGGCCGCCCGCCGCCGCGATCTGCCGCGCCGTCTCGGCGAGCTCGCTCGCCGTGCGCGATACGAGCGCGACACGCGCGCCTTCGCTCCCGAAGCAGAGCGCGATGGAGCGGCCGATGCCTCGTCCTGCACCGGTCACGAGAACTGTCCTCTCCGCAAACCTCATGGGAACTTGACCTTTCCGAGCTCGGCGAAGAGCTCCTCGGAAAAGAGCCGGTCGGCCCCGGGCCCGGCGAACGTCGGGCCGGTCAGCAGGGAGACGTCCCCCTCGGCAACGTTGGGCCGGTCGATGCGTACGCGCTCGACACTCAGCGGGAAGAGACGCCGTGCCGGGTCGGAGCGGCACACCTGTCCGCGGCCCGCGCGGGCCTGCACCGCGACCGTCATCCGGCGGTGGAGATAGACGAGCGTGGCGACGGCCCGGCGCACGAGATTGAACGCCGTGCGGCTGCCCGCCTGGACAGCCACGGCGAGCTCCCGTGGCGAGCGGGCGCGCACTTCACCCATCGTCAGCAGGGCGACGCGCGGAAACGCTTCCGGATCCGTCGTCAGCAGCGGCAACACGAGGCGTCGCCTGCGGCGGAAGCCCTCGCCGCTCAGGGCGGCCTGGAGCTCCCGGGGAATCCGGTCGAGGTCGGGCATCGCAGGGGAGTGTAAGGGAAGACGGGCAGGGTCCGGAGGAGTTGAAGGGAGGGGGCGGCATAATGCTCCTCGAAACATGAGATGGGCTGTTGCCGGGGGGCTCTGCCTCTCGGCCGTGATCGCGCTCGCGGTGTCGGCGTGCGCGTCGGCGCCCACCCCCGGCGCCCGGTTCGAGAAGGTCGAGGCTCCGAGCGTTCCCGGCAAGACGGAGGTTCTCGTCATCCGGCCTCCGTCGTACGAACGCGATGCCGGCCGCCGCTATCCCGTCCTGTATTTCCTCCACGACGGGTACGGCGACGGCGCCACCCTGGAGCGGCGGGGCGTGGCGGCCGAGGCCATGGCGCGCATGCGGGACGGCCGCCTCCCGGAGTTCCTCATCGTCGCTCCCGACGCGCCAGGGTCCTGGTTCTCCGACTTCCACGATGGCTCGCGCCGATACGAGGCGTTCATCGCCCACGATTTGCCCGGGTGGGTCGAGGCGCACTATCGCGTCCTGCCGGGCAAGACGGCGCGGGGAATCACCGGAATTTCGATGGGAGGCTATGGAGCCGTCAAGACGGCCCTCAAGCACCCCGATCTCTACGCGTCGGTCTCGGCGCTTTCGGGCGCCCTGATCCCGTTCCCCTGGGAGGACCTGGCGCGCTACAGCCTCGTCGCGCGCTGGACGTTGAAGCGCGTCTTCGGCCGCTCCGAGACCGACAACTCGCTCGACGCCAACGACGTGTGGAGCATCATCGGCCGATCGCGATTTGCCGAGCCCCCGTTTACGGTCGAGCTGCGCGCCGGCACGGAAGACACGTACGGCCTCGATGGCGTGGCGGCCCAGGTCGGCACGCTCCTGAACGAGCACGGTGTGCCGACCACCGTCATCCTCGAGCCGGGTGGCCACGACTGGAACTATTGGAAGGGGGCCATGGTGGACATCCTCGCGTGGCACGCGGCGCGCTTTGAATATGATCCGACTCGATGAGCGACTCCGCAGGAAATGGCCACCGCCTGGTTCTCTTCGACATCGACGGGACGCTGCTCTCCGCTGGCCGGGTGGCGCGGGACGCGATCTTGCGGGCGCTCGAAGCGGCCTTCGGCTGGAAGTATTCGCCCGACCACCAGGATCGCGGCAGGTTCGACTTTTCCGGGAAGACGGATCCGCAGATCGTCCGGGAGCTCGTCATCGACGAGGTCGGGGGCGAGCGGCTCGAAGCGGATCTGCCCAGGGCGCTCGATCTCTACCTGGCCGAGCTCGAGAGGCAGCTCGAGCCCGGCACGGTGGTTCCGAAGCCCGGGATCACGCAGCTGCTCGCGCGGCTTTCGGCGGAGCCCCGGGCGACACTCGGCCTGCTGACGGGCAACCTCGAGCGCGGCGCCCGGCTGAAGCTCGCGCCTCCCGGCTTCAACGGCTACTTTCCGTTCGGGGCATTCGGCAGCGACTCGGCCGATCGGTACGCGTTGCCTCCCGTCGCGGTGGCGCGGGCGCTCGAGCGCACGGGCCGCCGCTACGAGGGAAAGTCGGTGGTCATCGTGGGCGACTCGATCCACGACGTCGCCTGCGGGCGCTCGATCGGGGTGCGGGCGGTGGCCGTGGCAACCGGCCTGACGTCTCCCGAGCGGCTCGCGGCCGAGAGGCCCGACGCGCTCTTCGACGATTTCACGGACACCGAGCGCGCGGTGCGGGCGATCCTCGAATGAGACGGCTGCGAGTCGGCCTGGCGCTGGCGCTCGCGGCGAGCGGCTGCGCGGCATCGCGCGCGCCCGCTTCGGGACCGCCGGGGAGCGATTCCGCGCGTGCGCCGTTCGATGCCCCTCCGGTCGCACACTCGAGCGTCGGGATTCGCCTCGATCTCGAGGCGGCCCGACAGATCCTCATCTTCCTGGCGCGGCCGGGCTACGACAAGAGAGCGGCAGCGATCCTCGAGACCGTGCCCGGCGTGCGCGCCGCGATCCGGGAGTCCAACCGGCCCGCGGCGGTGTTCGAGCACGATCTGGCGGCGGCCTTCGACGATCGGGCCCGCACGGCTGTCTTCGATTTTCAACGCATCCGGGAGAACCGCGGGCGCTGGGACGACCTGCTGAAGATGATCGCGGCGCGCCAGGCCGAGCTCGAGCAGAACGCTTCCGCGCGCGCCCTGTCGCTCTTGCCGGCGCAAGCCGCGGTGTCGGTGACGACGCCGATCGACCTGACGTTCGGGCTGGCGGGCAGGGCCGATCTCCTCGTCGTCCCGGCCTCCGAAGGCGGCAACGCGGTCATCGTGGTGGACCTCGCCCGGGCCCTCTCGGACGTCGAGTCTTCGCCGCCGGCCGAGCAGATCAAGCACCTCTCGCGGCTGATAGCGGGAGAGGCGTTTCGGAGAGCCTGGGCCGCGTACCGGGCCGTAACTCCCGCGTGGCAGACGCACGACGCCGCGCTCGGTCAGCTCGACCCGCTCCTACGGGTCGTGGCCGAGGCGGGCCCGGCGGGGCTCTACTCCTTCGACGAGAACTTCTTCCCTCTGTCCGTCTGGCTCAAGGAGCCGATGAAGTCCTCGATCGACGAGATGAATCAGGTGGCGGAGCGCCTCGTCTCGGCCGAGGGCGACCTCGATCAGCGCGTGGAGATCGCGGCCGCGATTCGAAAGCCGGAGTTTGCCGCGCAGGTCGGCGCGTCCTCGGGGGCCTTTCTTTCGGACGGCATCATCCAGGTCCTCGGTCTCGACGCGTTTCGGGCTGCGCTCGCGGGTGGTCCCCGCGCGTTCTTCGAGGCGTACGAGCTCGCTTCGCGACAGAAGGGGCGGGAGCTGATCCCGCTGGCGAAGGCGATCCAGGACCGCCTGGCCGCGCCGCAGCCGCCGCGGCCCTGACGGGCTCTCTCGGAGTCCGCGCGGGCGCGATAGAGTTTTGCGGAAACGGTGGGTTCGTAAGGGAGGCGGAATGCGTGTGTCCAGGGCGTTGCTTCGGCGCGTCGCGGCCGCGTCGATCGGCGCGGCGGCGGTCACGGCGTCGGCTCAATCGGCGGCGCCGATCACGCTTGCGGTGGACGCGAGCGAGGCGCCCCGGCGCATCTTCCACGTGCGCGAGACGATCCCCGCCGCGCCGGGTGCGCTGACGCTCGCCTACCCGAAGTGGATTCCGGGCGAGCACTCGCCGGACGGGCCGATCACGGACCTCGTGGGCCTGAAGATCTCGGGCGCGGGGCAGGCCGTCGCCTGGAAGCGCGATCCCCTGGACATGTGGAACTTCGTCTGCGACGTTCCGGCCGGTGCAGGGGAGATCGAGCTGGCATTCGACTATATCGCGCCGCTCACGTCGTACACGACGGCAACCGCGAATCTCGCGGTCGTCAACTGGTGGTCGGTGCTGCTCTATCCGCGGGGATCGAACGACAACGCGACGATGTTCTCCGCGTCGCTGCGGCTTCCGAAGGGCTGGAAGTACGGGACGTCGCTGCGTGTCGCGCGGGATGCGTCCGGCACGATTGCCTTCGAGCCCGTCACGCTCGTGACACTCATCGACTCTCCGGTGCTCGCCGGCCTGCATTTCAAGACGGTCGACCTGACGCCGGGGGAAAAGCCCGGGCACTGGTTTCACGTCGCAGGCGAGAGCGCGGCGGCGGTTGCGATCTCGCCGGAGGACGTTGCGCACTACCGGAACCTCGTCGCGCAGGGCCGCGCCCTCTTCGGTGCCCGGCACTACAACGATTACCACTTTCTCCTGGCGCTCTCGGACCACCTGCCCCAGGACGGACTCGAGCATCACGAATCGAGCGACAACCGCGGTCCCGAGCGGGCGCTCGTCGACGACTCCGCGAGAAAGGTGCTGGGCTCGCTCCTCTCGCACGAGTACGTCCACTCCTGGAACGGCAAGTACCGCCGGCCCGAGGGGCTAGTTTCGGGAACGTCGGCGGATTACCAGCCGCCCATGGACAGCAACCTGCTCTGGGTCTACGAGGGACTGACGGAGTACTACGGCGACGTGCTCGGCGCGCGAAGCGGCCTCTGGACCCCGGAGCTCTATCGCGAGAACTTCGCGCTCGTCGGCGCGCAGATGGAGTCGCAGGCCGGGCGCTCCTGGCGCCCGCTCGAAGACACCGCGGTTGCGGCGCAGCTGCTCTATTTCGCCCGCCCCGAGTGGGCCGACTGGCGGCGCGGCGTGGATTACTACCGGGAGGGCGAGCTCATCTGGCTCGAGGCCGACACGCTCATCCGGACGAGGTCGGGTGGAAAGCGGTCGCTCGACGACTTCGCGCGCGCATTCCACGGCGCGCCGGGCGGGGGGCCGGCCGTCAAGACCTACCGGTTCGAGGACGTCATCGCGGCGTTGAACGCGGTGGAGCCGTACGACTGGAACGGGTTCTTCGAGACTCGCGTGCGCAGGGTCGCGCCCCACGCTCCCCTGGGCGGCGTCGAAAACGGAGGGTGGAAGCTCGTCTACACGGACGTCCAGCCTGCGCTGACGGAAGCCGGGGAGTCGGAGTCGAAGCTCTACGACTTCTGGTACTCGCTCGGGATGATGGTCCAGGGCGACGGGAATTCGGGGGGCGCGGAGGACGGAGTGATCACCGACGTCGTCCCGCACCTGCCGGCGGCCGTCGCGGGAATCGCGCCCGGAATGCGGCTCGTGGCCGTCAACGGCCGGCGCTACACGGAGAGGAGGCTGCGCGAGGCGTTGGAGGCCGCGAAGGGCGGCGCGGAGCCGATCGAGCTGCTCGTCGAGAACGTCGAGATGTTCCAGACCGTGAAGGTGGACTACCACGGGGGCGAGAAGTATCCGCACCTCGAGCGCGATGCCTCGCGGGCCGACCTGCTCTCGGCGATCGGAGAGCCCCTCCAGCCGGCTGCGGCGGGAAAGCCGTAAGCGGCGCTCTCGGCTCCCATGACGCCTTCCGTCTCCGCGGCCTCCGGCACATTGACCGCGCGCAATCGCTTCCACGCCGTCTCGGCGGGCTTTCTCGGCTGGACGATGGACGCGTTCGACTTCTTCGTCGTGGTGTTCCTCGTCGACACGCTCGCGCAGCGCTTCGGCGTGACGAAAAAGGAGATCGTCTGGACGATGACGGCGACCCTCGCGATGCGCCCGGTCGGCGCCGTGATCTTCGGCCTCCTTGCCGATCGCTTCGGCCGGCGCATTCCGTTGATGGCCAACGTCATCTTCTTCTCGATCGTCGAGGTGCTCTGCGGTTTCGCGCCCAACTACGCCGCGTTCCTGGTGCTGCGCGCTCTCTTTGGCATCGGAATGGGAGGGGAGTGGGGTGTCGGGGCGTCGCTCGCGATGGAGAGCGCGCCGCGCCGCTGGCGCGGGATGCTTTCGGGCATTCTCCAGAGCGGCTACTCGATCGGATACCTGCTCGCGGCGGTCGCCGCGCGGCTCGTGCTGCCGGCCTGGGGCTGGAGAGCGATGTTCTGGGTCGGCGGGGCGCCGGCCCTGCTCGCCCTCTACATCCGATGGCACGTGCCGGAGTCCGAAGCCTGGAAGCAGCATCGGGCGCCCACGCTCGCCGCGATCGGCGGCGTCGTGCAGAAGTTCGCGCCGCGCCTCGTTTACCTCGTGGCGCTCATGACGATGATGATGTTTCTGTCGCACGGCACGCAGGACCTGTACCCGGACTTCCTGAAGATCGGGCACGGGATTCCGGCACCGACCGTCGCCGAGGTGGCCATGCTCTACAACGTCGGCGCCGTGCTCGGGGCGATCCTCTTCGGGCATCTCTCGGAGCGCATCGGGCGCCGTTACAGCATGGTCGCGGCTCTCGGAGTCTCGCTGCTCGTCATGCCGGCCTGGGCGTTCGGCGGCTCGCTGGCGGTCCTCGCGGCCGCGGCGTTCTTCATGCAGATGGGGGTCCAGGGCGCCTGGGGCATCATCCCGGCGCACCTGAACGAGCTCTCTCCCGACGCCGCCCGCGGCCTCGTGCCGGGCCTCGCCTACCAGCTCGGCATCCTCTTCGCCGCACCGGTCAACACCATCGAGTACGCCCTGCGCGACCGCATCGGCTATGGCTGGGCGCTCGCCTCCTTCGAGACCGCGACGATCCTCATCCTGGTCACCCTGCTGCTGCTCGGCTCCGAGCAGAAGGGCAAGCACTTCGTCGCGGAGCGGGAGCTTGACTCGGCGGGCGGCGAGTCGAGTCCGGGGTCCTTCGTCGCTCCGCTCCTCAGGATGACGGCGTTTGCGAGACCGGGCACCCTTGGCCTGCGGTAGCGCCTGTCATCCTGAGCGCAGCGAAGGATCCCGGGCTCGACGGAGAGGGCGGTGCCTCGAGTCCGGGGTCCTTGACAGGCCTGGTTATGGGGGCTTGACGAGTCCCGATTATACATCTATAGTTATCGATCTATGGAACACTCTGAGGACCTCGCGCCGGTCTTCAAGGCGCTCGGCGATCCGACGCGGTTGAAGATCCTCGATCTGCTGAGGGCGCGTGGAAAGTCCTGCTGCGACCTGGTGGCCCGCGATGAGCACGGGCTCTGCGCGTGCGACGTCGAGGCCGCCGTCGGGCTCTCTCAGGCAGCCGTGTCGCATCACATGGGGCTCCTGCGCCGGGCGGGGCTCGTGAACGCCGAGAAGCGGGGGCGCTGGATCTACTACTCCCGCAACGAGGTCGCGATCGCGAGCCTCGCGGATCGGCTGGCGAAGGCGGTCTAAAAAAAATTGCCGCTACGAATCGATGGTTTTCGATTAATAGAAATGGAGGTCGGCATGTCTTCGGCGGTGCACGTTTCCTTGAATGTCTCGGATCTTGCGAAGTCGGTGGCGTTCTACCGGGGTCTCTTCGGCGAGCCGCAGAAGCTCAAGGGGGATTACGCGAAGTTCGTGGGTGAGAGGCCGGAGATCCACCTGGCGCTCCAGCCGGGACTCCGGGCCGAAGCGTCCGGCGGTCGTCTCTCGCATCTCGGCATCCGGGTGGATTCGATCGAGGAGGTCCGGCGCTGGCGCAGCGAGCTCAAGGCGCGGGGCGTTGTCTCGGAGGAAGAGAAGCGGGAGGCCTGCTGCTACGCGCTGCAGGACAAGTTCTGGCTGTCGGACCCCGACGGGAATCGCTGGGAGGTCTACACGGTGCTCGAGGACATCGAAAACGAGTCGCGCGAGGCCGATACCGCATGCTGCGCCCGGTAGCGAAGAGCGGGCCGTTGGGAGCGGACCCTCCCGGCGTGGCATAGGGACTCGAACACATGGCGACGACCCGGAAGCGGATCTCCACGTTCGAGCGCTACCTCTCGGTCTGGGTCGCGCTCTGCATGCTGCTCGGCATCGGCCTCGGACGGTTTCTGCCGGAGTGGGCGGCGCGGCTCCGCGGCCTCGAGCTTGGCGCGGGGAGCAAGATCAATGTCCCGATCGCGATCCTGATATGGCTGATGGTCTACCCGATGATGCTGAGGATCGACCTCGGCTCGCTAGCCCGGGTCGGCCGGCAACCGGCGGGCCTCTTCATCACGATCGTCGTGAACTGGCTCGTGAAGCCCTTCTCGATGGCGTTTCTCGGGTGGCTCTTCTTCCGACATGTGTTCCAGCCCCTCATCGGTCCGGAGCTGGCGAGCCAGTATGTGGCGGGCGTCATCATTCTCGCCGCGGCACCCTGCACGGCGATGGTGTTCGTCTGGTCCCAGCTGGCCGACGGCGACCCCGCCTACACGCTGGTCCAGGTGTCGCTGAACGACCTCATCATGCTCGTCGCATTCGCCCCGATCGTAAAGATCCTCGTCTCCGGGGCGGCCGGCCTCGAGGTTCCCCTGCGCGTCCTGCTCTCGGCAGTGGCCGTCTTCGTCGTCGTGCCGCTCGTTCTCGGATCCCTGAGCAGGATCGCTCTGATCCGCATGCGCGGCGAGGAGTGGCTGACGCGCCGCTTCCTGCCGGCGTTTGCCCCCCTCACGATGATCGCCCTGCTCGCCACGCTCGTGCTCATCTTCGCGTTTCAGGCGGAGAACATCACGACGCGCGGGCTTCACGTGCTGCTGATCGCGGTCCCGATACTCATCCAGGTCTACTTCAACTCCGCGCTCGCATACGGCCTCATGCGCATCTTCCGGGTCCGCTACGAGGTGGCGGCTCCGGGAGCGCTGATCGGCGCGTCGAACTTCTTCGAGCTCGCCGTGGCGACGGCGATCGCGCTCTATGGGCCGGGCTCGGGCGCCGCGCTCGCAACGGTCGTCGGCGTGCTCGTCGAAGTGCCGGTCATGCTGTCCGTTTGCCGCATGTGCGTCTCGACGCGAAGATGGTTCGAACCCGCTCGGGTCGTACGGGAGGAAACGTCATGATGGCACCCCGCGAGAAGCGGTTTAAAGTCCTGTTTCTCTGCACGGGGAACTCCGCGCGCAGCATCCTGGCCGAGTACTTCCTGCGGCGCCTCGCTCCCGACCGGTTCGAGGCGTTCAGCGCCGGCGCCCATCCGAAGGGGCACGTCCATCCGGGCGTGCTCGAGCTCCTGCGGGACGGGTACCACATCGATGCCAGCGGGGCGCGCAGCAAGTCCTGGGACGAGTTTCGCGGTATGACGTTCGACTTCGTGATCACCGTCTGCGACAACGCCCGGGAGTCCTGCCCGGTCTGGCCCAGACAGCCGATCGTCGCGCACTGGGGGTCCGAGGACCCGGATTCGGCGGCTGGAAGCGAAGAGGATCGCCGCCGCGTGATCAAGCGCGTCGCGGGCGAGATCTATCGCCGCGTCGGCCTGTTCACGGCGCTGCCCATGGAGTCGCTGGACCGCCTGAGGCTCGAGGAGATGACGAGGGGCATCGGGAGCCGGTAGTTCAGGGGGAGACGACGAACTCGCCTCTCATCTTCCCGTGGCCCAATCCGCAGAGCCTGGCGCACTTGAAGGCGAAGGTCCCCGCCTTCTCCGGCGTGAACGTGACCGTCGCGGGGGTCTCCTTGTCGAAGACGACCTTCTCGAGATTGAGCTCTTTGCACTTGAAACCATGCTTGGTGTCTTCGCTGTGAAACGTGATTTCCACCGGCTCTCCGACCTTCAGCTCGATGCGGGAGGGCTGAAACTCGTATCTCTTCGCCACGACGGTGATCTTTCGGGGCTCCTGGGCCTGGACGAGGAGGGGCCAGCACAGGGCGAGGATGAGGGCGGCCACGGGCGTTCGCAGGTTGCGCATCTGGGAATCCTACCCGAGAGCCCCCCGTACCGGGGACCGGGTTCGTCAAGTACCAGCCACCGTCTCCATTAAGATTCCCCCGCCCCTTACCGAAAGGACTGCCGGATGAAGAACCGTCTCCTCGTTGCCCTGCTCCTGCTGCTCGCCTTGCCCGTCTTTGCACAGGACCCCAATCCCCCCGTTGCGGCGCCGCACAGCGAAGATTCTTCGAAGGAGAAGGAAAAGGAAAAGCCCAAGTGGGACGTCGCGAACCCGCCCTATCCCTACGACGTGGACATCCCGCTCGACGTCTCGACCGGCACGTGGATGTCGCTCGACGTCTCGCCCGACGGCAAGGAGATCGTCTTCGATCTGCTGGGCGACATCTACACGATCCCGATTGCGGGCGGACAGGCCCACGCTCTCACCTCCGGTATCCCCTGGGACATGCAGCCGCGCTACTCGCCCGACGGCAAGTGGATCGCGTTCACGTCCGACCGCTCGGGCGGCGACAACATCTGGGTCATGGACCGCGACGGGAAGAACCCGCAGCAGGTCACCAAAGAGTCCTTCCGTCTGCCCAACAGCCCGGCCTGGGCCCCCGACTCGCAGTTCATCGCGGCGCGCAAGCACTACACCGGCACGCGCTCGCTCGGTGCGGGAGAGATCTGGCTCTATCACCGCACGGGCGGCGAAGGCCTCCAGATGACCAAACGCTCGACGCAGCAGAAAGATGACGGCGAGCCGGCGTTCTCGCCGGACGGGCGGTATCTCTATTGGTCCGAGGACTCGACCCCCGGACAGATCTTCGAGTACAACAAAGACCCGAACGACCAGATTTACGTCATCAAACGCCTCGACCGGGACACCGGAAAGATCATCCGCTTCGTCACCGGACCGGGCGGCTCGATTCGTCCCACGCCTTCGCCGGACGGGAAGTCCCTCGCCTTCGTCCGCCGGGTCCGCTACAAGTCGACGCTTTTCGTCAAGGACATCGAAACGGGCGTCGAGCGGCCGATCTGGGACGGCCTCGAACGGGACATGCAGGAGACCTGGGCGGTCCAGGGCGTCTATCCCGGCATGGCGTGGACTCCGGATTCCCGGTTCGTCGTTCTCTGGGCCGGCGGCAAGATCCGCCGCGTGGACGTCGCGGCGAGGCAGGCCGCCGAGATCCCGTTCCACGTCACCGACTCGCGCAAGGCCGCGAGCGCCGTCCGCTTTGCGGTCGACGTGCCGACGGGCGTCATGCAGGCCGCCGCGGCCCCGTACGTTGGCGCAGGGGCGAAAGGGCCGACTTTTCCCGTCCGCATGCTTCGCTGGGTCGCCGTCTCGCCCGATGGCCGGCGCGTTGCCTACCAGGCCCTCGGGTATGTCTATGTCCGGGACCTTCCCGACGGCTCGCCGAGGCGTCTAACCACGCAGACCGACCACTTCGAGTACTTCCCCTCGTGGTCGCGCGACTCGAAGTCGATCGTGTATTCGACCTGGAACGACGAGACGCTCGGCTCGATCCGCGTCGCCGCCGTGCCCTCGGGCGCCTCCCGGGTCGTGACCGACAAGCCCGGGCACTATCTCGAACCCGTCTTCTCGCCCGACGGCTCGAAGATCGTTTACTCACGAGGCAGCGGCGGATACCTGCGCTCGACCGCCTGGTCCGCCGACCCCGGCCTCTACCTGGTTGCGGCTGCCGGCGGGAAATCCACGCTCATCACGGACGACGGCGCGGCGCCCCGCTTCGGCAAGGCTTCCGACCGCGTCTTCTTCGTCAAGACCGAGGGCGGCGGCGATCAGATCGCGCCGGAGAAGCGCATCCTCGCTTCGATCAAGCTCGACGGGTCGGACATGCACGAGTACTACCTCTCGGAGCTTGCGACCGAGTTCGAGGTCTCGCCCGACGGCAAGTGGCTGGCCTTCCGCGAGGGTTTCAACGCCTACGTCACGCCCTTCGTCGAAACGGGGCGCCGCGTCGACATCGGCCCGAAGAGCAAGGCCGTCCCCGTCACCCGCGTCTCGAAGGAAGCCGGCGAGTTCCTCCACTTTTCCGGCGATTCCTCGCGCCTCTACTGGGCCTTCGGCCCCGAGCTCTACCAGCGCGATCTGAAAGAGGCGTTCGCGTTTCTGCCGGGCGCGCCCGAGAAACTCCCGGATGCCCCCGCGCAGGGCCTCAACATCGCGTTCAACGCTCCGGTCGACGCGCCCTCCGGAGTCGTCGCGTTCACCGGAGGCCGCGTCGTGACCATGAACGGCGCCGAGATCATCGAGGATGGCGTCGTTCTCGTCGAGGGCAGCCGCATCAAGACCGTCGGAAAGAGGGGAGAGGTCGCCGTGCCGGCTGGCGCGAAGACGATCGATGTCTCCGGCAAGACCGTCCTCCCCGGCCTGATCGACGCCCACTACCATGGCGCGTTCGGGTCCGAAGAGATCCTCCCGCAGCAGAACTGGCACAGTGACGCGTCGCTGGCATTCGGCATCACCACCATCCACGACCCTTCCAACGACACCGGCGAAGTCTTCTCGGCCGCCGAGCTCGCCCGCGCGGGCATGATTCGGGCGCCGCGCATCTTTTCGACCGGCACGATCATCTATGGCGCCGCCGGCGACTTCAAGGCCGACATCGACTCGCTCGACGACGCGCGGGTGCATCTCGACCGCATGAAGGCCGTCGGCGCGATCTCGGTCAAGAGCTACAACCAGCCGCGCCGCGAGCAGCGTCAACAGATCCTGGCCGCGGCCCGCGAGATCGGCATCATGGTCGTGCCCGAGGGCGGCTCGCTCTTCGAGATGAACATGACGATGGTCGTCGACGGCCATACGACGGTCGAGCACACGATCCCGGTTCCCAACGTCTATGCCGACGTGATGGCCCTCTGGCCGCCCGGGAAGGTGGGCTATACGCCGACCCTCCTCGTGGCTTACGGCGGGCTCTTCGGCGAGACCTACTGGTACCAGAAGACCAATGTCTGGGAGAACCCGCGCCTGTCGAAGTTCGTCCCGTCCTTCATCCTGGATCCGCGTTCCCGCCGCCGTGTCATGGCTCCCGACGACGAGTTCAACCACTTCAACGAGGCCAGGATCGCCGCGAATCTGGAGAAGGCGGGCGTCTCCGTCAACACCGGGGCCCACGGCCAGCGCGAAGGCCTGGGCCTGCACTGGGAGCTCTGGATGCTCGTCCAGGGCGGACTCTCACCCCACGAGGCGCTCCGCTGCGCGACGTGGAATGGCGCCAGGAGCCTCGGCATGGACCGCGACATCGGAACCCTTCAGGCCGGCAAGCTCGCCGACATCATCGTCATCGACGGCAACCCGTTGCAGGACATCCGGCAGTCCGAGAAAGTCGCCTGGACCATGGTCAACGGCCGTCTCTACGACGCCGCGACGTTGAACGAGACCGGATCGAGGGAGAAGAAACGCGCGAAGTACTGGTGGGAGTGACGGCAGATTCGCACTCCAAGCGGGCGCCGGCAAAGTGCCGTCCACCCTTCGGGTTACGGCGGGGTCGGGCCATCTGCGTCGTCATCGCTCCGAGGTCCTGAGCCGCCCGGGGCGGCGAAGGATGCTCTCGCATCGCCGTCGTCGCGCTTGCTTGCATCTGACCCAACGGCGCTCGTAACGCCATCCCACACCCTTTTTCAGCAACCTGCTAGGGCGCGGCGACGGGGCGAGCCGGGGATCGGCGCGACTCCATTTCGCGTCGCATCGTGCCCAGGATGTGTCGATGAAATGCGCGGCAGACGGCCGCCTCGACCCGCCTTCGCAGCCAGCGGGGGCGCAGGGAGTTGACGTACCGGGTCTCCAGCCCGACTCGTGTCGAGCCATCGGGTAGCTCGAGCAAGTCGTAGCTGCCTCCCAGGAGGCGGATCCCGGCGCCGATCGAGAGCTCCTGTTGGATGACGTCGAAACCATAGTGCCGCCGCGGGTCGACGTGCGTCACCCGCTTGAGCAGGTAGCCCGTGTCGTAAACGCAGCGGGTCTCGTCGCCGACATGGGATCGGCGACCCTCCACGCGCATCGGCGCCGGCAACAGCAGGCGCAGGTGGAGCGGCGGGCGGCGCTGTATCTGTTCGTAGAACAGGAGCCCGTCCCAAACCTGCCCGGGTGAAGCGGAAAACCTCGTCCTGGTCACGATCGACGCCGGGTCCCCCGCGCTCTCGTCCGATCGAATTCGAGGGCGCGTCACAGCGCGGCCGCCGGTCTCACGTCGACGAGACCCCAGAGCATGGCTCGATCTTCGGCGGCGCGGTTTGTCGGCGCGCCGGAAGGCTCGCGAAAGCTGCGGATGACGGCGATTGCGCCCGGCGCCGCGGATCGACGAACCGCTGCGAAAAGCCGCTGCCCGTACGCGGGAGTGGCTCCGTCGAGAATGTTCGAGAGAGTAAACGCGTCGAAGCTTTCCGGCGGCTCGCGCTCGAGAAAGGCCGCGGCGTCGTCATGGAAGAGTCGGATCTGCTTTGTCTCGTGCGGCGCCGGAACCTCCGACGGCTCGCCCAAGAGCAACGCGCGCGCGTAGACGTTGTCGCGGTTCGGATGCCGGGCGAAGCATCGCTCCATGCGGCGGCGCAGGACGCTGCCGAAGTGTCTCGGAAGGCAACGGAGGAGGGACTGCGCGTAGAGCACGCGCAGCACCGGCATCGCTAGAACGGCGTCCATCGCCCTGCGAAACGGCCAGGTATCGAGGTGCTTGCGCCAGTACGCCGTTTGCTCGTCCGGAGCATCGAAGTCGAGGAACTCGCGGATTCGCGAGGGTCGCCAACCCACCAGAGGAGCCAGGCCGCGCCCGAAGGCCATCATGCGTTCGGCCGCGCCCCGAGATCCGGGCTCACCGGACAACCGTCGCCGGACATAGGCGATCTGGACGGGATTGATGTCGACCGCAACGACCTCGTGTCGGCGGGATAGCGCCATCGCGGTGCAGCCTGCCGACCCGATGCAGAAGACCCGTCCGCCGGGCCGGAAGGCGCCGAGCTCGATCGACACGTCCTCGTGCATGCGGCCGAAGAGAAGCTTGCTCGGGCCCGCGTGCGCGTCGAAGCGGCCGCGCTCCCATGCGGTTGGCGCAGCGCCCGCCGTCAACTCCATCGGGGCAGGCCCGCCGAGACCCAGACGAGCACGAGGAACGCGAAATTCTTGACCACCATAGCCCCAGGATCGTGAATGATTCGCCGCGCCCAGAGCAAACCGCCCGCGTTCAACGCGAGGAGGAGCAGCGTTTGAGCGGCCGCGCATGGAATGGCCGCGATCCCGGTGAACGCCCACAGTGCCAGACTCGCTTCGACCGCCCCGAGAGCCTTCAGGAAGGCTGCGCTGCCGACCGGATCGAAGCGGGGCACCGCCTCGACGACCCGGAGCTGGTGCGGCTCTCCTCCGAGCAACTTGCACCAGAGTCCCTCGTAGAGCCACACGGCCGAGACCGCGACTCGGATCAGCCAGATCGGCGGCAGCAACTCGATCATGGTCACACGAACCCTTTCGGAGACGCCCGGCACTGCGCGACTCTGAAACGACGCGCCGGACCCGGCCCGGAACCGGAAAGATCAAGATATCGCAGGAGTAGCCGAGAGGCTGATCTTCCCGCGCCCCGTGCGCGACGCGGCGATGCCGGCGTATGATTCGAGCCCCCACGAGAAGACCGATGGCCCTCCGACCCCTGCCACTCCTCTTCTACGCCCTGCTGACCGCGCGGGTCGCCGCGGCGGTCGAAGCCGAGCCGAGAGCGATGCACCGCAACCTCGGGTCCTACGTCGCGCGCGAGCGGGTGAGCGCGGAAGGGGAGACGGCGAGCCCGATGCGCATCGCCGAGACCCTCGACGCCGTCGTGCGGATATCGCTCCGGCCGGCGCGGGATGTAGCCGCGGAGGAGCTCGACGCGCTCCTTTCCTGGAATCGGGAGGGGCGGCAGCCTCAGCGCATCGGTTTCGCACGGCCGCTGCCCGAGCCGGTCACGGCGGTGTTTGAGCGGGGACCGCTCGCTTCCGAATCCGCCCGCCGGGCGCACGGTGTGGTGCGGTCGACGGCGCAGGGGTCGATCGTCTGGGGAACGAGCGTGCGTGTCTCCGGCGCCTACGGGCTGCGCCTTCATCTCACTCAGGTTCGATTGCCGCCGGGAAGCCGGCTGTGGACGTGGGGCGCTGGGCAGGAACCGCTTCGGTTCGGGACCGGGCTCGTTTCACCGAATCGCGACCTCTGGACGCCGACGGTCTTCGGTGAATCCGCCTACCTCGAGGTCGAGCTCCCCGCGGGTGAGGGCGAGGACGCCGGGTTCGTCGTCGCCGAGGTCGGCGAGATCTTCGACTCCGCGACGCTCGCGTCCGCCCTGCCGCCCGATGCAGCCTCGCCCCCCTGTTTCCAGGATGCCATGTGCATCGGGCCGGCGACGTTTGCGCCGATCGAGTCCGCCCGCAAGGCCGTCGCCCTCATCGCGTACATGTCGGGAGGCATCGCGTATTCCTGCACGGCCACGCTTCTCAACAACACGGCGCAGGACGGGACGCCGTATCTGCTGACCGCGCATCATTGCTTCGGAACGCAGGAGGTCGCCTCGACACTCGACGCGTTCTGGGACTACACGACGGCCACGTGCTTCGGCCTCGTCCCTCCGATCGAAACGCTCCCGCGAAGCCACGGATCCACCCTCCTTGCTAGCGGCGAGGACTCGGACTACACGCTCGTCCTGCTCGAAAGCGTGCCGCCGAACCGCCGGTTTCTCGGATGGAGCTCCGATCCCGCCTCCGTGGCTCCCGGCGCGACGCTCTACCGGGTGTCCTTTCCCGCGCCGACCCAGCCTCCGCTCCCGCAGTCCTACTCGGTGAGCGTCGTCGAGTCGGCGCCGTCTCTCTGCCCGGGCGTGCCCGTTCCGAACTTCGTCTATTCGAGCCCCACGGTCGGCAACGAGATGGCCGGCAGCTCCGGGGCTGCGGCGCTTCTCGCGGACGGCCGTGTCGTCGGTCAGCTCAAGGGGAGCTGCCCCGGAGTGGCGAATGCGTGCACTCAGCCCTACGAGGCCGTGGACGGCGTCTTCTGGATGACGTATCCCCACCTGGCGAAGTGGCTGGACCCGGTAGACCCCGATGCCCCGATGGCAAGCTTCACGCACTCTCCCGCTTCGCCGGAGGTCGGTGCGGTGGTCCAGTTCACCGACACCTCGACGGGGGCGCCGACGGCATGGTCCTGGGATTTCGGGGACGGAAGAACGTCGAGCGAGCAGGACCCAACGACGACGTATGCGGCTTCGGGCTCCTACGTCGTGACGCTGACGGTTTCGAACGACTCCGGCTCGAGCTCATCCTCTGCATCGGTCATCATCGGCGACTGCCCCCGGTGCACCCGCGTTCTGCCCTGGCGACCCTCGACGCCGCCGTCCGGCGGCATGCCTTAGGGACGCGCGCCCCGGAGCCCGACACTACCGCTTCCAGGCGAGTGTTCGACCGTGGTTCACGAGGAGGGTTCGCCCGCCTGCTCACGCAAAGTCTGATACGTCTCCGAGGTCGCCATCGCGATGAGCTGATCCCCGATGGAAAATTGCGTTGAGCCGGTCGGCACGATCATCTCCTGGCCATGGAGAATCGCGACCGCGATCGTCCCCGGCAGCGACGCGAAAGCCTCCGCGACGGTTCTTCCGGCGAGCGCCGAACCGCCGGCGATCCGCACGGCCACGAGGATGCCCGCCGAGTCGGTGACGCGAATGGGATTCCCGGACTTGAGGAGGGTGACGAGCCTCGGCAGCGTCAGCTCGGTCGTATCCACCGTTCCTCCCTCGATCATCTCGAGGGCGCGGCGGACGAAGACGCCACGATGGGCCGGGGAGTCTTCCCGGGTCGGCACCTGCGCTTCGTAAAGGGTCGGATAGCGGCGCCCGTGCGTGAGCGAGCGCTGAACGATGAAGGACGAGATGTTGGCCAGCATCGCGGGGACGATCAGGCCGTACCCTCCCGTCATTTCGGCCACCATGATCAGCGTGGAGATCGGCGTTCGCGCCGCCCCGGAGAAGATGGAGGCCATCCCGACCACGACGAACGCGGTGGGAACGACGCCAAGCTCGGGGGAGAAGGAGGCCAGCGAGAGTCCGACGATGCCGCCGAGGAGTGCACCCATCGTCACGGTGGGCGCGAAGACACCCCCCGATCCTCCGGAACCGATGGTCAGGCTCATTGCCGGCGCCTTGAGCAGGAGGATGACGGCGAGCATGACGATCGAGAGTTTCCCCGCGATGGCCAGCTCCACCCAGCCGTAGCCGGTTCCCAGGATTTCCGGGACCGCCAGCCCCACGAGGCCGACGATCAGGCCGCCGATGGCCGGCTTGAAATGCCGCGGGATCGGTATGCGCCGGAACAGGTCGCGGATGCCATAGAAGAGGGAAGGCAGGACGGCACCGAACACGCCGGAGAGAACGCCGAGGATGCCGAAGCCGAGCAGCGCGAGCGGACTGTGGAACGTCATCCCCGAAGGGATGACGAAGATCGGCGCCCACCCGACGAAGAACCCATGGATGGCATAGGCCGTGACGGCGGAGATGACCGTGTAGATCAGCGCCTCGGACTCGAAGACCATCCCGGAGTAGAGGATCTCCACGGAAAAGATGGCCATGCCGAGCGGCGCGCGAAAGACCGCGGCCAGACCGGCTGACATGGACGCGAGCAGCAGGATCCGGCGTTCCTGGCCGCGCACGCGCAGGAAACTCGAGAGGATCGCTCCCAACCCGACGGAGATCTGTGCCGTCGGGCCTTCGCGGCCGGCGACACCTCCCGACCCGATCGTCAGCGCCGAGGCGACTCCCTTGATGAAGGGAATGCGCGGCCGTACTTCGGCGCCTTTCTGGTGGTAGGTCTCGACCGCGGCATCGGTGCCGTGCCCCTCCGCTTCGGGCGCCAGGCTGTAGACCAGGACTCCGGACAGCAGGCCGCCGAGCGTGGTGGAGACCGGGATCCACCAGTGGATCGTCCAGGCGTGCGTATAAGCAGCCGTGTAGATGATTCCGGGACTCGGCGGAATGAATCCGCCCAGCCGCTCCAACATGAGCGACTGCGCGAAATTGACCGCGGCGTTGAAGGCGAGCGCCGCCGCCGCGCCGAGCAGGCCGATCAGGAAACAGTAGAAGATGAGGCGGTACGTGGGCGGGAAGAGCGGCCGGGACGTCCGAGTGTCCTCGACCTCCTGGACCTCCTCGAGCGGGAGCATGCTGCTCAACTGGCGAGAAACCCTCCGGACCCGGTCTTCGCCCTCATGACGGGCGCGATCTTATCCGACGGCCTCCTGCCGGGTCGGGCCCCATCTCGAGCTCGCGCCGAACAGGAACCCGGGAGGCGGGAGCAGCCGGTTTGGGCGGCTCCGTGGTTGCGGACCTGACGACTCGCCCGGAGCGGAGGCTCGTGGTATCCTCACCAGCGCTCGACCGGCGTGCGCTCGGAACCTCGGGCGGCGATTCTCCAATCAGGGGTGATTCCTTGCGATTACTGCGTTCGAACACATTTTCGCGTTTCCTGGCGCTCGTTGGCCTCATCGGCATGCTCATCGCGCCGGCTCCCGCCGTCTCGGATGTGGGGCCCGCGGCCGGAGAGCCGTATCGCCTGCGTTTCCACCATCTCCACACCGGGGAGCGCCTCGACGTCGTGTACCGGCGCGCGGACGGCTACGATCCCGCCGCGCTGACCCGGGTCGATCGAGTCCTGCGCGACTGGCGCAAGGACGACGTCCACGCGTACGACCCGCGCCTTCTGGACCTGCTCCGCGACCTGCTGGCTTCCCTCGGCCGGCCCGACGCCGAGATCCAGGTGATCTGCGGTTATCGCACGCCGGCCACGAACGAGTTCCTGCGGCAGAGCGGGCACGGCGTCGCGCGGCAGAGCATGCACATGCAGGCGATGGCGATCGACATCCGCGTGCCGGGCGTGCCGACCGCGGAGCTTCGCGATGCCGCGCTGCGTCTGGGTCGCGGCGGAGTCGGGTACTACGCCGCTTCCGACTTCGTGCACGTCGACGTCGGGCGCGCCCGGCGCTGGTAGGACCCCGCGGAAGGGGACCGCTCGTTCACGGGTACGGGTAGCCCCTGGCCAGCGCCTGCGCGAGCTCGGCGTCGTGGCCGTAGATGTCGTCGTAGAAGTGCACCTCGCCGTTCTCGTAGGCGAGCGCCGTCGCATAGACGATGAAGACCGGCACCGGGCGGTCGAGCTTCACGGTCACGTCGTCCGGTCCCGTCTGCATCGCCTCCCGCACGCGCTCGAGCGTCCAGTCGGGATCGTCGCGGAGCACCCAGGCGGCGAGCTCGGCCGGCTTCTCGACGCGGATGCAGCCGTGGCTGAAGTCCCTCCGGCTCTTCGCAAACAGCGAGGCTGACGGCGTGCTGTGCAGGTACACGTTGTACTCGTTCGGGAATATCAGTTTGACGAGCCCCAGGGCGTTGGCCGGGCCGGGCTTCTGCCGAACGGCGAGCCGGCCGGCCTTGAGCTGCGCGAGGACGTCGTCGGAGATCGGGCCGTCGGTGACGACCTTGCCGTCGGGGGTCGTGACCTCGTAGCGCTTCTTGGCGATGTAGTTGCGGTCGCGCTGGATGGCGGGCACGATCTCGCCGCGGAGGATGCTGGGAGGGACGTTCCAGTACGGCCGGAAGACGACATAGGTCATGTCCCGCGAGAAGACCGGAGTCTGGGTCGGCGCCGCCTTGCCGACGATGACGCGCATGTCCATGGCGACGTTGCCCTTCGCGTCGGCCGCGCGCAGTCGGAAGTCGGGGATGTTCACGACGATCGGCGGCGACGAGAACGCCGATGGCAGCCAGCGCCAGCGCTCGAGCGCGAGCTGCAGCTGCCGAACGCGATCCGAGAGCGGGACGTTGAGCTGCTTGACGGTGCCCGGTCCGAGCCGGCCGTCCTCGTCGAGGCCGTGGCGGCGCTGAAAGCGCTTGACCCCTTCGACCAGCGCGCCGCCGTAGACGTCGGGATTTGCGGCCGGCGAAGCATCGGCCGCGAGGTCGCCCAGGAGGGCGAGGCGCCGGCCAAGCGCCGCCGCGCCGGCGTACGTCTCGCCCGGTCGGATGGCCTTCGCCGGGACGGGTAGCGCTTCCACGGCAGCGCCCCGCGCCATCTCCGTGTATCGGACCAGCGCCGCCTCGGTCCGTCGATAGCCGCCAAACGGAGGCTCGACGCCGTCCAGCACCGCCGAGACGTCCGCGGCCGCCATCAGCCGCTCGCGGAGAAAGCGCGGCAGGTCGTACTCCTTCTCCTGGACGCTCAGACCGAACTGGAAGTGCTGTGGGTTGATCCGCCCGATGTGCAGATCGGACACGAGACGCATCGCGCAGACCGTGAGCGCCACGTCGAAGCGCACGGGATCGGCGTTCGGACCCTTCAAGGCCTGGAGGCGGGCGTCCCATCGGGACGCGTCGTAGTCCTCGGGCTCGAGTCCCCTCTTCCAGGCGTCCCGGAAGGCCTGAACCAGGGCGAGGGCCGACGCGGACGGCTGGCCTCCCCGGACCCAGGCCGGCGCATAACCGGCCGGCGAATAGAAGCCGTCCACAAGGACCTTGTAGTCGGAAAAATCCGGCCAGCGCAGGTCCGCGAGACGGCCACTCGCGACGATCTCCCGCAGCGCGGCGGCCTGCGCCGGCGCGACTGCCACGTCCTGTGGCGGCGGTACGAAAGTCATGGCGAGGCTGACGGACGCGAGCGCCGATAGCTGTAACAGCCGGAGTCCTCGAGAGGTGCGCAACGAAAAAGACTCTATAGCAAGGCTGCAGGTCAGACCGGTTCGAACCCGAAAGTCACCGAGGCCAGACCCGAGCCTCCGGTGTTTCCTACTGCCGGGGGTCTGCCTTTGGTGGTCGGGTCGAACCCCCGGCTGGCGGCTTCGAGTGGCGGACGCGTTCGCCAAGAATTCGAACCGCCGGCGAGCTGGATTTCGAGGCCATTCTCTTCGACGGCACCGTGCCCGTTTACCAGAAGATAGCGGATGAAGCGGCCCGGTTGCGAGCGCTGAAGCTGAGTCTTCGGACGATCGGTAGGCATCTGGGAACCTCGAAAAAGACGGTCTCCAAGGCGCTCCAGTTTCGATATCGGAACTAAGCGGGACGATTCTTCATTTCGCGGCGACCCGTCGCCTTGGCGATCGATGTTGTAGTGCCGACATCGCGTCAACAGCCTCGCCCGACTGACGAACCTCGTCTCGAGCCGCAGGGTGTAGGCTTACCCAATCGATGCTGGCCGTTTCGGTTCCTTTCGGGATTTGATTGTCGCGTTTCGAAAGGTCGTAGATGCCTCTCGAGCTCGAGTAAAGCATCTTCGACGGGGTGTTTAGATACCCACACGGTCTCTCTAGCCGCCTCGGATCAGGCGATTTGCGGCTATGTCCGAAGTTGCGGAGCGAATTGGAGAAGGGGCGCGGCTGTGAAAGTTGAGACTCCGGTCGAGGCCATCCGGTCCGCCGGTGAGGCTGCCTTGACCCTTCCGCCAACCGAGCTACCGGCCGTCCTGGGTGAGCTAGAGCGGCTGAAAGGATTGCTTTGGATTCGTCTGAACACACCCCTCCAGGGTTCGCCGGAGGCGACTGAGGGAGACCGACTGCTCGGCGTGCCCGAGGCTGCGGTCAAGCTCGGAATGGCGCCCAGCACGCTGTACAAGACAGCCGACGATTACCCGTTCACGATACGGCAGGGCAGGCGGCTGAAATTCTCCAGCTACGGGATTGAAAGGTGGATCCAGGCCAGGGGACGCCGGGCTGAAACCGCCTTCGCTTCGGAAGGCGATCGGTGGCGCCGATAGCCGGACGTAGCGACATATGGCTGTAGGTTCGAGTCCTACACGGCTCACCACTCATCACCAAACAGAATAAAATCCTCGCTACGGTCACCGCGTGACTCTCGCAGCCGGGACACGCCTCGGTCCCTACGAGATCCTGTCGCCGCTGGGCGCTGGGGGTATGGGAGAGGTGTACCGGGCGCGGGACACACGGCTCGCGCGCGAGGTGGCGATCAAGGTCCTGCCCGAGGAGTTGACGCCTGACTCCGAGCGGCTCAAGCGCTTCGAGAAGGAGGCTCGCTCGGCATCGTCCCTGAGTCACCCCAACATCGTCACGATCTTCGACATCGGGTCGGCGGACGGCGTCGCCTACATCGCGATGGAGCGCGTGGAGGGGGCGACGCTGCGGGAGCTGCTCGCCAGCGGGCGCCTCGGAATCAGGAAGCTGCTGCAGGTCGCCGCGCAGGTTGGCGAGGGCCTGGCCAGAGCGCATGAGGCCGGCATCGTGCATCGGGACTTGAAGCCCGAGAACGTCATGGTGACGAAGGACGGTCTCGTCAAGATCCTGGACTTCGGCCTGGCGAAGCTGACCTTGAGATCGTCCGGCGGCGGCGAGGGTTCGAGACTGCCGACCATCACGAGGGCGACGACGCCGGGCACGATCGTGGGAACGGTCGGGTACATGTCCCCGGAGCAAGCCTGCGGCGAGCCTTTGGGCTTCCAGTCGGACCAGTTTTCTCTCGGCGCGATCCTTTACGAGATGGCAACGGGAAAGCGCGCCTTCGAGAAGAAGACGTCGATCGACACGCTCGCGGCGATCCTCAATGAAGAGCCGCAGCCGGTTGCCTCGGTCAGTCCCCAGGCGCCGATCCAGCTTCGTTGGATTGTCGAGCGCTGCCTCGCCAAGGAGCCGCGCCAGCGCTACTCCTCGACGGACGACCTCGCGCGCGATCTCGCCACGCTTCGCGATCACCTCGAAGACGCGACCTCGGGCTCGGGCACGATGCCCGGAGTCAGAGCAGCGCCCCGCTGGCGCCTGGCATCGATTGTCGCGGGCGCCCTGATCCCGATCGCGGCGGGCATCGGTTACTGGCTCGCGATCAAGGCGCCCCGGGTCAAGCCTCCGCAGTTCTCGCAAATCACGTTCAACCGGGGCGTGGTTTCTGTGGCGCGGTTTACACCCGACGGTCAGAGCGTCGTGTACAGCGCCAGCTGGGAAGGAAAGGCATACGAGCTGTACTCGACTCGACTTGGGAATCCCGAGTCCGTTCCCCTCGGCTTGCAGGGGCACCTGCTCTCCATTGCGCGGGATGGCGAGATGGCGATTCTCATGGATGGCCTGAATCGCGGCCTGTATTACCTTGGAACCCTGGCGCGGGTTCCCCCTGGCGGGTATGCGCCTCGACAGGTTGCCAGGCGTGTGTCGGACGCGGACTGGGGCCCGAAGGGCGAGATGGCGATCCTACGCTGGTCCGAAGACGAGTTGACGCAGACCCTCGAGTACCCGGCTGGAAAGGTCTTGCTCGAGGTCCGACGTCCCAGTGGCCCCATCGAGCCGGGGTCCGCCAATCCCTGGATGGGCTCTCCCAGGGTCTCGCCGGACGGAAAACTTGTCGCGTTCATCGACTATCCGTCCGGGGACGAGCAAGGCAGCTCGGTCGCCGTCGTGGATCTGGCAGGGCGCAAGAGGGTGATCTCGGCGGGAGGGACACAGGTCCTTTTCCCGGTCTGGTCATCTCGCGGGGATGAGGTCTGGTTTACGGTAGTGGGTAGATCGGATACGTCAGGGTTCGCAATTCATGCGGTGAACCTCTCGGGCAAGGAACGTGTCGTCTTGACCGTCCCGGGAGGGATCGCGCTGTACGATCTCTCGCGGCAAGGCCGTCTCCTCCTGGGACGAGGGGTCCTTCATTCGACGATGCTTTTCGGCGGGCAGGGTCTCGAGCGCGAGCGCGATCTTGCGTGGCTGGACACCTCGGATGCCGTAGACCTATCCGCCGACGGCAAGACGCTGCTCTTCAGAACCGAAAATGCCCGCATGTATCTCCGAGGGACGGACGGAGGTCCCATCGTGCGTCTTGGCGAGGGCGAGCCCTTTTCCCTTTCGCCGGACGGGCAGTGGGTGCTCATGCGGACTGCGGGGTCCGAGTTCCTGACTCTGCTTCCCACGGGACCGGGGGAGCCCAGGAATGTGCGCATCCCGGGCCTGACGGGGATATTCAATCCGCGGCCGCATTGGTTCCCCGATGGCCGGCATCTCGTCATCTCGGCGAAACGAGGGAAGGAAGACCGGCGATGCTTTCTCGCGGATCTCGAAGGCGGCGTGCCGCGACCCGTAAGCCCCGAAGGAACGGGGCTCGGAAAGGCGCTCAACTGCTGGCCCAGTCCGGATGGAAAATGGGTGACGACACGAGAGGGCGACGACAAGCTCGTTCTGTATCCCGTTGGCTCCGGGGAGCCGCGCCGGGTCGGCGGTCTCGAGGCAAACGACAGAATGATCGATTGGAGCGCGGACAGCCGCTGGATTTATGTCTATTCGCTGACGCGTCAGTGGCCGATACGGGTCTACCGTTTCGACACCGAGACCGGGCGCCGCGAGCTCTGGAAGGAGCTCGTCCCTTCCGACACCGCGGGTCTGGACGAGCCCCAGGGCACAGTGATCCGTGTTACCCCCGACGGGAAGTACTACGTCTTCAGCGTCATGCGGATTCTCGGGGATCTCTTCGTCGGGGATCGGGTCCAATAGATTCCGGAGCGGAGCGTGTCCATTAGGCGACTCCGCCCGGGTCTCGCTCGTCACTGCGCCTGCTTTGGGAGTCTGAGTCCAAACCTAGGTTGCCGGTTCGCGAACCTGTTTCGCAGCGCGCTCTTGATCTCGGGACTCAACGTGGGTCCCGCTGCACTCTCAGCGCTCGGAGCGTGTGCGACTTCGCTCGCAGGCGCTACATTGACCTCCTCATCGTCGTCACCATCCCCGTCCCTGGGAATCAAGACGAAAACGTGCGAGTCGCCGTTCGGAAGATCGGCCGTGCCGGTAATCTCGCCCTCATCGCTGATGTAGAACGGTTCATGCAGTTGAAGGTCCGACCCGGGAGGAACGAAGGTGTTGAGGTCGATCATGGGCCCGCCGTTCTCCCAGAGATACGGATGATGTAAGGGATCCCCATCGCATGGAAAGGACTCACCGACAATCTGACCCTTCGAATTGATGCTGACCGCATTGCTGCCGCAGCCTCCCATGCTTCCGAGATCCGTCATGACGCCGTTACGCCAGAGGTAGCCGTCAAAGATCTGATCGCCGGCCGTGCTCGACTGGCCCACGACCTCACCCTTCTCGTTGAGCGCATCGGCCCTCGAAAAGGCGCCTCCCAGTGTCCCTAGATCCCGCATCGTTCCGCGGTGCCAGAGATACGCATGAGCCCACGCTTCTGTACACGAGGTGCCCGCCACCTGACCGCGGTTATTAAGCGCTGCCGTTTCTGCACATGGGCCGCCGAAAGACCCGAGGTTTGTCATCTGGCCGTTTTCCCAAATGAATGGGGCTACGGTGGGCATACCCGTTTCCGGGTTCGGGACTGAGTCCGTGTACGAGAGTCCGGCCACCTGCCCATGCTCATTGACATGGTTCGCGAAAGAGGCGGGCCCGCCGAGCGTCCCCAAGTCCTCGATGGTTCCGTCCCTCTGCCAGAGGGCGGCGTGCCATTGCGTTGTAGGAATGGACACCCCAAAGACGAGAAGTGTCGAGAAGCCGTCCGGGTCGAGGATCGTGTTTCCAGCGAAGCCGGCCGCCTGGCGCCGATCGTTGACATCGAAGGCTCCGCTGAAACTCCCTCCCAGCCTCCCGAGGTCCGTGACATCGCCATGGCTCCAGATGGTTGCGACGAACTCCGGAAACCCCGACACGGGATCGATGAGACCGTCCTCAGACCACCCCGCCACCGACCCTTCTGAATTGATCGCGTTGGCGAGACTGTTCCCGCCGCCCGGAAGCGTGCCGAGGTCCGTCTTGACGCCCTTGCGCCATGTGAAAGCATGGGTCAAGTAGCAATCGCAATCTGGATCGTAGACTGACGTGTCGCCATACGCCGCGACTGCCCCGCTCGGGTTGATGAGGACGCCGTCGCCGTTGAGATAGCTGTTGGGCCCGCCCAGCGTGCCCAGATCGACCAGGATGTAGTGCTTGTGCTTCTTCGGATGTCCCTGGGCGCGTTCCTGCGCCGTGACCCTCATCGGAGTAACCAATAAAGTCAGCAGGATCGTCGCGGCGGTCCAAGAGACCGTTCTGTATTTCATCTGATTCTCCTTTCAGGTTGAGTTCTGGTTACGTCGCTGCTTCAAGGCAGGCCAAATGTTTTGACCAGGAACACCGCCATCTGACCGCGAGTGCTCGGGTTCTCGGGGCAGTATCTCAGCGGCCCCATATCGCACCCTCCGGTGATCCCGGCGTGGTAGAGCTCTTCGATGAAGCTCACGGCGAAGCCGGACGGGCACGCGACGTCCGCGAAGACGGGGCTCGCGGGGTCGCAGGTTGGCGGCGCGTATCCGACCCCGTGCAGCGTGGTCAGCAGCTCGACGGCCATCTGGGCGCGACTCATGGGGTCGTTGGGGCCGAAGGTGCCGTCGGGATATCCGGCCGTTATGCCTCGATGATAGAGGTCTTCGATGAAGTTCACGGCAAATCCCGACGGACAGGGCACGTCCGAGAAGACCGGCATGGCAGGGTCGCAGGCGGGCGGCACGTAATTCTTGCCCTGGCTCGCGGTCAGCAGGAAGACCGCCATCTGTGCGCGGGTGATCCGGTCGTCGCGGCCGTAGTAGCCGTTTCCGTAGCCGGCCGTGATGCCGTCGCGGAAAATTGTCGCGATGTAGTCGTGGAAGCCGTCCGACGCGGGGACATCGACGAAGTCGACGAGCCAGGCTTTCAGTCGGACGCTGAGCGAGCCGTCGGGCTCGACGATCTTCAGGTCGTTGAGTGTGCCGGCCGTAAGGACTGGTGAGGCGAGGGTCAGCCGTGTTGGGTGCAAAACCGAGACGTTCGTGGCAGCCAGGCCGCCGATCTTCACCGTCGCGCCGCCGGCGAAGCCAAAGCCGGCGGCCGCGAGCGCGGTCTCGACGTTGGCGGGGCCGGATCCGGGCGTGAGGGTCGTCTGCTCGGGCATGATGCGCCCGATCTCTTCGCCACCTGCGAACCACAGATTGCCGTCGGGGCCAGTCGTGATCCCGGGCCCGCCTGCGCCAGGGAACTCCGTGACCGTGCCTGCCGTGGTGATGCGCCCGGCCCCAAGCCCGCCCCCAAACCACAGGTTGCCGTCTGGGCCAGCCGTAATCCCCTGGAGATAGCTTCCGGAGACGGAGAACTCGGTGACAATCCCCGCCGTCGTGATGCGGCCGATGGCGCCGTATCCCGTAAACCACAGGTTGCCGTCGGGGCCAGCCGTGATCTCCTCGAGGTCCGAAGCTGTCGGGACGGGGAACTCCGTGACTGTTCCCGCCGTGGTGATGCGCCCGATTTTGCCGCCGCCGCCCAAGAACTCGGCGAACCACAGGTTGCCGTCGGGACCAGCCGTGATACCGGAGGGATGACCGTTGACTGGAAACTCGGTGATGGCGCCGGCCGTGGTGATCCGTCCGATATTGTCACCAGTCGTTTCGGTGAACCAAAGGTTGCCATCCGGGCCCGTAGTGATGCCATGAGTGTTGCTGGCCGTTGGGGTCGTGAACTCGGAAATGACTCCGGCCGGCGTGATCCGGCCGATCTTGCCGGAGAGCCACTCCGTAAACCAGAGGTTGCCATCGGGGCCGGCCGTGATGCCGCGAGGGCTGCTGCCGGCTGTTGGGACCGGGAATTCGGTAATCACGCCGGCCGTCGTGATCCGGCCGATCTTGCTGACCGCGAGCAACGCGTACTCCGTGAACCAGAGGTTGCCATCCGGGCCTGCAGTGATCCCAATGGCATCGGCCCCAACCGATGGGATTGGGAACGTCTTGATGACTGAGACGCGCCCGATGGCGTTGCCGTCATATTCCGTGAACCAGAGGTTGCCGTCGGAGCCAGTTGTGATCGCGGTCGGGTGGCCGAAAAACGAGGGGATCGCCAGCTCGGTGATGACCCCGGCGGTGGTGATCCGGCCGATTCCGACGCCCAGGTTGCTGTAGTTTTCGGCAAACCAGAGGTCGCCGTCTGGGCCGGCTGCGATGCCCCGAGGCGAGCTGTTGGCCGTAGGAATCGCGAACTCGGTAATCACGCCGGCCGTCGTGATGCGCCCGATCTTGTTGCCGTAGACTTCCGTGAACCACAGGTTGCCTTCGGGGCCAGCCGCGATCCCCAAGGGGAAGCTGTTGTCCGTGGGGATCGTGAACAGGGTAGTCACGCCCGCCGTCGTGATGCGCCCGATCCCGTTGCCGTTTGGTAACGTGAACCACAGGTTGCCGTCGGGGCCGGAGGTGATCCGGCCATCGCCCTCCCCGGGGAACAACGTGATCGTGCCAGCCGGCGTGATGCGCCCGACGCCGCCGTACAGCGATGTGAACCACATGTTGCCATCCGGTCCTGCAGTAATGCCGGTAGGCTGCCTGTTGAGCATTGGGAGTGGAAACTCTGAAATCACTCCGGCCGTGGTGATCCGGCCGATATTGTTCGCCTCCGCTTCGGTGAACCAGAGGCTGCCGTCCGGGCCGGCCGCGATACCGGTACGCTGGCTGACCCCAGAAATTGGATACTCGGCGATCGCGCCGGCCGTTGTGATCCGGCCGATCTTGTTGCCTTCATTCTCGGTGAACCACAGGGCGCCGTCCGGGCCGGCCGCGATGTCGATCGGGAGCCCATCGGTAGTCGGGACCGAAAACTCGGTAATGGTTTGACCTCGGGCGATGCTGCAGAGGCTCGCCATGAGCGACAAGGTCAAGGCCGCAAAGCGTTCGCCCCGCCGCACTGACCTCGCATTTGAGGTGACTCTGAAGTGTCTTCCGTCTCTCATATGCCTCCTCCTTGTGTGCTGGATGGAATCGAGAACCGCCTTGCGCGATACTCACCGTATGACTCGGCGCCGGTCCCCGTCGTTGGGGACACGTGGGGAACTTCCCCCTTTGTTACTGGGGTCGCGATGAGGGTGCGGTTCGGAAAGTGCCTGCTCGATTCGGACACGCGCGAGCTCTTCGTCGGCGGCAAGCCCGTGCACTTGGAGCCCAAGGCCTTTCAGCTCCTCGAGCTGCTCCTGCAGGAGCGGCCGAAGGCGCTCTCGAAGAAGCAGATTCACGAGAAGCTGTGGCCGGGAGTCTTCGTCGCGGACACGACTCTGACGAGCGCGCTCGCCGACGTGCGGAATGCGATCGGCGACAAGGCCCGCAAAGCCCTCTTTGTGAGGACCGTGTACGGGTTCGGTTATGCGTTCGGCGGCGACGCGCAGGAAATCCAGCCGCGGAGGCCCGGCGTGGCCGGTCGCTTGTCGTCCTGCTGGCTGATGCGCGGGCGCAATCGCATTCCGCTCGCCCCGGGGGCAACGTTCATCGGGCGGGACGAGGGCGCCTCGGTGACGATCGACGACGACACCGTTTCTCGGCTGCACGCTCGCATCGTCGTGGACGGTGATGGCGTCCGCCTGGAGGACCTCGACAGCAAGAACGGGACATTTCTTGGAGATACAAGGGTCAAGTCGCCCCTCCCGCTCTCCGATGGCGACAAGATCAGGATCGGCGAGGTGGCGCTGACGGTCCGGATTGTCCCGGCCTCCGGTTCGACGAGAACCGCGGGCAAATAGAGCCAAGCCTAAACGGGCGACAGGCGAAGGTCAGAACGCGATCCGGACGCCTCCCCGAACGACGCGGCTGCTCACGAAGCTTTGTGCCGCGTTGAAATTGCCGTTCTGCTGAAACACGGGGTTGGCTTCCGAATCGTAAGTGCCGACACGGCCGTCACGCGAAAGCACGGGGTGGCTGTTCGCCACGTTGAAGCAGTCGAGCTCGGGGCTGACCGTGATGAGGGAACCGATCTGGAACGGCCTCTCGACGTGGAGGTCGAGCAGGATGACATTCGGGAGCCGATACGCGGTCACCGGTCCGATCTGAATGCTGGGAGCCGGGAAACCATCGTGCGGGATCGCGTCGACGAAATAGATCATCGGAAAGCCCTGACGGCCGTACAGATTCGCGGCACCATTGATGCCCAGTGGAAACTGGACCATGCCGCTGACGTTGAACTGCCAGGTCGAGTTGACGTAGACGTCAAGAACCTCGACGAGAGGCCCGGTCGAATTGTACCCGCCCGGCGGGTTGTTCGGGTCCCAGATGGCGCCCGGGCCCACCTTCTGCCGCCAGTCGTTGTAGGCGAAGCTCGCGCGCAGCATCCAGCCGTGAGAGAGCTGTTTGATGAGCTGAAGCTCGAAGCCGTTGTAAGTCTCCACATAGTCGGGCCGGTTCGACATCAAGAAGCCGGAACAGGGATCGGGGCACCGCGCCAGCCCGTAATACGGCTCGTTGAAGGGCAATCGAAATCCGCCGTTTGCGGGCGTGGCCACGGCTAAACCGGACGCGTTGCCGACGTACTGGAAATCGGCCCGGCTCGTGCCGATCAGCGAGAGGGTCTCGGGGTTGACCGCGGAACGACGCGTGTACGCCAGCGCGACCGAAAGATCTTTGAGAATCTCTTGCTCCGCGCCGACGATGAACTCATCGGTCGTCGGAGGGCGAAAATCCTTCGCGAATTGGTTGACCGGGACGGCGGCGGAGGGATTGGTCGGGTCCACGTTGGCCGCGAAAGCGAACTGTCCGATCTCGCTTGACTGGACCTGCTGGTCTCCATTGGTGTCGGTCCAGTAGTAATAGAGCAGGGACGCGCCGGAGGCGTTGACCCAGGTGACTTCCTGGTTGATCCGGCTGGCGAAGTGGGAGTACGAAGCGCGCAGAAGAGTTTTCCGTTTGGCCCCAGGATGTACGTTGCGCCCACGCGGGGCTGGACCGACGCCAGGTGAGGGGAAGCCCGAGTCGCCGGGGTAGTGGACGGCCGGGAGCAGGTCCGGTAGCTCGGCACTGGCCGGAACCGCCGAAGAGAGATTCTTCGATTGCTGGTAGTCGAAGCGGGCCCCGACGTTGACCGTGAAGTTGCCGGCCTGGATTGAGTCGCCCACGAAGGTGTCGTAGGAGTTGCTTCCGAATGACCAACTTATCCGGCGCGCAGTACCCGCGAACGCCGGCGCCGACAAACCGTGGACGCCGCCCCCCGGCCACGTCGTCACGGAGTCCACGGTGAAGAGCTTGTAACCGGAGCCGAACTTAGGGGGGTGCACAGATCGCCGGTGTCGAAGTAGGCCGAAGCCGACAGGCTGGCCGGGGTATGCGGTTGCTTTCGATCTAGCGGACTGGTAGGTGTACTGCCAGACGTAGTTCGAGTCCAGGTAGGTCTGCTTATCGGAGCCTCCCATGGGGGGCTGACTGATCGTGGTTGACACGTAGTTGAGGTTCAGGGCTGCGAAGAGATCTGAGGAAAAGACCTCGGAATCCTCGCCTAGTAGGCCGAGTCGAGAACATGTTGGTGATGCTCGACGCCTGGGAACGACCTCCGCCAGAGAACTGTCCCGGATTCTGCTTGTCGGAATTCAGATACGAGAACACGAACGAGTTGGCCGGATCGAGCTGGGCATTGAACTTCGCATTCCAGTGAGAGATGCTCGGCTTTTGTTGGGTGGGCTGGCCGTCGTTGTCGAAGCCGTATTGAGGCAGGAAAGAGTTGCTCGAGCCTTCACCCCAAAGCCGAAGTCGGTCTTTCCAGAGCGTGCCTCGGCCTCGGCGCCGTAGTCCAAGCGGCAGCTTCTCCGTAGAGGGCGCGAGCCGAACCCAGGATCTGGTTCATGCCGCGTTTGGTGACGAGATTGAGTGTGACGCCGGGTGTCGAGAGCGATGGGTTGGAGCCGCCGGTCACGATCTCGATGTTGTCGAGCGAATCGAAATCAAAATAGGCCGGAGTCTGGCCGTTGGACTGTGTGATTGCGACGCCGTCGACGTTGTAGGTGTTCTGGTCGGAGCGCGAGCCTTTTCCGACGAAGGTTCCCTGCGTCCGGGTAAACTCGCCCCCGACGTTGACCTGGGTGAGCAGGACACCGGGAACCTGCCGCAGGATAGCCCAGGGATCTCGCGTCGTGGGAATGCTCTCGAGCTCCTTTTCGCCGTACGTCGCGCCGGTCTCGGCCTTCCGGCTGTCCAGCAATGGCGCCTCCCCGCTGACGGTCACCGTAGCCGCGGCCCGAAAGCAGGCATTGTGATCGAGACGACCGCGTTCTTCCCGAGCGTGATCGACACGTCGCGGCGAACTGTCGCGAAGCCCGGCAGCTCGAGCCTTACCGAGTACGCGCCCGGCGAAATGTTCAGGAAATGGAAATCGCCCTTTGTATTGGTGGTCACCGCCTGCGCGGCGCCTGGCCCCGCCAGAGCCACCGCGACCCCCGACAGAGGGTTCCCCTGATCGTCGACCACGCTGCCGTAGAAGTTTCCCGTCGGCGACGGGGCCTGCCCGGCGGCGGCAGCCGTCAACCACAGGCTCGCCAGGACCAGCGCCGCGAGCGCTCGCGTGGACCTCGTCGTCTCTCCTGATTCTGCTGTCGCCAGTCTGCTGCCGGCCCTGAGGCGTGTCAAGGCTTGACACATCTCCCACAACTCTCGGCGGCCCTTGCGACAGCACTTGCGCATCGGACGGACTCAGACACAGGACTCGGACACGTGGTTCCAACCCGTTGACCTGTTGTGAACTTCTCGTAGGTTCGAGTCCTAAACGGCTCACCACTCACCCTCTCTCACGTTCTCTCGAAACCCAACCGCGCGCGGTCGTTGAACGGGTCTCGAACGCGCGAAGCACCTCGTATGTCTGCCCCGCAACATCATCTTGCAGCAGTAAGCAACCGAGGAGAAAGATGGGCAAATGGCTAAGACATCGCGTAGAATCTCCCGCTTCAGAAACACCGAAATACTATCTCTCTTTATTCTTGCCCGTTGGCGCGGTAGAAGGCGATCCGGCAGAAGAAGGGCATTCGGGCCACGATCACGGCGGCAAGGAAGATCGCCACGAAGCGATAGACTGACCCGCACCAGGATTCGCGAAAAGGGCAGAAACGTGACGCCGGTCCTCTTCACCCCTTGGGCTTTTTGCTCGCCGCTGACGCGTCACCCGTTAGGCGACCGAGGGCCCAAGTGACAACAGCAGCAGCGTGCAAACTCTGCCGCGCGATGAGGCCGTTGTGCGACTCTCACGTCATTCCCGAGTGGGTCTATCAGCCTCTTTACGACAGCATTCACAGGTATCGCGTGGTCGGAGCCAGCGCGAGGAAGCACCCACGTTACCTTCAGCAAGGCATTCACGAGCCGCTGCTGTGTCAAGGCTGCGAATCGCGATTTAGCGATTTCGAAGGCTACGCGCGTGGCGTGCTTTTTGGGGGTCGTAAGGTTCTGTCGGAGCCCAGGGATGGCGGAGTCGACCTGGTTAGCCTGGACTATCGGAAGCTCAAGGCTTTCCAACTCTCAATCCTCTGGCGAGCTGGTGTTGCGCGGGACGATTTCTTCTCGATGGTCGATCTTGCTGAACACACTGAACCCTTGCGTGAGATGTTGCTGTCGGACAGCCCAGGTCGGCAGACAGACTATGGCTGCGCGCTGATTCCCATCCTGGTCGACGGCGAGCTGTTGTCTGACCTCATCGTGCAGCCCGAGACCAAAGCCGCAGATGGGTTCTCTATGGCCCAGTTCGTGTTTGGCGGGCATGTCTGGTTGTTCGTCCTCGGCTCAGGGGAGCTCTTTCCCTTTGCGGGCATCTTCCTTCGGGAGAACGGCACACTTCCGATTCGAACCGGCGGTCGGGCCGTGGAGGTCCTCGTGCGTCAACTCGCTCTATCCCTCGGGTTCCCACTTGTCTAGGCCGCCTAATCCGCGGGTGCAGCGGACTCGCCACCCTCGCTCCTAGGCTCTAATCAGAGGACAACCAGGGACCCGGTCTCCAGCTATATATGCCGAGTCACCAAACTCGGCACTATGGCTTACGGACTCGGCGGACCATACCAGCCACCCTCTCAGAGAATTCCTCGAAATGGCAAAATTTTGGATCGCGTGGGGTCGCGAGAAAGGCATCATCTAGTTCGGCGTGGCAGGCGGCTTTCCAAACCTGGATTCCACCAATCACATCATTACCAGTGCTGCCGACTTCGGCTACAACTGCATTGGTTGGGCCGCCAAAGATACACGCCGGTTTTGGTGGCCATTCCCGAATCTTCTTCCGTATTACTGGCCAGATGGTGTGCCTCGGGAGGCGACCGTGACGGCCTTCGTAAGGGCGTTCGAGCTGCTCGGCTATTCTCTCTGTGCTGATGGAGACTTGGTGGCTGGTGTCGAAAAGGTCGTGTTGTACACGGGTCAGCAAGGTACGCCGAAACACATGGCGCGGCAGCTTGAATCGGGACTCTGGACCAGCAAACTCGGAGGCTGGGTCGACATCGAGCACACCAGCCTTACGGCGCTCGAGGGCGGTGACTACGGCTACGCTACCCACTTTATGAAGCGGCCTCGGTAACTCCCTAGGGCACGAACTCCGTGCTGCGCTGGATTCTCAATCCGCTGCGCCGCGGCAACCCTCAAGCAAGAAGGGAAGTTGGAGGCGACTGTCCGCGAAGTGTCCGCGTCGTTCAAGCTTAACGCTTCCCTTACGTGCCAAGTGGAGGAGCGCGGGAAGTCCCTTCGGTGCAGAGGGCGTGGCCACGATCCCCCGATTGGATCCATGGCGGTGGTTGGTGGTCCGCCCATCGCTCTTCCGCCTGCTACCGTTGGCCGCGGATATCTCGTGGTCGTCCGAGGCTCTGCCCCTGCGTCTACGGCTTGATGATGATCCCGCCGTCGGCGTACCCGTTCTGGTTGTACTTGTCCTAGTCTTGTATCGGATCTCAAGGACGCGGAGCACAGCCCGCCCCGAGGCCAGGGAGGCGACCAATCCGAGAGCCCGGTGGATGGTAGGCTTAGTGATCCGATCCCCTCCGACGGACCGAATCCAGCGCGAAACTGAGCTGCCCGCCGCCGGTTTTCGGTAGAAAGCGGGTGTGTCCCGTGCCTGCTCCGAGGGTTTTCGCCGGCCTGATCGTTCTCTGGTTCGCCGGCCTCTCGGCCGCGCTTGCCGATGACGGCACCGCGCATAACGGGCCGCACAACGTCCCCGGCGTCATCCGGGCGGTGGACTTCAACGACGGCGGTTCGCTGGTTGCCTACTACGCGACGACGCCGGGCAATCAGGGCGGCTATAGTGCTTACCGCCCCGATACAGATGTCGACATCGCCGATGGCCCGGGCGGTCCGTACGTAATCGCCTCGCGTGTAGACGTTGGCGTTGTTAGCGAGTGGCTGAAGTACACGATCGAGGTCAGTCAGGCGGGTTGGTACAAGGCCGATTACTTCGCTCGCGTCATCGCTCCGGCTTCATGCACGAATCTTGTTACGCTAATCGACGATCGGCCGTTGGGAGGTACGACCCCCGCCGTTTGTGTTCAGGACGTTTTCGCCGACATCTGGTCTCGAGGCTTCTATCTCGGCGCGGGTCGCCACACATTGGGCGTTATCCTGTGGACGCCTGCGATTGCTATTGATCGGATTGAGATCAATCCTGTCGCCGCGCCGATGGCTCTCACGTCGAGGATTGTTCCCCTCGCGGGACCAACGGCCGAAGTCGTCGTCGCAGACGCGGTCGTCACCGATGCGCCCTTCCTGGCCGACCCCACGGGCGTGCGGGACTCGACTCAGGCCTTCGCCAGTGCCCTTGACGCCGTCGCTGCCTACAGCGGCGGGACCGTGTTCGCTCCCGCCGGCATCTACCGTATCGACGGGACACTTACGATCCCCGAAAGCACGACGCTTCGAGGGGCGGACCTCACGGACCGCAGCGACCCAAATCGCATCGGAACGCTGCTCCTTGCGTCCTTCGGTGAAGGGGACGAGACGGCCGACTCGTTCATCTCGCTTGGAGAGATGGCTTGCGTCAGGGACCTGAGCGTCTGGTATCCGAATCAGGGCTTCACGAACGACACGGTCCGGCCATATCCCTTCACCGTCTTTGTCCGCGAGGGCGGCGGCAATGCACTCAACATCCGCTTGTACAACTCCTACGACGGAATCGCTATCTGCATCGGCGCCGGCACGATCGTGGCGGGCATCGTCGGGACGGCTCTCCATGTCGGCCTCACCTCCGGAGACGGCGCCGAGTACGAATGGCTCTGCAATGTGCGGTTCGACAATGACAGCTGGAAGTCGGCTCCCCGCACGATTATTTCCAACGCGCCCGCGAGCGACGAAGATCGTCTCGCGCTCGACACGTACACGTCGAGCCACGTCGTCGGCGCGCAGATCGGCATGAATACGTACGGGATGTACGGTCTGCGCGTTCGCGACGCCTATCAGGGCATGCTCGTGAAGAAGCTGCCCGGCGACATTGCAGGGTTCTTCAGCGTGATCTCCAAAATCGATGCTGGACTCGTCGATGTCGACGGCTACGTGGTTCCTGGCTCTGGTCTCCACTTTCTCAACACGGACAACGTGCCCGGGGTCGAGAAGCTTGAGCTATGACTTCGTTGGCTCTCGCGGCCCCGCAAACACGGCTAACTTCACAAGTGTCAAAGAGCAGCCATTCGGTGCCGCAGGGGACGGCCGAGCCGACGACACGGCTGCTATCCAGGCGGCCCTCGACGCGATGGGGAGCCGGGGAGGAGGCACCGTCTACCTTCCCCAGGGCCAGTACCGCGTAACCAGGCTCACGGTTCCGACGGGAGTCGAGCTTCGAGGACCACTCGGCGGCAGCAGCCACGGCTACATCTTCGCGGCCTGCACCCTTCTCGGCTACGAAGGCAAAGGCACGGCTGCGCCTGCCTCGGATCCGGCCCTACTGACGCTATCTCCCTACTCGGGCATCCGGGGATTCGACGTCGTATATCCGGAGCAGGGTTACGGCTCGGCAGCCGCGCCGGTTCTGCCCTATCCGTTTACGATCCGGGGAACGGGACCCGGCGTCTGGGTCGAAAACATCTCCGTAGAAAACGCCTACAACCTGATCGATTTTGGGAGCTTCCAGTGCGATGACCATTTCGTCTCCGGTGTGGAAGCAACTGCCCTGAATACCGGGATCTTCGTGGGCGGCGGTTCGAGGCGTGGGCGGCTCGAAAGAGTGCTGATCACCTACGGCAATTATGTGGGACCGCAGCCGCGTCTGGCCGGACCGATGACACATGGAATCGGCCCTCTCTCCGCGCACATGCTCGAGAACGCCGTTCCCTTCGTCTTTGGAAGTTGCACCGGAGAGACCACGTTTGGCCTGGACTCTTTCAACGTCAGGATCGGCTGGCGAATGCTCGCAGACGGTGGAGGGTGCACTGATTCGACGTTCTGGCAGCCCTCCTCGGACACCTCCTCCCAGTCGGGCTACCTTTTCGAAGGCGGCGACAATCTCCGATTCATCGGTGTCGAGGCCGGAAGCTCGGCGGGAACGTCCTTCGTCAGCTCAGCGTCATTCAGCGGCTCCGTCGATGTCTTCGGCACAATGAGCTGGGGAAATGCGCGTTATCGAGACCTTCGGGGAGGTGCATTCCGGTTCCACAACGAGACGAGCCTGACTCTGGGGAAGACGGCCTCCGCGAGCTCCTCCGCGTTCGCCGACGAGGGCCCCTCCAGTGCCGTCGATGGATCTGAGTCTACAAAGTGGGTCTCGGCAACCGGCGGTACGAATTGGCTCGCCGTCGACCTGGACCAGCCCGCCGAAATCGACCGGTGGGTTGTCCGGCACGCGGGGATCAACGGGGAGTCCGACGATCTCAACACGAACGCCTTCGCGCTTCAGGTAAGCGACGATGGCGTGACGTTCACCAACGCCGACTCGGTCACTGACAATGGAGATCGGCTAACCGATCGCCCCGCGGCCGCGCGAGGCCGGTTCGTCAGGTTGCTTGTGACTCGGGGGAATCCAACGGACGACGGGCGCGCGAGGATCTGCGAATTCGAAGTCCACGGGGAAGAAGGATGGCAATTCACCAACGACGCCGAGGGCTGGACGCCCGTATCGGACATCTCGTCTCTCGCGTCCAGCGACAGAAAGCTGGAAGTCTCGAGTTCTGGCAGCCAGCCCACGATCGAGTCACCAGACAACTTGAACATCCCGACGTCGAAATTCGCGGCCTTGAGAGTTCGGATGAGGAACAGCGGCGCGCAAACCTCGGCTAAGCTCTCCTTCACGACGCAGGCGGATCCAGCATTCAGCGAGGCCAAGAGCGTCACCGTCAACGCCGTGCTGAGCTCTCCGGAGTACTTCGACTACTACTTCGACCTCTCAGCGAATGCCGGTTGGAGCGGAATTCTCCGCCAGCTACGGCTAACTCCCATTGCCGCCATCGGCGACGTAAGCATCGATTCGATTGCGCTGGAGGAGACCAACCCTCACAGCCGAAGCTTGGTGCCTCTGGAAGGCTCACCGCAGAAGCCTCGCGTCGTTCCGCGCTGACGGCATCCGCTCTCCTAATGCGGTCTTGGGATGGACTGGGCAGAGCGCGTCGACCGGCGCCGAGGGGCCCGCCTTGGCAGGCCGTCGAAGCCACCTCTTCAGATGCCGTCCGAGGCCTTTGCCTCCAAGCAGGACTTGCAGAGCCAAGCCGGGACTTCCGACGCCTGCTGAAAAGGGTGGCACGATCATCTCCGGCGGGAGATCCGTGAGGCTAATCTCAAGTGGAACGGTAAAGAAGCTGGCGCCGGATCGACGACCACCCTACTCCGCGCGACCTACGCCGGCGACACAGGAAGCAGAACGTCTTGTCTTTCACCAAGACGGTAAGCCTCTCAGGGATTTCCGTAAGTCATGGGCGAAGGCCTGCACGGGTGCAAAAGTCCCGGGAAAACTGTTTCACGATCTTCGAAGAACTGCCGTACGAAACATGATCCGGGCCGGCGTTCCCCAATCTGTCGCGATGAGCATCACAGGGCACGAGACCGACTCCGTCTTTCGGCGCTACGACATCGTCTCGCAAGGGGACAAACTGCTGGCTCTCCAGCGGACCCAGACCCATCTCACGGAGGCGAGCCGAGAGACAAACGTTTTGGCCTTCCGTGGAGGTGAACACGGACAGAAGACGGACAATTCGGGAATCAGCGGGTAGAGGCGTGGAGTCGGCAGCGTTGCAAACCGCTCGCGGATTCGGTTCTTCTGCCAGGACTTATTGGCGGAGGAGGAGGGATTCGAACCCCCGGTACCGTTTCCGGTACAGCGGTTTTCAAGACCGCCGCCTTAAACCACTCGGCCACTCCTCCGCTGGATCTCAAGTGTAACCAACATGGTGCGGGGAGGGCCGGGTCAGCCCCTCGATTCCTGGATCCTTCGGGCGACAGCGGTTGCGAGGCGGCGCGGCGTGATACGGAGGGCTTGAACCAGAAACCGATTCGCGACGCCCGGAATGACCACGCGCTTGCCGCGCATCATTCCGTCGTAGCCGGCGCGAGCGACGGTCGGCGCATCCATCAGGAGCGGTCCGCGGAAGAGGAGAGTCTTCGCGACGCCGGCGCGTCTCTGGAAGTCCGTGACGGTGGGGCCGGGGCAGAGTGCGGTGACAGTGACGCCTGTCCCGGCGGTTTCGTTGGCAAGCGCCTCGGAAAAGGACAGAACATAGGCTTTCGTGGCGTAGTACACGGCCATGAAAGGGCCCGGCTGGAATGCGGCGGTCGAGGCGACATTGAGGATGCGGCCGCGGCGGCGTTCGAGCATTCCGGGCAGGAGAAGCCGGGTGAGATGAGTGAGCGCCATGACATTGACGCGGATCATCTCCGCATCGACTTCGGGCGGGGTTTTGGCAAAGAAGCCATGAGCACCGAATCCCGCGTTGTTGATCAGGGTGTCGATCGGGAGGGAGCGTTCGGTGAGCTGCCGCGCGATCGAATCGGGCGCGGCGGGATCGGCAAGGTCAGTCGCGAGGACGGTGACGGCGACGCCGAATTCCTCCCTGAGGCCGGAGGCGATCGCTTCGAGGCGGTCGCGGCGGCGGGCGACCAGAACGAGCTCGTGCCGGTCGCGGGCGAGAAGGGTGGCGAGCTCGAGGCCGATTCCGCTCGAGGCGCCGGTGACCAGGGCGGTCGGCATGCGGAGACGATATCTCGGCTGCGACGGAGCGGGCGGCTCGTCGACTGACAGGTTGAGGGCGACCCCCCCGGGGTCCTTCGTCGCGGAGCCTGCCCTGAGCGGAGTCGAAGGGCTCATCGGCATGACACGTCCTGACCTCGGGCTCGCGACAATCCTGATTAGTGAGCTACTGGGTGTACATCGTCGCGAGCGCCCACCGAACGCTCTATACGGGCGTTACGGGCGACCTGGAAGGGCGGGTCTTCGAGCACCGGGAGGGTGCCGTCGAAGGGTTCAGCAAGAGATACAACTGCAACCGCCTCGTGTATTGCGAGGCGACCGACGATGTCTTTGCCGCCATCGGCCGCGAGAAACAGATCAAGGGGTGGGTGCGGAGGAAAAAGGTTGACCTGATCGAAGAGCGGAATCCGAAGTGGAGGGACCTGAGTGCCGGATGGGGGCTGTCATCGCGGAGGGAGGGAAGGAGCCGCGCTTGATTCTCAGGTTTGCGGCTCGAGGACGGGGTCCTTCGTCGCTTCGCGCCTCAGGATGGCGGCGTGAGTTCTCGGGGTTACGTGTGCCTGTCATCCTGAGCGAAGTGAAGGATCCCGACCTTGATCGAGAGGGTGGCGGTCGAGTACCGCCTGTCATCCTGAGCGAAGCGAAGGATCCCGGGCTTGATTAGCGGGCTTCGGCACTTTGGGGGGCGGCGGCTGGAGCTGGAGAGGGCTTTCCGATGGGCTTGGGCTTCACCACGTAGGTCCACGCGTTGGCGAGCTCGGCCTTCCACCAGCGCAGCAGGCCGTGGAACAGCATCACCCACATGGCGCTGCGGACGGAGAAGCCGACGAACTTCGGTCGCTTGCCGGCGTTGTGGTTGCCGTAGATCCCGAGGGCCTTCTTGCGCTGGGCGATTCTGACCAGGCGCCGGCTGTAGAAGCGAATGGGGTAGTAGCCGATCTCGGCCCCATCCTCGAAGAACGGCGGAATGCCGAGACGCTCGTGCGACCAGCGGTAGAGCGGCATGATCGCGGCGAAGTAGTAGAGGGCGGTGTCGAGAAGGAAGGCGATCGTCATGGTGTCGTAGTCGCCCATGACGTAGTACTTGTCGCGATAGATGGACTCGTAGAAGTACTTGAAGAAGCGGTCGTAACGGCGGTTGTGCTCCCCGTACTCCTTCTCCATCGCTTCCGGGGCCGCGCCGGCGAGGTCCTTTAGGATCATGCGCGTGCGCGTCCAGACCGAGAAGGACATCTGGTCGAGACCGGGAGAGTAAAAGGGATCGAGAAATCCGCCGGCGTCCCCGACCTGCGCCCAGCCCGGGCCGATGAACTTGTCCACGAAGTAGGGGAGATGCGCGTAGTACCGGCAGTCACCCTCGATCGGGGTCGCGCCTTCGATCATCTCGCGGGTGAGCGGATTGGTTTGGAGAAAGCGTGTGAGCTTGTCGAGCGGCGTGCTGCCTTCCGGCGTCACCAGCCGTTTGTCCCACACGAGGCCGACGCTCATCTCTCCGTCGTGGAGTGGGATGAACCAGATCCAATAGCCCCAGCCGTTGAAATGGTTCGTCGCAAGGCGCCGAGGCGCGAGCACGGCGCGCTGCCAGGGATCGCCCGAATCCGTTCCGGCGAGGTCCACACCGTCCATGTCCTTGACGTTGTTGTAGCGCACCCAGATCGCGGCGGTCGGATGCGTATCGATCGGCGTGACGCCGCCGCGCTTGCGCGCGAGCATCGCCTGCCGGCCCGTCGCGTCCACGAGCCAGCGGCTCGTGACCGTGGCGGTCGTGCCGTCTGACTTCTCGATCGTGAGCGTGTTCGAGCTCGATCCCTCTCCCAGCGTGTAGCCTGTGACCTTCGCCGGCCGCCAGACCTCACTGCCTTCCTCGCGCGCGACCTCGAGGAGGTGCTCGTCGAGCTTGGCGCGGTCGAGCTGAAAGGACGGTGTCCGCGCAAGCTGCGTGGGGCCGGTCTCGGATGCCTCGCGCAGGCAGGTCACCCGATCGTTGTAGAACCAGTAGCGGAAGGCCTGCTTGGGAAGTTGCTCGCGCGTCAGGTAGGTCCACTGCTTCAGAACCCGCGTCAGAAAGTACGCGGACACCTCGACCGTGGACTCGCCGACCTTCCAGTCGAAGCGGTCGGTCTTCTCGACGACGAGAATGCGCAGCTTTGGATTGCCGCGCTTGAGGACAATCGCGGTCGAGGCGCCGGAGACTGCTCCGCCGACGATGACGACGTCGTAGTGGTCGGGACGGGGCTCGGGCCGAGGCTCCATGAAGGGAGTTTACTTCGGCGCCGCCACGATCACCTCGAGGCCCAGTTCCTCGTCCACGACCGTCGTACGGTCGACCGTATCGACCGGGCCCAGATTCTGAACCTTTCCGGATGGCCAGCGAACCGTAAGCTCTTCCAGGCGCGTCGCCTTTCCCAGGCCGAGGTGGACGATCGGGCTGGCCGTCGACAGGTATCCGCTCTGGTTGGCGTTTTCCGTCACGATGGTCCGGCCTTCTGGCAGCTTCGCCTCGATCCGGGCGCCGATGCCGGCGCGGTTGTCCGTCCCCGGCGTTCCGGCGAGGCGGATTCGGAGGAAGTGTTCGTCCGGCCGCCGCGAGCCGAGGAAGAGCGCCTCCGGAGCGCCGATGGAGCGGACATAGAGATCGAGCGCTCCGTCGCCGTTGGCGTCGAAGGCGACGGCGGCGCGGCCGTTGGACTCGAGGTCGAGGCCGTCGAGAAAGGCGCGGTCTTCGAAGAGGGGAGCGCCCGCCGCGGTGCCGCCGCGGTTGTGGAAGTAGCGGTCGCGCTCGATGCCGTTGATGCCGGCGCCCTTGCGGTCGAAGGTCCGCGTCCCGGCGACGTAGTCGTCCCAGTACGCGAGCGAATCCCACCAGAACTCGAGACCGACGTCGTGGTCGCGCCCGTCGCCCCACATTCCGTTGGTGGCGTAAATGTCGGGCCAACCGTCGTCGTCGAGGTCCGCGGCGATCGAGCTCCAATTCCAACCCGCGTGCTGCGCCCCGGAGCGGGCCGTCGCGTTCTCGAAGGTGTGGTCGGGCTTCTGGAGGAGCAGGGCGTTACCCGAGGCCATGTCCTCGCACCACTTGATCGCCACCGACAGAAAGATGCGGCCGAAGAACGCGACCGGAACGCCGGGGTATTCGTGCAGGAAGTACCACTGCGTGTCGGCACCCGTCGCATAGAAGTCGGGCCGGCCGTCGCCGTCGAAATCGGCCCACGCGCCCGACATGCCGTACGCACGGGCCTCCGTGCCCGTCCTCTTCGCGACGTCTTCGAACCGCCGGCCACCGTCGTTGCGATAGAGATTCTTCAGGCCGAAGTCGTTGGTCGCCATGAGGTCGACGTGGCCGTCCTGGTCGTAGTCCTGAAAGAGCGACGAGAGGGTCCACCGCGTCGTTCCCGAGAGGCCCCAGGCCTTCGTTGCGTCGGTGAAGTGGCCGTGGCCGTCGTTCAGGTAGAGAAAGTTCTCGCGGCCGTCCTTGGCGTCGAAGTCCGGGTCGGGCATCTGGGTGTAATAGTTGCCGGTGACTGCCACGAAGAGGTCGAGGTCGCCGTCTCCATCGACGTCGGCAAACGCGGCCGAGCGCGCGTTTTCGGGAACGGCGATGCCCGAGGACGCGGTGGTTTCCTCGAAGGTGCCGTCCCCCCGATTGCGGAAGAGGCGCGCGGGGCCGAAGGCGTTCGTGACGAAGATGTCCGGGAAACCGTCGCCGTCCACGTCGGCCGCGGCGACCCCGGAGGCGGGAATGCCCTCGTCCGCCGACTTCGCGAGCCCGGCCTTCTCGGTCGCGTCGGTGAAATGCCCGTGCCCGTCGTTCTCGTAGAGAATCGAGCGCGTGCCATCGCCGACGAAGAGGTCCTCGAAGCCGTCCCGGTTGTAGTCGAGCACCGCGACGCCGGAGCCGGGCCAGATGTCCGAGATGAGGTGGTTGACGAGTTTCAAAGGCGGATCGTGGCGCGGCGCGCCGAGCCCGGCCTCCGCGGTGGCTTGATGGAATCGCGGCGAAGGCTCGATGCGATTCCAGAGCCCTTTCTCGAGCGCCAGCGCGACTCGACTCCCTCTCCCCACGGGAGAAGGCCCGGGTGAGGGGCTCTCCTCGGTGAGCAGTACCTTAGCCGCCCGTTCGACCCGCGCGCCGTCGGCCCGGAAGCCACCGACGGTGAAGACGACGTGCCCCGTGGTCTTCTCGCTCGTCTTGCCGATCTCGTGCGTCGGCTTCTCGACGCGGTAGTCCACGTAGCCGATCCGCGCCAGGTCGTTCCACGCCCAGGAGCGCAGGGCCCCGATGCCATCCGGGTCCGCCGCTGTCGCATCCCGGCTCCTGAGCGCGCGCTGCGTGGCCTCGCATCCATCCCGCCAACGGACCAGCCGCTGCATCCACGGTGCGAACTCCGCGCGCAGTCGCGTCAGCGACGAATTGCGATAGACCCACCAGCCGGCGACGGCGAGCAGGAGCAGAGCCACGGAAATCAGGACACGGCGCCGGTGCACGAGGCTCGGATGGTAACCCGCCGCGAGCACGGTGCGGGCTCGCTGAGCGTTGGGAGGCCTCTGTGTTGAGCGAAGTCGCCGAGTTCGGGGTGCATCCTGTCGTCCTGAGCGAAGCGAAGGACCCCGTGCGCGATTGTCATTTTCCCCAGTCGAGTCCGGGGTCCTTCGTCGCTGCGCTCCTCAGGATGACAGGTGCCTGGAAGCGAGTCCGGGGAGGCAGGGCCTGTCAACCTGACGCGCCGAAGGATTCCGGTCTTGATGGGGAGCGCGGCAAGTCGAGTCCGGGGTCCGTCGTCGCGGAGCCTGCCCTGAGCGAAGTCGAAGGGCTCCCCAGGATGACAGGCACCAGCCTCACTCGGCTCGGGGAAAATGGCGGAGAGGACGGGATTTGAACCCGTGGTAGAGGTTTAAGCCCCTACGGCGGTTTAGCAAACCGCTGGTTTAAGCCACTCACCCACCTCTCCGCGAGCGGCCAGGACGGCCGATGTTAGTGGATTACGCTTCGAGAGGGAACCAGCGGGCCTTCGCCAAGCCACTCACCCACCTCTCCGCGAGCGGCCAGGACGGCCCTGCTTACTGCCGTGGCGCGATGACCAGGGTCTTGCGTACGCCCTGCTCGAAGACGCCGAGCGAGGTCGCGGCGTAGAGGTGACGGCCCGATTGCGAGGTCGCAACCCGCACGGCACCGAGAGCGGGAAGCCGGAGATCGCTCCACGAAGAGCCGCCGTCGCGGCTCCCGAAGACGCCGCCCGGGGGCAGGATCCCGGCAACGTAGCTTGCGCTCGCGTAGACGAGCGCCGGGTCGTCGGGGTCGATCGCGATGTCGGTCACGTACACGCCCCGGAGCGCACCCGCGTTCCAGGTGCTTCCGCCGTCCGTGCTGACGTAGGCCCCTCCGCACTGGAAACCGCTGCCCCCGATCAGGCCAACGCCGGCGACGAGCACCCGGGAGTCTTGAGGGTCGACGCGAAGGGCGTTGAGTCCGGGGCACGCCGCAGGCGCCGAGCCGACCGGGACCCAGGAGCTTCCGTCCGAGGCGCTCTTGAAGATCTGCGTGGTCCCGTAGGCAAAGAGCGTTCCGCCTGGCCCGGACGTCAGGCGTACCGGCTCGGTGGACGGGGACTGGAGGTCGTGCCAGGAGAGGCCCGCATCGTCGGTCCTCGCGAGCCGAAGGCCGCACGCGAGCAGCACCGTGTCCGGAGACCTCCCCTTCGCGAAGGAGGGCACGCAGTACGGAGTCACGATGAAGCTCGCAATGAAACTCGTCCCGCCGTCGCTCGAACGGTAGATATTGGTCGCCGAGGCGTCGCCGTCCGGTGCGCCCGCGAAGACACGCTCGGAGTCGGTCGGGTCCACCAGAATGTCGCTGAAGTATTCGTTGCGGGTCGCTTCGGCGACGACCTTCCACGTGAGGCCGGAATCGGCGCTCCTGTAGAGCGCACCCTGCGACGCGGCATAGTCGGCTCCGGAGGCGAAGACCGTCAGCCCCGGCCCGGCGGCGACGGAGTTGACCTGAAAGAGCGGTGGTCCGAAGGTCTCCCACCCCGGAAGCTGCGCGCTCGCGGTCGAGACGAAAGCGCCGGCCAGGCACAGGGCAGCAAGTGCGGAAAGAAAGCGGGTCGAGGGCATTCGCGTCCATTGTACGGGGCTCGCGTTACGATGGACGGCGATGTCGGCCAGTTTTGGCGTCCGGCTGCGGCGGTACTGGGTCGCGGGCATTCTCGTGCTCGCCCCGACGGCGCTCACGCTGTGGGTCGTCTGGCAGCTCTTCCAGTTCTTCGACAACATCCTGGGGAGTCAGCTTCGCGCCCGGGGGATTTCTGTCGTCGGCCTCGGCTTCGTCCTGCTCAACGTGCTCCTGCTCCTTCTCGGATTCATCGCCGCCAATTTCTTCGGCAAGCGCGCGTTCGCGATGTGGGACCGGCTGATGCATCGCGTTCCGCTGATCAACAAGATCTACGCGACCCTCCGGCAGATCGGCGAGCTGCTGCTCGGGCCTTCGCGGGTGGGCTCCTTTGGCCGGGTGGCGATCGTGGAGTTCCCGTCGCCGGGGACCTGGGGCGTCGGCTTCGTGACGTCCACGGTGGAAGGCGAGGCGAGCGTGAAGACGGGCAGGAGACTCTGCAGCCTGTTCATCCCGAGCGCCGTCAACCCGACGACGGGGTTTCTGCTGGTCGTGCCGGAAGAGAAGGTCACCTACCTCGACATGACGCCGGAGCAGGCGATGAAGATGATCGTCTCCGCCGGCGCGCTGGTGCCGCCGGCGCGCTGACCCTACTTCCCGTCCTTCCGTGCGGTCAGCAGGAGCTGCTCGCTCGCGAGCATGGCGGGGTGGAGCATCCAGCCGAGCAGGTCCTCTTCGCCGCGCGCGTGCGCGGGCCCGCTGCGATGGCGCGACGTCTCGATCTTCGTGGAAAGCCAGACGAAGGGATAGAGCAGCAGGAGCCATGCATGTTTCCACTTGAAGAGGGTCATGTCGAGGCGCTCGACCGACAGCCCCGCCTGGTGGAGGAGCGTGTGAAGGAGGGGAAAGTCGATGGGATTGATGTGATACGCGTAGAGATCGTCGGCGGAAAGATCCCAGCCGGTCCTCCGGCGGATCAGCTTGTGGGTCCCGGTAAAGAAGAAGTGCCAGCGGGAGTGGAGCCGCGCGATGTTCGGCGTCGAGAGCACGAGATGGCCGCCCGGCGCGAGCACGCGTCCGATCTCCGCGATCACGGGTATCTCCGTCGGCAGGTGCTCGGCCACCTCGCACAGGATGACGAGATCGAAGGCCGCGTTCCCGTAGGGGAGCGGCCGCGTCAGGTCGATGTCGGGGTCGATCGTGATTCCGCCGGTCTCGAGCGGCGCCGGCGATTCGGCGAGCTTGTAGTCGTCGGCGCGGAAGTGGGTTCCGCGCACGGTACAACCGTCGCCCGCGAGCGCGGCGGCGATCTCGCCGCGGCCGGCCGAAAGGTCGAGAACACGCAGGCGGGGATACCGGGGCACCCGGCGGGCCGCACGGAGGACCGCATCGAGGACGTGGGGTTGGGGCATCGAGGCTAGCGCGTCATGCGCACAAGGTGCCCGAAAGATCTGTCATCCTGAGGAGCCCTTCGCCTCCGCTCGGATCAGGCTCCGCGACGAAGGATGCCGTGCTCGATTGCGAGGACAGCTCGTCGAGTCCGAGCTCCTTCGCTGCGCTCAGGATGACAGGCATGAGCAAGGTCACGCCCGGCGGATTTCCGTCTGGCCGCGCATGTAGGGCTGCAGCGCCTCCGGGATCGCCACCGACCCGTCGGGCCTCTGGAAATTCTCGAGGATCGCGACGATGGTTCTGCCGATCGGCAGCCCCGAGCCATTGAGCGTGTGCACGAACTCCGGCTTGTCGCCCTCGGCGCGGCGAAAGCGAATGGATGCGCGGCGCGCCTGGAAGGCTTCGAAGTTCGAGCAGGACGAGATCTCCTTGTACGCGTTCATGCCGGGGAGCCAGACTTCGAGATCGTAGGTTTTCGCGGATGCAAATCCGAGGTCGCCCGTGCAGAGCGAGAGGACGCGGTAGGGGAGCTCGAGGCGGCGCAGGAGCTCCTCGTTGTGCGCCGTCAGCGTCTCGAGCGCGGCGGCCGAGTCCTCGGGGCGGACCAGCATGACGACCTCGACCTTGTCGAACTGATGCTGGCGGATCATGCCGCGGGTGTCCCGTCCCGCGGCCCCCGCCTCCGAGCGGAAGCACGGCGTGTAGGCGGTGTAGAGCATCGGCAGCGAGCCGGCGCCGAGGATCTCGTCGCGGTGCAGGTTCGTGACGGGGACCTCCGCCGTCGGAATCAGGTAGTAGCCCTCGCGCGTCTGGAAGAGGTCGGCCTCGAACTTCGGCAACTGCCCGGTTCCGAAGAGCGACTCGGCGTTGACGAGAAACGGCGGCAGGACCTCGGTGTAGCCCTGCTCGTCGACGTGGACGTCGAGGAAGAGCTGAATGAGCGCGCGCGAGAGACGCGCGGCCGCGCCCACCAGCACGGTGAACCTCGCGCCGGCGATCTTGACGCCGCGCTCGAAGTCGAGGATGCCGAGGGCGGGGCCGAGGTCCCAGTGCGCTTGCGGGGAAAAGTCGAACTTGCGCGGCTCCCCCCACGTGCGCTCGACGCGGTTCGACGTCTCGTCCCGGCCGCGCGGAACCGAATCCTGCGGCACGTTCGGGACGCCCTTCTCGACCGCGGCGAGCATGCGGTCGGCCTCTTCGGTGCGCTCCTCGAGCTCGCGGATCTCCTCCTTGAGCGCCTTCATCTCGGCGAGACCCTCGGGCGAGGGCTTGCGCTTGACGGCCGTCAGCGCGTTGCGGCGCCGCCGGCTCTCCTCGAGCTTCGTGACCGCCTCGCGGCGTTCGCGGTCGAGCTGCGTGTACGTCTCGAGTCCGGTGTTGCCGAACCGCTCGGGCATCTCCGAGAGAAGCCGGTCCGCGTGCTCGCGCAGATACTCGCGTGGTAGCATGAAAAGGCGATTTCATATCGCGCACGCCGATCGAGTCAACCGTTTGAGCGGGGCCTCGCACCTTCCCGACGTGGACGCCGTGGTGGTCAACCGCGACGGTGGCGGAGCGCTCTTCCGCGCGCTCGCCTCGCTCGAGCGGCAACGGGGCGTCACGCTCTCCGTCGTGGTCGTGGACAACGCGTCCTCCCGGCAGGAGCGGACCCGGATTGCGCGCGAGGCGCCGGCCGCGCGCCTCGTCGCCTTCTCGGAGAATCTGGGTTTTGCGCGGGGGGCGAACGAAGGAATCGCACGGACCCGGGCGGCGTTCGTGCTGCTCGTCAACAACGACGCCGTCCTCGAGCCGGACTACGCGGCGCGCCTTGCGGCCCGGCTGGAGCTCGACCCGCGGCTGGCCGGCGCGCAGGGCCTGGTGTTGTCCGAGGATGGCCGCCAGATCGATACGGCAGGTCTCGAGTGGAACGCGCGCGGCGAGGCGCTGCCGGTGCTCTCGGGCGCGGACGCCTCCCATGCGCCCCGCGAGCCCTTCGAGGTCTCAGGAGTTTCCGCGACTGCGACTCTCTACCGGCGCGAGGCCCTCGACGCGGTCGGGGCCCCGGGCGCGGTCTTCGAAGGCTCGTTCTTCGCCTATTACGAGGACGTAGATCTCTCCTTGCGTCTTTCTCGCGCGGGCTGGCGCTTCGTGTGCGATCCGGGCGCCGTTGCGCGGCACGAGGGCTCGCTCACCGGGCGGCGCACGCCATTTCGCCGCGCGTTCTGGACGGCGCGCAACCGCTGGCGCACGCTCTTTCGCAACTTCGCTCCGGGAATGCTCGCGCGGCAGGGTCCGGCGCTTCTGCGCGCCGATCTCGCCCACGCGCGCGACGTCGGGTGGAAGGGCGTCGCGCTCCCGTTTCTCGTGTGGCCGCGGCTGCCGCTGCTCGCGCTGCGGGCGCGAGGCAAACGCGGTCTCCTGTCGCGCTGGCCCGGCCGAACCTGAACGTGCGCGAGATCACGGCGATCTTCGTGTGTTGGGGGAACACGGCGGATTTCCGCGAGGCGGCGGCTGCGCTGGCCGAAGCCCGTGCGAGGATTCCGCCGGGCGGCGCGGCCGTGTCACTCGTCGTCGTGGACAACGGCGGGGGCGGTCCGCGGCGCGAGGAGGTGGAATCCCTCTGGCCCGGGGCCGTGCTGCTGACGAACACGTCAAACCTCGGTCTCGGACCGGCGGCCAATCTGGCCGCGCGAGCGGCGCCGGGAGACATTCTGCTCTTCCTCAATCCGGACACGCGGGCCGAAGGCGAGCCCTTTTCGCCGATCGCGAAGGCGTTCGAGAGCGGCGGCGGCATCGCGGCCGTCGCGCCCCGGCTCGTCGAGATGGGCGAACAGGGCGGAGCGGCGGCGACCGGCCCGCTCTGGCTGTCCTCCCCGGGCCGCGAAAACCAGGCGACATTTCAGTTGCGGCGCCTGCCGACCCTCGCAGCGGATGCGCGCGAGCTCCTGCTTCTCGACCATCTCTGGCCGAACAATCCGTGGCGCCGGCGCGCGCGGTACGCGGACGTTGACCGCGCCGAGTCGTTTCCGGTGGAGCAGGCGGCGGCCGCTGCGCTCGCGGTGCGCAAGGATGTCTTCCTGCGGCTCGGCGGCTTCGACGAGCGCTACGTCCCGGCCTGGCACGAGGACGTCGACCTGTGTGAGCGGCTCATGGGCGAGGGCGCGATCGTGTACCTGCCAGCCGCGCGCTTTCGACACCGCGGCGGCGACTCCGCCGCGCGCCTCGGCTACGATCGCTTTCTGCCGATCTTCTATCGCAATGCGCTGCTCTATCGGCGCAGTCGCTACGGTCCTGCCGCTCGCCTGACCTACCGGATCCTCCTCGCGAAGGGAATGGCGCTGCGCCTGATGCTCCTACCGTTGCGCCGGGACGTCCCGCGCTCCCGCCGCGAGGCCGCCCGGGCGTACCTCCGCGTGCTTGCGCTGGCCCTGGGTCTTTCACGCTCCGTTCACGACTCACAAGTCGCAAGTCTCAAAGCGCATGATTGACGTCTCCATCATCGTCGTGTCGAAGGATGATGCCGCGGACTTGCCGGTCTCGCTCGGCTCGGCGGTCGCGCAGCGAGGCGTGTCGTGGGAGACGCTGCTCGTGGACAACGCCTCCACGGATGGCTCCCGGGACGTTCCGCGCGCGTTCGCGGGATCGGTGCGGCTGCTCGCCCTCGAGCGAAATGTCGGGTTCGCGGCTGGGATGAACGCCGGGATCGAGGCCACGTCGGGTCGATACGTCCTGGCGCTCAACCCCGATTGCCGGTTGGCTCCTGATTTTGCGGCGACGCTCGTCCGGCGTCTCGACGCGGCCGACGCCGGCGATGTCGGCTCGGCATCCGGGCGCCTGATGCGGGCGCGGGGGGAGGGGCTCGAACCGGCGGATCTTCTCGACTCGGCCGGGATCTATTTCACCGCGGCGGGGCGCCACTTCGACCGGGGCGCAGGCGAACGGGCCGACGGGCTCTACGAGAAGGAAGAAGAGATCGCGGGCACCTCGGGCGCCGCCGGCTTCTATCGACGCGCGGCACTCGAGAGCGCGAGGATTTCGACCGGCTATTTCGACGCGGACTTCTTCCTGTACCGCGAGGACGCGGACCTCGCGTGGAGGCTTCGCCGCCTCGGCTGGCGCTGTCTGTATGTGCCCACGGCCGTCGCCTTCCATCGGCGCCGCAATCTTCCCGAGCGCCGGCGCCAGATGACGGCTCTGGCCAACATGCACTCGGTCAAGAATCGATTTCTGCTGAGGATCAACAACCAGACGGGCGGGGAGTTCGTGAAGACGCTCGTGCCGACGCTCGGGCGGGATGCCGTCGTGCTCGGCGCGTGCCTGACCGTGGAGCGAAGCTCGCTGCCGGCGTTCGGGTGGCTGTGGCGCAATCGTCGACGCCTCTGGGCCAAACGGAGAGAGATTCAGGCGATGGTTTCGCAGAGGGCGGCCATAGGGCGCGTGTCACCCTGAGCGCAGCGAATTGAGCGTCATCCTTCGTCGCTTCGCTCCTCAGGATGACAGGGGGATGGCATGTCATCCCGAGTGCAGTGGATGGTGTGTCATCCTGAGCGCAGCGAAGGACCCCGGACTCGACGAGCCGGGTTGGCAATCGAGCGTGGGGTCCTTCGTCGCTTCGCTCCTCAGGATGACAGGGGGGATGGCATGTCATCCCGAGTGCAGTGGATGGTGTGTCATCCTGAGCGCAGCGAAGGACCCCGGACTAGCCGGGTTGGCAATTGAGCGTGGGGTCCTTCGTCGCTTCGCTCCCCAGGATGACAGGGGGGATGGCATGTCATCCTGAGTGCAGTGGATGGTGTGTCATCCTGAGCGCAGCGAAGGACCCCGGACTCGACGAGCCGGGTTGGCAATCGAGCGCGGGGTCCTTCGTCGCTTCGCTCCTCAGGATGACAGGGGGATGGCATGTCATCCCGAGTGCAGTGGATGGTGTGTCATCCTGAGCGCAGCGAAGGACCCCGGACTCGACGAGCCGGGTTGGCAATCGAGCGCGGGGTCCTTCGTCGCTCCGCTCCTCAGGATGGCAGCCCGAAATCCGAATTCCCCGGCGCCCCGCTGCTCCGAATGACATAGGTTCCAGCATGCGCATCGGCATTCTCGGCACGCGCGGCATTCCGGCGCGCTACGGCGGCTTCGAGACTCTCGCCGAAGAGCTGTCTGCGCGGCTCGCTGCCCGCGGCCACGACGTGACGGTGTACACGCGGTCGCGCTACGCCGAGGCGGGGCTGACGACGCACCGTGGCGCGAAGATTCGCGTGCTCCCGACGGTGCCCACGAAGTACCTCGACACCGTCGTCCATGGCGTGGTATCGGGCATCGACGCAATGTTCGAGCGCTTCGACGCCGTGCTCGTCTGCAACGCGATCAACGCGGCGTTCGCGTTTCTGCCGCGGCTTTCGGGCCGGACGCGGGTCGTGCTCAACGTGGACGGTCTCGAGCGCAATCGGCGCAAGTGGAGCGCCGCGGGGAAGCTCGCTTACCGCATCTCCGAGCGGCTCTCGACGGTGGTCCCCGACGCGGTCGTCTCCGACGCGAAGGTCATCGAGGCGTACTACCGGGAAAGGTTCGGGTTCGCCTCGGTCTTCATCCCATACGGCGGCGACCTGCCGGAGCCCCGCGGACGCGAGACGCTCGACCGCCTGGGTCTGACGCCGGAGAGGTACGTCCTCTATGTCTCGCGCCTCGAGCCCGAGAACAACGCACTCGCGGTGATCCAGGCGTATCGAGACGTGCCGGGGAGGACTCCGCTCGTCGTCGTCGGCGATGCACCGTACGCCGCCGCCTACATCGCGCGCCTGCGGGAGGCGGCCGATCCCCGAGTGCTCCTGCCCGGGGCGATTTACGGAGAGGGGTACCGGCAGCTTCTCTCGAACGCCGCCGTCTACATCCAGGCGACCGAGGTCGGCGGGACGCATCCGGCCCTCGTCGAGGCGCTGGGATACGGCCGGATCGTCTGCTACAACGCCACGCCGGAGAACGAGGAAGTGGCCTCCGGGGCGGCCTTGCCGTTCGACGTCAACCGGCCGGCGTCCCTCACCCGCCTGCTCGAGGAGGTTCTGGACGATCCGGGCGCGCACTCCGTATGGAAAGAACGAGCAAAGGAACGCACGCGAGAGCGATATCGTTGGGACGATGTGGTCGACCGCTACGAGGCCATTCTTGAAGCGCCGCGCGCCATCCCATAACATCGCCGCCGCCGCAGGGTGTCCTGCCGGCGGTCAAGCTCGATGCTGAAACAGAAGGCCCGTGCGATCGCCCTGGGAGTGCTTCTGGCGGATCTCGCCCTGACGGCGGTTTCGCTGCCGATCGCGTGGTTCCTCCGGCAGGGCTTCCTGCACACTTCTTTTCCGAGCCTGTTCCCTCTGCCGCTTGCCCCGCTGGACAAGTACCTCCTGCTGCTCTTCTTCATTCTCCCGATCTGGGGGCTTCTGCTGGCGTCGGCGGGCTTCTACCGCAGCCACCGAACGCTTCCGCTCGGCGAGGAGATCTGGTCCGCCGGAAAGGTGGCCTTCGGCGGAACGACGATCCTCGTCCTGCTGATCTTTGGCCTGCGCCTCGACTTCGTGAGCCGCTGGCTGCTCGTGCTGTTCGGCGTCGTGAACTTCACCTTTCTTGCGAGCGAGAAGGTCGCCCTGCGGCTGGCCTCGCGCTGGGTGCGGTCGCGCGGATTCAATTTCCGCACGGCGCTCGTCGTCGGGACCGGGCCGAAGGCGGCGCAGTTTGCGGAGTTCCTGGAGGCCCGGCCGCACTGGGGCTTCCGCGTGATGGGTTACCTCGACGACGACAACGGAGGGGAGATCCGGCTGCGCGGCCGCTGGCCGTGCCTCGGCCGGCTTTCGGACATGGGGGCCGTCCTCGCGCGGGAGGTCGTGGACGAGGTGATCTTCGTGATCGAGCGCGGCAAGCTCGGGGAGTATGAAGAGGCGCTGCTCGTTGCGGAGCGGCACGGCGTGCGCGCGCACGTTTCCCTCGATATCTTTCCGCACGTGCTCGCCCGGCCCGTTCTCGAGGAGCTCGACGGGATCCCGCTCCTGTCCTTCACGACGACGCCGTCGAACCCCGTCCAGCTCGCGGTCAAGCGCGTGGTGGATCTCGCGCTGTCGCTCGTCCTGTTCGTAGTGACCCTGCCGATCCAGCTCGCGGCGGCCGTCGCGATCCTGGTCACGTCGGGCGGCCCGGTGCTCTTTCGCCAGGTGCGCTGCGGATTGAACGGCCGGGTCTTCACGCTGCTCAAGTTCCGCACCATGGAGCCGGGCTCCGAAGAGCGGCTGCCGGAGCTCTCCCATCTGAACGAGATGGATGGGCCGGTGTTCAAGTTGAGGCGCGACCCGCGCTCGACGCCGGTGGGCCGGCTGCTTCGCCGGCTTTCGATCGACGAGCTGCCCCAGCTCTGGAACGTGATCCGGGGCGACATGAGCCTCGTCGGTCCGCGGCCGCCGCTGCCGGACGAGGTCTCGCGCTACGAATCGTGGCAGCGCCGCCGACTCTCGATGAAGCCGGGGCTGACCTGTCTGTGGCAGGTCTCGGGTCGCAATGAGCTCGATTTCGACCGGTGGATGGCGCTCGACCTCAAGTACATCGACACATGGTCGCCCCTGCTCGACCTGAAGATCCTTCTGAAGACCGTGCCCGCCGTGCTGTCGGGGCGAGGGGCTCGCTGAGGGTTTCATCCTGAGCGAAGCGAAGGATCCCGAGATTGATTGAGAGAGTGTCTCGGGTCGGGTCCACCGGATCCTTCGTCGCTGGCGCTCCTCAGGATGACAGGGGCCGCCCTCAGCCGGAGGACTTACGCTGTCATCCTGAGCGAAGCGAAGGACCCCGAGATTGATTGAGAGAGTGTCTCGGGTCGGGTCCACCGGATCCTTCGTCGCTGGCGCTCCTCAGGATGACAGGGGCCGCCCTCAGCCGGAGGACTTACGCTGTCATCCTGAGCGAAGCGAAGGACCCCGAACTCGACACGACACCCGGGTAATCGATCACCGGATCTTTCGTCGCGGAAGGGAGCTACCGGTTCCCGCCGCCCTCGTCGCTACCGCCGGCCTCGGACGCCTTGTACATGTACTTGATCGAAGCCTTGGGAACGAGCAGATTGGGGCCCTTCTCCCGGTTCACCTTCAGGCAGGCCTTGTCGTACCACTCGATCCAGCCGTGGATCTCTTCCCCGTCGGTCAGCACGACGACCATCGGCGTCTTGGCCGCCATCTGCTTGAGGTAGTAGTAGCTCTCCGCATTCGTCTGCTCCGGCGGGACCTGCTTGCGCTGCGCGAAGGAGCGCGTGGGGTAGCGGTCCGCGAGCTCGGAAAGGTTCGGGCGGATCAGTTTGCGGTTTGCGGGAGTTTCTTCATCGCCCCGGAAGGCTCCGCCGGAGGTGTTTCGATTGACCACGGCTGTCTCTCTTTGTCCCGGTAAAGGGTGGGACTTGTTGACAGCTCAAACAGGCAGTTCGGCCGGAATATTCTGCGGTTTTTTCGGGGGTGCCGGGGCCCTCTCGCCCCCCTCGTCCTCGTAGGCGAGGCAGCACATCAGGCGGCCGCACATGCCCGATATCTTCGAGGGATTGAGGGAAAGATTCTGATTTTTTGCCATTTTGATGGTTACAGGATGGAACGACTTCAGGAATGTCGAGCAGCACAGCGTCAGGCCGCAGGGCCCGATCCCTCCGCGCATCTTCGTCTCGTCACGCGGCCCGACCTGGCGCATCTCGATGCGTACCGGGTGTTTGAGGGCGAGGTCCGCGACGAGCCTGCGGTAATCGATCCTCGCCTCGGAAGTGTAGTAAACCGTGACCTTTCGGCCGTCGAAGCTCTCCTCGGCCCGGACGAGCTTCATGGTGAGCCGCTTCTCGGCGGCCAGGCCCCGGGTGTCTTCGAGAAAGGTCGTCTCCCGCGCCACCTTGGCCTTGTAGCTCGCCAGGTCCGTATCCGTCGCGACGCGCACCAGCCGGCGGGAGTCGCGCAGCTGACACTGTTTCAGGATCATCGGGCGCAGGTTCGTGATCTCGGCGTATTCCATGCCGCCGTCGCCCTCGACGATCACCCGCAGCTTGCGGGCGACCTCCGTACCCATGGTGTCGCACAGGACGCTGCGCCCGTCCTCATGCTCGTTTAACCGGATGCCGACGTACTGACCGGGGTTATAGGAGTTCCCGATCCCGCATCCGCCTTCGCTTCCGCAACCGCCCATGGAAGTCCCCCAAAAACATGAAGTTACCACGAGATCCAGACTGCGAGCAGGCGCCTGACAGCGCCTGTCCATCAGGTCAGCGGGGCTGATGGACCTGTCCATCTTGACAGGAACCCGGAGCCCCGGTACGGTATGCGCCTTCCCTCGAGCGGATCGAGTTTTCGCCGGGGGCGTAGGAGGAGGCGCGGGTCCCTTCGATCCGCGTGAGTGGAGGCGGCCTTCCGGCCGCCTTTTTGTTGGCCGGCGGCGGACGGCTAGGCCTGCGCAGCGAGCAGACGGACGAGCTGTTCCAGCAATTCTCCGGGATCTCCGGTCCCGAGCGATCCGGCTCCCGGAATCGGGCCCGCCGACGCCGGGGCGAAGAGGGGAGGAGCTCCCGGGTCCTCTTCGCGGATCAGGGTAGCCGCAGCTGCGCCGCCCGCGAGCAGCAGGACGGCGTCGATCCGGCGGTTGCGCGCGAGCTTCTCGAGCGCATCCTCGGGGTCACGGGCCCCGAGGATCTCGACCGAGGGATGTCGGGCGCCGAGTGATGCCAGGTCTTCGGCCGGCGTCGCCAGGACGAGGATCGTGAACATGGCGGCGGAGCTGCCTCCGCGGCTCAGAGTATCGCGGGGCGTCCGGCCCGAATCCGGTTGATTTTCGGGGGCGGTTCGGGGATTCTGGCTCGATAATCGAACCGACAGCATGAGCTTTTCGATCGAAGCCGTTCACGGCCGCGAGATTCTCGACTCGCGGGGCAATCCCACCCTGGAAGTGGACGTCCTGCTTTCGGGCGGCGCCACGGGGCGAGCGGGGGTGCCGTCGGGAGCGTCGACCGGCGTCCGGGAGGCCCTCGAGCTGCGCGACGGCGACAGGAAGCGCTACGGCGGCAAGGGCGTTCTCAAAGCCGTCGGCCACGTCAACGGGGAGATTGCCGACGAGCTCACCGGCGCCGACGCCCGGGACCAGGCGCTCATCGACCGGATCCTGATCGAGCTCGACGGAACCGCGAACAAGGAGCGTCTCGGAGCCAACGCGATCCTCGGCGTGTCGATGGCCGTCGCGCGGGCGGGTGCGGAGGCTTCGGGCCTCCCGCTCTACCGGTATCTCGGTGGCGCCGGCGCGACGACCCTGCCCGTGCCGCTCATGAACGTGATCAACGGCGGCGCGCACGCCGACAATCTGCTCGACCCGCAGGAGTTCATGGTCTGCCCGCTCGGGTTCACCTCGTTCACCGAGGGGCTGCGCGCGGGAGTCGAGGTCTTCCACGCGCTCAAGGGGATCCTGAAGAAGAAGGGCCTTTCGACGGGCGTGGGGGACGAGGGGGGATTTGCGCCGGAGATCGCCTCCTCGAAGGAAGCGATCGAGCTGCTGCTCTCGGCGATCGAGGCCGCGGGGCACAAGCCCGGCAAGGATCTCGTCGTCGCGCTCGATCCCGCCGCGTCCGAGTTCTACGAGGGCGGCAAGTACCATCTGAAGGGCGAGAAGAAGACGCTCTCGACCGACGGGATGATCCGGTACTGGGCCGACCTGGTTGCCGCGTACCCGATCGTCTCGATCGAGGACGGGCTCGCGGAGGGGGATTGGGATGGCTGGAAGGCGCTCACGAAGGAGCTCGGCCGCAAGATTCTCCTCGTCGGCGACGATGTGTTCGTCACCAACCCGGAGATCCTGGCGCGCGGCATACGCGACGGCGTCGCGAATGCGCTGCTCGTCAAGCTGAATCAGATCGGGACCGTGACCGAGACCCTCGAGGCCGTGCGCATGGCGCAGGTCGCCGGCTACCGAACGATCGTGTCGCACCGCTCGGGCGAAACGCCCGATGACACGATCGCGGACCTCGCGGTCGCCGTCAATTCCGGTCTCATCAAGACCGGGTCGGCGTGCCGCGGCGAGCGCCTGGCCAAGTACAACCGCCTCCTCGAGATCGAGGAAGAGCTCGAGAGCGCCGGCGCGTTTGCCGGCCGGTCCGCGTTCGCGCGATGAAGGACAACACGGATCTCTCCCGCGGTCCGCGGCCCGTCACGGCGTTTTTCGTGTCGCTCGCGGTTTCGTCCGTTCTCATGGGAGTTCTCCTCCTCTCGGACCGGCGCGTGCTCGAGTTGCGCCGCGCCCGTAACGAGGTCCAGGTGCTCGACCGCCAGATCGCCGAGCGTCGGGCCGCAAACGAGAACCTCCGGGCCGCGATCGAAGCCGCGAAGAAGCACGAGTTCCCGGCCGAGCGGGTCGCGCGCGAGGAGCTAAACCTCGTCGGTCCGGACGATGTCGTGCTCCTGTATCCGGCCGGCAGCCTCACGAAACCGAAAGCGACGCCGATTCCGGGACCGGCAGGCCCGGCCTCTTCGGCCGCTCCGTCCGGCCAGCGCTAACGCTCGCCGCCGAGGCGCATCCCGCTCGCTTGACCTGAGGCCAGCTCTTCGATAACGTGCGCCATTCTGCCGCGGGGTGGAGCAGCCTGGTAGCTCGTTGGGCTCATAACCCAAAGGTCGTAGGTTCAAATCCTACCCCCGCAACCAAGTACATCAAGGGGTTACGTCGTCAGGCGTGACCCCTTTTCTCTTAGTCGAGCGAAAGTGGAGCGATTTCCCAGTAGGGGCTCCCGGCGATGGTGAGATCGGCAACGAGCCGATGACCGCCTGGTGAAAGCATGCCTTGCTAGACTCTGGTAACGGGCTTCTTCCTTCAGATGGAGGTCAGCATGTCCAAAGTCCGCCAGTTCCTGTCCTTGGGTACGCTTGCTTATGCGGCGGGGTTACCTCTACCACCTAGGAACACGCCCGGACCCGTAGTGCCGCCTCTTGCAACCAGCGGGGCAATGACAGCAAAGTTTGTGCCCGTGCCTACCGTTCTGCCGAATGCGGGTATCAGAATGAACTACGTTGGTCCGACCGCGAATATCACCGCGGTGGCCAATCACATTCAGGTTCAAGCCAAAAGCTTAACCACCTTGGTCACGGTCGCTCCTGGTCTTGCGCTGAGTAGACCGGTCACGATCAGTATTGCCTATCTCTCTCCTTGGCCTGTTGCAGGGACCGAGCGCAAAACGCAACCCTACGCGTCGTCCTCTGGTAATAGCTTTTTGTATAGCGATCCGGAGGGAGATGGTAAGCCGCGGAAAGTTCACCTGGATATCACTCTCAGTGAACCCAAGCCGGGTGGCGGCGTGTACTCTTTTAATGTGCCGGGGGACTTGGCGCTCGACCCCCTGTACGACGTGACGATCAGTCCGCTTGTCTTCACTCTAATCAGAGGTTGTTCTAACGTGGGTGCCAACCAGATCGATTTGCATTGGTGGGCTCCGGATAATTCCAAACACTACCGGACGGTTCACTTCGCCACCCGTGAGGGCGAGAGGTTTTCAATTCGTGAATTTGGCTGGACGCGGTTGGAAGTGAGCGCAACCGCAAACTTGCACAAAGTAGATGCGTGGTACAGCGAGACAGGCATACACGGTGGGTTCGGTCCAATCCTAGGCCGCCCGAAAGAAAATCTGGTCCCGGGCAAGACACAAACGTCGTTTTCAGGGTTAGTGAATTCATCAGGCTCCACTCAGGACTGCCAAGCAACTCTTGACTACACGGTGACCTATCAGCTGCGTGCGTATTTCGGGGCGCCTACGGTGCGGGACCATCGCTGAGATTGAGCAACGGGCAAAAGAAGCTCGGGCGGGAGGTGGCGATCAAGTTGCTCCGGCTGGCTCCAAGATCGACCCCAACTTCGACCCGCTACGCGGAAACCCGAGGATTCAGAGGCTCGTCGCGCAAGGCAAGTAGCACCGCGGCGCGCGTGACTGTCGGGTCGCGCCGCGCCCTCGGACTTGTTGCCTTTTCGTCCAGTTTCTTCTCTCTTCTGCGAGCCGACGAGATCGATTCCCGTCGAGAGGAGATTGCGCCATGACCAGCTCGAAGAAAATCAGAGGTTACGGGGGCGCTTTGCTGCTTTCCGCCTTGACGTTCGCGCTCTTTGCCGCCTCCCACGCTCGTCGCCTCCTGTTGACGACGCTTCGATTCTCTTTCGTGCTGCTTCTGCTCGCCGCCACCCAGGCCCGCGCTCAGACGACACCGAGTATCCGATCCCGACTCCGGCCAGCCTGCCCGTAGACATCGTCGCCGGTCCCGACGGAAACCTGTGGTTCGCCGAATTCGCCGTCGGTGTCAGGACGATCGGCCGGATCACTCCAGACGGCGCCATTACGGAGTTTCCGCTGGCCCCCAATCCCGCGAGCGGACCTTTCAGTATCGCGGCGGGACCCGACGGAAACCTCTGGTTCACCCTTGCCCCTCAAGACGACGTCCCCGGGAATGCCGCGATCGGCCGGATCACTCCGGACGGCGCCGTTACCGAGTTTCCGCTGGCCGATGGGAGCGAACCTGGCGGTATCGCCGCGGACCCGGACGGGAACCTGTGGTTCGGCCTGTCGGGCAGCAACAAGATCGGCCGGATCACAACCACCGGAGTCATCACGGAGTTCCCGGTCCCAACGGCCTCGAGCGGGCCCGGCTCCATCGCCGCGGGAGCCGACGGAAACCTCTGGTTCGCCGAGGAGAGCGCCAACAAGATCGGCCGCATCACGACCGCTGACGTCATCACCGAGTTCCCGATTCCGACGCCAAACAGCGACACCGCAGAGATCGTCGCCGGCCCCGACGGAAGCCTCTGGTTCATGGAGTTCGCCGCCAACAAGATCGGCCGAATCACGCCTGCTGGCATCATCACCGAGTTCCCAATTCCGACTCCGCACAGCTCACCCGACGGGTCAGAAATCACCGCCGGTCCCGACGGAAACCTGTGGTTCGGGGAGAACGCCGCCAACAAGATCGGCCGCATGACGACGTCGGGGGACGTCACGGAGTTCGCGGTCCCGACGGCCTCGAGCGGGCCCTCCGCCATTACCGCGGGCGCCGACGGGAACATCTGGTTCACCGAGGAGGTCGGCAACAAGATCGGCCGGATCACGACCGGACCCACCGGACCCTGCACGCCGGACGCGCACACGCTGTGTCTGAACATCGGCCGCTTCTCGGTCGCCGCGTCGTTCCAGGCCACGCCGACGGATCCAGTGTCCCTGGCCACCGCGGTGACGTTGACCGGTGACAGCGGTTATTTCTGGTTCTTCGACCCGAACAACGTCGAGCTGGTCGTGAAGGTTCTCAATGCGTGTGTCGAGCCGTTCGACTCGTACTGGTTCTTTGCTGCCGGACTGACCAATGTCGAAGTCGAAATCACAGCCGTGGACAGACACACGGGCGAGTCCAAGGTCTACAGAAACGAACGGGGCAAGCCTTTCGCTCCGATCCAGGACACGGCGGCGTTCGGAACTTGTCCCTGAGCGTCGTCGGCGAACCGGAGAAGGCGCTCGAGCAGCTCGAACCGCTCCTGAGAATCCCGGGTTACGTCTCGCCGGCTGGCTCAAGATCGACCCCAACTTCGACCCGCTGCGCAAGAACCCTAGGCTCCAGGAACTGGTTGCCGGCGGGAAGTGATTCCCCGTTCCCTGCGCCTCCCGGTGGGGCGAAAGTGGGGCGATCTGGCGGCTACAGGAAGCGAAAGCTGACGACTCGAATGCCTGATCGAGTCGCGTTTTGTAGCTTCTTGTATACCTGAGGCGGCATTTGAGGTGTTCTCATAACCCAAAGGTCGTAGGTTCAAATCCTACCCCCGCAACCAATCACATCAGGGGTTACGTCGAAGGACGTGACCCCTTTTTCTTTTGGTGGGGCGAAAGTGGGGCGATTTCGGATCGCAACCAACTATCGTTCTGAGGCTAAGGCTCCCGGATGACCCGTCACCTATGATGTCGTGACCTGAGATGACCCTCTCCGCTGGCACCCGGTTGGGGCCCTACGAGATTCTCGCACCGATCGGCGCGGGCGGGATGGGCGAGGTGTACCGGGCGCGGGATATGCGCCTGACACGCGAGGTCGCCGTCAAGGTACTGCCGGCCGGGCTGTCGTCGGATCCCGAGCGGCTGAAGCGTTTCGAGAAGGAGGCACGCTCGGCGTCCTCTCTCAATCACCCCAATATCGTCACGGTCTACGACATCGGTCAAGCGGGTGGGACGTCCTTCATCGCGATGGAGCTCGTGGGGGGTCAGACGCTTCGGGAGATGCTCGCCGAGGGCGCGTTGCCGACGAAGCGACTCCTGACGGTTGCGGCGCAGATCGCCGATGGTCTGGCCAAGGCGCATTCGGCCGGGATCGTGCACCGAGACCTGAAGCCCGACAACGTGATGGTCACGAAGGACGGGTTCGTGAAGATCCTGGACTTCGGATTGGCGAAGCTGACGCAGCCGGAGGGTGCGAGCGGGGCTACGCAGGGTCCGACCGTGTCTGCCGGGACGGAGCCCGGGATCGTGATGGGCACGGTGGGGTACATGTCCCCGGAGCAGACGCTGGGCAGGGTACTGGACTTCCGGTCGGACCAGTTCTCGTTCGGGTCGATCCTCTACGAGATGGCGACGAGCAAGCGGGCGTTCGCGCGAGGCAACGCTCCCGAGACGATGGCGGCAATCATCCGGGAAGAGCCGGAACCGATCGTCATCCTCGCGCCGCAGGCTCCGCCGCCGCTGCGTTGGATCGTGGAGCGCTGCCTCGCCAAGGACCCTGAGGACCGCTACGCGGCGACGAAGGATCTAGCCAGGGATCTGGCGGGAATCCGCGATCACCTCTCCGAGGCCTCGGTGTCCGGGGCGATGCCCGCAGCAGAAGGGCAGCGGCGCCGGCTGCTCCGCGGAGTCCTGCCGCTGGCCCTCGCGCTGCTGGCCTCCTGGGCGGGCGTCTTCCTGCTCGGCCGCTCGACGCAGGCGAGCAAACCGCCAACGTTTCAACGGCTGACGTTTCGGCGCGGGACCGTGCAGAACGCCCGTTTCGCGCCCGACGGCCAGACAGTGATCTACAGCGCGAACTGGGACGGGAGACCGAGGGAGGTCTTCCTGACGCGCCCTGGAAGTCCGGAGTCGCGCTCCTTCGGATTGAAGAGCGTGGACATATACGGGATCTCGTCCTCCGGGGAAATGGCGATCAACATCCGGGGCGGCACCCTTGCCCGGATGCCGATGGACGGCGGCGCGCCTCGGGACGTCCTCGAGAATGTGTGGGGCGCAGACTGGGCACCCGATGGCCACCAGCTTGCCATTGTAACTGGTAGAGGAGGAGAACGAGGGCGCCTCGAGTTTCCCATTGGAAGGCTCCTCTACGAATCGACGTCGATCATAAATCCTCGTGTGTCGCCGGACGGCCGTTTCGTCGCCTTCGTGGAGCACAACAACTCCCTGGGCGTGGCAGACCCGCAGGGAAAGATTCGGACGCTCCTCAAGAGCGCGGAGGGAATAGATCGGCTGGCGTGGTCTCCCGGCGCCAGCGAGGTCTGGTTCACCGGGCCGAACTGGCGCGGGACGGCGCAGAAGCTGCGGGCGGTGAGCCTGGCGGGGCGAGTGCGCGACGTGGCGACATTCCCTGTTCCGATCGCGCTCGGTGACGTCTCGCGCGAGGGCCGTGTGCTTTTCGCCGCCGGCGCTTCCCGAAGTTTGATTTCGGGGAAGCTCGCGGGCGCGACGGAGGAACGCGATCTCTCCTGGTTCGACCATTCGTGGGCTCCGAAGCTGTCAGCGGACGGGAGAGTGCTCGTCTTCACCGAGTCCGGGGGAGCCGCATCGTCGGACGCCCTCTACATGCGGCGCGCGGGGGATGCGGAAGCGACCCGATTGAGTGAGGGGTTTGCCTCGGCGTTGTCGCACGACGGAAAGTGGGTTCTGGCCGAGATGCCTGGGCCGAAGCTCACCCTCGTGCCGACCGGTGCCGGAGAGCCGCGGTCATTAGTCGTTGGACTTCTGGAGGGCGTCGTGCAAGCTGGTTTCTTTCCGGACGGCCGCCGGATTGCGATCTCCGGCAACGAGAAAGGCCACCCGCGGCGCACGTGGCTGTTGGACATCCCCGAGGGCAAGCCACGCCCGTTGACTCCTGAGAAGCTCGCCGGTGCCGCGGTCTCCCCCGACGGGAAATGGATTCTCGTCAGCGACATCGATACGCAGAAGAGGTTTCTCTTCCCGGCCGAAGGTGGAGAGCCTCGCCCCGTACCAGGTCTGACCGAAGACGACGCGCCAGAAATCCAATGGGGTCCCGACAGCCAGACTCTCTTCGTGCACGTGCACGGCGAGACCAGCACTCAAGTCTTCCGGCTCGATCTCCAGACCGGGCGCCGCGAGCTCTGGCTCACGCTCACGCCGCCGGATCCCGCCGGCATCGGCCGCCAAGAAATCGAGCCAGCGCTCTCCGCCGATGGGAAGTCGTACGTCTCCTGGTACTACCGCTGGGTGAATGACCTGTATCTCGCTGAGGGCTTGAAATGAGCCTGGCTGGGATGGGGAAGGGGCGCATCGGCGAGGGACAACAAACATCGTCCGGAGGATCCTGCACTGCCTCTCGCCCCGGCTGGCTCAAGATCGACCCCACCTCCAACCGGCGGCGCAAGAACCTGAGGTTTCAGAAGCTGATCGCTGGCGCGAAGTGATCCCCCGTGTGTCGCCCCGAGGTGGCGCGAAAGTGGGGCGATCTGGCGGCTACAGGAAGCGAAAGCTGACGACTCGAATGCGTGATCGAGTCGCGTTTTGTCGCTTCTTGTATACGGGAGGCGACTTTTGAAGTGTTCTCATAACCCAAAGGTCGTAGGTTCAAATCCTACCCCCGCAACCAAGTTACTTATCGCCGGGCGCGGGCCCGGCGTTTCTGTCTCTTGATGGCCACCGTGAGAGAGGGATTTGAACCCGCCGAGCCGCGAAGCGGCGGAAGAGGTTCGGTCGCGGCGAAGCCGCGGCGCAGGGCGCAAACGCGGTCCAAAGGACCGCGGTAAATCCCTCCCCCGCAACCATGACGATAACGCGCCGGGAGGGAACTCCTGGCGTTTCTGTTTCTGAATCGCCGAAGGCCTGAGGATTTGAACCTCCGAAGAGCAGCGCGAAGCGCTGCGAGGGTTCGGGCGTCGCACGTGGCGGAGGCGCGAGGCGCGCGCAACCAAGGGAATGATTGGCCGGGGGAAACCCCGGCGTTCCTGTATGAAGCTGCCACAGCGCGGTGCGAAGCGACAACGGAGATGAGCGCGACCTCGCGCGTGCTCGTTAGAACGCGATCTGGATCGCGGCCTGGAAGATGCGCGGGCTTTCGAAGTCGCCGATCTGGTTGAAGCGAGGGTCCTGAATGAAGGGCACGTCCCTCTCCGAGTTGTAGGTACCCGTCAGGCCCCGGCGGCTCAGGACCGTATTCGCATTGGTGGCGTTGAACACGTTGAATGAAGGTATGACGCTCACTGGTCCAATCGCGAAGGTATACGCGAGCCGCAGATCGAGCTCATAGACGTTCGGGAGGCGATAGCTGCCCACCGGCGACGTCAAGACGAAGATCGGATTGCCCACCGTGTCGTGCGGAGCAATTCTGACCAGGTACTGTTGCGGGAATCCCTGCCGGCCCGAAAACGCACCGGACACCGAGAATCCGAAGGGCAACTGGTAAAGGCCGCTCGCGCTGAAAACCCAGGCCGAGGCCGGCCCCCCGTTGACCGTACCGCCGTTGTCGTTCGGTCCCATCGGGCCGTTGTTCGGGTCGAAGATCCCCTCGGGGCTCACCGACTGAGTCCACGAATTCCATGAGAACGTTCCCCGGAAGAGCCACCGGTCCGACAGCGCCTTGACGAGCTGGAGGCCCACTCCCTGGTACGTCTGGCTGTAGCCCGGCCGATTCTCCAGCACGACTCCCGTCGGAGGTGGATCGAGGGTCACGCCGAAGTACGGGACATCGAACGCGACTCCGAAGCCGTAAGGGTCCATCGCGGAGCCAGTCGCATTGCCCTTGTATTCGTACCCGCCCCCGCCCGAGGTCACGCCGATGTAGGGGCTGAAGACGATGCCCCGGATGGAGCGGTAGGTGTAGTGGATCGAGGCAGTGATACCGGCGAAGAGCTCCCGGTCCGCGCCAACGACGAATTCGTCGACAGTGGTCGGCCCGAGACTGGGGCTGACCTGGTTGGGTGCTCTCGCCGCGCTGGGATTTGCAGGATCCACGTTGTAGAAGCCGGCACGATCGTTGAGGTCGAACTCGTCCGGATCCACACGATGGTTCCCGTTCGTGTCCGTCCAGTAGTAGTAGAAGTACTGCGTCGCGGGAAAGGGGCTCGCGAATCCGACCCCGTCGAGAAAGAGGTCCGCGAAGCGGGAGTAGGAGGCGCGCAGGAGGGTCCGCCGATCCTGACCGAGCGCGTACGTCGCGCCCACCCGCGGCTGCCACCTCGCGGCCGAGATCGGGTAGCCCTCGTCGCCCGCGTAGTGAACCGCCGGAAGGATGTCCGGGTACTCCGGGTTTGCGGGAACGGAGGTAGCCCCGTTTCGCGCCCGCCCATCGTCGTAGCGGACGCCGGCGCTGACCGTCAGGCGGTCGGACGTGAGCGTGTCGCTCACGAAAACTCCGAGCCGCTGATCCTTCGTCGCAGTGACCGAGGCGCGGGTGATGTAGGCGAGACCGTTGTATTCGTCGCCCCAGACCTGCCCGCCGGGCAGCGACGACGACGCCTCGGTCGTCGCGTACCGGTATCCGAATCCGACCTTGAGCTCGTGCGACAGGTTCGCGGTCGTAAAGAACTTCGAGGCGGAGGCTCCGCCCTGGCGGACGATCGAGTGGGTTTGCGAAAAAGTTCTGCTTCCGCGGAGCACGTTGTTCGCATCGATGTAGGCCGGCGTGTCGACGCCCCCGACCGGCGTCGCGGTCTGTACGAAGTCCATGTAGGAAAAGAAGGCCGTCGCCGTCAGGCTGGGAGAAAAGACGTGGGTGTCCGCGATTTTGTAGATGGGAACCGGCTGGGTCAGATCAAAGCCGGACTCCGGCGCCGTGTTGATGTCAACGCCCCGCCCGTACTGGACCCGGTCGCCGTGGTGGTAGTACAGCTCGAGGGAATTCGACGCGGCGAGCTGGGCGTCGAGCCGCGCGTCGAAGTTCTCGAGCGTCGAGTTCTCGTTCACCTGCCGGCCCTCCGTGTCGAGCTGGCCGAGCTTCTGCAGGTCGATCTGGTTCTTGCCCCAGGCGCCCCAGAGCCAGAGGCGGTCGGAGAGCACCGCTCCACCCGCCTCGACGCCATAGTCGCGGAGGACGTTCGTGCGGTTGGTGGACAGGCCTGCGAGGTTGACCTCTTCGGGCGTGTTCTCCGTCTGCCAGCGGTTGGGAGCGTAGAAGTACCGGGCCGAGCCGTGGATGGAATTCGTCCCGCGCCGGGTCACCATGTTGAAGGTCGCGCCGCCGTTGAGGAGAGTCACGTCCGAGCCGCCCGTGACGACCTGGACTTCCTGAAAGGAGTCGAAGTTGTAGAACGTCGGAGAGAGCCCGCCGAGCGTGATGTCGGCGCCGTCGAGGTTGTACGTGGCGCCCGTGACTCCCTTCGACGACGGAGACGCCTGGACCGCGGTGTTCCCTCCGACATTGACCTGGTTGGTGACGACTCCCGGCACGGCCCACAGGGTCGCCCAAATGTTGCGCGCGCTCGGGATCGACTGGAGCTCCTTCTTCTCGAAGGTTGCGCCGGTCACGGTCTTGCGGGGGTCGATCGCGGGCGCGCCCAGGACCGTCATCGTTTCGTTGACGGCCGCCAGCTTCAGCGTGACGCGCAGCTGGGTGCTTCGATCCAACGCGACGACGACTCCCTGGTTTTCGACCGTGGCGAAACCGTCGAGGGAAAGTGTCACGGCGTAGGTGCCCGGCGAGATGTACAGGAACCGAAATCTGCCCTGCGAGTCGGTCTGGACGGGGGCGCGTTCTCCGGCGCCCTGGAGCCTGACCTCGACGCCCGGAAGAGTGGATCCCTGCTCGTCGAGGGCAGTCCCGTAGATGCTTCCCGTCGAGGGCAGAGTCTGGGCGCAGAGACAAAGAGCGCCCGCCCAGATCGTAAGCGCGAACGACACCCGTCGGAAGAGAGGGGCCATCGCCGAGTCTCCTGCTCTTGCTGTATCTGCTCGATTGTATGGAACCCCGACCGTGAACCGAACAGGTTTCGACCGGCGAAGCGGCTAGAATCGCCGTCACGGTCTTCTCATGACGCTCGCCACCGGCACTCGCCTCGGCCGCTTCGAGATCCTGTCGCCCCTCGGTGCGGGTGGGATGGGAGAGGTATACCGGGCGAAGGACCCTCAGCTCGGCCGCGAGGTGGCGATCAAGGTTCTGCCGGAGGCCCTGGCCCTGGATCGGGACCGGATCTCCCGGTTCGAGCAGGAGGCCCGCGCGGCCTCGGCGCTGAACCATCCGAACATCGTGACGATTCACGAGATCGGACGCGAGGGAGGCATCGCCTTCATCGCGATGGAGCTCGTCGAAGGCAGGACGCTGCGCGAGCTGACGGCGTGGGCGCTCATGCCGGTCCGCCGCGTGTTGAGCGTGGCGGCGCAGGTGGCCGATGGGCTCTCCAAGGCGCACGCTTCGGGAATCGTGCACCGGGACCTGAAGCCCGACAACGTGATGGTGTCGAAGGACGGGTTCGTCAAGATCCTGGACTTCGGGCTCGCCAAGCTCGTGGAGCCCGAGTCCGGCTCGGTCTCGGCGATGCAGACCCTGGCGCATACGGAGACGGAGGCCGGCACGGTGATGGGGACGGTCGGCTACATGTCGCCGGAGCAGGCATCGGGGGAGGCTCTGGATTTTCGGTCGGACCAGTTTTCGCTGGGCTCGATCGTCTACGAGATGGCGACCGGAAGGAAGGCGTTTGACAGGAAGACGGCGCCGGAGACGATGGCGGCGATCATCCGGGAGCAACCGGAGCCGCTGGCGAACCTGCGGCCGGATCTGCCCCCGCCGTTGCGCTGGATCGTGGAGCGGTGCCTTTCCAAGGATCGGGAGGATCGGTACGCCTCGACGAAGGACCTCGCACGGGATCTCGAGGGCCTGCGCGATCGCCTCGCGGAGGTTGCGAGCGGCGCAGAGACGCCCTCCACAGTGGGAAAGCGTCGCCGGCTCGGACTGCTGCTCGTTGCCGCCGTCGGCGTGCTCGGGGCGGGACTCGCGATCGTCTGGGGAATCTCTCACGGTCTCGCGAAGGAAACCGCTCCCGCCCCATCGTTCAAGCGCTTGACCTTCCGCCAGCGTCCGATCGGAAACGCGCGTTTCGCTCCCGACGGCCAGACGATCGTCTACAGCACGGGCACGAGCGCGGACCCACGGCTCTATATGACTCGGCCGCAGAGCCCCGAGTCCACCCTTTTGCCGTTCGCCGGTGACATCCTGTCGATTTCACGCTCCGGCGAGCTCGCGATCCTTCAGAGTCTGCGACCCGTCGGTCGCGGCGTTCTGGCGACGGTTCCCATGGCGGGCGGAGCCCCCCGGCAGGTTCTGACCGAGGTTACGTATGGGGGCGCCGACTGGTCTCCGGATGGCAAGAGCCTGGTCGTGCTGCACGTCGTCGACGGCAAGTTGCGGTTGGAATCTCCCATCGGGAAGGTACTTGCGTTTGGTGAACTTGGCGCTCCGCGCTTTTCGCCCGACGGCGGCATGATCTCGTTTTGGGAGGTGAATGGCCGCACGAATTCCGTCGGTGTGATCGACCGGCTCGGAAAATCGGAGAAGGTCCTGTCGGCAGGCTGGACGGAGATCGCGGGCGTGCCGTGCTGGGCGGCGAACGGCCGCGAGATCTGGTTTACGGCGGGCAAAGCCGGAGAGAAGCCGGCCCTCTGGAGGGTGGACCTTCACGGAAAGCTCCGCCTGGCCATTCGCGTCCCGGGAATCCTCGAGCTCGACGACATCTCCGGCGACGGGCGCGTCCTGCTCACGCACAGCACGGTCCTGCAAAGCGTTCGAGGGCTCGCGCCCGGACAGTCGGTGGAGAGCGACCTCTCCTGGTTGGACGCCCCGATGGCCGCCGACCTCTCCCAGGACGGCTCGATTCTGCTCCTGAACGAGGAGGGCGAAGGGACCGGCGCCAGGCCGACGATCTACCTTCGCGGCACGGACGGCAGTCCCGCGCTGCGGCTCTCCGAGGGCATGGGCATGGCGCTCTCGCCCGACAAGCAGCGCGTGCTCGCTGTGTTCCCTGCGGAAGGCGGAAAGCCGTCGCGCCTCGTTCTCCTTCCCACCGGCCCCGGCGAGCCCAAAGACCTCCCGAACGAGAAGCTCGAGCCGGATTGGGGCGCATTCACTCCGGACGGGAAGCGCGTGGTCTTCAGTGTCTCAAGCCCGGATCAAGAGGACCGGCTCTACGTTCAGGACATCGTGGCAGGCAACCCGCGGGTCATCGGTTCGGTCGGCACCTATCTGATGGAGTACACGAGCCCGGTGTCTCCGGATGGTCGGTCCGTGATCGCGTATGTAAAGGGACTGCCCTCGGTCTATCCGATCGACGGCGGCGGCGAGGGGCGCGCCGTGCCCGGGGTGGCGCGGGCCGATCGAGTCGTTCAGTGGAGTACAGACTCCCGGAGCGTCTACGTCTACAGTCCTCGAGAACGGCCTCTGAAGGTCTTCCTGCTCGATCTCGAGACCGGCCAGAAGCGCCTGTGGAAGGAGCTACCCCTGGACGAATCGGCAGGGAGAATCCAGGTGCGCGTGACGTCGGACGGCCGCTTCTACGTCTACGGGACGACCGCCACGCGCTCCGAGCTCTATCTCGTCGACGCGCTGCGGTGAGGACTCGGAGCTGGGGCTCGGACCGCCGATCTGCGCGCCAGCGAGGACGTTCTTCGAGATCATCCCTCCGCCTCCAGGTGGAGCGAAAGTGGAGCGATCTGGAGACTACAGGAAGCGAAAGCTGACGACTCGAACGCCTGATCGAGTCGCGTTTTGTCGCTTCTTGTATGCCTGAGGCGGCAATTGAGGTGTTCTCATAACCCAAAGGTCGTAGGTTCAAATCCTCCCCCCGCGACCAATCACATCAAGGGGTTAGGTTCAAAATGACCTAACCCCTTTTCCTATCTGTCCGTCTTTTTGTCCGTGTCTGCGCCGCGCTTGAGTGGCCTGACCACCTCGTTGCCCTCGTCCTTTTCGTCTCGTAACGACTGGACGTATGCCTCGGTGCGGCGCAGCGCCAGTCTCCGATCTTTGATCGAAGAAATGTCATAGCGGTCGAACACGGCGCGGGTGCGGTGCCCGGAGATGCTCATCGCCACGGACTCCGGCGTGCCACCCCGGACCATGTTGCGGACTGCAGTACGGCGCAGGTCATGGAAAATCCGGCCTTCTGCTCCTGCGGCCTTGCATGCCTTCGCCCACTCCCTTTGAAAGTTTCCGGCTCCAAAATGATGCAACTGGGTCATGACACGCGCTGCACTCTGAGGGATGTTGGCTGACTGGAAAAGGAGAACGTCATGAAATTCGCAAGAAACGTAAATTTTCAGATCAAGGCCGGAAAAGAGAAGGACTTCACGACTCTTTTCGAGAAGGAAGTCGTTCCGATGCTGCGGAAGCAGAGCGGCTTTCTGGAGGAAGTGACGCTTGTCAACCCGAAGAATGCCATCGGCATCAGCCTTTGGGACAATCGGCAAAGCGCCGACACTTATCAGACTGCGACGTATCCGCAGGTCTTGGCGAAGCTCGGCGGCGTGCTCGACGGAACACCGAAGGTCGAGACGTACGAGACAGCTTCGACCTACGTTCGCGGTACGGTGTAACAAAACGGTGAGCGCGTTGGCGCTCATTGCAATAGTTGAGGCTCCGAAAGGAGCCTCTTCTTGTGCCGCCTTCGAGGAACACAAGGCAAAGCTGGAGCTGTGATAAGCTAATTTTTCCGACTACTTTCGACGGACCGAACCATCCTCCAATCGAGTGCCCGCCGCCGGTTTTCGGCAAGAAAGCGGGTCGTTATGGAACACGCCTTACAAAGCTGGAAGTGCAAAAAGTGTAGTCGGTCCAACGAAACCAGCGTAGCGTTGGATGGGATGGCAAAGTGCTCGTACTGCTCTGGGAAAAGTCGCATTCAACCCAATCGGGATTACTTGCGTGCGTTTCCAGCACTTCATCCAGAAGCGGCGATTCGTTCCGGGGGCCGTTGGTTATAGAGACTGCTCGGCTCCGACCAGCCCCTCCGACGCGCCACGACCTCTACCACACCGCCTCCGGCCATCTGTAGATACCCCTCCCTTACGCGGGGACAGGTCTAGGAGGCGAGGTCAGGAACGGGGGCGGGAGGGTCTTACGGTATAGATATACCTTTCGAGAATTAGACTTCTCGTTGGCTATTTCTTCCGCCTGCCGTGTCGTCCGGTGTCCATGTTTCTGTCCGTGAATTTACCGCCGTCCCCGGAGGCCACGACCTACGCACCTGTCCTGTATGGGCTTACCTGTGAGTTTCTGGGCTAACCTGCAGCGCCTGAACCCGCTCATAACCCAAAGGTCGAAGGTTCAAATCCTTTCCCCGCAACCACAGTTTCTTAGACGCCGGTAGGAAACTCCCGGCGTTGCTGTCAGAGGGCAAACGCCGGCCGCAGGCCGGCGTCAAATCCTCCCCCCGCGACCAAGTAGCTTATCGGCCGGGGGAAGCCCCGGCCGTTTTGTTTCTCGATGCCGACAGGTGGAGCGAAAGCGGGGCGATTTCAGATCGTCGAGGTCTCCAGAGGAGTTTCCGGGGACGTAGCGTACGGCATTGGGCGGAAGGGCGCGGCACATCAGTCTCCTCCCCTCACCTTTGTGGGTTAGCCTACTGCAGCGCCCGAATGCAACAAGGGTCTCGCAACCCGTGTTGGCATAGGGACTCTCCTTAGCCTGTTTGCAAGTTCGCGGATTCGGCTGAGGTGAAACTGTTCGCTGCCGTGCGGAATGCCGGCGATCCGCGCAGCCTCCGACAGCCGATAGCCTGCTCCCAGAAGCTCGAGGAGTTTCCGATCGCGTACCGGTGAACGGGAAGCAAGCCTTTGCAGGAAGAGGCGAGCTTCAACGGCACTTTCCTTGGACTCGCAGCCGGCGTCTGTTTCTTGCCGGAACAGGCGGGACTCCTTCCAACGCCGCCTGAGAAAGCGCAAGAGAAAGTTTTCTACGACGGCTCCCAACCACGGCGCCAACGTCGCCATCGCGAGATTGTCCGAGTTCAAGAGCCATTCCCAAATGTCTTGACAGACGTCTTCAGCATCCTGCACCGCAAGGCCTGCTAGGAGGCAGGCGCTAAGCATCCGGCCCGAGGCAACAACTAACTGATCCTCGGGCACTTGGACCGCCGCGTACGGACCACCATCCAAATTCACGCACGGACTAGCATCCAAATTCATCAGAGCGTCTGGCGGAGCTTCTCGCCTGAGCCCGTCGCGAAAGCTTTCGCGAGCCATGAACTCTTTCGTATCTTTTCTGCCGCGTCAAGCGACTTTCGTAGAGAGAGACAGATTGGCCAAGCTGAGGCCAGGAGGGCTCCCACATGGCAAGTCTCACGGTCACGATCGCGCCTGCCGCGGGCGTCTCGGTGCCTGCAAATGCGGGCCCCTTCTTGGTAGACGCTGTCTTTACCCGTGCGCTGCCTCCCACGGGCGGCGCAATTCGAGACCTTCCGACCGCCATCCAGGACACAGTTCGCGCCTCGCTCGATGCTCAGCTCCGTGGCGTGTTGGTGCTCTCTGACCTGCAACCATCTTCCAGCATCGATATCGCGTTCCTGGCTGGTAGCGGCTCTACGCGACTGAAGAAGACGGTTTCCGCCGGTACGGGCAATTCCTTGAGCGTTTCCCTCTCGGCCGCCGATGTCGCCATCGTCGCGGCGGCCGATCCTCAGCCCGCTCCGTCTCCGCCGCAGGCGTACCGCCAGGCGTACTTCGTCGCGGTCAGCGACACGCCCGTCGCATTCGATGCATCGAAGCTGCAGATCGCGCCTGTCCAGGTCGGGGGGGGCGGATGGACACGGCTCGGCCTCGACAAGGCCTTTCATGCCGACATGCCCAGGACGACGTCCGTCCCATGGCTGCCGGACTTTCTCGGCCTCACGTCGTCTTTGACCTGGACCGAATTCCACGTTGGGGTCGACGGCCAATTCACCTTCTCCGTGCCTGCAAAGTCCGGCGACTCCTGGATGTGGTGGCTGTCGGGCCCCAGCCCCGCAATCGGCGTCGTTCTGGACGACCTTTCCGTCCCGCGTGTCGTACGCACAGCCGTCGCCTTGCCGCCGGCGGTCTCAGTACCCGCGACCGACACGGAGCCGGCCCGTGTGCCGCCAGTCTTTACCGAAACGGAAGTCGCGAACAACCCGAACATCTATACCGAGGATCCCGGAAGCTTCTGCCAACCCTTCAAGAACCCAGAGCGAGTCCTTGGGGAGCGCAGCTTCTTTGTCATTTTCCGCGCCGAGCAGCCCGTCATCAGCGCGGAAGCCTCGGTGAAGAAGGATCCCCTCGGGGTGCTGACTACCGCCGTGTCTCCGTCGATCCGCGCCATGGAAGCGCTCAGCCCCGCGGCGACCCCACGCCGCGGACGCGCGATGGCCCGCAACATCGCGACGGCGGCTGCTGCGGTTACACGTACTGCGGTCAGTTCTGGCGCTCTGATCGCGGGGAGCAAGGAATCTGATTTCGTACGGCACACGCTACCAGGCGCGTATCTTGACGTGCTGCAGTCCTTCGGCCGTGGCCGTACCGAGATGGACGCGGCGCATCCCGTACAGTGGGAGAGCGACACCAGCCGCTACCAGGCGACAACCGTCGCCCGCGGTCACATCATCGAAATCCGCATGCGCTGGCGCTCGAACGGTTACTCGCTGGGGACGGTTGCAAAGAGCCTGACCCTCGCCCCGCGCCAGGCCAGGCGCATCGAGAAGATCGAATGGCGGCGTTCGGAGTTGAGTCGGCGCCAGGAATCGACCCAGCTCGCCGATCAGGTTTCCGACACCGTCAATCAGGAGCGCGCGTACGACGATTCAGTCAGCGCGAATCTCTCCGAGTGGGAGAGGGGAAAATCCTCCTCAACCATGGCAAGCTTCGCCGGCGGCATGGGCTTCGTCTATGCCGGCTTCATTGCAGGTGGCGGTCACGGCGCGAGCTATGCGAGCAGCTCGTCCTCTCAGGAGGGCGGGCGTGCGACCAGCGCGAGCGAGGAACAACGGGTGCGCGACTCCGTCCGCCGCTATGGCGATTCCCTGCGCAAGCTCGATAGCCTCGTCGTCAACGAGGTTTCCCAGGAGGAATCCGTCACGGGAACGACGGAAGTCGTGCGGAATGCCAACTACGGCCATTCCCTCACGGTCATCTACTACCAGATTCTGCGTCATCTCAAAATAGAGACCGGCGTTGCGGGAGTCCGGGAGTGTCTGTTCGTTCCCTTCGCAATCTCCCCATTCACCGTGGCACGGGCCTATCGCTGGCGGGAGTCCATCCGCAACGCGCTCCGCGACGCACAATATGCCGACGCCATCAAGTACCTGAAGGACGTGCTCACGAATTTCACGACCTCCAATGTCCCCGCGGGTCGGCGGTCCGATCAGCCCGTGCGATTCATTCACGGGTCGGTCTTCATTCGCATAGCGATCGATCGTCCACACGACAAGGACGATGGAGGCTTTGACGTTACGAGCTGGCTGCCCTTGCAGCCGTTTCTGTTGACTCCAGCGCTAGGCATTTTCAGCATGCTGCATGCGGTCGATGAGGCACAGCGCGATGCCCTCTTCCAACGCCAACATGCTCCCGGAATTGCCGCCAATTGGGTCAACACTCTACTCATGAAGGTAGGCGCGGCTGCCGTTCCGGCAGACTTCACCCTGGCGACGCGCTATCAGTTCAATGGGACTGTGCGCGTGGACTTCACCGCCGTCATTCCAGCGAGTACTCTGATTACACGCGAGACGTTGACTTCGATTCAGTTCACGGCGACCAAGCCGCTTCCTCCTGGTTCGGTCGCGAATCTCGAGAGCCTCTCCTTCACATATCAGACCGATCATTTCCAACGCGCCGTGGCGACTTCGGAAGGGGCGGAGGATTTGATCCTGCCTGAAACCGGCGTGGTCGATGGCGCCGGGGCGGTCCTTTCCTCCATCCCGGACGAGTGGGAACGACAGGATGTGCGTGCCGAAATGACCCTGGCCGTGCAGAGCCTGGTCGAACACTTGAATGAGCACGTCGAGTATTACCACAAGGCGATCTGGTGGAGCATGGACCGGGATCGACTGTTCATGCTGATCGACGGTTTCTATACCCCAGGAACCAGTCAGGTGAGCATCGCTTCCGTGGTTGAGCGGGATCCGATAGCGATCATCGGCAATGCCATCGTCTTCCGCGTTTCCGCCGGATCGTTCCTCGGCCTCGGAAGCATCAAGACTCCGGCCGACCTCTACAACTACTACGTGTCGAAGGAGGCGCCGACCGAGCCGATGCTGATCAGCCTGCCTACCGACGGTTTGTATGCACAGACGGTCATGGATGACTGCCCCGCGCTCGAGGAGCACTATGGCAATACGGATTGGGTGCTCAATGATCCGGATCTCGCGCTCGGCGACATTGCGCCCGAGCTGCTCGCCAGCCGCCGAGCCGAGCCACAGGGGACGACCCCGACTCAGCTCCCTCAGACGCTGATCAACCTGCAGAATGCCCCGGCACTGCCCGCGCCAAGCGGACTTGCAGGCGCGCTCTCCGCCGTCAGCAATCCCAACGCCTTCCGCGATATGGCAGGGCTCGCGGGCACGCAAGCCAATGCGGCCACGGCCTTTCAGACCGCCGCGGATCTGGCCAAGAACTTCGGGAACCAGGCGGCGGCGCTCAAGTTGGCAGAGCTTGCAAAGGATGCGCATTCAACGCAGACGGCGGATCAGAAACTGGCAACGGTTCAACGTGCGGTGGACAAAAACCTCGTGCCCGCCCAGGAGGCCCAGCAACACGCCTCGAAGATCCTCGACGGGCTGCACGCCACAACGCCGACGCCGCCGCATCAGGATCCCGTCATGTCGCGCGCGGTGTTCGCGGCCTCGGGGCAGCCCGGCAGCACCATAGAGGCGACGACGGCGGACGGCATGGTGCGCGTCGCCTTAGCCGGAAGCTCAACCGGCGACGCCGCGACCGCCGCCAGCGGGGCAGCCTTGCCCCATCCTTTGGCCACGACGGTGCCCAACGCCGCCGTGCGCCAGGACGGCATCGATGTTTTCGAGGGTAACAATCTGCCGGCCTTCAACGCCATGACCGCGGCAGGGATCAAGTACATCATTCACAAGAGCTCGGAGCGGGTCGCGGGCGGCGGCTTGATTACCGATGGACAGTTTCCCACCAGGTGGGCAGCCACCGCGGCGGCCGGCGTCATCCGCGGCGCGTTCCACTTCTATCGCCACAGCGACGTGGTCACGGGCGACGTTCAGGCCGACACGATGGCCGGCGCCATCAAACGGCTGGTGCCGGGCGACCTCGCGCCGGCAATGGATTTCGAGAACGAGGCCGTCGTCACAGGCAGCAACGATCCACCGGCGACGGACTGGCGCACCGAGCTCGAGGCCTTCCTCGATCGACTCGAGACGAGGCTTGGCCGCACGCCGATCGTCTACACCAGCGCCACCGCATGGACGAGCCACATCAGCGGCAAGAGCGATTTCAACGCCGCCGACTACGCCCATTTCGGCAATTACCCACTTTGGGCAAAGACGTACTTTGGCGGGAAGGTCGTGAACGGCGTCGACCTCGACAACGACCCACACAACGCTGCGTTTAAGGCCGCCGCAGCGACTCGCGCCGACGGCCAGTACACCAAGCGCTGGACAACGCAGCCCCTCCTGCCTGCCTCGTGGTCGAAGTGGGACTTTTTTCAGTACACGCCCTTCACGCCGGGAACTCTGCTGGCCGGCAATCCTTTTGCCGATTGGCAGATCGATTTCGACGTGACCCGTGGCGGCCTCTATACGCTGCGCGGGTTGGCCGACCTCGGGCGGACAGCGCCACACCTTTTGGGAAACTTGAGTTGCATTACTTACACTGAAGCCGATGGCAGGATTTACCTGGTCGAATACAGCGGGGGCTCATGGCAAAGCACCGATGTGCTCGCCTCGGCAACTGGCGCACCGATCGCGGCCGGCGACCCCGCCGCGATCGGTGTCGGTGGAGTCCAAATCATCGCATACCGCGCCCGCGATGGCCGCCTGATCGCGCTCACGCGCAGCAGCGGCGATACCGCTTGGACTGTCACCGCCGTTGCAACCAACGCGATCGACGACCCGTTCGTCACCTTCTCCGGCAACGATGCGCATCTCGTGTTTAGGGACGGCGACGACCACCAGGCGCACTTCGTGCGAACGAACGGCACCTGGCACGCCGACGCCCTTGCAACCGACTCGGGCGCGCCGACCGCATCGGGCGCCCTCGTCGCCTACCTGCACCAGAACGCGGTCCACGTCATCTCGCGTGCCGGAAACGACGGTCACCTGGTCGACCTCTATCGCTCCGGTACGAGCGCCAAGGCGGACGACCTTACGGCGACGGCGGACGACGGCACTGGTCATGCACCACCGGCAGCCACCTACCGCGCGGCGACCTATACGCCCACCGGCCGGGCGCCGCGCATCGCCTATCGCGCGTTACGAGGCGGCATCTGGATTATCGAGCGCGACACGCTACAGGCACGCAATCTCGGGGCGCTGGCGATCGCAGCCTCCGGAAGCACTGCAGGAATGGCGGGTGCGCCGCTCGCCGCCGGAAGCCCGACGGCCCTCGGCGGGGACACTTCACGCGTCTTCTATCGGACAGTTGATGGATTGATCATCGAGATTTTCGACGATGGCGGCACGGTGAAGTGGCGTGAGATATGCGGCGACGCTGTCGCCGATCCGACGGGGTTTGTGGACGCCGAAGGGCCGAAGGTCAGCTTCCGGTCCGAGGACGGCTCGATCCGCCTCGCCAAGCTGTTGGGTGGCATCTGGATCTGCGACTTCGCGACCAGGACGTGGCTCCCCGATGAGGGCACCGACAGCACGACGTCCGATATTCCTGCGATTCCGGTCTGAGATGCGGCTGTCACGCGAAGCTCCGCGAGGTCAGGTCATCGCCAAAAATCGGGCGCTTGCCCTGAGGCATTCCGCTGGTCGAGCGATTCGTACTATCGAGCCGGGACGGGTCCGGCCTGGTTGGACATGGACGGTGTGCTCGCACTGCTGGCGCCGGACCGGGTGGAGCGAAAGTGGGGCGATCCGCCGGCGCAGCATGTGTTTCCTTGTTCAAGTTCGTTCGGACGCGCCAGGAGCGGCGCTGGCCGCAGCGGCAAAGAGACCGATCTTCTTCAGAAGGTCGTGAAGTTGACGCTTCTCATGTCGGTCCAGGACAGCCATGACCATTTCGAGGTCCGCTGCGTGCCGGGTGAACGCGGCCTCCACCGTGGCTCTCCCTTTCGGGCTCAATGTCAGGACTTTGGCCCTTCTGTCGTTCGGCGACGGTGTTCGGAGGACGAGTCCTTTCTCTTCCAATCTGTCCACCGCAGCAGTCATCGAGCCGAGTGCGAGCGGGACTTTGGATTGAATTTCCGTTATCGAGAGTGGGCCCTTGTGCAAGAGTGCTTCCAGCGCGGCGAAGTCCGTAAGGCCCAATCCGGTGTCCTTGATGCTGCGCTCGGCGATGTGGCCCACAGCGCGGTGACACCTCGCTAGCACCAGCCAGAGATGCGGCGCGTCGAGTGGAGTCGTCCTGCTCACGATTGGTTGCGCGTTATCGCTTTGCCGGTGAGGCTACTGTAAATGTGCGGTCCAGCGAGAATGCACCGGCGCCGCGGATCATGAGAAACGCCGTCATGGCGAGGACCAGCAAGTGATATTCGAATCCCTCGCCTTTCTGAGTGCCGGTCCAGTTCATGAAAAAGCCGAAGCCGCTGTGTACCGTCGCGATCGCGACGAGCATGTTGACGGAGATGCCGAAGGCAGCGATTCGTGTGAGGAAGCCGAACATCAATCCCAGCCCGCCAAAGAACTCGGCCGCGATTGCCAGGAACGCGAACACGGCCGGAATATGCGCCGTGCCTGTGAAATAAGACATGGTTCCGGAGAAGCCGTGTCCGCCGAACCAACCCAGCATCTTCTGCGAGCCGTGCGCGAAGAAGACGACCCCGAGTACAGACCTCAGAATGACCGTAGCCGCGTTGTCGTCTGTGGCGAGTAATTTGCGAAGCATGTGCCGTCTCCTTTTGCGCCGACAACCGAATCGCGAGATGCGTCGGCGTCTACCCGGATATAGAGGTTGTCATTATATAAGGATTCATGTCATCAGTATAATTTCCCAGGACGTAGTTAACTCTCGTGGTTCGAGTTGGTTAGTTGGCTATGAGCGAACTCCGTTGAGCCCAGCCCTTGAGACAAAACCCCGGCGCTTTGGCGACGAGACGGATTGTGGTTCGCGGCACTGGGCCCTCGGTCACCGAGGTGGGGCGAAAGTGGGGCGATCTGGCGGCTACAGGAAGCGAAACCTGACGACTCGAACGCCTGATCGAGTCGCGTCTTGTTGCCTTTTGTCGACTTCAGGCGGCAATTGAGGTGTTCTTATAACCCAAAGGTCGTAGGTTCAAATCCTACCCCCCATCGTGACGGCTGTCCTTCGCACCCCCTCGTAACAACTGGACGTATGCCTCGGTACGGCGGAACGCGCCTCTCCGATCTCGGGTTCAGGAGATCCCAGTCCGCCCCTCGGGCTAGATTGAAAGGTTTCTAGGCGGTGAGGAACCCCGTGCCGTCAGCGTCTGGCCTCCCGCCTTCGACGCCGAGCCAAAAGTGACTGGCGCCACCTACGGATCAATCGGATAGGAGGACAATTCACAGACCCGACTCCGGCTGCGAACTAGAGGAGAACGACGATGAAGACGCTCTCGAAGATCCTTCCCGCGATTCTCGCCCTCGCGCTCCTCGTCGCTGGCTCGCCCCTCGCGGGTCAGTCGAAGAAACAGCCCACCCCGAAACCGGCAGAATCCTCAAATCTAAACTCCGGGCGCAGTCAGCCCGACCGCTCGCGGGTCGCGCCGTCTCCGACTCCGAAGCCTGTTGAGGCGAGTTCGGTTAAGAGCTCAAAATCGAATTCTTCCGACCGCCAAGGTGTGGCCCCGACTCCGAAGCCTGCTGAGGCGACTACGGTAAAGGGATCGAAATCGAGCGGAAGCTCTTTTCGCGGCGCGGCCACGACGACGACGCCAAACCCCGCAAAGGGGAAGCCCACGAAAGAGTAATGCGGGTCGCTTGTGGTTTGTCCTGATGACTGTCTGACCTTCCTGCCCTTTCCCTCGCCGCGAAGAGAGCTGCCCAACCCCCTCGCGCCGAGGTTGTGGGGGGGGGGCGCCCTCGCCAGCCGCCAGGGGCTCAATCGGCCAGGTCTTCGAGTCTCGTGCCTCGGCCCGCTCTCAGGTCGCGGCGCGCGGCCTCGATCCGATCCAGGAATCTCGGGTCATTCTCGAGTCGATAGTCGAGCCAGTCGTCCTCGGACTGGAACCCGATGAGAACTCCGGCCGGCTTGCCGTGGCGCGTGATCACGATCTCATCGACCTCTGCCAGTCTCAGGAATTTCGACAAGTCGTCCTTGACGTCGGAGAGCGCGACTCTCTTCAACCGCGCCTTCCGGACCGCTCTAACCATTCCAACACCTCCTTCTTCTCGAGGATGGCGAGGACCTCGACCGAGTTCTCGCTCACATCGTAGAAAACTCTCACCTCGCCGACTCGCAGTCGGTACTGAGGGTTCGCGATGCCCTTCGAGCCGCTTGATGCGACTCCGCGACTGCTTCCGAGGCTGGTGCCGGAGATGAGACTCCAGGGCGCCCTTGACCTCAGACCGAATGTTTGCTCGAAGTCTGTTGAGATCCTCTACCGCCTGCGGCGCAAGCAGGATCTCGTATTTCATTCTGGCTAGATTATAGC